>CAVQKY010000005.1:0-1438651 GCA_963713215.1 uncultured Pseudomonadota bacterium | reverse complement strand
CGCGCTCGCGCACGGCGCCCATCAGCTTGAGTCCCGCCAGTTCCCGGGCCAGCGTGCGCCGAAACGCATGTTTGAAACGCGCTTCGGCAGCGTCCAGACGCAGACGGCCGCCGAACAACTTCGTGAGCAGGTAGTAGCGCATCTGGTCCCTCAAGGTCATCTCTTTGCGCAAGACCGTACCGGTCCTGCCCCCGGCGATCAGCGCGGCGTACTGGTCGTGCGAGAAGGTGCTCGCGTAAAGCGACCCGTCGAGATAGCTGAAAGCACCGGCACCGAGCCCTAAGTACTCTTCCCGGTCCGACGATGTACTCGTCGAACATGCCCGGCCTTGCGCGAGAAACACCACGCGGAATTTCGCATATAGCCGGCAGCCGCCATACGCGCCGTGATGAGTTCGTACAGTTCCGTTCCCGGACGTGGTCGGTATCGCCCATGCTCCTGCGCATGGCCGCACGGGTCTCCGGCGTGGACATGAGCGGGTAGTAGGACACCTGGTCGACGGCCAGCTCATCCAGCAGGATGTCGAGATCGCGCTGCAGAGACGCAGTCGCTCTGCCCGGGCAGGTTGAAGATCATGTCGACGTTGAGCGTGCTCGAAGATGCCGGCCGCGCTGCTCAGCCTGGCCTGATCTGCTCCCCGTCGCCGTAGGTGTTCTTTCGCTGCATTCCCTCCAGCAGCCTGTCGTCGAAGCTCTGCACGCCGACGGAGAGTCGCGACACGCCAGCAGCGGCGAATGACTCGAGCTGCTGCCGGTTGAGTTCGTTCGGATTGGTCTCGATCGAGGCAGACCGCACGCCGGACTCGCTGCGCAGCCGGCCGATGAGGTCGAGGAGGCGCGTCGGGATCACGGTAGGCGTGCCGCCGCCGACGTAGATTTCGTCGAAGCGTATAGCCCGCGTCGCTGACGCGCTGAATCTCGGCCTCCAGAACGTCGAAGTACGACGCCGCTGCGCGATCATCGAACTGCACGCGGTGAAAAGTGCAGAACGGGCACAGCACGCGACAGAAAGGAACGTGCAGATACAACAGGTAGCGCTGAGCAGTGCGTGGCAGCGGCAGTTCGATCTGAGCATGTGACGGCGGCAGGTCGAAGAGACGCTGGTTGAATTGCCCGACCAGCGTGCCGACGACACTTTCGATATTCACTCGCGGCCTCCCGCGCCGGCTGCTGCGGGGGCCGACGCGTATAGCGGGGCCACATCCATGTAGATGCGATAGTCGGCGATAATCAAGCCGGCGCCGGTCGACGACGCCCGAACCAGCACGTCGACGAACGGCAGCGTGATCCGGCTGTCGTCGTGACGCGTGTAAGTCACGCGGCCCTCGCACACCACCCGGCCATCGGCTTCCGTGGTGTAGTCGATTTCGTGGCTGAGTGTCTTGATGCTTTCGAAAAACGAACCGATAGCGTCCCGGATAGCATCGGCACCGTGCACCGGCGGTGCGGAACCGAAACGCAGCACGGCATCTTCGCTGAGGTAGCCCACGAAGCCGTTGGCGTCACCCGCATCGATCGTCGCGAACAGCGCCTTTAAGGGCTCGTTGGAAAGAAGCACTGCGTCACTGCTGGCTGGCATAATAGTGCAGCAGCGCGGTTACATCGTCGGCGGAGAGCTTGTCCATTGCCCCCTTCATTTTGTCGAGTTGCTCGCGATCGCCCGACGCGTACTCGCTGAACGCCTGCGTCAGGTAACCGGTCCGTTGCCCGGCGAGGATGCTCGCCTCGTCCTCCGCATTCGACCCGCCACCGGAATGACAGCGCTCGCAGCTAGCCATGTGTACTGTCTTCCCTTTCTCCGCAAGCGCCGGGTCGAATTCCTGGTCTGCAGGAACGAACGGGAGCGCCGCGTAATGTTCGGCGAGCGCTTCGATACTCTCTTCGCTAAGATCCGCAGCGACGGCACACATGTCGGTGGGTGGCCGGCTCGTGTCGCCCTGACGAAACTTGGATTCGCCACACGGTCGCGCCTTTTCCTGGTACGCGTACAGCGCTTCAGAGCTGGTGAACGCGTCCAGCCCGGCGATCGTCGGCATGTCGTTCCACTGGCTCACACCGCCGTCGCCATGGCAGTCATTGCAGTTCGTGACGAGTTCCTCGACGGCAGCGGCGTTGCCGGCGGCGAGGAGGGCCAGGCAAAGTAGCGAGGTGAAGCGGGCTGCTTGTTTCATGGGCGTGCTCTCCAGGGTTCGGAAATACGAACGATTCGCGACAAGCATTGTGTCGGCATTGTCGTAGGTTTATACCAGCGCGCTCGGCCGCTATTCCACCTTTTGCGGGCGTTAAAGCCTTGTTTTTTTGTAGGTAGTTTCCGCAATGAGAATAGAGCGGGAATTTTGTTAAAAACCTCTGCACGCGAGTCTTCAAACAATCCACCAACTCGCCCGGGTGCCTGGCGACGGTCCGACGGAGCGCTTTATGAGCAACATTGCCTCGAAATACGCCGGCCTTGCCTTCATACTGAGCGCCAGCCTTTTCCTCTGGGCCTGCGAGGGCGATGACGGGGCACAGGGGCCGGCCGGTCCGGCAGGACCTGCGGGTCCGCCGGGACCGCCGGGCGGTTCGGGATCCTCCGGCAGTGTCCCGATCGGATCCGCCGATGAAGTCGCTGATCGAGGTCGCAGACGTCAGCGTACCGGCCGGCGGCGGTGCACCAACCGTATCGCTGGCACTGACGAACGAACTTGACCAGGGCCTCTACGGTCTCGACAGCCGATGAACTGCGCTTCGTCCTGTCACAACTCACCCCCGGCACGGACGGCGGCTCCAGCGAATGGCAGGCCTACTTCACCCGCGACAGCGCCGGGATCCCTAATGCGCAGGCCAATCACGGAAACCGCGACAGACGGCACGTTCATCGACAATGGCGACGGCACGTACTCTTATACGTTCGCCCAGGCACTGACCGACTATCCTGCCGGCCCGGACTTACGACGCAATGAAGACCCATCGGCTGGGCGTCGAAATTCGCGGCGAGGTCCCGAGCGAGGATAACGGAATTTTCGACTTTGTCCCGGCCGGTGGCGATCCACTGTTCACGCGCAACATCGTCGACAACGACACCTGCAACGCATGCCATGATCGCCTGGAGTTTCACGGCGGACTCGCGCACCGACGTCACCTACTGCGTCACCTGTCACAACCCCTACTCCATCGACGGCGATACGGCGGCCGAACCCTGGGGAGGTAAGGTCGACATGAAAGTGCTGATTCACAAGATTCACTATGGCGTGAACCTGAGCGAACGGCTATTTTATCGTCGGCCATGGCGGCACCGTAATTGACTTTTCCGACATCCAGTTCACCGCAGGACGTCCGGAACTGCACGACCTGTCACGAGGAATCGGATACGGACACGCCGGATGCCAGCAACTGGCGGATGGTCGCCAACCGGGCCGCGTGCGGCACCTGTCACGACGACATCGACTGGGCCGCCGGCGGCCATCCGGGCGGGCTGACGTTCAGCGACGACACGCAGTGCCTCGACTGCCACGGTCCCGATGCGACCGTCAACGGCGGCGACGTGCAGATTGCGCGGGCGCACGAACTGAAAGAAGTCACGGCGAACGAGGCGTTCGCCTACGAAGTGGTGAGCGTGACGAATACCGCGCCCGGGCAAACGCCGGAGGCGACGATCCGTGTCTCCAATCCCGACGACGGCAGCACCTGGGACATCAACGACCCGGCCGGGCCGTTCCATGTCGGCAGCTCGCGGCTGAACCTCGACCTTGGGTGGACGACGACGGCCGTGGGCAACATCGACCCGAACGACGACCTGATGCGGCCGGCTGACAGCGGTGCACCTTTCGCACCGATTCAGATCAATTTCCAGGATGCTGCCACGGCGAACCCGGACGGCACGTTTACCAAGGCGGCCGAGCTGCCCATTCCGACGGGTATCGAAGGCTCCGGCCTCGCGGTGCTCGAGGGTCGTGCCGCGGTCGACATCGACGGCACGCTCACGAACCTGCCGGTTTCGTCCGGCGTCCTCACGTTCGCGATTACGGATTCGAGCCCCCAGGCGCGCCGCAGCATCGTGGACATCGACAAGTGCAATGACTGTCACAAAAACCTTTCCCTGCACGGCGAAAACCGCAGCGGCAACACCGAGATTTGTTCGACCTGCCACAACCCGAATGCGACCGACATTCAGCAGCGTGTTGCCGGCTCGGCGTGCGAAGCAGAACTCGGCCTGGATGACACGTCGATAGACCTGAAACGCATGATCCACCAGATCCATGCTGGCACCGTGGGCGTATGCGGCTACGGGAACTCCGCGCACTCCTACGTCGGGCTCGTGTACCCGGGACACCTCAACAATTGCGAAGGTTGTCACCTCGCGGATACGTATTACCCGGTCGATCCGGCGGTGATCCTCGCGTCGACGGTCGACGCCGGCCCGGATCGCTCGTCGCTGCTCGACGATGTCGCGATCTCGCCAAATGCCGCGGTGTGTTCGAGCTGCCACACCTCGGATCTTGCGAAAGAGCACATGCTGCAGAACGGGGGTGACTTCGAGGCCGGCAAGTCCGAGACCGGCGCCATCGTTTCCGCGGGTTCAGAGACCTGTGCGCTCTGTCATGGCCCGGGTCGTTCCGCCGACGTGGGTGAAATGCACGGCGTCGCCGAGTTCGATTTCAACTGATCCCGGATCTCTGCACCATGCCCCGATCCGGAGTCCTGTGGAGCATAATCGTGCTGCTGGCGGTGTCCGTGCCGCAAGCAGCCGGACAGGATGCCGACGAGTCCGCGGCCGCACAGGACCCCGAGCCGCCCGCAGCCGCACAGGTCGCCGACGAGTCGACACCCGCCTACTCGCGCGAGGGCGCGGACACCTGCCTCGCCTGTCACGACGACGCGGCCATGCTCGAGATCTTTCGCACGCCGCACGGCCTCCCGGGCGATCACACCGGTCCCTTCGGCGACGGTCAGCTGCAGTGCGAAGCCTGCCATGGGCCGGGAGACGCGCACGCCGGGCGCGTCCGCCGCGGGCAGGAGCGCCCGCCGATCGGCCACTTCGTCACCGGCCTCGAGGAGCCTGTTGAGGAACAGAACGGCGTGTGCATCGACTGCCACCAGGCGGCACTCAGTTTCGGCTGGCATGACGACGCGCACTCGTTGGCGGACGTCGCCTGTATCGACTGTCACGATATTCACAACACGTTCGACAAGGTTTTGCAAACCGAAGCCCAGCCGGAAGTGTGTGCGTCCTGTCACCTGAACGTGCACAACGAAACCTTGAAAGCCTTTGCGCACCCGATCGTCGAGGGAAAAATGACTTGCACGGCCTGTCACAGTCCGCATGGTGACACCGTCGCGTCCGTGCTGGCACGCGAAACCGTCAACCAGACCTGTGATACCTGCCACGCGGACAAGCGCGGACCCTATCTCTGGGAGCACGCACCCGTTGCAGAGGACTGCACCACGTGTCACGAACCGCACGGTTCCAGTCAGCCGGCGATGCTGACAAAGCGCGCGCCCCTGCTTTGCCAGAGCTGTCACTCGCAAGCCGGACATCCGAGTATTGCCTTCGACACGGGTGGCCTGGCGGACGGCGCGCCGTCGCAATACCTGCTCGGCGAAAGCTGCCTCAACTGCCACTCGCAGGTCCACGGATCAAACCATCCGTCGGGCTCGAAGCTGATGCGCTGAGCGCCATGCCATCGCGCACCTGCCAACCCCAAGCCGCTTTGCTCGCCGCCGCCGTGGCTGCAGCGCATAGCAAACGGACCAGCGCTGGCGCAGGAAGACACGAGTGCCTGGAAATGCGAGCTCTGCCCCTTCGCTGCCGGCCATGTCGCCAGCGGCACGGCGGGTGTGACCAACGCCGACGAGGATGCCGCGTACCTCGGCGACGCCACCGGCTACGACGAGTCCGGTGCCTACGGCAATGTCGACGCGCTCGGCAGCTACACCGGCGAGGACCACCTGGCGCGGTGGCAAGTGGACGACCTGCTGCTCGATTCCCGCGCGCTCAGTATGGACGGACGCCGGCCCGGGGCGTTCAAGTACCGCCTCGAATACGCGCAAATCCCGCACCGCGAGTTCATCACGACGCAGACCGTCTTCCATCCTTCGGGCGATGCGCTGCTCGCCCTGCCCGATGGCTGGGTCGCGGCTCCGCAGACGACGGCTTTCACGGCACTGGATGCCAGCCTCGTGGGCCGGGACATCGAGTCTGACCGGACGAACTGGCTCCTCGGGGGCGATTACCGGCTGTCGCCGAACTTCAGCGCATCGCTCGACTACCGGCGACGCGAGCAGGACGGCACGAAGATACTCGGCGGCTCGGGCTACACGACGGCAAGCCTGTTGCCCGCGCCCTTCGACTACACCACTGATGAAGTCGAGGCGAGCCTCGACTATGCAGCCCGCCGAACGTACGTCTCGCTCGGCTGGTTTTTGTCCGACTTTTCGAACGACAACTGGGGCTCGCCTGGGAAACGCCGTTCACGACCTTCCCCGGCGCGGAGACACCGGCGCTCGCACATGGCCCCGGAGAGCCGCTTCCAGCAGGTTTTCCTGCGCGGCGGCTATGCCTTCGACCTGTTCAATACGACGCTCGGTGCATCGCTGGCCGTCGGCGAGATCACGCAGGACAGCGCGTTCCTGCCGTACACGACGAATGCGACGCTGGCGGCCGACCCGCTGCCGCTCGGCAACCTCGATGGCAGCGTTGACGTCACGAATTATGCGCTGACCGCGTCCTTCCGGCCGCTGCCGCGCGCGCGCGTCCGCCTGAGCTACCGCTACGACGAGCGCGACAACACCACCGACCGCGTCGCCTGGAACCGCGTCATCGTCGACTCCTTCGTGAGCGGCACGAGTGAGCTGAACACGCCGTACAGTTTCGACCGCACGGTGTTGAATGCGCGCGCGAGTTACGATCTATTCTCGGAACTCACGCTCGAGGGCGGCGTCGAGCGACGCGAGATCGAGCGGGATTTCCGCGAGGTGGCGGAGCAGACCGAGGATAGCGGCTGGCTCGGCGCGCGCTGGCAGCCCCTGGACCTGCTGGCCCTGGACGTACGCGGCGGAACGCAAAAGCGCGACATCGACCGGTACGACGAGACGGTTGCTGTCGACCTCGGCCAGAATCCGCTCCTGCGCAAGTACGACCTCGCCTACCGCTACCGCGAATTCGCCAAGTTCACGGTTTCGGTCACACCGGCGGACGTACCCGTCGCCGCTGACGCTTGACGGGCAGTGGGCAGACGACAGTTACACCGAATCGCAGCTCGGCATGATCAGCGGCCAGGAGCTCGAGCTTGCCGCTGACCTGACATGGACCGCAAGCGAAACCGTGAGTACGTGGCTGAATCTCGGCTACGACACGATCGAATCCCTGCAGCGCGGCAGCGAGAGTTTCGGGGCAGCGGACTGGTCGGCCGAGTGGGAGGACACGTTCACCTCCGTCGGCGCCGGGGTACGCATCCGCGGCATCGCCGAGAAAGCCGACCTCAGGATCGACCTTCGCAAGTCGGAAAGCGCCTCGGAAGTCGGGATGAATGCGCTCGCTACCGGCGTGGACGAATTCCCGGAC
The DNA here is from genome assembly GCA_963713215.1 of uncultured Pseudomonadota bacterium. Classification (GTDB taxonomy): domain Bacteria; phylum Pseudomonadota; class Gammaproteobacteria; order Steroidobacterales; family Woeseiaceae; genus UBA1847. The sequence continues at coordinate 1,431,109 of CAVQKY010000005.1, read as the reverse complement.
TTTGCAACGGACCTGAGCCAGCTGCGCATCGGCGTGGATTACGCCTGGTCCGAACAGCTCATGCTCGAGTTCGGCCTGACCTGGCAGCAATTCGAAAGCGAGGACTGGATGCTCCAGGATGTGGGGCCGGCGGCAATCGCCAACGTCCTGTCGCTGGGCGCCATGCCGTACGATGAGGAGCAACTCCTGATCGGCTTCGGCTTTCGCTACGCTTTTGCTACGCCGAGCGAAGTCGGAACCGGCGAGGACTGATTCCCGCCCGTCACCCCGTTGGCCTCGATCGTCCCGGGTTGCGAGCCGTCGGCTTACTTTGGCAAGCGAATTATGAGCTTGGCATCGCCTGTCGGAAAAAAAAAGGCCCGCTCATCGAGCGGGCCTTTTCACATCTCCGTGCAGCGATACCGCTCAGAACGACGTACTGAGGCTCAGGATGACCGCACGCCCCATGATGGCGTCTGCCGGGTACACGCCGACCGGCATGTTGTTGATGGTGTTGCCGATGAAGGCGTCGGCGTCGATCAGGTCGGGCGTCGCATCGAAGGCGTTTTCCACCGTCAGGTAGGCACGCCAGGCATCGGCGTTGTAGGCGAGGCTGAAGCTGTGCGACACGAAGCTGCCAATGGAGGCCACGTCGTCGTCGGAAAGGCCCGCGTCCTCGCGCTGCTGCGGCGTATCCGCGCCTTCCGAGAAATACGTAAGGCGGTGGCTGACGTTCCAGTTGCTGAAATCGAAGCCCAGCATCGATTGCACGCGCCACTCCGGCACGCCGAGCGAACCCACGAGCTCATCCGCGGTTTCGAGGAACAGTCCCTCGGTGTATTCGAGTGACTTGGTGACATCCATGTTCCATGACAACGACGAGAACGAGCCGAACAGGTCGAAATCCGTGACCAGCAAGGTCGAGAAGCTGATGTCCTCGTAGTTCTCGATTTCGATGTTTGCCACGGACTCGTCGACCGTCAGCAGAAAGCGCTGGTCGGGCGGCGCCGCCAGGTTGCGGGTGACGCGATCGCACAATGGGTCGGTCAGGCCCGCGCTCGTGTAGCACTGCTGCAGGACGAAACCGGCCGTCGGTTGCGCAACGGCGTCCGTGATCTCGATGTTCGTGTAGTCGACGGACACCTGGAAGTCGAATGCATCCGTCCACGGCTGCCCGAATACGATACCGACCGTCCACGAATCCGAGGTCTCCGGCCTGAGGTCGTCCGCGCCGCCCGATACGGTGCCGACGCTCGGCGCGCCGTCCTGTCCGAACGTGAACGGGTCGATGCCCTCGGAAATACAGTTGTCGATGATCGTCTGGACCCGGTCGTCCCCGCCGGCTGGCACGATGCACGGATCGATGAACGCATTGGTGAACCCGGTCTGGTCCGCGATGAACAGCTCCTTCAGGTTCGGCGCGCGAAAGGAAGTGCCGACGGTACCGCGAAAGCGCAGATAGTCGGTGACGTCCCAGTTGGCAGTGACGCGCCAGGTGTCCTCCGTGCCGAAGTATTTGTCGTCGGACACGCGGTAGGACAGGTTCACGGTGACGTCCTGGGCCAGGAAGACGTCGGTAAGCACCGGCACGTCGAGCTCTGCGTACAGTTCGCTGATGTCCGTGGTGCCGGCGGTGTCGCCCTCCGCCGAGCGGCCCCAGGCATTGTTCTCCTCGATGTTGACGTCGACGTCCGAGAAAATGCTGTCCTCGCGGTAGGATGCGCCCAAAAACGCGCCGACCGGGCCGGCCGGCAGCTCGAACAGGTCGCCCGTCACGCCGGCCTCGACCGCGGTCTGCGACACTTTCGTCGTGTTGTTGACGCGTGCCACCAGGTAGTCACGCGCATCACCCAGGCTGCCGCCCGTCAGGAATTCCGGGCTGAACAGGTTCACCGTGACGCATTCCGGCGCGAAGCCGCCGAACAGGTCCTGCGGCGGGTTCACGCAGTTATTGAGCGAGTTCGTGAGCCGGTCGTTGCGAACGATGTCGAAATAGTTCGCGCCTTCGCTCCGCGTGTAGCCGACGGACATGTCGTAGGTCCAGTTGTCGAGCGTCGCAAAGCCGTTGACGATGCTGACGTCACCCTGCATACCGATCAGGTAGCGGTTGTAGGTAACGGACGTGTCGTCGACGTCGCTGCGCGCGTCGCCGTCATAAGCGACGGTCACGACGTCGACGCCGAACGGGTTGTACTGGTTCGCTGCGGGGACGAGCGGGAAAAACTGCGCGTCACCGCCGTTTGCCGCCTGCTTGCGGTTCGAGTTCAGCACCTGGAAGTACACCGACGAATCGCCGAAGGCCTGCAGGTCATACTCGATGCTCGCGAAGGCCGACCAGCGCTCGGTCGGGGACCAGATGTTCTGGTCCAGAAAGCCGAAGGCCTGGTTCCACGGTGCCACATCGAAATCGACGTCGCAGGAGAAGTCCGGCACGGTCGAGCCGCCGGTATTCTGCCCCGGCGTGTAGCCCGCGAACGTGCAGTCCGGGCCGAACGCGATGGTCTGGTCGAAAAAGCCGTCCGGCACCTCCTGGCGCTCGCCGTTCTCGTCGATCGTAATGGCGCGGTGGCCGCCTTCGGTGAACTCGCGATTGCGTGCAGCCACGCCCTCGCGCTCGTAGTACTCGCCGCCGATATAGAATCGTGCGCGGTCGGAGGCGGAGCCGAGCTGGATCGAGGCCGTCTGTTCGTCACCGTGACCCGAATCCGGCATGCCGAAGGTGGCGTCGAGCTCGATGCCCTCGAAGTCCTGCGGCGTAATGATATTGACGACGCCCGCGACGGCATCCGCGCCGTAGATGGACGAGGCACCGGAGAGCAGGATCTCCGCCCGCTCCACGAGGAAGCTCGGGATCAATGCGAGGTCGGGGAACACCGCGCCGCCGAAGGTGCCGGCAGCGCCGATGCGGCGGCCGTCGATGAGCACGAGAGTACGCTCGGAACCCAGCCCGCGCAGCCCGATGGTTTCCGCGCCGGGTCCGCCGTCGACCGTGAATCCCGAGAACGAGGAATCGATCTGTTGACCGCCCACAGACGTCGCGGTACGCAGCATCGATGCTGCGTCGATGGCGCCGAACTGCGCCTGCTGGGCAGCATCGATCACCGCGAGGGGCGACGTGGATGTAAAGGTACTGTCGCGCTTGATGCGGCTGCCGGTAACGATGACTTCCTCGATCTCTTCGGCTTCCGCGTCTTCTGCCCCGGGCGCCTGCGCCATCGCGAGCGGGAGGCAAAACGTCCCGGCAAGGGCAATGCCGAGACAGGCACGAGAACGCTTGAATCGCTTGCGCATGATGTACGTCATGTCGTATCCCTCTGTCCGAAATGAATAAGTGTCCCCGCCGCAACGCTGCAGTGACGGACCGGTGTGTTGTTCAAATCAAACAGACAGCAACGGGGCGTGCGTCGGAAAGATCCAACGTACGCCGGCAGTTGCGGGCGGAACAGGGGGCAACGAGGACACTTGGTACTATTTTGCAACAATGCTGCGCGCGCCGTTCGCCCCTCCGTCAGAGGGCGCGGCAGCCCCCGCCTAAGGCATTGATTCCGGAGAATATGCGAGGCGACCCGGCCGGGAGGCGGTTACAGCCGGCCGCTATATTGGGCTGCCGACATAGCCACACGGTCTCATCCGGGCGGCTAATACCTCGAAGCTCGGGCCAAGTTCGCGGTTATAAGCCCCGGCCGGCGTGTCGTGCACCGCCGGCCGTTCGCGGGGCTATCGACTGTAATATGCCTGCTGGCTGCGGCCGCGAAGGCTCTGGCCGAGTGCGGCATCGAGATGACGGGCGAGCCCAGGCTCGTCGAAGCGCGCAAAGTCGCCGCTGTGACCGCCGGGCATCGCCCTGCCGACCGCACGCAACACCGCACGCCAGCTGTCCGCGACGAATGCCGCATCGCCGACCGCCATCGGCACATAGGGGTTGCGGTTCGGGTAACACTGCGAAAGATCCGCGCTGAGGCACAGGTCCCCGCGTTCCTGCTCGGGCGATTTCCAGCTCAAAAAAACATTGCGTCGTGCCATCGCCTTCGTGAAGCCCGAGCTTACGGCGCGTGCACTCTCGGCGCAGACGAACGCCGGGGCAGCGCCGCTCTCCGTCGCGGGCCTGCGCCAGCCCGAGCTGGCGGCAAGGACGGCGCTGTAGACCGAGTTTTCGAGCGCCCGGCAGCCGTCCTTCGTCCGGTCCCGCAATTCCACGGTCGCCGCGGGCGCCGCGGCAAGCATCAGCGCGGCCGCGAGCAGCGAGAATGCCATTCCCTTTTTCATCATCGCCTCCTTGTCGTGTGGTGCCGCAAATCGTCGCCAATGTCCGCGCTACCTTGCTGGCAGGGAAACTCAGGAGTCGCTGCAGATTGGCTTAAGCGATGCCGGCCGCTATCCCGGGCTCGCGGGATTCCTTACACTCGGCCGGACACGGCGCCTCCCGGGTAGCGATGGTCCACGATTTTCTAGAGCGCGCACTCGGTCTCGAGCGGCGGGAACTGCGGGCCGTGGCCTGGTCGTTCGCCTATTTCTTCTGCATCCTCTCGTCTTATTACATGCTGCGTTCCGTCCGTGAGGCGATGGGCGTCGAGAGCGGCACGACCACGATCCCGTGGCTCTTCTCCAGCACCTTCGTCGTAATGCTGGCCGTGTCCCCGGTTTTCGGCTGGGTGGCATCGCGTTTCCCGCGGCGCGCATTCCTGCCCTGGGTCTACGCGTTTTTCGCGGCCAACATCCTGTTCTTTTATGCCGCGTTTAGCTATGCCGCCAGGACCGACGCCGACATCGTCTGGATCGGTCGCGCATTTTTCGTGTGGCTCAGCGTGTTCAACCTGTTCGTGGTCTCCGTATTCTGGAGTTTCATGGCCGACATCTACAGCAAGGAGCAGGGGCGCCGATTGTTCGGCGTCATCTCGGCCGGCGGCAGTACGGGCGCACTGGCAGGCCCGCTTCTGACGAGCCAGCTCGTCATCCCTTTCGGCTTCGAGCAGCTGCTGCCGGTCTCCGCCACCCTGTTGCTGTTGAGCATCGTCTGTATTCACAAGCTGCGCGCCTGGGTCGAGCGGGACCAGGCGGAGCAGATTCCCGACACGGCAGCGGCATCCAGGCCGTTGGGCGGCAGCGCGTTCGCCGGCATCACGCATGTATTCGGCTCGCGCTACCTCCTCGCAATCTCCGTCATCTCCGTCATCGCGTCGCTGCTCGGCACCGCCTTGTACATGTTCGTCAACGACCTGGTCACGAATTCCATCGCGGGCGTCGATGAGCGAACGCGATTTTTCAGTATTGTCGACGCGACGACGAGCGGCCTGTCGCTGCTGTTGCAGCTCTTTGCGGTCAGGCACGCCGTCCGCCGGCTCGGGCTCGGGCTCACACTGGCCCTGATGCCGCTCATCTCGCTCGTCGGATTCGGCTTGCTCGCGCTCAACCCCACGCTGCTCCTGATCGCGGTATTGCAGGTCGTCCGCCGCTCGGTCGGTTTCGGGTTCGCGAAGCCGGGCAATGACATGCTCTACTCCGTCGTGACCCCGGAAGAGAAGTACAAGGCGAAGAACTTCATAGACACCGCCGTCTATCGCGGTGGCGACATTGTAGGCATCTGGTCCGTGCGCGCACTATGGGGCCTCGGCGTCAGCGGCATCGCGCTCGTCATGTTGCCGTTCGCGTTACTATGGATATTCATCGCGCTATGGCTCGGCCGCGAGTATCGCCGTCGCGATCACAGCGGCGGCAGGATCGAGGAGAAGAAGTCCAATGAGCAAAATGCACTGGAATCGGCGTGACATTCTCGCCGCAACGACGGCACTCACGCTGGCACCGCTCACCGGCGTTGCACAACAGGCCAGCATGACCCGCCGCCGCATCCCGTCCTCCGACGGCGAGACCCTGCCCGTCATCGGGCTCGGTACGTATGAAGTGTTCGACGTGTCGGGCGCGCCCGACGAGATTGCTACGCGCCGCGAGATCGTCGACACGCTCATCGCCGCGGGCGGCAGCGTTATCGACACGTCGCCGATGTACAACCGTTCCGAACGGATCATCGGCGAAATCGTCAAGGGCGGCGCGCCCCGCGGGAAACTGTTCCTCGCAACCAAAGTCTGGATAGACGGCCGGGACGGCCGGGATTGCGCAGATGCGCGAATCTGCGGCGCTCATGAATACGGAGGTCATAGACCTCATGCAGGTCCACAACCTCCGCGACACGGAGCTGCACATGCCGAGCATCAGGGAATTCAAGGAGGATGGCTTCATCCGCTACAGCGGCCTGACCCATTACCGTGCCGATGCACTGTCCGAGCTCGAAGCGGAGATGCAGTTCTTCAGACCGGACTTCATCCAGATCAATTATTCGCTCGCCGAGCACGAGGCGGATGGCCATATCCTGCCGCTTGCCGCCGACCTCGGCATCGGTGTCATCGTGAACCGGCCATTCGGCAGCGGTTCGCTGTTCCGGGCGGTGCGCGGACAGGAGGTGCCGGCCTGGGCCACGGAGTTTGCCGACAGTTGGGGCCAGTTTTTCCTCAAGTTCATCGTTGGTCACCCAGCCGTCACCTGCGCCATCCCGGCCACCAGCAAGATCGAGCACATGCGCGACAATGTGCAGGCGGGATTCGGCGCCCTGCCGGATGCGCGTACGCGGCGGCGCATGATCGAGTTCGTCAAAGGCCTGTGAGCATGCAGCCCTGCAGTTTGCTGCGCCGCTGTGGCGCGATGCTGTACGACGGATTCCTCCTGGTTGCCGTACTCATGCTGGCCACGATCCCCTTCGTCGCCATGCGCGGGGGTGAACTCGTCGAACCGTCGGGCAACGCGTTCTATCAATTGACGCTCGCCCTCGTCATCTTCGTCTATTTTGTCGGCTACTGGTCGTGGAAGGGACGCACCCTGGGCATGCAGTCCTGGGGGCTGCAGCTGGAATCGACGCACCGCCGGGTCCCGGGGCTCGCTGCATCTGCCCTGCGGTTTTTCGCCGCCGTCCTCTCGTGGCTGCCGTGCGGACTCGGATACTTCTGGCAGCTGTGGGATCGCGAGAGCCTCACCTGGCATGATCGATGGAGCCGGACACGGCTCATGTATCACCCCCGGATCCGCGGCGCATGACCGGCCGATTGGCATGGAAATTGCTTTTTACTCAGGTACAAACACACGTCTATAACGCACACGCACCGGCGGCGGGCACGTCCCGCTGCCAGCAAGTTTCAAGGTGTGTCGAACGCAGGGAGAAGACCATGCAACACTATCATCTTGTAAAAAAAGCAAACTTCTGGCGCCTCGAGGAAGAAGGAAAAGACGAGGCCATTCTGTCGGCGGAGACCAAAGCCGATGCCCTCGCGCAGACCGAAGAGTTCATGAGCGACAGGCCGGGCGCCGTGTGGATTCACAAAGCGAACGGTGAATTTCAGGAGGAGCGGAACTACGGTCCCGAGTCCGGCCGTTCGAGCGCGCTCACCTGGGCGACGGTGTTGACACTCGGCGTGACCTTTGCGGCCGGATGTGCTCTTGCCTGGTATTACCGGAAGGATCTCCGCCACATCGACCTGGATCGCTTGCGCAGCCTGCTGCCGCGCTCGTAGGCAGGGCTCGCGCTTAGCGAATCCGCATCAGGGCGAATACGGTGACTGCCAGCAAGGCCGCTGCCGGAAGCCAGCTGATCACGACCGGGTTCAAATCGAACACCTGTCCCGAGTTGGCGAGCATCTCGGAGGCAAGGTAGTAAGCGAGTCCGACGACGACACCGATAAGCAGGCGGCTGCCCGTGCCACCGGTGCGCAGGGACCCGAAGACGAAGGCCAGCGCGAGGATCGGCATCACGAGCACGGTAAAAGTACGCGACAGGCGGTACCAGAACTCGGTGCGGTACTGGCGCGAGTCGAGCGCATTTCGATCGAGATAATCGATGTAGCTCAACAGGCCGCGGCTCGAAAGGCTCAGTGGCTTGGCGAGTGCATTGCCGAGTAATTCGGCATTTATCTCGAAGTTTTCGACCTCGAGGTTCGACTGGGCGACCTGGACACCGTCGTTTGCGAAACGTGTTTCGCGCAGGTTCTCGAGCACCCACCTGTCGTCGGGCCCGATCCCCGAGTTCTCGGCTTTCGCGATCGACTCCAGCGTATGGTCGTCGTTGAAACGGTAGATATACAGCGACCCGAACTCGAACTCCGTATTCACGCGTTCGAGGTGCAGGTACACGGACCCGTCCCGAACCCAGGTCGTGTTGGTTCCCGACACATCGTCCTCCTGTCCCGAACGGGCGTTGACTCGCATGTCCCGTGCATAGAAATCGAGTGGCGGGCCGACGAATTCGCCGAGCAAAGCTGCGCACACGAGGAGCACGAAACCGGTCAGTGCCACCATGCCGGCCATGCGGCGAACCGATATGCCCGACGCCCGCATCACGATGATTTCACTGTGGGCGGCGAGCCCGCCGAGGCCGAGCAGGGATCCTATCAGTACGGCGACCGGCATCATTTCGAACGCGAGATTCGGCAAGCGAAGCAACATGAACAGGATGGCCTGCGGAGTCTGGTAGTCGTTTTTTACGTCGTCCAGTTCGGCAATGAATTCGAATAGTCCCGCGAGCGCCAGCAACACGGCGAGAACCAGGACCGAACTGCCGAGGATCGCGCGCATCAGGTAGTTCGTCAGTATGCCGCTCACCGCAACAGCCTCCGGTGGACGCCGTTTTGCATCGCGAGGAGCGCGGCCGCCACAAGAAACAGGCCGCCGTGCACCCACCACAAGCCCAGTTCCGGCGCGATCCGGCCGGACTCGGTCCAGGCCTTGGCGGCGCTCAGCAGGTTGAAGTACACGATGAAGAGCAGGAGGCCGATCGCAAGCCTGCCGTAACGTCCTTCCCGGGGCTGACTCTTCGAAAGCGGGACCGCGAGAAAACAGAGCAGCAGCGTCGACAATGGGACGCTCAGGCGCCACTGCAATTCCGCGATCGCTTCGCGCGTATTCGCGGCGAGCAGATCCCCCGTCGGCATTGCCCGCGGCCGCGGGTCCGATGGCTCGACACCCGGGAGGCGGTAGGGGATACCGTGTTCTCCGAACTCGACCACGCGGAACTGGCCCGTGCCCGGTACGCCCTCGTAACGGCGGCCATTGTTCAGGACCAGCATTCGCAGATCGGGGTCCTCCAGGCTCACCTGTTCGCCGCGCTCGGCGACCACCACCACGACACGGCCATCGGGCGCCCGCCGCTGCATGAATACCTTGCTCATGACGCCCTCGGCGCTGACGGACTCACCGTACACGACGGCATCCGCCGAGGGGACTTCAGTGAACCGGCCGGGTTCGATGCTCGCGAGATCGGCCTGGCGGCGCGCTTCCGCGCCGATCCGGTCGACCTCCGACAGCGCGTGCGGACCGACTTCGATAGCGAGCCATGCGACGGCTGCAGCCAGCGGGACGGCAAGCCACATCAGCGGCCGGTACACGCCCATCGGGCCGACGCGGCAGGCAGTCATGGCTGCCATTTCGCTGTCACGGTACAACCGTCCCAGCGCCATCATCACCGCGAGAAACAGGCCGATGGGCACCAGCACCGTCAGGTACTGCATCGCCGACAGGCCGATGACGCTCATTGCCGCGTCTTTGGGCAGTTTACCTTTTGCCACGTCGCCGAGGACGCGGGCAAACTGATTCGTGAGAAGGATCAGCAACAGGACGCCCGTGACGGCGAGCCAGGTCGCGGCGATCTCCCTGAAAATATAGCGATCGAGGATACGGCGCATTGCCGGGATTTGCTTAACCGTGGCGGGCGTATTCAGTTAGACTAACCGTTTTATTTTGCCGGGGACAAGCGCTTTCCATGGAATACTTCACTACGACAGGCAAGGCCTCAGCGCGTTCGGTCGATTGCGTCATCGTTGGTGTATACGCGGCAGGCAAACTGGGTGTGGCCGCCGCCGACATCGACAGTGCCAGCAACGGGGCGCTGAGGCGGCTCATAAAGAGCGGCGACATATCGGGTCACGCAGGCCGCTGGACGGTAGTGAGCAATCTCGACGGCGTTCGTGCCGAACGCGTCGTGGTGGTTGGCCTGGGGAAGGCGTCGGAACTCGATCTCGGTACGTATCGCAAGGCTCTCGCGGCGGCCGTGTGGTCTATTTCGAGAACGAAGTGCCGCTCGATTCTGAACGCACTGACACTCGAACCGGCGGGCGACATCTATTACCAGGCGCGGGCCACGGTGGAAGTCATCGGCGATGTGCTGTATCGCTTTACGCAGATGAAGAGCGGCCGCAAGAAGCCGCGGATGCCGCTGAAAAAAATCGGCTTCGTCCTCGAGAAGCGTAGCGCGGCCCGGCGCGCCGAGCTCGGTGCCCTCCACGGCAGCGCCATCAACGTCGGCGTGTCGCTTGCAAAAGACCTCGGTAACCTGCCGCCGAACGTCTGCACACCCGCTTACCTCGCTCGCGCTGCAGAGAAACTTGCGAAAGGCAACGGCAGGATGTCCGTGCGGGTGCTGAACGAGTCCGACATGAAGCGGCTGGGCATGGGTTCGCTGCTATCGGTGGCCGCCGGCGCCGCGGAACCCGCCAAACTGATCGTGATGCAATACCGGGGCGGCGACGCGGAGGCGCCGATCGTGCTCGTCGGCAAAGGCGTCACGTTCGATACCGGCGGTATTTCGCTGAAGCCCGGGGCGCAAATGGACGAGATGAAGTTCGACATGTGTGGCGCAGCGAGCGTCATAGGCACGATGGCGATCGTGGCCGCGCTGAAACTGCCGGTGAACCTCACGGTTGTCGTTCCGGCCGTCGTCAACATGCCCGGGGGCAGCGCAACGGTTCCCGGCGACATCGTGAAGAGCCTGTCCGGACAGACTATCGAAATTTTGAACACAGACGCGGAGGGGCGGCTGATCCTCTGTGACGCGCTTACCTATGCACGGCGCTTCAAGCCGGCGGTGATCATTGATGTGGCGACCCTCACAGGTGCCTGTGTCATCGCGCTCGGGAAGTACCATGCCGGACTGATGGCCAATGACGACGAGCTCGCGAACGAGTTGCTCGCCGCCGGGCTTCGCGCCGGTGATCGGGCGTGGCGCCTGCCGCTCGGCGACGACTACGCTTCGCAGCTGAAAAGCAATTTCGCCGATATGGCAAACATCGGCGGCCGCGAGGCCGGCACGATTACCGCGGGCTGCTTCCTCGCCAAGTTCACGAAAGGCATGAAGTGGGCGCATCTCGATATTGCCGGGGTCGCATGGCACAGCGGCAACAAGAAGGGTGCGACGGGCCGGCCGATTCCCCTGCTCGCGGAAACCATCCTGGCCCGCGCCGGGGCGTTGCCGGCCTGAAGTGATGGCGCAGGTCGACTTCTACGTCCTGAGCCAGAGCGGCGAGCAGGCGCGGCAGGTCTTTGCGTGCAAACTTGCGGAGAAGGCCTGGCGGCTGAATAACAGTGTGCACATACGGACCGGCACACGCGCCGACGCCGAAACACTGGACAACCTGTTGTGGACCTTTCGTGACGGCAGTTTCGTGCCGCACTTCCTGGTCGGTGCCGGGCATGCCGAAGCACCGATCGCCATCGGCTGCAGCGACGATCCGATAGAGCCGCGCGACTTGCTGATCAATCTCGCGGATGACATCCCGGCCAGTGCAGAAGCTTTCCCGCGCATCGCCGAGCTTGTAAGCTCGGACGCGGAATGCCGGCGGCTGAGCCGCAAGCGCTTTGCCGCTTACCGGGACCAGGGCCATGAACTGAATACCCATATGCTCTGACGCCGGCTGCTCCGATCCGCCGATTGCAGAGATTCAAGGCATGGACAAGTCTTACCAACCCCGGGAGATCGAGCAACGCGTCTACGCGCGCTGGGAGGATGCGGGCTGGTTTGCGCCCGCAGGCGACGGGCCGAGTTATTGCATCATGATTCCGCCGCCCAACGTGACAGGCACGCTGCACATGGGGCACGCATTCCAGGACACGATCATGGATGCTCTCACCCGGTATCACCGGATGCTGGGCGACCGTACCCTCTGGCAGCCCGGCATGGACCATGCCGGCATCGCCACACAAATGGTGGTCGAACGGCTGCTCGATGCCGAGGGCAGTTCCCGGCACGATCTCGGTCGCGAAGCGTTCGTCGAACGGGTGTGGCAGTGGAAACAGGAATCCGGCGGGCAGATCGCGCAACAACTGCGCCGGATGGGCGCCTCGGTCGACTGGAGCCGCGATCGCTTCACGATGGACGAGGGGCTGTCGGCGGCAGTACGGGACGTCTTCGTGACCCTGTACGAGGAGGGCCTGATCTATCGTGGCAAGCGGCTGGTCAACTGGGACCCGGTGCTGCACACGGCGCTTTCCGACCTCGAGGTGCTGACGGCCGAGGAGGACGGGTTTCTCTACCATTTCCGATACCCGCTGGCATCCGGCGACGGGCACCTGACCGTGGCGACGACCCGGCCGGAGACCCTGCTCGGCGACACCGCGGTCGCCGTGCACCCGGCGGATGATCGCTACCGCCATCGCATCGGCGAGGACGTCGTCCTGCCGATCGCCGGACGCCGGATCCCGGTGATCGCGGACGACTACGTCGAGCGCGAGTTCGGCACCGGCGTCGTCAAGATCACGCCCGCGCACGACTTCAATGACTACGAGGTCGGCCTGCGCCACGACCTTCCGATGATCAATGTATTCACGGATTCGGCAACGATGAACGAGGCGGTTCCGGCCGCCTATCACGGCCTCGATCGCTACGCGGCGCGCAAGGCGGTGGTTGCCGAAATGCAATCGCTCGGCCTGCTGGAGAAAATCGAGGACTACCCGGTCAAGACACCGCGGGGCGACCGCTCCGGCGCCGTCGTCGAACCGTACCTGACCGACCAGTGGTACGTACGCATCGAACCGCTGGCAAAGCCCGCCATCGAGGCGGTCGAGACCGGGCGGATCCGCTTCGTGCCGGACAACTGGACCAGGACCTATTACGACTGGATGCACAACATCCAGGATTGGTGCATCAGCCGGCAGCTCTGGTGGGGACACCGCATCCCCGCGTGGTATGACGATGCGGGCAGGCACTATGTCGGCCACAGCGAGGACGATGTCCGGCGCCGCCACGGCCTCGAAGAAGCGCTTACCCTGCGCCAGGACGAGGACGTCCTCGACACCTGGTTTTCATCCGCCCTGTGGCCGTTCAGTACGCTGGGCTGGCCGCAACGGACGAAAGCGCTCGAAAGGTTCTACCCGGGCAGTGTCCTCGTCACCGGCTTTGACATCATCTTCTTCTGGGTCGCACGGATGATCATGATGGGCCTGCGGTTCATGGGCGACGTGCCGTTTCGCGAGGTTTACATCCATGGCCTCATCCGTGACCAGGACGGCCAGAAGATGTCGAAGTCGAAGGGCAACGTCCTCGATCCGCTGGATCTGATCGACGGCATAGATCTCGAGTCGCTGGTGGCAAAGCGCACCAGCGGAATGATGCAGGATCATCTCGCGCCGCGTATCGAGCAGGCGACGCGTCGGCAATTCCCGGACGGCATCGAGGCTTACGGCGCGGACGCGCTCCGCTTTACGTTCGCGGCGCTCGCGACCACCGGACGCGACATCCGCTTCGATCTGGGGCGCGTCGACGGCTACAAGAACTTCTGCAACAAGCTGTGGAACGCCGCCCGTTACGTCCTCGCCAATACCGCGGTACCTGCGGCTGGCGATGTCCGGTACTCGGCAGCCGACCGCTGGATTCGCGCGCGCTTTGCCGCCACCGTGGTGCAGGTGCGCAGGCACTTCGCCGACTACCGGCTCGACCTGGTTGCGCAGGCGCTCTACGAATTCACCTGGCATGAGTTCTGTGACTGGTACCTCGAATTCTCCAAGCCGGTACTGCAGTCGGGGGACGCCGACGGGGCGGAACAGAACGGCGCGCGCCGGACCCTGGTGGAGGTGCTGGAAGCCTTGTTGCGCCTGCTGCACCCCATCATGCCCTTCATTACCGAGGAAATCTGGCAACAGGTGGCGCCGCGTGCGGGTATCCGTCGCCCGACGATCATGCTCGAGCCCTACCCGGAAGCCGTTGCCGCCGACGGCGACGACGATGCCGTCGCCGACATCGAATGGGTCCGACAGTTCATCCTTGGCGTGCGCCGGATCCGCGGCGAAATGGACATTGCACCCGGGAAACCGCTGCCGGTATTGCTGCAAGGGGCAGTACCTGCCGAGGTCCGCCGAGCGTCTGTGCATGCCGCGCTGCTGGCCCGGCTCGGACGGATCGAGTCGATCAGGGTTCTCGCAAACGGTGAGGAACCGCCGCCCTCGGCCACCGCGCTCATCGGCGAGTTGCGCCTGCTGGTGCCGATGAAAGGCGTCATCGACCTCGATGCCGAGCGGGCGCGGCTCATGAAGCAGCAGACGAGAATCAAAGCCGAACTTGCGAAAGCCGAGGGCAAGCTCGCCGACGACCGCTTCGTCAGCAACGCGCCCCCCGCGGTGGTCGAGCAGGAGCGGGAACGGGCCGGAGATTTCGGGCGGCAGCTGGCGAAGCTCGACGAACAGCTCGAGACCCTGTCCCGCTACGCGTGACGCCCGGAGCGGACCGCGATCCGCGCTCCCCGCCTGGCAAGGCGGCGGGGAAATGAGGAATGCATCACAAAGACCGCCCGGGGCGGGTGCATTTCCGTCCGAGTTCCGCGAACATGGTCCCGGTCGCCCGCAAGGCGCGGCGGTGAACCCTATCCCGGCAGGAGCGAACATGCAGCAAGGCACGGCACAGCCGATTGCGGTTGCCGACAGCGTCGAGCGGAAGGCGCTGGATCGCGCGAGAGCCGGCCTCAACGCGATCATTCTCGGCAAACAGATGCAGGTCGACCTCGCTCTCGCCTGCCTGCTGGCACGCGGGCACCTGCTGATAGAGGACCTGCCCGGCCTCGGCAAGACGATGCTCGCGCAGTCCCTCGCCCGGGTGCTCGGCCTGAGCTTTCGCCGCATCCAGTTCACGAGCGACCTGCTCCCTGCCGACATCGTGGGCGTGTCGGTTTTTCGCAAGGCGAGCGGCGAATTCGAGTTCCAGCCGGGCCCGGTATTCGCGCAGCTGATCCTTGCCGACGAGGTCAACCGTGCGACGCCCAAGGCGCAAAGCGCCCTGCTCGAGGCCATGGAAGAGCACCAGGTGTCCGTCGACGGCACGACGCGGCCGCTGCCCGAACCCTTTTTCGTCGTCGCGACGCAAAACCCGGCGGACCAGATCGGCACGTTCCCCCTGCCGGAGTCCCAGCTCGATCGTTTCCTGATGCGTCTCGAACTCGGTTATCCCAACGAGCGGGACGAGCGCGACATCATCACGGGAACGGATCGCCGCGACATGCTGAAATCGATACAGGCAGCCATGTCGGCCGAGACCCTGGTGCGCTTGCAGCAGGCCGCGAGCGGCGTGCACATGAGCGATGCCCTCGTCGACTACATCCAGGCGCTGGTGCGCCAGACCCGCGAGTCCGCCGAGATCGATATCGGCCTGTCGCCCCGCGGCGCGCAGGCGCTGGCGGCGGCGAGCAAGGCCCACGCGTACATACGCGGCCATGCCGGGGTCTTTCCGGACGACGTGCAGGCGGTTTTCGCGGCCAGCGCAGGTCATCGCCTGAAACCCGCCAGCGGCACCAGCCACAGGCGTGCCGCGGATCTTTGCGACCATGTCCTCGGTTCGGTGGCCATTCCCTAGCCTGCCGGCGCTTTTGCCGCGCATCGGCGAGTCGGCGACGCGCCGTGTCCAGCGCTGGGCCCGGCGCCGGCAGGGCCGCGATGCGCTGACGGTTACGCTCGGCGCGCGTCGCACGTACATCCTGCCGACCGGCGTCGGATTGATCTACGCGCTGATGACGTTCACGATGCTTCTCGGCTCGATGAACTACAACAACAACCTCTCGTTCGTCCTGACGTTCTTCCTGATCGGCATCGGCTTCGTCGCTATGCACCAGTGCCAGCGCAACCTCGTCGGTCTCGCGATCCGCTTCGCCGGGGTCGAGCCGGTTTTCGCCGGCAGCGTCGCGCAGTTTCGTTTCGCCGTCACGAACCAGGCCCGCTCGGCACGCTTTCGAATCGGTCTCAACATCGACCGGACGACGAGCAGGATCGAGGACCTCGCGCCCGGGGAGAGTTGTGTGTTCATCCTGCCGGTTGCAGCCGAGGCCCGAGGCCGCGTGCCACTGCCACGCTTCGGCATCGGCAGCCAGTTTCCGTTCGAGTTGTTTCGCGCCTGGGCATGGCTGCACATGGACATTGCGGGCCTCGTCTATCCCCGCCCGGCCGACGACGCACCGCCGCCACCGCCATCGTTGTTGTCCCTCGGGCATCGCCAGCACGATGCACGTGGTGAGGAGGACTTCGCGGGCCTGCGCCGATTCGTGGCGGGCGATTCACCGCGCAACGTAGCCTGGAAAGCGTTTGCGCGCGCCGGCCAGTTGCTCTCCAAACGCTTTGCCGGTGCGGATACCAGCAGTCAGTGGTTCGACTTCGCCGATCTCGATATCGCCGATACCGAGCGTCGACTGTCCATCCTGACGCGCTGGATCGTCGAGGCGGATCGCAAGCTCGAAGACTACGGCTTGCGCTTGCCCGGCACGGTCCTGCCGCCATCCCACGGCGATGCCCACCGCACCCGATGCCTCGAGGCGCTCGCCCGCTGGGGACTCGAGCCCAATGCGCAAGCTGACCTGGTCTAGGCCACGCGGTACCGACGGCTCGCTGCTGTCGAGCCTGCCCTGGACACTGGCATCGCTCGGGCTCGCACTGCTGCCGCACCTCCTGTACCTCCCGGCCTGGGTCAGCGGCACCTTCCTCGCCTGCGCGGCATGGCGATTGCTGATCGAGCGCCGGCGCGGCACATTGCCCGCGGCATGGTTCCGCGCGCTCCTTGCTCTGGGCTGTTTTCTCGGCGTGCTCGCCACCTATGAAACGATCAGCGGCGTGGGGCCCGGATCGGCGCTACTCGCCGTGATGGCTTCGCTCAAATTGCTCGAGACCCGTCAGCGGCGCGACCAGTTCGTCCTGTTGTTCATTGCGATTTTCCTCGTCATGTCATCGCTTCTGCGCGAGCAGCATCTCTGGTCCCTGCCGTATCTGCTCGCCGCCCTCGTCTTCATCATGACTGCGTGGTTGCGCACCTCCGGCGATTCCGCCGAACGTATCCGCACGAGTTTCAAGGTCAGCGGCCGCATGGTCGCGTACGCGGCACCGCTGGCACTTGCCATGTGGTTTTTCTTTCCCCGGATCGCAACCCCGTTCTGGGCCGTACCCGTCGACACCAGTTCCGGCACCACCGGGCTCAGCGATTCGATGAGTCCCGGCGACATCACCTCACTCTCGCAATCCGACGAGGTCGCCTTCCGGGTTCGTTTTTCGGGCAGCGTCCCGGAACATCGCGCGCGCTACTGGCGCGCAATGGTCTTGCACCGCTTCAATGGCCGCACGTGGACCGGCCGCGAGACTCAAATCGGCTTTCGTCCCGCGGAGGCAGTCGACTACGGCGGACAGCCGGTGCGCTACCAGGTGACGATGGAGCCGACACGGCAGCACTGGGTACCGGCGCTGGAAATGCCGGCATCCTGGACCCTGACCGATACACACATGCAGCCGACGCTCGCCCTGGCGCGCATCATGCCCATCGACCAGCGGGTGTCCTTCGAGGCCGTGTCGTACACCCGGCACCGCGCGGAACCGCAGCTGCGGCCGTTCTTCCGCCGCTGGTATCTCGATCTTCCGCAGGGCACGAATCCGCGGACGCACTCATTCGGCCAGGCGCTGCGCGCGGAAGTACGCAGCAACGACCGGTACGTCGATCGGGTGCTGGCCATGTTCAACGCGGACGAGTTCTTCTACACGACCGAACCGCCTGCGCTCGGCAGCGACCCCGTCGACCGGTTCCTGTTCGATACCCGGCGGGGGTTCTGCGAACACTATGCCTCCGCATTCACCGTACTGATGCGCGCTGCGGGCATCCCGGCACGGGTCGTGCTGGGATACCAGGGGGGTGAACCCAACCCGATGGGCGATTACATGATCGTTCGGCAGTCGGACGCGCACGCGTGGTCCGAAGTCTGGCTCGACGGACGCGGGTGGGTGCGCGTGGATCCGACCGCTGCGGTGGCGCCCGAGCGCATCGAACTCGGCCGCGCCGAGTCCCGCTTCGGCAGACGGGCGGGCGGCTGGGCATTCGATCTGCCCACGCGCATCCTGCATCAGGTCAGGCTGTCCTGGGACGCGGTGAACGCCGCATGGAACGAATGGGTGCTGGGCTACGGTCCGGACAAGCAACGAGACGCCATGCAGTGGCTCGGCATGGAGAATCCCGAATGGCGTGACATGTTCCTGGTGCTGATCGGGATGGTGATCGCGCTCACGCTCACGATCAGCGGCGTCATGATGTGGCGCTACCGGCCGCCGCCGCCCGACCGGGCACTGCAGCTTTACCGCCGTTTCGTCCGCGCCACCGGGCTCGAACCCGGCCTCGGCGAATCCCCTGCCGCCTTCGCGAAGCGCGCGCACGGGAACTCGACCCTGCCCGCGCAGACCATCGAAAACGTGACCGTCCTCTACCAGGCGGCACGCTACGGTGGCCGGCCCGAGCTCGTCGACGCGCTCGCGCAGGAGCTCAGTGCACTCGGGCGGCGGAAGGCCGGCAAGCTCAGGGCGCGGCCGGCGGGGCGATCCTGACCCGCGTCAGCAGCCCCGCCCCGAGGACGAACAAGGGCAGGAGGACCAGCAGCATGGCCTGCGGGCTGTCGGACAGGCCGGCGGCGATGCCGACCAGCGCAGGGCCGACGACGTGCGCAAATTTTGTCACCATGTTGTAAAAGCCGAAAAATTCACCGGCGCGCTCGCGGGGTATCAGTTCGGCGTACAGGGATCGGCTGAGACTCTGCACGCCACCCTGCACGCAGCCCACGATGATTGCCATGACGTAGAACTGCCAGACGTCGACCATACTGACCGCCCAGCCCGACACCGCGATGTACACGGCGAGAGCCAGGTACAAACCCGCCCTCGGACCGAAACGGTGACCCAGCACGCCGTACAGCAACGTGGCGGGGAAGCCGGCAAAATTCGTGACCATCAGCGCCATGACCAGGTCTTGCTGGCCGAACCCCAGGCGTTGCCCGTAGTTGACGGCCATGAAAATTACCGTGAAGACGCCACCGATGTACAGGCAGTAGGCAGAGAGGAACAGGACGACCGTCCGGTACCGTCCAACCTGGCGCATCGTGTGGCGCAACTCACGATACGCCGCGCGCACTGGATGTTCTCCTGCCGGCTTGCGTCCGGCGCCTTCGGGAACGAGCAGAACCAGCGGCAGCATGAACAGTGCCCACCACGCGCCGACCGTGATGAACGCGAAGCGAATGACGGCGGTCGTATCGTCGAACCCGAAGGCTGCAGGTTGGGTGAGCATCCACACGTGCAGCGCGAGCAGCAGAGCGCCGCCGAGATAGCCGATTGCGAAGCCCAGGGACGAGACAAAACTGAAGTAGCGCGGCGCGACGATGTCGACGAGCAGTGAATCGTAGAACACCGTGGACGTGTAATAGCCGACGGATCCCAGGGCGTAAAGGAGCAATGCGACGTACCAGTGCTCCGCGCCGGTCAGCCCGAGGCCCGCGGTCGCCGCAGCACCTGCGAGCGCAAGCACGAACAGGAAGCGCTTGCGGTAGCCGCCGGCATCCGCGATCGTCCCGAAGACCGGCGCCAGAACGAACACGAGCGCGCTCGCGCCGGTCGTGACCCATGCCAGCCGCTGCGTGACGACCGCTCCGGGTTCGCCCGCGCTCCAGTAACTGCCGAGGAACAGCGGGAACAGCACGGCCATGACAGACAATGCGAAAGCGGAATTGGCCCAGTCGTAGAAGGCCCAGGCGACGACCTTGCGATTCCACAGTTCCGATCGGGGCAACACGTTCTCCACGGCGCCGCCGACCGCCGGCGATCAATGTTCGCGCGTTTCGCGAAAACGAATGTCGGGCCAGCGTTCCTCGGTCAGGCCGAGGTTGACGCGGGTAGGCGCAATGTAGACCAGCTGTGCGCCGTGATCCAGCGCCAGGTTATCGTGTGCCTTGCGTTCGAACTCCGCCAGCATCTTTCGATCGCTGCAATCGACCCAGCGCGCCGTGGATACGCCGATCGCTTCGAACTGGCACTCGACCTTGTATTCATCGCGAAGGCGGTGCGCCACGACGTCGAACTGCAGGGGACCGACGGCGCCGAGTATGAGGTCATTGTTCCTGAGCGGCCGGAAGAGCTGGGTAGCGCCCTCCTCGCACAGTTGCGCGAGCCCTTTCTGCAGCGCTTTAAGCCGCAGCGGATCCTTCAGCACCGCGCGACGGAAAATTTCCGGAGCAAAGTTCGGTATGCCGGTGAAGCGGAGCTCCTCGCCCTCCGAGAAGCTGTCGCCGATATTGATCGTGCCGTGGTTGTGCAAGCCGATGATGTCACCCGCACAGGCCGTTTCCGCGTGTTGCCGGTCCGCGGCGAGAAAGGTGATGGCCTCGGGGATCTTCATGTCCTTTCCCGAGCGCACATGCAAAAGCTTGATGCCCTTCCGGTATTCGCCGGAACAGATGCGCATGAACGCGATCCGGTCGCGGTGGCCGGGATCCATATTCGCCTGGATCTTGAACACGAAGCCGGTCAGCGCAGTTTCATCGGGCTGCACCAGGCGCTGCTCCGTCTCATGAGCCTGGGGCGGCGGCGCGTAACGTACGAATTCGTCGAGCAACTGCTTGACGCCGAAATTCGACAGCGCGGAGCCGAACAGTACCGGCGTTTGCCGCGCCGAGCGATATGCCGCCTCGTCGAATGGCGGGCACGCACCACGCACGAGCTCCAGTTCCTCACGAAACTCGTCGGCGAGATCGCCGAGCGCCGCCGTCGCCGCCGGCGACCCGAGACCGTCGATCGCACGAATGCCGGACGCCCTTTCACGGCCGGCCTTGTCGTACAGGTAAATGCGATCCTCGGGAATGTGGTACACGCCTTTCAGGGTCTTGCCCATGCCGATCGGCCAGGTCACGGGCGTGCACTGGATGCGGAGCACGTCCTCTATTTCGTCGAGCAGCTCGATCGGCTCACGGCCGTCGCGGTCGAGCTTGTTGATGAACGTCATGATCGGCGTGTCCCGCAGGCGGCACACCTCCATCAGCTTGATCGTCCGCATCTCGACACCTTTTGCACAGTCGATGACCATCAGCGCGGAGTCGACGGCCGTCAGCGTACGATAGGTATCTTCGGAGAAATCCTCGTGCCCGGGCGTATCCAGGAGGTTTACCACGTGCCCGTCGTACGGGAACTGCATCACGGACGAGGTTATCGAAATGCCCCGCTGTTGTTCCAGCGCCATCCAGTCGGAGGTCGCATGGCGGCTCGCCTTGCGGCCTTTTACGGTGCCCGCAAGCTTGATCGCGCCACCATACAGGAGCAACTTCTCCGTCAGTGTGGTCTTGCCCGCATCCGGGTGCGAGATGATCGCAAACGTGCGACGCCTGGCAAGCTGTTCCTGTATCGATGACATGAATTGACGCCGTCGTGGCCGACGGCATTGCGAGGTGTATCCCCGGGGGCGCGCAGTCTAGCGCAAGGCCCACGCATTGGAAACGCCGTCAGGCCTTTCCCTTGAGTTTCTTCGACAACACGGCAGCGTCTTCGCGGCCCTCGCGTGCCTGGTAATAGGCCGGTCGGTTCGCGATCTGGTGAAAGCCCTTCTTGCGGTACAACGCGATAGCAGTGAGGTTTGACGGGCGAACCTCGAGGAACACTTCGGTCACTTCGGCGCGGCGGGCGCGCGCCAGGACCTCGTCCAGCAGGCGCTCGCCATAACCGTGAGCGCGATGCTCGGGCTCGACGCAAAGATTCAGGATATGCGCCTCACCCGCCGCGATCGACAGGATTGCATAGCCGGCCACGCGGCCGGCACGCTCCAGCGTCATGCACTGGTAGCCGGCCAGCAGGCAATCGCGGAATACGCCGTGGCTCCAGGGAAAATCGTAGCTGCGGCGTTCGATATCGGAGACCTGCGAAAGATCCTCGTGCGTCATCCCCCGGATGGCGACCGGCGGCTCTGTCATCGGCAAGCTCATGCGGCACCGGCGTCCGCAGCAGCACGCGCCAGGCACAGATCGTCCCAGACGAGCCGTTTTTGCGTCGGGCTGCGCAACAGGTAGGCCGGGTGGTAGGTGACCACGAGTGGAATTCCGCCATACTGGTGCCGGCGGCCGCGAAGCCGGCCCACCGGCGCCTCGGTCGCCAGCAGGTTCTGGGCCGCCACCTTGCCGACCGCGACGATCACCGATGGCCCGACCAGCTCGATCTGGCGATCGAGGAAGCCGCGACAGGCAAGTGCCTCTGCCGCGGCCGGGTCGCGATTGCCGGGCGGCCGGCATTTGACGGTATTGGCGATATACACGCACTCGCGGCCGAGACCGAGCGCACGGAGCATTTCATCGAGCAGCTTTCCGGCGCGCCCGACGAACGGTTCCCCGCGACGGTCCTCCTCCACGCCGGGCGCCTCACCGATCAGCATCCAGCGAGCTGCCGGGTCACCGACGCCGAATACCGTCTGCGTGCGCCCCCGATGCAATTCGCAACGCGTGCAATCGGCGACGCAGGCCCTGAGCGCGTCCCAGTCGAGTGTCCCGACCGCCACCGCACCGGCAGACGTCTCCGGGGTGCTGCCCGTTGCGTCGCGGGGCAGCCAGAGGTCGATCCCGAGGGCTTCGAGATAAGCACGGCGCTGGTGTTCGTTCAGATGCATGCGAAGCGGTATTCGACGTACTGCGAGGATCCTTAGTTTGCCATGGTGACCGGGCGAATACACCGCGCCCCGGCGCGCCTCACGGGTGCGGCAGTTGCCCGATCAGATCGCTGCCGGCCCGCAGGATCTGCCCGGGCTCGGCGCGTACTTTGCTCGATACCGGGAGATGCACTTCCGCAAAACGCGTAAGCCTCAGGTACGCGCAGCGTTCCCCCTGGCCGAGTCTTTCGCCGTAACGCGCAAAGGACTTCGGTGGAATGCCGAAGCGATATCCCGTGAATTGCAGGACGACGTCGTCGCCCTCGTCCGTCTTGAGCCACAAGGCGTTGGTTCGATAATCCCGGGCGCGCTCGGCACTCGCCAGACTGAAATCCATGATCTTGCCCTCGACCGGGCTGCGTGCAGTATACGTACCGAGGCTGTCGATGCGAACGACGATACGGTGCGCCTCGCCCTGGAGCACGCCATCCGTAACCCGGTCGACGCTCAGCACTTCGCCGTCAACCGGACTCACAACGCCGAGCGGTGCTGCCGGAATTGCCCGGCGCGGGTCGCGGAACACCAGGTACAGGACGACCACAACGGCGCCCGGCACCGGCAGCCAGGCGAGGCCGGCGAACTCGTACGTGTACCAGCAGGCCAGAATGGCGAGCACCAGGGGCGGTATGCCTTCGCGAGCAACAAAGGGATTTCGTCGGCCGTGCAAAGCTCGTGGCATCCATCCGGGCGCAGGGACTCGCGACCTTCCCTTGCTTTCGCAGCCGAGTCAATAGGGTGCGTGCCGACCACGCGCCGGAGTTTCACGCTAGAATTCGCGGCTCGACCCGAACCCCCTCCCCGCGGCAGCAGGCACCAGGCGATGCGTTACACCACTCTCGGTCTGACAACCCTCAAGGAAGTACCGGCCGAAGCCGAAATCGTCAGTCACCAGCTCATGTTGCGCGCCGGACTGATCCGCCGGCTGACGGCGGGCATCTTCACGTGGATGCCGCTGGGCTTGCGTGTGCTGCGCAGGATCGAAGCGATCGTTCGCGAGGAAATGAACCGTGCAGGCGCGCTCGAACTGCTGATGCCGGCCGTGCAGCCGGCGGAACTCTGGCAAGAGTCCGGGCGCTGGGACCAATACGGCCACCTGTTGCTGCGCATTCGCGACCGGCACGATCGCGACTATTGTTTCGGGCCGACTCACGAGGAAGTCATCACCGATCTCGCGGGCCGCGAGCTCCGGAGCTACAAGCAGCTGCCACTCAACTGGTACCAGGTGCAGACAAAGTTTCGTGACGAAATTCGTCCGCGTTTCGGTGTCATGCGGGCGCGCGAGTTCGTGATGAAGGATGCCTACTCCTTCGACATCGACGCCGCAGGGCTCAAGGCCTCGTACGCGCGTATGCACGAGGCCTACACCCGCATCTTCGAGCGCCTGGGCCTGCGCTTCCGGGTGGTCGATGCCGATTCGGGTGAAATTGGCGGCAGCCGTTCGCAGGAATTTCACGTGCTGGCGGAGTCGGGTGAGGACGCCATTGCGTGGTCGGACGCCGACGGCTACGCAGCGAACGTGGAGACAGCCGCCACCGTGCCGCCGGCGTCCGACCGGCCGTCTGCAGGGCGCCCGCTCGAAAAAGTGAACACGCCCGGGGCCCGCACAATCGGCGAGGTCTGCACTTTTCTCGGCGTATCACCCGAGCAGACCGTCAAGACGCTCATCGTCGCCGGCACGTCGGGTCCGGTTGCCCTGGTCCTGCGCG
Source organism: uncultured Pseudomonadota bacterium (assembly GCA_963713215.1). GTDB lineage: Bacteria > Pseudomonadota > Gammaproteobacteria > Steroidobacterales > Woeseiaceae > UBA1847. The sequence goes on along the minus strand of CAVQKY010000005.1, from coordinate 1,406,662 downwards.
GCGACCACGAACTGAACGTTCTCAAAGCACAGAAGGTGCCCGGCGTTGCAGCGCCGCTCACGATGGCCGATGCGGCGATGGTACGCGGGGCCACCGGCGCGGACCCCGGGTTCGCGGGCCCGATCAGGCTCGGTCTTCCGCTTTACTTTGACCACGCAACGGCTGCCCTGTCGGACTTCGTTTGCGGCGCGAACGAGACGGACATGCACCTCACCGGCGTCAATTTCGGCCGCGACCTGCCGCTGCCGGAGTCCACGCTGGATCTGCGTAACGTGGTGGCGGGCGACCCGGTACCCGGCGGCAGCGGAACCTTATCGATTGCGCGTGGCATCGAAGTCGGCCACATCTTCCAGCTCGGGACGAGATACTCCGAAGCGCTGGGCGCCCGCGTGCTCGACCAGGATGGCCGCGAACGCGTGCTCGAAATGGGCTGTTACGGCATCGGCGTGTCGCGCATCGTCGGTGCCGCCATCGAACAGAACCACGATGAGGCCGGTATCATCTGGCCGGCGCCGATTGCGCCTTTCGACGTCGTCGTCGTCGCGATCAATCAGCAGCGTTCCGATGCCGTACGCGAGGCCGCTGAACGGCTGGTCGCGGAGCTCGAGGCCGCCGGCCATGAGGTGCTCTATGACGACCGCGACGCGCGACCCGGCGTCAAGTTTGCCGATGCCGAACTCATCGGCATTCCGCATCGAATCGTCGTGTCCGAACGCGGGCTTGCCGCGGGTGAACTCGAGTACCGGCACCGCGCTGAGTCGGAGTCCCGCGCACTGAAACGTGAGGAAGCTCTCGAAATGCTGCGGAGGGACTCGCTACCATAAGCCAGGAGCTGGAGATCAAACATTAAGTATATTTCCCAACTTGTTGTTTTAACATCGATTCTGCTGTTGATCTCCGCGGCAAACCTGTCCCGTGCGCAGGGCCACCCTGACGCGGAACTGCGTGGCGTGCTGCGCGCGGCCGTTTCCGAAGCCGACAGTTTTCCCGACCGCTTCGAGGCCGAAGTGTGGCTGACCGACATGTCCGCTCGTTTGTCGAAGCAGGTTACGGACCCCGAAGAGCGCATACGCATCCTGACGCGGGTGCATTACGAGGCGAGCCGTGTCGAGCTGCCGCCTGAACTCGTGCTCGCCGTGATCGAGGTGGAAAGCAACTTCGACCGCTACGCCGTTTCCGTTGCCGGCGCGCTTGGTTTGATGCAGATCATGCCCTTCTGGCTCGAGGAAATCGGCAGGCCCGACGACAACCTGTTGCACATCGAAACGAACCTTCGGTACGGCTGCACGATCCTCAAGTATTACCTGGACAAGGAGCAAGGCGACCTCAGGCGGGCGCTCGGGCGTTACAACGGCAGCCTCGGGCAGCGAAAATACCCGAACAAGGTGGTGGAAAAACTCACGCGCAAGTGGTTTCGCGCCTGACCCTGGCCCTCAGCGAGGGCGGGACGCCTCGCTGAGCGCACGCGCTTCGAGCGCCTTCGACTTGGCCTGCATCGCGCTGCGCCGCGCGCGGCTATAGTCTTCGACGTCGAGTTCGTGCTCCGCCGCTTCAAGTAATCGCAGGGCTTCCTCGAGCTCGGTCGCCGCGTTGAGTTCCGCACCGGCCTGACGCGCTACATCGATCGCCTGCCGCGCATCGCTCATTTCCTGCACGGGCGGGGCGGTCTCGCACGCGACGGCAAGGAGGAGGCATGCCAGCCATGCAATCTGTCGCTGTGGTGTCACTGTGTATCGCATCTTTGCCCGGGCTCGCCCGGGAATACTTTGCAAGTGCTCAACGCTAGCAAGGGCGTCGCGGCGGCGTCAAGGCACTCCTGACGTCCCCCGCAGCGCCTGATACAGTGCGGCCCGAAGCCGCCTGAAGTCATGCAGGTACCCATGTCGCTAACCATATACCACAACCCGCACTGCTCGAAATCCCGCGCCACCCGGCAGATGCTCGAGGACGCGGGCCAGCCATTCGAAACGGTCCTGTACCTCGATGACCCGCCCGGGCCGGAGCGCCTTTGCGCACTGGCCGACCTGCTCGGGCTGCCCGTTTCGGCGCTCGTGCGCAAGGGCGAGGCCGAGTACCGCGAGGCAACGGACCTCCCTCAGCCGGGCGACGAAAAAGCGCTCGCGACATGGCTCGCCGCGCACCCGAAGGTCATTCAGCGCCCGATCGTCGTTGACGACGCGCGCGGGCGCGCCGTCATCGGCCGCCCGCCCGGAAATGTGCGGGCGCTGCTCGAATGAGCGACATCCTGGTGCTGTACTACTCGCGGAACGGCGCCACGGAAGCGCTGGCCCGCGAGGTATGCCGCGGTATCGATGCGGTACCCACGATGGCTGCGCGGCTCAGAACCGTGCCCGCCGTCTCCGCATGCACCGAGCGCATGGAACCTGCAGTACCGCCGCAGGGTCCGCCCTACGCGACCCGCGACGACCTCGTCGAGTGCGCGGGCCTCGTGATGGGCAGTCCGACCCGTTTCGGCAATATGGCCGCGCCGCTCAAGTACTTCCTGGACGGCACGGGCAGCGAGTGGCTGGCGGGCCGGCTCGCGGGCAAGCCGGCCGGCGTATTTACCTCGACGTCCACGCTGCACGGCGGACAGGAATCGACACTCCTGAGCATGGCGTTACCGCTGCTGCATCACGGGATGTTATTCGTGGGCGTTCCTTACACCGAGCCCGCGCTCAGTACCACCTCCACCGGGGGCTCGCCGTACGGTGCGTCGCACGTGACGTGGAATCGCGACGACGATACGCTCGCCGACGATGAAAAGCGGATAGCTCGGGTACTGGGCCGGCGTGTGGCCGAGATCGCGGTGCGCCTCGGGACTCAAGTGTAACTTAAGGGTCTTCGGCAAGAATGTCCCGGACGAAGGGCACCGTGAGCCGTCGTTGTGCCCGCAGGGCTTCGCGGTCCAGCCGCTCGAGCAAGGCCTGCAGGCTGCCCATATCGCGCCGCGCGCGTGTCAGCAGATAACGCGCCGTATCGGGCGGCAGGTCCAGGCCGCGCTGTTCGGCGCGCAGTTGCAGGGCGGCGACCCGCTGTTCGTCCGCCAGTACCCGCAGCGCGAACGTCGGCAACTGCATCAGCCGGCTCGCCAGATCGGCAAGCCGGAACGGGCACTCGCGCGGCGGCATGGCGGCGGCGACGATGAGCTGCCCCGCCTGCGACTGCAGTTCGTTGAACAGCGTGAACAGTGCGCGCTCCCAGTCGGCGTGCCCCGCGAATGCATCGATGTCATCGATAGCGATTATGCGGCGGGACTCCAGCCCGTCGAGCAGGCCGGGGCCTGCTTCCGCGAGCTGCGTGGCGGGAAGGTACACGGCGGCATCGCCAGCCGCAGCACAGGTCGCCTGGAGCAAGTGGCTCTTGCCGCTGCCCGCCGGGCCGCGGAGCCATGCCCCGCCGGCGGCAGCACCCTTCGCCAGCATCTCGAGGTGCATGACGGGCGGTTCGTTACCGGCCGCGTAGAAGCTCGTGAACAGCGCGTGATCCGCGAGGCCGATCGGTAAGGCAAGCTGCGTCACGGCTGGCTCATGCTCCCTCAGGCGGCAGGGGCACGTCCACCGGCTCGCCGTCGCCGCCCGCCTCACCGGGCGGTGCCGGCGCGGCGGCCGGATGCTCCTTGAGGTAGCGCTGGTAGGCGAAACGAACGAGCACGGACAATACGGCCGCAGCGGGCAGGGCCAGCAGGATACCGAAGAAGCCGAACAGCTGGCCGCCTGCGACGACCGCGAAGATGACGAGCACAGGGTGCAGTCCGATACGGTCGCCGACGAGTTTCGGCGTCAGGACCATACCCTCGATCATCTGCGCTATGGTGAAGGTGGCGACGACACCGACGATAGGCCACAGCGGATCGGGCTCCAGCGCAACCACGAGCATCGCCAGCGCGATCCCGAACACGAAGCCGAGATACGGCACGAAACTCACCAGTCCCGAAACGACGCCGATTGCGACGGCGAACTCGATGCCGACGATACCGAGTCCTGCCGAATAAATGAGTGCGAGCGCGAACATGACCAGTAACTGCCCGCGCAGGAAGGCGCCGAGCACCTCGTCCGTCTCCCGCGCCAGGGCGTACACGGTCTCACGATTGCTTGGCGGCACGAGCGCGGACATGTGTGAGCGGATCCGGTCCCAGTCCCGAAGCAGGTAGAAGGTCAGGATCGGCACCAGGAAAAGGCTCATGACCGCCGTCGCGAGCATGCTGCCCGTGGTCGTTACCGACGCCAGGGCCTTGCCGCCCCAGGTTCCCGCCATGTCGCCGTATCGCGAAAGGAAAGCGCCGAGCCCGACGTCCTCCCCGGGCTCGATTTCCAGGTATTCAGCAATGCCCGGCAGCCACACCTGTTCCGCCCTGCTCGCGATGGCCGGTAACGCCTCGAACAGCGCGCTCACTTGTTGCCGGATGAGCGGTCCGACGAGCACGACCAGTGCGCCGATAAAAAGGAAGGTCAGCACGAATACGGCAACTACGGCGAGTGTGCGCGGCAGGCCCAGCGCTTGCAGCCGATCGGCCAACGGATCGCCGATATAGGCAAGCAGCCCGGCCGCGACGAACGGCGTCAACACCGGTGCAAGCAGGTACAGCAACACGCCGGCAATGGCGAATGTAACCAGCCACGCCGCGCGCAGATCGGGTTTCATGCCAATCCTCCGCTGCGGGCCCGGCCGGACCACCGCAACACGTAGTCGATTCCGCTGATTACGACGGTTACGAAGGTCGCCGCACCGAGCACGGTGAGCGTAATGCGCTCCGGCCAGCCGAACGTGGCACGGCTGAGGACGAACAGCAGGAACAGCAATTGGACCATCGTATTCAGTTTGCTGACCGTCGTGGGTTCGCCCTGCAAGGGTTCGATCAGCAAGTGGTAGGCAACTGCACCGCAAACGATAACGAGGTCGCGTGTTATGACGACGGCCGAGAGCCAGACCGGGATGAGACCGATCACGGCCAGTGAAATGAACATCCCTGCTATGAGGAGCTTGTCGGCGATCGGGTCGAGTAACGCGCCCAGCTTCGATTGCCAGCTGAAGCGGGATGCGAGATAGCCGTCGACACCGTCCGAGAGTCCCGCGATCCAGAACAACAACAGTGCCCAGCCGTAGTCGCCGCGGTGCAGGAGAATCAGCACCGGCAGGACGAGCGCAATGCGCAATAACGAGATTGCATTCGGAATGAAGCGCAGCGACATGGCGATCCTGACCCGGACTTACGGGTTGTAGAAAAACTCCAGCGAATCGAGATTGTCGTCGTCGGATTCGAACCCGCTCATGTCTATGCGCTCCTGTTCTTCGAGCCCCTGGAAGCGCAGCGCCCGCGCAAGCCGGGCCGCGCCGCCGTGAGCGGAAACCCGGTATCGCAGCCTGTCGCCCGCCACCTCGGTCAGTGCAAACGTGTCGATGACATTGACGTTGGCGAGCATGTGTTGAACATCGCCATACGCATCGACGCTCGTGACGCCTTGAATGCTCAGGTCGACGGCCCTGAGCGGCTCACTGCCGATGATGGCGAATTCCGTGGCCAGAACATCCGAGACCTGCGCCAACACGGTCTCGGGCGCGCCAGTCCACTGGCGCTGGTCGTCGCCGAACAGGTAAGTCCAGCGATTCTGTGAGGTGCCGGCGGCCTGCACCCGCCCGACGAGTATCGAGTCGACATCGTAGCGCGCGGATGCCGCGAGCACGCGCTCGTCGAAGCCGCCCCAGATGTCGCTGAACTCCAACTTCGCCATGTCCTCGCTGTCCTGCAACGGAAACGCCACGGGCAGGCCGCGTTCTGCGGCAATCTCGAGAATGCGTTCGCGCAGCTGGCGATTGCGGTTCAGTGAGCGCGCGTCGTCCGGCTGCGCTTCGGAATCGGCCGCGCCGATGATTTCACGTTCACCCTGGCCCCAATCCACGGCCAGCCAGATGAGGGTCAGGGGCCGATTGCCGCCCCATACCGTCTGGTTCGCGTCACGGAGCGTCTTCTCGATCGCGGCTCCGTCGAAGGTAACGAGCAGGGTGTCCTCGGGTCCGGGCTGGAACTGCACGACGTAGGCCGATGGATCCGGGAACAGGGCCTCGTACAGGTCCGGGTTGTTGCCGAGGTCCGGAGCCCGATACCCGCAACAGGACCTGGCGAAGCGCAGCATCGTAAGCCCGGGTCCGCGCATCGCCCTGTTGCTGCTCGAAAGGCACCCTGGCGGTATAGAGTGAGGCGATTTCCGCGGCGGACGCGGGCACAACAAAGATGACGCCGGCGATTGCCAGTACCCAGGACCTCATTCCGCTGGTTTCCCCTTCTCAAACCCAGCGGCTATTATATCGCCCCCGCGCAGAGCGACCATCGTTTCAGAGCCCCGGACCGAATCCCGATGAGCCAGAAACCGCTGACGTACAAGGATGCCGGCGTCGATATCGACGCGGGGAGTGCGCTGATCGACCGGATTCGGCCGCTGGTTGCGCGAACGACGCGACCCGAAGTGCTGGGCGGGCTCGGCGGATTCGGCGGCTTGTTCGCCCTGCCACCCGGCCGTTACCGGGAACCGGTGCTCGTGTCCGGCACCGATGGCGTCGGCACCAAACTCAAGCTGGCGCAGCAACTCGGCCGTCATGAGACGATCGGCATGGACCTGGTCGCGATGTGCGTCAACGACGTGCTCGTGTCCGGTGCCGAACCGCTGTTTTTCCTCGATTACTTCGCCTGCGGCAAGCTCGACGTGGACACGGCCGCAGCTGTGATCGGCGGTATCGCGGCAGGCTGTTCCGCGGCGGGCGCCGCGCTGATCGGCGGCGAAACGGCTGAAATGCCGGACATGTATGCCCCCGGCGATTACGACCTGGCGGGCTTCTGCGTGGCCGCGGTCGAGCGCACCGCGATGATCGACGGCAGCACGATCGCTGCCGGCGACACCCTTCTCGGCATTGCGTCCAGCGGCCCGCACTCGAACGGCTATTCGCTCATCCGCAAGGTCCTCGAGCGCGCCGCCGACAGCACGATCGACGGGATTCCCGCGGCAGAACGCCTCCTCCTTCCCACCCGGATCTATGTCAGCGCCATTCTCTCGCTGATTCGCACGGTGGAGGTTCGGGGGCTCGCGCATATCACGGGCGGCGGCATCACCGAGAACCTGCCGCGGATACTGCCGGCGGGCTGCCATGCGGAGATCGACACGTCCTCCTGGCAGCCGGGCACGGTGTTCGACTGGATCGCCGCGCACGGCAATATCGAACCTGAGGAAATGCGCCGCGCGTTCAACTGCGGCGTCGGCATGATTGCCGTCGTTGCCGAACCGGATGCCCAGGCCGCCATCGAGTCACTGTCGGCCTCCGGCGAACGGGCGTGGCGTCTCGGGCGGATCGCGGCCGGCAGCGGCGGCGTACGCTATCTTTGAACCCGTCGAGCGCAGGCAGGTCTTGCCGCGCCGCCGTCCTGATCTCGGGTTCCGGCACCAATCTCCAGGCATTTATCGACCGGATCGCCTCCGGCACGCTGGCACTCGATCTCGCGCTGGTGGTATCAAACCGTCGGGACGCCTACGGCCTCGTGCGCGCGGACGCCGCGGGAATCGATACCGCGGTCATGACCCGGGACGAGTTCCGGTCACGCGAGGCGTTCGACCGTCATCTTGGCGCCGAACTCGATGCCGTCGGCGCGGAGCTCATCATCCTCGCCGGGTTCATGCGTATCCTGAGCCCGTGGTTTGTCGGCCGGTTCAGGGGCCGGGTGCTGAACATTCACCCGGCACTGCTGCCCCGCTACCCGGGCCTCGATACGCACGAGAGAGTGCTGGCCGCGGGCGACAGCCATCACGGCAGCACGGTGCATTTCGTCAGCGAGGAACTCGACGGCGGACCGCGGATCCTGGCAGGCCGGATCAGGGTCCACGCGGCCGACAGCCCCGCGTCGCTGCAATCGCGCGTGCAGTCGGTCGAGCACCGCATCTACCCGGAGGTGGCAGAGTGGTTCGCGACCGGCCGCCTCGCATGCCGCGACGGCGCCACCTGGCTCGACGGGCAGCGCCTCGACGAGCCCGTCACCCGGGACTTCGACCTGTAAACCGGCTTCGCGCATGTCACACGGCAGACGGGACCCCGACCAGTCACACGGCAACCGGACTCGACCAGTCACACGGCAGCCGGAGCTCCAGACCTGTTCGACCGAATGGCTCGCTCGCCTTCGGCTCGCTGCGCTTTATTTCGGTCGAACAGGCCTCCTCGCCCGGCTGCCCGGACAGTCCGGGCGGGCGCGGCGTCTTCCGAGGCAGGAGCCCGGCTGCCAAACCATCAGGGCGGGCGTATCGGGCGTTGTTTGAGGGAAGTAAAGCGCAGGCAAGCGCAGCGCAGCCGAGCCATGACCGAGAACAACGCCCGATGCGTCCGCCTTGCGCCAAGGCTCGGCGCACGGCAGTCGGAGCAGGCAGCCGAGCCATGACCGAAAACAATACCCGATGGGCCCGCCATGCTTTTGAAGCCCGGAGCCCGGCTGCCGTGTGACTTGTCGGACCCCTGCTACCGCGTGACTTGCGGGCCCTCAGGCTTTCGGCAGCGTGACGCCGATCTGCCCCTGGTACTTGCCGCCGCGATCGGCATACGAGGTCTCGCACTCCTCGTCGGACTCGAGGAACAGCATCTGCGCCACGCCCTCGTGGGCATAGATTTTTGCGGGCAGCGGCGTCGTGTTCGAAAATTCCAGCGTCACATGCCCTTCCCATTCCGGTTCGAGCGGCGTCACGTTGACGATGATGCCGCAACGGGCGTAGGTGGATTTGCCGAGACAGATCGTGAGCACGTTTCGCGGGATTCGGAAGTATTCGACGGTGCGTGCGAGAGCGAATGAATTCGGCGGAATCACGCACACCTCGCTCTTCAGGTCGACGAAACTGTTCGCGTCGAAGGCTTTCGGGTCGACGATTACCGAATTGATGTTCGTGAAGATCTTGAATTCATTCGAGCAACGGACATCGTACCCGTAGCTCGAGGTCCCGTAGGACACGATACGCCGGCCGTCCCGTTCCCGTACCTGCCCGGGCTCGAACGGCTCCAGCAGCCGATGTTCCGCCGCCATCCGGCGGATCCAGCGGTCGGATTTTATGCTCATCAACTGTCCTCGACGACGATGTTCGGGAATCGGGCGCTGTAGTCCCGGCTCTTGACGGCGAGTTCCGCCGCCATATAGCGGGCGGCCGATCGAAACGCGGCCGCGGCCGGGGAATCCGGCATGGCAACGACCGTCGGCGTGCCGGAGTCCGCCTGCTCCCGGATACGCGCGTCGAGCGGCAGGCTGCCGAGCAGGCGGACCCCGAAATCCTCGGCGATCCGGCGACCGGCGCCCTGGCCGAAAATGCGATCCTCGTGACCGCAGGCCGTACAGATGTGCGTACTCATGTTTTCGATGACACCCAGCACCGGAATCGAGACCTTGCGAAACATCGCGAGGCCCTTGCGCGCATCGATCGCCGCGATATCCTGTGGCGTCGTGATGATCACCGCACCGGACACCGGCACCTGTTGCGACAGGGTCAGCTGGATGTCGCCGGTACCGGGCGGCATGTCGACGACCAGGTAGTCGAGGTCACGCCAGCGCGTCTGGGTCAGGAGCTGGTTCAGCGCCGAGGTGACCATCGGGCCGCGCCACACCGTGGGCTGATCCGGGTCCACGAGGAAGCCCACCGACATCACCTGGAGCCCGAGGGCCGAGAGCGGCTCCATGCTCTTGCCGTCCTCGCTGACCGGCCGCTGTCCGGCGAGGCCGGTCATGTGCGGCTGGCTCGGGCCGTAGATGTCCGCGTCCAGAAGGCCGACCGAGGCGCCGTCACCGCGGAGGGCCAGCGCGAGATTGACCGCGACCGTCGACTTGCCGACGCCGCCCTTTCCCGACGCGACGGCAATGACATTTCGAATCCCGGCCAGCGGCTTCAGGTTCCGTTGCACCCCGTGCGCCGCGATCACCGTCGTGAGCTCTATTTTGACGTCCGCGATGCCTGACGCATTCGCGAGCAGGTGTTCGAGCCGGTGCCGGATGGCATCGAAGTCGCGCTCGAGCGGCAGGCCGAAGGCAACAGCCGCCCGGAGCCGCGCCGGCCCCGCTTCCGTGATCTCCACTCGCGCGATTTCGCCGAGCGTTTTTCCCGCCTCGGCTAAATCGATGCTTTTCAGGATCTTACTTGCGTCGGATTCTGTTGACGGCGTCACAGTTCGTGCTCACACATTAGGTAAAATTTCCAGAACAGCAAGGCGCCGCGGCTGGCAATCGGGCGCACATTGTAACGAAGCGCGTCACAAACCCAAGGACCCTTGAGTGGGTGCCGCGCTTTGCTGCCGCAGCACCGCAGCTATGGGGACTGAAAATTTTGGCATCAGGTCGGTGTGGCATAATGCCGCGTCGTGGGTCGGACCGGGTCGCATTTGCGTATGCAGCATCAGTCTGCAGGCGTTTTTTCGGCCCGCACATTGGGCGGATAAGTTGAATTTGGAGACCAAGCCAGCAAACCGGGTATTGCTTGCCGGCCGGCCTGCGGCTGGTCGCCCGGCATTCCGGTGTCCCGGATTCGTCCGATGAGCCTCCTCGGCACGTTTCGCGCAGACCAGCAGATCAGCGCCCTGATGTCGGAATCGGACCCGGCGTCCCGCCGCGCCCTGACCCTGATGGAACGGCTGAAACGCGCCGGCCCGAAAGTCATACCGAAGCTGATCGACGCGCTCGCCCTGTCGGACAAATCGCACACGATGATGTTCGTCGATATCCTGACCGCGCTCGTCAACGACAAGACCCTGCCGGAGTTTCGCCAGGGGCTTGCGGACGGCAACGAGCGGGTGGTGAAGGGCACTGCCTGGGCCCTTTGCGGCTCGACGACCTACAACGCCAACGCGCTGCTCGCATGGTTCGTGGACCCCGAAGTGTCGAAACCCGCGCTGATCGAGGTGCTGCGCGTGCACAAGCAGGACCTGTCCGTGCATGAGCTCCTGCAGGCGGCCTACGACCTCGATACGCGCGAGAAGGCCGCTGTCTTCAGGATCATCGAGGAGATCATCCGGCCGGAGATGGTGCCGGACCTGGTGGCGCGCATGGGTGGCAAGGACCCGATCATAAAGATCCACCTGATCCAGCTGCTGGCGCGCTTCAGCACTGCTGATATCAATAACGCGCTCGAAATCCAGCTTCGGGATCCGAACAAGATGGTGCGCAGCGCAGCGCTCGGCGCCCTTGCCTCGCGGCCGGGCAATGTCAACATCGCCGCCGTCGCGAAACTGCTGCAGGATCCTGACCTCGACGTCCAGTCGAAAGCCGTGGACATGATGGTGCAGATCAATCACCCGAACACGGTCCAGTACCTTACCGACGCGCTGAAAGACGAGTCGGAATACGCGCGGCGGGCTGCGGTGGAGGTCCTGAACGAAGTCGGCACCGTCGATTCCGTGAAAGACCTCTTGCAGGTGCTGAAGGACGATGACTGGTGGGTTCGTTCGAGGGCTGGAGATGCGCTGGCCGAAATCGGGGGACCGAAAGTCGTTGATGCCGTCGTGCAGCTCATCCGCGACAAGGACGAAGAGATCCGACGTACCGCCATCGAGATCCTGAATGCGACGAAGGATGAGCGGGCGGTCGATCACCTGATCGCAGCCACCGACGACTCGGACTGGTGGGTCCGCGAAAGAGCGATCGATGCGCTCTCGCAGATCGGCAGCCCGAAGGCCCTGCCGAAACTCGAAGCGATGCTGGGGCAGAACGCAAAAACCGACACGGTCATCATTCGTGCGCTGGCGAAGATCGGGGGGGCCCGGCACGTCGCGAGTATCGTGCCGATGCTGAAGCGCCCGGAACGCGAGGTACAGATCGAGGCCATCAAGGCCCTGGCGAAGCTTGCCGACGAGTCGCACGTCGAGACTGTTCGCAGCGTACTGCGCAAGATCAGGCTGGCGGACGACGCTACGCTCGTCAACGTGGCAGACGGCGCCCTCAAGGATCTCGACGCCCGTTTCTCTGCAACCGTGATCGAGGAGAACGTCCGCGCGAAAAAGATCGTCGACAATACCCGCACGCTTCTCGTCGACAGCGAGGATCTCGACAAACTCCTCAAGGAGGCCAAGGCCGCCAGCCGGGTCGGCCAGATGGACGAGGACGAGGCGCCGGATGGCGTCCCGGCACCGGCGCTGGCACCGGCGGCGCTCGATATCTCGAAGCTGAAACCGGGCGACGTCATCGAGGGTCGTTACAAGTACATCGAGAAGATCGGCAAGGGCGCATTCGGCACGGTACTCCTGATGGAAGACGAAGTCGTCGACGAACGTCTGATCCTCAAATTCCTGAACCCGAACGTCTCCTCGGACGAGGAGATGATGAAGCGTTTCGTGCATGAGCTGCGCTATTCACGAAAGATCACGCACCGGAATGTCATCCGTATCTACGACTTCCTGCACCTGCAGGGCAGTTACGCGATTTCGATGGAGTATTTTCCCTCGCATACGCTGTCCGGCGAAATTCCGGAAGGCAAGCCGATGGACATTGCCAGGTGCCTCAAGTTCTCACGCGATATCGCGACCGGTATGGCCGTCGCGCACCAGGCGGGCGTCATCCACAGGGACCTGAAGCCGGCGAATATCCTCGTGAACAGCGACGGGTTGCTGAAAATCGTGGACTTCGGGGTCGCCGCCGCGGCCGCGAGCGGCGATACACAGCTCACCAAGACCGGGTACGTGATCGGGTCGCCGAAATACATGGCGCCGGAGCAGATACTCGGCAAGAAGGTCGACGAGACCGCGGACGTGTACAGCGTCGGTGTGATCATGTACGAAATGGCGACCGGTGTGCCACCTTACAGCCGCGGCGATCACATGTCCGTGATGTACCAGCATGTGCAGGGCAAGGCTAAGCCGCCACAGGAAATCAACACCGCAATCCCGGTTGAGTTTGCCACCATCATCGGCAAGGCAATGTCGGTCGACAAGTCAAAGCGATACCAGACGATGGGCGAACTGACCGCCGCACTCGACAGCGTGGCCCTGTAGCCATGGCCCGCATCGATGCATTCCTGAAGCTCGGTCTCGCGCAGGGCTGCTCCGATGTACACCTCGCCGTGGGCGTGCCGCCCATGCTGCGCATGAATGGCGACCTTCTGCCCATCAAGTTCCGCGCCTTGTCCGATACGGAACTCGAAACCTATATCCATGAAATCCTGACGCAATCGCAAAAGGAGCGCCTCGGACAGGGGCATGACCTGGACTTCTCCTATGTCACCGAGGAAGGCGGACGGTTCCGTGTCAACGTGTTCCGCAAGATCACCGGTGTCGGTGCCGTGTTGCGTTACATCCCCGCGGACGTCCCTTCGCTCGAAAAACTCGACGTGCCACCGGTCCTCGCGAAGTTCTGCGACTACCACCAGGGAATGGTCCTCGTTACCGGTTCGACCGGTACGGGCAAGTCGACGACGCTCGCAGCGATGATCAACCACATCAACGAACGCCGGAACCTGAACATCATCAGCCTCGAGGACCCGATCGAATTCGTCCATCCGAGCAAGAACTCGCAGGTCATCCAGCGCGAGGTCGGCACCCACGTGCGGAGTTTTGCCGACGGCGTTCGCTCCGCCATGCGCGAGGACCCCGATGTCATCCTGGTCGGCGAATTGCGCGACGCCGACACCATAATGATGGCCATGACTGCCGCGGAGACCGGCCACCTCGTGCTCGGCACCCTGCACACGACCGGCGCGGTCAAGACCATAGACCGGATCGTGGACGCATTGCCGGGGGAGCTGCGCGAACAGACCAAGGCGTTCCTCTCGATGAGCCTGAAAGCCGTGGTCACACAGGTGCTGGTGAAGACGCCGGACGGCCGTGGCCGGCGAGCCATCCTCGAGATTCTCGTCAACAATCGCGCCATCGCAAAGCTGATCACCGCCGACCAGACGCACCAGATCCCGTCACAGTTGCAGACCGGCAAGGATCTCGGCATGCAGCTGCTCGACCAGGCCCTGCTCGAGGCGATACAGGCGAAGCGCGTCGATCCGAACGACGCAATTCGCTACGCGGCCGACAAGAAAAAGTTCGAGCGCTTCGTCACCGATACCGACATCCTGCCGTCGCTGCGCCTGGCGCCTGGCGCGGAGGCCTGAGCCGATGGCCGGTATCGACACCTACCTCGAGGCGGCGCTGAAGAGCAACGCGTCGGACCTGCACTTCCTGTCCGGAGACCCGGTGCGCGCGCGCGTTCACGGCGACCTCAAGATCCTCAGCAAGGACGTGCTCTCGGTGGAGCACGTCAGGGACTGCGTCCTCGAGATCATGGACGGCATCACGAAACGCGACTTCGAAAACGATGACGCCGCGGACTTTGCGTACGACATGCCCGGCGTGTCCCGCTTTCGCGTCAACGCATTTCGCCACCTCAACGGGATCGGCGCCATCTTCCGCGCGATACCATCGAAAGCGCTGTCGCTCGACGACCTCGGCATGCCGGACGTCGTGCACCAGTTGTGCCGGCACACGCAGGGCATGATCCTGGTGACGGGCAAGACCGGATCCGGAAAATCGACCACCCTGGCCGCCATGGTCGATTCCATGAACCAGCGGCTTAAAGGCCACATCCTCACCATCGAGGACCCGGTCGAGTTCGTCCACAAGGCAAAGGGCTGCCTGATCAGCCAGCGCGAAGTCGGCGTGCACAGTGACAGCTTTGCGTCGGCGCTGCACAGCGCCTTGCGCGAGGATCCGGATGTGATCCTGGTCGGTGAAATGCGCGACCTCGAAACCATCAGTATTGCGGTCACGGCAGCCGAGATGGGCATACTGGTCATGGGCACGCTGCACACCAACGGCGCCGGGCAGACCGTCGACCGCATCGTCAATTCGTTTCCCGCCGACAAGCAGAGCCACATCCGGACGATGATCTCGACGTCCCTCCGCGGCGTCATCTCCCAGCAATTGCTGCCCACGAAACACAAGGCCGGCCGGGTCGCCGCGCTCGAGATACTCATCAACACACCGGCCGTCGGCAACCTCATCCGGCAGGGCAAGCTCGACCAGCTCGAAACCGCCATGCAATCCGGTGGCAGCATCGGGATGCAGACCATGGACAACGCACTGATGTCACTGGTCTCGAAGGGCCAGATCGCCGGCAGGGATGCTTACCTGCAATCCAACAACAAGTCGAAGTTCGAGCGGATGAAAGACGAGGCGTAGTCCGATCGCTTCCGTGGCATAATGCCGCGCTTCACCGTCCGCCCGAATCGCCCATGGCCGACCGCCAGCGAAAAATTCTCGTCACGAGCGCCCTGCCGTACGCCAACGGATCCATCCACATGGGCCACCTGGTGGAGTACATCCAGACGGATATCTGGGTGCGTTTCCAGAAACTCAGAGGCCATCTTTGCACCTATGTCTGCGCGAGCGACGCGCATGGCACCCCGATAATGCTCAAGGCCCGCGAGCTCGGCGTCACACCCGAGGCTCTCACGGAGCGTGTCAGCACAGAGTTCGTCCGTGACTTCGCGGATTTCGGCATCGCGTTCGACAACTATCACACGACTCATTCACTCGAAAACGAGGCGCTGACGACGGAAATTTACGAGGCTCTGAAAGCGAACGGCGACATATACACGAAAACCATCGCACAGGCCTACGACGAAAAAGAAGGCCTGTTCCTGCCCGACCGTTTCGTGCGTGGGACCTGCCCGCGCTGCAAGAGCGCCGATCAGTACGGGGACTCCTGCGAAGTGTGCGGCGCCACCTACACGCCGGCCGAACTGATCGACCCGGTCTCGGTATTGTCCGGCACACAACCGGTCACGCGCGACTCGGAACATTACTTCTTCCGCCTGAGCGACTACGGGGCGCGGCTGCGCGAATGGATGCGGTCGGCGGCGCTGGACCGGAACGTGCTCGCGAAACTCGAAGAGTGGTTCGACGCCGGGCTCAAGGACTGGGACATTTCCCGCGACGCGCCCTATTTCGGCTTTCGCATCCCCGGCACCGAGGACAAATATTTCTACGTCTGGCTGGACGCACCCGTCGGTTACCCGGCAAGTTTCCTCAACCTGTGCGAGCGGCGCGATGACCTGGATTTCGAAGAATACTGGCGTCCCGGGCACGACACCGAGGTGTATCACTTCATCGGCAAGGACATCATGTACTTTCACACGCTGTTCTGGCCGGCCGTGCTGGCGGGCAGCGGGTTCCGCACGCCGACGAGTGTATTTGCCCACGGGTTTCTGACCGTCAATGGTCAGAAGATGTCGAAATCCCGCGGCACCTTCATCAAGGCCCGTACCTATCTCGACAATCTCGACCCGGACTATCTGCGCTATTACTACGCGGCGAAGCTCGGCCCGACGGTGGAGGATATCGACCTCAATCTCGATGACTTCGTGGCAAGGGTAAACGCGGACCTCGTCGGCAAGCTCGTCAACATTGCGAGCCGCTGTGCGGGTTTCATCCACAAGGGATTCGACGGCCGGCTCGCGTGGGCCCTGCCCGAACCCGCCCTGTTCGCCGCGGTAACGGACGCGGGCGAGGCTATCGCGCAACATTACGAGCGGCGCGAGTACTCGAAGGCGATGCGCAGGATCATGACGCTCGCTGACGACGCGAACCGTTACATCGACGGCCATAAGCCATGGCTTCTGGCCAAAGACGAGTCGCGCGCCGCGGACGTGCAGCTGATTTGCACGCAGGGGCTGAACCTGTTTCGCAGCCTGGCGATCTATCTCTCGCCCGTCGTGCCGGACCTCGCGGAGAAGGTACGTGCGTTCCTGGACGAACAGACCTGGCGCTGGGACGATGCCCGCACGCCACTGCTCGATCGCGCCATTCGGCCGTTCGAAGCGCTCATCACCCGCGTCGAGCCGGTCCGTGTCGCGGCCCTGCTCGAGCAATCGAAAGAAAACGGAGACGCCGCCGTGCAGACCCCTCACGACGACCTGATCGGTATCGACGACTTCGCGAAGATCGACCTCCGCATTGCGCGCGTCGTAAACGCGGCGCCGGTCGACGGTGCCGACAAGCTCCTGCGGCTGACGCTCGACCTCGGCGGTACCCGCCGGCAGGTGTTCGCCGGCATCAAGGCGGCGTACGAGCCGGGTGCGCTCGTCGGCCGGCACGTGGTTGTGGTGGCCAATCTCGCGCCTCGCAAGATGCGATTCGGCGTCTCGGAGGGCATGGTGCTCGCTGCCGGTCCCGGCGGCGAGGACATCTTCCTGTTATCGCCGGACGAAGGCGCTGAAGCGGGGATGCGCGTCAAGTAGAATAATCGGCGATGAGCGAAATCATCGTCATTCTGATCGGCACCATTCTGGTCAACAACTTTGTTCTGACCCGTTTCCTGGGCTTGTGCCCGTTCATGGGTGTTTCCCGGAACCTCGAGGCGGCCGCCGGCATGTCCCTGGCCACCGCCTTCGTCTTGACACTGTCCTCGGCAACGGCCTACCTGCTGCACGAATACCTGCTCGTACCGCTCGGTCTCGAGTACTTGCGGACCCTGAGTTTCATCCTGGTGATTGCCGGCAGCGTGCAATTTACCGAAATCATGGTGCAGCGGCTGAGCCCGCTCCTCGACCAGGTTCTCGGCATCTTCATCCCGCTGATCGCGACGAACTGCGCCGTGCTGGGCGTCGCGCTGATCAATGTCCAGCAATCGGGCAATTTTCTCGAGTCGGTGTTCTTCGGGCTGGGCGCCGCCGGCGGCTTCGCACTGGTGCTGGTACTGTTTGCGGCGATGCGCGAACGCCTCGATGCGGCCGATGTCCCGGTGCCGTTCCGTGGCACGGCGATCGCGCTCCTGACTGCCGGCATCATGTCGCTGGCTTTCATGGGCTTCGCCGGCATGGCGAGGCCCTGAGCGGCATGTTCAGCATCGTGACGGCCGTGTCGACGATCGCGGCGCTGGCGGCCGCCGCCGGCCTGGTGCTCGCGATCGCGTCGCGCCGCCTGCCGCCGTCCGGCGGGAATCTCGTGGAACGCGTGAACGCGCTGTTGCCGCAGACGCAATGCGCGCAATGCGGGTATCCGGGCTGCCGGCCCTATGCGCGCGCGATCGTAGAGGACAAGGCGCCGGTCAACCTGTGTCCGCCGGGCGGCGACGACACTGTCGCCCGGCTCGCCGAACTGCTCGGCCGGGAGTACCTGCCCCTGCCGGTCGCGCCACCCGCCGGCCGCGCCATCGCGGTGATCGACGAGGACGCCTGTATCGGCTGCACCCACTGCCGCAAAGCCTGTCCCGTCGATGCCATCGTCGGTGCCCACCAGCGCATGCACACGATCATTGCCGAGGAATGCACCGGGTGCGAATTGTGCATTGCGCCCTGTCCCGTCGACTGCATCAGCCTGAGACGGGTTGCATGAGTGCCCCGACCTTCGATCTCGGCAAGTTCTACGGCGGACTGCGGCTCGATGCCCACAAGGAGGCGTCCACGGCCGGGGCTATCCGCGACGTGCCGGTGCCGCCGCAGCTCATCCTGCCGCTTGCACAGCACGTCGGTGCACCGGCGCAGCCGGTCGTCAAGGCCGGGGAACCCGTACTCAAGGGCCAGCTGGTGGCGGAGCGCGAAGGCTCGCTCGGCGCACCCGTGCATGCGTCCTCGTCCGGCAGGGTCCTCGCCATCGAGGCCTGGCCGATTGTGAGACGCTACGGGGACCGCGCCCCGTGCATCATCATCGAGACCGACGGTGAAGACCGGGCGGTCGATCCCCCTGCTCGGCCGCCCTGGACCGAATCCTCGGCGTCGGAACTTGCGCAGCAGATCCTCGAGGGCGGCATCGTGGGCCTGGGCGGCGCCGTATTCCCGACCGCACAGAAGCTGATGCAGGCGAACACCTGCCACCTCGATTACCTGTTACTGAACGGCGTCGAATGCGAACCCTATATCAGTTGCGACGACGCACTGATGCGTGAACGGGCGGACGCGGTCATCAGCGGCGGCCGCATCCTCATGCGCGTGCTCGGGCTCGACGTCTGTTACGTCGTTGTCGAAAGCGACAAGCCGCAGGCGCTCAGGGCACTCGCCGACGCACTCGCCACGGCCGGCGACGCGCGCATCGTCATCAAGCAGGTGCCGACGATCTACCCGTCCGGCGGCGAGGATCAACTCGTCCAGCTCGTGACGAGTCGCGAAGTACCGAGCGGCGGACTGCCGTCCGATATCGGCTGCCTGGTCCAGAACGTCGGCACCGCCGTGGCCATTCACGACTGGATCGTGGAGGGCGAGCCGTTGATCTCCCGCGTGACCACGATCACCGGCGACGGCGTGGTGCAGCCGATGAATGTGCGGGCCCGCATCGGCACGACCGTTGCCGACCTCGTCGCCTTTGCCGGCGGATACACCGGACTCGCGCGCCAGCTGGTCATCGGCGGCCCCATGACCGGCCGCTCGGTCACGACGGACCGGGTACCGCTCGTCAAGGCCAGCAACTGCATCCTCGTCCTGTCAGAGCGGCCGGCCCCGGGACCCGAGCGCCAGTGTATTCGCTGCGGCAATTGCTCCGACGTGTGCCCGGTGAAACTGCTGCCGCAGCAGCTCTACTGGTACGCCGGCGCCGACGATGAGAAACAGCTCCGGTTCTACGGGCTGACCGATTGCATCGAGTGCGGCTGCTGCGACCTCGTCTGCCCGAGCCACATACCGCTGACGGCCGATTTTCGCAAGGCCAAGGCCCGCATCCAGGAACTGGCCGACGAGAAGGCCCGGGCCGAGCGCGCCCGCCAGCGCTTCGAAGCGCGCGCGGAGCGTCTCGAACGTGACCAGGATGAGCGCGCGCACGAACTGGCGCGACAGAAGGAACAGGCAAAGAAGGCAGGACCCCGTGCCATCGCCGAGATCCTGAAACGGCGCCGCCCTAAGGACGACAGCTGACGTGGAATTCGAACGCCGGGAAGCGCCTTATCTCGCCCCGACCGGGCGCGTCTCCGTGATGATGCTGCAGGTATTGCTGGCCCTCGTGCCGGCAGCGCTCGCGCACGTTTGGTTCTTCGGCCCGGGTTTCCTTTTCAATTTCATCGTCGCTTCGGTGTTCTGCGTGGCCGGCGAGGCGGCGATGGTGCACCTGCGGGGCCGGGATCCGCTCGTTGCGCTCGAGGATCTGAGTGCGCTGGTCACGGCCGCACTCCTGGCGTTCGCGCTGCCGTCGCTGACGCCCTGGTGGGTGACGGCCACCGGCGCGCTGTTTGGCATCGTCATCGCGAAGCACCTGTACGGCGGACTCGGTTTCAATATTTTCAACCCGGCGATGGCCGGATACGTGGCCATCCTGATCGCCTTCCCGATGCATCTCAGCCTGTGGGTCGCGCCCCGCATGGGCGACATCGACTACGAATACCTGACGCTCATCGAAACGCTCACATATACGCTGACCGGGCACCTGCCGGACCTCCTGAACTTCGACGCCGTGAGCCGGGCAACGCCGCTCGATGCCATGAAATCCGGCCTCAACAACGCGCGGACCGTCGCGGAAATCCAGACCCTGCCGATCATGGGCGACTTCGGCGGGCGCGGCTGGGAATGGATCGGGAATTTCGTCGCCATCGGCGGATTCTGGCTCCTGATTCGCGGCATCATCCGCTGGCAGATACCGGTCGGCGTCGGCCTCGGGCTGCTCCTGCCGGCGGGCATCATGTACCTCGTCGAACCGGGCACTAACCCGAGTCCGGGCTTTCACCTGTTCGCCGGCGCATCGATCCTGTGTGCATTTTTCATCGCGACAGACCCGATTTCCGCCTCCACGACCCCGCGCGGGCGGCTGGTGTACGGTATCGGGATCGGCTTTCTGATCTACGCCATTCGCACCTGGGGCGCGTATGCCGACGGTGTCGCCTTCTCGGTGCTGATCATGAACATCGCGGTGCCGGTCATCGACCGGCTGACCAAGCCGCGAATCATCGGCCACTACAAGCGCGAAGAACAGCCGATCGCCTGCGAGCCCGTGGACAGAAAGCCATGAACGGCATCGTGAAGAGCACGCTGACGCTCGGGCTCATTGCCGCGATTTGCACGGCGCTCGTCGCCGTGACCTGGCAGCTGACGCATGGGCGCATTGCGGAGAACCAGCAGGCTCTTCTGGAGCAGAGCCTGCAGCCGGCCCTGGCCGGCATCGAATTCGACGGCAAGGTGTCCCAGTCGCGGCTCGTGATCCCGCCGCCGCACGGGCTGCCCGGCCCGGACGCGGCCGTCGTCTACCGCGTGTACCGCGAAGGCCGCCCGGTCGCGGCCCTCATCGCGGTAACCGCGCGCGATGGCTATGCCGGACCTATCCGGATACTGGTAGGCGTCGCTTACGACGGCCGCGTCACGGGCGTACGCATACTCGAACACCGCGAAACCCCGGGGCTCGGCGATCGCATCGACGAGGACCAGAGCGACTGGGTGTACCAGTTCGACGGTCGCTCGCTCGGCGACCCGCCAGCCCCTTGCCTGGCGCATCAAGCGGGACGGTGGCGGATTCGACCAGCTGTCCGGGGCCTCCGTCACACCCCGCGCCGTTCTCAAGGCGATCCGCGAGACCCTGGCGTACTTCGACTCGCACAAGGATGCCCTGTTCGCGGCCGAAACCGTGCCGGAGGGTGACGAGTGAGTCGAACCGGCTTCATCGACCAGTTGCGAACAGGCCTGTGGCGAGACAACCCGGGACTCGTGCAATTGCTGGGCCTGTGCCCGCTGCTCGCCGTGACCACATCGTTCGTGAACGGTGCCGGCCTCGGTATCGCCACGCTCGCCGTCCTGGTCGCATCGAACGGCCTGGTGTCGGCGACGCGCCGCTGGTTACGGCCGGAAATCCGGATCCCGATCTACGTCCTGATCATTGCAAGCCTCGTCACCTGCATCGAACTCGTGTTCAAAGCCTGGTTCCCGACGCTCGATCGTTCGCTCGGTATTTTCATCCCCCTGATCGTCACCAATTGCGCTATCGTCGCGCGCGCCGAGGTCTTTGCGTCGCGGCACGGGGTGGTCCGCAGCATCGCGGACGGATTCGGGATGGGGCTCGGCTTCGCACTGCTCTTGTCGGGGATCGGCCTGTTTCGCGAGCTCGTCGGCAACGGTTCCCTGTTCTCGCGCATGGACCTGTTCGTCGGCGGTGCGCCGATGCCGGGCCTCGTCATTGCCGAGCAGGGCTGGCTGCTCGCCTTGCTGCCACCCGGCGCGTTTTTCGCGCTGGCGCTCGCCGTAGCCGGGAAGAACGCGCTGGATCGCCGGCAGCGCCGCAAGGTGCCGGGCGCCCGGCTTGCGCCGTCCCGCAGGCGCAAGCTCGTACGCCGATGAACCGCGCCCGGCGCGAAGCCATCTTCGAACGTCTTCGCGAGCGTAATCCGGAACCGGGCACGGAACTCGAGTTCGCGTCGCCCTTCGAGCTGCTGGTCGCCGTAATACTTTCGGCCCAGGCGACCGACGTCGGAGTCAACAAGGCGACGTCCAGGCTGTTTCCGGTGGCGAACACGCCCGAGTCCCTGCTCGGGCTCGGCGTCGATGGCCTGTCCGAATACATCCGGACGATCGGCCTCTACAACAGCAAGGCAAAAAATATCATCGCGACCTGCCGGATACTCGTCGAGGAGCACGGCAGCGAGGTACCGCACGATCGCGCAGCGCTGGAGCGCCTTCCGGGCGTCGGGCGGAAAACGGCCAACGTCGTGTTGAACACCGCGTTCGGCGAGCCGACGATCGCGGTCGATACGCATATTTTCCGGGTGGCGAATCGCACCGGGCTCGCGCCGGGCAAGACGCCGCTCGAGGTGGAGAAACGACTGCTCAGGACGACGCCGGAGGACTATCGCAAGAACGCGCACCACTGGCTGATCCTGCACGGCCGCTATATCTGCAAGGCTCGCAAGCCGCTTTGCGGCGCCTGCCCCATCGTCGACTGGTGCGAATACCGGCACAAGGACTTCACATGATTTTCGGCACGGACCGCGACGGCCTGCGCCGGATGTACCGCGAGGCCTGGCACAAGCGGACGGCGGGGATACCGATGTCGCCGCTGGAGACGACGATCGCGGATGTCATTGCGGAGCACCCCGAGTATCGGGCCGCCATCACGCCGGGACGCGCTCGAGACGGACTACCTGCCCGAGGGGGGGCAGGCGAACCCGTACCTGCACATGGGCCTGCACCTCGGCCTGCGCGAGCAACTTTCGACCGACCGCCCCGCCGGGATCAGGGACTTGTACCGCCGGATCCTTGCACGGGTGGGCGATGCGCACGCCGCCGAGCACCGCATGATCGAATGCCTCGCGGAGACGCTGTGGGAAGCACAGGCGGGGCATGCCCCGCCGGACGAGGCGCGGTACCTGGAGCGCCTGCGGCAGCTGGCCGGCGGTGGCGTGTAATAAGCAACGCCAGCAGCCGGTCTGTTGCGTTATCCTCGAGTGCGCGAGCGGCCATGAGTATCCGACAGGACCAATATCCGGTAGCCGGCGCAGGCCTTGGCCTGCGGCGTGCCATCGCGGGGCAGTTGCAGGAGAATCCGCCTGCCGAGGTGGACTTCATGGAGGTGGCGCCGGAGAACTGGATCCGGGTCGGCGGGCGCCTGGGGAAGCAGCTCCGCTTTTTCACGGAGCGCTATCCCTTCGTCACGCACGGGCTGTCCCTGTCGATCGGCTCCCCGGCGCCCCTGGACGAGAACCTGGTGCGGGCCATCGGCGACTTCATGAAAACTCACGGCATACGTCAGTATTCCGAACACTTGAGTTACTGCGGCGACGACGGACACCTCTACGACCTGCTGCCGATCCCGTTTACGCCGGAGGCCGTGCGCTGGGTCGCCGGCCGCGTACGTCGCGTACAGGATATTCTCGGGCAGCGCATCGCACTCGAGAACGTCTCCTACTATGCGCCGGCCGACTCGGCGATGAGTGAACTCGAGTTCACGCTCGCCGTGCTCGAAGAAGCCGACTGCGATCTCATGCTCGACATCAACAACATCGTCGTGAACAGCATCAACCACGGCTACGATGCCCGTTCGTTTCTGCACAAGATGCCGGCATCGCGCATCCGGTATTTTCACATTGCGGGGCACCATGCGGAGGCCCCCGATCTCAGGATCGACACCCACGGCGCGCCGGTCGACGACGAGGCCTGGTCGCTGCTCGCCGCCGCTTATGCGCGATTCGGACCGGTGCCGACGCTGCTCGAGCGCGATTTCAACTTTCCGCCGCATCGCGGAACTGATCGACGAGGTGCAGCGGATTCGCCACCTGCAGCAAGGGGCGCGCATCGAGCGAGCAAGGCATGGCTGAGCTTCCGCCATTCCAGACGCGGCAGTACGCGTTCGCCGCCCATATCCGCGATCCGGACCACGTTGCCGCGCCGGCCGGTATCGACGACCGCCGCATGGGAGTCTACCGGCAATTGTTTTTCAACAACCTGCGCAACCTGCTGGCGACCATGTTCCCGGTCCTGCGCAAATTGCACGACGATCAGCGCTGGGCACACCTGGTCCGCGCCTTCATGCGCGATCATCGCGCACAGACGCCCTACTTCCTGCAGTTGCCGCGCGAGTTTCTGAACTATCTCGCGAACGAATACAAGCCTGACGGCGATTACCCGTTCCTCGCCGAACTCGCGCATTACGAGTACGCGGAGCTCGAAGCCTCCATCGCGCCGGAGACCGATGATCCCGACCTGCTGGACGAACAGGGCGACCTGCTCGATGGCATTCCGGTGCGTACCGTCGCGAGCCGCGTCCATGCCTATCGCTGGCCGGTGCACCGGATATCGGCGAGCTACATTCCCGAGGAGCCATCGGCCGAAGCCGTGTTCCTCGCCGTTTACCGCGGACGGGACGACAAGGTTCGCTTTCTCGAACTGAACCCGGTCACCGCGCAGCTGGTCGAGCGCCTCGGCGACAATGCGGCAGGCCGGCCGGGCGTACAGTTGCTGCGCGAGCTCGCCGTCGACATCGGCTACGTCGATATCGAGGGTTTCATCGCTCACGGCCGCGCGATTTTCACTGAAATGCGCGATGCCGGCCTGGTACTGGGGACGCGTTGCAGCCACGAAGGCGCGATGTGACCCGCCCGTACGAGCTTTGGGCGCGCGGTGTCTTCATCCTGGACGGCGCGGGTGCCTGGGTAGCGCTCGTGCCGATCCGCCTGCTCCTTGCCTGGGAATTCGGGAGCGCCGGTTTTGGCAAACTGAACGGCTCCAACTGGTTTGCGAATGTCGAGGACAACTTCCTTTTTCCGTTCAATCTCCTGCCGGTCGAAGTCAGCTGGTTCCTCGCGACCTGGACCGAAATTGCCGGCGGCATCTGCCTCGCAATCGGCCTTGCGACACGCTTCTGGTCAGCCGCCCTGGTCGTCGTGACCATCGTCGCCATCTCGGCCGTGCACTGGCCCGCGGACTGGAACACCCTCGGCGAATTGTGGAAGGGCTATGCGGTCACCGACAAAGGCTTCGGCAACTACCGCATTCCCCTGCTGTTCATCGCCATGCTGTTGCCGCTGGTCTTCATCGGCCCCGGAAAGCTCAGTCTCGACCACTTGCTGCGCCGTTGGAGCGGCCGGCGCCCGCGAAAAGAACCCGCTTGATGCCGCCGCGACCCGGTCGCGGCTGACAGCCGCTCCAACGCACTCGATGCCGCCTCGAACCGGTCGCGGCTTGGTCGCGCCTTGCGGGCTTCCCGCCAATTTCCGGAATCGCGACATCGGACGCAGTATTGGGGGCCTGCGCTTCCTAGAGTCCGGGATCGGACATACCCGAGGATGACGGCGTGAACCGATTGAAGACGTTGGTAATTCTTGCGCTGCCTGCGTTGACGGCGTTCGCGGGAGGCGCGAGGGCGGACACCGAGGCCCGCGTACTGGATACGCATCCTGCGGGTGACTCGGTCACGCTCGGCGCCAACGAGAACTATTACCTGCGCATCGGCTATTCCACCGACCTGCCCGTGAATATCTGGGCCCGGCCCTATTTTCAGGGCAGGGAAGTAAAAGCGGGTACGAACCCCTCGCCGACCTACACCGGCAGCGGCGAGGCGCTCGGCTGGTTCTTCTTCATGGAGCCCGGCACGAGGGTGGACGAGATCCGCATTACGGCCGGCGACCGCAGCGGGGCGGCGCCGCTGCTCGTCGCTACTCATCCGGTACAGATCCTCGCGGGCGATGCGGCCCGTCCGGCAGCAGAACAGCCGGCGTGGGTCATCGAACGCCTTCGAGAAAACGAGCGCCTGCAGCGCGAAGCGTACGAGAAGCACATGAGCACGCCACCGACGGCGGGGGAAAGCCTATTGTTCACGGGCTTCATGCTGCTCGTGGTGGCGCTCGGCCTCGCCGGCATCGCCGCGCCGGCCATTGCCTTGCGCCGCTGGCGCGGCGGATGGCGCCTGGCGGCCGCGGTACCCGCCGTCATGGTCGGCTTCGTGGTTCTGAGGATCGTGCTCGGTACCGCCCGCGACCCGACCTCGCACAATCTCTGGCCGTTCGAGATCCTGCAGGTTTGCGCGCTCAGCCTCGTCGTCATGGGCATCCTGTTTGCAAGCCGCAGGCTGTCGGGTGTAAAGGCATGATGCTGCCGCCTGTCGTCAGCGGGCTGTTCCTGCTTGCCATGGGCGGCGGGGTGCTCGCGGTCGCATGGCAGGGCTACCGCGCCGGCGTGGTGCCGGCCGGAGCGAACTTCTTCAGGGGCCGCTACCTGTTGAACCGGGTCCGGAATCCGGTCGCTTTTCACCTCTTCCTCGCGCTGTATTACAGCGCCGGCATGGCGCTTTGCGTCTGGGCTCTCCTGGCGCTTGCCGGACTGGCTCCGCCGCTACGCCTGCAGTGACGCCCCGTCGCGCACGCTGAGCCGTGCGCGGCACTCGCGATCCCGAACGACGATCATTGGGTGACGGCTTCCCGGGCGACGGCTTCCCCGGCAATGACTTCGCTCGCGACGAACGGCTTGACGCCTACCGCCTCGAACAGCCGGTCCGGCTGGTACAGCGTGCCGCCCTTGATCACCAGCGTCGCCTCGCGCACGGCGCTCACGTCCTCCAGCGGGTTTGCCGTCAGCAGGACCAGATCCGCGTCCTTGCCCTCGGCGATCGAGCCGGTCCGCTCGGCGGCGCCGACCACCCCGGCCGAATCCAGCGTCGCGATCCGGAGGACGTCGGCATTCGGGATACCGGCGGCGGCATAGACCTCGAGCTCGCGGTGCAGGGTGAAGGCGGCGATGTTGTCGCTGCCCGGCACGAGCTGGATGCCGTGATCGTGCAGCGCTTTGAGCATCGCAGCCTGCGCCTCGGCGGATTTCGCCCAGGCGTCGACCTTGTCACCCATGTCCATTTCCGGGTTGTACAGGCCGCGCGCGACACTCGGCGGCAGATGCTCGACGACCGGCGCGAAGGTCGGGTCCGGTTCGCCACTGTGATGAATCAACTGGGTTTCGAAGATTGCGGCCGTGGCGTCGACGACGACGTCATGTTCAAGCAGCAAGTCGAAAAAGGACTGCACGGCCTCGCTTTCGAGATCCAGGTTGCCGGCCTCATCGCCATACAGGGTAAATCGCAATTGCTTGCGCGTGTCCTCGCGATCCCCGGCCAGGAAGTTAAGGAATACCATGTTGATGTGCTGGATCTCGTCGTAGCCCGCGCGCACGGCCTGCTCGGCGGACATGAATGCAGGGATATGGCCGCTCAAGCGCATGCCGTGCTCATGAGTGCGCTCGGCAATCGGCGCAACCCACTCCGGTTCGATCGAGCTGTACAGCTTGATCTGCATGTAGCCATGTTCATGATAGAAGTCGACCTTCTCGAGCGCATCCTCGAGAGTCTCCGCTGCCGAACCGGCGGCATAGGGCCCGGCACGATCGATGAAGCCGGCGCGATAGGTGTGCGGGCCGATGACTTCGCCCGAGTCGAACTTCTCGGTGAGCACCATGATCTGTTCGTGCTCGTTGCCTATGTCGCGCACGCTCGTGATCCCGCCCGCGATGTTGAGGACGCCGTCGGCGATGCCGAAGTGGCCATGCATGTCCCACAGGCCCGGCAGCAGGTACTTGCCGCTGCCGTCGATGCGCACGGCATCCGCGCCGTCGAGCGGGGTTTCGGCAATGCCTTCGATCTTGCCGTCCGCGAGCCGCACGTGACGGTTCTCGAGCAGCTCGCCCGTTTCAACGTCCACGATATTGACGTTCTCGATAATGACGGGTTTGCCGATCTCGTGCGCAAGCTCTGCAGACAACTGCTCGACATGCGCTGCTTCGGCCGCTATCTGGACGTCCGCGAGTCGCCGCAGCACGTCCGTGCTCCAGCCTTCGCGTAGCATGCCGAGCCACGAATTGCTGATGCCCGCAAGCGCCATGTCCTCGTCAAACCAGGCGTAGTTCGGTGTAAATCCGATACCCGTAATCTGGTAGAGCGCGAGCTGCCGTTCCCCGCCGGGCACGTCGACCCTCTCTTCTGCGACCTTTTCGACATGTGCGCTCCCGCTCGGAAATAACGCGATCTCGTTGTCGATATCTTTCGCGGCGGCTTGCACCAATGCTTCGAGCGTGCCGATCGCCGCCCACTCGTTCGGCAGGTAGAACGCCGGCTCGTCCGTTTCAGCCCGGCCACTCTCACCCGGGGTCCGCCAGGCGGCGACGCCGTCCCGGTAGCTGAACGATTCCTCGATGGGCGCGCCGAAGGCGGACGTTCCGGTCAGCGTCTGCGCGACGATGACGCCATCCTCGTTGAGCTGCGTCTCCCCGTGCAGGCGATATTCGCGATTGTTCCAGTGAATGAAGGATTCGTTGGTGATCTTGCCGTCGCCGGTCCGCAGCACGACGCTCTCGCCGCCGGGCGTCACCGACTCGAGATACCACTGGTATTTCTGCTCGGTCCCGACCGGCGAAGGAGCGGGCGCCGGCCCGGCAGCCGAAGTCGCCGCGTCGTCACCGCCGCAAGCCGGCAGTTGCATCAGGAAGACCAGTACGGCGGCAATGCCGCCAGGATGAAACATCGTTCGCATTCGCACTCCCGGGATGGCTGGCCGCATGGTGATGGACATGCCCTGGCTCAGCCGCGCTTTTTTCTGGGCATGTACAGGTCGGTCAGTGTACCGTCCATGCCCTCGGCGGCGAAAGCCACCGTCTCGGACAGGGTCGGGTGCGGATGGATCGTCAGGCTGATGTCGGTCGCGTCCGCACTCATCTCGATGGCGAGCGTTACCTCCGAAATCAGGTCGCCGGCGTTTGGCCCGACGATTGCACCGCCGAGTACGCGCTCGGTCTCGGGATCGAACAGCAGCTTGGTGAAGCCCTCTTCCCGGCCGAGCGACAGGGCGCGCCCGCTGGCCGCCCATGGGATCGTAATCTTCTCATACGGGATGCCCTCGTCCTTCGCCTGCGTTTCGGTCAGCCCGGCCCAGGCGATTTCCGGGTCGGTGTACGCGACGGAGGGAATTGCACGGGCGTCGAAATGGCTCTTTTGGCCCGCGGCAACCTCCGCCGCGACCTTCGCTTCGTGCGTGGCCTTGTGTGCGAGCATCGGACCACCGGCGAGGTCGCCGATCGCGAAGATGTGGGGCACGTTGGTCCGCATTTGCCTGTCGACTTTGATGATGCCGCGCGCATCCACATTGACGCCGGCCTTCTCCGCCGCCAGCTTGTCGCCGTTGGCCCGGCGGCCGATCGCGACCAGGACCTTGTCGTAGACGCCCGTCGAGGTTCCGTCCTTGCCCTCGAATGCGACATCGATGCCGGACTTCGTTGCCTGCATCCCGGTCACTTTCGTTCCTGTCATGATCGACTCGTATCGCGGCTTGACGATCTTCATGAAGGGCCGCAGCAGGTCCTGGTCCGTCCCGGGCATCAGCGAATCGGTCAGCTCGACCACACTGACCTTCGAGCCCAGGGCTGCGTAGACGCAGGCCATTTCGAGGCCGATGATGCCGCCGCCCACGACCAGCAAGCGCTTCGGAATCGAGTCCAGCTCGAGCGCAGCGGTCGAGTCGATGATGCGCGGGTCGTCGGGGAGGTCCGGTAGCATCGCCGGTTCCGAACCGGCGGCGATGATGCACTGTTCGAATGCCACGGTCTCCCCGTTGTCGAGTGCCAGGCGGTGCGCGGACTCGAATCGTGCTATGCCGTGCAGTACGCGGATTTTGCGCTGTTTTGCGAGCTGGGTAAGGCCCTTGACCAGGCGATCGACCACTTTCTGCTTCCATGCCCTGAGCTTGCGCGCATCGACTTTCGGCGGGCCGAACTCGACACCATGGGCCGCCATGGCCTCGGCGTCGTCGATGACTTTCGCCGCGTGGAGCAATGCCTTCGAGGGTATGCAGCCGACGTTGAGGCATACGCCGCCCAGCATGGGCCAGCGCTCGACGAGGATGACATCGAGCCCGAGGTCAGCGGCCCGGAACGCCGCTGTATAGCCGCCCGGCCCGGCACCCAGCACGACGAGCCCGGCGCGGTGGCTCGCATCGTCAGCCGATTCGCGCGCCGCGCCGCGGGACGTTCCGGCATTGCGGGTTGCCGTCGCGATTTCATCGCGCGTCATGACCTGCGTGCGGACTTCCTCGGGCTCCGCTTCCGGCGCATCGGCCGCCGCCCGAGCGGCGCGCGTCGCTGTCGCACCGCCGATCGCCACCGTCTCGACGGTCGCGATCGCGTCGCCGGAATTGACACGATCGCCGACCGCAACATCGACGGAAACGACCCGGCCGGCAGACGTCGCCGGCACGTCCATCGCGGCCTTGTCCGTCTCCAGCGTGACAACCGGATCATCGGCAGCAAGCTCATCGCCGACGGCAACCAGGATCTCGATGACTTCGACGTCGCTGAACTCCCCGAGATCCGGAACCGTAAGGCGGATTTCGCCGGCCATCAGGGTATGGCCTGCAACAGCGTGTCCACGTCTCGAAGGGCCTCTGCGAGATACGTCGTGAAGCGCACGGCCATGGCACCGTCAATGACGCGATGGTCGTATGAGAAGGACAAGGGCAGCATCAGTCGCGGTTTGAACGCCTTGCCGTCCCATACCGGTTTCATCGTGGCGCGCGACACGCCGAGGATCGCGACCTCCGGTGCATTGACGATCGGGGTGAACGCCGTGCCGCCGATGCCGCCGAGGCTCGAGACCGTGAACGATGCGCCCTGCATATCCGCCGCCTTCAGTTTGCCGTCGCGGGCGGACGCCGAAAGGTCCCTGAGGTCGGCGGCGAGTTCGTACACGTCCTTCTTGTCGGCATTGCGGATCACCGGCACAACCAGTCCCTGCTCGGTGTCCGCGGCAAAGCCCAAATGTATGTACTTCTTGTAGACGAGACTTTCCCCATCGTCGGACAGCGACGCATTGACCCTCGGGAACTCCCGAAGTGCGGCGACACAGGCTTTGAGCACGAAGGCGAGCGGCGTCAGCGGTATGCCCTTTTCCTTCGCCGGCCCCTTGAGCGCCTGCCGCTTCTTTTCGAGTTCAGTGATATCCGCCTCGTCGTGCTGTGTGACGTGCGGCAGGTTGATCCAGCTGGCCTGCAGGCGCGGTCCCGAGATTTTCTGAATTCGCGTCAGCGCCTGCACCTCGACCTCGCCGAATTTCGCGAAATCGATGCTCGGCACTTTCGGCAGGGCAGCACCGCCCGCCAGCTGCTGCTCGCCGCCAAGGATGCCCTTGACGAACGCCTTCACATCCTCGTGCAACACCCGGTTCTTCTGGCCGCTGCCTTTCACCCGCGCGAGATCGACGCCGAGCTCGCGCGCAAGCTTGCGAACCGAGGGACTCGCATGCGCTGCGGCAAAGCCTGTCTCATTGATCGGCGGCAAGCGCGACGGTGCCGGGGTGCCGTTCTCTTGCGCGCGCCCCTGCTTCGGCCTCGCCGCCGGGCCCGGCGCACGACGGATCGCCGTTTGTTCGTTGTCGGCTACGGATGCCCCGTTGGCGCCGTGCTCCGTGACATCGATCATGGCAATCGAGGTCCCGGCCGACACCTTGTCGCCGGCGGCCACCAGGATCTCACGTACGGTGCCGGCCAGGGTGGCGGGCACATCCATCGCGGCCTTGTCGGTCTCCAGCGTGATGAGGGGATCGTCGACGGCAAGGTCGTCGCCGGCACTGATGTGCACTTCGATGACTTCGACGTCCGCGAATTCACCGAGGTCCGGCACCACGAGGGTCTGCACGCCCCCGGTCTTGCGCGGCGCCTCCTCGGGATCGGCGAGTACCGTGGTTTCACCGGTCGTGGCGGCACTGTCGTGGCCGCCGTCGTCGGCCGCTGCCGCGCGTCCCTCGGGAGCCTGGCCGGCGGACGCACCGTCTTCGACCGACATGCGCCCGATCACGTCGCCCGATGAGACCCGTCCTCCCACCGCGACCTTGATATCCTCGATCACACCGCTCGCCGGGGCCGGCACGTCGAGCGCCGCCTTGTCCGTTTCCAGCGTAATGAGGCCTGCTTCCTGCTGCACGCTGTCGCCGGCCGCGACCAGTATCTCGATGATCTCCACGTTCTCGAAATCGCCGAGATCCGGCACGACGATGTCGATGCTCTT
Organism: uncultured Pseudomonadota bacterium; assembly: GCA_963713215.1. GTDB lineage: Bacteria > Pseudomonadota > Gammaproteobacteria > Steroidobacterales > Woeseiaceae > UBA1847. Next base: position 1,374,251 of record CAVQKY010000005.1, on the reverse strand, counting down.
CGCCACCTGCGCCTCCCGGAACTAGAGCGTCACCGGATCGGGCCGATCCGGATCGATGTCGTACTTCCCGATGGCTTCAGCGACGGTTTTTGCGTCGAGCTTGCCATCATCTGCCAGCGCCTTGAGGGTGGCCACGACGATATAGTGCCGGTCCACCTCGAAGTGGCGGCGCAGGGGCGCACGCGCGTCGCTACGTCCGTAACCGTCCGTTCCCAGGGTGACGAAGGTGCCCGGCATCCAGCGCTGCACCTGGTCCGGCACGATTTTCATGTAATCCGTCGCTGCGACGAACGGCCCCGGGCGATCCGCCAGGCAGTCCTCGAGCCACGACGTTCTCGGTTCGTCCATCGGATGCAGCTGATTCCAGCGCTCCACTTCGAGCGCATTGCGGCGCAACTCGTTGAAGCTCGTTACCGACCAGACGTCCGACGGTATGCCGAAATCCGTCTCGAGCAGGTCCGATGCGGCAAGCACCTCGCGGAGGATCGTGCCCGAACCCATGAGCTGCGCGCGCACCTTGCCCTGCCCGCCCGTCTTCAGCGAATACAGTCCTTTCAGGATGCCCTCTTCGACGCCCGAGGGCATAGCAGGATGCACATAGTTCTCGTTCATACACGTGATGTAATAGAAGACGCTTTCCTGCTCCGCCATCATGCGGCGCAAACCGTCCTGGATGATGATCGCGAGTTCGTAAGCGTAGGTAGGATCGTACGACACGCAGTTCGGCACCGTCGACGCAAGCACCAGACTGTGGCCGTCCTGGTGTTGCAGGCCCTCGCCCGCGAGGGTCGTCCGGCCGGCGGTGGCCCCGATCAGGAAACCGCGCGCCTGCTGGTCGCCGCCTGCCCAGATGAAATCGCCGATGCGCTGGAAACCGAACATCGAGTAATAGATAAAGAACGGTACCATCGGCACGTCGTGATTCGAATAACTGGTGCCTGCCGCCAGCCAGGAGCAAAAGGACCCCGCTTCGTTGATCCCCTCTTCGAGTATCTGCCCCTGTTTGTCCTCGCGGTAGTACATGAGTTCGCCGGCGTCCTCCGGCTCGTAGAGCTGACCTTTGGAAGCAAAGATACCGATCTGTCGGAACATGCCTTCCATGCCGAAGGTGCGCGCCTCGTCGGGCACGATCGGCACGACATGTTTGCCGATTTTCTTGTCGCGGATGAGAGCGTTCAGAATCCGGACGAACGCCATCGTCGTCGACGCTTCGCGTTCGCCAGTACCCTCCAGCTGCGTCTTGAATGTGTCGACGGGCGGCACGGGCAGCGAGCGTGAACTCATGCGCCGCGCGGGCAGGTAACCGCCGAGCGCCCGGCGCCGTTCCTGGAGATACTCGATTTCCTCGCTGTCCTTCGGCGGCTTGTAGAAAGGCACCTCTTCCAGCTTGTCGTCCTTGATCGGGATGTTGAATCGGTCACGGAATACCTTGAGCGCTTCGACGTCCATCTTCTTTTGCTGGTGCGCGGTGTTCTGTCCCTCGCCCGCCGCACCCATGCCGTATCCCTTGACGGTCTTTGCAAGGATGATCGTCGGCTGTCCCTTGTGACGCATCGCCGCGTCGTAGGCCGCATATACTTTCAGCGGGTCGTGGCCGCCGCGGTTCAGGCGCCAGACCTCCTCGTCGGACATGTTGGCAACCATAGCGAGCGTTTCCGCATGCTTGCCGAAGAATTTTTCGCGGACATAGGCACCGTCGCGCGCCTTGTAGACCTGGTACTCGCCGTCGACGGTCTCCTGCATCAGTTGCCGGAGCAGGCCCTTCTGGTCGTTCGCGAGCAGCGGGTCCCAGCGGGAGCCCCAGATGACTTTCACGACATTCCAGCCGGCTCCCATGAAGGCGGCTTCCAGCTCCTGGATGATCTTGCCGTTGCCTCGCACCGGACCGTCGAGCCGCTGGAGATTGCAGTTGACGACGAACACCAGGTTGTCGAGTCCTTCGCGCACCGGCATGGTGATGGCGCCCATCGATTCCGGTTCGTCCATCTCGCCGTCGCCGAGAAACGCCCAGACCTTGCGGTCGTTGGGTTCGATAAACCCGCGGTGCTCCATGTAACGCATGAAGCGCGCCTGGTAGATCGCCATCATCGGGCCGAGACCCATCGAGACGGTCGGAAACTGCCAGAAGTCCGGCATCAGCCACGGATGCGGGTACGACGACAGACCTCCGCCGCCGACTTCCTGGCGAAAACGCGCGAGCTGCGCTTCGTCCATTCGGCCTTCGAGATAGGCGCGCGCATACATTCCCGGAGCAGAATGCCCTTGCGTGAAAATCATGTCGCCGCCGTGCTTCTCGCTCGCACCGCGCCAGAAGTGATTGAACCCGACTTCGTACAGCGTTGCCGACGAGGCGTAGCTCGAGATGTGCCCGCCGTACTCGGTGCTCTTGCGATTTGCGCGCAAGACCATCGCCGTCGCATTCCAGCGGAGAACGGCTTCGATGCGTTTTTCAAGCGAGCGGTCGCCCGGATACTCCGGCTGCCGCCCGGTGGAAATCGTGTTCAGGTACGCCGTGTTCGGACTGTAGGGCAAATACGCACCGGAGCGCCGGGCGAAATCGATCATCTTATTGAGCAGGAAATGTGCCCGCTGCGGCCCGTGCGTCGACAGTACCGAATCGATCGATTCGAGCCATTCACTGGTCTCCAACGGATCGATATCGTCGTACAGGTTGAAGTTCGTCATAGCTTGTCCGTAAGACCAGGGACGGTCCGGGCCCGCAAAGCGCATAGCGTGAATAAAGTCAGGCGTCCTGCTAGGATCACCGCACGATCACAATGGCTGCGGGCTCGATATTGGGACGGCAATGTTCCGCGTTTGAGTCGATGCGGTCAAGCTCGACACAGGAAAACACGGTGATGCACGCGCTACTGAACGACGCCCCCGACATACGTATCGTGCAACAGCCAGGGCGGGTGACAACGAAGCAGCTCGACACCGTGGATCAGTTGCTCCTGATACTTCCCGAACGCGTGCCCGCATCGGTGTGGAACACACTGCCACAGGGCAGCCGCCTGAAGGCAGCAGCGCGAAAACGCGATCGGGATTGTGCGCCATCGCTCTTTAGCCGCCTCGCCAACAAGCGCCAGACGCTGGTGCTTGGCGGAACCCTGCCGGCGGCCGCCTCAGCGTTCGATGAACTCGTCCTCGGCCGCCAACTTGCGGCGGCGGCAGCCGCGGAAACGGGCACGAGCGTCGGCATACTCGTCGCCGGATTCACCGGGGAACGAGCAGCCCGGGTGGCTGGCAACGTACTCGCCGCCGCATTGGCTGCGGGGTTTGCGATGCCGGCGTACAAAAGCACGACCCGGGCAACGCCGGCGAAGTCGGTGCGATTGCTGGGGCTGGGCGAGCGGCTCGACACGGCCCGCATCGAAGCGGAAGCCCGGGGCAATAACCTGGCGCGCTGGCTGACCGCCATGCCACCGAACAAGCTCGATGCGCCGGCGTACACCGACATCGTGCGTGCACTGGCGAAGGAACACGGCTGGCAGTTCAAGCGCTATTCGACCGTGGAACTCGCAAAACTGGGCGCCGGCGCGTTTCTTGCCGTAGCGCAGGGCAATGCCGACGACAGTGCCTGCATTCTCAGGCTGCGCCATCGCCCCGGCTCGAAAACCGCCGGTGCGGACCTGAGCCTGGTCGGCAAGGGCATCATTTTCGATACAGGCGGCAACAACCTGAAGCCGTTCCAGTCAATGCTCGACATGCATGGCGACATGCAGGGCAGTGCCGTTGCGCTCGGCACCCTGCTCGCCATCACGGAGCTGCAGCTGCCCATGGCAGTCGACTGCTGGCTCGCCGTCACGGAAAACCGTATCGGCCCGGAAGCCTATAAGTCACGTGACGTCGTCACGGCTGCAAACGGCAAGACGATCCAGGCAATTCACACCGACGCGGAGGGACGCATGGCGCTCGCGGATACGCTGGTGTTGGCGTGCCGCGACCGGCCCGGCCTGATCATCGACTATGCAACGCTCACGGGCGCCTGCATCAACGCGATCACGAAGCGCTACTCGGGCATCTTCACGAACCGTCCGGACTGGCATCCGCGCCTGAAGCGGAATGGCCAGGCGTCGGGCGAACGCGTCTGGCCGTTCCCGATGGGCGAGGAGTTTCTCGAGGAACTGAAAAGTGATGTGGCGGACCTGAAGCAATGCGCCGTACAGGCGACCGCGGATCACATCCTTGCGGCCAGTTTCCTGGCGGAGTTCGTCGACCACGACATCCCGTGGATTCATATCGACCTCAGCGCCGGCGACAATGACGGCGGTCTCGCGCACATTGCCACGAAAGCCACGGGCTTCGGCGTTCGCTACACGCTTGCGCTCGTGCTCGACGAACACCTGCTCGACCCGGCAACGTAGTGGATTGCGCAGACCGCGAAATCTGTATGGCAGAGCGGTTTCGCGGCTTCCTGCCTGTCGTCATCGACGTCGAAACCGGCGGCTTCAACTGCAAGACGGATGCACTGCTTGAAATCGGCGCCGTCATTGTCGGCTTCGACGACTCGGGCGAGCTGGTCCGCCGCGAAACCATACGCCATCACGTACGGCCGTTCGCCGGCGCGAACATCGAGCAGGCCTCGCTTGCAGTGAACGGGATCGACCCGGATCACCCGCTTCGCCCTGCGCTGGATGAGCGCGATGCCCTGGGCCGGCTGTTTCGCGACGTACGGCGCGCCGTCCGGGATAACAATTGCAGCCGGGCGGTGCTCGTCGGGCATAACGCCCATTTCGACCTCGGATTCCTGAACGAAGCGATCCACCGCGCCGGCATCAAGCGCAACCCGTTTCACCCCTTCAGCTGCTTCGATACGGCGACGCTCTGCGGTGTCGCATTCGGGCAGACCGTACTGTCGCGCGCAGCGAAGGCTGCGGGTATTCCCTTCGACGAGGCAGCCGCGCATTCGGCCGCGTACGACGCCGAAATAACGGCGGAGGTGTTCTGCCTGATCGTAAACCGTTTCCGGCCGGTGTTCGAAGCGGGCCTGCCCGCCTGACGGCGACGACTATTCGACGCCGGCCGCGTCGCCAACGGCTTCGTCGATGAGCTTCTTGAGCTCGCCCGAGTGATACATCTCCATCACGATGTCGCAACCACCGATGAGTTCGCCGTTGACATAGAGCTGCGGGAACGTCGGCCAGTTCGAATAGAGCTTGAGCCCTTCGCGGATTTCCGGATCCTCGAAGATATTTACGAAAGCATACGGCTTGCCTACAGCATTGAGCGCCGCGACGGTCTGGCCGGAAAAGCCGCACTGCGGGAAGTCCGGTGTGCCCTTCATGTACAGCAGCACATCGTTCGACTTGAGTTGTTCCTCGATTCTCGAGTTCACGTCCACGTTGTCATTCCGTTGGGTCATTGCGCCCGTATGGGGCCGGTGGCTGACATTTTCAAGTACTCAGCGGGTCTTGCATAGCCCGGCCGCCCGTTGCTCCGCCGTACAGTCCGCGGGCGGCGTGTAGCCGCCATCGCCGCCCATCATCAGCGCCGCGCAGCCGCTGCAGAAGCCCGCGGCGCACAGGATCAGCAACAGGGCCCGCCGCTTCAAGGGCTCGCCTCGCGTGCACATGCCGGTGCAGGGCAAATCCGGGTGGCTCCCGCTGCGGGCATCTCCTGCCGGCCATCGCGTCCGGGGCCGGCTGGTCGTTGAATCAGCGTACGTGCCATATCGTATATACTAGCGCGGGCGCTGAGGCACCCGATACCAATAATTGTCGAACGAAGACATCAGTGACAACCAGGGGAAACCAATCATGAATCCGTTGAAGACCGTCGGCGGTACGATTATCGCCGGTTTCATACTCGCGGCAATCATCATATTTGTCACCGGCGACAAGACGGCGGCCCAGACGGCCTCCGTCATCATCTGGCTGCATGTCCTGGCAGGCATCACCTGGATCGGCCTTCTTTATTATTTCAACTTCGTCCAGGTTCCGGCACTCGGCGCTGCGGCCTCCGACGAAGGCGGTCCCGGCGGCGCCGGCATTACGAAATACGTAGCACCGCGCGCCTTATGGTGGTTCCGATGGGGAGCCGTGCTTACATGGTTGACGGGCGCGGCGTGGCTCGGCCACAACGGCCAGTTCGTCAATGCATTGCTGCTCGGGATGAACAGCGACCCGGTCAATCCTTACGCCTTGACGATCGGGATCGGCGCGTGGCTCGGCACGATCATGCTGTTCAACGTGTGGGTGCTCATCTGGCCGAACCAGAAAAAAGTTCTCGGTCTCGTGAAGGCGTCGCCCGAGGAAATCGCGAAAGCCAAGAACACGGCATTTCTTGCCTCGCGCACGAACACGCTTCTCTCGATCCCCATGGTGATGAGCATGGTTGGCGCGCACCACGGCTTTATTTTCTAGACCCGATGTACCGCCGGCTCCGCCATCAGCGCGGAGCCGGCGCACCCGTAATGACTAACGACGACGTGCTGCAAGCTGCGATCCGGCGGAACGTCCGTGACGCGCTGGCAGAGGACGTCGGCGGCGGCGACCTCACTGCCGGACTCGTCGACGCCGACCGCGTGGCGGGCGCGACGATCATCGCCCGGGAGACGATGGTCGTTGCGGGTCGTGCCTGGGTCGACGAGGTTTTCCGCCAGCTGGATCCCGAGGTACGCGTAGACTGGTATCTCGAGGATGGCCGGAGCGCGGAGCGGGACGATGTCATCTGCAAGCTCGTCGGCAATGCCCGCGCCCTCCTGACCGGCGAACGCACGGCGCTCAATTTCCTGCAGGCCCTGTCTGCAACCGCGACCGCGACCGCGTCGTATGTTGCCGCCGTGGCTGGCACCGGCACCGGTATCCTGGATACGCGCAAGACGCTCCCGGGTCTCAGGCTGGCGCAGAAGTACGCGGTGCGAATCGGCGGCGGCGTCAACCACCGCATCGGCCTGTATGACGCCGTTCTCGTCAAGGAAAACCACATCAGGAGCGCCGGCGGCATCCGGGCAGCCCTCGATGCGGTGGCGACGCTCGACCTGCCCCCCGGCACCCTGGTCGAGATCGAGGTGGAATCCCTGGACGAACTCGCGGAGGCGCTGGATGCGGGTGCGCGGCGCATCCTTCTCGACAACTTTCCGCTGGCGGAGCTTCGCGCTGCGGTTGAACTCAACAAACAATCCGGCGAGCGTGCGGCACAACTGGAGGCCTCCGGCAACGTCACGCTGGGGTCCGTGCGCCAGATCGCCGAAACCGGCATCGACTATATTTCTTGCGGCGCGATTACGAAGAACATCGCCGCAGCCGACCTGTCCCTGCTTTTTCACATCGGCGATGCGTGATCCAGCAGACATCCTGGTGGTCTACGACAAGGAGTGCCCGGCCTGTGATTACTACTGCAACATAGTACGAATCAGGGAGACGGTGGGACGGCTTGTGCTGGTCGATGCCCGTGCCGGGGGACCGATCATGGACGAGATCACGGCGCGGGGCCTCGACATCGACCAGGGAATGGTCGTGAAAGTCGGGAGCGAGCTCTATTATGGCGCCGATGCGATTCATGTGCTCGGGCAGATGGGCACAAAAAACGGCTGCTTCAATCGGCTGTCCTTCTGGGCGTTCCGGTCAAAGGCCGTAGCGAGGGTGCTGTATCCCATACTGAAGAGCATGCGCAATCTCTTGCTCAAGATTCTTGGCAAGACGAAAATCAACAACCTGAATGTCGCCGGCAATGATCGATTCTAGTTCGGAATGCGCCTCATATGAATTATCACTTGATCACCATCGCTTTCCTGCTCGCGGCGGGCGCGTGCTACGCCGCCGGCTTCGCCGGCGGGATGCTGGCTCTCCTCGCCGCGGGCCTGGTATTGGAATGCATCTTCTGGATGCGCCTTATCAGGCGACGCCGGAACACCGAGTGAGGCCGGACTGAAGAACGGATTGAAACATGGACCAGACAGGCATCCCGTTCCCGCACATGTCCGCCGGGCGCTGGCCATCATTTTCGACGAACCGGTCGACGACGTCGACATCAGGGTGCAACCGCTGTACGTGCGTCTGCATGGCCTTCGAGTCCGGGCCACCACCAGACCGAACAGGATCTGCCTGGGCTGTGACGTCCAGGCTTTCCTCGAGGACCCGGAGCTCATTCTGCACGAGTACTACCACGTGCTGCGCCAATGGAATCCCGGGATCCTGAATCGCTTCCGCTACCTCCGGGAGTGCCGGAGAACCGGCTATTTCCGTAACAGGTACGAAGTGGAAGCGCGGACTTTTGCCCGGGAGAACCTGCAGCGCTTCAAAGACCTGTTGGAGGACGACCCGCCGACTCAAACGTGATGCAAGCTGAGCTTGATGCCTGTGGCGATGCGACACTGTCGGCTACCCCTCCCAAAGCCGCCGGTCGGGCTGATGTCAATATCATGGACTGCTGATGACCCCACAGCGGACGTCCGCTTTTTTGCTCCTGCGGCACGATCCGAAGCTGTTATGAGGTCGGCGACTACGTCTCCGCCTTACAGTTTCGAATCACGAGCCAGCACGATAGAATTACGCTTCTTGCGCGGCCAAGGTGCAGATCATGAAGTCCGTTGCCGTCGCCCTTATCCTCGCGGTCGGCTCCGCCGTTGCCGAGGAGTTGCCGCCGCCGATCATCGATATGCACCTGCACGCAGTGCACCTCGCGTTCTTTGAGGTGCTCGGTGGTCCGGCGCCGGTGCCCCATTGTGTGCCGATGACAGACTTACCCGTGCCCGACTCGGGGCGGCAGTGGCAGGATGTCTTCCGCTCCCGCGAGCTGCAATGCCACGCGATTCAGTCGGCGACGAGCGACGAGGAGGTAATGCGGCAGACGCTTGCGATCATGGAGCGGCACAACGTCTTCGCCGTCACGAGCGGTGCGAACATCGCCCGCTGGCGGGAAGCGGCGCCAGAGCGAATTATTCCGAGTCTGTCGTTCCCGGGTGGCCCCGACGCGCCGTCGGTCGACCAAGTGCGCGCCGCGTTTGCGGACGGCGGCTTTGCAGTGCTCGGCGAGATCACCGCGCAGTACGCCGGCATCGCACCCGATGATCCGTCGCTCGAGCCATACTGGAGCTTAATGGAAGAGCTCGATCTCCCGGCCGGTATCCACATTGGCACCGGGCCGGTCGGCGCGCCTTACGTCGGCTTCGAGGGCTACCGGGCGCGACTGCACAGCCCGCTGCTGCTGGAGGAGGTGCTGGTCCGCCACCCCGGGCTGCGCGTCTACATCATGCACGCCGGGTGGCCGATGCTCGACGACCTGCTAGCGGTGCTGTGGACGCATCCGCACGTCTATGTCGAAGTAGGCGCAATCTGCTGGGCTCTGCCCCGCCTGGAGTTTCACCGCTATCTGCGGCGCATCGTGGAGGCTGGCTTCGCGAAGCGCGTCATGTTCGGCTCCGACCAGATGGTCTGGCCGGATGCAGTCGAATTGGCCATCGAAAGCATCGAGTCAGCCGCATTCCTAACAGCGGAACACAAGCGCGATATCTTCTACAACAACGCCGCTCGCTTTCTCCGGCTGAACGAGAAGGAGATCGCGAGGCATCACTCAAGGTAAGCTGATGAAACGCGACGTGGCATCACGCGCTGATAGCGTCCGCTTTCGGGCAACGCCTATCCGCGTTCTCGACGTCCGCTTCTGGGCCGAACCCTGCCCCTCGCCATGCGGCGATTCGAGATGTTCTGGTGTCTGCTCCGGGTGTATTCAGCCGTTCACCCGGGAAATGCCACCCTAGCCGTCCGGCCTTGCTGAGTTTTTCCGGTTTGGTATAACACCCCTCGCGGAGGGGTTCGCCGCCGAGCGGATCAGCGTGGCTCGCATCGGCCTGCAACGAGCTCCAGGACTCGCCGGCGAGTTCGGCGGCCTCTCCGGCACTCTCCGGCCACAAGGCGCTGCCGTGCTTTGTCCAGCGCCTTGTCGAGGAACTCGCCGTCCTCGAGCGAGACCTCCATTGTCAGCGTCACCGTGCCGCGCTCCGGATGCCGGCGCAGCGACAGGTAGCGCCTTGCCTGCACGCTATTGGCCGTCCCGGTCGAAGCCACCGTGCCGCAGCGGTACTCCCGGCAGCGCTCCTCGACCTGCATCGCCGTGTGTTTACACGCAAAGCGCAACAACTCACCCTCGTCGCGCAGGTGCGCGACCCGGGTCAATGCCCGCACCTTGGTGTACGACAGCTCGCCTTGCGCTAAGGCCCTGGCCATATTCGGCAGCTGCAACAAGGCATGCGCCACCCGCACTTTCTCGCGGGCCGCACTCAGGGAAATATCGCAGCGCCAGGCGAGCCAGTCGCTGCAGTTGGTAAAGCGCCATTCGAGCCAGCCGGCCCGCTCGTCGAACTCGCGGATCAATACCAATTGTTCGTAACAGGCCGCATCCATGCGCGCCGAGAGGCGACCAATCGCCTCGTCCAGCACCTCGATCGAGCGGCGACGGGAATCTGAAACTGCGTGCTCCATGACACTCTCCGTGTGTGGTATACAGAGCTGTGTTTTATGCAGTGTGGGAAGAAAACAACCAGGATATCAAGGGGTTGTTGCCAGATATTCGGCCCACATCCGCCCGGGGCGGTGCGAGAAGGCAGGCGCGAGCGGTGCGTGTGCGGTCCGCGGGTCCGCGAACGCTAAGTTCTTTTTGCAGGGGAACCGGACCTTCGATGCTCGAACGCAGGTCCGCGGTCAGGCGATGAAATAGCGGTCACGCCACCGCGCGCGTAACCCGCTTCGGTTCGGAAACGCCATACCCCTGTGCATAGTCGATGCCCATGCCGCGGAGCATCGTAATGATCTCTTCGTTTTCCGCAAACTCGGCAATCGTCTGTTTGCCCGTAAGGTGACCGATTTCATTAATCGAACGTACCATCTCGCGGTCGATCGGATCATGCAGTATCTCCTTGACGAAGCTGCCATCGATTTTGAGGTAGTCCACCGGGAAGTGCTTGAGGTAACCGAACGAAGAGAGCCCTGTGCCGAAATCGTCCAGCGCGAATTTGCAGCCGAGCTCCTTCAGCGCGTTGATGAAACGATTGGCCTGCGAATAGGAGGCGATCGCGGCCGTCTCGGTAATTTCGAAGCATATCTTGGTCGCATCGATGCCGCTCATCTGGAACTGGTCGACAACGAAGGGCAGGAATTTTTCGTCGCCGAGACTCTGTCCGGAGAGGTTGATCGAACAAAGCTTGAGACGCTCGCGCTCATCGGCTTCGGAAACCAGCCACTGGAACGCACTGCGGATGACCCAGCGGTCGATGTTCGGCGTGATCCCGTACCGTTCGGCGGCCTCGATGAAGAGCCCGGGCGAGATGATCCCGCCGCTCTCGTCGCGCATCCGGAGCAGGATCTCGTAATGTGCACCATCCTCGTTCGTCTGCAAGGGCCGAATCGTCTGGCGGAACAGCTCGAAGCGGTTTTCATCGAGCGCGTTGTTGATGCGCGCGGCCCATTGCATCTCGCGGCGCCGGCGCATCAGGTCGATGTCGTTTTCCTGGAAGCTGTGTATGCGATTGCGGCCCGCTTCCTTGGCCGCCGCGCAGGCGCTGTCCGCAGCACTCAGGAGCGCAGCCACGTCCTCGTTATCCGCGGTGATAGGCACCACCCCGACGCTGACACCGAGACGGAAGGCGCGTTCGTCCCACATGAACTTGAACTCGCAGATCGTGATCCGCAGCGTCTCGGCCGTCTGCATCGCCTCGTCAAGGCTGCAGCTTTCGAGCAAGACGCCGAACTCGTCGCCGCCAAGGCGCGCCAGCGTGTCCCGCCAGCGGATCTTCGACTTCAGCAGTGCGCCGAGCTGCCCAAGCAGCGCATCGCCGGCGTTGTGACCGCAGGAATCGTTCACTATCTTGAACTGGTCGAGGTCGAGGTACAGGAGTGCATACGACGTCTCGCGTGCCCGGGCACTTTTCAGTGCACGCGTCAGCCGCTCCTCGAACTCACGCCGGTTCACGAGACCGGTGAGGAGATCGTGGCTCGCGTGATAGCTGAGCCGCCGGTTGAGTTCACGCGACTCGCTGACGTCGTGGAATACCAGCACGCCCCCGGTCACGTTCCCCTTACCGTCGCGTATCGGCGATGCCGTGCTTTCAATATACAACTCGTTGCCGTCGCGTCGGATGAGCAGTGTCGGGCGCACCGACTTTATCGCGCGATCGCGCCGGATCGAGACGGCGAGCGGGTTTTCGAGCGGTTCGCAGGTCTCCTCGTGAAACGCCCGGAAGATTTCGTCGATGGAGCGGCCACTGGCGTCGTCAACCTTCCAGCCGGTCAGGTCCGCGGCGACCGGGTTGACGTACTCGACATTGCACGCGGCGTCAGTCGTGATCACGCCGTCCCCGATCGACTGCAGCGTGATCTGTGCGCTTTCTTTCTCGCGGAAAAGCGCGTCCTCGTAAACCTTGCGCTCCGTGATATCGACCTCGACGCCGAGCAGCCTGAGCAGGCGGCCATTCGCGTCCTGTACTGATTTTGCACGGCTCTGCATCCAGCGCCACTCGCCGCTCTGGTGCTTCATTCGATGCACCGATTCGAAATAAGGGGTCTTGCCTTCGAGATGCTCACGCATGCGTGCCTGCACGCGAGCCATGTCGTCCGGATGCACGAGGTTATACCAGTCGAGCATCAGGTCCTGTTCGTTCACGTCATAGCCAAGCATCCGCCGCCAGCGCGGCGACAGCGTAAGGCGCTTGGTCAGGCCGTCGAAGTCCCAGATGCCGTCGTTGGCGGTCTGGGAAACGAGCTCGTGGCGCTCGGTGAGATCGCGCAACAGCGATTTTTCCCGCAGTCGCTCCAGACCTGACGTCAGCGATGCCCCGAACAAGCGGATAAGGAGGTGCAGGTTCGCGTCCCAGGCCTCGACTGCCTGCTCGTTCGCGAAGGCGAGGTAGCCCGCGACCACCGTCTCTACCGGGATGCCGAGCACGAGCAGCGAGCCCATGTGCAACTCCGCGAGCCGCGCGAATTCCGGGCGCGCCCGCTCCGGCACGGCCAGCGTATCGGGAACCTCGATCACGCGGCCGTCCGTGAAGCGTTGCATCAGCCACGGCCAGTCGCCGAGATTCTCGCCCTGCAGCACGTCCGGGCTACAGGATGAGAACCCCTGACAACTGCCCAACACCGTCGCGATGGCTGTCCCGTCGTCGTTGAACAGGCACAGGAAGGCGGCGTCGACGCCGGCGGCCTCGGGTATTTCGGCAATGATGTTGCCGAGCTGAGCGTCGCGCCGCGCGCCGTCCAACTGCTGCAGGTTAACTGCGATCCGGGTCTGGAGTGCATCGACGCTGCCGCGCGTTCGGGTGCCCGCGCGCGGCCTCCGGGTCCGGATGGCGGGATTCGCGCTGCTGTCGGGCGACGACGTCATTAGGCGCACATTTTGACAGGTAACCAGAGGAATACAAGATAAGTGACTGTAATTTGTGCGTTAACGTAATACCCTCGTCAAGCCCGATTTTTGTTAGCATGAGCCGCGGGATCCGTAGGCTTCAAAGTCAAGGACAATAAATGGCCGGCCCGTCCGAGCGCATTAACGAGCTCAAGATCGATCGCGACGCACCCACGACACACAGATTGACCCGCTTTTGGCCGGCGCTGCTCATCCTTTCGTTGTTCGCGGCGCTGGCCTGGTGGTTCCTCGCCGGCCGCAATGCGGGCGCCGTCACGGTGGAAACGGACGTTGCGCGCAGGCCGCCGAGCGCGGCCACTCAGAACAGCGTGCTGGACGCCTCCGGCTACGTCGTCGCCCGCCGGCAGGCGACGGTGTCATCGAAGATCACGGGCAAAGTCGAGGAAGTGCTGGTCGAGGAAGGCATGCGCGTTGAGGCAGGCCAGGTCGTCGCCACCCTGGACGATTCCACCGAGCAGGCGCAACTCGACCTTGCGCTGTCCCGCGTCGAAGCAGCCCGCGCGCAGCTCGAGGAGTTTCGCGCACAGATCCGGAACGCGAAGCTCGAGCGGGACCGCTTGCGGGACCTCGCAGGCCGGAACCTGACGAGCCAGGCGAGTGTCGACAGCGCCGAGGCAACCTATGATGAACTCGAAGCACGGCTCGAAACCGGCGAGGAAAACGTGAAGGTGGCGCAACAGAATGTCGAACTCGCACGGGATGCGCTATCCAATATGACCATACGCGCGCCTTTCGCCGGTATGGTCGTCACGAAAGATGCACAACCGGGTGAGATGATTTCGCCCGTGTCGGCGGGCGGTGGTTTCACACGAACCGGTATTTGCACGATCATCGATACCGACTCACTCGAGATCGAAGTTGACGTCAACGAGGCGTATATTCAGCGCGTCGCGGCCGGGCAACGCGTATCGGCAGTCCTGGACGCCTACCCGGACTGGCGCATTCCGGCCGAGGTGGCGGCAATCATCCCCACGGCGGACCGGCAAAAAGCAACGGTCCGGGTACGGGTCGAGCTCAAGGAGCGCGACCCGCGAATCCTGCGCGACATGGGCGTGAAGGTATCGTTCCTCGGCGCACTGCCGGCGGATGAAGAACCTGAGACCCAGGGCGTACTGATTCCAGGGGCGGCGCTGCACAAGGACAACGAAGGGGATTACGTCTGGATCGTCAGAAACGGTGCCGCAGAGCGCCGCAACGTCGAGATCGGCGGACCCCGCGACCGTACGCAGGTCCTGGTCGTGTCCGGACTTGCGCCGGGCGAAACGATCGTGCGCAACGCACAAGCGCCGCTGGTGAACGGGCAGGCGATCAGAACCGGAACTTGAAACACGCTGCATACAGGGGAGAGGAATGACGGACATACTTGCGAAGCTCGAGGGCGTCAGCCGGACCTACCAGAAAGGCAAGGAGAAGGTCGAGGTACTGCACCAGCTGAACCTCGAGATACCGGCCGGCGACTTCGTGGCAGTCATGGGGCCGTCCGGCTCCGGCAAGACCACGCTCCTGAATCTCCTCGGCGGCCTTGACCGACCTACCTCCGGCACCGTGCGGGTGGGCGACGCGGTCCTTTCCTCGATGTCGAACAGCCAGCTGTCCCGCTGGCGTGCGACGAACGTCGGCTTCATTTTTCAGTTCTACAACCTGCTGCCGGTGCTGACTGCGCAAAAAAACGTCGAGCTGCCGCTGCTGCTCACGAGTTTCAATGGCAGCGAGCGGGCGCGACGGGCAAAAATCGCGCTCGAGATCGTGGGGCTTGGCGACCGCGCACGGCATCGTCCGCGGGAACTCTCCGGAGGGCAGGAGCAGCGCGTGGCCATCGCCCGTGCCATCGTCTCCGATCCGGCGTTGCTCCTGTGTGACGAGCCCACGGGTGACCTCGATCGCGAAACGGCGGACGAGATCCTGAAGCTCCTGCAGATCCTCAATCGCGAGCACAACAAGACGATCGTCATGGTGACGCACGACGCGCAGGCGGCGGGCTATGCCAAACGCATTCTGCACTGCGACAAGGGCACACTGATACAACGGGCTGCCGCATGAAATACCTGGGCCTCGTCTGGAAGAATATCTGGCGCAAAAAGATCCGCACCTCGCTGACAATCCTGTCGGTGCTGGTCGCGTTCCTGCTGTTCGCCCTCCTCTCCGCGATCGCGTACGCATTCCAGGCCGGTGCGGACGTCGCCGCGGCGGACCGGCTGGTCGTGATCGACAAGATCTCGCTGATCAACCCGTTGCCTGTGGCCTATGAAAACCGGATCGCCGCAACCGACGGCGTCGCCGCCGTCACGCACGCCTCATGGTTTGGCGGCTACTACCAGGAACCACGCAACCAGTTCCCGCAGTTCCCGACCGAACCCTACGAGTACTTCGCCATGTACCCGGAACTCGCGATCCCGCCGGAACAACTCGAAGCCTTTGCGAAAAACCGGACCGGCGCGGTAATCGGCCGCGAGATCGCGGAGCAACACGGCATAAAGGTCGGCGACCGCATTCCGTTGATCTCGACGATCTGGCCGAACTCGGCCGGCGGCCAGAACTGGGAATTCGACATCGAGGGCATTTTCTCGAGCACGGACCCGCGCGGCTCGAGTGCGTTCATGCTGATGCACTACGACTATTTCGACGAAACGCGCCAGTTCGGCACCGGGACGATCGGCTGGTACATATTGCGTATCGACCCGGGCGCGGATCCGGTCACCGTGGCGAATACCATCGACACGCAGTTCGCGAACTCGCCGAGCGAAACGGAGACCAGCACGGAAGCCGCATTTGCCCAGTCGTTTGCAAAACAATTCGGCAATATCCAGCTCATCGTGACACTCATCCTGGGCGCGGTTTTCTTTACCTTGCTGCTGGTCGCAGGAAATACCATGTCGCAGTCGGTACGCGAACGCATATCCGAGCTGGCGGTGATGAAGACCCTCGGATTCAGCGACAGATCGGTGCTCGGCGTGGTGCTGTCCGAATCCATACTGATCATGCTGCTCGGCGGGCTGCTCGGCCTCGGCCTCGGCTGGCTGTTCGTGCAGGGCATGGCGTCGGCGATGGGCGCCATGTTGCCGGGCGTGTACCTGCCGCCGGACGCGGTGCTCATTGCACTCGCAATCATGGTCGGCGCCGGCGTCCTGGCCGGCATCTTCCCGGCACTCAAAGCCATGCGGCTGTCGATCATCGA
Organism: uncultured Pseudomonadota bacterium; assembly: GCA_963713215.1. GTDB lineage: Bacteria > Pseudomonadota > Gammaproteobacteria > Steroidobacterales > Woeseiaceae > UBA1847. The sequence continues at coordinate 1,357,714 of CAVQKY010000005.1, read as the reverse complement.
TGCGCTGGCACGCGCCTGAGGACAAGCATGAAGACTATCCAGCAGATCATCGCCATCACGCTCCTCAACCTGCGCAACCTTCCGCAACGGCTCGGGTCCTCGATGGTCGCGGTCATCGGCGTCGCCGCAGTCGTGCTGGTCTTCGCTGCCGTATTGTCGATGGCCAGGGGCTTCGAACGTACGATGCTGTCCGCGGGGACGGAAAACACCGCGATCGTCCTGCGCAGCGGCGCCACATCGGAGATGAACAGCGGCTTTTCGAACGAGCAGGTCGTGATCATCGAAAACGCACCGGGCGTGCAGCGTGACGGCGACCAGCCGATCGTGTCGCCGGAGCTGTATGTGATCGCGGACGTGCGCATGCAGAGGACCGATTCGGACGCGAACGTGCCGTTTCGAGGCGTGCTGGCGAGTGCCCTGGAAGTCCGGCCGACCGTACGGATCACCGAGGGCCGCATGTTCGAACCCGGCAAGCGCGAAATCGTCGCCGGCAGGTCCGCACACGAGGAGTTCGTGGGCCTCAACGTGGGGCAGTCGATCCGCTTTGGCCAGGCCGAATGGGATGTGGTGGGCATCTTCGATGCCGGGGGCAGCGTCTCGGAATCGGAGATCTGGACCGACGTGCGCGTGCTGCAGGCGGCGTACAACCGCGGCAATTCGTTCCAGTCGGTGCGTGTCAGGCTCGAAACGCCGGAGAGCATCGAGGCCCTCGAGAAGAATCTCGAAGACGATCCCCGCATCGATCCCGACGTCATGACGGAACGCGAGTACTACTCGACGCAATCCTCCGGCATGACGCAATTCATCAAGATGGTTGGCTATCCCCTCACGATCCTCATGGCGATCGGCGCGATCTTCGGCGCGCTCAATTCCATGTACTCGTCCGTATCGGTACGGGGCAAGGAGATAGCTACCTTGCGGGCGCTGGGCTTCGGGCCGTTCGCCGTCATGGTGTCGACGATCATCGAGTCGACACTGCTCGCCCTCGTGGGCGGCGTGATCGGCGGCGTCTTCGCTTACCTGGTGTTCAACGGCTTCCAGGTATCGACGCTGAACGGCCAGAGTTTCAGCCAGGTGGTATTCGATTTCGCGGTAACGCCGGACCTGCTCGTGCAGGGCCTGAATGCGGCGCTGATCATCGGGATCGTGGGCGGCTTCTTTCCGGCCATTCGCGCCGCCCGACTGCCCGTGGCGCAGGCATTACGGGAACTCTGAGCCGTCAGTCACCGGAACCCCGGGTCGGACCAGGCGACGAGTTGTTCGCGACTGTCCGCGGTTTCAGCGGCGTAACGGCCGAGCGCCGGGCCGAGCCGTGTATCGGCAGCAAAGCCGGCCATGTGGCTCCGCGTCAGCCAGGCTTCCCAGTCGGGGAAGTCAGCGGCCGGACCGGTAAACACTTCGGCCAGGGCGATGGCGATGGCTGTATCGGTGTCGCCCGAGAGCAGCTTCAGGTCTACGAATTCGAGCGGGACATCGCTCTCGTCGAGTCCGAGGCTGCGCAGGTTCGCCTCCCAGTGCGACAGCTTCTCCGCGGCCTGCTCGTCGGGCAGCGCCGCGTACCAGAGCGGGAACAGCGACCGATTGCGCGAACACATACTTGAGCCCGGCATCCGTGCGCTCGGGGTGATTGACGGCGGGAGCATTGTTCTCGAGAAAAAGGTACGCGGACTCGGCGTCGCCGGCCGCGATACTCTGTGCGGCGAAGTACATCACCGCCGCCGTGTACGCCCCGTGGCGGTTTTCCACGTCCTCCGCGATCATCTGCCGCGCATCGAGCGCGGCCTGCTCACGATCGCCGGCCGCGAAACTCCGGTGCAGCCGGCTCGCCCGCGTCATCGGGTGCGAAGGCGCAATCGCCGCCGCGCGCCGGAGGTACGCGTCCCCCTCCTCGATGAGACCGAACCGGAACAGGTAGCTGGCCACCATCGACACGAGTTCGCTGTCCTCCGGGTCGATTTCGCTCGCGCGGCGGTAATTTTCGACATAGCCGACGGCATTCCCGAGCCCTTTTTCCACATCGCCGAGCGATGCCCAGACATTCGGGTTGCCAGGCTCCAGTTCCGCGGAGCGGAGGAACGCCTCGCGTGCATCCTCGTATCGCTCGTTACCGAAAAACGACTCGCCGAGGAGCCAGTGCAGCTGCGGGTTCAACCCGTCGGTCTCCAGCAGGATCCGGAAATGACGCTCAGCCTCGTCCATCTGGCCGAAGATGGCGAGCAAGCGGGCGAGCTCGATGCGCGCGGGTTCCACGCCGGGGGCCTTCGCGAGGATTTCCCGCAGCGCGGGAATCGCATCGAAACCGGCGCGCGCGTTGCCGAAATGCGTCTCGTAATCGCTGTCGTTGATGAGCGCAAGCGCCTGAGCTTCGATATCGTCGGGGCGAGCGGCGATGACTTCGTCGAGAAGAGTACCGGCCCGGCGCCACGACTCGTCCCCGCGAATCAGGCCGGTATTCGACTGGCCCATGTAGGCGATCGCAAGCAGCTTCCGCGCGTCATGGAAATCCGGGTCCAGGGCGAGCGCACGTTTCAGTGCCTGCTCCGCGTCGGCAAAGCTCGAATAGCTGGCCGTCGCGAGGTGGCCCATGGCCTTCAGGTATGCCTCGTAGGCGCCGATGCTCTCCGTGTCGACACTGACTATCGCCGCCTCCGCGGCGGCGGCCGGAAACAGCGAACTCGTCAGCGCGTCGCTCACCTCCGCGGCGATCTCGTCCTGGATCTCGAAAATATCCTCGAGGGTCCGGTCATAATTCTCGGACCACACATGAAAGCCGTCATTGGCGCGGATGAGCTGCGCGGTGATCCGGACCTTGTCGCCGGCACGCTGCACGCTGCCCTCCAGTATGTGGGCCACGTTCAGGACGCCGGCGATCTCGCGCACGTCCTGGTGCTCGCCCTTGAAGGCAAAACTCGAGGTGCGGGCAGCGACTTTCAGGTTCGGCACCTGGGCCAGCATATGCAGCAGGGTCTCTGTCAGACCGTCGGAGAAATACTCGTTCTCCGGATTGCCCGACATATTGGCGAACGGAAGCACGGCCACGGACGCGTCGTCCGCCGTCGCGACCGCCGCGGCGGCCGGCACAGGCTGAGCCGGTGGCGCGACGAAACGCGACAAGCCGAGGAAGCCGACGCCGATGACCACGGCGGCAATGGTGATCAGGTCGAGCTTGCGGCCCGTCTCCCGCGCGATCGAGCTGCCGCGCGCAACGTCGGATTCCCTGCGCAGGCCCTCGGGCGTGAGTTCATAGACCCAGGCAATGATCACGGCGGGAATGAAACCGAGCGCGATGACGACGACCAGGGCCTGCGTCACCCAGCCCGGCGCACCGAAGGTCGGCAGCAGCGTCGTCGCGACTTCGACCAGCAGCCAGCCGACGACTACGTAGGCGGCGGCGACCCGGAAAACGTTCCGTCGCTTGAGCTCGTTAAAGACCGACATAATGCAAACCCGGCGTTCCCTGTCGGCGCATAGCCTACACGAAAAAGGCGGCCCGCCCCGGGTTCCGCGGGCGGTACTTGCGCCGGCGACGTCGGTACGGCAGGGTACGCGAATGACCGCCGAGATCGCACCGCGCCCTCACCACCGCTACCCGCCCGCCGAGGAGCTGGTGAACGTCATTTCGCATGCGGTCGGGCTGGTTCTCGGCATTGCCGCATTCGTTCTGCTGGTGCTGCGCGCCGCCGATTACGGTGATGCCTGGCACGTCGCGAGCTTCGCGGTGTTCGGCGGCAGCCTGGTCGTGCTGTACACCGCCTCGACGATCTATCACAGCAGCCGGGACGCGATCCGGCGCGCACGACTGCGTACCTTCGATCATGCGGCAATCTATGTCCTGATTGCCGGCACGTATACGCCGTTCACGCTCATCACCCTGGAGGGGCCGATCGGCTGGACGCTGTTCGGTGTCACCTGGGGCATGGCGGCGGTCGGCATTACGCTGAAACTGTACTTCACCGGCCGTTATGATCTCCTCTCGACGCTGATGTACCTGTTCATGGGCTGGGTCATGATGTTCGCGGTTCAGCCGCTCGTCGAAGCCTTCTCGGCCGATGGCATGGTATGGCTCATCGCCGGGGGCATTGCCTACACCCTCGGGGCCATCTGCTACAGCATTCGGCGGATCCCGTTCGGCCATGCGATTTTTCACCTGTTCGTCCTGGGCGGCAGCGCCTGCCACTTCGTGGCTGTGTACTTTTTCGTCCTGCCCGCGCCTGCGCTCGCCTGACCGATTCAGGGAGATCCGTCGTCTTCCTGCGGGATGCGCGTGGCCTGCCACGCGATCACCCGCCACTCGCCCTCGCGTTTCAGCAAGGTACCGGTGTTGAAGTACTCGTTTTGCGCCTCGCCGCCCCCCGGGGCCAGGGCCACCAGCCGGAACGCGACCACCGCGGCGTCATCGTGAAGGCGGATGTCGACATCAGCGGCGACATAGGCGGGACCCGCCGCAGCCTCGTCGCTCGCGGCGCGCATGCCCTCCAGAATCGACGCTTTGCCGAAGCGGCTGCCGTCGGACGAGGTGTAGACCAGGTCATCCGCCCAAAACCGCTCGTGCGCGGCTACGTCCTCGACGTTCGCGAGAAACCAGTCCAGCAGGGCGCCGATGTCCTGGCGCTCGTCCGCAAGTGCCGGGGTGGACAGTAACAGCGCGCAAATGAGGGTCTGAAGAGCGACACGCTGGCGGCAAAGGGTATGCATCAGGGAACTCTCTCGTAGAGGCGGGCGGGACGATGCGCCCCATCGCGGCGGAGGCGGCCGATCGCGCGAACCCGCCCCGCGGCGACGACTTTCTTACGGAAATTGCGCTTGTCGAGCCGCAGGCCGAGCACGCATTCAGAGGCGGCCTGATACTCGGCCATCGTGAAGGTCTCCGGCAGGAAGCGCAAGACGAAGGTGGTATCCAGCGCGTGCTCGCGCAGGCGCTTTATGGCGCGGCCGATAATCATGTTGTGGTCGCTCGCGAGTGGCGGCAGTTCCCCGGCGTCGAAAAGGGCTGCGTCACTGGCATCGCTGGCGGCCCGAAATGCGAGCTTCTCGAACGGGATCGCCGCGTAGTAGACGACGGTGATGATGCGTTCACGCGGGTCCCGGTCCGGCCGTCCGAACGCGCCCAGTTGCTGCAGGTGGCCGGCGCGCACGCCGGTCTCCTCCCGCAGCTCCCGCCACGCCGCGCGCTTCAGGCTCTCGTCGATGTTGACGAAACCGCCGGGCATGGCCCACATGCCCTCGAACGGGTACTGGCCTCTCCGGATCAGCAATACCTTGAGGCGTCCCGATTCGATCGTGAAAACGATGATATCCACGGTTACTGCCGGGTGCGGGTACTCGTAGGTGTAGCTCATGGCATAGCTCGTGTCAATGAAACACGAATGTTACTGTCTTTTGCACAAAAACTCGCCATGCGCCCGTTCGGTTTCGTCGTCTTCGTCCTTCGGCACCCCTCGCGCCAAGAGCAGCAAAAGGCGGGCGTGACCGGCAGGAGACGGTGGCAACGTAGTAAATCTCGAGGGGCGAGGGGCGGGAGCACGGGTTGCAATCCATCGTTGTGCCCTCACCTGCCTGTAGACGCCGTCCTTATCGACCCTACCGCTGGAGCAGACGTGCAGAAACTTCCTCACCATTACCGGGCCGCAGCCACCAGCCGCCCGGAGGGCAACGTCGACCTCTCGAGCCCCGGACTCGACAGGCTAGAGTCCGCACCGCCGGCCGAATACGGCGGGCCCGGCGACCGATGGTCGCCCGAGACCCTCCTCGTTGCCGCGATCGCGGACTGCTTCGTGCTTACGTTCAAGGCGATTGCACGTGCGTCTAAACTCGACTGGTCGTCTTTGGCGTGCGACGTCGAAGGGGTGCTCGATCGTACGGACGGCGTGACCCGGTTCTCGAGCTTCCATATTCGTGCCGTACTCGATGTGCCGCCGGGAACCGACGAAGCTCGAGCACGGCGATTGCTCGACAAGGCGGAGGAAAACTGCCTGGTGACCCGCTCGCTGACAGCATCACCGACGCTCGACGTGGAAGTCCGGGTTGCGGGACAGTCTTGAGTGCATTACCGGTCAGCAGCCGCCGGCGAAGCGAATGAAGAAAAGCCGAATATTTCAAGATCGTGCGGACGCGGGCCGGGCGCTCGCACCGGCGGTCAAGGACTGCGCCCTGCACCGGCCGCTCGTGCTCGGCCTGCCGCGCGGGGGAGTGCCGGTCGCCTTCGAAGTCGCGATGGCGATCGATGCCGACCTGGATGTGATGGTTGTACGCAAGCTGGGGGTGCCTTACCAGCCGGAACTGGCCTTCGGCGCAATTGCCTCGGGCGGCGTCCGGGTGTTCAACGAGGACGTGCTGCGAATGCTGCCCGAACTCGACGATCAGGCGGTCGACCAGGTCGTGGCCCGGGGATCGTCGGAACTCGCCCGCCGGGAAGCAGCATTTCGTGGCGACCGACCTTATCCCGGTTTCACGAACCGCGACGTCGTGGTGGTCGATGACGGTCTGGCAACCGGTGCTACGATGCGCGCGGCTGTGCTGGCGGTACGGCTCGGCAAACCGCGGCGGGTCCTGGTTGCGGTCCCGACCGGCTCTGCAGAGGCCGTGAAACGACTCTCCGACGAAGCTGATGACGTCATTTGCCTCGACAAGCCGGCACACTTCATGTCCGTCGGCAGTTTCTATCAGCGGTTCGACCAGACCACCGACGAGGAAGTACGCCGGCTACTCGAGCAGGCCTGGCTCCAACGCGCGAAAACAACAGGGAAGCCTGGCCGGAAGCGCGAGCAGGCGACGGAGCGGGACGCGCGGGAGAAGCAACGGCAGGCGGAAAAAGAGCATCTCGACGAAAAACTTGATGCGGCACTCGACGGGACCTTTCCGGCGAGCGATCCCATCGAACTTACCGCAACGCCGGACTGGCGCATCCCATCACGTCGATGAACGAGGAAAAGCGCAGCTTTGCCGACGATCGTCCATCTCGGGATAACTACCTATACCGAACGCATTCGGCTGCATGAATAATCATGGCAGCATCAAGAGACGCGAAACACCATGAAACGACAGCATACCGAGTCGAAGGTAATACGCGGCAATCCGCACTTAAGGGAGGAGATCCACGACCCTTACCACGCCCGGCGCAAGCATCACGAGCCCACGCGCTGCGGGGGTTGCGGCGCCATCTACCAGAAGGGCCGCTGGCAGTGGCTCGGAGAAACACCGGAGGGCGCACAAGAAGCGCACTGCCCCGCCTGCCGGCGGATAGAGGACAAATACCCGGCGGGCGAAATCATCGTTTCAGGTGCGTTTGCAACTGACCATGCGGACGAGGTATTGCGCCTCATCCGCAATACGGAGCAGGCAGAGACTCGGGAACATCCGCTCCACCGGATCATGGGAATCCGCCATGAAGAAGACATCATCACCGTCACCACGACGGACATACACTTGCCACGCCGCATCGGCCATGCGCTCGAAAACGCGTGGGATGGCGAGCTCAATACACATTACGACGAAGAAGGCTGGTTTGCCCGAGTCACGTGGCGACGAGAATAACGAGACCGAAAAGTCCGCCACCGGACGCTTTGGCACGCGGACGATCCTGCTCGTGCCGGTACCGGGGCCGCCTAGCCCTTGCGTTGTTTTTTCCTGCTGCGTTCCAGGCGATGCAGTAATTCGGCGGCCTCGTCCCAGGCACTCTCCAGTTGCTGCCGCGCCTTCTCGCTCGCCTGCGTACCCTGCCTGCGGAGCTCGCCGAGCTTTTCCTGGAACTCGTCGCGCAGCTTCGCGAGCTTCTCGATGTCCCGCTCCCACTCCTGCCGGACGTCGGCCGTCATGCTCGAGAGCTTTCTCCGCGCGGTTTTCAGCTTCCGATTGACGGCCTCGAGCCGCTCCTCGAGGCGCTGGGTCTCGCCGAGCCGCGCGTTCACTTCTGCCTCCGCCTCCAACCAGTCGGCCACGGGGTCCCCGCCATCGGAACCGCGATTCTCGGCGAGAAAGTACGCTGCTTCCGCAACCATGTGCTGGCGCTCTGCCGCACTGACTTTGTGTGTCGCCACCATTTCCCGATCCTCCTCTTTGTTGCCAGACCGCAACACGTTCATCACGGTGGGTCCCTATTGTCCGTCCGTGCGTCGTGCATCCATATAAGGGACAGCACGTATAGTCCGGTGACCCGGCCGGAGCTACCTTCTGCAGTGGAGGTAGCTGCCATTCGGCAGCTATTGGCCAGGTTGAGAAATCGATCGGAACTAACTCGTAATCAGGAGGAACAAGTCATGGCATTCGGAGAAATGGCGCCCTGGAGATGGGGCAGTCTACGGCGATCGGGAAGCGACGAGAGAGCCCTCGGAAGGCGTTCGCGGCGATATCGTATCGCTGCATCGGGAAATGGATCGGCTTTTCGAGAGCCTTTGGAACGGCGGCTTCGGTTCTTCGCTGCTCTCCGGCGAGTGGCCCCGCATGGAGGTCACGCCGCAGCTCGACGTGACGGAAGACGAAAAGTCGTTTTTGGTCAAGATCGATCTGCCGGACATGGATGAGAAGAACGTCGATGTCACACTGTCGGATCGCGTGCTCACGATCCGTGGCAACAAGGAAGAGGACAGGGAGACCAAGGACAAAGACTACTATCGCCGGGAACGCACCTGCGGGTCTTTCCGCCGCAGCATCGAAATTCCAGCGGCTGTGGATGCCTCGAAGATCGATGCATCGTTCAAGAAGGGTGTCCTGACGATAAATCTTCCGAAAACCAAGGAAGCGCAGGACAAGGTCAAACACATCGAAGTCAGGGCAGCCTGAGTCCCGGCGCGGCCGGCCCCCCCTCCCCCCGGCATGGCCGCACCCGACTCATAACAGGCGCGGCGGAGCAGAAAAGCCGAAGCTCCGCCGCACGAAGTGGCCCAGGACCTGGAGCATTGTCGATTGCCATGGTAAGGATTTCCAAACTGCTGTGCGTCGTCGATCCGACGACGGAGTCGCAGCCCACGCTCGGGCGCGCCGCCCGGCTTGCGGCGCAGACCGGCGCCGACCTCGAACTGCTGGTGTGCTACTACAACGAGTACCTCGCGGCGACGCGCCTTTTCGACGCTTCGAAACTGGAACGGGTCCGCACCGACATCCTGATGAGCTTCGAGGAATGGCTGGAACGGCTTGCGGAGCCGCTCAGGCAGGAGGGGATCACCGTGCGCGCGTCAGCGATATGGGACCATCCCCTGCAGGAAGGCATCGTCCGACATGCCATGAAGATCGATGCCGGAATTGTCTTCAAGGACACGCACCATCACTCGGCGGTGTCGCGCACCTTTCTCACACATACGGACTGGGACCTTGTCCGGATCTGCCCCGCACCGCTGTGGCTCGTGAAGCCGGCGTCGATGCCGGACAAACCCGTATTGCTTGCAGCCGTCGATCCCATGCATGCGCACGACAAGCCTGCGACGCTCGACACCCGGATTCTGGACCTAGCCAAAACTGTCAATGCGGCCCTGGACGGGCAACTGCATGTTTTCCACGCGTTCGATCCGCGCATCGGCTTGTCCTCGGAGATGGCAAGTGCGTACCTGCCGGTATCGATGCCGCTCGACGCGATCAGCCAGGAGATGCGCGAGCAGCACGGCCGGCGAATGACAGAACTTGCAGCCGCTGCTGACATCGTTGCCTCGCGCACACACCTGGTGTCGGGGCTGGTTCACGAAGAACTCCCGGAACTCGCCGAAAAGCTCGCGGCTTCGGTGGTCATCATGGGCGCGGTCGCCAGAAACCGCCTGGAACACCTCTTCATCGGCGCTACCGCCGGGCGCACCCTGGAGCACCTGCCCTGCGACCTGCTGATCGTCAAGCCGGAGGGGTTCGAGAGCCCTCTCACGGCGGATCTGGAGTAGGCTGACAATTGCCACCGGCTCCCGCTCCAGCCTGTGACCCGAGCACATCGGCCAAACGGGGGACTGCGCGCATATCCCGGAATGGCCAGACGATCACGATCCGACCGATGCGCCCTCCCGATGCCGATATGGAGGATGCCGATATGGAGCAGGAATTCGTGCGCGCACTGTCTCCGGAGTCGAAGCACTACCGTTTTCTCGGCGCGGTCCGGGAGCTAACGCCTGAAGATTCTGCCGCCGCGGGAAAGGCCTCACGCGGTTCCGAAAGGATCCGTCCCGTGACGAGGATGGCTTTGAAACCTTCGACACCTGCTCGTTCGATGGCGCTTCGTTCGAATCGAATTGCGCGGCGCGTCTGTGTTGCGCCGCAAACTGCGCATGACCGGTGCCGCCGGCAACAGCCCGGCCTCCGCGATTGCGACTCGCGTGTTCGTCAAATCCGTACAGCACCGTGATGCCGTTGTCCGATAATTCACACAAGCCGTTCGCGGGCATGACATCGACCCCGACACTGGTTCCGCCGGAAATCTCGACCCTTTCCTCGACGATAACGCGATAAAGCCGGCAGTCGCGACCGACGCGGGCGCCGGGCAACAGGATGGATTCCTCGATCACACTGCCGGGCCCGACATAGACGTTATCGCACAGTATGGAGCGGTTTATGGCCGCACCGGCGAGCTGGCAGCCATTGCCGACGATTGCGCTTGAAATGAGTGTGGGTAACCCGCCGGATTCCGGCCAAAAGTACGTCGGCAGCGAGCGCTCCGGCGCGGTCCATATGCGCCATCGGGTGTCGTGCAGGTCGAGCCTGTTGTCCTGTTCAAGCAATTCCATATTGGCGCGCCAGTAGGCGTCCACTGTGCCGATGTCGCGCCAGAATCCGGTCCCGCCCGTGCAGGGATCCCGGAATCGGTGAGCACAGACGCGTATATGTGCCGACCTTACGGCACGCGGGATGAGATCCCGGCCGAAGTCGTGCGTCGATTCCTGCCGCACAGCATCCTCGACCAGCAACTCCCGCAACAGCTCCGCATTGAAGACGTAGATGCCCATCGATGCCAAAAAATCTTTCTTGCCCGCAACATCCTGCGGCTTTTCCTCGAAATCGCGGACGAGATGACGGTCGACGGTCATGATCCCGAAATTCCGAGCCTCGGCGGCGGGGACGGGCTGGCAGGCGAGCGTGACGTCTGCGCCGGTCTCGCGGTGGAATGCCAGCAGGTCGCCGTAGTCCATGCGATAGACGTGGTCGTCGGCGCCGAACGACGCTTCTGCGTTCCGGCGGGGACGAATCGCCGTCATGGTCAGCGCCTGCTACGAGAGTGCCGGATTGCGAGCACGAGCGTAGCAATGTCGACTTCCGATTCCGTAGTGACGGTGATCGCTGCCATCGCTTCCCTGGCGGACAGCAGGTCATTGGTCCCGTCCTGATAGCGCAGGACCTCTGCATCAGCTTCCGAGGCGTCCGTCTGCTTCGCCGCACGAGTACCCACTCGTTCTTCGAGCACGTTGAGCGGCGCCGTCGCCCGGATGATGACGAAGTCCGCCCCACAGGCACGCGCAAGCCCCATTGCCCGCTTGCGGCAACCCCGGCTGAGGAAAGCAGCATCGAGGATGACATCGAAGCCTGCATCCAGGATGGCGCGGGCGCCCTCGAACATTCGCTCGTAGACCGACTGACTGGATTCCGGGCCGTAGATGCCGCTCGCAATACCCGATTGGCTGTCCGCACTCTCGGCAAGACCGAAGAGGCGTTTGCGCTCCAGGTCCGAGCGAATGCGCAGGGCCGGCATTGTGGCAACGAGCTTCGTGGACAGCCAGGTCTTACCCGTTCCGGACAAACCGTTCATGATGACCAGGACCGGTCTGGGGCGCTGGGTCCATGCCTGCGCGAGCAAGCTGTAATGATCGAGCGTCGCGGTATCCTCGCTGGAGCTTTCGCCGGGATCTCGCTCGCGTCGGCGAATCGCCGCGACCTTGGCGCGCACGAGGCAACGATAAACGAAATACAACGGCAACAGCGTTACACCATTGTAGTCGCCGGTGATTTCCAGGTAACGATTGAGGAAGGTATACGCAAGGTCGGTCCTGCCGCGGGCCACAAGGTCCATCACAAGGAACCCGTAATCCGCGACGACGTCGATTTGGCGGAGCTCTTCGCCGAACTCGATGCAATCGAAGGCCCGGACACCGCTGGCGAGCCTGACGAGGTTGCCGAGATGCAGGTCCCCGTGGCACTCGCGATAGAAACCCTTGGCGCAACGCTCCTCCAACAACGCCTCTTGCCGGATCAGCGATTTCTTGGTCCAGCCGTGCAGTGCGGCGATCCAATGCTGCGCAACCTCGCCGATAAGCTCGTCGAAGTTCTCCCAGATGAGCCTTCTCGTCGTCAGCAGCAATCGGTCCGCCGGGCCGGCGCGTTCAGCGGCCAAATGCCCGGCGGCGATCTCCTGCGCAAGTTCCGGCATGTCTGTGACCCCAAGTTGCTCCGCGTCGAGCAGGTGGTCCAAGCGCTGTGCCTGGTCGAATTGATGCATGCGCACCGCGTACTCGACGGCCGGCCCCGCAGCGCCGACGCGCGGCGCGCCGTCCTCAAGGGCGACAGGCACGACCGCGTCATAAAGCTCCGGGGCCCAGAAGCGATTCAGCCGCAGTTCTTCTTCACAGTAAAACCGGCGCTGGTCGAGGCCCCGGAAATCAAGAAAGCTCAGCTTCACGGGCTTCTTGACCTTGTAGGCATACTTGCCGGTCAGGAACACCCAGGAGATGTGCGTTTCGATGACCTGAATCGGTCCCACGGGGTGCGGATAGGCTTCCGGCTGCATGAGGCCGGCTACCAGGGTCAGCTCAAGTTGCGCTGCCTGCGCGCATCCGGCAGACCTGACCCGACGGTTGCGGCTTGGCGACATGTCTTAGCATCGCCCGGCGCAACGCTCAGTTGCTATCCGTAGAAACACGGCTGCGTCAATTTCATGGCCGGAACTCTCGGCTGCTGCCAGCCAGGCTGCCACGCCAAGGCGTACCCGTGAGAAAAATGCCGGCAATTGCAAATCCGCCTATGACGTTGTTCAGGCCATTGCCCAGCAGACTATCCTGGATTTTAATGGTGCCGGATAGGTGACTCGAACACCTGACCCCCTCATTACGAATGAGATGCTCTACCAACTGAGCTAATCCGGCACGGGATTTGGCAGTCTTTGCACGCGTTGACGAACGCAAAGCGGCGCGCAGTATAGCTGCCCGCGGCCTGCCGTAAAAGTCCGGCGCGGGAAAAAGCGAGATTGTTCCGGGCCTGCCGGCGTCCGGATCAGCCGCTGCTCCGGACGCGGATCAGGACTTCCACGCTTTGCTCCGTCGTCCCCTCGGGCAGGGCCGGCAAGGTGCTGAAAGCGACCGCGTCCTCCGGGATGTCGTGCAGCTCACCGGTGTCCGTGTTGTAGAAATGATGGTGCGCGTGCGTGGTGGAATCGTAGTACTTGCGCACCGGATCGACCATGACTTCCCGGATCAGGCCCCGGTCGCTCAACAGGTTCAGCGTGTTGTACACGGTGGCTTTCGAGACCCGGCTCCCGGCTTCCTTCAGCCGCTCGATGATCTGGTCGGCTGACAGGTGTTGCGGCCGCCGGAGCAGCACCGCGGCAACTTCCAGGCGCTGCGGTGTGGGCAGGACACCGTGCCTGTCAAACAATTTCAGGATGTCCGAAGGGGCCATGCGTGCCTCCAAGATCGAGCGTGCGCGGAGTATAGTCGAAAAGCTGCCGATAATGGCCAAAAAGCCGGACGCCAAAGACCGCGGCATGCGGTTATCAATAGCGAACTGTAATGCATGTGACACGGAGGTTCAGCATGCAGTATCGCGACCGGCTCTGGCGCGGCTATACCCTGTTTGAACTCCTGCTGACGGTCGCCATCGCCTCGACGATCCTGGTCCTGGCGGTACCGTCCATGGGGAACATGGTGGCGCGGAGCCGCCAGTCCGCCGAAATCAACGCACTGTTCCATGCCGTTCACCTCGCACGCAAGGAATCGATCATGCGCCGCCGGGTGGTGTCCCTCTGCCCCAGCCGGGACGGGCGCGAATGCCGTCCGGGACGCGACTGGTCCGGCGGGTGGCTCATGTTCGAAAACCGGGACGGCGACGATCCGCCGGCGGTCGATCCGGGCGAACCCGTGCTCCAGGTACATTCTGTCCGGGACGATATCCGGCTCAGCGCAAACCGCCAGGGATTCACGCTCCGGGCGACCTTTCTACGCGCCACGAACGGCACTCTCGTCGTCTGTGACCGGGCCGGCCGTATCCCGCCGAAGGCGCTGGTCGTCAGCTACACGGGCCGACCGCGCGTCGCACTCCGAACCACCCGCGGGGCACCCTATGCCTGTGCGGATTAAGTTAAATGGGCTGCGTGCCAAGCGACCGCTCGTCGGTGTCGCGGGACCGCTCGTCGGGAAAGCCGGAAGCAAGCTTGCCGGCACCCTATATTGCGCGCATGAAAATGCATCGCGGAAAACGGCAACAGGCGGGGTTCTCGCTGTACGAGCTGATGATTACCTTGCTCGTCGTCGGCGTGATCCTGAGTTTCGGCGTGGCAAACCTGGGTGACTTCAATCGCAACGGCCGGATGACCGCGACGGCGAATGACCTGCACGCTGCGTTTCACCTGGCCCGCAGCGAAGCGGCGCGCGCCAAGAGCAACATCACGATCTGCGCGAGCGCCGACAACGCCCAGTGCGGCGGCACCTGGGACCAGGGCTTCCTCGTGTTCCAGGACGACGACGGCGATGTTCTGGTCGATGGCGGTGAAGCGATCCTGCGGCGCCACGGTCAGGCCGAAACCGGGGTCCTGCTGAACATTCCGGACGATGCGACGTACTTCAGCTACTCGCCGACTGGACTCGGGCGTGGCAATGTCGGCGTCGGCCCTGCCCTGTCGCAGGTGATCATGTGCGACGAACGCGGCAACGTTACGGCCGCCGGCGGCAATTCCGCGGCGCGCCTGTTTGTCGTGACGCCGCTCGGCCGCGCCACGATCCTGCGGGACAAAGTACAGATCGACGCAGCGGGCGGCTGCCCCTAGTGGCGCCGGCACACCGGGCTCTGCAACAAGGAACGTTTTCATGAACCAGGCAGCTTTTACCCAAACGCGTCGGATCCGCGGCTTTTCGCTGGTCGAAGTCCTGGTCGCCCTGATCGTCATGTCGGTCGGCATGCTCGGCATCGCGAGTCTCTATGTCCAGAGCATGCAGGCCGGCCGTACCTCGCTGTTCCGGCACAATGCCGTCACGCTCGCGGGCGACGTCGCCGACCGGATCCGGGCGAATCCCACGGCGGGAGCAGCCTATACGGGGGCCGGCGGCAACTTCAATTGCATCGCGCAGGGCGTCAACTGCAGCGCACCGCAAATGGCCGCGCAGGATATCCTCGTATGGCAGGCGCAGGCCGCCGGTTCGCTGCCGGCCGGGCAGATCCAGATCGTGTTCGACAATGCAATTGCGCCGCCGACGTACCAGATCAGCGTGCTTTGGCAAGAGCCCGAGGGCGCGCAGAACTTCACCGTGACTATTCCGGTTCGGGGGATTTGAGGATGTGCGCTGCTAACAGGCAAACCGGCCTTACGCTCGTCGAACTGATGGTTGCACTTGCGATCGGCTCGTTTCTCGTCATTGGCGCCGTGCAGATTTACAACCAGAGCCGGCAGGCGTTCGTCATCAACGAATCCATCGCGCGCGTACAGGAGACGGCGCAGTTCGCAATCGACACGATCGAGGCCGACCTGCGGATGGCCAGCAACTGGGGCCGGACGAGCCGCGGCCTGGCGGTGGAGGGGCGCTCGCTCGGCGCGGACGAAAATCCGAAAGGTCTCGGTGTCCCGGTCGATTGCGGCGCTGACTGGGTGCTGGACCTCGCGGTGCCGGTTGACGGGGCCAACAACGCGTTCAACCTTCCTTGCGCGGCACAGGGTGGCGCGCAGGCAGCGTCCGACCTGATCACGGTGCGGCGGGCGACAGTTGCACCGCAGCCGCTCGAGCCAGGCCGCCTGCAGGTGCAGACGACCCGGGTCCAGGCCGAGGTGTTCGACAACGGGAACGTCCCGCCCATGTTCTCGCCTGCCGACTCATCCACGCATAACCTGCTTGTGAGCAGCTACTACGTGGCGCAGGCGGATCCCGGCAATCTCATCCCGAACGTGCCGACATTGCGCCGCAAGATGCTGACGGTCACCGGCGGCGTCGCGAGCATCGACGACCAGGAGATTGCGCCGGGCGTCGAGAACCTGCAGGTGCAGCTCGGCATCGACGTCGATGAGGACAATACGGTCGACCGCTACGTGAATCCCGGCGATGAGATCTACGATCCCGCCGCGGCAGGTTACGTGCCTGGCGCGCGCGTCATTACCGCGCGCATCTGGCTGGTTGTGCGCGGCACGAGTCTGGAACTCGGCGTACAGGACGCAAACGATTACGAGCCGGGCGATGTCGATCTCGGCACATTCGACGACAACTTCCGCCGACTGCAGGTTTCGAAGACGATCCTGCTGCGCAACGCGCGGACCTAGGCGAGGCATGACGAACATGACACGTATGAATTACAGCCGCCAGCAAGGCGCGGCACTGGTCGTCGGCCTGATCCTGCTGGTCGTGATCACGGTGCTGGCGATTTCCGGCATGAATACCGCAACCACCGAAATCGCGATGGCCCGCAACGACCAGAACTACGAGAACGCGTTCCAGGCGGCTGAAACGGGCATCGAAACCGCCCTCGCGCAGGGAAGCTGGGACACGCTCGCCGTATCGAACCTGCCGCAGTACGTTTCGCCGACAGGGCACGAATTCGTGGAGGCGCGCGTCGAATTCGAAGACTCGACGCTGGTGCCGGACAACGCCTTCAGCCTCGGCGTCGGCAGTGGCATCGCGGCCTACCACTTCATCGCAACTTCGGAGGCCGAGTCACGACGCGACCCCGGCGGTGACACGGATCGCGACGCGAGCGCCGTCCACACGCAGGCGTTTTATGTCGTCGGCCCGGAATCCCCGACACTTTAGGCGCGGCAAGGAGCAGGCAAATGATCAAGCGGTTTTTCCCGCTTGCGTTCCTGGTGCTGATGCGCGTTGCCGGCGGCGGCGGAGATCCGCACCGTGCAGCTGGCGCACGAAGTAACTCTCGCGGACCTGCGGCTGCCGCAGTCGGACGCCGGCACGATCGGCTTCAGGTCCTGCGATGAATGCGACTATCAGACGAAACGGGTGACCACGGCAACGCGCTGGTCGCTGAACGGCAAGGCCCTGTCTCTCGATGATTTCCGGCTGGGCATCGCGCGCATTACGGAGCGCAATGATGTGTACGTCACCGTATTGCACCATCTCGAAGAAGACCGGGTAACGGAAGTCTCGGTACACCTGCCTTAGATACGCAATCAATGCGTGAGGGAAGCACCTTGATTACGATTGCAAAAAACATCGCACTGTTTGGCGCCGGCCTTGTTGTGGCGCTCGCGAGCGGCACTCCCGCGCTAGCGGACGACACCGAGCTCCTGCTCCTCAACCCTGACGAGCTGACTGCGCCGAAACCGAACATCATGTTCATCCTGGACACGTCGGGCAGCATGACGACGGTCGAAAACACCCGCGAGATCTATGATTCCGCGCTGGCGTTTCACCGGCACCTGCAACCCCGACATGTTGTACTGGACGGAAGTCGACGTGCTGCCGAGTTGTGACGCAGCTAATACGCGCTTCTTCGAGAAGGCGGCGTTCGTCTGCGACGCCGCTGCGCTGCAGCTCGCCGGGATCGGCAGCTACACGAATACGATGGCGCAGTTCCGAGACGGCGGCTCGGGCTGGTTCAGCATTTTTCTCGGCCTCGACAAAGTGCGCTGGCAGCAGCTCGCACCGGGCAACGCGGGCGGCCTGGTGGAGTGCCGCGCCGACCGCGGCCGCCATGGCGACGGGGACCCGGCGCGTACCTTCGCACAGAAAGGCGGCGACCCGGCCGACCCGTTTACGGACAACAGCGACGATGAAGTGTCCTGGGGCAGCTGGCCCACCAGCCAGACCGTCACAGTTTACGACGGCAACTACCTGAACTACCTGCAGAACCCGGTGACGATCGACGAGGCGCGCATCAACATCGTCCGGGACGTAACCAAGGCGGTCCTCGACTCGGTCTCGAACATCAATGTCGGCCTCATGCGCTTCAACAACGATGCCGGCGGCCCCGTGATCCTCGGCATGACCGACCTGGATGCGAATCGTGCACTGGTCGACTCGAAGCTCGATGCCATGAATGCAGCCGGGGCCACGCCACTTGTCCGAGACCTTGTACGAATCGGCGCGCTACTGGCGCGGCCTCGAGGCCTATTACGGCGAGCGGGTCAACGAGCACGCCACTGACCCGAACGCGCTCGCCTCGACCAGCCCGGAAGTTTACCGGCAGCCCTCGAGCGACGTGTGCTCCAAGAACTTCAACGTACTCCTGACGGACGGGCAGCCAAACCAGGACCTGGAGACGCCGAGCCTCGTAGCCTCCCTGCCCGGCTGGTCCGCGGTGCTGGGCCGCACGCGGCTGCACGGGCACCGAACCAGGGCGATTGCCTCGACGATGTGGGCGAGTACCTCTATCGGGGCGACATTGCACCCGCAGAGCCCGGGATGCAGGTCGTCACCACGCATACGATCGGATTTGCCGTTGACCTGCCGATTCTCGCCGACACGGCAGCCGCCTCGGGCGGCGAATACTTCCTCGCGGACGACGTCGAAAGCCTGACGCTGGCGCTGCTCAAGATCGTCGCGAAGATCTCGGACCGCTCGCTGTCGTTCGCTGCCCCGGCGGTCGCGGTCAATACGTTCAACCGCACCCAGAACATGAACGACCTGTATCTCACGACCTTTGCCGCGCGCCAGAACCTGCACTGGCCGGGCAACCTCAAGAAGTACCGGATCGCGGACGGCAGCATCGTCGACCGGAACGGCCTCGATGCGGTCGATCCATCCACCGGCTATTTCAAGGACAATGCCTCGAGTTACTGGACGATCGGCGTCGACGGCAATGATGTCGAACTCGGCGGCGCGGCGAATCGCCTGCCGGATCCCGCGGTCCGCAAGGTGTTTACGAACCAGTCGGCGAGCAACGACCTCACGGCGGGTGCCAATGCGCTGTCGCCCGCGCAACGAGGCCGCGTTCAGCCCGGCGGACCTCGGTCTCACGGGCTCGCCGGAGGAACCGACCCAGGAGCAGCTGATCCGCTGGGCGCGTGGCGAAGACCTGCTCGACGAAGATTTCAACCCGGCGACGACCGTACGCAACGCGATGGGCGACCCGCTGCATTCGCAGCCGGCCGCCGTCGTCTACGGCGGTTCCGAGACCAGTCCCGAGGTCGTGGTGTTCGCTGCAACGAACGACGGCTACGTCCACGCGATCGACGGGGCGACCGGTGAAGAGCTGTGGGCATTCATTCCGCGCGAACACCTGCCGAACCTGGTCAAGCTGTTCTTCGACCCGGAGGCGCAATTCAAGAACTACGGCGTCGACGGCGACATCGTGCCGGTGGTCGCCGACCTCGACCGCGACGGCCAGGTCGAGCCGGGTGACGGGGACTTCGTTCACATCGTCTTCGGCATGCGCCGCGGCGGCGATTCCTACTACGCACTGGACGTGACCGTACAAGAATGCGCCGCAGATCCTGTGGCGCATCAGTTCACCGGAAATGGGACAGTCCTGGTCGACGCCGACCGTGGCGCGGGTCGATATCGATTCGGGTACGCAGAATGCCGACGATGCCGTCGTCATCATAGGCGGTGGCTACGACAACGTGCACGATACGCTTGCACATCCCGGCGGCTGCCGATACCGACGGTGCCGGCATCTACATGCTCGACCTGAAATCCGGCGCCGTGTTATGGCGGGCCGGGCGCGATTTCGGCGCTGACCTGCAATTGCCGTCCCTGACCCGCTCGATTGCGACCCAGGTTCGTGTCGTGGACCTGAGCGGCGACGGCTACGCCGACCGCATGTATGCCTCCGATATGGGTGGCCAGATCCTGCGCTTCGATATCGCCAACGGCGAGGTGGCGAGCTACCTCGTCACCGGCGGTGTCATCGCCCAGCTCGGCGCGGAAGGCAATGCCGTCGGCGATGCAGACACGCGGCGGTTCTACAATTCGCCGGATATTTCGATATTCAACGACAACATCCAGAACCGGCGCTTCATTGCGATCAGTATCGGCAGCGGTTACCGCGCGCATCCGCTCGACAATACGGTAAACGATCGCTTCTACTCGATTCGCGACCGCGACATCTTCAACCGGCTGACGCAGGCCGACTACGACAGCTACCAGATCGTCAGGGACGGCGATCTCGTCGAGATCAGCGGCCAGGTCGGCACGCTGATCGGGCCGAACGACCGCGGCTGGAAATTCACCTTGCCGCCGAACCAGAAGGTCCTTGCGAACGTCGGTCACCTTCAATAACGAGATATTCTTCACGGCATTCTCGCCGGACAATGCCGCGGCTGCGACCTGTTCTGCAGGACGCGGGCAGAACTTTCTGTACCGCATGGCGATCTCGAACGGCGACCCGATTGCCGATCTCGACAGTATCGTCAGCGGCGAAGAGGACCAGGCGCGGGTCACGGACCTTGCACAGGGCGGCATTGCGCCGTCGCCTCGCTTCCTGTTCCCGAGCGCAGATGATCCCGATTGCGAAGGCGCGGCATGCGCCCCGCCGCCCATCGGCTGCATCGGCGTCGAATGCTTCGACCCCGGCTTCGAAAACCTGCCGGTACGGACGCTCTGGACGCAGGACGGTATTGAGTAATTGAGCAATGGTTCCGCGCTTTTTTCGATGAAAATCGGGACAATACGGACAGTGAAGGGACATCACATTCGATGCGGGACACACGCGCATCGGGAGCATAGGAAATGAAGATCTGCAAACTCACAATGGGCGCATTGGCGTTGCTGGCATTGGCGCCGGCCGGCGCGCAACTGGTCACACTCGTCGATGCGGTCGAGCTCTCCCCGTCGAACATAATCCTGCCCGGTTCACTGAATGGCACGGTCACGTTCAGGCCGTGCGTCGGTGAATGCGAGGAGGAGCATCGCCGTGCGCGGCTGACGCCCGAAACTCAGTTTTTCGTCGACGAGCAGAAGGTGAAGTTCGACGCATTCCGGGACAGCATGTCGCTGCTCCGGAGCGACGAGGATGCCTACGCACTGATCAGTGTCGACATGCAGATCACTGACAGTGACGAGCATTCGGATCAACAAATAGCAGGACACAGGTTTTTGGCGTTGACGCGCCGGGCGATCGGGTCACGGATTGACTGGATAGAGGTAAGGACACATGAACAGGTCCGCAAAGCACTTCGCTTGGGCAACAGCGGGTGTATTGATTTCTCTGGCGGCGGGTGCGCCCGCGGTCGCCGATGACGTCGAGCTCCTGCTGTCGACGCCGGGCATCAGCAACGCTGCGAAGCCGAACATCCTGTTCATCCTCGATTCGTCGGGCTCGATGACGACGGTCGAGAAGTCGCAGGAACCCTACGACCGCACCGAAACGTACCTCGGGCCCTGCGACCTCGGCAAGTATTACTGGACGACGAGCACCGGTATCCCGAAATGCGGCAGCGACTATCGCTTCGAGAAATCGTCGATGGTCTGCCAGCAGGGCCTCACGCAGCTCGCGGCCGCAGGTTCCTACACGGACACGATGGCGCAGTACCGGCAGGACAGTGGCAAGTGGAAATGGAACACGCTGCAGAGCGACGACGAGACCGACGCAGTGGAATGCAAGTCGGACTCCGGGGTGCACGGCTACGGGTCCAATCCGGCCGCGGAACCCTATGCTCGCTCGGGCACCAATGTCTCCGCATACACGAGCCAGGAGAACCGTTCCGTCGACTGGGGCAGCAACCCCACGCACCGCATCTACACGGTCTATGACAGCAACTACCTGAATTGGTATTACAATCCGCCCGGTTCCAGCATGCGGCGGACGGACATTCTCAAGTCAGTAACGAAGAACGTGCTCGGCACGATCAAGGACGTCAACGTCGGCATCATGCGCTTCCACAGCGACGCCCAGGGCGGGCCGGTTCTGCAGGCCGTGAAAGACCTCGAGACGAACCGCGCCGCAACGGACGCGATCGTGGACGCGCTGCCCGCGAGCGGCAACACGCCCTTGTCCGAGACAATGTATGAGGCGGCGCTGTATTACAGCGGGCTGCCCGAGTATTACGGCAACTGGACGTACACCGACAAGGATGCCTGGCTCACGACCTCTCCGCTGGTCTACAAGCAGCCGGCCGAGTACGCCTGCGCCAAGAATTTCATCGTCCTGATCACCGACGGACAGCCAACGTCCGACCGCGACGCCTATTACCGGGTCGGCGACCTGCCGGACTATGCGGCGGTAATGGGCCGCAGCGGCTGCACCGGTTTGGCGACCACGGAAGGCGCCTGCCTCGACGACGTCGCGGAATACCTGTCGAAGGCGGACATCAATCCCGGCCTTGCCGGCAAGCAGTCGGTCACGACGCATACCGTCGGATTCACGATCGACCTGCCGATCCTGAAGCAGACGGCGGAACTGTCGGGCGGCACCTACTACCTCGCCTCCGACGTCAAGACGCTGACGGCGGCGCTGACCGAAATTGTCACGGATATTTTCGACCGCGACATCTCCTTCACCGCACCGGCCGTGGCCGTCAATGCCTTCAACCGCACGCAGCACCTGAACGACCTCTACGTTTCGGTGTTCCGGGCCGCGGACGAAGTGCACTGGCCGGGCAATATGAAAAAGTTCACGATCAGGGAAAGTGAAGTCCGCGACGCGAACGACGTCGGCGCCGTCGACCCCGATACCGGTTACTTCGCCGACTGGTCGAAGAACTTCTGGTCGCACGCAGACGAAGCCCGACGGTGCCGACGTCACGCGCGGCGGCGCGGCCAACATGCTGCCGAACCCGGCGGTGCGGGACGTATATACGAACGTGATCAGCGGCAGCCTGACCGCAGCAATCAATGCCCTTGACGTCACGAACGCCGGCGCTTTCACTCTGACCGATTTCGGCCTTCGGGGCGATGCGGGTGAGCCGACGATGGAACAGCTCATCGACTGGGCGCGCGGCGTCGACGTGAAGGACGAGGACAACGACCCGCTGACGACGGTGCGCTACGTCATGGGCGATACGCTGCACTCGGAACCTGCGGCGGTCGTGTACGGCGACAGTTCCGGCGGCCAGGACGTCGTCGTCTTCAATGGAACGAACGACGGCTTCCTGCATGCAATCAACGCCGACACCGGTGTCGAGTTGTGGTCGTTCATTCCTCACGAGTTGCTCGCCAACCTGACGGATCTCTACTTCAACAAGAACGTCGATTACAAGACCTACGGCATCGACGGCAACATCGTTCCGGTCGTACACGACGAGAACGGCGACGGCATCATCACGGCCGGCACCGACTTCGTCTATATCGTGTTCGGCATGCGCCGCGGTGGCGACAGGTATTTCATGCTCGACGTGACCAACCGCGAAGTCACCGGTGTTGCGCTGGACCCTCACGCTGCCGGACTTCGGCCAGTCCTGGTCGACGCCGTCGGTCGCTAAAATCAAGGTGGACAGCGCCGCGCAAACCAGCAAGCAGAACGCGGTGCTCATCATCGGCGGCGGCTACGACACCACCCACGATGCGGCAGGCCACCCTTCGACTCCGGATCTCGAAGGCGCGGGTATCTACATGCTGGATCTCGAAACCGCAGCCACGATCTGGCGCGCCGGACGCGACGCATACGCGGACCTCGTCCTGCCGGCCATGACCCGCTCGATTCCAGGCCAGGTGCGGGTCATCGATCTCAACGGCGACGGCCTGGCCGATCGCATGTACGCGGCGGACCTCGGCGGGCAGATCTGGCGTTTCGACATCGCGAACGGGCTGACGCCGAACGCGCTCATCGCCGGCGGCGTGATCGCACAATTCGGCGCCGAAGGACTGGCAAGCCCGTCAGCCGCGGATACGCGCCGCTTCTACACGACGCCAGACGTCGCCATGTTCACGGACAAGCGCCAGGACCGCCGCTACCTCGCGATGAATATCGGCTCCGGTTACCGCGCGCATCCGCTGGACAACAGCGCGTCCGACCGCTTCTATTCCTTGCGTGATCCGAACGTGTTCTCGCCGCTGTCGCAGGCGCAATACGACAGCTACCCGGTGGCCAAGGACGGCGACATGGTGGAGGTCGCGGGCCAGGTCGACACGATCGTGCCGGCGACTGCCAGCGGCTGGAAGTACACGTTGCCGGCGTCACAGAAGATCCTGTCGACGTCGCGTACCTTCAACGACGCAGTCTATTTCGTATCGTTCGAGCCGAAGGTCGATTCCGACGACCCCTGCCAGGCAGGGCTCAGTCTGAACCGGCTCTACCGCGTGCATGTTGCGAACGGCGACCCGATCGTCGCCATCGGGCAGGAAATGCCGTCGACGGGTGCCGAAGCGGACGAGGCGCGCATAACGCGGCTCGAGCAGGGCGGCATCGCTCCGCAGCCGGTGTTTCTCTTCCCCTCCCCGTGGGTGAAGGATTGCACCGGTGAGGAATGCGCGCCGCCGCCCGTAGCCTGCGTCGGCGTGGAGTGTTTCGATCCCGATTTCCCGAACCGTCCGGTCCGCACGCTGTGGACCCAGGACGGTATAGACTAGCCACGGCAGCGCCGAGACGGGCACGGAGTTACCCATGAACACGTACAGGCAGATGCGGGGCGTGACGCTCCTGGAGCTGATGATCGTCGTAGTCGTCATCGGCATCCTGGCGGCGGTGGCATACCCCAATTACCGGGATTTTGCCTCGCGTGCGAAGCGCAATGAGGCCAGGGCGGCACTGCTCCAGATCGCGTCGAACCAGGAACGCTTTTACCTGAACAACCAGGCCTACACGAACGACATGACCAACCTCGGTTTCAATGTCGCGGGCAATTTCGTAACCGAGACCGGGACGTACCGGATCGACGTGGCGGGCGCCAATGCCGCCACCTACACGGCGACCGCCACGTACCTCAAAGCCGACAACGAGGCCGGTAAATGCGCCACATTCACGATCCAGCCGGATGGCGATCGCACATCGGCGCCGCTCGCCGATTGCTGGACCCGCAGTCGCTGACCGGTGGCCGCGCCAGAGCCGCCCATGGCGCGGCCCGTCGCGCGCGGCCCATGGCTCAGGGCGAAGGCTTGGCCTTCTTGCCCGAGAACAGCAGCGAGTCGATAATCAGAAACGCTGCGCCAACGGTAATAGCCGAATCCGCGATATTGAACGAGGGGAATGGCCAGTCACCGAACCACACCTGGATGAAGTCGGTGACATAGCCGTGCAGCACGCGGTCAATGAGGTTGCCTACCGCACCGCCGAGGACCAGCGCGAGGCCGGCCGCAAGAGGCACGGGAGCGTCATCACGCGACCGCCACAGCCAAACGCCGATCACGATCGAGACGACCGCCGCAAGGGTCGTAAAAAACCATCGTTGCCAGCCGCCGGCGTCGGCCAGAAAGCTGAATGCGGCACCCGCGTTCCGCTGATGGGTAAGATTGATGAACGAGGTGACCGGAACACGTCCGTACAGTTCAATGTACTGGATCACGGCGAACTTGGTCAGCTGATCGGCAATTACCACGACGAGCGTTACCGCCATCCACAGCGCAAATCGGCGGTCGCCAGGGCCGTATTTCTGTATCACAGCGAGTTCCTGTCTGGCTGGTATGCGCAGAGCGCCGAGCGCGCATTGTCGGTATCGACGTGCATTTGTGCAACCAGGTCTTTCACATCCTCGTACTTTTCCTGGCCCCGCAGCCGGGTAATGAAGTCGACATCGATATAACGGCCGTACAGGTCGGCGTCGAAATCGAACAAGTGGACTTCGAGCAGCGGTTTCGTGCCGTTGAAGGTCGGCCGTGAGCCGACACTGGCGACGCCGTCGCGGGGCTTTTCCTCCACTCCATGCACGCGCACCGCATAGATCCCTTCGACCGCGCTTTGCCGACGGCGCAAGTCGACGTTCGCGGTCGGGAAACCCAGCTCGCGCCCCAGGCGCTCGCCGCGAATCACCCGCCCGGACATGCGGTACGGACGTCCGAGCAGTCGCGTGGCAAGCCCCATATCTCCCGCCCTGCAGGCCTCGCGTATTGCCGTGCTGCTGACCCGTTGCCCGTCGACGACGATACTTGGAACCTGCACGACCGCGTAGTCCAGTACGGCGCTCAGGGTATCGAGCAGCGCCACCGTACCTTCCCGGTGCCGCGCAAAATGAAAGTCGTCGCCGACGACGAGCGTCCGGACATTCAGTCCGTGGATCAAAACCCGACGCACAAAGTCCGCCGCGCTGATCGACCGCATGGCGGCCGAAAATCGCGGACAGTAGAAGATTTCGACGCCATGGTCGGCCAGCGCGCGGAACTTCTCGCGGAACCGCATCAGCCGCGCCGGTGGCGAGTCGGCCTGGAAAAACTCCTTCGGCGTCGGCTCGAAGCTCATTACGACGCTCGGCAAGCCATTTGCTGCGGCGGTTGCAAATACCTGCCCGAGCAGCGCCTCATGGCCGCGATGCAGTCCGTCGAAAGAACCGATGGTGACGACGCTACCTCCGCTGAGGCGGGCGTAGGGAAGGTCGCACAAGTGCCGGACAAGGCGCATTCAGTTCCGGAGTCCCAGTTTCGCCGGCCGCAAACCGAGCAACAGCAGAACGACGAGGTAAGCTGCCGCGCCAAGAACGACGCTGGCGCCGAGCCAGGCCGACCGCACTGCGAGGCTTTCGGCAAGCCACCAGGCGAGCGGCCGGTACATGAACCACAGGACCAGGCACATCCCGACGTTGCCGGCGACGACCTTGAACCACAGCATCGGCCAGTCCCGCGAATGCCGTACGACCCTGTCCCTCCGCAGCACACGGTACAGCATGAAGGCATTGACGCATGCGGCCACCGAGGTCGCGAATGCCAGGCCGACGTGCGGGCCGTCATAGCCGGTCCGCGTGAGGTACCACGCCAGCAGGATGCTCAGTACCGCGTTGACGACCAGTGCGATGACCGCGACTCGTACCGGGGTGCGCGTATCCTCCCGCGCGAAGAATGCCGGTGCGAGAATCTTGACGAAGGAAAAGCCGACCAGCCCGAATGCGTACGCCTGCAGCGCAAGCGCTGTCATGGCGACGGCATGCGCATCGAAGCTGCCGCCGTAGAACAGTGTCGCCACCAGCGGACCCGCCAGCACCAGCAGGCCGACCGCCGCCGGCACGGCTACCAGGAGGGCGATCTTCATCGACCAGTCGAGCGTCTGGGAAAAGGCCTCGTGCAGGTCGTTGGACCACAATCGCGAGAGATAGGGCAAGGTCACGGTGGCCAGAGCGATACCGAACAAGCCAAGCGGAAACTCCATCAGCCGGTCCGAGAAGTACAGGTAGCTGATACTGCCGACGCCGAGCAGGGATGCAATGATGCCGCTCAGGAGCACGTTCACCTGGGCGACAGACGACCCGAAGATCGCCGGCAACATGAGCCGCATGGCGCGCCGCACGCCCTCGTGACGTGGTCGCCAGCGCGGCATCGGCAAGGCGCGGATCTGCCTCAGGTATGGCAGCTGGAACAGCAACTGCAACACGCCGGCGACGAACACGGCGTAGGCAAGGGCCATTCCCGGCCGCTCGAGATGCGGCGACAGCCACACAGCGGCTGCGATCAGGACTACGTTGAGTATTACCGGCGTGAATGCCGGCACCGCGAAGCGGCCGTACGTATTGAGTATGCCGCCCGCGAATGCCGTCAGCGACACGAACAGCAGGTAGGGGAACGTGAACCGAAGCATCATCGTCGCGAGCTCGAGATCGCCGCCGTCGCCCACGAAGCCGGGCGCAACGGCGATGACGAGGAGCGGCGCGAGAATCACGCCGGCGAGCGTGATCAGGAACAGGACCACGGCGAACGTGCCGGCAATCGCATCGATGAATTCCCGCGTTTCGCCGTGACTGTGCCGCTCGCGGTAACGTGCCATCACCGGTACGAAGCCCGCCGAAAACGCACCTTCGCCGAAAAACCGGCGAAGCATGTTCGGGATGCGGTTCGCGACGACGAATGCGTCAATGACGAGGCCTGCGCCGAAGAACCGCGCCAGCACGATGTCGCGCACGAGCCCCAGGATCCGCGACAGCAGTGTCATGCCGCTGACGATCGACGTCTTGGCGAACAAGCCACGTCCGCTCACGGCGCGAATGCCATCGCCGGCGGCGGCCCGCACGGGCTCGTCGGCCGCCGGCGTACCGCCTCTTTCAAGCTCCGACATAGGGACGCATTCTAGTGCAGAAAAGCTTCAAAATCAGGAATTTAGCCCAGCCGATGCGGGCACGGCAGCGCCCGTTCACCGTGCCATTGACAATGCCCCCGCGGGCCTGAATAATACGCGGCTCTTTGCATCCGGACACGGTATTTTCTAGTGGCAAACATCAAGTCGGCGCAAAAGCGCGCCCGCCAGGCGGAGAAAGCCCGCAAACACAACATGGGCCTGCGCTCGCGCATGCGCACAAAGATCAAGAACGTCATCAAGGCGTGTGACGCCGGTGACAAGGATGCGGCAATCGCCGCGTACCGCGATGCAGTGCCCGAGATCGACAGCATGGTCAACAAGGGCATCGTCAACAAGAACAAGGCGTCGCGGCACAAGAGCCGTTTGAACCAGCGGGTCAAGTCGCTCGTCGTCTGACGCATCGGTTGCCGGATCACCCGGCCACTCCGGAAAGCCCGCAGCCAGCGGGCTTTTTCGTATCCGGCTTCAGTCCGGTGTTGCTCGCTCATCCGCCTCGTCCGCTTCACGCAGCCGCTCGAGTTCGCGCATGACCGCCTGGGCGAGCCGGTCGGTGCCGTCCCCGGTCGCGGCGCTGACTTCGAACACCGGCCCCTGCCATTCGAGGCCGGACAGCAGCCGCTCCCGCCGCGCGGCGCGCTCCCCGGGGGCGACCAGGTCGATCTTGTTGATGACGAGCCAGCGGGGCTTGGCCGCGAGCCCGGCGGAAAATTTTTCGAGTTCAGCGCTGATCGAGCGCACTGACGCAACCGGATCGACACGCTCATCGAGCGGCGCGATGTCGACGAGGTGCAGCAACAGGCGCGTGCGCTGCAGGTGCCGCAGAAACTGGATGCCGAGGCCCGCGCCATCTGATGCTCCCTCGATCAGCCCCGGGATGTCGGCCATGACGAAACTCTGCAATTCACCGACCCGGACGACACCCAGGTGCGGATGCAGGGTCGTGAACGGATAGGCGGCGATGCGGGGTCGCGCCTGTGACATGGCGCTGATCAGCGTGGACTTGCCCGCATTCGGCAGTCCCAGCAGCCCGACGTCCGCCAGGATCTTGAGTTCCAGTCGAAGGTGGCGTCCTTCGCCGTCCGTGCCGCGCGTGGTCTTGCGCGGCGCACGGTTCACGCTGCTCTTGAAACGCGTGTTGCCGAGCCCGCCACGGCCGCCCGCGGCGACTTTCCGGCGCTCGCCGTCCTTTGTCAGGTCGCAGATGAGTTCACCGGTATCGACGTCGTATACGACGGTACCGCAAGGCACGCGCACCTCGAGATCGGCCCCGGACCGCCCCGTCATGTTGCGCCCCGCCCCGCCTGCGCCGCTTGCAGCGCGATACTTGCGGGCCATGCGGAAGTCGGCGAGCGTATTCATCGACGCATCGGCGAGGAGGAACACACTGCCGCCGTCGCCGCCGTCGCCGCCATCCGGGCCGCCGCGCTCCACGTATTTTTCGCGCCGGAAACTGAGGCAGCCGTTACCTCCGTTCCCCGCCTGCACGCGGATCGTGGCTTCGTCGACAAATTTCATGTTTGCCTGTTCCGGATATGAAAAACCCCGCGCCGGCGGGGTTTTCCTGCGAGCCGTGCTAAGGCGCTGGCCGATCGCCGTGCGAGACGCTATATGACGCTCACGAACTGGCGGTTCTTCGGGCCTTTGCGATCGAAACGAACCTGGCCATTCGCTTTCGCAAACAAGGTGTGATCGCGACCGACGCCCACATTGACGCCCGCATGGAACCGGGTGCCACGCTGTCGAACGAGGATGTTGCCGGCCACGACTTCCTGGCCGCCGAAGATCTTCACGCCGAGGCGCTTGCTCTCCGAGTCGCGGCCGTTTTTGCTGCTACCGCCTGCTTTCTTGTGTGCCACTGTCGTCTACCTGCTTGTCTGTGGTCCGCCGCGAGCGCCGTGCCGCGCGGACGTGTGGATCCTTCGTTGTCGCCCGACACCTTGTCGCTCGCCTGGTGTCGCTCGCCTGGCTGTCGCTCGCCTGGTTGTCGCTCGCCTGGTTGTCGCTCGCCTAGTTGTCGCCCGTCTTGTCGCTCGTCGCTTTCTTCTTGCCGTCCGGTTTCTTTGCCGCCTTTTTCTTCTTCTTCGCGCCGGACGTGCCGGCCGCCGTTTTCCTGGCGGTCTTCTTGCTTGCTTTCTTTTCTACGGGCGCTTTCGCCTCGCTGGACGCCCCGGACCCGGAGTCGGCAACACCGCCGATCGCCGTGATCTCCACCTCGGTGAAAAACTGCCGGTGGGTGCCCTTCCGCAGATAGTTCTGCCGCCGACGGAATTTCACCACCGGCACTTTCCGGGATTTGCCCTGGCGCAGAACCGTTGCGCTGACCGAGGTGCCGTCGAGCAGCGGGCTCCCGACCTTGAGATCCGTGCCGTTACCGACCAGCAATACCTCGCCGAACTCGATCGCACTGCCTTCCGCGGCGTCGATCTTCTCGAGACGCAGGACGTCACCCGTGACCGCGCGGTATTGTTTGCCGCCGCTGCGAAAAACCGCATACATGTTGCTTGCTCCTTGCGCGAACCGCTTGAACGCAACTCGCTGAGAAATAAAAGATTTTTTTGCAGCCGCGATGGGGCCGCTGCCCGCGGGACCGCCGGCGCCGCAAAAGAGCCGGAATTCTATAGATTCCCCGGCTCCGGGTCAACGCCGGGACGCCGCCGAAATCCCGGCGCATTCAATCGCTTGCAGAAGCAGCACAGACCGCGTGCTTGCCGGTTTCCGGTCGCCTCCATCGCTCGTTTCAGGCATCATCGAATTCATGCACGCGGTCGGGAATGCCCCGGAACTGATGAACTTCGACGACGTCGCGGCGCTGGCCCGTGACGACATGCGGGCCGTCGATGAACTCATCCGGCGCAGCCTTGCCACAGACGTAGCGCTCGTGTCACAGGTGTCGGAGTACATCGTCATGAGCGGCGGCAAACGTCTCCGTCCGCTCGTCGTCCTGCTTGCATCACGGGCCCTCGATTACGACGGGTCGCAGCACCGCCGCGCGGCGGCAATCATCGAGTTCATCCATACGGCAACCTTGCTGCATGACGATGTCGTGGACGCATCGGCACGGCGACGCGGGCGCGACTCGGCAAACACGGTTTTCGGCAACCAGGCCAGCGTGCTCGTCGGCGACTTCCTGTATTCGCGTGCCTTCCAGATGATGGTCGACATCGACAGCATGCGCGTCATGCAAATTCTCGCCGACGCCACCAACACGATCGCTGCCGGCGAAGTCATGCAGCTGATGAACGTGCACGACCCTGACGTATCCGAACAGGCGTATCGCGAGGTCATTTATCGCAAGACTGCCCGGCTGTTCGAGGCCGGTGCACAGTTGTCCGCGGTTCTCGCGGGTACCGGCGTCGCCACCGAGGCGGCAATGGTCGAGTACGGGCGCCATCTGGGCTGCGCCTTCCAGCTCGTCGATGACGCCCTCGATTTCGATGCGTCGCCGGACGAACTCGGCAAGAATCTGGGCGACGACCTGGCCGAGGGTAAACCTACGCTTCCTCTCATTTACGCCATGCACGTCGGCACCGCTGACCAGCGGCGAATGATACGCGAGGCAATCCTCGGCGACGGGCTCGGACGACTCGCGCAAATCCAATCCGTGATTGAATCCACAGGGGCCCTCCAGTACACTGCGGCGCGCGCGCAGGAGGCCGCAGACCTGGCCATTGCTGCCCTGGCCGACATTCCCGACTCGGAATACAAGCAGGCCCTTATTACGATCGCCGACTTTTCGGTCCGGCGCCGTTCCTGACGCACTCGGGGTATAGCTCAGCCTGGTAGAGCGCTATCTTCGGGAGGTAGAAGTCGTGAGTTCGAATCTCGCTACCCCGACCACCCACCAAAAAAAGGCCGCTTCCCATGAACCGAGAGCGGCCTTTATTTTGGCCGGTGCGAACGCCGAACGACAGCCCGTACACACGCTCCGGAGCTGGCGGACTTCCTGTTCCTGCCGGCCATCCACGCCATACGACATAAGCCCGGCAGTCAGCTGCCTGCGGAGTCGCGGAACCACGACGCCGGGCACAGTATCGGGACGCAGAATCCGCTAAAAACAGCGGGGACGGCACCGCTCGCACGCTGCGGGCGAAGGATCGAAGGGATGCGAGTGGCGAGGCCCAGCTTGCAATCGCGCCGCGGCTTGCGGCTGGCAATCTTCATGCTGGCCGCAGGGCTCGCGGGCTGCGCGGATGTGCCCGAGCCGCGTCCTGCTCCGGACGCGACAGGCATGGCGCTTCCCCGCCCGGCCGAATCCGGAAGCCCGCTGCCTGCCGCCGGGCGGCGTCCGGTCCGGACAGCGGGCGACGGGCTGGCGCCACTGCCGGCCGGCACCGCTATCCTGCTGTCGGCACGGCAGCCCGCCTATGAATCGGTCGCCCGGGAACTCGAAGAGAGGCTCACGAACACCACCGTCTATGACCTGTCCGACGACAGCCG
Source organism: uncultured Pseudomonadota bacterium (assembly GCA_963713215.1). Taxonomy (GTDB): domain Bacteria; phylum Pseudomonadota; class Gammaproteobacteria; order Steroidobacterales; family Woeseiaceae; genus UBA1847. The sequence continues at coordinate 1,325,083 of CAVQKY010000005.1, read as the reverse complement.
CTCGCCCGCGCACGCGTTCCGTCAGATCGGCGACTCGGACGCCACTGCCATCGTTGCGATCGGGATGAAAGCCGCTCAGTCCGCGGCGGCGCTGGCCCGCGTACCGGTGGTGTTCTGCCAGGTCTTCAACTACCGGGATCCGGACGTTCGCACCGATGGGAGCCGCGGCGTTGCGGCGCTGGTCCCGCTCGATGCGCACCTCGCTGCATGGAAGCGAGCCAACCCATCCCTGAAACGTGTCGGCACGGTCCTCGGGAGCGGTCACGAGCTGCTCCTCGAGGAAGCGCAGATGGCGGCCGATCGGCATGAGATCGAGCTTTCGATCGCCGTCGTGCGATCGGACCAGGAAGCCCAGTACGAATTCAGACGTATCGTCGGCGACATCGATGGTTTTTGGCTGTTTCCGGATAACCGCATCCTGAGCAGCCGTACGCTTCACGAAATCCTCACCCAGGCGCAGCGGCGGCAGGTCGAAGTCGCTGTCAGCAACGAAGCCTTGCTGTCGCTCGGCGCCAGCATCAGCGTGTCGTCCGTGCCGGAAGATATCGCAACAACGGTCATCGGCGTATTGCGGCGCATCGAGGCCGGCCAGCTCGCCGAATTGCCGGAACTAACGCCGCTCAGTGCGGCACGCGTGGTAAGCCGCTGATGCGCCACTTGCCCTCCGCAGGTTCCGCAATTGCCGCCGCGCGCGACGCTCTGGAGCGGTGGCAAGCGCGCCGGGCCGGAAAACGGGGACTGGTCAACGAAATCCTCAGTCTCCAGATCGTCAACGCGGCCATAATCGGCGGTTTCGCCGTCGGCACGCTGTATTTCGGCACGCAGTGGGTACTGCAGGACAGTTACGGCCGCTGGGCAATGCAATGGACCGGCGAACTGAACGAACTCGGTGCACCGCTCTATCTCGATCACGGCGGCGACGCGCTCCTCGACCTGGAGCGCTTTATCGCCAAGTACCCGGAAATCCGTCGCATCAGCTATTTCGGCCCTGGCGGACAATCCTTGCTCAGCCTGTCACATGAGCTCGAAACGGACGTCGGTGAAGCCCTCGATGCGGATCGGATGCAGACCGCCCGCGGCAGGATCGGGGTGGACGAGGCCTATCTCTTCGATGGCGGCATTCTCAATCCGCGGCAATTCGATGTGGTCGCGCCGATCTGGATCGAATCGCTGAGCGAGGAAGCACTGCTCAACTTCAACAAGGAGTCGGCCGCCCCACCGGAGCACATGGAATTGCTCGGGTTCGTCAACATCGAACTCGACTACCTGCGCTTCCATGACCAGCTGCTGGACAATATCAAGGCGGCCGTGCTGGTGCTCATGATCCTGCTATCGGTGTTCATCTGGGCGAGCCGTCGTGCGCTGCAGCGCGCATTGATGACGATCTCGGACCTGCAATCACCGATTGATGAACTGGCGCGGGGCAATCTCGACGTGAAATTCAAACCGGCGGAGCATCGTGAAATTTCCGCCATCGTGGAAGCCCTGCAGAAGACCGCGGCTGCCCTCAGCGAGCGCGACGCACGATTGCTGGAGCTGGCGAATCACGACGGGCTTACGGGGCTCTACAATCGCCGCCGCTTCGTCGAGGAACTGAAGTCGGAACTCGCTGCCTTCGACGGCATGCGGCGCACCAGTGCCCTCTTCTTCGTCGATCTCGATCGCTTCAAGTACGTGAACGACAGTTGCGGGCATCCGGCAGGGGATCGGCTCATCCGGCGGGTCGCCGATGAACTGAGGCGCAGTGTCGACACGGACGATACGATCGCCCGCTTCGGGGGCGACGAATTCGTCGTACTTCTCAAACACACCACGGAGGCAGCCGCCGGGGCCATCGCGGATACGATTCTCAAGAACATACGGCGCGTCGCGCACTTCGAGGCGGAACGGGTCTTCCATGTCCACTGCAGTATCGGCATTACCATGATCGACGGCAGCAATCTCAACCACGACGACCTGGTGGCAAGAGCCGATATCGCCTGTCACGAGGCCAAGGCGGCCGGGCGGAACCGCGTAGCGTTCTACGAAGCGTCCGACGAGCGCATCATCCGGAACTCGGCGGATGTCGGCTGGATGAACAAACTGCGGCAGGCGCTCGACGAAGACGCGTTCGAGCTTCGGTTCCAGCCGATCAACCGCATTGACACCGGGCTCACGACCCATCACGAAGTGCTGATTCGCCTGCGCAGCGACTCCGGCCGCCTCGAGCTGCCCGACGCCTTCCTCCCGGCCGCGGTCCGCTTCGGACTGATGTCCGAGATCGATCTCTGGATCATCCGCCGGGCAGCGGCAGCCAGCGCCGCGTTCACGGGCGACCGGAAAACCTTGCAGCTGTCGATCAACCTGTCCGCCAACGCCTTCGAAGCGGACGACCTGGCCGGCTACGTAAAGAGTACCTTCGACGAGTTCGGCGTCGACCCGAAAAGTATCGTTTTCGAAATTACGGAAAGCCTCGCGATCCGGAAGCCCGCAAACGTCGAGCGGCAGATCGACAAGCTCCGCTCCCTGGGCTGCAAGCTCGCTCTTGACGATTTCGGCACGGGTTACAGCTCCTTCAGCTACTTGCAGAAGCTGCCGTTCGATTTCATCAAGATCGACGGGATATTCGTACAGGACATCCTGAAGAACCCCGTGGACCAGAAGATGATCCGGATGATCGCCGAAATAGGCGCGGAAGCGCGGATGCAGACAATCGCCGAGTACGTGCAGGACGGCGCATCGCTTGCACTGTTGGGCGAACTCGGCGTGGACCTGGCACAGGGATACTACGTCGGCAGACCGGCCCGCGAGCCGCAATTCCGCAACACCCCGATTCCCTTCGGCCGGCGGCGCTCGCGGAGCCGGTCCGGCCACTGATCGCCCGGCACCCCCGATTGACAGTCTTTGCCGGCAGGTGTCATCGTCGGCTCGACATGACCCGCTCGCTCGACAGCAAATTGCCCGGCGTCGGTACGACGATTTTCTCGGTAATGACCGCGCTCGCGAACGACTGCGGCGCCATCAACCTGGCGCAGGGTTTTCCGTCGTTCAATCCGCCGTCGGAACTGGTCGAGCGGATCTGTCATTACCTCCGGCACGGGGACAACCAGTACGCCCCGATGCCCGGCGTTCCCGCCTTGCGCGAAGCGATTGCGGAGAAGACCTCGCGGCAGTATGGCCGCAAGGTCGATCCCGGCTCCGAGGTCACGATCTCGTGCGGCGCGACGGAAGGACTGTTCTCTGTCATCCAGGCCGTCGTGCAGAAAGGCGACGAGGTCATCGTCTTCGACCCGGCGTACGACGCTTACGCCCCGGCGGTAAAGCTGGCCGGCGGTGTCGTACGGCACATACCGCTCAGCCTCGCGGCCAACCGCTTCGATTTCACCATCGACTGGCAGCGGGTCGCCGACGCGCTCCGGCCGCGCACACGTCTCCTGATCCTCAATTTTCCCCACAATCCGACGGGCGCGACGTTGCAGGCCGAGGATCTCGAGCAGCTCGCCGGCATACTCCGCGGCACCGATGTGTTGCTCTTGTCCGACGAGGTTTACGAACACCTCGTCTTCGACGGAAAATCGCACCAGAGTCTGCTCCGGCATGACGAACTGTGGGAACGGTCCTTTGTCGTGTCGTCTTTTGGCAAAACCTGCCACGCAACGGGCTGGAAAGTCGGCTACTGCATCGCGCCGGTGCAACTGAGCGAAGAGTTTCGTCGCGTGCACCAGTTTACGGTTTTCGCGGTGGTGACACCGATTCAGAATGCGCTGGCGGACTTCCTGAATGAGGATCCCGATTTCGGCGAGCGCCTGCCGGACTTCTACCAGGCAAAGCGGGATTACTTTGCCGATCTGCTCGCTGACACGCGTTTTCGCTTCCAACCTGCGAGAAGCACGTTTTTTCAGCTCGTAGACTACAGTGAAATCTGCGCGGCGCGGGATGTCGATCTCGCCTTGCGCTGGACGCGCGAAATCGGCGTTGCCTCGATTCCCCTGTCGGTCTTTTGCGAAGAACCGTTCACGGAAAGGCGCCTGCGGTTTTGCTTTGCGAAGGACGACGAAACGCTGGCGGCTGCAGCCGCCCGGCTCCGGCAGCTCTGATTGTCGAAAGCCTACAGCAGCTGGTAGGCGAGCAATGCACCGGTGTAGCCGATCGTCGTCATGTAAACCCAGGCGAATACCGGCCAGCGCCAGCTGTTGGTTTCCCGCCGTATGACGGCCAGCGTGGCCGCGCATTGCAGGCAGCAGGCGTAAAAAATCAGCAGGCCGATGACCATCGGCAGGGTGAATACCGGTGACCCATCCGCATGCCGGCTCGACCTCAGGCGGTCGGACAAGGTCGATTCGTCGGCCTCGTCACCCACTGCGTACACGGTACCAAGTACCGCAATGACCACCTCGCGCGCCGGGAATCCGGCGATCACCGCCGACGAGACGCGCCAGTCCCAGCCAAGCGGCGCAAACACGGGTTCCACGAACTTCCCGGCACGCCCGAGGAAGCTTTGTTCCAGCTGCAGCGAAGCTGCACGGTTCTCGATGTCCGAGATTTCCCCGGTCAGCGCGTCGCCGGAAAGCGTCTGCCCTGCCCGCTGGATCGCGTCGCGTGCGCTGGCGTCGATTCCCTCCGACCGCGGGAAGTATGCCAGCGCCCACACCACGATCGCGACGGTAAAAATAACGGTGCCTGCGCGTCGCAGAAAAACACGCACCCGTCCGAGGAGCTGGATCAGTACGGTACGCGGGTCAGGACGGCGGAACTCCGGCAGCATCAGCGCAAACGGCGGTTTCGGCCCGCGGAGAGCGGTCTTGCGCATCAGTAGCGCGGTCAGGATGCCCATCACTATGCCGAACAGGTACAGCCCGAACAATACGAGGCCCTGCAAATTGAGCCAGCCCACTGGCAGCGCGGGCACAAAAGCTGCGATCAGCAAGGCGTAAACCGGCAGGCGTGCGGAACAGGTCATGAAGGGCGCGGCGAGTATCGTCGCGAATCGATCCCGCCGGTTGGGAATCACGCGCGTTGCCATGATGCCCGGCACGGCGCAGGCGAAGCTCGAGATCATCGGGATGATCGACTGGCCGGACAGGCCGACCGATCGCATCGCGCGATCCATGAGGTAAGCCGCGCGGGCGAGGTAACCCGAGTCTTCGAGCAGGATGATGAACAGGAACAAAATCATTATCTGAGGCAGGAAGATAACCACGCTGCCGACGCCGGCGATGATGCCGTCTGCAATGAGGCTCGACAGCGCGTTTTCGCCGAGCACCGCGTGCACGGATGCACCGAGTTCTGCCGCGGCGCGGTCGATCAGGTCCATCAACGGCGTCGCCCATGCAAACACCGCCTGGAAGACGATGGCCATCACGACAAACAGGCCGATCGTGCCGGGAACCGGACGATTGGAAAAGGTGACCAGGTGCGTTTTCCAGGACGACAGCATGAAACCCTGCGTCTGCACGTCGCGCAGGACCTCCCGTACCCACGCGTAGCGTGCACGGGCCTCCGCCGCAAGCGGCGGCTCCAGGCCGAACAGCTGGTCCTGGGCACGGCGCAGGGCTTCCGGCGCATCTGCGCCCAGCGTAACGAATGTCTGGCGGTTCGATTCGTTCGGCCCGTCGACCAGCAAGCGCTCGACCTCGACGGGGCGTGCGGCCGCGCCGGTCTGTGCGATCAATGCACGCGCGGTGACGGCGAGCGCCGGCCAGCCATTCGGCGACTCCGGCACCGGCAGGGCGCGAATGCCGGCAAGGGACTTGCGCAACACGCCGATGCCCTGGCCGGTCGTCGACACGACCGGGACCACGGGTGCGCCGCCGAGCCGTGCCGACAGGCGCTCCGTGTCGATCTGTACTCCGGCGCGGTGCGCGGCGTCCGACATGGTGAGCGCGACGACGACCGGCAGCTCGAGTTCGAGCAGTTGTTGCACGAGGTACAGGCCCTGGTAGAGATTCGTTGCATCGACGACGGCCACGATGCCGTCCGGCGGTGGCACGTTCGCGATACGGCCGAGAATGACGTCGATGGCGATCTGCTCTTCGAACGAGTGCGCCGACAGCGCGTGCGTTCCCGGCAGGTCGATGAGCTCAATGAGACAATCGTCGGCGCGCAGGATGCCGATGTGCTTTTCGACCGTGACGCCGGGATAGTTGCCGACGCTCTGGCGCAGACCGGTCAGCCGGTTGAACAGCGTGGATTTGCCGGAGTTCGGCGTACCAACCACCGCGACGCGGACATCAGGTTGTCGGCGGCTCGCAATCTGGCTGACAGGTACGCGGATTTCGGGGGTGCTAGTCACCGGGTCCGAACGGTGCGACGCTGAAGTGGCGAGCCTGCTCGCGGCGCAGCGAGATGCCGCGGCCAAACAGGCGGAACTCGAGTGGATCGCCGCCGATGGCGGCGCCGGCCAGTTCGATTTCGGCGCCTTCCACCAGCCCCAGGGTCATCAGCCGCTGCACCTGCGGACAAGCGGTATTCACGGCACGGATCACGCCCTTCTGACCGCGCGTCATTGCATCGAGTGTCACCGCGTCCTGGTCCATGCTGAAATGATAATGATTCGCATTTAAGCACGCAAGCGATTAATTACGCCCGGTGAACGTTCAGGCCCTGGGCGCGAAACCCGGCGGGAGCACGCGCTCGATGCGCCGCATGACGTCCAGGCGATGCACGAGGTCGTGAACATAGTCCAGCCGGTCAGTCTCGATCACCAACACGTCACTCAGGCTGTAACGCGCGACCCAGGCGTCGTACAAGGTCTGCAGGCGCTTCACGTAAGCGAGCGGTACGTCCTGCTCCATCGACCGGCCGCGCAGGCGAATGCGCCGGCGCAGGGTGCGCACGGAGCAGCGAAGGTAGATCAACAGGTCCGGCGGACGGATGGCCTCGAGAATCGCCTCGTACAGCCCAAGGTACGTGTGCCAGTCGCGGGTCGAGATCTTGCGCATCTCGTAGAGCGCCGTCGCAAATACTTCCGCATCTTCGAAAATGGTCCGGTCCAGCGCGACCACGCCGGGTTGCCGGTCGAGTTCCTGGTGCAGGCGGAATTTGCTGGCGAGGAAATACAGCTGCGACTGGAACGCCCAGCGGCGCATATCGAGGTAGAAATCGGCGAGGTACGGATTTTCCTCGTTCGGTTCGTAGAACGCCGCGATCCCGTAATGCCGCTGCAGGAACTCGACCAGCGTCGACTTTCCCGCACCCATATTACCGGCAATGGCAATCGATCGTTTCATGCGATTTACAATACCTGAAAACCTGTCTGGCACCACCGCCGCCGCTTGACTATGCTGGAGCAGGTCACCCGCGGAGACCGCCGATGCCATTGCCGCCCGTACTGATCAGTGAAGCCGAAATCGAGCAGCGCGTTACCGATATGGCCGCGCAGATTTCCGCCGACTACGCCGACCTGGGGCACGTCGTGCTCGTTGGCGTGCTGAAGGGGTCGTTCATCTTCCTCGCAGACCTCGCGCGCCGCCTCAGCATCCCTCGCACCATCGAGTTCATCGCGGTGTCGAGTTATGGCCGAAGCAGTGTATCGACCGGTGCGGTGCGTCTCGTCATGGACGTGCGGGGGCCGATAGTGAACCAGCATGTGCTCATCGTGGAGGACATCGTTGATACGGGACACACGCTGAAATACCTGATCGGTATCCTGGAATCGCACCGCCCCGCCTCGATTCGTACCTGCACTTTGCTGCACAAGGCGGAGAGTGCGGAGGTCGAGGTAACGCTCGACTACGTCGGCTTCGGCATCGATGACGAGTGGGTCGTAGGCTATGGCCTGGACTACGCCGAGCGCGATCGGACACTGCCCTACATCGGCGTGATCAAGCCGGATGATCGTGACTGAAACCGCTGCGGTGATCCGCACATTCATCAAGCTCCACTTCGATCGTCGAATGCCCGATACCGTAGTCCTTTTGGAGCAGTGACTTGACGTCCCGGATCACCCGGGTCGGATTCACGGCTGACGGAACCAGGCGCAGGTGCATCGTAAGCATCAGCTCCTGCGGCGTCAGTCCCCAGACATGCACGTGATGGATGCTGTCGACTGACGGAATTGCCTTGACCAGCCTGAGCTGCATTTCGTCAACGTTCAGCCAGTCGGGCGCACCTTCGAGGAGTACGTGAGCGCTGCGCTTTACGAGCAGCCATGCGCTTTTCGCGATAAGTATGGCGACGGCAACGGACAGGATGGGATCGATCGTCATCCAGCCCGTAAAAATGATGACCAGGGCCGCGATGATGGCAGCGACCGAGCCGAGCAGATCGCCGGCGACGTGCAGTGCCGCCCCGCGGATATTGAGGTTATCCCGATCGCCGCCGTGCAGGATGACGAAGGCGATGACATTGACGACAAGTCCGGCGGCCGCAACGAGCAGCATGGTCGGTCCCGCGACCGTTTCAGGCGCGAGTAAACGCTCCACGGCCTCGACCAGGATCCAGCCGACGATTAACAGAAGGCTCAGTCCGTTGACGAATGCCGCCAGTATCTGGAAACGCTGGTAGCCGTAACTGAGCCGGGCGTCCGCCGGACGCTTGCTGACCCGGAACGCGACGGCGGCCAGTGCCAGCGCCATCGTGTCGGTCAGCATGTGGCCTGCGTCTGCAAGCAGGGCGAGCGAACCGGACAGGATGCCGCCGGCGACTTCGACCAGCATGAACGTGCCGGTCAGGACCAGCGCGAACAATACCCGGCTCATGTTGCCATCACGCCCCGCATGCGCGTGTGCCATACCTCAGGGATTCCCCTGCCCGTCGCGTGACAGGCGATAGACCAGAAGGGCTGCCCGCTTGATTGCCAGCGGCATCGAATTCAACTCGAACGATTCGTTCGGCGTGTGCCCGCCATCGCCCAGTCCGCCAAGTCCTGCCAGCGCATCCGTGTAGGGCGCGACGAAGGAAATATCCGCCGCGCCGCGCCGTGACGGGTCGAGCGCGGGCATCGGTCCGCGACCCAGCGCCTCGTTGATGGCGGACAGGACGGACTGCAGTCGCCGGTTGCCGTCGGTAGGAGGCATGGGCGGATAGCCGTCTTCGAAGACGATGGTCGCGGCGGTATGCGGCAAGCTGTCGGCGACGATACGGCGCATGGCTTCACGGGCGCGCTCGGTTTGTTCCGGGGAGATCGTTCTCAAGCCGCCATGTACCACCACCATCTTCGGCACGACATTGGTCTTGCCGAAAGTCCGGCCGCGGTTTTGCTCGGGATCGTACTCGACGTCGGTACCCCCCTGGATCGTGCCGGCATTGAACGTGAGGTGTTCCTCGCCGCGGACCTCGTCGTAAAAAGCGTTCAGGATTCGTGCGGCTTCGAATATCGCCCCCGCACCCACGTCCTCGCCGAAAATCCCGGACGAATGCGCCTGCCGTCCCGAAACCGTAAGCAACCAGCCTGATGCGCTGCGACGGGCGATAGTGGCCCAGTCGGTGTCGTCATAATGGACAGCCGCCTCGAAACCGAGCGCGACATCGGCCCATTGCCCTGCCTCGATAAGGTCGCGGCGCGCGGCTGACAGCGGCGTACCCGTACTTTCCTCATCGCCTGTATAGGCGACGACGACGGACACGCCGTCGAGGACACCCACCGCCTGCAAGGCACGCAAGGCGTAGACGATGATGACGTTACCGGACTTCATGTCGTCGACCCCCGGGCCTGTCGCGACGTCGCCCTCACGGGCAAACGACTGGAATTCGTCGTCGGATTCGAACACGGTGTCGAGATGGCCGATCATGAGGATTTTCGGTCCGCCGTCACCGTCCCGACGGCCGAACAGGTGACCGGCCCGGTTGACCTCCTCCATGTCGATCCAGCGCGTCTCGAATCCGGTTGCATCGAGTTCGCGCTGCATGACCCGGCCTACCGCCCGCACGCCGTCATGATTCATCGTACCGCTGCCGATATTTACCGTCTCCTCGAGCAGGTCTACCGCGTCGTCGGCGTGCTCGTCGACCCATGCAACGATAGCCTGTTCCGTCGTGTCAAGTTCACCGGCGGCTGCCTGTGCGGCGGGGAACACCGAAACAAAGCAGGCGAACAACACGTGCCGGGCGGCGGCGCAAGGTGTCACAGGCGGTCGTCCTCAAACATGCGCGGAACGCGGATTTGCTCCACGAGAAGTTGTATCTGGCGCGGCGGTGCCTTCGTCAGCGCACTGACGACAATGGCAACGGCGAAGTTCAGGCACATACCGACGGCGCCGATACCCTCCGGCGATATGCCGAACAGCCAGTTCGACGCCACGTCTTCGCCCCAGGGCGCGCCGGCCCACTTCAGGAACAGTCCCTTGTAAAATTCGATGTAGCCATAGGTAAAGAGCAGCCCGGTCACCATGCCCGCTATTGCGCCTTCCTTGTTTACCCGCCTGAAAAAAATCCCGAGCAGGATGGCGGGGAACAGCGACGCCGCAGCCAGGCCGAATGCGAATGCCACGACTTGTGCCACCCAGCCGGGCGGGTCAAAACCGAGGTAGCCCGCAACCAGGATTGCGAACGCCGCCGCCGTCCGGCCGGACAGCAATTCGCCCTTTTCGCTGATACCGGGCGCGAGCACGCCCTTGATGACATCGTGTGAGACGGCGGCCGAGATGACCAGCAGGAGCCCCGCAGCAGTCGACAGCGCGGCGGCGATGCCCCCCGCCGCAACGAGCGCTATGACCCAGTTCGGCAGGCCCGCGATCTCAGGGTTCGCGAGAACCATGATATCGCGGTCGACGCTGAGCTCGTTACCCGCCCAGCCGAAGCGCGCGGCCCGGGCGGCAAACGCGGGGTTCTCGTCGTTGTAGTACTGGATCCGGCCATCACCGTTTTTGTCGTCGAAGCTCACGAGTCCGGTGTCCTGCCAGGTTCGCATCCATTCCGGCCGCGACGAGTAGGCGAGGTTGCCGTCGGCTGAGCCGGGCTCGCCGGACTGGACCGTCTCGATCAGGTTCAGGCGCGCCATGGCCCCGACGGCAGGCGCGGTCGTATACAGGATTGCGATGAACAACAGCGCGTATCCGGCGGACACGCGCGCGTCCCGTACCCGAGGCACGGTGAAGAAGCGGACGATGATGTGTGGCAGGCCGGCCGTGCCGACCATGAGCGCCAGCGTGATGCAGAACACGTCGATCGTGCTCTTCCTGCCCGTCGTATATTGCGTAAAGCCGAGCGACGTCACCACATCGTCGAGCTTGTCCAGAAGCGCCGTACCCGTTCCGCCGACGTCGCTGCCGAACGCGAGTTGCGGCACGGGATTGCCGGTCATCTGAATCGCGATGAAAACGGCGGGCACCGTGTAGGCGAAGATCAGCACACAGTACTGCGCGACCTGGGTATAGGTAATGCCTTTCATCCCGCCGAGCACCGCATAGGAGAACACGACGCCCATGCCGATACCGAGGCCGATGGTCAGGTCGACCTCCAGGAATCGGGAAAACACAATCCCGACGCCTCGCATCTGGCCGGCGATGTAGGTAAAGGAAATGACGATGAGGCAGACGACCGCAACCATGCGGGCGGTCCTGGAGTAATAGCGTTCGCCGATGAATTCCGGGACCGTGAACTTGCCGAACTTGCGCAGATACGGCGCGAGCAACAGGGCCAGCAGCACGTAGCCTCCGGTCCAGCCCATCAGGTAGACCGAGCCGTCGTAGCCCAGGAATGCGATCAGGCCCGCCATGGATATGAACGACGCGGCGCTCATCCAGTCCGCGGCCGTCGCCATGCCGTTCGCTACCGGCGACACGTGCTTGCCGGCGACATAGAAGTCGCCGGTACTCTCCGCGCGCGACCAGATCGCGATGCCGATGTACAGGGCGAAACTCAGCCCGACGATGAGATACGTCAGTGCCTGCAGGCTCATCGCTTCAGTTTTCGTCGACGTCGAACTTGCGGTCGAGGCGGTTCATCTGCCAAGCGTAGAAGAAGATCAGCGCTACGAATATATAGATGCTCCCCTGCTGGGCGAACCAGAAGCCGAGCCGGAAGCCGCCGAGCCGGATCGTGTTCATTGCGTCGACGAGGAGAATCCCGAAAACGTAGGAGCAGAGAAACCAGAGCGCGAGACAAAAGGCCACCACTTTGAGGTTCGCGTGCCAGTAGGCGCGATGCGCGGATGGCCTGGATTCTTTTTGCATGCTCTACCCGCCGGCGTGCTGCCGGCTCCTGCCATGTGTGCGCGGCACAATGTAGCAGAGGGAGCGGGCGGATTCAGCCGCCCCAAAAAGAAAGGCGGTTCCTTACGGAACCGCCCCGCTACCATCGTATCGTACGTGGTACCTGGCCCCCCTGGATCCCCCGCCATTCCGTACCTGAAGGCGACTTTCTTTCGCTGCGTTGCCTGTCGGACGACAGCGGCTGTTGCTGAAAGGCTACGCGTCGACGAGACCGACGTTCGCAGAAACACCACAGAATGTCAATCCTCAAAACCGTGGCCAGCGGGCACGATTCTTGTAGGCTTCAAGACTGTGCCAAAAAAACCACACTAGCTCGTCGCAACGGTGTTGCACAGGATGCCCACCGGACCGAGGTCGATTTCAACCGTGTCTCCGGCCGCGAGCCAACGGGGGGGTATGCGCGCGGCGCCGACACCGCCCGGGGTCCCGGTGACGAGGACATCACCCGGCAGGAGCTCGCAGAAAGACGAGCAGTATTCGATCAGCGCCGGGATATCGAAAATCAGGTCGGCGACCCGGCCGTCCTGCATCAACTCGCCGTTCACCCGGGTCGTGAGCCTGAGCGTGGCCGGATCAGGCACTTCGTCGCGCGTCACGAGCCAGGGCCCGAGGGCGCCGCTCTGCCGGAAGTTCTTCCCCGCAGTGAATTGCGAACTGTGCTGCTGCCAGTCGCGCACGGAACCGTCCATGAAGCACGCAAATCCGGCGATGACCTCGAAGGCGTCGCGGCGGTCGACCTGCCATGCAGGCCTGCCGATGATCACTGCCAGCTCACCCTCGTAGTCGTAGCGGAGGGATACGGCCGGTTGTGCGAGGGTTTGGCGGTGACCGACCTGGCTGCCGGGGAAGCGCACGAACAGAAGCGGATGCTCCGGCAGCCCGCGGCCCATTTCCGCGGCATGCGGCCGGTAGTTCACGCCGACACAGATCGTCTTGTCGGGGACCGGAATGACAGGCAAATAACGAACCCGTGACTCTGCGGTACCCTCCGCTTCGAGGCTCTCCGGCAAGTCCCGGAGGGCATCCGCCTCGAGCAGGGCGCGAAGATCTGCGTGCCGCTTGCGTAAAGGCGCCGCGGCTTCGTAGACGACACCGTCGACCAGGAGCCCGTAAGTCGCGCGCCCTTCGTGCCGGTAGCTCAGTGCTTTCACGGTGAATCCCTTTACAATAGGGGCAACATCTTACCCACAGGTTACGATATTGAAAAACGGCATCTACGCGGCGATCTGCGCGGCGGTATTGGTTCCCGGAATCGACTCTGACGCGGCCGGTCTTGTCTTGCACAACATTACGGGCTACACGTCCGGCGCCGACGGTACTGAGCGTTTCTCGGTACTCGTTGTAGGCGACGACGGCCGCATCATCGAAAGTGGCGATGCGGGCTTGGGCGAAAACTATCCCGAGGCGCAGCATGTCGATGGCCAGGGCCGCTACGTGCTGCCCGGACTGGTCGACGCCCACGCGCACCTGTCCGACCAGGGATTTCTCCAAACGAGCCTCGACCTCGCGGGCTCGCCGAGCCTCGATGACGCGGTGACGCGTATTGCCGCGTGGGCGGCGGCGCATCCGCGGGCGAAATTCATCACCGGACGCGGCTGGAACCAAGTGTTGTGGGACCCCCAGGCATTCCCGACCGCTGCCGACATCGACAGGCTCGTCGCCGACCGGCCGGTGTGGCTGCGACGGATCGACGGGCATGCGGGCTGGGCCAACAGCCGGATGCTGGAACTGGCGGGCATCGACGACGATACGCCGGATCCGCCGGGCGGCAGGATTCTGCGGGACGGTAATGGGCAGGCCACCGGCGTCCTCATCGATCATGCGATGAGCATCGTCGATGCGAGGATTCCATCCCCGAACAAGGAGGAGATCCGGGCTGCATACCACGCGGCCATCGACTCGCTGACCGCGCTCGGCCTGACCGGCATGCACGATGCCGGGATCAGCATTACGGAAGCGGAAGTGCTGATCAGCATGGCGGAGAACGACGAACTCGACATGCGCGTCTACGCGATGCTGAGTGACGCGGGCGAAAATCTCGATGCGATGGGAGAACCCCTCATCGCCCATGGCGGTGACCGCCTCGACATCCGCGCCGTGAAACTGTACGCAGACGGGGCGCTTGGCAGCCGCGGCGCCGCCATGATCGAGCCCTACAGCGACGATGCGGAGAACCGCGGGCTCGCGTTCGTCGATGGCACGGCACTCGAGGCCAGTGTGCGCAAGGCCAACCGCATGGGTTTCCAGGTCGGTATCCACGCGATTGGCGATCTCGGCAACCGGCTGGCCCTCGACGCATTCGACGCCGTTCAGGGCGGCAAGCCCTCGCCCCTGCGGAATCGCATCGAGCATGCCCAGGTGATCGCCAGGGAGGATCTCGGGCGGCTGGCGGAACTCGGCGTGATCGCGTCGATGCAGCCCATCCATGCCACGAGCGATATGAACATGGCGGAAGACAGGGTCGGCCCGGACCGGATCGGTGGCGCCTACGCGTGGCGGCAGCTTCTGGACAGCGGCGCTGTGATTGCGAGTGGTTCGGATTTCCCGGTAGAACTGCCGAATCCCTTCTTCGGCCTGTACGCCGCCGTGACTCGCAAGGATCGCCAGGGCATGCCGGCCGGCGGCTGGTATCCGGAAGAGGCAATGACCCGTGCGGAAGCCCTGCATTCGTTCACGCTTGCGGCCGCCTTCGCCGCACACCAGGAAGATCGGCTCGGCAGCCTGGAGGCCGGCAAGTGGGCCGACTTCATCATCGTGGATCGCGATTTCTTCGCGATACCGGCCAGCGAGATCGACGACATTCGCGTGCTGGAGACGTGGGTCGGTGGCAAACCCGTTTTTCGGGCGGGGGATCCCTGATGGAAATCGAGCAAGTCTGGACGGCGAACACACTGCGCAACTTCAATTATCTCGTCGCGTGCGGTGAGACCGGAGACGCGCTCGTTATCGACCCGCTCGATGCCGAACGGTGTCTCGCGATCGCGCGCGATCGAGGCTGGACGATCAGCCAGATCGTCAACACCCATGAGCACGGCGATCATATCGGCGGCAACCCGGCGATCGTAAAGGCGACCGGCGCCAGCATCATCGCGCATCGCAACGCCGGGTCGCGGATTCCCGGGATGAGCCGCGGCGTCGGGGCCGGCGACGTAATACAGGTGGGGAGCACGGTCGCACTCGAGTGCCTCGACACGCCCGGGCATACGATGAGTCATATCTGCCTGCTGACTCGCGAGGGTAATCCCGCGATCTTCAGCGGCGACACCTTGTTCAATGCCGGCGCCGGCAACTGCCACCACGGCGGTCACCCCGAGGAGCTTTACGACACCTTCGAAACCCAGCTCAGTACGCTGCCCGACGCGACCCGCGTATACCCGGGCCACGACTATCTCGAGAACAACCTGCGCTTCACGCTCGATCGCGAACCCGACAATGCCGCGGCCGCGGCATTGCTCGAGCGCCGTCGCGGACGCGACCCGGACCAGAACCTGGTCACCACCATAGGCGAGGAACGCGAGATCAATACGTTCTTCCGGCTCACCAGCCCGTCCCTCATCGAGCGGCTGCGCGAGGCGTTTCCCGATCTTGACGCTGAGCCGGAGCCGCGCACGGTGTTCCTCAGGCTGCGCGAACTGCGCAATCGCTGGTAGCTGCTTGCCGGTCAGTCTTCCGCCATCGCCGGCTCGTTCGGGTCCGCGCGATAGCGCTCGAACCACGCAAGAATATTCTTCGCCTTGGCGATCAGGTGCGACGGGCGCTCGACCAGGTTGTGCGATCGCTCAGGAACGCGCACGAGCGCGGTGTCGACGCCGCGCATTTTCAGCGCCTGGTAATACTGCTCTGACTCCGAGATCGGCGTGCGGAAGTCCTGTTCACCGGTAATGAGCATGGTGGGCGTCTTTACGTTACCGACGAGCGACAGCGGCGAGCGCCGCCAGTACGCATCGGGATCCTCCCATGGCGGCGTCTCGAACCAGTAGCGTACGAAGAAGGGGGTGCTGTCCGAGGTCAGCACGAAACTCGACCAGTTGATTACCGGCTTTTGCACGGCGGCCGCACGAAAACGGTCCGTCTTGCCCACGATCCACGCCGTGAGAACCCCGCCGCCCGATCCGCCGGTGACGAACAGCCGACCGGCATCGATGTATCCCCGCGTTACCAGCGCGTCGACGCCGGACATCAGGTCGTCGTAATCCTCATTCGGATAGTTCTGATGGATTTCGTTCGCGAAGTCGTGGCCATAGCTCGTCGATCCGCGCGGATTCGTGTACAACACGACGTAGCCTGCCGCCGCATACAACTGGATTTCGGCGGAGAAATGGGGACCATAGGCAGCGAAGGGCCCGCCGTGAATCTCGAGGATCAGCGGATAGCGACGACCTTCCTCGAAGCCGGGCGGCTTGACGACCCAGCCCTGGATCTCGTAGTCGCCCGTCCTGCTTTGCCAGACAAACTCTTCGGCTGTCGACAGGTCCCGCTTCGCCGCCAGGTCGTCATTGAGCGCCGTGAGGCGATTCGTGCGTCCGTTCCTGCCGACAACTGCGATCTCCGATGGACGCAACGCGCTGCCCTGGGTGTACGCAATGTTGCCGTTACCCGCGACCGAGTAGGAGCCGCCCGTGTACGGACGGCCGACCGTTGCACTGCCCATGTCTGAAACGATGGGGTCGAGGTCCCCGTTGAGATCGAGTCGCGCAAGCTTCGTGAGTCCCCTGTCGTCATAGCTTACGATCAGTCGATTCGAGGTCCCGGCCCAGTGCAGCGAATCGATCGATCGATCGAACTCGAGGTCGATCGGCCGGCTGGATCCGTTCGCCGTATCGAGGAGGTAGACACGGACGTTCTCATAGCTCAGGCCTCGGTCATCAAAACCGAGATACGCAACCCGCTTGCCGTCGGGGGCGTATTCCGGTGCGAAGTCGGGCCCGTCGCGCTCCGTCAGCTGGCTCAGTTCGCCGCTTCGGACGTCGACCGACCACAGCTCCGATTCCAGCGGATCCGCGAGTGGCCGTTCGATCCGGCTGGCCGAAAAGACGATCTGCGTGCCGTCCGGCGACCAGCTCAGCGGGCCATTGTGGTGGTAGTCGCCCTTCGTCAGCTGCCGCGGCGTGCCGCCGTCTGCCGGCAGCAGGAACACGTGATTGTAGCCGCTCCTGAGATAACCTGCCCCATCGGCCCGGTACGGGAGCGTGTCGATCACCGTTACGGCCTCGGCCCACTCTGCGCCCTCGGGCGTCGCCGGCGGTTTCGCGAGCGGCTGCGCTTTTGTTGGTACGAACATCTGGAAT
This sequence comes from uncultured Pseudomonadota bacterium, assembly GCA_963713215.1. GTDB lineage: Bacteria > Pseudomonadota > Gammaproteobacteria > Steroidobacterales > Woeseiaceae > UBA1847. The sequence goes on along the minus strand of CAVQKY010000005.1, from coordinate 1,307,664 downwards.
GCGACACCGCCGCCATCCGGGGACCAGGCGACCGACGCGGGCGCCTCCGGCAGGTTGCTCAGGAGCGCCGTCTGTCCGGTGTCCATCCAGCGTACCCAGAGTTCCGCGCCGCGCTCGCCGGCAGCAGCCACGTACAACAGCCGGTCGCCGCCCGGGGACCAGCGCGGGGACGAGTAGTTTTCGATTCCCGACAACAGCGGGCGATGCCGCTCTCCGCCGGTGTCCACCACCCAGATACTGCCGAGCGCACGATCGCGCATGATATCCATGGACTGCCTGACGTACGCAATTCGCTCGCCATCCGGGGATATTTGCGGGTCGACGCCGTATTCGACATCGAACACGTCGAGTTCGCCGAAGTGGCGCTCGTCCGCCAACGCCGTGGCGAAGCCGCCCGGCAGCGCGAGCAGCAGGATCAGGATACGCAAGCGGGTCCCCTCGTGACGTCTTCCCGTGACAGGCGGTAATTATGAGCGGGATGCGTGCCAGAGCCAAGCCAGCGCCGCGTAGACCTTGCTCATGCGTTCGAGGAGATCCTGTTGGTGTTCGTCAGCGCCACCGTAATACGCGTGCAGCAGCCTCTTCCTGCCCCGGGGACCGACACGGTGGTGGGTCACGACCGTGGCGAGGTCGAACATCGGGTCGTTGTCGCCGGCGTATTCCCAGTCGAGCAGCACGACCCCGCCGGCGGACACGATATTGCCGGCCACCAGGTCGTTGTGGCAGCAGCAAAGTGTGGGCGGCGGAGCCACGGCAGTGACCGTCGCCAGGCAGCGTTCCGCATGCGCCCGGTCGGCTCGAGGTGACAGTTCCTCGAAATACTTCCGGGCGGCGTCCTGCAGCGGAAACAATCGGCCGGTGAGCGGCAATGCATGGACCCGCCGAAGCGCCGCACCCAGTACGTCGAGGCGGGCCGGCCGGGACAGCGTCGCGCCGGTCCACGGCGTGCCGTCCAGGTATTCTTCGAGCATTACCCGTTCGTCGACATAGAGCACGGCCGGCGCAAGTCCCGCAGCCTGCGCTACGGACTGCACGCGTGCCTCGTCTGCACGGCGGTTCAACGGGAACTCGCGCCGCTTGCGGGCGACCTTGAGTACGGCCCGTCGGTCGCCATCCTCGAGCAGGTAGGCCATGTTGTTACTGCCGCGGGATATCAGGGATCGCCGGGCATTCGTCCAGCCCGGGATCTGCGGCAGCTGCAATGCCGGCCCTGTCGTCACGGGGATGCCGTCCGCATGGAGCGGCGCCAGCTGAGCAGTCCGAAAGGAATGAGCAGCAGGTACAACAAGTACAGCGCTGACGTGAGTTCGAGGCCGCGCATCCAGTATATGACGACGGATACGCCATCGATGAGCAGCCAGTACCACCAGTTTTCGAACACCTTGCGAGCCACGAGGTAGGTCGCCCAGACTGCACCCCAGGTCGTCAGCGAATCCGCGTAGGGAAAGGCGGCGTCCGTAAACCGGGTCAGGAGCCAGCCATTGACGGCCGCTGCGGCAGCGACCACCAGGATGGCCGCGACGTGGCGACCGGCCGGCCAGGTGGTCACGGGCAGCGGGCCGGCGTCTCGTCCGCCGCGCGTCCACAGCGCCCAGCCGTAGACGGCCATGGCGAAATAGAACAGGTTCAGTACGGACTCCATATAGAGCCGCGCGTCGACGAACAGGATGACGTAGAGGGCGGTGCTGAGGCAGGCGCAGGGCCAGCACCAGATGCTCTGCCGGATCGCCAGCACGAGGTACGCAATGGCCGCCGCAACCGCGACGGCCTCGGGCTTGGGCACGGCCGCGAGTTCCGCCAGAAACGGCGCGATCCGCTCGTTCATCAGCGATTTCGCGTCACCGGGTTATTCAGGATCCGGATTGCAAATACCGCGTGGGGCAGCTGCTCGAAAGTCGCTCCTATCTCGGCCTGCAGGGCCTGCATGACCGCGTCGTACTCGCCGAAGATCTGGGTGCTCATCGCATTCGTCGAGATGTCGAGCCCCGCATGGCGATTGAGCCGCTCGATCACGTTCTTGATCGGCGGCACGAAATCCGGGTCCAGGGGATAAAGGCTGATGTCACAGGCTACTTGCATGTCAGAAACTCCTCTCGAGGGTCAGGCCGACCTGGCGCGGATCGCCGCCCCTCGTGTACAGCGTGGGGGGGAAGTCCGGTGGTTCGTTGCCGAAGTAGAAGCCACGCACCGCGTAGTCTTCGTCGAACAGGTTGCGCGCCCAGGCTTCGAGCCGCCAGCGCTCACCCTCGAATCCCGCGCGAATGTTCACCAGGGCGTAGGCTTCCGATTGCTGGTCGTGGCTTACGTCGAAGTAGAACGCGTCCCTTGAACTCACGTCCAGCCGGCCGAACCAGCCGGACGGATGCCGGTACAGCGCGCCCGCCGCAGCCGTATAGCCCGGAGCGTGGGCCTGGTCACGGCCGGAAAGGTCGACTTCCGGCGTCTCGAAGGTCCGGAACCCGGCGTCCAGCAGTCCCGCACTCGCGTACAACTCCCACGCGTCACCGGCGAACCACCGGAACTCGGCCTCGAGCCCGCGCGCCTCGCCACGGGCCGCGTTGTCGGTAAAAAAGACGAAGGACGCCGGATCGCCGGGATCCAGCTGGAACGACGTACGGACCTGCTGGTCGTCGCGGCGATAGCGAAACAGCGTCAAATCCATCGCCAGCGTCTCATCGAGCCAGCGCGTACGGACGCCGGCCTCGACGCTCCACAGCGCCTCCGGCTCGAATACCCGCCGGCCGTCGGGAACGAATCCGAGGTTGAAGCCACCCGCTTTGTACCCGCGGGCGAGGCTCACGTAGGCGGAAACGCCGCCCGGGAAATCGTGCGTGAGGCCGAGTTCGCCGCCGGTCATCGTGTCGCTGACCGCTTGTCGCAGCCCGGCTGAATCCGCGTAGTCTGCCGCACGCCGTTCCACTCGTATTCCGGCCGACAGGCGCGTGGATGCGCCGAGATCCTTGTCTGCCTGAGCGAAAAGCGCCGTGTTCGTCGCCCGGTAGTCGCTCTCCAGCTGGTCGTCGAGGCTGTCCTCGAAATCGAGGAACGGATCGTAATAGACTCCCCGGTTGCTGCTGTCGAGATCTTCGTCGAGGCGCAGCGCGAAGACGCCGAGCAGCCAGTCGAAACCCCGGTCACCGTCGGCGCCGAGCCGGAATTCCTGGCTCAGGGTGCGTCGCTTGCGCGCGTTTTGAGAGACGTAGTCGTAGACGACAGGGGCCCAGCTGTCATCGTTGCCCCAGTCTGCGTCGAAACCGAACGCCATGTCGGAATTCGCGAATGAGCTGAGTGAGGTAAGCCGCAGTCCGGAAAGGCCTCTCCAGTCTGCCCGCAGCGATGCCCCGGCGCTCTGCTGAGCATCGCGGCCGGGCTTGTCTGACAGCATCGTGCTCGAGTTGTCGAGCGAGAACGCATCGTAGCCATTGTCGACATCCACGTAGAGCAGCGCGAGCTCGATGTCGAGCACATCCGAGGGCGCGAGCGACAGCCTGCCGCGAAGGCTCAGCTCATCCCGCTCGTTCGTGTCGTCCCGGTCGAGATGCGTGTTGTCGTGAAAACCATTGCTTCGGTAGTGATGGGCACTGAGGCGGTACATTGCCTTCTCGCCCTCGGCCAGCGCACCACTCGCAGCGATTCCCGCGGACCGCAGTTCGTCGCCGCCTGCGACGATCTGCAGGCGCCCGTTGCGCTCTGCCGTTGGCGCCGTACTCCGGAGATAGACGAGCCCCGCCAGTGCATTTGCGCCATAGCGGCTGCCTTGCGGTCCGCGCAGGACTTCCACGCGCTCGATGTCGAACAGCGTGCCGATCGCGCCAATGCCACTGAAGTCGATGTCGTCGACCAGAAATCCGACGGACGGATCGGGTGCACCTTCGTACTGCTCGAGCTCACCCACACCGCGTATCTGCAAATACCGTGCCCGGTGCCCGTCGCCGGACCAGTTGACGTTCGGTATATACATCGTGAGTTCCTCGAAGTGCTGGATCGCGAGCGCCTTGACATCCTCCGCGTCCAGCACCGTGACGCTCGCGGCAATTTCGCTGCGCTCCCGCTCGCGAATGTCGGCATGTACGACGATCTCCTCGATCAGGACCTCGTCAGCCGGGCCAGCTGCCGGCCACGACAGGACCAGGAGGAGCGCGGTGGACCACCGCCGGCGGAATGCTGCCATGTTCCCTTCCTACGCCGGCATTACCCGGATCAGGTTCTAAGGGTTCCCGCCGTAGCAGCCACCGTGGCCGGTAGCGGATCTCAGGTCGAATGACCACCCCTGTGGAAGCGGCAACTATAACATGGCGGCGCGCCGCCTATGGGCGCAGGCGGGCTATGAGGCTCGAGGTATCCCAGCGCCGCCCGCCGAGTTCCTGCACCTCGGCGTAATAGCGGTCGATGATCTTCGTCACCTCGAGAGTGGCGCCATTGCGCGATGCTTCGTCGATGGCGAAGCCCAGGTCCTTGCGCATCCAGTCGACGGCGAAACCGAAGTCGAATTCGCCGTCGACCATGGTTTGCCAGCGGTTTTCCATCTGCCAGGATTGCGCGGCCCCGGCGGAAAGCGCCTCGATGACGACCGCCGGATCGAGTTCCGCCCGCATCGCGAAATCGAGTCCTTCCGACAGGCCCTGCAGCACGCCGCCGATGCAGATCTGGTTGACCATCTTGGCGAGCTGGCCCGCGCCAACCGGTCCTATACGCGTTACTGCTTTCGAGTAACAGGCGAGAAGCGGTTTCACACGGGCCATCAGCGTTTCGTCTCCGCCGAGCATGATCGTCAGCTTGCCATTGACCGCGCCGGCCTGGCCGCCGGAGACCGGGGCATCGAGAAAACCGACACCGGCGGCCGCCGCGCGGGCATGCACCTCGCGTGCGACCGTTGCCGACGTGGTGGTGTGGTCGATGATGACGGCGCCGGCCTCGAGCCCATCGAGCGCCCCCTCCGGGCCGCACAGCACCTCCCTCACGTCGTCGTCGTTACCGACGCAGGTGAGGACGACATCGCGCCCGCGGGCTGCTTGCCGGGGATTCGCCGCTCCCTGCCCCGCATGCTCTGCGAGCCAGGCTTCGGCTTTGTCCGCGTTGCGGTTGTACACGACTACGTCGTGACCGTAACGGGCTATGTGCCCGGCCATCGGGTAGCCCATGACGCCGAGCCCGAGGAATGCGACCTTGAGGCTCATGCGGCATCCGCACGATTGGAGGATGCTTTTTTTCGCGGATCGAGACCCAGCGATCGGGCGATGATCTCGCGCATGATCTCCGAGCTTCCGGCGTAAATGCGCGACACCCGGGCGTTCGTGTACAGGCGGCTGATCTTGTATTCGTCCATGTATCCGTTGCCGCCGTGCAGTTGTACAGCCGCATCGGTGACCCTGCCTTCGAGTTCGCTGGTCCAGAGCTTGGCCTTGGCGGCATCGTCCGCGGCCAGCTGTCCGCGGTTATGGACTTCGACGCAGCGATCGATGAACGCGTAGCCGACATCGATCTCCGTCTTCATATCGGCAAGCGCGAAGCGCGTGTTCTGGAAGTCGGCGATCGGCTGGCCGAATGCCTTGCGTTCCCGGACATAGTCCATCGTCAGCCTGAACGCCGCTTCCGCGGACGCCAGGTAGCCGCACGCCCCGAGCAGCCGTTCTTCGGCCAGGCCATGCATCAGGTGGTAGAAGCCGCGATTCTTCTCGCCGAGCAGGTTTTCCTTCGGCATCCGTACGTTGTTGAAAAAGAGTTCCGCCGTGTCCTGGCTCTTCAGGCCCATCTTTTTCAGGTTCTTGCCGCGCTCGAAGCCCTGCATGCCCCGTTCCACGACAAACAGCGACAGACCGCGGGCACTGTCCGTGTCCGTGCGCGCCACGACCACGACGATATCCGCGTTGATTCCGTTCGAGATGAAGGTTTTGGAGCCGTTCAGCAGGTAATGATCGGATTTTTCCTCGGCGCGCGTGCGAATTCCGGCAACGTCACTGCCCGCTCCGGGTTCGGTAATCGCGACGGCCAGGATGTGCTCGCCGCTGATGCATTTCGGCAGCCAGCGCGCCTTTTGCTCATCGGTGCCGAAGGTGCCGATGTACGGCCCGACCAGCCGGCTGTGCAACGTCATGAAAAAACCGGGATCGCCATGCTGTGCGTTTTCCTCGATCAGGATCTGTTCGTAGCGAAAATCCGTAACCCCCGCGCCGCCGTATCGTTCGTCCGCCCACATGAGCAGCAGGCCCATTTCTCCTGCCTTGAGGAACGCCTCCCGATCCACGATGCCCTGCTCATGCCAGCGATCGCTGTGCGGACCGATCTCCTTTTGCATGAAGCCCCGAACGGAATCGCGAAACATCTCGTGCTCGTCGTCGAAAATGAATCTATCCATCCTGGTTCCCCCTGGCGGCTTCACCGGCCCTGGAATCGCGGCTGACGTTTTTCCAAAAACGCTGCTATACCTTCCTTCGCGTCGCCGGAATTCCGCAACTGTTCCTGCAACTCCGCTTCCAGGTCGAAGCAGCTGGCCCACGCCTGGTCCATGGCCGCGCGCATCACTTTCTTGGTCGCCGCGAGCGACAACGGCGCCCGGCCGGCCAGCGACTGCCCCCATCCGACGGCATGGCTGCGCAATTCGGCCGCCGGAACGGCGCGGTTCGCCAGGCCAAGCTCCACACAACGGGCAGCGCCGATGCGCTCGCATTCGACGCTCAGCTGGTAGGCGCGGTGGTAGCCGAGCTGGCGCACGAGCTGCCAGTTCGCGCCGCCGTCCGGTACCAGCGATATGGTCGTGAACGGCGAGAGCAGGAATGCATCATCGGCCATCACGACCAGGTCGCAGTGCAGTGCGTACGAGAGGCCGATGCCGGCGGCGAAGCCCGGCACGGCGGCTATCACCGGCTTCGGCAGCTGCTCGATTGCCGTGAGGACCGGACGATATTCATAGTGCAGCTTGCCGTGCACACTGCGGGAATCCTGCATGCCGGACTTCAGGTCGGCCCCCGCACTGAACGCCCTGCCTTCCCCGGTGAACACGACCACCCGGACGCTCGAATCGGTCGCAGCGCGCTCGAACGCCTCGTGCAGGTCGGCGCACAGTTCCCGCGTGAAGCCGTTGAGCGCATCGGGGCGGTTCATCGCGATCACCGCGACGGCGCCCTCTGTTGAAAAGTTGACGGTGTCTGACATACCGGAGTCCGTGGTCGATGTCTAAAAGAGGGCGTCCGTTTACATGTTGCGGCGGTATTCGCCGCCGACATCGTACAGCGCTGCAGAGATCTGGCCGAGCGAACTGGACTTCACCGTCTCCATGAGCTCGGCGAACACATTGCCGCGCTCGCGTGCCCGCTTTTGCAGGCGCTCGAGCGCCGGCCCGCTCTCGTCCCTGTGCGCCGACTGGAATTCCCGCACATGCCGAATCTGGTCAGCTTTTTCCGCATCGCTCGACCGAATGAGCTCGAGCTCGTGCACTTCGTCTTCCTGACCCTTTTTCGGCAGGAACGTGTTCACGCCGATCAGCGGGAGCGACCCGTCGTGCTTCCTGCTTTCGTAGTAAAGGCTCTCGTCCTGGATCTTGCCGCGCTGGTACATCGTGTCCATCGCGCCGAGCACGCCCCCGCGCTCGGACAGGCGTTCGAACTCGCGGTACACGGCTTCCTCGACGAGATCGGTCAGCGTGTCGATGATGAACGAGCCCTGCCACGGATTTTCGCAGAAATTGAGACCCAGCTCGCGCGAGATAATCAGCTGGATTGCCACGGCACGGCGCACCGACTGCTCGGTCGGCGTCGTCACTGCTTCGTCGAACGCGTTCGTGTGCAGGCTGTTGCAGTTGTCGAACAGGGCATAGAGGGCCTGGAGCGTTGTCCGGATATCGTTGAAGCTGATTTCCTGTGCGTGCAGGCTGCGCCCGGAGGTCTGGACGTGGTATTTCAGCATTTGCGAGCGCGCGCTGGCCCCGTACCGCTCGCGCATCGCCCGCGCCCAGATGCGCCGCGCGACACGGCCAATCACTGCGTATTCGGGATCCATGCCGTTCGAAAAGAAGAAGCTCAGGTTCGGTGCGAAATCGTCGATGGCCATGCCACGCGCGAGGTAGTACTCCACGATCGTGAAGCCGTTGGCCAGCGTGAAGGCGAGCTGTGTGATCGGATTGGCGCCAGCCTCGGCAATGTGGTAGCCGCTGATCGACACGCTGTAATAGTTGCGGACCTCGTGTTCGATGAAAAATTGCTGTACGTCCCCCATCATCTTCATGGCGAACTCCGTCGAGAAGATGCAGGTGTTCTGTGCCTGGTCCTCCTTCAGGATGTCTGCCTGCACCGTGCCGCGCACGCTCGCCAGGGTCTCGCGGCGAATTCGGCCGTAGGTTTCCCGATCGACCAGCTTGTCGCCTGAAATACCCAGCAGACCGAGCCCGAGGCCGTCGTTCCCCGGCGGACGGTCGCTGACGTATTCGGGGCGGATACGGTTCTCGAAGTAGCGGTCGATGGCCTTCTTCGCGCGTTCCCATTGGCCGGATTCACGCAGGTGCTTTTCCACCTGCTGGTCGATCGCCGTGTTCATGAAAAATGCGAGGATCATCGGCGCAGGGCCGTTGATCGTCATCGAGACCGAGGTGGTCGGCGCGCACAGGTCGAAGCCGGAGTAGAGTTTTTTCATGTCGTCGACCGTAGCGATCGACACGCCGGAATTTCCGACCTTGCCGAATATGTCCGGGCGTTCGTGCGGGTCCTCGCCGTAAAGCGTGACGGAATCGAACGCGGTCGAGAGCCGCGCTGCCTCCTGGTTCTGCGACAGGTAATGGAAGCGACGGTTCGTGCGTTCGGGCGTGCCCTCGCCCGCGAACATCCGCGTCGGGTCTTCGCCTAGCCGGCGGTAGGGGAATACGCCGCCGGTGTACGGGTAGTGCCCCGGGAGGTTTTCGCGCAACAGGAACCGGAGTAGCTCGCCCCAGCTCCGGTATGCCGGCGGGGCGATCTTCGGAATCTTCTGGCGGCTGAGCGATTCCCGGTAATTGCTGCCGCTCAACTCGCGGCCGCGCACGATGTAGCGATAGGATTCGTCGCTCACCCCCGCCTTCACCTCGGGCCACCCCTTCAACAGCTCGAGAGATTCCCGGCTGAGCTCGCCCAGGGTCTCCTGGTAGCGCTGCCTCAGGGTGAGCAGGCTCGGGTCGCCCTCGCCGTCCAGTGCCGTGACTGCGTAGGGCGAGAACACATCCGGCAATTCGGGATCGCCCAGCAAGCGGAGCGACTCATGCAGGTGCTGCAGACGCCGGGCGAGGTCGGCCTGCATTTCGCCGTGCGAGTCGAGGTCGCGCCCCTGCTCCGCAATCTCGGCGAGATATCGTGTGCGGCTCCCGGGGATGATCGCCGTCGCGCGCGGCTCACGAACCGAAACTTCGAGCTTCGGCGACCAATGCTCCGCGTCGAGGCCGAGCTTGTCCCGTAACCTCCGGCACAGCTCCACGAACAACCAGGTGATGCCCGGGTCGTTGAACTGGCTCGCGATGGTCGGGTAAACCGGTACCTCGTCGTCGTCCGTAGTGAACGCGATTCGATTCCGTTTCCACTGCTTGCGAATATCCCGCAACGCATCTTCGGCACCGCGACGGTCGAATTTGTTGAGTACGATCATTTCTGCGAAATCCAGCATATCGATTTTTTCGAGCTGGCTGGCCGCACCATAGTCGCTCGTCATCACGTAGACAGGAAAGTCGACGAGGTCGACGATTTCGCTGTCACTCTGGCCGATGCCGGCGGTTTCGACGATGACGAGGTCGAATCCGAGCGATTTCATGTACAGGACCTGGTCCTCCAGCATTTCGCTGGTCGCGAGATGCTGTCGCCGGGTGGCGATCGAGCGCATGAAGATTCGTTCGGATCGCAGCGAGTTCATTCGAATCCGGTCGCCGAGCAATGCGCCTCCGGTCCGCCGGCGCGTCGGATCGACGGCAATAACCGCGATCTGCATCGCCGGGAACGAAGCGAGGAAGCGATTCAGCAGTTCATCCGTGACACTGCTCTTGCCTGCCCCGCCGGTCCCGGTGATGCCGATGACCGGCACCTGTCCCGCCCGGATGCGCCAGGCCTTGCGCAGCTTGCCGAGCTCTTGTTCGTCGAACGCGCCTTCTTCAATGGCCGAGATCGTCGCCGCTATGTCGATAGGTCGCGCCCCTTCGCCGGCGACCCCGGCTGGCGTTGGTCGTCGGGACGCCGCCGTCCGGTCCAGCAGATCGCCGATCATCGCGTCGAGTCCGAGTTCCATGCCGTCGTGCGGGTGATAGATGCGTTCGACGCCATACTCCATCAGGACGTCGATTTCCTCCGGCGTGATCGTGCCGCCGCCGCCGCCGAAAACCCGGATGTGTGCGGCACCGGCCTCCCGCAAACGATCGACCATGTACCGAAAGAACTCGTTGTGGCCGCCCTGGTAGGAGCTGATCGCAATGGCGTCCGCGTCCTCCTGGATGGCGGCACGGACGATATCGTCGACACTGCGATTGTGACCGAGGTGGATGACTTCGGCGCCGCGTGCCTGGATCAGCCGGCGCATTATGTTAATGGCCGCATCGTGCCCGTCGAACAGCGAGGCAGCGGTCACGAAGCGCAGCGGCGTTCCCTGCGGCAGGTCCGCGGGTCGAGGCACATCACTGGCTACCGAACTCATCGGCGTTGTTCCTCCGGCACACCTGGCGGGCCGCGCGCCGGGAAACGGGCGCGGCCGGGACGGGAGACAGGCCGTTGCCAGCCCGCAATTGGCAAGCATTTTAATGCAGATTAAAATCGAGGCCAATGGCCAGTATTGCCGAAGATTCGCGCTTTGCCCTGCAGAAGGACCGCATGCTCCGGGCGGCCGCTCATTGCTTCAACCAGAAAGGCTACAGCGGCACGTCGCTCAAGGATGTCGCCGCGCGCCTCGGACTCACCGATGCGGCCCTTTACTACTACGTGCGCAACAAGGAAGAGCTCGTCTACCTCTGCTATGTCCGGGCGGCGGCCGTCGGTCGTGAGGCGATGCAAGCCGCCGTGCGCGACGGCAGCAGCGGCCTCGACAAGGTCAGGCGTTACCTCGCAATGCATGTCGATTGCATGGTCGGCGAGCGCGGGCCTCTCGCTATCATGAGCGAAATACCCTCCCTCGAACCCGCGCACCGGGAGGAGATTCTGGCGCTGTCCCGGGCGCACAGTACCGCGTTCGAGAGACTGCTCGCCGAAGGCATCGCGGACGGCAGCATCGGGCCCTGTGACATTCGCATGACCGGCAACGCGATCATGGGCGCGGTCAACTGGATACCGAAGTGGTTCCACGGCGATGACGCCATGTCGCGGCACATCGTGCGACAGTTCCCGCTCATCCTGTCCGCGGGGCTTCTGCCCCGCGACCTGCCGACCTAGCCGCCGAGCGGGTGCATTGCCGGCCGCCGGCCAGGCCGCCGGCTAGCGATCGTCAATGCGTTCGATTTCCGCGCGGACCTGGTCCCTGAGAACCTCGAGGTCGAGTCGGTCCACGTCGGTTTCCACCTCGACCCCGTCGATCAGCGCATCGATCTGGCGCAGCCGGTCGGTGATGCGCGCCCGGGCCCGCTCGTGCTGCGCTCCGGCCGACACGACCAGTCCGGATCGCGGTTCGATGATCGTAACGGCCCGGGACGATCCCGCCAGGCGCGACCCGGTCAGGGGTTCGAGCAATTTGAGGTCCTCGCGTATCAGCCGTTCAAGGATCACAAGATCGGAGTACTTGCGCCGGAGTTCGCGGTACTCGTAGTCGGAGCGCAGGAGATCGGGCTCGGTAAACGCCTTCAGCAACTGGTCGCGCACGGTAACGAATTCGGGGTAAGACCGCTCGGCCGCCAGCCGGTACCAGGCCGAGGCAGCCACGGCGTCCTCGTTCGTGCCGGTGCCCGTCAGGTGCATGAAACCCACCATGTACTGCGCATACTTGTCACCGAGCGGCGCCAGTTCATTCTCATAGATGAACAATGCCCGTTCGTACTCGCCCTCCTGGTAGAGCTCCTCGACCTTCTGCTGGACGGCCAGGGTTCCCGCGTCGAAGCGGTTGCCGAACCGGCTGTCGTCCGCGACCGCGGGCCCTGCCAGTAGGAACCCGGCAAATGCGGCGATAAGGGGACTGGTTTTACTTGGAGCGGATCGCATTGTCGGACAGCTGGCGCAATCAAAACGGAATGCTGACTTTGAGTCCGCACGCGCGTGCAAAGTTCCGGCCGTAACCATCTTAGCGGAACTGCGGCGGGCGCCGCTCGATGTTCGCCTGCGCAGCTTCGATCTGGTTGGGTGAGCCGATCAGCTGCCCCTGTAGACGGGCCTCCAGCGCCAGCGCATCGGCCGGCGATGCGTGCCATCCTTCGCTGAGCAACGTCTTGATGCCGCGCACGGCGTCCGGCGAATTCGCGGCGATCCCGGCAGCAAGCCCGGCTGCCGCGCCGAGCGGATCCTGATCCAGGCGCGTCACAAGGCCGAGCCGGCGCCCTTCCGACGCATCGATGATGCGTCCCGTCCATGCCAGCTCACGCAATGCGTCGACCGCAACCTGCCCCCGTGCCGTGACGCTGAGCCCCATGTCGGGAACGAGTCCCCAGCGAATTTCCATCACCGAGAGCCTGGTATCGGGCGCCGCCACGCGAATGTCGGCACCGAGCGCGATCTGCAGGCCGGCGCCGAACGCAACACCGTGCAATGCACAAATGACCGGTACGGGCAGCTCGCGCCAGACAAAGGCGGCATGCTGGAAACCGTTGGCGGGCGACGGCGGCCGGGGAGACAGCGCTGCCGCGACCGATTCCCGGTCCAAGCCGGCGAACAGCGACACGTCGAGACCGGCACAGAAGGCGTCCCCGCTGCCGGCGAGGACTACCGCACGCACGTCGGGATCGTTCGCAAGGCGTTCGCCGCACGCGCGGAAGTCGTCGAACATCGCGAGATTGACGGCATTACGCTTGCCCGGCCGGTCGAGGAGAACCGTGGCGACGTTCCGGTCGAACTGTAACTTCAGGCATTGCATATCAGGATGCGGTAAGCGTGCATTTGCCGTTGCGGACGACGATGAGGTCGCGCTCGAGCGCCCGGCACTGGAACGAGATCACGTTGCCGTCCTGCCACATGTCCGTCGCGATCGTATCGCCCGGCACGACCGGTGCCGAGAAACGGGCATCGAGTCCGGCGATGAGGGTGTGATCGTAGTCGCAAATGGTCTTGAGAATCGCGTGGCACGCGATGCCGTACGTGCAAAGACCGTGCAGAATCGGCTGCCCGAAACCCACCGAGCGCGCAAGACCCGGGTCGGCGTGCAAGGGATTCCGGTCACCGTTCAGCCGGTACATCAGTGCCTGGTCTCCACGCGTTGCCAGACTGCAACTCAAGTCCGCCTCCCGCCTCGGGACGCGGTGCGGCGCCGGACCCTTGCCGTTCGGCCCGCCGAAGCCGCCGTCGCCGCGCGCAACGATGGTATTGCCGAGCGTGAACAGCACCGTATCGTCTTTTGCAAGGCGCACTTCCGCTTCGAACAGGACCACCGCGCCGAGGTTCGGCCCGCGGTCGAATGCCTCGACGATCCGCTTGTTGACGAGCAGGTCCGCCGCGGGCGGCAGTGGCCGGAAAAGTTGCAAACGCTGTTCGGCGTGCAGAACCTGGCTGTATTGCCAGCCAAGGTCCGGCGGGAACATGTCGGGTACGAGCACGGTGGCGAACGTCGGCAGCGTCTTGAGCAGCGGGCCTCCTTCGTAGACATACGGCAGTTCGCGCCGGTCGAGCGGATCGCGCCCCAGTCCCACGCTCAGCGCGTACAAAATCGTCTCGACGTCCCGGTAGCTGAACGGCAAGTCGACGATAGTCGTTGCCATTAATTTATCGTAATTCAGCGCCATATACTTGATTTATATACATTTTATAAGCTCATCCCCGGCTCGTGCCACGCGCACCGCTCAAGGCTTCGGCCGCCGCGCCATCGCTGACGCTCGCCGCGAGTCCGAGCGCCGCCAGCGGCAGGACGGATGCCCCCGCCTGCCGTGCATGCGCGCTCGCCGCGGTACCGTCGCGGACACGCCCCGCGATCCCCTGCAGAATCGCCGCGAGCCGGAAACAATTGAATGCGGCGTAGAAGCCCCGGTCCGGAATCTCCTTGCGGCCCGTGCGCTCGCAATAGCGCGCGATGTAGTCGTGTTCCGTTGGAATACCCAGGGCCGCAACGTCCTTGTCGGCGAGACCGATAGACCCGATGCCCATTTCGGGCATCCGCCAGGGAAGGAGATGGTACGTGAAATCCGCGAGAGGATGGCCGATCGTCGACAATTCCCAGTCCAGCACCGCAATGATGCGCGGTTCCCTAGGGTGCACGATCATGTTGTCGAGGCGAAAATCACCGTGCACGATGCTGACGGAGTCATCCGCCGGTATATGTCGCGGCAACCAGTCGATAAGTCGATCCATCGCCTCGATGCGCTCCGTTTCGGACGCCCGGTACTGCTTCGTCCAGCGTGAGATCTGGCGTGCGAAATAATTGCCGGGCTTGCCATAGTCCGCTAGCCCCAGCGCTCTGTAGTCGAAATTGTGCAGGCGCGCGATGGTCCGGTTAGCATCGTCGTAAATCGCCGCGCGCTCATCGCGCGTGCAGCCGGGAAGGTCGAGATCCCAGAAGATGCGCCCTTCCACGAAGTCCATGACGAAGAACATCGTCCCGATGACCGCGTCGTCGTGGCACAGTACGACCGGCCGCGGCACCGGGAACCCGGCGGCATGCAAGGCGCTGATGACGCGAAACTCGCGGTCTACGGCATGGGCCGATTGCAGGAGTTTGCCGGCGGGCTTCCGGCGAAGCACGTAGCGGGATGCCGGCGTTTCGAGCAGATAGGTCGGGTTCGACTGTCCGCCGCGGAACTGGCGAATGCGGAGCGGGCCGGCAAAGCCCGCAACGTTCGACGCGAGCCACACCGCCAGAGCCGCCTCGTCAAACCGGTGCGCGTCACGGACGTCGCGGGTTCCGGAATTCTGTTCCTGCCGCGTCGTCAAACCAGCGGCCGAGGGTTACATCCTGAAGATGCCTGCGGGGGTCTCCGGGTCACGGGGGCGATTTCCTGCGGCTGCCAATGCCAGCGATAATACCTTACGCGTGTCCACCGGATCGATAACACCGTCGTCCCAGAGACGGGCGCTCGAATAGTAGGGATGCCCCTGCGCCTCGTAGGAAGTGCGGATTTCGCTCTCGTACGCCGCCCGATCGGCCGCGGGCCAGTCCTCGCCGCGCGCATCCATGGCGTCGGCCCGGACCGTGGCAAGCACGCTTGCTGCCTGCTCCCCGCCCATTACCGAGATCCGCGCATTCGGCCACATCCAGATCATCCGCGGATCGTAGGCTCGGCCGCACATTGCGTAATTGCCGGCACCGAACGAGCCACCGATGATGACGGTGTACTTCGGCACCGTGACCGTCGCCACGGCATTCACCATCTTCGCGCCGTCCTTCGCAATCCCCGCATGTTCCACGCGCTTGCCAACCATGAAACCGGTGATGTTCTGCAGGAACACGAGCGGGACTCCGCGCCGGTTCGCGAGCTGCACGAAGTGCGCGCCTTTTTGCGCAGACTCGGGAAACAGGATCCCGTTGTTCGCGACAATCCCGACGGGGTTGCCATCGATATGAGCGAACCCGGTGACGAGTGTCGAGCCATACAATTTCTTGAACTCGTGAAACTCGGATGCATCCACGATGCGTGCGATGATTTCACGGACGTCGTAGGGGAAGCGGTACTCCCGGGAAACGATTCCGTAGATGTCGCTCGCGGGATACGCGGGCTCCCGGCTCTCGCGGTTTGCAAACGTGGACCGCGGAGGCCGGTTGAGCGTGGCAACGATCTCTCTCGCGATCGCGATGGCGTGGGTATCGTCATCGGCGAGGTGATCGGTAACGCCGGATATGCGGGAATGTACCGATCCGCCCCCGAGCGTCTCGGCATCGACCACTTCACCGGTGGCGGCTTTGACGAGCGGCGGACCGCCCAGGAATATCGTGCCCTGGTTGCGAACGATGATGGCCTCGTCGCACATCGCCGGCACATAGGCGCCGCCCGCGGTGCATGAACCCATGACGACTGCTAGCTGCGGGATACCGCGCGCAGACAGGCGCGCCTGGTTGAAAAAGATCCGCCCGAAGTGCTCCTTGTCGGGGAAGACATCCTCCTGCATCGGAAGATACGCGCCGCCCGAGTCGACGAGATAGATGCACGGCAGATGGTTCTGGGCCGCCACTTCCTGGGCGCGAAGATGTTTCTTCACCGTCAGCGGATAGTAGGTGCCGCCTTTCACGGTGGCGTCGTTCGCGACGATCATGCAGTCCACGCCCTGTACGCGGCCGATTCCGGCGATGATGCCGGCGGCTGGTACGTCGTCCTCGTAAACCTCGTGCGCAGCGAGGCGGCCGATCTCGAGGAACTCGGTATCCGGATCGAGGAGCAGTTTGACACGGTCCCGCGGCAACAACTTGCCGCGCGAAAGATGTTTCTCCCGCGCCCGGTGTGAACCGCCCCGCAGCACGCGCTCGTTCAACGCGCGCAGGTCTTCCGCCAGCGCGACGTTCGCTTCGCGATTTTTGTCGAAATCGACCGAACTTCGGTCGACCCGCGTCTTCAGCAGGGGCATGGGCCGTACGTCCTTTATGCGGAGGCGTTGAACAGTTCCCGGCCAATGAGCATGCGGCGGATCTCGCTGGTACCGGCGCCAATTTCGTACAGCTTGGCGTCGCGCCACAGGCGCCCGGCGGGAAACTCGTTAATATAGCCATTTCCGCCGAGCACCTGAATCGCTTCGCCGGCCATCCAGGTGGCTTTCTCGGCAGCGACGAGTATGCACCCCGCCGCATCGAAGCGTGTCGTCCGCCCCCGGTCGCAGGCTGCGGCGACGGCGTAGACATACGCGCGGCTCATGTTCATCGTGGTGTACATGTCCGCCAGTTTCCCCTGCATGAGCTGGAATTCGCCGATCGGCCTGCCGAACTGCCGGCGGTCATGCACGTAGGGCAATACGAGGTCGAGACAGCTGCGCATTATCCCCAGGGATCCGCCGGCCAGCACGACGCGCTCGTAGTCGAGACCGCTCATCAGGATTTCCGCGCCCTGTCCTTCCTGTCCAAGGCGGTTGGCCGCCGGGATGCGACAGCCCTCGAAGACTACCTCACTCGTGTCCGAGCCGCGCATACCGAGTTTGTCCAGTTTCTGCGGCGTCGTGAACCCGGCCCGGTCCCGTTCCACGATGAATGCACTCAGCTTGCGCCGGGTGTCGTCCGGGCTGGTGACCGCGTAGACGATCATCACGTCCGCTTCCGGCGCGTTCGTAATCCACATCTTGTTGCCGTCCAGCAGGTAGTGGTCGCCATCGCGTTTTGCGGTCGTCCGCATGGCCATGACGTCCGACCCGGCGCCCGGTTCGCTCATTGCCAGCGCGCCGACCGCGTCACCGCCGATCAACGGCGGCAGGAATTGACGTTTCTGCTCCTCGCTTCCCCAACGTCGCAACTGGTTCACGCACAGGTTGGCATGCGCTCCGTAGGAAAGACCGACCGACGCGGATGCGCGGCTGATTTCTTCCATGGCAATGACGTGCGCGAGGTAGCCTAAGCCAGTGCCTCCGTACTCCTCGTCGACCGTGATGCCGAGAAGCCCGAGCTCGCCGAGTTCCGGCCACAAATCCCGCGGAAAACGGTTTTCGCGGTCGATTTCCTCTGCTCGCGGCGCAATACGTTGTGCCGCGAACGTGCGGACCGTATCACGCAGCAGGTCGAGTTCCTCACCATGTCCGAAGTCAAAGTCGTACACGCACACGCTCCCGAACGAACCTTCAATGATTGTCGCGAGCGCCGGGCCGGACCTGAATACCATCTCCGGGGTAGTCGCCTCACTCTTCCGATAGCGCCACTATGAATTGTGAGAACAGCTCGAACTGGGAGGTGATGCCCAATTTCGCAAACAGGTTGCGCTTGTGCACCATTACCGTCCCGGGGGCGATAGCGAGTTCCCTGGCAATGGCCTTGGTCGAAAAGCCCCGCAACAGCAGCCGGGTAATCTGCTTTTCCCGCTCGGTCAGGACCTCGCCGCCGAAGTTCTCGAAGCACTCGGTCAGCCGGCGGTGCAGGCCGCGATCGCGTTCGGCGCGTCCCGGCCTGAACCCCCGGGCCTGCCAGATGTTGCGCATCGCCGCATGCACGATGCCCTCGATGTGTCTCAGGCGCGCAATCTCGGCGCGCGTGAAGCGCCGCTGACGCCTCGCGACGACGAGAACCAGGGTCGCGTCACTCCCCACATCGACGAGGAAGTCCATTTCGTCGCCGAGATGCGTGCGCTCACAATACTGGCGGTAATACTCGGACGAATGAAAACGGTCGGGCGTCGCGTCGCGGTATCGGCAAATACCGGGCTTGTCGGGGGCGCGCGCCAGCTGGTACAGGGGATCAAGGAGATAGGGGCCGGCAAGATATCGGTCGACATAATGACGAACGCCAGCCGGTTCCAGGCTGTGGTGTACGACCTCCGGCGGCGCATCCTGATGAAAGGCCAGCATACAGGTGCCCTGGTGGTCGACGACCTCGCCGATGGCGGAGATCAGGGCCGGCGCCGTTCTGTCACTGCTGCCGCTCTCGACGAGCCGCGCGACCGCGGCGTGCCACGCGGGACTCGACAGCGTCCTGCTCATGCTGGCGCCCATGCGTGCGTGCCCCGGACTCAAGGCTCGAACGGCGCCCCCGTCGCCCCGTTCGGCGCTTCGACAACGCACACGCGCCGGCGCTGTTCCACGCAGATCTTCGCGCCGGCTGTTGCGTGGCACATCATCAGGCTTGCGTCAGAACGCGGTCAGGAAAGACGCGGCATTTCCCCCGACCGGCCCGCCACCGGTTCGTGCGGTTTCGAGGTAATCGATGCCTTTCGGATAGTCCGGCGCTTCTGAACTGTGGACCCGTCGAACCCGATTGACATGGTAGAGCCGGACCTGCGCGCGCAGGGGTATGACCCGCGCCGGGTCGTTGCCGGTCAGCTCACGGTGCATCGCAGGCAGGCGGTACCAAGGCAGGTTCATGTCGTGGTGATGTGCGTTGTGGTAACCGAAGTTCAAAACCAGCCAGTTCACGGCGGGCCAGCGCAACGACAAGGGGTTGCTGAACGTATGTTCCTGCTCCCAGCGGGCGTCGCCCCGGTGCGGTGCCCGCGGTGCGCTGAAGAGCGTAAGCGAATACGGATAATCGTGTTGCAACAAATCCATGAATCGAAGTACGTGCAGCATCAGGAGATAGGCAAGCGCATACAGCAGGGCCGCTTTCGGAGCCCACACCAGGAGCATTATGAAGGCGCCGCCGCGAACGGCGAGCACGCCGAGGTTTCGGCCCCGTTGTCCGCGGCGCACCGGAATCACGAATGACGTGAGTGCCATGACGGCGTGCATGAGAAGCTCCTGCGCCGGCACGTAAGCATATTCCAGTGCCCTGATGACACGAGTCAGCACCGGATGTCGTTCGAACCACCCGTCATAGTCGAAGGCCGCGACGTCGTCATTATCCACGTGGTGGCGAAAATGCTTGTAGCGGATATCCTCGAACGTGCCGTAGGACGCGCCGCAAATCCAAGTCAGCAGAGTGCCGAGGCGCGCATTGAGGCGCTGGCGCCTGAATACGGTGTTATGCGCACATTCGTGCACCAGGTACGCTGCGATAAGCATGCCGTGCGCGAGCAGCAGCGTTGCCACCACGTTGAGCGCAGGATTGGCGTGCAACAGTCCGGCGAAGCCAGCCGACCAGGCAAGGCACGCGTAAACGACGGCTCCGCCGTGGTAGCGGAGTCCAGCCGGTTCGTGAAATACATCCCCCGATTCGGGCATGGGCCTCCTCGTCGGCTCTGCGAGCTACCGTTGTACACTCGCGGGATGGCTATTGCCAGAGAGACTCCCTAACATAACGCCACCGCCCCGCAGGAGATTGCCGGATGAAGCTCGTGACCGCAATTGTGAAGCCGTTCAGGCTCGATGACGTGCGCAA
Organism: uncultured Pseudomonadota bacterium; assembly: GCA_963713215.1. Taxonomy (GTDB): domain Bacteria; phylum Pseudomonadota; class Gammaproteobacteria; order Steroidobacterales; family Woeseiaceae; genus UBA1847. Next base: position 1,287,669 of record CAVQKY010000005.1, on the reverse strand, counting down.
TGCACTATCGGAAATCGGGATCCAGGGCATGACCGTAACGGAGGTCAAGGGCTTCGGGCGCCAGCGAGGGCATACGGAACTGTACCGCGGCGCCGAGTATGTGGTCGATTTTCTGCCGAAAGCGAAAATCGAGGTCGCCATACCCGATGACTTCGTGGAGCGTACTGTCGAGACGATCATCGAAAGCGCCAAGACCGGAAAAGTGGGCGACGGCAAGATCTTCATCACCGAGCTTTCGCAAGTCTGGCGCATCCGGACGGGCGAAACCGGCGACGGCGCCCTCTGACCGAAAGCTGCCGGCGTCCGGGGCTGCCGGCATCGAAAAGCGTCGCGGCGTATCAGCGGTCTGCCGTTGGAGCGGGCGTCGCCCGCGAATGATTCGCGGCAGGATCGAACGCCGGCTCATTCGCGGCTGACAGCCACTCCTACTACGCCGGGAAGAAGTCGATCGGTTTGGTCGTCGTTATTGCCTCGACATCCTTCGAGTCGAACCGGAACAGCATGACGCGCTGCACGAGCCGTTGCTCGAGTTCAGGATCACCCAGTTCGCTGGAAACAATCTCGCACGCTGTCACTTCACCGCTTGGGGCGATGGTCAGCCGGAGTACCAGTTTGCCCGCCAGCGTGGGGTCGTTTCTCAGCGCCCGGTTGTAAAGGGCGAAGATCGCTCCCTTGTTCTTGTCGAATACGAGTTCGATTTCCTCGCGGGAACGCGATGCTTTGCCGCTGGTGCCATCGCGTGTCGCGCCGCCGGCGGCGTTTTGCGTACCGATACTCGCGACCGGACTCGCCACCTGCGTCGTATTGCGGCCGGCAATGCCGCTGCCGCCGGTATTGCGACTCATCGACGCGGTGTTGATGCCGCCGGAGGCCGTACCGACCTTCGAGGTGATCATCGACCGCTCGTTGCGTTCCGCCTCGCCTACGGAGGAGGTCAGATCGCGGTCGTCTTCGACCGAGTCGAGCAGACTCTCGTCCACGAGATCGGACAGGTCTTCGGCGAAGGTGAATTTCGCCTCGGCTTGCTCTCGGGCCACCTCCGTCTGGTCGATTTCAGGCTCCGGCTCCGGCTCGACGATTTCCGGCTCCGGCTCGGGTTCCTCCTCCACAACCTGCTCGGGCTCGGGTTCCTCGGTTTCGAGTTCCTCTTCGGGTTCAGGCTCCGGGGGCGGCGGCGGCAAAGGCTCTTCCTCGAGCATGAGTTCCACGATGCGCGGCGGAATCTCGACCACGTCGTAAGGTTCCGGCTCCGGCACGGGGATGAAAGGCCATACGATGCTGAGTACGACCGCGATCAGGAACGCAATGCCCAGCTGGCGCTGGAACGCGCGTTCCTGGTCACTGTCCGCTGTCCACGGCAGCTCATACTCTCTGTAAAACGGTAAATCCAAAGTCGCGACTCCCTACGCCGGCCCTGCGCTGTTAGCGCGCCGCCTGGATCGATTCGAGCTTGTCACTGCTCTTCTGCAGCACCGCGAGTGAAATCTGGCCGTAGTCGGCTGCCGTACACGTCGCCATGACCTTCTTGAGAACCCGGTACGGAATCTCCTTGTCACCCAAGATCGTGACCTCGCGGCCGGCGATGTCGTCCTGCGCGGCGCGGCGCAGTACGCGATCGTTCTGCGATTTCAATGCTTCCCTGAGCGGGGCGATGTCGTTGCCTTCCAGCGCCAGGACATCCGCCACCTTGGCGACCGGCGAACCCTGAACGAGAATGTCCACGTCGCCGATCAGTATTGTCACCGAAACTTCCGGCTTCCTTTCAGCCATGGACTCCGGCAGCTGCAGATCCTTCGTGTTCGGCAGCGTTTCGACTTCCGACGAATTCACGAGCAGGAAGAACACGAGGATCGTGAAGATATCCATCAGCGAAACGAGATTGAGTGCACCGGGCCTGTTCCGCTTGTGGTGCTTTTCCATGCGCCTGGCGCGTGCCGACTTGACCATGTCTCAGGACCCTTCAGGCTGCAGGACCGGCGCATCGCCGATCGATATGTCAGGGAACAGATCGTTACGCACGACCGTCTCGTCCTCGATTACCTCGCTGAGGCGCACGAGGTCCATGACCTGGACCAGTGTGTCGTAGGCGATGTCCTGCTCGAGCAGGATTGAGGCGTCGGTCTTCGAAGGGTAGCGAACCTTGAGTTCCGCGAGCTTGGCCCTCAAGCGACTCGTAATCATAAGCACCGCCGGGCAGTCTCGGGTATACGCCAAGCAGGCCCTGGTTGCGATCCCCCACCTCGAACCTGTCCTCGCGGACGATGACTTCGAGCTGGAACGGCTGGTCCTGCGGATCCACGGGCTCGGTCGAGGAGCCTGGCAAGTTCAGTTCGAGAATTGCCAAACGCGAGAACACCGCTGTGATCAACAGGAACGGAACCAGGATCACCATGAGGTTCATGAATGCCGTGATATTGAGCTCGGCAGTCTCCTCATTGTGGCGACTGCCGCCTCTGCGGCGATAAATCATCGTTACGCTCCGGCCGGGCCCAGCTGGCGCTCGGTAACGGCGTTGAGGAACTTGACGCTCGCCATTTCCAGGCTGTCGACCAGCTGGTTCGTCTTAGTCTGCAGCAGGGCGTGAATCAGGAGCAGCGGGATTGCCACCATCAGCCCGAACGCGGTCGTGTTCATGGCGACGGAAATACTCGCCGAGAGCAGGTCCGCCTTGTCCGCCGGGTTCGCATTCGACACGGCGGTGAACGCGGTAATGAGGCCGATGATTGTCCCCAAAAGCCCCAGAAGTGTCGCGATGTTGGCGAGCGTTGCGAGGTAATGGGTACGCTTCTCGAGGCGCGGCAGCACCTCCATCATGCTCTCTTCCATCGCCTTTTCAATGTCGTCACGCCGACGCGCACTCTTGATGCGGTACAGCCCGTAGGTCAGGATCGAGCCGATCGCCGCTTTTGACTTCGCGGTATGGGCGGCGGCTTCCTGGAAGTTTCCTGCTTTCAGATACGGAACGATCTTCTTCCACAGTGCCCTGTTATTGGCACCGGACACCGTCAGGTAGGTCCATCGCTCGATCGCAATGACCACGCCGAACAGGAATACGAACAGGATCGGAATCATGAAGACGCCGCCATCCTGAAAAAAACGCACTATCGTGCTCATTGCCTTGCTCCTCTAAACATCGCTTCGGATGTGCCTTCCAGTCAAAATCAAATCGGGAATACGGCGGCCGGCTAGTCCGGGCCGTCGCCGTTGAGCTCCCGGTAATACTCTACTGTGCGGATGAACTCTTCCCTGTCGACCGGTGCCAGTACCTCATCGAGCAGCGTATTGACCGGCCGTCCCGACAGGTCGCCGTGATTCGCCTTCTGCCAGGGCACGATGTATAGCACCTTCGGCAACTCCTGGTTGCCGGTGATCTCCGTACGCCCGAGTTCCATCCGGTCCATTACCCGGCCGCCGGACTCCGTACGCTCAATCTCGCCGTCCTCGTCGCCTGCTGCGGCGTCGGCCGCCGTGTCGTCGGTGCCCTCATCTGTCCCGGATTCGGAGGTATCGACACCGGGCTCGAGCGCGTCGATTTCACGGCTCTCACCGCTTTCGGTACCGGCATCCTGCGCAAGGGCCGGCCCGCCGATCAGCAGGGACATCGCAAGCAACAGGCAGGCCCGCTCATCCGTCAATGTTCGTTTCATAGCTCTCACTCGGCCCGGTTGGCGCTTTGCTGATCGGCCTCGACGCGCCGCGTGAGGTCGGTAATCCACTTTTCGACGAGTTCATCGCCGCCGACAAGCTGCTGGTATTGCTCGAAATGCCGCAGCGCGATATCCAGGCGCTGCAAATACAGTTCGTTGAGAACGCCCAGGTTGTAGTGTGCCAATGCATACTCGGGCGAGACTGTGATGGCCTTCATATATGCGGACTCCGCCTCCTCGAATTTGCCGTTCTTGCGCAACAGGAGGCCGAGCTGGTTCAGCGCGGGCGCAAAGTCGGGGTCGATCCTGAGCGCCTCGTCCACCGCGCTGCGTGCCGCTTCGAGATTCCCGTTTTGACCGTGAATAATGGCAAGGTTCACATAGGCTGCCGCAACATCGGGATAGTGCAGCAGGAATTCCTTGAAGCGCAGCTCGGCGTCGATGAGATCGCCCGAGCTCATCACCCAAACCGCCTGATCGAACAGGTTCTGGGCTGCGGGCGACAGCGTGACCGCGGCTGCTGCGCGGGCCCCGTCCGTCGACCCGCCGGGCGACGTCTCGTCGACCGTGGGTCCCGACGAGGAACACGCGGCAAAAAGGAGCGCCACTGACAGGAGCGGCGCTCTTCGGCCCGCCCGGTCAATAGAATGACGTAACGACATCTTCACTCCGCTCCGACTTTGCGTAGCGTGCCGGCATCAGTCCCGCGAGCCGATCAAAACTCTTCTGTACCCATTCGTCGTAGACGCCCTTCGGCGCGCGATCCGTGTTCGTGATGTACAGGTCGATCGCCTGCTCTTCGAACGGGAACACCTGCTCCTCGAGCAGCAATTCATACTGTTCCAGCGCCAGTGCATCGAGGTCTGCGGGTCGCTCGGACTCCAGCAGCGCCTTGGCGAAATGTTCATACACTCCGGCTAGCCAATAGGTTGCTTCCGTCGTTACTTCGGCCACGCCGTAGTCCGCCGCCGTCGTATACGCCTCGAGAACCTCTTCCATGTGCCTGCGCTTCAGCTTGACGCTCTCATCCAGGGGCTGCGTCAGGCGTACGGCTTCGAATCTCTGCCGCACGGGCTCGGCGAGTTCGATCGCCGCGGTCGCCGCGAGGTAACGTGTGCGGTCCGACCGCTGGGGCCCGGCCGTGGCGTCAGCGTCGACGAGGTCTTGCAGGCGAGCGAGGCGCTCGCGGGAATCGCCGCTGGCCCTGGCGATCTCGAGCAAGCGATAGCGCGCCTCGATGGATTCGACCAGGGGGTCCGGATAACGGGCGACGATGGCTTCGAGTACGCGCCGTTCGTCGCGCACAGAGGCCGCGGACTCGTAGAGCTCGGCTGCCTTCCACATGGCTTCCCGGCGAATTTCCTCGTCGGTGTCGGAGGCGGCCGCAATGCGTTCGAACTCCTGGGCCGCCTGGACGCCCTGTCCCGACTCGAGGTAGGTCACAGCGAGCTTCTGTGCGACGTCGTCGACGAGCTCACTGTCGGGATAATCCCGGCGAAACCGCTCGAGTACGACGGACGCCCGATCCCAGGCTTCGAGGTTGATCAGTGCCGCCGCGGCATCGTATTCCGCCGTCGCACGAATATCCGAGTCAGGGACGACCTCGCCGAGCCGGCTGAAATGCGCTACGGCCGTTTCGAGATCCCCTGCGTCGCGCGCGAGTTCACCCTGCTTGTAAATGGACGAAGCGATACGCTCGTCGATCTCGTCGTTCGCCGCGAGATCGTCGGCGGGTGTCACTGTCCGCAGCTGGTAATATGCCTGTTCCGCCGCGGCGAAATTCTCCAGATCGAACTGCGAGTGCGCGATCACCGTCCACGCGGTGCGTGCGCGCTCTTTCGAGACGGGCGGTTGCTTTTCGATCACGGCGTGCGCGATTCCGATCGCGAGATCGAACTGGCCCTGGCGAAACAGGTCCTCCGCCACCGTCGTCAATACGGCGCCCGCTTCGGGGTGATCCGGGTAGGTATCGGCAAAGCGCAGGCCGCTGTCGAGGTAAGCATCGTGCCAGGCGGAGCGCTCCTCCCCAGACAGGCGCTCCTCCTGCCGCTGGAACGCCAGCAATGCGGCGTAGCCGGCTTCGGCGGATTTGCCGTGCGGGGGATAGGCGTAGGACGTGCGCTCGTACTCCGCCGCAGCCTGCTCGAAATCCCCGCTTTCGAACAGGGTCTCGGCAAGCAGGAAGTTGGTGTTCGCGGTGTCCGGATCCTCGGGGAAGGACACCATGTATTCCTTGTACCAGGTGGCCGCCTGTTTGAATTCCTCGGGCGAGTCCGCGCTCTGCCCGGCCGCGTGATAGTACTGTGCGAGATCGGCCAGGTTCGCTTTGAGGTGGGCCGCCACCTCGGTATTCTCGGCCGCGGCATTCTCGGTCCAGTACTGGCTGTCGGTTGAATACAGTTCGACGAATTCCTTCTTTGATTCGAGTACGAGCGTCGGGAAACCGCCTTGCTTGTAGGCTTCCATGACTTCGACCTGCAACAAAGGAGCTTTAGGGTGGTGCGGGTTGGCTGCGACGAACGCGCCGTAGGTTTCCGCCGCGTCGACGTAGCGTTCCTTGTCGAGGTACAGGTCGCCGAGCTTCATGTACACGATGTACGCATAGTCCCGGTCGCCTTCGGAATCGATAAACTGCTCGATGCTCTCCGGTCCGTCCATGTAGGAGAAGCTGATGGACAGCACCCGGAAGGTGTCCTCCACCATTTCCTGCTCGGCGCGGCTCAGGCCTGCCAGCGCTTCATCGCCGCTGTCCAGCTCCACGCCCGCGAGCTTGCGATCCAGCAACTCGAAGAAGGGCGCCAGGCTGTCCTCGTGCTCGGCGAGCTTGAAGTGCGCCCAGCCGAGCTTGTACAGGGATTGCTCGTAGTAGCGCGATTCCGGACCGGCCGCGACGACATCGGCGTATGCCGTCCTTGCACCGCTGTAGTCCTTGCGCAGGAACAGCATCTCGCCGCGCCGGAACTGCACCTCGTCGAGGACCGGTGTATCCGGGTAACGGCGGACCAGCTCGTCCAGGGTTGCCAGCGCCTCGTCCGTTCGGCCGCCGATCTCATACGCGCGGGCCAGCTGGTACATCACCATGTCATTTCGTTCGTAGTCGGGGTACGCCGCGAGCAGCTGCTCGAACAGGGCTACGGCATTGTCGTAACTCTTGCCGCTCAGGGACTCCAGGTTGGCCTCGAGTTGCTCGGCCTCCGTCGCCTCGAGCTCCAGGTCGCCGAGGCGGCGCAGAGCCTCGGCCCGCAGTTCCGGATCGGTGACGACGAGTTCCAGGAACTCGCGATAGTTGTTGCGGGCAAGGTCCGCGGAATTGACGATGACTTCGCCGGAGCGAAGCGGGACATGCCGCCGCTCGAGGCTCTTGATGGTTTCCGATTCCTTCGGTTCGCGCGCGCCCGCGGGCGAAAAGCCGAGCGCAAGCAGAGCGCCGACGACAGTACAAACCAGTGCTCGAATGCTCATTCCGGCCCCTCGCTGCCTGCGGTTGCCATATCGTATATGGTCGCGAGGGCAAAGCGCGCCTGAATTGCGTAGCTGTCGAGGCGCTCTTTCTGGGCCTCGAGTTCACCGACCGCGATCGAGCGCAGATAGTCCCTCTGGGCAGCCATGTCGTCTTCGATGCGCATCTTCAGTGCTTCGATCCGTGGCGACAGGTTCTCCACCTGCGCCGTGAATTCCTCGAGTTCCAGCGGCGCGCGCCGCAGGGACTCGTCGATCTGGCGGCGCGCACGCTGGGCCGCAACCAGCGCCTCGCCCGTTTCGTTCAGGTCGCGCCGGTTCTGCCAAAGGCGGTCCGAAAACTGCTTTTCGAGGTTCCACTGCAACACGCCTTTCATCAGCGCGATCTTCGCACCCACCTCTTCGGCCTCCGGGAGGTCGGCTGCCAGCGCGGGGGTTGCCTCAAGCCCCGTAATCTCGGCCCACATGGCGAATTCCTCGGGGTTGGCGAGCGCAAGCCAGTCGTGCCCCGACTCGATGTCGTTCAGCATGGAGTCGAATTCGAGTTTGCGATCGACCATGGCATCGAGGTCGGCGCGCGCGAGTGCTTCCTCGACGCGCGGCAGGCGCTCCCGGTAGGCGAGCGTCCGGGTCTCCAGCATGCTCTCGAAGACGTCGACGCGTTGCTGCCAGTCGTCCAGATTCCGGTGCATGTACGTCAGGTCGCGGTAGTTCTTCAAGCCTTCCTGGAATCGATGCGTCGATAACAAGTGGTAGAGATAACGGGCCTCGGGCACCGCGGGCAGATCGTCGAGCCGCCAGTACCAGCCGGAGCTGTCGAGTGTCCTGTCGTCGATAAACGTCGCAAAGAACGTGCCGTCTTCTATGTTTCCTATCGTCCGGTCGATGCGCCCGCTTTCCTCGTGATAGGCCTCGATGGCATTGAGGTAATGATCCGCCGCCTGGCTGGACGCCTCCAGCCGGGCGAGCGCGTACGGGATCGCGAGCATTGACTCCTGCACGGCGGAATCGAGCAGATTCCGGCTGCGCAGTTCCATCCACGGCACCAGCGCGCGCTGGTAATTGTCACCCTCGACGTCGGCCCAGCCGACGCCGAGCAGCGCCTTGTTCGAGTACGGTCCCTCCAGGCGCACCCGCTGCAATGCCTCCTTCGCCGGCACGGGCCGGTCGTCCTGCAGGAGCGCGTAGCCGAGCGCGAGGTTCGCCTTGTCGCGCAGGGCCGTCATTTCCTCGCTCAAGGGATTCATCTGGCCGAGGTCCCCGAGAAACAATTCTGCCTCCGCGATGCGCCCGCTTCTCAGCAAGGCGACGCCGAGGTTGAATTGCGCGTAGCGCGCCCATTCCGTGCGACCACTCCAGTTCCTGAGCAGCGCGATGGCAGCATCGTAGTCGCCGGCGTCGATGAGATTCTGGGCGCGCAACATCCGGGCTTCACGCTCGATGTTTTCGGGCAGCTCGCCCTGGATGCGGTCGAGTGCCTGTTGCGACTCTTCGATGTAGCCCCGCTGCTTCCATATCTTGGCGAGAAAAAACCAGGTGCGGTCTCGAATCTCCGGATTGACGTTGTCGGCCAGCAAGCGTTCGAAGATCTTCGCCGCTTCGAGGTGGTGGCCATAGGAGAGGAACATCCCGCCGAGCAACAGCTCGGCCTCCTCAGCCTGCGCACCGAGGCGCGATTGTGACTGTGCGGCCAGGATACGAACGATCGCGGGAAAATAATCTTCTTGATAAAAATAAAACAGCGCCTCGCCATACAGCGGGTCCTCGACCACGATGGGCTCGCTTACTTCGGCTGCCTGCACACGCGGTCCCAGCTGCGCCAGCGCGCAGGCGCCGAGCGCAGCGGCAATGACTTGCTTCGCTCTCAAGGACTACTCCCACTCCCTGATTTCAAACTCCGGTTGTTGTTTGGTGATCCGATCGGTGATCTCGAGTTCGACGTACTTCGCGCCGATGCCCTTGTCCACTGTCACGGTGGCGCCGCGCCGGTAGTCCCGGCTGTGCGGTCCTTCGCCGGAAAATACAGCCACGAGCTCGTGCCTGCCGGTCTTCAGGTTAGCCATATGCACGCGATGCACGCCGCCGCGCGCCAGCGCATCGATCTCACGCTCCGTATAGAGGTAATTCGCAACCTCCTTGCCGTCAATCGTCAATGTTACAGAGTCCAGCTGGAAGTATTCCCCGACGTCCAGGGAGACGAAGAATGCCACCTGGGAGTTGGCGGGAAACAGGAGCTCCTCTTCGAGGAGGAACAGGTCACGATTGAGATCGAGAACCTCTTTTTTCAGCGATTGTATGTCCTGGTCCAGCGCCCGGAATTCCTCGCGGCTCTCTGCCTCCTCTGCCGCGACCCGCGCCGTGTCCGGCGGAACCGCGCCGGATCCGGGCAAGCTCTGGCCAAACGCCAGGGAGCCGGTAAGCGCCAGCAACAGCAGCGAAAACCAGCCACGAAAAAGCACTCTGCCAACGCTCACGCCCTCTCTCCTTCGACCATCGCCTGCGGTGTGCGGATCGTCGGACACCGCAGGCCCGGTCTTCTTATTCGCGCAACAGCGTACGTATCTGGTCGAGATACAGGTTCTCGTAACCCGGCTTGTAGCCCTGGTGTACGTAACGTATCTGTCCTGCGCGATCGACGATGACCGTGACCGGCATCGCGCCTACCTCATACATCTTGCTCACTTCCTTACGATCATCGAAGAGTACCGGGAAACTCACCCCGAGTTCCTCGATCATCGCTATGGCCTTGCCCGAGTCATCGTCAATGTTCACACCGAGCAGGTTGAAGCCGACCCGTTGATATCGTGTGTACAACTCGTCGAGCAAAGGCATTTCCTGCCGGCATGGGCCGCACCAGGTCGCCCAGAAGTTGATCATCACGACGTCACCGCGGTACTCGGACAGTCGTAGATTCTCACCGCTGGAACTCTTCAGCGCGAAATCAGGAGCCGGCTGCCCGGTCAGGCCGGACGACGCGAGGCCGGTCGCCGCCATGGCGGACACCGCCAGCCCCAAAACAACGTTCCTTATGTTCATCATTCCCATTCCTTTGTGTTGTCAGCCTGATTCCATTCGGGTCGTGCACACAGAGGCGCCAGCGTCGCCACGCGCCGCCATTCCACATGGTGACAGCCGGGACCGTCCGGGGCCGTGACAATCGTCACATAAAGCCTTCATACGCCTACATAATTCGGCTTCGGGACCAGTACCGGCCGGCCGCCAGGCGAGTATTCCAGAGGCACCCGCCGGCGGCGTTTGCGCATGATATTACTTCAACTAGGCAGCGTTGCCAGCGTTTTTGCACCTCCGGGTCCGCCAGGGTCAGCGCCCGGCGCCTGCAGCGGCCGGGTGCTACACCGGCTTTCTATAATATGCGTATCAGTATGAAATAAAAGTAAAAAGTCGTCGCCTTTCGGCGACAACGGCAGGCGAGCCGGGGCGCTGTCAGGGCGATGGTTCGCGAGCCGGCGGCTCCAGTCCGTCGGAATAGAAGATCCGGCCTTCGGCGTCGATGACGATGCTCTCGTAATCCGGCAATCCCGCGATAAGACGCAGCCCGCGATCCACACCCATCACGAATACGGAGGTCGACAATGCGTCGGTCATGACGGCGTCCGGCCCGACCACGGTTGCGCTGCGGACGTCCATCGCCGGCGCGCCCGTCGAGGGCGAAATGATGTGATGGTAACGCACGCCATCCTCGTCGAAATAGCGCTCATAGTCGCCTGAGGTCGACACTGCTTCGTCCTCCAGCGGCACCGAGATCGCCACCTTGCCCTCGTCGCGTGGATCGCGGATCCCGACCATGAAGGGGCGGCCCCGACGGTCGCCGAGCATCCTCGAATCGCCGCCGGCGGTAACGATGGCATTCGTGACGCCCTCATGACGAAGAATGTCGATGCCGCGCTCGACCACGTAGCCTTTCGCGATGCCCCCGAGATTGATCCGTACGCCGGGCTTCAGGAACCGCACGCTCTGGGCGGTCGGATCCAGCTCGATCAGGCGATAGTCGATCAGGGCCTTCTCCTTTTCGACCGTCGCTTCGCTGGGGCGCTTGCGGGTATGGAAGTCGTAGTGCTGGCCCACGCTGTCGTAAGTGATGTCGAAGGCACCCCGCGTCAGCACCGAGATATCGTGGGCCCTCTGGACCAGCGTGAACAGTTCATTACCCGCGTAGACCGGCCGCTCTGCCGCGTCGCGGTTCACTTCCGAAATGCGGCTCATGTCCTTGTAGGTACTCATGAGCTCGTCGATACGGGATGCCTCGGCGAACACGGCGTCGATCAATGCCCGCGCCTTGCCGGCGTCTTCATGCCACAGGTGCACCGATACCTCTGTGCCCATCATCGGCCGGGCGTCGCCGTGCCAGGCGGCCTGCGATGGCCCGGCAGGCATGAGAAGCAGGGCGGCGACAATCGGTAGTGAAATCCCGTATCGGGCGCTATGCTTGCGGCTCACACTCGTCAGCAAGGAGCGGAACATTGATTTCATTCCTGGTTTTTCTCGCGATCGTGGCCGTCATTGTGTTCTGGGCTATCGGAATGTACAACCGGCTGATCAACGAGCGGAATCGTGTCCGCAATGGATTCGCGCAGATCGATGTACAGCTCACGCGCCGTCATGACCTGATCCCGAACCTGGTGGAAGCGGTCAAGGGCTACATGAAACACGAGCGCGAGACGCTCGATGCCGTCATAGCCGCGCGCAACTCGGCCGTGCGGGATCTCGATGCGGCGAAGTCGGATCCGGCAAATGCCGAGGCCATCCGCCAGCTCGGCGAATCGGAGGGACATCTCGGTGCGGCGCTTGGCCGTCTGTTTGCGTTGGCCGAGGCTTACCCGGACCTGAAAGCCAATGAGAACATGATGCAGTTCCAGGAAGAGCTTGCGAGCACAGAAAACAAGGTCGCTTTCGCCCGGCAGGCATTCAATGACGCCGTCATGGGCTACAACAATTCGGTCGAAAACTTCCCGAACAACGTCATCGCCGGCATGTTCAATTTCCAGAAGTCGAGCTTTCTCGAAATCGAGGCAGAAGAGATGCGCGCCGCGCCGGATGTCGCGTTTACCTGAAACGCCTTGAGCCGGCCGGCCGCCCGACGGGCATTGCCGCGTGAACTTCTTCGACGCCCAGGATCGTGCCCGGCGGGCTACCCGGTGGCTCGTCGCCGGCTACCTGCTCGCGACCGCGCTCATCGTCGCCGGAGTGACGCTGGTCGTCGCGTTCGCGCTGGCGGCTCTCGATACGCCGGCAGCCGGCGGCCGGGAGCTGTTCGCGGAACACGGCGGCCTGCTCATGGCGACCGCCACGGGGACGACGCTGTTCATCGCCGCTGCAAGCCTTTACAAGACCGCAGCACTCTCGGCCGGCGGCAGCAAGGTCGCGGCGGGCGCCGGCGGAACGCTGGTCGCCGCCGATACCACCGATCCGGACCGGCGCCGGCTCTGCAACGTCGTCGAAGAAATCGCCATTGCCTCCGGCGTGCCGGTGCCGGACATCTTCGTCCTCGAAGCGGAAAGCGGGATCAACGCGTTCGCCGCCGGCTATGCGCCGGGTGACGCTGCAATTGCGGTCACGCGGGGGGCGCTCGAGCTGCTCGACCGCGACGAGCTTCAGGGCGTTATCGCTCACGAATTCAGTCACATACTCAACGGCGACATGCGGCTCAACATTCGCCTGATGGGCGTATTGTTCGGCATCATGGTGCTGGGCCTCATCGGCCGCATCATCCTGCGCGGCGGTTACCACGGCAGCCTCGTGGCGGCGCGCCGCGACCGGAACGCCGCAGCTGTCGTAGCCGCCGGCGCCGGCCTTGCCATCCTCGGCGCCATCGGGGTCTTCTTCGCCCGGCTGATCAAGGCGTCGGTTTCGCGACAGCGCGAAGTCCTGGCGGACGCATCGGCCGTGCAATTCACCCGGCAAACTCAGGGCATCGCCGGCGCCCTGAAAAAGATCGGGGGTTACGCGCAGCACTCTTACCTTGTGGCGACCGATCCCGAGGAGATCAGCCACATGCTGTTCGGCAGCGGCGCGAAGCTGCCGGGGCTGTTCGCCACGCACCCGCCATTGCTCGAACGCATCCGAGCACTCGACCCCGGATTCCAGCCGACGGACTACCCCCGGGTTCAGGCCGGCCGCCGCGCCGGGCCGGTCGCAGAGGACGTCACGACACCGCTCGCAGCACTGCACGACACGGAAATCGCGGCGTCGCCGGCCAGTATCCTCGAGAGCGTCGGCAATCCGGAAAACCGGCACATCGCTTACGCCGAAGTCCTGCGGCAATCAATCCCTGCAGACCTGTATGCCGCGGCGCACTCGCCGGATCGCGCGTATTTGCTGGCGGTGGCACTCATCCTCGAGAGCGATGGGGACCTGCGGCGGCGCCAGCTCGCCCTGCTCGACGAGCGGCTCGGCAACGCGCGCAGGCGACTCGTGGAATCCCTCGCAGCGGGCGTGTCCGCTGCCGGCCCGCGCTACCGCTTGCCGCTGCTCGAGGTGGCGTTTCCCGCGCTGAAAAAGAGGCCGCGGCAGGCGCTCGAATTTTTGCTCGACCTGTGCCGGCGCCTGATCGAGACAGACCAGAACGTCAACCTCTACGAGTACTGCTTTTATCGCATCCTGAGCTCCAATCTCGACCAGGCGACCGACCCGCACCGCAAGCCACGACGGCGCGTCCCGGAAAAAAGTGTGCGGCTGGCCCAGCTGAACTTGCTCGGCCTGGTCGCAGATCACGGCCACCCCGGCGACGCCAGCGCGCGCGAGCAAGCGTTCATCGCCGGAACGGAGATACTCGGTCGCTGGGCGGCGGGGCATGAGGTGACGCCGCGGCACGACCTCACTGTGACCGTGCTGGATCAGAGCCTCGATGCGCTCTCCTCGCTCGAGCTCGCGCCGCGCCGTCGCCTGATTGAAGCCGTTACCGAAACGGCAACCTACGATGGACGCCTCCGCATCGCCGAGGCCGAATTGCTTCGCGTCGTCTGTGCGTCGCTCGACTGTCCCTTGCCCCCGATCCTCGAGTCGGCCCTGCCGGTTGAATGAGGCTCGGCCCGAATTGGCGTATCATGGCCCGACCCGATCACCCGCAACACGGACCTGCCGATATGTCCCCGATGCGCACATTTGCGCTGCTCACCCTCATTGCGCTCATCGCGGAACCGGCCACGGCCGCCACACGCGAGGAAGAACGCGTCGCCGATGCCACCGACGTACTGGACCAGTTCCTGCGCATTCCCGAACAGGCGGTCCCGCCGAACATCCTGGCGCGGGCTTATGGCGTCGCCGTGATTCCCGATGTCGTAAAGCTCGGCTTCGGCCTCGGGGCGCGGCACGGCCGCGGCATCCTCGTCGTGCGCCGGGAAGACGGCACGTGGAGTAACCCGAGCTTCATCGCGCTGACCGGCGGCAGCATCGGCTGGCAGGTCGGCGCGCAATCCACCGACATCATCCTCGTCTTCAAAACACGCAAGGGTGTGGACGGCATCGCAAACGGCAAATTGACGCTCGGCGCCGATGCATCGGTCGCGGCCGGGCCGGTGGGGCGCCAGGCAAGCGCCGCAACGGACCTGGAATTCGAGGCCGAAGTGGTGTCGTACTCACGCAATCGCGGCCTGTTCGCCGGGGTCGCGCTCGAGGGCTCCGGCGTTACGATGGACAACAAGGCGAACGCGGCTTACTACGGCGATTCCGACGTCACGCCACAGCGCATCTTCGAAAGTCAGGCGATGGCGCCGCCCGAGACGGCCACGCGTTTTGTGTCGTTGCTCGCCGCACAGACGGGCGGGCTGCCGACGCCGTCGAGTCTCCCCGCCGGGTCGGGCGGACAGCCGGGCAACGCCTCCGCCGATTCGGCCACGGGAGAATCCGGCGTCGTGACCTACGGTATCCCCGATCCGGAAGCTGCGGGCGAGGAGAACGGGGAGCGCTGAAGCGGGCGACCGCGGCGCAATCAGGGCGCGTTCTCGCCCGACTCTTCGTTGCGGCGCCTGAGTTCCTTGCGAATATCGCCGAGATCGGCGGCGTCCGGTACGGCAGCCGGAGGCGCGTCGATCCTGGGTGCGTTGCTCCCTGCCGTCGGTAGCATCACCTGTGACGCCGGGGCATCCCGAGCGACGTCGGCGGGCTTCGGAATGACAGCGCCCGGTTCGTTGCCGAGCATGGCCTCGGACGTCGAGCCGTCGGACGGCGGCGGCAGCCCGAACTGCGCCTGGTATTCCAGTTCCGCGCGGCGCTTTTCAAATTCGGCCGCGCGCCGACGAGCCTCGGCGGCAGCCTGCTGCGTGCGGCGCAAGGCCTCGCGCTTGCGCTCCGACTGGGCGTCGAGTTCGGCGCGGCGATCCGCTTCCTGTCTGGCTTCGAGGCGTTTCACGGCCTCGCGCGCATTCACGCACTCGGAATCGTAACGCGATTCCGCCCGGTTCTCGGTGCACCGCAACAGCACAGCTTCGAGCATCAGCTCGTCGTCCATGAACTCCGTTACGGTGCGTGGCGGCGCCTCCTCGGTACAGGCACATAGCACAGCGAGCATCAGGACTAACGGGCGAATGCGGATCATGAGTCTCGGTCTGGGTGCAGGCGCAGCCCCGGGTTCGGCTTCCAAACATAATGTGTGCGCGCGCCGATGATAACACCCGACCCGCCGACCGAAACTGACGCGAGTTCGCAGTTTTTGCGCCGCGTGCCGCACCTCGTGCGCCGATTCCGTGACGCGATGCACACTCTGCGCGGCGCCGTGGAGCGTCGATGATATAGTGCCGCGAGCCTGCCGCCGGGGACGTGCGACTTGTCACAACCAAGCCAGTTTCGCCTGCTGGGCCAGCGACGTTTTGCACCGTTCTTCCTCACTCAGTTCCTCGGCGCGCTGAATGACAACGTATTTCGCAACGGCTTCCTGATCCTCGCGACCTTCCAGGGTGCCCTCGTGCTCGGCATGGACGAGAGCATGCTCGCGAATGTGGCCGGAGCGCTGTTCATTCTTCCTTTCGTGCTGTTCTCCGCAACCGCCGGACAACTCGCCGACAAGTATGAGAAATCGCTGCTCATTCGCAACATCAAGCTGCTGGAAATCGTCCTGATGGTCATTGCGGCGATCGGGTTCGCCCTTGGCAATTACGTCCTGCTGCTCGTTGTGCTGTTCCTGATGGGATGTCAGTCGACGCTGTTCGGGCCGGTCAAATACGCATACCTGCCGCAGCAGCTCGATGACAGCGAGCTGATCGGCGGCAATGCGCTGGTCGAATCCGGCACCTATATCGCGATCATTCTCGGCCTCATCTTCGGCGGACTGGCCGTCGCCTTGAATCCCGGCAGCCCGGTTCTGATCGGTGCCTCCCTGACGGCGCTCGCGGTATCCGGCTACCTCGCAAGCCGCGCGATTCCGAGGACACGCGCCGCCGACCCGGACCTCAGGATCTCCCTGCACTCATGGCGCATGACCTGGCGCATCGTCGGCTTCGCACGGCAGGAACGCAGCGTATTCCTCTCGATCCTCGGCATTTCGTGGTTCTGGGCATTCGGCTCTGCGATGACCCTGCAGATGCCCGCGTACACCCGGGACGTACTGAACGCTGACGAATTCGTGACGACCGCCCTGCTCGCGGCGTTCGCGATCGGCGTCGGCGCCGGTTCATTGCTTTGCGAGCGGCTGTCCGGCCATCGCGTGGAACTCGGGCTCGTCCCGTTAGGGTCGATCGGACTCAGCGTATTCGCAGCGGATCTGTACTTTGCGCACGTGCCGGGTACGGCGGGCGAGACTTTCGGACTCGTACAGTACCTCGCGCAACCGGGCAGCGTCCGGGTGCTGCTCGACCTGACGCTGCTTGGCATGTTCGGCGGACTCTACAGTGTTCCCCTGTATGCTGTCGTTCAGCAGCGCTCTGAGCGTCGGCACTTGTCCCGCATCATCGCAGCGAACAACATCATCAATGCGTTCTTCATGGTCGGCGCAGCCGGGTTATCGATCGCGGTTCTCGGTGCGGGCTTTTCCATCCCGGCACTGTTTCTCGTGCTTGCCGGACTGAATGCGCTGGTTGCGATCTACATTTACAGCCTGCTGCCCGAATTTCTGATGCGTTTCCTGGCGTGGCTTTTGATCACCGTCGTGTACCGGATCCGCCCGACCGGCACCGCCGCCATTCCGGATGAAGGTCCGGCCGTCATCGTCTGCAACCACGTGTGCTACATGGACCCGGTGATCCTGGGCGGCTCGGTGCGGCGTCCGCTGCGCTTCGTCATGTACCACCGAATCTTCGAAATGCCGGTACTGAAGACGTTTTTTCGTAATGCGCGCGCCAT
Source organism: uncultured Pseudomonadota bacterium (assembly GCA_963713215.1). Taxonomy (GTDB): domain Bacteria; phylum Pseudomonadota; class Gammaproteobacteria; order Steroidobacterales; family Woeseiaceae; genus UBA1847. Next base: position 1,270,270 of record CAVQKY010000005.1, on the reverse strand, counting down.
ACCGATCGCGTCGGCGCGCGAAGACGAGGCGCTGATGAACGAAGCATTCGACCGCATCGACGCGGAACTGGCCGCGGGAAACCTGGTGTGCATCTTTCCCGAGGGCGGTCTCACAACCGATGGCGAAGTCCAGCGTTTCCGGCCGGGGATCGAGCGGATCATCGGGCGACGACCCGTCCCCGTTATCCCGGTTGCCGTGTGCCGCCTGTGGGGGAGCTGGTTCAGCCGCCGCAGGAACGGCACGCTGCGCATCATTCCCGGGCGCCTTTTCGCGCGCGTACCGGTGCATTTCGGCGCGCCCGTCGCGCCGCAGGACGCGAATGCCGCGTCCCTCGAACTGCTCGTCAGGACACTCCGTGGCGATGCCCGCTAGGGCGATGCCGACACCGAGGGGTTGCCGGGCTCGGCACCGGGTGTGCGGGCCAGCCGGGTCTGCCAGAAGACCGCCAGCTCCTCCGGCTGTCCGAGGAGGCCGGGGCCGGTCCCGGCGTTGAATCTGAAGCGCAGCAAATGCGCCTCGCCGTCCTGCGTGACTGGCAGGAAGAACTCTTCGCCGGCGGCTGCGGACGCCGTCGTCGCCTCGCCGAACACGATCCGCGCGCCGTTGAGCGCCTTCGGCACCAGCATCGCGTCCAGCCAGTCGAGTCCGTTCATCGACGCGCTCGCCCGGTGCACCCAGCGCGCCGTCTGGAACAGGACCCGGGTGCCGTTCGGGCTGAATTCCACATCCTCCACCGCGGATGGGATCGTTATCGACATCGGCCCGATCCTTGCCGCAACGAGATCGAACAGCCGTGCCTCGTTCGAGCCGTTGACCAGTACCAGGTAGCGGCCGCGGGGCGAAACCTGCAATTGCCGCACTGCCGAATCGCCCTGCCATACAGCCTGCAGGTTCCAGCGGCGGAGCGCTCCCTCGGATACGACCGATAGCGACCCGCCATAGCTGCCGATGTACAGCTGGACTTCGTTCGCGAAACCCAGTGCCGCATGTGTTTCGTTGAGCTCGAGATCGGCGAGCGTCTCCCCGTCGGACGTCGACATGACGACGAGCCGGTTGCCCGCGAGCAAACCCAGTTTGGAGGCGTCGGGTGAAAACTCGATTGCCTCGATAGGATTACCGGGAAAGGTCGCTATGTATCGCAGCGGCTGCCCGTCGCGCGTATTCCATACGCGTACCGTGTTATCGGCGCCGACGCTCGCAAGCCGCGAACCATCCCGACTGACTTCGAGCGTCCGAACGGCACGGCTGTGCCCGAGAAAGCTGATGTCGTCGCCCAGCTCGAGCGCCGCACGCGCGTCATCGGTCAAACCGCTGAAATGCACGTGGCCGAAGCGGTCCGCGATCGCGAGCCGCGCGGCGTGCGGCAGCGCGGCCACCACGGCGTCGCCCGACGGCGACCAGGCGTCGTGGCCTTCGCCCACGCCTGCATCGACGACCGGGTCGGGAATCTGCCAGAAGCGCACACCACCCTGCATGCCGCTGGTGACGAGACTGCGCTCATCGCTGCCGAACTTCAGAATGGAACTGTCCTCGGTGAAGGCGGCCGGGTCGCTCAGGCCGACCGCCGGTCCCAGCAGGCGCCCTGACACCAGATCGAACACCTGAAAACCGCTTCCGGGCCGGCCCGCGGCCAGCCGCGCACCGGACGGCGAGAACACCAGGCGCCACGCGCCGTCGCCGAATTGCTCGAGGAGCGGCTGCAATTCAGGCGCCACGCGCCAGGCGGCGAGACCCGACCTGCCGAATACGGCACCGAGTACGTCGCCGCCGGCATTGAGGTGCAGGGAGGTTGGCGGGAACGGCAGGTCGAGCTGGGCCAGCATCTCGCCACGGCTGAAATCCCAGATGCGCACCGCCCGGTCGTAATCCGCCACCGCGATCCGGCTGCCGTCGGCGTTGATTGCGAACGATGCCGCCGGTCCGGCGAGTCGCAGCTCCGCCTCGCGCCCGCCCGAATCGACCCGCCACAACTCGAACAGCGTCTCCGCGTCACCGCGACGCGGTACGAAGACATACCGGCCGTCCTGCGTGAGGCGTGCGCCTGCGCTGCCGGCGCCAATGGGCACGGTGCCGCGGCGGCGTCCGGTGGCCGTATCCCAGAAGTTGACCGTCTCCAGCGTCGCCGTCACGAGCATGTCTGCGCCGGCGCTGACACCGACGAGGCTTTCGTTGGCACCGATCGCAAGAGAGGCCAGGGGTTTTGTGGTCACCAGATCCCAGATCCGGGCACTATCGCTGTGCGCCGCCCGGGCAACCGCATGGCGGCCATCAGGACTCAGCAGGTATTCGCCGGTCTCACGCTCGACGGGATCGGGGATGCTCATGCCACGCTGGAAGCCCTCGACGAGCCCCTGCGAGTTGAGTGTCAGGGTCCAGCCGGCGAGATGCCCCGCAACGCCCGTGGCCTCGTCTCGCAGACTGAGGCTCCAGGTGCCGCCTAGCGCTTCGCCGATCAGGGGTACGAGCTGTTCAGGCGGTACCCGGAGATCTTCCGCGTTGGAGACGCGGTCTCTGTCCGGCTCGATTTCGACCGCGCGCCCGGACGGCGCAATGAGCCGGATGCGCAGGTCGCGAAGCCTCGGATGGCTGAGATTGAGCGTAAGCCGCACGCGGTTCGCGACCCCGTCCTGGTCCACGGCGACCCGGCGCACCAGCGGCATTACGTCGAGTGCGGTGATGCGCCAGTCGTCCCGGCCGACGAGGGTGCCGCGCTCCAGCGACCACTGGGTGACCTTCGCACCGCTGAAGCCGCTCAGAACCCCGCTGCCCGGATCGAAGGCAAACTCCGCGTAGTTGCCTGGCGGCACCGTCGCGCGGAGCAGCGGGTAATCCGCGCCCACCAGCATCGCCGCGCGGTTTCGCCGCGCGGCGGTCGAATGGACGAGCGCCTCGATCGCAGACAGCAGGCCCTCGTCGCGGCGTTCGCCGCGAACCGCGGTGCTCACGCGTCGATCCCAGAACGCAGCCGTCAGTTCCTGTGGCAGGCTCCCCGCGCCCGGCAACTGGGACGCCATGCTCGCTACGGCCGCTATGACCCCGCTGCTCTTCGCCCGTCCTGCCGCGTCCTCGAGGTAGGTTCGGTACAGCTTGTCCGCGCCTTCTGCATGGCCGGGGAACGATCGGAGGCCGCGCCACGCACTCTCGGCAGCCACGAGCGGCGTGTTGGGCGACGTGAGTATCCGGGCATAGGGCTTGGGCAGCCACTGCGTGTACCACATCGGTATCGACATGACGACCAGCAGCGCGGCGGCTGCGAGGAGCGGAACGCGCCACTGAATACGGATATTGTCGTTCGCCCAGCGCGCCGTGAACACGGTCTGGTACGCGCGGTTGCGAACCCGAAGATCACCGGCTTCGTCGACCTCGACGAGACCCGTGGCGAGCAGGCGCCGTTGCAGGGGCGAGCCGAGGTCCGCCGACACGGTGATGCCCTTGCGGATGCGCCCATACAGGTTCAACAGCCCTTCACGCAGCTTGCCGCTCGACATGACCTGCCGATGGATGTGACTCATGTGCGGCTCGCTGTTCAGGGCCGCCCTCCCCGCGAGCTGTTGCAGCGCTATCCGGTCCACCTGCTCCGGAACCGGCCCCGCCTTGATGTCACGAGCCACGGCCCGGGCCAGTTTCTGCGTCAGGTAGGGCTGACCGCGCGTCCAGAACCAGATGCGGTCAAGCGCTTCATCGGCATTGTCCTGGGGCAGCGGCAACACCGGCGCAAAGCGCTCGAGGTCCGTGCGCGAGAAGTCGTCGAGCGGTATGGCTTGCGTAACATTGAACGGCGAGAACTCGGGTTCATTCACCAGGATGAGCGGGTCGCATTCGCCGAGCAGCACGAAAGTGAGACGCAGGAAATCCGGATCCGTCGCCCGCGCATTGTGTGCCGAGCGTATGCTCGCCAGTAAATGCTCGGCATAGGGCAGTTCCTCGACGCATTGCATGCCGTCGACGAACACGACGACCGATTGTGCAACGTTCTGGAGAATGACCTCGGCATAGAACTCGAGCAGGCGCTGCCGGTTGCCCAGGATCGATTTTTCCTGCCACCACGCCTGGAGGTCGAAGCGAATGCGCAGCTGGCGCAGAAGACGGTAGGCGACATTGTAGTACCAGCGGCCGGCGTCCGAGACGGCCTCGCGGGTACTGATTTGCTCGAGGTCGAGAATTGCAACCCTGAGCCCGTAGGCCTCGAGGCGCGCGGCCGTCGCCGCGATCAGGCTGCTCTTGCCGCTGCGGTCCGGCGCGATCACGTGCGCATAGCGGCTGGCAATCGCCGCTTCGTACAGGAGTTCGTCGGCCCTCCGCGGTATGTAACTTGCCCTCACGCCATGCAGGGGGGCACCGACGCTGAAGAACTCGCCGGTCGCGGATTTTTCGGCCTCGTCGCTCCCGCCGGTATCACCAGGCCTCTCGGACACGATGCGTTCGCCACCTCAAAGACTGGGGTAAGCTTGGCATTCTAACGAAGCCGTGGCAGTCCTGCAGAGCCTTTGCAATGGCCGAAAGCCGACTCCTGAAAAAAGACCTGTTCGGCGAAGTTCATGTCATGAAAGGCACCGGCGCCAGCACGATCGTGCGCGATGTCCGCTCGGCGGCCACCTGGGCCAGGCCGCTCGCCCGCGCCTTGCTGCGCCGGGAGGCCGTCGTGCTCGCGGTTCTGGACGGCACGGGTGGCATTCCGCAGCTCCTATCCGCGGACGCCCATACTTTGACACGCCGTTTCATCGCGGGCGATCCGCTGTATGAGGCGCGGCCGGCGCATGCGGCTTTTTTTCGCGAGGCATTGCGGCTTCTGCGCCGGCTGCACGGGCAGAACGTGGTGCACAACGATCTCGCGAAGGAGCCGAATATTCTCGTGCAGACCTCCGGTGCACCCGCGTTCATCGACTTCCAGCTGGCATGGGCGGCACGCCGGCGCGGACGGCTGTTTCGCTTGCTGGCCTACGAGGATCTGAGGCATCTACTGAAGCACAAGCGTACCTATTGCCCCGAGCGATTGAGTGCGCGCCAGCGCCGGATACTGGCCAACCCGTCGCCGCCGTCGCGCCTCTACCGGCAGAGCCTGAAACCGCTGTACCTGTTCGTCACCCGCCGTCTGCTGGGCTGGTCGGACCGTGAGGGCGCCGGCGACCGCGGACGGCGCAACTGAGCCTGGCGAGGCGATCCGTTATAATCGCGCCCTCCAGTGCGAGGATTCGCGTTTGAATTACTACCATCGTCACAACCTTGTCGATCCGGCACGCGCGGGCACCGAGCGCCGTTTCGGTATCCGCGTCACGCTGCCGCCCGGCGACACGCTGCGCAATGTCGTCGGTGACGACTGGGAGAACTTGCACTGGTACGCGACGGAAGCCGAACGCGATGCCGCATTCAGCGCGATGGCAATTCGTCACGGCTACTACCGGGACTCCGACACGCCGACGCAGGTTCTCGAGAAGCTGGTCCGCTAGCGCGGCGTGGCGCCGACGAACAGGTAGAAATTGGTCGCGCCGCCTTCGGCGAGACCGGCGGCAACATAGACCGGGCCGAAGTAGCTATCGAGGCCCAAAAACAGGCTGCCGTTGGTCATGAGGGAGTCGAAGCCAATTGCATCGCTTGTCGCCCAGGCATTACCGGTCTCGACCGATGCGCCGATGTAGACCGGCATTTCGAACAAGCCACCGGCCGACTGGCCGACGCGCCGGTAGTAGACGAGCCGCGCAAGTCCGGCGTATGGCCCGGTCACCTGTCCCCTTTCGAGCCCTGACAGGCGCAGAAATCCACCCAGTACGTAGTGAGCCTGCAGTGCGCTCTGGGAATTCAGCGACGTGCCGAACTGCAGCCCCGCCACGAGCGTACTCCTGCCGCGGCTCCACGCGGTATCGACATTGAAGGCGGCGGTGTCAAAGCTGCGATCCGCACCGAGCCCCGGACGTGAAAGATCCAGCGTCACGGACGCCTGCGTGCCCGAGCGGGGGAAACGGGCATCGTCGAGCGTATCGAGCAACAGCTCTGACCGGATGCCGCCCGTGTAGGTATCGAGGTCCGGCAGAGCGGGATCACCCACCTTTACGGCGGCTTCGCTCCTGCCGCGATAGGCCCCGACGCGGAACTCGCCCCAGGGGCCGAGTTCGACGCCGAGGTCGAGTCCCAGCTCGTACTCCGTCAGCCTGAGCTGCGCCACGGGTTCGCCCGCGCTGAAGGCAGTGAAATTCCGTTGTCCGATTTCGAATGCCGGCGCCACGAACAAACGCGAATCCCCTCTGAGCGGCTGGTAGAACTCACTGGCGATGGCCGGGTCGGTGCCGAGCTGCAAGTCCGTGCGCCATTCCGCGCCGAGTTCGTTCAGGCCGGGACGCCAGTAGCGTGCGGCGATGTTGAATGCCGTGCCGCCCTCGAAATCGTCCTCGATGCCCAGCCCGAAGCGCAGATAGCCCGGTCCCCATCGTTTGGTCGTGGCCGAGAAAACGACACCGAGTTCATCGCCCTCCTCGACCAGCTGGTATCCCACCTTCTCGAACACGCGCAGGCCGAACAGACGGCTCGCTTCCGTCGCGAAAACGTCGGGGTCGACCGGATCGCCCGCTTCGAGCCCCATGCGCCGTTCGAGCAGTTCGGACGCGACGATCCCGTCATGTTCGATGCGCACGAAATCGATGGTGTCTTTCCGCGGCGGTATGCGGGTGCGTCGCGCCTGATAGCGCGCGAAGGAGCCGGCATCCGTCGCATATCGGCGCAGGTTACCGGCCTGCAGGCGAGTTGCGGCGATCCCGGGTTCGATCGCTTCGGGACTGCCGGCAAAGTCTGTCGATGCGAACACACCGAGCTCCGGCCGGATGAGGATATCGTCATCCTCGAGCTTTTCGATCTGGCGCAAGGTTTCCTTGCGAATCAGGATCGTCAGCACCTGTTCCGAGATGCCGACTGCCGACATCAACTCCTCCTGCGAGTACAAGGGGAATTCGACATCGACCGCGATGATCACGTCCACGCCCATAGACTGCATGACCTCGATTCCGAGATTCCCGACCAGGCCGCCGTCGACCAGCAACCGGTCGTTTACCTGCACGGGCGCAAACGCGCCCGGTACCGACATGCTGGCCCGGATTGCCAGGGCGAGATCGCCTTCCGCCATGACGTAGGCAGCACCGGTGAGGAGATCGGATGCAATGGCACGAAACGGAATCGCCAGTTCATCGAAATCGTGGATATGTGAGCTGTCGATCGTCAGATCCCGCAGCACGAGGTCCAGGCGCTGACCCTGGATGACGCCCTGGGGCAGCAGAAACTCTTTCCCGCGAACCCCGAGTTCGAAGCGGATCGGGAAATCTTCGTCGTCCTGTTTGCCGCGGAAGCTCAGGTCCTCGCGCGAACCGCCATCCGACAAGGCGCTTTTCCAGTCGAGAGTGCGAACCAGTTGCTCGAGTTCCGCAGTGCTCATGCCGGATGCATACAGTCCGCCGACAATGGCGCCCATGCTCGTGCCGACGATCGCATCCACGGGTACCTGCAGGCGCTCCAGCTCCTTCAGCACGCCAATATGAGCGGCACCACGCGCGCCGCCGCCGCCGAGTACGAGCCCGATGCGAGGTCGCCGGGGGTCCTCGGCGGCGGGGCTCGTGTCCGCCATGGCCGGGCATTGCAGAAAGATGCACAGAAGTATGGAGTGCCGCGCAGCGCGGGGAAACGGGGACAACAGGCGGCTCGCTGATTTTCGCTCGACGCCTGATTATAATGGCGCCACCCGTGCCGAGTCTCCCCCGATGCTGAACCGGGCGTTGACGTTGTCGTCCGCCTTCGCCTGCGCTGCGTTTCTTGCCGGCGCCCCCAGCCTGCATGCCGGGGCGATCGACGAGATCGTCGTTACGAGCGAACGCCGCGCGGAGGCCTCGCGCGATGTACCGGCGAGCATCAGTGCGCTCGCGGCCGCGCGTATTGCAGAGGTGAACGCACACCACCCGCACGAGATACTGACGCGCGTCCCCGGCGTCTGGCTGAGCCGCGGCAGCGGCCAGGAATCGCTGCCGGCCATCCGCTCGCCGGTCCTGAGCGGTGCCGGCGCCTGCGGCGCGATCCTGACCCTCGAGGACGGTATACCGACTCGCCCTGCAGGTTTCTGCAACGTCAACCAGATGTTCGAATTGCTGACCGAGCAGGCGGCAACCCGGAGGCATTCCGCGACGCGTCGAGCCAGCGCCTGTACGGGATCTGGACGCGGCAGGCAGGTGCGTGGAGCACCGACATGCGCCCGTACCTGCGCCATTCGCGAATGCGTTTCCTGCAACACTTCCTGCCGGGACAACCGCTCGAGGAAAACGGCCAGACCAGTGCCGGCATCCTGACGATGGGGCAATTGCAGCGCGAACACTTCCGGCTGACGGTCGGTGCGGACGTCGATTTGAGCGATACCTGGCTCAGGGAAATTCAGGAGGCACCGACGGAAGGACCGCCGTTTCTCGTCGCAACGCGGCCGGCAGGCAGGCATTACGACTACACCGTCGCCGGTGTCAACGTCGCCGCCTACGTACAGGGCGAGTGGATGCTGGGCGAGGCTTTCGAACTCACCGCCGGCGTACGCGCCGAGTCGATGCACTACGACTATGACAACCTCATGCTGGACGGCAACACGAAGGACAACGGCGAGCCCTGTGATTTCGGCGGATGCCTGTACACCCGTCCGGCGGACCGCAACGATCGTTTCACCGACCTCGCCCCGCACCTGGCACTCGACTGGACCGTCAACACCACGACGAATGCCTATCTGCGCTTCGCGCATGGCTTCCGCGCGCCGCAAACGACGGAACTCTATCGCTTGCAGAGCGGGCAGCAGGTTGCGGATCTGGAGTCCGAAACCGTCGACAGCGCAGAGGCTGGCTTACGGTTTCGCAGCGACGCCTGGCTCGTCGACAGTTCGCTGTTCGCGATGCAGAAGGACGAAAGCGTGCTGCGCGATGCCGAAGGCTTCAACGTGAGCGGCGGCTCGCAGCCGGCACACGGGCATCGAACTCAACGTCGACGGTCAGCTGCTTCCCGACCTGCGTATCGCGATCGCCGCGAGTTATGCGCGACACGTCTACGATTTCGACCGGGTCGCGGCACAGGGAGAGACCTTCGTCGCGGGACGCGAGGTCGACACGGCGCCGCGCTGGCTCGGCTCGATCGAGGCCTTCTACACGCCGGCGCCCGCGCTTGTTCTGGCGTTGCAATGGACGACGATCGGCGGCTACTACCTCGATGCGGAAAACGCGCACGAATACCCCGGCCACGCCTTGTGGAATGCACGAGCGACGCTCGCACTGGAACCTGGCTGGGACCTGATTGCGAGACTCGATAACGTCACGGACACGCGTTATGCCGATCGCGGCGACTTCGCGTTCGGCGAGTACCGGTATTTTCCCGGCCGCGGCCGGGAGCTGTTCGTGGAGCTGCGTTACTCCGGCGCCCGGCGCTAGGAAGGCTCCGCACCCGGGCCGGGCAGCCGCAGGCCGTCGGCATAGCCGATGAGCGACTCGAGTTCGCTGCGCTGGCGGGACTCGCCCCAGCCGCATTCGGTGGCCGTGAGCGACGCGAGGCGGTCGTACAGCGGGCGGCCCTGGTCTGGCGCCAGCCCCAGCATCGTGCGGCGGAAGACCAGGTCGACAAGCGTGGCCGCATACTCGTGGCGGCAGGCCAGTGCGACTTCCGCCGCCAGCACGGTCCGAGCCTGATCCAGCGGTGCAGCGAGCGCCGGCGTTTCGTCGACCAGGGTCAGCAAACGTCGCACGCGACCGCCGTAGACGGCGAGCAGCCGGCGGGTGCCCTCCTCCGACACGTGTCCGGATCCGGCCAGGCAGCAAGCCGCCTCGTCGAGGTCGTGAGCGCCGGGCAGCAGCGTATCGGCGGTACGGCATTCGGGAAGCCGGCGTTTGAGCAGCTTCCCGACGAGATCCACCGTTTCCTCCGCCAGGTTGCGGTACGTGGTCAGCTTGCCGCCGACGACCGACAACAGGTTGCCGGCGATGGCGGTGTTGCGCCGGATGATGTGTTTGCGCGTGATCGCAGACTCCGGGCCCCGGCTCCTCACGGGCAAGGGACGTACGCCCGCATAGGCGTAATGAATGCCGGCCACCGACAGTGCGGCGGTGGGAAACACCCGGTTGACCTCCTGAAGCAGATAGTTCACCTCCTCTCTGCTCGCGCGCACGGCGCCGGGATCTCCGTCGTAACGCGTGTCGGTCGTGCCGATCAGGAATTGCCCGTTCCAGGGAATGATAAAGACCGGCCGGCCGTCGCTTGCCGCCTCGACGTAAAACGCGCCGTCGGGCGCGCCATTGAAGACACCGACGACGATATGACTGCCCTTGGTGCCGCCGACCAGTCGTCGCGCCGGGCCCGGGGTGCGCGCGAGCACCCGGTCCACCCACGGTCCCGCGGCGTTCACGACCATTTTTGCGCGGCAGGATCCCGTTTGCCCCGTCAGCCGGTTCCGCCAGTGGAGCGCTCCGACCTGGCCGCCGCTCACGGAGACATGTTCGATCTCGTGCCAGGTCCTTATGCTCGCACCAGCTGCGCCGGCAGCCAGCGCGTTTTCGACCACGAGGCGTTCCGCGTAGCCGAGCTGCGCATCGTAGTAGCGTGCACCGGCCCGCAGGTTTTCGGATTCGAGTCCCGGTGTCGCCGCGAGCATTTCCTCACGACTCAGCATGTCGTGTCGCGGCAGCGACTTGGACCAGGACAGCAGATCGTAGGCCAGCATCCCGGCTCGTATGAGCCAGGGCCCGCGGCGCGCTCCGTCGTAGACCGGTATCGTTATCGGTAAGGGCCGGACGAGGTGCGGCGCAATGCGCCGGAGCGTCCGCCGTTCGCAGAGCGACTCGTACACCAGGGCGATCTCGCCGTATTCGAGGTAGCGCAACCCGCCGTGGATCAGGCGGCTCGACCATGCCGAGGTGCCGCTGCACACGTCCCCCTGGTCGAACAGGATGACCGACAGCCCGCGCATTGCGCCATCGCGTGCGATGCCGGCGCCGTTGACGCCGGCACCGATGACGGCAAGGTCCCAGGCGGCATCCGACATCTCAGGGCCGGGTCTGGCCGTCGCCGCGGACGACATACTTGTAACTCGTGAGCTGCTCGGCGCCGACGGGGCCGCGGGCGTGCACGCGCCCGGTGGCGATGCCGATCTCCGCACCCATGCCGAATTCGCCGCCGTCCGCGAACTGGGTCGAGGCATTGTGCAGCACAATGGCGCTGTCGACCGCCGCAAGAAAGGTTTCGGCCGCGGCGCTATCGGCGGTGACGATGCTGTCGGTATGGCCGGAACCGTAGCGCGCGATGTGTGCGATGGCTGCTCTCAGGTCTGCCACGACGGCGATCGAGACGATGGCGTCGAGATACTCCGTCGACCAGTCTTCCTCGGTAGCAGGCCGGACATCCGGCAACAGTGCCTGCACCGCGCCGTCGCCGCGGATCTCACAGCCGGCGCCGAGCAACGCCTCTGCCAGGGGCGGGAGAATGCGCCCGGCGATCGCCGCGTCGACGAGCAGGGTCTCGGCGGCGCCGCAGATGCCGGTGCGACGCATTTTCGCATTGAGCGCCACCGCAACGCCCATCGCGATATCGGCGTCCCGATGCAGGTAAACGTGGCACAGTCCTTCGAGGTGTCCGATCACCGGTACGCGGGCCTCTGCGCGGACCCGCCGCACCAGGTCCTTGCCGCCTCGCGGCACGACGACGTCCACCGTGTCATTCATACCGGACAACAGGTAACCCACAGCATCGCGGTCACGCGTCGGCACCATTTGCACTGCATCGACGGGCAGACCGGCCGCCGCCAGTCCCTCGCACAGGCAGCGGTGGATGGCGCGGTTCGACTCGAAACTCTCCGACCCGCCGCGCAATATCACCGCGTTGCCCGCCTTGATGCACAATGCCGCGGCATCAGCGCTTACGTTCGGCCGGCTCTCGTAGATGATGGCTATCACGCCGAGCGGAACTGCAACGCGCTGGATGGAAAGGCCGTTCGGCCGCCGCCATTCGGCAAGCACTCGCCCCAGCGGATCGGCCATCGACGCAATCGATCGAAGGCCTTCGCATATGCCCCGGAGCCGTGCCTCGTCAAGCGCCAGGCGATCGAGCAGCGCCGGAGACGATCCGCGAGTCCTGGCCCGCTCGAAGTCCATTTTGTTGGCGGCGAGCACGGCGGCTTGCTGCCTCGACAGTTCGTCAGCCGCGGCAATCAGCGCATGCGCCCGTTGTTCGCCAGGGCTTCGCGCGAGAACATCGCGCACCTGCCGGGCGCGGATGCCGATTTGCTGCATCGTCGCCGCCAGGCTTGCGGATTTATCTGCCTCAGCCGTCATGCCCGAACATCACGAGGTCGTCCCGGTGCAGCATAACCGATCGGCCGCGATAACCGAGCCGGTGTTCGATGTCGTCCGACCGGCAACCCGCAATCGCCAGGGCCTCCTCGCTGCCGTACTCAGCCAGTCCGCGGCCGATCTCGCTGCCGTCGGCGGTGCGAATCGACACCACGTCGCCGCGCCGGAATGTGCCGTCGATCGCGCGTACGCCGACGGGGAGCAGGCTCGATCCCTTGCGGAGCGCACGTACTGCCCCGTCGTCCACGACCACGCAACCGGCAACGGACAACGCACCGGCGAGCCACTGCTTGCGGGCCGCGGCGGGGGTGGCGCCGGCGTGAAACACGGTGCAGCGCGCGCCCTGCAACAGGTGCAGCACGGGACGGTGCATCTTGCCGCAGGCGACGATCGTGACGCAGCCCGCATGCGTTGCAATGCGCGCGGCCAGCACTTTCGTCCGCATGCCGCCGCTGCCGATGTCGGAGCGGGTCTCGCCGGCGATAGCCAGCACGTCCTCGTCGATGCTGCGGATGTCGGACATGTGACGGGCCGACGCGTCCTGGCGGGGGTCTGCCGAGTACAGACCGTCAACGTCCGAGAGCAGCAGCAGGCCGTCGGCCATGACGAGCTGCGCGACTCGTGCCGCGAGTCGATCGTTATCGCCATAGCGGATTTCTTCCGTCGCGACCGTATCGTTCTCGTTGATGACGGGGATGACGCCGTGTGCCAGCAGACGTTTCAGGGTGCCGCGCGAATTCAGGAAGCGCCGCCGGTCTTCGGTGTCGCCCGGCGTCAGGAGAACCTGTGCCGTCGTGATGCCGTGCACACCGAGCGCCTCCTGCCACGCAAGCGCGAGTTGCACCTGCCCTGCCGCCGCAGCCGCCTGCAGGTCCTCGAGGCGCGCGCGCCGGCGGCTCAAGCCCAGCACGCCGCTGCCGATCGCGATGGCACCCGACGAAACGACCAGAAGCTCGCGCTCGCCCTGCCGCAACAGGGCAAGGTCGGTTGCAAGCGCCGCGAGCCAGTTCCGATCGACAGTACCGTCTGCGCCCGTCAGCAGCGATGAGCCGACCTTGACGACGAGACGCCGGAAATGCTCGGGCCGGAACGCACTCACGTGTCAGCCGGACAGTCGCTGTTGCCGGTCGTAACTCGACAAGGTCACTTCGCCCTTCGACACGGCGACACTGCCGCTGCGCGCCACCGCGGAAATTTCACCGACCCCGGCCGCATCGCGGATGAAGGCATCGATCTCCGGGACCCTTCCGGTGAGCTGCAGGGTGCAGCTGACCTGCGCATCGTCGAGCACCTCGGCACCGTACTTCTTCGCGAGCACCATCGCGCTGGCGAGTCCGCCGGTGGCAAGTTTGAGCTTCACGATCGCGAGCTCGCGTTCGAAGTGTTCTCCGAGCGTCATGTCGTGAATGTTGACGACGTCAACGAGCTTCGCGAGTTGCGCATTCAGTTGGGCGATGGCGGCGTCGGACCCGCGCACGACGAGCGTGACGCGGCTGACTTTCGCATCATTGGTCGGCGCCACGTTCAGCGTATCAATGTTGTAACCGCGCGAGGAAAACATGCCCGCCAGCCGCATCAATGCACCGACTTCGTTCTCCAGCAGTACTGATATCGCGTGCCGCATGAGTGCATGCCCCAACCGGTTATTGCGTATGAAACCATTGCAACCGGTCACACGCGCCGGCCGTGCGGATGGTCGCGCAGACGCCATCCTATTGCAATGCACCGGGATTTGTTCAACACTCGCCGCAATTTCAAGGCTATTCAGCACCCTCCCTCAAGCGACGCGATTCAACGTGAACACGCGCCAGACACCCGCCGTCAGCGATGGCCATCCGCTCGCCGGCCGCAGGATGGCGGGGTCCGACATCGTGATCCAGGTGCTCGCCGACGAAGGCGTGGATACGATCTTCGGCTATTCGGGCGGCGCGATCCTGCCGACGTACGACGCGGTATTCCGTTACAACCACACGCATCGGAAGCCGAACGGCGACGCATCGATGCCGCTCATCGTTCCGGCCAACGAACAAGGCGCCGGCTTCATGGCCGCCGGTTACGCGCGAGCGAGCGGCAAGGTGGGCGTGGTCATGGTGACCTCGGGCCCCGGGGCCACCAACACCGTCACGCCGGTGCGTGATTGCATGGCGGACTCTGTACCCATCGTCGTCATTTGCGGGCAGGTGCCGCGTGCCGCGATCGGCAGCGACGCATTTCAGGAAGCCCCCGTGGCGGCCATCATGGGCGCCGTCGCGAAGCACGTGTTCCTGGTCACCGATCCACAGAAGCTCGAAGCGACCATGCGCAGCGCTTTCCGGCTCGCACGGACCGGGCGGCCGGGACCGGTGGTCGTCGACATTCCGAAAGACGTACAGAACGCAGAGGTCGATTTCCACGGTACCGGCGAACTGGCGCTTCCCGGTTACGAACGTCGTCTCGACGCGGTCGTGCGTAACCGCCTCGGCGACGCCGCGTGTGAGCGCTTCTACACGCTGCTGGCGCAGTCGGACCGGCCGCTCATCTACGCCGGCGGCGGTGTCATCAACGGCAATGCCGTCAAGTCGATGCGCCGGTTCGCAAACGCGTTCGGCATACCCGTGACCACCACGCTGATGGCGCTCGGTGCCAGCGACACGCAGCATCCCCTCGCCCTGCACATGCTCGGGATGCACGGACTCGCCTCGGCAAACTATGCCGTGGAAGACTGCGATTTCCTCATTGCCATCGGCGCACGTTTCGACGACCGCGTGGCCGGCGATCCGCCACGCTTTGCACCGAATGCGCGGAACATCGCACAGTTCGATGTCGACGCGGCCGAGATCGGCAAGGTCAAACGCGTCCATTGGCATCACGTTGGCGTGCTGCGCCGCGACCTCGACGACCTGCTCGACTACGGTCGGAGAATCCGCTTCGAAAAGGATTTCGGCAACTGGCACGCGGAGATTGCGCACCTCAAGACGACGTATCGCCTGAATTACGACCGTACCAGCGATCGCATACAACCGTACGCCGTTATCGAAGCGATCAACAGGCATACGAAAGGCAACGCCATCATTTCAACCGGCGTCGGCCAGCACCAGATGTGGGCCGCGCAGTATTTCGATTTTCGCGAACCGCGCCTGTGGCTCACTTCCGGCAGCATGGGCACGATGGGCTTCGGCCTGCCCGCGGCAATCGGTGCGCAATTCGCCGCGCCCGACAAGGTCGTGATCGACGTCGATGGCGACGCGAGTATACGCATGAACATCGGGGAACTTGAAACCGCGACGACGTACAAGCTGCCGATCAAGGTCGTCGTGCTGAATAACTACGGTGACGGAATGGTCCGCCAGTGGCAGAAGCTCTACTACGAAAGCCGCATGTCCGCGAGCGACAAATCCCTGCATCGCAAAGACTTCGTCAAGGCTGCCCAGGCGGACGGCTTCGGCTTTTCGCAAAGGCTCGAACGCCCGGCGGATATCGAGGCGACGATCGCCGAATTCCTGGCTTACGAAGGGCCGGCGTTCCTCGAGGTCATCATCGACCCGGATGCCGGCGTCTATCCGATGGTCGGGCCGGGTCTCTCTTACGAAAAGATGATCACGGGCGAATTCATCGCGTGCCGGGAAAAGCCCGTCGACGCCCAACCCGGGCCGAGCGAAATGTTCTAGGCCTTCCTGGCCCGTCCCGAATCGCGGCCGTGAGCCGCTCCTACAAGCCGCCGGGTCCGCAGTCGTTCTTGAGGAAGCTGATCATGCCCTCGTAGAGCTTGATCTGGTGCTCGTAAAACAGCGTGTTGTAAAAGTGGTCGGCGCCGTCGAGCTCCAGGTACTCGTAGTCCTTGCCGTGCTTGTCGAGCTGATCGAGGTACAACTTTGCCTGCCGCGGCCGTACCCGCTGGTCGACGGAGCCGTGCACCAGCAGGATCGGTATATTGACTTTGGCAACTTCGTCCACGGGATTGACCACCTTGTACTGGTAGTCTTCAGTAAAGATCTTGCCCGCGCCCCGCGGGTTCGGGTATTCATTCGCCTGCCGGATGTAGTCGGCCACCGCGGCCCCGGCGATGACGCACTGGTAAAGCTGCGGCGTCCGCGAGGCGGCGACGAGTGACGCGTATCCGCCATAGGACCAGCCGAACATTGCCATGCGGTCGGGATCGGCAAGTCCCTTTTCGACGAGGTGCAGCGCGGCATCGTCCTTGTCGTCCTGCATCTTCCGCCCGCCCTCACTCTGCTCCCGGAATGCACTGCGGAAATGGTCGAAACCATAGCCGAGCGACATCCGGTACTGCGGCTGGATCACGAGATAGCCATTGTTCGCGAGCATCTGCGCCCACTCGTCGTAGATGACGACCTCGTGCGCGTGCGGGCCGCCATGCGGCAGGACGACCGTGGGGAACGGCGGCTCGCCGTTCGGCACCGTAACGTAGGCGACGAGATCACGCCCGTCACGGGCCTTGTAACGGATGTATTCGAGATCCGCGAGTTCCGACGGCTCGAGCAGCGGCTGGCGGCTGCCGACCGGCTTGAATTCGCCCTCGTGCAGCAGGTAATAGGTGCCGGGATCACGCGGGCCGAGATTCCTCGCCACGAGCGTGTTGCCGTCGCGGGAGCGGGACTCGATGGTGACGTACCAGGCATCCGGTATCAGCGATTCGAGTTGCTTGTACGTTGCGCCCTCGACCTCGTCGAAGTACTCGAAATACGGCTTGTCGGTCGCGTAGCTGACCGCCACGATTTCGTCCGGGTGTTCCCAGTAGTTGCTGTGGTAGCGCACGCCCGTGACATCCACATCCGAGCGCCGGTAAAGAAGTTCGGCGAACTTTTCGGTCTTGGTATCGAAAGACCAAAGCCCGACCTTGTCGTCGCCGTTCAGCGCAGTGAAGACCAGGTTGCCCGGCACCGACGGATCGAAGCCCGGTATATCGAAAAACCAGAGGGAAAAATCGTCTTCATGGATCCGGTAGACGTCGTTCCAGCGGCTTTCGCCCTTGTCCCTGTAATAAATCACGTATTCCTGGGTGGATGAATCGAAACCGTTGCCGATGCGTGGATTGCCTTCGGAATCGAACGTGATCTGGGCAACGTCCAGTTTGCCGCGAATCAGCAGTTTCTTCGTCCCGCGATCGAGGTCCATTTCGTAGTACGCGCGCGGCCGGAACGCCTTGTCGAGCGAGAGGTCCTCTTCCGCCCCGGGCTGTTCCGAAATGATGATCTTGTCCGGTTTGCCGGGCAGCAGGTTTTCGACGATCGGGTCCGCTGCCGAAAACTCGTCGAAGTTCTTTTTCCTGAGGTTGAGAATCGCGATCTGGTACTCGTACACGCCCTGGTTCTGACCGTCGATCTGGTCGCGCACCTTTTGCCGAAGGGTCAGGACGATATGATCGTCACTGGCCCAGTCATAAGTCATGATCTCCATGGGTTCGGCATTCACGACGAAGGGCTTGCCCTCGAGATCGTCCGAATCGTAAACGTGCAGGATCGGATTGCCTTCGCGGGACAGGATCTTGAGCATCGCGAGTTGTTTGCCGTCCGGCGATACGGTGACGTCGTTCATCACCTCGCGGAGTGCGAAATATTCCAGCGGATAAGGATCGGATGCGGCGGCCAACACCGTGGCGGCCGCGGTCAACATGACGAGCGCCGTAGCGCAGAGTCGTGCAGCGAGGTTCCTGATCATGGCTTCGGTCTGTTTTCCGTAAGTAGGTCCATTCTAGCGAAGGTGCGGCCGCAAAAAAAACAGCCTGCGGGTCGCCCCGCAGGCTGCCTGTTCAATACCCGCATATCACGCGCGGCGACGAACTATTCCCAGTTGTACACGACGTTCGCAAACAGCGTCCGGCCGAGAACATCGTAGCCGGAACCGAACGGTACGTTGTTGAACGAGAACACTTCGAGGCCGTCGACCAACGGGGGTTCCTCGTTGAATATGTTGCGCAGGCCGCCGCCGATCGTCCACGAGTCGCCGTAATAGTAGATCGAGGCATCGTGCACGAAGTAGTTCTCGGCGTAGCCGATATTGCGGCAGTCGACGTCACCGTTTGCCTCGCCGAGGCAGGTATCCGCAAAGCCCGTGAAGACGTCATCGAACGGATCGACACCCAGAGCGTCCTGCTCCACCGAGCTGATGTAGCGCGTCGACCAGGTATAACGCCAGCTTGCGATATCGGCACGCAGCGTGAGACGGCCTTTCCACTCGGGAAAAGCGAACTCACCCGCGAACTCTTCGACTTCCACGCTGCCGCCCTCGCCGACCAGCTTGCTCGACAGCTCCAGCGTGCGGTTCATGGCGAGATCGGCCGCAAAGTCCACGGCCTTGCCGAACCATTGGGTCGGCCAGTCGAGCCGCATGTTCAGGTCGACACCACGCGCCTTGCCCTGGTCACGGTTGATGAACCCCTGGTCGACGAGCGTCATGACATCGCCGGGCGTGCGCATGATGCGATCGCAGAATGCGCTGTCGCCTTCGAGGTCGTAGTAGCAATCGCTGATGATGAAACCGGCGGAGGGCTCGATGATCTCGTCACGGATGTCGATCTCGTAATACGTCGCGGCGACCACGAGGTCGAAGGCCGTGAAGAACGGCTGTTCCCAGGTGAGACCGGCCGAGAACGAATCCGATTTCTCTTCGGCGAGATCGAGCGCGCCGCCGCCCTCGACTTCGACGCTGTAGACGCTGTTGCCGCCGTTGGTAAAGGAGGTGGGATCCACGCCATCCGCAAGGCAATTCGCCAGCACTTCCGGCGGACGGTTGTCGTTTGCCGGGTTGTACCCGTTCAGCGGATCGTAGGCCGCCTGCGGTACGACGCAGGGGTCCGTCAGGTTCAGGAAGCCGGTCTGGCCAAGCAGGAAGTTTTCACGCAGGTTCGGCGCACGATAAGACGTCCCCACCGTGCCGCGCACGAGCAGTGAGTCGACCGGACGCCAGGCGAGCTTGCCCGAGTAGGTCCAGGCGCCGCCGTAGAACTCGTCATCGGTGTAGCGTGTCGAGATGTTGGTCGTGAGTTCCTCAAAGCCGGTCACGCCCGCCAGGAGCGGGAGCTCGAGTTCGGCGAAGAATTCCTTCGTGTCCTTCTCACCCACGGCCCCCTGGTCGGAAAAGAAGCCGAAAAACAGGCCGTCGGCCGCCACATCGTCGGGAATCGAGTCGATCTCGTCCACGCGGTACTCGACGCCGAGACCGAACAGCGCCTCGCCGCCCGGCAGCGGGAAGACCTCGCCGTTGACGTATGCCGAGCCGATCGTCTGCGAGTATTTCGTGTTGAAGTCGCGCGTGTCGAACAGGTAGGTCCGTTCCGCCGCCGTCTCGAAATCGCCGACGACCGGATTCATGAGCGAGGAGGCAAACATGTTCACCGGCACGCAATTCAGCGTCATGTCATCGGGCAATGCGAGGCCGGTGTCGTTCTGGCAGGGCGTGCTCGTAGCCGAGTACCAGCCAAGCGCGTAGTCCAGCCGGTCACCGCGGATGCCGGGACGCGACGAATCCCCGTCCGACTGGGTGTGCGAGAAGTAGGCGTCGAACGCCCAGTTGTCGATGCTGCCGAAGCTCATGAAGGGCATATCGCCCCGGATGCCGCCGACGACTCGCATCTGGTCGATCGTCACGTCGGTGATATTGCGGTCGCCCGTCACGGACACCACCGGCTGTACCGGGATTGCGCCGATCGGGCCGATGTAGATATCGGCAATGCCGAAGTCCCGGAACTCGGCGGGCGTCAGCCCCTGCACCGCGGCAAAATCGGCCGCGTAGTTGGGGTCGTCCAAGAGCTCGTCGTAGGCGAGCCCGCAGTCGACGCCGTTCGCGGCATCCGGGTTGCACGGGTTGAACGGGTTGCCACCCGGCACCGCCGGGAACAGCTGTGGGGCGCCGGAGTTCTGGAAGCTCTCGCGGCGGCTGTACTGCAGTTCGAAATACGGCGTGATATTCGCTTCGCCCTCGAACGTGTACTCGCCGAACGCCAGCAGCGAGGCGGTCGAGATCTCCGGGATGATCTGTGCGAATTGCGTCCGGCCGTTCAGATTGCGGTCATAGAAGTTCGCGTCGGCGTAGCCGTCGTCATCGACATCGACGACCGTGCTCCAGGCGTTGTAATCCACGTAGTCGGTAAGGCTCGTCTGGCCGAATCCGGGGCGGTAGAACAGGCTGCCGAGCTGCAGCGAATCGCTCAGCTCCGTCATGTAACCGGTCAGGCCGCCCACGATGCAGTCGCTGTTCGGGCGCGGCTCCATGCCAAAGTTCTGCGCATAGTACTGGTCGACGTGGCGGATCTCGCCGGTGCTCGTGATTTCCTGGTGCCGCTCGCATTTTTCGGTCCATTCCCGATCGGCCAGCGTCACCGGGTCGATGTCGCGGTACTCGGCGCCGATGCCGACGAAACCGCGGTCACCGTTATAGCCCCAGGCAGCGCTGATCGTGTTCTGCGTACCCGCGCTGTAATCGCCGGCGGGTATCGAGGTGTAACCCTCGATCTCGAAACCGTCGAAATCCTTCCGCAGGATCACGTTCACGACACCGGCTACGGCATCGGAGCCGTACACCGAGGACGCGCCGTCGAGCAGCACTTCATACTGCTGCACCAGGGTCGCGGGAATCAGGTTCACGTCGGGCGAGGACGGCGCACCTTCGACGCCGGACGGCGCAAGGCGCCGTCCGTTCACGAGGAACAGGGTACGGTCGGCGCCGAGGCCGCGCAGGTCGACGGTACTGGCCGCCGGGCCGTTGTCGAGGACGAAGCCCTGGAACGTGAGGTCGATCTGCACGCCGCTCGCGGCGGTCGATTCCTGCAGGATCGTGCCGGCGTCGATCAGGCCGATTTCGCGCGAGACCTGTCCCGAGATGACCTGGAGTGGAGAGATACTGGTAAAGGTGTTCCGCTGCAGGCGCGAGCCGGTCACGACGACTTCTTCGACCGTCCCTTCGGCCATTTCCGACGCGCTGTCCGCGTCGTCGTCGTCTTCCTGAGCATGGGCAGCAAAAGACAGGCCCAGTGCGGCGAGCATCGCCGGCATGGCAGCCAGCGCACGCGCGCGGATCGCGCGAGTAAGGTCGACTCTCATTTCATACCCCTTATGCTGTAATGACACGCCTCGGCGGCTGCCGCGACCTCTTCCGGGTCGTCCGGCCGTCCGCTGAGACCAGAGCTGCATGATGCGAGATTGCAACATTATTGTAAATGCTTCCGTGCAGTCGATGGCAGAGCGCTGCAGGCGTGTTGCGCGTGGCCAACAATCGCGCGGCGTGCAGCAGAGGCGCGCCACAACGGGGAAAGAGCAATGACAGACGATTTCGTCTTTACCGTGCGCAAGCTGAGCGGCGGTGCGTTCGGCAGCGAACCGGGCCCGACACGCTTCCTGAAAGTGCCGGCCGGCGCCGATCCGGTGCCGGCGCACACGATCGGACGCAGGGCCTGGGCGGACGAGTTGCTGGCGCTCGCCCACGCGGGCGCCGATCCGCTCACCGGCAAGGGCTGTGGCGACATAAGCGTGCTGGTCCACGGCTACGGCACCTCGCCTGCCAGGATCATCGCCCGTCACCGCCAGCTTTTCGCCGCCCTTGCAGCGGCAGGGTATCGCGGCCAGCTCGTGAGCTTCGACTGGCCGAGCGAGGATCATGCCTTCAATTACCTCGAAGATCGTGTCGACGCGAAGCTGTCGGCGCTGAAACTCGTCGACGACGGAATCGCCCTCCTGGCCGCGCCACGCTATCGGGACTGCGAAATCAATCTGCATGTCGTGGCCCACTCCATGGGCTGCTACGTGCTGCGGGAAGCCTTCGACGATGCCGACGACCGGCCCGCCATCGCGGCGACCAACTGGAATGTCTCGCAGGTCTGTTTCATCGCCGCCGACGTGTCACGTGGCTCGATGTCCGCAAGCGATGCGCGCTCGCGATCGCTGTACCGCCACTCGGTACGGCTCACGAACTACCAGAATCCCTACGACGCGGTGCTGAAGCTCGCCGATGTCAAACGGGCCGGAGTCGCCCCGCGTGCCGGCCGTCGCGGATTGCCACCGGACCGGCCGGAACATGCCGTCAATGTCGACTGCGGCGAGCACTTCCAGGCCCGGCATGCAGCAAGCGGCGATAACGGGCACTCCTGGTATTTCGCCGATCCCGTGTTCATCGCCGACCTCGCGCAAACGCTCGCCGGTAACCGCGATCGCCAGGTAACGGCGCTGCGCCGGCAGGCGCTGGACGGAGGCCTCGCACTCGCCTGAGCTTCGAACCTCGAACCTTATGTGAACCAGCGCAAGGACGTGAGGCAGTCGTTCGCGCGACAGTAAAGCCTGGACAATTCCCGCTAGCACGTACTTATGGTAAATACCCGGCCATCCGGCACCCGCAACAGGATCGTCGTGCTGAATCCCAAAGGCGGCTGCGGCAAGTCGACGCTCGCCACGAATATCGCCGCCTGTTATGCCCGCCGCGGCGCGCTGCCCGCGATCATGGATTACGACCCGCAGGGTTCCACGACGGCCTGGCTGCAACGGCGGTCAGGCCGTCTGCCGTCGATTCACGGTATCGTCGCCTTCAGGAACTCGATGCAGGCGACCCGCAGCTGGCAATTGCGAGTCCCGAACGGGGTGACGACACTCATCGTCGATTCACCGGCCGCAACCAGCCACGATGACCTGCGGGAGCTGACCCGCGACGCCTCCAGCATTCTCGTGCCGGTGCTGCCATCCGCGATGGACATTCACGCGGCATCGCGCTGTATCGCCGACCTCCTGCTCGTCGCGAAAGTGAACCGCGCCGAACGAAAACTCGCGGTCGTCGCGAATCGGACGCGCAAGAACACGAAGAGCTTTTCCAGGCTGATGCGTTTTCTCGACTCCCTGGGCATTCCCATCATTGCCGTGCTGCGCGACAGCCAGAATTACGTGTACTCCGCGGAACACGGTATCGGCATTCACGAGATGCCGCCGTCGCGCGTTCGCGAGGACATCCCGCAAATCGACCGGGTCGTCGACTGGCTTGACGGTTGGGAGGAGCGGCGCCGGCAAGCGGCCGGGGCGGGCAACGTCCAGCGCCCGGACGGTTTCGGCCTGTCGCTGATCCGGAATCCTCAGTTCGGCTCGGCCTGAATTTCCGCAAACAGCCCGACGTCCACGTTGCCGCCGCTCAATACGGCAACGGTGGTTCGACCGGCGGTCGCCACTTTCCCGGCCAGCACCGCAGCCAGCGCCACGGCGCCGCCGGGTTCGAGAACGAGTTTCAGGTGCCGGAAGGCGAAGCGCATGGCGTGTCGCACCTCCGCATCGCAGACACTCACGCCGGTCACGCCCAGTGAGCGGTTGATAGCAAAGGTCAGCTCGCCCGGCATCGAGGTCTGCAGCGCATCGCAGATGGACGAGGCGCCCGCCGCCACCTGCTCGCGGCGATCCGATGCCAGCGAGCGCAGCGTGTCATCGAACGCATCCGGTTCCACGGCGATGATCCGGACGGCCGGCCAGGCGCTCTTCAATGCCACAGCGATGCCCGCCGTCAAGCCCCCGCCACTGCAACAGACGAGCACCTGATCCGGACGGCAGCCGAGTTCCGCGGCTTGCGCGGCGATTTCGAGTCCGACGGTGCCCTGCCCCGCGATGACCTGCTCATGGTCATAGGACGGCACGAGCGCAGCGCCGCGCTCGGCGGCCAGGCGGCGGGCAATGGCTTCGCGGTCACCGCTACGGCGGTCGTAGCTGATTACTTCGCCGCCGAGCCTTTCGGTGTTCTCACGCTTGGCGCGCGGCGCATCGCTCGGCATGACGATAGCGGCATGGATGCCGAGCAGCCCCGCCGCACAGGCGACCCCTTGTGCGTGGTTGCCGGAGGACCAGGCCACGACTCCGCGTGCCGCTTCCGCTGGCGTGAGCTGTGCCAGCCGGTTGTACGCACCGCGTATCTTGAAGGACCCGGTTCGCTGCAGGCACTCCGCTTTCAACAGTACCCGCCCGCCGGCATGTGCATCCAGTACGTCGTTCCCGATGAGCGGCGTACGAATCGCGATGCTGCCGAGGCGCCGGGCAGCAGCCTCGACATCGCTCACTGTCACCATCAGCCGATGCCGGGCAGGCGATCCACTTTCGCCGCACAGATGAAATCGTTGTCGGTCAGGCCGTCGACGGCGTGCGTTGTCAATGCGACCGTGCAACTGCCATAGCTCACCGTAAGTA
This sequence comes from uncultured Pseudomonadota bacterium, assembly GCA_963713215.1. Classification (GTDB taxonomy): domain Bacteria; phylum Pseudomonadota; class Gammaproteobacteria; order Steroidobacterales; family Woeseiaceae; genus UBA1847. Next base: position 1,245,794 of record CAVQKY010000005.1, on the reverse strand, counting down.
CCGGGTGATGCCCCTCGGTGATAGCGATCCAGGCTACGGCGTTCGCGAAAGCCAGCGTGCGGCCGTAGGACTGGAATTCGAACGTGCGCTCGATCGACAGCGCGTCCGCGGCAAGCATCCAGTCCTCGTGCAGGCCGGCGAGCAATTTGCGGGCCTGCGCGTCGCTCAGTGGCGGTATACCGCCCTCGCAGGGTTTGCAGGATCGGTCGGCGAGATCTGCGCTCATGCCGGACAGTATACCTCCTGGAGCGGGCGCCGGCCGCCGTTGGAGCGGGCCGCTGCCCGCGACCGGATCGCGCGCTTCGATCGGGCCGCCCTTTGGTCGCGGCTGACAGCCGCTCCAACGGTGGGCAGCGCTCCTCCTTCTAGTTTGCTGCGAGCGCGTCGCTGCCGTCGATGAACACCTTGAGGCTGACGCGGCGCTCGAGCGCATAGCTGTCACCGGTAGGCTCGGCCGCTGCAACCTCCCCGTGGGCGATCTCGCTGATCCGGGCGGGATCGACGCCGGCCGCCACCAGCCGGTCCCGAACGTAGGCCACACGTTTCTCGGACAAGCGCTGGTTATAGGTGCTGTCGCCGCGCTCGTCCGCAAACCCGTCGAGGTGGATCTGCACCTGCGGCATCGTCGCCAGACGCACCCCGAGTTCCGCCAGGCGACGGTCCGTGTCGGCGAGCAAGCTGTGCTCATCGGTGCGGAACAAGAGATCCAGGTCCACGCCGGTCTGCATGAGGCTCACGAGCTCCGGATGCGCGACACGCTCGAGCCGATCCAGCGCAGCGGTCGACGCGTCGAGTTCGGATGTCAGCGCATCCACATCGCGACGCAATGCATGCACGCTGATCGCGGCATTGCGATGCGCGGCGTCGAGCGACGCGATCTGTGCTTCTTTACTGTGCAGGGTATCGCCGAACTTGGCACCAATGGCCGCGCCGAGAATGAAACCGACAGGGCCACCGGCCACCGCCCCGATTACGCCGCCGGCGCCAAAGCCGATCGATTCCTGTCGCGACGCCTGTTCGGCATAGGCGACCGGCGCGAGGCCGGCAAGACTGATAGCAGTAAGGGTCCAGGCAAATTTACGCATGTGCAGGTCCTCAGTAATTCGAAGGCCGGCGTGGCCTTCGCTGGGAACCTATTTCATGCGCCGAACTCGCCTCTGCGGGGCCCGAAGTCTGCCGGACCGCCGATCAATCGTGGCAAAAAATGGCGCACCGCTCCGGCAGCGGGACGCATGCTCGACTCACTCTGCGGAACGCCACGCCGTTTGTTGCGAAGCTGTTTGCGCCGTCTGGAGCAGCACCGGGTCCACGAACGACACGATCGTCGACTCGGATTTGCCGCCGCATTCCAGTAAATCGACATGCAGCCGGTCCGTCGTCTTCCAGCTTTGGAGCCTGGACGGCCGGTAGTGACGGCTGCCGGGGAGCGAATAATTCCAGCGACACCCCGCCTGTTCGGCTTCGTCCTCGCTGATCGGCGTTTCGAGCCCGTTGCCATAGGTTTCACGAAGCGCGCCCGCCATCCGCTCCACGACCTCGGCATCGCCGGAGATGACATACGAGCCTGCGACCAGGCCGTGTTGCTCGTCACAGCGATACACCAGCGTCGCCGGCGCGCCATAGAGGCTCACATCGAATTCCAGCTCGCCCGAGTACGACCGGGGAAAGCGAATCGAACCATCCGGAGCGGCCACCGGGTCCTTGCGCTGATATTCGGACACCGCGATTTCGCCGCAGGGGGTACCGAATGGGAAGCCACGAAACTCCGCGCCGTCGGACGCGGTGAAGCCGTCGTCTGTTTCTGCGGGTTCCGATATCGATATCTCCGGATACGCTTTCTGCATCCCGAGGTCCGACAACTGCAGCCGGGTCCGCGGCAAGGTCGATATCGCCGCGGCCGGCAGCGCAAAGTTGATGTTCTGTGCCACCTCGAGCGAGGCAACGGTGACCCCGATGACGGCACCGGTCTTGTCGACGACCGGGCCGCCGCTGCTGCCGGCGCTGATCGGCGCGGAGATCTGGACATAGGTCTGCCCCTGGATCTCACGGTGGCCGCTTGCAAGGCCCGGCGAGATAGTCCCGGCGAGACCGTAAGGACTGCCGACGACGTAAATCTGTGCGCCCGGCGGGGTCTCCGCGCGCGTCGACAAAAGGAGGCCTTCTACGTTCAGCTCGCCGACATCCGCAAGCACGAGGTCGATCTTGCGATCGTAATTGGTGATGGCCGCGACGTCACCACTGTGTGCGCCACAGCTTACCCGAGCAGCGGGAAGTCCGGCGAGCACGTGTGCGTTGGTCACGAGCAGCCCGCTGCCGCGAATGATGAAACCGCTGCCCCGATGCGTGAGGTGTCCCTTCGCATCGACGGCACTGACGGTGCAAACGGACTCGTTGACAAAATCGAACAGGGCTTCCGTGGAAGCGAAACCCCCGTCCTCTTGTGCTGCCTCGCCACCGACAGGCGCAAGCAGAGCCCCCAGTGCGAGCAGCCCGGTGATTGCCATGCACGAAACCGCCGTCGGTTCGCCGGCCGTGATTCGAATCCTTGTTCTCGCTATTTTTATTATTGTCATTGTCTAATCGCTCTTTGAAGATCGGAAAGGCAGGTAGTCGACCTGCTGGATCCTGCCGTCGAAGAAACTCAGTACCGCCGGAAATTTGCCGAAGCCGCGGTCGTAGACCCATTGTTCTTCGACCGAGACACCGATAAAACGCATGCCGCCGAGGCGGCTGCTCGCGCGAACCGGCGACTGCTGAGCAACCTGGAAGTCGGGGGCGCCGCAAAGCGCCAGCACGGTTGCCTTGGCGGCACCGGAATCGATGATCTTGCCCTTGCAGCGCAGGGAGCCGTAGGCGTCGGCTGCGCCGCAGTAGCAAAGCAGTATTGCCGTGACGGTAAGTCGGTACATCTTGTGTTTTTTCTGATTCGTTACTCTTGGTGGACCTCTGCGGGAACACCGGGTTCCGCGGCGGCAGCGTTCGGACGCCTGTTGTTGCCGGAAACGCAATCGCTCAATGCGGTCGCTCAACACACAGCTACACGCTACCGCCCGACGCGGCGAGCCGCAAGCCGGATTTGGTTCGGCGATTCACATAATGTGTGAACATAATATGCGGCGGCGCCAACGGCGGCAGCGTGCCGGCAAACTCATTGCTTTTCGCTGCCTTACGCGGCGTAGGCCGGGCGACGAATCGCGCTTAAGCGTGTGGCGCGTGCGGACTTGCTCACGCTTTTCGCGCGTCTCTGGTCCGCCATCCGGGCAGGCGCGCAAAATCCGCCGTCGTGCCGCCTGAGCCGTCAATCGTTCCGGGTCAGGGCGACGAAGGTACCGCCGTTCCGGTCACAGAGTACACGCATGAGCTGGGCGAACTGGCGCGCTGTCGGCGGTACTCCGCCACCGCCCACGTCCAGCAGCGGAAAGCCGACCGCGTGGATACGCACGAGCCGCTCGCCGGTCTGTGCTACGACGTTCACCTGTTCGATCTGCCGTACCACCGTCTCGACGGATTGACCGGAAAATTCGTCGCCGAAAACGTAGATGCTGATTTTCTTGTCCGCGGACCAGAATGCGTTGATGGCATAAATAATACCGTCGGCCGGATTGCTGTCGCTGAAAGGGCGCCAGTTGCGCATGGTGTTGATAATGGCTTCCCGCCGTCCGGGCGTGTCCGGAATCCATTGCCCGGCGTACTGCTTGAACATGTACTGTCCGTTATCGTTGAGGATCTGTATCCCTTTGACCTCGGGATAGACGTTCAGCGTTTGATCGAGTTTCTCGATGGCGCGACCCCAGTTGAACTGCTGCATGGAACCTGACGTATCGACAACGAAAATGATGTATTCGCTGTCGACCGGGATCCCGGCGATCGCGTCGTCATCCGCCATCCTGTAGAAAGGCTGCAGGCGCAACATCTCCTCGGTCAGGCGCTGTTTGACCGTTTCGAGCTGGCCCGCGTCCGCGAGTTCTTCCGTACGCTGCTGCGAGAGTTCGTATTGCCCGCGAACCGTATTGAGTTCCCCCTGTAGCCGTGCCAGGCTCTCGGTCGATGAGGACGTCTGCTTGCGCACCGACTCCAGTTCGCGATTCAGCGTCGTCGTCTCGCCACGAATCTCGAACAGTTCCTGCTGCAGCCGGGCGATCAGCGACTCGAGGTCCTGCTGAGTCTTTTCAATGATCACCGGTTCATAGATCCTGCTCAGCACGAGCAGCAGGATGATCGCACCGAAGCCGCAGCAGATGCAGTCCAGAAAGGACAGGCTGAAGACTTCGACACCGCGGCGGCGGCGTCTCATATGGCGCTCCTCATGGCCAGTCCCGGCTCACGCTGACCATCGAGCCGCCGCTGCTGTACGCGAGTGACCAGTAGACGATGGACGCTTCGTAGTCGCCCTCGAGCGGGTAAAGCAGCACATTCACAGGGACATTGCCCGGCAATTCACGGACGGCCTCGCGGAACAGGGACACGCGCTGGCTGCTGGATATCGTCGTCCGGTTCGACGTCGGCGCATCCATGGTCGGCAAACCGTCCGCCAGCAGGATGATGTTGTCGGGCTGCGGCTCGAGCTGGCGAGCAACGGCGAAGGCCGCCCGCATATTGGTGCCCTTCGACGGCAACGTGCCCCGCAGCACCCGGACGGCTTCCGTGAGCTGCGTGCCGTCCTCCGCCTTCAGCCAGGTACCGCCGCTGCCTTCGATCACGGGCTCGACCTCGTTATTGAACATGTAGATCTGGAATTCCGTCCCCGGCCGGATCTGCGCCGTCAGCCAGTCCACGGTCGCGACGACCTGCCGCCACTTCACCGAGCGGAGCTTGTCCGCATCGGGCATGTTCCGGCGGCGCAGGATATTGACGATCGTATCGTCCAGCATGCTTGCGGACCGGTCGACCAGGATCAGCGTCCGTTGGCCACCGAGCTTCAGTCCCGTGAGGTACTGCCGTGTGCCCTGCCCGTCGTCGTCGAAGGTGCGAATGCGGCTGCCGTCGGCTTCTTCCTCCGCGGCCTGCTTCAGCAGTCGCTGTACCTCCTCCTCCAGCGATTCGATATCCGACTGCAGGCGCTCGACCCGTTCGATCTCCGCAAGTGTGTCGTCGTCGTATTCCGCGAGTTCGGCCCGCAGCTCCTCGATCAACGCCAGGATCCGGTCGATCTGTCCCTGGGCGGTCTCCTTTTTGGCGTCGAGTTCCTCGATGGTGTTCCGGGCGAGAACCATGTTCTTGCGGCCTTCGAGAACCTCGATCTCGAGCTTGCGCGTTTCGGCCATCAGTTCAACGGAATCGTCCTCGGTGGTTTCCTTCACCTGGGCATTGATGATCATGAAAAACAGGATGACTGCCCCGAAGCCGCAGCTCATGCAGTCGAGGAACGACATGCTGAATATCTCTGCTTCGCGCCGCCTACGAGCCATGGTCAGGCTCCACGGTAATGAGGCGCAGTTCGAAGCCCGGCGTCCCGACCCGGATGGCATCGCCGGCCTCGAGTACGGCCGAGCCTTCCAGGCGGTGCCCGTTCAGGAACGTCCCGAAGCGGCTGTAATCGCGGACGATACATTGGCCGTTTGCAATCTCGAGCGAGCAGTGCCGGCGCGACAGGCCGGGCATGCCCTGCGGCAGCTCGATCCAGCGCTCGCCGGCCGCAGCCTGCGTGCCAAGGCTGATCGCCGTGCTGCTCAGCTGAAAGGCATGGTTGCCGAACAGGATGTGCGTGGGCCGGCCGTGCACGTCACCGGGCTTCAGCGTGTCAAATTCGACCGGCGCCTGGTCCCAGGGCAAAGCGCGGATGAGACTGACCTTGCCGTCGTCGGCGGTGAGACGGCGGCTCCGCGCCAGCAGGCCGCGCGCCGTTGCCCCGGGTTCGAGCAGGAACACCTCACCGCCCACGCGTGCTTTCAGCATGTCCGCCAGGCCCGGTAGGCGCGCGGCGCGATCGGTCAGTTGCAGTGCCGGCACGTCCTCTGCGCGAAACAGGGCACGAAGCTGGCCTACGATGCGCTGGTACACCGGCGCTGCGGCTGCAACGAGGGTAAGGACGTCGACCGCCGCGACGTGCGTAAGGCCGCGGTGCTCGATGCGGAGTTCCGCATTGCTGCCGGACCCCGCCTGGACGAGCCAGTCCGGCAGGCGATCGAAGAGCAATTGCTCCGTTTCCGCCGTATGCAAGGGGTCGAATCGCGACTGCCTGACGAAAGACTCGGCGATGACGCGAATCCACGCATCGTACAGCGTCGCGAGGCCCGCCGACTCGACGAGCGCCGACCGCTCGAGCTGCGCGCCACCCGGCTGGGCGAGGCGGGTGAGCGAGGTCGAATGCAGGCTTACATCCACGTGCACAGGGACCGCGTTGACGTACTCACGACGTGTGGACGCCACGGCGGCGTCGACCATGCCGGCCACCGGGATATCGAGATCGTTGCAAATCCCGAGGAACAGACTGAGGCGGGCGGGATCCATATAGGCTGGAACCGCGACGACGACGCGATCGCCGTGCCCTTGTACCGCCGACCAGATCTGCTCGAGCTGACGGCTGGCGAGGTCGGCCGCGGAGAGATGCCGGAAGCGATTGTCCGGGAGAGCGTCGACGCTGAGTTCCGACCAGAAGCGGTCGTAAATGTGGCGCGGCCGGACCCGCGCCTGCCGGTACGCCATATCGCCGGTGGTCAGCCGGTCATCGTCAAGCAATGCGTACCCCGGCTCGCGGTACAGAAAGCCCTCATCTCCCAGGACCGAGAGGCTCGCATCGTTGAGGTCGAGGGCAAGTACGCTCATGTCGCCGTCAGCCCTGGTCGGCCTTCATGTGGCGAATCAGCTTGTCTTCGCAGTAGGCCTCGCTGTCGAAGACCAGACGTTCCTGAAGCAGCTGCAGCTGGTGCACGAGAAACATGAGGACAATGCTGATCAGTAGTGCAATGAAGGTCGAATTGAACGCGACGCCGAGACTCTGCGTTACGCCCGCAATATCGCCCTGTACTGCCTTGTCCGCCTGGGCGAGCGCATCGCCAATACCGCGCACCGTGCCGATGAAACCGATCGACGGTATGGCCCAGGAGATGTAGCGGATCATGGATAGTTCGGATTCCAGCCGGTCCGCTTCGGACTCACAGATGGTGTGGGTGCTGGTCGACACGTCCTGGATGTTGTGGGTCGAATTGAAGCGCCGCAACGCGTTCAGCAGGGCCCGCGGCAGGAGCATTTGCTGCCGGTCCTCGGGCAGGGCCTGCACCTGGCGTGCGAATTCCCGGGTATCCTCGGGCAGGATGCGCATGCCGTCGGCAACAGGTACCAGGTCGATGTCGAGAAGGCGGCGCTCGTTCAGTGTCTTGACCCCCTTGTAGCCCATGATGGCGAAGGCCCAGAACATCAGGATGAAACAGGATTCCTGCTCGAAGTCCTTGATCAGTATCCATACCGAGCGTTCCTGGACATGGCTCGGGTCCGCGGCGAGCGCTGCCGCCTGTTCCTCGATGTCCTGGGCGGCGTTCGGCCGCACCACCGAGACATAGAATGCGTGAACGACGATCACCGATATGATCAGTGCAAACAACTGGAACACGAATTCGACCGGTATGTTTTTCCGTTTCATGGATTTTGCCTGCTCGGTCAGATATCGACGGGGAATGAAATCGACTGGTCGGTGGGAATTTCCTCACTGGGCGTGAAATCTTTCTCGTCGATATCGAGATAGCTCTCGTCGTCCGTCTCGAGCACCCGTTCCTGGTCGGCGGAATCGTCCGTGCCGGTGGCCGGCTCCGCAGGTAAGGGCTCGGCGGCCGCATCATCTCCCTCCGTTGCCCCAGCGCTTTCCCCGGCAGGCGGGTCGTCCGCGGGTTCATCGCTTGCGTCCTGTGCGAGCACGAGTGCTGCCCCCTGAAGCAGCAGGGCACTGATCAGTATCCCGCGCTGTAACGGTGTCATGGATATAGTCTCCTTACCCGGTTCCCGGATTGGACCCGGTATCGTCGGGAATATTCCCGGCCGCATCCGGGATTCAATCCGCGCTCCGCACGATGCGAAACCCTACGTCGGTACGCGGCTCGGCCCCGTAGTCCCGGTAGCTCAGGCGCAGCTCGGTCATGCCCGCGTGACGCCAGCCGGACCCCCGAATGACATGCGTCGTCCCGCTCTCCGGGCCGGTCGGGTCACGGAGCGGGTCGGTGAGTCCCGGCGTCGGTACCGTGTAGTAATCATGAACCCATTCCGCCACGTTTCCGCCGGCATCATGGAGGCCCAGGCCGTTTGCGGGGAAACTGCCGACGGGTGCGGTGGCGGAAAAGCCGTCGTCATAGTCCGGCAGAATCGTCGGCACGAGTTCCGCCGCGGAGCGATCGGCATAGTTGCCGGCGTCGTCGCGCGGGGGCCAGTTTGCGCCCCAGGGGTACGGGTCAGCCTGCGGCTTGCCGCCGTAACGGAGTGCCCATGCCCACTCTGCTTCCGTTGGCAGCCGGTAGCCGTCGGGAAACGGCAGGATGGCCTCGAGATCGCCGAACCGTTCCTCGTAGACGGGGGTCAGGCCCTCGCGAGTGCTCAGGTAATTACAGTAAGCGGCCGCCTCCGACCACGTAAGGTTGACCACGGGATTCTGGTCCGCCGCGAGAGTTGCGTGTACGGCGGAACCGGAGTCGTGTTCGGCATCGAACTGCAGGAACTCCTTGTTCGTCACTTCGTGCGTGCTGATGTAGAAGGGCCTGCTGATCGTGACCGGCACCAGGACCTCGTTTGCGCGCCGGCCCTGCTCGCTGCGTGAGCTGCCCATGGTAAACGTGCCGGGCTCGATGCGCCGTAATGCCTTGCCGTCAGCCGTCTCTGTCACGGTGGCGATCTTCGAGCGCGCGATCGCTTCCTCGGAGCGAAGTTCTGCGGTAACGGTTTGCGGATAACCGGGCCGTGGCGTAATGGTTCGCATCCAGGTCTCGTAGCCCTCGCGCCGCACCTCGATACGATGTGGCGCGGAACTCAGGCTGAGCGTCGTCGATCCCTGCCCCCGCGCGCTGCCGTCGACATAAACCGTCGCGTCCTGCGGTGAAACGCTGACGGTGACGTTGCCGGTCCGCGCCGTCAGATCGACGCTGATGCTGTCCCGCGCCGCGGCGGCAAGCCTTACCTTGCGCGAGGCGCTGCCGTAACCGGCCTTCGACAGGCCTATTTCGTAGTCGGTGTCAGGTGCGAGATCCAGCGTCAACGGAGACTGGCCGCGATAACGGCCATCGACCAGCACATTCGCCCCGCGTGGGATCGTGTTGACGCTGAGCCGCGCATCGGCCTCCTCGAGTTCGATCAGCGGCAACTCGCGGGGCTCGTTTGGCTGCACCGCCACGCTACCGTCCCATGCCTTGTAGCCGTCGAGCACCACCGACAAGGGATGCGTTCCCTCCAGCAGTTCGATGACTGCAGGCGTCGTACCCATGGCATCTGCGCCGGCGAATACCGTGGCGCCGGGCGGCCGCGAGCGAATCGTCACGTCCGCCCAGCGCGGCACGAGCTGCACGTTGAGTATCTCGCTCCGGCCCATACCGTCGAAGGCGATGATGTCCTCGTAGGGCAGATAGCGTTCCGCGGTAATGCGGATGCTGTGCTCCCCCGGCTGCAATTCGACCGGACCGAGCGGGGCCGGGCCGATGTGGGCACCGTCGACGGCGACCGTTGCACGGGCATCGGCCGTCGTCGTAACCGTCAGGTGGCCGGGCAGCCTGCGCAGATTCACGCGCACGGTCTTGCTTTGCTCCGGGCCGACGACGAAGGTCTGCGCCACGTCATAATAGCCGGCGCTGGAAACACTCATGCTGTACTCGCCCTCCCGCAGCAGTACACGCTCGCCGAGCGGCAAACGGAACCAGCCGCCGTCGATATCGACCGTGTGCGGCACCGCCGGTTCGACCTGGAACTGCACCGACGTCGATGTGAAGAGGAGCCAGGACACCGATCCCAATGCGACGAGACCCGCGATGACGAAATTGCGCAAGCCGTGCCCGGTCTTATCCGCGCCGGGGGCCCGCGCCTCGGCGGCGCGACGAAACGCAGTCGGTGCAATGGCTTCCTCGACTGCCGTTCCCTCGCCGGCGGTCTCCTCGGGCGGCCGGGTGATGTAGGCACTGCCCTCCAGCAGCACATCGAGGAGCAGGACCTCGCCCAGGCGTACAAGGATGCGGCTGCCGTAAAACGCGAGTTCGTCCCCGTCCTGAAGGCGGCGGCTGGCGTTCAGTACTTCGCCGTTCAGCTGCACGCCGGCGCCGCGGCCGGCCGGCTGGACGAACGGCTCTCCGTCAAGAATGTCGAGCAGCACGACAGGGCCGCCGCCCGGACCCGGCAGCCGCACTTCACAGTCGCTTCCCGTACCGACGCGTAGCGGTAAGGCATCCGTCTCGAGGCGCCGCTCGCCTTCGACGTCCCGTACGACCACGTGCGTAAAGCTCAAATCGGTTCCTTGCACTGCACGACGACGGGCTCCATTTCGACTTCCGGCGCCACCCGGAATTCGCGGCGAACGTCGCGGTAGCCGGGCCGGCTGCCTACAGCGACGTACGTGCCCGGCCGCAACTCCAGCTCGGTCTGGTCGAAGGTGCCGAGTTTACCAACTTTGTACACCGAGACGTTCGTCTGTTCGTCGGACACGAGCGTGACCTTGAGCGGCGTCGCGGCGCGCTTCAGGAGCCTGCCCAGTTCATCGCGCTGGTCGGCGAGCCGCGGTCCGACAGAACTCATACGCGTGATGTCGACGAGGAGCTGAGTGGCACCTTGCATGGTGCGGTCCGCGCTGAGGCTGTCGGGATTCGCCAGGTGCTCCTCGAGCAGTTCGTGGAGGCGGACCATCTCGCCTGCCCGTGACCGTCCCGCCTGTGCGAAGGCGAGATTTGCATCGAGTTCGAGAATGCTTTCGTAGGTTTCTTTCGCTGCCTCCCAGCGTTCTGCTGCCTCGAGCGCCTGCGCCTCGGTCTCCAGTTTCGAGATGTCGTCGAGCCGCAGGCCCTGGTCGACCTGCAACAGTCCGTCAGCGGGTTCACTGGACGCCGGATCCAGTTCCTGCGCCATGCGGAAGGCGGCGCGGGCCGCGTGGTAATCGCCATCGGCGAGCGCGTTCAGTCCTTCGCTCATGCGCGCATCGAACGCCATTTTGCGAATGGTTTCCTCAACGCGCGCGAGGCCGTCAGCCGCAACCTGCCAGGCCGGATCTATACCCACGGCACGCTCGAAGCTGTCCCGTGCCGCGGCGAGTTCCAGGTTACGCTCCAGTGCAAGTCCCTGCTCCGTCAACGCGAGGACACGATCGAGATTGCGGGCCCGCTCGAGACCCGCCCGGGCCGGGGCGTGTCCCGGTGAAATAGCGACGGCGAGGTCGAAGAGTCGTAACGCTTCGGCCGCATCGCCGTTCTCGAGCGCCGCGCCGGCATCGGCGAAGGTGGACTCGAACACGCTGTCGACTCGTTGCAACAGGGGCGCGACTTTTTCCAGCGCAGCCTCGTAATGCTTCGTTGCCGCTTCGTAGTCTTTCGCGAGATAGGCTTCGTCGCCCGCGGCATAGTCCTGTTGCACGTCCTTCCATGCGATCCCGCCCCAGCGATCAACCGCGCGGCCTTCGAGCGTCTTCACCTGCGCAAGCAGCCGGCCGAGGACGGACTCGGTCGCTTGCCGCGCTTGCACACGCTCATCCCGATCGGGCACCGGCGGCTCCGCATCGGCCGCGGGCAGGGCGGCGTCATCCCCTGTGTCCTCCGCTTCGGCAGCGGGCTCGGCCGGTTCCGGTGGACGAACGGCATCCGGCAGGATGACGACGACGGTAATGAGCAGCGCGAGCAGCAATACGAGCGCCCCGGCGACGATGCCGGGCCGGAGTCCGGGCTTTCGCGCCTCCTGGAGCGGCTCCGGGCTTGACGGTTTGCGGCCGGTTCGCGCGGGTATTGCGAGGCCCGCATCGATGGTCAGGTCATCGACCCGCCGGACAGCCGATGCGTAGCGCCGCGGCGCGACACCCGGCGAAAAACCGGCATCCCGCAGGCGCCGCACCACCGATGCCGCATCGGGACGCGCGCCCGCGTCCTTCGCGAGCATCGCGGCGAGGAGCTCGGCGACAGCCGCCGGCACGTCGCTGCCATCGGCGGCGGCGAGCGGCGGTGGCTGGCGCTCGCGAATGTCCTGCTCCGTCTCCGGGCCGGACCAGGGCGAGCGGCCGCTCACCAGTTCATAGATAAGCCCGCCCAGGGCAAAGACGTCGTCCGGAGGCGCCGGCGGCTCTCCCGCCAGGCTCTGCGGACTCGCCGCGATCAGCGAGCCGCCGCCCCGCAGTTCACCACTCGCGGCCGCCACACCGAAGTCGATTACATAAGGCGCACCGTTCGCATCGAGCAACACGTTCGATGCCTTGATGTCGCGATGAACAATGTTCTTGCCATGCGCGTAGCGAAGCGCGTCGGCAACCAGCGCCATCGGCGGCAGGATGGCCTGCACGGGAGCACCCGCGAGTACGTCAATCGCTGGACCTTCGATGTACTGCAGGCTGAAAAGCGCGCCATGTTGCCCCGTGCCGGGCTCATGAAACTCGAAGACGCGAACTATGTGGGGATGCATGAGCCGCAGGCTCAGCTGCCATTCCCGCCGCAGCGCCTCCTGTCGCCCGGCCCCGGAAACGACAATCTTGAGCGCAACGTCGGCGCGCGTCACCCGGTCCGCGGCGAGCCACACCTCGACGTCCGCGGTGGCGCCGAGGCGCCGCCGCAGGGTATAGCGATCCGCGAGCAACATCCCGCTCTTGAGTTCGACCATGGACGATCTACGGAACTGCCCTCACCTACAGCGTGGGCTCGGGCGCGCGCACCGGCGCACCGACGTCGACGGAGTCAAAACCGGTTTCCGCCTCGTAGATGTCGCGGAGCAGTTTACGCCAGGCCTCGTATTGCGCCGCGGCCGTGCCGGTCAGCCGTCGTTGCTGGCCCTCCACTTCGACGACCATTGGCGCAGCTTCGGAGCCGAAGGACTCCGCCAGTTCCTTGATGGCTTCGACGTGGATGGACGCCTCGGTATTGCGGGTAATACCCCGCATGATGGCGTTGAATCCTTCAGTGATACCGATGCCCTGCAGGCTTTGCTTCATGCGATAGCGTGAGTAGCTGGTATCGCTGGTATCGACCTGCAACGAACCTGCCAGCACCACGACACCCATCAATGTCTGCAACGCAGCCGAGCGTTTCACCTGGCGATAGTTGACGGCCTCCTCGCGTGACGCTTTGCGATAGGCGTGATAGGGAATCGCGATGCCGTAGTAAAAATTCGCGTAGTGCTCATTCAACATGTCGATGACCAGCCGGTCGCGCTCACGTATCTGGCGCAAGCGGGCGATCGACGGATCATTTTCCGGCGGCAGGCGGTTGATCGTCACCAGGCCGTCTTCGTCGTAGCTCAAGTGGTCGCCATACGCATCCGGTGACATATCGGCGAAAAACCGGAGCTCTGAGATGTGGCGCAAGGTTTCGAAGTACTCCGGCGGCAGGGTCTGGCTGAAGGACTGCAGGTCGTTGGCAATGTCGTTGAAGACCTTCTGGTAGGGGTCGAGCCGCCGGTCGCGACGCTCCGAGTACGACGAAACGCCCGTCTGGGTTTCGTACGTACGGGTATACCAGTGCTGGCCAGACGTATCCGAGACATCGACTTCCAGCGTGACGTACTCGCCGTCGGACGCCACGATCCGTGCGTGGACGATGATGTCGGTGTATGCGTTTTCGGACGGGATAACGCGCACCGCGCCCCAGTGGCCGGTTCCCTGCATCGTCGACTTAAGGTGGTACGCGAGATAGCGGGACTCCGCATCCCGGATCTCGTCATAGATGCGGCTTTTCTCGGGGTTGTTGTCCTTCGGCACGCCAGCGTCGAACTCGATGATGCCGACGTCGAGCAGCCGTGATTCATCCGTTGCCGTCGAGGCGACGACGAGTTCCGATTCTTCGGCAGTGATGACTTCGTTGACGGAACATGCGCCGAGCGCAAGCAGCGATATGAACGCAAGCGCGAGGCGGCGACCAGGGGTCAGGCGGTACCTCATAGGTCTTTGTACTTGCGGTATTCTTCCCACAGCCGCTCGCGGAGAACCGGATCGTCTTCTGTCAGGGCCGCTTCGCGAAGTTGCCGGGCAATGATGTCGTCGTCGACCATCTCAGGCACGTCTTCCGGCGTACGTGAAGCGATCTGCTCCTCTGAGAGGCCCTCGATATCGGGCGTGGCCGTACTGCCGCCGGCCATCCCGGACTCGCCCGGCAGGCCCGACATGTTGCCGCCCTGGGAGCCGAGGCCGATCAGGCCGCCGCCCCCCTCCTCTTCGCCACCCGTATCGAAGCCTTCTGTCGAGCGGCCCGCGGCAGCGATTTCCTGTTGTTCCTCGTGCAATGCCTCATCGAAGCCACCGAGCGATTTGTCGAGTTCGCGGCCCAGCCGCTCCGCGCGCTCCTCGGCAGACTCACCCGGAAACTCACCGACGGAGCCGGCAGTGCCGCCGCTGCCTTCGCTGTTGCCGCCGCTCGCGCCCGCCGTGCCGCCGCTGCCGCTCGCGCCCGCCGTGCCGCCACTCGCGCCACCTGCTGCGGCGCCGCCACCACTGGCGCCGCCCGACGCGGCTTCGCTGCCGCCACCGCCGCCGCCGCCCAGGCATTCGCCAGCGCGTCCCATGCCGCCCACGCCGCCCGGCATGCCGTCGGTTTCGCCGCAATCGCCAGCGCCTTCTGCATCCGCGTCGGAGAACGGATTGTCCTCACCGCTGCCGCCCGCGCCAGACTCGCCGCTGCTGCCGCCCGCGCCAGACTCGCCGCTGCTGCCGCCGGTGCCGTCACCGCCCGCGCCTTGCTCGCTGGGCGGCGGCATCTCGCCGACTCCACCGCCCGCCGTACCGGCCCCGCCGCTGCTCCCGGACCCGGTCGTCCCGGCCTGCCCGCCGCCGGGCGCGCCACCGCCGCCCGCCGGCCCACTGCTGCCCGGCATCGGGCTGCCCGCCCCGCCAGGCGAACCCGAGGCGCCCCCGCTCGGTCCGGACGAACCGCCCGGGGAGCCTCCCGACGCGCCGCCGGGGGATGGCGTACCACCGCCACCGCTCGGTGAGGGCATGCCACCGCCACTCGGGGACGGCATGCCACCGCCGCCACTCGGAGACGGCATGCCGCCGCCACTCGGAGGCGGCATCCCGCTACCGGATGGGGGCATCGGCATACCGGCGCCGCCGCTCGACACGCCACCGGTAGTCTTGCAGCCGACAGTAATAATTGCCGCCACGGCGATCGTCAGTAGCGGTTTCAGCAGGGGTTTCAGCAGGGGTCTGCCGATTCGCTTGAATTCGCGGTAGTACATAATGCGCCTCTCGGTAGACGGGGGCGGCGGCATTTCCGTCGTGTGCGTGCCCGCCGGAAGAGCCCGCTGTCACAGGCTTTTGAACCCGCCGGCCACGCGTAGTTCCGTAATTCCGGCTCCGCAATTGCGGATGTCGCGCGTCGGGCCGGATTTATGACCGGCGTTGCATGATGATACGCGCCCCGGCGCCGCGATCAACACGGTCCTTCGCGATATTTACCTACCGCGGCTGCCCGGCCGGTGGCTTGCGAAACAGTATCAAGGACAGGTCGTCCGGTTTGCTCGGCTGGCCCGCTTTCTCCTCCCGCATGCGGCGCTGGGCTTTCTCTATTACCTGGTCCGCGGCCCGCGACAATGGGCCTTTTCGCGTCAGTTCGACGATCTCGTCGAGGTGCACGTTGTCCATCAGTCCATCGCTTGCAACGATCACGGTGTCGCGCGGGTCGAGTGCCACTCCGGCGCCCACATCGATACGCATGTCGGCGGTGCCGATGAAATTCGAAACGAGATGGCGCTCGGCATGATGCAGCGCCTCCCGCTGGCCCAGGAAACCGGCTTCGACCGCGAAACCGGTCGGCGAATGTGCGGTCGTTTGCAGCTTGATGCGGCCCCGCTGGCCTACGACGATGGCTTCCGAATCACCGATCTGGTAACTCCGCGCGATGCGGCCTTCGATCGTGACCACCGTCAGCGTCGTCGCGGAGCCGCTGCCGAGCTCCCGCACGGCGGCGTTCGCCGCTTCGATTCCGTTCAATACCGCGGTGCGGAGCAAGGTCGTCTTTTCCAGCGCCACCTGCAGTGAGTCCTTGAGCGCCGTCACGGCCGCGAGCGACGCGCGTTTGCCGGCGGGCAGCCCGCCCGCGCCATCGGCCACGACGAGGACGGCAGCCTGCGGCCCCCATGGAATGATGCCCACCGTGTCTTCATTTTCCGTGAGCTTGTCCGGCGCCCGCGCGGTGAACGCGACGAGGCAGCCGCCGCCGGCGAAAAGTACCTGACGGTCCGGTGTCGTCGCCCCGTCAAGCACGACCAGGTCCTCTGGCATGTCGCTCATTTACAGTCCTTGCGAAACCGGCTCACGGCACCAGCCGCAATAGTTCCAGAATTCGTGTGCGATACCCCACTTGCAGGACGAACAGCGCTTGTGGCTGCCCGGCAGCCGCCAGGGCCGCCTGACTTTCGTACGGCACCAAGGGCAGTAGCGCATGAAAGGCATCAGTTCGCCACGGCACTTTGCATTGGCGCAGCGGGCCGAGTAACGCCGGTCCGGGAACCGCCGCCGGGTCTCTGCGACGAACCCGGGCCCATAGCACCATGCGCAGTAATCCCAGTCGATCTTGACGCCGCGTTCGCAACGCGGACAGGTCGAGGGCATCGACGACTCGGAGCCGCGCGCCGGGTTGTCGACCCCGCACCAGGGACACGCCTGCATCGACTCGGCAACCGGTCCCTCGCAACGCCGGCACTGGTGCCGGGTATCGAGCACCTTCCCGAACTGCCGCTGGAACTCCCGCCATTTCAGCCGCTGGAAGGAACTGCCATTGCCTTTGCCCGTTTTTTGCGTGGACCGGCCGCGGCTTCGCTTCTGCCGCCGTGCATGGCTCTTCAGCCGCTCGAACTCCGCCTGCATCTGCAGCGCGTTCGTGTATCTCTTGTTCGGATCCAGCTGTATCGATTTCTTGAGCAGGGCGACGAATTCGGGGCGCACGCGGGCCTTGAGCTGCTGGTAACCTTCAAGCGGCCACTCGAACGGCCACTCCGGGAGCCTGCCGGAGAACAGCCGGTAGAGCACCAGCCCGAGCGAAAACACGTCCGACTGGAATTTCGGTCGCCCCATGGCCTGCTCCGGCGCAATGTAGTCGATCGTGCCGGACCCGGATGCCTTCAGCGTCCGGAGGCTCAGCTTCGCGAAGCCGAAATCACCGAGTTTCACCTGGTTTCCCGGGAACATGATGAAGTTCTCGGGCTTGATGTCGCAATGAATGATCTTGTGCTCGTGCGCGCAGGCAAGCGCGTCGATGGCCTGGCCCGCGAGATCGATTGCCCTCGAGGTGGCGATCCGCCGCTCGAGCCGGTCGGCGAGCGACTGTTCGCCGAGCTCCATCGCGATGACAAACCTGTCGTCGATATAGCTGGCATTCAGGACGGACAGGATATTCGGGTGCTTGAGCTTCGTCGCGACCTGCACTTCGTGCAGCAGTTCGCGCTGGTCCGTGTGCCTGTCGGTGCGCGGAATTTTGAGCGCGACCTGCTGGTTCTGGATCGTGTCCTTCGCCGCGTAGACCTCGGCCAGTGGACCTGAAGCGATCCGGGAAACAATCCTGTACTTGCCGATCTTTTGTCGCGCTTTCAGCAACGGCACGGGTACTCTGTACTTCAACGGTAGGCAGACAGCGCTGCAATCATTGGTGCTGGTCCGGGTGGAGTCAAGCGAAACCTCACGGTAATCTTGCGTCCGTCCGCGCGTAAGATCGGCACACGAGAATTCGAGGGCAATACGCCTCGCTGCCTGACAGGTCTATGGGAAAACCCGGCACGACCGGCGTCCGCCGGATTTTGCATGCGACCCGCTATTCGGCACAGGGCTTTCTTCACGCCTGGCGACATGAAGCGGCTTTCCGCCAGGAACTGGCGCTCGCGGTCGTGGCGCTGCCATTTGCCCTGTGGATCGGGCGGAACGCGTGGGAGGTGCTTCTCCTGTGTGCGACGCTCATCGTCATGCTGATCGTCGAGCTTCTCAATTCGGCAATCGAAGCGACGGTCGACCGCGTCGGACAGGAGCACCACGAACTCTCCGGCCGGGCGAAGGATCTCGGCTCTGCCGCCGTATTCCTGAGTCTCTTGCTGGTCGGCGTGACTTGGGGAACGATCGCCTGGCTGCGTTTCGGCGCGGCCTAACCCGGCGCGGCAATGGAGAGACTCGCCGTCGCGAGCAGGAGGCCAAGCGCCGCACCCACGATGACGTCGCTCGGGTAATGCAATCCGAGGATGACTCGCGACAGAGGAGCTGGATCCTGCAGAATGCCGCCGGTTTGCGCTCGCCCGCAGCTGGCGCAACGCGACGCTGCAGTTCGAGTCCTACCTCGAGCCCCGGATGCGCGCCACGGCGTCCGTCCAGCCAGCCAGCAACGCCCTGCGCTGACCTTCCTCCATCGTGGGTTCGAAGCGGCGGTCGCTTCGCCAGATTGCCCTGATTTCATCGATCGATGTCAGCATGCCGGCATGCAGCCCGGCGAGGCAGGCGGCGCCAAACACGGTGGACTCGGTGTTGTGCGGCCGTTCGACGGTGATGCCGAGAACGTCGGCCAGAAACTGCAGGAACCAGTCATTTCGCACCATGCCGCCATCCACGCGCAAGAGCGCCGGCCGGATCCCGTCCTCCGCCATGGCATGGATGAGATCGACGGTCTGGTAGGCGATCGCCTGCAGTGTCGCCGTGACGATGTGTTCGCGCCCGGAACCGCGCGTCAGGCCGAGAATTGCTCCGCGTGCATCGGGATCCCACCAGGGCGCCCCCAGGCCGGCGAACGCCGGCACCACGATCACGTCATCGACGATGCCGGTCGCGCGCGCGACCGCTTCGCTGTCAGGTGCCGACTCGATGATCTGCAACGCGTCTCTCAGCCATTGCAGTGCGGATCCGGCCACGAAGACACTGCCCTCGAGACCGTACACGACCTCGCCGCCGATCCGCCTCGCGACGGTCGTCAGGAGCTGGTTCCTGGAGGCGAGCGCACGCCGGCCGGTATTTGCGATGACGAAACATCCGGTGCCGAAGGTGCACTTGATCATGCCCTCGTCGATGCCCGCCTGGCCGATCAGCGCCGCCTGTTGATCGCCCGCGACTCCCCCGACCGGGACGTCAGCAGCCGGCAGGCCGGCCTCGACCCGGCCGAAGTCCGAGACGCAGTCACGGACCTCCGGCAGCAGGCTTTCCGGAATGCCGAACAAGTCCAGCATGTCGTCGTCCCAGTCCTGCGTCAGCAGATTGAACAGCAGAGTGCGCGAGGCATTGGTGGCGTCGGTGGCATGCACACGGCCGCCCGTCAGGCGCCAGAGGAGGAAACAATCGACCGTGCCGAAGGCGAGTTCGCCGCGGTCGGCACGCGCCCGGGCACCCGCCACATTGTCCAGGAGCCAGGCAATCTTCGTCGCCGAGAAATATGGATCGATCCGGAGGCCGGTGCGCGCCGCCACCTGCGGACCGGCGCCGCCCCCCTCCAGTCGACGGCAGACCTCCGCCGTGCGCCGGTCCTGCCAGACGATCGCCCTGCCCAGGGGCTGACCGGTCTTGCGATCCCAGAGAATGGTCGTCTCGCGTTGGTTCGTCATGCCGATTGCGGCGATATCGGCGTCGACTATTCCGGCCCGCTCGATCGCCTGGCGCATCACAGCGACGACCGACGTCCAGATCTCGTTCGCATCATGCTCGACCCAGCCTGGCCGGGGATAGTATTGCGGAAATTCCTCCTGCGCGGCGGCGACCTTGACGAGTTCGGCATCGTACACGACCGCACGGCTGCTGCTCGTGCCCTGGTCGATGGCCAGGATGTAACGCGCGCTCATCCGCCGTAGTCCTCGATGCTCCAGTACGGCGAGTGCACGCGGATGCGGCCGCCGGCTTCTGCGGGCCGGGCCTCGCAGGGCTGCGCAGCGACGTATGCGGCGAGGTTTTCCAGGATCTCAGGCGGCCAGGGCGTCACGCGCCGCGCGCCGAGGTCGACATGCAGGTTCATCCATTCGGCGGTTGCCGCCAGAAAATGCTCTTCTGCGTGGTACATGCGCATGAACTGGTGAATGCGTTTTCCGTCGTAAGCCAGCACCTGGGACGTGATCAGGTACGGCTCGGCCAGCCGCAGTTCGCGCTTCCAGCTGATGTGCGACTCGACGGCGAAGGTCGATCCCCGCCCGTCGCGAATGTACGCCTCCGTGACACCGAAACTTGCCCACAAGGCGTCGACGCCCTGGTCGAACGCGAGCACGTAATACGCCACGTTCATGTGCTCGTTCACGTCGATCCACTCCGGGCGCACCCTGCCCTCGCAGACCACCGCGCCGTCGAGTTCCGGGCGTTGCGCGTTCATTCCTCGGCCAGCTCGGGAATGGCGCGAAAGTAATCGAGGACACCGGGATTGGCCAGCGCCTCGGTATTCCGGACGGGCTCGCCGTGCACCACCGAGCGCACCGCGATCTCGACGATCTTGCCGCTCCTGGTTCGTGGCAGCTCGGGCACCGCCACGATCCGGGCGGGCACGTGGCGCGGTGTCGTATTGCGACGGATGACGTCGCAGATCCTCGACCGCAGGTCCTGGTCGAGGTGCAGGCCCTCGCGCAATACCACGAACAGCACGATCCGGACGTCGTCACGCCATCTCTGGGCAATCGCCAGGCTTTCGATGATTTCGTCGAGCTTCTCCACCTGGCGGTAAATCTCTGCCGTGCCGATACGCACCCCACCGGGGTTGAGGACCGCGTCCGAGCGTCCGTGGATGACGAATCCGCCGCCCGGGCATTCTTCGGCAAAGTCCCCGTGCGCCCACACACCGGGAAATCGCGCGAAATACGTGGCGCGATACCGCGCGTCGCCGGGGTCGTTCCAGAAACCGACCGGAGCGGAGGGAAAAGGCCTCGTGCACACGAGTTCGCCCTGCGTGCCCGTCACCGGCCTGCCCTCGTCGTCGTAAATCGCCACCGCCATGCCGAGGCCCTTGCACTGCAGCTCGCCACGCCGTACCGGCAACAGCGGGTTGCCGAGCAGGAAGCAGCTGATGATGTCCGTGCCGCCGGCGATGGAGGACAATTGCAGATCGCTGCCGATGGCGTCATATACGTAATCGAAACCGGACGGTGCGAGCGGCGATCCCGTGGCCAGAACGGCCCTGAGCGCCGGGAGGCGAAACGCGTCCCGCGGCCGCACACCGGCTTTCTGCAGCGCCGAAAGATACTTGGCGCTGGTACCGAAGATGTCGATGCGTTCGCGTTCGGCCATGGACCACAAGCCGCTGCCGTCGTCGAAAAACGGCGTCCCGTCGAACAACAGCAATGTCGCGCCCGCCGCCAGCCCGCTCGCGAGCCAGTTCCACATCATCCAGCCGCAGGTGGTGAAATAGAACAAGCGGTCTCCGGGCTCCAGGCCGGTATGCAGCACATGTTCCTTCAGGTGCTGCAGGAGCGTTCCGCCGTGGCCGTGCACGATGCATTTCGGCACGCCCGTCGTGCCCGACGAAAACAGGATGAACAGCGGATGATCGAAGGCAACGGCTGCGAATTCCGGTTGCCGGGCCGGCTGTCTGAACGCACGCCATGGCAGTCCCGGTGCAGCGCCCGGCAACTCCGTCTCACCCTCCAGGAACGGGACGACAACGATATGCGTGATGCTCGGAATCGCCGCTCCGATTGCGGCCGTGTTTTCCCGGCAATCGATGCGCTTGCCGTTGTAAAGGTACGCATTCGCGGCGAACAGGACCTTCGGCCCGATCTGGCCGAACCGGTCGACGACGCCGGTGGCGCCGAAATCCGGCGAGCAGGATGACCAGGTGGCACCGAGGCTCGCGGTCGCGAGCATTGCGACGATCGCCTCGGGACAATTCGGGAGGTAGCCGCCGACCCGGTCGCCGGTACCAACGCCCGCGCCGCGCAGCCCCGCCGCGACGCCCGCGACTTCGCTTCGGAGCTCGTCCCTGCTCAGTTCGCGTCGCGCGCCGTCCTCCCCGCAAAAAATCAGCGCCGGCGTGCGCCCTTCGTAGCGCAGCAGGTGTTCCGCGTAGTTGAGAGTGCCGCCTTCGAACCAGCCGGCGTGCATCATGTCGTCAGGATTTGCGAGGACCCTCGACGGTGGCGCCGTGAAACGAACGTCGCAGAAGTCCACGAGCGCCTGCCAGAAGGCTGCCGGCTCGCCGACGGACCACCGATGCAATGCGTCGTAGTCGAGCGCGCCTTGTGCGCGCAGGAAGCGGTACATCGCCGACGATCGCATGGCTGCATCGTCCGGCGACCACATTATCGGGTTCGCGGTCATCACCCGGTCCGCCCGGCGCCGGAATTCACCTCACCCGCCGCCTCTTTGCAACCACCTGACGGGCGCGAGCGCCTCGGAAACCGGGCACCCGCATCTGCCATCAACACTCGCCGGTGCCGGCCCGCGGATGTGGGTAGAGGTCGGTCTCGTCCTCGTCCGCGCGCGGCGCCAGGCAGGCAAAGTCCTTTTCGACGAGCACGTGGAGCCAGGTCCCGTCGTCGAGACGCTGCTCGCCTGAAATCGCGACCTGCTCCGACCTTGCCCACGGGAGAACCATCGACTCCGGCAGGCTTACCGTGACGAGGTTGCCCGACAAGAACGCGGCCGGCATGACACTCGCCGGACTGCTTTCGACGACATACGCCAATGCGCGGCCGCCGGGAAACTCGATGCGCGAAGCAACGAGTCCCTCTTTGCCGAGGGCGGCGACTTCACCCTGGCTCAGCCGGAGGCGAATGCTATTGTCACGAATTCGGAGTTTCACGGTCGGCAATCGTTTCGGCAGGTCGGCGTTCGATGCAAATTAGACCACGAATGACGCCGGGCGGTAAGACGCCTGTCGCGGCGCCGGTTAGACTGCGGACTGGTGTTTGCGCCGGGCGGAACCCGCGATGATCACCGATCCCTGGTTCTATGCCGCCGCGATACCTGCCGTGTTGCTCATGGGCATGTCCAAGGGCGGATTCGGCGGCGGCCTCGGCACGCTGGCCGTGCCACTCATCGCGCTGGTGATTTCGCCGGTGCAGGCGGCTGGTATCCTGCTGCCTATCCTGTGCCTGATGGACCTGTTCAGCCTCTGGGCCTATCGTTATCGCTGGATCCGCGAGGAACTCGTGGTTCTGGTGCCGGCTTCGCTGGTCGGAATTGCCGTCGGCACCTTGCTGTTCGGCTACCTGAGCGCATCGGCGATACGTTTGCTCGTCGGTGTAGTCGCGGTCGTATTCACCGCGCATTACCTGTGGTCGTGGCAGAGCGGCGTGCACGAGAGGCTGCCGACCTATCCGCGGCCGGTCGGCGTCGCGGCAGGAGCGATTGCCGGGTTCACGAGCTTCATCGCGCACGCCGGCGGCCCGCCGGTCAGCATGTACCTGCTGCGCCGGCCGCTGGACCGCACCGACTTCGTCGCAACGACCGTGCTGTTCTTCACGGTCGTCAACTACACAAAACTCCTGCCCTACGCCTGGCTCGGCCAGCTCGCCGGGGGCAACCTGCTGACGTCGCTGGCACTGGCGCCGCTCGCGCCGATAGGTGTACTCACCGGCGTGTACCTGCACCGGCGGGTCAGCGATCGCGTTTTTTTCGGCGTCGTGTACGTGCTACTCGCTCTCGTCGGCGTCAAGCTCGTCTGGGACGGCATTGCCGATCTCTGAGCGTGCGACGTCGAGCACGTACTGGTAGCGTGTGTTGCCAGGCTCGAGCGCCACGGCCTTTTCCAGCGCCGCGAGAGCGCCGGTCAGGTCGCGCCGGCGCACGAGAAGCAGGCCGAGCGCATGGTGAAGCGCTGCGGCATCCGGCACCAGTCCGATACCGTCCGTCAGAATCGCCTGGCCGCGCTCGTCCTGGCCGAGCTGGCGCAGGGCATCGGCCATGTTGACCCGTGACGGGACGAAGCGCGGCTCCATCGCGATGGCGCGCTCGTAGCAACGCAATGCCTCATCGAAGTCGCCACTCTCCGCTGCAAGGTCGCCAAGGCTCATCCACGCTTCGGGCCTGTTCAGCTGCATCGCCTGCGCGGCGCGGAACTCGCCGGCGGCGGCCTCGAAATCGGAACGGGCGCCGGCGGGCAGGCTCGCCTGCATGCCGGCAAATGCGAGGACAGCGCTTACACGTACGGCCAGGACGTCATCCGCCAGACGCGGCAAGCCGTACTGCAACCGGAACTCCGGCGGCATGATGCGCAGCGACCGCGCCGCCGCCAGGCGGACGAGGGGGTCGGGATCCTCGAGCGCTCTGCGCAACGCCTCGACCTCCTCCTGCCCGAGCGGTGATGAAAAAAGCTCGAGCGCCGTTGCGCGAGCTATCCCCGGTGTCGCGGGATCGGCAAGCACTCGCAATAATTCTGTGTTGGCCGAACCGCGCCGCGCCGCATGGAGCGCGGTGGCGAATTGCGGACGGACCCCCTCGCCGTGCCACTCACGCAGCGCGTCCGCCGCCCAGGCGTCGGACCGGTCGGCATGACAGGTCGCGCAGGCATGCGGCACGCCGGTCTGTGCCGACAGGTCGGGGCGTGGGACGCGAAAGCTGTGGTCGCGCCGCGGATCGACGACCATGTAGGTTCGCTCGGGCATGTGACAGTCCACGCAGCCCACGGCGTCTGCAGCGTGACCGGTGTGCCCCCGCACCGCGAAGCGCCCGGGAAGGTGACACCGGGCGCAGACGTCGTTTGGATCCGGGCCGCCGGCGAGCGCCAGCGAATGGGGATCGTGGCAGTCGCTGCAGCTGACGCCGGCGCGGTACATCTTGCTCTGCAGGAACGAGCCGTACACGTACACCTCATCCAGGATCTGGCCGTCCGGGAAGTACAGGCCGTCGTCCAGCAACGCCGGCATGTGCGAGTCCGTCAGGGGCCGCCCGTGAACATAGTTTTCGGTGAGCACACCGCGCCGCGCGTGGCACCGCCCGCAGGTCTCCGGCTGCTGTGGCGGCCGCATAGCCGGCTCACTGCGCGCGGCAATGCCGGTGTCGGCGTTCATCAGCCAGACCGCGCGTCCCGTATCGTCGAGGTCCACGACGAGGCCATACCGGCTGTTGGCGAACGACGCCCGGCGCGCCTCGGCGACGTGTATCGAACCCGGGCCATGGCACGCCTCGCATCCGACCGAGATTTCGTCGTAGCTTGTTTCGAACGCGTCCGACGCTGCGTCATAGCCCATGACGAGATTCGTGGAGTGGCACTCCGCGCACATGAAATTCCAGTTCTGCTGGCGGCCCGTCCAGTGGAGGATGTCACCGGGCGCGATATGTTCGTCCGGATAAAGGTGAAACCAGCGCTGCCCGCCGGCATCGGCCGCGCGCGTGTCCCAGGCGAACGGCAGTGCCTGCAGCCGGCCCCCCGGGAAGGCTACGAGGTACTGCTGCAGCGGCTCGACGCCGAATACGTACTCGACCGCATAGACCTCCGGCTGCCCCAGGGCGTTCGTGGTCTCGACCTTGAACGTGGAGCCGTCCTTGAAAAAGCGGCTCGATTCGCCGAAGTAGTCGAAGCGGACGCCGGAAAAATCGCCGAGCACGCTGTCCGAACGCGCATGCTGCATCGCGAGTTCGTGGTGCGAACCCGTCCATGCTCCGTGTTCATCGGCATGACAAGTCGCGCACGCATCACTCCCGGTGTACGTCGCCGTCACCGGCAGCGGGGGCTGCGTCTCGCTTTGCTTCGTACATGCGACGAGCAGAACTGCTGTCGCGCCCAAACAAAATTGCCGAATGCGCCGGCCGATCAAGGACGGCCGCCGCATACTACTCGGCGATGACGTTTTCCGCCTGCGGGCCTTTCTGCCCCTCGGTGACTTCCATCGTCACCTTCTGGCCCTCTTTCAGCGACTTGAATCCCTCCATCACGATCGCGCTGTGGTGGACGAATACATCCTTGCCACCCTCGCGCTCGATGAAACCGAATCCCTTGTCATCATTGAACCACTTTACGGTTCCCGACACTCGTTCTGACATATCTACCTCAAAGCAAAAAACACCTGGGCATCCCGGCTTCCGATCGTGCGGCTGCGCAGGGCGACTACATCCTACCCGCAATCGCGACCGTTGGCATGCGAATCTGCAGCCAAGACCGGGCGCAAACTGTTACAGAACCTCGCAGCCCCGGTCGGGATCGATTCGATCGGGCTGATGCCCGGGCCCGCGCGTGCGGCACGCGGTGCCCTCGTCGAGCGCGCACGGCAGCTACAGCGAACGCCGGGCGACACTGTCCCGCCCCAGCCCGGTCACGTCGTTGCACCCGATCAGTGCGAGGGTGCGCTCGAATTCATCGCGCAATATTGTGAGCGACCGCTCAACGCCGGCCTGTCCGCCGGCGGCCAGGCCGTAGAGATAGGCGCGGCCGATGCTACAGGCGGTGGCACCGGCGGCGAGTGCCTTGACGATGTGATTGCCGCGGCGAATGCCGCCATCGCAAATGATTTCCAGGCGGTCGTGCATGGCATCGGCGACGGGTGCAATGCAGTCGATGGGGGCCGGGGACGAATCGAGTTGTCGTCCGCCATGATTCGAGAGCATCACTGCGCTTGCGCCGGCATCTGCTGCCTTGCGGCAGTCGGTCACGGTCTGAATGCCCTTGATGACCAGGGGGCCGCTCCACTCGGCCGCCAGCCACTCGACGTCCCGCCAGGTCAGTGAACGATCGAGTTCGCGATCGATGTACTCACGAATGCCGCCTGCGATCGCCACCGCCGCGGTGCTTCGGGTGATGTTCACCATCTCCAGGTCCTTCCGGATCAGTGCACGGTATAACCAGTGCGGATGGCGGACAAACCCTGCAAGCTGGCGCAGCCTGGAACGAGGCCTGGCCGAAAAGCCGTGCACGAAATCCCGTTCCCGGTTACCGGCTACGGGCGTATCCACGGTCAGGCACAGCGCAGCATAGGCGTGTTCGCGGCACAGCGCGATCAGTTCGCGGCTGAGACCGCGATCTTTGAAAACGTAGAGCTGGTAGAGCTTCGGTCCGTCGGTTGCGCGGGCCACATCCGCGATCGTCGATGTGCCAAGTGTCGACAAGCTGTAGATCATGCCGAACCGGTGTGCAGCGCGTGCCACGCCCGGCTCGCCGTCCCCGTGAAAGAGCCTCGAAGCACCGGTCGGCGCAAGCATGACCGGCCAGTCGACGGGCTGGCCGAACAACGTAGTCCGCGTCTGTATGCGGCTTACGTCGGACAGCTGCGACGGCAGCAATTCATAGTCATCGAAGGCGGCGGTATTTCGCCTGAGGCTCAGCTCGTCGTCCGCGCCACCATCGATGTAGTGAAAGACCGGTGCCGGTAGTCGCTTGCGTGCGAGCCGCCTGAGGTCAGCGATATTGTGACAGGCGTCAAGCGACATGGCCGCACGTTAGCACGGAACGTCGCGATCCGGTGCCGCCGACGCTAGAATTGCACCCGCCCTCCCTGCCCGAGCCCCCGATGACCGACGCCGTTGAATACACGCGTAACCGCCGCGTCGCCCTGTGGCTTTTCGCCTGCTGCGCACTGGTGTTCCTGATGATCGTGCTGGGCGGTGTTACCCGCCTGACCGGTTCGGGCCTGTCGATGACGGACTGGAAGCCGGTCACGGGGGTGCTGCCGCCGTTGACTGACGCTGCCTGGGCGGAGGAGTTTGCGCGCTACCGGGCTTCGCCGGAATTCCGCCTGGTCAATTCACACATGGACGTGCACCTGTTCAAGGAAATCTTCTGGCTCGAATACCTGCACAGGCTGCTCGGACGCATCATCGGCATCGCGTTCCTGGTGCCGTTTATCGTCTTTGCCGCGCGCGGCTACATACGCCGGAGCGACTGGCCCACCTATGTCACCATGTTCCTGCTCGGCGGCCTGCAGGGATTGCTCGGCTGGTACATGGTGAAAAGCGGCCTGGTCGATGTGCCGGCCGTGAGTCAGTACCGGCTCACGGCGCACCTCGCTGCCGCGTTGCTGATCTACGGATTCATGTTCTGGGTGGCGCTGACATTGTCGCGCTCCCCCGCGCACGGCGGCCGTCACCGGTGCTTCGGCCTTTCGGTCGGTCTGACCTTGCTCATCTGCATCACGATCATCTCCGGCGGCTTCGTCGCCGGGCTCAAGGCCGGCAAACTCTTCAATACGTTCCCGAAGATGGGGGACGCGTGGCTCGCGCCCGGCGCGCTGGCCCTCGAACCGGCCTGGCGCAACCTCTTCGAGAACCCGGTCCTGGTGCAGTTCGATCACCGCGTGCTGGCAACGACGACGTTTTGCTGTGTGCTGCTCGCCTGGTTTGCCCTCGGGCGCAGCTCGCTGCCATACCGTGCGACGCTCGGCCGCCATTGCTTATTGCTTGCGGTCGTCTTGCAGGTCGCCCTCGGCATCATGACGCTGCTCGCGCAGGTGCCGATCGTCCTGGCGGCAGCGCACCAGGCGGTAGCGGTCGTCGTATTCTCTGCAGCCCTCTGCCTGGTTCACGGCCTCCGGGAAACCGACGCGCCGGCCCGGTGACGGTTCAGCCGCCCACCGGGGTGAGCCAGCGGTGCGAATCCGGCGCCTGGCCATACTGGATCGACTGCAGGGCGGACCGCAGGCGCTCGACGTTCGGGCCGCCCCGCCCGTCCCGCACGAGGATGTCTCTCCCCTCGTAGACGAGCGTACCGACCGGAGTGAGGCAGGCGGCAGTACCGGAGAGCGCCGCCTCGAAGGTCGATACCCACTCGAGCAATTCCTTCACCGTGAAATTACGCTCGTTCACGCGATAGCCGAGTTCCTTCGCCAGCGTCAGGATCGAAGCGCGCGTCATGCCGTGCAGGAACGAGGTGTCGAGCGGCTTGGTGATGATTTCCTCATCGCTGATCAGGAGAAAGTTGGCCGCACCCGTCTCCTGCACGTCGCCGTGCGGGCAGAACAGGACCTGGTCCACGCCGTACTCGGACTTCGCCGCGAGCGTCGGGCCCAGCGCTGCCGCGTAGTTGCCGCCGGTCTTGGTGCTGCCGAGCTGTTCGGTCGAGCGCGAGCGCTGGTCCTCGACCAGCAACTTCAGTGGCCGCGCGCCGCCTGCAAAATAATCGCCGACCGGCGACGCGAGTACGTACAGCAAAGCCGTCTTCGATGGAGATGCCGCCGCGCCGATGTTCGGGAGTGTGCCGATGAGTGTCGGGCGCAGGTACAGGGAAGAGGGCGGCGCCGGGATATCGCCGATATGACGTGCAACGAGTTTCTTTACCATGCCCGCAAGCCCCTCGGTCTCCGGCACCGGCAGCCTCAGGGACGCCGCACTCCGCTGCATGCGTGCGATATGATCGTGCAGGCGAAAGACATGTGCCTTGCCATCCGGCCAGCGATAGGCCTTGAATCCCTCGAAACAGGTGCTCGCGTAGTGCAGGACATGGGCTGCGGGATGCAGCGGTATCGGCCCCAGTGGCCGGACCTCGGCGGGCTGCCATGCCTCGCCGTCAAAGCCTGCGATCACGAAGTGATCGCAGAACTCGGTGCCGAACTGACTCATCTGTTTACCGGATCGCGCGTGAAGGGGCATAACTTTGCCACTAACCCCGAAGCATTGACCAGTACAGTTTTCGTGGTACGCAAACCGGCCATGCGCCTGGACGTCGTTTCATGCTTGAGAAACAGGACGACGGCGCATCGGAATCCGCGTGACGTTAGAACGTCGGCGGCGTACACGCGGAGATGAGTTCGCAGGCATCGCTGCCGGGGTTGTGAAATGCGTGTGGCTCTTTACTGCGGAAATAATAGGCATCGCCTGGGCCGAGCACCTGCTCCTGCTCGCCGACTGTCACTCGCAGGCGGCCGGACAGGATCAGCCCGCACTCCTCCCCGTCGTGAGAGATCGCGTGCCGGCCGGTGCCGGCGCCCGGTTCGTAGCGTTCCTTGAGCAACTGGATGGCGCGCTCGCGCAGGTTGGCGCCGACCTGGCGATACGAGACGCCGCCGTCGGCGATCTCGGTAAGTTCGCTCGCACGGAAGAAAATCCGGTCCGACGTCTCGGATTCGTCACTGAAGAAGTCGGCCAGGCTGACCGGTATCCCGTCGAGCACCTTTTTCAGCATGCTGACGGTCGGGTTGAGTTTGCCCGCCTCGATCTGGGAAATACTGGCATTGGCGACGCCGGTCCGGCGCGCGAGTTCCCGTTGCGACTGCCGGCTCCGTTGCCGCAGTTCGCGCAGGCGCTGGCCGAGAGTCAAAGACATTAGCTCAACCCCTAAGTGTTTACTAAAGTGAACATTCTTGCCATACATCGACCACAAATCAAGCACTTGAGGAAGGCTGTCTAACTCGTTGTTTAACATCGGCAGGCGCGCGTACAATCTCTCGACCCCGCCTGCTCCCGGAGATTTTCCCCGATGGCCGCTGCCAGAGATCCCCTCGACGCGTACTGGATGCCGTTCACGGCCAACCGCGATTTCAAGACCTGTCCGCGCGTGATCCGGAGCGCGTCCGGCCATCATTACGTCGCGAACGACGGCCGGAAGCTGTATGACTTTTTCTCCGGCTTGTGGACGAGCGGCCTCGGGCACTGCCATCCGAAGATCGTCGCCGCCGTGCAGAAACAGGTCGCGGAGCTCGATTACGCGATGGCCTTCCAGGTCGGCAATAACCCGTCGGCGGAACTTGCCGCGGGCGTGATTGCGCTCGCCCCGGCGGGCTTCACGCATTGTTTTTTCACCAACTCCGGCTCGGAATCGGTGGATACCGCGCTGAAGATCGCGCTCGGCTACCATCGCGCGCGCGGCGACGGCCATCGAACACGGCTGATCGGGCGCGAGCGCGGTTATCACGGCGTGAATTTCGGCGGCATGTCAGTGGGCGGGATGGTACCGAACCGCAGGCTCTTCAGCGCGAACCTGCTCCCGGGTGTCGATCACATGCGGGCCACGGGAGACCTCTCGCATACGGCCATGAGCCGTGGCCAGCCGGCATGGGGGGCGCACCTCGCTGACGACCTCGAGCGGCTGTGTGCGCTCCACGACGGCAGCAATATTGCGGCAGTCATCGTCGAGCCGGTAGCCGGTTCTGCCGGCGTACTGCCGCCTCCGGTGGGCTATCTCGAGCGCCTGCGCGACATCTGCGATCGGCACGGCATCCTGCTCATCTTCGATGAGGTGATCACTGCATTCGGACGCGTCGGAAAGGCTTTTGCGGCCGGGAAGTTCGCCGTGACGCCGGACATCATCACCACTGCGAAGGGGCTGACGAACGGCGTCATACCGATGGGCGCAGTGCTTGTGCGGGAGCACATCCACGACGCGTTCATGCAGGGTCCTGCCGGCGTGATCGAATTTTTTCACGGTTACACCTATTCCGGTCACCCGGTTGCCGCTGCCGCAGGACTGGCCACACTCGAGGTCTACCGGGAGGAAGGCACGTTCGAGCAGGCGGAGTCGCTTGCCGCGCCGTTCGCCGAGCTGTTGCACGCCTTCGATGATCACGGCAAGGTGATCGACGTACGCAATTTCGGATTGATGGGCGCGATCGAACTCGCGCCCCGGCCCGGCGCGCCCGGCGCGCGGGGACTCGAAATCCACAAGCGCTGCTTCTGGGAGGAAGACCTGGTGGTCCGAAACGGCATGGACACGATCGCATTTTCGCCCTTCCTGAATTCCGACACCCGCGACTGGGAGCAGAGTTTCGAAAAGATTCGCCGCATCCTCGATACCATCGACTGAACAGGAATCCGCATGAGCGCCACCCCTCGATTGCACACCGAATCGGCCGACACCCTCGGCCACTTCATCAACGGCCGGATCGTCGCCGGCAGCGGCCGTACGCTCGAGGTACACAACCCGGCGACCGGCCGGGTTGTCCGGCGCGTATCGCTCGCGGACCCGCATGTCGTCGACAGTGCGGTCGCCGCCGCGGCGGCGGCATTCCCCGCGTGGCGCAACACGCCGCCCGCCCGGCGCGCGAGGATCCTGTTTCGCTACCGGCAACTGCTCGAGGAACACGCGGATTCCATCGCCGCCGCACTGACTGAAGAACACGGCAAGGTATTCGATGACGCACTGGGCGAATTCCAGCGCGGACTCGAGGTCGTGGACTACGCCTGCGGAATTCCGGAACTGCTGAAGGGCGAGCATTCGAAAAACGTCGGGCCCGCGATCGACAGTTGGTCGGAATTCCAGCCGCTCGGTGTGGTGGCCGGGATCACGCCGTTCAACTTCCCGGCAATGGTCCCGATGTGGATGTACCCCATGGCGATCGCGTGCGGCAACACGTTCATCCTCAAGCCCTCGGAAAAAGATCCTGGCGCGCCGTTGCTTCTGGCACAGCTGTTCGCGGAGGCAGGCCTTCCGGAAGGGGTGTTCAATGTCGTGAACGGCGACAAGGCCGCGGTCGATGCGCTGCTTGCCGATCCTCGGGTGCAGGCCGTCAGTTTCGTCGGCTCGACGCCCGTTGCGGAATACATCTACAGGACAGGCACCGCGAACGGCAAGCGGGTGCAGGCATTGGGCGGCGCCAAGAATCATGCGGTCATCATGCCCGACGCCGACATCGACAATGCCGTCAGCGCACTGACCGGCGCTGCGTATGGCTCCTGCGGCGAGCGCTGCATGGCCATATCGGTCGCCGTGTGCGTCGGCGACGAGACGGCGGACGAGGTCGTTCGCAGGCTGAAGCAGGGGCTCGCGGGCCTGAAGGTCGGTAACGGCAATGATTGCGTGAACCAGATGGGACCGCTGGTTACCCGCGCGCATTGCGATAAGGTGCGCGGCTATGTCGAGCTGGGCATCGAGGAAGGCGCGGAACTGGTCGTCGATGGCCGTGACCTCGCGGTCGACGGTCATCCCGACGGCTATTTCCTCGGCCCGTGCCTTTTCGACCGGGTCCGGCCGGACATGCGCATCTACAGGGAAGAGATTTTCGGGCCGGTGTTGTGCATCGTGCGGGCGGAATCGCAGGAGCGGGCGATGCAACTCATCGACGAACACGAGTACGGAAACGGCACCTGCATTTTTACGCGCGACGGGGAGGCAGCGCGCTATTTTGCGGACAACGTCAGGGTCGGAATGGTCGGTATCAATGTCCCGCTGCCCGTGCCCGTCGCGTATCACAGTTTCGGCGGCTGGAAGCGCTCGCTGTTCGGCGATCTCTACGCTTACGGCCCGGACAGCGTGCGCTTTTACACGCGCCGCAAGACGATTACGCAGCGCTGGCCCTCCGGCGGCGTACGCGAGCAGGCACAATTCTCGTTCCCGGGATCCGCCTGACGAAGGAACACTACACACCCGCGGAGCGATGACTGGCACGTGCTCGTGCTTCGCGGGTAATATCACGGGCCCCGAATGAGCGGAGCGAATCAATGAGACTACCTGCAGTTGCGCTGCTGAGCCTCGTACCGGCGGCTGCCCTGGCACAGGACGCGGCGACAGCCTACAAGTCGACGGAAGTAGCTCCCGGAATCTATGTCGTCGAGGGCGCCGACGGCTTCGGCGGCGGCAACATCGGCCTCCTGGCCGGGGAAGATCACATCGTGCTTATCGACGATGGCCTGGTTCCCACGGCGGAAATACTGTTCACTTACGTTGAAAAGCTCGCCGGGCGGCCGGTCGACTTCGTCGTGAATACCCACGTGCACGGCGATCATACCGGCGGCAATGCGTATTTCGCGGGCCGGGATGCGATCATCTTTGCGCACGAAAACATTCGCAGCCGTCTCGAGATCGATCCGGAACCGGCAGGCGGTCCCGGCGGCATGCCGGTCGTTACGTTCGCGGATGGGGTGAGCTTTCACCTGAACGGCATCGAAGCGCGCGTGCACCACGCGCCGAACGCCCATACGGACGGCGATTCCTTCGTCGTGTTTCCCGCCGCGAACGTCATCCAAACCGGCGATGTTTTTTTCAATGGCATGTTTCCCTTCATCGATCTCGACAATGGCGGCAGCGTCGATGGATTTATCGCGGCCCAGCGCAGAATCATCGAACGCGCCGACACCGATACCCGCATCATTCCGGGCCACGGGGCCATTGCGACGCGCTCCGACCTGGAGCGCGATCTCGCCGTATTGCTCGATGCCCGTTCGGCGGTGAAGGCCCTCGTCGACGCCGGCAAGAGCGAGGACGAGACAGTTGCCACGAATCCCCTGTCCGACCACCACGACAAGTACGACTGGGCATTCATAACGACGGAACTCATGACCCGCACCCTGTACCGCGACCTGCAGGGCGATTAGCCGATGGACACGAAAGAGGCCGCTGCTCTCGTCGACAGATGCTGGGACAAGTCCATCATCCCGACGCTGTGTGACTACATCCGGATCCCGAACAAGTCGCCGCACTTCGACCCGGACTGGGAAGCGCACGGCCACATGGATAAGGCGGTCGCGCTGCTCGAAGCGTGGTGCCGCGACCAGCCGATCGAGGGTATGCAGATCGAGGTGGTTCGCATCGAAGGGCGGACGCCGGTGCTCTTCATCGAGATTCCTGGCGACTCCGACGACGTCGTCCTGCTCTACGGGCACTACGACAAGCAGCCGGAATTCAGTGGCTGGCAGCCGGACCTCGGCCCGTGGAAACCCGTGTTGCGCGACGGCAAGCTCTACGGGCGTGGCGGCGCCGACGACGGCTACGCCACCTTCGGCTCGCTGACCGCGATTCGGGCGCTTCGCGAACAGGGCATCCCGCACGCGCGCTGCATCGTCCTGATCGAAGGCTGCGAGGAATCCGGCAGTTTCGATCTTCCGTATTACATCGACAAGCTGGCCGACCGAATCGGTGCCCCAGACCTCGTTGTCTGCCTCGACGCCGAATGCGGCAACTACGACCAGTTGTGGTGCACGACCTCGCTGCGCGGGAATCTGACCGGCACCCTGCGCGTCGACGTGCTGACGGAAGGCGTGCATTCGGGCAGCGCCGGCGGCATCGTGCCATCGAGCTTCAGGGTGCTGCGCCAGCTGCTCGCGCGGGTGGAGGACGCCGAAACGGGGAGGATCCTGCCGGACGCGCTCTACGCCGACATCCCGGAGCAGCGCAAGTCGCAGGCGCGAGCCGCCGCGGACACACTCGGCGAGTCGGTGTACCGCAAGTATCCCTGGGCCGCGGAGAATCCCGCCCCGAGCGAGTCGCCGTACGAACTGCTGCTCAACAACACGTGGCGGCCGGCGCTCAGCGTCACCGGCGCCGAGGGGCTGCCCGCGCTCGTCAACGCCGGCAACGTGCAGCTGCCCTACGCGGAAATCAAGCTTTCGTTCCGCCTGCCCCCCAGCTGCGATGCGCG
This sequence comes from uncultured Pseudomonadota bacterium, assembly GCA_963713215.1. Lineage (GTDB taxonomy): Bacteria > Pseudomonadota > Gammaproteobacteria > Steroidobacterales > Woeseiaceae > UBA1847. The sequence goes on along the minus strand of CAVQKY010000005.1, from coordinate 1,210,562 downwards.
GGAAGCCGCCACGGCGCTCGCAGCACTGTTCACGGCCGATGCGCCGCCGCTGTGCAAGGTGCGGTTCCGGCCGGACTCGTCGATGGGCGGCTGGAACGCGCCGCCCGTCGCCGACTGGCTCGCCGGCTCGATGCAGCGGGCATCGCAGGCCTGCTTCGGCAAGCCGTCGATGTATATGGGCACCGGCGGCACGATCCCGTTCATGGGCATGCTCGGCGAGAAATTTCCGGACGCACAGTTCCTCGTTACGGGACTGCTCGGTCCGAAATCCAATGCACACGGGCCAAACGAGTTCCTGCACATCGCTACCGGCAAGCGGCTGACGAGCTGCGTCGCACAGGTGCTCGCCGATCACTACCGGCAACGGCACGGGGACTGACGTGCGGGCCGGTTCCTGAGGAGACTCCGGCTCAAGAGGTACCGGGAGGCTCTGACAAGGGAGACGCTGCACGGGATCTCCCTGGCAAAGTCTAGGGCGAGCCTGCGAACAGGATCATGACGCCGGCCGCGACGGCCGAGCCAATGACGCCGGCGACGTTCGGACCCATCGCGTGCATCAGGAGGATGTTGTGCGGATTCGCCTCGAGGCCTACGCGGTGCGCGACGCGCGCGGCCATCGGCACGGCGGAAACGCCCGCCGCCCCGATCAGCGGATTGATGGGCGTCTTCGACACGGCATTCATCAGCTTCGCCATGAGCACACCGCTCGCCGTGCCGATCGCGAACGCCACCATGCCGAGGGCGAGGATGAACAGCGTCTCCACCGCCAGGAACTGCTCGGCAACCAGCTTGGACCCGACAGCCAGTCCGAGGAAGATCGTCACGATGTTGATCAGTGCGTTCTGCGTCGTGTCCGACAGGCGCTCCACGACGCCGCATTCCCGCATCAGGTTACCGAACGCCAGCATGCCGATCAAAGGCGCCGCCGGCGGCAGCAATGCAGCGATCAGCAATAGAAGGAGCAGCGGGAACAGGACCTTCTCCGCCCTGGAGACCTCGCGCAGCTGCTCCATCTGTATCCCGCGCTCGGCCTTGGTCGTCAGGAGTTTCATGATGGGCGGCTGGATCATCGGTACCAGCGCCATGTAGGAATAGGCGGCAACCGCAATCGCGCCGAGGAGGTCCGGCGCGAGCCGGCCCGCGACATAGATGGCGGTCGGGCCGTCGGCACCGCCGATGATGCCGATCGCCGCAGCGTCCCTGAGCGAAAAATCCGTCCAGCCGAGCGACGTCAAGGCGAGCGCGCCGATCAGGGTCGCAAAAATTCCGAACTGCGCCGCCGCGCCCAGGAACAGCGTGCGGGGGTTGGCGAGCAGCGGCCCGAAGTCGGTCAGTGCGCCAACGCCCATGAAAATGATCAATGGAAATGCGCCAGTTTCGATGCCGACGACATACAGGAGGTGCAGGAGTCCGTTGCCGCTTGCGATCTCGACGCCGGGAACGTTGCTCAAGAGCCCGCCGAAGCCGATCGTCACGAGCAAGAGCGGCTCGAATTTCCGGACGATACCGAGGTAGAGCAGGAGCAGACTGACGCCGAGCATGACGGCCTGACCGACCGTAAGCTGGTAGAGCCCGGAGGCTTGCCACAGTTCCTGGACCATGAACCCGCCGCCCGCGTCAGGCAAGCGCGACGAGGGCATCGCCGACTTTTACGGCATCGCCTTGCTTGACGAACACGTTCGTGACACGGCCCGGGGCCGGGGCGCTCACTGCCGTTTCCATTTTCATTGCCTCGACGACCAGAAGCGGTTCGCCTTCCTCGACGCTGTCACCCGGCGCGACATTGACCTTGAAGATAATGCCGGCGAGTACCGCCTTTACCGTGCGGCCCTCGCCCCCTGCTTGCGTTGCAATGTTGCTCCCGGGCGCGGCGCTCGCCAGCAGACCGCTCTCGGCGACCTCCACCGTGTACGACTTGCCGTTGACTCGAATCACGTACACCGCCGGGCCGCCGGCCGGCGGCGTTGGGTCGGGCCCGGGTGTGCGTTCCGGTTCGTGGCCTGGCGCGGGCTCAAAGGCTGACGCGTCGCCCCGATGCCGTAGAAAACGCAGCCCGATCTGGGGAAACAGGGCATAGGTCAGGACATCGTCGATGGCATCGGCCGCAAGCGTGATCCCGTGCGTTTTCGCCAGTTGCCGAAGTTCGGCCGTCTGCGCAGCGAGTTCGGGTTTCAGCAAGTCCGCGGGCCGGCAGCTTAACGGCTCCGCACCCTCGAGCACGCGCCTCTGCAAGTCGCGATCGACCGGCGCCGGCGTGGCGCCATACTCCCCTTTCAGAATTCCTGCGGTTTCCTTCGTGATCGTTCCGTAACGTTCGCCCGACATCACGTTGATGACCGCCTGGGTACCGACTATCTGCGAGGTGGGGGTCACCAGCGGCAGCATTCCGAGATCCTCGCGCACCCTGGGGATCTCCTCCAGCACCTCGTCAAGCCGGTCGCCGGCTTCCTGCTCGCGCAACTGGTTTTCGAGGTTCGTGAGCATGCCGCCCGGGACCTGGGCCACGAGAATGCGCGAATCGACACCCTTCAGGCCGCCTTCGAACTTCGCGTACTTCTTGCGGACCCGGCGGAAGTAACTCGCAATCTCCTCGAGCAGCGGAAGATCGAGCCCGGTATCCCGTCCGGTGCCTTCGAGCATGGCCACCAGCGACTCGGTAGGCGAGTGCCCGTAGGTCATGCTGAGCGACGATATCGCCGTGTCGATGTTGTCGATGCCCGCCTCTGCCGCCTTGAGGTTCGTCGCCGTCGACAAGCCGGTAGTCGCGTGGCACTGCATGTGAATCGGGATCTTCACTGCCTGCTTCAGGCGGCTGACGAGCTCGAACGCGACGTAGGGCTTCAGCAATCCGGCCATGTCCTTGATGCAGACCGAATGAGCGCCCATGTCTTCGATGCGCTTCCCGAGATCCACCCAGAGATCGATCGTGTGCACCGGGCTGACCGTGTAGGACATGGTGCCCTGGGCGTGCTTGCCGACCGCGAGCGCCGCCCTGATCGCCGTTTCGAGATTACGGAGATCGTTCAGCGCATCGAAGATGCGAAAGACGTCGACGCCGTTTTTCGCGCATCGTTCCACAAAACACTTCACGAGATCGTCCGCGTAGTGGCGGTAGCCCAGGATGTTCTGGCCGCGGAGCAGCATCTGCTGCGGTGTTTTCGGCATGGCGGCCTTCAGCCGCCGAATACGTTCCCACGGATCCTCACCGAGGTAGCGAATGCACGCGTCGAAGGTTGCCCCGCCCCAGGATTCGATTGACCAGAAGCCGACGCGATCGAGCTTGTCGGCAACGGGTAACATGTCGTCGACGCGCATACGGGTTGCGAGGAGACTCTGATGCGCGTCGCGCAAGGCGAGTTCGGTTATTCCCAGTGGGGCTTTTTCGCTCATGCGGACTACTTTCGTCGCCGGTGCATTTGGATTGCAGCCGCAATTGCCGCAAGCTCCTCGTTGGGGGCCCCGATCGGCGCCGGCGTGGCAGACACAGGAAGCCGCATGACGAGTCCTGCCATCAGCTTCATCGCCAGGACCAGTATTGACAGGAAAACGAACACGGTACCCATTCCTATGAACATGAGAACGACGCCTTGCTGCAGCAGTGTGAGATCCATAGGTATCGGCCAGACGCGCAAATTTCGATTATACGGATTTCGCGTTGTGAAACATGCGGTTTAAGGACGTGAAAAGCGTTTAAGATAGTTGCATGCGCCCGCACCTCTTACAGGTTCTCTACAATTAACCGGCTTTGCGATTTCCTGGCACTGGCTTGCCGGGCCGGCTGCATCTCACTTGCCGTGCATCACGGGCCGCTGGTCGCTGCCGAACTCCCGGCAGCCGCGGATTCGGAACGTCCCGCGGCGATCGCACCCACCGACGATATGGCCGCGCCGGAATCATCGGACGTGCCTCTCGGTACGCCGATCGCGCGCGTGGTCCTCGTCCAGGAAAACATCTTCGACCTTTCGAAAGAGGACGAAAACAACTGGCTTTACCGCTTGATGAATCGCCTGCACATCGTGACCCGGCCGGCGACGATCAGGTCGCAACTGCTGTTCGCGGAAGGCGAAGGTTTCGACCCTCGCCTGATCGCGGAGTCGGAACGGCTCCTGCGGGAAAACAAGTACCTGTACGACGCCTCGATTTCGCCGGAAGTGAACATCGACGGCGAGCTCGAAATCGACGTCCTCACCCGCGATGTCTGGACATTGACGCCGGAGATCACGATTTCCCGCGGTGGCGGCGAGAACAAGACCATTTTCGGTATCGAGGAGTCGAATCTCTTCGGTACGGGCCGCCGCATCCTCCTTTCGCATGAGGACGATGTCGACCGGAGCGGCAACGTATTCGGCTATTACGACCGGCAGCTCGGCAGCAGCTGGACCGGGATCAGCGTGAGCATCGCCGATAACTCCGACGGACATTCGAATTTCGTTTCCGTGGAAAAGCCGTTCCACGCGCTCGACGCGCGCTCGGCCCGTGGATTCTCGTACTTCGACGACGACCGCCGGAGCACGTTCTACGACCTCGGCGACGAAGCGGCGGAGTACCGCCACGAGCGCGACTATTACCTGGTCTACGGGGGCTTGTCGCAAGGCCTGAGCGACGGATGGGTTCGCCGCTGGACCTACGGCGCCGGCTATGACGAGAACATCTTCGGCCCGGCAATCGATCCGGAGCTGCCGGCGGTCATCCCGGAGAATCGCAAACTGGTGTATCCCTTCGTCGGTTACGAGGTTCTCGAGGATCGCTACGAAACCTCGATGAACCACAACCAGATGGATCGCTCCGAGGACTTCTACCTCGGAACGAGACTGGCGGTGAGCCTCGGCTGGTCCGACACCGACTTCGGCGCGGACCGCGACGCGTTGATTTATTCATTCTCCGCAAATCACAGTATCGGCTCGCTGCAACACCACGCGTTGTTGCTGTCTGGTGACCTCGACGCGCGGCTGGAGGACAGCGATACGACGAACGCGACGTTCGATATCATTGGGACCTATTACTGGACGCAGTCGGAAAAACTCCTGTTCTTCACCCACCTGGCGTCGACCGTAGGTCACAATCTGGACACGGACCACGTCGTCGAAATCGGCGGGGATAACGGGCTCCGCGGCTACCCCCTGCGTTACCAGTCCGGCGACAGCAGCGTCGTATTGAGCGTCGAGCAGCGCTACTTCACAGACTGGTATCCGTTCCGCCTGGTGCGCGTCGGCGGCGCCGTCTTTTTCGACGTCGGACGCGTCTGGGGACCGAATGCCATCGACAGCGAAAACCTGGGCTGGCTAACCGACGTCGGTGTCGGCCTGCGTTTCGCGCCGACTCGCCTCGGTACGACGAAAGTGTTTCACCTCGACATCGCATTCCCCCTCGGCGGTGACGAGGACATCGACGAGGTACAGATTCTCTTCCGGGCCAAGCGCGGCTTCTAGCTCTCGCCGACCCGGCTACGGGCTGCCGGCGCCGGCCTCGATTCGGGTCAGGACATTTCCTTGCCGACCGTATTCGGATTCGGCCACCGCCGGCGGCTCACGGGTCTCGAGCATGTTCAGCCGCTGCTCCAGGCTGTCGATGCGCTCCTGCTGCGACTGAAGGGCGCGCGTCAGCACGGCAACGATGTCCATGCTGGAAAGTCCCTGGCGCCCCGCGCTCGCGACGAGCTCCGGCACGTCTTCCGCAATAAAGCCGAGGTACGTTTCTGGATCGGTGCCGGCATAGCGAAAGCTGACCGGCTCGAGCGCTGCGAGGGCAGCGAGCGCCGCCCCCGCAGCCAGCGGGTCGATGTCCCGCTTGAATGCTCTCGATGACGCATTCGTCCATACCCCGCCTGCAGTCACATGGGCACCGCTGGCCATCTGCAGAGGGTAGGCCGGGCGCGCTTCGCCGATCCCGACATTGCCGTCACGATCGATCGTGACGCGGTCCACGGACCCGGCGCCGATCGTGAGCGTGTTCGCCCGGTTGTGTAACACGTAGCCCGTTTCGCCGCCGGCCTGCGTGATCATCAGCCCGGCGACGGCGCTGTTCTGCTCGTTGATCCGGATATTGCCGTTCACCTCCAGTCGTTGCTGCGGTTCGGTCGTCCCGATGCCGACGAAGTTGCCGTCGTCGAAAACCTGCGACGCGCGCCCCCGGCTTGCGCCGTCGAAGCGTACGAGAAAGTTGTCGTGGCCGCGCATGCTGAGCGGGACACTCGTTCCGGTCGCCACGTCGGCTGTCCCGGGCGGCGCGCTCGGTGCCGGCTCGGTTGCTGTCGCACGCTCGCTCACCGCCGGCGGTGCCGGCTCCGGTTGCTCCGGCGGCGGGGCCGCAGGGTCCTCCGGAGTCTCGGCCACCGCCTCCGTCGTCTCCTCCGTTTCGTCTGTCGCCTCCGTCACCCCGGGCTCCGGGTCGCGTTCTGCCGGGACAGTCTCCGCTGTCGCTGGCGGTGACTCGGCCGTGGCATCACCGGCGTCGTCCTGGTCCCCGTGGACGGCAGCGACAGGATCGGGGTCGACGACAAGCACAGCCCAGTCGCCGTGCACGAAGCCCGTACCGCCATCCGGCAGCGTGATCTCGTGCCACCCGTCGACGGTCCGAACGAACTCGCGCCGCTCGCCGGCGGCAAGCCGGCCGACGATTTCGCCATCGGCCGCCGGCGTTTTCCGGACGTTGACGAAGGACGCCACGCGCTCGGACGTGGTCACTGAATCGGCGCCGACCGGCGGCGCCGCGAGCGCAAATACCGCCACAATCAGGAAAAAGCGTTTCATGGTCCTGCTCCTCGAGCGTGTCGTTGGCCTTTTGTGCCACGTTCACCCCGGCATTGGTAGTGGGGCGTTTCTTTTGGACTTTACCGCGGCATACTGGCGCAATGTCTGCGGGGTCCCGTGTAGTTGTCCTCCTGTTGACCGGTGGCTGTGTATCGACGACGCCCACGGCGCCGGATCCGCATAGCGCCGTCGATGCGTTGGCCGACGACTACTACGCGTTCGTGCTCGAGCGTGCACCGGAAACGGCATATCTCGCGGCAATCGACAGCGAACGCCACGATGGAATGTTCGACAACCGGCCCGCGGCCCGGGACGCCCACCAGGCCGTCGAGGACGACCTGCACGCGCGCCTGGCTGCGATCGACCTCGAGCAGCTGGCCGGAACGCCGTCATGGTTTACCGCGGTGATGCTGGCTCACGCACTGAAGAGCGAAATCGCGCTCCGCGTCTGCCGCAGGGAACTCTGGAACGTGAACCAGGTTGCCGGCTGGCACCTCGAGTACGGCCGCATCGCTGAATTGCAGCCCGTCGAAACTGCGGCACAGCGCACACAGGCGATCCGCCGCTGGCGTGGTTTTCCGGCCTTTATCGACCAGGAGCGTCTGAACCTGACGGCGGGTCTCCGCGCCGGCTATTCCGCACCCCGTTCCGTGGTCGACCGTGTCGTCGTGCAACTCGACGGACTACTTCTGCTGCCGGCGATCGAGTCACCGTTCGGCTCGCCGGCCGCTCGCAGCCGCGATGCGGCGTTCCGCGAAACATTCGAACAGCTGGTCGAGACCGGCATCGTACCGGCACTCCGCCGCTATCGCGATTACCTGGCCCGGGACTACCGCGCGGCCGCCCGCGCGGCGCTCGCGATCACGGCGAATCCGCAGGGTGCGGATTGTTACGAAGCCTCCCTCGCGGGCTACACAACGCTCGATGCAAGCGGCGTTGAGGTATTCGAACAGGGACAGGTCGTTGTCGCGGCGAACCGAGCCGCCGTCGCGGAACGCGGGCGTTCACTGTACGGGACCTCGGGGTTTACCGCTGCCGTCCAGGCCGCGCTCAAGGATCCGGCGGACCGCTTCCGGGACAAGGACGAATTGCTCGTATTCTCCCGGGCAGCGGTCGAACGCGGCAGAGCGGCCCTGCCGGAGTGGGTCGGTCAGGTCCCGGCGCAACGCGTCGACGTCGTCCCTTTTCCGGCGCACGAGGAAGGCAGCGGTCGCCCTGCCTATTACCGGCCGGGCAATACCGATCGCCCGGCCGAATACCGAATTCCGCTGCACGATCCCGGCGAGCGATCGAGGGGCAATACGGAAACGACGGCGTTTCACGAAACCTGGCCCGGCCACCATCTGCAGGTCGCGAGTGCGCAGGCGGTCGACGGGCCGCACCCGGTCACCGGCCTCCTTTGGTTTTCTGGACCCGGCGAGGGCTGGGCACGCTACGCCGAGGCACTCGCCGAGGAAATGGGCCTTTATGAAACCGCGACGGGACCTTTGCTGCGGCGCGCATGGCCCGCGCACGGCATGGTTGTCGATCCGGGCATACACCTGTTCGGCTGGACGCGTGAGCAGGCTATCGAATTCATGCTCGAGACAGGACGCTTTCCCCCCGAACAGGGCGACAGCATGGTGGACCGCATCGCAATCCTGCCCGGACAACTGACGGCATACGACGCCGGTGCACTGGAGATCCTGGCACTCCGGGCGAAGGCGGAGACGGCGCTCGGCAGAGATTTCGACCTCCGCGAATTTCATGACCGGGTCCTTTTGCCCGGCACGATCCCCCTCGCCGCGCTGCGCCGCCTCATCGAGGATTGGATTGCGGATCACGCCCGGCGCTGAACCGCATCGCGAAATCGCGCGGGCCTGCCATTTCAGACGGCGAGTGTGCGACCATTGCCGCCCATGAACCTCGGCATATCCGACCGCGTGCGTCCGCTGCTCGAGGCGGTGGATCGCTTTATCGCGGAGCGTGTCGAACCGGTGGACGGCGAGTTTCTCGCGGAGGTCGCGGTGGGCGACCGCTGGCGACTGACAGCGCGTCAGCACGAGATCCTCGATCACCTTAAATCGGCGGCGAAGGCCGAGGGACTCTGGAACTTCTGGCTGACCGACAGCACGCGTGGATTCGGCCTCAACACCGTGGACTACGCATATATCGCGGAGGCGACGGGTCGCTGCCATCTCGCGGCCGAGGCGTTCAACTGCAGCGCTCCGGATACGGGCAACATGGAGGTACTGGAGCGTTACGGCAGTCCCGAACAGAAAGCGCGCTGGCTCGAGCCCCTGCTGGCCGGGGAAATTCGCTCCGCCTACGCGATGACGGAACCGGGCGTCGCGTCCTCCGACGCGACCAATATCGCAACGAGCGCCGTGCTCGAGGACGGGAAATGGGTCATCAACGGCGAGAAAACCTACATTTCCGGCGCCGGCGACGAGCGCTGCAGGATCATGATTTGCATGGCACGAACGGATCCCGACGGCGGCCGCCACGCGCAGCATTCGCAAATCCTGGTGCCGATGGAAACCCCCGGCGTCGAAGTCCTGCGCGGCATGCAGGTATTCGGCAACGACGATGCGCCCCACGGCCACATGCACCTCCGGCTCAGGGATGTGCGCGTACCCGAGGACCATGTCATTCTCGGCCGTGGCCGCGGCTTCGAAATCGCGCAGGGACGACTCGGACCCGGCCGCGTCCACCACTGCATGCGTGCGCTCGGGGTCGCCGAACGCGCGCTTTCGCTGATGTGCCGGCGCGGGCTGTCGCGGACCGCGTTCGGCAAGCCCATCGCGAGTCTCGGCGGCAATTACGAGCGCATCGCCAATGCACGGATCAACATCGACATGGCGCGCCTCCTTACCCTGCAAACGGCATGGATCATCGATAACGAGGGCACCAGGGCAGCCCGCGCCTGGATTTCGAAAATCAAGGCTACGGTGCCGAACGTGGCGCTCGCCGTCCTGGACGATGCCATCCAGATGCACGGTGCCGCCGGCGTATCGCAGGATTTTCCGCTCGCTGCCATGTATGCCTCGACGCGCACGCTGAGGCTCGCCGACGGACCCGACGAAGTGCACCGTTTCGTCGTGGCCCGGGCCGAACTCGGCAAATACATTTGAACCGCGTGGCCACGACGATCCCCGTCTCGGAATTGCCGCGTCTCGCCGGCCGCACGCTCGAACCCTCGTCCTGGCTCGAGATAACGCAAAAACGCATCAACCAGTTCGCCGATGCAACCAACGACCACCAGTTCATCCACGTCAGCCGCCTCCGCGCCGCGTTGACGCCGTTCAGGAAACCGATTGCCCACGGCTTCCTGTCACTGTCCCTGCTCACGCACCTGAATTCCGAAAAAGCGCTCCTGCCGGAAACGCTGCAAATGGTCATCAACTACGGTTCGGACAAGGTAAGGTTCATTGCGCCTGTGAAGGTTGGCCAGCGTATCCGCTCGCACCAGAAGATCGTGTCCGTTACCGAAAAGCGACCCGGGCAGTGGCTCGTCAAGAACGAGGTGACCGTAGAAATCGAGCATGAGGAAAAGCCGGCGCTCGTGGCGGAGATGTTGTCCCTGTTGTTCGTCGGCGACTGACCACGGAGAGCACCGATGCTGGCGCTGCGCTGCAAGCAATACGGCCCGACCGACCGGCTGATGATCGAGGAGGTGCCGGAGCCCGTGCCCGGCCCCACGGAACTCGTGGTCGACGTGGTGGCGGCGGGACTCAATTTCCCGGACCTTCTCATCGTCGCCGGCAAATACCAGGACAAGACGCCTCCGCCGTTTACACCAGGAAACGAGGCGGCGGGCACGGTATCGGCGACCGGCGGTGCCGTGGAAGGCTTCGCCGTTGGGGACCGGGTCATGGTGATGCCGCGTGGTGGCGCTTTCGCCGAGCGCTGCGTGGTAGACCAGGAGCAGGCAGCGCCCCTGCCTCCCGGACTCGACTTCGAACAGGCTGCGGGCTTCGGCGTCGTCTACGGCACGAGCTATCACGCACTGAAACAATCGGCGAAGCTCGTGCCCGGCGAGTCTCTGCTCGTCCTCGGCGCGGCGGGCGGCGTCGGCACCGCGGCGGTGGAACTCGGCAAAGCCATGGGCGCGACGGTGATCGCGGCCGCGAGCAGCCCGGAAAAACTCGAGCACGCACGTTCGGCCGGTGCCGACCGGACGATCGATTACACCAGGACTCCCTTGCGCGATGCGCTACGCGGCATCGCCGGCGACGCAGGTGTGGACGTCGTCTATGATCCGGTGGGTGGTGAACTGGCCTTGCAGGCGTTCCGGAGCCTCGGCTGGCACGGCCGTTACCTCGTCATCGGATTTGCGAGCGGCGAGATTCCCGCGATGCCCGCGAACATCGCCTTGCTCAAGGAAGCCAGTATCATCGGAGTCTGGTGGGGCACCTGGCTCAGGCACCACCCCGACGAACATCGCCAAAACATCCAGGAACTGATGGCCTTTATTGCCGACGGGACACTTAAAGCGAAAGTGACCGAAACCTACGCGTTCGCTGACTACGCCGCCGCCTTCCGGCGGATTGCCGAACGCAAGGCGCGCGGCAAGGTCGTCCTTCGGCTCCGCGACTGATGTACACGCCGCAACTTCGGCCATGAATTTCTGGCTTGCCACGGCTGCCCTGCTACTCGGCCCGCTGGTCTACGCGTGGGGGCGCTCCCGCCCGATTGCGAAACAGATGCTGGACGGATTTGTCCTGGTAGCTATCGCCGGCATCGTCTGCGTCAACATCATCCCGCCCGCCATCGATCTCGGCGGTTGGATAGCGATCGTGGCCCTCGGGGCGGGCCTCGGTTTTCCGGTAGCGGTCGAAAAGGTCTTCCGCCGTTCGGTGCATCGCGCCCATGTTTTCATCGTCTTTCTCGCGGCATTCGGGCTCGTCATACACGCGGTGATCGACGGGATCGCTCTGCTGCCGGCGATGCACACCGGCCTCCCTCTGCGGGAAGGAGCCGGCCCGTCGTCGGGCTCTGTCACGATCAACGCGCTGGCGCTTGGCGTCATATTGCATCGCTTGCCTGTCGGCATGGCGATCTGGTGGTCGGTGCGGCCGAACTTCGGGGTGCTGGCCGCGATGCTTACTTTCACCCTCCTGATCGTGGCAACGGGCCTAGCCTACCTGTTCGGTCAGCCCATCATCGAATTGACGAACACCCGGGGCCTCGCACTGTTCCAGGCTTTTGTGGCCGGCTCGCTCGTGCACGTTGTCGCCTTCGGCGTCAGCCATCGGCATGCGGGGGACGACGCGTTCGTGCCGGCCGACAACTGGGGGTTTCGCGCCGGCATACTGCTCGGCATGTTCGTTGTCTTCGCACTGCCGCACATTCATGACGTGTAACCCCGGACATTCCAATGGTTCTCAGGACACTGACCTGCCTCGTTCTCGCTTGCCTCGACTGCAAGCTGCTCCACGCCGGTCCCGATCCCTATCTGTGGCTCGAGGAGGTACACGGCGAAACTGCGCTCGACTGGGTGCGCGCGCAGAATGCCGCCACCTTCGAGGCACTGCGGGATACGCCCGTTTTCGACGAGCTTTACGCCGAGGCCTACGCGATCGTTACCGCCGATGAGCGACTCCCGAACGGGAAGATCGTCGGTGAGGACTTTCACGAATTCCGGCAGGATGAACTGCACGTCAGGGGCATCTGGCGCCGTACGCCGTTGGACGTGCTGATTACAGGCGAGCCTGACTGGCAGGTCGTGCTTGATGTCGACGCATTGGCCCGGAAGGAAGCCGAAAACTGGGTGTACACGTCCATCGATTGCGTCGGCGGCAGCAGTGACCGCTGTCTCGTCGAGCTGTCACGCGGCGGCAAGGACGAATCCGTATTCCGGGAATATTCACTCTCCGGCAGGGCATTCGTCGACGGCGGCTTTGTCCTGCCGGAAGCGAAATCGGGCGCCGCCTGGGTAAACGAGGACACACTCGTGGTGGCGACTGACTGGGGCGGAGACAGCCTTACGACGGCCGGCTATGCCCGCGAAGCGCGCTTGTGGCGGCGCGGGCAGCCTCTTGCAGCGGCCCGCCCACTGTATACCGCGAGCAGCGGGGACACGCTGGTCGCACCCGTCGCTTTCGGCAGCAATGACAGGACGTACGTGTTTCTCCTGCGCCTGGAAGCGGATGCCAATCTCGCGCACGTCATGCCGCTCGGCGAGGATGCCCTGGGACCGGCGCTCGACCTGCCGCGCCGCATCCAGGTCGAAGGTGTCGTCGACGGCCGGCTGATCGTTGTCCTAAAGGAAGTCTGGCGCGACTTTGCGGCCGGCGACGTCGTCGCAGTGGACCTGTCCGGCGGCGAGCCGTCGCTCGTCTTTGCGCCGAATTCCGAACAGGCCATCGTCGAAGTCGAGGCCGGGGACGGCAGCGTGTACCTGCAGCTGCTCGACAACGTCGTCGGGCACATCAAGCGGGTGGCGCACGACGGCGGCAAGTGGCGGGCGAGCGGCCTCGACCTCCCGGACAACGGTGTCGCAAAGATCGCCGCGGCCAGCAGCAGCCGCAGGGACTTTTTCGTCACCTACGAGAGTATCGTGCAGCCGACCACCCTGTATCATGTGGCGCCGGACGATACCGTCGAAACGGTCGCACGATTGCCGCCGCTGTACGACGCGAGTGACATCGAAGTCCGGCAGCATTTTGCGACGAGCGCGGACGGTACCCGTGTGCCTTATTTCGTTGCCGGAAAGGCCGCGGTTCTCGCCAAAGGCGACGCCCCGGCCATTCTGTACGGTTACGGCGGATTCGAGATCCCGATCCTGCCCGTCTACTACGAGGAGCCGTCGCGTCCGCAGCACGGCGCGCTGGCGGGCCGGCTGTGGTTGTCCCGTGGCGGCCTCCTGGCCCTCGCCAACCTGCGCGGCGGCGGTGAGTACGGACCGCGCTGGCATCAGGCCGCATTGCGCGAAAACCGCCAGCGCGCCTATGAGGACTACATCGCCATTGCCGAACATCTCATCGAGAGCGGCTTGACCACCCCCCGGAAGCTCGGCGCGCTCGGCCGGTCGAACGGCGGATTGCTGCTCGGCGTAGCGCTGACGCAGCGACCTGACCTGTTCGCGGCGTTCGACATCGGCGTACCGCTGCTCGACATGCAGCGCTATCACAAACTCCTGGCGGGCTCGAGCTGGACGGGCGAGTACGGCAATCCGGACGTGCCCGCGGACTGGGCCTTCATCCGTGAATACTCGCCGTACCAGAATCTCGACAAGAACGCGGATTACCCGACGGTATTGTTCTATACCTCCACGGAGGACGACCGGGTGCACCCCGGGCACGCCCGGAAAATGGCGGCCGCTCTCCAGGACCTGGGTTACGACGCCTGGTACTACGAAAACATGGAAGGCGGGCACGGCGGCACGTCGAACCAGGAACAGCTCGCCATGCGCACGGCGCTCGAGTACGCGTATTTCCTGCGCATGCTCATGCCCGCGGCCTGGGACCGGCGGGATTGACCGTCAGTCGCCGGGCAGACCCGCCGTCGCCCGGTTCTCCCTGATCCTGAGGTGCCGGAAGCGCACGAGGCCGGTGCCGCCGTACTGCAACGCGATCTGACCCGGCGCCACGCGGGCGTCCTCGATCGTGGCGGTATGCGTTCCGTTCACGGTGACGCTGATGCAGTTGCCGCGGGCGCGGATATCGAGGGTGTTCCAGCGTCCGACGGTATCGACCCGGGCTACGGGCTCCGCTTCGAGGACGATGGCGCCGGTCCGGTGTTCCTGGCGCGGGTGCCGGTCGAATATGTTGACTTCATAGCAGTTGAACGGGCTCAGGTCGTCGAGAGCGTTCACCGCGCCGCAGCGGATGAAGACGCCGCTGTTCGTCTCGCCGTCTATCCAGAACTCTACCGTGAGGTCGAAATCGCCATACAGCGCAGGGCTCACGAGGAAGCTGCCATCCGTGGCCGGGCCGGCTTCGGCGGCGCCGTTCCCCGCACGCCACCGCAGCGCGCCGACGGTCTCCCACGCGCCCGGATCGACCTGGGGTTGCGCCGCTCCGCAAGCCACGACGAGCGCGGCCAGTCCGAGCAGCGGCCAGGGCGCCATCAGGTCTCGAATGGCCACAATGCAAACCGCTGCAGCAGGAACGCGACGGCGCAGAGGCTCATGGCGGCGAAGCCCAGCCAGTGCCACGCGACATACACGATCCCGGGACGCGGTAGCGCCGGCGTAGCGGCAGCCCTCGCCGCCCGGTAGTTGTACCAGGCGATCGCGGGCGCGGTGACGAAGCCGGCGCCGGTGGCAAAGTCAATGAACGACGCGAATTCACTCATGAGAGCCAGCAATACGATGGCGGTACCGGCGACCTGGATCGCGAGAAAGCTGTTGAATCGTTCCGTGCCGAACATTCGGCCGGTGACGCGCGGCAGCGCATCCATCAATGTCAGCACCGTTGACCACATTACGGCAAGTGCGGCGGCTGCAATGAGCGGATAAGCCCACCCGCCGATAACCGTCGTGAAAACACCCAGCAGTTCAGTGGCGAACTGTCCGGCGCTGGCCGGCACGGTCCGCGGCGTATCGAACAATACCGCGGTACCGAGCACGACGAAGCACAGGGCGACGACGACCGTAAGGATCCAGCCGATGCGGAGATCCCGGAGGGCCGCGGAACGATCGAAGTCCGCACCATGGAGCAGTCGTTTTTCCCGCACCCACATTGAAAAGAATATCGACCCGGTCATGGGGAGCGGCATCCAGCCCATCACGGCAATCAGGAACAGCGCGAGTGAGCGGTCGAAAGTCACCGTGCCGAAGACCGCGCGTCCGTTGCTGCCGAGGTCCGGCAGCGCCAGCACTGCCGCGAAGAGCGTCAACACGGAAAACGCAAGCACCAGACCCTTGATGATCGTCTCGGCCCTGCCGTAATGGCCGTTTGCGAGGAGCAAGGCGGACAGGAGGACGATGCCGAGAGCGACCCGGGGCGCCGGCATCGACAGGTCGAATACGCTGATCACCAGGCCCGCGGTTACGAGGGCGACCGCCGCGGTCGCAATGAACATGTCCACGAAGAAGCCGAGGAACAACCAGGCGCGGGCCACCCGGCCGAACCCGTTGTAAGCGGCGATTAGACTGTCGCCGGTTCGCAGGGTGTATTCCAGCGCGAAACGAAACGCCGGGTATTTGAGTACGGCGATCAACACGATGACCCAGGCGAGGCTCAACCCGTAGTCGCTTCCGACCCGGGTGGACTGCACGAGGTGCGATACCCCGACCGCCGCTGCGGCCAGCATCAGACCCGGGCCGAGCAGTCCCAGCCAGCGCTTCATGTGAACATCCGTTGCCGAGTTCCGGCGCATCATACCGGCCGCCCTGCGCCGGGGCGATCGCGTTCGCTCGCCGGCAATCGGCGGAACGGCAGCCGCAGGCTAAAAGCTCGTCCCGCGGACCGAATGACCCCCGGCAATCCGGCGGCGTGTCCGCCGGCCGCATTTCGGCTACAGTGCCGTCTGCACCGCGGCGGAGCCCCGCATGAAAATCCAGGTCCTCGCTATCCTTTTTTCCTGGCTGTGCTGCGTCGCCGACGCGGTCGCCGACGTCACTGTCATTCACGCGGGCGACCTGCTTGCCGTGCCCGGCGAACGGCCGCGTTCCGCGCAGACCGTGGTGATCGAGGCAGGCCGCATCACCGCGGTCGAGGACGGTTATCGCCCGGCCGACGAGTTCGAGGGTCCGGTCACGCTCGTCGATCTCCGGAATTCGTTCGTGCTGCCCGGGCTCATGGACATGCACGTGCACCTGCAGGGTGAACTCGGACCCGACAACGACCGGGACACGCTGAAAATGCCGCCACAGCTCATGCAGATGCGAAGCATCCATTACGCCATGAAGACCTTGCTCGCGGGATTCACCACCGTTCGCGACCTCGGCTCTTCGCCGCAGGAAATGTACGCGTTGCGCGACGCGATCGAAAACGGCTGGGTCGACGGTCCGCGCATTGTCGCAGCGGGCGGCGTAGGCATAACCGGCGGACACAGCGACATCAGTGGCGTCCGTCCCGAACTCATGGAACTCTGGACCTCGCCCGATGTCTGCGACGGTCCCTACGACTGCCGCCGCGCGACCCGCAACGCGGTTAAGTACGGGGCGGACCTGATCAAGATCACTTCGACCGGCGGTGTAATGACGGAGCGGGCAACCGGCACCGGCCAGCAAATGGAAGAAGACGAGTTGCGCGAGGTGGTGCGGGCTGCTCAGCGCATGGGCCGCAAGGTTGCGGCGCACGCACACCACGAGGACGGCATCATTGCTGCACTCGAGGCCGGCGTCGACAGTATCGAACACGGGTCCTACACCGGTCCGGAGGCGATCCGGCGGTTCCGCGAAACCGGTGCATACCTGGTGCCGACCCTGCTGGCCGGGAAAACCGTGGCCACGCTGGCGCTCGAAGCGGACTTCATGCCGGATACCGTCAAGGAAAAGGCGCTCCGTGTCGGCAACGACATGGCAGGCAGCTTCGCGCGCGCCCATGCGGCGGGCGTCAACATAGCCTATGGCACGGACAGCGGCATATCGCCGCACGGGTCGAACGCAGAAGAAGCCGTGCTGATGGTGGAGAACGGCATGTCCGCAATGGATGTGCTGGTCGCGGCCACGGTAAACGCCGCGGACCTGCTCGGCATGAGCGAATCGCTCGGCACGGTCGAAGCGGGCAAGGCCGCCGATATCATCGCGGTCGACGGCTCACCACTCGACAATATCGACGAACTGCTGGACGTCGACTTCGTGATGAAAGGCGGCGCCATCTACAAGGACTGATTGCGCAGATCCTCCGTTGGCTCGCCGAGGCGCGCACGCACGGTCCAGAGTTCCGGAAAAAACTGCAGGTCGAGCGCCTTTTTCAGGAACTCGACACCACTCGTGCCCCCGGTACCCCGGCTGAAGCCGATGATGCGTTGCACGGTCTTCATGTGACTGTAGCGCCACATCTGGAATTCGTATTCGAGGTCGACCAGTTTCTCCGCAAGCTCGTACAGATCCCAGTGGCTGTCGGGCGCGCGATAAATTTCCGCCCACGCAGCTTCCACGGCTTCGGAAGGCCGGTATGGCTGACTCCAGTCGCGCTCCAGGTAATCCGGCGGGATGGCGAAACCACGCCGCGCAAGAAGCATAAGGCACAGGTCGTAGAAACTCGGCGACTCGAGGGCGGCCTTGACGCGTGCGTAACGTTCCGGCCGTTTTCGATGAACCTCCATCAACGCGGCGTTCTTGTTGCCGAGCAGATACTCGATCTCGCGATACTGGAACGACTGGAAGCCGGAACTCTGGCCCAGCGCATCGCGGAAACTGAGGTAATCCGCAGGTGTCATCGTGGCCAGGACGCTCCAGCTCTGGCGCAGCTGGCCCTGGATGCGCGACAGGCGCGCAAGCATCTTGAATGCGGCGCCGAGATTGTCCGCCGAGACCTCGCGCATCGCGGCCCGCAACTCGTGCAGGCACAGCTTCATCCACAGCTCGGATGCCTGGTGGATGATCATGAACAGCATCTCGTCGTGCGCGCTGGTCAGGAGGTGCTGGGAATCGAGCAGCGTGTCGAGCGACAGGTAGCCGCCGTAGGTCAGGTCCTGGTCCCAGTGTATCTTCTCGAGGCCGACGTCGCGCGGGTCGATGACGGGACTGCTGTCGGGTTTTTTTGGCATTGCTCTGCCCGGGCGGGAGCATCGATGATAGCGGCAATTGTTGACCGCGTCGCGGCGGGCTAGAATGCCGCCACCCGCTACGGCGCGTCCGGCCATTGCGCCTTCCTGCCACTGGAGACATTCGTCATGCAGAAGCTTCGTGAGCCCTTCCTGCTGGCCGCGCTGGTGACGCCGGCCCTGTGCTCTGCCGAGTGGATCCTGGACAACGACGCATCGACGCTCAGCTTCACTTCCACGAAAGCCGGCACGATCGCGGAAGTACACACATTCGGTGAGCTCGCCGGCACGATCGGCGATGATGGCGCGGCCAGCCTGTTGATCGATCTCGACAGCGTCGACACGGCGATCGATATTCGCGACGAGCGCATGCGCGAACTGCTGTTCGACACCTCCGAGTATGCGGTCGCGACCGTAGCGCTGACGCTTGCGCCCGGCCAGGTCATCAGCCTCGCGCCGGGGCAACGCCAATCCGCCGCCGTCGAGGGCGAACTGCATCTTCACGGAGTGACCCGGCCGGTAACGGCTCAGGTCTCGGTTGCGAGGCTGGCCGACGACCGCCTGCTGGTCGCCACTGAAACGCCGCTCATCGTCAATGCCGCCGACGTCGGGCTGGCCGAGGGCGTCGAACGCTTGCGCGCGATCGCGGGACTTTCGAGTATCAGTCCCGCCGTGCCGGTGACGTTCGTGCTGGTGTTCGAGACGGCGCCATGATCGTCGGCGGACCGCTGCTCCACCGGTCTCGCGGGCTTCAGCGTTCCGCCCCGTCCGCGATCCACTGCTTGATCTCGTCGATCGTTGCCTCCGGCAGCATACCGGTCGGCGGCATGACGCCGATGTTGCCGGCATTCTCGAGCTTCCGGACCAGGTAGCTGTTCGCGGGGTCGTTCGGCGCAACGCGCAATACCGCGTTGTCGCCGATACTCGGCACGTCGACGAGCGAGGCGAAGCTGTCGTCGGCACTGCTGAGGTCGAGACCCGCCGGCAAGGCGCCACCTGCCGGCCCGCTGTGGCAGCCGGAGCAAAGCGGTGTAAACACGGCGGCCTGGATTTCGTCGAGCGTCGGTCCTCCCTGTACAGGCGTCGACAGCGAGAACTGGGCGATGAAATTGCCGCCCGCGACACTGTTGCCGGACGGGAACGCGCCCGAGAACTCGCCGTCCAGGGCATTGGCGTCGATATCCATGACCGTGGACGCGCCTGCGCCCGCCAGCGTCACCTGATAGGTATCGTCGGCCAGGCTCATGCCCGAAAGATCGAATACGGCGCTTTGCGGATTCGCACCGGGTACGCTGATCGCGGTTGCGTCAATCGGCGCCTCGTTGCCGTCGGAAAAACTACCGTCGCCGCCGCTGCCGCGCAGTGTGAAGGTCATGGCGTTTACCGTCGATACATCCAGTTCGCGATCGAAGCCCGCCACGATTTGCACCGGGGCGCTCGTCAGTGCGGCGCCGGGCGCCGGTGAAAGCGATGTTACCCGAATCGCGTTCGCTGCCTGCGCCCGGTCATCGAGAGCGCCGGCCAGGATCCACTGGCGAATGACCGCGATATCCGCCGCATCCAGTGCGCCTGCCGGCGGCATCGTGTCGCCGGTCATCGCAGTGCCGCTGAGCTTGTGAATGAGATAACTGTTGTCCGGATCGCCCTGCTCCACACGCTGCAGCCCCGGTTCCTGGCTGCTCTGGATGCCGACCAGCATCGTGTAGCTGTTCGTCGCAACGAGATTGAGGCTTGCCGGCGGATTGGCGCCGGAATGGCAGGACGCCGTTGCACAGCTCGGCGTCAGCACTTTGGACTGGATCGACGAGAAAACGGGCTCGAGCGGCTCTTCCGGGACCCCGTCACCATCGGGATCGTCCGGCGGCAGGGGTGGCGGCGGATTGCCGCCGCCGAACGCGGCGGCCGCATCATCGAAGGACTGAACCTCGCAGGCGCCCAGCAGGCAAAAAACGCACACCGCGACGGATGCGCCGAAAAGCCTGCAATACCTCCACGCGTGCATGTCGCTACCTGACAAGGCCGAGCCAGGCCTCGATGGTAGCGATTCGCCCCCGACAAAACGGGGCATGTGTCACATTCCCTAACGCATGCCCCGCCCTGGCGAAGTATCTTTGTTCTAGCGCAGGTAACCCAGCTTTTCGAGGGTTATGAGGATCCGGTGGGCGGCGAGGTCCGGGGACAGCTCGCCGGTGTCGATCACGATCTCCGCGTTCTCCGGTACTTCGTACGGATCGTCGATGCCGGTGAAGCCCTTCAGCAGGCCAGCCCGCGCCTTGGCATAGAGGCCTTTCCGGTCCCGGCTTTCGCAGACCTCAATCGGCGTCGAAACCCAGGTTTCGAGGAAGCCGCCGTAGGGCGTGATCATCTGGCGTACCTGCCGGCGCGTGGCTGCATACGGCGCTATGGGCGCACAGATCGCGATGCCGCCGTTTTTCGTTATCTCGCTCGCCACGTAGCCGATGCGCTGGATGTTGAGGTCACGATGCTCTTTCGAAAACGTCAGCTCGCTGGACAGATGCTTGCGGACGACGTCACCGTCGAGCAGCGTTACTGGTCGCGAGCCGTCCTCGAGCAGTTTGACCATCAGCGCGTTTGCCACGGTTGACTTTCCCGACCCCGACAGGCCCGTGAAAAACACCGTGAAGCCCTGCTTGTGCTTCGGCGGATGAGCCCGGCGCAGTTCCTCGACCACCTTCGGGTACGAAAACCATTCCGGAATATCCAGGCCTTCCTGGAGGCGACGGCGGAACTCGGTACCGGACAGGTTCAGCACCTTGTCGGTCGGCTCCGTTTCATCGTCGGCCAGGTACTCCGCCTTGTTCTCCACATACACCATGTTCTTGAACGGCACCATGGTGATATCGAGTTCCTCTTCGTGCTTCTTGAACAGGACCTGCGCGTCGTACGGTCCGTAGAACGGCTTGCCGTTGCTGTCATTGCCGGGGCCGGCGTGGTCGCGGCCCACGATGAAATGCGTGCATCCGTAGTTCTTGCGGATGATCGCGTGCCAGAGGGCCTCGCGCGGACCGGCCATGCGCATGGCGAGGTTCAGCAGGCTCAATTGCGTGGTCTGCTCCGGATACTGCTCGAGGACATGCTCGTAACAGCGGACGCGCGTGAAGTGATCGATGTCGCCGGGTTTGGTCATGCCGACGACCGGGTGAATCAGGAGGTTCGCTTCCGCTTCCCGCGCCGCGCGGAAGGTGAGTTCCTGGTGAGCGCGATGCAAGGGATTACGCGTCTGGAACGCGACGATCTTGCGCCAGCCCAGCTTGCGGAACCGGCCGCGGAGCTCCGATGGCGTATCCCGCAGCAACTTGAAGTCGTAGTAAGTGGGCGGCTCGATGCCATAGATGCGGCCGCCGACATACACGGGGCGGGAGGAGTTCTTCAGATAGGCCACCGCGGGGTGCAGGCCGTCATTGGTTCCGTAAACGCGCCGGGCCTCGCTATCGAAGTCCGGGCGCCAGATGTCTTCGACATCCATCGTGGCGATAAGGACACCTTCGGCGTCGCGCAAGGCAATGCGCTCTCCGGACTCGATCTGCGCGGCGAAGGCTTCGCTGACGTCGAGGTTGATCGGAATCGGCCAAAGCTCGCCGCTGGCAAGGCGCATTTCGTCGCAGACGCGCTCATAGTCCGCCTCGCCGAGAAACCCGTCGAGCGGCGAGAAAGCGCCGTTCATCAGCAGGTCGAGGTCGCACATCTGGCGAGCGTTCAGGTCCCAGGACTTGTAGTCCTTGGCGCGTAGTTTCTCTTCGTCCGCTTTTCCTTCGGGGAGATACAGTTCTTTCAGTTCTCCGCCGTGCGGTTCCTTGAATGCACCCATGTCGATTTCCTTATGTATCGGTTGTGGAGGATTTATTTATGAGCGGCCGAACCCGCGCAACAGCAGGTCCGTGCATTTTTCCGTGAGATCGAAGACGTCGAGGTCGGGCTCGCGAACTATGTGTTCGCCCCAGGCATTGCAGATGCCGATGACGGCCTGGGCCGCGAAATGGCTGTCCACATCGTCGCGAAGCACGCCGGCCGCGATGGCCTGCGCAAAAATTCCTTCGAGCAGTTCCCGGTAGGTCGACCCGAGTTCTTTGAGCTGCCGGCGTTTCTCGGCCGGCAGGTACAGCCGTTCGTGGTTGTAGACCTTCAGGGCCTCGTTCGTCGAACGGTAACTCGACAGGTGCGAACCGATGGTCGCGAGCAACTTTGCCTCGAATGGCTGATCATTGGCCGCTATGCGCTCCATGCGCTGCGTGTAGTCGCGGATGCCGTAGAGACAGACCTCGAGGAGTGCATCCTCCTTGGAGCGGAAGTAGTAGTACAGGCTGCCCTGCTTGACGCCGAGGCGCGCCGCGATGCCTTTGGTATTCGCCCCGTGGTAGCCCTTGTCCGCGAACTCACCCGCCGCCGCCTTGACGGCCAGCTCTTTCTGGTGCTGGTAGCGATTGTGAGACTCGGCGGACATGGCCTTCCGTGACCGGGGGGGAAACTGCGGCGCATTCTATAGATCTATAGAATGCTAATCAAGTGTGATTCACATGTGTTCCAAGTATTTAATTAAAAATGTCTTTTTCCTGCACGCTTTCAATAAGTGGTTTGACTAAATCGGCGCCTTATGGAATGAGACCAGGGCTCGCGGCGCCGGCCACGGCACGTCGCGCCGACCCGGGACGGGCGCCTGCCCGTCCCGGCCCGCGCCCGCCTAGCCTGTCTCCGCGATGCGAAATCGCGACGGGAACCTGCCGCCGGTGGCGACGCAGACGGACTCGTACTGCCGCAATACCGCACCGCTTCCCTGTGCGTACACGGTCGTATCGATTTCGATTTCGTAGCCTACGGTGCGGCGCCGGCTCGTCACGTCGTGCCGTACCCGCATCGCGTCGGCCAGCTCGGCCCGCTCTCGCACCGCCGCGACGCACATGTCGATATCGCGCGGCGGCGCCGCGTTGTAGAAGCCTGCCGCAAAGACCGGTGAGAACGCGGTCAGACCAGACAGCAGGACGGCAGGGACGATGGGGCGGGTAAGTTTGCGCATGGCGTATCTCCTCGTAGTGTTTCGCACCAGGGGGTGCGTGCCTGGCCGTAACAGAATTCGCATTCTGTTATCGGCAAAAAAACGCGTTTTTACCGGGCGATTCGCCGGACAATACAGAACGTCGGTTCTGTTCAGAGCGGCGTCGTCAGTTTGAACCAGCATTCGCTTATTCCGGCGGGGGTTCGATTGCCGCGAGCGTGGCCTGCACGAGCCGTTCGAGCGCCTCGCGCCGGTACCCGGCGCGCGCCAGGACGGCCAGGCCGAACATGAGGCTCGTGAGCTGGTCGCCGACGGCGCGCACGTCGATATCGGCCCGGATCTCGCCCCGCGACTTCGCAGAATCGAGACCCACCGCAAACATCTTCGCCATCCGCCCCATGAACTTCTGCATGACCGAACGCAGATCATGGTTTTCTGGCGCCAGCTCCATGGTCGTATGGATGAACAGGCAACTCCGCTGCCCGTCCGCACTGCACATGTCGTCGATCCGTTCGGTGAAGATCTGGCGGACCGAATCGAGCGACGCATCCGGCTCCAGGAGGCGCATGAACGATTGTTTGCCCATGCGATCGGCGTAGCGATCGAGGGCCTTTTCAAATAATTCCCGCTTGTTGCCGAACGTCCCGTACAGCCCGTAGCGGCTTACGCCCGTAGCGCGCACGATGTCTTCCATCGAGGTATCGCTGTAGCCCTTGGCCGCGAACAGGTCGACGATCGTGCCGAGCGCCGCATGCGGGTCGAATTCCCGGGTTCTGACCATGCGTGGCAGAATAGCCGTTCTGAAATAAGCCGTCAACCGCCACGGTCAATTCCGGCTAGCGAGAGTCGGGTGCGAGCCTCGCGTCCTCGAGTTCGCTGCGGAGCCGCTCGGTCTCGTGGGCGCGCGCCGTCGAGAAGCGAGCCAGCATGAGATAAAGCGCGGGGGTGAGATAGAGTGTGAACGCGGCCGCAATGCCGAGTCCCCCGAAGACAACCCAGCCGATCGACGCCCTCGCTTCGGCACCCGCGCCGCTGCTCAGGATCAATGGCAATCCGCCGAGGATGGTCGAGATCATGGTCATGGCGACCGGGCGCAGGCGGATCCCTGCGCCTTGCTCGATCGCCTCGCGGATCTCCATGCCTTCGTCGCGCAACTGGTCGGCGAACTCCACCAGCAACACGCTGTTCTTCGCCATCAGGCCGATCAGCAGCACCAGTCCGATCTGGGAATAGATATTGAGCGTGGTGCCGGTCAGCCAGAGCGCCAGTACTGCCGACGCGAGTCCGAAGGGCACGATCAGGGTAACGACGATCGCGCTGGTAAAGCCTTCGAACTGCGCCGCGAGAACGAGGAATATGACCGCGAGCGCGATGGCGTAAGTAAACAGCACTTCGCGCGAGGTTTCCTCCAGCGTGGCCGCGTCCCCCATGAGTATCATCGCGACGTTTTCCGGCAGCACTTCGGCTGCCAGCGCCCGCAATTGTTCCACGGCATCGCCGAGACCCGTCGCAGGGTCAAGGTTCATGTCGACCTCGATCGCGCGCCGCTGCGCCTGCCGATCGAGCTCGGAGGCTACGCCCTCCTCGCGGAGCGAGACGATGCTCGACAGGGGTACGAGCGCGCCGCTGTCGGTGCTGACATACAGGTTGACGAGATCGGACGGGTCATTGATTTCGCCACTCGACGATTCCAGCAGGATCGGCACGGCCTCGTCGTCCACGTTGAGGTCGATCAACTCGTCGCCATCGATCATCGCTCTCAAGGTGCTGGCGAGATTCGTGAGGTCGATGCCAAGGTCGGAGGCCCGGCGCCGGTCGATGTCGATGGACAACTGGGGCTGGGTGGGATCGTAGGAGATCTGCGGCTGCGAGACCGCCGGCATGCGTTGTTCCAGAGCTTCGAGAAAGCGCTTGGCCGCCGCAAAGATGGTTTCGTAGTCATTGCCCACCAGGGCCACTTCGAGCTGTCCGGACGACTGGCGCAGGTTCAGGCTGTTGCTGCCGGAGACGGAAATGAATGCGCCCGGGGTTTGCGACAGAGGCGCGTCGAGAGCCTGCATGATCTCGCGCTGGCTGCGTTGGCGTTCGCGCCAGTCCGCGAGCGGCACGTGCACGCGGGCCCGGTTCGGGTCCCATGCGCCCACGATCGTCAGGACCGACTTGGCTTCTCCATTTTCGAGCAGCGGGCGGACCTGTTCTTCGATCAGCCGCGCCTGCCGGTCCATGTAGCCGATTCCCACACCGTCCGGACCGCTCGCGCTGATGCCGATGAAGCCACGATCCTCGTCGGGAAGCAACGCCTGGTCGATCGACCGGAGGAGCACGACACTCAAGCCGGCAAACAGGAGCGCGACCAGCACCGGCAGCCACGGGCGATCGAGCGTGAGAGCCAGGGTCTTCGCATAGAAGCCGTTGCATCCCTCGCCGACGACGACGATGGCGCGGCGAAAGCCGTGCATGCGACCCTGCTCAGGCAGACGCGAAGCCGCGGCAGGCACCAGCGTCAGCGAGACGAAACTGGAGATGATCACGGCGCAGGCGAGCACCAGCCCGAATTCGCGGAACAGGCGGCCGGCGGTGCTCGGCAGGAAGGCAATGGGGATGAATACGGAAACCAGTACCGCCGTCGTCGTGACCACGGCAAAAAATACCTGGCGCGTCCCCAGCAC
The DNA here is from genome assembly GCA_963713215.1 of uncultured Pseudomonadota bacterium. Lineage (GTDB taxonomy): Bacteria > Pseudomonadota > Gammaproteobacteria > Steroidobacterales > Woeseiaceae > UBA1847. Next base: position 1,184,490 of record CAVQKY010000005.1, on the reverse strand, counting down.
CGCGGCAGCGCGCGGTCCGAGGCCCTGTGCCCGGCGGCGCTTGATGTTCTCGAGCACCACGATGGCATCATCCACGACCAGCCCGGTCGCGAGTACGAGCGCGAGCAGTGTGAGGATGTTGATGGAGAAACCGAGCAGCCAGATCGCGGCGATCGTGCCGACGAGCGCCACCGGGATGGCCAGGCTCGGCACCAGCGTCGCCCGGAACGAGCCGATGAACAGCCAGATCGTCGCCACGACGATGAGGATCGTGAGCGACAGGGTCAACAATACCTCTTCGACCGAGCTGCGGATGAATTCCGCCTGGTCATCGATGATGACGAGTTCCAGGTCGTCGAAGCGCTGGTTGATCCGCGCGACGGCGGCAAAGACGGCATCGGAAATCTGGATCGTGTTCGAGCGGGCCTGGCGAATGACACCGAGGCTGACGACCGGTACGCCGTCGAGGCGCGTATAGGTCACAGCGTCCTCCGGCCCGAACCAGACATTCGCGATGTCGCCGATACGGATGGAGTCGCGGACGATGATGGCCTCGACCTCGGCAGCGGTCACGACCGAGGCATCCGCTCGTACGATCAGCTCCTGATCCTCGGAACGAAAGCTCCCGGCCGGCACGTCGAACGGTGCCAGTTGCAGCACACGCGACACGTCGGTCACCGAGAGCCCGTAACTCGCGAGCCGCAGCGGATCGACGACAACGCGGAGCATGCGCCGGCGGCCGCCGTTGAGTTGGACGTCGGCAACGCCTTCGATCGACACGATCTCGGGAATGATGTCCTTTTCGACGATGCGGGTGACTTCTTCCTCCGTCAGCGGCTCGCTGACGACGGCGATGCTGACCACCGATTGCGAATCATCGTCGGCCTTGATCACGTCGATCTGCTCCAGCCGCTCCGGCAGGCGTTGCGACACCCGGCTGACGGCTTCGCGCACGTCGGAGGCCGCGCTGTCGAGGTCGACGCCGGGGCGGAACTCGATGCGGATCCTGCCGTTGTTCTCCTCGGACGAGGATTCGATGTGGCGGATTCCGGACACGCGGGCCACCGCCCCTTCGATGATGCTGATGACCTCCGCATCCATGGTCTCCGGCGACGCGCCCGGATACTCGGCATTGACGCTCACGATCGGCAGATCCACATCGGGCAATTCGCGTGTTTCCACGGCGAGCACGGCAGCCACGCCGGCGATGACGATCAGGAGGTTCAGGACCAGCACGAGCACCGGCCGGCGTATACTCAGGCTCGGCAGATCATTGACTTCCGGTTCGTGGTCCGCCGCCGTTGTTTTACGCCTCTTCATTCCCGCCTACCGGCCGCGTGCTCTGCGAATCATCCCGGGTGCGATCGGCAAGCCCGCTGGTCTCGTATTCCACCGGCACGCTGTCGCGCATGCGCTGGATGCCTTCGATGACGACGAGGTCGCCCGCGCCGATATCGCCGTCCACGAGGATGCGGCCCTGGCGCCGCTGCACGATTCTGACCTCGCGGCGCTCGGCGACGCCCTCGACGATGAGCCAGACATAGGCGCCGTCGGCGCCCCACTGCACGGCGGTCTCCGCGATCACCGGGTAGGCGCGGCCTTCGATATTGATCGAGACCCGAAAACTCATTCCCGGCCGCAGGCTGTCGCCTGAATTGTCGACGATCGCCCTGGCGACGAAGGTGCGGGTCGCCGGGTCGATGCGGCTCCCGAGTTCGACGACCTTGCCCGCGAGCGCACTCTCGTCCCGGTTCCACGCCACGAGCGACACCTCGTCACGGGATTCGAGTTCGCCAACCAGAACCTCCGGTACCGCGAAATTCACGAGCAGCGAACTGCGGTCGTCCAGCGTGGTGACGACCGTACTTTCCGTGATCCGATCGCCGGGATCGACATCCGTGACGTCGACATGCCCGGCGAAAGGGGCTTTGATGAAACGGTCGTCCAGCGCAACCTGCGCGCGACCCAGCTCGATACGCGCCGCATCGACCTGGCTTTTCGCGGCGTCGAGCTGGGTCACAGTGACGGCGCCGGTATCGCCACTGCGGCGATAGCGATCGAACAGGAGTTCGACATCGGCGAGCCGGACTGCCGCAAGTTCGACGGCGAGCTTCTCGTCGCGGCTGTCGAGTTCAACGAGAACCTCACCCTGCTTCACAAACTGGCCTGGCTCGAAATTCACCGCGACGACTTCGCCGGCGGCGGCCGGATGGATTTCGGCTGACTGCAGCGCCCGCGAGGTACCGACGGCCTCTACCCGCGTCCGCGCGGGCTCGAAACGCATGGGCTCGGCGATCACGCGAACAGCCTGCCCGGTCTCCGCGCCGGCGGCCGCGCCGGGGGGCTCCGCACAGCCCCAGCTCGCCAGCGGCAGAATCGCGAATGCCGCGCGGCACCACAGGCCGGTTCTCGGATGCTCGGTCATAAGGCCTTCAACAGGTCACCGGTGTCAGCAACCTGGCCAGTTTACTGGATCGTGCGGCACATTCGGTCGATCAGCCGCGGATGTTGCGGATTGTTACACGTAGCAAGCCGGACGCACTACTGGTAACCCTTTGCCTGCAGGCGGAAAAGCTGCGCGTAACGGCCGTTCGCCGCCATCAGGGCGGAATGATCGCCATGCTCCTCTATGCGGCCTTCGTGGATAACCACGATCTGGTCGGCAGCGCGGACCGTGGAGAAGCGATGCGAGATCAGTATCACGATGCGGTTTTCGCTCAGGCGCCGAAAGTGCTCGAAAATCCCGGCCTCCGATGCCGCATCCATTGCGGCAGTCGGCTCGTCCAGCACCAGGATGTCCGCATCCTGTCGCATGAAGGCGCGCGAGAGCGCGATCTTTTGCCACTGGCCACCGGACAGCTCGCGGCCGTTCTTGAACCACCGGCCGAGCTGCGTGCGGTAACGCTCCGGCAGTTCCTCGATGAACGGCGCCGCCATGCCGAGTGCGGCCGCGCCGGCCCAGCGGGCCTCATCGTCGAAGTAACGCACGTCGCCCGCGCCGATATTCTCTCCGACGGAAAACTGGTACCGCCCGAAATCCTGGAAGATGACCCCGAAGCGCCGCCGGAGGGCTTCGATGTCCCACTCCTTGAGGTCGAGCCCGTCGAGCCGGATCCGCCCTTCCGTCGGCTCATAAAGGCGCGTGAGCAGCTTGATCAGCGTCGTCTTGCCGGAGCCGTTCTCGCCGACGAGCGCCAGGCTCTCGTTCGGGCGGATGTGCAGGCTTATATCCGAGAGCGCATAGTCTTCAGACCCGGGGTAACGGAACGAGACGTTCTCGAGTTCGAGGCCACGCAACGGCTCCGGGCCGGCCTGTGCGGTCCCGGACCGCGCCGTCACGGGCTGCTCCAGGTACTCGTAAAGGTTGGAAATATAGAGGTTGTCCTCGTACATTCCGCTGATCGCCGAGAGGATCGCGCCGACCGCCGACTGGCCTTGCCGGAACAACATCAGGTACATCGTCATTGCGCCGATCGTGATTTCGCGACTGACCGTCGCCAGCACGATCCACGCGTAGGCGCCGTAAAATGCGGCGCTCGAAAAAAGCCCGAGCACGAATCCCCACCCGTCCCTCCGCAGCGTGAGCCGGCGGTCCTCGCGAAACAGCTTGTGAAAAATCGCGCGGTAACGCTCGAGCAGGCGCGGGCCGAGTTGATAGAGTTTTACCTCCTTGACGCCGTCCTCGCGGGCAATGACCGTTTCCAGGTACAGCTGCATGCGCGTATCCGGCGAACGCCAGCGAAACAGCTGGTAAGCGTCGCCCGAAAACTTCGCTTCTGCAAAAAAAGACGGCAAGCCCGCAATGATCAGAATCACGACCGCCAGCGGCGAGAACGCGAACAGCAGAACGGCATAGCTGCCGAGCGAGATCGAGTTCTGCAGGAGTCCGAACGTGCGGTTGACGAGGCTCAACGGACGGCTGGACGCTTCGCGCCGCGCCTGTGTCAGTTTGTCGTAGAACTCCGAATCCTCGAAGTGCGTGAGTTGCAGTGTCAGGGCCTTCTCCAGAATCATGACGTTGACACGCTGACCGAGCAGCGCGCGCAGCAGTGACTGGCTGGCAGAGATGCCGCGCTGGCTGGCGGCGACCGCAACGACGACGAGCGCTTCGTACAGCAGGAGCAGGAGCACGCCCCGCACGTCCGGCGATGCCGCATTCATCGCGGCGACCACGCCATCGACAATGAGCTTGCCGATGTACGCCATGACCGCCGGCAGCACGCCGGCCAGGATGGTCAGGACCGCGAGCACCAGCGTTAGCGGCCGGCTGGTTGTCCACACGAGCTGGATTGCACGTCGGCTGTAGGCGAACACGCCGAGTGCGCGCCTTAAAAAACCGGCGTCCTTGTCCTGGATCTGTGCCATCGGCGGGTGCACCGGGAGACGGGCCGACGATTGACGCACAAGTGCCGAGCGCCATGCAACCCGCGCGTCCCGTTTCAGGTGGCGTTTGCGTTACACTATCGGCATGAACACGAGAACGGAACAGTGGTTGTTCGGTGCGGTCGTTGTAATCATCGCGCTGGTCCTTGCGAGTATCGCCTGGCTGCGTCATGAGCGTACGTCGACACCAGCGGAGCCAGAGCCGGCACCGGCGGCGGAGCGTGCGTCTCCGCAATACCCATTGCCGGTACCCGCCGACGACGCAGAGGCCGGCGAAGAGCGCCCTGCCCCCTTGCCACCGCTCGACGACAGTGACGGATACGTCTCGCTGGAACTCGGCAGCCTGTTCCAGGGCAGGCTCGACGAGTTGCTCGCGGACGACGCCATCATCGAGAAATTCGTCGCCACGGTCGACAATTTACCGCGCGATAAACTCGCCGAGCGCCTTCGACCGATCGCGAAAGTACCCGGCGATTTTCGTGCCGAGGAGACCGAAACGTCGGGACGGTACGTGCCCGGCGCCGGAAATACCGCGCGATATGACGCGCTCGTGTCCCTGTTTGCGACCACGCCGACCGACGAGCTCCTCGGCCTGTATCGGCGCTCCTATCCGCTGTTGCAGGAAGCGTACGTAGGCCTCGGCTATCCGGACGGCTATTTCAACGACCGCGTTGTCGCGGTCATCGATCACCTGCTCGCTACGCCGGATCCGGCTGAAATGCCCCTCCTGGTCCGACCCCATGTGCTGTACGAGTATGCCGACCCGGAACTCGAAGCCCTGTCGAGCGGACAGAAAGCCCTGTTGCGCATGGGTGACGCTCACCGGTCCGCCGTCAAAGAGAAACTGCGCGAACTGCGGGCCGCACTTGTCGAGGCTCCGCCGGCAGAGGGGCCCTAGGAAGAATGCTAAGGAAGCTTTTCGAGCGCGTCGCCGACGCGTTCGACGCCGGTAACCCGGGACGCCCGGAGGGCGATGCAACGCTGCAGCTCGCCACTGCCGTACTCATGGTGGACGTGGCCCGGGCGGACAGCGACTTTTCGCCGGAAGAATTCGACCGGGTCGTGGCCCTGGCCACGCGACATTTCGGGCTTACGGCAGATGAAGCGGCGGAACTTACGAACCGGGCCGACGAGACCGCCGAGGATCTCGTTTCCCTGCACGAATTCACGCAGCTCCTGCATGGCCAGCTGGACGAGGATCAAAAGGCGGATGTCGTGCGGCTGTTATGGCGGGTGGCGTTTGCCGACGGCCGCCTGGACATGTACGAGGACGCACTGGTGCTCAAGATCAGCGACCTCCTGCACGTCAGCCGCGGCCTGGTCATGCGCCTGAAACACGACGCTGCGCCGGGCGCGTAACGTCCCCTGCCCGGCCGCTACGCGCTTTACTACCGCGCCTGTGCCGGGCGATCGTTCGGGAAGATCTTGTGGACATTCTGTTCGACCGCGGATGCGGACGGTGGCTTCGGTCTGTCGCTCATCCTGTCTCCTCGAGTGCCAGGGCAACGAGCTTGCGATCGAGCCATTCGCGCGGGCCGGCCGCGCGCTCGAGGCCCATGCGGGACAGCGGACTTGCGTGCGCCGCCGATACGGGATGCAGCAGGGCCCTGCCCATGCAGAGCGTGCGCGCCAAGGGATGCGCCGTTCTGTCCTTCAGCCATGCCAGCGCCTCGGCGAGTGCCTGTTCGTCCGGCGTCAGCTCGGTACCCAGGGGGTAAGGCGGGAACCACGGCGCAATATCGTCCGCGGCAAATACGGCAGCAATCCGGCCGGGCCGGTTGCGGGCGGCGGCAGCGTCCGGTCGATAATCCGCGGCAACCTTGCGCGCGCGGCGCGCCTCGGCGAGCAAGCCCTCCTGGAACCCGGCATCGGCAATGTGCAGCATCGCATCGATCACCCGCGCGTCCGGCTGCCCGCGCGTATCCGCGATGCCGTACTCCGACACGAACAGGTCCCGATGCTGTCGCGGCACCGTGTTGTGCGCATACGAATAAAGGATGTTCGAGGCTCTTCCGGCACCGCTTTTCCGCCAGGACCGCAATACCAGTATCGAGCGCGCATCCACGAGATCGGCCGCCATGCGCACGAAGTCGAATTGCCCTCCGACGCCGCTCACGACCCGGCCGTCGCCGAGTGCGTCGGACACCGCGGCGCCGAGGAGCGTCGCCATCATCGTTTCGTTGACGAAGCGAGCGTCTTTTCGTTGCACCCGCTTGCGCTTTTCGTCTCCGTAGAGCGTATTCACGAAGGAGATCCGTGTCATTGCGATCCGGCGGCGGCGCAACGGAGGCAAAGCCCGCAACTGCGCATACAATGCGGACGATCCCAGGAAAAAGCCGGCGTGCACCAGCGCCTCGTCGGCATCGTCCGCCGGCCGCCGCACGATGTCCGCCACAAACAGCGCTAACAGGGCATCACCGAGGAGTTCCGTACTGGCGTAGAGTCCACGCTCGAACGGCTTTGTCTCGAGCGGCAGGACCTGCCGGCGCGGCGAGCCGCTGCCTCCCGGCAGCCGGTCGAGTACCCGGCAGAAAACCTCCGGCCGCTGGTGCCGCAGCCGCAGGCAGTGCCCCACCGCATCGCTTACTGACCCGATCCCGACCTGCAGCGTGCCGCCGTCCGGCACCATGCTCGCGACGTGCATTCCGATCGCATAATCGGCGGCTGTCACGCGCCGGTTGGGCACCGGATACAGGGGATGATCGACGCCGGCATCTTCCAGTATGAAGTCGAATGCGTCGGCGGCCAGTTCGGCCTCGCCCTGCATGTACGGAAGCGTGCTGTTCACCTGGCCCGCCAGGACGCTCCGGGATTGCCGCTCGCGCATTCGGGGCAGAAGATCCAGCGTGACCTCGGGATTACAACTGAGGCTGTAGCGACCGGGCGACGCCGGATCCGCCGCGACCAGCTGGGCAATGACGTTTACGCCGAGTGCCAGCAGCTCGTCGGCAACGTCACTGTAGTTGATGCTGGTATAACTCTGCTGCGCCAGGCCGTTGGCGAGATAGGCGCCGGGGCGCAGGTAGAATTCGCGGACCTTGATGTTTTGTGGCAACGCTCCGGTTTGCATTGCCTCGGCGTAGTCGATTCGCGGCCATTCGCCGTAGAGACGCTCCGCGAGCGGATCGAGGAACCGCGCTTCCAGCGCGCTGCCCGCACGGGGCCGGGTAAGGGTAAGCCCGGTAAAGATCGTAAGCCGCATGCCGCTGTCTGCCAGTGCGCGCCGGTACAGCGCATTGGCGACGTGCAGCGCTTTGCCGATGCCGACCGGCAGCCCGAGCACCACGTTCGGTCCTACGCGGCCGACGATCGCGTCGGCTACGGCGTCCGCGTCCGTGAATCGCCCGGTCACGATGCCGGGACTTGCCGTTCGAAAACCGCGGACGCCACCGTCAGCTGCCGAGTCGCCAGATGTCGCTCTGGTCGATGGACTTGTCGCGGTGCATCAGGATCCATTCCGCATGTTCATCGAGGCAGGATCCGCCGAGCGCCCGGATCACCTGGCGACGCTCCGCATCGTCGTCGGCGCCGTCGAGCCGGCGTTTGGCATTCTCGAAAACACGCAACATGAATTCGTACTGCTTGATCAGCTCTTTCTCGGAAGTGCGCTGGGCGAAGCCCTGGCGCACACCATACGCCAGCAGAATTGCACCCATGAGTACGAAGAGCGGGTCGACGACGCTCTCCCCCACTACCCGGCCGGCCGTGAGGATGAGCAGTACGACGACGACACTGGTTGCGAGGCTCAGTACCGACAGGCGCTCCGTATTGCGGTTGCGGTGCAACCATTGCGCCGACTTGCGCTTGTAATAGCCGAGCTGGCCGGTCGTCGCATCGCCGATCCATTCCCGGATCGTGAACTCCAGGCCGGCGTGCGTCACGGCGCGTTCCGCATCCACACGCGTGCCTGCCACGCGCATGACGTTGCGTATCCAGCCGAGTTCCGGATCCTGTGTCTGCAGGAAATTGTCGTGCGTAAACTTCGATTCGTTGTCGCTGGTGATACCCGCCGCCGAGAGATAGAACTGCACGCGCAGGCCCTCCGCCAGTGCGCGATAGTCGAGGTAGCGCCGATGCCAGCCGCGGTCCTGGGCGTACTTCTGCACGGCCGCGGCTACGATAAACAGCACCAGGAAAGCCACCATGAACAGCTCCTGCGTACGATAATCCGAGAACAGGATGAACAGGATGCCCATCAGAAAGGCGAGCACGTGCGTCGTCTTCATAGTCCGCAGCGTCAGCCGCTGGTAGTGGATCGCCAGCCAGTCGCTGATGCAATAGAGATGATTGATGCTGGCGAGCCCCTTCGGCAGGCCGTCCGCTGCGCTCTCGTCATACAGCGGGTAGCGCTCCGCCTCGATGCGGGACTTGAAGCGCGTTGCGTCGTCACTGAACTCGCTGCTGCGCAGGAAGATCAGCTGGTGTTGTTTCGGCATGTCCTTCGACCGCGGTTCGTGCAGGTCATTCGTGTACCACGAGCAGTCCAGCGGGTCGTACTCGTCGGCGGGCTCACCATCGGGGCCTTCGCGTGAACAAACGATGTGATAAATGAGGTCGCTCTCGTCGTCTACGAGCATCTGCTGTGTGGCCACGCTGCTCGTCGAGTAGCCGGGCATGATGTCGTGGTGATGAAAACGCACGACCTGCGCGGTGCCGCCGAGCATGCCGGAAGTCTTCCCGTCCCATAGCGCCAGCAGGATGTGGCAGTGCGCCGACAGGAACACGCCGGCCTGGGCATACTGCCGGTCGCGCGCCGGGCCCACGGAACTCAGGGACTCCGGCGTGTTCTGGCGGGCCAGCGGCAAGGTCAGGACATCGGCCGCCCGCCGGTACAGTACGTTGAATTCCGCGATCGACTGCTCGGAGCTGAAATCGGCGTAGTACAGGTGGCGGGGCATCGGCAGCACGACGCGCAGTTCAACATCCAGGCTGAGTGCCTCCTCTGCAACCAGCCGGTCGGCGCCTTCGGCCAGCGGCGAAAGCAGCCTGAGCTTGCGGTGCGGGTAGCGACTGGCGAGATCCTGCAGGAGGTCGCGCACGCGTTGCCGAATTTCCGGGATCTCGTCCCCGCGTAAATCCCTGTGGCCCGTGACGCCGATCACCAGCGGAAACCGGTACGAACTGTCGATGACCGACGATGCCGCGCTGTCGATGTCGCCGCCGACCGGCGCGATGGCGTTCAGGCGTTCGACGTAGTGCGATGGCATCTCGTCCCACACTTTTTCCCGCCGCGTGAGCCAACGTACCGTCAGCGGCGTGAGGCCGGATTCGGGCCCCCCGTGCAGCCGATCCCGTGAACAGACGACATGCAGCACGAGGTCGTGTGTCGGCCGTTCGACGAAGCACGGCAGATAATCGGGCATCGTGCCGTGGCGGCGGAACTCGACCACATGCCCGGTGCCGCCGAGGTCGCCCGTCGTCCTGCCATCCCAGAGGGCGAGCAGAATGTCCGAATGCCCCGCCACCCACGCACCAGCCTCCGCGTACTGCCGGTCCCGCTCCAGCCCGTAATCTGCGACCGACTCCAGGGTATTGCCGGGCGCCAGGGGCAGCACCACGACGTCCCGCGCATAGCGCGTCAGGCGCCCGAACTCGGCCCAGGAACGGCTCGATTCGAAGTCCTTGGCGTACAGAGTTTCGGGCATGGGCATGGGCACGACGAGCTCGAGCCCGAGCTCTTCGGCGATGCGCGCAGCGAGCCGGTCGGCGCCCTCCGCGAGCGGCGAGAGTACTCGCAACGTGCGGTTGGGGAATTTCTCCTGCAAGTCCGCAAGCGCCTGCCGGACGCGTTGCTCGATCCCGCTGATTTCCGTAGCGAGCAGGTCGCGATGGCCGGTGACGCCGACGACCAGTGGGCGAGCCAAGGACTTGCCCGGCGGCTTTTTTCTTGCGACAGCGTCCACTGAATTCTCACCCGCCCGGCCCAAGTTCTCGCAGAACACCGCCTGCGATCACCGGCAAGCTTACCTCAATCCTCGGGACGAAAAAAAGGCGGTGGCCCTGAGGCCACCGCCGGGATCGTTCGGGGGTTTCGTACCCCTACAGTGTCAAGGACTTCTGAAGCTGTTCGATGCGGTAGATCAGGTTCGTGATGCGCATGATGAGGTTACCCGGATCGTTGTCCGCATCGGCTGTCCAGGTCCGCCGACTTGACGGACACGAGCAGTTGCTCGAGCCGTGCCTTGGCTTTTGCGTATTGCCGCGACTCAATCATGCTCCGCGCCTGGTTCAGCAGACTGGTCAGGGTACTGAATTTCGGCTTCTGCAGATTGTCGGCGGCGTTCGCGAGGGCAATGTCGAGCGCATCGAATTTCGCGACCGCGAGCGCCTGAAAGCAGTTACGAACCGCCTGTTTACCGTCTATGACGATGTCGAGATTGCAGTCCTCGTGGGTATTCAGCACGTAATAGGAGAACTTGAACGTCGCCTGGCGTGACGGGCTGTTGCAATAGTTGGTCATTGCTGCCGCCGACATCTCCACCATCAGGTTCCGGTCGTCGGTCTGGTACGTTGACTGCGTGCTGGTCTGCAGGTCTATGTTGCCCGCCTCGCCGAAGCAGCTGAATACATTTCCGATGCCGGGCACCGCTTCCGGGATCTGCGTCGTCGTGGCGACGATGGCTTTAAGACCCGTGCCGGGCAGCGTGTCGATCAGCTCGAAGTTCGCGCCACCCTTGATGACCGCGAAGCAGGGCGAACCGTAGGTGTGTTCGTCCAGCCAGAGCTCGCCCGGCGTGCCGCCGCCAAGCTCGGCGAAGACGTCCAGCTGTCTGACATCGATCGGACGCCCGTCGGTTCCCACCCTGGGGTCCGGGAAGGCAAACTCGCCCGTGCACTTATCGAGATCGATGACGTCCGGCCGGAGGAGATTTTGCGTGACGGTGGCGCCCGGCGGCAACGTACTGTTGTCATTCAGTTCGAGGTTCATTGCGCCGGTGATGTTGCAGCCGAAGTCGCCGCCCACGCCATCGATCTCGCGACAGTCCTGCGCCGCCGCCGTGTCGCCGAATTCGACGATATAGCCGAGGATGCTGTCCGGCGCGGTGCCCTCGTCGTTCCAGCCGAGGCCGGTCCCGAAGCGTCCCAGCGCAAGATGCTGCTCGGCACCGACCAGGTCGTTCGGCTCGGTGTTACCCCCGGTGTCGGCCCAGTCGGCGTACGGCTCGTCGGAGTCCTCGCCGGGGATGCTGCCTTCGTCGTTCAGCCATTCCCAGCCGCCGCCCGGTTCCGCGAAATCCGGGCTCTCCGTGTTCTGGAAGCCGCCGATCCACGCCTGGGCGGGGCCTTCACCGAGCGCGTCTTCTCGAATCTGGTCCACGCAGGCGTTTTCCTCGGCGGAGGTCAGCGTCGCGAGGTGGCCCTGTACGCCATTGCGGTTGAGCAACGCGGCCGCATCGCTGGCCGCCGTCCAGCTGATGGCGCTCGCGACGACCACTTGGTAATAGTGGCCGGTCGCTTCGCAGAATTCTGCGTTGTCCTGCGCGAATGCGGGACCGCCGGCGATTGCCATCGCAGCGGCGGCATACCATACGATTTGCTTGCTCATTCTTGTGTGCTCCATGTTATACCGGGCACGGGCACGGGATCATGAACGATCCGGTGCTTGTGCTGTACTTGTATACCGTTTGCGCGCAGGCGCAATGTCGTCCTTGTTATTTCTTCTCGTCGGATTCTGCAGCCGTCGCGTGCGTGGCTTCGATCCTGCTGCCGGACAACCAGGTGTTGCCGGACGTTCCCGGCGGCCACTGTAATCCTTGTGCCGCCCGGGCTCAATAGCAGCTTCTTAATACATTGGCGTTATGTGAAACGTCGTGTCCTGGCCGGTTGATTCGCACGATCAAGCGACGACGCTAGTTGGCCTGTAGCGTGGCGAGATACTGCGCTGCCATTTCCGGCTTACCCCAGGCCGAGTAGAGATCGGCCAGTCGCTGTGCCGCTTCCGTTACGAATATGGACATCGCACCGGAATCCTGGCTCAGCAGGGCGTAGCTGTCGACCAGCAGGGGTTCCGCCTCGGCGTAGCGCTTGAGACCCGCGAGGGCCGCACCCTCGGTGCTGATAGCGACGGCGGTGCGCCAGTGGTCCGCCGATAAAGCCTCGGTGAATACGCGACGTGCATCGACCGCCATCGCGTAGCCTTCGTCGTAATCGCCATTGCCGACGAGGCAACTGGCGAGCAGGGCCATGCTGCTCGCAACGTCCGGGTGCGCTTCGCCGAGCATCTCGCGGTTCATCTCGAGCGATTCCTGCAGCATCGGTTCGGCGGATTCGTAGTCGCCCTGCTCCATGCTCCACATCGCGACCGTGTTGAGGCTGCGGGCCACTTCCGGATGCGTGTTGCCGAACGCCCGGCGCTTGATATAGAGCGATTCGCGCGCGAGCTCGATCGCCTCATTGCGCAGGCCCTGGTCGTGGTAGAGGAACGCGAGATTGTTCATCGAGCCGGCCACGTCGGGGTGGTCGGCGCCGAGGGAACTCTCCTGGATCGCGATCAGTTCCCGATACATGGGTTCGGCCGCTGCGAAATCGCCCTGGACGTGCAGCACGTAGGCGACGTTATTGAGCCCCATGGCGATCTCTGCGTGTCCCGCCGGCAGCACGGTTCGCTTGATCTCGAGTGCCTCCTCGAACAGCGCTTCGGCCTCTTCGTAGTCCCCCGTTTCCAGCAGAACGAAGCCGAGATTGTTGATGGCCGAGGCGAGTTCCGGGGCGACAGGGCTCTGGATCTCGCGCCTCATCGCCACGGCGTCCCGCAACAATGGTTCGGCGGCATCGAGGTCGCCCTGGTCGAACAGGTTCAATGCCAGCGCTTCGAGACTTTCGGCGACGTCCGCGTGCTTGTCGCCGAATGCGGCACGCCGGATGTCGAGCGATTCCCGGATCAGCGGCTCGGCTTCCGCGTATTCGCCGCGGCGGGTCATGACCCAGGAGAGATGTGTGAGTGTATCGGCGACTTCCGGTGCCGCGTCACCGAGCAGTTCGCGGCGCACGGAGAGTGCCTGGCTCAGGTTACGCTCGGCGTCGTCGTAAAAGGCCTTCAGCGCCTGCACTTCGCCCAGATGGCTCATGCTGCTGGCTGAATCGGCATGGTCCTCGCCGAACAGGGCGCGGCGGGTTTCAAGCGACTTCGCGACCAGGGGCAGCGCCTCGTCGTAGAGTCCGAGCCCCATGTACGAGACGCCAATCGTGTCCATCAGCGTTGCCTGGATGGGTGGCTGGCCGGCGAGCTCGAGCTCGACGCGTTCGGCACCCCTGTCCAGGATCTCCCGAGCCGTAATCGTGTTGCCAAGCGCTGCGCTCGGATCCGACACCTTGAAAAGGTTCACCATGAACTCGGCGGTCTGTCGCGCGGTCTCCGCTTCGATCTCGGCAGCTCTTCTCTGTTCGTCCGCATCGATTCGTGCGAAGTAGGCGGTGATCGCCAGTCCGGACGTGATCGCCATGCCCGTGAATGCCGCCGTCGTCAGTACCATCATGCGCACGTGGCGCCGGTGCGCCTCGCGCTGACGAAGGGCATCGTAGCCGACGCCGAGCATGCCGGCGATGAGCTTCAGCTTCGCCGCCTGCTTCGGGTCCTTACCCGGCCGCGCGTCGGCAGCGATCGGCTCGCTGCGCGTGTCGGTGAGCGCGCCATCCGGCCCCATCTCGTAGACGAGCGCGGGAGGAAAGCACTCCTGGCTCGCGGTCGCCGGATTGCCGGACGCACCCGGCTCGCCATCGACGATCAGGCAGAAGATCCGGTCGGAACGGCCCAGCCGCTTGAAGGTCAGGATTTCTTCGTTTGTCCAGCGGGACTGGGCGGCGTTCGGGGAACAGATAACGATCTGGCAGGCGGAATCGCGGAGCGCCTGCGTCAGCGTAGCGCCGAGGCTCGTCGCTGTCGGCAGTTCCTCGCGGTCACGGAACACCGGTGCAAAACGTTCCGGCACGGGACCGAATTCGGTCGCCTGACCGACCAGTTTTCTCGGAACCCGGTAGGTTTCGAGTGCCTTGTGCAGCCACGCCGCCCACTTCTCGTCGCGGTGGCTGTAGCTTATGAAGGCCTTGTACTTGTAGTTCCCGGCCAACGTCGACTCCCCGCCGGTCGTTGACCGGCGGTGCTGATTGTATAGGATCGGGAGATTCATTTGTTCCGGATTTTGCCAGCCCGTGGTCGAACGGGCCCAAATTGACGGATCTTTCTGCGATATGCCGCGATGCTGCGACACAGACTGGTTTGGACACTGCTGACGATCTCGGCCATCGCCATTGCCGTGAGCGGCATCGTGGACCGGCGGGCGGAGCAACTTGCCGAAGATGCGTTCAAGCGCGCGCTCGTCACCTTTGCGGTCGCGCGTACGCTGAACGGCGTCATCTCGCTGGCACAGGGCACCGAACTGGCGCTCGAGCCGGCCGGCGTCGGTGTGAATATCGGCGTCGGCGAGATCCTCGATCCGGTCAACGACCTCGTCGAACAGTTCTCCGGCGTGATGCTGGTGGCGACGAGTTCTCTCGGCCTCCAGAACGTACTCCTCCGGATGACCCGATGGTGGGTTTTCACCGCACTGCTCGCCGCTGCCGGGATCGCCGCGCTCCTCGTGCTATGGTGGCCGGCGCCGATCGACAAGGGCTGGGTGCTGCTCGGTACCCGGGTGCTCCTCTTAACCCTCCTGCTGCGCTTCGTCGTGCCGGCGCTGATCATCGGTACGAACCTCGTCGCAACGCAATTCCTGGCATCGGAGCAACGCGTCGCGACCGCCGCGCTGGAAGCGACGCGCGACGACATCGAGCAACTCAATGAGGATCCGGCACCGCCGTCGCCCGCCGAGCGGTCCATGCTGGAACGCTTCGGCGATTCGGTTCGTCAAAACCTCAAGTCACTGGACGTGGAGGGGCGGCTCGAACGGCTCAGGGAAAGCACCGCGAACGCCAGCGAGCACATCATCAACCTGATCGTCCTGTTCGTGCTGCAGACGATCCTGATGCCGCTTGCCTTCGTCTGGCTGATCGTGGAACTCTTTAAAGGCGCAGTCACCCGGACGGCGTCGCTGCGCCGGGCCGCCTGAAGAGCCGGTTGGCGTTAGCCTTAAGAGTGCTCGCCGGAATGGGCAAGCCCGGTCCGCGCAAGCAGATCGTCGACGAAACGCGTGCGCCACGTCGTAATGTCATTTTTTCGCAGCGTCCCGAGCATGGCCCTGTGGCGTTCGCGTCGCTCCTCGATCGGCATGTTGAGCGCATGGGCGATCCCATCGGCCACTTCATCACGATCGTAAGGATTGACGATGATCGCGCGATCCAGCTCGCACGCGGCGCCGGCGAGACTGGACAGCACCAGCATGCCCGGGTTGCCAGGGTCCTGCGCCGCAACGTACTCCTTGGCAACGAGGTTCATGCCGTCGCGAACCGGCGTGACGACACCGACGGCCGCATGCCGGAAAAGCCCCATCAGCGTCTTCCGATCGATGCCTTTGTTGAGGTAACGGATGGGCGTCCAGTCCGTCTCCGAGAAACGGCCGTTGATCCTTCCGGACGTTTGCTCCAGTTCGGAGCGGATTTCGTCATAGGTGCGGACGCCGGCACGCGTGGGCGGTGCGATCTGCATCAATACGAGGTTGTTTTGTGAGGCCGGGTATTTCTCGAGGAGGCGCTCATAGGCGAGAAAGCGCTGCGTGAGGCCCTTGCTGTAGTCGAGCCTGTCCACGCCGATGACCAGTTCACGGCCGCCGAGGCTCTCGATCATCGTCCGCATCGGCTTCGAATCTTCGGCCTGTTCTGCGAGCTTGATGATATCGTCGACATCCACACCGATTGGGTACACGTCCGCGACCAGCTCCCCGCCCGGTACACGAATCCGCGTACTCTCATCGACCGCTGCGTCCACGATCGGTTCGCGCAGGCAGGACTTGAATGCGGCCAGGTCACCCGGCGTATGAAAACCGATGACGTCGTAGGCACACAACGAGCGGAGCAGGTATTCGTGCCCCGGCACGGCGCGTAAGGCCTCGAAGGCGGGAAAGGGCACATGCAGGAAAAAGCCGATCGGGTTCCGGATCCCGGCGGAGCGCAGTTCGGCGGCGAGCGGAATCAGGTGGTAGTCGTGGATCCAAAGGATGTCCGACGGTCGCAGTATCGAAGCAAGCTTGCGCGCAAAAAGCGCGTTCACCCGCTTGTAGCCGTCGAAGTCGGCACTGTTGTACCGGATGAAGTCGAGCAGGTAATGACACACCGGCCACAGGACCTTGTTGCTGTAACCGTTGTAGTACTGCTCGAAATCCGTTTCGTTCAGTGGAATGGTCGCGTAATCGATGTTACCGCGCTTGACGATCTCGGGGCCGGCGGTGTCGGAATCCGTCAGCTTGCCGTTCCAGCCGAACCAGACGCCCCCGTGGTCTTTCAGCGCCGCAAGAATACCCACGGTGAGCCCGCCGGCCGCCGCACCTTTCTTTCTGGGCATCGCTACGCGGTTCGAAACGATGATCAGGCGATGCTCGTCACGATCCCTGCTCTGGCCGTTGTTGTCGGTCACAGGGCGTGCTCCCAGGGCCGGCTCAGCCGCACGGCCGCGTTGATGATGCCGGCCATGCTGTAAGTCTGTGGGAAATTTCCCCAGAGTGCGCCGGTCTGCGGATCGATGTCCTCCGACAGCAGGCCCAGGGGATTTCGCATCGCCAGCATGTTCTCGAAAAGGTCACGCGCTTCGTCGATGCGGCCGATACTGGCGAGCGCATCGATATACCAGAACGTACAGATGTTGAACGCGTTCTCGGGCTCACCGAAATCGTCGGCGGCCACGTAACGAAACATATAGGTGCCGCGCAGTAGCTGTGCACCGATCTGCGCGACCGTCGACACGAATTGCGGATCGTCGGCGCGCAGGATCCCCACGTCGTGCATCGTGAGCAGGCTGGCGTCCATCTCCGGCCGGCCGAAGCTTTCCGTGAACGCCTGCTGTGCAGGATCCCAGGCTTTTTCCAGGACGTGCGCCCGGATCCGGTCCGCGGCCCGGCGCCAGAACGTCGTGCGCCCGGGCTTGCCCAGTTTCGCCGCGATTTTTGCGAGGCGGTCACAGGCGGCCCAACACATCATGCTCGAATAGGTATGCACCCGGGCACGGCCGCGGTATTCCCAGAGGCCGGCATCCGGTTGGTCGTACTTCTTCAGTGCCCAGTCGCCGAGCACTTCGAGGCGCTGGAATTGAGCTTCGGTGCCTGAATCGATCAGGCGCGTATCGAAGAACAGCTGCGTGGCCGACAGTATCGTCGCCCCATAGACGTCGTATTGCTTCTGCTCGATTGCCTGGTTGCCGCGGCGCACGGGTCCCATACCCCGGTAACCCGACAGCGTTTCGACGATGCGCTCGTCGGTCAGCGAGCGCCCGCTGATGCCATACAGAGGTTTGAGTTCTTCTGCGCCGGCCTCCGTCGCGATATTCATGATGTAGCGCAGGTAATCCTGCATCGTCTTGGTCGCGCCGAGCCGGTTGAGCGCCTGCACAACGAAGAAACTGTCGCGCAACCAGCAAAAACGATAGTCCCAGTTGCGGCCGCTGTTCGGGGCCTCCGGCACCGAGGTCGTCAGTGCGGCAACCACGGCGCCGGTGTCTTCGAACGTGCACAGCTTGAGCGTGATCGCCGCACGGATCACCGCTTCCTGCCACTCGAAGGGGATCGACAGGCTGCGGGAGAATTCGTGCCAGTAGTGCTTCGTTGCCCGATAGTGCTTGTAGAACGTCTCAACCGGAGACTCCGTCACGGTTTCGTCAGGACCGAGCACCAGGAATACCGGCCGGTCCAGAAGAAATGGGTTGCTTTCGATCACGTGGGTCAACGAGGCATCCGTGGTGAGTCGCAATACGGTATCGCTGCAGGCGTAGCTGATGTGGTTGCTGCCCGGCGATGCGGGCGAAGCCTCACGGCCGTAGTCGCGCGCCGGGTGGAGACGAACCCGTATGCGCGGGCTGCCGGCAAGTGGTTCGACCCGACGCAGGAGCATCATCGGCGCGAACATACGGCCGGCGTAGGCGTAGCGCGGCGCACAGTCCGTGATTCTCACGGCACCGCCGTGGTGGTCGTGAAGCGTCGTGCTCAATATCGCGGTGTTCTGCAGGTAACTCTGTTCACTGCGTGCAAAGTCGGCGAGCTCGACACCAAAGAAGCCCGGCAACGCGGATTCCCCGTCGCGCCGCAACAAATTGCAGAACACGGGATCGGAGTCGAGTTTCGGCAGGCAGGTCCAGATCATCGTGGCTCGCGCGTCGATCAGGGACGCAATCCTGCAGTTGCCGATGACGCCAATATCAAGACTGGGCAATACCGGGATCTCCCTCGTACCTAGGGCCTGCCGACACAGTGGCCGAGAGCCACTCGCGAACGGCATTCACGTCGGCCAACGCATGCGTGGCCGCGCTGCCGTCCAGTTCACCGACCCGTATCGATGTGCCGCCCAGGGCATTGACGGCACGAAAACCGTCTTCATCGGTCGTGTCATCGCCGACGAAGACCGGCCGGCGACCGGAAAACGGCATTTGGAGCATGAGTGCGCGGATCGCCTCGCCCTTGCTGGCGGCCCGGGGCACCAGTTCGAGGACCATCTTGCCCTCGATGAGGCGATAGTCCGACCCCAGGCCGCCCATCAGCGCATGCAAAAAGCGGCGGCACTCGTATTCGAGCTCCGGCGCCCGCCGATAGTGCAACGATGCACCGCCCGGTTTGGTCTCCAGCAGGAGGCCTTCGTGCGCTGCGGCAAAATTCTTCAGTGCCGCGAGCACGCCCGATGGCAGAGCTTGCGTGACACCCGGATACGCGTTGCCGCGGGTCGCACGCAGCTCGGATCCGTGCGCACCGGCCGCGGGCAGCTTCAGCGGTTCAAAAATGCGATCGAGCGAGCAGAGCGTACGCCCGCTCACGAGTGCGAGGGCGCCGCCGAAATGCAGGAACAGCCGCTCCAGGAGCTTCCGGAGCGACGCATCGGCGACGACGCGGTCCGGGTGTGATTCGATGCCGAGCAGTGTGCCGTCGACGTCCAGGAAAAGCGCGCAGTTATGGCCGTTGATCGGGCCCGGTCCTTGATTCATGCGCCTACTGTACCGTGCATCGATCGTGATGTCAGAACGCGCGCCTCTTGTAACGGCGGCCTCCGCGCAATTTGTTGCAAATAAGACGTATTCTCATTCGAAATGGATTCTGTTAGCCTCGCGCCATGTTTCGACGCACCCTGTTCTGGTTCCACCTCGCAACCGGCGTGGTCTGCGGCCTGGTCATCCTGGTGATGTCCGTTACGGGCGTCATCCTCACCTATGAGCGGCAGCTTGTTGCCCGGGCGGAGTTGCCGATGCGGCACGCACCGGCATCCGGCAGGCTACCGGCTCCCTTGCCGGTCGACGCACTGCTCGCGCACCTCAGGAAAACGGACCCTGCTTTCGCGCCGACGGCAGTGACCCTGAATTCCGATCCATTCGCACCGGCGCTCATCTCGGCAGGCCGAACCGGCCAACGCTTCGTCGACCGCTATACCGGCGAGGTTCTGCCGGATGCGGCGAGTGGCACACGCGATTTCTTCGCTACGATCACGGCCTGGCATCGCTGGTTCGATGTCAGCGACGAGAATCGCGCCGGCGCACGCGCCGTTACGGGGGCCAGCAATCTCGGGTTTCTCTTCCTGCTGATCACCGGCGCTTATCTCTGGTTACCGCCGATCTGCAATCGCGTTGCGTTTCGCGTGCGCGTGCTCTTCAATCCGAAGGCGGACAGCAGCAACGCGCGCGACTATAACTGGCACCACGTCTTCGGCATCTGGTCTGTAGTCCCGCTGATCGTGATCGTCGCGACGGCGACCGTTTTTTCGTACGACTGGGCAAACGCCCTTCTCTACCGCGCTGCCGGCGATACGCCGCCCGAACGGAGTGCGGGAGCGCTGCCCGCCGGTCGGGAACTACGCGCTCCGGAAACCGGGACAGCGCCCGCAAAGGGCCGGCCGCTGGGCGAGCTGCTAGAAATCGCGGGTGCACTGTCGCCCGGCTGGCAAAACCTGTCGCTCGCCCTGCCGGCTACTGCTGACGAAACCGTACGAATTTCCGCGGATCGAGGTTCGGGCGGCCAACCTCAGCGTCGCTCGACGCTCGTACTCGATGCGACATCCGGTGCGGTGACGGCCACAGAAGCCTTTTCCTCGTTGGCCGCGGGACGCCAGGCCCGCAGCTGGGTCCGGTTCCTGCACACCGGCGAAGCGCTCGGCATCGTCGGACAAACTGTCGCGGGCCTCGTCTCGCTCGGCAGCGTCATCATGGTCTGGACCGGCATGGCGCTCGCCTGGCGGCGGCTCGTGTGGCCTGTATTGCGGCGCCGGCGCCTCGCGGCCGGGAAGGCCTGAGGCGACCCGCGCTATCAGGGCGCAGCCCAGCGCCGCAGCAGGTTGTGGTAGGTGTTCGTCAGAGACACCAGGGGCTCGCTGTCACCGATCTCCTTCCGCAATCGCACGATGGCCATGTCCATGTCGAACAGGATGCGGCGTTGCGCATCTTCGCGCACGAGCGATTGGACCCAGAAAAACGAGGCAATACGGCGGCCGCGAACGACGGGTGTGACTTTATGCACACTGGTGCCGGGGTACAGGATCAGGTGGCCGGCAGGCAACTTGACGGGCTGTGCGCCGTAAGTATCCTGCACGACCAATTCGCCGCCGTCATATTCGTCCGGTTCGCTGAGGAACAGTGTGCAGGACACGTCGGTGCGTACTCGCTGGGTCGAGCCGCGCACCTGGCGCAGGGCGTTGTCGACGTGATAGCCGAAATCCTGGCCGACGCCGTAACAATTGAACAACGGGGGAAACACCCTGGCAGGCAATGCTGCCGACATGAACAACAGATTGCGATCGAGAGCATCCAGCACCCGGGTACCCAGCTCGCGTGCTTCCTTCGAGTCTTCCGGGAGCTGGCGGTTGCGCTTGACGCTGCGAGACTGGTGCCCCGCGGTTACCCCGCCGTCCACCCAGTTCGCGCTGTCGAGCCGTTCGCGAAAATAGCGGACGTCCTCACCAGACAGGACGTCCGGGATAGCGAGCAGCATCGGATGGCCTGTCTCAGAATTCGAAGTTCGCCGCGAGTACGGCGGACCGCGCCGGGCCGAGAGCCGCGTAGTGGTTCGAATAGGGCCGCGTGTAATACACCTCGTCGCCGACGTTGCGCAGGTTGAGCTGTAGATTGAATCGCTCTGAAAACTCGTACGCAGCCATCAGGTCAACCGTCGTGTACGAAGGAACCCAGACGGTATTACCGGTGTTGCCGTAACGCTCGCCGACGTAAATTGCGCCGATGCCCATCTCGAATGCGCCCGTGATGTCGTACGTCGTCCATAAACTGGCGCTGTTTCGCGGCGTGTTGGGGAACACGTTGCCGTCATCCTCGTTGACCGGGCCGTCGTCGGCGATCTCCGAGTCGAGAAACGTGTAGCTTGCCGAGATCTGCCAGTTGTCGGTCAATGCGCCGCTGACGCCCACTTCCAGGCCGTCGACCTGCTGCTCACCGACCGTTTCCTGGCGGCCGCCGCGACCCGGTTCAACGGCGACGCGCGCGTTTGTCTTGTACATGCTGAACACCGCCGAAGTCAGGGACAGCCGGCCGTTCAGCAGATCCCACTTGGTGCCGAGTTCGATGCTTTCGATGCGCTCCGGCTCGAGGTCCGCATTGCTCGCCGCGATGTTCTCCGTTCCATCGCCCAGCGTATTGCCCGACGGGTTGGACGAGGTGCCGGCCGAAAGGTAGATGCTGCCGTTCGGACGCGGCTTGTACACGACGCCGGCCTGGTAATTGACGAAGTCGCTATCGTTGCGGTCTTCCACGGGCGCATCGATCTCACCGGAAAGCTGCCGGGTGCTGTAGTCGTCGTAGCGCAGGCCGAGGTTCAGGGACCAGCGTTCGTTCAGGCTCATCGTATCAAGCGCATATGCAGACGCACTGTCGGTTTCCGCCCGGGTCGCGCTCGACGCGGGTTCGATGGTCCCCGTCCACGGGTCGTGCGGGTTCGGATTGTCGAGCGTCGTGCAATTGTAGTTGGAAGGAGCGCCGACCACGCCCGGCACGCTGCAGGAATTGGCCGGCTCCGTTACCGCGTTACCGTTGTAAAGTATTTCCACTGCATAATTGCGGTTATACATTTCCTCGCTCGAAAACTCGGCACCGAGCGCCAGGCTGTGCCCGATGCGGCCGGTCTCGAAGCGAAGGTCGAGGTTCGTGTTGTTCGCGCGGGTCGTCGTGTCCGAATTGCGGCTCTTGGTATTGCGCAGGACGACACCGTTCGGCACATTCGCGCGGCCATCGTCAGGGTTTGTAACGATGTAATCGTTGAACGTTTTCCCGTAGCGGGTGGTGTTCGTCAACGTGATGGCGTCGTTGAAATCATGCGCAAATACGACCGTGCCGATATCCGCGCCGGTATCCTGGAAGTCGCGGTTCAACAAGCCATAGAAATTCTCGCGATCGACGTCCACCGGCGCACCTTCGGCCGCCGTATTATCGGCATTGCGTCCGTAGGGAATGCTGTAATCCGGCATATCGTCGGTACGGTAATAGTAGTAATCGACATCAACTCGGGTCGGCGTGCCGAGGCCGAGCGCCAGTGAGGGGGCAACGCCCGTGTGGTCGAAGTACACCTCATCGCGGCCCGGTACATCGCCCTGGTGTGTCAATGCGTTCAGTCTGAGGGCAACGGTGTCGCTGAACGCATAATTTGCATCGATGAGCGCGCGCCGGTAGTTGTCGGTACCGCCGCCTATATTGGAGCGGAGAAAATCGTTCTGTTGCGCGGTTTTCGAGACGAGGTTAACCGCACCGCCACTCGATCCGCGCCCGGCATAAACCGATGACGGGCCCTTGACGACCTCGACCTGCTCGAGCGAAAAAATGTCCCGGACCTGCGACCCCGCGTCACGCACGCCGTCGATGAAGACGTCGGCGCCGGCATCGAAACCGCGGATCTTCAGGTTGTCACCCTGGGGCGCGCCGCCCTCGCCCGCATTGAACGTGACCCCGGGAACGTTCCTGAGCGCCTCGACCAGGTTGGTCGCGTTTTGCTCCTCGATGAGCCGCGCCGGAACGATCGTGACCGATTTCGGCGTATCGAGCAGCGGCGCCGTGAACTTCTCGCCGCGGGCATCGCGTCGCAGCAATTCGCCTTCGACGACCACTTCGTCGAGCGATTCGTCGCTCGTCTGCTCGCCGGCTGCGATGGCGGGAGCTGCGACCACCATAGCGACAGCGGCGGCTACGACCGAGAGTTTGTGAGCTGCGTCAGGCAGTACGGCGCATTTGGGTTTCATCCGGCGGTCCTTGAGTGCGTCGAGACGGTATGCGAATGATACGCATTCAGCACGGGCAGTCAATGAGAATCATTCGCATTTATTGCATATGCTTGGTTTATGTCAAGCCATCCGGAGGGCTAAGGGTAGACCAGTACGGCACGTCCGGTGACCCGGCCATGTCGCAGGTCGTCCAAGGCGCATTCTGCCGCGGCCGCTGACGCCGGCCGGGCCGAAACCGGAACCGGCGCGATACGCCCCGACCGCACCAGGCCCGTCAGTTCCGCCATTTCCGCAAGACTGCCGACGTAGCTGCCCTTGATCGTCAGCGCGAGCATCGGAATCATGGGCAAGGGCATCGTGAACGTGCCGCCGAACAGGCCGACGATGACGAGCGTTCCGCCTTTGGCGAGGCTGCGTTGTGCAAGTCCGCTGCTCGCTTCCGATCCGACGAAATCGATTGCCGCCGCCGCGCCGCCGCGGGTGAGCACGCGCAGCTTTTTCGGCGCGTCTGGCTGATTGCCAAAGACGACATGTGCTGCGCCCGCGGCGGTGGCCGCTTCGAGTTTTTCCCGAGCGATGTCGACGACGATCGGCGACATGCCGGTTACCTCGCGGGCCATCTGCACGGCATGCAGCCCGACGCCACCCGCACCGATGATCACGAGCGGCTCGCCGGCGCCCCGTGTGCCGAGCTTCCGCAATGCGCTGAAGGCCGTCAGTCCGGCGCATGCAAAGGTGCAGGCGAGCGCCGGCGGCAGCTCGCCCACCGGAAACAGGTAGCGTTCGTGGGGCACGAGCACATGGTCTGCGAATCCGCCCGCTTGCTGGATACCGAGGACCGCACCGTCCGCGCAGAGATGTTCGTTGCCTCCCGAACATAGCGCACACATGCCGCAGCCGATCCAGGGATAGGCGACGACGCTATCGCCGGGGGCGACCAGGCTCACGGCCGGCCCCGCGGCCACGACCGTCCCTGCGATCTCGTGCCCGAGGATCATGCCGGGCTGGCCGGCCCGCAAGCTCTTGCCATTGCCGAGATCGAAGTGCGTATCGTGCAGGTGCACGTCCGAGTGACAGACCCCCGCCGCAAGCGTGCGCAACAGCACCTGGCTGCCACTCGGCAGCGGGGTGTCCAGGTCGACCGTCTCGAGTGGCCCGGCGGGCGTCGTCGTGCGGAATGCGCGCATCAGGCCGCGTGCTTCAGGCGAAGATTTCGAACAGGCCGGCCGCGCCCATACCAGCGCCCACGCACATGGTTACCACGCCATACTTGCTGCCTCGCCGGCGTCCTTCGAGCAACAGGTGTCCGGCGCAGCGGGCGCCGGTCATCCCGTAGGGATGCCCGATGGCGATAGCGCCGCCGTTGACATTCAATTTGTCAGGATCGATGCCCAGCGTGTCGCGGCAATAGATCGCCTGGCTCGCGAAGGCTTCGTTCAGTTCCCAGAGGTCGATGTCGTCGACCGCGAGACCGTGCCGCTGCAACAGCCGCGGGACCGCGTAGACCGGGCCGATGCCCATTTCGTCCGGCGCACAGCCATGCACGGCAAATCCGCGGAACGCGCCCAGTGGCTCGAGGCCGCGGCGGCTCGCTTCGCCGGCCTCCATCAGAATGCAGGCGCTCGCACCGTCGGCGAACTGGCTCGAGTTGCCCGCCGTGACGAACCGGCCTTGCCTGACCTGCTGTCCGTCGCGAAAAACCGGGCGGAGATCGGCCAGGCCCTCGGCCGTGGTATCGGGGCGGTTGCACTCGTCACGGTCCGCGCGCCGTTCCTCGATCGATTCGGCGCCGGTCTCCTTGTCCACGCTTTTCCAGCGCGCGGCGAGCGGCACGATCTCGTCGTCGAATATGCCGGCGTCCTGCGCCCGCGCGGTGCGCTGCTGGCTCGCGAGCGCAAAGGCGTCCTGGGATGCCCGGGATATGCCGTAACGGTCGGCGACGATCTCGGCGGTCTCGATCATGGTCATCCACAGCTGCGGCATACGTGCATACAACCCGGACTCGGTTGCGCGATAGCTGTTGAAGTGACCGCCGAGCTGTACCAGCGAAATGGACTCCACACCACCGGCCGCCATGACCGGCACCCCCTCTGCGACGATCCGGCCGGCCGCGACCGCGATCGCCTGGAGGCCGGAGGAGCAGTAGCGGTTTATCGTGGTCCCTGCGGTCGACACGGGACAGCCGGCCTTCACTGCCGCATTGCGCGCTATGTTGTAACCCGTCGCTCCTTCGGGGTGGGCGCAGCCGAGAACAACGTCCTCGACGGCATCCGCCTCGATACCGGCACGCGAAATTGCATGCTCGAGGGCATGCCCGGCGAGCGTGACACCGTGCGTGTCGTTGAATGTACCGCGCACGGCCTTGGTCAAAGCCGTGCGCGCCGTGGAAACAATGAGCGCTTCGCGCATTAGCTGCCCCTCGAGGTCGCGCCCGTTCCCGGCCGCCGTCAGGCCGTCCGGCGATAACGGGCGGTATGGAAGTCGGTGCTGCCGAACAGATGTTGTATGGACGTCAGGCGCTTGAAATAGTGCCCGACATCCAGTTCGTCCATGACGCCGATACCGCCGTGCAACTGCACGCTTTCCTCGCCGATGCGGCGGGCAGCCCTGCCGACTCGGCTCTTTGCTGCCGAAACCGGCGCCGCCGACAAGCCTGCCTGCGCGTCGAACTGCATCGCGGCCATGAGCGTGATCGACCTTGCCTGCTCGTACTCCATGAACATCTCGGCCATGCGATGTTGCAGCGCCTGGAACGAGGCGATCGGCACCCCGAACTGCTTGCGGACCTTCGTATACTCAAGAGTCTTCCTGAAAATCGTTCCCATGACCCCCAGGGCCTCGGCGCAGGCCGCGACCGTCGCACGGTCGATCGTCTGTTCGATGTGCTCGATCGCCTCGCCCTGCACTCCGAGCACGTCGTCCGCGGGTATGCGCACGCGCTCGAGCTCGAGTTCCGCAGCAGGCTCGCCGTCGACCGTGAGGTATTCCCGCAAGCGTACTCCCGGCGCCGTCGGATCCACGTACACGAGACTGATGCCTTTGCGCGCATAGCGCGAGCCCGCCGTCCGCACGCTGACGATCAGCCGATCAGCACGCGGCGCATTCAACACGACCGCCTTGCGACCATTGACGACGAAAGCGCCATCCTCGGCAGCCGCCGTGGTCTGCACGTCGGCCAGGTGGTAACGGCTTTCCGGTTCCGCGAACGCAAAGGCAAGCTGCAGTCCGCCCGCCATGAGTTCCTCCAGCAGGTCCGCTCTTCGTGCGCCGCTGTCCGCGGCCGCCACGATTCCGCCGGCAAGGACGGCGCCTGCAAGGTATGGCTCGACGATCAGGCCTTTGCCGAATTCTTCCATGATCGCGACCAGGTCGACCGCCGATCCGCCGAGCCCACCGAGCGTCTCCGGAAATGGCACCATGAGCCAGCCGAGTTCCGCGAACAAGGCCCAGAAATCCTCGCGCTCGCCGGCGACGATCGACCGGCGTGTGTCGAAATCGTAGCGTTGGGCGACGAAGCGCGACACACTGTCGCGCAACATCTGCTGGTTCTCGTCGAAAGAAAAATCCATGCGTCTTTCCGTGCCTCAGCCCAGACCGAGTACGGCCTTGCAGATGATGTTCTTCTGGATCTCGTTGCTGCCGCCGTAGATCGAGGCTTTTCGATTGTTGAAATAATGAGGCGCGGCATTGCATGCCGTGCCCGGCCCGACCGGTTCACCGTCGAACTCATCGAAGAACTGTTCCCTGACGAACGGCAGGCTGTAGTAGCCCGAGGTTTCAACGTACAGCGCATCGATGGCCTGGGCGATCTCGGTCCCCTTGATTTTGAGTATGGAGGATTCCGGGCCGGGCGCCTGGCCCGTACTGACGGCGGCAAGCGTCCGCAATTCCGTGTATTCGAGCGCCAACAGGTCGATTTCGATCTCGGCGAGTTTATGGGCGAAGACCGCCTCGTCCAGCAGACTCGAGCCCCCGTCGTTCGTGGCGCCCGCAATTCTCTTCAGGCGCTCGAGCCGCTCCTTCGAATTTGCGATGCGCGCGATGCCCGTGCGTTCGAACGTCAACAGGAACTTCGCAGCCGTCCAGCCATTGCCTTCGCCACCGACCAGGTTATCGCCGCTTACGCGCACATTTTCGAAATGCACCTCGTTGACTTCGTGGTGCCCATCGAGCGTGATGATTGGCGATACGGTCACGCCCGGCGACTTCAGGTCGATAAGCAGGAAGCTGATAGCCCGCTGGTTCTTTTCCCCGGGACCGCGGGTACGCACGAGACAGAATATCCAGTCGGCATACTGGGCCAGCGTCGTCCAGGTCTTCGTGCCATTGACGAGCCAGTCATCACCGTCACGGACCGCAGTGCTCTTCAGCGAGGCGAGGTCCGACCCCGCGTTGGGTTCCGAAAATCCCTGGCACCACCAGACGTCACTCGCGAGGATGCCTGGCAGGAAGCGTTCCTTCTGCGACGTCGTCCCGAAGGTATAGATCACCGGGCCCACCATGTTCATGCCGAACGGTATCAACCGGGGTGCGCCGGCTATCGCACGTTCCGAGGCCCAGATGTAGCGCCGGGTCGGTGTCCATCCCGTACCGCCGTGTTCTACCGGCCAGTTCGAGGCCGCCCAGCCTTTTTCATACAGGATCTTCTGCCAGGACGTGTATTCGTCTTTCGTCAGCGGAAGTCCGTGCAGCACCTTGTCGCTGATGCCTCGCGGGAGCTTCGCGCCGAGAAATCGGCGCACCTCGTCGCGAAACATCAGGTCCTCGGCGGACAGGTCGGCATTCATGCTGCGAACTCCATGCAAACGGCGGCGGGAGCGGCACCGCGCCGCCCCCACCAGTATCGTGGCCGCAAATCCTGTTAGAAGCGGTAACCGACCGTCAGGCCCCACGTGCGCGGGTCGCCGAGAAACGCACTGTACGACTCCAGCGGCTGCACGCCCTCGGTATTCTGGATCGGCGAGTCGAACGCCACTTGTATGTACTCTTCGTCGAACAGGTTCTGGGCCCATAACTCGACGGACCAGCGGTTGTCGTCGGACAGGAGCCCCACGCGCCCGTTGACCACCGCGAACGACGGCTGGTGCTTCTCCGGATCGAGGTCCGAGCCCGTGTTGTGTGCATCCGTCCAGCGGAAATCGAGGAATGCAAATGCGCCCCATCCTGACCACGCTTCGAGCGGCATTTCCCAGTTCAGCGTACCGGTGAGGCTCCACTCGGGCGCGTGTGTGAGCCGCGCGTCGGACAGGTTCCCTGCGGGGAGGCCATCGGACCGCTGGACATCATCGGCATAGCGCGCGTCGTTGTACATGACGCCAAGCGACGTATAGACATAGTCCGTCCACGAATTCTGGAAACTCAGCTCGACGCCTTGCGATATCACCTCGTCCAGCGTGACGACAAAGAAAGTCAGGCCATTGAAGGTGTTCAGCTGGAAATTCTCGAAATCCTGGTGATACACCGCGGCATTGAAGCTCACACGGCCGTCGTTCAGGAGGGACTTCAAGCCGATTTCGTAGGAATCGACCAGCTCCTCTTCGAATTCCAATGCGTTGACATCCGTGCGTATGCCGAAATTCGTGGCGACGTTCGGCCCGCTTGTCGCGCCGTCAAGTACGGTGTCCGGGTCGAGACCCGAACGGTCGAGGTTGTAGCCGCCCGCCTTGTAACCGTTCGAATAGCTGGCGTAGCCCAGCACGTCGTTCGAAAAATCGTAGCTCACGATCAGCGTGCCACTCAGGCGATCCTCGCTGCGGCTGTCGCTGTAGGCGCCGTCGAGCGTCGAATTCAACGTGCCGCCGAGGCACTGGAGCGCCAGTGCGCCTTGCGTGAGACCCCCGAGGATCGGCGTGATCGGGCCGCCGGGGTTATTCGGATCAAAGCCCGTAACGGCGAGCATCCCGGCGCAGGAGGTGCCGGTCGTTTCAACCGTGCCGCTCAGATCCTTGTCTTCGGTCGTGTAGCGCAAACCGACCGTCAACTTGAGCTTGTCCGTCACCGCGAAGGTTTCGCGCGTGAACACCGCAAAGCTCTCGGAGTCCACCTGCCAGAAATCGTTTGCTCCGTCCCCGGGTAGCGTGCCTGCGCCGATTGCCGCAAGCGGCGGAAGCCCGTTGACGGCCGTTCCGAATGGCAGGCCGAGTGCCACATCGGCGGACACTCCCAGCACCTGGCGCGTGAAGTCGCTGTATTGCGAACCGACACTGTTCGACAGGGTCGAGTCGAGATTTTCGCTGATGTAGAACAGTCCGACGAGCCAGCTCAGCCGATCCGTATCGCCTGCGAGCCTGAGTTCCTGGGTTATGGTCTCGAAGTTCTGGAAGAGATCCTCGGGCTCACGGTACAGGATGTCGCCGCCGGAGTAGTCCAGATCGCCGCCGGCCTCCGACTCCCAGTCGCGCCAGGCGGTTATGGATGTCAGTTCGAAGTTTTCCGTGTTCCAGGCGATCTCGCCCGACACGCCGGCTTCGTCCGATGTTTCCTCGAGGCTGGTGCCGGGCGTCGTGTAGGTCTCCCGGGCCCAGGGGTCCGACACATCGGATGTGTCGACCCCCGGATTGAGCACCTCGATCGCCGGATCGGTGCGCGCGCCCTTGACAATGTACACGCCGCCGCAGCAGCGCTCGTCGCGCGTTGCCGCATCAGCTATGAAACGCATGGACAATGCGTCGCTCCCCTCGTAGGTCAGTTGCGCACGTACGAGCCCGCGATCGCGCGAGTTGTAATCCTCTCCCGAGAGCTGGTCTTCGTAAAAACCGTCGCGCTGGATGTAAAGACCGTCGAGTCCCGCGGCCCATCCGCCTTCGCCGAGAGGCCCGTTCAGGCCGGCCTCGCCCTTGAAGAGGGAGTAGTCACCTCCCGTCAGGCGCGCGTACCCCTGCAGTTCCTCCGCGTCCGGGCGCTTCGTGATGACATGGATGACACCCACCGAGGTGTTCTTGCCGAACAGCGTCCCCTGGGGTCCGCGCAGTAACTCGATGCGTTCTACCGGTCCAAGGTCGGCATAGCCGACGGTACTGCGATTGCGGTATACGCCATCGACGTACATGCCGACTGCGGATTCGAGACCGGGATTGTTGCCCTGGGTGCCGACGCCGCGAATTCGTGCGGTGGTACCGCCGGTTTCAGACCCTGTGGTCGAGATGAAAAAACTGGGCGACAGGCCCATGAGGCCCCGGATGTCGTTGACACCGGCCTTTTCGAGTTCGATACCGGAAAAAGCCGACACGGCGATCGGCACGTCCTGCACCGATTCCTCACGTTTGGTCGCCGTAACGATGATTTCCTCGATTTGCGCCAGGACAGGCCCGGCCACAAAAGCCGCAAGCAGCACGCTGCTCGAGGCAAGGTGTCGTCTTTTCATTGTCCATACCCCCCGGTTTCGTCAATGAAGCTGCATGATATTCTGAATGGTGGAATTATAATCTGCAATGTAAGATATTAACGAAAATTGCTAACATGCTCAAACGGCTTTTCCCGGAGGCCCGCCGACCGCCTCGCACATAATGTATGAAGAAACGCAGCGCGGACATCACCCCGATTCCTGGGCATGACTATTCCGGAGACCGGCAGTTTATCGCCTCCCTGCACAAGGGTCTCGATGTGCTGCGAAATATGGCTCATGTGAACCGGCCGCTCGGGAACAAGGAACTGTCGGATCTCACCGGGTTTCCGAAAGCGACGGTCTCCCGCATCACCTACACCTTGTCCCGGCTCGGCTACCTGCGCTACCTGAGCGACAGTGGCAAATATGTGCTCGGGCTGCCGGTACTGGGGCTCGGCTACGCCTGCCTCGCGGCTCTCAATTTTACCGAGGCGGCCCGGCCCCTGATGCAGGAACTCGCCGATCGCGCGAACGGTATGGTCGCGCTCGGCAGCCGCGATCAGTTCAGCATGCTGTACGTGGCTGAGTCGCACAGCCGCGGGCCGCTGTCACTGCAGTTGCGCGCCGGCTCGCGCATCTCCATGGTGCGCTCGTCGATGGGGCGCGCCTACCTCGCCGCGCTGCCCGACGATGAACGGGCCATGCTCTTTGACGCCCTGGCAAAACATACCGGCGATAAATGGCCCCTCTACCGGGCGCAAATCGAAGCGGCAGTCGCGGAAGTCAACGAGCGGGGCTTTTGTTGCAACTTCGGCGACTGGTATCCCGAAGTCAACAGTGTCGGCGTACCGTTCGTGCCGGCCGACGGCTCCCCGACGATGGCCTTTACCTGCGGGGCCGCGAACTTCATTCTGAGCGAGAAAAAGGCTCGCGAAGAAATCGGGCCGCGACTGGTCGACATGGTGGCGAAAATCAACCGCGGCTGATCGGGTCGCGCACCGCGGCCGCGTACGGGCCGCCCGCACGCCGGGCGTGCGTCGGCGTCAGATGGGAACCACGATCGCCGGGCGCACACTCTCGCGGTAAAACGTCCCGAGCCGCTGGTGCAGGTCCGCGGTAAGGGGCGGCAATGCGCTCACCGCCGCGTTTTCAGCCACCTGCGCGGGATTACTCGCGCCGGCGATCACCGTCGTCACTGCCGGGTGGTCGAGAATCCAGCGCATTGCGAATTGCGCCATCGACAGTTCCCGCGGCGCCCAGGCGCGCATCCGTGCGACAAGGTCGACCGCCTGTTCGAACGGAATGCCGGAGAAGGTCTCGCCCTGGCTGAACGCCTCGCCGTGCCGATTGAATTGTCGATGATCTGTCGGCGCGAACGAGCTGTCCTTGTGCATGTTCCCCGCGAGCACACCGCTTGCAAGCGGCAGCCGGACGATGATGCCGACGTCGTTCTCCAAAGCGACCGGGAAAAGCTCGGAGATGGCGTCCTGGCGAAAGAGATTGAAGATGATCTGCAGCGATGCGAGCTCGGGGTGCGATGCCGCGATCCGCCCTTCCTCGATCGTCTCGACGCTCGCGCCGAACGAGCGGATCAGCCCTTCCTCCTGGCATTCCGTGAGCCACTCGAACAGGTCGCCGCCGGCGAGGACATCACGCGGTACGCAATGCAGCTGCACGAGATCGAGCACATCGACTCCGAGTCTCGAGAGAGAAGCCTCGATGTTGCGCCGGATTTTTTCCCGTGTGTAGCCGTCCGGATAGAGTGCCGGGTCACGGCCGACCTTCGTCGCGACACGAACGCGCGACCCGTGCGCCTGCAGATAGCGGCCGATGCGCCGCTCGCTTACGCCCGACCCGTATACGTCTGCAGTGTCCCAGAACGTAATTCCCGCACGATCGGCCTCGGCAAGAATGGCATTCGCCGTGTCATCAGCCAGCGGTCCGAAATCGCCGCCGAGCTGCCAGCAACCGAGACCTATCTCCGAGACTGCGAATTCGCTCTTGCCAAGTCGGCGGGACTGCATCAGTTCGACACGAACGCGATGAACTTGCTGTCGGGCGACCAGGACGGCACGTTGATCGTGCCCTGCCCGCCGTACAGGTTTGCGACGACACGGGATGCGCCGCCGGCGACCGGACGCAGCATGAGATACACGTGCCGGTACCACGGATGATCCTCGGGCGCGACGTCCGGGCCGTACGCAAGGTAGACGAGGTTTCGGCCATCGGGCGAAACATGCGGAAACCAGTTGTTCATGGCGTCATCGGTCACCCGTGTCTCGTTCGCGCCATCCGCGTCCATGCGCCAGATTTCCATCGTCCCGCTGCGTGCCGAGTTGAACCAGATGCTCCGGCCGTCCGGGGAGAATTCTGCGCCGTCATCCAGCGCGGGGTCGTCTGTGAGCCGCACTTCGGCCGCGCTGGCGTCAGCGAGAATCTTGTAGATATCGTAGTTGCCGTTGCGCCCGCCGGTGTAGACCAGCCACTCGCCGTCCGGCGACCAGCCATGCAGGTAAGACGGACCTCGCGGCGTCACCTGGCGTGGTACGCCACCCTCCATGGGTAGCGTATACACGATGGAATCCCCATCGTGCTCCGCGGCGTGATGACTGATCGCGAGCCATTTGCCGTCGAACGATATCGCGTGGTCGTTATTGTTGCGGTCGGCGAAATCGGTGTCGACCGGCGATACCTTGCCGCTGTCGAGTTCGAGGCGGTACAGCCGGCCGTTTCGATTGAAGATTAGCGCGCGTCCGTCGGGCGTCCAGTTCGGCGCCTGCATCGAATCCGGCGCCGTGTGCAGAACCCGGCGGTGGCCCGTGGCGACCTCCATGACCTCCAGCCGGCTCGGATAATAGTCCTGGTACGGGCGGAAGTCCGCGGGTGCCGGAACTGTGATGCGTACGTTCGAATACGTCGCGCGTTCGACCGCAAGGGCGTTGTGCGCGCAAATGAAAAACCCTGCATAAACTTCATCAGGGAGGGACAGGTCGTCCAGCACGGTGTCGGTCAGGAGCTCGCCCGCCTTCGCGACAGACATCACGAAACGGTCGCCTTCCCGCGCGAGCTGCAGGACGTCGGGCGCGACCACCGGCGAACGCCTTTCCGCAGTGTCGGCGCCGGCCGTGGGGCGAAACTGCAACGCCGTGAGGCCGTCGCCGTGCACGGCGACATCGACATAGGGCGCATCCGGCTCGAGGCCGGCGCGGACCATCCAGCCTGTCTTGCGATGCGGATCGACGCCGTCGCCCAACAAGGCCGCATTGGCCGAGAGAATGAAGTCACCGCTGAGCTTGCGGAATACGAAATAGAACTCGTCCTCGCCGAACCACATGTTGCTGCCGGACCCGGATACGACGTATGACTGCAGGACGGCATCGTAATCAACGGTCCCGGCAGCACTCACGGCACCGATATCGACAGCCGACGTGAACAGGCCGCCTGCTTGCGCCGACGCCGCGTACAGCGGCGCACGCTGCTCTTCCGCCGTTGCCGCGGCACCGCCGGCCATCGACAATCCGATAAGGACGCAACGCATTTCGAACATGGCCGTTTTCAGCATGGCAATCTCCGGCGACAGACCCCTCGCGCGAGATCCAATACTGCAACGATAGCACGCCGTTTGTGATTTCATTGGGGCGAACATCGGCAAACCAGCGCAATTGACCACGAGCGATCGACGCATGCGAAACGCCGGCAGGCAACGACGGAACGGGAACGGCCGGCGGCGGACCGCGGCGACCATGCTTGCGCTTTCCTGCGGCGTCCATGCCCATGCAGGATTTCACGAGGCGTTCGACGGCCCGAGGGTCGCGCCGGCCTGGACCACGCAGACCGGCGACGGCGATGCGCGACTGGCCTTCTCCCAATCGCACGGCCGTGGCCTTATCGAGGTGGATGCGCGGAGTGACCAGCGCAACATCTGGTGGGCGCTGATCCGGCACCCGGTGACGCCGGCGATCGACGCCAGGGAGATCGCCAGTGACGATCGCGAGCTGCGGGTCGAAGCGCGGGTGCGTACTGATACGGCCCCTCGGCGGATCAATCTGCACCTCAATCACAGCCGTACGACCGATTTTCATTCGCACCTCAGGGAATTCGACCTTCCCGTCCTCGGGGAATGGCAGGTAGTGAGCATGACGACGCAGGGCTTCGATGCGCGAGCCGGCGACGACGTGTACGTGCAGCTGGCATTGATGGATTGGGGCACTCAGCGTTACGTCCTTGAGATCGACTATATAAAGGTGGAACTCGTCGACCCCTCGAGTGTGCCTCCCGATCGCGGCGCGCCACTGCCGTATCGTCCCGACGTCCCGCCGCCCGGACGCTACCGACATGCCCTGCCCGTTCTCGCAGCGAGCACGGTCGATCGCGAGTGGCCGCGGGCTGCCGCGCGCTGGAGCGCTGACGACGGCACTGCCGAAACCGAACGGCTCGTGGTCGGCCCGACAGAGCTCATTGTCCTGCGCTGGAGTTTCGCCGGACTTGCGACGGCGAGCGCGTCCGGCTGGGGCGTCCTCGAGCTCGAGACGGAGACCGTGCTGCGGGCTGAAACCCGCCTCGAATCCTTCAATGAGCTGCGACTGGCGGAACTTCTCCTGCCGCTCCCGCCCGCGACGACCGGGCCGCTGAACTACCGGGGCCTGCTCGCCGGACGGTCCCCGCAAACGGTGATCAACGAGCAACCGGTGATCGACTGGCCACCTGCCGCGCCCGGCTCGACTACGTTGATTCCGGTCTCGCCACCGGTCCTCAACCGCCTTTTGTCCGGCCGCAGCCATGGCCTCGTGCTGCTGTCACACGGGGGGGTCATCGCATCGTTCCGCGCCAGCGGCAGCAGCATGCCCCGTTTGCATTTCAACACAATGAGCGCGGCCGACACGGCTGCCGAAGGAGATCCGAAACATGCGACCACGCGCTGATATCCGTTGTCTGTTGCCGCTGCTGGCCGTCCTTATGGCCAGCTCGGCGCAGGCCGACGAAGACCGCTACCGGCAAGGCCACAATTTCCTTCCCACCCGCGTCTACTCGGCGGGCGAGGATGCCGCCGTGCTCGACGCTTTCGATGGCTTGCGCGTCGCCGACGTATCCGATGGGATGGACTTCGTGGGACTCGCGAACGTGGGCCTGATGGCGCCCGCCATACATGCGCTGTGGAAGGATACCGAAAGCTACGCACACCGCTTTGTCGGCATCGCGGTTACCGTGCGCTATGTCCCCACGCAGCATGGAGCGGCCGAAGGTGGCTTGAGCTACGAAGACTTTCGCGCCTGGGAAGGCCGTTGGTACAACGAGCGATCGCCCGAGCCCTTTGCCACACTGATCAGGCCGGGCACAGCTATCGTGATCGACGAAGCACCGGATGCGGACGTGGGCTCCATCGGCTCGTTCAACATTCTCGCTTGGCAGTTGGCGGGCGCGGTCGGCGTTGTGACGGATGCGACCGCGCGCGATACGGACGAAATCATTGCGCAACGCGTGCCCCTGTACTTCCGCGAACCCGGCAGGGGCATCCGGCCCGGGCGCAACGAAGTCGAGTCGGTGAACCGGCCCGTCGTCGTCGGCGGCGTCCTCGTCAATCCCGGTGACGTGATCGTCGCCGACGGCGATGGCGTCATTGTCGTCCCGCGCGCGCACGCACTCGAGGTCGCCGGATTCGCCCATCGGATCCTCGATGCCGACAAGGAGGGCCGCCGCGCGCTGTATGAGAAAGCCGGCCGGGAGGAGGACGCCTCAGTCCGCTGATCGCGGCGTTTCCCCCGGCAGGTCGTGCAGCGCTTCCTCGAGAGCAATTTCGATCCCATGGCGCATGCGGCGGGTGGAAATTGCCACCTCGTATAGCAGGCATAACAAACCGCTGATGATGAGGAGCATCGCACAAACGAAAAACGTGGCGATTGCGACGCCCACATTCGCGTGCGTGTAATCGCCTACGAACAGAAAGACGACAACGAGGCAAATCGCAAGTGCACCGCCCACGCAAAGGCGGATCGACCAGTTCATGAGGCGGATTCTGCGCCAGAGCGCCTCCGCCTCGGCGTACAGAAGGCTTTGTTGTTCCTCCCGACGGATGTGCGGTATGCGGCCCTCGAGGATACGCGCGCGGTCGATGATACGGCCGAGTCGCGTCGTGAGAACCATGAGAAGTCCGGATATGGCGGCCAGCAGGAATACCGGCGCCACCGCGACCTGGACTGTCTGCGCGACGGTGCTGACCGTTGCGCACATCGATCGTCATCGCTTAATCGGGGTCGACCCGCCCGGTGACGCTGGCCTCGAATGGCGCCGCCGGCAATCCTGCCTCGTTGTAGAGGTTGGCCGTGTCCGGATTGTCCGCATAGGCGTATCGCACCCGGACAGGACTCTCGACGGCTTCGCTTTCGACGACTACCGTCTCGCCGCGAACC
Source organism: uncultured Pseudomonadota bacterium (assembly GCA_963713215.1). Classification (GTDB taxonomy): domain Bacteria; phylum Pseudomonadota; class Gammaproteobacteria; order Steroidobacterales; family Woeseiaceae; genus UBA1847. The sequence goes on along the minus strand of CAVQKY010000005.1, from coordinate 1,147,125 downwards.
TCGGCCTCTGCCCAAGCCCATCGGCCGTCCTCGCCGGCCAGCGCGAATCCGGCGAGCCGGTCGCCGTGAACGTCGAGGCCGTCGCCCACGTGATCGAACTCGACGATCAGTCGATCGCCACGTTTCATCAATGAGCGGAACATCGGCCCGGACGCGACCAGATCCGTTTCGCCATACGCGGCAGAGCGCGCAGCCAGCGCAAGCCGCTCGCCCACGGTCTCCTTGTCCAGAGGATGGATGTCATTCCACTCGCCGATATCGATCGTGACGGCCATGGCGGTATTGGGCACCCGCAGGGCCCGACGTTGCGCTTCGCGCAGGGCTGCCCAGTCGCTGTCACCGGGCTCGGAGCGCGATTCAAGGTAATTGGCGAGCTGGACGAAGATGAACGGGATGTCGCCCTGCCGCCACAGCCGCCGCCAGTCGCGGATCATTGCGGGGAATAGTTCCGCGTATTCCCGCGCGCGGCCGACGTTGGTTTCGCCCTGGTACCAGATGACGCCCTTGATGCGCAGGTTGGCGAGCGGCGCGAGCATGGCATTGTAGAATCCGAGCGGTTGCCGCCAGGTGACGAAGGCGGGCTCGGGCTGCGGTGCGGAGGCCGTACCGACCCGGTAGCGCCATTCACCGTCGAGCGGGTAGCTCGCATCACCGACCACGAGCTGGTATTCCTTCTCTGAAATGAAGCCGCCTTCCATGCCAGCGTCAACGACGCGCACGGCGATGACATTCTTGCCCGCCCGAAGGACACCGGGCGGAACGGGATAGATGCGTGGCGGCCACATGTAGGACGTTGACCCGACCTCGACGCCGTTGACCCAGGTCGTATCGGCGTCGTCGATGCGGCCGAGATAGAGCGTCGCGGCCTGCCCTGTCGCCGCGGCCGGCAGGTCGACACTGCGCCGGTACCATACGGCGCCGTCGACGTCGGCGAGACCCGCCGCTTCCCAGAAGCCGGGGACTTCAGTGGCGGCCCACGCCTGGTCGTTGACGGCAGGCGACGACCAGGGCGGCGTCGCGCCGAGGCCGGCATCCCGTGCATCGATGCCGGCTTGCCAGGCGGCGATTTTCGACGCATCGGCATCCAGCAGACCCTGCAGGTAGTCATCGTCACGGTAGCGCCTGGCGGTGTCGAGATAATGCGGAAACGCTGCGAGTGCCTCTTCGCTCATCCAGCTTTCTGCCGCAGAACCGCCGTAGTTGCTGCTGATGATGCCGATCGGCACGTCATAGCGTTCGTGAAGCTCGCGCGCGAAATAGTAAGCCACCGCAGAAGACGACAGGACGGATTCCGGGGTCGTGACTTTCCACTCCCCGCTCTCGAAGTCCTCCGCCGGCGCATCGAAATCGTACTTGCGCGGCACCTTGAACTCGCGAATCAGTGGGAAATTTGCGTCGTCTGCGGCCTCCGGAAACCGCGTCGTCACCCGTTCCATGTTGAGTTCCATGTTCGACTGGCCGCCCGCGACCCAGACGTCGCCGAACCAGGCGTCGTCGATCGCCACCTGGTTCCGGCCAGCCACGACGATGCGATGCGGCCCGCCGGCAGGGTGTTCGCCGATCTCGACCCGGAAGCGGCCGTCTTTCGCCCGTGCCGTCCCGGCCCGTACGCCGTCGACGAACACCTGCACCCGTTCGTTGTCGTCGGCACGGCCCCACAGGACCACGGGTGTGTCCCGTTGCAGGATGACGCCGCGGCCCAGCACGCTCGGCAGGCTCACATCTGCCGCGGCGGTGCCGGCGACGAGTCCGCTCGCGATGGCAGCGAGCAGCAGGAGGCGTCTCAATCGGTGTTTCATTCGCTCATTCCCGGATTGGTGTTATCGCTCGCCGCGGGCATCAGCCCGGTGCCATCGGTAATACTGCCGCCAGCAGGAGTGTCATTACCATACTGACCATGCCGAGCAACACAAGCAGCGGCGTCCACGTTGCCAGCGTCTCCATCTCCGTCAATCCGCCCATCCGCGCGAAGATCCAGAAGCCGCTGTCGTTCATCCACGAGCCGATCAGCGATCCGCTGCCGATGGCTGTGGCGACATAAACCGGATGATAGCCGAGCGTTGCGGGATCGATCATCGCCGCGATCATTGCCGAAGTGACGATCATAGCTGCGGTGCTGGAACCCTGGGCAAACTTGATGAGTGCCGCGATCCCGAACGCCATCAGCAGCAACCCGAAGCCGCCGCCGCCGGCGTCCCCGGCCAGATACTGGATCGCCGGAGCGAGTTCCGCGGCACGCAGCGCGCCACCGAATGCCCCGCCGGCGCAGGTGATCAGCACGATGACGCCGCCCGCCATGAGCGCTTCACCGACGGCGTCGGACACCTCCCGTGCGCCCGGCCGGCAATGCCGCCACCATGTCCCCAGGGCGATGAACGCGGCGAGCAGCAGTGCAAACTGCGGATTGCCGAACACCGCGAGGGTGCTGGCCAGGCCGGTCGATCCCGCACCTTTGTCCAGGGCCTGCACGATCGTGTTTCCGGTGATGAGCAGGACCGGCACCGCAATGGGCGCCAGCGACCAGCCAAGGGCGGGCAGCCCTGAACCTTCCCCGGGTGCGGGCACCTCGGCCACCGCGGGCGGCGTAACGACGATTCGGCGGTCTGCCCAGCTGCCGAACGCAAGGCTTGCGAGCGCTGCCGGAACGGCAACGGCGGTACCGACCAGCAACATCACGCCGAGGTCGACACCGAGCGTTTCGGCGACGAGCAGGGGGCCGGGCGTCGGCGGAACGAGCGCGTGGGCGACAGCGCAGGAGGCGGCGGCAATGAGATATTTCAGATAGTGCTTGCCGGTACGCCGGTACATCGAACGCACCAGGGGTACCAGCAAGAAGAAGACGGTATCGAAGAACACCGGGATCGCGAGCGTAAAGCCGCTGGCCATGAGTGCCGTATCGCCGCGCTGTTCGCCAAACAGCTTGAGAAACGCACGCACGACACGATCCGCGGCACCGCTCGCGGTCATTGCCATGCCGATGATCGCGGCAAGCGCAATGACGATGCCGACGCCGGCCGCTGTCGATCCGAACGCTTCAGCAACGCGCGGGATCTTGTCGCTCCAGTCTCCCGGCGCGAGCAGGCTGACGACAGTCGCCGCGCTGATCAGCGCCAGGAACGCGTGCATGCGCAATACGACAATACCGCCGATAACGACGACGAGTCCGGTGAAAAGAACAAAAAGCGGGTAGGCGATCGTCAACGCAGGACCTCGGGCGCATGCAGGCGAAACCCTTGACGTGCGTCGGTCCCGTGCCGCACTGTTTCGCTGGCACGGCGCCGGCAAGGCTTAAGAAGCGGAACATGGACACCAAGCACATCCGACTTTTCAGGACCCACGGCGGCGCCGTCGCGGAACATGCCGGCCGTCACTACCGAGTGGCACGCGCGTGGGACGAACTCCTGAACGATGACGCTCTGCATGCGTCGCTCATGGCGCATTGCTCGGCGTCCTTGCCGGACGGCGCCGCAGCCGAGTCGGCGGCCGTACCCCTCGCGCCCATCGGCCACCAGGAAGTCTGGGCATCGGGCGTGACCTATCTCAGAAGTCGCGCGGCCCGGGTGTCTGAATCCAGGAATACGGGAGGCGGCGACTTTTACGATCGCGTCTACGAAGCAGAACGTCCTGAATTGTTCTTCAAGGCGACGCCTGCGCGCGTCGTGGGCCCCGGGGATGCGATGCACCTGCGCCGCGACTCCCGCTGGATCGTACCGGAGCCGGAACTGACGCTCGCGATCACGCGCAAGGGTACGATCATCGGCTATACGGCGGGCAACGATCTCAGCTGCCGCGATCTCGAAGGCGAGAACCCGCTTTACCTGCCGCAGGCGAAGACCTTTGATCGCTGCGCAGCGCTCGGCCCCTGCCTCCTGGTCACACCCGACGCGCCGGGACCTGACACCCGCATCCGGCTGGTGATCCGGCGCGGCGGAAATGTACTGGCCGACGACTCCACCACGCTCGGCCAGATGAAACGAACGCCAGAGGAACTGGTGAAGTGGTTGTTCCGGGACAATTCGCATCCCGACGGCTGCTTCCTGATGACCGGCACCGGTATCGTTCCGCCAGACGAGTTTTGCCTCGCCGCGGGCGACGTCGTGGACATCGCCATCGACGGGATCGGCCGACTCTCGAACCCCATGCGCTGATTCACACGGAATTGACCGGCGATCTGACGGGCGACGGATCACTCAGTCGGTCCCGGACTGTTCGCGGTAGAAGTCGTGCAAGACGCGCCAGGCGATTTTCCGCTCGCCGGTTTCGGACAGCAGGCCCTTGCGGTTCCAGTAATCCTGGATACGGGGCAGAGGCCGTCGGGGCGACCGAAAGTCCTTCAGGATCCAGGGCGACAATCCACGGAGTTCGCTCATGTGCCGGACCATCTCGAGATTGTGACGATATACGTCCGCCTGGTACTCCTCGGTCCAGCGCACGCCGGCGTCGCCGTGCAGGCCGGCCAGCGCGCCGGCGCCCATTTCGCTCAGGATGACCGGCTTGTCGTAGGCGGACTGCCAGCGCAGCTCTGAGCAGTCAGCCGGCCGGCCGCTGTACCAGCCGCAATAGCTGTTGATGCCGATGACGTCGATGACGCTCGCGAGCGGATCCGACACGACACGCAGGTGTTGCTCGCCGGTCTGCGTATCCAGTGCGGCGGTGATGAGGCGGGACGGGTCCAGCGCCCGCGCGTGCCGTGCCAGTCGTTCGATGAATGCGAAACGCGCATCGCTCAATGGCGTTTCGTTTGCCATCGACCACAGGATCACGGCCGCGCGATTGGCGTCACGCGCAATCATTTCGTCGAGTTGCTGCTCGGCTTTCGCGTACACGGCTTCCGAGTCGAAATCGATGGTCCAGTACACCGGGATCTCGGCCCAGACGAGCAAACCCAGCTCGTCCGCAACCTTCAGCATCTGTTCGTTGTGCGGGTAATGCGCGAGACGTACGAAATTACAGCCGAGATCGAGCGCCCATTGCAGCAGTTGGCGGGCGTCGGCCTCGCTGTACGCGCGGCCTGCCCTGTCCGGCGCCTCTTCGTGAATGCTTATGCCGCGCAGAAACACGGGTTCGCCGTTCAGAAGTATGTCCTCGCCGCGGACGGCGATCGTGCGGAACCCGATGCGATCGCGGACGCTGTCGGCCCCGTAGCTGACCTCGACGTCGTAGAGTCTCGGGTTGCCCGGCGCCCAGCGTTCGGGGTCGGCATCGAACCCGAACGAAGCAACGCGATCGCTCCCGGCCGGCCGCTCCAGGTCGACTCCCAGCCCGGGGATCGCTACGCGCACCGTACCGCTACCGCCGCCGGCCACCCGGACCCAGCCCTCGACCCGGCCGTCCGCGGTGAGCAGGAATCGATAATCCGCCACGTGCCGGCGCGGCACGTCGATCAGTTTGACCGGGCGCGTGAGTCCGCCATAGTTCCACCAGTCGGTGTTGACCGTCGGCACCTGGTCTTTGGCGCGGCGATTATCGACCATGACGACGACGAAGTTTTCACCCTCGGTGAGCGCCGTGTCGGCAGGTAACTCGAACGGCGTGAATCCGCCTTCATGCGCACCGATGAAGTGACCGTTTAGCCACACGCGCGCCGTGTAATTCGCAGCACCGAAATGCAGGCGATAGTGACGCTCTCGGTCTGGCGTGAGTTCGAAGCGTTTGTAATACCACATTACGCCTTCGTACAGAAACCAGCGCTCCGCCTGTGAATTCCAGTCGCCGGGCACCGCGAGGACCGGCGACTGCCGGAAATCGTATTCGACCAGGTCCGCCGGGTCGGACGCCTCCCGCGCGAGGAAGTAGCCGTCCTGTTTCGGTTCATAACGGTGATCGTAATAACCGTTCTCGTAAGGATCCGCGATGACGTGCCAGTCGCCATCGAGTACGAGTCCCGCGCGCGCGTCCGGATTCTGGAGCAGCTCGGCATCAGGGAGCGCTATGGCGTCCGCCCGGGCGCCGGTGCCCGCGACGAGGCCGATGATCAGGGCGGCCGCCCTCGCCGCCCCCGCCACCTTAACCGGCGAGCGCGGCATCGATTGCCTTGAGCGTGTCGTCGTCAAAGCTTTTCGCCTCGAGCGCCCCGAGGTTGTCGCGGAGCTGCGCCGGCGAACTGGCACCGATCAGCACCGAACACACGGCCGGGCGGCTCAACAGCCAGGCAAGTGACATCTGCGCGAGTGTCTGGCCGCGCTCGGCAGCAATCCGGTGCAATGCCACGAGTTTTTGCTGCTGCCGATCGACGGTTTCCCGTTCGAGGTATGTGTATGCACGCGCCGCGCGCGAATCCTCGGGAATGCCGTCGAGGTAACGATCCGTCAGCAATCCCTGGGCAAGCGGCGAAAATGCAATGCAGCCGACGCCACCCTCCTCGAGCACCGCGAGCAGCCCGCGCTCGGGCGTCCGCTCGAGCAGCGAAAACCGCACCTGGTGCAGGACGAGCGGGACCTGTTCCGCCGAACAGAAGTCGATCGCCTGCTGCGCCAGTCCAGGGTCGTAATTCGATACGCCGGCGTAGAGCGCCTTACCCTGGCGTATGAGGTCGCGTATCGCGCCCAGTGACTCCTCGACGGGCGTGTCCGGGTCCGGGGTGTGATGGTAGAAAATATCGACGTACTCGAGCCCCGTTCGCATGAGGCTCTGGTCGAGGCTCGCCACGAGGTACTTGCGGGAACCGCCGCGGCCGTAGGGCCCCGGCCACATATCGAAGCCTGCCTTGGTGGCAATCACCAGCTCGTCGCGGTGTGCGGCGAAATCGGCTCGCAGGAGGCGGCGGAAATTTTCTTCCGCGGACCCGTACGGCGGGCCGTAATTGTTTGCGAGATCCCAGTGGACGATCCCGTGATCGAATGCGGTGCGCAGGATCTCGCGCCCGGTCGCCAGCCGGTCCACGTCGCCGAAATTGTGCCAGAGCCCCAACGACAAGGCCGGCAACCTGAGGCCCGTCGTGCCCGCTCGCCGGAACGACATCCGGTCGTAACGGCCGGGCGAGGCCTGGTACGCGGTCAATCCGGACTTGTCGTTGATCTGCATGCTCGGGGCTTCCTGGCGGGCAACGCAGCGGTACTGTAGCAGATGCCCTGCGCGGGGCCGCGCGGGGCATTGGAACCGCGGTGCCAACCGGGGTCTAATGCCGCTTTGTTGACGGAACCGCAAGAGGGATGGGTAATGACTTCGATGCAACGACTGGCAGCCGTCGGCCTGGTTCTGGCAGGCGGTATTGCCGTGACCGCGGAGGCGCCGCCAGTGGATGAGCGCTATGCCTGGGATCTCGGGGAACTGTATCCGGACGTAGAGGCCTGGGATGCGGCACGCGAGGAAGTCCTGTCCGGTCTTTCTGAGATCGAAACGCGCCGCGGCACACTGGGCGACAGCGCGGACGCCTTGTACACGACCTACAGACTGGTTTCCGATACCTTGAGAAAGGCAGGTCGGGTATTCGTCTACGCCTCACTGCACGGGGACGAAGACCTGCGCGATGCAACGACGCAGGAGCGGCGGCAATTGGCGCAAATCATGTTTGCCCGTTTTACCGAGGCGACCGCATGGATACAGCCGGAGTTGCTCGAGGTCGGCCGGGAGGTAGTCGAATCCTACATCGCCGCCGACGAACGGCTCGCCCCGTTCGCCTTCCAACTCGACAACGCGCTGCGCAACGCACCGCACACACTCGGCGCTGAAGCCGAGCAGACACTCTCTTTTTTCACACAGACCTTCGCGGCCCCGTCGTCCGTCTACGGGATGATTGCGAATTCCGACATCCCCTGGCCAACGATCACGCTCGCTGACGGCAGCGAAGTTCTGCTCGATGCGCAGGGCTATTCCCGTGCTCGCGCAAGCGAGGTGCGCGACGATCGGAAACTCGCCTTCGACAAGTTCTGGGGCAAGTGGCGGGAGTACCGGAATACCACAGGACTCCTACTCAACTCGCACCTGCAGACGCAGACCGCACTGGCGAAAGCCCGCCACTTCGATAGCGTACTCGAGCGGGAGCTGTTCAACGACAACATCCCTCCCGCCGTCTATCACACGCTGGTCAGAGAAGTTAACGAAGCGTTGCCGACGCTGCATCGCTACTTCAGGTTGCGCGGCCGCATGCTCGGTGTGGAGGAGATGCACTACTACGACATCTATCCGCCGCTCGTGTCGCTCGACCGGAAGTTCGACATCGAGACCAGCAAGGAAATCACGCTGAGCGCGATGCGGGTGCTGGGCGAGGACTGGACAACGATGCAGGCCGGCGCGATGGACGAGCGCTGGATGCACGTGTACCCGCAGCGTGGAAAGCGCGCGGGTGCGTATATGCAGGGCTTCGCTTATGACGTGCATCCATATCTGCTCCTGAACCACAATGACGATTACGAGTCCCTCTCGACATTCGCACACGAGTGGGGTCACGCGATGCATACGCTGTATGCGAAGCAACGACAGCCGTTCGAGACCGCGGCTTACTCGACGTTCATCGCGGAAATTCCATCGACGTCGCTGGAACTGATCCTGCGCGATCATATGCAGCAGAACGCGAAGGGCACCGACGAGAAGCTCTATTACCTCGGCATGGCGCTCGAAAGCCTGCGGGGGACGTTTTTCCGGCAGACGATGTTTGCCGAATTCGAACTCGCTCTGTACCAGGCGGCCGAACGCGGTGAAGCGCTCACCGGCGAGCGCATATCGGAGATCTACGGCGAGATTCTCCGCCGCTACCACGGCCATGACGAGGGTGTCGTGCTGGTCGACGAGCTGTACACGAACGAGTGGATGTTCGTGCAGCACTTCTACCTCAACATGTACGTCTATCAGTACGCGACCTCGCAAACGGCAGGCACCGCGTTGTATCGAAAAATCATCGAGGACGGAGAGCGCGGCGTGGAGAACTACAAGAACCTGCTGCGTGCCGGAGGATCGGATTATCCCTACCGACTGCTGGTCGATGCCGGCGTCGACCTGGCCACGCCGGAACCGTACCGGGCGCTCGTGGCAGAAATGAACTCGATCATGGACCAGATGGAACGCTTGCTGGAGAAACGATGAGCCGGCCCTGCAAGCACAAACGTTCTCGTGTGTTGCCCGAATCCGGGTGGTCCTCGATGCGAGGCGACACGAGGCTTGTCAGGCCCCGCGAATAATGCGATTTTGTATGACTTATTGACACGTGGGCAGCCTGCCATCGTTTGCGTCGTGCCGGGAGGGACAAATCGCCATGAAACTCGGATCGGGGTACTGCCTGCGGATCGCGTTGATTTCGTGCATCGTTGCCGCGACGGGATTGTCCGTGGCTGAGGCGGCCGACGCCCGGCGCGAGAAATTCGGCACGACCAGCGATGGCACCGGCGTCGATGCGGTCGTGTTATCCAGCGCGGCCGGCATTCGCGTACGTGTGCTGTCGCTCGGCGCAACGATTCAGTCGCTCGAGGTACCGGACCGCGACGGCCGGCCGGCGGACATCGTGCTCGGTTACCCGACGGCGGCCGAGTACCTCGAGAAACCGCGGTACTTCGGCTCGACCGTAGGCCGCTACGCGAATCGCATCGACGATGCGCGTTTCGAACTCGACGGTGAGACCTACACCCTCGAAGCCAACGATGGGGCAAATCATCTGCACGGGGGCCTGCAGGGGCTCGACAAGCAACACTGGACCCTCGAGTCGATCGAAAGCGGCGCGCCGGCGCGCGCCGTGTTTCGCATCGTCAGCCCGGACGGTGCCGGCGGCTATCCCGGGACACTGAAGATCGAGGCGCGCTTCAACCTTGCGGATGATGGAGAGCTGCGGATCGAATACGAAGCGACGACCGACCGGCCGACGATCGTGAATATCACGAACCACGCGTACTTCAACCTTTCCGGGGCGGCGAGCGGCCACGGCATACTCGACCACGAGCTCACGATCCGAGCGGAACGTTACACGCCCGTAGACGACACACTGATACCGACCGGCGAAGTTGCCCGGGTCGCCGGCACGCCCTTCGACTTTCGCGCGCCGCGGCGTATCGGCAACGGCGTCCGCGACGCAAGCAACGAACAAATTCGCTACGGCCGCGGCTACGACCACAATTATGTGCTCGATGACGCGGATGGCAGCCTGCGCCGCGCCGCCGTGCTGCGCGACCCATTCTCCGGCCGCGTGATGGAAATGCTGACCACTGCACCTGCCGTGCAATTCTATTCCGGCAATTTTCTCGACGGGCTGACGGTCGGCAAGAACGGACAGATGTACCGCCAGGGTGACGCGCTGTGCCTCGAACCGCAGGTGTACCCGGACGCGCCGAACCAGCCGGCGTTCCCGTCGGCACGCCTCGATCCCGGTGAAAAATACTCAAACCTCATCGTGCTACGATTCTCGACCGATAAAGCAGCCAAGCGCTGATGTGCAGAACGACGACGCCATGGTAAAGAAAGTCGAGGAGGACAGCTTGCCGCGACGCCTCCGCTCACGCGAATGGTTCGACGATCCGTCGAACGCGGACATGACCTCGCTCTATCTCGAGCGCTACATGAACTTCGGCCTCTCGCTCGAGGAACTCCAGTCCGGCAAACCGATCATCGGCATCGCCCAGACCGGCAGCGACCTTTCACCCTGTAACCGGCACCATCTCGTGCTCGCGGAGCGGGTGCGCGAAGGTGTGCGGGAGGCGGGCGGTATCGTGCTCGAATTCCCTGTGCATCCGATCCAGGAGACAGGCAAGCGGCCGACGGCCGGCCTCGACCGCAATCTCGCCTACCTGAGCCTCGTCGAGATCCTGTTCGGCTATCCCATCGACGGTGCGGTGCTGACGATCGGCTGCGACAAAACGACACCCGCCTGCCTGATGGCAGCCGCTACGGTCAATATCCCGGCCATCGCCCTGTCGGTCGGTCCGATGCTGAATGGCTGGTACAAGGGCGAACGCACGGGGTCCGGCACGATCGTGTGGAAAGCGCGCGAGCTGATGGCGACCGGCCAGATCGACTATCAGGAATTCATCCGCCTCGTCGCGTCCTCGGCGCCGTCGACCGGTTACTGCAATACGATGGGTACGGCAACGACGATGAACAGCCTCACCGAGGCTCTCGGCATGTCGCTGCCGGGCTCGGCAGCGATTCCGGCACCGTACCGGGACCGCCAGGAATGCGCGTACCGCACAGGCCTGCAGATCGTGGAAATGGTCGCTGCAGACCGCAAGCCCTCCGATATCCTGACACGGGCTGCGTTCATCAACGCGATCCGCGTCAACTCCGCCATCGGCGGCTCGACGAACGCACCGATCCACATCAACGCAATTGCCCGCCATATCGGGGTCGGGCTGTCGATCGATGACTGGCAGAAGTACGGTCTCGATGTCCCGCTGCTCGTCAACATGCAGCCGGCCGGCGAGTATCTCGGCGAGGACTATTATCGTGCGGGCGGCGTGCCTGCGGTCGTCTCGGAACTAATGCGGCACAGGCTCATCGAACCCGATGCGCTGACCGTGAACGGCAGGACCATCGGCGACAATTGCACGAGCGCCTCGATTATCGACGAAGCTGTTATCCGGCCCTTCGAGCGGCCGATGAAGGAACGTGCCGGCTTCACCGTCCTGCGCGGCAACCTGTTCGACTCCGCGATCATGAAAACGAGCGTCATCTCGCCGTCGTTTCGCGACAAGTACCTCGCCGACCCGGACGACCCGGAGGCGTTCGAGGGGCTGGCCGTGGTCTTCGACGGACCCGAGGACTATCACGCGCGCATCGACGCGCCCGAACTCGGCATCGACGAGCGTTCGATCCTGTTCATTCGCGGTACGGGGCCGGTGGGCTACCCCGGCTCGGCGGAGGTGGTGAACATGCGCCCGCCGGCGGCCATGATCCGCGCCGGCATCAGTACGCTGCCGTGCATTGGCGACGGCCGGCAATCCGGGACTTCGGGCTCGCCGTCCATACTGAATGCATCGCCGGAAGCCGCGGTCGGCGGCGGTCTCGCCTTGCTCCGGACAGGCGACCGCGTGCGCATCGACCTCGGCCGCGGTGAAGCCAACATGCTCGTGAGCGAGGATGAACTCGCCGCGCGACGGCGGACACTCGAAGCGGCCGGCGGTTTCCCGATTCCGGAGAGCCAGTCGCCGTGGCAGGAAATTCAGCGACTGTCGATCGGTCAGTCCGACACCGGGGCGGTCCTCGAAGGCGCCGAGAAGTACCAACGGCTGGCGCAGAAGTTTCGCGCGCCCCGGCACAGCCACTAGGGAGACTGACAGCAACGTGTGCGACGCGACTTGTGCAGAGTCTCCATAGGTACGGTGGAGCCGGCGTGCCGCATTCGCTGCCCGATACGCTGCGAACTCGGCGAAGGTCCGTATTGGTCCGCCCGCGACAACGCCGTGTACTGGGTGGACATACTCGCGCCCGCGGTACATCGCCTGTCACTCACCGATGATTCGGTGACGAGCTGGCGCATGCCGGAACGCATCGGCTGGCTGGTCGAGCGCGAATCCTGCCCGGGGTTCATCGCCGGGTTCCAGAGCGGTTTTGCCGAACTCGAACTCGATCCATTGTCGATCCGCGCCATCGCCGATCCGGAACCGCACCTGCCGACGAATCGCATGAACGATTGCGCCGTCGATCCGGCGGGGCGGCTCTGGGCCGGAACGATGGATGCAGCCATCGAGGCCGAGACGGGCGCACTGTACCGGCTGGACCCGGATTTCGGCGTCTCGAAACACGACGAGGGCTACCTCGTCACCAACGGACCCGCCTTCAGCCGCGATGGCAAGATCCTCTATCACAACGATACCGGGAAACGGGTCGTGTACGCCTTCCCCCTGCATGCCGACGGGTCGCTCGGCGAGCGCCGCGACTTCATTCGCTTTCACGACGACTGGGGACGGCCGGATGGCATGACCGTGGATGCCGAGGACGGGCTGTGGATCGCGCACTGGGGCGGCGGGCGGGTCAGCCGCTTCACCGCCGACGGTGAACTCGAACGCTCGATCGCCTTGCCGGCCTCGCAGATCACGAGTTGCGCATTCGCGGGGCCGGAACTCGACCGGATGTTCGTCACGTCGGCGGCGGAAGGGCGCCACGGCGAGCCACACGCCGGCAAGCTCTTCGAGCTCGACCCGGCCGTGCGCGGAGTGTCGCAGCCGCGTTTTGCGGGTTAGCGTTGCTGGGTCACCGGCATGGCTGACGAGCACGGCAGGCGATGCAAACCGGTCGCCATAGCGGCAGGGGGAGACGCGTCACAACGCGCCCACGGGGAATGGCAATTGTGAACAGCGAGCCGGATTTCGAGGATCCGTTTCGGCAGGCACGAGCATCGGACGGCGTGCTGGAGATAGACGTCGACGGCGAAAAGATACCGCTCGTGCTTCGTTATGAAGACATACGCGCCTGCACGCAGGACTGGCAGACCTTCAGCTCCAACGCACCGTTCCGGGTACCTGTACCGAGCGAAGAAACGATGCGTCCGACGCGGCAATTGCCTATCGAGACGGATCCGCCGCTGCATACCGCCTACCGGGCGGTCGTCCAGCCGTTTTTCAATCGCGCCCGATCACCCGAGTACGTCGACGCCATCCGGCGTATCGTCGTCGGCGTTCTCGACGGCATTCTCGACCGGCAGGAGTTCGAGTTTGTGCAGGAAGTTGCGCTGCCGTTGCAATCGAAGGCGTTGACGGTGCTACTCAAACTGCCGCTGGATGAAGCAGAAGAGTGGATATCGTGGGGCACGCACGTATTTCATGCCGGGGACGTTTCGGCGCAGGAAAAAGGCGCAGTACTCGATGAGTATATTCAGCGCATGATCACCGCGGCCCAAACCGCACCAGGGGAAGATTTCTTCGGGCACCTTGTCACGTGTGACTTTAACGGTCGTCCGCTCACGCGGGACGAGGTCACGGGCTTTGCGAATCTCGCATTCGCCGGCGGCAGGGACACCGTGATCAATACCCTGGGGTTTGCCGCGCACTTCCTTGCGCAGCAGCCTGAACAGCTTGAACGATTGCGAACGGACCGGTTGCTGGTCCGCAGTGCCGTGGAAGAATTTGTCAGAGTCGCTTCGCCGCTCACGCACATCGCGCGGGTGTGCCCGGCGGGCGCCGTTATACATAACTACACGGTTTCGCCCGATCACCGCGTTTCGCTGTGCTGGGCTTCGGCTAATCGCGATCCGTCCGTTTTTGCGGCAGCGGACGAAGTTCGAATTGACCGACGGCCGAACCCCCACCTGGGCTTCGGCTTCGGACCGCATGCGTGCCTCGGTGCTTCACACACGCGCCTGCTGCTTCGGCAGTTCATAGAACGTCTGTGCGAAAAGGTCGGGCGACTGTACGTTGTCGCCGCAGACCATGATGTGCAATCCTGGCCTGGCTACGACCGCAAGGTCGGGTTCAGGGCTCTGATGCTCAAGTCCGCAGCCTTCAGACAGGAGCTATGAGCTCGAGACTGCTGATCCGCCGCTTAGCGGCCGGTGTCGCCCCCTGTCTTTAGTACGGCAGCATTCCCCGCCCGCGGCCAGTAAAGCGTGTAGCGGCTGTCGTGCAGCCTGAAAAATGGCACAAGTTCCACGTCGCCCTCGCCCCCGGCTTCCAGCCCTTCGGCCCTGAATGTCATCGGCTTCCCTGCCACCGGTTCGATACTCGCGAGAAACTCATCGGGTGCTGCGGTCATCACCGGTGTGGCCGCGGGCAGACACAGCGGGCCTTCCGCCTTGTGCCCCATCCGGCTGTCATCGGCCACGTAGTCGAGGGTTTCATTGTCGAAAACCGGCGTTTTCGCCGCGAGCACGACCGGTCCGTGGACGACGGCATACCAGTCGGAGCCGTCCGGCAGCCGTTCCAGGCGCGTCTCCATCGGCAGCGTAAGCGCCACCTTGTCACCGGTGCGCCAGCGGCGCGCGATTTCAACGTACTCGCCGGGTGTCGCCGACACCTCGATCGGCTCACCGTTGACTGTCACCGACAGCGCACCCGATGCGACCCAGGCCGGGTAGCGCAGGTTGAGCGCGAACTCGCCCGAGCCCTTTTCGAGCGTGATGACCGTCGTCTCGCTGTCCGGAAACGCCGTCTCCTGCACCAGACGGAGATCGATGCCGGGCGCTTCGAGGCGCGAAGGGATGAACAGGTTGACGAACAGGTCCGCACCGCGGTGTGCGTAGATCAACTCCCCGTACTTGAAATGGTTTTCCATGCCGGAGCCGACACAGCACCACATGGCCACCCCCGGCCGCGAGTATTTCCGGTAGTGCGCCGGCCGCATGGGCGTGAAAT
The DNA here is from genome assembly GCA_963713215.1 of uncultured Pseudomonadota bacterium. Classification (GTDB taxonomy): domain Bacteria; phylum Pseudomonadota; class Gammaproteobacteria; order Steroidobacterales; family Woeseiaceae; genus UBA1847. The sequence continues at coordinate 1,131,919 of CAVQKY010000005.1, read as the reverse complement.
AGACGAGGCCACCGTGGTCGGGGTGCTGGCTCGACAGGATGTGGTTGTATAGCGCACGTTCGTAGTAATCGATGTACTCGAGCGCCCCGCTGTCGCCGTAGAGCAGCTTGGAGAGCTTGAGCATGTTGTAGGTATTGCAGGTCTCCGGCCCTTCCACATCGCTCACGATCTCGCTGAAGTCGTCCACGGGATGGAAGTGTTCGCGCACGCTGTTGCCGCCAATCACGACCGAGCGCTCGTAAACGACGTTGCGCCAGAAACGGGCGGCGGCTCCTGCCCAGCGTTCGTCCCCGGACAGTTGCGAGACCCGCTTGTAGCCGACAACTTTCGGGATCTGCGTGTTCGCGTGCAGCCCGTCGAGTGCGTCTTCGTTCTGCAGCAACGGATCGAGAATCAGGCGATGGGAAAATTGCTTCGCCAGCTCCAGGTAACGCGGATCCCCGGTCATCGCCGCCACGTCGGCGAAGACCTCGTTCAGGCCGCCGTGCTCCGTAACCAGCATCGCCTGAATCTGATCTTCGCTGAGCCCGGCTACGAGGTCGACCGCCCAGTCCGCGAGCGCCACCAGCATGCGCTTCGCCTGCTCGCTGCCGGTATGGACATAAGCGTCGCGCAGTCCGGCAAAGGTCTTGTGCAGGTTGTACCACGGCACCCACTTGTCGTTCAGCGAGAAGAGCTCGGCATCGATATCCCCGCCTCGGATTTCGCGCCAGGCGGCCTTCCCGCCCGGCACGCCACCGACATATCCGTCGCCGTTCGCCTGCTGCGCACGCTCGAGTTCGTCGAGCATGTAGTGCAATCGACTGAGAGCCTCGGCGTCGCCCGTGGCCGCCCATGCGAGTGACAGTGCGCTGAGATAATGGCCGCCGATGTGTCCGTCGAGGCCGGTGTTCTCCCAGTTGCCGTAGCTTTCCGCTTTCGGCTCGAGGCCTGCCTCCCGCAGGTACGGCGCCAGAAGCCGGTCGGGATCCATGCCATGCACGTAGCCGAGGTTGGTCCGTTCTGCATGCTTGAACGGGCTGCCGTCGAGCAAGCGCACGTCGGCCAACTGCAAAACTCTGGATCGCGACGCTGGCGGCACCGGTTGCACTGACACCGCCCGCCGACCCATCGTCGTCCGCGCAGGCGGCGACAAGGCTCAAAACCAGGATCCCGCAACCGCGGATAATCATGATGGTCGCCCTGTAGATGCAAACACTGCAGTCGGCATTGATGCCGTCGCCACGGCCATTTACTCGTCGAAGGGGGCGACGATTCGTCGGCTGCCGCAAAGGAATGCATCCGCCACGAGCCGCAGCGGTTCGACGTCGACATCGCTCTGCCGCCCATCGATCAGCGCGGCAAATTGCCGGTAGAGATTCGCGTACTCCTCGTCCCGCGCCCGATTCGGGGCTTCGTCGTCCACCTGCAGCACCGCGCCGCCTCGCGACAGCCGCAAGCGGCCGCCATCGTGCTCGACATCGATATCCCAGACCGGCGGCCCTTGGTGCAGGAAATCGAGCGACATCGTGGCCGCCGCCCCGCGCTCGCCGGCCAGCATCAGTTCGGCGGCGATCGGCGTCTCACAGTTTGCCGGAAAGGACAGGATCGCCTCCGTGAGGTGCAGGCGTTCCGGCAGGATGTGCGACGCGATCGAGAGCGCGTTGATGCCCGGATCGAACACGCCGAGACCGCCCGCCTGCCAGATCCAGGTCTGCCCCGGGTGCCAGACGCGCACGTCCTCTTTCCATTCGATGCGCACCGTGCGCACGTTGCGCCCCTCGAGCAGCCGGCGCGCCGGCGCCACGCCCGCCGCGGCCCGTGAATGCCACGTCGCGAACAATGTCGCGCCCGTCGCGGCCGCGTGCTCGCGCAAGCTTTCGACCTCGTTCAGCGTCGCACCGGGCGGCTTTTCCAGCATGACGTGGATGCCCTTATCCAGCGCCTGGCAGGCGATGTCGTAGCGCACCTGCGGCGGCGTGCAGATCGCCACCGCGTCTACGGCCGGTATGGCATCGAGCAGCTCCCCGAGGCCTGAGAAATTCGGCACGCCGTCGAGGCGCTGGTGCCGGCTCACGCCGGCGACGAGTTCGAAATCGGTGTTCCCGGCAATGGCCGGCACGTGCTGGTCGCGGGCGATTTTCCCGATGCCGACGACTGCGATGCGGACGGGTGGCATTGCGTCAAAGCGGCCGCGCCGCGTCGGCCGGCGTCGCGCCCGTACCGAGCGTGTTGCGCAAGGGCAGCCGGAACGGCGGCGCTTCGATCTCGAACACGTCGCCGGCACGGGTCGTCACGCCGTCGGCGAACGACAATGTGGCGGTGCCGAAGAAATGCACGTGCACGTCGCCGGGCCGGCGGAACTGCGCATACTTGAAATGATGGTGTTCGAGATTCTCGAGCGTGTGCGACATGTTCGCCTCGCCGGTGAGAAACGGCTTCTCCCACAGCACGCTGCCGTCGCGGCGAATCCGGCTGGAGCCGCGGACGTCTGCCGGTAATTCCCCGAGGATCTCGGCGCCGAGTGCCGCGGGGCGCAGTTTCGAATGCGCGAGCCAGAGATAATTGCCGCGCTCGGTGACGTGGTCGGAAAACTCGTTGGCGAGACAGAACCCGATTCGTCGCGGCGTGCCCTCGAAGTCGATGATGTAGATGCCGGCGATTTCCGGCTCCTCGCTGCCGTCGTCGGCGAAATCCGGCGAACGCAGGACCGCGCCCGGCCCGACGATCGACTCGCCGCTGCCCTTGTAGAACCACTCGGGCTGCGCGCCGGGACCACCGCCTTGTGGCTTGCCGCCCTCGAGGCCCAGGCGGAACATGCGCATCGAATCCGTCTCCCGGCCGCCGGCCGCGGCCCGGTGCATTTTATCGCGGCCTTCGGCCGAGCCGAGGTGCGTCAGGCCGGTGCCCGACAACAGGAGGTGCGCGGAATCCGGGTGGTCGATGGCGGGCAGGAGACGCCCGTCCGCCAGCGCCGCATCCAGATTCACAACATCGCCGCTGGCTCGTTCCCGGATTTCGTCGGCGAGCTTCGTGCCGGCACCGAGCGCCCCGAGCGCCAGTTCGTACACGCTGTGCACGCCACCGAGTCGAACCGCCGTCCCGTCCTCATCGACGGCAGCGACGCAACGGTCACCGGCGGCGTCCAGGAGTTGCACGAGGTGCACGCGCAAGCGAGAACCCCTCAGCCGGCCAGGAAGCGGCCGTCGACACGTCGCGGCAGGCCGTGGCCATCGTCTCGCAACTCGGGCGGCAGCAATGCCGACGGCAGGTCCTGGTAACAGACCGGCCGCAGGAAGCGCTCGACGGCAAGTGTCCCCACCGAGGTACTGCGGCTGTCGGAGGTCGCCGGGAACGGGCCGCCATGCACCATTGCATGGCACACTTCCACGCCGGTCGGCCAGCCGTTCGCGATCAGACGCCCCGCCTTGCGTTCGAGCAGCGGCAGCAGGCGGGCCGCGAGCGGATGGTCGGATTCGTCGAGGTGCAGCGTGGCAGTAAGCTGGCCTTCGATCCGCTCGAGGGCGCCAGTCAGAGCCGCCTCGTCCTTGCAGCGCACGACGACGGATGCCGCACCGAAGACTTCGTCCATGATCTCCGGATAGCTCGTAAGGGCATCCGCGCGGACCTCGAACAGCGCGCCCCGGCCGCAGTTGCGGCCCTCGGCCACCGGACCGCGCGCAATCGCGGTGACCGCAGCATGACCTTCGAGCTTGCCGACGCCGGACTCATAAGCCTCGCGGATGCCGCTCGTCAGCATCGTCGCCGGCGCGATGCCGCCCAGGGCCTTGCCGGCGGCTGTGACGAATTCGTCAAGGGCGGGGCTATCGAGTGCGAATACGAGTCCCGGATTGGTGCAGAACTGGCCGACGCCGAGCGTCAGCGATGCGATAAACCCCCGCGCCAGTTCCCCGGCGCGTCCGGCCAAGGCACCGGGCAGCAGCACGACCGGATTGACACTGCTCATTTCGGCGTACACCGGAATCGGCTCCGGCCGCTCGCTCGCGATCCTCTGGAGCGCGAGCCCGCCCGCGCGCGAGCCGGTAAAACCCACGGCCCTGATGTGCGGATGCGCGACCAGGGCGGCACCCGTGTCACGCCGGTTGCTGTTCAGCAGGGAGAAGACCCCGTCGGGCATGCCGGTCGCCCTGGCGGCGGCCAGCACGGCCTGCGCCACCAGGTCGGACGTGCCCGGATGTGCCGAGTGGCCCTTCACCACGACCGGGCAGCCGGCAGCGAGCGCCGAGGCGGTATCCCCGCCGGCCACGGAAAACGCGAGCGGGAAATTGCTGGCGCCGAAGACCGCGACCGGTCCGAGTGGAATCCTGCGCTGCCGGAGATCCGGGCGAGGCAGCGGCTTGCGGTCGGGCTGTGCCGGATCGATGCGGATGCCGAGCCAGCCGCCGGCCTCGACCTCGTCGGCAAACAGCCTGAGCTGCCCGACGGTGCGCCCTCGTTCGCTCGCGAGCCGCGCGAGCGGCAGGCCCGATTCGGCGTTGCCGCGCTCCAGCAACTCGTCGCCGAGCACCATGATCTCGTCGGCGGCGGCCCTTAAGAATGCGGCGCGTCTCGCGCGTGAGGAATCCCGATAGACGTGGAAGGCCCGCCAGGCGAGTTCGCACGCGGCATCGACATCGGCGGCGCTTGCGACACTGAAGTCGGGCGGCAGCAGCTCGCCGGTCGCGGGATTCTCTGCGCGAAACGTGCTGGCGGCACTCGCCTTGCGCGCGCCGATGAAGAGCTGTCCGGAGACTGGCATGGCTGCCTCCTCGGTCGTGATCGAATGTGGTGTGGCGCCGGTGTGCTGATGATTATTACACGGCGCGGAATATATCCTACAATATTACGAATTCTTGGGCTTGGGGCGCGATCTTCCCGATGCAGGTGCCGGGGCGATCGATACGCGACGCGCTGACAGGGGGACAGCCTATGAGCGGACTCGACTGGTTCGTCATCATCATTTACTTCGTGGTGATCGGTTTACTGGCCTGGTGGTACGGCCGCAACCAGCATGACAGCGTCGACTATTTCCTGGCGGGCCGGAATGCCGGGTTCGTGGCCGTCGGCGCCTCGATTTTCACCTCGAACATCGGCTCCGAACACATCGTCGGCCTCGCGGGCCAGGGCACCTCGACCGGCATGGCCATGGCGCACTGGGAGCTGCACGCTTGGATTCTCATCCTGCTGGCCGGCTTTTTTGTTCCCTTCTATTACAAGGCCGGCGTGCAGACGATTCCGGAATTCCTGGAGCGGCGGTTCAATGCGACGGCACGCTCCATACTGTCGGTCGTGTCCCTCGTTGCCTACGTGTTCACGAAAGTCAGTGTCACGGTTTACGCCGGCGCGATCGTATTCCAGGCACTGCTCCCCGATACCTTCGGCTCGCCCGAAAACGCGTTCTGGGTCGGCGCGTTTGCCACGGTGATTCTCACGGGCATCTACACGGTATTCGGCGGGATGCGCGCCATCATGGCGACGGCGACGCCGCAGGCCGTCATCGTCCTGCTCGGCTCGTTCATCATCACGGGGCTCGGCCTCTCCAAGCTCTCGGCCGGGGGCGGCATCATCGCCGGCTGGGGCGAGCTCGTGGACACCGTGCAGGTCAATGCCGATCAGTTCGCGCTGTGGCGCCCGCTGAGCGACCCGGATTTTCCCTGGCTCGGCGTCCTCATCGCCTCGCCGATCATCGGCATCTGGTACTGGTGCACCGACCAGTACATCGTGCAGCGCGTGCTGTCGGCGAAGGACCTGACGACGGCACGGCGTGGCGCGCTGTTCGGTGGCTTGCTCAAGGTTTGGCCGGTACTGATCTTCCTCGTTCCCGGAATGATCGGCTGGGCGCTGCACCAGAAGGGCCTGATCTCCCTGCCGATGCACACCGTCAACGGTGTCGAATCGATCAACGGCGATACGGTGTTCCCGACGCTGGTCGCGACACTACTTCCGAGCGGCATCCGCGGGCTGATCGTCGCCTGCCTGCTCGCCGCACTCATGAGTTCACTGGCTTCGCTGTTCAACTCCAGCGCCTCACTGTTCACCGTCGACATCTACGAGAAGCTCCGACCCGGCAAATCCGAGGGGCACCTGCTGTACGTCGGACGTATCGCAACCGCGGTCGTCGTCGTACTCGGCCTGTTGTGGATCCCGGTGATGAAGACCATTGCGGGCGGCGGCCTGTACCAGTACCTGCAGAGCGTCCAGGGTTACCTCGCCCCCCCGATCACCGCCGTGTTCCTCCTCGGGCTGTTCTGGAAGCGCCTGAACGCCACCGGCGCGGTTTGGGCACTCGCTGGCGGCTTCGTGCTCGGTATGTTCAAACTCAGCTGCCAGGCGTTCTTCGGCACAGGCAAGCTGGAAAATCCCGCGTTTCTCGCAGCGGTCGGAGATTTCAATTTCCTTTATGCCACCGGCATCCTGTTCGTGATTGCAGCCGCGCTGATGGTGATAGGGTCGCTCGCCACCGCCCCGCCGCCGGAGGAGAAGGTGCACGGCCTGACGTATCGTTCCATACGTGCTCTGCACGGGGACGAAATACGCGCGAGCTGGGATACCGGCAACAAGCTCCTGTCGACGCTTATCCTGCTTCTGGTCGGTGGTCTCTATGTGTATTTCAGCTTCTGGCTCGATTAGGCGCACGAGCGTTCATTCGGCCCGTGGGGTCCGGTGATGACTGCAACGCGGCGACGATCCAACCTGTCGCATAAAGTGGCGAAGGCGCGGCGCAGCAATACCTCCCGGATCACCGTGCGGGTCGCCGGCTCGCCTGACAGGGCCCTGGGCATCGACGCGCACAGTGGCGTCCTGGGCCAATGAGGCCACGGACCGGCAAAAAGACTTAGACTGGATCAGCGAATCGGCTATCCTGTGCGGATGCGGGAGGGGCAAAGGGCCGTGAGCCAATAAAAACAGAAATGCGAGGGTCAGGAGGAGCGAACATGTTCAAGAAAAAGGGCGAAGAGCACGCACAGCCGGCCGAGCTGATCGCGCCGAAACCGGCCGTCAAGGCACCGGACCCGGACGTCCGCAAGCGCAATGTGTCGGTGATCGGCCCCACGCTCAAGTTCCGGGGGGAATTATCGGCGAATGAGGACCTCGTCATCGAGGGCGAGATCGAGGGTACCATTGCGCACCAGGATAAGAATCTCACGATCGGCCGCCAGGGCCGGGTGCACGCCGATATTCACGCGAGTGTCGTGGAGATTCTCGGCGAGGTCGAGGGCGATGTGCGGGGCGACGACCTCGTTAAACTGCAGAAGTCGGCCGTTGTCCGGGGCAATATCTATGCGCCTCGCGTGGTCATGGAGGACGGCGCGAACTTCACGGGTTCGATCGACATGCAGCGCAGTAATGCGTCCCGACTTGCCGCAGCATCGACCAAGCAGGAAGCGCTGAAACGAGCCAACCTGAGCGTCGCTGACAGCGGATCTCACCTGAACACCGGTGGCAGCTGAACCGTCAGAACGCGTGGCAGGGCAGGCACCGGACCTGCCCCGCGCACACCTCGAACCGGGTGAGTACGGCCCAAGCATCATCGGCACCACGGTCGTCATGCGCGGTGTGCTGACACTCGCGGAGGACCTGACCATAGAAGGCACGTTCCTCGGTCCTCGTATCGACGGCGCCCACAAGCTTTCGATCGGTCGGCTCGCCACCGTGCGTGCGGATATCCGCGGAGAATCGGCAGATATCGCGGGCACCGTCGACGGTGACGTTGCCGGCACCGGTACGGTCGTCGTACGCCGCACCGCCCGGATCCACGGCGCGGTTTCGGCCGACCGATTGCGAGTCGAAGACGGCACCAATCTCGAAAACGCCGTCTTGTCGGGTCGTATCAGTCGCGCCGAGGACTAGCGGCGAGTCTCAGCCGCGGCAGCGAATCCGGGTGTTGCCGCTGCAAATAGGCGATCACGTACGGCGCTGCTCAGTTCCCCGGCGTCCGACGAATTGCGTGAGGCGAAGCTGCATCGCTCGCTCCGTAACGATCGGCCGACTCGATGCCACGCGCGTTCGGCATGCCCGCAGGCGACTCGTCAGGCGGCGAGGCTCGTGAGCCCGTCGATCGCACGTCGTGCCGAGGCGAGGCTCTCCCGTCTGGCCTCATCCCCCATCGCGAGGCCTTCAGCCAGCACGAACTGAATATCGGTAAGGCCGATAAAGCCGAGAAACTGCTCGAGGTAAGGGCGCTGTGTATCCGCCTCACCTGCGTACCGCCCGCCGCGTGTAATGAACACATAGGTCCGTTTGCCTCGCAACAGCCCCTCCGGCCCACTGGCCGTATAGCGGAAAGTGACGCCGGCGCGGGCGATATGATCGAAGTAATCGCGAAGCGTTGCGGGAACGCTGAAGTTGTACATGGGCACGGCCAGCGCGATCACGTCGGCCGTTTCGAGTTCAGCGATGAGTTCGTCAGAGAACGCCAGTTCGGCGCGCTGGTCTTCGCTGCGTTCTGCCGGGGGCGTATTGAATGCCCGGTACCGCTCGGCGGTCAGTTGCGGGACCGACCCGGGCGTAAGTTCGCGTGTGAGCACACGGCCGCGCGGGTTTTCGCTGCGCCAGTTGTCGACGAAACGCTCGGCGAGGCGCGCCGATGCGGAATCGGCACCAAAGAGGCTGGTACGAATGTTGAGCAGGCTTTTCATTGATGGCTCCGAAGGGGACTTGCCGCTAATGGGCGATGAGCCATTAAACTATTGACGGAGTCGATAAAAAAGCGCACTTTTTAGCTTGTTAATATCTATTAATTGAATGGATGCGTATAAGCCTGGAACAATGGCGTGCCCTGGTCGCTGTCGTGGATGCGGGCGGCTACGCACAGGCCGGCGTAATGCTGAACAAGAGCCAGTCGACGGTGAGCTATGCGATTCAGAAGCTCGAGGCGCAACTGGAGCTTCGGGTGCTGGTCGTGTCCGGGCGAAAGGCGGTGCTGACGCCCGCCGGCCGCATGCTGTATGAGCGGGCCCGGCTATTGATCGACGACGCCGCCGGCCTCGAACGCGCCGCGCATCGGACGTCGGCCGGTTGGGAAGCGGAGATCTGGCTCGCGATCGAGATCCTGTTTCCGACCTGGATGCTGCTCGCCTGCCTCGACAGCTTTGGCCGCGAAAGCCCACACACGCACGTCGAACTCCTCGAAACGGTGCTGGATGGAACGCCCGAAGCGCTCGCCAGCGGGCGCGCGGATCTCGGGATTTCGCCTCGCATACCGCCGAACTTCAACGGCGAACCACTGATGCCGGTACGCTTCCTCCCGGTCGCCCACCCCGACCACACACTTCACGCCACGAACCGGGAACTGACGATGCGCGATCTTCGCAAGCACCGCCATATCGTCGTGCGCGATACCGGCACCTTGCGCGATGCGAGACCGGAAACCCTGCAGGTTGCGCAGCGCTGGACCGTCACGAATATGGCGACGTCCATCGGTGCCGTCTGCCGCGGCTACGGGTTCGCGTGGTTTCCCGAGGACAAGATTCGCAGGGAACTCGACGAGGGCATCCTGCGGCCCTTGCGTATGAAGGGTGGCGGCGAACGGCGTTTGCAGCTGTACCTGATTTTCGGCGATCAGGAGCTGCCGGGGCCCGGCGTCCGGCGGCTCGCGGAAATCATACGCGCGCAGGTGGCTGAAGGATGCCGCGCACACGCGCCACCGTAAGCGACGCGATCAGGTGTCAGCGTAATCTTTCACGAGGAAGCGGCCTTTTCCGGATTGCTTTACCGAGTACATCAGGCGGTCGGCGCGGCCAATGACCGCGTCGGCAGAAGGTTCACCCTGCGTGACCGTGAGCGCCCCGGCACTGCAATTGACGCCGCCGGCCGGCGTGTCACCGGCCTTCAGGTCGCGCAGGAGTTTCGCGAGAAGGGTTTCCGCGCCTTCGCGATCCGTCGACGGCAGTATCAGTGCAAACTCGTCGCCGGCAAGCCGGCCCGCGGAGTCCGAGTGGCGTATCGAAGCACGCATGCGCTCCGCCACACGCTGGAGCTGCCGATCCCCCGCCCGATGACCCCCGCTGTCGTTCACCGCCTTGAAATTGTCGAGATCGATGTACACCAGCGTCAGCGCGCCGCGGGTGCGCGCGTTCAGCGCCAGGTCGTGCGTCAGTTGTTCCATGAACGCGCGGGAGTTGAGCAGGCCGGTGAGATTGTCGGTGCGAGCCAAACGGCTCTCTTCGGCGAGGCGATCTCGCAATGCCGACAGCAAAAGACTCGTGACGATGAAAAACAGGAAGCGGACCCAGGCGTTCCAGAGGGGTATCAGGGGGTGATCGTACTCGATCCCGACCTGCGACTCGAAGGCGTACCAGGTAATGCTCGCCAGGAATGACAGGCCGATGCCCCAGTATTTTCCCGCATACCACGCCGCAAGGCTCACGGGCACGAGGTAAAACACGCTGAACGAGATCTGGATACCCGTCAGGAAGTCGAGTATTCCAACCACGAGCAGCGCGGCCAGCGTGACCGCAATGACGACGACCGGCGCTCTCCCAACCGGGTTGCGAACAGGAGTTAACATAGGGCGGTCGATCGTCGCGGCTGAGGCAAGGAATTCAGATGGCAGATACCTCCCAGGTCTACTTGTTCTGGTCAGGCCACCTCCTGGGCGCGATTTTACTGGCTTTGCCCACCGCCTGGAACCGCGAAGCCGGGTAAACTGAACGCGAACGGCGACCGGCACTGGGCGCCCACTGCGGCGTGGAACGGGAGACATGATGCAACTGGGTATGGTAGGTCTCGGCCGAATGGGCGCCAACATGACGCGTCGCCTGTGCGCCGGCGGAATTTCGGTGGTCGGTTTCGACCGGAACCCGGATGCGCTGGAAACGCTGGCCGCGGAATGTTCCATGGTGGCTGCCCGGTCAGTCACGGAACTCGTCAACAAACTTTCCCCGCCGCGGATCGTCTGGCTGATGCTGCCGGCGGGCGAGATCACGGAAACTGCAATCGTCGAGCTTTCCACCCTGCTCCGGGCCGAAGACATCATCGTCGACGGCGGGAATGCAAATTACAAGGACTCGGTGCGGCGCGGCGCAGCGCTCGCCCTGCGAGACATCGAGTTCGTCGATGCGGGTGTCTCGGGCGGCGTATGGGGGCTCAGGAACGGCTATGCGCTGATGCTCGGGGGAACCCGTTCCGCGTTAGGACGCCTGGATGCCGTGATCCGCACGCTCGCCCCTGCACCGGACCGTGGGTGGGTGCACACGGGACCTGCAGGCAGCGGCCATTTCGTGAAAATGATTCACAACGGCATCGAGTACGGCATGATGCAGTCGTATGCAGAGGGCCTGGCGCTGTTGCATGGGCGGCATGACTGGCATCTCGACCTCGCGGCAATTACCGAATCCTGGCGCCACGGCAGCGTCATCCAGAGCTGGTTGCTCGACCTCACCGCCGGGTTCCTGGCGCAGGACCAGGAGCTTGCTTCGATCGAGCCCTTCGTGGCGGATTCCGGCGAAGGCCGCTGGACCGTGATCGAAGCCATCGAACAGGGCATTGCGGCGCCTGTGATCAGTGCGTCCCTCATGGCCCGCTTTGCGAGCCAGGACGGGCAGGACTACTCCGCGCGCCTGCTCGCCATGATGCGCCAGGCATTCGGCGGCCACGCGACGCTACGGTCCACCGGCGAATGAGTTCTCGTTGATCTCGCGGATCTCCGCCAGCTGAGCGGCGGAGAGCGCGTATATGCGGCCTATCGGACAGCCGCGTATCGTGTCCCATTTCGCATTGATGTAGTTGGCGTCCCGGCGTGTATCAACCATGGATGGCGTGTAGTCCGAGCGGCGCAGAGCGCGGCACCGGGTACTGAATTCCACCAGGTAGAGGCGGCTCCCCTGCGTCACGGATACGTAATGGTCGTTGACGTACTGGTAGTAGAGCTGGTTCAGGAGGCGTATCTGGTCGACCTGTGGCGGCTGCTCCAACGCTATCAGGTCCCGGACGGCCGCAACCTCGGGCCTGACCTCGCCTGTAGTGCAACCCGCGAGCAAGGCCACCACCAGCAGTATCGATCCGTACTTCATCCTGTTCCCCCGATATCGAACGCCCCTCCTTGGACCGCAAGTCAAGGCGAGGGTTCGCCGCGCATGCCGTCATTCGCCGGGGCCTGTTCCCTCGTTTCGTCCGGAGATTCGGGCAGGGTACCCGTGATCAGCCGCGCGCCGCGACCGTAGGTCAGGTATTGACGCAACCAGCTCAGCGCAACAACGACGGGACTGTGCACGCCGATCAGGAAATAGATGTGGCCGATGCCCCAGATCCACCACGCGACCAGTCCGCGCAGCCGCAAGACCGGCGTCTCTATTACCGCGGACTTGCGGCCGATCGTCGCGAAATTGCCGTAGTCGCGATAGCGGAACGGTCCCGGCGCGCGCTGTCCCTCGACGGCACTGCGGAGCCAACGCGCCACGTAGCGGCCCTGCTGTTTCGCGGCAGGCGCGACGCCCGGCACCGGTCGGCCGGCCGCATCCCGAACCGCCGCGGCGTCGCCGATGACGAAAACATCGTCGTGACCCGGCACGCGGAGTTCGGGGCCGACGAGCACGCGTCCCGCTTTGTCGGTCGCTGCGCCCAGCCAGCGGCCCGCGCGGGATGCCCGGACGCCCGCGGCCCAGAGCACCGTGGCCGAGGGAAGCCGCGCACCGTTGACGATCACGCCCTCCGCATCGCATGCGCTTACGCGGTGTTCGAGCCTGACGTCGACACCGAGCTTCTCGAGCGAGCGCAGTGCATAGGCCGATGAGGCCTCGGTGAACGCCGAGAGAATTCGCGGCCCGGCTTCGACCAGTACGACATGGGCGCTCCGCGAGTCGATGCGCCGGAAATCGCGGGACAGTGTACGGCGGGCAAGTTCGGCGATCGTACCGGCCAGCTCCACACCCGTCGGGCCGGCACCCACGATGACGAACGTCATCAAGCGCCGCCGCTCGGCGGGATCGCTGCACATCTCTGCCTGTTCGAACGCCACGAGGATGCGGCGGCGCACGTACGTTGCATCGTCGATGGTCTTCAGGCCGGGCGCGAAGCGCGACCAGTCATCGTGACCGAAATAGTCGTGCCGTGCCCCCGCAGCAAGCACGAGGAAGTCGTAGGGCACACGACGTCGGGGCGTCACGACTTCGCGGGCTGCAACATCCACATCGACGACGTGATCGAGCATGACGGTGACGTTATCCTGCCGGCTCAGCACATGTCGAATCGGCCAGGCGACGTCCGACGGCGCGAGCCCTGCCGTCGCCACCTGGTAGAGGAGCGGTTGGAAGAGATGGTAGTTGTGCCGGTCGACGAGCGTGACGTCCACGCGTGCCCGCCGCAAGCCGCGCGCGGTAAAGAGCCCCGCAAATCCCGCCCCGACGATCACGACACGTGGTCGGGGCCTCTCGTTCACCACTTGCATTCGAGGTGCCTCATCCGTCCCGTGCGCTGCATCGTCTCTGCATGCGTTTCTTGTCCTCGTTGCAACGCCAGGATTGCCTGCTCGTCATATGTGATTCCAGACGACCTGTGCGACGATATTCTGGCGCGCGCCGCAGGGGCATTCGTGTGTCCACTATCGACGGTGCGCCCGGGCTTGCCACAGGTCAGATTGTCACAAAGCGCTGTTCCCCTGCGCACACTCAGGGTTATTGTTCAACCACGCAGCTCTAGGCTCGGCGCGGTGACGCAACCCGAGTATCGCACGGCCCGGGCAGAGCCAGCGCCGCGCCTGCAGCACCGATAACTCTGCGAAGAGCTCTCGATTCAGCCATAATCGCTGTCGAATTCAAATAAATCGGCTGCACAGCAGCTTCGGATCCTCCCCATGAAAACCCCTGCCTTTTCCGGTGCCCGGATGTCCGGCCGCGACCGATGCGAAATCATACTCCTGGTGCTGACACTGACAGGCCCTGTCGTCACGCCTGCATTCGCCCAGGTGCAGTTCGATGACGTCACCGTCGGCTCAGGCGCCGAGTACACCGGTGAATCCTACGGTGCGTCCTGGGGCGACGCGAACGGCGACCGGCTGTCGGACCTGTTTGTTACACACCACCGGTATCCGTCCGGTCTGTATATCAACCTTGGCAATGGCACGTTCGAGGACCGCGCCTTCGAGATTGATGCCTGGCAGCTGACGCCGAGGTCCGACGTTCACGGCGGCACCTGGGCCGACTACAACAACGACGGGCATTCCGACCTGATGATCACGGCCGGATCGAAGAACTTTACGCAGTTCCTCGTCAACAATGGTTCGTTCCTGTCGGACCGGATTTCGGATTTTACCTTCGACCGGATGGCGTGGGGCGGCCGTTTTCCGTTCTGGTTCGACTACAACAACGACGGTCTGCTCGACCTGGGCGTTGTCGTGCAGGGCGATAAGGTCCAGCTCCACGAACAGGTGGGTGGCGACTTTCTCAGGCGAAACGCGGCATCCGCACACCAGTGCGATGATGGCGACTTTTCACTGCTATCCGACCTGACGATGGACGGCCGAGCCGACTGGGTTTGCGTGAACGTGAGTGCCCTTCCGGAGCATATTTATGACCTGACTGTCGGGTTGCCCTTCCCCGAGCACAGTGCACTCGCCGTCCCGGTGGGCTCAATCGGCGACGTGGCGATCGCTGATTTCGACGGCGACCTGAGCATGGAGCTCTTTGCCATTCGCGGCAAGCTGCGCATCAACGGCGCTGCAATCGTTGCGTCACAAGCGATCGAAGCAAGCTTTGCGAACAGCGGCGCCTCCGCGAGCGGCCTCACGTACCGGAGCGCGGGCGACCTGTCCGTGGAGTTGCACTGGAGTGGGCCAAACGTGAACAACGTGTACATCGGCGCCGGCGGCCTGCACCCGGCGGCGCCCGCGATCAACCAACCGATCCGGATGACCCTGTCGGCCTCCGATCCGGGTGTTCACGGACTGATGCCCTACGACCCGGCAACCGATCGCGGCATTTTCGTGGGCTACGACCCGGCAACGCAGACCTGGACCTATGTGAATTCAGCCGGCGCGGGCAGTGGCGGGCAATTCAGCTCCACGTACAGTTATCTGGACAGTACCGCGCCCGTGAGCAATCTTTCCGTTTCCGGCATCACTGCTATCGAACGGCCAATACAACCGGCCATGCTCAAATACACGGGCAGTGCGTACACGAACCAAATAGCGTCAACCGGCCTGAATCACAATGTCCTGTGCAATGCCGTCGCCGCTGCCGATTTCGACAACGACATGGATGTGGACCTCTATTATGTCTGCAGGGATGCAGTAACGAACCTCGCTAACCGGCTATACCTCAATGACGGCACGGGCCAGTTCGCTCCGGCAACGGCACCCTTCGGTGCAGAGGGGCCGATTGGACCTGGGGTCGGCCTCGGCGAAAACGTTGTCGCGAGCGACTATGACGCCGACGGCTCCGTCGACCTGTTCGTCACCAACGGCCTCAATCTGTATCCGGAGTACATCGGTTACAGTTCCGGTGGTCCTGACAAGCTCTTCAACAATCGCGGCAACGAGAACCACTGGCTCGAGCTCGACCTTACGGGCGTCACGTCCAACCGCGACGGCATCGGCGCCATCATCACCGCGACCGCAGGCGGCAAGGCGCAACGGCGGGAGCGCAACGGTGGCTACCATCGCTGGGCGCAGCATGACAATCGCATACATTTCGGCCTCGGTGGGAACGACTTCGTCGATATTTCGGTGCATTGGCCGAGCGGCCAGGTAGACACCTACACCGATGTACCGGCCAATCGCCTTTACGAGGTCATCGAAGGCAACGCCGTCCTGAACCCGATCACCGTACCGGAGTCGGTACCGCCATCCGCGTGCGCAAAAACCGCCGGCATGCCCAGCTTCAATATCGCGGTAGACCGTGAAATGTTCATCTGGCGCAACAATTGCGCCTCACAGGTCTGGAACGTCCGCGTCACGGGCGGCACGGGGCCGACACGCACGTCCAGCGGCCGCCTCGTTTCCGATGTCCCCATCAGCAACGTGAACGGCGTCAACCTCGAAGCGTCCGATACGCTTGCCCTTTCGGGCGGCGGCACGGCGCTCGAATACGCGCTGATCGTCGGCGCCAACGCGCAGGACGGCTTCACGTTTACGCTGGACCCGCAAGCCGATACCTGCTTCGGCCAGGACGGCAATACGGACGTCGCTTACGGCGGATCGATGCGCACGGCCCTGTCGCTGCCGATCGACCTCCGGACCCTGGAGTCCTGCGGTGCTGGCGCCCAGACGAGCATTTCAATCGCGGATGCGAGCGTATCGGAAGACGTGCCCGGCGGCATTGCAGGCTTTGTGGTGAGTCTGAATGAACCCTCCACGGCAGCCGTCACCGTCGAGTATCAGACGGCGAACGGTACGGCAAGTGCGCCCGGTGATTACGCGGCGGCCTCCGGAGTCTTGACTTTCGCACCCGGTGAAACCAGCAAGTCGATCGAGATCCAGATCAACGATGATTCCGTGGCCGAATCGGTGGAGCAATTCACCGTGACGCTCGGCAATCCGGTGGGTGCCCTGCTCAACGACTTCAGCGCAACCGGCACTATTGTTGACGATGAACCCTCGACCTGCGGCGCACCGAACTACAACAAGGCGACCGAGCATGCATTATTCGTGTGGCAGGACTGTGCCAGCGGCGCATGGTCGGTTCGCGTAACCGCCGGCGGGCAGAACGCCATCTTCAGCGGGGACATCTCGGCTTCCCAGCCCTTCGATTCGGTCACGCCGTTCAGTATCGAGGGCAACGATCTGTTCGACCTGTCCGATCCGACGGCGATCGGCTACGGGCTCGCCGTCGGCAACGCCGGTCAGGATGGCTTCGAATTCTCCATCCCCGGCGGCGCAAACCTTTGTCTTGATCTCACGTCGCCGGCGGCGCCGGTGCTGTTGGGTCAAAATCGCACGCCGCTTTCGGTCCCGGTCGACCTGTCCACACTGGGCGCCTGTTCCACGCCGACGGCAGCGGACCTCGTTACCACGAAGTCCGTCAACAGCGACCCGACGCCCGCAGAAGGCGACGTCGTTACTTATCTCGTGACAGTCACGAACAACGGCCCCCTGGATGCGACGAATGTTTCACTGGCCGACAGCCTGCCGGCAGGACTGACACCTACCGGCAACAACGGCACGGTGACACAAGGCACTTACGTCGGCGGCACCTGGTCTGTCGGGATTTTGCCAGTATCCGCCTCGGCCACATTGACCATCGAAGGCACGGTGAACGCGGGCGAAGCGGGCCAGGTGATCACGAATTCAACCTCCGCGGCCGCCGGCAACGAGCCGGACGCGGGCAGCGCCGGCGACGAACTCGAAGCCAGTGTCAGGGTCGATGGCGGCGGCGGAACGCCGCTGGTGAACTGGAACGGAGCAAGCGGTGGCGTCTCCACCTCCGGTAACCAGATCACCTACAGCGGATCGCCGACGGGCTGGAACAACAACACGGTCGTGTCGCCCGCTTTCTCCACCCTTGGGTACACGAGCAACTACGAAGTCAGCTTCACGATCGACAGCAACCCGGCTGCGACCACTTGGATCGTTGGCCTCGGCGTTGCGGAAACGGGTGCTACATGGCGCGATATCGATTACGGACTCAGAAGCTCTGCGGGCACCCTCACCGTCTACGAGAGTGGCAATTGGCGAACGACTGTCGCCGCGCTCTCGACAGGTGATCAAATTTCAATCGCCGTCGGGTCGGGTGTCATTGAATACAAGCACAACGGCGTCACGTTCTGGAGCACGGCCGTGGCTGGCGCGCCGAATTTTTACGTCGATACTTCGTTCAATTCCGGTGCGATCACGCTCAGCGCTTTTGTCGCGGCCGGCCCGTGAACACCATGGGCGGCCCTAGGCGAAGACGACGGTCTTGTTGCCGTTGACGATCACCCGGTGTTCCGCCTGGTACCGGACCGCCCGGGCCAGGACGCGCATTTCGATGTCGCGACCGACCGCCGCGAGCGTTTCGGCTGAGTGTGAATGATCGACGCGCGCGACGTCCTGTTCGATGATAGGCCCTTCATCGAGGTCAGCCGTCGCGAAGTGGGCAGTCGCGCCGATCAGCTTGACGCCACGGCTGTGCGCCTGGTGGTACGGGCGCGCTCCCTTGAAACCGGGCAGGAACGAATGATGAATGTTGATCACCTTGCCGGCCAGTTTCCCGCAGAGCGACGTAGAGAGAATCTGCATGTAGCGCGCCAGGACGACGAAGTCGATTGCATGTTCGTCGATTAGCTCCAGCAGTTTGTCCTCCTGCGCCGCTTTGTTCGATTCCGTTACCGGCAGGTGGCGGTAGGGAATGTCGTAGGATGCAGTCAGCTTGTACGCGTCGCGGTGATTCGAGACCACGCAGGGAACTTCGATCCGGAGTTCGCCGATGTGACGCCGGTACAGCAGGTCACGCAGGCAATGATCGAAACCAGAGACCATGATCAGCACACGGGGCAATACGGAGCGGTCGAAAAGTTCCCACCGCAGGCTGTACTTGCCGGCGATCTCGGCAAAACGTCCTTTCAGCGCATCGAGATCGATAGCCGCATTGCCGACCGAGAAATGAATACGCATGCAGAACAGGCCCGTCTGCGGATCATCGAACTGGGCGCTTTCACGAATGTTGCCATCCGACCGCAGTATGACGCCGCTGACGTCATGGACGATGCCGGGGCGGTCGGGGCAGATCAGGGTGAGAACATATTCCTTGTCTTTTTCGCTCATGACAGATACCCGCGCGAATGCATGCCTCAACGTCGTGGATAGCACGGATCGGCGGCGATTGTAGCGGAACGAGGCTGCGCCTGCCCTCGATCAGGACGACCGGTTATTGCCGCGGCGGCGCTGACCGCCGGACTTCCGGCGTTCGGGGCTCTTGCCACGCGGCGAGGGTGCTGCACCACCGGTGTTGCGCTTGGGCTTGCGATTCCCCGGCTGCCGCTGCGCGCGTCCCTGTGTCAGCGGCACGGCCTTGATGCGCGGATCCGGCGCATAGCCCGGAACGACCTCGCGTTCCAGGCGCATTTGCAGGAGCTGTTCAATCCCGTCCAGCAACTGGTGTTCATCGACACAGACGAGCGATACGGCATGACCGTCGTTACCGGCCCGCGCCGTGCGGCCGATGCGGTGAACGTAATCCTCGGCGACATGCGGCAGTTCGTAATTGACTACCCGGGGCAGGCGGTCGATGTCGATGCCGCGGGCCGCTACGTCCGTGGCAACGAGCACCCGTACTTTACCGGCCTTGAAGTCGCTGAGGGCGCGGTTGCGTGCGGACTGCGACTTGTTGCCGTGAATCGCGGCGGCGGAGAGGCCGTCGGTTTCGAGTTGCTTCGCGAGCCGGTTCGCACCATGCTTCGTGCGCGTGAAAACGAGTACCTGGCGCCAGTTCTCCGCACCGATGCGGTGCGACAACAATTCGCGTTTTCGTTCGCGATCCACGGGGTAGACAACCTGGCGGACGCCGTCCACGGGCTTGCCGCTCACGGCAACCTGTATTTCCACCGGATCACGCAGCAGGTCCCGGGCCAGGCTCCGTATCTCCCTGGAAAACGTTGCCGAGAACATCAGCGTCTGCCGGTCCGCCGGCAGCCGGCTCATGATCTTGCGTATGTCGCGGATGAAGCCCATGTCGAGCATGCGATCGGCTTCATCGAGCACCAGCAACTCGATCGCGCCGAGGTCGATCGTTCCCTGCTGCAGGTGATCGAGCAGGCGGCCCGGGGTGGCGACTACCGTATCCACACCTCTGCGCAACTTATCGATCTGCGTACGGATACTGACGCCGCCATAGATTACCGCGCTCCGGAACGGCAGTTGGCCGCCGTAGGTGCGGATGCTGTCCCCCACCTGTGCGCCGAGCTCACGCGTCGGCACCAGGACGAGCGCGCGAACACGGCGCCGATTGACGGTGCCGTGCTGCAGGCGATGCAACAAGGGCAAAGTGAAGGCCGCCGTCTTGCCCGTGCCCGTCTGGGCCCCGGCAAGAAGGTCGCGCCCCTGGATGGCGACAGGAATGGCTTGCTGCTGGATCGGTGTGGGGACCGTGTAGCCCTTTTCATCGACCGCACGAAGGACTTCGGCCGAGAGGCCGAGTTGACTGAATAACAAGAGAGGTTGCTCCGGTGCGCCTGATACCCCGGCGGCATAAGCCGCGAAAGCTTCGGTCCAGGCGTACGGGTGAGATGGCTCCCGGGCCGCGGAATTGCGTGGCGGGAGTCGTGGCGCCGACCGATGGGCGCCAGAACGCGGCGAACTATAACAGTCTTTGTGCTGCTGTAAAGAAAAAGTTCTGCCCGCCGGCTACCCGGAGCGGCTCCGCCGATCCGTCCGCCTGGCGCGCTCAGGCCGCCGGACGCTGCTTCACATCGTCGCGAAACGTGAGCATGAAAAACACCAGGATCACGAGCGCAAAGGCCGCGGGAACATACCAGAAGTCCTGCCAGCTCGGGAGATCGAGCGTCGCACGGCCGGCGAGAAAGCGGTTGTAGATGCTGCCGGCGACCTGTGCGCCGATGAACATGCCGACACCATAGGTAACGAGCACGAGGAAGCCCTGGGCCTGGCCGCGGATTGCCGGCGTCGATTTCTTATCCACATAGATCTGCCCGGTGACAAAGAAAAAGTCGTAGCAGATCCCGTGCACCAGTATGCCGGTCGCTATCATCCAGAAAATGGCGTCCGGTGCGGCGGCGGCGAAAAGCGCGTAACGCAGGACCCACGCTCCCATGCCGACGGCCAGCATCCATTTCACACCGAGCCGGACGAACAGCAATGGCATCAGCAGCATGAAGGCGACCTCGGACATCTGGCCGAGGCTCATGAGGGACGACGGGTTGGGTAGCAGGCTTATGACAGCATTCCCCGCGCCCTGGTCGTACACCGCATTCGCCGCATAGATCGGTGCAAAGTTGTAGTAAGCCGCAAGCGGAATGCAGATGAGGAGTGAACTGGCGATGAATATATAGAACGAACGGCTGCCGAGCTGTGCGAGGGCGTCGAGCCCCATGATGCTTCGCACGGACACCTTGTCGCCTGCGGCAGGCGGCGGCGTGTGCGGCAGGGTAAGGCAATAAAGGCCGAGCAAGACGCTCGCGATCCCGGTCGTGTACAAGGGCAGTGGCGTGCGGTCGGGCAAGACCCCCTCTGTGAACTGCCCGAGCACGAAGCCGATGAACAATCCGGCGGCGATCCAGCCGATGGTGCCGAATACACGGATGAGCGGAAATTGCTTTTCCTGGTCCTGGATGTTGTGGAACGCGAGTGAGTTCGCGAGACCCAGCGTCGGCATGTAGAAGATATTGTACAGGAGCAGCAAGAGAATGAAGGCCGTGGGATTTGCCGTCGTCTGCGGAAGGATGAACATCACGGCGCCACCCAGGAGATGCAGGACGGCGAGCACCTTTTCCGTGGCGAAGTATCGGTCGGCCACGAGTCCCAGGAAAAAGGGCGCAATAATAGCCGCAATCGGATTCACGGTGTACGGCCAGTGCGTGAGATCACCCATGCCGATCGCGCTCATGTAGTTGCCGATCGTGACGTACCAGGCGCCCCAGACGAAGAACTGAAAGAACATCATCACGCTGAGGCGCGCACTGATTGCACCATTCATGGCCTTCCCCCGGATATCAAAAGTCTCGTGCTGCCTGCATCGTCCTGCCGTGCCGGCGCTAGCTGCGATAGGCTTCCCGGCCAACGCCCTGCACCCGAATTCCGAGCGAGGGCAATACCTCGTGCTGCAACGCGTACATTGCGGCGGCGGCTTCGTCTATGGCTTTCGTGAAGGCCACCGAGCCCGCGAGAATCGGCGCGAGCTTTGCCTTGTCCTGGATACGCGCGGGCGGATATTCGTGCTCGACGACGAGGTAAGTATTCGCGGGGTCGATGTCGAGCAGCTCGCGGGCCGCAAGCTGGTGATCGAGCCAGTCGACGGTGCGGTTCTGCAGGTAGGCCAGCGGATCATGACGCGCCGTTCCCGGCAGTTCGTGTTCGCATAGGGCGGTCTGTTTTTTCCAGGCGTTGGCCTGGTCGGCGGGATTCTGCGACGGCCGGCCGCCGTGCCAGTCTCCGCGCTGCATCGTCTGCCCGCCGTAGCCCCACGCCGACACGCCTTTCGCGTCGATCACCTGGCCCTTCACGTGGAAACCGTCGACCAGGAAGTTGTACCCCTCGTCCTTCAGGAACTGGAACATCGAACGCGTGTCCTGCCCCATCAGCACGGAATGCGACGGATCGTAATGAACACGAAACTGATCACCGACCCCGTGCTTTTCGCAAATGCGATGCAGAGCGATCCAGGGGCCCGGCGCATAGGCGATGTTGTTGTGCCAGCGGTCGAGCACGGTCCAGCCCGGCATCGGGCACTGTTCTACACGGTAGGTCAGGCCCCTGGCTTTGGCTTCCTCGAGCAGCGGGATGAATTCCTGCTCGAACATGACCAGGTTCTCGTCCATCTCGAGCTCGTAGTTGCGGCCGACGAAGCCGCAGACGGCATCGGTACCCAGGAGCACTGCGGCGTCGAACACGCGAAGCATGAAATCGTGTTTGAACCTGCGGGCCGCATCGTCCGCCACCAACATGTTGTCGAAATAGCCGAGATCGGACAGCCCGACGCCGGAGGACTTCATGGCGGACAGGATGCGGTCCGCCCGTTGCCGGTTGAACGGCTCGCGGAGGTCGAGCGTATTCGCTACCGGGTCGAGCATCGCCTCCGCCGGAACGTCGCTGACGCTCGGATGCAGGGCCGATGAAAGCTGGATATAGGGAGATCCTATGTCGCGCGCAAACTCAAGCCATTCTTCGATCGCGAGGTCCGGGTCCGCGTCGCGTTTCTCACGCGGCGTAAGTTCCTGAAGCGCAGCAGTCAGCACGCTTATTTTCATTGGCTTTGGTGCGAAATCGGCCGCCGGCTTGGCCATGGTCATGCTTCCTTCTGTGAGTCGAGCCCGAGTATAACGGAGGCAAGCCGCGAATTAAGGACCCTCGTCGTCAGCCAACAGCTCGCCCAGGCGCTGGAACCTCCGCTCCCAAAGCAGTCTTCGCTCGCTGATCCAGCGCTCCACGGCCGCCAATGCGGCCGGCTCCAGGCGGCAGGTGCGCACGCGACCCACTTTCTCACTCACGATGACGCCGCTCGTTTCGAGCTGCTGTACATGCTGGACTACCGCCGCGAGTGTCATGGCGAGGGGCGCCGCCAGCTCGGAGACGGTGGCGGGTCGCTCGCAGAGTCGTTCGATGATTGCCCGTCGCGTCGGATCCGCGAGAGACGCGAAGATACGATCCACGTTCGGCGCCGGCCGCACCGTCTCCCCCGCCAGGGGTCCGCCGGTCAACCCGCGATCTCGGTGGCAAGACGATCCAGCAGGTCGCGCCAGCCTTTTTCCCGGAGCCCGGGTCCATCGGCATTTTCGAAAAACGCCGCCTGTTCGGTAAACACGAGACGGGCACCGCCCTTTGCTTCGCGAAACTCGAAGGTCGCGAGCGACGCAGAGATACGGTTACCGCCTACGGTCATGGCGTAAGCGATGACGATCCGCCGGTCCCGGACGATATCGAAGTAGCGACTGTGGTTTTCGCAGGTCGTCCCCGCCGGCAATGGCATACCCGCAGCGAAACGAAACAGCGCGTGCTCCTTCCCGCCGACGGAAAAATCCATCTCGAAGGCATCGACGATGAAGCCCTCGCCTTCGGCGAACCAGCGGCGCTTCGCGGCCGGATCGGCGAAGGCGGCGAACAGCTTTGCCGGGGCGCAGGGATAGGAACGCTCTATCTGGAAGGTACTGTGGGTCGTCGTGTGGCTGCTCACTCGATGCTCCTCTCACTCGTCACTTAAGTTGTGACTTTACTATACACGCCACGCTGCGTTAGTAAAGCCATTTCTTAAGCTTGGACGGCAAAGTGCCGGCCGGGCGCTAACGCTGCCGCGGATGGGTCTTGCGCCAGGCGTCCGCGACGGCCACGGCGCTCATATTGAAGAGGCCCTTGGCCGTGGTCGCCGGGGTCGCGATATGCGCCGGAAGCGCCGTGCCCATCAGCAGCGGCCCTACGATGACCGACCGCGTGATCGAGCGCAGGAGGTCCACGGCGATGTTGGCCGCATCGAGCGTCGGCATCACCAGCAGGTTTGCGGAGCCGCGCAGCCTGGAGTGGCGGATGAGCGTATCGCGAATACTTTCGTCGAGCGCCGCATCCGCGTGCATCTCGCCCTCGACCTCGAGCTCCGGTGCAATAGCCTGGAGTCGCCGCGTCGCCTCGCGCATCTTCTGCGCGGTGCGTGTCCTGGAAGAGCCGAAATTCGAATGTGACAACAACGCCACCTTCGGCATCACCCCGAAATTGCGCACCCGTTCGGCGGCTGCCAGGGCGGTTCCGACGACGTCGTCGATGCGCTTGCCGATATCGATGTACGGGTCTGTGACGAACAGTGGCCCTTGCGGCAACAACAGGACCGATAATGAAGAGATGCGATCCTCCGCGGACCGGCGGCCGAGGATCTCGATCACGTGCCGCAGGTGCCGGTCATAGCGGCCTTCCGTACCGCAGACCATCGCGTCCGCGTCGCCCTTGACCAGCATGCAGGCAGCGATGGCGGTTGCGCTCGTGCGCATGACCGTCCGTGCGACAGCTTTGGACACGCCGCGCCGGCAGGTGAGTTCGTGGTAGGTTTCCCAGTAGTCGCGATAGCGCGGATCGTTCTGCGGATCGATCAGTTCGAAATCGCGCCCCGGCTCGAGCGAGCTGCCTAATGCCTCGAGGCGCCGCCGGACCACCTCGGCACGTCCGACGAGTTTCACGTCCGCTAATCCTTCGGACAATACTGCCTGCACCGCGCGCAACACGGTCGGGTTTTCGCCTTCTGCGTAGACCAGCCGTTCACGACCACGCCTTGCCAGTTCGACTTCCGGCTGCATGAAGAGCTGGGAGCGGGTGTTGAAGGATTGCAGGCGCCGCCGGTAAGCCTCCAGGTCGCGGATCGGCCGCGTCGCGACGCCGCTTTCCATCGCCGCCCGTGCCGTGGCGAGCGATACTTCGACATAGAGCCGCGAATCGAAAGGCTTCGGGATCAGGTAATCGCGTGAAAAAACAGGTGCTTCGGCGATGTCCACACCCTCGACCTCCTCGGCCGGCGGCCGCTTTGCAAGCCCGGCTATTGCATCGACGCACGCCGCCTGCATGTGCCGGTTGATTGTCGTCGCGCCGACGTCCAGGGCACCGCGAAATATGAACGGGAAGCACAGGACATTGTTGACCTGATTGGGATAGTCCGATCGCCCGGTGGCGATGACGGCATCCGGACGGACCTCCGCCACGATCTCCGGCAGCACCTCCGGGACAGGATTGGCCAGCGCATAGACCAGCGGGTTCGGTGCCATTTTTAGCAACATGTCGGCGGTGAGGATGCCGGGCGCAGACAGGCCGAGGAAGATATCCGCGCCGGCGATAACGTCCTCGAGCGTGCGCGCTGCGGTGTCCTTGGCGTACCGGGCTTTGAAAGGATTCATGTCCTTCTCCCGCCCGACATGAACGACGCCTTCGATATCGACCAGCGTGACGGCATCGACGGGCAAGCCGAGATCCGCCAGGAGATTGAGGCACGCGAGACTCGCTGCACCACCCCCCGTCGCGACGACCTTGACCTCGTCGAAGCGCTTGCCCACCAGCTCGAGGCCGTTACGGACGGCGGCGGCGACGACGATGGCCGTGCCGTGCTGGTCGTCGTGAAAAACCGGGATATCCAGGCGCCGGTCGAGTTCCGACTCCACGTAGAAACAATCGGGGGCCTTGATATCCTCGAGATTGATGGCGCCGAACGTCGGGGCAAGGGCGGCAATGACGTCGACCAGCTTGCGGGGATCGCGCTCGTCGATTTCGATATCAAAGGCATCGATATTCGCGAAGCGCTTGAACAGGACGGACTTGCCCTCCATGACAGGCTTGGCTGCCAACGGCCCGATATTGCCGAGTCCGAGTACGGCCGAGCCGTTCGTGATGACACCAACGAGATTGCTGCGCGCAGTGTAAATGGCGGCGCTGAGCGGATTGGCGACGATTTCCTGGCAGGGAAATGCGACGCCTGGCGAATAAGCCTGCGACAGGTCGAGCCGGTTCTCGAGCGGTTTCGTCGCCACTACAGCGAGCTTTCCTGCAGGCGCAAGGCTGTGGTAGCGGAGTGCGCTGTCTTTCAGTGAATCTGACATGTGTTCCGCCCTGTCGTGGTGATGTGCGCACGGCACCGGACCGCCGGGTGCCGAAAGCTGGCGATTCTAATACCGATGGCGCCGCGCGGATATCGGCAGCGTTTTCCGCCGTGCGCTTCCGCGCCCGGGCCGACTGTTGCCAGGGTATGGTCGTCTCGCGCGAGGCAGCGGGCCAATGGCATGCAAATTGCAGGCTGAAAGCTTACAACTCATGCCGAACAGGTCCCGCGATGAATGCCGCCGTAGCCCTCCCCGCTCCTTCGCCCCGCCGTACGCTCAGAATCGCGCAGCTTGCGCCCCTCGCGGAGAGCGTTCCGCCGACCCGCTACGGCGGGACGGAACGGGTCGTCTCCGTCATTACGGAAGAACTCGTGCGCCGAGGCCACGAGGTCAGCCTGTTCGCGAGCGGCGACTCGGTGACATCTGCCCGCCTGGTACCAATCGTGCCGCGCGCATTGCGATCGGAGCCTGCATGCACCAGTCACCTGCCCTACCTGATCGTGCAACTCGAAAAGGCGATTCGCTCCGCCCGGGACTTCGACGTCATCCATTGCCACGAACCGTTTTTGAACTACATCGCCGCCGCGCACTGCTTCCCGCCGAACGTCACGACGGTTCACGGGCGGCTCGATTTGCCGGACTTCCTGATCCTGCAGAAGGAGTTTCGCAGCCTGCCGATGGTGTCGATATCGTATTCCCAGCGGGAACCGATGCCGTGGGCAAACTGGATAGACAACATCTACCACGGCTACGATCCTGCTTCCTTCCGCTACTCGCCGGTCCCCTCGGAGAGCCTGTTGTTCATCGGGCGCCTTGCGCCGGAAAAGCGCCCCGATCGCGCGATCGAGATCGCAATCGCCGCGGGTCTGCCGCTGAAGATCGCTGCCAAGATCGACAAGGCCGACGAGGTGTATTTCGAGGACGTGATACGGCCATTGCTCTCGCATCCTCTGATCGAGTACGTGGGGGAGGTGAACGATGCGACGAAACAGGTGCTGCTCGGCGACGCCCTCGGTGTGCTCCTCCCAATCGACTGGCCGGAGCCCTTCGGGCTGACGATCATCGAGGCGATGGCCTGCGGCACGCCGACGATCGCGTTCAGAGCAGGCTCGGTTCCGGAACTCATCCGGCACGGCGAAACGGGCTTCATCGTCGATGACGTCGACGAAGCGGTCGCCGCCGTTCCCGAGCTTCCGACACTCGACCGCCGCACGATACGCAATGAGTTCGAGACCCGGTTCAGTGCAGCGCGGATGGTCGACCAGTATTGCGCGGTCTACGAAGCGCTCATCGATCGTGCCAGCGCCGCATTGACGGCCTGAACGCGGGCTGCGGAGGATGCAAGCATCGACGCGGCCGGCCGGCAAGGGCTATGTCCTGAAATTCAACGACGCGTTCTGCGTACCCGACGATTTCGGCGACCTGCGCGCCGACCTGCATGCCGACCAGGGATACTATCTCAACGATTGCCGCCATCTCTCGCGGCTGGAACTCCGGCTCGGCGCCGTCTCACCGCTGGTACTCGCTTCCAACCTGTCACACGACGGATCGCTCCTGTCGGTGGACCTTGCCAACTCCGACGTGTACGGCATCGGCGACCAGGAACCGCTGGTCCGCGAAACGGTTCATGTCGTACGCCAGCTGTTCCTCTGGAACGACACGCTGCACCAGCGCCTCAAGATCAAGTCCTATAACAAGGAGCGGTTGCTGCTGGTATTGCAACAGGTTTTCGACGCCGACTTCGCGGACATTTTCGAGATCCGGGGCACGCCGCGTCCGGTCAGCGGGCCCCGGGAGGTGTCCCAGGTGAACGCAGACTCCGTAGTGCTCGGGTATATGGGCCAGGACGGCGTGCGCCGCAGTACCACGCTTCGCTTCGAACCGGCTCCCGACAGCCTCGCCGCCACTTCTGCGATTCACAGGCTCGTTCTGGAACCGAACGCCGAAATCGTGGTGCATGTGCTGGCCGAGGCGCGCCAGGAGTTCGAAGAGCATGTCCCCCTCCCCGTCCAGGACCTCCTGGACAACTACAGCAGCATGCGCAGGTCGGCAAGAAAGGAAGAACATGCCCGGCCCCTTCTCTTCAGCAGTAACGAGTTGTTCAACGGATGGATGAACCGTTCGGTCAGCGATCTGCACATGCTCATAGCCGACACGGAGCACGGGCCCTACCCGCACGCCGGAACGCCCTGGTTCAACACGGTATTCGGCCGCGATGGCCTGATCACCGCCATGCTGTCACTGGCGTTCGAGCCGGATATCGCGGCAGGGGTCCTGCGCTATCTCGCGGCCGAGCAGGCACAGGAAACGGACGCATTCCGCGATTCAAACCCGGGGAAAATACTGCACGAGACGCGCCGCGGGGAAATGGCAAGGACCGCGGAGGTGCCGTTTGCAGCTTACTACGGCAGCGTCGATTCAACACCGTTGTTCGTGATGCTGGCCAGCTGGTACTGGAAACGGACGGGCGATACGCCGCTGATCCGTTCCATCTGGCCGCAGATCAAGGCAGCGCTGGACTGGATCGATCAGTACGGCGACGTCGATGGCGACGGCTTCGTGGAATACCGGCGGGAGCGCGAGACCGGGCTCAGCAACCAGGGCTGGAAGGATTCAGACACGGCGATCAGCCACGCCGACGGGCGGCTCGCACAGGGCCCGATTGCGTTGTGCGAAGTGCAGGCGTACGTCTATGCGGCGAAGGACGGGGCCAGCATGCTCGCAGACCTCATGGACGAACCGAACACGGCAGACCGGCTCCGGAACGAAGCCCGGGAATTCGCGGCGCGTTTCAACGAGGCTTTCTGGGATGACGAGCTCGATACCTTCGTACTCGCGCTCGACGGTGACAAGCGGCCCTGCCGCGTCCGCTCATCCAACGCCGGCCACGTTCTCCTGACGGACATGGTCGCGCCGGACCGCGCCCGGCGGCTCGTCGCAAGCCTGACGAAGGCCGCGATGTATTCCGGCTGGGGTGTCCGGACGCTGAGCTCCAGGGAATCCCGGTACAGTCCCCTGTCGTACCACAACGGCTCCGTCTGGCCGCACGATACGGCGCTCATTGGTCTCGGTATGGCCGAGTACGGCTACCGGCAAACGGCCGGCCGGCTGCTGACGGGGCTGTTCGAAGCGTCCCTCTACATGCGATTCAATCGGCTGCCGGAGCTGTTTTGCGGGTTTGCGAAGAAGCGCGGCCGGAGTCCCGTCGACTACGCGGACGCCTGTTCCCCGCAGGCATGGTCGAGCGCGGCCTGCTACGGCTTGCTCACGGCGGTTCTGGGACTTTCGGTCAACGCCGGCGACCGGCAGGTCCGCGTAGAGGGGCCGTGCCTGCCGCGATACCTGAAGACGCTGCGTATTCGCCGCCTGCGGATGGATAACGAGGCCGTGGACCTGACTTTCGAGCGCGACTCCACCGGCGAAACGACCGTCGTTCCCACGGGACTCGGCGGCGATGTCGAGCTCGTCCTGACGCCCTGAGCACCGCTGAACTGAATTTTTTTCCGCAGATTGCAATTTATGCACTCCCGGGGGCGAGGCGCTCGGGCGTGTCGACCTCGGAAGGCGCGTGGCACAGCTCTTGCAGCGTCACGGGTGCTACCGAAACGCATTCGGTATTTCATGGAAAACAGAATTGGGAGGAAGAGCTGATGAATCGATACGAACAGGACAGGCGCGACGATGATAATCGTCAGTCGCGGCGCGACCGACGGGACGAAGGCATCCTCGAGCGAATCAAGAATGATGTGAAATCCTGGTTCGACGATGACCATGACGATGACGAGGACCGCGTGGGTCGTGCAGGGTATGGCGGCAC
This sequence comes from uncultured Pseudomonadota bacterium, assembly GCA_963713215.1. GTDB lineage: Bacteria > Pseudomonadota > Gammaproteobacteria > Steroidobacterales > Woeseiaceae > UBA1847. Next base: position 1,101,975 of record CAVQKY010000005.1, on the reverse strand, counting down.
AGGGAACTATGGCAGCAGCCGCGTCAGTCGGCGTCAGGAATGGGACCACGACAGCGACCGTTTTCGCAATCTCGGCTCGCGTTCGCGCTTCGGGCGTCAGGTAGGACGCTCGGATTACGGTGAAGACGAGGACTACGGGCAAGGCCGGAACTGGCGCTCGGCTCAAGATTACGATCGCGATGATGACTACGGTCAGCGCGGCAGTTACGCCTCCGGCCGCAGCAGTCGCTATGGTGAAGACTATCGCCGGAGCAGCGGCTATGGCCAGAGCAGGTCCTATGGCCAGGGCCGGGGTCGCAGCGGGTACGGCGGCGACGAATACAGCGCGTCGGAACGATCCGGCCAGCGGGTCGGCGCAGGGACGCCGGTCTGGCTGTATTCCGAGTACTACTGGATTACCCCGGGGCCGCATTCCGGCATCGGACCGAAAAACTTCGCGCGATCCTCGGACTCGCTGAGAGAGCGCGTGTGTGAACGCCTGCAGGGCAATGGCGAGCTCGACGCTGCCGATATCGAAGTGCAGATCGAGTCAGACGAGGTTACCCTGACCGGCACAGTCAAGGATCGCCAGCAAAAGCGCATGGCGGAAAATTGTGCCGAGTCCGTGTACGGCGTTCGTGACGTGCACAATCGGCTTGCCGTCAAGCGTGACGACAACGAAAGCAAGAGTCGCTCGACGGAGTATGGCAGCGAAAAACGTTCTGTAAACTGACCTTGGCATAGACGCTCATGGCCCGCCGGCCAGACGGTGCCGTGTGCACCGACTGGCAGCGGGCCATGATCATGGTGACGCGCCACCCTCGGTAACCGGTACGATCGCTTTCAGGTAGGCAGCAATCGCCTCGCGATCCGTGGCGGACAGGCGGGCCAGGTTTTCCTGCACGGCCACCATGGTACTGCCAACCGTATCGAAATCCGGGGTGAAACCCGTTTCCAGGTAGTAGGCGATGTCGGCGGCGGACCAGCCGGAGACGTTCCTGCCGCCGGGGGTGATGTTCGGAACGCGTCCGTCCGTTTCCACATTTTCTGCGCCGCCAAGCCAGCGCTCATTCAGCAAGCCCCCGAACCGGTCGCGCGGCGTGTGGCACTCACCGCAATGGCCCGCGCCCTCAACGAGTTCCCGGCCCCGGGACACGGCGGAGTCCGATGCGTCGACCTCCGCAACCGGTTTGCCATCGAGATAACGGCGTTTCCATAAGCCAACGCCTCGCCGCAACGTCCAGGGGAAGGCGAGCGTATGATCGTTCGCACGGCCCGCGACCCCGGGGAGCGTGGCCATGAAGGCCCACAGATCCATTACATCTTCAGTGCGCATGCGCGCATAGGACGTGTACGGGAATGCGGGGTAATAATGCCGGTCATCCGGCCCCACCCCGCGTTGCATCGCGTTCACGAACTGCAGCACGGTCCAGCGGCCGATGCCGTCCTCCGGATGTGGAGAAATGTTCGGACCGCGGAAGATGCCGAACGGCGTTTCGAGTTCGACGCCACCTCCGAGGCGCAACTTGTCATTGCCCCGGGCACGCTTGCCATCGACCGGGCTTGCATGACAGGACGCGCAGCCGCCCGCCCAGAAGATGCGCTCGCCGGCAATGGCGTCCGGCGCGTGCCGAGGCAGTTCGTCGGCGCCGATCTGCTGCGGCCGGGTGAGGACCGCGAACCCTGTGAGCAGAACCGAAAGCAGGACGGCAAGGCTGGCGATGAAACGTCGCACGGGGACTTTAAGACAGGCGACGAATCGAGCGTCGAATCAATTCTCTTCGAGTCTATAGCTGTCGTGACAATTTTTGCAGGCCTCGAAGACCGGTCCGACGACGGGCCGTGCGGCCTCGAGCGTCGCCGTTTCCGCGGCTATCGCGGTCCGGATGGCGTCATGCCACGTCTCGAGCGCCTCCTCGAACCCGGCGCGTTCATCCCAGATTGCCGGCGCGGCTCGGGAATCCTCGCCGCCTTCACTGCCGGGCGGAAACAGGACCCCAAGCTGCTCGGACGCCTGGAGAAACGTCGCCAGCGCCTCCCGGAGGGTGGCGGGATCGTACGGGGTTTCTCCTTTGAGCATCGAGCCAACGGGTTTCGCCGCGTCGCCGACGCCTTCCATCAATTCATGGCGCTCGTGGGCAGGGTCGTCTTCCGCCTGCGACGTAATGGCGCAGGCGAGGCAGGCGACCAGCGCAATGCAGTAACGATTCAATCGGGGCATGGACGGCATTCTCCTTTCCGGGGCTTCTTCCCGACCTGTGCTGCAGTATCGCATGAATCCCGGCGCCTGATCAGGCTCGAGGAGCGTCAGACAAACCGGACACCGCCGGCCCGGAACGGCAGCATGAAATGCCGGAACACGGCGAACACGAGAACGGCGAGTGCTGTCCAGAGGGCCAGCCGCCAGGGGTTCGTCGCCGGCTGCAGGATTTCGAAGGACTCGACGTAGAGCGTCTCGCACGCACCATCGCCGGTATCGAGGCGGGTCGTACTCGTGCCCCGTCGGCTTCCCGTCCCGCTCACGTAGCTCGCGAGCCAGCCGCGCGCGCTGATCTGGTCACCCACCCGCAGTCCCCTGAGCCGCCGGCGGATCGACGGTTCCTCCGACAGGAGATGGTTGTTGGACACGGCCGTTTGATCAAACGCCTTCCAGGCCGCGTTGCTGGCAGTCGTGTAGTTGCACGTAAATATGCCATTCCAGAAGTCGAAGTCGTACAGGTACTCGCTCGATGTATTTCCTCCCCAGACGACACACACATCCAGCATGTTCAGGTGATCTCCGGCGAGTGCGTGCATGCGGCTATTGCCGTCGTGATGCCGAAGGACCAGGACGCGCGAGCTGGCGATGAGCAGCAGATTGTTGATAGTCACGGCAGCCACCGCGACACACGCGCACTCCGCCGCTGCCCCTGGAGAATTCCGGTGCGGCCGTGCCGGTGCTAGTGAATCTGGCGGGCGGCCGATACGATCGGGCTCTCGTCCGTACCGCGGCTCGGCCGCGGACGCCGGTAGCGATACCGTAGCCACATGATCGACGCACCGTAGGCCATGCAGGCCAAGGCGACAAACAGGTAAAGCGGTGCAAAACGGCTTCCGAAACCGACATACAACGCGCCCGCGAGAATCAATCCGCCGACCAGGAAACAGATCTTCGGTACGGCTTCGTACAGGCGATGTGGCAGCCACATGGGTCTAATCCCGGTGCAGTAGGGAGAAAACGATAAGCATTTCGCGGCTGGCGCGCCGTGATCTGGATCACGCGGGCGCGAATATCGCGGGCGAGCCGGTCGAAAAGCAAACCTGCACGCCGGGCAGGCGCCGGCGGCCGCGATTGCCATTTTGGGGCAAAATGGCGGCATGTCCCTCAAGCTCAGGTTTCTCGGAGCGGCGGGTGAGGTCACCGGCTCGCTCTATGCGATCGATGCCGGACCGCACCGGCTGCTCGTCGAGTGCGGCCTGATACAGGGTTCGAGGGAAAAAGAAGCCCGGAATCGTGACACGTTTCCTTTCGACGTGGGTGCAATCGATGCCGTCGTGCTGAGCCATTCGCACATCGATCATTCCGGCCGCCTGCCGAAGCTGACCAGGGACGGCTACAGAGGTCCGATCTACACACACGCCGCGAGCCGGGCGCTGTGCGAGATCATGCTGCCAGACGCCGGCTCTCTCAATGAGAAAGACGCGGACCGGGATAATCGGACGGTTCACCGGAATCTGCCGGCGACCCGGCCCCTGTACACGCGCGAAGAGGCCGAAGCCTGCGTGCGCCAGTTCGTCGACCTCGAGTACGGTGTGGCAACCGACATACTGCCCGGCCTGACGCTGACGCTGCACGACGCCGGCCACATCCTCGGTTCCGCGATCGTGGAACTCAACTACATCGGCACGGGCTCCCGGCGGTCCCTGGTCTTCAGCGGCGACCTCGGCTTCCGCGATGCGCCTTTGATGAACCCTGCCGAGCGATTGACGCACGCGGATGTGGTACTGATGGAGAGCACCTACGGTAACCGCCTGCATCGACCCATGGAAGCAACACTCGATGAACTTACAGCCGTGTTCACGAAGGCAAAAGCTGGCCGGGGCAACATCCTGATTCCGGCGTTCACCGTTGGCCGAACACAGGATCTCCTGCAGCTGATGTCGGAAAACTTCGACCGATGGGCGCTCGACGATTGGCGAATCTTCGTCGACAGCCCGATGGGCATCGAGGCGACTGGAATCTATGCACGCTTTCAGCACCTGTATGACGTGCCGCTCTTTGGCAGCACGGGCGAAAGGCACGGACTTCCGAACCTGCACGCGACGAGGACGGTCGAGGACTCAATGACGATCAACGACATACATGCCGGTGCCATCATCATTGCCGGCAGTGGCATGTGCACCGGCGGGCGCATCCTGCACCATCTGAAGAACAATGTATGGCGCTCGCAGTGTCACGTGCTGATCGTCGGCTACCAGGCCGAAGGGACACCGGGCAGACGTCTCGTCGATGGTGCCGGTGAGATCACCCTGTTGGGCGAGTCTGTCGGCGTGCATGCCACCGTGCACACGATCGGCGGCCTTTCGGCTCACGCCGACCAACAGGACCTTTTCGACTGGTATTCGGGCTTCGCCCGTCGGCCGCCTCTCTACCTGGTCCACGGCGAAAAAAAAGCGCAGCTGCCGTTGCAGAAGCGGCTGAGTGAGGAGCTTGGCGCGCCCGTCGCAATCGCACGCTACGACGACATGATTTCCATCGGCGACTGACCGATCGGCGTGCCCGGCCACGGCTCCCGATGTCCGTTGCGACGAACGAGAACGGCGGCGCACGAGGCGTCGAATTTGCGGCGGTAGCGCTTCGCCGTCAGACGTGCCAGAAGCGGAAGAACTCGCGCCGCGTCTTCGGACCGAAAGTGAGGTGGTGCGGATCGCGGCGCCCGACGTAATTCTCGCGCCGCTGCCGAATGAGGCGCTCGTCCGCCCGCATACGCGCCTCATCGATCGAAATATCGTAAGGCTTGAGCGCATTCAGGCCGAAGATTTTTGCGCGAAGCGTGTCCGTGATTTCGGGATAGCCGTGCGCATCGCGAACTTCGGCCGCGATCTGGAACGCGCGAAACGCCTGGATCTGGTCCTGCGGCGAACCGTACCAGACAGAATCCGTACCCCACAGCACGTTGTCCTCGCCCAGGTGCTTCACGAGTTTACCTATCCCGTGTGCGGCGCTGTCTGCGTCCCGCATCAGGCCACGCCACGTACTGCCGAGTTCGGCATACACATTCGAGTTTTTGCCGAGGCCGGCGGCTTCCACCGAGCGGATCAATTCATCGAGTCCCTCGCCCCGATCCGGGTCGTACGGACCTTCGGCCTGGCCGGGTATCCAGCCGGAGTGATAAATGAGGAAGTTGACGTCCGGGAACTGCTTCGCAATCGGGCCGATATCCTTGCACAGCGAATGCTCGTAGGACTGGCGGCCGAACGGAATGCCTTTGTGAATGCAAATGTTGCGAATGCCGAGGTCACGGGCCTTTTCGACAAAGCGGATACCGACCTCGTCGGTCATGTAGAAGCCACTGCCGTCGGGTCCCCACTGGGTATAGGTCTTCCACGCGGAAATCGGGTAATTTTCGGCGAGGGCATCCATGCCATCGAGGTCTCCCTCCTGGTTCGGGTTGACCCGGCCGTGGATCAGCAGGCGCTGTGTCCCCTCGAGCTCGTCGACGATTCGGCGCGTGGCATCGGCCTCTTCGATCGTAATCGGCTCCGCGTCGCGGGTCGACGGCACGAAGGAGAGCACCATCATGTCGGTATCGGCGTCCAGAAAAACGTCCTTTACGAAATCGTCGGCGCCGAGGCAACGCATGTAGTCTCGACTGACGTAGTCGAACTTCGAACACGCATCTTTACGTTCCGCCGCAACGTCCGGGGGCACGTAGTGGCCCTGCACATCGAAAATGAATTCCTTCTTGCCGATTACGTCTGCAGCAACCTCGTCGTCGAGCGCTGCATCCGCCTGCAGGGCGAAATAACCGGCGTGCTTTCCGGCGAGGGCATTCGCCTCGTTGATGGCGAGGAGAGACGTCGCTGCACCCGCAGTGGAAACCAGAAAATCACGCCGCCCCAGCCCGGTCTTTTTCGCATTGCGGCTGACGGCGGCCTGCGCGATCTCGTTGGCCAGCCGATTGTGCGGCTCCAGCGGAATTGGCGCGTACTCGGCGTTCGACGTGCTGTCGAGCTTGATCGGCAGGCGTCGACCCTCAGGATCGAATCGGTAGTGCATATCGGTCTCCTGGTTCTGGATTCGGCAAGGCCGGCTGGCCTCTTCTACATCATAGCGGACCCCGGATCATCCCGCGAGATCGCGCGCCCCGGTCCACCGGCTCCACACGTGTGCTCGTGATCGCGATCCCGATGCCACGCTGGACGGCCTGCGATGCGAAACATTACTGGCGCGTTTCAGGAATGACATTTCTCCGTCGACGCCGATTCTGTCAGTATGTGACTATCGCGGCAGGCGTGGGTGACGCTGCGAGTGCGATGAGGATGCCATTTATGCCGAACGCCAGCCGATTATTCCTGCAGGAGTTTCTCAAATCGCCACGGACTGTAGCGTCGATCGTCCCGAGTTCTGCCTTCCTGGAGCGACGGGTAGTGCGAGCGGCCGAACCGAAGCACGCACGGGTCGTCGTCGAGCTGGGCGCCGGAACGGGCGGCATAACACGTGCATTGTTGGAGTCGATGTCGCCCGAGTCGTGCCTCCTGGCCATCGAGCGTACCGCCGAATTTGCGGAACGTCTCCGGGAAATCGACGATCCGCGTTTCGAAGTCGTGCACGATTGCGCAAGCTCCATACTGCACCGCTTGCGCGAGCGAGGCTTCAGCGCCGCCGATGCGGTCGTTTCGGGCATTCCGTTTTCGACTATGCCTGAGGCGGTTTGCGCGGAAATCATCACCGGCGTCGTCGAAGCCCTCCGAAATGGCGGACGGTTCGTTGCCTACCAGTTTACGGATCGGGTCGCCGACTATGCGCGGCCTATACTGGGCAAGCCTCGCGTGGAACACGAACTGATGAACGTGCCGCCGCTTCGCGTGTTTACATGGCACACGACCGCGGCAACGAGATCCACAGCTGCCAATTGACGGCGGCCGGGCTGACCGCCGGCTCCGTCCCGGCGGCTCCATGCAAGGTCAGGACCTCGTCGCCAGCTGGTCGGAATGCCACGCCGAGACAAGTGCCCCGATTCGCCGGGAATGCGCCTTCGGAGTCTCGGCATACACCCGCCTTCCCAGTGAAAACGAGGCGGTCTGTAATTCTGCGGCGCGTCGCGAGAACAGGGAGAGCAAAGCCGAATACTGGACGAGCTTGCCGATTTCATCGACGTGTTCGCCCAGTACGCGGCGAATCACCGCCAGATCATGATCGTCGCCGAGCCAGTCGGAAAGGTCCCGGGCTGCCTTGCGTGATGCCGACAGGATTGGCGGCCAGGCACGCTGCAACAGACGCAAGTGGTAGCGATGGTACTTGGCGCGCTTGCGCCATTCGTGGAAGGACTCCGGAGCAGGCAATGCCGCAGCAGCCTCCATGCCCTTGCGTCCGCGCTTATAGGTTTTCGTCAGGCCCGCCGTTGCCGCGGTGAGATCGGGGTCGTCAAGTGACCAGTGCCGGATACGCGACTTGCTGGCAGCAAATGCCTCGCATGCTTTTTCCAGCGCAGCGTCGGCCTGCATCGCGTGAGCAACGCTCTGCTTGCGCCGGTCCACCCACGCTCGCAGCTCCTTGAACTCCGTGCCGCCGGCTTCCGGCAGCTCATCGGCGTAGTGCGTGCAGATTGCGTCAATAGTCGTGTGCATGGCGTCCGCATCCCGAAGTTCGGAAAACGTGCCTGCAAGGTCGCGAAATACTTCGTTCTCTGCAGAATAGTCACTGAACGCCGGGCGAACGAGCCGGATCAGTGCACGAATTTTCTTGCAGCGTGTCCGCAGTTTGTGGACGGACTCATGCATGGAGCGCTTGTTGTCCTCGAGTTCTGCGATAGCCCTGGCGACCTGCTCGTTGGCGATCCGGCGCAATGCGTCTTCGAGGGTTTCGTTCGGTTCCCAGCAATAGGCCATGGATCAACTCGTTACCGCCGTTCACTCGAGCCTGGTCTCGATTTCTGCCGCGATGTCGCGGCTGAATTGCGCGACAGTATCGTTCAGCGCGGTCGCGACCGCGCCCGTGTCGCCGGTCCGCGCGGCCCGGGCCTCGTACTGGCTTCGCCGTGGCGGCACGAGGATGTCGCCGGCCGGCGTTGCAATCCCCCATTGCACGATCAGCACGGCGCGGCCGGCCGCGTCCGCGTCGAAGCGAACGATGCTGCCCTGGAGGCGATATTCCGCTTCGACCAGGTTGCCGCTCGGAAACGCCACGACGATGACCCCTTCGACGAGGTTGTCGACGTTCACCGCGACGATCCTCGGAATGGCGTCGTCCAGCGGCTCGGCCCAGCGATGGTAGTCGTCGACGATCATTTCCGCCCCGTCGCCTCGCGTTACGATCTGCGGGCGCGCAACATACTCCGGCAATCGGAGCGGCCCCAGGTACATCACGACCGCATCACTCGCGTCTGCCTGATACTCGAGGTCGAGCGCTTGCAGGGAATAAAAGCGCGCCGGCGGTGATGACCCGCACGCTGCAAGAAGCAGCACGAGACTCGCAACGAGCGTCCGCCTTGATTTCATCATGTGCCCGTGTCCCCTCACTATTGGCGCCCCTTCAGCAGCGACTCCGGATTGCGCTCCACGTAATCGAAAAATTCGCGCATGGCACGCGTTGCGCGCTCGATCTCGAGCAACGTCGCCTGCAGCTGCACAACCTGTTCCGAATCGCCCCGGAGTTGCTCCCTCGCCGCTGCGAGCGTCTCTTCCGCCTCCTGCAGCGCTTCGTTCAGCCGCCCGATCACCGGCTGGAGTTCATCGGTCAGCGCGCCGACGTCGGCATTCACGCCACGGAACAACTCGCTCGCGTCCGCCGCTGCAATTTGCACATCTTCCAGCGCGGACCTGATGGAGCCAGTCAGTGCTTGCGTATCTCTATTGTTCAGAATGGCGCTGATGCCGGCGAGCGATGAGCGCAGGTCCTCCGAATGGCTGAGCTCGTCGAGCCCACGCAGGATGCTGTCGAGCCGTTGACCCAATTCCGCAAAATCGATGTTCTCGCGCGCGTCGGCCAGCCATTTCCGCACATTGTCGAGCAGCTCCTGGATGTTCGACGGCATTGTAGGGATCTCGGGATGCGGCGGATCGGCGCCCCGCAGCGTCGCCTGGGTCTCCGGGCGCAGCGCGAGTTCGACCAGGAGCTGGCCCGTGACGTAGCTCTCGATGTCGAGGTTGGCGCGCAGCCCGGCCTCGTTTATGAGCCGATCGTGCGTGAGATTCTCCTGCATACCCTCACCGACGACCTGACCGTTGCGCGTTTGGATGAACGTATCCGGAAATATCTCGAGCGTCACGCGTGTGATCGTCTCGTACGACGTCGCATCGACGAGCAGCGCAATTTCCGATACGTGACCTATGCGTACGCCGTTCATCAGCACGTTGGAGCCAATCCGCAGGCCTTTCGTCCCCTCCTCGAAGTAGGCTACGTAGACGTTGCGTTCCACGAAGAACTGCGCGCCGCCGAACAGGGCGACGCCCGCCGCGACGAGCACCATTGCGCCGACGACGAAGGCGCCGATCAGCGTCGGGTTGGGCTTCTTGCTCATGCAGCGTCTGCCTCGGCCTTACCACGCTGCAGGAAATTTCGCACTCGATAGTCGGGATGATGGTCGCGCAGGTTCTTCGGATCGCCGCTCGCGAGCTGGGTTTTCGATTCGGTGTCGAGGAACACGGAATTGCTGCCGATCGCGAAGATGCTCGCCAGTTCATGGGTGACGACGACGACGGTGGTACCGAGGCTGTCGCGCAGCTCGAGGATCAGGTCGTCCAACAGGCTGGCGCTGATGGGGTCGAGACCCGCGGACGGTTCGTCGAAGAACAGGATCTCCGGGTCGAGCGCCATGGCCCGCGCCAGCCCCGCACGTTTCTTCATCCCTCCCGATATCTCGTTCGGGTAGTAGTCCTCGAAGCCCGCCAATCCGACGAGCATCAGCTTGTACGCCGCGACCTCGCGGATCTCGTGGTCCCCGAGATCGGTATATTGCCTGAGCGCAAGCCCGATGTTCTCGGCCAGCGTCATCGAGCTCCACAGTGCGCCCGACTGGAACAGCGTGCCGAACTTTCGTTTCGTCGCCTGGCGCTCAGCTTCGCTCGACGCCCAGAACGAGTGACCGTCGTACGCTATGTCGCCTGCCTCCGGCGATCTCAGGCCGATCATTATTTTCAACAAAGTGCTCTTGCCGCTGCCGGATCCGCCCATGATGATGAACACGTCGCCGCGGTTGATCGTGAAATTCAGGTCCCTTTGGACGATGAAATCGCCGTACGCCATCGTCACGTCGCAAACGTCGATGTGCGCAGTGTGCACCATTCAGATACCCAGGTTGATATAGATGATCGTCAGCACCGAGGCGCTGACGACGATCAGGACGATGCCGTTGACCACGGCCTTCGTCGTCGCCTGGCCAACGGCCATCGCGCTGCCACCGCAGCTCATGCCCTGCTGGCAGCCGGCCACGGCCACCAGGCCACCATAGACAACGCTCTTGAACAGCCCGCCGAACAACGTGCCGAGGTCGACGGAACTGACGGTCTGCACCGTATACTGCGCGACACTCACGTCCAGCATCGCGAGGCCGACGACCATCCCGCCGAGGATGCCCATCAGGCTGCCGTACATCGTCAGGAGCGGCAGCATCAGGAGCAGCGCGATGACGCGTGGCGTCACGAGGAAGTCTATCGGATTGATGCCGAGCGTCGTCAGCGCGTCGACCTCCTCGTTCACCTTCATTGTGCCGATCTGGGCGGCATAGGAGGCGCCGGTGCGTCCGGTCATGATGATCGCCGTCATGATCGGCGACATCTCCCGGATCATTGCGACCGCAACCAGGTCGGCCGTGTAGATGCCGACGCCGAAGGCCTCGAGTTGCGTCAGGCCGACGAAGGCGAAGATCATGCCGATCAGAAACGTGATCAGGCTGACGATCGGGAATGCCTCCGCGCCCGCTTCCTGGATGTACAGCCTGACGTCCGAGCGCAAGTAGGTTGCCGTGCCGCGCGCAAAGCGGCCGAACGACAGGACGAGCCTCCCGGTAAACTCGAACAGCTCGGCAGCGTTGCCGAATATCGAGACGACACCTTCGCCGACCTGCTCGAGGAACGACGTGTCGACCGCCGCCCGCCGTGCACCCTCGCGCTCGCGCACCGCGAACGCGAGCGTGACGAGCCGGCGCGCACCGTCCGGCAACCCGGCATCCTCGACGTCGACGCCGTTCGCCACGGCATCCCGGCGGATCGCTACCAGCGCAGTGATGAGCCCCGTGTCCCACTCACCGAGATTGCCGGTTTCGAACGTCACCCCGGCTGGCTTCGGCTCGCGGCGCAATTCATCGAGCACCGGCTCGGTTGCGGGCAGGTCGGCGCCGAGCCGCCACTCACCCGCCAGCGTAATTGCCAGCTTGTTGTCGTCGTTCTTGTCGAAGGCCAGGGCGGCGGCGCTCATCCGCGCTATTCTACCGGCCAACGGCCTCCCGGTGTTGGGCTGGCGCGCGCCCATCGGTGGTGGCCGCGCGATACCGCCTGCTCGGGCGCTGACGAGCATTTCTCGCCGCCTCGCCACGAAGCCGCTGCCTGTACGTCCGATTCGCTTGCCCGCGTAAAGCCGTCGCGCGAGAATGAACGGCGCGTGGTCGCTTCGGCCTCGTTCAGGCAGGATGCATGTCTCAGTCCCCGGTTGGCTCTGACGCTTTGCGTGTGCGCTTCGGCGACTTCGAGCTCGACGAGGCAAATGCACGATTGCTGCGTGCCGGGAATGCCGTCACCCTGGCGCCGACCCCGTTCAACCTGTTATGCGCCCTGGCCCGTCACTCCGGGACACTGTTGAGCAAGCACGCTCTGCTGGATGCCGTCTGGGGCCATCGCTACCTGGGCGACTCGGTGCTGAAGACCGCTATCAGCGATTTGCGTACCGCGCTGGGCGACGATCCGCGGCAGCCACGGTTCATCGAAACCGTGTCGCGACGGGGCTACCGCTTCATCGCAGCCACGACGGTGGTGTCCGCGGCGGTGCCGGCGGCGGCAGAGAGTTCGCGGGATGTGGCACTTGCACATGCCGGCGAACCGCCCGCTCCGCCTTTTGTCGGCCGCACGAAGGAGCTGGGGCAGCTTCGGCACGCCTGGGACAGCGCCACTCACGGCAAGCCCGCCGTCGTCTGGATCGCGGGCGAGCCGGGGATCGGCAAGACCACGCTCATCGAACACTTCATTTCCAGCCTGGATGAGGCGGCAAGCGCGCGCGGACAGTGCGTCGAGCACTACGGAACGGGTGAGCCGCATCTTCCGGTACTGGAAGCACTCGGGCAGTTGTGCCGATTCGACCCCTCCGTTGCACTGCTTCTCAGCGCTGTGGCGCCCACGTGGCTGCTGCAGCTGCCATGGCTCAGCACCCCTGACCAGCGCGAGAGCCTGCGCCGGGAGCTCGTCGGCGTCGGCCCGGACCGGATGCTGCGTGAAATGGGCGAGTTTCTCGTCCGATATACCGAGCAGCGACCCCTCTTGCTGGTGACGGAGGACTTGCACTGGGCCGATCGTGCCACCATTCAACTTATCGACTTTATCGCCCGTCGGCGCAGCCCTGCCCGTGTAATGTGGCTATCGAGCTTTCGACTGGCCGAGGTCGTCATTTCCAATCCCGCCCTGAATGCCGTACGACACGAGCTCCGCCTCCACGGCCTGTGCAGCGAGATCGTACTCGATCCGTTCTCGGAGACCGAGGTCTCGGCGTACCTGGCGGAGCGTTCACCGTCGTTTGCTGGTGACGAGAACTTCGTGCGCGCGTTGCACGAACGTACGGACGGCGTGCCGCTCTTCGTGGCGTCCGTTACGAACGATGTCTTCGCGCGTGCCGGGCTGCGCGGCATCCCCGCGGGGAATGCGGTATCACTCGACAACATGGCGGTTCCGGAAGACCTGACGGCGATCATCGATCACTACCTGCACAGACTCGACGACGACCGGCGGACACTGCTCGCAGCGGGAGCCGTCTGCGGCATCGACATTCGCAGCGAAACGCTGGCGCGCGTGCTCGAGCGCAGTACGACAGCCGTCTCGGAGGCGTGTGAACAGCTGGTGCGCGAGCAGCGCTGGCTCATCCATCCTCGCGATCGCGACTATAAGAATGTGCGGGAGAAATCGTACTCGTTCCAACACGCGCTCCTTCGGGAAGTGCTTTACGAGCGTACGGCGCCATCGACGCGTGCGGAGCTCCATCGCAAAGCCGGGGCAGTACTGGCGGAAGAAAGGGCGGCAGGCCTCAGCGTAAGTGCCGCGGAACTCGCGATGCATTTCGACCGGGGCGGCGCCCCGATGGCTGCGCTGCGCTACTACGCGGAAGCCGCCGAAACCGCGCTGCTGAACTTCAGCCCGGCCGAGTGTATGAGTCTGACCGAGAACGCGCTGACACTGCTGGAACGCACCCCTGCCTGCGCGGAGCGCACATCTCTCGAGATCACGCTCGCAACGCTGCGCGGTGTGTCGGCGTTCCATGTGCAGGGTGCCGGCGACGAGGCGAAATGTGCCTTGCAACGCGCCTGCGCGCTGCTTCCCGACGATCCGGCGCATGCCATGCGCGGACTGGTTCTGCATGCGCTCGGATTCCTGCTCATGGTCCGCGGGGAGTTCGCCGATGCACTTGCCATCGCGGATCGAGCCGAGGCACTCGCTTCGCAAACGGGAGATGCGTTTCTGCCCGTCGCCGCCTGCACCGTGCGCGGACTCGTGTATACGCAGCAGGGCCGGCCCGACGCCGCCCGCGACGCGCTGGAACGCGCACTCCCGGCCATCGAGGCGGCCGAGGCCACGTTCGAGCGGCACTTCATCGCCGACCCCTGCGTCACCCTCCTCGCGACGCTCAGCTTGCCGCTTGTGCACCTTGGCCTGGTGACAAAGGCGCGTGAGCGCCTGCAAGAGGCGTACGATCGCGCCCGCCGGCTGGGGCAACCGATGGCACTACTGGTAACCGCCTGGTTCGATGCGCTGTTGCAGGTGCGCCTCGGGGAGCCAGACACGGTGGCCGTGCTCGCGGATGAAATGCGCGCACTCGTCGACGAGTTCGCCCTCGCGCAGGGCAAGGCGGCATGTCGCTGGTTCCGTGGGTGGGCCGAAGCCCGGAGTGGTAGCGCGCTCGAGGGCTTCAGGCAGATCCGGGACGCACATGACGAGAACACGGCGCTGGGGATGATGGCGGGCGCCAGCGAAAACCTCGGCTATGCCGCGGAAGCGCTGCTCCTGCACGGCGACTGGCAGGCAGCTCAGGAGCAACTCGATCAGGCCCTTGAAATCGTCGAGACGTACGGCGAGCGCATCTATCTTCCGCAGCTGCTGCTCACCGAGAGCGCGATCGCGCACGCGCGCGGCGAACCCGATGCCGCCACTGCATCGAACCGGTGCGCGATCGAAGAGGCGCGAGTACAGGGCGCAGCCTGGCTCGAGCTTCTGGCACTCACCGAGCTCTGCGAACGCGGCGCGGCGACGGACAAAGATCGACAAGTGCTCGCCACGCTGATCGAGCAGCTCGAGGAGGCAGCCGATACGACCACGCTCATCCGTGCGCGCACTTTGCTCGGGTAAGCGTATGTCCCGTCTCATTATCTTTGGTGCAACGGGATCCCTGGGCAGCCACGTGCTTCGCCTGGCGCTGGCCGCCGGACACCAGGTAACCGTCTTCGTCCGCAGTCCGTCGAGGCTACCGCTCGAGGCCAGCACTCGAGTCTCGGTTCACCAGGGGGATCTCGGCACACACGCGACCGTTGATATCGCACGGCTCATGAGCGGACACGATGCGCTGATAAATTGCGCTGGCCTGGTCACAGAAGGTCAAACCTTCGTATACCTGGTCGACCGGCTCGTCACGGCGGCGGAGTCACTGCCGCCTGACGCTCAGCCCGTATGCTGGTTCCTCGCCGGTGCGGCGATCCTGGATATCGACCCCTCCGGCCGCAAAGGCGTCGACCTCCCAAAAATCAAGTCCGTTTACTGGCCTCACCGAGTGAACTACGAACGCATCAGTCGATCCGCTCTCAACTGGCGCCTTTTGTGTCCGGGGCCAATGGTAGATCAGCCAGCCGTTGGCCTGGATAGTATGCGGATCGCCGTGGATAAATTGCCTGTCCAGGTTCCGGCGTTTGCTCGTGCACTCCCGGGCCCGTTGCTTCTACCGATTTTTGCACGCTTGATACCGCAGATGATCGTGCCGTACGCGGACGCGGCGACCCTGATGCTTGCCAACCTCAATCCTGGTGACACTTTCGCACGCCACCGGGTAGGGCTGGCGCTGCCCCGTGGCATGCGCGGCCAGAAGTCGCAATGGGCAGCCAAACCGCGAAGTGCCGCGGACTAGAGATTTACCTGCTCAGTCCGCTCGCGGCTGACGAATCGACCGAACGGCGACTTTTTCCTCAGGACTAAGAGGTCGGCAGTCATTACGCTGGCCAACACTGCTGATGAGGAAAGTGAAGCAATGATCCTGAACGCCGATTCCAAGTACCCCACCCGCCGCGCTTATGTCGTGAAGGTGCGCAGCGACGCGACCCCTGACGCCCTCGCCGGCCGTCTGGAAAACCTCGTCACGGGCAGGCGCTGCGAGTTCACGTCCGCTCGCGAGCTGCTTCGCCTGATCACCAGGGACATCGTCGAACCGGCAACGTCAAGCGACCCGTAATTTGGCACCGAAGAGGAATGTATGGATATGAACATAGTGAGCGCACTCGCAGGAACGCTTGTAGGCGCTACGGCGACTGTCACCATTGCCTGGATCAACCAGAAGACCCTGCATGATCGCGAGCGGATTCGAGACGAGATCCGCATTCGCCAGCCACTGTACTCCGAGTTCATCACCGAATGTGCGAGACTGCTGATGGATGCGTTCCAGCATACGCTGGAGAAACCCGACGCATTCGTACCTGTGTACGCGCTGCTGAACCGCATCCGCTTGTGCGCGACGCTACAGGTATTGACCGAAGCAGAGCACCTCGTGTTGCGCATCACCGACCAATACTTTTCGAACAACCTGTCCATGCAGGAACTGCGTGAGCTCGTGGGGTCGGGACAGGCGGATGCTCTCAAGGCATTCGGAGAGGCTTGCAGAACGGAACTCGATTCGATACAGGCGCGGCTCTAGCGCGGGCACGGCGGGCACCACCCGCCGCGACGCTCACTCCATTGCGACCGAATGCCGACCTTTCCCTGACCACTCGCCGGTCGCTGCTTCGTACGCTTAATCCCGCAAATAGTTGAGCCGGCCGCAACCATTCCGCGGTCGGACGTTCACTGATCCACAATTTTCATAGGAGACTTTTGAAATGTCGAAGATGTCACAAACCGTCCAGTCTGCACCGACGACGAGCGCCGCCGCGTGGGATCTGCGTCACTCCGGCCTCATCATGAAGGACGGCACCGGCGAGGTGCACGAGTTCATGGGCATGTGGCCCCTCAAGCCCGACGCTGACCTGGTGGAGTTAACGAACACGCTGGCTTTCCGTGAGTTCTGGAACCCGCCTGAAATGACGTTCTCCGAGGCGACGACGCTGCTCGGCCTGATCCGTGCGGCGCGCTGGTTCGTCGGCACGAGCACCGAGTTTGGTCCTACCCTTTACTTCATCTCGCAGTTCGACAGCAGCCTGGAGAAGTACTTCGACGACTTCGTGCTCAACGGGAGGGAAAACCTCGAGTGCATCTGGGGCCAGTGCGTCGGCTGTCCGACCGGCCCAGGCACGACGGCGCGAGACATCGTGCAGTACATCGCTCGCGGTCAGATCAAGACCCTGGCCTGTTACGACGCCTTTCCGAGCCTCAGCAACAGCCTGATCGAGAAACAGGCCGACTGGTACGTGAAGACGCAGAAATTCCAGCGTGCGCTTGCCAAAGGCAGCCGCAACCTCGAGGACGAGGTCGACGCTTTCCTGAAGGACCTGGCCAAGCCCTACGACCATGTGCAGAGCGCCGCCGCGATCGACACCGACGTCGCCGAGGAGTCGCAATACACCGACGTCCCCGAGCGCTTGGGTGTGAAGAGGGCCGCGTAAGCGGCCTGGTAAGTAAGGAGCGCGACCATGAACAATCGAGTTTCGAGGCGGAGTCTGGCCGCCGCTGAGCTGAAGGACAACCTGCACGACATTCAGGACAACGTCGTCGCGCCCATCCTCATGCGATACGGGCGGCACATCTTCTTCAAGTTCAACGATGGCGCCAGGGGGCGTGCGTGGCTGCGCAGCATAGTCAAGTACGTCAACGCGCGGCGGGAAGAGCACGGGACGCGCTTTACCGTCAACATAGGGTTCACGTACGAAGGACTCAAGGCGCTCGGGCTCTCCCAATCATCGCTGGACAGTTTCCCCCCGGCGTTCCGGGTCGGCATGCGGGGCCGCGCGCACCTCGTGGGTGACGTCGGCCCGAACGCGCCCGAGCACTGGGAGGGCGGTCTGGGCGGTCCCGACATTCACGCCATGGGATTGATTCGCACGGATTCCGATCCGGGCCGCGAGGAGGCAACGCGGATCATTGGTGACGAGCTGGCGGCGATCGGCGGCGTCGAGATCCGCTTCGTGCAGGACACGATGGCGCTGGCGCATGAGAACGGAATCGGGTCGGAGGGCGAGCACTTCGGCTTTGCCGACCCGATCTCCCAGCCGCCGATCGAGGGCGCGGACGCGCCCTGTTTTCCTGGCGACGGTGTGCAGGATCCGGACGGCACGTGGCGCGCGCTGAAGCCGGGCGAGTTCCTGCTGGGCTACGAGGACGAGGCTGACCCGTACGGTCCTCAGGCGCCGGAGCCGAGCGAGCTGCGGCGGAACGGCACCTACGTGGTGTTTCGCAAGCTCTATCAGGACGTCGCGGCATTCCGCCGGTATCTCGCGACCGCTGCGAAAGCACTCTACGGCACGGACGACCAGTGTCATCAGGACCTGGTCGCGGCCAAGATGATGGGCCGCTGGCCCAGTGGGTGCCCGGTCGACCTGTCTCCCGACAAGGATGATCCTGCAATCGCGGCGGACCCGCAGCGCCGCAACAATTTTACGTACGAAGGCGACGACCAGGGCTTGCGATGCCCGCTCGGCTCGCACCTGCGTCGAACCAACCCCCGGGCGACGCCGTTGAAGCGCGCCACCGCGGTAAGGCGGCACCGGCTGCTCCGACGCGGCGTCGAGTACGGCCCGCGTCTCGCGGCAGACATGCTGGACGACGACGGTGTCGATCGCGGCCTGGTCCAGCTGCTGATCCAGGCGGACATCGAGCGGCAGTTCGAGTTCGTGCAAAAAGAATGGATGCTGGGCGGCGAGTTCATCGGGCTCGATCCCAAAGAGCATGACCCTATCCTGGGTGCCGGTGGCGAAGGCTCACAGATGGTAGTGCCCGGTCTGAAGCGACCGTTCCTGTTCGATCTGCCGAGGTTTGTCCAGGTGAAGGGTGGCGAATACCTTTTCGTCCCGGGCCTCGAGGCGCTTGAAGGACTGATCGAGCAGAAATTCTAAGGAAAAGGGCAACCGACTATGTCAGATCATTTCAGTGGGCCAGCGGTGCTGGGCGACCCGTCAGTGGACATTACCGATTTTTACGCGTTCCCGAGCCCTGAACGACCGGGAAACCTCGTCCTGATCATGAACGTGTTTCCCCTGGCGACGCCGCAGTCTTTCTTCAGCGATGTCGTTACCCACCGCTTCCGGTTACGACCGGTGCAACGGTCGGACGGGAACGTCATGTCTGGCGCAACGGAATATACGATCGACGTCACCTTCAGTGACGTTCCGGAAGAAAGTAGCTGCGGTCAGAAAGCCAGCGTCGTTACCGCTGATGGACGACAGGCAAGCTTCGTCGTCGGGACAGCAGCGGAATTCGATGGCTTGCGCGTCTTCGCGGGCCTGGTTAGCGACCCGTTTTTCATGGACGTCGAGGCTGCGCTGCGCACCGATATCTCCGGCGAACTATCGTTCAATTCAGTTACAAATACCGTCGAGTCGAGAGACGTGCTGTCGATTGTCGTCGAGCTGCCGAATTCGCCGATTCTTGAACGGTTCGGTGTCACAGCGCTCGTCGCCGCCATCTCGGAAACCGTCGTCACGCGCCGCGGCAACCCGATCCGGCTGGAACGCGTCGGCCGGCCGGAGATGAAGAATCTCATTTTGGCGAACCCGGGTCGCGATCCGCTGGCAAGCGGGGTCGAGCTCCGCGATCTCTACAACCGTGAAGACGCATTCGCGCTTTCCCGGGTCGATCGGCCGCTCTACGAGTCGCGTCTGGACTCCAACCTGGCCTTTTTCGATAGTCTGGACGGTCAGACGGCGTGGCCTCCCGGAGCGGACGGACGCCACCCTTTACGCAATCTGCTGATCGACGATTTCCTGATCCTGGACCTCGCCCATGAATTTGCGCCGGGCAGTTTCCTCGAGATCGAACGCGCCCTGCTCGACAACCGATCTCACGCCACCGCGGGTGGACGCTGGCTCGACGACGACATCCTGGACGAACTGCTCACGCTGCTCGTCAATGGCGGCCGAGGCGCGCGATTCGGCGACGGCGTGGATGCTCCCACCCGGCCGGCCAGCCTGACCTTTCCGTATGTGCGGGAACCCAACAAGCGGACGGATCTGGCTCTGCCCGCATTCTTGAGGAGTTGAACGTGGATATTCTGAAGGACAAAGGGGCGGTCGTGACCGGCGCTGCCTCCGGCATCGGCAAGGCAATCGCCACGGCGTTTGTTGAAGCGGGTGCGAAGGTGTTGCTCTGCGATCTCAATGCGATCGCAGTCGAAACTGCTGCCCGGGAGCTCGGCGACCGAGCGGTCGGCCGCGTCACCGACGTGTCGGACGAAACGCAGGTCGAAGGCGCGATGCGCGCCGCGCGCGAGGCGTTCGGGTCGCTGGATATCGTCGTCAATAACGCGGGCTTCGGCGCCATCTCGCCGCTGATCGAGCTTACCGGCGAAAAGTGGAAAGCCGTTCAGTCCGTCACTCTCGGCGGCGTCTTCCATGGCGTAAAGCACGCTGCCCGGCAGATGCTCGAGCAGGGCGCCGGCGTCATCATCAACATCTCGTCGGTGAACGGACGGCAGCCGGGCGAGGGGCAGTCGGCCTACTGTGCGGCGAAGGCCGGCGTGGACATGCTGACGCGCTGCGGCGCGCTGGAACTCGGCAGCCGCGGGATCCGTGTCGTCGGCATCGCGCCAGGCCTGGTGGACACACCGCTGACGCGCCACGAGCTGGAAGATCCAGCGATGCGCGAGCTTTTCCTCGGCGTTATCCCGATGAATCGGGCGGTTGCGGCAAAGGAGATCGCGGCCGCCGCGGTGTTCCTGGCGTCCGAACACGCCAGGTCCATCAATGGCGAGACGATCGCGATCGATGGGGGCTCACTGACGCGCGGCTATCCGGCGCTGCTGTCCGGTCTGCAAAGAGCCTCATGATGATCGATACCACGCGCTATACGAGCGGGCGAATTGCTGCAAGCAACCTGTCTGCGTCCATCGAGACCCTGGAGCACCGTCGCGCGGCCGGCGCAGGCTTTGCGGATCTGCTTGCGCTGTCGCAGCTCCTGTTCGCGCGCGGCGACCTCTTCGGGCGGATAGCGGACCACGACTGGGCCGAGCAGGTTGGCACCGAAGCTGCAGCGACGGCGCCGGATGCTGCCAGCGCCCTCTACATTCGTGCACGGCTCGCGGCGCGCTTCCACCGCTTCGACGAGGCGGCCGCGCTGCTCGATGGAGCGCTCGCCGCGGGACATCCGTGCCGGGAGGTCGATGGCGAGCGGGCGGCACTGTTCCAGGCGACAGGTCGGTACTCTGAGGCGCTGGCGCTACGCGAGCGCCTGGCGAATGGAAAACCCGGGATTCACACGCTGTGTGCGCTCGCGTCACTGCTGGCGGAGATGGATCGTTGGGCGGCGGCCGAAGCTTCCTATGCGGCCGCACTCGATGCCGACACGGGCGTCTCGCCCCTGCCCTGCGGACAACTGTTCTTCGAATGGGGCCTAAGCGCCATGCGGCGCGGCGAACTCGACCGGGCGGAAGCGCTTTTCGGCGAGGTCGACGCGCTCCTGCCGCAACACGTACCCGCCCGTGGACATCGCGCCGAGGTGGCGCTGGTGCGCGGTCAGTTCGACGTCGCACTGGCCTTCATCATGCCGCTGATCGAAATCTCGGACGACCCCGAGTATCGCGCGATCCATGCGGAGATTCTCGCCGCGCGGGGTGACACCTCCCGGGCCGCGAGCGAAGCGCAACGCGCGGCGGCTGCTTATGATTCGCTGCTCGCGCGGTGGCCTGAAGCTTACGCCGATCACGCGGCGTTTTTTTTCATGGGGATTGGCAATCGACCGGTGCTCGCCCTCGCGCTGGCTGCGAAAAACCGGATGCTTCGCGACACGCCACGCTCGCGCAGTCTTCTCGCCAAGGCGAAGAACTGCGCAGCAGGCCGCCCGGCAAATGCCCGTGGATCCTCTGGTAATTTCACGTTTGCGAGGCGAATCGCATGACGCTCATGCTTCGCGGGCTTCGTTGCCGGGTTCGTTCATGTGCTTTCCGGGCCCGATCACCTCGCCGCGATCGCGCCCTACGCGGTGGACGGCAAGAGGCTTGCCTGGCGGACCGGGGTGCGGTGGGGACTCGGTCACGCTGCCGGGGCGCTCACCGTCGCGCTCCTGGTGCTGGCGGTGCGCGAAGCGTTGCCGATCGACGCCGTCTCCGCCTGGGGCGAGCGCCTGGTGGGGTTCGTCCTGATCGGCATCGGGATCTGGGGAATCTGCGCGGCGCGGGCTCACGTACGCCCGCGGCCTCGCGACCACGCAGCGCAAGTCCACCGGCATGCAGCGTTCGCGGTGGGTACGCTGCACGGCCTCGCCGGCAGTGCACATCTTCTCGGCGTTCTGCCGGCGCTCGCCCTGCCCTCGGATTTCGCCGCGGGGTCGTATCTTCTTCTCTTCGGTACCGGCAGCGTCGCCGCGATGGGCACGTTTGCATCGCTCGTCGGCTGGATAGCGAACCGACCGGGCGTAAGCAGTCCGCGCGCGCAGAGCGCACTGCTTGGCCTCTCCTCCCTGGTCGGTATCGCCGTGGGCGGCTACTGGACGTTCGGAGCTCTCTGATTCATGTCGTCCGTCAGCAGCCCCTCCCGCCCCGTTTGCTTCGACGTCGTAGTGCTCGGCGCCGGACCGGCCGGCGTGCTTGCCGCCATTCGTGCAGCCGAGCTGGGCGCGCGCACGGCGCTCCTGACCGCCGGGGAGTTCGGCGGAATGGCCGCCAACGATGGGCCCGTCCCCGTGCGGGCATTGGCGTTTGCCGCGCGGCTGATGCACGACGCGAGACAACTGCCGCGGTACGGCATCGCTGCCGGCGAACCTGCGGTGCAGTTCGACCGACTGCTGGCGCGCGTGCGGGAAGTCGCGCACGACGTTAGCACGCACTCGGCATTGCGCGAGAGAACCGATGAACTCGGTGTCACGATCTACGAGCAGGCCGGGGCGGCCCGCTTCACCGGTCCGCACACGATCGAGACCGAAAGCGGGCTTCGGCTGGAAGCGGCCAGGTTCATCCTTTGCACCGGAGGGGTGAGCCGACGGCCGGCCGTTCCCGGCGTCGAGCTCACGCATACGCACAGCGACGCGTGGAAATTGACCGCGGTGCCGCCGTCGATGCTGGTCGTGGGCGGCGGGGACACAGGCGTGCAGATCGCGTCCATGTTCCATGCGTTCGGCTCAAAGGTTGAGCTCTTCGAGCGCGGTCCGCGCATTCTCGGCAGGGCGGACGACTCGGTCGCCGCAGCGGTCGCGTTGGGCCTTCGCGAGTCGGGCGTGACCGTGCGCGAACGTTTCGGCGAGATCAGGTCGTTCGAGCACACACCGACCGGTGTTCGCATGAACTTCCACGACGGCCGGCGCGATCAGAGTACCGAGGCGGCGATGGTCATGATGGCGGCGGGCTGGGTCGCCGATACCGGTCAGATGAATCTCGGGGCGGCGGGCATCGAGCTCGATTCGCGCGGGAACGTCAGGGTGGACCGGTTCCTGCAAACCACCGCGGCACACATCTTCGCGGCCGGCGACGTAACTGGCCGACTGATGCTGGTGCCCGGAGCCATCGAAGACGGATTCGTGGCGGCGACCAACGCGATCCGGGGCCCGACACTTCCGCTTCCCCACAGGGCGACGCCGTCCGGCAGCTTCACGCACCCGGAATATGCGGAGGTGGGGCTCACCGACGCAAAGGCGCGCGAAACTCATGACGTCGTCACCACGCTCGTGCCGTTCGAGGCTGCGGTGCGACCGATCATCGAAGGACGCACTTTCGGCTTCTGCAAGCTGGTCGCCGACCGCGCGAGCTGCCGCATCCTGGGATGCCACGTCGTGGGCGAGCGCGCGGTGGAAATCGCGCAGCTGGCAGCGGTCGCGATGGCTGCTGACATGCGAGTCGACGACCTGGCGCGCGTCGCGGTGTCGTTCCCGACTTACGCCGAAGTTCTTGTCCATGCAGCGGTCCTCGCTGCCGTCGAACTCGGACTGCCCTTGAGCGGCCAGGCGGAACGCGTTAGCCGAGACGCCGCCACCGCGTGATGCGGCGCGACTGGATGCGCCGGCCCGGCTTTGCCCGAGGCGACCGAAAGGCGACGTTTCCCGGACAACTTCGTTGGTGCGCCCTCCTATGCTGATTCAACCCAAGGACGAAAACGGATAGGAGGAACGGTCAGGTGAATTGCGCGAAAGCGAGACGCCGGCACCACGTCGCGATCATCGGCGGCGGGTTCGGCGGACTCTCCGCGGCCAGGCGGCTGCGGCGGGCAGACGTCGATGTCACGCTCATCGATCGGACCAACCACCACTTGTTCCAGCCGCTGCTGTACCAGCTCGCGACGGGAATCCTGTCCGAGGGCGACATCGCGCCCCCGTTGCGCGAAGTACTGCGCGATCAGCGAAATGCCAGTGTCGTGTTCGGGGAAGTCATCGCCATCGACCTCAGCGCTGCGCCGCCTCGTGGTCGAAACGCTGGATCGCCGCAGCGAGTTCGCGTACGACAGCCTGATCGTCGCGACGGGCGCGAGCCAGTCGTATTTCGGGCATCCGGAGTTCGCGCACGATGCGCCCGGCATGAAAACGATCGACGATGCGCTCGAGCTGCGTGGGCGGATCCTGGGCGCGTTCGAGATGGCCGAGGGCGAATCTGGACCCGGCTTCCCGACGCCGCTTCCTTACGTTCGTCGTCGTCGGTGCAGGCCCAACGGGCGTCGAGCTCGCGGGACAGCTCGCCGAGCTGTCCCGCCATTCGCTGCGACGCGACTTTCGGCGTATCGACCCGGCCGAGGCCAGGATCGTGCTGCTTGACGCTGCGCCGACCGTCCTCGGCGCATTTCCCGAGTCGCTCCGACGGCGGGCGATGCAGGACCTGCAGAACATCGGCGTCGAGATCCATCTGGGCACGGCGGTCACGCACGTCGACGAGCCGGGGCCTGGATACGAACGCCGCCGATGTGTCACTGCGCCGTATCGAGGCCGCGACGAAAATCTGGGCCGCTGGCGTCCAGGCCTCACCGCTGGGTCGGCTTCTGGCTGCCGCGTCCGGTGCCGACCTCGATCGGGCGGGCCGTGTGAAGGTCGAGGACGACTGCACGCTTCCGAACCATCCGGAGGTGTTCGTCATCGGCGACCTGATGAATCTCGGCGAGCTGCCGGGCGTGTCGCAGGTGGCGCTCCAGTCCGGGCGCCATGCCGCGGACACTATCCGCCGCAGGCTGAAGGGCGACACGACGCGCCAGCCGTTCCGCTACCGCAACTACGGCTCGATGGCGACCGATCTCGCGGTTCCGCGCGCTGGCCGCGATTGGCCGGGTGCGCCTCGCCGGCTTCCCTGCCTGGGTACTCTGGCTGTTCGTTCACCTCGCGGCGCTCACGGGTTTCAGGCACCGCCTGTCCATTTTCTTCAACTGGACCGTCGGCCTGCTCGGCGGCGGTCGCGCCGAGCGCGTCATCACGCTTCAGCAGGTATTCGCGCGCCGCGCCCTGGCCGAGCGAGGTGCGATGACCCGTCGTGCGGCGCGACGCGGATGAGACGAGGTCCACGTTATGGCGACCGAACCGCGACGCTTCCCTGACCACTTGGCCTTCGCCGCTTCGTACGCTAAGTCCCGAACAGTTCCACAGCCAAGCGAGAATTCGAATGCCAGCACTTTCCGTAATCGCACGCGCCATGCCGGCCATCCTGCAGGCGTTCGTCGTACTCACGCTGGGTGCATGTGCGACCCCGGCCCTGCAGTCCGAAGTCGATGTGCCGGGCCAATTCGCGGCAGCCCCGGGGTCCGGAACGGCACCGGAGGTCGCGTGGTGGGACTGCTTCGGCGACCCCGTGCTGTCGGACCTCATACACCGCGCGGCCGACGAAAATCGCGACATCAAGATCGCGGCAGAGCGCGTACGTGCCGCGCGGGCCGGCGAGACAATCCGGCGCTCCTCGCTGCTGCCGAACCTCGGTGCCACGGCATTCGGGCTCGACCACGATCCGGATGGCTGCCCCCGATCTCGAAACCGGATCGGCCGCGCTCAGCGTTTCGTGGGAGATCGATGTCGCCGGGCGGCTTCGCGCCGGCACGTCCGCTGCGACTTACGATCGGATCGCGACCGAAGACGGCGCACGCGCCGTGCGGCTCCTCGTCCTGACGGACGTCGCGACGAACTACTTCACGCTGGTCGGCGCCCTGCGCCAGCTCGAAACGGTCCGAGCGATTTCGGCGGCGCAGGACGAGACGCTGCGCCTTGTCACCGCGCGGCAGCGCGTGGGTCTTGCTTCCCCGTTCGACGTCGAGCGCGCCCGGACGGCAGCTTCGAGTGCGCGAGGCGGCGATACCGCCGCTCGAAACGCTCGTCGCCGTCTCGCGGCATCGTATCGCCGTGCTGATCGGCGACCAGGCATCGAATGCAACGGCAGCCGTCGACCCCTGGAGCGGCATCGCGGTCGTTCCGGACGTACAGCCCGGACAGCCGGCGACGCTTCTCGAGCGCCGGCCCGACCTGCTCGCCTCCCGCGCGCAGCTCGAGGCGGCCAACTGGCGGCGTCGGGAAGCGGCGGCGGAGTGGTTCCCGCGCCTCTTCCTCAACGCCTTGTTCGGCCGCCAGGACGTGGAGATGAACGCGGACTCGACCTCGGATCGGCGCGCTTCACCAACGCCTCCGGCCTGTTGACCATGCCGATCTTCAACTGGGGACGGACGCGCGCGATCAACGAAGTGGCCGACAGCGGCCAGCGCGAGGCGTTGCTGCGCTACGAGGATGCCATCGTGCGCGCGCTCGAAGACGTCGAGAACGCGCTCGTCGCGCTGCGCGACGAACGCCACCGCGCCGAAGCCCTGCAGAGCGCCGCCGACTCCGCGGACGCGGCACTCGCTCGTGCCCAGTCACTCTACGACCGCGGCCAGATCGACCTGCTGCCGCTGCTCGATGCGCAGCGCACGCGCCTCACCGTCCGGATCGGCGCCAATGACAGCAGCACGCAGCTGCTGCTCGCCAACGTGCAGCTCTTCAAGGCGCTGGGCGGCGGCTGGGAGGCCTTTGAACCTGTTAACCCCAAGGGAGAATCGTCTTGAAAACACCCTTCACACTACTCGCAGTCACGATGTCCCGTCGCCGGGCTGCATGGCCGGGTGCGGATCGCCCGCGCCGACGGAAGAGACGCTTCGGCCGGTGCGCACGATCGAAGTGCGCTACGACGACGCACGAGACACGAGCCGCTACTTCGGCTCCGTGCAGGCGCGACATGAAGTCGAACAGGCGTTTCGCGTCGGCGGCAAGGTCATGCAGCGTCGTGTCGACGTCGGCCAGACCGTGCGCAAGGGCGACGATCCTCGCCGTGCTCGACGATGTCGATTACCGCCTTACGGAGGAGGCAACCCGCCAGCAGCTCGACGGCAGCCCGGGCACGCGCGCGCCAGGCCGAGTCGGATTGGCGGCGCCTGCAGGCGCTCAAGCTCGATGGGTCGGTGAGCGAATCGGACGAGGAGCACGCGCAAGAGCGAATTGCTCACCTCGCGCGCAGCGGCCGAGGCTGAGACGCGCAAGCTCGCCCTGGCTCGCAACCAGGTGAACTACACGGTGCTGCACGCGTCGAGCAGCGGCGTCGTGACGAGCGTGCAGTTCGAGGCCGGCCAGGTCGTCGCCGCCGGTCAGCCGGTCATCGCGATTGCGAGCGAAGGCCAGCCCGAGATCGTCGTCGACGTGCCGGAGGCCCACCTCGCGGCGTTCAAGACCGCCCGCTACAGTGCATCGCTTGCGAGCGCGCCCGACGACCGCTTCGAAGTGGTACTTCGCGAACTGTCGGCACAGGCGGCGGCGCAGACCCGCACGTATCGTGCCCGCCTGAAGCCGGCGACCCCGCGCACGCCTGCCACTCGGTTCGACGGCGACGCTCGTCGCCGAGCGCGTCTCGTCGGGCCCGCCCGTGGCCGCAATCCCGGCTTCTGCAATCACGCAGAACGAGGGCAAGCCGGCATTGTGGGTCGTGCGCCGCAGTGGTACCGAGCCGATCGGCACCGTGGAGCTTGATTCCGGTCACGGTGCACGGTTACCACAACGACGAAATCCTCGTTTCAGGGCCGCCGGCCGGCGCGCTGGCGGTCACGGCCGGTGTACAGAAGATGGCGCCGGGATTGCGCGTCGCGCTGCCCGCCGCTGCGCAAGCCGTGGTGATGCAGATGAAAACCTTCAATCTCACCGAGTGGGCGCTCAATCACCGCGCCGTGGTGCTGTTCCTGATCCTGGCCATCGCGGCGGGCGGCCTGTTCTCCGTCTCGAAGCTCGGCCAGCTCGAAGACCCGAACTTCTCGGTGCCGTCGATGACCGCGATGGTCATCTGGCCCGGTGCCACCGCGCAGCAGGTGCAGGACGAGCTGCTCAACCGCATGGAAAAGAAGTTCGAGCAGCTCGACAACTTCGAGAAGGTCGTCACGTTCGCGCGCCAGGGGTTCGGCGGCATGACGATCAGCGTCGTCGGCGGCACCTCGAAGGAGGACCAGCGCGAGGCCTGGTACCAGGCGCGCAAGAAGCTCGAGCGATATTCGGCTCGAGCTGCCCGAAGGCGTCATCGGTCCGATCTTCAATGACGAGTACGGCGACGTGTACGGGCTGCTCTATGCCGTCAAGGGCGACGGCTTCGGTCTCGATGAGCTCGCCGACGTGGCCGAGGATGTCAAGCGCGACCTGCTGAAAGTGCCGAAAGTGAAGAAGGTGGACGTGCTCGGCAAGCAGGCCGAACGGGTCTACATCGAATTCTCGCACGAACGTCTCGCCGCGCTCGGCATCACGCCGCTCGCGATCATCGAGAGCCTCAAGACCCAGAACAGCGTGCTGCCGACGGGCTCGATCGACACGCAAGGCGACCGGGTATTCGTGCGCGTCAGCGGCCAGTTCGAGACCGAGGAGGACCTCCGCAATGTCCCGATCGCGGCGGGCGGCCGCATGATCAAGCTGGGCGATTTCGCAACCGTCACGCGCGGCTTCGAGGATCCGCCCACATACACCGTGCGCCACAACGGCCAGCAGGTGCTGATGCTCGGCATCTCGATGACTCATGACGGCAACATCGTGGATCTCGGCAAGGCGATCGAAAGCGCGATCGCGAAGATCCAGGCGGAGCTGCCGTATGGCGTCGAGCTCGAGCGCGTGGCCGACCAGCCGACGACCGTGAGCGAGGCGATCTGGGAGTTCGAGCGCTCGCTGCTCGAGGCCCTGGCCATCGTGCTCGCGGTCAGCCTGCTGAGCCTCGGCTGGCGCATGGGCATCGTGGTCGCGCTGTCCGTGCCCCTTGTGCTCGGCTTCGTCGCGATCGTGATGTTCGCGATGGGCTGGAACCTCGAGCGCATCTCGCTCGGCTCGCTGATCATTGCCCTGGGCCTGCTCGTGGACGACGCGATCATCGCCCTCGAGATGATGGCGGTGAAGCTCGAGGGGGGCTGGGACCGGATCAAGGCTGCGGCCTTTTCCTACTCGGCGACGGCAATACCGCGGCTCACCGGCGCCCTGATCACCGTCGCCGCCTTCATGCCGATCGGTTTCTCGAAATCGACCTCGGGCGAGTACGCCGGCGGCATTTTCTGGATCGTCGGCATAGCGGTTCTGTTCTCCTGGGTGGTGTCCGGCCTGTTCACGCCGTACCTCGCCGTCTAGATGCTGCCGAAGGATTTCGGCAAGCATCACGCATGGCGGCGATCCGTACCAGGCGCCGTTCTACAGGAAGCTGCGCCGGCTGATCGATCTCGCCATCGAGCGCCGCTGGTGGTGATCGGCACCACCGCGGTAGCACTGGTTCTCGCCTTCGCCGGCATGAAGTTCGTGCCGCAGCAATTCTTCCCCAGCAGTTCGCGGCCGGAGCTCATCGTCGAGCTGCGCATGAAAGAAGGCGCATCCTTCGCGGCGACGACCGAGCAGGTGAAGAAGATGGAGGCGGTTCTCTCCGAAGACGAGGACGTTCGCTTCTTCACGGCCTACACGGGCGCCGGCGCGCCGCGATTCTATCTTGCCCTGAACCCGGAGCTCCCCAACCCCGGCTATGCGCAGTTCGTGGTCATGACGCAGGATCTCGAGGCACGCGAGCGTTTGCGTGCACGGCTGATGGCGACCGTCGACGAGCAGTTTCCGGAAGCCTGGGTCCGATTGACCCGACTGGAGCTGGGACCGCCGGTGGGCTTCCCGGTGCAGTTCCGGGTCGTCGGGCCCGACACGCAAACCGTGCGGTCGATCGCACGCGAAGTGGAGCGCGTGGTCGCGGCCAGTCCAAAGGTGCGCGACGTCCAGCTCGACTGGAACGATCCGGTCCGCACGCTGCGCGTGGATGTCGACCAGGACAAGGCCCGCGCACTCGGGCTCACGCCTGCCGACGTGGCCCTGGTTACCCAGAGCGTGACGAACGGCGCGACGCTCTCGCAGCTGCGCGAGGGTGAGGACCTGATCGACATCGTCGCCCGCGCGGTGCCCGCCGAGCGGCTCGACGTCGAATCGCTCGAGGACGTCAACGTCTACACGCGCCAGGGAACGGTCGTGCCACTCTCGCAGATTGCACGCGTCCGATACGAGCTCGAGGAGCCGGTGCTGTGGCGCCGCAACCGTGACATGGCGATCACGGTCCGCGCCGACGTCAAGGACGGCGAACAGGGTGTGTCGGTGACCCAGGAAATCCGGCCGGGCGTCGATGAAATCGCGGCCGCGCTTCCTGCCGGCTACCGCATCGACGTGGGTGGCGCCGTAGAAGAAAGCGACAAGGCCAACCGTGCGCTCGTTGCGGTCGCACCGGTGATGCTGCTGACGATTCTGCTGATCCTGATGCTACAGCTGCAAAGCTTCTCGCTGCTGGGAATGGTATTTCTGACGGCGCCTCTCGGGATCATCGGCGTGGTTCCTGCATTGCTGCTGTTCCACGCCCCGCTCGGCTTCGTCGCGATCCTCGGCGTCATCGCATTGAGCGGCATGATCATGCGGAACTCGGTGATCCTGGTGGATCAGGTGCAGACCGAGATTGCCGAGGGGAGCGACCCGTGGAATGCCGTCGTCGACGCGGCCGTGCATCGGACACGCCCCGTCGTACTCACGGCGCTCGCCACCGTGCTCGCGATGATTCCGCTGACCCACAGCGTCTTCTGGGGCCCGATGGCGATCGCGATCATGGGCGGCCTGACCGTTGCCACTCTGTTGACGATCTTTTTCGTACCGGCGCTGTACGCAGCCTGGTTCAGGGTCGCAAGGCAGGATGCCGGCGACACTGACCCGGGCCTTGTGCCTGCGGGCGTGGTTGGTGCTCCGTGAGCAACACGCCTGGACAACCGCGATGCATTACCTATGTCGCTTTTTTTAATCTGCCGTGCGCCGCTCGATCACGAGCCGGTTTGCCGGATACCTGAAGCAATAAGGAGATCAATGATGACCCTGCAATCCAGGATTACGCTGCTGGCGCTGCTGTCATTGGCGGCAGTCGACTGCCCGGCGCAATCAACTTCTGATTATGGCGGTGCACTGACCGTCACGCTGGAGAACGACACCCTGACGGGATCGGACAACAACTACACGAACGGCATCGGTGTCTCTTGGGTAACGGCGGAGCTCGACAAATACGAGGACGACAGCTTCGTCAGCAACTGGGGCGACTTCTGGGCCTTCCTGCCGTTCGTCGCAGACGATGGCTACAGCACCTACGCCGCGTGGTCCGTTGTCCAGGAAATGCATACCCCGGACGACATCAGGATCGCGAATCCGCCCGCAGGCGATCAGCCGTACGCCGGTGTCTTGTATGTGGACAGCCTGCTTTATGCGCGTTCCGGGCGCTGGGCCCATGCATGGGAGCTCAAACTCGGTACAGCAGGGCCGTCATCGCAGGCCGACGACACGCAAAAATGGTTTCACGACCTTGTCGGGGCGGACGAGCCGCAGGGCTGGGATGCGCAGCTACCGGACGAGCCGGTTATCAACGTGGGCTTGACGAGCGCCTACCTGTGGAAATCCGGTGCTGCCGGCGAATCCGCCGAGTGGCGACTCGTTCCCATCGGCCACGCAGGCCTCGGGACCTATTTCACCGGTGTCGGTCTGGGTATGTACGGGGAGATCGGCTGGAACCTGGTCGACGCACTCGGCGGTACCGGCCTGCGTGAAGGGCTCAATGCTGCCTCGACCGTCGGCGTCGGCCCGGTAAGCGGCTGGTCCGTCGCATTCTTCGGCGGCATCGGCGGCCACGCGGTTGCGCACTACCTGCCGCTCGACGGCACGGTGTTCAACGATAGTCGTTCCGTGGACACGGAACCCTTCGTCGGCAATACGTCGATCGGCGTCAGCGTCCGCCGGGGCGGCTTCACGCTGAGCCTTGCCGCGTCGTTTTCCACCGCGGCATTCGAGACGCAGCAGGAGAACGCGGAGTTCGGGACCTTGAGCATGTCCTGGTATTTCTAACCCCCGGCCTGACTCACCCTCAAGTCTTGTGGAAACGACCCCGGAAACAAACGAATGAATCCCTGACGATGACCGACACCCGATCGGTGACCAGGCACTATATGAGCCTGGTCACCGGCCTGCCGATGGTCGAACTCTTTCTTATCGGCACCGCATTCGGGAACGAATTGGATGCAGACAGGACCGGAATTACTTCACCCGTGACGACTCGTTTGCAGGCCGGGATACGTCACGGACGAACTCGGCGACGTTTTCGCTCGATTCTGCCCTCGCAATGTCTGCCTGCGACACCATGCCGCAGCACGAACCGTCGGCATCGACAACCGGCACGCGGCGGATCTGATGACGTTCCATTTCCGCGAGGCAGCTCTCGAGACTGTCCTCCGGCCGTGCGGTAAGGACGGGTGTCGTCATGATGTCGCCTGCGGTCGTACGCTCCGGATCCCTGCCGTTCGCGACGGCGCGGCAGGTGATGTCCCGGTCGGTGACGACGCCCGCGGGCTTGCCGCGTTCATCGAGCACGGGTATCTCACCGCAATCGTGTTCCGCCATCAATAAGGCAATCTCTCGGATGCTGGCCGCTGGCGTGCAGGTCGCGGGGTTCGGGGTCATGATTTCTCTTACTTGCATGGTTAGCTCCTGTTATTGCTTTGTGCGGGTTCTCCGCGAGAACCCTGTAAAAAGAGAAGCAAATTGCGTGCCTAAAGCCGCCGCCGTCCGAGTTCGAGCGCCTGCGATGGGTTCTGGTGAAATTCAGCCGACCTGAGCAATACGAACAGCGTGCCGTGATCGCCGCAGAGGCGGTACCATGATCGGCACGAGGCGCCACGCTATGGGAGAGCGTCCATGTCGTTTCCCTGTCATTACGTATGGCTGCCGGTTTCCTGGGCCGCACTGTCGCTGTTGGCGCCGGGCCCGGCGTCGGCGCAATTCTTCGCACACTGCGATTCGGCGAGCCAGGCGGAACTCGAACAGTCGCTGCTTGCCTACCAGGAGCACAATTTCCGGCTCGCTCACAAGTTTCTCGATGGCTACTACCTGCAGGGCGAGCTGCCGGAGGATTTCGATCACGTCAGCCTGGAGGAGATACGCGCCGGATTGGCGGCGGATGGCAGCAGGCGCTCCGCGCTCCTGTTTCATGCCCACTCCGGCTACGCCTTTTGTGCCTGGCTGGTCACGGCGACCGGCCTGACATCCGCGGTCACGCCGGTCGGCGACGGCGACTACCAGTCGCTGGTCCTCGCCTTGCGCGCCGCGCTCGGCGTCGCGGCCAGCGAGCAAAACCGCAGCCCCAGACGGCGCGGCGTGCGGCCCGCGGACACGGCGCCGGCGCATGAGGGCGAAGCGGCGGATTCCCTGCTCGCGCGGCTCGGCGACGTGCTCGTTCCGGGACCCGTCCGCGGCGCGCTGCTCGAGGAGGAAATCGATAGCCTGCTGGTAACGCCGCTCGCCAACACGGCAACGCTCCCGCTCGCCGCGCTGCCGGTGGACGCGGAGCGCGAACTCGTCGATGTCGCGTCGATCAGCCCTGCTGGCCGAACTCGGCGATCTCACCCGCGCGCCCAGGCGGCGTTCGCCTGAGTTGCAGCCCGCCCTGGTCGCCGGCGACCCGGCCGCCGATGACGACGAGTGGGAATTTCCCCCGTTGCCCGGCGCCCGGGCTGAAGCCGCCGCCGTAGCCCGCCGCCTGAATACCGAGGCGCTGCTCGGTGACGCGGCGACGCGCGAGGCAGTGCTCCGTCGGATCGACGCCGAGCCCGGCCTGGCGATGATCTACCTGGCGACGCACGGCGTTGCCAGCAGCACCAACCCGCTCGATGCGAGCTTCCTGTTGCTGGCTGGTGCGCGCTGGCCTGCGGCCGAGATCCAGAACCTCGTACTCGAGGGCAACCCGCTGGTGGTGCTGAGCGCCTGCCAGACCGGCCTCGGCAAGGATTTCGACGTCGGCACGATGGGCATGGCGCGCGCCTGGTCCCGGGCCGGCGCCGCCGAGGTCGTCATGAGCCTGTGGAACGTCGATGACGCCGCGACCCGCGAGCTGATGCTGGCGTTCATCGACGCCGCGAGCGAGCTGCCCGCCGACCAGGCGCTACGGCACGCGATGCGGAGCCTCCGGCGCAAGAATCACGATGTCGCCGACTGGGCGAGCTTCGCCGTGCTGGGCCGGCCGGAGGTGTTGGCGACCGAAGAGTGAGTAATGTTCCCGAACCCGGGAATACAGTCATGCATCATCCCGGTCAGTCTTTACATTGTCCGAGGAGAGTGCCCTTTTTGATGAAAACCTTGTCGAACGCGACTACTACGTCCCGGTCGTCAAAGGCATAGTCGTGACTCCACGCCGCGATCGAAAAGAAGACATCTCCGCTCGTATAAGCGGTAGCCGCAACTGCTTGCCAGTCGCCCAGCTGCGAATCGAAATAATAGCCGGTGAGGATGTTCCCCACCCGTTCCAGTCGCAACCTTCCGCGCGTATCGGCAGTAGGCACCGTCCCCGAAATAACGCCTCCGAAATCGGTCAGGTAAACCTCGCCGGCCGGGAAGACGTCGTGGTGGCTGAAGCTGGTCCGCTCTATTGCTCTGGGAGAGACCAGGGGATTCGACGTTTCCGTGACGCTTAAGCCTACTCGAACGCCGTTGAATTCGGGAAACTCGGGCAGGGAA
This sequence comes from uncultured Pseudomonadota bacterium, assembly GCA_963713215.1. GTDB lineage: Bacteria > Pseudomonadota > Gammaproteobacteria > Steroidobacterales > Woeseiaceae > UBA1847. The sequence goes on along the minus strand of CAVQKY010000005.1, from coordinate 1,067,268 downwards.
TAGTTCACCCGCACGTCAAAATCACCTCGCAGCTTACATACACTCGTATGACTCCCGATAAACGTACCCGAAATGGGCGATTCCATGGAATCTGCCGGAAGCTGAATTTCCAACCTGTTGTTGGTTTCTTTGACTACGGGATTCGATCCATCGACCAGGATCTGCCACCTTGACCTGTTGAAACCGTCATAGGTTTCGGCAAGTGCCGGTAAAGAAAGTGCCAGCAACAATGGTTGCGCGAGCACCAATGCAAGCTTCGTATTCATGATCACTCTCCTTTGTGCCGTCAAAACCGCGAGCAGACCCCGGGCAAGTCACGAGCACAGTCTCAAAGTATAGTCGTTGCCAAACTTTCCGCCGCAGGTGTCGGAGGACAGGAACTCCCGATGTCGCCGACTGGGCGAGCGGCGCTGTTCTGGGCCGGCCAGAGGTATTGGCGACCGGCGAGTGACCAATGTTCCTGAACCAGGGAGTATTGTTACTACGCGGACATGCGTGCGAGCTTACTCATGTACAGCACAGGCACGCCCTCTCTAAGCCAATCTCGAGGCAGGTTGAGCAGCAGCTCGGCCCCAGGGCTGTATGTGAAGGACGTCCGCCCGAGATTGTCGAGCACGATCTCTCCATCTCGTGCGGCCAGGTTGAATTTTCCACGAGCTTTCTGTGGTGACATTACCCGGCTGCACGAGATGATCATCGTCGAGTATGCGCCGGGATACGAAGTGCAGGAGTAAGAGTCCCAGACGCCCTGGAACGTGCCGTCCTCTGCAATGGCAATGTCGAGGAAGAAGGACGACCCCGCAAGCGCCGGATTGGTGAATGTTACGTACGCCGTTGAAGTCCAACGACCGGATAGCTGGCTCATCGTCACTCCTTCCTGCGCATGGGCCTATACCAGAGGCTTTCCGAGCAGATCCTGTTCCAAAAATCCCCACCCTCTTCCGTGGTCGAATGTCGATCCCCGGTCCGGGCGGACATGAAAACTCCCGTAGCACAGCTTCCGCAGAATGGCATCCGGACGCGTGTGCCAGCTCGCCCATGCAAGCGGAGAATCGCCGTTCATGTCTTTTGCATCGATCCTCGCGCCATTGTCGAGCAGCATCTGGATAGCCGCCTCGCTCGCGAAGGCGGCAGCCCGGTGCAGTGGCGTCTCGGCCCTCGTACGTGCGTCGCGCATGAACGAACTCGTTTCCACCGAGGGTTTCGTCGCCCGGTTCGGGTCCGCGCCGGCGGTAAGGAGCACCCTGACCACCAGGTCATAGGCGGGTCGGTTGGGCTTGCATAACGCGGCGTGCAGCGGCGTCTCACCCGTAGCCGGGTCGGCACGATTTGCATCGGCGCTTCTTTCGATCAGGAACTCGCACAGCCGCCAATGGCCATGAAACGCGGCACCGCCGAGATCAAGGTTCTCGCCCATCGACTCGAGGGATTCCCCATGCTCGAGGAGGAACCGAATGGCGCTGACATCGCCGTACCTGGCACACCACAGGATCAGCGGTAACCCGTTTCGACCGGCTGATGTGGCCGGATGACCCGAGGCCACATGATCGAACACCAGGTCCGTCCGCCCGTTGGCGATGCGATCGAGAATTTCGCTGCTCATCTTCCCTCCGCTTATCCCAGGCGAAGCCCAAAATAGACGTCACCATTCAGTCGCTCACCACAACCTTACGTCATGCGCCGGCAACAAGAGAAGGTGGTTTGGCCAAGCTGGCCAGGCAACTTGACTTGTGCCAGAGTGCTGTCATGAGCAACGCCGAAAGAAGCGAGGACGATCGCTACCGCCAGATGGCGAAGATATTGCACGATGTGTCCAGGCCAATGCGAGTCCTCGCGGCGCTCAACTGGCCGGGCGAGCTCCGCGCACAGTTCCTGGCTTCCGAAGGAACGAGGCTCCCCGAGCCACGTTACAAGCCGATCGACCCCTCGCACGTCCTTGCTGGCGTAGCAGAGGTGCGTCGCTTGCTCGGCACCGGCACCGTCGACAGCTGGTTCGAACGGGAAGCGAGCTGCATCGAAGCAACGGCAATGTTGCTGTCCACTGTCGGCACACCCGATTTCCACACCTACAGCGCCAAGCTCTACGGTGTACCCACTCGCCAGATGTTGCTCGACCCGGCGACGCCGCTCGGGCTCGCACAACAGGTCCACGAGTCCATCGCAGAGCTCTCCGCGATCAAGCTGTTCGCACCTGCCACGCGCGATCAGACGGCCGCCCAGGTGGCGAGCGAACTCGAGGTCGAAGTGAAGCGCCATTTCGGCGCCGCAGCCCCGGCCGTCGAGATCGTCGACGAGCTGTCGGCAAACGCGCTCGCGACTGCGAGCCGGATCAAAGTGCGCCGTGACGCCATGTTCACTCGGCGAGATGCGGCCCAGCTGCTCCATCATGAAGCCTACATTCATGTGCTCACGGCGTTGAACGGGAAGGCTCAGCCGGACCTGCCGAACCTCGCCATTGGCCACCCGGGGACGACCCGCACCCAGGAGGGCCTCGCAGTCTTCGCCGAGTTCGTGTCGGGAACCCTTGAGCTCGATCGCTTGCGGCGCCTCGCTGACCGGGTGATCGGCGTGCAGATGGCTTGCGATGGCGCGACCTTCATCGAGCTCTACCGCTGGTTCCTCGAACGAAGTCCCACGCGGGAGCAGGCCTACGAATCCACTCGACGGATCTTCCGCGGTGCGCCCCTCACGGGCGGTCACCCGTTTACGAAGGACGTGGGTTATATTGCGGGCCTGCTCGGTGTGTCGGTCTTCGTCCGGGCGGTCTTTTCAGCAGACCGCGCCGATGTCCTGGGCCTGGTTTTCGCCGGCAAGCTCGATCTCACAGCTATCCCGGCACTGGCGATGTTGCGCAGCCGCGGCCTGTGCCGGCCAGGGAAGTTCCTGCCGCCCTGGGCCATCGACCCCGGATGGTTGCTGTCGTACCTCACGCTCGGCAGATTCGAGGCACAAGTCGATCTCACCAAAGTGACGGACGCGGTCCGCGGCATACTTGCCGAGTGCCCGAGGCTCGAACTCCGCACAGCCGACGAGGTACTGAAGGGACAAGTGCATTAGGATCGGGACCGCATGCTCGCTTACGGCCCGGGTATCGATTACCGGCCGGCGATCGGTATCATCGGACAAGACCCACGAGCGGCCGAAAGTGATCAACACCGGGGAGGCGTCAGTCGGATGCCGGGCGTTCTGAATCGTACCGCTCTGGTCAGCGGCGCCGGTCGCGGCATCGGCCGGGCCACTGCGGAGCTGCTCGCATCCCGGGGTGCGAAGGTGATGTGCGTGTCCCGCAGCGAGCAAGAACTCGCTCAGGTCGGCCTGGACTACGTCGTAGCGGACCTCGGAACGCCAGAGGGCTGCGCCGTGGCGGCCGCCGAAACCGAGGCCCGGCTGGGGCCGATCGAGATTTTCGTCTGCAACCACGGCATTGGCTCGGCGCACGAGAAGGTCGTCTGGGATCAGCGCGTGGAGGACTGGGCCGAAACGATGCGTATCAACCTCGACGGCCCGTTTTACCTCTCGCGATTGATCATGAAGAGCATGGTCGTACGCCGCTACGGCCGGGTGGTGTACACGAGTTCCACCGCCGGACTGATTGCGGAGCCTGCGGGCAGTGCCTACAACAGCTCCAAGCACGGCCTGCTGGGTCTCATGCGCTCGGCAGCCACGGACGGCGGCCCCTTCGGCATTACCGCCAACGCCGTGCTGCCGGGCTGGGTGCGCACGGACATGGCGGAGCGCTCGGCGGCGCAGGAAGCCAGCGACCGCAACATCACCGCAGATGCGGTGTGGGAGGAACGCGCCCGCCTGTATCCGCCGGGACGCGTCGTCACACCCCGCGAGGTCGCGGAGGTAATCGCGTTCCTGGCATCGGAAGAGTCGAGCGGCGTCAGCGGCGAAGCCATTCGCGTGGCACTCGGCAGTGTCTGGTGAGATGCGGCCGACCAGAGACGAACTGCAGGCGGCCAGCGGGCGCACGGTGCCCGATGTCATCGCATCCGGCCTCGATGTGCTGTTCTGCGGCATCAATCCCGGCTTGTACTCGGCCGCTACGGGCCACCATTTCGCGCGCCCCGGGAATCGCTTCTGGCCCGCCCTGTCCGGCGCCGGGTTCACCGACCGTCTGCTCGATCCTTCGGAAGAACGACTGTTACTCGACGCCGGCTGCGGAATCACGAACCTGGTGCGCCGTGCGACCGCCACGGCAGCGGCGCTCAGCGACGCCGAGCTTGCTGAGGGGCGCTCCGAGCTCGATCGCAAAGTCCAGCAGTACGCCCCACATCATGTTGCGGTGCTGGGGATCGGAGCGTACCGAACGGCGTTCGGGCGCCGTGGCGCGACCATCGGCAAACAGCCGGAGCAACTGGGCTCGACATGCCTGTGGGTTCTGCCGAACCCGAGCGGACTGAACGCGCATTACCAGCTTCCGGACCTCGTTCACCTTTTCGGCGAGCTGCGGGCTGCAGTGTGTGAGAAGAGAAATGAATAGACTTTCACCGATCCTGCTTTTTCTGAGCTGCGCAGTCTTGCTGCCTGCGTGTGACGGAAGCGGTATCACGCCGCCAGGGCAAGGCGTCGTCTTTCACTTCCGGATGATGGGCGATGTCACAGGCCTACAGGATTTTCGCGCCATCACCGACGATCCCGTAATCATTGCGGAAGCCCGCGCCGAGCTGGGGCTCCCGGTGAGCGAACGGCGCCTTTTCATCATCGGTGACATCGACCGCGGCAACGGCGGTCACAATCTGGACTGGAATTGGCACTTTGTGCCCAGTCAGTGGGCATTGGCGGAAGTCTCGATCGAGTTATGCGACGGAAACGCGGTGCTGGTCAGCCAGGACGTCGACTATTGGGTCGATACGGTCGGCCAGTTCTGCCCGTGGGGGGCGCGGGTCAGCGAAGAAATCAACGATCCCTGATGCCAGCACCCGGCTTGCGTCCGCTTCACTCTGCGCCTGATCGTCGGAACGTAGCCAGCATGGCAATCCGGTCTGATCGATCGTCGAAATAAAATGCCCCCGCGAGTTGCTCGAGACTTTGAGAGATCGACGCATGCTGCATCGCAGCAAACGGATCGGGATTTCCAACCGGACTTTGTTGGATGGAGTGCGCCATGTGTGTGTCGATTTCCGCATAAAACCGGCATAGGGTTTGTCGACACTCGATCCATTGCTCTTCGTAAGCGCCGGAATAGGGATGGCGGGCCATATAGTCCTCGAGCTGCGCTTCAGCCTGCGGGGACCATTCCGGATCCCTCGACTCCGACTCGAATTCCTCGTTGAGTTCAGCAGGATGGCTATGTCCACCGCCATTGGCCAGAAACCGAGGTACCGGTCCGTGTTCTTGCGTCATCCTGACAGCGAACGCCACGATGCTGACGCCTGCGACGAAAAACGCGATATTCCTCTGAAGCCGCAGACGTGGTTCGGCAAGTTTGTTCATATCAGCATCATGGACGGCCGAAACAGTTCAACAAGCAGCGACAAAAATTTCAACGTGGCATGGTCGTCGGGTGCGCTCAAGGCAACGTGACCACGACCTTCGCCCGGGCGTGGCCTTCGCCGAGATAGGCCATGGCCGCCGCGGCCTCATCGAGGGAGTAACGTCGATCGATCGCCGGCGTCACGCTTTTTTCGTGCACGAGCTCGGCAAGCACCTGGAGGTCGGCCGGGTTTAGCTGAGCGACAAAAAATGTCATTTCCTGACTTACGAACGGCGACATCAGGAACAACTCTGCCACGCGCCACAGCGGCCCGATCCACGGATCGCTTTTCGGTCCGCTGATGAGCACGAGCGTTCCATCGGGCTCTAACGCCCGCTTCGTCCTGAGCACCGAATGGTTGCCGACGTTGTCCAGAATTAGGTCGTAACGCTCGGTTCCTTCGGTGAAGTTCTCTTTGGTGTAATCGATGACTCGATCGGCGCCGAGCGAGCGGACGAGCTCGACGTTGCGTGTGCTGCAGACGCCGGTGACCTCGGCGCCGAACGCTTTCGCGATCTGCACGGCAAACGTGCCGACGCCGCCGGACGCGCCGTTGATGAGCACTTTCATGCCAGGGCCGATCTGTCCATGGTCGCGCAGACCTTGAAGTGCAGTGATAGCCGCGATCGGAATTGCGGCCGCTTGCTCGAACGTGATGTTCTCGGGCTTCAGGACGATCGAACGGTCTGCGCGCGCTTCCACGTACTCGGCCAGGGAACCGGACCTCGCGCCGAAGACCTCGTCGCCGGGTTTGAACGTCGTGACGTTGCTGCCGACGGCCTCGACGACGCCCGCATAGTCGGTACCGAAGCGTATGTTGTTCGGCGCGCCGAAGCCGACCATCGGGCGCACCGCGGCGTACGGCGCGCCCGTGAGGTTGTGCCAATCGGCCGGATTGATGGATGCGGCGCGGACTCTCACGAGCACCTCGTCCGCTCCGGGCACGGGCTTCGCGACCTCCTCGATCCGGAGAACCTCGGGCGAGCCGTAACAGCGCTGAATGACGGCCTTCATACGCACGACGTCAGCCTGAACGGGCTCCACGGCGCCGCACGGTGCGTTGTAGCTCACGGCAAATGCCCCGGCCGCGACTGCGACGGCGACACCTGCCAAAGCGATACCCAGGATCCGATAACGTCGACGAGTCATCACGGCTTCTCCAACCAGCGTCTCATGAGCCCGACTATGTGGGGAGGCTTCTCGTGGCGCCATGACTTTGCGACGGGCCGCCGATTCTCGCGACCGAACGGCGCTTCACGTGGACGAGTTGCGGTTTGCGTGGCAGAGCGGCGCCGGAATACGGGCGATCGGCCGATCCTTTCGTCTATAGTCACACGATGGTAACGACAGCTGCTCCGATCAAACTTCGCGGTATGGCCCTGCTGTTCGGCCCGCGACGCGTGCTGTTCGTGCTCGCCGTGTCGATCCTGTTCGGCACGCTGAACAGCCTGCCGACCTCGGCGCCACCGATCCATGTGACGCTCGCCCACGCAGTCGTCGTGGGCCTTACGGCATTGTTCGCTTTCGGCCTACTCGAGCAATACCCGAGACGGCCGCCAGCCTGGTCGCGGCGCTGGATCCTGCAACTCGTCGGCGTGGTTTTCGCCGTGCCACTCGGAGTCCTTGCCGCACATTCAGTGTCGATGGCGATCGATATCCACGCCGCGCATGCCGAGCCGCAGATGACCGGGCTTTTGGTCTTGATCGTCGAGGGCCTCTTGTTCGGACCGTGGATCGCGCTCGCCACGATGGTACGCCAACGTGACCTCATGGCTCGGGATCAGGCGCTGGCATTCGAACTCGAGCGCAGCAAACTCGAGCGAAACGCACTCGAGGCGCGATTACGCCTCCTGCAAGCACAAGTCGAGCCGCATTTCCTCTTCAATACGCTGGCAAACGTGCAGGCGCTCGTCGACGCCGGCTCGCCGCAGGCGCCGCAAGTGCTCGCCAGTCTCATTGCGTACCTGCGCGCGGCCGTGCCGCGCATGCATCGGCTCGCAACGACGCTCGGCGAGGAACTCGATCTCGTGCGCGCGTATCTCGAGCTCATGCGGATGCGAATGCCGGATCGGCTTGAGTTCGAGCTCCACGTCGATCCGGCCGCGAACGCCCTGCGCTGTCCGCCGATGACGATTTTGACGCTCGTCGAGAACGCCGTTCGGCACGGCATTGACCCGAGCGAGGAAGGCGGCCGCATCGACGTCGACGTTCGGTTGAGCAACGGCCGCTGTCGCGTCCGCGTGAGCGACACCGGTGTTGGCCTGGAGGCCGCCGGCAACGGGCTGGGCACGGGCCTGTCAACCCTGCGCGAACGTCTGAAGCTCGCGTTCGAGGGCGACGGGCGGCTGCAGCTGACCGGCATGGAGCCGCACGGAGTCGTTGCCGAGCTCGAATTTCCGGCGTCGCGGGAATCCCGATGAGCGCCGCGCGGCCGACGGCGCTAATCGCGGACGACGAGCCATTGCTCCGCGACGCGCTCGAGCGCTTGCTGGCCAAAGCGTGGCCCGAGCTTGGCATCATCGCGCGAGCGCGAAACGGCCGCGAGGCAAGCGAGCTTTTCGAAGCGCATCGGCCTGACGTCTGCTTCCTCGACGTCCAAATGCCCGGCAAGACGGGCGTGCAGGCGGCAAGCGAGATCGGCCGGCGCGCACATGTCGTGTTCGTCACGGCTTATGACCAATACGCCGTCGAAGCCTTCACGCAAGGCGTGCTCGACTACCTGGTGAAGCCTGTCGAGTTGCCAAGACTTACCGAGACGGTCGCGCGCATCAAGGAACGGCTCCGGGCCTCTGTGCCCGCAACGAACACCGAAGCGCTGCTCGCCGAATTGGCCGCGAGCCTCGGACGACGCGACACGACAGCGCCGTTGCGCTGGGTGCGCGCCTCGGTCGGCGAGACGGTACGCCTGATTCCCGTCGAGGACATCGATTTCCTGCGTTCCGCGCAAAAGTACACGCTCGTTGCGTGGCGCGACGACGCAGGCAAGCCGCGCGAAGCCGTGATTCGAATACCGCTCAAGGACATCAGCGTGCAACTGGACACCACGCAATTCGCGCAGGTTCACCGCTCGGTGGTCGTGAACCTGCAATCGATCCATCACGTGATCCGAGGCGCGAGCGAGACGGCCGCCATTCACCTGAAAGGCCGCGATGAAGTACTGCCCGTGAGCCGCAGCTACCTGCACCTGTTTCGGCAGATGTAGATGCCACATTGCCCGATGGAACAGCGTACTCCCGGATGGCTCTATTTCTCGTAGACGAGCTTGCCGCCGACCAGGGTCATAAGGACGTGAACGTCCTTGATGCCGTCGGGGTTCATCGCCAGGAGATTGTCCGATAACACGACGATGTCGGCCAGCTTGCCGACCTCGATCGATCCCTTGATGTCTTCCTCGTAGTTCGCATAGGCCGTGTTCAGCGTATAGGCTTTGATGGCTTCTTCGATGCTCAGCCGTTCCTCGGGGAACCAGCCCCCTTCAGGCTTGCCCGAGAGGGTCTTGCGCGTCACAGCCGCGTACAGCCCGAGCATCGGATTCAGGAAATAGCGCGAGGCATTGGTACCCGGCGAGTCGGACCCGAAGCTGATGACGGCACCTGCATCCCACAGGCGCCGAAAAGCGTATGCACCGCGTGAGCGATCGGCGCCGATTCGTTCCTCCATCCAGCGCATGTCGTCGGAGACATGGTAAGGCTGCACCTCGGCGACGATCCCGAGTTCACCGGCGCGCGCGATATCGCGGTCGTTCATGACCTGCGCGTGCACGAGGCGAAAACGGCGATCCTTGTGCCCGTTTTTCTCGATGATCCGCTCGAGCATATCCAGCAGGTAGCCGTTTGCCTCGTCGCCGATCGCGTGTACCGTGAGCTGGATACCGGCCGCATCCGCATCGAGTGCCAGCCGCTCGAGTCGGCTCTGCATGTCTTCGGGATTATCGGGACTGCGTTCGAACGGGAACATGATGTCGCGCCAGATACCGCGGCTCTCGGGGTCGTGCGTGTAGGGTTCGTAAAAGCGCGCCGAGCTGTTGCCCATGATGCCGTCGATCCAGGCCTTTACCGCACCGAAACGCAGCCATTCATCGCCAAAGCCGACGCGGATGCCCAGGTTCGCCATGTCCTGCCATTTGTCGAGCGGCGGACGATAGCGCACGCGCGCCGTCATCATCCCCTGCTTGCGCAGCTCGCCGTAGATATCGACATAGACCGGGTCCGACGTGATATCGCAATAACCGGTCACACCGACACTGGCCATTTCTTTCCAGACCTCGAGCGTTTCGGCGATGCGTTGTTGCCGCGAAGGCGCAGGAATCAGTGGGCTGAACAGGGTCTGCACGTTGTCACGCACGAGTACCGTCGATTCCACGGCGCCCGACACGGGATTGAACAACGCGCCGGTCGGCTCACCGTCGGCAAGGCGTGCGACGACTATGCCCTCGGGATCCGGCGAGCCTTTGCGGATACCGGCCAAAGCCAGGGCGTGGCCGTTTGCGAGATACACCTTGCGGTCGAAGCGGCGTACCAGCACAGGCCGGTCTTTCGTAAAGCCGTCGATCATGCTTCTGTCCGGCAGGAATAGATTGCCGTAAGCGTCATCCGGATCGACCTCCCGGCCTGCTTTGCCAACCTCGCCGGCTGACCAGGTTTCGTACGCGGACCAATCGCCGCCCGTAATCCAGGTGCCGGGGGCGTAACGGCCGTCCACCTCCCGGATTCGGGCGACAAAGGCGTCCTGCTCGGATACGTCCAGCAAGTTGAGTCCGTACAGCAGCTGGCCTGTCGATTCGAAGTGCACATGATTGTCGATGAAACCCGGCGTGACGAACCTGCCCTCGAGATCGATAACGCGCGTGTTCCTGCCGATCCGTTCTTTCGCGCCGCCATTCGTACCGACGTAAACGATTCTGTCACCGGCTATGGCAAGTGCTTCGGCTTCGGGCTGCTGCTCGTTGACTGTCCAGATACTGCCGTTCTGGAGCACGAGGTCCGCGTCTTCGGCCGATACGGACGAACTGAATATCAGCGATGCAGTCAGCAGCCACGGGCTCGCAATTGAAATCTTCATGGAATTAACCCTTTCGCAAAGGCTGGGCTCTGCACTCGCCGGTACAGTCCGATCGTCAGCCAGCGCATAACGTACACGACACAAATGCCCCGGGCCATGGCCCGCAACCGCGCCGTGGCCTGAATACGTCGCAAAGTCTTAACCGCTTGGACACAAAAAAATGGCGCGCTGGACTATTTCAATCGAGTCAGCGGGCGACTAGACTGCCCTCCCATGAAAGGGCGCCTCCTGCCGCCCGGGGAGTCTTTTGCACCGGACCTCCCAGCACAAAGCACCAATCGGGTTGCACGGGTGCAACTTTTCGGGCTACTGCTATGTCGTAAAGATCGGTGCTCGAGGGAACACTGCGTGGTCACAAGAATCCGAACCGTCGGCCATTACGGCGTGGCGCTCGTCCTGGCGTTTTCGATGATCGGCCTTGGCGCCTGCGGGGAGGGGGCCGGCAGCACGCCCGAGCAGGCCGAGACGGCGCCATTGCTGCTTTCGCCCGACGATGTCGTAACCGTGAGCCGCAGCGCGCTCGCGTCCGGCCCCCTGATCACAGGCTCCGTCGAGGCCGAACGTCGCGCCGACCTGCGGGCGGAAGTGCCCGCCGTGGTGCTGGCCGTATTGAAGGAGAACGGCGATCCGGTCGACCGCGGCGACCTGTTGGTGCGCCTCGACCCGACCGCCATTCGCGACGGCTTGACGTCTGCGGACGCGTCGGCGCGCGCCGCCGAGCAGGCCTACGAGCAGGCGGAGCGCCAGTACCAGCGCATGCTCACATTGCGTCAGGACAACGTGGTCTCGGCTCAACAACTCGAAGATGCCGAGATCAGGCGCAACACCGCGCAGAGCGACAGCGAAGCGGCACGCACGATGGTGGTGACTGCCCGCCAGCAACTGGAACGCACCGAGGTGCGCGCACCTTTCGACGGCCTCGTGAGCAACCGCAAAGTCTCCGCCGGCGATACGGCTTCTGTGGGCAAGGAACTCATGCAGATCATGGATCCGGCCAGCATGCGCTTCGAAGGTCGCGTGTCCGCCGACAGCATCGGCGAGGTGGCCGCCGGCCAAAGCGTTCATTTCCGTGTTCAGGGCTTCGACGACGCCGATTTCGCCGGCACCGTGACGCGGGTGAACCCGGCCGCGAATGCCACGACGCGCCAGGTCGAGGTCCTGGTGAGCTTTGCAAACCCCGAGCAAATGCCCGAGGTCTCGGGGCTGTATGCGGAGGGCCGCATTGAGGCCCGGAGTACCGCACTGCTTACCGTACCTGCCGCTTCGATCGTGCACGAGGGTGACGACGCCTTCGCCTGGCGCGTCAAGGACGGCGTCTTACAGCGGGTGGCGCTCGATCTTGGCGCGCGCGATGAGCGCACCGGCGAATATGCCGTGGACGGGGGCCTCGCCGAAGGAGATACCGTGCTGCGCTATCCGGGCTCGACCCTGAAGGACGGCCAGGCGGCGCAGCTCGCGGACCGCCCGTCATCGATGACGATGACAGCGGAAGAGTAAGTCATGCTTCTCTCCGATTTCAGTATCAGGCAGCCGGTGACCACGGTGGCGATGATCATCGTGCTCATGTGCCTGGGGCTCCTGGCGCTGAAGAATCTGCGCGTCAACCAGATCCCCGACGTCGAACAGCCGGTGATGGTGGTCAATTTCCCCTACCCGGGAGCGTCGCCGGAAACCGTCGAGCGCGAGATCGTCAATCGCGTCGAAAAGGCGCTTCTGAGCATTCCGCAGGTCTACGAGATCCGCTCGACCTCTTCGGAAAGCAGCGCCCGCATCGTCATCATCTTCGACTTCAAGAAGGAGATGCCGGCGGCAGCTGACGAGATCCGCAACGCCATCGCTTCGGTGCGCTACAAGTTGCCGGTGGAGATGCGCGAGCCTGTGCTGTACCGCATCGATCCGTCCGCCGACCCGATCATGAACCTGGCGCTTTCGTCAGACCGGCAGTCGCACGCCGAGATCTCGCGCCTGGCCGAAGACGTGCTTGCGGACCGCGTGCGCAGTATCGACGGCGTAGCGGTGGTGGAGGTCGACGGCGCTTTGCACCGCGAGCTGTCTGTCTTGCTGCATGCCGACAAGCTGCGCGAGTTCAACGTATCGGTGAGCGAGGTGGTGAACGCTCTTCAGGCGCAGAACACCACTGCGCCGGTGGGTCGCGTCAAGGGACCCCTCGACGAACAGAACATCCGCCTCGTCGGCCGCATCGAAGCGCCGGACGAATTCAACGACGTGGTGGTGAAGCGCCTGGACGACGAGATCGTGCGGCTTGGCCGCGTGGCCACCATCGAGGACGGGTTCGCGGAACCCGACAGCTACAGCATGCGCAACGGCCATCCGAACGTGGGCCTGTCGGTGGTGCGCTCGCGCGAATCCAGCACGGTGAAGGTGGCCGAGCGCGTTCGCGAGGAAGTGGCCGAGATCAACAAGACCCTGCCCGAGGGCACCCGGCTCGAGGTGACCTACGACGGCGGTGAGGACGCGTCAAACTCGCTGGCCAACGTCATCCATGCGCTGATCTTCGGTGCCGGCCTCACGATCTTCGTCGTGTACGCCTTTCTCAATTCCTGGCGCTCCACCCTGATCACGAGCCTGTCCCTGCCGACGTCGGCCATCGCCGCGTTCATTGCCATATGGCTGTGCGGCTTCACGCTGAACTTCATGACGCTGCTGGGTCTGTCGCTGGCGATCGGCGTGCTCATCGACGATGCGATCGTGGTCCGGGAAAACATCGTTCGGCATATGGAGCGCGGGGCAGATCGCGTCACTGCTGCACGCCAGGGCACCGCGGAGATCGGCCTCGCGGTCACGGCAACCACGTTGTCCATCGTCGCAGTATTCGTCCCGGTAGCCTTCATGGGAGGCGGCGCCGGCGAGTGGTTTCGTCCGTTCGCCGTCACGGTCGCGGCGTCGGTGCTGGTCAGCCTGCTGGTATCCTTTACTCTCGATCCAATGTTGTCCGCCTACTGGGGTGATCCGCCCGACTTCAGGCAACGCGAACGGCGAGGTCTGGGCCGATATTTTCAGCGCTTCAATCAGTGGTTCGATCGGCAGTCGGACCGATACGGCAGCGTCATCTCCTGGGCGCTGCATCACCGGAAGTGGATGGCCGCGATTTCGGTGCTCGCCCTGGTTCTGGCGCTGGTGCTGCAAGGCACCGTGGGCGGCAGTGAGTTCATACCGAAGGCCGACTACGGCACCATCGCGGTCGAGATCCGCACACCATCCAGCACCAGCCTCGAATATGCGCGCGACAAGGTGCAGCAGGCCGCGGAAATGGCGCGCTCAATGCCTGAGACGAAGGCGACCGACTCGCGTGTGTACGCGGGCGGCGGACGCATTTACGTGGACTTCGGAGACAAGGGGGATCGTAGCCGCTCCTCTTTCGACCTCGCGACGGACCTGCGCGTGTTGCTGAAGCGCCTGGTCGGCGCCGAATACGTGGTGCTCGACGATCTCAATAACGGCGCGCAAAAGCCGGTGCAGATCCAGTTCTACGGCGAGGACTCGCGTCGCCTCATGGAAATCACCAACGAGTTCATGGGCCAGGTGCGCGGCATTCCGGGCGCGGTCGACGTGGGCCTCTCGGAACAGGATCCGAAGGACGAGTTGCGCATCGAACTGAAGCGCGGGCTGGCGAGCCAGCTCGGGATCTCGATGGCCGATGCCGCGCAGACGCTGCGCGTCGCGTTCGCCGGCGTGGAAGTGGGTGATTGGGTGGATCCTGTGGGCGAAGCGCGCGATGTCGCGGTGCGTCTGCATCCCGACGATCGGCTCAATGCAAGCAACATCGAGCAGCTGCCGGTCGCGGTGACGGGAACCAGTATGATGGTGCCGCTCGAGCAGATCGCGACGATTACCCTCGACAAGGGGCCGGCGCGGATACAGCACCTGGACGGCAAGCGCACGGTCACTGTCTCCGCAAACGTCGAAGGACGGTCGTCGGGTGAAGTCACGGCCGACGCCATGAAGCTGGCGCAAGCCATCGAGTTCCCGGAAGGTTACGGGCTGACCCTGGGAGGCGCCTCGCGCGACCAGGAGGAAGTGTTCAGCGAGATGTTTACCGCCCTCTTCATGGGGATTGGCGTCATGTACCTGGTGCTGGTCATGCAGTTCGGCTCGTTCACTGCGCCGGTACCCGTCATGATGTCACTGCCGCTGTCTCTGATCGGCGTGGTGCTGGCGCTGCTCGCGACGGGCGGAACGCTCAACCTGATGAGCTTCATCGGCGTCATCATGCTGATGGGACTGGTCGCGAAGAACGCCATCCTGCTGCTCGACTGCGCGCGCAAAGAGGAAGCGCAAGGCGTCGATCGCGAAGAGGCGTTGATGCATGCGGGCCGTGTGCGTTTGCGCCCCATCCTCATGACGACGTTCGCCCTTATCGCAGGCATGACGCCGGTCGCGATCGGTCTCGGCGAAGGCGGTGAGTTCTATCGACCGATGGCCGTGGCCATCATCGGCGGCGTGATCACCTCGACTCTGCTCACCCTGCTCGTCATCCCGAGCTTCTATGACAGTATAGAAATCGCGCGCGAACGTGCGGTGCTGAAAGCCCGGGCGCGCGCAGCGCTGATGAATCCCGCCGTGGCATTCGTCGTGACGCTCGTCGAAGCCGTGTTCGCCCTGACGTTTCTGCGCGCCCTGTATCGCGCGGCGCGCTGGCTGGTCAGGCTGCCTCCCGTCGAACACCCCGTCGACCGGGCGGCCCGCCTCGTCGGTTTCGAAGTGCCGGCGGGATTCGAGGCGCAGCGTAGCCGTCGACGGCAGCGTGGCAGCAGAGTAACGGTCGCGCCGGGGAGCGTTCCTGCGGGTACCGGCGCCGGAGTGGCGTGAGGCGCTCACCGGCGCTATGCGGCCGGCGCTGCAGGCCTTCGCCGGTCGAACAGTCCCTGATCCTATAGCGGCGGATCGAGCGCCGACTGCGTCGGTTTCGCGGTCTATCGCCGGGACGGTGAAGGGCGTCTGCGGTTCGCGGACGTGCCGGGCCACCGAGAACGGCCGTAAATCAGCAGCCTTCATCGAGATCGGCGCCTGCCCGGTCGCCGTCGCTTAAGCCTGCACTTACACCGTCGAGGCAGTACAAGGACTCTGAGCGTCCCGGCGCACCGGATTTGATTTATATGCGAATGCGACGGCGGATGAGTGTAAAGTTGTCCAGCCGGGCAATTCGCAAAAATCGTATTCGAGGGGACACGCAATGATGTGCCTGTTAATTGCAGCGGTTGCTGTAAGCAGTGCGGCCAGGCGTTCGTCCTGCCCGGGCTCATGGACATGCACGTGCACCTGCAGCGTGAAGTCGGGCCGGACAACGACCGCGATAGACTGAAGATGCCGCCGCAGCTCGTGCAGATGCGCAGCATTCATTACGCGATGATTACTTTGCTGGCGGGCTTCACGACGGTGCGTGACCTCGGCTCCTTTCCGCAGGAGATGTACGCGCTGCGCGACGCTATCGAACGCGGCTGGATCGACGGCCCGCGCATCGTCGCTGCAGGCGGCGGCGTCGGCATCACCGGCGGGCATGCCGATATCAGCGGCGTCCAGCCGGAACTGATGGAGCTGTGGAGGAGGAACGTCTGCGACGGTCCCTACGACTGCCGCCGCGCGACGCGCAACGCCATCAAGTACGGCGCGGACCTGATCAAGATCACTTCCACCGGTGGCATAATGTCGGACCGCGCGACCGGCACCGGCCAGCAGATGGAGCCCGACGAGCTGCGCGAGGTCGTGCAGGCGGCACATCGCATGGGCCGCAAGGTCACATCGCATGCGCACGAGGAAGACGGGATTATCGCGGCACTCGAAGCCGGCGTCGACAGCATCGAGCACGGGACCTACGCCGGTCCGGAGGCGATCCGCCTGTTCAAGGAGACTGGCGCGTACCTCGTGCCCACGCTGCTCGCCACCAAGACCTTGGCGGCCGTCGCAGTCGAGGCGGACTACATGCCCGACGCGGTGAAGGAAAAAGCCATCCGCGTCGGCAAGGAGACGGCCGGCAATTTCGCCAAGGTTCACGCCGCCGGCGTCAATATCGCCTACGGCACCGACAGCGGCATGTCGGCGCATGGGACCAATGCCGAGGAGGCGGTGCTGATGGTCGAGAGCGGCATGTCCGAGATGGCAGTACTGGTCGCGGCAACCGTAAACGCCGCCGATCTTATCGGCATGAGCGAGGTACTCGGCACGATCGAGCCCGGCAAGCATGCGGACCTCATTGCCGTGAACGGATCGCCGCTCGAAAACATCGACGAGCTGCTGGACGTCGACTTCGTGATGAAGGGCGGGAAGGTATTCAAGGACTGACTGGCATTCGCAAACGCTGCACTGACGATACCGTATCAACACGTCATAGCGTGTATCTGGCGACGAATGGCCAAGCCGAAAATACGACAACGACCGACCAGCCGATAAGAAGATCAACCCGGCGCTTCTGTACGACTAATCCGACAAAGCAAAAGACCGCCATTAGCCCGGTTATCGGCAGGTAGTACCACGGGGTGAATAGCGCTCCCAACATATACGTGTGCAGAATCTCAAGCAGGGTATTCGCTGCCAGGACGATGTAGAAGCTCGACCGAACTTCCTCAAAATCCGGCACGCCCGTTTCACCCCCTGGGTAAAGTACGGTAGACAATGCATAGAAGCTCGCCATATGGAGGATAATCACCAGGTACTTCGGATAGCTCCATGCGCTGTCGTTGTCCCAGCGGAAGAGGGCCCACCAAACGATTACAAGCAGGATTACAACCGCGATGCTGAAGCCCAGGTGCGCTGCATCGATACTTTCATGTCTTAGCCTGTTTTGAAGTACATGACTCAAGCCATCCAATAACCTCGTTAAGGCCAGGGCCAGGACAATCGACACCAAGACAAAAATGAACTCGAACTGAGACATCTAAACCGATTCACGCTGGTTGGGAGTCGGGCGAATGGCCCTCGATCGCGTCGATCTTACTCGGGTGGCAGTACATCGTCACGAGGCCCTGCGCCCACCAGACGAACTTCGCCGCTTCCGGCCCGGCGGCGCCAGACATCTTCCCAATTGAGCGGAGCTACTTCTGTGGCGTCCCGGCCAGCAGGGCTTCTGCATTCAATGTGCGGGGGCCGTTGTCGTCGCAAATGCTGAATTGCGCAAACCGCGTTTTGGTCTGCCCCGCGTAGCCCATTTCGCCCTCATCTTCGCCGTACATTGCCACACCGGCGTACTCTCCCCGGGCATTGATGATGTAAAACTGGAGCTGGAAATTCGGGTCACCGTCTTCCTTTCGCAAACGCTTTTCGACTGTATTCGCGCGGACCCGCCGCAATGCTTCCATGCCGGCATCTTTGGGATGCGCGCCGGCGCGCAGCTTTTCCACAATGAGAAAGGAGCAGAGCCCGAAGAGATTGGCTTCTCCTCTGCCCGTCGAACCGGCAACTCCGACATCACCATCCACGTAGAGTCCGGCGCCAAGGATGGGTGAATCCCCTACCCTTCCTGGAATTTTGAATGGCAGCCCCGACGTTGTTGTGACGCCACAGATCTCCCCCTTTGCATTGATGCCGTCGCAGTTGATGGTTCCATGAAGGCGAGAAGAAGGCAGGAGCCCCAGGCCGGCCATTTTTCGAGCCGCTTCCGCCTCCAGCGCGCTGCGCTTTTCCGGGTCCAGGTAGTGCGAAGGGTCTATCCCGCGCTTCCATTCCAGCCACGCCTTCCGCGAGTAATCCGTGTTCAGATCGTCTTCGATCTTGAAGCCCATGTTCCGCGCGAAGTTTTGAGCGCCCTTGCCGACAAGCAAGTGATGGTCGGTGGTTTCCATGATCGCGTGTGCCACCAGCGATGGAGTGCGGACGCCTTCCAGGCAAGCAACGCCGCCTGCCCGTTTTTTCGGGCCATGCATGCAGGAGGAATCCAATTGCACGACGCCCTCGGCATTGGGGAGGCCGCCGTACCCGACATACGGGTCCTCCGGGTCAAGCTCCACGATGTTTACGCCAGCGATCAGTGACTGCAGTACATCCTTGCCCTGCATCATTTGCTCGTATGCAAGCGCAACGCACGTTTTGCTGCCTCCGTTCCTGAAGAAGTTGCCGTTGTTGGAAGAAATCACAACCGGCTTCGCAAAACGCGATTTGATGACAGCAGGCGCCTTTGTATTCTGGGCCGGAACAGCATCACTAACAGCCAATGCGCCAATGGCGGCTGTCGTTTTCAGGAAATCACGTCTTTTCACATCCACCTCCGCATGCAGTGTTTTCTGAGATCAGTTCGAACTGAATCCGGGCCGTACACCACCCACGGGCGATCTGCTGGTCTGCCCGCTTCCCCACTTCTCCCGCCGCCCGCGATGGCCGGTTCTCGAAAATATCTATATGTCCTGGCGTAACAGTTAGTTATCGACATCTGTGGTCGAGTCGAAGATCTTCAGCGACGGCGGGCGCTCCGTCTGCAAGCGACGCGCCACTGCTTCTGCCTCTGCAAATGTCCGCAGAAGATTTCCGCGGGCCAGCTTTCCTACGTCTTCATCACTCCAGCCGCGATTCAGCAGTTCGGCGATCAGGTTCGGAAATCCCGATACGTCTTCGAGGCCCTCGATGAGCTCATCCCCCGTCGCCCCGTAGAAATCGCTGCCGATGCCCACGTGGTCAATGCCGGCTACCTGTGCAACGTGTTCGATGTGATCGGCAACGTCCACGAGCGTCGCGAGCGGCGGCGTCCCATGCTCTTCGCGGTATTGCACCCCGACCTGCTCCCACTCGGCGTCGGTCGTGACATTTTTCAGTAGCGGGATCATCCCGCGTTCCCATTCGCGGCGTGCTTCGTTCACATAGGCCGGAATGAACGTCACCATGACGACGCCGCCATTTTCAGCCATCCGTTTCAGCACACTGTCCGGAACGTTGCGCACATGGTCAGTCAGCGTGCGCGCCGATGAATGCGAAAAAATGACAGGCGCCTCCGTGACCTCCAGTACATCATTCATCGTGTCGGCAGACACGTGTGACAGATCGACCAGCATGCCCATGCGATTCATCTCACGGACGACCTCGCGGCCGAAGTCGGTCAGGCCCTCGTGCAGAACGTCGCCGGTCGCGGAATCCGCCCAGTCATTGCTGTGGAAGTGCGTCAACGTCATGTAGCGCACCCCGAGGTTGTAGAAGCTGCGCAGCGCGCCGAGTGAATTCACGATGGCATGGCCGCCTTCCATGCCGAGCAGGGACGCAATCCTGCCATGCACGCGCGCATCCTCCACATCGGCCACGCTCGTCGCCAGCTGCAGATGGTCGGGATACCGCGCGATCATGCGCAGCGCGATATCGATCTGTTCGAGCTGCGCTTGCAGTGCTTCCAGTGGCGTCAGGGAGCTCGGTACCCATACCGACCAGAACTGCGCGCCGACCCGCCCTTCGCGAAGCCGCGGGATATCGGTGTCGTACTCCGAGACACGCGAAATGTCGTAACCCTCCACATTTCGGGCGAACTTTTCGCGTATGACCCAGGGCAAATCGTTGTGTCCGTCGATCACGGGAAATTCATCGAGTATCGCCCTTGCACGTTGCAGCGGCGAATCGGGCTCCTGAGAAAGCGTGACATGCCAGGGAACCACGGCAGCCAAAGCCATTAGTGCAAGTCGTGTCGCCATACTCGTCATGCGTTCTCTCCAGGACCCGCCGGCTGGCAGGTGTGGACGTTTGCCAGTGCGCCGTTCCACTCGTACTCACCGTAGAACTGCTGTTTCGTGAAAGCCGTTATACGTGATGGTTCGTGTCCGCGTCACCTTATAGAACAGAACGTCCACCGGTCGGCGCTGCTTTGCCGTCGCCGGTGGCGGGCGTTGTACTACAAAGGAGCGTCCGGGTGGAGAGGATTACTTAGTCCGCGCGCTTTGCTGTAGAACGCGACTTTGCACCGCATTGGGTTTTCGCTACTAACCCGAATGCTATGCTGTGCCGAACACAACAATGGACGGCCGCCATGCAAGCATCGCCACGACTCATCGTTTCAATCCTCGCCGCGGCGACTTCCTTTGCCTCGACCACTACGGCCATCGCACAGCAGACGATCCACGCCAGCCCCGAACGCATGCGGGCCCGGATCGAGGCACTGTCGCAGTTCGGCGCGAATCCCGAGGGCGGCGTCAGCCGCGTCGCGTTCAGTGATGCCGACGTCGTCGGCCGGGCCTGGCTGATGGACGTCATGCGCAATGCCGGCCTCGAGGTGCGCGTCGACGCCGCCGGCAGCATCATCGGCCGTCGCGCAGGCCGGGAGGACGACCTGCCGCCGATCCTGTTCGGCTCGCACATCGACTCGGTCCCCGGTGGCGGCAACTACGACGGCGACGTCGGTGTCATCGGCGCCATCGAAGTCATCGAGTTGCTGAACGAGCAAGACATCGAGACTCGCCACCCGCTTGAGGTCGTGAGCTTCACCGACGAGGAAGGCGGCCTCGTCGGCAGCCGTGCGATGATCGGCACGTTGACCGATGAAGCGCTGGAGATCGTCTCCAGCAGCGGCCTGACGATCCGCGACGGGATCCGCAAGGTCGGCGGCGACCCGGAGCGCCTTGAACTCGCGGCAAGACAACCCGGCGACCTCGCCGCCTACGTCGAATTGCACATCGAACAGGGAGCGATCCTCGACGAAGCGGATATCGACATCGGCGTGGTCGAAGGCATCGTCGGCATCCGCTGGTGGGATATCACGGTCGAAGGCATCGCGAACCACGCCGGCACGACGCCGATGAACCGGCGCCGGGACGCGATGATCTCGGCCGCGGAACTCGCGCTCGCAGTGAACCGGATCGCAAACGATCTCGGCGGCCGGCAGGTCGCGACCATCGGCCGCATCCAGGCGTTCCCCGGCGCGCCGAACGTCGTGCCGGGCAAGGTCGCGATGAGCCTCGAGATCCGCGACCTCGATACCGCGAAGATACAACGTGTGTTCGACCTGATCGAAGACGAGTCCGGCCGCATTGCCAATGAGAATTCCACGCCGATCCGCTTCGACGAAATCGATGTTGCAGCGTCGCCCGCGCCGACGGACGAACGCATGCGCGACATTATCGCGCGGGCTGCGGACGAGCTCGGCCTCACGTATCAACGCATGCCGTCCGGAGCCGGCCACGATGCCCAGGACATTGCACAAATCGCGCCGATCGGCATGATCTTCGTGCCGAGCGTCGGCGGCATCAGTCACTCGCCGAAGGAGTTCACCTCGGCCGAGGACATGGCGAATGGTGCAAGCGTATTGCTGCGCACCGTGCTGGCAGTCGATGAGGATGCGCTCGGCGGGTCGGACAGCACCCGAAACTTTCGTTGAAGGCCAGAACAGGTCTAAACGAAGGCCGCCGCAACCCCGCATCGCCCGTCAGGGCAGGCTCGGCGCTCCGTGCACGTCATGGTAACGGCGGACTGGACCAATATTGGGCCGCGTGGTCGCGGAGCATTCCAACCAGTTGGTAGCTCCCTGTGGCGACCATCATGGCCGCCGACAACCATAGCAGCATCGTCCACGTCCGACCCGGCTTGAGGGACCGGACCGTTTCGAAGTACAGGAAGTAAAGCCCGGCCAGTGCCAGCAAGGGAAGCATCAGCGCCTGCGCCACGGCGCCGACCGCCACCAGGCTGACGGGCGAACCAAAGCTGGCGAAGATCACCAGATAAACCACCGGCAGGCTGATGCACGTCCATTTGACCGCCCGGGCACGGCTCTCGTCCGAATCGACCCGGACCAACTTGAGCAAATGAAAAAGGTCCGCGGCCAGACGGCCGTTCGAGGCGGTGGCGATAAAAACAGTCGAAAAGAGCACCACGAATGCGCCCAGCAGGAACAACCAGAGCCCGGTGTCGCCAAACGATTCACGGTATATATGCGACAGGCTCGGGATCATTTCGTCGTTGCTGACCTCCAGTCCCTTGGCGTTCAGCACCGCGGCGCCCAGCAGGTAAAATGCAATCGTGGCCAGCGTATAAATCGCCATGCTGAACCACGCATCGATACGCATGATCCGCAACCAGCCTTGCGCCCGCGCGGTCCAATCCTCGGAACCGTCGTTCGGGCCGGTGTGTCGCGCGTAGCCTTTCTCCAGGCACCAGTAAGGATAGTAGATCAACTCGGACGCGCCCACGCCGATGATGCCGAAGGCCGCAAACGCAGTGGAAAAATTTTGCGGCAATTGAAACGAGAATCCTTCCACCAGCTGGGCGCCGGTGATCGCGTAGGGCGTCCAGCTCAGCGCAGCCACGGCGACCATCGTCAGCAATGTGAAGAACGCAACCATCAATGTCGAAGCCCGCTCGACAAATACGTATCGAGCGAAAGCCAGCAGCAACAGCAACGATCCGCACACGAGGGCCGCCCATTGCACGTCGCTCCAGCCGGCGCCCAAACCTCCCGCCTTGAACACCTGCGCGATGCCACCGACCATGCCCGCCACTTGAAAAAAAGTGCAGACGAACATGATCATCCACGCCCAGACGAGCCAGGAGACACCCGCCCGCGGGCCGGGCACCGTGTTGAGCGCCTCCAGTGTGGTCCGACCGTGAATGATCGCCTGGCGTCCCATCTCGACCTGGAGCAGGACCTTGATGAAGCAACCGAAAATGATGAACCAAAGCAGCGTGAACCCGACCTCGGCGCCCAGCTTGGTGGTGAGGATCAACTCGCCCGAACCCACGATCGCGGCCGAAATGATCAGGCCGGGACCGAGTTCACGCAGAATTCCGGGCAGGTCTTCGGGCGCCGATTTGACTGGGAACATGCCCGGAAGCGTGTCGGTTGCGAGCCGGTCGAGTCAAGTCGGAGACCCGTCCACGAGACAAAATTGGAGGTCGACGACGCCATGCTGGAAGGCGACAAATTCATTCGCGCGTTCAACTATGCCGTCGTTCGCGTATTCAACAGCCGCGTTGCTGGTATTGCTATCCTGTGACGTCACTCGCCGTCACCCAGGCCCGTTATGCCGGCAATGCAACCATCGCATCCAGACCGATACCCGAGCGCTCCAGTCGCCATCCTCTGTCTGCTGGCACTTCTCGCGGCCTGCGATACGGGGGGCGGATCGCGGCCGGTCGTCGAGCTCCACGGACTGGCGATGGGCACCTCGTGGAGCATGAAAGTGGCAGCGCCTCCGGCGGGCGTCCACCGCGCTGGTCTCGGCGAAAAGGTCGCGCGTCGCATCGAGGCCATCGAGCAATCCATGTCCACCTATCGGCCGGATTCGGAACTCTCGCGCTTCAACGCCTCCGCGAGCGCGAACTGGTTCGGCGTATCCGCAGAATTGTGCTTCGTTGTCGACTCGGCGCTGGCCTTCAGTCGCCGCTCCGGCGGTGCGTTCGACGTGACTGTCGGTCCCCTGGTCGACCTCTGGGGATTCGGTCCGGACGAACCGGTCGCAACGCCGCCGGACCCGGCACGCATCGAAGCCGCGCAAGAGGACGTCGGCTACGCGAAGCTTGCCGCCGACTGCGAGCGTCCGGCACTGCGCAAGTCCGTGCCCGGCGTGCGCATCGATTTGTCCGCCATCGCGAAGGGCTATGCGGTCGACGCCGTCACGGACCTGCTCGACGCGCATGGCCTTTCGGACTACCTCGTCGAAATTGGGGGCGAGGTGCGTGCACGGGGCCGCAATGCCTCCGGCAAGCCCTGGTCGGTCGGCATCGAAGCGCCGGATCGCAACGCCCGCAAGGTACAGGGTGTCGTCCGGCTGCCGGACATGGCCATGGCCACCTCCGGCGACTATCGCAATTACTTCGAATACGACGGCGTCTTTTATTCACATACCATCGACCCCCGCACCGGGGCGCCGGTACAGCACGCGCTGGTCGAAGTATCGGTTGTCGCTGCGACGGCCATGGATGCCGACGCATGGGCAACGGCGCTCCTCGTGATGGGCACGGCCGACGGGAAACGGCTCGCCGACGAACTTGGCCTGGCCGTGCTTTTCCAGGAGCGCAGGCCCGAGGGCATCCGCGTGCAGGCGACGGCTGAGTTCGCGGGCCTGGCCGGCTGGCCCTGAGCCCACGCCGGGCATCCTGCTCCGCAACTTCCTCCGGCGCAGCGAGGTCGCAGCGGAAGTCTATGCCATCCCGCGTGACCCGCTGCGGACGCATCTGCGTCGGCCGCCTCAGGTGCAAACGTATTGCTGCGCACCGTGCTGGCAGTCAATGAGGATGCGCTCGGCGGGTGGGACCGCACTCGAAACTTTCGTTGAAGGCCAGAACAGGTCTAAACGAAGGCCGCCGGAACCCCGCATCGCCTGTCAGGGCAGGCTCGGCGCCGACAACCATAGCAGCATCGTCCACGTCCGACCCGGCTTGAGGGACCGGACCGTTTCGAAGTACAGGAAGTAAAGCCCGGCCAGTGCCAGCAAGGGAAGCATCAGCGCCTGCGCCACGGCGCCGACCGCCACCAGGCTGACGGGCGAACCAAAGCTGGCGAAGATCACCAGATAAACCACCGGCAGGCTGATGCACGTCCATTTGACCGCCCGGGCACGGCTCTCGTCCGAAGCGACCCGGACCATTTCGTCGTTGCTGACCTCAAGTCCCTTGGCGTTCAGCACCGCGGCGCCCAGCAGGTAAAATGCAATCGTGGCCAGCGTGTAAATCGCCATGCTGAACCACGCATCGATACGCATGATCCGCAACCAGCCTTGCTGGGCGCCGGTGATCGCAGCCGGTCGAGTCAAGTCGCTGCTCGCCCTGCCCGTCATCCCGAGCTTCTGTGACAAAAGTGGCGACTGAACCGAATGGATTTCCTATGCGGCTTCGCGGCATGCTCCGCATTCCGAACCAGGCGAGGATGCCGCATGGGTTTGAGCAGTATCGGCATGTCGGAGCTGTTGATCATACTTGTGATCGTCATGCTCCTTTTCGGCACCAAGCGCCTGAAAACGCTCGGCGGCGACCTGGGCGGGGCCATCCGTGGCTTCCGCCGGGCGATGGAAGGCCCGGGGCCGAACGAGACGCCGGAGAAGCCACGGGTACGCGAACCGTCTGCCCCATCACCCGCGGATGCCGATACCGGCCGCAAGCAGCCACGACAGTAGTGGCCAGAGAAAGAGCTGGAGCGGCAAGCCCAGCCGCACAAAGTCGGTGAAACGGTAACCGCCGGCATTCATGACCATGAGATTCGTCTGATATCCGAACGGCGTGAGGAAGCCCATGCTGGCGCCGAACATTACCGCAAGAACAAGGGGCTCGACATCCGTGTCCATCGTGTTGGCGATAGAGAATGCGATGGGCGTAAGAATTACGGCGACTGCATTGTTCGTGACCAGTTCTGTCAGGATTATTGCTGCGAGCATCAGCAGGGCGATCACCAGTCCCGGCGGCATGTCACCCACCGCATAGACGAACAGGTGGGCGAGCCATTGTGCGCCGCCCGTCAGCATCAGCGCATCGCCCAGTGCGAGCGAGGTGACGATGATGACGACCAGGTTCGTGTCGATGGCTGTGCGCAACTGGCGCCACCTGATTGCGCGCGTGGCAATACACAGCATGACGCCGACCAGGGAACTGACGAGAATCGGTACCAGTTCGAAGGCAGCGACGGTGACAACGCCTACCATGATTACCGCGGCGATACCGGCCTTTGCCGTGTGTGGGAGATCAATGGCGGAGTCGAGTACGAGCACCTGGCCTGTCACCTTCAGGTCCCGGATTTTCTGTGCGTCTCCCTGGACGAGAACGACATCGCCGCTGCGCAGCACCGGTTGCCGCACACCGTGCGGCTCGTTGACCTTGCCGCCGGCTCGGGTGCGAGGGGCATGCACGGCGATGGGCAGCAGGTCGTATTCCTTGAGCAGGTTCGACTGCGCGAGTGTCTGTCCGTACAGGGACGAGGCTGTCGTTACGATGATTTCCGCCAGGCGCTGCGGCGTCCTCTCGTCAAGCCATTGCTGCGCCGAACCGCTTTCCGTGCCGTCCTGGCGCCACAGCGGCGCGCCGAGCACCGTTTCGTATTCTTTGAGCTCGTGGGACTGGCCACGGACATAGAGGCGATCCCCTGCCTGGAGCACGGTCGTCGGCAGACGGGCTATGAAAAGATCCTCGCCGCGTTCGATTCTCGCGATCTGCATGCGGCCGAGGGTCATCGCCAGGACTTCCGACACCGTGCGGCCCACAGCGGCACTCGAGCTCGTGATGTGCAGCACGCCGTGGAAGATGCGTGGCGTCGTATCCGACAGCAGTGATACCCGCTCCGGCAGCACCAGTGGGCCGACCAGCCACATCAGAACGATACTCGCGGACCCGGCCAGCACCACCGGCAGCGCGAAGTCGAACATCTCGAAGCGCTGCATGCCCATGCGCGCCGACAGGTCCGTGACCAGCAGGTTCGTGGACGTGCCGATCGTCGTCGCCATGCCGCCGATTGTGGCGGCGAAGCCTGCCGGCATCAGGACCCCGGTCACCGGCATCCGGATCCGGGCGCAGACGGCGACCAGCACCGGCAGAATCATCGCTACAAGTGGCGTGTTGTTCATGAACATGCTGGCGAAGGCGGTGAGGAACAGCGTGCAGAGCAGCGCTATCCGCGGACTTCTTTCCCAGTATCCCGCGAGCCGGCGTGTGGGCGTGTGCAGTGCGCCGGTCACCTCGAGTGCCTTCGAGCAGATGAGCAGTGCCACGATGGTGATCAGCGCGTTATTGCCGAAGCCCGACAGGAATCGGGTGGCATCAACCGGGCCATCCTCGGAACTGTACGGAAACAGCTGGAAGACGAGGACGAGTACCGTCAGTACGGCCAGACCAGACGATTGGAGCGAAATCCGCTCCCGAGTGAAGAGGAAGAAGCCGGCGGCGGCGATGACGATGACCGCAATGGCATGCGAATCAGGTAGCTGGACCATTTACCGCGGCACGAATTCGATCGCGCGGTGGCAATGGCACCGGCCTGTCACTGCTCTCGTTGATCGTTGACCGATCTGCGCTGAGCAACAAGGCTCGGACTGCCGCGGCAAACTCCCCTACGCGATTTGTGGCCTGCGCGTTCCGCTGAATGAGCCAGGCGTATCCGACCGCCGCGGTAACGGCAACGACGAGACCGAGCGCGACGATGAACAGCGCTTCACCAACGTTTAGCAGCAACGTATCTGGCGTGTCCCGGGCGGCCAGTTCGACGAATGCCTCGGCCAGAGTCCAGGTCATGCCAGCGAGTCCCGTTGCCACTGCGGCAGGAGCAATCAGTGCCAGCACTCCTGCCCGGCCATGGAGACTCTCACTCAGTTCCCTGACTGCACGGTCGAGCGACAGCGCGATCCACTGGCTCGTACCGATGCGATCGGTCAGCCTGCCGTCCAGGTGCGTAGCAGCATCCAGGCCCTTTTTTGCAACCTCCCGGTAGGCACTGTCCGGTTCCAGTCGTTTGAGCGCCTCGTACAGGTTTGGCGCGGCCCAGAAATCGCTTGCGACGGTCCGAGCCTGTCGCGCCAGCGTGCGCTGCCTGAGCAGCCCGTCAAGCAGGATGTACAATCCGGCGATGAGCAGTGCTCCCAGCAGCACCAGCACCGAACGGGTGACGACGTCAGCGTCCTCCCATAATACGGCGAATGCACCGTCGCCTGTCAGGACGCCGGTTGCCGGGCTGTCGGCAAGGATCAAAATGGGGAGCGAGTCGATGTCGGCGGTCCGCTACTGCGATAGGTCTTCAGCTTCCATCGCGCAGCAGTAAGAAATCCATGCCGTCACGCTGCATCGCTCATAGTATTTTCATAGGCAGGAAGCTACTCGAGAATCTGCAGCCGATAGCCCACGCCCGGCTCGGTAATAAGGTATTGCGGTTTCTCGGGCGCCGGTTCGATCTTCTGCCGGATCTGGCGCACATAAACGCGAAGATACTGGACGTCTATGTCCGTCTCGCGGCCCCATGCGGTCTTCAGCAGGTGTCGATGCGTGAGCACCTTACCTGCATGCACCACCAACTCTCTGAGTATGTCGTATTCCTTCCTGGACAGATGTACCTCGGTTCCGCCTACTGTTACGCGGCGCCGCATAAGGTCGACGGTCAATCCACCGCTCGAGAACACCGGCGGGCTGCCCTCACTCGCGAGGCGATGACGGAGCGCGGTCCGGATGCGCGCCATCAACTCGTCCACACCGAACGGCTTGCTGACGTAGTCGTCCGCACCGAGATCCAACGCGGTGACTTTGCCCTTCTCGTCGCTTCGGCTCGACAACACGAGAATCGGCACCGCCGAAACCCGTCTTATCTCGCCGATGAGCTCCATGCCGTCCCGGTCCGGCAAACCCAGATCGAGTATTACAAGTTCCGGTTTCGACTGGCGCAACACGCGAAGCGCTACTTCCGCGAACGCCGTTTCCATGACGTCATAGCTTTGCACTTGCAACGTGTTTCTCAAGAAACGTTGCATGCCCGGATCGTCTTCGACGACGAGTATGCGAACATTGCTTGCGTTGTTCATACCTCATTCTCCACGGCCGGATCCGGAAAGCGGATCGTGATGACGACGCCCTCACCCGTCTCACGATTCTCCGCCCGGATAGTACCGCCCATCGCTTCGACAAATCCCTTGCAGACCGCGAGACCGAGCCCGACACCGGCCGGCCGATGGTCTCCGGCGGGCGCCCGGAAGAACCGGTCGAACACCCGGGGCAGGTCCGCTTCGGGAATGCCGGGCCCTTCGTCAGCTACGTGGACGACGAAATCTCCATCCTGGCGGTCCGCTGATACGGTAATTCTCGTCCCGAGCGGTGCGAACTTTGCGGCGTTTTCCAGCACGTTGACCAGCACCTGCTCCGCGAGCACGAAATCCAGCAGAGTCATGGGGAGGTCGTCGCTCAACGTCGTCCGCACGTCATGCGCTGACAGGCGCTTCTCGACCCGCTTCAGAGCGGAACCGATGAGGTCGCTCGGATCCACCGGCTCCAGCGTCGGGCAAAGAGCACCAGCATCGATGCGCGTCATGTGCAACAGGTTGTCCACGAACAGGCTCATTCGTCGCGTCTCGTCCTCCACGGCCGCCAGCGTCTCCAGTCGTGTCTTGTCGTCATAGAGGTGTCCGTAGCGACGCAGTCCGGTGACGTTGCCAAGAATGGAGCCAAGCGGCGTCCTGAAATCGTGGGAAATCGACAACAGCAGCGCACTGCGCAGCTTCTCGGTGGCCGCGAGCATCTCCGAACGATGCATCTCCTGCGCCAGATGCGCGCGCTCCAGGTTGATGGCCACCTGGCGGATCAGGGTCTCGAGCAGGCGCGCTTCCTCGGGATCCATTAACGGCGCGCCCGCTGCGTGGTCGATTCCGATCACGCCAACAGTACCCCGTCCGGCATCGAGCGGCAGGAACAAATGCCGCACACCATAGAAATTGCCGGCACCGCGCCCGGCGGGTTGCCCGTTGCTCCAGCACCATTCCGCGGCTCGTTGTTCGTGCACGGAGAGACTTGTGGCCTGGCGTTCAACGGCGACTTTCCTGAGCAGGCCTCCCTGCGGCACCAGCAGCACAACGGAGACATGCAGCATGCCTTCGATCTGACGCGCCGCTTCGTGCAGCAAGTCATCCTCGTCGGAGATCGCTCCGAGCTTCGAACCGAATTCGTACAGCGCCTCGACGATTCGGGCGTGCCGGTCGGCCGCCGCCGCCCGCTGGCGCACCTGGGCGGCAAGGCTGCTGGTCACGATTGCGACGGCGAGGAAGATGATGAGCGCCCAGACGTTGCTCGCATCGGAAACGGCGAACGACATCGTCGGGGGTGCAAGAAAAAAACTCGTGGCCATCACGCTGAGCACTGAGGCCCATGAAGCGGCAAGCAGCCCGAAACGAACCGCTGCGAACAGTACAACCGGCAGGAACACGAGGAGAATATTGGGTAGTTTGAGCAGGTGCTCGATAACCAGGCCCGCCGCCAGCGCCATTCCGGTCAGCAGCGTCGTTATCGCGAGCGACAGAATCCGCGCCTTGAACAGAACAACAGGCGATCCCAGCTGAGCCGGGACCGGCGAGTTCCGTCTTTGGAGTTCCGAGTCGTTGACGGGTGACACGGTGCCTTCTGTCATCGGTGCCGGGACGTTCAGGTGAATGACGTCGGCGGATACGCCTTAGCATCCTCCAACAGGCACCTCCGGAGCAATGTACCTATGAT
This sequence comes from uncultured Pseudomonadota bacterium, assembly GCA_963713215.1. Lineage (GTDB taxonomy): Bacteria > Pseudomonadota > Gammaproteobacteria > Steroidobacterales > Woeseiaceae > UBA1847. The sequence goes on along the minus strand of CAVQKY010000005.1, from coordinate 1,036,649 downwards.
TTTCCTATAGGCCGGTCTGCGGAAGCGCATGGAATTCCAATGTCTCCCTGCCCGAGGATCCCACGGGTTCCTTACTGGCTGGAGCACGTGGCTCTACACACGAAGATCCTGCTCGGCCTCCTGCTTGGCGCCGCGTCGGGCATCACTGCGAAGCTGGTCGCCGGCGACGCCGTCTGGATCGAATGGATCAATCACTACGTTACAGAGCCGGTCGGGCAGATCTTCCTGAGGCTGCTGTTCATGGTCGTGATACCACTCGTGTTCGCGACCCTCGCCCTCGGCGTCGCGAATCTCGGCGACGTGCGCAAGCTCGGCCGCATTGGCGGCCTGACGCTCGGCTATTTCCTGCTGACGACTGCAGCTGCATCCATCATTGGGCTCCTGCTCGCGAACGGGCTGCGCCCCGGGGACGGGATACCCCCGGAAATTTCCACGGAACTCGTGGAGGCCTATCGAGGAGACGCGAGTGCGCGCCTCGAGGCCAGCGGCGCGGAAGCGTTCGGCATCGGGACGTTCGTCGACATCGTGCCGCGCAATCCGCTGCAAGCAGCGGTGGAGATGGAGATGCTGCCCGTGATCTTCTTCTCGATCATGTTCGGCATCGCGCTCGCACTCATCGCGCCAGAACGCGCGGCGCCTCTGCTCCGATTCCTGGAAGGCCTGGCCGACGTCGTGACCAAACTGGTCGACATCGCCATGCGGCTGGCCCCGTACGGCGTATTTGCGTTGATTTTCGTCGTGACCAGCCGCTTCGGCTGGGAGCTGCTGGCGCCACTCGGACTGTTCGTCGCCTCCGTACTGCTGGGGCTCCTGCTTCATTGCGTGATTACCTTGTCTCTGGCGTTGCGGCTTGCGGCGGGGCTTGCGCCGCTGCGCTTCTGGTCGGCAGTGCGTGCTGCCCTCGTCACGGCATTCTCGACCTCATCCAGCAACGCGACCTTGCCCACGACCCTGCTGGTGGCAGAGCGCAAGCTTGGGCTGCCGACAAGGATCTCCGGTTTCGTCCTGCCGCTCGGCGCCACGCTCAACATGAACGGCACTGCATTGTTCGAGGGTATGACAGTTCTGTTCGTTGCGCAGGTCTTCGGAATCGAACTCGGAATCGCCGAGCAAGCGATCGTGATCGTGCTGTCCGTACTGACGGCCGTCGGCGCGGCGGGTGTCCCGGGTGGATCGATCCCGCTCCTGATGGTAATGGCCACCTCCGTCGGTGTCCCAGGCGAAGGAATTGCGATCATCCTCGGCGTCGACCGCCTGCTCGACATGAGCCGTACAGTCGTGAACGTCGCCGGCGACCTGACGGCGGCGTGCGTGGTCGCGCGAACGGAAGGCGCCTGGACAACCGCGGATGTGGGCCGAACTATCCGGCCTGAGGCGCCCGGCTGATTCGGGACTCTGGATTACCTATGAGATTCCTATGCAGCGGCCGATCAACCTGAATCGAACCCCTACGCCGTGTTGTTACATGCTTGTCCCTGACCTTGACGGCTCATGCCGCCGCGGCTCTCTGCAGGTAACGGACAGGGTGCAACCGATGAATGAAAATGTAGACTCGCTCGGTAAGGTTCTGTGGAATATTTTCCTGATCTTGGTCGGGCTAGCACTTATTTACGGGATGTTCTGGGTCATCTTGGACCTGTAGCGCCGGCGCTCGTCTCAGGCCAGTAACAACTCGTATGTCTGGCTGGTCAGCTTGCTAAGATCCAGGCTTCTTCGTTAACAAAAACGGGGCTGCGTCGAACCAGCCCCATGCAAGGCAAGGAGCGCCGGCAGCGCTCCCAGTGCGAGGCAGAAGTCTTCCTGGCGCATCTTATCCATGAGCTGTCGCGGAATGACGAACGATGCAGCATGAACCCCTTAGCAGCGCGTGCAAGGCGGCGGCCGTCCTCCGGGTTCTTTTCTGTGTCGCCGTTCTCGCTGTCTCGGCATGCACACCGCCAACAGGTGGTTCTCCGGCCGCGAATGGACCGTCTGCCGATGCGACGCAGCCGCGACCAGCGGACGCCGATCGCTCACTCTCGCTGGCGCTCGACCAACAGGCGCCGGCGTGGCTCGCGGAAAACGATGTGCCGAGTCTCGCAGTGGCCTACATTCGCGACGGCCGCATTCAATGGACGCGCGTCTATGGCGAGCAGTCCGACGGCGTGCCCGCCACGGAGAGGACGCTCTACAACATCGCCTCCCTCACGAAACCGCTCACGGCCGAGATCATCCTGCGTCTCGTAAGCATGGGCCACCTGTCACTGGACGAGCCGCTGTCGCGCTACTGGATCGATCCCGACATCGCACAGGATCCTCGCCACCGGCAACTGACGTTGCGCCTGGCGCTGAGCCACCAGACCGGGTTCAAAAACTGGCGTTACCAGACCGACGGCGTGCTGCGCTTCGAAAGCGATCCCGGCACCCGGCACGGTTATTCGGGCGAGGGCTACGAATACGCCCTGCGGTTCACGGAGCGCAAGCTCGATAAGTCCTGGGAGACGATGGCGGGCGAGTACCTTTTCGCGCCGGTCGGAATGACGAATACGGCCTGGACGGAGCAGTCGTGGTTTGCGGGCCGGATGGCCATTCCATACGCGGCGGGAGACGACGGTCGCGAGGGACGCTGGCTCGACCCGCAGATCCAGGAAACGCCGAGTGCAGCAGACGATGTTTTCACGACGATCGGCGACTATGCCGCCTTCCTGGTCAGTGTGATGAAAAGAGAGACGCTGTCGGCGGACATCGCTGCGCAACGCGACACCCTGCAGGTCGAAGCAGCGGAGACCACCGCAGGCTGCGATGTGCAACGCGTGTCGTATTGCCCGGTGCGCGGCGGTGCCGGGCTGGGCTGGGAGATCATGGAGTTTCCCGACGCCAAGGTGATGCTGCACACGGGCGGCGATGCCGGCACCCAGACCATGGCTTTCTGGTTTGCCGGCCGGGGCGACGGCGCGGTGCTGTTCACGAACGGCGATCACGGGTTCCAGGTGATAATTCCTGCGACCGCCCTCCTGTTCGAGGGCACCGACCTTGCCGCCTTCGCCCAGAGCAAGCGCTGACCCAAAGTCGGCGATCACCTTGCTGGACAGGGCTCGAGCTGCGCTCGCCGTAAGCGGCAATTATGCGAGGACAAGCAAACACGGACATTGGCTTCCCGCCCGTAAAATCAAGCTACAAACCTGTGCGGTGCGGATTTGTGCTAGTTCGGCAGGTACATTGCGCTGAGCTTGTCGAGTCCGGGCAAGTCCAGGCCCGTCGCTTTCACTGCCTGGACGAACTCACGCTTCGCCTGCTCCACGGTACGCCCAGGCCCGGGCCTCGCCTCCAGGGTAGGAGGATCGGTCGTCGGGTCCAGGTAAATGTCGTCGCCTGCATTTGAGTGTCCGCGAAACGCCATGCGCTACTCCACGTCGTTGTTCTGGGCCCACCACGCTCGGCCCGGACAGCTGTGGCCGCAGGCGACAATGCCGCCGGGCCGCTCCACAGGGATGTATTGAATCTCCTGTTCGCACGCGCCGCCGTGTGAGCGGTAGGTGTACATACGCGAAACGATAGCGCTTCCGCCCCACTGGCGCTGTGGACTGGATCACGGCTCCGGGAACACTTTCGCCGACAGGGTAACAGGTCGAATGTACACCGCGTACGCTCCGGCGGCAGCCTGGACATATGCTCACGGCGGGATAAACATCGCCATCCGGGAAACCTTCGTCTGCCCCGGGTTCTATGCCAGAATAGCCCCGGATTCGTTCGTCGGGAGGGGACATGAACCGTCGCTTTTTTTTCCGGAACACAATCGCCGCGGCGGTGGCTGCATCGCTGGCATCTCAGCAATCATTCGGCGCCGCGCTGCGCGCACTGACGCTCGCCACGACCGATATCGAAGCGGTCAAGGCAGACGGCGGCAGCGCCGTGCTCGAAAAGGCCGCCGTCAACGAGCTCGGTAGTGCGCTCAGGGGCAACCTGCTCCTGACCGGCAGCGAGGGCTACGACGTCGCCCGGCGCGTCTGGAATGCGTCCATCGACAAGCATCCGGCGTTAATTGTACAGCCCACGGGTGCCGCAGATATCCGGAATGCCGTCAACTTCGCACGCGAGCGAGGGCTGCTCCTCGCGGTCAAGTGCGGCGGTCACAGCTGGTCCGGCAAGTCGACCTGCGACGGCGGGATGTTGATCGATCTCTCGACGTTCCGAAACGTGCGGGTCGATCCGAAGAAGGGTCGCGCCTACGTCGCCGGCGGCAGCCTGCTCGGCGAGCTGGATCACGAAGCAATGGCACACGGGCTGGTGACCACGGCGGGCACGGTTTCGCACACGGGGGTGAGCGGCCTCACGCTCGGCGGCGGCTTCGGTCGCGTCGCGCGGCGGTTCGGGCTCGCACTCGATAACGTGAAGTCGGTCGACATCGTGACGGCTGACGGGCAGCTGCGGCACGCGAGCGTGGACGAGAACCCCGACCTCTACTGGGGCGTGCGCGGCGGCGGTGGCAACTTCGGCGTCGTCACGTCATTCGAGTTCGAGTTGCACCCGATGCAGCGCAGCGTTACGTCCGGAGAAGTGGTGTTTCCGCTCGAGCGCGTCAAAGACCTGTTGTCGTTCTACGCCAACAGCGCCGAGGCACCGGACAACCTGTACATCGATCTGATTATCATGGCGCCGCCTGGCGAGCCCCCGGTGTCGCTGCTGCACGTCTGCCATTCCGGATCGCCGGCCGAAGCCGAGCGGGATCTCGCGTCCCTCAAGAAACTCGGCAAGCCACTGGCGAACACGATCGGTGCCGCTGATTACGTCGCGGTGCAGCGCAAGTTCGACACCACGGACCCCCGCGCCATGGGCCAATATATGAAGTCCGGGTTCATCCGGGGCATTGACGGCGCCCTTATACAGGCAATCGCGGATGGCTTCCGCCCTGATCCGGCGCGCATGACGGCGTTGTTCTTCCAGGTGTCCGGCGGCGCGATCGGTCGGGTGCCGGACGACGCCACGGCATTCCCTCACCGCTATGCCTCGCACTCGATGTTCTCGCTCATCGGCTGGCCCGTCGAGACCGATCCTGAGGCGCACAAGGCCTGGCAGCGTGAATACTGGAGTAGCCTGGAACCGTTCACCGACGGCTACTACACGAACGAGACGGCTAACGAAGCGTCAGGAGGCTGTCAACGACAATTATCGCGGCAACTACGATCGCCTGGTGCAGGTGAAGAAACGCTACGATCCGGGTAACCTGTTCCGTCTCAACGCCAACATTGCCCCAGGTTAGGCACAGGCATATCTCGGAAGAGTCCCTGCTGCTGTCCCGCGGGCTGGGCTACCAATCCGGCGCGATTCGCTACGATAGTGGCATGTCGATGGAGGGGTCATAGCATGCTGCGGACCATCGCGGTGGCGACGGCAGGGCTGATCATGAGCGGAACAGCGATGTCGCAGGGCGCAACATTGCTCGAGGCGAGCCAGACATTCCTGCGGAGTCTCGGCGACGAGCAACGAGCAAAGGTGGTCTACGCGTTCAACTCCGCCGAGCGCTTCGACTGGCACTACGTCCCGAAGCAGCGGATCGGGCTCGCGCTCAAGGACTTGCCGCCGTCCCAGCAGGCCCAGGTCATGAACGTGTTGCAGGCCGGTCTCAGCGAACAGGGGTATTCGAAGGCGGAGACAATCCGCCAGCTCGAGCCCGTCCTGCGTGAAATCGAAGGTTCCGCACAACGTGACCCCGGACTCTACTCCATCGTTTTCTTCGGCGAGCCCACGGCGGACGGCAATTGGTATCTGCGCTACGAGGGCCACCACATCTCGTTCAACTGGACATTCGTGAAAGGCCGGCTCGCGGCAACGAGCCCGCAGTTCCTGGGCGCCAATCCCGCGGAAGTACGCATCGCGGGCCCGATGAAGGATACGCGCGCACTGCGCGCCGAAGAAGACCTGGCGCGGGAGCTTGTGAAATCCTTAGACGCGGTCCAACTGGAGAAAGCCCTGCTCGCCAAGGAAGCGCCGAGCGACATCCTTACCTCGAACCAGCGTGAAGTCGCCATGCTCGAACACCTGGGCATCCCCTGGTCAGGGCTCGGTGTCGACCAGCAGGGCGTGCTCATCAGCCTGATTGAAGAGCTGGCCAAGGTGATGCCGGCGGATGTCGCAGCCGCGCGACTCGACAAGATCCGTGGCGCTGGCATCGAAAACGTGAAGTTCGCGTGGATGGGAGGGCTGGACCGAGGCGAGAAGCATTACTACCGCGTCCAGGGACCCACGTTCCTCATCGAATACGACAATACACAGAACAACGCCAATCACGTACACACCGTCTGGCGCGATTTCGCCGGCGACTTCGGGCGCGACCTGCTGAAGGAACACTACGCGGAACATGCCGATCCGCAACAACCGGCATCCCACGCGCATTAGCCGCGGGAACGCTACTGTTCGTTGAACAGACTCCGAAAGCCCATGCGCCCTCTGGCTACAAGAGGACGGGACTGCTGTTTGCACGTGAGCGTGCGAAGACTACGCGTCCACATGGACTGAGAGCTTGAGCGGCTCGCAGAGGAAATTCCGGCTACACCCGGCCACCTGCCTCTTCGGCGCGCGTGCCTTGCGAGACTTTGGCGATGGCTTTGTGGCTATCCTCCTGCCGGTCTACCTGCTTTCGCTCGGCCTCACGACGTTTCAGGTCGGCGTTGTCGCTACCGTATCGTTGCTCGGCTCCGCCTTTCTCACCATAGGCGCCGGATTCCTGGGCAGCCGACACGGCCATCGGGGGCTTCTGTTAGCGGCCGCCAGTCTGATGATCGCCACTGGCGTCGCCTTTGCGATGGTGCACGACTACGCACTGCTGCTCGTCATCGCTTTTGCCGGCACGATTAATCCCTCGGCAGGGAGCGTCAGTGTATTTGTTCCTTTGGAGCATGCGGCACTTTCCAGCGCAGTCCGCGATACGGACCGAACGACGATGTTCGCGCGTTACAGTCTGGTTGGCGCCGTCGCAGCCGCTGCCGGCGCGCTCGCGGCTGCCGTGCCCGATGTCGTCGCGCCCCTCGACATCGATCAGCTGACCGCCATAAAAGCGATGTTCGTCCTGTATGCGCTGCTCGGCGCGATTGGTGGCGCACTGTACGCGCGCGTTCCCCGTACGGAAGTGGAACCGGGCACGCGGGCTCCCTCTGCGCTCGGCCCCTCTCGGAAGGTCGTCCTCAAGCTCGCGGCGCTCTTCAGCCTCGACGCCTTCGCCGGAGGTTTCGTCGTACAGTCGCTGCTGGCTCTTTGGCTGTTCGAACGATTCGATCTCTCGTTGTCCGCGGCCGGCGCCTTTTTCTTCTGGTCGGGCGTGGCGTCCGCATTTTCGTTCCCGGTCGCTGCCCGGTTGTCACGGCGCATCGGGCTCGTGAACACGATGGTCTTTACGCACATTCCATCGAGCATCGCGTTGATACTGGCAGCGCTCGCACCCACATTGCCTGTAGCGCTCGCCTTGTTGCTGGTTCGTGCAGCGTTGTCGCAGATGGACGTTCCAACGAGATCGTCCTACGTCATGGCGATCGTCACACCGGCGGAGCGGGCGGCTGCCGCGAGCTTCACGTCTGTCCCGCGTAGTCTAGCCGCCGCCGCAAGCCCCGCACTGGCCGGTGCCCTGTTCGCAGCCTCGTATCGGTCATGGCCGCTGTTCATTTGCGGCGCGCTGAAGATCATTTACGACCTATTGCTCCTGGTGCAGTTCCGGCATCAGAAACCACCCGAAGAACGATAGCACCCGCTGTAAGAGCATCAAGGCGACAGCGCGTCCTCGCGACTCCATTGCGGCACCTTCCTGCAAATCCGATTCCCGGATAGTGGCCGGATCAGGCTCGCAGCATCGCTTTGACGTACTCCGGTCTGAGCGGGATCCGGCGGGCGGGTTTGCCCGTTGCGTCGAGGAAGGCGCCAGCAATGGCCCCGGCCGCGAGGGCATTGGCACTCTCCGATCCCTGACCGTAAATCGTCGCGCCTTCATGCGGCGCGAGCACGATATTGACTTCCGGCGCTTCTGCCAAGGTCAGGATCGGGTAATACGCCCAGTTCGTGCTGGTGATGCTGCCCCTGTCGAATGCGACCTCTTCGTACAGCGCCTGCGAAACACCCATCAGGCAGCCGGCCTCCGCCTGCCGGCGCAACTGCAGGGGATTGACGACGATGCCGGGATCGCTGACCAGCGTGATTCGCTCCACGCGAACGACGCCGGAATCCGGTGTCACAGCGACGTGCGCTGCACAGGCCCAGTAGCCGTTGTCGCGCCACATGATCGAGGCGCCACGGCCGCGCACGACCTGTGAACCTTCAGACCGGGCCGCCGGTGACGGGGACGGACGTGTGTCCCAACCGGACTCGGCCCGCAGTGTTTTCAGTATCGCCACGAATCGAGGGTCGGTCACATGATCGAGACGAAACTCCAGGGCGTCCTTGCCGGCAAGCATGGCCGCCTCGTTGATTGCAGCCTCGCGCGGGAAATTCTGCTGGTACTGGATCGGCGTTCGCATCGAGTGGTCGCGCAAGCCAACGTCGATCGGTGACTCCTTCTGGCCGATTTGCAGTGTACCCTGCCCGGTCTCCGCGACATTTTTCACGCCCTCGTAGACCCACCTGTCGGCCACCCGCATGTTCGCCTGGTGAACGCCCGACGGATTATCGACGACCGGCGGCGAGATCGTCGGCAGCCCCGCGAGAACGGCACCGATCGGACGATCGTCCTGCATCGGCGGGCCCGAGTGAAACGCCCGGTAGGTCTCGATGCGACCATCCTCGTCGAGGCCGATACGGATTTCGGAGAGCATCGCGGATGATTGCGTCGACCACTGCATGTCGTCGTGACGCATCCACTGTACGCGTACCGGCACGCCGAGTTCGCGCGCGAGCAGCACGGCTTCGTCTTCCGATCCCGCGTTGCCGCCGTTGGAGCGGCCGAAATGCCCGGGACCGGGATAGGTACGTATGACGACGGACGCCTCAGACTTGCCCAGCATCATCGCAATCAGGCGTCGCAAGTATTGCGGATTCTGGCTGTGGGTGTGCACGGTGACCGAGCCGTCGGGGCCCACATCGGCCAAGGAAACCGTCGGGCCGATCGGCGCATGCTTGTGATAGGGCACGAAATAGCTCGCGTCATGCGTACTGGCGGACTCGGTCTCGACATCGCCGGTATTGGCCTGGCCTTCCGTCGGCGGAACGAGGCTCCAGTCGACATCGTCTCTCAGGTGTTGCTCCAGCCGGTCCGACCCGGGCAGGCCCTGCCACTCGCTCCATCGCGTCGTTGCCGACACGGATTGCGCTGCCATAATGGCTTCCCACTCGTCCGGTGATACGACGGCCAGCAGGTTGCCCATCGAAACCACATTCGCGTTCGGAAACTGTGCCTTGTCGAGTTTGCCCGCCTCGAGCAGTCTGGAGCCGAGCGTCGCCGGGTGAATCACGCGGGCATGCTGCATGTTCGGCAGCTTCACGTCGCCCACCCAGACGGTTTCGCCAGTGACCTTCGGGCGAGTCATCGGGTTCTTCAGGGACGTACCGATGATGGTGTAGTCCTTCGGGTCCTTGAGCGGCGGATCGCCGGCAACCACCAGCCCGCCGAACCCGGTCAACTCGCCTTCAACCGGGATATCGAGCGCCAAGTCCTGCTTTGCAATTATGTCGCCGTAGCTTGCCTGTTTGCCGCCACCGGCAATGATCGCCGTTGGCAACACTGACCTCGCTGCGAGGCACTTCGAAACGGCTGGCCGCCAGCTCGAGCACGGCCTCGCGGGTATACGCGGCCGCTTTACGCAGGTTGAGGACATTGGTGCGCAGCAAGCCGAACGTGCCGCCGCCGTCCGGCGTGCGGTCGGTGTCACCGGATATCACCGTGGTAATGGCATCGACCGGGACCCCGAGTTCTTCCGCCACGACCTGGCGATAGGCGGTATATATGGAACTTTGCCCGAAGTCGCATTTGCCGGTACGTATCAGCACCGTGTTGTCCGCGTGGATTTCGATCCAGCTTGTCGGTTTACTGGCATCCAGCGAATTTACGGTTTTCGCGCGGGCGAGGCCTGGCGGCAGCGACATTGCAACGACCAGCGCACCGCCGGCACCCAGAAACGCGCGACGGCTCAGGCGGGCACCATGGATGTCGAGGTCCTGCACGCTCGTATTCTGGAGCTCGGCCCTGTCCCTGCTCGTATCCGGAGCGATGCTCATGACTCTTCTCCCTCGGCGATGATTTCCGCAGCACGATGGACGCCGTCCATGATCGCGGCGTAGGAACCGCAACGGCACAAATGCGGCGACGGGCCGGAGGTCGTCAATGCCGCACGCACGTCTGCATCGGATGGCGCAGGGTTCGCTTCCAGCAATTCGGTGACCTTGATCATCATGCCGTACTGGCAGATGCCGCACTGCGGCACCTGCTCGTCATCCCAGGCTTGCTGTACCGGATGCAGACGGTCGGGGTCGTTCGGCAGGTCCTTCTGCCGGGCCCAACGGGCAGGCAGTCCCTCGACGGTCGTCACGTCCTTGCCCGCGAGCGCTGCAATCGGCGTGATACACGCGCGAATTTCCCGGCCATCGAGCAATACCGAACACGCCCCACACTGCGCAAGCCCGCAACCGAACTTGGGCGTCATGACATCCAGTTCGTTGCGAAGCACGTAAAGCAGAGGCGTGTCCGGCGACGCCTTTACTTCGCGCTTCTCGCCGTTGATCGAGATCGTCGTCATTGGTAGCTCCGTCGTTGTTCTGTGTTGCGAATTCGCCTCACTATAGGCTAGCTGATCCATGATTATTAGGGGCAGAATTGCGAACAGACTTATGTCGCAGGTGCATCAATAAAGCGTGACGAATTGGGTGCTCGCGGCATTTCTCGCCGTCGCGGAGGAAGTTTCAGTCGCGCCGCCACCCGCGTCGGCACGTCGCAATCGGCGCTGAGTCACACGGTCTGCCGACTCGAAGAGCGCCTGGGGGTACGATCGCTGACACGGACGACGCGCAACGTGTCGCCGACGGAAGCCGGAGAGCGCCTGCATAATGCACTGCGTCCTGCATTCAGTGACATGCAAGCCCGCCGGCAGAACTCGACCGGGTACAGGTTGTTCGTCGAAGCGTTGCGGTATCGGACAGTGCGTAGTGTAGGGAGTTCGGGCAATTGCGTGTAATTGACAATTGGTCGTGAACTGCGGTTGCCGGTCTACCCGGCGCTAGGGCGCACGGACGTAACGCGTGATCGTATCGACGATCTGCTCCCGGCGCTTGGCGTGCATTTTTTTGCTGGTGAAGTCCTGGTCGAACAGAAAGCCGAACGTATAGCGATTCGACACGTTGAAAAACGCGAGCGCACTGATATTCTCATGTACCTTTACGGGTTCGAGGTCGGACCGGAAGATTCCTTCCTTGATGCCGCGATCGCAGATTTCCTCGACGATCTCGATTGCCTTACGGTTGACAGACTTCAATTCCGGCATTTTTCTGATGTGTGCGCCCTTGTGAATATTCTCGGTCATGATGACCCGTATGAAGTCCGAGTGTGACGCATGGTAGTCGACGGTACCTTCGACGAGCTTCCGCAACGCCAGCATCGGCGGCAAGTCTTCCAGATGGAAGTCCGCTTCCAGGGAACGCAGCTGACGGTAACTTTCTTTGAGCACTTCTCGGTAAAGTCCTGATTTGCTCCCAAAATAGTAATAGATCATCCGTTTGCTGGTGTGCATCTTGTCGGCAATACGATCAACGCGTGCACCGCTTAGCCCATACTGGGAGAACTCGCGCAGCGCTTCATCCAGGATATTCTGCCGCGTCGCCTCGGCATCCTTCGGTCGACGGGATCTCGTAGAACTGCTTTTCACAGCACTAGTCTTCTTCTTGGTTGTTCTCGAAACCATATGTCGCGTTCCTGTGACTGACCTCTGGCGGGTCATTATTGTCCGGCAGGGCAAAGCCGCAACTATAACCTCCGGAAAGCGCAACGCAAGAGCATCCCGATCCTGCTGTATGCGTATCAGCCTCCAGCCGCAGCGCGGGACGCCAGAGACTCCTTTGCGCTGATTTCCAGCAAGGCGTCGAAATTCGCCTTCATTCGTGTGACGTCCGGTCGGCAACTCGTAAAATGCTCAAAAGCCCGTACTGCCTGGTAAACAGCCATTCCGCCCCCTCTCATGACCGTGCAACCGGACTGTGTCGCTGCCAGAACCAATTCCGTCTCGATTGGGACATAGACGATGTCGGCAATCCAGAGGCTGGGCCGCAACAACCGGGGATCTAACGGACAGCCCGGGTGCAGCGCCATGCCCACTGGCGTGGCGTTGACAACCCCATCCGCCTTACCGATGGATTTATCGACGTTCTCGATCAGGACCGCCCGGCCTGCACCGTAAATGCTGGCGAGGCGCTTCACGAGCGTGGCGGCACGGAACCGGTCGGTGTCACTGACCTCGAGGACGCACTCTGTGCGCGTCAGCAATGCGTGGGCGATCGCCGTGCCGGCGCCGCCGGCGCCGAGAAGCACGATTCGATCGTGAGCGCAGGTTTCGGCTATTTCCTCGCGGAAACTTTCCATGAAGCCCCACGCATCGGTGTTGTGCCCGATGCGACGACCGTCCTTGAAAACGACGGTGTTTACCGCACCGATCTTGGCCGCGACATCGGACAATTCGTCGAGCAGCGTCACGACGGCCTGCTTGCATGGGTGAGTGATGTTCAGGCCGGTGAATCCCATCCGTTCCGCAGCTTGCACGAGCTCCGGAAGGTCATCGACGCCGAGATTGAGCTTGTCCAGATCGACGATCCGGTACAGGTATCGCATGCCCTGGTGGTCGCCTTCGTGTTCATGCATCTGCGGGGTCAACGACTTGCCGATTCCGGAGCCGATCAGGCCGATGAGAATCGAGGGCCGCTGCTGGATGGTCATGGCGCTAGTCCGTCGCAACGTGTGAAACATCCTTGCCGGGGCTGTAGATGTCGAGAATATTCCAGTGGCCGGTCGTCGGCGTCGGATTGTTTTTCATTGGTACGTCCAGTACGTACGGCTCCCGAGCGCCGAGTGCTTCGGCCAGCGCCGGGGCAAGGTCGTCGGCCGATGCGATCCGCATGCCTTTGCATCCATAGGCCTTTGCTACTTCGGCATAGTTTGGCAGCGGGTTGGCCGCATCAACATCGAAGACCGTGCCATATGTCAGTCCGAAGTGCGCCTTCTGCAGCCCGGCGATGGTGCCGAAAGCATTGTTGTTCATGACCAGCCACACGATCGGCAATCGAAGCTCGACCGCAGTCGCCAGAACCGATGGATTCTGTCCGAACCCCCCATCTCCGACGAGTGAGATCACCTGGCGATCGGGTGCCGCGAGACGAACGCCGATCGCCGCCGGCGGACCAAAACCCATCGTTGCAAACCCGCCGGGTGTCAGAACACTGCCCGGCGTGTATATGGGGAATTGCTGACCGACGCCGTTCTTGTTCCAGCCGACGTCCGTCGTGATCAGTGCGTCCCTGGCCAACGCGTTGCGTACGTCGGCCAGGATCCGTTCAGGCATCATCGGGAATGCTGAACTCGTCGCCATCTCCCGGTTCGACGCGGCAAACTCTCGTCGGAATTCGCTGATCTCCTTGCGTAGGTCTGGCCGGTCTTTACCCCGGGGATGTCGCTCCCGAGCCACCGACAAGAGCTTCTCGAGCGCTTCCTTCACGTCCGCCACGGCCCCGATGCGGGTCGGGTAGTTGCGCCCGATTTCACTGGGTTCAATGTCGATGTGGATCAACTGTGTCGGCGGTATGTTGAACGTGTAATCGCGATACCAGGAGCTGCTGTCGGCTTCCTTGAAACGCGTGCCCAAGGCCAGTATCCAGTCGGCCTTCAAGCACGTCTGGTTGACGAGCCTGGTCCCCCAAAAGCCCGTCATACCAAGTACCAGGGGATGGTCGTCCGGCAAGGCTCCTTTGCCCATCAGGCTGTGTGCAACTGGAATATCGAAATGCTCGGCCAGTGCGGCAAGCGTCGACGATGCTCGCGCCAGCAGGATGCCACCGCCGGCATAGATTACCGGCGCTTGCGCAGCGGCCAGCGTATCGACGATCTCTATTGCCGTCTCGGTGCCGATGGTCGGCCTGTGTAGCACCTTGGTATTTGTCAATTGACGGTCGAAGGGTATCGGGTCGACCACCGCGGAAAAGATATCCATCGGCACATTGACCAACACCGGACCCGGCTGCCCGCTTTCGGCGAGATTGAAGGCCTTCTCGATGATTTCCGCGAACAGGTCGGGCCTATCAACTCGCCATGCCCGCTTCACGAACGGCCGGTAGATTTCGTATTGTGATGCGTCCGCGTGCAGATTGACTTCCTGGTGCGGGTGTTTGCCGTAGTAGTGTGAGGGCACGTCACCGGCAATTACCACCATGGGAATGCAATCGAGGGCCGCATTCGCCACACCGGTCGCGGCGTTCGTTAGCCCGGGACTGAGATGTGTCAACAGCACTGATGCCTTACCGGTCACCCGCGCGTAACCGTCCGCAGCATGCGCCGCGATTTGCTCGTGCCGGACATTGACGAAGTCGATACTGCTGCACGACATGGCAGACAGGACGGCGATATTGGTATGCCCGCACAATCCGAAGACATAGCGCGTACCACGGCCCTCCAGGTACCGGACGAGCAGTTCCGCGACAGTATTTCCCATTCCTACTCTGTCTCCGTACCGTAGAACTCGCCGAAGAGTTCCTGCTCACTGGGTCGATCTTCGGGAATTGGGCGGCTTACCCACGTGACGTTCATGAAGTGCTTGAGATGAATATTCTCGTTGGTAATGTTGCCGCCCCAGATACCGCATCCCAGGCTCGACGTCATCGGCATGCCGTTTGTAAACGAACCTGCATTGGCCTTGGACTGCGGCTGCCTGACCATCATGCGACTGACAGGAGCAACCCGTGCCAACTGATCGATGTGCTCGTCGTTGTGTGAGTAAATACCACAGGAATGGCCTTTACCTCCGACCTCGTAGATCTCGCGCACCATGTTCAACGCCTGATCGAAGCCTGTGTACCGGTATACTGCCAACACGGTGGTCAACTTCTCCTTGGAGTAGTTGTATGCCGGACCGATCCTGTCGTTCTCGACGATGATGAACTTTCGATCCGTGGATATGCTGAAGCCCGCAAGCTCGGCGATTCGCTGCGGCGAACACGCAACGGTATGAGGCAAGCGGTGCCCTTCCTCGTCCCAGATCACCTTTTCAATAGCATCGGCCTCCTGCTGATTCGCGAGATATCCGCCCTCGGACTGGAGGGCGACCAGCATTCGGTCATACACACGCTCGTCAATGAGCAGGTTACCGTCGGCCGAGCAGCCCGAACCAAAGTCCGAGGTCTTCGACAAGCGCGTATTCCTCGCAGCAATTTCCGGTTCGGCTGTTTCGTCGATGACCATCGTCGAGTTGCCGGCACCAACGCCATACGCCGGTCGTCCCGAGCTGTACGCCGCGCGTACCATTGGCTGGCCACCAGTGGCCAGCGTAAGGTCGCATTGCGACATCAGATACTGAGTCATCGCAACGTTCGGCGCGCGAATACACTGGAAAACGTCCTCCGGGAGTCCCTGTCGGGCCACTGCCCGACGCATGACATCCACCATCTCGAGAGTCGTGTTCTTCGACCGCGGGTGCGGCGAGAAAATGACCGCGTCCAGGCATTTCAGCGCGTAAATTCCCGTAAATGGGGGCGTCAGTGCCGGGTTCGTTGTAGGCACCAGGGAAGCAATTACGCCAGCCGGCTTCGCATACTTTATTATGCCTTTCTCCGGCAACTCCTCGATGACACCAATGCTTTTTTGCCGCAGTGCGTCGCGCAAGACGCCCATTATCTTGAAGCGCTTGCCGGGCCTGCCGTCGCGATCGCCTAAGCCACTCTCGTCCACGCCCATCTGCGCAAGCCGCGTGAACGTCTTTTCGTTGGCGGTTGCCCACCCGAGCGCCTGGCACAGTCGATCCACCTGCGACTGATCGAGATCCCGAATCGCAGCCATCGCTGTTCGCGCCCGGCCGACCATTTCATCGACTGTCGCGCGATCTGCTCGCTTCAGTTCTTTCGCTGCCACCATAGTCGTGTCCGTTGGAAAACTGCTCGTTTGAAACTATGCCGGTCGGGAGTCAGAAACCCTTGCCCACGGTCGAATCCGTATCGAATGCGTCGCGACATTCGCCACTGCACTAGCTGCCCAGGCCGATGGTCGAGAGCTAGCGGTACTTGAACTATTGGCCTGCGCGTTCTCGCGTTGCCATGGATGCGCCCCGGAAGCTGTTTGCACAGTATTGTAGCAATGAACTATCCTGATAGTGAATAAGTTTTCGTATCGCGTAACCATTGACCGTTCAGGTCCTCGCGACGTCCCCGGGATAAGCATGTTTCGTGAAGAGAGCCAGGGTCGCCTCTCGGGCCATCGCTGCCCGCTCTTCCGGCGGAGCAGTAAACGAGAGTGTTTCTGCGGGCATCTCGATACCGATAATCACGGGGTATGGCAAGTGCCGCATTAGCCCCATCAGGTCGAGTTCGCCCTCACCCGGCAGCAGGCGTTCCTCACGGGCCGCATAGATCAATCCGTCGACCGTGTCCGGCGCACGCGAGGGTGCATCACAGAGCTGGATATAGTGATACCACTCGGGGGGCCAGCGATCGAGTTCCTCCAATCTGCAATCCGCCCGCGCAAAATGCAGCGAGTCGATCACGAGACCGCCATTCTCCCGCCCGGACGATGCCACCAGTTCCCCCGCCCTGGACAGGTTCGACGTCGTGATCCAGGGAATAAACTCGACATCACAGGTGAGTCCGTACGGCGCCGCGAAGTCACATAGTGCGCCGTAGTTTTCTACAAGCCGCTGAAACTCCGGGTCATCCGCCTGGGTGAGAAGATGCCTCGCGCCGAGTTCCGCTGCCGCCTGCATGCACGGTTCGAAACTACGGATGTCGGTATCCGGCAGCAATTTGAGCAGCTCCACATCCAGGACTTGTACGCCCGTCTCCTCCATTCGCGCCTTCGTGCCAGCCATGGTCTTCCGGTCCTCCCATAGGGGCCATGCAGCACCCTTCGGCGTTACCGCCACCAAGCGCAGGCCCACGAAATCGTAGGCGGCGTTCGAGGCTGCGATGACGAGTTCCGGCGGCGTGAGGTCGAGCGCCGAAAGATGTGCCAGCGAGAACTGGAGTTTCGAATTCTGGGGCACCGGCTTCGTCCTCCTTTGCGGTAGTGCAGCGCGAAAATCTATGAAGCGGCGCGCGTCAGTCGGTGCTTCGCCTGTGCTGCCATCCGAACCGGCGCGTTGCTTTCGCCATAGCGATCGTAACCGTTTGTTCGTTGCACAACTTCGAAGAAGAATCGACCGTCGAAAAAATCGGTGTATGCATGGAAAAACTCGCCGCCGGTCGAGTCACGATCGTAGAGAATCGAATAGGCCTGCAATCGTTCGACAAGTTTACGAGGCACATCCCTGTCTTCAGCCAACTCGCGGTAGTAATTCGCCGGAATCTTCAGCAACGGTACGCCTTGCGTCCGCATCGAAGCAATGCTCGCGAAAATATCGTGACATTCGAACGCTATCTGGTTGATTCCTGCCCCGCCGAAAGTACTAAGTGACTTCGCAATGGTTGACTTAGGGCTATCCGAAAACGCCAGTGGCAAACGCAATCGGTTTTGGGGATCGTGCATCGCGCGGCTCTTGACCATACCGTGCAGGTCCGATACCTCCAGAGAGTCATCGGCCTTAAGCCCGAGGACGGCCTTGTAAAATAGCACCCAGGAATCGAATTGCTCCTCAGGCACGGCGCGGACAAGATGGTCAACCCTCACGATCCCTGCATCCGGCTTGCCGCTTCCATCGTCGATCACGAAATCGGTGTGCGGATCATAGTCCGGTCCGAGTAGATGGATGAGACTGCCGTCCGGCGCCCGAATCGCAGGCATCATGTATTCCTGCGGCCCGATCCGTTCTTCGTAGCGCTTGTACTTGTAAAAGTCTGCCCTTGCCAGCAGCACCGCCGGATCCGACAAACGCAGGCCGATGGCGCATACCGAAGGTCCGTGCAAGTGATGATAGTAGTGTGCGAACGTGTCACTGCCTGCATTCAGGATCAGCAGCACATCGCCTTGCCGGTACAATGTCACATCTTTGCTTTTGTGCCGGCCTACGCAATGGAATCCCAGTCCGGTGAACCATCGGTCCAGTTCGGATTGGCTCGTGGCACTGACCGAGAATTCGATGAATTCCACAGTCTCATCAGACGGGTCGCCCGGAAAGTTATCAGCGGTGAACGATCCCGACGGTACACTTCGCCCGATTCGGGCAAGGCACTCTTCCACATAGACCAGTGAACGGTAGCCGTCGAGCGCGGCTGCGCGGGTCGGGAGGGCACGAATCGCATCGCTTTGCACGTCCAGGGAAAAAGGTCCGGCGTATCCTGTGTCCAGCACATGGCTGGCAAAGCTGATGACATCAAGTGCTCCCTGGCCCGGGTAGCATCGGAAGTGGCGCCTCGCAGTTTCGAAGTCCACCGACAATGACGGCGCATCGGCGAGTTGTGCAAGGAAAATTCGCTCGCCCGGGATACTCGCCAGGACAGCCAGATTCTCGCCGCTCGCCAGCATTTCGAAGCAGTCCACGATCAACCCCAGATTTTCATGACCCGCCGCCGTGACGATTCGCCATGCATCGTCACTTCGTCGTACACCGCTCGCGGAACTGGTGGGTTCGTAGCCTATTCGAACACCGTGAACTGCCGCCCTGCCCGCCAATGCTGCCAGTTGCCGGGCAGCACGTACCTTCTCTTCCGGCGTTTGAATTGTCGCACTCGCTGGAATTCTTAACAGCTTCGCACCGAGTTGCGACATGAGTTCGAACTTCCGTTCCGCGCGCTGGAGATTTTTGCAAAACCTGTCATCCGCGACACCATCGATGTCCGTCAGCGAATGAAACAGTGAAATCCCGAGTCCAAGCTCGGAGAGCAGGGCGTTTATCTGTAGCGGGCTCATTTCGCTGAATGCGAGTTCGGCTTCCGTCAGTTCGATGGAATCGAATCCCGCCGCCGCGATGGCGTAGAGTTTTTCCTGCAGCCCGCCACCGAGCGCCACTGAAGCTATGGACCGCTGCATGCTCCCCCTTCGTCAAAATTAACGGTATGGTTAGTATAGTACCCTTAGGACCTGAGACCGGCAAATTTTCGACCGAGGTCCGGAGTCCCGCTCCCCGTTTGCCGATCGGCGTGTACTATCAGGTTAGTGAAATGTATTATCGTCTCGCTCGGCTGAGTGGAATGCCGTCGCCAGCGAGCGAAAATCGGGGAGAGCGAATGATCGTTCGAAATGCCGCGAACGTTGCGTGCACGGTCGCCGGCGCCTTCATGCTTACCGCAACCGCCGTTGCACCGGTAAATTCGCAGACCATCGACGACGTTGCTATCGCAGGCGACGTCGTGCTCGAGGATCGGTACCCGACTCGTACGACCCGCTTTCCGAACGGAGTCACCGGGCTTTCTGATGTGGTTTTCGCGAGCCACACCGGCTATCGCCCCCTGACACTCGACTTGTACCTGCCGCCCGGTGCGGACACGACCGATCGGCTATTCCCCCTTGTTGTCGTCGTACACGGTGGCGGCTGGCAATCCGGACACACACGGCATTTTGGCGCTTTTGCCGATTGGCCGGTCGCGCTCGCCGCCATCGCGGGCGATGGTTTTGTCGTCGCATCGGTGGAATACCGGCTCAGCCGGGAGGCGCCTTTCCCGGCAGCATTCGACGATACGCGCGACGCAGTTCGCTGGCTCCGCGCAAACACTGCGCGCTATGGCATTGACAAGGACCGTATCGTGATCATGGGCGGCTCGGCAGGCGGGCAATTGGCGGGGCTCGTGGGAACCGCGTGTGGGGACAAAGTCAATCCGGGCCGGCGCTCGGACTCGGATGAACCTGCTATTGCCGAGTCTGCTTGCGTCCAGGGTGTCGTTGCCTGGTACGGCGTCTTCGACTTCAACCCGATCGTGGCTTCGGTGTCTCCTGTACCTGACCTGGTCGGTCGCTACCTGGGCTGTGACAGCCTTGGTTGCACCGGTGAAACCGTGAGCGCGGCCAGTGCGATCGACTGGGTCGACGGCGCAGATCCGCCCTTCCTTATGATTCACGGCGTCGATGATCCGGTCGTATCCGTCGAGCAATCCCGCAACATGGACGCTGCGCTCAAAGACGCCGGCGTCGATTCTCGATTGATCGAAATTCCGGGGGTGAAGCACAGTTTCGTGGGAGATTCGCCGGAGGCGACGGTCAAAGCCACCCGCCAGGCATGGAATGCGACGATCGCGTTCCTGCGTGAGGTACTACGTGAAGAGCAGACCGCGTCCCGTTAGACTGTCGCGGCAGTCTTAAACGCGAACCGCGAGCACCAGAATGGCCGGGGGGCCCCCGAATGAGTGAGAGCAAGAGCCGGCAGTACAGACCGAACGACTGGTGGGATACCGCAATAATCGACATCGCGCCGGGTGAAATCCGGTTTCGCGGTTATGCCATCCAGGATCTGATCGGCAATATCGGTTTCGTGCAAATGATCTGGCTTCTGCTCCGCGGTGAACTCCCCTCGCGCGCGCAGGCCGATCTTCTCGAGGTCGCATTAATGTCCGGGGTGGATCACGGACCGCAAGCGCCCAGCATCGCTGTTGCGCGTATGGCGATCACCTGCGGCGTGGGCATCAACAACGCGATGGCCTCCGCCATCAATACGCTCGGCGACGTACACGGCGGCGCGGGCGAGCAATCCGTTCTGCTATTCCAGAAGATTGCGACAGCCGTCGACGGTGGCCAGGATCTGGAGAGCGCCGTGGAGCAGGAACTCGCGGCATACGTCGCGGCGCACGGCAAATTCATTCCCGGCTACGGCCATCGTTTTCACCCGATCGACCCGCGAGCGCCCCGCCTGATGGAACTGGTGCGCGTCGCAGCGGACGAGGGCACGATCGCCGGGCGGTTTCGCGACATCGGAATGGCGGTCGAAGCGGCCTTGTCAGACGAGTCCCGGCACAAGCGGGTGCCCATGAACATCGACGGCGCCACGGCGGTCATATATGCCGAACTCGGCTTTCCCGCGCCGCTCGCCCGCGGCCTGTTCTGTCTTTCGCGTGCCGTCGGCATCCTCGCGCATGCATGGGAACAACAGCAGCAGGGTGGGCGCAACAAGGGGCCGATTCCACGTGACGAACTCCCGACTTATTCGGGCCCGCCGCCACGACCCTTTCCGGAGCTTACCTGACGTCCGTTGCCGCAAGATCCTCCGGGCGCCACAGGTGCCGGTAACACGCAATGCGGTCCGATTGTAGGACCCACTGCAGAGGTCGTCCCCGATCTGCCGCGGTCGCCGCGCGATTGAAATCCGCTCGTAACGGTCGAATCTTGACTTTAACGAACTAGATAGTAAAACTGCCTCATTCTAATCGCGCCGCGCACGATTCGGCACCGAACTTTCACAAGTCGTCGGGTCCCTCGTTCTGGACGCCGACTGACGCCGGGCGCAACGTGGCGCGGGCAGCGGGCCGGTTGCACGGTGTTTCGCGACAGGGGGATGGCAATGCGATACGAACCGTCGGCTGCAGCCGGCCTGTCCGCTGATCCGAAGCGAACCCGAAAACGGATCGGCATACTTGCCCTCATTAGTATCGGAACGACGATCAACTATCTTGACCGCGCGGTGCTGGGTGTTGCCGCGCCGGGCGTTATCGAAGAATTCGCGTTCAGTGCAGCGGTCATGGGCATACTGTTCTCCGCTTTCTCCTGGACCTACGCGGCGGCCCAGATCCCGGGTGGCGTCGTCCTCGACAAGATCGGCACGCGCCTCACATATTTCTGGTCGGTCGGGCTCTGGTCCGTATTTATCCTGCTGCACGGCCTCGCGACCGGGTTCTACTCCCTCCTGGTCGCACGCCTCGGGCTCGGCGTAACCGAAGCGCCCTGTTTTCCGGCCAACAGCCGAATCCTCGCAACGTGGTTTCCGCAGAAGGAACGCGCGCGCGCAAACAGCATATTTTCAGTGGGACAGTATTTCGGACTGGCATTCCTGACCCCCATACTCTTCTGGATCGTGGGCGCCTTCGGCTGGCGTGCGCTTTTTATCATTGCCGGCGTCGTGGGGCTGGTTTTTGCCGCATTCTGGCTGCGGCTGTATCGGGAACCCACCGAACACCCGACCGTCAGCCAGGCAGAACTCGACTACATTGCCGCCGGTGGCGGCGTCGCGACACCCAACCGGCCCACGCCCTTCTCCCTGAAGAGCATGGGCATACTGCTGAGGCATCGCCAGATCCTGGGGGCGTCGCTCGGCCAGTTCGCCGGTAACTCTACATTGGTCTTTTTCCTGACCTGGTTCCCGACCTACCTGGCTACTGAGCGCCAGATGGCGTGGCTCCAGGTCGGATTCTTCGCTGTCGTGCCGTACATTGCCGCGTCGATCGGCGTACTGGTCGGGGGACAACTGTCTGACAGGTTGCTGGACAAGACGGGCTCGGCGAACATCGGGCGCAAGTTGCCCATCATCAGCGGCCTATTGCTTGCATCGACAATTGTTTTGGCAAATTACGTCCAAAGCAATGTGTTGGTAATCGCCATTATGTCGCTGGCCTTTTTTGGCCAGGGCATGGTAAATCTTGGCTGGACACTCATTACCGACGTTGCACCCAAACAGCTCATCGGCCTGACAGGGGGCATATTCAACCTCTGCGCCAATCTTGCCGGCATTGCAACGCCCATGGTAATCGGGTTCGTGGTTGGCGCCACGGGTTCCTTCGTCGGCGGGCTCGCCTATATCGCGATAGTTGCTTTGATCGGAGTATTCGCCTACGTATTCATCGTCGGCGACGTGCATCGCATAGAACTCACAGAAGACGAGCTGTCCGTCATCCTTCGCGAAGCAAATCGTGCGACGTAGCTAAAGCAACATTCGATCAGCCGAAAAGCCGTATGCCGCTTAGGTTGGTCTGTCGAACGCTTACTTCCTCCTTGTAGTTTCAAACACTTCGTCGCAGGCAATTCCGCTGTTCTGAGCCTGCACCCACAACAGAAATCACCGGCTCCGCCCGCCTGCCGGGACCATCGTAGCTCGCCCTTCGTGGGCGGCGACGGAGCAGCCGGCTGCGAATGACAACCCCATCGCGCATCTTGGCCGCTGGGAATCAGAGACTTACAGACTATTGATTCCCGAGTCCGAAAATGAGATAACTGACCAGTTCGTACATTCGATGGATCGTATCGGACAACGAATCTTTTACGTCAATTGGGGGGTCCAGCTTTGAAAACGATCAATATTGCGTGCGGTACAGCGTTGATTACCGCAATGTCAGTCTTAAGCCCGGCAAATGGCCAGACACCAACCGCTGCGGACGATCGGGAAGTTCTTGAAGAAATCAGGGTGACCGGTTCGCGTATTGTGCGAAAGGACTATTCCTCTTCGAGTCCGGTTGTGACCATCCCCGTCGAACAACTGGAGGAGTTTGGAGCCGTTACCGTTGAGCAATCTCTCAATACCCTGCCGCAATTCACAGAAGGCGCAAGTGCTGGCACTCTTTCGATTGGCGGTGGTGTCGGCGCAACGCTGAACATGCGGGCATTGGGCAGTACCAGAAACCTGGTTTTGATGGATCAACGTCGACTGCCAGTAGTCAACCAGTTCGGTGTCGTAGACACCAACATCGTTCCAATAGGCATATTGCAGGGAGTGGAAGTACTGACCGGCGGCGCATCTTCCGTTTACGGATCAGAGGCCATTTCCGGTGTCGTAAACTTTCAATCCATCGACTACTTCGAGGGCATAAATCTCAATGCCGAGTATGGCGACGCATTTGATGGCGGAGCTGACGTCACTAACCTGTCGGCGATCTGGGGTGCAGAAAGCGACAGTGGTCGCGGGCGAGCTGTCCTCGGGCTTGGCTACACAAACCGGGGTGCATTGCGAGGCGAGGATCGCGAGTTCTTCAGCTTTGCAATTCCATCCTCGTTCATTGGTCAAGGCGCGTACCGTTCGGGCGGAAATGCTCCGGACCAGGCTGCTGTCGATGCATTGTTTCAGAGTTACGGCGTGACGGGTTCTCCCAGCTCCGACCGCCTGGCGTTCAACGATGACGGCACACTCTTCACTCAATTCGGCGGCGCACTCAATTACAAAGGCCCGGATGGCGAAGACACATTGTTCTGGGTCGTTGATGGCAATGAAGTACGGCAGCCCGTTGGCCGGCAAGGCACTGCTCTCAAAGTCGCTGGAACGATACAGTGCCTATGCGAAGACCGAATACGACATCACCGACTCCCTACAAGCTTACGGACAACTCCTGTATGCCGATTCGACGACGAGCGGCAGCGCCAGTCTCAACCTGACCTTTGTCGGTCCGACTGCGCTGGTTCCGGTCACGAACCCGTTCATTCCGGCCGACCTCGCCGGGTTGCTGGCAACCCGCCCGGACCCCGCGGCCCCGTTTATTCTCGAACAACGATTCATGGGTATAGAGGAGCGCGTACACAATGAGAACCTGGACACGACGCAGTTCGTAGTCGGCTTGAAGGGCGATCTGGGACTAGGCGACTGGACATTCGACGCCTATGGACTCCGTGATTCCACGGAGTCTGTCGAGACAATCGACGATCTCGCTTTGGGATCACGCCTGAATCAATTGCTCCAGGCGCCCGACGGCGGTGCTTCGCTATGTGCCGGCGGGTATAACCCATTCGGCCTGGCCAATGCATCGTCGATTTCCGCGGAGTGTCAGGCGTTTCTCGCGCCCGACGACGTTTCTACCTTGAGTTTGCGTCGCGATCTGTTCGAGGCGACGGCGACCGGAACATTGTTCGCATTGCCAGCTGGAGACGTACAGGCTTCCGTGGGTGCCGTCTATCGAAAGGACTCGGTCGATTACATTCCGAGCATCTCGATCGTAACCAACGACGCCTTGGGGCTGGGCCAATCGAACCCGAGTTCCGGCGAAACCGAGACTACGGAACTCGGTGGTGAAGTGCTGGTACCGCTATTCGACACGTTGGATCTTACTGGCGGCTTCCGAGTATCGGATCAGGACGTATCCGGCAACGGTAATTCCTGGAATGTCGGTCTGGAGTGGACTCCGACTGACAGCATATTCCTGCGAGGCAGTTTCCAGCAGGCAATCCGCGCCCCGAACATCGGCGAACTGTTCAGTGCATCTCTCGGCAATGAAGTAACTGTCGGTGACCCGGCAACCAATCCGAACGCTGGCGATCCCTGCGACATCCGCACCGCTTCGCGCATGGGACCGAACGGTGCACAGGTCGCCGCCATCTGCGTTGCCCAGGGCATTCCGCAGGGAATCGTCGATACGTTTCAGCACACCACGACGGCGCTTCCGGCGTCGACCGGCGGTAACGTGGGACTGGAACCGGAAGAAGCCGACACGATCACGGTCGGCGCGGTGTGGCGGCCGAGCTTCACTGGGCAGGACCTGTCGGTGACGATTGACTACTGGAGCATTGACATCGAAAACGTCATCAAGACGATCGATGGTGTTTCGGTCTTGCAGCGCTGCTTTAGTCCGACATTCAATCCGGCTTTCGATCCTGCCAATGAGTTCTGCCAGCTGGTAACCCGCGAAAGTGCAACCGGCACAGTCACCGAAATCTCCACAACTTTCCTGAATCTGGCGGCCCTGAAAACCAGCGGCATCGATGTCCAACTTAGCCATGCAGTGGATTTTGGTCCAGGTCAGGTACAGTCGAACCTTGCGATTGGCTGGTTGAACAACTACGAAGAACAGTCATTGCCCGGCGAACCGTTTCTCGACTACACCGGCACGATCGGAGGGCCGGCCAATCGTGCGGTTGACAACGACGTGCACCCGGAATGGAAAGCAAGTTTCACTCCGGCCTACGCTTTCGGTGATGCGACGGTGGGCCTGCGTTGGCGTTATCTGAGCAGCATGGACGATCGGCAAACGGTTCTGAATCCCAGCTCCACCTTGCCAGGGGTTCCATCCGTCAACTATTTCGACCTGTTTGGCACCTATGCCGTGACGGAAGATTTGCTCTTGCGAGCCAGCCTGACCAACATAACCGACGAGGACCCGCCGGAAGTCAGCGGACAGATCGGCCAGACCCGCATAGGCACCTACGATGTCATCGGCCCGGCGTTTACTATCGGCCTGCAGGCATCGTTTTAGCGCAATTGTCAGACCCGCTCCACTCGGTGGCTGGAACTTCGCCGGACACGCCAGCCATCGGGTGGAGCATTCGCGGCATCACGATGTGGCCGCCAGCGCCGGCAACACTTTGTAGTTGCCGAGCAATCGAAACTGAATTCTGCGATTTGTACTGAGAGTGAACCACTCTGGGTATCACGGAGACTCTGTTGTGTGAGTCTCGCGGCAGCTGTACGGACAAAGCGCGAGACTTTTAGATCACCGGCCGACAGCACAGACGCTTCGCCGGTACTCAACCGTTGCTCGCGAATTACTATGAAATGAATGTGTTCGACGTCATTACATTCGATTTCACCGTGATTTGTCGGAAAAGTGTCGGAAATAGAAAAAGGCCTGTACACTAGTTGGTGCACAAGCCTTTGTTTTATCTGACAAAATGGCGCGCCCGGAGAGATTCGAACTCCCGACCGCCTGGTTCGTAGCCAGGTACTCTATCCAGCTGAGCTACGGGCGCGTTGTTCCGTAAATTGCACTTGCAAAAATAATCTGGCGGAGAGAGAGGGATTCGAACCCTCGGTACAGCTTTACACTGTACAACGGTTTAGCAAACCGCCGCTTTCGACCACTCAGCCATCTCTCCACAGGAAATTTTCGCCCCCCGGTGCCCGGGGGCCGCACATCTTACTGTCAGGAATACCGAAGGTAAACCCCATCCCGGGGGAAATGGTCGCTACTCGGCCGCCTTTTTGCCGTCGTCGGCAGCCCCTGAATCGGCCGCCTTCTCGTTCTGAATCCGCTCGTAGATTTCCTCGCGGTGTACTGCGACATCTTTCGGCGCATTAATGCCGATACGCACCTGGTTTCCTTTCACTCCCAAGACGGTGATCGTCACATCGCTCCCGATCATTACCGTCTCACCAGCGCGTCGTGTCAGTATCAACATGACTTTTTTCTCCGTCCCTGCAGGGCTCCTGCCCTGTTCTTTTTCACGCGTGGTATTTCCTAAACCCTTGGAATACTAGCCTATTCCATGAGCACGTGAACAAAAACCTCGTAATTGGAGCGGCTGATCAGTTTTAGGCTGACTTAACAATAAGCCTGACCCAGCCGTTCCGCGACCCACACCGATACTGACTTCAGCGCCTCGTCGAGCGCTTCGGGCTTGCTGCCGCCGGCTTGCGCAAAATCCGGGCGTCCACCGCCCGTGCCGCCCACCAGCGCGGCAATGGGCTTGATGAGATCGCCGGCTTTGATGGTCCCGATGTTGTTTTTGGTGACGCCCGCAGCGAGGCGTACCTTGCCGTCCTCAACCGATCCCACAACCACGATGGCACTCTGCAACTTGTCCTTGTACCGGTCGACGGCTTCGCGAAGCGTCTTCGCGTCCGCCCCGTCCATACGGGTTGCAAGCACCTTGATGCCGCCGATCTCCTTGATGTCCTCGCTGCGGTCCGAACCGTGCCCGGAAAGCAGGGCCTGCTTTGCCGCGGTGAGTTCCTTTTCGAGGTCCTTGTTGCGCTTTACGAGCTGCTGCACCTTTGACGCCACCTGCTCCGGCTGGCTGCGCAGGAGACCTGCAATGTCGGCGAGGCGCTTCTGCGTGCTCTCGATCCAGTCGAGCGCGCCCTTGCCGGTGACAGCCTCGATCCGACGGATGCCGGCCGCAACGCCGCCTTCGGAAGAAATCTTGAAAACACCGATGTCGCCGGTGCGATCGACATGCGTGCCGCCGCAAAGTTCGACCGAAAAATCGCCGAAGCGAAGTACCCGGACCTCGTCGCCGTACTTCTCGCCGAAGAGCGCCATAGCACCTGATTGCATCGCGTCATCATAAGTCATCAGGCGCACATCGGCGGGACGGTTGGCGCGGATCTCGTCGTTGACCAGTTCCTCGATGGCGGCGAGTTGCTCCGGCGTCACGGCCTCGTAGTGGGAAAAGTCGAAGCGCAGGCGATCCGGTGCGACCAGCGAACCTTTCTGCGTCACGTGCTCGCCGAGCACCTGGCGCAATGCCGCGTGCATCAGGTGCGTCGCCGAGTGATTCAGCCGGATCGCCTGGCGCCGATCGGCATCGACAATGGCCTCGACCGTATCGCCACGCGCGAGACCGCCTTCTTCGACAGCGCCGAAGTGCACGTTGGCCTTGCCGCTCTTTTTTGTATCGTCAACCCGAAACACCGTGCCGCGGGCGACCAGGATGCCGGAGTCTCCCAGCTGGCCGCCGCTTTCCGCATAAAACGGGGTGGACGACAGGATCACTGCGCCGTCCTCGCCCGCGGCGAGTTCCTCTGCTGCCGTCCCGTTGCGAAACAGGGCCTCGACCGTGGCCGTGCCCTCGGTGCCCTCGTAGCCGGAAAAGGCGCTTTCCACGTCCGTTTGGAATCCGCCGCTCTCGGCTGCGCCGAACTTGCTCGCGGCACGCGCGCGTTCCCGCTGCGCTTCCATGGCGGACTCGAACCCCGCCTGGTCGACGGTCAGCTCACGCTCGCGCGCGATGTCCGCCGTCAGGTCTACGGGAAAGCCGTAGGTATCGTAAAGCTTGAAGACCACCTCACCGGGCAGTTCCCTGCCCTCGAGCGTAGCGATCGCCTCGTCGAGGATCGCCATGCCCGCATCGAGTGTCTCGCCGAAACGCCGGCCCTCCTTTTCCAGCACTTTCTCGACGTGCGCCTGCGACTTCCGGAGCTCCGGGTACGCATCGCCCATTTCCTTCACCAGCGGCGCCACGAGCTTATGGAAGAACAAGCCGTCATAGCCGAGCTTCTTGCCATGCCGCAACGCCCGGCGAATGATCCGGCGCAGCACATAGCCGCGACCCTCGTTGCCCGGCAAAACACCGTCGACGATGAGGAACGCGCAGGCGCGAATGTGGTCGGCGATCACGTTGAGCGAGCTGTTGCCGTCATTCGCCACGCCAAGAGTATCGGCCACCGCCTGGATCAGGTTCGCGAACAGGTCAATCTCGTAGTTCGAATGGACACTCTGCATCACCGCGGCCATCCGCTCGAGTCCCATGCCGGTGTCGACGGACGGTTTTGGCAGCGGCGTCAGTGTTCCGTCCGCTGCACGGTCGAACTGCATGAACACGAGGTTCCATATCTCGATGTAGCGATCGCCATTTTCGTTCGCCGAGCCCGGCGGCCCGCCCGGCACATCTGCGCCATGATCGTAGAAGATCTCGGAGCAGGGTCCGCAGGGCCCGGTATCACCCATCGCCCAGAAGTTGTCCTTCTCGCCGAGGCGCGAAAAGCGGCCGGGGTCGATCTTGATCTCGTCGAGCCAGATCGCGGCGGCCTCGTCGTCGTCCTCGTACACCGTCACCCAGAGTTTTTCCGCCGGCAGTCCGAGGGTGCCGGTGAGGAACTCCCAGGCATAGCGAATGGCATCGCGCTTGAAGTAGTCGCCGAAACTGAAGTTGCCGAGCATCTCGAAAAACGTGTGGTGCCGAGCGGTATAGCCGACATTCTCGAGATCGTTGTGTTTTCCGCCGGCACGCACGCAGCGCTGCGCCGTGGCAGCCCGCGCGTAGCCGCGCTTGTCCCGGCCGAGGAACACGTCCTTGAATTGCACCATCCCGGCATTGGTAAACAGCAGCGTCGGATCGTTTCCGGGCACGAGCGGCGAACTCGCGACCACCTCATGGCCACGATCGCGGAAAAACGCCAGGAACGCCTGGCGCAGCTCGTTACTGCTTGTCGACATCATCAGGAGTTTGTCGGGCTGCCGGGCGGGTTTTCAAGCCGCAGGATTGTCACGCGCTAGTGTACGGGACTCCGGCGTGCGGAATAAGGCTCGGCCTGGAAAAATCAGTCCTGTCCCTCACCCAGGGCAGCCCGAATCTGGTCGGGCGCAAAGCCACGGTATTGCAGGAAACGCATCTGCCGGGCCTTTTCCACGAACTCGACGGGCAGCGCGGTCCCGAACTTCCGCACCCGAACCTCGCGGGCGTGTGCGTACCAGTCACAGCCTGAGCTTGCGAGTGCCCCCTCCGCGGCCGCGGCCGCTATGCCGCGTTCGCAAAGCTCCGCACGTATCCGTACCGGTCCCTTGCCCTGCCGCACCCGGGAATGCAGAAACGCCTCGAGGAAACGCGTGTCGCACTGCAGTCCCTCCGCAGCGAGTTCACCGACAACCTGCGCGGCGAGCCCGGCATCGAAACCGGCCCGGCCAAGCTTGTCACGCAATTCGCCCGCCGCGTACTCGCGCCGCGCCAGATAGTCCATGGCCTTTTTGCGTACGGCGCGCGGGTCAATCGCAGGATCGACCCCGTCCGGCGGAACGAGGTCGTCGATCAGGTGTTTTATGGATTCGCGCTTCGACATTTTTTGAACCTTGGAAGTTCTTGGCCGTCTTCGGAGCGCCGCGTGGTTCCGAGCCCGTCTTATTCGCGGCTGTCAGCCGCTCCTACTGTGGCCTCCTCGTCGTCGGCCGGGGCCGCGCTCGCCGCCTTCGGCAACAAGGTCGCGCGGATCTTCGTTTCGATCTCCGTCGCCACGTCCGGGTTGGCTCTCAGGTAGTCGCGCACGTTCTCCTTGCCCTGGCCGATTCGATCGCTGCCGTAGCTGTACCACGAACCCGCCTTGTCGACGACGCCGTGCGCGACACCGAGATCGATGATTTCGCCTTCGCGGGAAATGCCCTCGCCGTACAGGATCTCGAATTCCGCCTGCTTGAACGGCGGCGACACCTTGTTCTTGACGACCTTCACCCGGGTCTGGTTGCCGATCACTTCGTCGCCCTTCTTGATCGCGCCGATGCGGCGGATATCGAGGCGCACCGAGGCATAGAACTTCAATGCGTTACCGCCGGTAGTCGTCTCGGGGCTGCCGAACATGACGCCGATTTTCATGCGGATCTGGTTGATGAAGATCACCATGGCGTTGGATCGTTTGATATTGCCGGTCAGCTTCCGAAGCGCCTGCGACATCAAACGGGCCTGGAGGCCCATGTGCGAGTCGCCCATCTCGCCCTCGATTTCCGCTTTCGGCGTCAGCGCGGCCACCGAGTCGACAACGATGACGTCGACGGCGCCGGAACGCACCAGCATGTCGGTAATCTCGAGCGCCTGCTCGCCCGTATCGGGCTGCGATACCAGAAGCTCGTCGACATCGACGCCGAGCTTTTCCGCGTAGGACGGATCGAGCGCATGTTCCGCGTCGACGAACGCCGCAGTCCCGCCCTTCTTCTGCGCCTCGGCGATGACCTGCAGTGTCAGCGTCGTCTTGCCCGATGACTCCGGCCCGTACACCTCGACCACACGACCCTTCGGCAGGCCGCCGATGCCGAGCGCCACGTCGAGACCGATGGAGCCGGTCGAGATCGATTCGATGTCGCGGGATGCGATCCCGTCGCCGAGGCGCATGACGGAGCCTTTGCCGAACTGCTTTTCGATCTGCCCGAGGGCCGCTGCGAGTGCTTTCTTGCGATTGTCATCCATCGTTGAAGTCCATGGGCTTGCGCCTGTCGTCGAGTGGAAAAGTCATGTGATTATATACAGTAATTGTGCGGGACGGCTAGGGGCCCGGTCAGCATGAGAAAGTCGGCAGTTTGCGCAGTATCCGGTGGTGGCATTGCCCCGCTACAGCGACAGGGGACGGTAACTTGCACCCCCCGGTTCCGGCAGCGACTCGAGCAATTCGAACCGCTCCCATTCGGTGTCGACGGGCTGTGCAAGGCGCTCCGCCTCGAAGCTCCGCGCGCGGCGGGCAAAGCTGATGTGCGGCCGGAAACGGCGCTCGTCCGTCGCGATGCCGGCGTCGGCCAGCACGACTTCGAGCGATGCGACGACCCGTTCGAGCTCTGCCGGGACGGCCTGCGCGAGCAATACGGCGAGTTTCGGGCGCGGCCAGTGTTCGACCCGGTCGAAGCGCAGCCGGAAGGCCTCGACTCGCACCGCGCGGGCCGCTTCGAGGAGTGCCGGAATCCGTTCCTCGGCAATACCGCCGACGAACGCCAGGGTGACATGCCAGTTCCCGCGCAGTATGGCCGTGCCCTCTATCTGGCGGGCGAAGGGAGTGATGGCATTGCGGAGCCGGTCACGCTGCCGGTCGTCCGGCCAGAGCGCGAAGAACACCCGCTTGTTCATCCCTGGAGGCGGACCCGGATGCCTTGTATGGCGTGTACCACGGACAGGCGCCGGACGTCCTCGCGCTCGCCATCGAATCGCTGGCAATCGGTAGCCAGGATCACGTCGCCCTTATGGCGGAGCGCCCAGGCAAACCAGACGGTGCCGACGGGTTTGTCTTCCGTGCCACCGCCTGGCCCCGCGATGCCGCTCACGGCGACCGCGAGATCCGCACCGCTGGCCTCGAGTACGCCACGGGCCATTTCGCGGGCGACCGCCTCGCTCACGGCGCCCTCGCGGGCAAGCGTTTCGGCGCTGACCGCGAGCAGGGATTCCTTGGCAGCGTCCGAATAGCTCACGACGCCAAGACCGAAGACAGCTGAACTGCCCGCGATGTCGGTAATGGTTTTTGAAATCCAGCCGCCGGTGCAGGACTCGGCGACGGCGACCGTTTTTCCGGTCGAGCTCAATTCACTGACGAGCGCTGTCGCCAGTTGCACAATATCGTCTTCAGTCACTCAATAGTCTTTTATACAGTTCAAGATGCTTTTCGGTCATGGTTTCAACCGAAAAGGTTTCGCGCATCCTCGCGCGGCCGGCCGCACCATAGCGCGACCGGCGCTCGCCGTCATCTATTAGTGTGGCAATGGCCGTGCCCAGGGCCGCGCTATCGCCGGTTTCGACGAGCCAGCCGGACTCGCCGTGCGCAACCGCCTCCGGCAAACCGCCCGACCGGAAGGCCACGACGGGCACGCCCGCGGCCTGCGCCTTCAAGGTGACGACGCCGAGTCCCTCCGAGAGGGCCGGATGCACGAACAGATCGAATGCGCTGATCCAGCGATCGAAATCCTCGCGAAATCCCTCGAAGCGGATTATGTCGTCGAGGCCGCGCGCGGTGACGTCACGCCGCAACGACTCGGCCAATTCGCCCTCGCCGAAGATAAGCACCCTGAAGGAGCGCCCGGACTCCGCAAGTCCCGCGACCGCGTCGACGAGGTAGCGATGCCCTTTCCTCGGGATCAGTTGTCCGGCCGCCGCAATGACGATCTCGTTGTTGCCAATGCCGAACTCCCTGCGGAAGGCATCGCAATCGGGCGGCGCGGAAAAGGCGTCGACATCGACGGCGCTGCGGATGACCTCGATGCGTGATGCGTCGACACCGGCCGCACGCAGTACGGCGGCGATGGCTTCCGAAATCGCAATGATTTTCGCGAACGGCCGGTACCGGAATGCCGCCATCAAGGCCATCTCGGTGTTGTCGACCCGACGCGAGACGACGGCTGGGACATCGGCAAAACTCGCCGCGAGGCCGCCGAGGACGTCCGCGCCGCGGCGCGAATGACAATGCACGAGGTCCGGTTTCCATTCGCTGATGAACTGTTTCAGCCGGTAGGCAAATGGCAGGTCGAGATCGCCGGCGCAAAACAGGTTGCGTACCTTGATGCCGAGTTTCCGTGCCGCGCCGTCGATACCGGAAGCCGGCGGGCACACGAGGATGCATTCGTGGCCGCGGGCCACGAGCCCGTTGACGAGATAAACGACCTGCTGCGGTCCGCCGTAGAGGTGGCGGCCGGTCTCCACATGCAAAATTTTCATTGCTCAATCATACTGGATAGCGGGCATGGCCCGCTCCTGCAGTAATGGATCGTGGGCATGAATTGCGGGCATGGCCCGCTCCTGGGGAAACGAAATTCGGGCACGGCCCGTTCCTGCGGTAATGAACAGCGACGTATCAGCTCTGCATACGCCGATGATGCGCCAGTACCTGGCCATCAAGGCCGACTATCCGGACATGCTGGTTTTCTACCGCATGGGGGACTTCTACGAGTTGTTTTTCGATGATGCACGACGTGCAGCGGCGCTCCTCGACATTACGTTGACATCGCGCGGCAAGTCCGGCGGCAACGCCGTTCCCATGGCCGGCGTCCCCTACCACGCCGTCGAAGCCTACCTGCAAAAGCTCGTGCGCCAGGGAGAATCCGTCGCGATCTGCGAGCAGATCGGGGATCCGGCGACCTCGAAAGGCCCGGTCGACCGCCAGGTCACGCGCGTCATCACGCCCGGCACGCTCACGGACGAGGCACTGCTCAGCGAGTACCGCGACAACCTGGTGGCCGCGTTGCTCGGCGACGGCGAGGCTTACGGAATTGCCTGGCTCGATCTCGCCGGCGGCCGCTTCCGGCTGACCGAAGTCCCCGATATCGAAGCCGTGGCCGGCGAACTCGAGCGGCTTGGTCCCGCGGAACTGATCGTGGACGAAGACGCCGCAGCGCCCGGCGCCCTCGGCGAACGTTGCCGGGTCACGCGGCGGCCGCCGTGGCACTTCGATCACGCGAGCGCGACCCGGCAGCTGTGCAGGCAGTTTCACACGACGGACCTGTCCGGGTTCGACTGCGACGGTTTTCCACGCGGCGTGGCGGCAGCCGGCGCCTTGTTGCAGTACGTGGCGGACACGCAGAAGACCACGCTCCCGCACCTCACGGCCATTACGGTCGAGCGGCGGGACGATGCGGTCATCCTGGACGGCCCGACGCGGCGGAATCTCGAGATCGAACGCTCGCTGTCGGGCCACGACCGGCATACGCTGGTCGGTGTCATGGATCGCTGCCAAAGCGCCATGGGCAGCCGGCTGCTCCGTCGGTGGCTCGCGAGGCCGCTGCGCGATGCCGGGATTCTCCGGGCGCGATACCAGGCGATCGACGCGCTCATTGCGGCGGCCGCGGCCGCCGGGTTAGAGGAGCAGTTGCGCGGCATCGGCGACGTGGAACGCATACTGTCCCGGGTGGCGCTCCGCACGGCGCGGCCGCGCGACCTCGCGCAACTCGGCCTGACGCTCGGTCGCCTGCCGCCGATCCGGGCAGACCTCGAGGCGATAGATGCTCCGCTCCTGGCCGAGCTGCGCGAGCGGATCGGCGCACACCGCCGGGAACACGAACTCCTGAATCGCGCCATCGCCGACAATCCGCCGATGCAGCTGCGGGACGGCGGGGTCATCGCACCCGGCTTCGACGATGAACTCGATGAGCTGCGCGCCATTGCCGAAAACTCGGACCGTTTTCTCCGCGACCTCGAGGTCCGGGAGAAGGCGCGGACCGGGATCGGCACGCTGAAGCTCGGCTACAACCGCGTGCACGGCTACTACATCGAGATCAGCAAGGGCCAGGCCGGTAAGGCGCCGCACGACTACGTCCGCCGTCAGACGCTCAAGGGCGCGGAACGATTCATCACGCCCGAGCTGAAAGGATTCGAGGACAAGGTGCTGAGCGCGCGGGAACGCGCCCTGAACCGGGAGAAGCAGCTTTACGAGGCGCTGATCGAGCAACTCCACGAAACGCTGGCTTCCTTACAACAGACGGCGGCAGGCCTGGCCGAGCTCGACGTCATCAACTGTTTCGCCGAACGCGCCGTTGTCCTCGGCATGACGCGGCCCGAGCTCGAGAGCGCCGCCTGCATCGAAATCATCGGCGGCCGGCACCCGGTCGTCGAACAGGTCATCGACACCGCGTTTGTCGCGAACGACCTTGTGCTCGATGATTCTCGCCGCCTGCTCGTCATCACCGGGCCGAACATGGGTGGCAAATCCACGTACATGCGCCAGACGGCGCTGATTGCGATCCTCGCGCTGGTGGGCAGCTTCGTGCCGGCAGAGCGGCTCCGCATCGGGCCCCTCGACCGGATCTTCACGCGCATCGGCGCCTCCGACGACCTCGCCGGCGGCCGATCGACCTTCATGGTGGAAATGACGGAAACGGCCACGATCCTGAACAACGCGACCGAACGGAGTCTCGTGCTGATGGACGAGATCGGCCGCGGCACGAGCACGTTTGACGGGCTGTCGCTGGCCTGGGCGGCGGCGTATTTCATGGGCGAGAAGACCCGCGCGTTCACCTTGTTCGCGACCCACTACTTCGAACTGACCGCACTCGCCGCGGAAATCGCCGGCGCTCAGAACGTGCATCTCGATGCCATCGAACATAAAGGCGAACTCGTGTTCCTGCACGCGGTGAAGCCGGGCCCGGCGAACCAGAGCTACGGCTTGCAGGTCGCGGCACTCGCCGGGGTGCCGGCGGCGGTGATTCAGCGGGCACGAACCTTCCTCGCGAGTCTTGAAGCGGGGCGGCGCGGCGCGGCAACCGGGCCGCAGGCCGAACTCGAGTTCACCCTGCCGGGTGCGGCCGGAACGGACGCACCCGACACCTTGCGTGATGCGCTCGCGGCCCTCGACCCGGACGCACTTTCCCCGCGGGCCGCCCTCGACGCGCTGTATGCGCTGAAAAAACTCGTGTAGGAGTGGGCGCCGGCCGCGTGGTGCGCGGTCAATCCCAGGCGCCTTCAATTCGCGGCCGGCGGCCGCTCCAACGAAACACCGCACACTGTGACCGGGAGGGTTTTCGGGGCAGCCGGCCCCGCCCCGGCACTGTGTTGACAACGTTGTCCCACGGGGAGTATGTTTGGCACAACGTTGTCTCAGGGACGCTGGGGCGACGTGCAAATCATACGGCGGCCGGTACGCCGGCCCCCGATGCCACTCCAAGGGGGGAATTTCATGAACACCATACTAAGAGACGCGATCCGCGCAGTAAGCCGTACTTCCGTCGCCTCCGCGGGGCTCCTGTCCCTGCTCGGCGCCGGCGTCACCACGACCGCCCTCGCGCAGGAAGAGGTGCTCGCCGATGTTGAAGAAATCACGGTCACGGGCATACGCGGCAGCTTGCGCCAGAATATCGACATCAAGCGCAACAGCAATTCCATCGTCGACGCGATCACGGCCGAGGACATCGGCCAATTCCCGGACAAGAACGTTGCCGAATCTCTGCAGCGTGTCCCGGGCGTCACCATCCAGCGGCAGTTCGGCGAAGGCGCCGCGGTCTCCATCCGGGGCGCGGGCAACGAGCTGACCCTGACCACGCTGAATGGAAACAACGTTGCCTCCACCGGCTGGTTCGTGCTCGAACCCGCGAAGCGTTCGTTCAACTACGAGCTCCTGCCGTCCGAAGTGGTCGGCGAGATCGAGGTATACAAGAGCTCGCAGGCGGACCTGTCCGAGGGCGGCGTCGGCGGCACCGTCGAGATCAAGACGCGCAAGCCGCTCGACCTCGAAGCGATGAGCTTTCACGGCTCCATCGAGTTCCAGGACCAGAGCGATTCCGATGAACAGGATCCTCAGGCCTCGGCGATGTTCAGCTGGAAAGATGACGCCGAGCGCTTCGGCGTGCTGGTTTCCGGCCTTGCGCAGCAGCGTCACCTGCAACGCCAGGGTAACGAGGCGTTCTGGGAATGGGGCGCAGGCCCTGTGGCCTTCGAGCAGGAGCGCAACCGCAGCGCCTACACCGCTGCGCTGCAGTTTCGCCCGAGCGAGAGCTTCGAGGTGCTGGTCAACGCCGTCGAGCTGGAGATGGAGGCCGACAACACGAACTACGCGCTGTGGCTGACACAGGGCAACACGTCCTGGAGCGGCGTGGACGTGCCGCCGGAGTGCATATTGAACGGCACGCCGGTGTGCGGCCCGCTGGGCGTCGCGTTCTACCAGATGCGGCCGCGCGAAGCGACCATGCAATCGGACGTCTACGACCTGGCGCTGAATTACTACGGCGACAATTTCGAGGCCGGGTTCATCGTCGGTAACACCACCTCGAGCGGCGGCACGGACTTCGAAATGGTGGTGGACGACGGCCTCGCGCCGCCCATTCCCGGCGGCAGCTACGACTTCACCGGCGGCGGCCAGACCTGGAATACCGCGGGCTTCGACATCAGCACCTACGACCCGGGCACCGTCATCATCGGCACGGGCACGGCCTTCAACAAGACGCCGAAGACCGACGAGGAAGCGTACGTGCAGGGCGACGTCACCTTCGACGTCGACTTCGGCCCCGTCAGCGCGATCAAGACCGGCCTGAAGTTCACCGACCACAACACCACGAGCCGCCGTTTCGAGTTCGACCAGGTCGACGGCTTCAACCCGGCGGTCTCTACCGACGGGCTGAACACCGGCACGATCTCCGTCGGCTCGGGCGACATGGAAATCGTCCGCCTCGACCCCGAAGCGTTGAAGGACATCGCCAAGGCGAGCATCACCGGCGAGACCGAGGATCTCGGTGCCTACAGCGAGATCGACGAGCTCAACTACGCGGCCTACGTCATGGCGGAATTCGGGACCGAGCGCTTCCGCGGCAACTTCGGCGTGCGCTACGTGACCACGGAGGCGACATCCACTTACTACGTCAGCGGCGAGAAGGCGGAGACGGAGGCCGACTACTCGGAGGTGCTGCCGAGCCTCAACGTGGCGTTCGACGTCAACGACACGCTGGTGCTCCGCGGGGCGGCGGCCCGCACCATGGCGCGCCCGCAGTACGTCGACATGTACGTGAACCCGAACGTGCTGGGCACCAACGACGACGTGCCGAACAACCAGTTCTGGGTCATCGGCAACGTCGGCCTGGACCCGTTCATCTCCGACCAGTTCGACATCGCGCTGGAATGGTACTTCGCGGAGTCCTCGTTGCTGTCCGTCGGCTATTTCATCAAGGACGTGAAGAACTTCGTCAACTTCTCGGAACGCCACGCGGATGCGGACGAGATCCCCTTCCCGCTCGACAACGATCCGGTCGCCGAGGAGGCTGCCGGCTGGACCGTACAGGAGAAGACCAACGGGAAAGAGGCGCAGATCGACGGCTTCGAAGTGCAGTACCAGCACGACTTCGGCAATGGTTTCGGCGTGCTGGCCAATGCCACGTTCTCCGATACGGACACCGACGATGACACCTTCGTCGACGGCAATCCGTACCTGAGCGACAGCTCGGACACCACCTACAACCTGTCCGGCTACTTCGAAAACGAGCTCCTGCAGCTGCGCCTGTCGTACAACGATCGCAGTGACTACATGATCCGCGAGACCGGCGCCTACGGCAATCGCCTGCACGACGACTACTCGAGCCTGGATTTTGCCGGTGCCTGGTTCGTGACCGAGCACATCACGGTCACGCTGGATGCCACCAACATCACGGAAGAGACCTCGCATCAGTTCGGCAACAACACGACGGCGACGCCGAACAGCGGCTTCACCGGCGAGTTCCCGCTGTTCGAGTACGAGATGGCGCGGACGATCACGCTCGGCATGAATTTCCGCTTCTGACCCGAAGGCCGCGCCGCAGCGGCTTGCGCGGGACACACGGGGGAGCTCACGCTCCCCCGTTTTCCTGTATGCCTTAAGCGCCGCACCGGCGTGCGCAGTCCGAGCGGCTATACTTGCCCGTCCACGCCGGAACGAGCGACGCTTATGAACATCCAGTCATTGCACAAGGAAAAGCACGCCGGGCTCCGCGTGAAGCCGCTCAGCGACTACGCGTACCTCGCAACCATCCAGTACCTGCCGTTGCTCGTCACCGAGTTCCTGCAGGCCTGCACCGACATGCCGATCCTGTTTCTCAAGAACACCGAGACCGGCCGCTTCCAGCCGGTCGCGATGTTCGGAATAAAGCGCGCGACCAACGCCTTCGTTGCCGGCGGCCGCTGGCAGGCGCACTACCTTCCCGCCGTCGCGCGCCAGGTGCCGTTCCGGCTGCTCTCGAGCGACGAACATCCGGACCGGCTTTACGTCGGCATCGACACGGACCACGACACCGTGAGCGACGCGGAGGGCGAGGC
This sequence comes from uncultured Pseudomonadota bacterium, assembly GCA_963713215.1. Taxonomy (GTDB): domain Bacteria; phylum Pseudomonadota; class Gammaproteobacteria; order Steroidobacterales; family Woeseiaceae; genus UBA1847. The sequence goes on along the minus strand of CAVQKY010000005.1, from coordinate 996,805 downwards.
GCTGTTCGACGAGTCGGGCAATGAGACGCCGTATCTCGAGCGCCGCAAGCAGGCGCTATTCGAATACGCCGAGCACACCCAGCTCACGCAGGGCTTCGTGGACTTGCTGGTGAAGCACGACCTGTTGCGCCAGAGGACACTGACCTACGGTCCGAACGGCGCTGGCGCGGGCATTCGCGGCCTGTATGTCGTCGACGAGCAGCGCATGAACGCCCTGCCGGCCGACGAATACCTGAACCTTCGCGATCGCGGTTTTCTGGCCGTGGTCTATGCGCACCTCGCGTCCCTCGGCCAGGTCAGGCGCCTCGCCGCCACGGCCCTCGACCCGGCCCCGGCTTGAAGCGCGTCCTTGTCATCGGCGGCGGTGCCGCTGGCTGGCTTGCCGCCAACCACCTGGCGCGCGAGCTCCACCCTGCGCCGGGCGGCGCCGAGGTCACGCTGATCGAGTCGCCGGACATCCCGACGATCGGCGTCGGCGAAGGCACCGTGCCGGCCATTCGGGCGTCGCTCGAACACCTCGGCATCGGCGAGACCGAATTCCTGCGTGAGTGCGGCGCCACGTTCAAACAGGGCATCCGCTTCGTGAACTGGATGCAGCCGACCGAAGAACTCACCGCGCATTCCTACCACCACCCCTTCGATCCCGTCGCGGGCGGGGATCCGGACCCGACGGCCTGCTGGCTGCTCGGCGCCGCCGGCACCGGTTCCTATGTCGACGCCGTGTCGATCCAGGGCCGCCTGTGCGACGCCGGCCGCGCGCCGAAGCTCATGACACACGTCGAGTACGACGGCGCGGTGAACTATGCCTATCACCTCGACGCGGCGCGGTTCGCCCGCCTGCTGACGCGCCATGCGACCGAACGGCTCGGCGTGCGGCACCTGCAGGGCACCGTCGGCCGGGTCCTGGTCGACGAGCGCGGCCACATCACGGGCGTCGAGACGACGGAGTTCGGCATCCTCACGGCGGACCTGTACGTGGACTGCACGGGTTTCGCCGCGCGCCTCATCGGCGAGGCGCTCGGCGTGCCCTTCATCGACCGCCGCGACGTCCTGTTCGTCGACCGCGCGCTCGCGATCCAGGTACCCTGGACCGAGCCGCGGGCGCCGATACCGTCGATGACCATCGCCACGGCGATGTCGGCGGGCTGGGTCTGGGACATCGGCCTCGCGGAGCGCCGCGGCACGGGCTACGTGTATTCCACGCAGCACACGGACGACGAACGGGCGGAGCGGGAGTTCCGCGATTACCTGCGGGATGGCATCGGCGCGCGCGCCGACGAACTGCCGTGCCGGACGATCCCGATGCGCGTCGGCTACCGGGAACGATTCTGGTCCGGCAACTGCGTCGCGATCGGGCTCGCGCAGGGTTTCGTCGAACCGCTCGAAGCGACCGGCCTCCTGCTGTTCGATGCCACCGCGCGCATGCTGGCGAGCCGCTTCCCGGCAGACGCCCGCGACCTGCCGGTGCTCGCCGGGCGCTTCAATGCGCGCGTGCGATATGCCTGGGAGCGTGTCATCGACTTCATCAAGCTGCATTACTGCCTGACGGATCGCGACGACAGCGAATTCTGGCGCGACAACCGGCACGCTGCGTCGATCCCGGATACGCTCGCGGAGCGGCTCGAACTGTGGCGCCGGATGACGCCGTCCGAGTACGACTTCGAACGCCGCGAAGAGATTTTCAGCCTCGACAACTATCGCTATGTGCTCTACGGCATGCGCTTCCCTACCGAACTGAAGCCGGTGCGGGAGCGCTTCGGCGAGCTGACGCTCGCGCGCCGCGATGTCGCGCAGCGGCAGCGCCTCGCCGACCAGGCGCTGCTGGCGCTCCTGCCGCACCGGGAACTCATCGAACGCATCGAGCGGCATGGCCTGCAACGGATCTGAGCGCCCCCTCCAGCCGGGCTTGTCAGCACCCGTCTCCGGTGGTAGTCTCAGACAACGTTGTCTTGGGGATCTCTCGAGGATATTTCGCGGCAGGTCAGCCGATTAGCGCCGGCTGACCCGACCAGCAGACCAGCTTATGGACGAGACTTTGTATATCGGTATCGACGGCGGCGGCAGCAAATGCCACGCGGTGCTCTATCGGGAGGGCGAGGGCATTATCGGCACCGGCGTCGCCGGGCCGGCGAATCCGCTCCAGGGCTACGAACGAGCGCTCGAATCCATTGCCGAGGCAGCGTCGATGGCCGCAGCGGATGCCGGTCTTCCGGCCGACGCACTGGGCACGATGGTGGCCGGGATCGGCCTCGCCGGGCTCAACCTGAGCGACCAGTATGAACGCATGGAGCAATGGGCCCACCCGTTCGCCCGCGCGTACCTCGCGACGGACCTCGAGATTGCCTGCCTCGGGGCGCACGACGGCGAGGACGGCGGCGTCGTAATCGTCGGCACGGGATCCAGTGGCTACGTCCGCGTCGGCGAGCGGGTGCGGATCATCGGCGGCACCGGTTTTCCGGCCGGTGACACCGGCAGCGGTGCATGGCTGGGGCTCCGGGCGCTGCAGGCCGTGTTCGAGGCGGCCGACGGCCTTGCGCCCGCCACTTCTCTCGTATCCCTCGTCGAACGGCACTTCGGCGTGAGCGGCCGCGGTATCGCGGAACGCATTGCCGGCGCACCGACCAGCGTCTACGCCGAACTGGCGCCGCTCGTCTTCGACGCCGCCCGCGCAGGCGACGCTGTCGCCGAATCGATTGTCGGCGCGGGCGCGGAATTTCTCGGACGCATGGTCCGCAAGCTCCGCGAAAGCGGCCCGCCGCGCCTGTCTCTGATCGGCGGAGTCGCGCCTTCGATCCATGACTGGCTGGACAAAGACGTACGTCTGGCTTTGTCGCCGCCGCTCGCTCCCCCGGCCATGGGCGCCGTGCTGCTGGCGCGCGCCGAGGAGCAGCAGGTGGCAGCCGGCCGGCGACTTGCCAGCCAGCCCTGAAGGGTGTCCGCGGCGGAATGCAGAACAGAGCCGCAGCGCACCGGTCCGCGCGGGGACACCCGGTACTCGGTCTCGTAGCGGGCGTGCTCGCCGCCTGCTCCGCGCCGTCCGGCGGGCTTGATTCTCAGGAGGCGACGATGAATACAGCGCTGGTACCGGCGCCGGCGGTTTTGCGGACAACGGGCGGCCGCCTGCGGCTGCTGCCGGGCACCGCGGTCGGCAACGAACGCAGAGAGTTCGTTTTCTGGGCGGACCGGCTCACGGCTGAGCTTGCGCGCCATGCGCCGCAGGGCGCGGCGGCGCCTGAGAGCGTCCGCATCCGGCTGCAGCACGATGAGGCCCTCGGCCCGGAGGCGTATCGCATCGCAGTCGACGAGGACGTGCGGCTCGTTGCCGCGACACCTGCCGGAATGGGCCATGCCGTGCACACGCTTGCGCAACTCCTGGCGGCGAACGCCACGCCCGGGGGCATCGAGCTGCCGCGGCTCGTCATCGAGGATCAACCGGCCTTCGGGTGGCGCGGCATGCACCTCGACGTCAGCCGGCATTTCTTCGATGCCGCCTTCGTCCGGAAGTACATCGACCTGCTGGCGCTGCACAAGATGAACGTGCTGCACTGGCATCTCACCGACGACCAGGGCTGGCGCATCGAGATCCGCGCCTATCCGCGTCTGACCGGGATCGGGGCGACGCGGACGGGCACGGTCGTCGGCCACACGCATGACGCCGGCGCCGTGAGCGACGGCGTGGCGCACGCAGGGTTCTATACGCAGGCAGAGATTCGCGAAATTGTCGCCTATGCCGCCGCGCGCAACGTGACGATCGTGCCTGAGATCGACGTGCCCGGGCACGCGTCCGCCATCATCGCCGCGTACCCCGAATTCGGCTGCGGACCGCGCACGGCCGTCAAGACGCATTTCGGCATCTTCAAGCAGATCCTCTGTCCGAGCGAGGCGACCTTTGCATTCCTCGACAGCGTGCTCGGCGAAGTCGCTGCGCTGTTCCCCGGCCCGTACATACACATCGGCGGCGACGAGGTCGTGACCGATCACTGGGAAGCTTGCGACGCCTGCCGGGCTCTGATGGCGCGCGAGTCGATCGACTCGATGCACGGGCTCCAGGATTACTTTTTCGCGCGCACCGCCGAACTCGTGCGCCGCCACGGCAAGGAGCCGATCGGCTGGGACGAAATCCTGAACGACGCCGGCGAGGCCGCCGGCACGGTGATGGCATGGCGTGGCGTGGAGCGCGGCCTCAGCGCCGCGGAGCACGGCCACGACGTGATCATGACGCCTGTCGGTAACACCTACTTCGATTTCTACCAGTCGAGCTCGCTCGACGAGCCGATGTCGATCCACGGGCTCACCCGGCTCGATACGGTCTATACGTTCGAGCCGGTGCCTGCCTCGCTCGCGCCCGCGGTGCACCGGCACGTGCTGGGCGGCCAGGGCGCGCTGTGGACGGAGTATGTCGCGACGCCGGCGGCCGCCGAGCGGCAGGTGCTGCCCCGCATGAGCGCGCTGGCCGAAGTGCTGTGGTCGCCGTCCGAAGTGCGCGACTTCGAGGCTTTCGTCGCACGGCTCGATACCTTCGTTCCGTACCTCGAAACCCGCGGCTATACCGTGTCGGACGCACATCTCAAACCGGAAATCGCGGCGCAGCGCGACGAGAGCGGCCGCTTGCGCGTGACGATCGACGCCGCGGCGGGAACGATTCACTACACGCGGGACGGCACGCTGCCCGACGGCGATTCGCCCGTGTATCGCGAGCCGTTCATCGTGTCGGACTCGGCCGTCATCCGGGCGCGCAGCCGCGGCACGGACGGCGCATGGTTTGGCGACAGCCGACTGTCTGTCGCCGCGCATCTCGGCCTGCAGGCGAGCCTGAGCGGAGCGGCCCTCGACGCCGACCAGGAGGCATGGGCCGCGGACGTGCTCCTGGACGGCCTGCTGGCGAGCGACCGCATCTTCCAGTACGGCGACTGGTTCGGGGTGGAAGGCCGCGACATCGATCTGACGCTCGACTGGCCGGAGCCTGAGACCGTCCGCGCGCTGTCGGTGGGCATCGACGCGGGGCGGCACCGCCGGCTCGCGCGCCCGGCGGCGGCGCGGATTCTGATGGACGAAGGCGACGGCCACTGGCGACCTCTTGCGGAGCTGCCGGCGGACGCGATTGCGGCTGGCGGACCGCGCCTCGAGTTCGCCTTCGAGCCGGCCGCGGTGCGGCGGCTGCGCATCGTCCTCTCGAACCCCGGCCCGGCATGGTCGGAGGAGCGCGAGGCCGACGCGCCGGTGACCCTGCGAGTGGACGAACTCGTCGTCGAGTGAGGGTGACGGACAGAAGGGGGAGGCATTGGACACGACGACCATCCTGACGGGGATCGACTGGCTCATCATCGCGGCGCTGATGGTGCTGTCGCTCGCGATCGGCTTCATCGTTCGGGACGACGCCCGGACGGGCGGCATAGAAGGCTTCTTCGCCGCGGGGCGGCGGATGCGCTGGTGGCTCGTCGGGACCTCGATCGTCGCGACGACCTTCGCGTCGGACACGCCGCTCGCGATCACCGGATGGGTGTCGCAGTACGGCATCGCCGGCAACTGGTGGTGGTGGAGCCAGCTCATCGCGATGGTCGCGATGACGGTGTTTTTCGCCCGCAAGTGGCGCGCGGCCGGCGTGCTCACCGATGCCGAGATCGCCGAGCTGCGGTATGGCGGTAACGCCGCGACGACGCTCAGGACGATCAAGGCATTCGTCAGCGCCACCTTCGTGAACTTCGTCATCCTGGGCTGGGTGTTCGCCGGCATGGCGAAGATCTCTGAGCCCTTCATGGACTGGCGTGCGTTGCTGGGCGGCGCCATCTACGACGCGCTGGCGGCGGCCTACCCGGATTTCCTGCTGTTTCACAATTTCGACAACACGCTGACCATCATCCTGCTGGTGCTCGTGACGCTCGTCTATTCCTCGATGGGCGGCATCCGCGCCGTGATCATCACGGACCTCGTGCAGTTCTCGTTCGCGATCGGCATGTCGATCGTCCTCTCCTGGCTCGCGGTGCGGCACGTCGGGGGACTAGAAGCCGCCTGGTCGCAGCTCGCCGAGCTGTATCCCACCGGCGGCACCGGCGTCAGCACCACCGGTGAACGCTTCCTGAGCCACGACAAGGTGGCGTCCTTCGTGCCCGATTTCGCGACCGGCGCGGCGGGCTCGCTGGGCATCCCGTTCTCCGCCTTCGTCCTGACGCTCGGCTTCATGTGGTGGACCAACGGCAACGTCGACGGCTCCGGCTTCGTGGCGCAGCGCCTGTACACGGCGCGCGACGGCGGCGAAGCAGAGAAAGGCGCGCTCTGGTTCACCGTAGCGCACTTCGCAGTGCGCACCTGGCCATGGGTGCTCGCCGGCGTCGTGGCGCTGGTGATCTACCCGCGCGCGGAAGTGAACGACCTTGCGCGCGATTTCACGGCCTGCGCAGCCGATCGCGGCGCCTGCACGGCCGAGATGAACGCGTGCCTCGAGAACCGATACACGTGCACGATCGACGGTTACACGTTGCTCGTCAGCGATCAGCGCGTCGGTCCCGATCGCGAAATCGTCGTGGAGTACCGCGAAGACCGCGAACGCGGCTATCCTGCGCTGATCCGCGATATCCTGCCCCCGGGGCTGCTCGGCCTCGCCCTCGCGTCGCTCATGGCCGCATTCATGTCCACCGTCTCGACGCACATCAACTGGGGCGCGTCCTACGTCACGAACGATTTCTACTACCGCTTCGTCAATCCGCGCGCGTCGAACCGGCACCTGACCTTCGTCAGCCGAATCGCCACCGCCGTGATCGCATTGCTGGCGATCTACGTCGCCACCTTCGTCGACAACATCGGCGCGATGTGGGAGCTGTGGGGCGGCATGCTGGCCGGACTCGGGCTGCCGCACCTCCTGCGCTGGCTCTGGTGGCGCGCCAACGTGTGGACGGAGATCACCGGCATGCTCGTCGGCTTCGGGCTCGCGCTTGCAAATTACGTGATCGGCCAGACGGTCGGCTACGCGCCCGGGCGGATGTCCATCCTGCCGGCCGTTATGGCGTCACACCCGATCCACGTGATCTGCTGGGTCTCGTTCGCCGCCGGCGCCTCGGCGCTCCTCGTGACCTGGCTCACCCCACCGGTAAACGACGCGCAACTCAAGCGCTTCGTCGCGCGTGTGCAGCCGATGGGTTTCTGGCGCGACCTGGAAACGGCCGATGCGGCCGGGCGCAGCCTGCTCGCGTCCTGTGGGTTCTGGGTGCTCGGAACGGTCGGGATCTACCTGCTGATGTTCGGCTTGGGCTTCCTGTGCCGGCTGCAGTGGGTCACCGGGACGCTAATGGTGACCGGCGGGCTCCTGGCGCTCGTCGTGATGATCCGCGGCATGGGCGCTCTCGACCGGCGCCGGCCCGCAGCGTCCCGTGCCTGACACGCGCGCAGGAACACGGCGTTTCCTCGCGCTCGATGCGTTCCGCGGTCTTGCCATTGCCGGGATGATCCTGGTCAATTCGCCCGGGTCCTGGGACCACGTCTATGCGCCGCTCCGGCACGCGACCTGGCACGGCCTTACGCCGACCGACCTCATCTTTCCGTTCTTCCTGTTCGTGACCGGCGCATCGCTCCGCTACGGGTTCCGACAGGCCGGGCCTGCGGCAATGCGCAGTGCGCTGTTGCGTATCCTGCGGCGCGTCGCGTTCCTGTTCCTGATCGGCCTCCTGCTCAACTGGTACGCGCTCTGGCCGCCGTTCGCGGACCTGCGAATCATGGGCGTGTTGCAACGGATCGCGCTGGCATGGGGTGCGGCGGCCCTGATCGTGCTCCTTCTCGGCCGGACCGCGAGGCTCGCCGCCGCCGCCGGCATCCTGCTTGGCTACTGGCTCCTGCTCGTCGTGGGCGGCGGCGGCGATCCCTACGCGCTGGACAGCAACCTCGTGCGTCAGGTCGACCTCGCCATCCTCGGGGCATCGCACATGTATTCGATCGGGGGCGTTGCATTCGATCCGGAGGGGCTCCTCAGCACGGTGCCGGCCATCGTTAGCGTGCTGCTCGGCTACGAACTCGCGGGGCTGCTGCAAACGGAGGCCGGCGCAGACGGCTTGCGCGCCGCCTTGCAAAAGACTGTGTCAGCGGGCCTCGCCCTCGTCGCCTCGGGTCTCGCCTGGAGCCTGCTGCATCCCATCAGCAAGTCCCTCTGGACCGGCTCCTATGTCCTGGTCACGAGCGGCATCAGTGCACTCGTGCTGGTCGCACTGGCCCGCGTGGCAGCCACCTCCAGCGGCACGCGCGGGCTCCGGCCGCTCGCGATCTACGGCGAGAACCCCCTGCTGCTGTACATCCTCTCCTGGCTGCTGGTCGCGACGCTCGAGCGCCTGTGGTACGTGACGCTGCCGGGCGTCGGCGCAACGCCCGCCGGCACCGCGGCTTTCCTGTGGTTTTCGAACTGGCTGCCGCTCGAGGCGGCGTCGCTCGCGGTCGCGCTCTCGCAGGTGCTGCTGTTCGGCCTCGTCGCCTGGCTGCTGCACCGGCGGCGCATACTCGTCCGGCTCTAGCAAAAACAAAGGGGTCAGAGTCCTTTTTTCCCGGACGCGTTCCGGCATGCGGTCATTGCTGACAAAAAAAGCACTCTGACCCCTTTTTTAGTCGCCGAGCGCGCGATCCTCGCGCTCGATGTGGCGGAAGAATTCCGGATCCTCGAGCGCGCCGGCGGCATCCGCATCGAGCACAACAGTAACCCGCTCGTGCAGCTGCAGCGCCGACGCCGGGCAGCGTGCCTGAACCGGTCCCTCGATCATCTGCCGCACCGCCGCCGCCTTGGGCCGGCCGGTGGCGAGCAGGAGCACATGGCGCGCGTCGAGGATGGTGCCGATGCCCATGGTAATTGCAAGATGCGGCTGGTACTCGCCGGCGGCGAAGAAGCGCGCGTTGTCGGCGATGGTCCGCGACGTCAGCGTCTTGACGCGGGTGCGCGAGCGCAGGCTCGAATACGGTTCGTTGAAACCGATGTGCCCGTTACGCCCGATCCCGAGCAGTTGCAGGTCGATGCCGTCCGCGGCGGCGATGCGTGCGTCGTAATCGGCGCTCGCGCGTCGCGCGTTGCCCGTATCGCCGGCCGGCACGTGCGTGCGCTGCGGATCGATGTCGATGTGCGCGAACAGGTGCCGGTTCATGTAGTGGCGATAGCTCTGCGGGTGCGTCGCATCGAGCCCCAGGTATTCGTCGAGATTGAAAGTTGTTGCGGCGCGAAACGACAGGTCGCCCGCGCGGCAACCGTCGATCAGCCGCTCGTACAGGGCAAGCGGCGTCGAACCGGTCGCGAGTCCGAGCACGGATGCCGGCTTCGCTTCGAGTTGGCGGCGGAAGACCTCGGCCCCGTAATTCGCGACCTCGCCGGCGGTCGCGAGAATGACGACTTTCATTGCACGTGCCTGCCACCGGTCCAGACGCCGCGGACGGCGAGGTCCTCGCCGAGGTGCACGAGATCGGCACGGAAGCCGCTTGCGATCCGACCGCGCTCGCCGTCCGCGCCGATGAACCGGGCCGGGTAGAGCGAGGCCATACGCAGGCATTCGGCAAGCGGCAAGCCGACGTCGCGATTGGCGATGCGCACCGCATCGGCCAGTGTGATCGCGCTGCCGGCAAGACGCCCTTCCCGGTTGCGCAAGCAGCCGCCCTCGACCGTCACCGGCTCGCCGTAGAGTTCGAAGCTTGTGGTACTCGTGCCGGCCGTCGCCATGGCATCGCTCACCAGGAACAGCTTGCCCGCCGGCTTGGCGCGGCGCGCGAGGCGCACCGCCGCGGCGCTCACGTGATGGCCGTCGACGATGATGCCGCAGGCACAGTCGTCGAGGTCGAGTGCCGCGCCGACGACGCCGGGTTCGCGGCTGTCGAAGCCGCGCATGGCGTTGTACAGGTGCGTGAAGCCGGCGAGCCCGTGCGCGGCGGCCGTCGCGACCTTCGCGTAGGACGCGTCGGTATGCCCGCCGCAGACGACGACACCGGCTGCAGCGAGCCGGCGGATCCGGGCCGGGTCCACGTGTTCCGGCGCGAGCGTGACCAGCACGGCCATTTGCCCGGCCAGGGCGGCGAGCCACGTGACCTCGGCATCGTCCAGCGCGCGAAAATATTCGTCACGGTGCACGCCGCGCCGCCCGGCGTCGAGATACGGTCCCTCGAGATGGACGCCGAGCACCGCGCTCTCGCCGGCGGCGCGCACTGCCTCAATCGCATCGACGGCGCGGCGTTGCACACTGCGAGTGTCGCTGATGACGGTCGGCAGGAGCGCGGTCGTGCCGCAGTGCCGGTGCGCGCCGACGATCCTCATCACGGCTTCGGCATCCGGCTCGCCGTTCAGCATCACGCCGCCACCGCCGTTGACCTGCAGGTCGACGAAACCCGGCACGAGGTAGCCTCCCTCCAGCGTGCGGATTTCGGCGCGCCGGGGCGACCGGCCGCCCAGCCGCTCGATGCGCGCACCGTCGATCGTCACGGCATCGGCGTCTGCAAACGACTCTCCGTCGAAGATCCGGGCGCCTTTCAAGACCAGTTTGTCGTTTGCAGCAGCGTTCACGCGCGATACGCTCCGGGGTGCCGGGACAACGTTGTCAGTGTGCCGAGTCGGGCGGGGAATGTAAAGTAAAAATCGTTGAGAAACAAGGACCTTAGCCCCGCGCAGGCGGCGCGGTCGAGTCCCGGATCACGAGCTTCGGGTGAAAGCCGCGCTCGGCGGCGATGACCGTGTCGTCCGTGGCCCGAATAGTATCGATGAGCAGGCGCGTGGCGCGCTGCGCGATGATCTGGTTTGGTTGCCGCGCGGTGGAAAGGCGCGGCCAGGTCTGGCGCGAAAAAGGGCTGTCCTCGAAGCCGACGATGGACAGGTCTCCGGGCACGGCGAAGCCGAGCAGGCGCGCCGCGAACAAGGTGCCGGCCGCGATCTCGTCGTTACCGGCAAATACCGCGGTCGGCTGTGCCGTGCTTTCGAGCAGCACCTTGGTGCGCTGCACGCCGCTTTCGAAATTGTACCGCCCGTCGAGCACCAGCGATTCGTCGATTGCAATGCCCGCTTCACGCAACGCATCGCGATAGCCCTGCAATCGCTCGATGGACGAGTGATGTTCGCGCTCGCCATTCAGGAACGCGATCCGTCGATGGCCGAGTTCGATCAGATAGCGGGTGATGGTGTGCGCCGCACCGCGGTCGTCGACGTAGATGCAAAAGGGATCGTCCGGCGGCAGACCCGCGGCGGAGATGATGCGCACGGTCCGCACCTCTTCGCGGGCAAGCGCCGCGTGCACGCGCGGGGATTCGGACATGGGCGGCGCGAGGATCAGTCCGCCGATCTGGTTGCGGTGCACCGCGTGCAGGACCTCGTCGATGACGCCCGGGTTCGTCGCGTCGCAGGGGTGGATGACGAGCTCGAAATCCTGTTTCCGGCATTCGTCGAGGATGCCCTGCTGCATCTCGATGACGTAGTGGCTGTTGGGATTGTCATAGATGAAGCCGATGAACGACGACGCGCCGCGCATCTGGCGCGCAGACAGGTTCGGCTGGTAGTTGAGCTTGCGGGCGGCGGCCCACACGCGCTCGCGCAGTTCCTCGCCGACCGTCGGTTCCCGGTTGATGACCCGCGATACCGTCTTGAAGGATACGTCGGCGAGCTTGGCTACGTCCTTGATCGTCGACTTTTTCGGGGGCATCCGCGGGCGCCTGTGCTGCCGTGTTGGCAGAGTCTATCCCACGAGGTCCGGGCTGTGACAGCTAGGGAGACTCTGCGCGAAGGCGGATACCCGTTTCCCGGAGCTGTTCTGCCGCTACCGGTCCGGGCGCATTCGTCAGCGGACAATGCGCCGACTGCGTCTTCGGAAAGGCAATGACGTCACGAATGCTGTCGGCGCCCGCCATGAGCATCACGATCCGGTCGAGGCCGAATGCAATGCCGCCGTGCGGCGGGCAGCCGTACTGGAGGGCCGTCAGCAGGAATCCGAATTTTTCGCGCGCTTCGTCCGCATCGATGCCGAGCAGCTCGAACACGGCCGACTGCACTTCCATGTCGTGGATCCGGATCGAGCCGCCGCCGATCTCGGAGCCGTTGAGGACCATATCGTAGGCGCGTGACAAAGCCTTGCCGGGCGCGTTCTTCAGCATCGCTGCGTCGCTTACCGAGGGCGCCGTAAACGGGTGATGAAGCGCCATCCAGCGGCCGGCGTCCTCGTCCCGCTCGAACATCGGGAAATCGACGACCCAGAGCGGGGCCCAGCCATCGGCAACAAGTCCGCGATCGTGCCCCAGTTTGAGGCGCAGGGCGCCAAGCGCGTCATTGACGATCCGTGCCTTGTCGGCACCGAAGAAAATCAGGTCGCCGGTTTCGGCTCCCGTGCGGTCGAGGATGCCGTCAACTGCGGTCTCGGGCAGGAACTTGAGGATCGGCGACTGCAGGCCCTCGCGTCCCGCGCTGAAGTCGTTCACCTTGATGTAAGCGAGTCCCCGTGCGCCGTAGCGCGCGACATACGTCGTGTAGTCGTCGATCTCCTTGCGCGTCAGCGTGACGCCGCCCGGCACTCGCAAAGCGGCCACGCGGCCGTCCGGATCCTGCGCCGGCCCTGCAAACACCTTGAACTCGACCGTCTCCATGAGGTCCCCGACCTCGGTCAGTTCGAGCGGAATGCGCAGATCCGGTTTGTCCGAGCCGAAGCGCGCCAGCGCCTCGGCGTAGCTCATGCGCGGGAACGGGTCCGGCAGCTCGACGCCCTGCGTCGCGCTGAACAGGTGCCGTACGAGCGACTCCATCGTCGCCGTGACGATGGCCTCGTCGACGAAGCTCATTTCGATGTCGAGCTGCGTGAACTCCGGCTGGCGATCCGCCCGGAGATCCTCGTCGCGAAAGCAACGGGCGATCTGGTAGTAGCGATCGAACCCGGACATCATCAGGAGCTGCTTGAAGAGCTGCGGCGATTGGGGCAATGCGAAGAACTCGCCGGGGTGTGTCCGGCTCGGCACGATGTAGTCGCGCGCGCCTTCCGGCGTGGCGCGCGTCAGCACGGGTGTTTCGATATCCACGAAGCCTGCTTCGTCCAGGAAGTCGCGCATGGCCTTCGTCACGCGGTGGCGCAGGCGGAGGTTCGCCGTCATCGATTCGCGCCGGAGATCGAGATAGCGATACTTGAGGCGCAGTTCCTCGTTCGCGGCTTCGTCATGATGAAACGGCGGCGTCGCCGAGCGATTAAGCACGCGGAGTGACTTTGCCAGCACTTCCACGCGGCCGGTCGCGAGGTTCTCGTTGACCGTCCCGGCCGGCCGCTCGCGTACGGTACCGGCGATGCACAGGACGTACTCGCTGCGGAGCCGCTCGGCCTCGGCGAAAACCTCGGCGTTGTCGGGATCGAACACCACCTGCAGCAGGCCTTCACGGTCGCGCAGGTCGATGAAGATCACACCGCCATGATCGCGGCGGCGGTGCACCCAGCCGCAGACGGTGACGTCGTTCCCGGTGAGGGCCTGGTCGACGTGGCCACAATAATGAGTTCGCATACGGTTTCCGGCGCCGGCGCGGGCCGCAGCGCGCGGCCCGAACGTCAAAAAAGGAGCGGAATGGTACGGCCTGCGGGTGCCGAGGGCAAGGCGGAGCCGTCGCGCGGCGAGCCGGAAATCCCTTATTCCAGCGGCAGTTGTGTTGCCGGCGCGCCATGCCAGCGCGGCACGACCACGCCCAGGGAGATGACCATCCGAAGCGCCTCCTCGACACTCATGTCGAGCACGGTCACGTCCTTTTTCGGCACCACGACAATGTAGCCTGAGGTCGGGTTCGGCGTCGTCGGCACGAAGCAGCAGACGACCTCTTCACCGGTGCGGCCCTGCACCTCGCCGAGCTCGGTGGCGGTCTGGAAGGCGAGGCTGTACAAACCTTTGCGCGGATACTCCAGAAGCAGCACGTTCTTGAACGATTCGCCCGATTCCGAGAATACGACCTCGGCGATTTCTTCGCCGCGGAATAGATCGCGCGTACGAACGGGATGCGATGCAGGACGGATTCCCATGCGCTCATGAACCGGCGCCCGACGAGATTTGCGACCAGCATGCCGGTGACGAGCAGGATCAGGAACGTCAGGAGGACCCCGAGCCCGGGTACGGGGAAGCCAAGCAATGCCTCGGGCTGGTATCGCGCCGGGACGAGTGCCAGCGTGCGATCCAGCAAGCGCACGAAAAAACTGATCAGAAGAACCGTGATCCCGAGCGGAATCCAGACCAGGAGCCCGGCAACGAGATAGCGGCGCAGGCGTTTCATCCGCTCAGGCAGTGCCGGCCTTGTCGCCGGCCGCAGGCTTTGAAGCCGCTTTTTCGGGCTTGGCCTCCTTTACGGCCTTGTCGCCGCCGCCACTCTCAGCCTTGCCACCCGACTTGCCGTCGCCCTTGCCGTCGGACTTGCCGTCGGCTTTGCCGTCAGCCTTGCCATCGGATTTAACGTCGGACTTGTCGTCCTTCGCCTCGGCCTTAGCGGGCTCGGCATCGCCCGCGAGATTGCGTTTTTTGTCGCTCTTGAAATCCGTCTCGTACCAGCCCTGCCCTTTCAGGCGGAAGCGCGGCGCGGACAGCTGGCGCTTGAGCGTGGCCTCGCCGCATTCCGGGCAATCGACCAGGGGCTCGTCGGACATTTTCTGCAAAGCGTCCAGCGTGTGGCCGCATTCCTTGCAGGCATAGCCGTAGATGGGCATTCGTACTTCTCCAGTAAAAAAAATCGCGTTGGAGCGGGCGACGCGCGCTGGTATTAATGGCGGTCAGAGTACCATTTTCGATAAAATCGTTACGTCTGACCGCCGTTCAACTGCGCACACTACGCCGCCTGCTGGAACTCCAGCTGGTCATCGGCGACACCGACCTCGATGACATCGCCAGGCCTGAACTTGCCGGCGAGGATCTCCTGCGCCAGCGGATTCTCGACCTGCTGCTGGATCGCCCGCTTGAGCGGCCGCGCGCCATACACCGGGTCGAAGCCGGCCGCCGCGAGTTTGTCGCGCGCTTCGTCCGACAGCAATATGCGCATGTCGCGCTCGGCGAGCCGATCGTGCAGGTAACCGAGCTGGATGTCCACGATCCTGCGTATGTGCTCACGAGACAGCGGGTGGAAGACCACGACGTCGTCGACCCGGTTGATGAATTCCGGCCGGAAATGCGAGCCGACCACATCCATCAACGCGGCTTTCATCGCCTCGTAATTCTCCTCGCCGGACATCTCCTGGATGAGCTGCGAGCCGAGGTTCGAGGTCATGACGATCACGGTATTGCGGAAATCGACGGTGCGGCCCTGCCCGTCCGTCAGGCGGCCGTCGTCCAGCACCTGCAACAGGACGTTGAAAACGTCGGGGTGCGCCTTTTCGACCTCGTCGAGCAGCACCACGGAATACGGGCGGCGCCGGACAGCCTCCGTCAGGTATCCGCCTTCCTCGTAGCCGACGTATCCGGGCGGCGCGCCGATCAGGCGTGCCACGGAGTGCTTCTCCATGAATTCGGACATGTCGAGCCGTACCATGGCATCGTCGGTGTCGAACAGGAAATTCGCGAGCGCTTTCGTGAGCTCGGTCTTGCCGACACCCGTCGGGCCCAGGAACAGGAAGGAACCGATCGGCCGTTTGGGGTCCGACAGGCCTGCGCGCGAGCGGCGGATCGCGTTGGCGACCGCGGTTACCGCTTCCTGCTGGCCTACGACACGTTCCCCCAGCGCGCCTTCCATGTGCAGCAGTTTTTCCTTCTCGCCCTCGAGCATCTTTGCCACCGGAATGCCGGTCCACTTCGACACGATCTCCGCAACCTCTTCCTCGGTCACGTTGTTCCGGAGCAGGGTGGTCTCCTGGTTTTCAGCTTTCATCGCTTCCGCGAGCTGCTTTTCGAGTTCCGGAATCCGCCCGTACTGCAGCTCCGACATGCGTGCCAGGTCATTTGCGCGATGCGCCGTCTCGAGCTCCAGCTTCGCCCGCTCGAGTTCTTCCTTGATGTGTGTCGTGCCCTGCATCGCCGCCTTCTCGGCTTTCCAGATTTCCTCGAGATCGGAATACTCCTTCTCGAGTTCGCCGAGCTGCGACTCGATGTCGTCAAGCCGTTTCTTCGACGCCTCGTCGGATTCTTTCTTCAGTGCCTCACGCTCGATCTTGAGTTGGATGATGCGGCGCTCGAGCCGGTCCATCGACTCCGGTTTCGAGTCGATTTCGATGCGAATACGCGACGCCGCCTCGTCGATGAGGTCGATCGCCTTGTCCGGGAGCTGCCGATCGGCGATATAGCGGTGCGAGAGGGTCGCCGCGGCGACGATGGCGGGATCGGTAATCTCGACACCGTGGTGCACCTCGTAGCGCTCCTTTAGGCCGCGCAGAATCGCGATCGTGTCCTCGACCGTGGGTTCGCTCACCAGCACCTTCTGGAAACGCCGCTCGAGGGCGGCGTCTTTTTCGAGATACTGGCGGTATTCGTCGAGCGTCGTCGCGCCGACGCAGTGGAGTTCGCCGCGCGCGAGGGCGGGTTTGAGCATATTGCCGGCATCCATCGCGCCCTCGGCCTTACCGGCGCCCACCATCGTGTGCAGCTCGTCGATGAACAGGATGATCTGCCCCTCCTGCTTTGCGAGATCGCTCAACACCGCTTTGAGGCGCTCCTCGAATTCGCCGCGGAACTTGGCGCCGGCGATGAGCGCGCCCATGTCGAGCGAGAGGATGCGCTTGCCGCGCAAACCTTCCGGCACTTCATTGTTGACGATCCGCTGGGCGAGGCCTTCGACGATCGCGGTCTTGCCGACGCCCGGCTCGCCAATCAGGACGGGATTGTTCTTCGTGCGTCGCTGCAGGATCTGGATCGTGCGGCGGATCTCCTCGTCGCGGCCGATGATCGGGTCGAGCTTGCCCTGCTCCGCCCGCTCGGTGAGGTCGATGGTGTACTTCTCGAGTGCCTGCCGGGTGTCTTCGGCATTCGGGTCATTCACCTGCGCACCGCCCCGGAGGTCCCCGATCGCCTTTTCGACCGCGCCCCTGACGACACCGGCCTGGTCCATGAGCGGCTTCAGGGGTGACTTTGAATCGACCGCGGCCAGGACGAACAATTCGCTCGAAATGTACTGGTCGTTGCGGTCCTGCGCGAGTTTATCGGTGAGGTTCAGGAGCTTGTTCAGCGCGTTCGAGATGTGCACGTCGCCGCCGGCGCCCTCGACCTTCGGCATGTGATCGATGGCATCCCCCAGCTGCGAGCGCAAGAGGTTGACGTTGCTGCCCGCCTTCGTCAGCAGGCCGCGGACGCTGCCACCCTGCTGGTCGAGCAGGGCAACCATCACGTGTGCGGGCTCGATGAACTGGTGGTCCTGGCCGACAGCCAGCGACTGCGCGTCCGCCAGCGCCATCTGGAACTTGCTCGTCAGTTTGTCCATTCGCATGGGTAACACCCCGGCCCCGGTTCGGGCACATCAACCTGACACGAATCTTGTGTTGCTGGTCCGCTTTTCAAGCGCCGTGCCGGCAAATAAAGCTCGCCATCCGCCCGCACTGCCCGTCGCGCCGATAGGAAAAAAAGCGCCCGGCATCGCCGAACGTGCAATGCGCGCCGCCGTAGATTCGGCTGATGCCCGTGCGGGCGAGATACAGGCGGGCCAATCCGTACAGGTCCGCCTGCCAGCGCTCCTTCGCGTTCGGCTCGAAGCAGCGGGCGGCATCCTCGATGCCGGCGAGAAACAGGTCGCGCACCTCGTCGCCGACCTCGAATGCCCGCTGCGAGATCGCCGGCCCGAGCCACGCCATCAGCCCGCTGGTATCGACGTTCATCGCCTCTACCGTTGCCTCGATGATGCCTGCGGCAAGTCCTCGCCAGCCGCAATGTATGGCGGCAATGCCCGGCGACTCCGTATCGCACAGCAGGACCGGGAGGCAATCCG
Organism: uncultured Pseudomonadota bacterium; assembly: GCA_963713215.1. Taxonomy (GTDB): domain Bacteria; phylum Pseudomonadota; class Gammaproteobacteria; order Steroidobacterales; family Woeseiaceae; genus UBA1847. The sequence goes on along the minus strand of CAVQKY010000005.1, from coordinate 978,963 downwards.
CCGTCAGGATGGCGAGAACCGCGTTGCCGTTGCGGCAGACGACCGCATCCGCAGCCGGCGGGCCGGCCGTGAACATCGCGGAGTCTGCCTGCACGACGTTTGCCCCGTGTACCTGGTTCAGCCAGCGTGGCTCTCCCTCGAGCGCAAGGTGCCGGATGAGTTGCTGCCGGTTGGCCGTGACCGCATCCGGGTCGTCACCGACATGCGCGCCGAGGTTCAGCGTCGCGTAGGGGCCCGTGCTGACGCCGCCCTGCCGCGTCGTCGTGCCCGCGCTTACCGCGGCGGGCGCGGGCCAGCAGGCCTCGATCACGCGCATCGCAGGTCCTGCCGCAAAACGGCCAGGAGCACGGCCAGGTCCTGTGGCAGCGGCGCCTCGACCTCGATCGGCTGCCCGCTGTCCGGATGCGCGAACGCGAGACGCGCCGCATGCAGCGCCTGGCGGCGAAAGCCCCGGAGGGCGTCGATCAGGGCTTCCGTGGCGCCCGGCGGCAACGCAAGCCGCCCGCCGTAGACCGGATCGCCGACGAGCGGCCGGCGCTGGTGGGCGAAATGCACGCGGATCTGGTGCGTCCGGCCGGTTTCGAGGGTGACGTCGACCCGGGTGTGGCCGCGGAAGCGCTCCGCGACCGTGTATCGCGTCACGGCCGGTCTGCCACCCTCGGTCACCGCCATGCGCTTTCGATCGACCGGGTGCCGCCCGACCGGCGCGTCGATCCGTCCGCCGCCCGTGAGCACGCCGTTGCAGATCGCGACGTATTGACGGGCGATGGTGCGCGCCGCCAGCGCCCTGACCAGCGCGGTGTGTGCGGGCAGTGTCTTCGCCACGAGCAGGAGCCCCGTGGTGTCCTTGTCAATCCGGTGGATGATGCCGGCGCGCGGCAATTCCGCCAGGGCGGGCACATGATGCAGCAGGCCGTTCAGCAAGGTTCCGGAGGGGTTGCCGGCGCCGGGGTGGACGACGAGTCCGGCCGGCTTGTCGATGACGAGCACGGCATCGTCCTCCCAGGCCACGGTCAGTGCCAGCGGCTCCGGTTCGCTGCTGACGACGAGTTCGGGGACCGTCGTAAGCTCGACCTCCTCGCCGCCGTCCACGCGCTCACGAGGTTTCATGGCGGCGCCGTCCACGAGTACGGCGCCATCGAGGAGCCAGGCTTTGAGGCGGCTCCGGGAATAGTCCGGAAACATCTGCGCCAACGCCTGGTCCAAACGCAGGCCGGCCAGATCTCGAGGAATGGTCTTGAGCTTCTTCTCGGCAGTCATCGTCGCGCGGACATATTACGGTATACTCGCGGCCCTGGCTGGCCTGGTCGAGCCGGCAATCCAATGATTTTACAGGGCGTCCCGGGGTCGGGGCGTGAAGAAAACGAGTATGACACGCAACGCCAGTTCCCGCCCTCGGCAGCCAATCCGAAGCATGATTCTCACCGTACTGCTGGCGCTGGTCGCGGCCTGCGCCGGCAACGACGAGCTGGATGACGAGATTGGAAACCTGAATGAGGCCTATGAAACCGCGGAGACCGCGATTGCCCGCGGTAATTTTCAGCGCGGCATAGAGATCTTCGAAGCCATGCAGGCCCGGTATCCGTTCAGCGATCTGAGCCGCCAGATCCAGCTGGAACTGATGTACGCGTATTACAAGAGCGGCGAACCCGAACGAGCGATCGATGCGGCCGACACCTTCGTGCGGGAAAACCCCATTCATCCGCGCGTCGACTACGCGCTGTACATCAAGGGACTCGCTTACTTCGAAGGCGACCCCGGCTTTCTCGAGCGCTGGTTCAGGCGCGACATGTCGAAACGGCCGCCGGAGGGCGTCGAGCAGGCGTATTCGACGTTCCGGCGTCTCCTCGAACGGTACCCGGCGAGCCCTTACGCCGAGGACGCCCACCAGCGCCTGGTGTACCTCAAGAATCGCCTTGCCGATTACGAAAACCATGTCGCCGATTATTACCTGCGGCGCGGCGCGTACGTCGCGGCGGTACGGCGCGCCAAGGCAGCGCTCGAGGAGTACAACGGCGCCGAAGGCAATGCCGAATCGCTGAAGATCCTGGCGGAGGCGTACGGCGAGCTCGGCATGACCGAGCTCGCGGACGACACGCGCCGGATTCTGAAGCTGAATTTTCCCGGGGAATCCTGAGCTCGCCGAAAAGGGGTCAGGTTACATTTCCTTCCGAAGGAAATGTAACCTGACCCTTTTTACGGGCTTACGCTACGACGTCGGGAACCGGTATCCCGAGGTGATCGGGTAACGCCAGTCGCGGCCGAAGGCGCGGCCGCTGATCCGCACGCCGGGCGGGGCCTGTCGCCGCTTGTACTCGTTGCGTTTGACCATCTCCAGCACCCGGACCACCACCGCGCGATCGAAGCCTCGGCCGACGATCTCCTCGACCGACAGGTCGTCCTGGATGAACGCTTCGAGGATCGGGTCGAGCACCGCGTAATCCGGCAGCGAATCGCTGTCCTTCTGGTCCGGCCGGAGTTCGGCCGACGGCGGCCGCGCGATGACGCGCTCCGGGATACAGGGGCCGAGCGTATTCCGGTACCTCGCCAGGCGAAAAACCAGCGTCTTCGAGCAGTCCTTGATCGGCGCGAACCCGCCCGCCATGTCCCCGTAGAGCGTTGCATAGCCTACCGCCATCTCACTCTTGTTGCCGGTCGTGAGCAGCATGCGGCCAGTCTTGTTCGATATCGCCATGAGCAGCAGGCCCCTGCAGCGCGCCTGGATGTTTTCCTCGGTGACGTCCGGTTCGCGGTCGCCTAATACCGGCTGCAACTGTTTCAGGGCCGCGTCATACATCGGCGCTATCGGGACCACGTCGTAACGCACCCCGAGCGTGGCCGCCTGTTTCGCGGCGTCCTCCTGGCTCATGTTCGACGTGTAGCGAAACGGCATCATCACGGCACGTACCATGTCGGCACCTAGCGCGTCACAGGCGATGGCGAGCACGAGCGCGGAGTCGATGCCGCCTGACAAACCGAGGACGACGCCGGGAAAACGGTGCTTCAACACATAGTCGCGCGTGCCGGTCACCAGGGCCTGGTAGACGCTTTGCTCCTCGGACAGCCCGGCTGCGACCTCGCCGCGCTCCGCCTGGACACCGGCGGCCTTGCCGTGGAGCACTATCCGGAAGAGGCCCTCTTCGAACGCCGGTGCGCGGAAATCGACCTCGCCGTCGGCGTTCATCACGAAGGACCCGCCGTCGAAGACCAGTTCGTCCTGGCCGCCGACCATATTGACGTAGACGACCGGACGGTCGACCTCCTGGATGCGCCGGCGCACGACCGCCTCGCGTTCTGCCTGGCTCGCCAGTTTGTACGGCGAGCCGTTGATCGCGATGACACACTCCGCGCCTGCGGAACGACTTGCCTGGATCGGCGCCGGCTTCCACACGTCCTCGCAGATGGTGAGGCCGAAGCGGATGCCGTTCAGCTTGAAGACCGAGGCTTCGCGGCCCTCGGTGAAGTAGCGTTTTTCGTCGAAGACGCTGTAGTTCGGCAGTATGTGCTTGCGGTAGTGCGCGAGCCGCCGGCCTTCGAGGAACACGGAACAGGCATTGTAGATGTTGCCGTCCGCGTACTCCGGAAATCCGATCAGCACCGCGATGCCGCTTATTGCGGTCCGGATCTCCTCGACCGCATTCTCGACGTCACGGCGCAATCCGGAATGAAACAGCAGGTCTTCCGGCGGGTAACCGCAGATGCTGAGTTCCGGAAAGACGACCAGGTCGGCACGCAACTCGTCGCGCGCGCGAGCGGCGTAGTCGCAGATCCGGGTGGTGTTGCCCCGGACGTCGCCGACCGCGAGGTCGAGCTGGGCCAGGGCCAGGGTAATCTTGTCACTCATGCCCGTGCGCTCATCTCGTCACCCTGTCGCGGATCAGCTACCGAGCACTTCCGCCATCCTGCTGCCGAGTTCCGCGGGCGAGCGCACCGTGGCGACACCGGCCGCGTCGAGTGCAGCGAACTTTGCCGCGGCCGTGCCTTTGCCGCCCGCGATGATGGCGCCCGCATGGCCCATCCGCTTGCCGGGTGGCGCCGTTACACCGGCGATGTAGGCGACGACCGGCTTCGAGACGTGCGCCTCGATGTATTCCGCGGCCGCCTCTTCATCGCTGCCGCCGATCTCGCCGACCATGATGATCCCGTGGGTTTCCGGATCCGCCTCGAAGAGCTCGAGGCAGTCGATGAAATTCATACCCCGGACCGGGTCGCCGCCGATACCGATGCAGGTACTCTGCCCGAGGCCCTGCCGGGTCGTCTGGTACACCGCTTCATAGGTGAGTGTGCCCGATCGGGACACGATGCCGATGCGGCCGCGCTGGTGGATGAAGCCCGGCATGATGCCGATCTTGCACTCGCCCGGTGTGATGATGCCGGGACAGTTCGGGCCGATCAGGCGGCAGTCGTGGTCGCGGAGGGCCGACTTGACCTTCACCATGTCGTTGACCGGTATTCCTTCGGTGATGCAGACGATGAGCCGGACGCCCGAATCCGCCGCCTCGAGAATGGCGTCGGCTGCAAATGGCGCGGGCACATAGATCATGCTGACGTCCGCGCCCGTTTCCCGCACCGCTTCCTTCATCGTGTCGAAGACCGGCAGGCCGAGATGTTCGGAGCCCCCGCGTCCGGGGGTGACGCCGCCCACGAGTTGGGTGCCGTATTCGAGGCACTGCTCGGAGTGAAAGGAGCCCTGGCTGCCGGTAATGCCCTGGCAAAGGACCTTGCTGGTTTTGTCGACGAGAATGCTCATTGATGTCCTTTGCGCTGCAATCGCGGGCAACGCCCGCTCCTACGATGCTTTGTTCCATTCGGTTGGGCTGCAATCGCGACCAGCGGCCGCTCCTACGATGCTTTTGTCCCGTTCGGTTGGGCGGTAATCGCGGGCATGGCCCGCTCCTACGATGCTTCAGGTTCAGGCGACGGCGGCGACGACCTTTTTTGCGGCGTCGGTCAGGTCGTTGGCGGTGATGATGTCAAAGCCGCTGTCGGCCAGCATCTTGCGGCCTTGCTCGACGTTGGTGCCTTCGAGTCGTACGACGACAGGCACCTCGACACCGACTTCGCGGACCGCGCTGACGATGCCCTCAGCGATCAGGTCGCACCGAACGATGCCACCGAAAATGTTGACGAGAATCGCCTTGACGTTCTCGTTTGAAAGGATCAGCTTGAAGGCGGCCGACACGCGCTCGCTGGTGGCGCCGCCACCTACATCCAGGAAGTTTGCCGGATCGCCGCCGTGCAGCTTGATGAGGTCCATCGTCGCCATGGCGAGCCCGGCACCGTTCACCATGCAGGCGATGTTGCCGTCGAGTGACACATAGTTGAGTTCGTGTTCGGCGGCCTCGCGCTCCTTTTCGTCCTCCTGGGATTCGTCGCGCATCTCGAGGAGCTTCGGCTGCCGGAACAGCGCGTTGCCGTCGATGTTGATCTTGGCGTCGAGTGCCATGACGTCGCCCGCCTTGGTAGTGATCAGCGGATTCACTTCGACGAGGCTCGCATCGCTCTCGAGGTACAAGCGATAAAGCTTCTTCAGAAGGTCGCCCAACTGTCGCATCTGCGTCTTGTCGAGCCCGAGCCCGTAACCGAGTTCGCGGACCTGGTAGTCCTGCAGCCCGGCATCCGGAGCGACGGCCACGGAGAAGATCTTCTCCGGCGTCTCTACGGCAACTTTCTCGATGTCCATGCCACCGGCCGCCGAGGCGATGAACGCAACGCGGCTGACTTCCCGGTCCACCAGCATGGAGAGGTACAGCTCGCGATCGATATCCGACCCCTCTTCCACGTAAACGATGTTTACCGGCATTCCCTCGGGTCCCGACTGGTGCGTGACGAGTTGCGTCCCGAGCATGCCCTTCGCGTTAGCGCGGACCTCGTCGACGCTCCTCGCGAGCTTCACGCCGCCGGCCTTGCCGCGGCCACCCGCGTGCACCTGGGCCTTCACGACCCATAGCTTGCCGCCGAGGGTCCGCGCGGCCTCGGCCGCCGCCTCCGCCGTTTCGGCGGGGATGCCCCGCGGCACGGGAATGCCGAACTCGGCAAACAATCGTTTGGACTGGTATTCGTGGAGATTCATTGCTCTTCTTCGGCTCTTCTTGTGTTTCCTGCACGCGCAGGACAGCGGAATACGCGCTCGCGCGGCCGTATTTTGGAGTAAAGGCCGCGCATTGGCAAAGTAATTGTCCATTCTGCGGTCATGGGTCACACGCCGGCACTTGCGCTTCGATTACAATTGCGGGCGTTCTGATCAACGGCCTGCCGGCACCAAGACGAACTGATGGACCACGCAAAGACCGGGAACACCGGGCGACTCAGGTTTCGCGGCGGCCGCGAAGCACTGCTCACGCGTGCCGTCGATGAGCCCGACATTACGTGGCGCCTCCTGACGACACTGAATGTCTTCCGGCTCCTGATCGCGGCCATGCTCCTGGTTCTTTTTTTTGCAAGCGGGGACCAGCCGGCCTTCGGCAGCCGCCTGCCGCCCTTGTTTACGGCATCTGCGTCGGCCTGGCTCGTATTCGCTGTCGTACTGGGTATTGCTCTCCAGCAACGCTTTGCTGCCTACAAAGTCCTCGCGCTGACGGCCAGCACTGTCGATATCGCTGCAGTTGCCGTATTGATGTACACCAGCGATGGCATCTCGAGCGGCCTTGGCGGGCTCCTGGTGGTCTTTGTCGGAGCCGGCAGCCTCGTACTCCCGTCACGACTTCCGGGCGTCATTGCTGCAGCGGCTACCCTTGCGATCCTCGGCCAGGAGTTCTTCGCCAGTCTGCAGGGGTATCTGCCGAACTACCCGGGCGCCGGCCTTCTTTCCGCCATCATATTCGCGATGGCGATGGCCGTACGGCCGCTGGCGCGTCGCATCGAAGTGAGCGAGGCACTCGCCCGGCAGCGGGGCGTCGACCTGCAGAACCTGTCGGAGCTGAATGAGTACATCGTGCAGCATCTGCGCGAGAGCATCGTCGTGATCGACGGGGACGACCGCGTCCGGCTCAATAACAGCTCCGCCGCGCGGCTGCTGGGGCTCAGGGAATCGATGCGGGGACGTGACATCGGGAGGCTCTCACCGCCGCTCGCGGAGTATATCGGCCGTTGGCGTTCGGACCCGGTGCTCTCATCGCACCCCGAGATCACGCTTGTCGCCGGCGAGCACAGCGTGCGGCTCACGGCGCACCTCGCTCCGCTTGCGAAAGATCATGACCGCCAGGGGCCGGCACTGATCTTCCTCGAGGATGCAAGCCTCATGAACGCCCGGGTTCAGCAATCGAAGCTGGCCTCGCTCGGCCGCCTGAGTGCGAGCATTGCGCACGAGATCAGGAACCCGGTCGGGGCCATGAGCCACGCCGCCCAGCTGATGGCCGAAACCGCGAGCTCCGACGAGGACCGGCGCCTGACCGAGATCATCCAGACGCACTCGAGCCGGGTGAGCCACATCATCGACAATGTGCTGCAGCTGTCGCGCCGGGAGTCGTCCCGGCCCGAGCGGCTCGCGCTCCGGCCCTGGCTCGAGGAATTCGCCCGGGAGTTCACGCGCACGCTCGAACTCCAGGAAGGCGAGCTGTCGCTCGAGTTCGTACCGCAGGGGATTGACGTGCGCATGGACCCGACGCACCTGCGACAGGTCCTCTGGAACCTGTGCGACAACGCGGTAAAGTACGCGAGCGAGACCGGGGGCATCCTGGTGGAACTGCACGCCGGCGGCCTGCAGGGCCAGGGCCGGCCCTATCTCGAAGTTCGCGACTACGGCAACGGCGTCGACCCGGCAACGGCGGAAAAGATCTTCGAGCCGTTCTACACGGAGCGCTCGGGCGGCACCGGGCTTGGCCTGTATATCTCCCGGGAACTGTGCGAGCTCAATCGCGCGACACTTATATATCTGGACCGGCCGGGTGGCGGCAGTATCTTTCGGATCGTGTTCGCCGACCCCAACCGCTGGGAATCACAGGACCCGGTATGACGAAGCCCCTGGCACTGGTTATCGACGACGAACCCGATATCTGCGAGCTCCTGGCGCTGACCCTCGGCCGCATGGACATTCAAACCGAGTCCGCGCAGGACATGGGCACTGCCAAGGCAAAGCTCGGCAGCCGGCGCTTCGACCTGTGCCTCACCGACATGCGGCTTCCGGACGGGGACGGGCTGGAGCTCGTGGACTGGATGCAGGCGAATACGCCGGACGTCCCGGTCGCGGTGATTACCGCGCACGGCAACGTCGAGACGGCAGTGCAGGCCCTGAAACTCGGCGCATTCGACTTCATCTCGAAACCGCTCGACCTCAACAACCTGCGCAGCATCGTCGAGAATGCGCTCAAGATCGGCCGGCGCCGCGCCGATCGTTCCCGTCTGATCGGCGATTCCCTGCCCATGCAGAACCTGCGGGAGATGGTGGACAAGGTCGCCCGCTCGCAAGCGCCGGTGCATATATCCGGCGAATCCGGCACCGGCAAGGAACTCGTGGCCCACATGATCCATGCCAACGGCCCCCGCGCCGAGGGGCCATTCGTGCCGGTCAACTGCGGTGCAATTCCGGCCGAGCTCATGGAGTCGGAATTCTTCGGCCACCGCAAGGGGAGTTTCACGGGCGCCGTAGCGGACAAGATCGGGCTGGTGCAAAGCGCCGACGGCGGCACCCTGTTCCTCGACGAGATCGCGGACCTGCCGCTGGCCATGCAGGTAAAGCTCCTGCGGGTGATCCAGGAAAAAACCGTTCGCCCGGTGGGTTCCGCCGGCGAACAGGCGGTCAATGCCCGGATCCTCTCGGCGACGCACAAGAACCTGGCCAGCATGGTCGCAAACGGCGAGTTCCGCGAAGACCTGTATTACCGGATCAACGTCATCGAGATGCATGTGCCGGCCCTGCGCGAACGCGGGGACGACGTGCTGATGCTCGCAAAGCATCTCCTGGGTAAGCTGCACACGAAGGCGCAACTCGACGAGAGTGCCCGGCTGGCGCTCCTGGGTTACAGCTTCCCGGGCAATGTCCGGGAACTCGAGAACATGCTCGAGCGGGCCGTCACGCTCTGCACCCGCGGGGAAATCTCGGCCGGGGACCTGCACATGCGGCCCGCGTCTTCGACCGACAATAACGCGATGCCGCTCGGAAGCGGCAACCTGGAGGAGCAGGTCGAAGACGTCCAGCGCCAGGCCATTGTCGAAGCCCTCGAGAAGACGCGGTACAACAAGACCGCCGCCGCGAAGCTCTTGGGCGTCACCTTTCGCCAGCTCCGCTACCGCATCAAGAAACTCGATATAGAAGCCTAGGAGCGGGCCACGCCCGCGACCCGTTGGAGCGGCTGCCGCCCGCGACTAAGAGCCTTTTTCCGGATGCGGGCTCATAAAGCTGTGTCCGATCGGAGACGCGGCTGACAAAAATTGTCAGCAACTGACACTGGGTGCCAGGTTGTCGGTGAATTGTCACACCCCGCGAGCAGCGCAGTCGATTCGTCCAATCGCCCCTTTTTTGATGCTTTTCAGTGATTTGTGACGTGGCGCAAGCTTCTGGCACAGGGCTTGCTTTAAGGTGCGTACAGGCGGCAGCGCCGTTTTGATCAGAAGTTCAGGTTTTGATATCTCACATTCATGGAGAGAAGGTAATGAAGAAGCAACAGGGTTTTACGCTTATCGAACTGATGATCGTTGTCGCGATCATCGGCATCCTGGCCGCCATCGCTATCCCGGCTTACCAGGACTACACGATCCGTGCGCAGGCGTCTGAAGGCCTGAGCCTGGCATCCGGCGCGAAAGCAGCCAGTTGCCGAGTCCTACCAGGATACCGGCGCATGGCCGGTAGACAACACGACAGCCGGTCTCGGCGCTGCCAACACGATCTTCGGCAAGTACACCTTGTCGGTCCAGGTCGCGCCGCAGACGGTCACCGTGACCTACGGCAACGACGCTAATCCGCTCCTGCCGGCTTCCGGCGCTGCTGCGTCCTCAACGCCACGGACAACGGCGGCGCGATCGAGTGGGGCTGCGACACCAGCACGATACTTGCGAAGTATCGTCCGTCGGCTTGCCGCTAAGCATAAGTTCGACGTTTCTCTTTACAAAAACACCAAAGCCCCGGTTCCGACCGGGGCTTTTTTCTGGGTCACACCCGCAAATGTGCGCTCGTCGATATGCTCGCCAGGAGCGTCAGCTTATAATTCCAACACTACGGAGTGAGACGGAAATGGCTGCGATCAGGAGCGTCAGGGGATTTACACTCATCGAACTGATGATCGTCGTTGCGATCATCGGCATCCTCGCATCCCTTGCCGTTTCTGCATACCAGACGTACACCGTGCGCGCACAAGTGACCGAGGGCATCAGCATGGCATCGGGCGCCAAGGTACCCATCGTTGACGCGTACACCAATGACGGCGTAGCTCCCGCCTCTCGCGCAGACGCCGGTATGTCTGTAAACCCGACCGATACGCGCGGCGCCTATGTAAGCCAGGTCGACGTCTCGAATGGACGGGTCGACATCACCTTTGGCGGCACCCAGGCCAATGTACAGATCGCGGGCGCTGTCCTGTCGCTGACGCCCTACGAGACAGCGGGCAATACCATCATCTGGCGCTGCGGCTTCGCGCCGGCCCCTGCCGGCGCCGCACTGTTGAACGGTGGAGATCCTCACCAGGATCCGACCTTCGAGCGCCGTTACCTGCCCTCCACGTGTCGCTGAAGGCGATGCGACATCGAGAATCGGGGTGTACTGCCGACTTTGGCCGTATGACTTTGCGCAAATGTGATCGCGCGCACAAAATGCAGTTGAACCCGAAACTTGGATCAGTGAGACTTGGTTGCTCGTACGGGGATTGACGACACAGCATCATGGCAGCCATTGCGACACAATCCGCTCTTGCCGGTCTGCCCCGGCGGCTCGTCCAGGACGGCATCATCGCCGAGGACAAGCTCAACGATGCGACGGAGGCGGCGCGCAAGGAAAAAATCCCGCTCGTCCCTTACCTTGTAAATAACGCCCTGGCCGAAGCGCGTGCGATCGCCGTCGCCGCCTCGCACGAATTCGGCGTACCCCTGCTCGATCTCGATGCAATGCAGATCGATCTCGAGGTCGTACGGTCGGTCGACCAGAACCTGATCAGCAAGCATCGCGTCCTGCCGCTCGTGAAGCGCGGCCAGCGCCTGTTCCTCGGTATTTCCGACCCGACGAACCTGCAGGCGATCGACGACATCAAGTTCCAGACCAGCATGCGAGTCGACCCGGTGGTGGTCGAGCAGGACAAGCTGGAGGAACGAATCACCAAGGCACTGGAAGCCGTCGATACGAGCATGGGCGGGCTGGCCGATGACGATTTCGACCTCGAAAACCTCGATGTTTCCGCCGCTGAACAGGAGGCCGACGACGTCCAGCGGGACGAGGTCGAGGATGCGCCGGTCGTCCGTTTCGTCAACAAGATTCTGCTGGATGCGATCAAGCGCGGTGCATCGGACATCCATTTCGAACCCTACGAAAAGTTTTTTCGCGTTCGCACCCGCCTGGACGGTGTGCTTTCGGAAATCGCGCAGCCGCCGGTCGCACTCGCGCAAAAGCTGTGCGCGCGCCTGAAGGTCATGTCGCGCATGGACATCGCGGAGCGGCGCGTGCCCCAGGACGGCCGCATCAAGATGCGGCTGTCCAAGAACCGCGCGATCGACTTTCGCGTCAATACCTGCCCGACGCTGTTCGGCGAAAAGATCGTTCTTCGTATCCTCGACCCGTCGAGTGCCAAACTAGGCATCGACGCACTGGGCTACGAGGAAAAACAGCGGCAGCTGTACCAGAAGCATTTGAACAAGCCCTACGGCATGATTCTGGTGACCGGGCCGACCGGCTCCGGCAAGACGGTGTCGCTGTACACGGGCCTCAACATCCTGAATACGATCGAACGGAATATTTCGACCGCCGAGGACCCCGCGGAAATCAACCTGCCCGGGGTCAATCAGGTCAACGTGAACCCGAAAGTCGGTCTGACTTTCGCCTCGGCACTCAAAGCGTTCCTGCGCCAGGACCCGGACGTGATCATGGTCGGGGAAATACGCGATCTCGAGACGGCGGAGATCGCCATCAAGGCGGCCCAGACCGGCCACCTGGTGCTCTCGACCTTGCACACGAACGATGCGCCCAAAACGCTGTCGCGCCTGGTGGACATGGGCGTCATGCCCTACGCCATCGCCACCTCGGTGAGCCTCATCATCGCCCAGCGGCTGGCACGCAAGCTTTGCGACAACTGTAAAGAAGTCAAGGACATACCGAAGGAAGCCTTGTCGAAGGAAGGCTTTTCCAAAGCGGAACTCGAAGCCGGCGTCACGATCTTCGGCCCGAAGGGCTGCAAGGTCTGTAACGAGGGCTACAAGGGCCGTGTTGGTATCTTCCAGGTCATGGAGGTATCCGAAACCATGGGCCGGATCATCATGGAGGGCGGCAACGCCATGCAGATCGCCGACCAGGCCAGGAAGGAAGGCGTCATCGATCTGCGGCAGGCAGGTTTGAACAAAGTCAAGGAAGGGGTTACCAGCCTCGAAGAGATCAATCGGGTTACAATCGAGTGATTCGGGGATCGACTTCAAGTACTCGGAATCATTGAAGTTTGGCTCGGCTAAGGGACGACGGACATGGCGAATACGGCAATCATGAAGGAGCCCTTCCACTGGGAAGGCACGGACCGGCGCGGCAAAAAGGTCAGGGGCAAGTCGCTTGCCGGCGACGAAGCCGCTGTGCGTGCGGACCTCCGGCGCCAGGGCGTGGTTCCGATACGTATCCGCAAGCAACGTAAAGGCTTGTTTTCCGGCAAGGGCAAAGTCACGGCCGCCGACATTGCCCTGTTCAGCCGCCAGCTCGCGACCATGCTCGCGGCCGGTATACCCCTCGTGCAAGCCTTCGAGATCGTCGGCACGGGCCATGATAATGCCGCAATGCAAAAGCTGATTCTGTCGATCAAGGCGGATGTCGAGGGCGGCAGCGCTCTTGCAGAGGCCCTTGCCAAGCAACCACTGTACTTTGACGACCTGTTCGTGAACCTGGTGGAATCCGGCGAGCAGGCCGGTGCGCTGGAGACGCTGCTCGACAAGATCGCAACCTACAAGGAAAAAACAGAGGCTATCAAGAAGAAAATCAAGAAGGCCCTCACCTATCCGGCAGCGGTCTTGGTCGTGGCTTTCATCGTCACCACGATTCTGCTGATCTTCGTCATCCCGGCGTTCGAGGACCTTTTCCAGGGATTCGGGGCAGACCTGCCGACGTTCACGCGCATGGTCATCGACCTGTCGGTGTTCGTCCGGGAAAACGGCTTTTACATTAGCGTCATTCTTATTGGCAGCGTATCTGCGTTCTTTTATTTCAAGAAGCGATCAAAAGCGATGCGGCATTTCCTCGATAGAATGATTCTCAAGGTGCCGGTGATTGGTCCCATCATGAAAAAAGCGGCCATTGCACGCTACTCCCGCACTCTCTCGACGATGTTCGCGGCGGGCGTGCCGCTCGTCGAGGCGCTGCAATCCGTCGCCGGGGCCTGCGGCAACATAGTCTACGAGCAGGGCGTGCTCAAGATGCGCGACGAGGTCGCGACCGGCCAGCGGCTGCAACAGTCCATGGAGAACACGGACCTGTTCCCGAACATGGTGATCCAGATGATCGCAGTTGGCGAAGAGTCCGGTTCGCTCGACGAGATGTCGGGCAAGGTCGCCGACTTCTACGAGGAGGACGTCGACAATGCGGTCGACAACCTTAGCTCGCTCCTCGAGCCGATGATCATGGCGATCCTCGGCGTGCTGGTCGGCGGCCTCGTGGTTGCCATGTACCTGCCGATCTTCAAGCTTGGCGCCGTGGTATAAAGTCCCGCGGACAGTCTGACGACAGCGGCGTTCGGGCTTCCCGGACGCCGTTTTCATTTCCGCTGATGGGGAAACGCTAGACGATGCTCGACTTGCTGCAAGAATTGCCAACCCTGTTCATTCTCGTCGTGTTCCTGTTCGCGCTCCTGATCGGCAGTTTCCTCAACGTCGTGATTTACCGCCTGCCGCTCATGATGGAGCGCGAGTGGCGCGAACAGTGTGCCGAGGTCGCCGCAATGCCGGCCAGCGAGCTGCCCGCGGGCCGGTTCAACCTGGTCGTGCCCCGTTCCCGCTGCCCGTCCTGCGGGGCCGCGATCCGGTCCTGGCAGAATATTCCGGTCCTGAGCTACCTGCTGCTACGCGGGCGATGCGGCGGCTGCAAGTCCCGTATTTCCGCCCGCTATCCGCTCGTGGAGTCAGCTACGGCGGTGCTGGCTGCCATTGTCGCATGGCGGTTCGGCTTCGGCTGGGAAGCGCTGATGGGGATCGTACTGACGCTCGGCCTCATCCCGATCACCCTGATCGATTTCGACCGGCAGCTCATCCCCGATGCCATCGTCCTGCCTTTGCTCTGGATCGGCTTGGGCATGTCGCTGTGGCATCCGGTACCGGGCACGGAGGTCCTTTTCATCGGGAGCCGCGAAGCCATCGTCGGCGCCATCGCCGGCTATCTGAGCCTCTGGTCCTTCTACTGGCTGTTCAAGCTCATCACCGGCAAGGAAGGCATGGGCTATGGCGACTTCAAGCTGCTGGCTGCTCTCGGTGCCTGGCTCGGCTACACCTACCTGTTCACCATCATCATCCTCTCGGCGGTAGTTGGGGCGCTGCTCGGTATCGCACTGATTCTCTTTCGCGGCCGTGACCGCCAGGTGCCGATGCCGTTCGGCCCTTTCCTCGCGACGGCCGGCTGGCTCGCGATGATTGCGGGCGAGGAGCTGAAGGCGCTCCTGCACATCCCGTTTTGACGTAATCGCACGCCGCTCCGGCGACGCTTGCGCGCACGCGGAACTTTAGGAATAGTCTGGCCGATGACGGCAACGCCCGAGCCAGCGAAAACAAAGCCCTTTAGAATTGGCCTAACCGGCGGCATTGCGAGCGGCAAGTCGACGGTGGCGGACCTGTTCGCCGGTCTCGGCGCACGAATCATCGACACGGACGTGATTGCCCGCGATGTCGTGCAGCCCGGGATGCCGGCACTCCTGCAGATCCGGAACGAGTTCGGCGACCGCGTCTTCGACAACAAGGGGCAACTCGACCGGGCCGAAATGCGCCGCATCGTGTTTACCGATGACGAGGCCCGCGAACGCCTCGAAGCGATCCTGCACCCCATCATCCAGGCCGAGACCGTGCGGCAGGCCAAAACAGCCGGCGGGCCTTACCAGTTGATTATCGTACCGCTGCTGGTGAAATCGCCGCTCGTCGACTTCGTCGATCGCGTGCTCGCCATCGACTGCGACGAGGGCACCCAGGTCCGTCGCCTGATGGCACGCGACGCCGAGTCGGAGAGCCAGGCACGCCGCATGCTCGCCGCGCAGTCCAGCCGCAAGGACCGTCTCGAGATCGCCGATGACGTCATTCGAAACGACGGTGACCTGTCGGCGACGCTCGAGCAGGTCCGCAACCTGCATCGCAGATACCTCGAACTGGCCGCCAATGGTCGCGAGGGGGTCTAGCCGCGTCGCAGGATTGCGACAGGCCACGCATTTGCCCGACGCGGCACTGTGGCGCAGAATACGGTCATGGCAAAAACCGCCGGATTCGTCTTGATCGACACTGCCGAGAAGCAGGCCTCGTACGAGCAGCCGCTGAGCGAGCGCATGCGCACGTTGCTTCGCCTCGAGTTCCTGTACCAGCAGATGCTGTTCAACAACGAACTCGACTCGGATTGGGGCACACGGGCTACCGTTGCGACGCTGCTCGAGATCCTCGCCATCCTCGCGAGGGGCGACATTCGCAGCGAAGTCCACAAGGAACTGGACTTCCAGCTTGCCAACCTGCAGCGTTATCAGAGCATGCCGGAAGTCGATTCAAGCCGTCTCGACCACCTGATGCACACGCTGACCGAGAGCCGGCGGCAAGTGTCCGCGATCGGTACCGGCTTCCTGCAGTCGCTCAAGGAATCCGAGTTCCTGAGCGCGATCAAGCATCGCAGCGCGATCCCGGGCGGTACCTGCGAATTCGACCTGCCCGAGTACAGTCACTGGCTGCGGCAGCCGATGCGCCGGCGCCAGCAGGACCTCGGAGTCTGGATCAACGACATCCGGCCGATCTGCGACGCCGCATCCGAAGTGCTCTGGCTGATACGGGAAAGCGCACCGCCCGTCGACAAGCTCGCTATCCATGGCATGTACCAGCACAACATGCAGAACACGAGCTGTCGCTTGCTGCGCGTCATGCTGCCGAGCGATTGCGACCTTTTCCCGGAAATCAGCGGCAGCCAGCACCGATTCACGGTGCGTTTCCTCGAATGGGCCACGATCGGTAGCCGCGCGATGCAGACTGCCCGCGACGTGCCGTTCGAACTCTGCGTCTGCTGATCGCGGGCGTTTCGGTCGCAGGAGCGGGCGTTGCCCGCGCGTTGGAGCGGCAGTTTGCCGCGAATGGTTCGCGGTGTGCATGAACCGCGTTCAATTCGCGGGCAACGCCCGCTCCAGCCGCCGTATCAGGGCGTCGACCACCGGACGGTCCGCAGGCAACAGGTTCTCCGCTGCGAGCGCTGCCGCACTCACCCATTTCAGCGCCTGCCCCTCGAGACCCGCCGGCTCGTTGTGCCAGTCCTCGACGAGGAAAAAGCGTAGCTCAACGTGGCGGTCCGGATAAGTGTGCTCGAGGTGCATGAATTCGCAGGCGGAAACGACATCGATGCCGATCTCCTCGCGCAATTCGCGCTCCAGCGCCACACCCGGCCGCTCGCCGTCGCCGATCTTGCCGCCGGGGAACTCCCACATGCCGAAGAAGGAACCCGGTTCGAGCCTTTCGGTGATCAGGATGCGCCCGGCTCCGTCGCACAAAATGCCCGCCACCACGTTGAGCCGTCTCAGTTGAGGCTTCCGTGACACTGCTTGTATTTCTTGCCGGAGCCGCAGGGACAGGGTTCGTTGCGGCCGACCTTGCGGGCGTTGCGGACGAAGGTTTCGACCGCTTCGGGGCGCGCCGGGATGGGCACGGCAGGCGCGCCGCCGGCAGCCGCGGCCGGCTGCTGCGACAACGCACTCGCCTGTGCGTGACGGTACTGCAAGGCAGCCGCCCGGCGGCGTTGCTCCGCCATCTCAGCCAGCTCCTGCTCACTCTGGATCCGGATGCGCGCAAGCATGCTGATCGTGTCGTGTTTGACCTGTTCCAGCATCGCGCCGAACATGTCGAATGCCTCCCGCTTGTATTCCTGCTTCGGGTTCTTCTGGGCGTAGCTCCGGAGGCCGATTCCCTGGCGCAAGTGATCCATGGCAGCCAGGTGTTCCTTCCAGTGATTATCGAGCTGGCGCAGCATGATCTGCTTCTCGACATTGCGCAGTAACTCGTTGCCTACCGCGGCCTCTTTGGCCGCGTAAGCCTCGTCGGCCGCCTTGATGCATAACTCGCGAATGCCGTCGTCATTGAGCGTCGAATCCTCATGAACCGCTTTGCCGATGTCGACTTGCAGGCCGAACTCCGACTCCAGTGCATTCGTCAGACCCTCCGTGTCCCATTGCTCGTCGAGGCTGCCGGGCGGAATGTGCAGCGCCACGGTAATCCCGATGACTTCCTCGCGTATAGCCGCGACCGAGTCCCGTATTTCGTCCGCATCCATCAGCTCGGCACGCTGGTGATACACGACCTTGCGCTGGTCGTTTGCTACGTCGTCATACTCGAGCAGGTTCTTGCGGATATCGAAGTTGTGGGCCTCGACCTTGCGTTGCGCGCGCTCGATCTGGCGCGACAGGAGCTTGCTCTCGATGGCCTCGCCTTCGCGCATGCCGGCGCGTGACAGGAGCCGTTTCGTGCGCTCGGGGTCGCCGAATATGCGCATGAGCGAGTCTTCCATGGACAGGTAAAAGCGGCTGGATCCGGGGTCGCCCTGGCGCCCGGAGCGACCGCGAAGCTGATTGTCGATACGGCGCGACTCGTGCCGTTCGGTGCCGATGATATGGAGGCCGCCGGCAGCGACGACCGCATCGTGCCGTGCCTGCCATTCCTTGCGTATGGCATCCCTGTCGGCGCCGTCGCCGGCTTCCGCCAGGGCAGCTTCGAGATTGCCGCCGAGAACGATGTCGGTACCGCGGCCCGCCATGTTCGTCGCGATCGTAATGGCACCCGGACGGCCCGCATTCTGCACGATCTGCGCCTCGCGCTCGTGCTGTTTCGCGTTCAATACGCTGTGCTCGATCTTGTGCTTCTTCAGGATGCCGGACAGGATCTCGGAGGTCTCGATCGAGGTCGTGCCGACGAGCACCGGCTGGCCGCGCTCGCGGCAGTCCTTGATGTCCTCGACGATGGCTTCGAACTTGTCGGCTTGCGTGAGGTACACGAGGTCCGCTTCGTCCCGGCGAATCATCGGCTGGTGGGTCGGAATGACGACCACTTCGAGGCCGTAAATGGACTGGAATTCGAACGCCTCCGTGTCGGCCGTGCCGGTCATGCCGGACAGGTTGCGATACAGGCGAAAATAGTTCTGGAAGGTGATCGAAGCGACGGTCTGGTTTTCCTTCTTGATGGCGACGCCTTCCTTCGCCTCGATCGCCTGATGCAAACCGTCCGACCAGCGGCGGCCGGGCATCGTTCGACCGGTAAACTCGTCGACAATGACGATATCGCCGTCCTTGACGATGTAGTCGACGTCCTTCTGGTAAATGGAATGGGCCCGGAGGGCGGCGTTCAGGTGGTGCACCAGCCGAATATTGGTGGCGTCATAGAGGCTTTCGCCGGGCTGCAGGAGCCCCGCCTGAATCATCAGCTTCTCGACCTTCTCGTTGCCTTCTTCGGTGACGTGCGCCTGTTTCGCCTTTTCGTCGATCGTATAGTCGCCGCGCGCAACGAGCGCACAAAGCGGCGCTTTCTTGCTCGCTTCGCGGAGCACGACGTCGGCTTCCCGCGCTTCCGCGAAACCGATGGCCGCCTCGAGCGGCACGATATTGTCCGCGTAGCCCGGAATCGACACGGGCTTGCCATCCTCGCCGACCAGTGCGACCAGCTTGGCGTTGATGTCGTAGTTGGTCGGCTGGTTGCTCTCCTCGTGGGGATCGAGCTTCGGAATCAGCTTGTTGATCTGGGCGTAAAGATCCGTGCTTGCTTCGGCGGGACCGGAGATGATCAGCGGGGTTCGCGCCTCATCGATCAGGATTGAATCCACTTCGTCGACGATCGCAAAATTCAAAGCCCGCTGGGCCTTGTCCGCCGTCGCGAACGCGAGATTGTCACGGAGGTAGTCGAAACCGAGCTCATTGTTCGTCGCATAGGTGATGTCCGCGGCATAGGCGGCCCGTTTATCGTCCGGATGCTGGCCGCTCTTCGAAACGCCGACCGTCAGGCCGAGGAACTCGTAGACCGGACGCATCCAGTCGGCGTCGCGTTGCGCGAGATACTCATTGACCGTAACGACGTGCACGCCGTCGCCGGACAGTGCGTTGAGGTAGGCGGGCAGCGTTGCGACCAGGGTCTTGCCTTCGCCGGTCCGCATTTCCGCGATATTGCCGTCGTGGAGCACCATTCCGCCGATGAGCTGTACATCGAACGGTCGCATACCGAGCGTTCGCACGGCGGCTTCACGCGCGACCGCGAAGGCTTCGGGCAACAGTTCTTCCAGGCTGGTGCCGTCGGCAACACGCTGGCGGAATTCCGCTGTCTTTGCTCGCAACGCCGCGTCATCGAGTGCCTTGACGCCGTGTTCGAGCTGGTTGATCCGGTCCACGACATTCGAATACTGGCGCAACAGTCGCTGGTTGCGGCTGCCAAAGAAACGGGTGAAAAAATTAGCCACCAGGGCCTCCATCGATTGGAACGGCCAGCCCCGCCCCGGGTGGCCGCACAAAGCGCGGTATTTTAGGGTCTTACCGCCTGCATGAGAAACAAAAGTCGCCGGATATCGGCATTCCGCCCTGAAATCGCACCGGATAGGGCGTCAGGGGCGTTTCTCCGGACAACACCGGCATTTATGGGCGGATTTCGCGAACACAAGGGCGGCGCGCGGCGGCACGAGCGGCGTTGCGGGGCAACGCGCCGATGTCCGACGACAGACTGCCCTACTGGGACGATTCGCGTATGAAATTGACCGGGTTGACCCGCTGGTTGTTCCGCAAGACCTCGAAGTGCACGTTGGGACCGGTCGCCCGCCCGGATTCGCCCATCCGGGCGATCAGCTGGCCTTTGTGGACCTCATCGCCCACGGTGACGAGGTTTTCGAAATTGTGCGCATAGCGCGTGGCATAGCCGTTGCCATGGTTGATCTCGACCATGACCCCGTAGCCAAACCGGTCCCCGGACCAGGACACGACGCCATCGGCCACGGCAACGACGTCGGAACCGTGTTTACCGGCAAAATCGATACCCGTGTGGTTGGCGGGTTTACCGGTAAAAGGGTCCGTACGTTTACCGAAATAGGAAGAAATCCAGCCTGACGTGACGGGCCTGCCCTGCGGGTGCACCCGCTCGTTGAGATTTTCATTGATCAGGAGGCTCTCGAGCACCGACAACTGCGCCTCACGATTATCCAGTTCGCTGTTCAGCAAGGTCATCGCATCGACGACCTCGGGTATGGCGACGTTGGAGCCCGTCGGCATCGGCTCTTCCGGGCCGCCCACCGCCGGCTCCGTATCGAAATCGAATTCCTCAGCGTCGATACCGGCCATTTCCGTAAGGCGGCTCCCCAGGGCATCGAGACGGATCAGGCGCGCGGTCAACTGGGCAATGCGGATGGCAAGCGCATCGAGCGTGTCTTCATTTTGCCGGCGAATCGTAGCGATGTGTTCCTGTTGGCCCTGCAGTTCGGAACCCAGTGCGTCGAGTTCGGATTGGCTGACGCCGGAAGCGTTTCTTGCAGAGTACCAGTACCCGCCCGCGAAGCTCAGCGCACCGAGAATTCCGGTCACGGCCACTGCGACAAGTCCCGTTCCGTAAGCGGACAAGCTTATCTGTCGGGGCCTGCCGAGCCCCGTACCGAAAATGACGATATTCATCGACTACGCCTCGGGTACGCTGTGCTGTTATCGCTAAAGGTGGCGCTGCAAGCCGCTTCAGCACAGACTTCGTTCGTCTTTCGACGTCTGCTTGGAATTATTAACCCGCAGTCTTTCATCGTTTCGGTAGCCCCGCTGTCATAGGACATCTGTCCCTTAGACCGGTGGTTTTGCGTCGCCGCCTTTCGGCAGGTTTGCCTTTCTCGTGCAGAAACTATGCATAATGTCCGTTTTTAATACAAGATCAAAGAATTCGAAGGGAGACACCAGTCACCCTCAAGCCGCAAAAAAACGCAAACTGCGTCACACTTTTATGGCCGCCGACAAGCTTCAGGATCTGCTAAAACGCCGCGGAAACGGGGAGTTACAGTCCCTGGTCCGGCGCGCACAGCGACTCGATTCGCTGGTGTCCGCCCTGGGTGGCGCGCTCCCGGTGGAACTTGCCGGTGACATCGTCGCGGCGAACGTCCGGGAGGATGGCGAACTGGTCGTGATTTGCCGCTCGCCGGCGCGGGCCGCGCGTGTCCGCTACGAGAGTAAGACCCTGCTCGCGGCCGCAAGTTCAGCCGGCGAGTCCGTCACCCGCGTAAGCGTGCGCGTCGGCCACGAGCCGCCGCCGTAGGCGCGCCTTGCGCGCGAACCGGTCGCGGCTCAAAGCCGCTGCCACTTAGGAAGCGCCGTTGCAGCGGGCGGCTGGCAGCCGCTCCCACGCTCAGGCGTAAGCAGGGGTGGCGTAGGATATCGGTGCTTTACGCGAATCCTCGAACGTCACTTCTTCCCAGGCCGCCTGATCCGCCAGGAGTGCACGCAACAGCTTGTTGTTGAGATCGTGGCCCGACTTGAACGCACGCAGTTCGCCGATCAGGGTGTGGTTCAGCAAGTACATGTCACCGATCGCGTCGAGAATCTTGTGAATCACGAACTCGTTCGAATAGCGCAAGCCGTCTTCGTTGAGAATCCGGTAGTCGTCGAGCACGATCGCGTTGTCCATGCTCCCGCCGAGCGTCAGGTTACGCTCGCGAAGCGCTTCCACATCCCGTAGAAAACAGAAGGTTCGTGCGCGGCTGACTTCCTTCATGAACGACGTCGACGAGAAATCGATGCTTGCGCGCTGGTTGATCTTGTTGAATACGGGGTGATTGAAATACACCTCGAAAGTCACCTTGAACCCGTTGAACGGCCTCAATTCAGCCCACTTGTCGCCCTGCTCGACACGCACGGGCTTGCGTATGCGTATGAACTTCTTTGCAGCGTTCTGCTCTTCGATGCCCGCCGATTGAAGCAGAAACACGAACGGACCGGCGCTGCCGTCCATGATCGGCACTTCGGCCGCGGACAGGTCCACGTTGATATTGTCGATGCCGAGACCGGCGAGCGCCGACATGAGGTGCTCAACGGTGGCCACCTTGACGCCGTTCTTGACGAGCGTCGTGCCCAGCATGGTTTCACCCACGAGCAGCGGGTCGGCCGGCACGTCGACCGGCGGCTCGAGATCCATGCGGTGAAAGGTAATGCCGGAATTCTCGGCCGCGGGGCGCAGGCTCATGTAGACCTTTTCGCCGGTATGCAAACCCACGCCGGTCGCCCGGATGGCCGTTTTCAGTGTGCGTTGTCGAAGCATCGTTTGAGTGTAGTAGATTCCCCGGCCGTTCAAGGGAAGGGGGATCGCATCGGGCTTACGGACATATGACAGGTTCGTGACATTTCAAGTTCGGCGGAGCGTAACAAGTTTCCGTATCGTTCTCAAGATTTTCAGGTCGTTGCAGAACAAGCATCAAGTAACACTATAAGTCTGTTGCACCCGGGCAGGGAGCGGGCCGGCCCGGATTTCCGGGCCGGCTGGCGGAGGTGATTCCCGCCGGCGCGAGTGAGTGCGCGCCGGCTGACCGTGCGAGGCGGCTCCTAGTCGGCCTGTCGCCTCAAAAACGCCGGGATATCCAGCAATTCGTCCTGCAGGCCACCCTGCTCCAGACCATCTCCCACGGCACGCTTGCGCTGCACCGTCGGCTTGTCGAAGCCGTGATAATTCGGCTCGCTCGGCCGCGTCGGCTGCATCGGCCGCCGTACGATACGCATCGGCGTCTCCGCCTGCGTCCTTGCACTCTGGCCGAGGCCGGTGGCAACGACGGTAACCCGGATGCGATCGGTCATGTCCGGGTCGATGACCGTGCCAATGACCACCGTGGCATCGTCAGAGGCAAACGCCTTCACGGTGTTGCCGACTTCCTGGAATTCACCGATCGACAGGTCCATGCCCGCCGTGACGTTGACCAGGATACCGTTTGCGCCAGCCAGGTTGATGTCCTCGAGCAGCGGGCTCGATATCGCGGCTTCGGCCGCCTCGCGCGCGCGATCTTCGCCGGACGACGTACCCGAACCCATCATGGCCATACCCATTTCGGCCATCACGGTACGAACATCGGCGAAATCCACATTGATGAGGCCCGGTCGCGTGATCAGTTCCGCAATACCCTGTACTGCTCCCTGCAGCACCTGGTTCGCCGCTTTGAACGCGTCGAGAAGCGTGGTGTCGCCGCCGAGCACCGACAGAAGTTTCTCGTTCGGGATCGTGATCAGCGAATCCACGTATTTGCCGAGTTCGCTGATACCGTGGTCCGCGATCGCCATCCGCTTGTGGCCTTCCATCGCAAACGGCTTCGTCACCACGGCCACCGTGAGGATGCCGAGTTCCTTTGCGACCTGCGCGACGATGGGCGCCGCTCCCGTGCCGGTTCCGCCGCCCATGCCGGCAGTGATGAACAGCATGTCCGCGCCTTCGATACATTCGTGAATGCGGTCGCGATCCTCCATCGCCGCCTGCCGTCCCACGTCAGGATTCGCGCCCGCGCCGAGCCCCTTCGTGATATTGCAGCCAATTTGCAGGGACGTGCGCACCCGCGAACCTTTGAGCGCCTGCGAGTCCGTATTCGCGCAGATGAACTCGACACCCTCGATCCCGGCATCGACCATGTGCGAGACGGCATTCCCGCCGCCGCCACCCACGCCGATGACCTTGATCACCGCGCTCTGGCTTTGTGCATCCAATAACTCAAACATCCGTCTAACCTCCGCTGGTATACCCAGTTGTCGCTACGTTCGGGGCACTCACAAGCCCCGCTCCATTCCCAACGGCTCAATGAGCCGCACTCCTAAAACTTTTTCTGAAACCAGGTGCGCATCCGCTCCCAGATTTCGCTCACATTGCTGCTTACCGGGGTTGAACGCCTGCCGCGCCGCATCTGGCTCTCGTGACCGTAGAGCAGCAAGCCGACACCGGTCGCATGAATCGGGTTTCGTATCACTTCCTTCAGTCCTTCGACGTATTGCGGCGAGCCCACCCGAACCGGCATGTGAAACACTTCTTCCGCGAGTTCCACTGCGCCTTCCATCTTGGCACTGCCGCCGGTAATGACGATGCCGGCGGCAATCAGTTCTTCGAAACCACTCCGTCGCAACTCGTCCCGGATGAGACCGAACAATTCCTCATACCTCGGCTCCACGATTTCCGCGAGCGTCTGCCGCGCCAGCCGCCGCGGCGGCCGATCGCCGACGCTCGGCACCTCGATCGTCTCGTCCGGGTTCGCGAGCTGCGAAAGAGCGCACGCGTACTTGATCTTGATTTCCTCGGCATATTGCGTCGGGGTGCGCATCGATACGGCGATATCGTTCGTCACCTGGTCCCCTGCGATCGGAATCACAGCCGTATGCTGGATAGCGCCATGCAGGAACACCGCAATATCCGTCGTGCCGCCGCCGATATCGACGATGCAGGAGCCGAGTTCCTTTTCATCCTCGGTCAGCACGGAATAGCTCGAAGCGAGTTGCTCCAGCACGATGTCATCGACTTCGAGTCCGCAGCGCTGCACGCACTTGACGATGTTTTGCGCCGCACTCTCGGCGCCGGTCACCATGTGTACCTTTGCTTCGAGCCGGACCCCGGACATGCCAACCGGTTCCCGGATGCCTTCCTGGCCGTCGATCACGAATTCCTGCGGCAGGATATGCAGGATTTTCTGGTCCGCCGGGATCGCCACGGCCCGCGCGGCGTCGATGACGCGGTCGACGTCCCCCGGGCTCACCTCCGAATCACGAATGCCGACGATGCCGTGCGAGTTCAGGCTGCGCACGTGGCTGCCGGCGATGCCGGTGTACACCGAATGTATGTCGCAGCCGGCCATCAGCTCCGCCTCCTCCACGGCTCGCCGGATCGAATGCACGGTCGACTCGATATTCACGACCACGCCTTTCTTCAGGCCCCGCGACGGGTGTGAGCCGATGCCGACCACTTCGATGTCGCCGTCGTCGTTGATTTCCCCGACGATAGCCACGACTTTCGATGTGCCGATATCGAGACCGACGATCAGGTTCTTGTCACCCCGCTTCGACATCGCCTAGTCGCCGTCCCTTAGAGCCAGCATTTCCTGCTCCGTCGTTTCTGTGTTCTCGCCCGGCGCCACGACCCCGTCTTTCCAGCCGACCGTGAAGCCGTTGCTGTAGCGCATGTCGACATGCCGGATGTCGGCGGCTCGCCCGGTGATCAGGTCCGCGACGACGCCAACGAAAAGCGCGGTTCGCGCATCCACATCGCGGCGGCCGAGACGCACTACGACGCCGTTCGTCAATGCCATCTCCCACGCCCCGCGTTCATCCAGGTACACGCTCTTGAGATCGAGGCCGATCGGGATCAGTTGCTCGCGCACGTCCAGGTAGCGGCGGGCCACCTCCGCTGAGCGCCCTTCGGGCCCCCGCAGGCGCGGCAACTCGGCGGGCACGTGGCGCACCTCGTCCACGAACAGGTCGCCGCGCACATTGAGGAGGCCGCTGTCGCCCCAGATGGCTGCCGGCACCTGCTCCGTGACCGTGATGGCGAGACGGTCCGGCCAGCGGCGCGCCACCGCCGCATCGTCGATCCATGGCAAGGCACGGATCGTGGCGCGAATCCGGCCGAGGTCCGCACCCAGGAAGCCTGCATCGAGTTCGTGTCCGATCGCTGCTTCGATCTGCAGCGCCGATACGCGCTGGAACGGCCCGCTCACCTCGATCGCGTTGATGTCCCGCTCGAGCAGCCGTGCACTGAGTTCGTAAGTGGCGGCCACTGCTGCCAGCGCAAGTACCGGGGGAACCAGTCGGCCAAGCGATAATCCCGGCAGCTTGAAGCGCCGTACCTTCGGCGGCTTGCGCCGGCGCGCCTGCTTACGTGCCATTTGCAGCCTCCCGCCGGGCGTGCACGGCGGCACCGGTTTCGGCCGCCAGGCTGGTTTCGAGGATGCGCCAGCACAGCTCGGCGAAATCGAGCCCCATTGCGCGGGCGGCCATCGGCACGAGGCTGTGGCTCGTCATGCCGGGGACCGTGTTCACCTCGAGAATCTGCGGCGTGCCGTCAGCGCCGGTCATGAAATCGACGCGACCCCATCCCGCGCAGCCCAATTCGCGGAACGCGGCCATCGCGAGCGCCGCGTAGCGGGCCTCTTCATCGGCTGACGATGTACCGGGGCAGTGATACCGGGTCTCGTCGGAATGGTACTTCGCCTCGTAGTCGTAGAATACCCGCGGCGTCTCGATACGAATCGTCGGCAAGGCCATGCCCTGCAGGACACCGACGGTAAACTCCTTGCCGACGATACATTGCTCGACGAGCACCTGGTCGCCGAAGGCAAGAGCCGCATCGACCGCGGCACCGAGTTCAGCGGGATCCGTGACCTTGCTCATGCCGACACTGGATCCCTGCCCCGGTGGTTTAACGATGAGCGGGAGTCCCAGCGCCTCCTGTGCCCGGCGCGCATCGGCGAGCCCCTCGATCACGCGATATGCCGGCGTCGGCAGGCCGGCAGCCCGGAACAGGTGTTTGCTGCGGATCTTGTCCATCGCCAGCGCC
Organism: uncultured Pseudomonadota bacterium; assembly: GCA_963713215.1. Lineage (GTDB taxonomy): Bacteria > Pseudomonadota > Gammaproteobacteria > Steroidobacterales > Woeseiaceae > UBA1847. The sequence goes on along the minus strand of CAVQKY010000005.1, from coordinate 952,128 downwards.
GAGGCCAGCACGCCGCTGCCGGTGTAGGGCAGCTGCAGCCACTCGAGCGCGCCCTGCAGGGCACCGTCCTCGCCGCCCGGACCGTGCAGCGCAATCCAGACGCGATCGAAGCCGAGAACGGCGAACTCCTGCAGTGATCGCCCCGCCGGGTCCCAGCCTTCCGCATCGATACCACTCGCGACCAGCGCGGCCAGCACTGCCGCGCCGGTCTCAAGGGACACCTCCCGCTCACTCGAGGCGCCGCCCAGGAGCACGGCAACCCGCCCGAACGCCGCGGGGTCGGAAATCGCGACCCGTGCGTCGGTTCCGGATGTGGCAGAGGTCTTCATGCCGGCTCACCGACGATCCTGACTTCGTGGATGAGATCGACGCCGTGGACATCGAGCACCGTCTGGTGGATATGCTTGATCAGCGCCTCGACGTCTCCTGCGATCGCGTCGCCCTGGTTGATGATGAAGTTCGCGTGCTTTTCCGAAATGATCGCGCCGCCGATGCCGAAGCCCTTGAGCCCGGAGGACTCGATCAGTCGCGCCGCGTAATCACCCGGCGGATTGCGGAATACGGAGCCGCAGCTCGGCAGGCCGAGCGGCTGGGTTGCCTTGCGGCGCTCGAGCATCGCGTTGAGCGTCTCCACACTGCCGGTCGCGCCGCTTTCGAAACGGAACGTTGCCTCGATGAACCATTCATTCGGCGGCCCGACGACATGGCGGTAGCCCACGGAATACTCCGACGGCGCACGTTCATGTATCTCCCCCGCACGATCGATGCTGCGCACGGATTCGACCTGCTCCCAGGTTTCGCCGCCATGCGCGCCCGCATTCATCGCGAGCGCGCCGCCGACCGTGCCCGGAATGCCTGCGAACCACTCCGACGGACCGAGACCCCAGCGTATGCATTGTCGCGCGAGCTGGGTGCACGGCAGGCCGGCGCCAGCGCGGACGACGTAACGGTCGATCCGTTCGAGATCGCGAAAGATTTTCATTGCGGCGATTACGACACCGCGCAATCCGCCGTCGCGCACCAGGAGGTTGCTGCCGATACCGAACCAGAAGATCGGCGTGTCCTCGTTGGCGCGCAGGAACGCCTGCAGGTCTGCGAGGCTCGCCGGCACGAAATACAGGTCCGCGGGGCCGCCCACCCTGAGCGACGTATGCCTGCTCATCGGCTCGTCACGCAGCAGCTCGCCCTCTACCTCGATGTTTTCAGCAGCAGCCATCACGAATGTACCTTCAAACGGTTGGCCGGTTGCAGGCGTTCCGCCAGGCTCGCGGCATAGGAACCAATGTCGCCGGCGCCCATGGTCAGCAACAGGTCGCCGTCCTCGAGGAGGTCGCGGAGCACGGCTTCGAGCTCGTCCAGCGCTTCCACGAAAACCGGCTCGGCCGAGCCGCGTGTTCGGATCGCGCGTGCAATGGCGCGGCCGTCGGCACCCGCGATGGGTTTCTCACCCGCCGGGTACACGTCGAGCACGACCGGTACGTCCGCATCGGACAGCACGTTTGCAAAATCGTCCAGGAGGTCCCGGGTCCGCGTGTACCGGTGCGGCTGGAAGGCGAGGACGATCCGCTTTCCGGGCCAGCCGCTCCGCGCCGCGGCGAGTGTGGCGGCAATTTCCGTGGGATGGTGCCCGTAGTCGTCGATCAGCAGGGCCTTGCCGGCCGGGACTGTTATCTCGCCCAGTTGCTGGAATCGGCGGTCGATGCCCTCGAAACGCTCGAGCGCGGTGACAATGGCCGCGGTGCCGACCTCGAGTTCGTCGGCCACCGCTATGGCGGCAAGCGCGTTTCGGACGTTGTGCAGTCCCGGCAGGCGGAGCGCGATGTCGAGTGGCGGTCGCTCGTCCGCGCGGATGGCGCGAAAGCGCGTCAGTCCGCCCTCGAAGTGGATGTTCTCGGCCCGCACGTCGGCATCACTGTCGATGCCGTAGGTCAGCACCGTGCGCCCGATGTCCGCGAGCACGGCATTGACGCCGGTGTCGTCCGTGCAGACGACGGCTAAGCCGTAGAACGGCAGGTTGTGCAGGAACTCGAGGAACGCGGCGCGCAGCCGCTTGATGTCGCCGTCGTAGGTCGACATGTGGTCGGCGTCGATATTCGTGACGATGGCGACCATCGGCTTCAGGTGCACGAACGACGCGTCGGACTCGTCGGCTTCGGCGACAAGGTAGTCGCCCTGCCCCAGACGGGCATTGGCATCCGCGCTTTTCAGGCGGCCGCCGATGACAAAGGTCGGGTCGAGGCCGCCCTCGGCGAGGATACTGGCAACGAGGCTCGTGGTAGTGGTCTTGCCGTGCGTACCGGAAACGGCGATCGAATAACGAAAGCGCATCAGTTCGGCCAGCATTTCCGCACGCGGTACGACCGGCATCAGCGCCTGCCGCGCTGCGGCGACTTCCGCATTCGTTTCGTCGACTGCGCTGGAAACGACGACCGCGTCCGCATCCCGGATATGGTCCGCGGCATGGCCCAGGAACACGGTGGCCCCGAGGCTTTCGAGGCGCCGCGTCTGCCCGTTACTCCTGAGGTCGGAACCCTGGACGGCATAGCCGAGACTCAACATCACCTCGGCGATACCGGACATGCCGGACCCGCCGATGCCGACGAAATGAACGCAATGGATGCGGCGCATCTTGCTGATCATGCCGCCACCGCCGCTTGTTCGAGGCAGACCTCGGTGATCCGGCCGAGGGCATCCGGCATCGCAAGCCGCCGCGCCTTCGCGGCGCATGCCGCGAGAGATTCGCGGTCCAGAAGCCAGTACCGCAGGCGCTCCGCGAGTCGATCCGGCGTCAGCCCGTCCTCCCGCACGATTTCCGCGGCACCGGCCGCCACCAGCGGTCGGGCGTTTGCCGTCTGATGATCGTCGACCGCGGCCGGGTACGGTACGAACAGCGCCGGGAGACCGACTGCCGACACCTCGGCCACGGTGAGCGCGCCGGAGCGGCAAAGCACGAGGTCCGCCCAGGCGTAGGCTGCCGCCATGTCCTCGATAAAGGGCACCAGCTCCACCTCGATGTCGCTGCCCGCATAGGCGTCGCGCGCCGTGCCTAGCGTTCGTTCGCCGCACTGGTGCCGCACGAGCGGACGCTGCTCGCGCGGCAGCAGTGCTACGGCGGCGGGCACCGTCCGGTTCAGGGCCAGCGCGCCCTGGCTCCCGCCGAGGACGAGGAGTCGCAGCGGACCCGTACGCCCCGCGTAGCGTTCTTCCGGCGGCGCCACCGCGGCAATTTCGCGGCGCACCGGGTTGCCGACCGTTTCCGCCGCGTACGCCGGCGGAAAAACTGCCCGGGAAGGCTTGCAGCACAACCCGGGCAAGGCGCGCCAGAAGTCGATTGGTAAGGCCAGCGGCCGCATTCTGTTCGTGAATGATCAGCGGGCAGCGCACGAGCCAGGCAGCCACGCCGCCGGGACCGCTTGCGAAGCCGCCCATGCCGAGCACGGCTGCCGGACGGCGGCGCCGGACGACGCGAAGCGCCTGAATGACGGCCCGCATGAGCCGCAACGGCGCCGCAAGCCACGCGAGCCCGCCCTTCTTGCGCAGGCCCGAAACGCCAATCCATTCGATGTCGATGCCGGCCGCCGGCACGATTCGCGCCTCGATGCCGGCGTGCGTGCCGAGCCACACCACCTGTTGCGCGCGTTCCTCCAGAGCGCGCGCCACCGCGAGTGCTGGGAAGACGTGTCCGCCGGTCCCGCCCGCCATGATCAGTATGGGACGACCGGTCATGTGCCGAACGTCCTTTTTGCCGTCTTTTTCGCCGGGTTACCGGTGGCGCTCTTGCGGTTGACCGGTTTGGCGTCGACAGCGAGTTCGTGGTAGATGCGAAGGAGCAGCGCGATCGCGATCATCGTGACGATGAGGCTCGATCGCCCGTAGCTGATCAGAGGCAAAGTCAAACCCTTCGTCGGCAGCAAGCCCATGTTTACGCCGAGATTGATGAATGTCTGGAGGCCGAGCCACGTACCGAGCCCGACGGCGAGATACGACTCGAAGAATCGCTCGGCGTTATACGCCCGAATCGCGAGCTGGTAAATACGCCACAGCAACGTCATGAACACGCCGATCAGGAACAGGGAGCCGACGAGCCCGAACTCCTCGGCATATACGGCAAAAACGAAGTCGGTGTGAGCTTCCGGCAGGTAGAAAAGTTTCTGCACGCTGTTGCCTAGGCCGACGCCGAACCATTCGCCGCGACCGATCGCAATGAGTGACTGCGTGAGCTGGAAGCCCGACGCAAACGGATCCGACCACGGGTCCAGGAAGCCGGTCACCCGCTGCATGCGGTACGGCGACGCGACAGCCAGGAGCGCCATGCCAACGCTCGCCACCACGAAAAACAGCAGGAAGTCGCGAATCCGCGCGCCGGCAACGAACAGCATCGTGAGCGTCGTGGCCGTCAACACCACCGCCGCGCCGAAGTCCGGTTCGGCAAGGAGCGCAGCACATGCCAGTATCACGACCACCATCGGCCGCAGGAATCCCGAGACGCGTTCCCGCAGTTCCCTCGTGCGCCGAACGAGATAGCCGGCAAGGTAAACAATGATGCACAGGCGTGCCGGCTCCGAGACCTGCAGGTTCATGATCCCCAGGCGTATCCAGCGGCGGCTGCCGTTGACTTCATAGCCGACACCGGGAACGAGCACGACGAAGAGCAGGCCGAGCCCCACAAGCAGCGACAGGGGCCCGAGCGTGCGCCACACCTGCATGGGAACATGCAGGCAGAAAAACCCGCCGATGCAGCCGATCCCGGCAGCGACGAGCTGGCGCTCGAGATAGAAAAACGGGTCGCCGGTCGTGTTGTCCGACACGGCGATCGAAGCGGATGCCAGTACGACAAAGCCGCCGAACAGCAGCGTCAGCACGATCGTCACCAGCACCGGATCGAACCTGAGCGAGGTCCGGAGCCGCGCGGGAAACGGAAATACGGAACTCGCGGCGCTCACGGCCCGAGTCTCCGCACCGCGGCGGCAAACGCATCGCCGCGGGCGCCGTAGTTCGCGAACTGATCGAGACTCGCGCAGGCGGGCGCGAGCAGCACGGTGTCGCCTTTTTCGGCATAACGTGCCGCCTGTGCCACAGCATCCTCCATGTCATCCGCAACATAGACAGGCCGGACGGTGTCGAGGGCGTCTTCGATCTTCCTCGCGTCCGTTCCAATGAGCACTGCCGCCCGCAGGCGGTTCTCGAGTGCCACACCGAGCGGTGTGAAATCCTGCCCCTTGCCGACTCCGCCGGCGAGGAGCACGAGCATGCCCTCGACCGACTCGATCGAGGCAATCGCCGCCGCCACGTTCGTCGCCTTCGAGTCGTTGATGTAGTCGACGCCGCGCACGCGAGCGACGTACTGCATCCGGTGCGGCAGCCCGGGAAATTCCGTCAGCACCTGCAGCATCGGCCCGAGGTCGATGCCGGCCATCTCGCCGGTGGCGAGCGCCGCGAGCGCATTCGCCTGGTTGTGGCGCCCGAACAGCGCGAGCTCACGGGTCGACAGGAGCAGTTCCTCGCCGCGGGCAAGGTAAATCCCGCCGTCCGCCCCCCGCAGTCCGTAGTGACCATCGCCCGGCTCATCGAGGCCGAAGCTCGTCCACTGGGCAATGTGCCGGATGTAAGGGATGACGTTCTCGTCCGCGCGATTCACGACGGCCGTCTTGGCCTCGCGAAATATCCGGTACTTCGCCTGCCGATATTCCCGCTCGTCGCGGTGCCAGTCGAGATGATCCGGGGCGACATTGAGCAGGACGGCGACGTCCGCGGGCAGCGCGGCCGTCCGCTGGAGCTGGAAACTCGAGAGCTCGAGCACATAACCGTCGGGCGCTTCGCCGGCGAGCAGATCCAGTGCCGGCTCGCCCAGATTGCCGCCGACGCGAACCCTGAATCCGGCCGCGGCGCACATGTGTCCGAGCAGCGTCGTCACGGTGCTCTTGCCGTTCGATCCGGTGATCGCCATGAACGGCGCATTTGCGGACTCGACGAACAGCTCGATGTCGCTTATGACGTCGAGACCCGCGCTGCGCGCTTCGGCGAGCAACGGATGGGTATCCGGAACGCCCGGCGACACGATGAGGCGGTCTACCCCATCAGGCAAGCGGATGTCGCCCAGTATCACATCGGCCCCGGGAAAGATCGCATGCAGCTGATCGATGCCGGGCGGCGACGTGCGCGTGTCGCAGAAGCGCGCATCCTGCCCCTTGCGGCGCAGGTAGCGCGCGACCGACAGGCCGGTGTTGCCGAGCCCCACGACGAGATTCCTGCTTTTGGTCTTACGCACGGCGCTCATCGGATTTTCAGGCTCGCAAGCCCGACCAGCACCAGGATTACCGTGATGATCCAGAAGCGAACGATGACCTTCGGTTCGGCCCAGCCCTTCAGCTCGAAATGATGATGAATCGGCGCCATCCGGAATACGCGTTTGCCGGTCAGCTTGAATGAAGCGACCTGGATCATCACCGACAGGGTTTCGATGACGAACACGCCGCCCATGATCGCCAGCACCAGCTCCTGCCGCACGACGACAGCGACCACCCCGAGGGCGGCACCGAGCGCCAGCGCCCCGATGTCGCCCATGAAGACCTGCGCGGGATAGGCGTTGAACCAGAGAAAGCCCAGGCCAGCGCCGCAAAGGGTGGCGCAAAATACGAGAATCTCGCCGGTCCCGGCTACATAGGGAATGTCCAGGTAATCGGAGAAGTTCACGTTGCCCGTAACGTAGGCGAACATACCGAGCGCGCCGCCGACCAGGACCGACGGCATGATCGCGAGGCCGTCCAGCCCGTCGGTCAGGTTGACCGCGTTCGAGAAGCCGACAATAAAGAAGTACGTCACGACGACCTGGAAAGCGCCTAGGGGAATCGCCAGGTCCTTGAAATACGGAATCAGCAACGACGTTGAGACGTCGTCGGTCGCCGTGACGTACAAAGCAATGGCTGCGGTGATCGCCGCAGCCGACTGCCAGAAGATCTTCTGTCCTGCCGAGATGCCGGCCGGGTTCTGCAACACCAGTTTCTTGTAGTCGTCCACGTAGCCGATCGCGCCGAACGCGAGCGTGACGAGCAAGACGATCCAGACGAAGGTGTTTTCGAGATCCGCCCACAGCAGCGTACTGACGGCTATCGCGGTGAGGATGAGTGCTCCGCCCATCGTCGGTGTGCCGGCTTTTGGCAGGTGCGTCACCGGTCCGTCGGGCCGGATGGGCTGGCCCACCTGGTTCACGGACAGGCGGGCAATCATTCGCGGACCGATGACGAAGGACAGGACGAGCGCGGTAAGCGCACCAAGGATGGCCCGCATCGTCAGGTAATTGAAGACGTTGAAGCCCGACTCGAACTGGGCAAGGTAGTTTGTCAGGTACAGGAGCATGTCAGTGACGAGCTCCCGTGTCGGCGCCAAGCGCCTCGAGCACGCGTTCCATGCGCATGAACCGGGAGCCTTTGATGAGAACGTTGGTACCGGGCGCGAGTTCCTTTTCGAGGGTAGCGACCAGTTCGTCGACGCCGGCGAACCACGACGCGCCTTCGCCGAAGGCTTTCACGGTGAGGCGGGACAGCTCGCCGATCGCAAGCAGGCGGTCGACGCCGGCCAGACGGGCTGCTTCGCCGACCTCGCGATGCAACGAGGCGGCGGTCTCGCCCAGTTCGCCCATGTCGCCGAAGACGAGGATGCTTGTGCCGTCGAGCGATGCCAGGAATTCGGCGGCAGCACCGACGCTCAGCGGATTTGCATTGTAGCTGTCGTTGTACAGTGTAGCGCCGCGCGGCCCGGCGAGCGGCTGCAGGCGCCCCCGCACCGGCCGGACCGTTTCGAGGCCCGCCTGGACCTCGGCCGGCGCGAGGCCCAGGGCGGTGGCGATCGCGGCGGCGGCGCAGGCATTACGAACGTTGTGCCGCCCGGGCAGGGAAAGATGCACGTCGACCGCGGCCGCCGGCAGGCAGAGCCGGAACGTGGAACCGGCGCTACCGGCAACGATGTGCCGGGCGCTGACGTCCGCCGTGTCGTTAAGCCCGAAGCTTAAGATTTCGGTGTCGCCGGCGAGTCCGCGCCAGTACTCGAACCAGGCATCATCGGCATTCAAGACGGCGACGCCGGGCCGGCTTTGCGACTGCAGGATTTCACCCTTGGCACGGGCAACGCCTTCGATCGACCCGAAACCTTCGAGGTGCGCTGCGGCGGCGTTCGTGATGGCTACGACGTCCGGCTCGGCAAGTGCGCACAGGTAGGCGATTTCGCCCGCATGATTAGCGCCCATTTCGAGCACCGCGTAGCGATGGCTGTCCGCGATGCGGGTCAGCATCAGGGGCAGGCCGATGTCATTATTCAGGTTGCCTTCGGTTGCAAGCGTCGGTGCCGCTTCCGCGAGGCAGGCCGCGGTGAGGGCTTTCAGCGTGGTCTTGCCGTTGCTGCCGGTAATGCCGACGACGACGGCGGACTGCTGGCGGCGCCAGCCCGCACCGAGTTTGCCGAGTGCCAGCCGCGTGTCGTCGACGGTGATCTGAGCGACCGGCACGTCGCTCCGGCGTGCGACGATCGCGCCTGCCGCACCGCGATGTGCCGCCTCCGCCACATAATCGCCGCCGTCGAAGTTCGGGCCCGAGAGGGCGACGAACAGTTCGCCGTCGCGAATCGAGCGGCTGTCGGTACTTACGCCGTCGAAGGGACGGTTCGTGCCGTGCAGGCGGCCTCCTGCGTAGCCGGCCGCGATCGACAGCGACGTCATCATGCGTCGTGCTCCCGGCGGGCGAGCGCCGCGGCGGCCACGTCGGCATCCGAAAACGGTATGCGCCGATCGCCGATTCGCTGGTATTTTTCGTGCCCCTTGCCCGCGATGAGCACGGTGTCGCCCGGTTGGGCGCGGGCAATCGCCGCATTGATGGCGCTGCTGCGGTCGTCGATTGCCTCGACCCTGGCCCCGGCAAGGACGCCCGCGAGGATTTCCGCAATGATCCGCGCCGCCGGTTCCGAGCGCGGATTGTCGCTCGTCACGACGATGCGATCAGCAAGCTGGGCGGCAACCCGTCCCATTTCCGGCCGCTTGCCGGTGTCGCGCTCCCCGCCGCAGCCGAATACACACCAGAGAGCCCCGCCGGTATGGGCTCGCAGCGCCGTGAGCACGGCACCGAGCGCGTCGGGCGTGTGTGCGTAGTCCACGTAGACGCCGATGCCGCTTGCGCCGTGCCCGACACGCTCGAGGCGCCCCGGCGGCGCCGTTACCCTGGCCAGCGCCTGGCACGCGCCAGGCAGCGGTACGCCTCGGGCAAGCAAGAGGCCCAGGACACAGGCGGCGTTGGCGACGTTGAAGCCGCCGACCAGGGGTAAGTCGAACTCGCTGTCGCCCCAGGTCGACCGGACCGCTACACGGCTGCCGCCGGCGGTTGCAGTGCGCGTCTCGAGGAGCACTCGCGGACCTGCCGTCGCGGCGACGCCGGGATTCGTACCGACGGCAACGGCACTCGCGCCGTAACGTTGGGCCAGCATTGCCCCGAACGCCGTGTCGACGTTGATGATGCGCAGCCGCGCACCGAAGTCCTCGAACAGCCTTGCCTTGGCGGCGCCGTAGGCCGCCATGTCGCCGTGATAATCGAGATGGTCGCGGCTCAGGTTCGTGAAAATCGCCGCATCGAAGCGCACGCCTGCGACGCGCTCCTGGTCCAGGGCATGCGAAGAAACCTCGATCGCGGCGGCGCCGGCGCCCTGCTCTCGAAAGGCAGCGAGCCGGCGATGCAGTTCGATCACATCGGGGGACGTCATGTCGTCCGCCGGGGCGACGTCGCCCACGCCGTAGCCGAGTGTTCCACTGTACGCGCAGGTCTCGCCGAGCGCCGTCAGGCACTGCGCGACAAGCCAGGCCACGGTCGATTTGCCGTTCGTCCCGGTCACTCCGACTACGGCAATGCTGTCCGACGGCGCGCCGAAGAACCGGTTTGCAAGCGCGCCGAGCCGGCCGCAGAGGAACGGCACGGGCAGGAGAACGATCCTGGCGCGAGCTTTCGGCACGACGCCGGTGGTGCTGTCGTAGGCTGCGGCGGCCGCGCCCTGCCGAACGACGTCGTCGAGGTAGTCGAGCCCGTGGCTGCGGCGGCCCCCACAGGCCAGGAAAAGGCCGCCGCTGCTCACACGGCGGCTGTCGCTGCTGATGTCCGCAATCGGCAGGGCAGGTGCATCGATGATGCCTGCAAACAGTTCCTCGAGCGTCATTTCGTTCACCACGCGCTCGGCCGGCATGCTCATGGCCGCGCCGTCTCTGTGCTCATCGCCTGCATCACACTGCCTGCATCCCGTGCCGGCAGCGCGTCGGGCGGCACGGCGAGCAGACGCAGCGATTCCGCCATCACGTCCGCGAACACGGGGGCCGCGACGTCACTGCCGTAATACAGTTCGCCGTGCGGCTCGTCGATGACGATAACCGCCGCGAGCCGCGGTTCGCTTGCCGGTGCGAGACCCGCGAATATCGAAAAGTACTTGTCGCGCGAGTAGCCGCCGACGCCGGACTTCCACGCCGTGCCGGTCTTACCGGCGATACGGTAGCCCGTCACCGCGGCTTTGGTTCCGGTCCCGCCCGGGCGTACGACCTCCTCGAGCATCTGCGTCACGGTGGCGGCGGTGTCCGGGCTGACGGCCTGGAGGCTTTCGGGAGCTTGCTCGAGTGCGACCAGCGACACCGGGCGCAAGCGCCCCCCGCTGCCGAGCGTGGCGTAAGCCTGGGCAAGCTGGAGCGGTGTCACCGACACGCCATAGCCGTAGCCGAGTGTCGCCTGATTGATTTGCTTCCAGTTGTCGTAATGCGTCAGCAGCCCGGCCGATTCGCCCGGAAAGCCGCTGGATGTGAGTTCGCCGAAGCCGAAACGGGTCATCGTCGACCACAGGTGATCCGCGGGCAAGGCCATCGCAAGCATGGTCGCGCCGACATTGGAGCTGCGCGCCAGGAGCGTGGTCAGGCTGATCCGGCCGAGGTTGCGTTTGTCCTCGATCCTTTTCGGACCGACGGTAATCGAGCCGGGCGCGGTGTCGATGATGCTGCTCGGCCGGAAATCGCCACTGTCGAGCGCGGCAGCGACAATCAGGGGCTTGATGCTCGAGCCCGGCTCGAAGATGTCGGTGATGGCGCGATTACGGTAGCGTTCCGCCGAGTACTGGGCGCGATCGTTCGGGTTGTAGCTCGGCTGGTTGACCATCGCAAGTACTTCGCCGGTATCGACGTCCAGCACGACGACCGAGCCGGACAGCGCGTCGTGTTGCCGGATGGCTGCCTTCAGCGCGCGATACGCGAGGTACTGGATTCGGAGATCGATACTCGTCCGGAGATCCTTGCCCTCATGCGGCGGTCGGATGCTTTCGACATTCTCGACCGAGCGGCCCAGCCGGTCCTTGAGCACGCGCTTCGCACCCGACTCCCCGGCAAGCCAGTGGTTGAACGCAAGTTCCAGGCCTTCCTGGCCAGCGTCGTCGACATTCGTGAACCCGACGAGGTGTCCCGTCACTTCCCCCGCCGGGTAGTAGCGCCGGTACTCCCGCTGCACGTTCACACCGGGCAGGTTCAGCGCCAGTACCTCGCGCGCCTGTTCGGGACTCAGGTGCCGGCGAAGATACAGGAACTCCTTGTCCATGCTGCGCGTAATCCGGCGGATCAACAGGTCCGGGTCCACGCCGAGTACGGCGGCAAGGCGCGGCACGCCGTCGACCGCCGGTGCAAGTTCGTTCGGGTTTGCCCAGATGCTGTCTACGGGTGTGCTGATGGCAAGCGGCTCACCGTTGCGGTCCGTGATCGAACCGCGATGCGCCGCGATTTTTTCCACGCGCAGGTGCCGCGTGTCGGCCTGCCGTGTCAGGAATTCCGTGTCGAGCACCTGCAGATGCACGGCTCGTGCGACGAGCGAGCCCGCGACGAGGCCGAACGCCGCCAGGACGAGCGTTGCGCGCCCGACGAACCGCCTCGACGTCTGGGCCCTGGTTTCCGCGCCGCGTGTCATTGCTTTTCGATGACGAAAATGTCCGTCGCCGCGGGCCGGGTCAGTTCCAGTTCGCCGGTCGCCACTTGCTCGATTCTTGCGTGCGTCGCCCAGGTGCTCTGCTCGATCTGCAACTGGCCCCATTCGATATTCAGTTCGTCGCGCTCGTCCGTGCGCTCTTCGAGTTCCACGAACAGCTTGCGCGACTCGTGCTTGGTGTAGACGAGCGCCATGGCCGCAACGACGCAGACCGCCGCCAATACGAATACCAGCGCCAGCGGCTGCCGCGTGTCGCGCTCGACGCTCATTGCCGTTCCGCCACCCGCAATCGCGCACTCCGCGCGCGGAGGTTCGCGCCTACCTCGGCGGCGTCCGCCGTTTGCGCCCTGCCGACGAGGGTGAGTTTCGGGCGAAACGCTGCCGGGATCTCCGGCATCCCGCGATACTGTTCAGGCTCCCTTGCATTCGCCCGCATGAACCGTTTCACGATCCGGTCTTCGAGCGAGTGAAACGAAATGACGCAGAGGCGGCCGCCCCGCCTCAGCACGCGCAGGGATTGCTCGAGCGCCGCTTCCAGCTGTCCGAGCTCGTCGTTGATCACGATGCGGATTGCCTGGAATGTCCGGGTCGCCGGATGCCGGCGCGTACCGCGCAACCGGGCGGGCGTCGCGGCCTCGACAATCGCGGCCAGTTGCCCGGTGCGCGTGATTGGCTGACGCTCGCGTGCGCTGACAATCGCCCGCGCGATGCGCGCTGCGAGTGGCTCCTCCCCGAGAGTTTTCAGCGTCCGCCTCAATTCCGTTTCGCTCACACCGGCCAGCCAGTCGCTTGCGCTGCGGCCGCGGTCCGGATCCATGCGCATGTCGAGCGGCCCGTCCCGAAGAAAACTGAAGCCGCGTTCCGCGTCATCGAGTTGCGGCGATGAAACGCCGAGATCGAGCAGGACGCCGTCGACCTCTCCGGTGAACCCGCGTGCGTCCGTGTACGTTTCCAGCTGCCCACACTCGCCCCTGATCAACTCGAAACGCGGGTCCCCGGTCATGTCCGGCGGCGCCGCGGCTATCGCCTGCGGATCGCGGTCCAGTGCCAATAAGCGCCCTTTCTCACCGAGTTCCCGCAGAATGGCTTCCGCATGCCCGCCGCGCCCGAACGTTCCGTCGATGTAAATGCCCTCTGCCCTGACCCGCAACCCCTCGAGAACCGGCCGGAGCAGCACCGGCACGTGCGCGTTGCTGCCCATTCGAGCGCCGTCGCCTAGAACGCAATGGACCCGAGGTCTGCGGGCAGTTCGCCGTCGTCATCCTCGCCGAGCCATTGATCCCGTTTTTCGTTCCAGGTTGCCTCGTCCCACAATTCAAACTTGTTGCCCTGCCCCACCAGCATTCCGTTCTTGTCGAGATTCGCGAAATCCCGTAATTCCCTCGACACCAGGATGCGGCCGTTGGCATCCATGTCGACCTCCGTCGCGTAACCCACCATGATCCGCACGATCCCTCGCGCGGCCTTGTTCATGCTGGGCAGGCGCACGAGCTTGCGTTCGAGTTCCTCCCAGTCCGGCAAGGGGTACACGAGGAGGCAATGATCCCTGTCCACCGTCACGACGATCCGGCCATCGCATCGGGCTTCCAACCGGTCCCGGTACCGGGTCGGTATGGCCATGCGGCCCTTGGCATCCAGGCTGACTTTGCTTGCCCCGCGAAACATCCTGACCTGGGCCAACCGGGAACCGCACTTCCGGTGCGATATCCGGGCTTATTGCCCATTCCCTCCCACATTTTTCCACTTTTCGACACTATAGGACCGACCCCCGGGGGCGTCAACGCGTGCATCAATAATTCTTGTTTCTACAGGGACTTAGAGGCGAATTCGTGGCCCAAACAGGGCGAATTGTGGCAGGATTCATGCGATAAAAATCAACCCCTTAGCCTCGCTTCTTCGACGAGTGTTGATGACGGCGCGTGCGGCCTGGGAGCGGCATGGGGCGGGCGCGGCATAACGAGGTATTGCGCAGAGAGTAAAAAAGGGCGCACCGGTGTCAGAGAATCACCGGTCGGTTCGGCCGCTCGTTCACGTCGGATGCATCACGCGGAAACTCTGCGGCAATGATCGTCGTCACGGCGTCGATGGCGGCGAGCGCGCCCGCACGGAATTCCCCCGCGGCAAAGGCGTTCTGCATATCGACGCAGATGCCGCGCCACTCCGCTTCCGCGACACGGTCCCTGTAGCCGCGATCTGCGACGATCTCGATTCCGTGTTCGGCCAGCAGTACGTAGACCAGCACGCCGTTGTTTTTCTCGGTGTCCCATACGCCGAGATCCGCGAACGCGCGGATCGCCTGGGTACGCGCAGACCGGCCACGCAGCAGGTCGCCGACCTCCATCGCGCATTCGATGGCAAACTGGATTTCGCCGCCGTGGCGGTTCTCCGAGTCGCGTATCGCCTCTTCGATGACATTGAGCACCGCGGGGGGAAACGCGCGGTGCAGCGAAAAGCGGGTTGTCGTCAGGTTTTTCCAGTACCTGTTCATCGCATTACCAGCCGCCGGACGCGCCGCCGCCACCGAAGCGACCGCCGCCACCACTGAAGCCGCCGCCGCCGCCGAAACCGCCACCGTAGCCGCGGCCACTGGTCCAGGCGCCGGGACCTGCGGACAGGAACAAGATGATAAAGAATGCTATGACGCCGGCAATACATGCGGTCACGATGACGCCAACGAGGAACCACACGATGACGGCGACGATGCCGCCGGCCAGCATGGCGCCGGGGAACGCGCCGAAGGCGCGTTTCAGTGCGCCACCGAGCGTCATGCCGACGATGAGAAGAATCGGCAGCAAGCCCCCGGGATCGGGGAGGCCGCGAGATCGCTGTGCCGGGGCGGGCAATGCCTCGCCCCGTATGGACGCGGCCAAGGCGTCGATACCGGCCGCAAGCCCGCCCGTCACGTCGCCCGCGGCGAAGCGTGGCGTCATCCGTTCGTCGATGATTCGGTTCGCCCGCGCATCGGGCAGAGCCCCTTCGAGGCCATAGCCCACCTCGAGACGGATCCGCCGGTCGGCCAAGGCGACGAGAATGAGTACACCGTCATCGACACCCCGCCGCCCGAGCCGCCAGCGATCGGCGACGCGTATGGCGTACTGCTCGATCGATTCCGGGGCGGTCGAATCCACGATCAGGACGGCAACCTGGCTGCCGGTAAGCTCATCGAGTGTCCGCAGTTGCCCCTCGAGGTCCGCGGTCTCGTTCACCGTGAGTGAGCCGGTGAGGTCAGTGACCCGCGCGCGCAACGCCGGCACGTCGCGGAGATCTTCCGCCAGCGCCGGCGCGACCAAAAACAGCAGGCCCGTTGCCAGGGCCAGGTTGCGGACCACTGACACGATGCTGTCAGTCCCGGTCGCCGAACGACACCTCGGGCGGCTCTGCCAGAGCGTCTTCGTTCTCCACGCTGAAGTTCGGCTTGACGTCAAAGCCGAACAACATGGCTGTCAGGTTGGTCGGGAAAGAGCGGACGACGGTGTTGTACTCGCGTACCGATTCTATGTAGCGGTTGCGTGCAACGCTTATCCGATTTTCCGTTCCTTCGAGCTGCGCCTGCAGATCACGAAAATTCTGGTCGGACTTGAGTTCCGGGTAACGCTCCACCGTAACCAGCAGACGCGACAGCGCAGTGGACAGTTCACCCTGCGCCGACTGGTACTGCTGTAGCGCGGCCGGGTCGCCGATCATCTCCGGTGAAACCTCTATCGAACTCACTTTCGACCGGGCTTCCGTGACGCCGATCAGCACTTCGCGCTCCTGCTCCGCAAAACCTTCCACGGTGCGAACCAGGTTCGGTATCAGGTCGGCACGGCGCTGGTACTGGTTTACGACTTCCGACCAGGCGGCCTTGATTTGCTCGTCACCGGCATTCATCGTGTTGTAGCCGCAACCGGACAGCAGCATGGCCGGCAACAGCGAAGCCAGCAGCAGACCTCTTCGAAACATCGCTCGCTCCTCGAAATAAGTGGAAACGCCGGAGCCGGCAATAAGCCGGGTTCTGTCTGGGGCAATCATTCATCTGGGACGGCTGTCACCAGCCGCCTCGAGCAACCTACCCGGGAGTCCGCTCGGAACCGGCGGTGCGGACGAATCCGCGTACTCCCCTATTTGGCCTTGCTCCGGGCGGGGTTTGCCGTGCCGCGAACGGTTACCCGTCGCGCGGTGCGCTCTTACCGCACCTTTTCACCCTTACCTGGCGACCCGCGAACGAGTTGCCTGGCGGTATCTTTTCTGTGGCACTTTCCGTGGGCTCGCGCCCCCCAGGTGTTACCTGGCGCCCTGTCCGAAGGAGCCCGGACTTTCCTCCGCGCATGAAAGCGCAGCGATTGCCTGGCCGGCTCCGACATTTCCGCGGCCGATTTTACTCGCATCCGCCCCGCCGGGCCTATTTTTTGGCGGCGAGCAGCTTTTGGTACACCTCGTTGCGCCGGGCGCCCGTCACTTTCGCAACGATGGCGGCCGCCTGTTTCGCCGGGAGCACCGCGGCGAGCTCCAGTGCGAGCGCATCCACGATAGCCGCTTCCGGTGCCGCCTCGCCACCGCCAACGACGATCACGAATTCCCCTTTTCGCGGTATTTCTTCCCGCTCCATGCGAACGCAAAGTTCCGCGAGCGTACCCCGCACGAGCTGCTCATGGAGCTTCGTAAGCTCCCGCGCTATGACGGCCGGCCGGTCGTCACCGAATACCGTGCGGAGATCCGCGAGGAGGGCGTCGATCCGGTGCACGGACTCGTAGAACACCATGGTGCGCGTCTCGCTCGCGAGTGCCCGCAGCGCGTTGCGTCGCGCGGCGGACTTGGCGGGCAGGAAACCCTCGAAACAGAAGCGGTCGGTCGGCAGGCCCGCGACCGAGAGTGCCGCCGTCACCGCACTCGGGCCCGGTACCGGTGTCACGTCGATGCCGCGCGCGTGCGCCTCTACGACCAGTCGATAGCCGGGATCGCTTAAGAGTGGCGTCCCGGCGTCACTCACGAGCGCAACCGACTTGCCGCTTTCGAGTACCGCGATGATCGATCCGACGACGGCTGCCTCGTTGTGTTCGTGGAGTGCCTTAAGCGCTGTTTGCACCCCAATATGCGATAGTAATCGGCCGGTATGGCGGGTATCCTCGGCGGCAATCAGTGCCACATCCGCCAAAGTTCGGCGCGCCCGTGGTGAGAGATCCTCGAGATTGCCAATGGGTGTTGCGACGATGTAGAGCGTGCCACTCACAAGGAATTTTTTGGTTTTTTTGCCGATGACCGCTGCTGACAAACATCCTGCCCGCTCGCCGGCCGCGCTGGCAAGCATTGCCTTTTTTTTCGCCGTCCTCTTGGTCCTCACGGGCTGCGAGACGAGCGGTTTCGGCACGCTGCCCGCGCGCACCGGCGAGGCGTCGGCAGCCGGACTTGCACAGGCGGGGAATCATGACGAAGCCGCGCGCGAGTACATCGGGCTCGCCAGCGCCAGCTCGGCGGACGATCGCGACCGGCTGACCTTGCTCGCGGTCGAGCAATGGCTTCTGGCGGGAGACGTGTCGCGGGCGACGAGCGCCTTTTCCGGGGTCGCGCGGCCGGCGGCCGGTGAAAGCCAGTGGCTGTGGGATGTAACGAGCGCGGCTTTCGCGCTTCGTGCCGGGGACCCCGACCGTGCTCTCGCGACACTCGAACCGCTGGGCCAACAGTCGCTGCCGCAGTCCTACCGGGTACGTATCGAGGGCCTCCGCGCGGAGGCATGGTTCCAGAAAGGCGAGCCTGCGCGCGCAGTACGGCTCATGCTGCAGCGAGACAGCTGGCTCTCGGGCGATAACGAGCGGCGCCGGAATCGCGAACGGCTCTGGCAGGGCCTTGTCAACAGCAGTCCCGATGACCTTCGTGCTGCCGCCGAGGTTACGACGGACCCGGCCGTCCGCGGCTGGCTTGCGATCGGCGCGCTCGCCGCTTCTACGGGTCAGCAGGGGCTCGGCTGGTCCAACGGCGTCGAGCGCTGGCGCGAAACGTATCCGACGCACGCCGCAAATTCGCTGCTTGACAGTCTCGGCGTGCCGGATGCCTCGGAACTCGACTATCCCCGCCAGATCGCACTTATCCTGCCCCTCAGCGGCAGTGCGGCCAGTGCCGGACAGGCGATACAAAACGGATTTTTCGGCGCCTACTTCGCCGCGGCCGGCGGCCTCGATGACCGGCAGTCCGTTCGCGTGTACGACGTCGTTACCGAAGGCGGCGCCAGTGCCGCCTATGCCGCCGCAGTCGAGGATGGCGCGGAATTCGTCGTCGGCCCCTTGCTGCGGCAGAATGTGACGGAGCTTGCCAACGACATCCTGGTGCCGGTACCGGTACTGACACTGAACTACCTGGACGAGGGCACGCTGGCACCCCCGGGTCTCTACCAGTTTTCCCTGGCGCCGGAAGACGAAGCGGCCGCCGTCGCAGAGCGTGCAATCCAGGACGGGCACACACGCGCGCTGGCTCTGGTCCCGAACAGCACCTGGGGCCGGCGACTTTTCTCATCCTTTGCGACGGCCTTCGAAGCGCTCGGCGGCACCGTGCTGGACAATCGCAGTTACACGAGCGGCAACCCGGACTTCTCGAAAACCATCGAGGATCTCATGGGATTATCCGGAAGCGTCAAACGCTACCAGCGGCTGCGCGCCAATATCGGGGGACCGCTGCAATTCGATCCGCGCCGGCGCCAGGACGCAGAGTTCATTTTCCTGGCCGCGGACGCACCGGCCGGCCGCCTTCTTAAATCGCAACTCAAGTTTCACTATTCGGGTGACATTCCCGTCTACTCGACGTCGTCGATCTATGCGCTCGATGGCCGTTCCGACAGCGATCTCAATGGTGTGATGTTCGCGGATGCCCCGTGGATCATCAATCCACAGCCATGGATCCGCAGCCTTCCGCCCCTGTACGCCGAACACTGGCCGGAGCACCGGCGCCTGGGCCGTCTGCACGCGATGGGCTTCGACGCTTATCATCTGATCGGCTCCCTGTACGCGGCAGACGGCAATTCGTTCCGTGAAATCGACGGCGCGACGGGCCGCTTGTACCTGGACAGCGAGGGCCGCGTCCACCGGCACCTGGCGTGGGCGCAGTTTTCGCGCGGCGCCCCGGTGCCGCTGCCCGGTCCTGCCGGTGTCGAATCACCTGTCGACAAGAGTGTCGATACGGCTTCCGGTGACGTCATGGATGACGATAAATGGGCAGAGTCGCCACAGGACCTTTAGGCAGGCACGCCGAGAACCAGGTGTTCCGGTTCCTGTGCCGGCAGGGACTCTCCCCCGTGGCCCGCAACTTCCGTACGCGGCACGGGGAAATCGACCTCGTGATGGAAGACGCCTCTTGTCTCGTCTTCGTCGAGGTACGCACGCGCGGCGCTGGCAGTTTCGTCGAGGCACGGTTCACGGTCGATGCCCGCAAGCAGCGGAAACTGGCCCGGGCGGCCCTGCTTTTCCTCGCCCGCCACCCGGTATTCCGGCATCACGCCTGCCGGTTCGATGTTGTCGGCGTCGATCATGGCGACGAGCCGCCCGGCATCGACTGGCTCAAGGATGCGTTTCGACCCGACCTGTGAAGTCCGCCGACGGGCTTCTGCTAGACTTTGCGGACCACCAGCGTCACGAGCACCGCAATGGACACAGTTTCACGCGTTCGGGAGCATTTCGCGGAGAGCATAGCGACCAAGCAGGGCGCAGTCGGCATCATCAGCGAAAGCATTGCCGCGGCGGGCGCCCTCATGGCGCAGGCGCTGCTCGAGGACGGCAAGATCCTGAGCTGTGGCAATGGCGGCTCTGCGGGTGATGCCCAGCATTTCTCGTCGGAACTCCTCAACCGCTTCGAAATGGAGCGACCCGGCCTCCCGGCAATGGCGCTGACCACGGACACTTCGACCTTGACGTCCATCAGCAACGACTATTCTTACGAGGAAATCTTTTCGAAGCAGGTACGCGCGCTCGGCAAGCCGCAAGACGTCCTGCTTGCCATTTCGACATCGGGAAATTCAGAGAACGTGTGCCGCGCGATTTCGGCTGCGCACGAGCGAGGGATGAAAGTCGTGGCCCTGAGCGGCCGCGATGGCGGCCGCATGGCCGGCATGTTCGGCGAGGGCGACGTGGAGATTCGCGTTCCGGCAACTCGTACTGCCCGTATCCAGGAAGTGCACCTGCTGGCCATTCATTGTCTGTGCGATATTATTGACGCCACCTTGCTCGGAGACGCCGGTTAGACCGCGGAACGCGCTCGAGCCGGCAGCCGGTCGCCGCAGCGACGGTCCCGCCCGGGTTTCAATCGGAGGACAGAGCGATGAAAACGATGAGCGTATCCACCATTCCGGCCCTGGTGCTGCTGGCCGGACAGCCCGTGGCATTTGCCGATGTCACGGTAGAACAGACCCTTGACGTGACGGCGCCCGGTGCGCTTAGCTTGGCGGCGATGGAAGGCAAGTTCCGCACATCGATCGCGGGCGGCAAGTCGCGTACGGACAACGACCTCAGGTTCAAGTCGGGCCTGATGCAGCGCTTCGGCGGCGACGCGGGTCAATCCACCGACATCGTGCGGCTGGATGACGGCGTTATTTACCACGTGAACCACAAGGAACGGCAGTATCAGGCCACGACCTTCGATGCCGTAAAGGCACAGACGGAACAAGCGGTCGAACAACTCGAGCAATCGGGCGAGGGTGGCGACGCCGGCGCCCCCGGCGGTCAAACAGACTTGCCCGTATCCGAAGACCAATGCGAGTGGAGCGAAACCACCGTCGACGTCAATCGCAGCGGGGAGCGGCGCCGGATTGCGGGCATCGAGGCCGAGCAGACGCGGGTAACGGCCACCCGAACCTGTCGGGACCGTGAGACCGGGAAGGCCTGCGACCTGACATGGTCAATGGAAAACTGGCTTGCCCCGGATGTCCCCGGCAGCGCCGAAACCATCGAATTCTGGCAGGCCTATGCAAGCAAGCTCGGATACGGCGACCTGCCCGGCAATCCGGGGATGCCCGGCATGGCTGCGCTGTTCAGCCAGTACGAAGCCGGATGGGACGAAATCGAGCAGAACGCCGACGAACTGGAAGGCTACCCTCTCCGCACCGTGATGGCGCTCGACATCGGCGGTGACGAATGCACGACATCGAGCGGGGAGCCGCTCTCGGCTGATGCTGTCTTCGGTGATGCCGTGCAGGATGCTGCCGCAGAAAGCGTTGGAGAAACGGTGGGCGGCAGCATGGGCGGAGCCCTGGCAAAAGGGCTCCTCGGCGCGTTTGGCAAGAAAAAAGAGCAGCCCGAATCGGCGCCGGCGGACTCTGCCGCGACCGGCAGCGTTACGCTCTTCAAGGTAGTGACGGAAACCACGTCCATCGACACGGCAGCCGTGCCGGACGCACAGTTCGCTGTGCCGGAGGGTTACACCGAAGCAGACGCCTCGCCGTGATGCGGGACGGCCGCCACGGCAGGCCGTATCTATGGATTCCGACAGGCCTCTACATCACTTTCCGAGAGGCCGAGGTCCTTTGCTGCTGACTCGAGATCGGCAGCGCTTGCATTGGCGTTGTACACGTCCGACGTGGTGTCACCCACTTTTTGTGCAACGTCATTGTTTCCGACTTGCGACGCCGTTCGCGTCACGGCGCGCATCAGACTGCCGAGCCCACGCTTCGTCTTTTGCGCGGCCTGCGCTTTTTCGACCTTCTCCTGAAGGCAAGCCTGCTGTGCAGTTTGCAATTCCTCCGCCGACCGGGCGGCGCTCTCTGCAGGCGGAGCGCTGTCTGCAGCGGGTCCTCTGGCTTCATCGATGGCCGCCTTGATGATTCCCGCCAGTTGCGGCGTAACCTCGCCGCTGACCTCGAGGTCGTGTTCTGCCTGGAATTTCGCGATCGCGACAACCGTCTGGGTCGAGGACTCGCCGGTTGGCGGTCCCGGGTCGTAACCGAGCTTCGCGAGGTCTTCCTGGATCATGCGCGTCAGGTCGTCGGCGACCGCGAGGCCGGCGGCGAACAGGGACAATACCGACAATCCGGCCAGGAATTCGTGGCGCATTTCGCTCTCCATCCCGGGGTGAGTGTTTGCCGCCAATATTAAGCGTTCGGCGCAAAAAAATCCTTTGCGAGGCCACCCGGGCCCGACACGTCACCCGCTCCGGAGCCAGCGCCGTGCTATTTGATAATACGGAGGTGCGAGCGTGCGCGGGTCGCTTCGATATCGTCCGGTGAAGCTGCGGTCCCCACGCGCTTGTCCTGTCGTTCGGACTCATCGGCGTCGTCCGTATCGTGGGAGAAAATCATGCCCTGGCCGGTTTCGCGGGCGTAAATGCCGAGGACCGAGGGCATCGGCACCCATACGTCGAAGGGCACGCCGCTGAAACGTGCGCGGAAACTGACGGCGTCGTTCGTCAGTTTCAGGTTGTGGGCCGCCGACTCACTGATGTTCAGGATGATCTTTCCATCCTTCACATGTTCCGGCGGAACCGTGACGCCCGCCACCAGTGCATCGACGACGATATGCGGCGTGTTGCCATTGTCACCCATCCATTCGTGCATTGCGCGGATGAGGTACGGGCGTTTGGATCGGCTGGGATTGGACAAGGTGCGCTGTCAGGTTTCGTTTTGCTCGAGGTCCCAGTCTAGCACCGTTTTGGGGACGATTTTCGAACATGACATAAAGCAGGCGGGCCTATTTCGGGCAACTACATTCGCATTTCCTGCTCGAGCTCCGTGAGCGACTGCTGGAACGACCTGCGCGAGAACACCCGCTGCATGTAGTCCTCTATGGCCTCGAACTCCGACCCGAGTTCTATGCCGTATACCGGCAGCCGCCAGAGTACAGGCGCAATGCTGCAATCGACGAGCGAAAATTCCTCGGACAGAAAATATGGCCGCGCACCGAACAGGTCGGCACTCTGCAGAATACTTTCGCGCAGCAGCTTGCGGGATTTCGCACTCAGTTTACCGTCGGTCTGATCCGCTTCCTCGGCAAGCGAGTACCAGTCCGTTTCGATTCGAAACAAGGCAAGCCGGAACTGCGCGCGTGTGACCGGATCCACCGGCATCAGGGGCGGATGCGGGAACCGTTCGTCCAGGTACTCGATGATGACGCGGGAATCGTAAAGCGTCAGGTCCCGATCCACGAGTGTCGGCACCGTATGGTACGGGTTCAGGTCCATGAGGTCCTCGGGCAGGTCCGGCCCGGTGACGTTTGCTATCTCGATGTTGATGTTCTTTTCCGCAAGGACCAGACGCGTACGATGACTGTGGATGTCAGTAGGGCGCGAAAACAAGGTCATTACGGAACGTCTGTTGGCGATCACGGCCATTAAGTCACGTCCTTCCAGATCTGCCGTTTCAGCATACGCGCAATGATCAGGAAGACAACCAGATAAATGAGTACCCACACGCCGATCTTCCGCCGGTCTCCGCGGATCGGCTCGGCGACGTAGGCCAGGAAATTCGTGGTATCCCGGACGAATTCATTATAGTCCTCGGCATCCAGGCTGCCAGGGGTGAGCAGGTCGAAGCCTGCGAAGTGCCGCGACGTGACGCCGTCCTCTGTGTGCTCGGAAAACTCCGCCGCCTGGTAGCCCTGCAATTCCCACAACACGTGCGGCATGCTCGTGCCCGGCAGTACGATGTTGTCGACGCCGGTCGGGCTGTCCGGATCTGCATAGAATCCGTTCAGGAACGAATAGATGTAATCTGCGCCCCGCGAACGGGCCATCAGCGACAAATCGGGCGGCGCCGTGCCGAACCAGCGCTCGGCATCCGAAGGCCGCATCGAGACCTTGATCGTCTCGAAGGTCTTGTCCGCGTTGAACATCAGATTGTCGATCAGCTGTTCTTCCGACAGACCGAGGTACTTCCCGATCGTCTTGTAGCGCACGTATTTCGCCGAATGACATCCGGCGCAATAGTTCATGAAGTTTCGCGCACCCCGCTGAAGCGAATTCACGTTCGTCGGGTCGATGTCTGCTTTCTGCAGTTCAACGTCGGTCGCAGCGCCGGCGGTTATGCCGGCGAGCAGGAGGGAAAGCGTGGCGAGGGTGCGCTGCACGGCCAAATTCCTACCCATGATAGACCACCCTGTCCGGAACGGCCCTGGTCCTGTCGATCGTCGTGTAGTAAGGCATCAGCAGGAAGAACGCAAAGTAGATGACGGCGAGTATGCGGGCCGCTACGACATATACACCGTCGGCCGGCTGGAGGCCAAGCCAGCCCAGGCCGACGAAGCTGACCGTGAACAGGGCCAGTGCGCTCTTGTACATCCAGCCGCGATAGCGGATCGAACGAACCCGCGAGCGATCGAGCCAGGGCAGGAACAACGGCAGGAGCACGGACAGGCCGAAAAGGATGAAGCCCCACAGCTTGTCGGGGACGGCGCGCAGGATCGCGTAGAACGGGGTGAAGTACCATACCGGCGCAATATGCTCCGGCGTTGCCGTGACGTTGGCCGGCTCGAAATTCGCGTGCTCCAGGAACAGTCCGCCCATTTCCGGCGCAAAGAACACGACCGCAGCGAAAATCATCAGGAAGATGATGATGGCAACCAGGTCCTTCGAGGTGTGGTACGGATGAAACGCCACACCGTCCAGCGGCACGCCGTCAGGCCCTTTGGTCGCCTTGATGTCGATACCGTCGGGGTTATTCGAGCCGACCTCATGCAACGCGACGATATGCACGAAAACGAGCGCGATGAGCGCCAATGGCAGGGCAATGACGTGCAGTGCGAAAAATCGATTCAGCGTTATATCGGAAATCGAGTAGTCCCCGCGAATGAACTCGACAATGCCTTCGCCGATGACAGGGATGGCCCCGAACAGGGAAATAATCACCTGCGCGCCCCAGTAGGACATCTGCCCCCAGGGCAGCAGGTAACCTGCGAAGGCCTCGGCCATCAGCACCAGGAAAATGAGCATGCCGATGATCCAGAGAAGTTCGCGCGGCTTCTGGTAGGACCCGTACAGCATCGCCCGGAACATGTGCAGGTAGACGACGATAAAAAAGAAAGACGCGCCCGTGGAATGCATGTAACGGATCAGCCAGCCCCAGTCCACATCCCGCATGATGTACTCGACCGAGGCAAAAGCTTCATCGGCCGAAGGCTTGTAGTTCATCGTCAGAAAAATGCCGGTGACCAGCTGTATGACGAGCACGACGATGGCAAGTACGCCGAAGACGTACCAGATATTGAAATTTTTCGACGCGTAGTATTCGGTAGCGTGATATTTGATCGTGGACGTCAGCGGGAAACGCGCGTCAATCCAGTTGAGCAGCCCGCCTTTTCTTTTGCCGACTTCAGCTTCGACCCTGGCCATCATGCAGCTCCCGTATCCTGGCCGATAATGATGAGATCGTCACGCACGAACCGGTAGGGCGGAATGCGCAAATTCGTCGGTGCCGGCACACCCTTGTACACCCGTCCTGCAAGGTCGAATTTCGAGCCATGGCAGGGACAGAAGAAGCCGCCGTTCCAGTCTTCGCTCGGCCGCACATCGAAGTCCTGGAGCGGTGCACAGCCCAGGTGGGTACACGCACCTTCGACAACGAGGTAGCCGGGACGCACCGAACGGTAGGCGTTCTGCGCGTAACCCGGCTGCTGGTCGACGACCGCTGAATCCGGATCCCGCAGGTTCGGGGCGTTGGCCGCCAGCCGGTCGAGCATGGCCTCCGTTCGCCGGAGAATGAAAACCAGTTTGCCGCGCCAGAGCACGCGAACCATTTCACCGGGTTGCAAATTGGTAATCGGCACTTCGACCGGCGCACCGAGTGCCTGTGCACGTGCGCTCGGCTTCAGGGAGGCAAGAAACGGATACGCAACCACGCCGGCGCCGGCGAGCCCGGTTACGACGGTGGCAACGGTGAGAAAGTGACGTCGGTTACGGTCGATCTGATCCATATCCTCGTCAGTCATCAGGCACTCCCATACGCCCGGCTTTTGGAAAGTCTGTCTCGCGGCAGGTCGCCGACTGTGTGGGCAGGCTTTCGTTCAGCGCGTTTTTGCTTTAGTTCGAAACTGGTAGATTTGCAGCAGCCCCGGATTCCCGTCAGGATGTCGGTTTGCCGGGTACCGGGTGCGGACCGATCCGGGATTATACACGTCGCGTGTCGATATTGGCTAGCGGCCGGCCACTCCCCAACAGCTTACAACGCGTGTCGAGTCCGATTTGAAAGCAGCACTTGCATTCCTGTTGCAGTCGATCGTGGTTGGACTCGCCGCGGCGTTTCTTGTCGTTCTCGTGAGGCCCGACCTGTTGCCCGTAGGGCAGCCCCAGGTGCAGAGCCCACCCGTGAGCTATGCGGATGCCGTCGACATCAGCTCGCCGGCGGTCGCGAACGTCTACACGAAGCGGCTCGTGCAGGACAGTGAATCGGTTTCGGCCCGAACCCGTTTCCGGGTAAGTACGAATTTCGCCTCGGCAGTCGTTATCGATCCCGACGGGTACCTGGTCACCAATTATCATGTCGTAGCCGAGGCGGCGGAGATCCGCGTGCAGTTGAGTGATGGCCGCGTCGCGGAACCGGAACTCGTCGGCGTCGACCGCGAGACGGATCTCGCGCTGCTGAAAGTCGACCTCGGCGCCCTGCCCGTGGTCCCCCTCGGCAGCTCAGCGGCATTGCGTATCGGCGACGTCGTACTCGCCATAGGCAATCCGTACGGGCTCACGATGTCCGTGACCCAGGGCATCGTCAGCGCGACCGGCCGCGGCTATCTCGATCTCGTCACGTTCGAGAACTTCATCCAGACGGACGCCGCCATCAACGCCGGCAACAGCGGCGGCGCCCTCATCAATGCCCGGGGGGAACTCGTCGGCATCAACACGGCCCGGCTCGACGAAGATCCCGGCACCGTCGGTATCGGATTTGCGATACCGGTCGATCTCGTCCGCGGCGTGGTGGACCAGATCAAGGCCCACGGGCGCGTGATCCGGGGCTGGATGGGACTGACGCCCGACGACCTGACCGGCGCAGAGCGGCAAGCTCGCGGCCTCGAGGACGGCGCCGGCATCCTGCTCGTCTCGGTGCATGAAGACGGTCCGGCCGCCCGCGCAGGGCTCAGACGCGGCGACGTGATCCTGTCGATGAATGGCGAGGCGATCCTCGACCGCCGCCAGGCCCTGCTCATCTCGGCCAGCATGAATCCGGGCGACAAGGTCGAGGTCGTGGCCCTGCGTGAGGGTCAGCGCATGAGCTTTACCGTGATCGCCGGCGAGCGGCCCGAAGTCCTTTAAGTGCCGTCATGGCGCTGCTGAGCTGCCCATTCGTCCGGAGTCAGCGCCTGGATGGACAATGCGTGTATCTCGTTCCCGACCAGCGCGCCGAGACTCCGATACACGAGCTGGTGACGGGCGATCGAACGCAGACTCTCGAACTCCCGGGCAACCACGAGCGCCGCGAAATGCGTGTTGTCGTCGCTTTGGACGCGGACAACGGCCTCCGGGAATGCGGCGGCGATCCGGTTCTCTATTTCGACTGGCTGCATGACGGCCCTTCCGGCGCTCCTTGAGTCGTGCATTTTACCGGGTTCCGGTCAAGCACCCAACCGTGATTCCGGATTGTGTATCATACCAATCTCATCACGGCTCACCGGCCGGTTGTCGCACGTACGGCGACCAACGCCGATTGCGGGCGGGCGGAAGTCGGGGAACCCTGTCATCTATGTGGCTCAATATTGCGCAGGTCGTCGGCGGACTCGTCCTGCTGATCTGGGGTGCCGATCGACTCGTGCATGGTGCCGCTGGCGGCGCGCGGCGGCTCGGTGTTGCGCCACTTTTAATCGGCCTTACCGTGGTCGCCTTTGCTACCTCTGCACCGGAGATACTCGTCTCCGTCGTTGCGGCCCTGCGCGACGAGCCGGATCTTGCCATCGGCAATGCGATCGGCTCCAACATCGTCAACATCGGGCTCGTACTGGGCATCACGGCAATGTTGCGGCCAATCGAATTGCGCTCGGCGACGCTCCGCCGCGAGATGCCGGCGCTGTTGGCCGTTTCGCTGCTCGTCGTATCCCTGTTCCTCGACTCCCTGTTGTCCCGGGTCGATGGCCTCGTCATGCTGGCAGGGCTCGTGATTGTCATGATCTGGTTTGCACGCATCGGGATGCGCTCGGCTTCGAACGATCCGCTACTGTCGGATTACGATGCCGAAATCCCGAAACACATGACGCTGAACATGGCGGCACTCTGGCTTGCCGTCGGTCTCGCCGCACTGCTGTTCGGCGCCGACCAGCTGGTCGACGGTGCGATAAGTATCGCCCAGCTGTTCGGAGTCAGCCAGGTCGTCATCGGCATTACGCTGGTTGCGGTCGGCACCAGCCTGCCGGAACTCGCGGTTTCCGCAGTCAGCGCTTGGAAAAAGGAGTACGGGCTCGCGATAGGCAACATCGTCGGTTCCAATATCATCAATATGCTGGCCGTAATCGGCGTAGCCGCGGTTATCCAGCCTGCTGCCATCGCCCCGTCGGTTCTTTCCCTGCACGTGTTCGTCATGGTCGCGTTTACGCTGGTATTTTATGCGATGACCTACGATTACGACGGCAAGAACGAGTTGTCCCGGATCGAGGGCGCCGCGTTGCTGGGGGCCTATATTGCTTATTCGACCTATGTCATCACGCAAACCGTTTAGACTAGCAACGTGCCTGACAGCCTGACCAACCAGGAGCTGCTGCAGCTCGCGCGCGACGTTCTTGCCATCGAGGCACGAGCGGTCGAGCGGGTCAGTTCACGGCTCGACGAGCAGTTTGCGGCAGCCTGCAAGCTGTGCATGACGACCCCGGGGCGCGTTGTCGTTACCGGCATGGGCAAATCCGGCCACATAGCCTCGAAAATCGCGGCCACCCTGGCGAGCACGGGCACGCCCTCGTTTTTCATGCATCCGGCGGAAGCGAGCCACGGCGACCTCGGTATGATCACGGGCGACGACCTGCTGCTCGCGATTTCCTATTCCGGCGAGACCGCGGAAGTTCTGACCATACTGCCGCTGGTGAAGCGCATGGGCGCACGAATGATATCGATGACCGGTAACCCGCGTTCGAGCCTGGCTCGTACCGCTGACGCGCATCTCGACGTGAGCGTCGCCGAAGAGGCCTGTCCGCTGAATCTCGCGCCCACCGCGAGCACCACCGCGACGCTCGCCATGGGCGATGCGCTGGCAGTCGCCCTGTTGAAGAGCCGCGGCTTTACGGCCGAGGACTTTGCGCGGTCGCACCCGAGCGGGAGTCTCGGCAAGCGCCTGTTGCTGCGCGTGGCGGACGTCATGCGCACGGGAAACGATGTACCTTTCGTGCTGCCGGACGTGCCTTTGCGCGACGGGCTCATGGAAATGACGGCAAAAGGACTGGGAATGACCGCCATCGTCGATGCTGACCGGCGCATCCTGGGTATCTTCACCGACGGCGACCTGCGCCGGGCAATAGACGAGGGCGCCGACCTGCACGCAACGACGATGAGTGACGTGATGCACGTCAATTGCAAGACCACCACGGCCGACATCCTGGCCGCGGAAGCGGTCAAGGTTCTCGAAGACAACCGCATCACTTCGCTCCTGGTCGCGGATGAGCAGTTGCGCCTGATCGGCGCCCTGAATGTCCACGATCTCTTTCGCGCGGGCATCATGTGAGCGCGAGGAAAGGAAAATACCCGCCCCCGGGACTGCGTCTCGTCGGTTTCGACGTGGACGGCGTGTTCACCGACGGCTGCTTCCTGCTGTCGGACGACGGCGTGGAATCGAAATCCTTCTCGACGCAGGATGGCTTCGGCATACGCCAGCTTCTCAAAGCCGGCATCGAGGTCGCAATCATCAGCGGCAGAAAATCGCGCGCCACCGAGAAGCGAATGGCGGACCTGGGCATTCGTCACGTCATCCTTGCGTGCGACGACAAGGCGGCAGCCTTTGACCGGCTCGCCGAGACGCTCGGCATCAGCGCCAGCGAGTCTGCGTTCGTGGGCGACGACATCCCCGACCTGCCGCTGCTTGCCAAGGTGGGCTACGCCATTGCTGTCGCGAATGCGGTATCGGCGGTGCGTGATTACTGCGACTACACGACCGTCGCGCCCGGCGGGCAAGGCGCCGTTCGCGAGGTCTGCGAGCTCGTGCTCACGGCCATGGATTCAGGGCCACGATGAGCCCGCGGACGATCGTCCTGGTAGTCCTGCTGTTCATCGCCGCGCTCGCAAGCTGGTATGTCGCACGGGACAATGGCGATCGCGCGCCCTCGCCGGCCGCGGCCCGGCCTCTGAACCGGGGTTACTACCTGGAAGACGCGCGTATCCTTGGCACGGACAGCACCGGATCCCTGCTCTACGAGATCCGCGCGGAATATGCGGAACAGCAAAGCGATGAACGTATTCGCTTTTCCGAGGTCGTGATCGAATACTCGCCGGCCATGGACATCCCGTGGTCGATCAGGGCGGACACGGCGCTGCTCGCACCCGACGAGCAGCGGGTGCTGCTCGAAGGCAATGTCCGGGCCATCAGCAAGGATGGCTTCTCCGGCGACGAGACAGAGGTCCTGACGTCCTCGCTCAGCCTCGACCCGGAGCAGTCCGTTGTCGAGACCGATGATCGTATCCGGATACGGATCGGCGACCGCAGCCTGACCGGGACGGGCATGCTAGCATCGCTCAAAGAGAACCGTATGGAGATCAGGTCAAACGTCAGTGGCCGTTTTATTCCCTGAACCCGTTTTATGCCTGAACCCATGATGCCATCGACCTCCTTCCGCTGTGCGGCTGCCGGCTGCCTGCTTGCAATGCTGACCTGGCTACCGGCGTTCGCGCAGCCGGGCGATGGGCCGCTGCAGGTCGTCGTCGACGCCGAAAGTTCGGATTACGACGGCAATGCGGGCATGCTGCAGTTCACGGGTCTGAAGCTGACGCAGGGGGACATCAGCATCGAGTCCGACGACGCACGCTCGACCGGGCTCGACTTCGACGATACGACGTGGCATCTCTCCGGGAACGTCGTTTTCGATATCAGTGGCTCCCATATCGAATCTGACGGCGCGGATCTGAGCTTCAAGGATTTCGAGCTGCAGGTGGCGACGATCGAGGGTTCCCCTGCGACCTTCGAGTACCGGCGCCCGGGCACCGACGAGACGACATTTGCGAGCGCGAAGCGCCTGCATTACGACGTCTCCGCAGGTGTCATCGAATTTACCGGCGATGCGGCGTTCTCCGAGGGCAGCAATCGCTTTGCGGCGGAATCCCTGGTCTACAACATTCGCGACCGGCGGGTGAACGCCGCCTCGTCGGGCGCGCCGGACGATCGTGTGAAAATCACCTTTACCCCTCCCGCCGCCGAAGAGGGCGTAAAAGGTGATGCTCGCGATGACGGACAGGCAACGAGCGATACCGGTGAGCCCCGGACGGACCCCGACGAGAGGGACGACGACGAATGAGCATCCTGACCGCCCAGGATATCTCGAAGAGCTACAAGTTGCGGAAGGTGGTCAAGGAGCTGTCGCTGGAGATGAAGAGTGGCGAAATCGTCGGCTTGCTGGGGCCGAACGGTGCCGGCAAGACGACGGCGTTTTACATGATCGTAGGACTGGTGTCCGCCGACAGCGGCAAGATTCTCCTCGACGGCCAGGACCTCACGTCGCAGCCGATGCATGTGCGTGCTCGCCTGGGCGTAGGCTACCTGCCCCAGGAAGCATCGATATTTCGCAAGTTGACGGTGGAACAGAACATCCTCGCCATCCTCGAGAACCGCAAGGACCTGGTGCGCGCAGGACGCGAGGAGGAACTCGAGAAACTGCTGGACGAGCTGCACATCGGCCATGTCCGTACCAGTCTCGGCATCAGCCTGTCCGGCGGCGAGCGCCGGCGGGTCGAAATCGCCCGGGCCCTTGCGGCCAATCCCCTGTTCGTTCTCCTGGATGAGCCATTTGCCGGCGTGGATCCGATATCGGTGCTGGATATTCAAAGGATAATCCGGCACTTATGTGACCGGGACATCGGCGTGCTGATCACCGACCATAACGTCCGGGAGACCCTCGGAATTTGCGGCAGAGCCTATATACTGAGTGACGGGAGCCTGATCGCGTCCGGGGCCCCCGAGGATATCCTCGAGAATCGTCACGTTCGCGAAGTGTATCTCGGACAGGAGTTCAGGCTTTGAGGCAAGCTGTGTGGCACAGAGGACGGGAACCCGCTAGATGTTGAAACCTTCGTTGCAGCTGAGGCTCGGCCAGTCGCTGACCATGACGCCGCAATTACAGCAGGCAATTCGCCTTCTGCAACTGCCCGTTCTCGATCTGAATGCGCAGATCCAGGACGCCCTCGAAGAAAACATCATGCTCGAAATGGAAGACCTCCCGGACGTGCCACGGACGACCGAGGAGACGACCGTCGAGGTCGAGGCGATCAAGGCCGAAGACAGCTGGCAGACGCGGACCGCCGATCGGGTCGACAGCGGCTGGAACGGCGAAGGTCGGCCGATCTCCGAGTTCGCCGACCAGACGGGACAGTCCCTGCGCGAACACCTGCTCTGGCAGCTCGAGATGGAGGATTTCTCGCCGCGGGCTGCTCTCATCGGCGAAGCCCTCATCGATGCCATCAACGACGACGGCTACCTCACGGCCTCGCTCGACGACATCAAGGCCAGTATCGATACCGAAGTCTCCACCGAGGAGATCGAAGCTGCGCTGAAAAAAGTGCAGAACATGGACCCGGTCGGAATCGGCGCGCGCTCTCTCGCGGAGTGTGTAGTCCTGCAGCTCCGGCAACTGGACCTCGAGACCCCCGCGCTCGAACTTGCGATAGACATTGCGGAAAAGCACCTGGATCTCGTCGCTACACGCGCGTATGGCGAACTGCGGCGGACACTGCGGGCCTCAGAAGAAGACCTGCACGATGCTCTTGCGCTCGTCAAGGGCTGCAACCCGAAGCCCGGCCTGGCCGTCAGTTCCGCACGCGCCGAGTACGTGATACCGGACGTGTTCGTACGCAAGGTCGACAATCGCTGGCAGGTCGAGATCAGCCCTACCGGCGTACCTCGCCTGTCGGTGAACCAGACGTATGCCAAGCTCTTGCGCGGCAGCGGGGACCATGCCGTTTTGCGTTCGCAACTCCAGGAAGCACGCTGGCTCATTCGCAGTCTCGAAATACGCAACGAGACCCTGTTGAAGGTGGCAACCTGCATCGTGTCCCGCCAGACCGAATTCCTCGACCTTGGTGACGAAGCGATGCGGCCCATGGTGTTGAAGGACGTCGCCGAGGAAATCGGCATGCACGAGTCGACGATTTCCCGTGTAACTACCAACAAGTACATGCACACGCCGCGCGGGGTATTCGAGTTCAAGTATTTCTTCTCGAGCCACCTCAGCTCAGAGCACGGTGAGGATCAGTCCTCGACCTCGGTGCGCGCAAAAATCCGCAAGCTCATCGGCGCCGAGAACCCGAAAAAGCCATTGAGCGACAGCAAGATCGCCAAGCTCCTCGCTGACGACGGCGTCAAGGTTGCGAGGCGCACGGTTGCGAAGTACCGTGAAGCCATGAATATCGCATCGTCCAGTGATCGCAGGGAAAGGCCCGCACGCTGACATTCAGGGAGAAAAGCAAGCACCGCTAGGCATTTAAGACACCACGTGTACCGGCTTTCGTCCGGGAAGCCGTACCCCAATCAGAATGGGAGGCAACCATGCAATTGAATGTTTCAGGCCATCATATCGCTATCACCGACTCGCTGAGAGGTTATGTAGAGTCGAAGATCGAAAGGCTGGAACGTCATTTCGACCTGGTTTCGGATGTGCACTGTATCCTGACAGTCGAGAAACTACGCCACAAGGCAGAGGCGAAAGTAAATGTAAATGGTGGTACGATCTTCGCCGAAACCACCGAAGATGATATGTACGCAGCGATCGACGGCCTCGTAGACAAGCTGGACCGACAGGTCCGCAAACACAAGGAAAAGCTTGTCGATCATCACGCCAGAGAAAATCCCAAAAGAGAGATCGTCTGACCTCGTGCGCCAGGCACGTGCCCCGCAAAGCTCGCCGCGGGGCATGCCACATGCCTCAGGTCACTTGCCTTTTCCCATACCTGGACCTTCCTTCCTGTTCCCCATGTCACTCGACGAGATCATAAAACCCGACAGCGTGCTGTGTAACGCGCACGCCCGAAGCAAGAAGCACTGCCTCGAAATCCTGAGCGAACTGCTCGTGCGCCCGCTGGCCGATATCGCCGCCGAAGACATTTTCGAATGCCTGATCGGGCGTGAGCGCCTCGGCTGCACGAGCATGAGCCAGGGGGTTGCGTTTCCGCATTGTCGCATCGATGGTCTCGACAAGGGCCACGCGGCGATGATCAAGCTGTCCGATCCCGTGGAGTTTGATTCCGCGGATGGCGAACCGGTAGACCTCGTATTCGGTCTGCTGGTTCCGGCGACGCTGAAGGACAGCGATTACGCCGATATCAACATGATTACGAACCTGCTCGCTGATGAGGGTCTGCGCGAGCGGTGCCGAGGCGCCCGTTCCAGCAAGGAATTGCACGACATCCTGCTCGCAGGCGGCGGTGCTTACGCACAGGACGAGCCGCGGGCAGCCGAGCGCGGCTGATGGCGGCGAACCGGCGCCTGATCATCGTCAGCGGGCTGTCGGGATCCGGGAAATCTGTCGCACTGCATGTCCTCGAAGACCTGGGCTACTACTGTATCGACAACCTGCCGGCGGCACTGTTGCAGTCGGCGGTGACTGAAGTCGGTGCCAACGAAGAATCCCGGAACACGCGAATCGCCGTCGGCATCGATGCCCGCAATCGCCGTCAGGATCTTGAAACACTGCCTCGGCTCGTCAGCCAGTTTCGTGAGCAGGACATTCTCACGGACGTATTGTTCCTGCAGGCTGACGACGAGGTATTGCTCAAACGCTACAGCGAAAGCCGCCGCAGACACCCGCTGGCAACCCAGGGGTCCGCGTTACGCCCGGCGATCGAGAAGGAACGCGAAATACTGTCCGAGGTCATCAACACGGCAGACCTGATCATCGATACCTCCATAAGCAGTGTGTACGAACTGGCAGACACGATACGCACGAGAGTCGATGGACGGAGCAAGGGAACGATGTCCGTGCTGATTGAATCTTTCGGTTACAAGTTCGGAATCCCGCCCGATGCGGATTTCGTCTTCGACCTCCGGTGCCTGCCCAACCCCTACTGGACCCACGAGCTGCGGGGTCTGACGGGGCTCGATGCCGAGGTGGCATGTTTCCTCGACACCCACGACAGTTTCCGGGCGATGTTCGATGACATCCTGCAATTCCTTCTGCGCTGGATTCCGGCGTACCGCGAGGCGCATCGGGGCTATCTGACGGTCGCTCTCGGTTGCACCGGCGGACAGCACCGTTCGGTGTGCATGGCGGAAAAACTGGGCGCCGCCCTGGCGGAGCGGGAAGAACCGGTCAGCGTCCGACACAACCAGTTGCGCATCGTGCCCCAGGCCGAGCGCGCTTGAGCACGCCCCGGTGGCACGTCACAAGCGTTACGCTGTCGGGCCGGTGACCGGGCTGGCATTCGTGTAGTCGCCGTGCACGGCGCTCAGGTCGTGGCGTACCCAGTCCGGCGCAAACAGCCTCGGCACGGGCTCGCCGGTGACGAAGGCCTGCAACTCCGCCCTGTATTTCCTCGCGTCCCGATAGCCGAGATCGATCAGTTCACGGGTGAACGCCTGCTCGAACAACAGGTAGCTCAGCAGGCGATTCTCATTCCGGCGCCGTCCGCCAATGCCGTACAGCAGCGCCCGCAGCGCGACGGGCAATTCGCGCCGATACCGGAACGCGATGTCGCGGATATCTACGCTTGGCACCACGACGAGCATGTCTATCGGACGCATTTCGCGAAGCACACCAGTGCGCTGCGGTGCGGGAATCGCATCCAGCATCTGGTTGATACGGGTCATGCGCTCGAGATCGGAATACAGGCCATCGAGGAACAGGGCGTCCAGCGTATAGCCCGCGATCTGCGCAAAACTCGGGTAAGGCGGCGCGTCGTCCAACGCCAGACTCTTGTCCGGCACTTCGTTGCGGACGCCGATCACCAGGATGCGGTCGGCGCCGAGGTGGATGGCCGGACTGAGCGGCGTAGCCTGGCGCATGGCGCCGTCACCGAACCATTCGTTGCCCAGCAATACCGGCCGGAAGATCATCGGCACAGCGATGCTCGCCATCACGTGATCCAGCTCGAGATGGCTTTGAACCCCCACGCGCCGCGTCCTTCGCCAGGGCCGGTGCCCGGCGGTGGACTGGAAAAACGTATGCGACTGCGCCGAGGTGTAACCGGCCGCCGTAACCGCGACCGCTTCGAGCCAACCCGCATCCAGCGCCTGCTGGATAGCCGCGAAGCGGACGTTGCGGGCAAGGAGCGCGCGGAGAGGTGAATTGTCGAGAAGCGAGCGCGGCATCCCGATCAGTCCCCCGCTCACGATCGAGGCGAACCAGTGCAAGCTGCTTCGGAGCATCGTGAGACTGTCCGTGCGGTAGACCTGGTGGCAACGAAAATTCCGCCAGACCTGCTCGAGTTCCGCGACCGCGAGCCGAAAGCGGCGGGCCCGCGACGCCATGACGACCGTACTCACGGCGCCGGCCGAGGTGCCGCTCAGGATATTGAAGGGATTGATGGTGCCCTTCGGCACCACCTCGGCAATCGCTTTCAGCACCCCGACCTGGAAGGCACCGCGGGCACCGCCGCCCGGCAGAACCAGCGCGGCCTTGGGTTTTTCAGCAGGACTCGTCATGAACTCCGTTGCTACCCGCCAGTGCCGGCTTTGCAGGCCGGCGCCAGGGCCGTATTATAGTGGGCCATCCGATCGGCACAGTATCCGGGGCGACGACTATGAAAAACACCTTGTATTGCACATTTCTGGCGACGCTCGCGCTCGCCGCCCTCGCCCTCGCCGACGGCCAGCCGGCGGTCGGGGAGCCTGCACCGGACTTCGAACTGCCCGATCAGGAAGGCCAGCTGCATTCCCTGGAGGATTACCGTGACAGCTGGGTGGTACTTTATTTTTACCCCAAAGACGAGACGCCCGGCTGCACGACGGAAGCTTGCGAGTTCCGCGACAATATTTTCGCGTACCGCAAGCTCAATGCGCAGATCATCGGTGTCAGCCTGGATGACGTAGAGTCCCACAGCAAATTCGCCGAGAACCACAGCCTCCCGTTTCCACTCTTGGCTGACACGGAAGGTGCGGTCGCTGAGGCCTACGGCGTGAAGACGCGAAAGTACGGTTTCCCGATGGCGAATCGTGAGACGTTTATCATCGACCCGCGCGGCGAGATCGCGAAGCACTATGCGGATGTCGATCCTGAGACGCATTCCGGGGAGGTGCTGGCCGACCTGGAGGCACTCTCCGGGACCCGGTCCGTCAGCGCAGCGCCCTGATTCCTTCGTCGAGGCCGGCAACCGTCAGCGGATACATCCTCCCGTCCATCAGCTCACGGACGAGTTTCACCGACGGCGTATAGTCCCAGCGCTCGAGGGGCTCAGGATTGAACCAGACGGCTTTCGGATACGTCCGCAGCAATCGCTGCATCCATATCGCACCAGGCTCGTCGTTCCAGTGCTCCACGCTACCGCCGGGATAGATGATTTCATAAGGACTCATCGTGGCATCGCCGACGAACACGAGCTTGTAATCCGATCCGTAGGTATGTGTCAGGTCGAGTGTCGGCGTCTTCTCCGCGTGGCGCCGCCGGTTGTCTTTCCACAACGACTCGTACACGAAATTATGGAAGTAGAAATACTCCAGGTGCTTGAATTCCGACCGTGCTGCCGAAAAGAGTTCCTCGCACACGCGGACGTGGTCGTCCATCGACCCGCCGACATCGAGGCAAAGCAGGACCTTAATGGCGTTATGGCGTTCCGGCACCATGTGAATGTCCAGTAGTCCGGCATTGCGGGCGGTCCGGTCGATCGTCGTGCCGAGGTCGAGCTGGTCGGCCGCGCCTTCTCGCGCGAATTTCCTGAGTCGCCGGAGCGCAATCTTGATGTTGCGGGTTCCCAGTTCGATACCGTCGTCCAGGTTGCGGTATTCGCGCCTATCCCAGACCTTGACGGCACTGCGATGCCGTCCCCCGGCCTGTCCCATCCGTACGCCTTCCGGGTTGTAGCCGTAGGCGCCGAAAGGGGATGTGCCTGCCGTGCCGATCCAGCGGCTGCCGCCTTCGTGCCGCCCGTCCTGGTCCTCCAGGCGTTCCCGGAGGGCGTTGATCAGTTCGTCGAAGCCACCGAGCGATTCGATCCGCGCACGTTCCTCTTCGCTTAAGGCGAGTTCACCCTCACGCCGCAGCCACTCGTCCGGTACCTCGGCGATCAGCTCCGACAGCATTTGCTCGGCGCCCTTGAAGTAGGCGGAAAAGATCCGGTCGAATCGATCGAACCGGGATTCATCCTTGACCAGCGCGGCCCGCGACAAATAATAAAAATCGTCGACGCTGTAACCGGCGACGCCGCGCTGCAGTGCCTCGAGCAGACACAACAGCTCGGTGACCGAGGGTTTCAGTCCCCCGTCCCGCAGTGCGAAGAAAAACGGTATGAGCATCTGTCGCTATGACGGGCCGCCGGCCTTACGGTTGAGGAACACGAGACGCTCGAACAGGTGCACATCCTGCTCGTTCTTCAGCAAGGCGCCGTGCAACGGCGGGATGGCCGAGCGGATATTGTCACTGCGCAAAGCCTCGGCAGGAATGTCTTCGGCAAGCAACAGCTTGATCCAGTCGAGCAGTTCCGACGTGGATGGCTTCTTTTTCAGCCCGGCGATGTCGCGCATGCGGTAAAACGCGTTCAGTGCCTCGGATAACAGTGCCTTTTTGAGTCCCGGAAAGTGCACGTCGACGATTCGCGACATCGTTTCCCTGTCGGGGAAGCGAATGTAGTGAAAAAAACAACGGCGCAGGAAGGCGTCCGGCAGTTCCTTTTCGTTGTTGCTCGTCACGACAATGATCGGCCGATAGCGCGCCTGGACGAGTTCGCGCGTCTCATAGACGTAGAACTCCATTCGATCCAGTTCCTGCAGGAGGTCGTTCGGAAACTCGATGTCCGCCTTGTCAATTTCGTCGATCAGCAGTACCGGCTGCTGTTCGGACGCGAAGGCTTCCCAGATCTTGCCGCGCACGATGTAATTCCGAATGTCGTGCACGCGCCCGTCACCGAGCTGCGAATCCCGGAGGCGCGCTACGGCGTCGTATTCGTACAAGCCCTGCTGCGCCTTCGTGGTGGACTTGATGTGCCACTCGATGAGCGGCTTGCCGAGCGAGCGCGCGACTTCGACCGCGAGCTGGGTCTTCCCGGTCCCCGGCTCGCCCTTGATCAGGATCGGCCGCTCGAGCGTGACCGCAGCATTGACCGCCATCGACAGGTCGTCGGTGGCGATATAGCTTTCCGTGCCGGTAAAGCGTCGTCTGTCCATGGGAACCCCTATCCTGTCGCTACCCCGATGCTCCCATATTACCTTCGGCCGGCTCGAGCTTCAGCCTATGACGCGCCGGCCCGGGCAAAAAGGGCCGGGCTGCGCCCGTCACCCAGGCGTCATGCCCCGCGCGGTAAAATTCAGACAACGGATGGCCGCTTTGCCCGCCTGGCATCTGCATGAGGCCGTTTGCTTCGTCGCCCGGCGATACCGCAAATCGCTGCGAGGCGCCCCAATCGGATCCCTGTGCGCGAGGCATGTTCGAATCGCCGGCCATCGGCACCGCCGCCATGTCGAGCCATCCGCGGGCAAAGGGCAGCGCCGCGCTCAGCGGGTGCCGCATCGAGAGGACGTTCGCTTCACCCCAGGTCCGTGCGCTGAGCGGCGAGTCGTAGAGGGCTTCCCAGTTATCGAGATTCGCACGCACCGCATCGAGCAGCAGCGCATCCCAGGACGCGTACTCCGCCGGGAGCAGGTGCGCCGGACGTTCCGTCACCAGTTGCCATAGCGGCGCTTCGAACTGTCCGTAACTCGTCCATGCCGGCAGGACCTCGTACTCACCGCGCAGGGGCGCAATCAGGCCCTCGAACACGCGCGACTGGACCTCGAGCCGAAATTGCCGCACGAGCCGATATCCGACCGACGCTGGTGTGGCTCGCGCCGTCCAGGCATGCACCAGCGCCCGGTATTCGGTCATCGCTGCGTCCAGTGACGCGGCCTTCGAATCCAGGAGCTCAAGCAGCAGGTCCCGCCAGGGCGACAGGAACAGGGCACGATCGTCAGTCTGGATATCGAGCATGTCGGCCTCGGTAAAGTGCTGCCTCGCCCGCAGTGCGTCGCGGATTTGCCCGGCACGCGCGCCGAGGTCATAACCGCCGTCGCCGATGACCTCGAGCGCGTCACCGTCGACTACCCGCGCATTCGCTGTCCACAGGCGGGAATCCGCAGGGTTGACGACGCGCGGATACGCGGCGCGTTCGAGCCAGCCCGTCCAGCCAGGCGCCGTGCTCCAGTCGGCAGGTATGCCCGGGTCGAAACCGTGCCGCGTGGGGATCTGTCCCGCGATCGTCCACCCGATATTGCCGTTCGCGTCGCCCGTTACGAAGTTTTGTGGTGGTATGCCTGCCGTGGTCGCAATGTCGAGCGCAGCGTCAACGCCTTGCGCCGTCTCGAGCCCGAGTAGGTTCATGTTCACCGCGCGGCCGTGATGCGCGGTCCAGCTCACCGCGATTTCGCCGTCCGGATAGCCGGCGCCATCGTCCACGGGGCCCCATATCGTTGCGCGCACCGTGAACGGGACATCGGATCCGCCCGCCACTTCGATCGTCTCCCGGTGCAGGACGAACGGCCGGTCGCCGTCGGGGGTGCGGTAGGTGCCCGGTGTCGCTCCAGGCTGCACGACGACCGCGTCGGTCCAATCGCCGTAACTGTTGGTGTAGCCCCAGGCAACGTGGCCGTTGCTGCCTGCGACGATCAGCGGCACGCCCGGCAGGCTGACGCCGGTCACGTCACGCGGCCCGGCACCGGTCTGCACGAGGCGTGCCCGGTACCATATGTTCGGCACGCCGAGGCCGAGGTGCATGTCGTTCGCGAGCATTGCGCGGCCGGTCCGCGTCAGCGCGCCGCCGACGGCCCAGTTGTTGCTGCCCTGCACCGGCAGTGGCTCCCGGACAGCGGCGACGGCGGGTGGTGCCGTCCGGGCACGAAGATCCAGCGCTTCGGCGGGTGGCCACGGTCGCACGGACCGCGCGCCGCCCGTGAGTGGCGCATCCCAGGGGGTACCGTCGGGGAACAGCCAGGCATACACATCGGGCGGCAGCACGCGGTGCGCGAAACCGTGCCGCAAATCGCGCCGGGCGCGCGAGTCGTTCAACTGCAGGAACATCGCATAGACGACGAGCAGGGAATCCTCCGCACGCCACGGCTCTGGTTCCTTGCGCAGCACGAAATACTCGAAAGGCCGGGCATCAAGACTCGCCAGTCCCGCATTCACGCCACGGGTGTAGCGATCCAGGAGCTGCTTCTGATCCACCGGCAATGATGCATACACCTCGCGCGCGACGCTGCGGAAGCGATGGAAGCGATAGTGGCGGTCGGCGTCGATCGCTGCCGCGCCGAACAGTGCCGCAAGCTCGCCGGCCGCCTGCCTGCGAACGAGGTCCATCTGGAAGTAGCGGTCCTGGGCGTGAGCCACGCCGGTCGCAAACGCAAGGTCCGCCCGGCTCGTCGCCGTGATCACCGGGACGCCGATCGCATCTCGCTCGATGCTCGCGGGCCCATCAAGGCCATCGGCCACGATCGTACCGTCAAGTTCCGGCAGGCTGCCCCGAAGGAGCCAGGCGCCGAGCAGAACGGCGATGACGGCGAGGCTGCCCGCCAACCCAATTAACCGGAGCAGCCACCTGCGCATGCGTCAGCCCCGCGCGGTTACTTCCACGATCTTCATCGCGTTTGTGCCGCCGGACACGCCATCCATGTCACCTTTCGTAAAGATGATGCGGTCGCCGGCCTTGACGATCTTCTTCGCCAGCATGAAGTCGAAGACATCCTGGTACAACGCCCTGGAATCCGTCGTCCGGGTATCGAAGTGCACCGGAAAAACGCCGCGGTACATGGTCACGCGCCGGCAGGTATCGACATGGGGAGTAAAGGCATAAATCGGGATATCCGACCGAATGCGCGACATCCACAGCGCGGTGGATCCTGACTCCGTCAGGGCGAAGATCGCCTGTACGTCGAGGTGGTTCGCCGTGTACATGACCGCCATCGCGATGGCCTCGTCGACGCGTTCGAAATAGTCGCCGATTCGATGCCTCGTCATCCCTTCGGGCAATGGAAACTCCTCGGCGCCGGTGCACACCTCTGCCATTTCCCGGATCGCTCTCACCGGATATTTCCCAACCGCGGTTTCGCCGGACAACATTACCGCATCCGTGCCGTCCATAACCGCGTTGGCGACATCCGAAACTTCGGCGCGCGTGGGAATCGGGTTCTGGATCATCGACTCCATCATCTGCGTTGCCGTGATCACGATCTTGCTTTTCTTGCGGGTCTTTCGAATCAGGTTTTTCTGGATGCCGGTAAGTAAGGCATAACCCATCTCGACGCCGAGATCTCCGCGCGCCACCATGACGATATCCGCAGCATCGATGATCGAGTCGATATTCTCCACGGCCTCGGTCCGTTCGATCTTCGCGACGATCCGGCCGCGGCCGCCGGCCTCCTCGAACAGCCGGCGCGCCTCGCTGACGTCATCGCCGGAGCGCACGAAAGACACCGCGAGGAAGTCCATTTCCAGCGCTGCTGCGAGCCGGATGTTTTCGCGGTCGATGTCGGTGAGAGCGGGTGCAGACAATCCGCCCCCTTTTTTGTTGATGCCCTTGTGATCGGAAAGAATGCCGCCGTTTACAACGGTCGTCTTGATACGCGTGCCGGCAACACCATCGACACACAGGGTGATCATCCCGTCGTTGAGCAGCAGTAGGTCGCCGGGTTCGACATCTTCATGGAGTGTCTCCAGCGCGACGCCGACGCCGTCGATCGTTCCTTCATTCAGGCCGAGCGTACTGTCCAGGAAAAACGACTGGCCGTCTTTCAGTTCTACGCTGCGATCGCGGAATCGCCGAACCCGTATTTTCGGGCCCTGCAGATCACCCATGAGACCGATTTCCCGGCCGCAGCTTGCCGCTGCCTTGCGCAGCGCCTCTGCCCTCGCCCGGTGCTCTTCGGCGGACCCGTGGGAAAAATTCAGGCGTGCCACATCGAGTCCGGCCTCGATCATCTTGATGAGCGTTTCCGGCTGTTCGGACGCGGGCCCGATCGTCGCCACAATCTTGGTTCGTCTTTGCATGGCGGCGATTATTGCACAGCGTTTGGTGTTGCGCCGGGCGAATCACGGAGCTTGTCTTCTGCCCGAAACAGGACAACGCTATGCTGCAGCACTTTGTTCAACAGGATGGATGCCGTGCTCGATCGCCGCCATTTTCTCAAGAGTATAGCTGCCGCCGCAACCACGCCGGCGCTGGCACGGACCGAGGCGGGCGCATCGCCGCTCGGCCCCCTGCGCCCGGACCGAAACCGCCTGCTCGACGTAGCCGACGGCTTCCGACTGGACGTCGTTTCACGCGCGGGCGATCCCATGGCTGACGGCTTGCAGGTACCGCCCGCGCACGACGGCATGGCGGCCTTTGCCGGCCGGGACGGTCGAGTCATCGTAGTCTGCAATCACGAAATGGAGTCCGCGTATCCGGAGTACAGCGCGTTCGGAACCCGCTTCGCGAACCTTGATGACAGCATCAAAGAGCGCGTGTACGACTGGGGCGGCGAGGAGACGCCGGGGGCCGGGGGCACGACCACCTCGATTTACAACCCGGCGACGCGCCGGACCGAGCGCCAGTTCCTGAGCCTCGGCGGCACGGAGATCAACTGTGCCGGCGGCCGCACTCCGTGGGGCACCTGGCTGTCCTGCGAGGAATCCTTCGCGGATCCCGGAACGGCCTTCACCGGTGGCAAACGCGTCGTGCACAACGAAAAGCACGGCTATATCTTTGAGGTAAACGCCCACGCGGACGAGCTCGTCAAGGCGGAGCCACTGCGCGCGATGGGACGCTTCGAGCATGAGGCGGCGGCAGTCCATCCGCGGAGCGGTGTCGTCTATCTCACCGAAGACCGCCATCACTCGCTCTTTTACCGCTTCCTGCCCGCGGTCGCCGGCAAACTGGCCGAGGGCGGACGACTTCAGGCGCTGGTCGTCAGGGGCCGGCCGTCGATGCGGACACACAACTGGTCCGTTCCGCTGGATATCCGGATCGGCGAGAAACTGCCGGTAGACTGGCTCGACCTCGACGACGTCGATCCGGTGCTGAACGACCTGCGCTTGCGGGGCGCCGTCGCCGGCGCAGCGACCTTCGCACGCGGTGAGGGCCTTTGTTCGACCGGCGAAGCTCTGGTCTTTACGTGCACCATCGGCGGGCAGGCCCGCCTCGGCCAGGTGTTCAGCTATACCCCCAGTGTTTATGACGGCACGTCGCGGGAATCGGAAGCG
Source organism: uncultured Pseudomonadota bacterium (assembly GCA_963713215.1). GTDB lineage: Bacteria > Pseudomonadota > Gammaproteobacteria > Steroidobacterales > Woeseiaceae > UBA1847. Next base: position 907,745 of record CAVQKY010000005.1, on the reverse strand, counting down.
CCAGGACAGCTCGAACTGATCGCGGAGGCGACGGAGGAGTCGCTGCTCCGGAACGCGGACAACCTGACACTCTCGCCCTGGGGGGATCTCATCGTTTGCGAGGACACTGACCGGCACTGTGGCATCATCGGTATCCGGCCGGACGGCATGCAGTACCAGCTTGCCGATAACCCCTATTCCGCCTCGGAACTTGCCGGCGTCTGTTTTTCACCGGACGGCAGGATACTCTTCGTCAACATCCAGTACCCGGGCACGACCGTCGCTATTACCGGCCCCTGGCCGACCTAGCGTCCTGGCGCACGGCAGCCGGACTCCAGACCTGTTCGACCGAATGGCTCACTCGGCTGCGCCTCGCTCCGCTTTATTTCGGTCGAACAGGCCTCCTCGCCCGGTTGCCCGGATAGTTCGGGCGCGCGGCAGCCGGGCTATCGGGCGGGCCCGTCGGACGTTGTCTGAGGGAAGTAAAGCGCAGGCAAGCTCAAGCGCAGCCGAGCCATGACCGAGGACAATGTCCGACGGGCCGGCCATGCGTCGAAGCCGGGCACGCGGGAGGTGAACCTACGTCGCGGCACGCTGTTCGAGGATGGCGACGGCCGGCAGTTTCTTCCCTTCGACGAACTCCAGAAACGCGCCGCCGCCGGTCGAAATATACGAGATGCGGTCCGCCACCCCGTACTTGTCGATCGCCGCCAGCGTATCCCCGCCCCCGGCAATCGAAAATGCGTCGCTCTCCGCGATGGCGTTCGCAATCGCCTCGGTGCCGGCCCCGAATGCGTCGAATTCGAAGACCCCGACCGGCCCATTCCAGATGACCGTGCCGGCGGACCGAATGATCTCGCCGAAGCGCCTGGCGGTGTCCGGTCCAATGTCGAGGATCATCTCGGGCGCCGCGACCGCACCGGACGGCTTGATTGTCGGCCGGGCATCGGCCGAAAACTCCGTGGCAACGACGACGTCGGTCGGTACCGGGATCGCCGCTCGCCCTGCTCCGCCTTTGGCCAGCTGCCGCGCCGTGTCGAGCATATCGTCTTCGTACAGGGACGTGCCCACCGGCTGCCCCGCTGCTGCAATGAAGGTGTTCGCGATCCCGCCGCCGACGATGAGCGTATCGACGATGCCCGCCAGTGCATCGAGCACCGTCAGCTTCGTCGAAACCTTGGAGCCGCCGACGATCGCGACCAACGGGCGTGCTGGGTTCGACAGCGCCTTGTCCAGCGCCTCGAGTTCCGCGACCAGTAAGGGACCGGCGCAGGCGATACGCGCGTGCTCGGCAACGCCGAAGGTGCTGGCCTGGGCGCGATGCGCGGTGCCGAAGGCGTCCATGACGAATACGTCGCAAAGTGCCGCCATTTTTTTCGCCAGCGCGGCATCGTTGGTCTTCTCACCCTTCAGGAAACGTACGTTTTCGAGCAGCACGACCTCGCCGGGTGCGATGTCGACGCCGTCGATCCAGTCGACGGCGAGCGGCACCTCGCGGCCGAGCAGTTCCGACAGGCGCCAGGCTACCGGCCGGAGAGAATACTCGGGTTCGCTGCGCCCTTCGGCCGGCCGCCCGAGGTGCGACATCAGCATCACGGCTGCACCGGCGCCGAGCGCGCTGCGCACAGTCGGCAGCGCTGCCCGGATCCGGGCATCGCTCGATACGCGGCCATCGGCAATCGGCACGTTGAGATCCTCGCGGATCAATACGCGCCTGCCTGCGAGATCGACCTCACTCATCCGAATGACGGGCATGCTTGTTCTCAGGCAGCGTGGAACACGACTGCCGTGTCCAGCATGCGATTGGAGAAGCCCCACTCGTTGTCGTACCACGCGACCACCTTGACGAGATTACCCTGCATCACCTTGGTGAGAGAGGCATCGTAAGTCGACGAGGCAGGGTCATGGTTGAAATCTATCGAGACCAGCGGCAGATCGTTGTACGCAAGAATACCCTTCAGGCTGCCTTCGCTCGCCTCGCGTAGCACGCTGTTGATTTCCTCGACGCTCGTGTCGCGGCTGGCGACGAACGTCAGATCGACTGCCGATACGTTGATCGTCGGTACACGCATCGCAAAGCCGTCCAGCTTGCCGTTCAATTCCGGCAACACGAGACCGACCGCTGCGGCAGCGCCGGTCTTGGTCGGGATCTGCGACATCGTTGCCGAACGCGCCCGCCGCAGGTCTTTATGAAACACATCCGTGAGGACCTGGTCGTTCGTGTACGCATGGATGGTCGTCATGATGCCGTGTTCGACGCCGATCTTTTCATGCAATGGCTGCACCAGCGGTGCGAGACAATTCGTCGTGCACGACGCATTGGAAATGATCGTGTCGCTCGATTTCAGCGTTTTGTGATTCACGCCGTACACGATCGTTGCGTCGATGTCCTTCCCGCCCGGAGCGGAAATGATGACTTTTCTCGCGCCGCCCTGCAGGTGCTTGCCGGCAGTTTCGCGGGTCGTGAACAAGCCCGTCGACTCGAGGACGATATCGACGCCGAGTTCACCCCACGGCAGCCTGGCCGGGTCCCTTTCGGCGAAAACGCGAATGCGGTCGCCATTGACGACCATCGCGTCGCCATCGACTTCGACCGTGCCGGGAAAGCGGCCGTGTGCAGTGTCGTAACGCGTCAGGTGCGCGTTGGTGTTCGCATCGCCCAGGTCGTTGACCGCCACGATCTCGATTTGCTCGTGCTTGTCCCCTTCATACAGGGCGCGCAACATGTTGCGTCCTATGCGGCCGTAACCGTTGATTCCCACTTTGATCGTCATTCCATTCTCCTGGGTCTGGCGTTCGGCCCGCACGGGCGAACCGTCGTGTTCTGTAACTTAGGCCGTTCCGGCCAGTACGCGCCGGGCTGCATCGACGACATTGCCTGTCGAGAAGCCGAAGTGTTCGAAGAGTTCCTCCGCCGGACCCGAAGCCCCGAAGCGGTCAAGGCCGACGACAGCGCCGCGCGTTCCCACGTAACGCCACCAGCCGTCCGATACGCCGGCTTCTATTGCCAGGCGCGCAGTTACGGATTTCGGCAACACGGAGTTCCGGTAGTCCTCGTCCTGGGTATCGAAGACTTCCGCACAGGGCATGGATACCACGCGTGCGGCCACGCTCTCCGCGGCCAGCACGGCCGCTGCTTCGGCGGCGAGCGCCACCTCCGAACCCGTCGCAATGAAGATGATGTCAGGCTTCCCGACGCAGTCGCGGAGCACATACGCACCCCGCGCAATGGCGCCGATCTGCTCCGCAGTGCGCGCCTGGTGCGGTACGTTCTGCCGGGTCAGCACGAGCGCCGACGGCCCGTCGGCCCGATCGATCGCGTGCTTCCAGGCCGTCGCGGTCTCGACCGCGTCGCAAGGCCGCCAGACATCGAGGTTCGGCATGAGCCTGAGCGAGGCCACGTGTTCGACGGGCTGGTGGGTGGGTCCGTCCTCGCCGAGTCCGATCGAATCGTGGGTGTACACGAGGATATTGCGAATTCCCATCAGGGCGGCCATGCGCACCGCATTGCGCGCGTAGTCTGAAAACGTCAGGAACGTGCCGCAATACGGCACCAGCCCGCCGTGCAGCGCGATACCGTTGCAGATTGCAGTCATGCCGAACTCGCGCACGCCGAAAAATACATAGTTGCCCGGAGCGTCGCCTCCCGTCACGACCGTTGAACCCGCGTGCTTGGTGAGGTTCGAACCGGTCAGGTCCGCGGAGCCTCCCATTAACTCCGGGAGCAGGGGCGCGAAGGCGTTGAGTGTCACGAGAGAGGCCTTGCGCGTCGCCATCGTCGCGGCATCGGCGTCGATCCTTGCAATGGCCTCCCGGCTCGCACGATCCCAGCCGGGCGGTAATTCGCCGGCGATCCGCCGGCGGAATTCGCCCGCGAGCTCGGCGTGCGCCGCGGCGTAGCGCGCGTACAATTCATTCCACTCCGCTTCCACTTCCCGGCCGCGCTGACGGGCGTCCCATGCCGCGCGTATTTCCATCGGCACGTCGAAAGCGCCATACGTCCAGCCGAGTTCCGCCCGTGCCGCGGCGACCTCGACGTCGCCGAGCGGCGAGCCGTGCACGGATGCAGTGCCTTGCTTGGTTGGGGCGCCGAAGCCGATGACGGTCTTGCAGCAGATCAGCGTGGGGCGTCCGTTCTCGGCCCGCGCCGTCTCGATGGCGGTCTGGATCTCGTACGGGTCGTGCCCGTTGACATCACGAATGACCTGCCATCCATAGGATTCGAAGCGGTGCGGCGTATCGTCGGTGAACCAGCCACCGACCTGGCCGTCGATTGAGATGTTGTTGTCGTCGTAAAAACCGACGAGCTTGCCGAGCTTGAGCGTGCCGGCAAGTGAACACGCTTCATGCGAAATGCCTTCCATCAGGCAGCCGTCGCCGAGAAATACCCATGTGCGGTGATCGACGACGTCGAACCCGTCGCGATTGAACTCGGCCGCCAGCAACTTTTCCGCGAGTGCCATACCGACGGCATTCGCCAGTCCCTGCCCGAGTGGTCCGGTCGTGGTCTCGATGCCGAGCGCGATATCGTATTCAGGGTGACCTGCGGTGTGATAGCCGAGCTGGCGAAAATTGCGGATCTGTTCCAGCGGCATGTCGTACCCGGTGAGATGCAGCAGACTGTAAAGGAGCATCGATCCGTGACCGTTGGACATGACAAAGCGGTCGCGGTCGGCCCAGCGCGGGTTCGCGGGGTTGTGCTTGAGATGGTCATTCCAAAGCACCTCGGCGATATCTGCCATCCCCATCGGTGCGCCAGGATGCCCGGAGTTCGCGGCCTGCACTGCATCCATGCTCAGGGCGCGAATGGCATTCGCGAGAGTCCGCCGGTCCGTCGCACCGGCTTGTGTGGCTGTCTGTGGCATCTGTTGTCGTCCCGGCGTGATGCGGCCGTTCAGGAGTCGGTTTTGCCGCGCCGGGGGCGCGGAGGAGCGGCGCATTTTCTAAGGTTTTGGCGGACGCCGCAAGCAAGCGAGTGTGCAGCGACGACGACGTGACCGCGCGGCGCTGCCTGTAACGAACGGTAACCGGTGGCAGGAACATGGTGCACGCGTTGTGCGTTGCGGTACAATTGTCGCTGTACCAGCCCGAAGAAGCTACCCATGAGTGACTCTTTCCTGTTCACCTCGGAATCGGTGTCCGAGGGGCATCCGGACAAAATTGCCGACCAGATTTCCGATGCGGTCCTTGACGCTATCCTCGCCGAGGACGCGCACGCAAGGGTTGCATGCGAAACCATGGTCAAGACAGGGGTGGTCATCGTCGCCGGCGAGATCACCACCAATACCTACATCGATTTTGAAGACCTGGTTCGTAAAACAGTACTGGACATTGGCTACAACGATTCCTCCATGGGATTCGACGGGGCATCCTGCGCGGTGCTGAACGCCGTAGGTAAACAGTCACCGGATATTGCCCGCGGCGTCGACCGTGCCACCGATGAGGAACAGGGCGCCGGTGACCAGGGTCTCATGTTCGGGTACGCCACGAACGAGACCGACGTGCTCATGCCCGCGCCGATCACCTTCGCGCACCGGCTCGTGCGCCGCCAGGCAGAAGTTCGGAAGTCCGGGGTCCTGCCCTGGCTTCGGCCGGACGCGAAGAGCCAGGTTACCTTCGTGTATGACGATGGCAGGCCGATGGCAATCGATGCCGTCGTTCTGTCGACGCAGCACCACGGCGACGTCGGCCTCGCGGAGCTCAGGGAAGGCGTCATGGAGGAGATCATCAAACCGGTGCTGCCGAAAGAATGGGTCAGCAAGCGCACGCGTTATCACATCAATCCGACCGGGCGCTTCGAAATCGGCGGACCGATGGGAGATTGCGGACTCACCGGCCGCAAGATCATCGTCGACACGTATGGGGGTTCCGCGCGCCATGGCGGCGGCGCGTTTTCCGGCAAGGATCCCTCCAAAGTCGACCGTTCCGCGGCCTACGCCTGCCGCTACGTCGCGAAGAACATCGTCGCTGCGGGCCTCGCAGACCGTTGTGAAATCCAGGTGTCGTACGCCATCGGCGTCGCGGCGCCGACGTCCATAAGTGTTCAGACGTTCGGGACCGGCAAAGTGTCCGATGCACAACTGACGACGCTGATTCGCGAGAACTTCGATCTGCGCCCTTACGGCATTCTGAAGATGCTGGACCTCGTACGTCCGATCTACCAGCCGACGGCAGCCTACGGGCACTTCGGCCGCGAGGACCTGGAGCTCAGCTGGGAAAAGACTGACAAGGCCGAAGCGCTGCGGGGCGCGGCCGCGGCCTGACATCTACCGAAATTCTGGAGGAGAACGACATGAGCAGCGAAGCCATTGCCCTCAAGAAGCAGGACTTCAAGATCGCTGATATCGCGCTGGCCGGTTGGGGCCGCAAGGAAATCTCCATTGCGGAAACCGAGATGCCTGGCCTGATGGCATTGCGCGAGGAATTCTCGGGTGAGCAGCCGCTCGCCGGCGCGCGCGTCGCCGGGTGCCTGCACATGACGATCCAGACGGCGGTGCTGATCGAGACCCTGACCGCGCTCGGCGCCGAAGTGCGCTGGTCGTCGTGCAACATCTTTTCAACGCAGGATCACGCTGCTGCCGCAATCGCGGCGAGCGGTGTTCCGGTGTTCGCCTGGAAGGGCGAAACCGAGGACGAATATTGGTGGTGCGTGGAACAGACGATCAAGGGGCCGGACGGCTGGACGCCGAACATGCTGCTCGACGATGGCGGCGATCTGACGGTCATGATGCACGACAAGTACCCGGCGCTCATGAAGAAGGTTCGCGGGCTGTCCGAGGAAACGACGACGGGTGTGAAGCGCCTGTACGACATGATGAAGGCGGGCTCCCTCGCCTGTCCGGCGTTCAATGTGAACGATTCGGTAACCAAGTCGAAGTTCGACAACCTGTACGGCTGCAGGGAGTCGCTGGTCGACGGCATAAAGCGGGCGACCGACGTCATGATCGCCGGCAAGATCGCCATCGTCTGCGGGTATGGGGACGTCGGCAAGGGCTGCGCGCAATCCTTGCGCTCGCTCGGTGCAACCGTATGGATCACGGAGATAGATCCGATATGCGCGTTGCAGGCCGCGATGGAAGGTTACCGCGTCGTCAGGCTCGATGAAGTCTGCGACCAGGCGGATATCGTCGTCACCGCCACGGGCAATTTCCACGTGGTGACAGGCGCGCATCTCGACCGGCTGAAGAACGAGGCAATCATCTGCAACATCGGCCATTTCGATAGCGAAATCGACGTTCAGCACCTGCGCAAGTACGAGTGGGACAATATCAAGCCACAGGTGGATCACGTTGTATTCCCGGACGGCAGGCGCATCATACTTCTGGCCGAAGGCCGTCTGGTGAACCTCGGCTGTGGGACCGGCCACCCGAGTTTTGTCATGTCGAACTCATTCTCGAACCAGGTACTGGCGCAGATCGAGCTCTGGAAAAACTGCGACCAGTATGAAAACAAGGTGTACGTATTGCCGAAGCATCTCGACGAAAAGGTCGCACGATTACACCTGCAGAGGATCGGCGCACGGCTGACGGAACTCACCGACATTCAGGCGCAATATATCGGCGTTGAAACCGAGGGGCCGTACAAGCCCGATCATTACCGATATTGAGGTGGCCACGACGGTTCCGGCGTCAGACTCCCGCTTTCGGATCCTGCACCTGACGGACCCGCATCTGTTTGCATCTGCGGATGGCGAGCTGCGGGGTGTCGTCACCTGGGAGTCACTGTCGCAGGTATTGCGCCATCATCTCCACAGCGGCTGGCCGGCCGAGCTCACGATTGCCACGGGTGACATCGTACAGGACGATTCCGCCGCGGCCTACGATCGGTTCCGGCATGCGCTGCTCACGCTGGGCATGCCCGTGCTCTGCGTCCCCGGCAACCATGATGTCGACGTGCTGATGAAATCCGTGTGCACCGACCCGCCTTTCGAGTACTGCTCGATTGGGCGGCACGGGGAGTGGCTGCTCGCAGGGATCGACACGCGCCTGCCCGGACGACCCGGCGGTGAAGTCGATGCTGCGGAGTTCGAACGCCTGCACGAAGCGATCAATGAAAGTGACGCCCCGCACGTACTCGTGTACCTGCACCACCCGCCGGTGCTTCTCGGTAGCGAGTGGCTCGACGAGGTGGGGCTTATGAACGGGCCGGAAGCCATGCGACAGTTTGCGCGATCGGGCCGGGTCCGCGCCGTGCTGTTCGGCCATGCGCACCAGGCATACGAGGGCACTTACAACGGCCTGCGGGTACTGGGCACCCCCTCGACGTGCGGTCAGTTTCTCCCGATGAGCGAAGTATTTTCCGTCGACGAGCGACCTCCCGCGTATCGCCGGCTGGAACTGGCCGCGGACGGCACCTTCACCACCGAGCTGGTCTGGGTGGATGGCGAATAGGCCGCTCTGCGCCGTACTGCTGTGCTTTGTAGCGCTCGTCTGCACCGCGGCGGAACGGCATCCGGTGTCGATGTGGCTCGCGGAAGGCGAGCGAAACCGCGTCTATATCCTGGGATCGATTCACCTGTTGCGCAAGCAGGACCACCCGCTGCCCGCGGTGATCGGCAGGGCTTATGACGACGCCGAAGCGCTCGTGATGGAGCTCGATATGGACGATATAGACCCGCTGGCGTTGCAGGCGGAAACCAATCGGCTCGGACTTCTGCAGGACGGCCGGACACTCCGGCAGGTGCTTGGCGAGGAGCGCTATACGAAAGCCGCGGCGGCGGCCGAGGTGCTCGAGATACCGCTCGATATGCTGCAACGGACGGAGCCGTGGTTTGCAGCGATCACCGTGGAACAGCTGGTGCTGCTGCGCATCGGCTTCAATCCGCTACTCGGCGTGGAGATGCACCTGGCAACGAGGGCGGGGCAGGATGGCAAGCCGATCGCCGGTCTCGAAACGCCGGGTGAGCAATTGCATTTTCTCGACGGGCTGTCGATCGACGCGCAAAGCGCTCTGCTCTTCCAGACGCTTTCCGAGGGCCGTGACGTTCGGGCCGAAACGGAGCAGCTGATCGCCGCGTGGCGCCGCGGCGACATCGAATTTCTCGAGGCCTCGATGCTCGCCGAACTGCGTCAGCACACGGAACTCTACGAGACAATCGTTGCCCGGCGCAACCGGGCTTGGATCGATGATGTCCTTGCTCTGCTCGAGGACGAGACGGATTACCTGCTGATTGTCGGTGCGCTGCACCTGATTGGCGACGACGGCCTTCCGGCACTGTTGCTTGAACGAGGTATCGAGGCGAGGCAAATGCATGAATCTTTATGAGGACGCGCGAAAGGTCATTGCCGGCGGCGTCAATTCGCCGGTTCGGGCGTTCGCCGGAGTCGGCGGCGACCCGGTGTTTTTCCGGAGCGCGAGCGGTGCCTGGATCGAAACGGAAGACGGGCGCCGCCTGATCGACTACGTCGGATCCTGGGGGCCGATGATCCTGGGCCACGGGGACCCGGCCGTTATCGACGCCGTCGTGAGGACCGCAAAAAAAGGACTGAGCTTCGGGGCACCTTGCATCCTCGAGACTCGCATTGCCGAGAAAATCTGCGACATGATGCCTTCGATCGAACGCGTGCGCATGGTCAGTTCCGGCACCGAGGCCACCATGAGCGCGATCCGACTGGCCAGGGGTTACACCGGGCGTGACAAGATCGTCAAATTCGAAGGCTGCTATCACGGGCATTCGGACTCGCTGCTGATCAAGGCGGGATCCGGTGCCCTCACGCTCGGTGTGCCCAGTTCGCCCGGTATCCCGGCCGGGCTTGCCGAGCACACGCTCACGCTCCCGTTCAACGACGCGGAAGCGGTGCGTGACGCGTTCGTTCGCTTCGGTAGCGAGATCGCGTGCGTTATCGTCGAGCCGATCGCCGGCAACATGAACATGGTATTGCCGGTCGGCGGTTTTCTCGAGACGCTGAGCGAGCAATGTAGCGATGCCGGTGCCTTGTTGATCTTCGATGAGGTGATGACCGGCTTCAGGGTTGCCCGGGGCGGGGCCCAGTCCCTGTACGGCTTGAAGCCGGATCTCACGACACTCGGCAAGATCGTCGGTGGCGGCATGCCTGCTGCGGCCTTTGGGGGCCGTGCAGACGTCATGCGGTGTATCGCGCCGGACGGCCCGGTGTACCAGGCCGGTACCCTGAGCGGAAACCCTGTAGCGATGGCCGCGGGACTCGCAACCCTCGAAAAGCTCGACGCACCGGGTTTCTACGAAACCCTGGGAGCGCGGACCCGGGCGCTCACGACCGGGCTCGCCGGCGCTGCCGCGGCTGCCGGTGTGCCGCTCGCCACGGTGGCCCAGGGCGGGATGTTCGGCTACGTATTTACATCGGACGGACCGGTGACGCGCTATGCGCAGGTGGCAGGCGCCGACATTACGCGTTTCCGGCGCTTTTTCCACGGCATGCTCGACGCGGGCATCTATCTGGCGCCGTCTGCGTATGAGGCCGGCTTCGTGTCTGCGGCCCACGGCGACGCCGAGATCGGGCAGACGCTTGACGCCGCCGGCCGCGTCTTCCCGGTCCTCGCCCGGGACTAGCCCCCATTTCGAAGGGCGCGCCCCCGGGGACCGTTCCCGGGCGCCGCGCTCGCAGCGCTACGCCTCAGCCCGGCTTGCGGACCGTCTCGAGCAGCTGTGTGACGAGTTGCAGGCGCTCTTCGGCGGTGCTGTGTTCGAGGCATGCCTGTTTTTGCTCGAGATCGAGCGGCAATACCTCCACGAAGCGCCAGGTCACCCAGCCGGCATCATCGTAGCGCCGCTCCAGCGACTCGTAGAGTCGCCCCAGGTCATCCAGCACGCCGGCGAGCAGGGTGGCGATGCCGCGGTACTCCTCGGGAAGCGGCGTCGGCGGCTCGTCCGGCAAGAGGTCCACGTCGGCCACGTTCAATCCGTTGCGCTGGCGCTCGGTGCTGCGCAGGCGGAACCGTTGTTCCCCGACGGCCGTGATGCCGAGCAGCCCGTCGCTGCCCTGGTACCAGTCCGTGATCCGGGCCAGTGTTCCGACCTCGAAGGTCGTCGCCGGCCCGGCTTCCGGCCCCTCGCGGATCAGCAGGACGCCGAACGGGGCATCGGACCGCATGCGGTCACCGATCATGTCGATGTAGCGACTCTCAAAGATTCGAAGCGGCAGAGGACCGCCCGGGAACAACACGGTGTTCAGTGGAAATAGTGGTATGCGCACCCCCCGATTATAGGCGAGCCGTGCGTTCCTGCCTCGCTATGCCCGCGCCTGGCTTCCCCGCACCCGTTGCAGGAGCGCCGTCAGCGTCTGCCTCGCACTGCCGAAACCGCCATTGCTCATGAAGACCACCTGGTCGCCGCTGCGCAGCCGGGTTGACATGTCGGTCACGAGCCGGTCGTAGTCGTCGAATGCGCGCAGCTTGTCGCCAAGCCTCGTCAATGCGGCATCGAAGTCGGCATGCATGCCGCGTGGCCGGTACAGCCAGACGAGGTCGGCCTCCGCCAGGGATTCCCGCAGCTCCTCGTTATGCACGCCGAGCTTCATCGTATTCGAACGAGGCTCTATCGCCACGACCAGGCGCCGCCCCGGATGGCGGCGGCGCATCGCAGCGAGGGTCCGCCGTATCGCGGTGGGGTGATGGGCGAAGTCATCGAAGATCGCGACATCCGCCACCGTCGCGGTACGCTCCATCCGGCGCTTGACCCCGTCGAAACGCGACAACGCGTCAACGGCCTGCTCGAGGTCGATTCCGGCGCTCCGGGCGGCCGCGACGGCCGCCACGGCATTCTCAAGATTGTGCTCGCCGCTCTGGCGCCAGCGCGCCGCCGCCTCCCCGGCCGCCCTGTTCGGCCCGCGCACCGCGATGCGACGCTCCTGAGCATCCGCGAAACGCCCGGCCCAATTGGCGCCGTCGTCGAGGCCGAAACTCTCCCGTGGCGTCCAGCATCCCATCGCCAGGAGTGCGTCGAGGTTTCGGTCTGCCGCATTCACGAGCACCCGCCCGCTGCCCGGCACTGTGCGGAGCAACTGGTGGAATTGCCAGATGATGGCATCCAGGTCCCTGTAAATGTCGGCGTGGTCGTATTCGAGGTTGTTCAGAATCAAGGTGTTCGGCCGGTAATGCACGAACTTCGCACGCTTGTCGAAAAACGCGGTGTCATATTCGTCGGCCTCGACAACGAAGTAGCCGCTCTTGCCGAAACGTGCCGAAACATCGAAGTTCGCCGGGATACCGCCAATCAGGAAGCCGGGTTCCAGTCCGGCATCCTGCAGAATCCAGGCAAGCATGCTCGACGTCGTCGTCTTCCCGTGCGTCCCGGCCACCGCGAAAACGTGCCGGCCGCGCAGTACGTGATCGGCCAGCCACTGTGGTCCCGACTGGTAGGGAATGTCACGGTCGAGCATCGCCTCGACCACCGGAGTGCCGCGGGTCATGACATTGCCTACCACGACGCAATCCGGCGGCACGTCGAGCTGGCTGGCGTCGAAGCCTTCGTGGATATCGATGCCGAGGTTCTTGAGTTGCGTGCTCATCGGCGGGTACACGTTCGCATCGCAACCGCTGACGCGATGGCCAGCGGCTGCCGCGAGCGCGGCCACGCCGCCCATGAACGTGCCACAGATTCCGAGAATGTGAATGTGCATAGACGTTTCGCGCTCCGCTCCCGACCCGGTCACGCGCCCGTAACCGGCATCAATCTTCGCATGTTAACCTTTCGTGATGCCTGCCTACACATACGTTGACCGGCCCGAACAGGCCATCGAGGCTATCGAGGCCCAGGATGCCGTCGGCGTCGACACCGAGTTCATGCGGGAAAAGACCTTTTACGCGCAGCTTTGCCTGGTGCAGGTTGCTGCCGGAGAGAAACTGTTGATCGTGGACCCGCTCGCCATGCGGAACGCCGGAGCGTTCTGGGATGCGCTGCTCGTCCGGGAATGGGTTTCGCATTCGGCGCGTCAGGATATCGAAGTCATCTACCAAGGCGCCGGCCGCATGCCGGTTGCGCTGTTCGACACCCAGATCGCCGCTGCCCTGCTGGGTTACCAGCCACAGCTCGGTTATGCCGGCCTCATCAAGTCCCTGTTCGACGTGGATCTGCCGAAGTTACACACCCGGGCGAACTGGGCGATGCGGCCCTTGCCGGAGGAATACCTCGCATACGCCGCGGAGGACGTCGAATACCTGCTGCCGGCCCGGGAACGGCTGGCCGATCGCCTGGCCGAAAAGGGGCGGCTCGCCTGGGCTGTTGACGATTCGCGCTTGCTGCTCGACCCGGCGCTGTACGCGGCCGACCCCTCACTCGCCGCGCAACGCCTGAAGAGTATTCGCAAGCTCGGTGGCGCGCGCCGTGCGGCGGCGGCCGCTCTCGCCGCGTGGCGCGAAGGAGACGCGATCGAGCGCAACCTGCCGCGGCAGTGGATATTGAAAGACACGGTCCTGACGGACATCGCCGTCAGGCTGCCGGCGACCCTTGCGGAGCTGGAACGGATAGAGGGCTTGCCGCCGAAGCTCGTCAGGCGCGCCGGCGATGCGCTCCTTGCGGCCGTGTCCGGTGCCAGAGAACTCGCAACGGGCAGCGACGAGCCGCATCGACGCCCTCGTGGCGGCCCGGACGAGGAACAGAAATCCGTGTTGCTCGCGATGCAGGCCCGGGTCGCCGAGTGTGCCAGCGACCTCGGCGTCGCCGCCGAGACGATCGCCTCGAAAAAGGAACTGTCCGCGGTCATCCTCGAGGGAGAGCGCAATGCCCGGGTCTTCACCGGCTGGCGTAAGGCGCTGATCGGCGACCAGCTCGCGCGCATGCTCTGAACGCGCAGGCTCGCGTCAGCCGAGTGTGTCCACGACCCTCTGGCTGACCTCGTCGATCGAACCATCCGCATCGACAACGGTGAGGCACCCGCGCTGTCGATAGAACTCCACGACCGGCTCGGTGTTCGCCCGGTATACATCGAGCCGGTTCCTGATCGTGTCTTCCCTGTCATCGTCCCTGCGGATAAGGGCGCCGCCTGAACTCGTGCATTCATCCAGTTCCGTTTGCGGAGAAAAGTAAATGTTCAGGACCTTGCCGGTCGTGGAGCAGGTGCGTCGTCCTGTCAATCGCTTCATGAGAATGTCGAAATCCACATCCATGAGAATGGCAGCATCGAGCGGTACGCCGAGCTCGTCAAGAAGTTCCTCCAGATCCATCGCCTGCTGGCGGGTCCGAGGGAAACCGTCGAGGATGAAACCGTCGATCGCATCTGCCCGCGCGAGCCGCTCGGCGATGATGCCAAGCATGATGTCGTCGGAGACGAGGTTGCCTGCGTCGATCGTTGATTTGGCCTTCCGGCCGAAGCGCGTCCCGGCCGCCACCGCCTGCCTGAGCATGTCGCCTGTCGATATGTGCGGAATACGCTTCAATCCCGCGAGGATTTTGGCCTGCGTCCCCTTGCCCGAACCCGGGGCGCCGAGCAATACGATTCTCATGCCTGATCAGTTCTCGCGTCACGAATCGAGGGCCGGGCGGAGCGGCTCCGTCCGGGCAAAGTACGCTACCGGCAATGACAACGGAGGTCAATCAGTCGCCGGAAAGCGCTGAAGCAGACGCCCGTTTCCGCTATGCTGTCGCGCGTTCCCTGATCTGGATTTCCAAAATGCACGCCATGAATGCCTTTTACGCTCAGTCGGGCGGTGTCACTGCCGTAATCAACGCGTCCGCGTGCGGGGTCATCGAAGCCGCACGCAAGCACAAAAACCGGATCGCGAACGTCTACGCCGGTCGCAACGGAATCATCGGCGCCCTGACCGAGGACTTGATCGACACCGGCCGGGAAACGGCAGCCAGCATCGCCGGCCTGAAACACATGCCGGGCGGCGCGTTCGGTTCCGCACGCTACAAGCTCAAAGGCATCGAGGAAAACAAGGCAGAGTACGAGCGCCTGATCGAGGTCTTCCGCGCACACGATATCGGCTACTTTTTTTACAATGGCGGCAACGACTCGATGGATACCGCTCACAAGGTGTCGCTGATTTCGAAGGACCTCGGTTTCCCGGTTGCTGCAATCGGGATCCCGAAAACGGTCGACAATGACCTGCCGGTTACCGACAACTGCCCCGGCTTTGGATCGGTAGCGAAGTACGTTGCGGTCTCGACGCGCGAGGCAGCCATGGACGTCGCGTCGATGGCCAGCACCTCGACCAAGGTGTTCATCCTGGAAGTGATGGGCCGCCATGCCGGCTGGATCGCCGCTGCCGGGGGCCTCGCCGGATCGACGCCGGACGACGCGCCGCACATCATCCTGTTCCCCGAGATCCCGTTTGACCAGGCGGCATTCCTCGCTCGCGTCAGGACCTCCGTGGAAACCTGCGGGTATTGCGTGATCGTCGTCAGCGAGGGCGCGGCGTACGAGGATGGGCGCTTCCTTGCGGAAGCGGGGACGCGGGACGCGTTCGGGCATGCACAGCTGGGCGGGGTGGCCCCCGTCGTCGCCGGCATGGTCCGCGACCACCTCGGCTACAAGTACCACTACGCCATCGCCGATTACCTGCAGCGCGCCGCGAGACACATCGCGTCGGCGGTTGACGTGGAGCAAGCCTACGCGGTGGGCCGTGAGGCCGTACGATTCGCTCTCGCTGGCAAGAATGCCGTCATGCCGGTCATCAAGCGGCTCTCGGACAGCCCGTATCGATGGTCGATCGAATCGGCGCCCCTGTCCCGCATCGCCAACAAGGAGAAGATGCTGCCGCGCCGCTACATCACGAAAGACGGATTCGGCATCACCGAGGCCTGCCGCAAATATTTGCAGCCGCTGATCAGGGGCGAGGATTATCCGCCTTATGTCAAGGGCTTGCCCAAATACCCCCGGCTGAAAAACGTCGCGGTACCGAGACAGTTACAAAATAAATTTGTGCTATGATCCGCGGCCTGCCGCGGCCGGACGAGGATCGGACCCGGGGCGCTCGCCGCTACGCTCGCACCGCGGACCGGCACCAAAAATTAAAACTCATCGTTGGCAGGGCACCACGCCGCCGGCGTGTGCCTGTTGCGGGATATTGATCACAACGAATCAGCGTGGGAGTAAGCATGACTAGTGAAATGGCACTGTGGCTGTCGATCGGTGCGGGCGTCGTCGCCATCGTGTTCGGCGGACTTTCCGCACAGTGGATTCTGAAGCAGCCGGCCGGCAACGACCGGATGCAGGAAATCGCGAAGGCGATCCAGGAAGGCGCGAACGCGTACATGAACCGGCAGTACACGACGATCGGCATCGTCGGGGTCGTCCTGTTCCTGGTGTTGGGCTTTGCCCTTCAATGGGAGACTGCCGTCGGCTTCGCGATCGGCGCCATCTTCTCCGCGCTCGCCGGCTACATCGGTATGTATGTTTCGGTGCGGGCCAACGTCAGAACTGCCCAAGCAGCGACCCATGGCGTCAATCCGGCACTGAACGTGGCATTCCGGGGCGGCGCCATTACCGGCCTGCTCGTGGTGGGACTCGGGCTCCTCGGGGTCGCCGGCTATTACCTGATTCTCCTCAAGCTCGGTGCCTCGACGGATGACGCAATTCACGCACTTGTCGGGCTCGCGTTCGGCGGCTCCCTGATCTCGATTTTTGCGCGTCTCGGCGGCGGCATCTTCACGAAAGGGGCCGACGTCGGGGCAGACCTCGTCGGCAAGGTCGAGGCCGGCATTCCCGAAGACGACCCGCGCAACCCCGGGGTGATTGCCGACAATGTCGGGGACAATGTCGGCGACTGTGCCGGCATGGCGGCTGACCTGTTCGAAACCTATGCCGTGACGATCATCGCGACGATGCTGCTCGGCGGAATGATTGCGACGACCTTTGGCGCCGCAGCCATCGTCTACCCGCTGGTACTGGGTGCCGTATCAATCGTGGCATCGATCATCGGCACGTTCTTTGTCAAGACGTCGGACGGCGGCAAGATCATGGGGGCGCTTTACAAGGGCATGATCGTCGCCGGCGTACTCGCTGCGATTGCCTTTTATTTCGTCACAGACGCCATGCTCGGCGACACCGGCCGGGCCATGCACATCTATTTCTCGGCACTGATCGGTCTTGGCCTGACGGCGGCAATGGTGGTCATTACCGAGTATTACACCGGCACTGATTACAAGCCGGTCAGGACGATCGCCAACGCCTCGCTCACGGGCGATGCGACGAACATCATCGCGGGGCTCGGCATCTCGATGAAAGCGACCGCGCTGCCGGTCCTCGCGGTCTGCCTCAGCATCTGGGGCGCGTTCGCCCTGGCGCCGGCCGGCGATACGCTGGCGGGCTTGTACAACATTGCCATTGCCGCGACGGCGATGCTGTCAATGACCGGCGTGGTCGTGGCGCTCGACGCGTTCGGGCCTATTACCGACAACGCAGGCGGCATTGCAGAAATGTCGGACCTCCCCCCTGAGATTCGTAACATCACGGACCAGCTGGACGCCGTCGGCAATACGACCAAGGCCGTGACCAAGGGCTATGCCATTGGCTCGGCAGGCCTTGCGGCGCTGGTACTTTTCGCCGACTACACGAACGCGCTGGCCAATGAGGGCATCGATGCCGTCTTCATGCTGAGCGACCACCTAGTGATTATCGGCCTGTTCATCGGCGGGCTGGTCCCGTTCCTGTTCGGCGCCATGGCGATGGAAGCGGTCGGCCGCGCTGCCGGCTCGGTCGTCAACGAAGTTCGCCGCCAGTTCCGCGAGATCCCGGGCATCATGGACGGCACGGGCAAGCCGGACTACAGCCGGGCGGTCGACCTGCTGACGCGTGCCGCGATCAAGGAAATGATCGTCCCGAGCCTCTTGCCGATTCTGGTGCCCCTGGCCGTCGGCCTGCTGCTCGGCCCGAAAGCGCTGGGCGGCCTGCTGCTCGGCACGATCATCACCGGACTGTTTGTCGCCATTTCGATGACCGCGGGTGGCGGCGCATGGGACAACGCGAAGAAATACATCGAAGACGGGAACTGCGGCGGCAAGGGGTCCTATGCCCACAAAGCGGCAGTGACCGGCGATACGGTCGGGGATCCGTACAAGGATACCGCCGGACCGGCCATCAATCCGCTCATCAAGATCATCAATATCGTGGCGCTCCTTATGGTGCCGCTGCTCGGCTGATCGACCGTCCACCCGGCGGACCCGACGCCGCCGGGTGAGTGCGAGCGGCAGAGGCGCTTCGACCGGCCTCGATGCCGCGAGCAGGCCGATCAGTTCTGGATGCGATGCACTCCGGTCATCGACGTCGTGCCGAGCGCAGCGGGCGCCTCCACGAAATTCCCCTGGATGAAATCGATCCCGGTGTCCCGCAGCCAGTCAAAATCGTCCTGCTGCTCGACCTGTTCGGCAACGACACGGAATTCCATCTTGCGGGCGAGCTTGATCATCGCAACCACCATTTCCTGGTTCACTTCGTCGGAGCGCAGGTTGCGGGTGTAGCTGCCATCGATTTTCAGGTAGTCGATAGGCAGGTGTTTGAGATTCGAAAATGACCCGAGGCCGCTGCCGAAATCATCGAGCGAAAACTCGCAACCGATACCGTGCAGCACTTCGATGAAGCGTTGCGCCTGCTGGACGTTTGCGAGAATTGCGCGCTCCGTCACCTCGAAACAGACGGCACCGGGGGCGACGCCCGAGTGATCGAGCGCGTCGACGACGAAGCCCAGGAAACTATCGTCCGACAGTGTCTGGCCGGACAGGTTGATTGCGCAACTCCGGCTTCCCGGCAGCTTCAGTTCGCCGCTGGCGACGGCGGTCAGGGCGGCACTGACGACCCATCGATCGATCTGCGGCATGAGCTGGTAGCGTTCCGCCGGCCTCAGGAATTCGGCGGTCTCCGCGCTGCGCCCGCGGGCGTCTGGCAGGCGGATCAGGACTTCCGCCGCAGGTCCCGTGTCCGTTGCCCCCGACATCGCCAGTATCGGTTGCGCGGCAAGCTCGAACTTGCCTTCCTGCAACGCCTCCTGCAGCCGCCGCAGCCACTGGATGTCCCCGCGCTCGCGGGCAATTGCTTCATCGCGCGCCGAGTAAATGTGCACCCGGCCGCGCCCTTCCTGCTTGGCAACGTAGCAGGCCGAATCCGCGGCACTGATGGCATCCTGGATGGAACGGCTGGAATGACCGATCTCCACCACTCCGATGGAGATTCCCACGTTGAAGATCTTGTCATTCCAGACGAAGCGGTAGTCGCCGACCGCAATGCAGATGTCGTTCGCGATCTGGCGCGCTTTTTCGATCGGGCAGCCGATCAGGAGCGCGCCGAATTCGTCGCCGCCGAGCCGGCCGACGAAATCCGAATCGCGCACCTTGTCCTTGATGAGGCCGGCAACGTCCCGGAGCATGTTGTCGCCCGCCTGGTGCCCGCAGCTGTCATTGACGGCTTTGAACCGGTCGAGGTCCATGTAAAAAAGAATATGCGCGATCTGCTCTGCATGTGCAGAGTGCAACGCTTCTTCGAGACGTCGCTCGAATTCGGGGCGATTGATCAATCCTGTAAGTGGATCGTGTGTCGCCTGATAGCTCATTTTCCGGGTCAGGCCGCGCAATTCGCTGACGTCATGGAAGACGACCACCGTGCCGGAAATGCTGTTGCCCGGACCGCGTATCGGCGACGCGGTCAACTCCACCGAGTGCTCCTGCTCATCGTCCCGGCTGATCATGACCGCCCGCCGGCCCATGTTGACGCGGCGGCGCATCGCCAGGCAGCGTTCGACGGGATCGCCGAGCGGCCGCCTGTCGGCATCGTCCACGAGCGTGAACAATTCGCTGACCCGGTGGCCGGCGGCCTCTTCCCGGTTGACGCCGGTGACGGACTCCGCGGCAAGGTTCATGTAATCGATCCGGCCGTCGTTGTCGGTGGTAATCACGCCCTCTGCGATCGATTCGAGCGTGTACTGGGCCTGGCGCTTGGAGCGGGACAGCGACATTTCCAGGCTCTTGCGGTGGCTGACGTCACGGGCGATCGTCAGGATCGCCGGCTCCCCGAGATATTCGATCGCGGAGCTTTGGGCTTCCACCCAAAGACCCGAGTCGCTGCCACTGATCAGCTGGATCTCCAGTCTGCGAGGCACTTCCTCGCCCGCGAGCCGTTTGATCACTTGCTTGCGGAACAGGGCACGATATGCCGGCTTGACGAGGTCGGCGACCTCGCGCCCGGCAAGTTGTGCCGGTTCGAGTCCGAGCAAGGCCGACGCCGATTCGTTCGCCAACAGGATCTTTTGGTCATGAATGAGCACGATTTCGGGCAAAGTCCGGGCGAATTCGCGGAACAGCCGGTCACGGCCCTGTATTTTCTGGTCCCGTTCGCCGAGCGCATCGAAGAGGCGATTGATCGTCTGTGCGAGTTGAGCCGCAGAGGGATCCGACGGCACCGACAGCCGGCGCCCGACGGAGGCATCGCCCGAGACCGCGTGCAGTTCGGAGTTGAGCGCCTGCAGGCGATTTGCCAACGAACGGCGCGCACGCCATTGCCATAGCGCGACCGCCGAGGCAGCCAGGAATCCGGCGACCAGTGCTGTGTTGAAGATAAGGGCAGCGGACGACATCACAGGGCCCGCATTTGGTATCGCTTAAGCGTCATTTGTTATTATGGGCAACCCGACATCCCGTTCCTTCCCCAGGGAGACATCAGGTCCAAACCGCCATAGATGTAAGGCTTCGCACAGGATAGCCCAGCCGGTACAGGCAACTCGCTTGATTCACCATAATTCCGTCTGCCGCTCTCTCGCATCGGGCCCCTTGCCGTGCGCCTGATGCGACCGCCCATGGTCTCACAGTCAATAAGGTCGTACCGATGAACGTAGAGATTGCCCGCCAACAAATGATCGAGCAGCAGGTCCGGGCCTGGCAAGTCTTCGATCCCCGCGTGCTGGACGTGCTGGCAGCGGTCCCGCGAGAACAATTCGTGCCGCCGGAGTTCCGGGCATTGGCATTTTCCGACACGCCGATCCCTATCGGCTACGGCCAGTCGATGATGACACCGACGGTTGAAGGCCGGGTTCTCCAGGCACTCGCGCTCGATGGAACGGAGAAAATTCTCGAGGTCGGCACCGGCAGCGGTTTTCTCACCGCCTGCCTTGCGCGGCTGGGTGCCCATGTCAGCAGTGTCGAGGTTTTCCGGTCCTTGTCGCAGCGCGCCGGCCTGCGGCTGGCGGATGCCGGCATTGCAAATGTCGAACTGTCTTGCCTGGACGCCACCGCCGCGTTGCCGCCGGGCCGTTTCGATGCCATAGCGGTCACCGGTTCGCTGCATCGTTTCGACCCGCGATACGTCGAGGCGCTCGCTCCCGGTGGCCGCCTGTTTATCGTGGTCGGCGATCCGCCGGTCATGGATGCGCGACTCCTGCGCCGCACGTCTGACAGCGGCTGGGCGAGTGAATCGCTGTTCGAGACGTCGCTCGAGCCGCTCGTCAACGCCGGGCCGCCGCCGCGGTTCACGTTTTGAGCGCAATCGCCCGGAGACACGAAACCACAGGGGAACCTGCTGCATCTATAGAATGTCTGTACCCGCGGAACCGGTATCATTGGGGACGCACGCCACGTCCGGTTTCCTACCCCAACTGATTTGGTGATATAGTCCACCATAACACTTCGACATGGCCTTCGCCGTGCATGCGAGGAACGCGCTCAATATGAAAATAGTGAACAATATCAGCACCTTGCTTGTCGTTGTGGCCCTGTCGGCCGGGGTCGGCACGGCTCATGCCGCCTCCTTGCTCGAGGTCTATCAACAGGCGCTGCAAAGCGATCCGTTGATACATGAAGCCGAGGCGCGGCGGCTGGCAGCCCTCGAGGCCGAGCCGCAGGCGCGCGGCCTGCTGTTCCCGCAGGTCGCACTCGACGGCGACTGGACAACGACTGACAGCGGTGGCACCACCATCTTTGACGACGAGACCGGTATACCCGCGCGGATTGCCTCCGACGATGAAGCCGAGATCAAGCGATGGCAGTTCGGCCTGCGCCAGACGATTTTCCGGTGGGAACAGATCGTCGGCCTGCGCCAGGCCGATAAGATCGTCGCGCGTGCCGAAACCGACAGGGAAGCTGCCCAGCAGGACCTGATCGTGCGGGTCGTGCTGCGCTACTTCGACGTGCTGGCGGCCGAGGACCGGCTGCTCGCCATACACGCAAACCGTAACGCGATTGCGCGCCAGCTCGAGCAGGCCAAGCAGCGATTCGAGGTCGGGCTGATCGCGATCACCGACGTACAGGAATCGCAGGCGGCGTACGATCAGGCAGGCGCCGACGAAATCGCTGCCAAGCGGCAACTCGCGACCGCGCGCGGGTTCCTGCGTGAGATTACCGGCGAGTACATCGAGGAACTCGATGCGCCGACGGAAGAATTGCCGCTGATCTCGCCGTCGCCGGAGAACGAGAACCAGTGGGTCAATCTCGCACTCGACCAGAACCTCGCGCTGGTTTCGAGCCGCATCGACGAACAGCTGGCACGCGACGAGATTTCCTTCCGGCGGAGCGGGCATTATCCGAGCGTCGACCTCGTGGCCAGTACCGGCGAGACCGATGCCGAGGTCGATCGAAGCGTCGGCGGCAGCCCTTTTGTTCCGGCGGATTACGACAACCAGGGCGACTCCATCGGCATCCAGTTCAACCTGCCGATATTCTCGGGCGGCTACACCTCGTCACGGGTGCGCGAAGCGGTGTACCTGCATCGAGCGAGCCAGGAAAACCTGCAACGGGTTACGCGCGAGACGGAACGGCAGGCCAGGGACGCCTATCTCGGCGTCCTCTCGGAAATCAGCCGCGTCCAGGCGCTGGCGCAGGCCGTGCAATCCAGCCGCACCGCACTGGAAGCCACCCAGGCCGGCTTCGACGTCGGGACGCGCACGATCGTCGACGTCCTGAACTTCCAGTTCCAGTTGTATCAGTCCATCACCAATTATCAGCAGGCTCGCTACGACTATCTTCTGAATTACATGCGTCTCAAGCAGGCTGCAGGGACTCTGCAGGTGCAGGATCTCGAAGTGCTGCAACCCTTCTTCGAAGACCGCAAGTCGCCCGAGGAACAGTTCGCCGAAGAGGAAGCCGCGAAGCCGGGAAGCCCGTAAGCCGCGCCTGCGTCAGCCGCGCCTTAGCAGCGGACCGATTATCGCGAGCAGCCGCGACAGCGCACCCCGGTTTCGCTCCAGGAGGCCGCGGCCGTTGTCGCCGATGCGTCGCGCTTCCTCGTCGTGGTCTAGCAGGTACGCCACGACCGCAGCCAATTCTCCTGCATCCTCCACCATCCGGCACGCGTCGTTTTGCAGGAACTGGTCGGCGACGTCCTGTGCGTTGAACACGTGCGGGCCCGTCAGGGTCGGCAGCCCCAGCGCCGCCGGTTCCAGAAGATTGTGGCCGCCGATGGGGACAAGGCTGCCGGCCACGAATGCGATATCGCTCGCCGCGTAGAACAGGGGAACGTCGCCCATCGTGTCGCCGAGGAACACACGCGTGTCCGGCCGGCAGGCGTCGCCGCTGCTTCGCGTGACGAAGGCGACCCCGCGCCGTTCGAGGAGTTCGCGGACGGTGCCGAATCGTTGCGGATGCCTCGGGACGAGAATCAGCAACAGCTCCGGGTGACCTTTGCACAGCGTCGCATGGGCGTCGAGGACCCGGTCCTCCTCGCCGTCGTGGGTGCTCGCGGCAATCCATACCGGCCTGTCACGGCCCAGGATGTCCTCGCGGAAGCGCCGCCCGCGCAGGACGAGGTCCGCCGGCAGCTCGATGTCGAACTTGATGTTCCCGATCACGCGCGTGCGCTCCGGGCTCGCGCCCAGGAACATGAAGCGCTCGGCGTCCGCCTCGCTTTGTGCCGCGATGACGATGCCGTGTGACAGCGTCTCCCGGAACAGGGGCAACAGCTTCCGGTAGCTGTTGACGGAGCGCGGTGAAATCCGTGCGCTGACGAGGACCAGCGGGATGCGGCGCTGGCCGCACTCGCGGTACAGGTTGGGCCAGATCTCCGTTTCCATGACGAGGGCGATTTCGGGCCTTACCGTGGCGAAGAAGCGCTTGACGGCATCTGGTGTCTCGAACGGGATATAGGCGTGGTGCACGCGGCTGCCGAACAGCTTTTCGACGCGTGCCGCGCCGGTGGGCGTCACGGTCGTCACGAGCAGCGGCTTCTCCGGCCACTCGCGCCGCAGGGCATTGATCAGCGGCGCTGCCGCGACCACCTCCCCGACGGACACCGCGTGCACCCAGATGCAGGACGCCAGGCGCTCATAACCGAAACCGAACCGCTGGGCGAGCTTCGGGCGGTAGTCACGGTTCACGAGGGCTCGCGCGGCCCAGTAGAGCGTGTACGGGATAAGTAACAGGTAGGTGAGCAGGTGATAGAGCAGCTTCACGGTGCTTTGCGAACCGACCTACGACCTGAGGCGTTCGATAATGCCGCTGGTCGATCGCCCGTCGAGAAACGCGAGAACCCGTACTTCACCACCATTGTCGAGTACTGCGCGTGAGCCCGCGATGTCCTCGGGGCGATAATCGCCGCCTTTGACGAGCACGTCAGGGAGCATCGCCGCGATCAGCGCGGCCGGTGTATCTTCGTGAAACGGCACGACCCAATCCACTGCCGCGAGCCCTGCCAGCACGAGCATGCGGTCTTCCAGCGGATTGACCGGTCGTCCGCCGCCCTTCAGGCGTCGTACGGACGCGTCGTCGTTGACGGCGACGATCAGCCGGTCGCCGAGGCTCTTTGCCTCCTCCAGGTAGGCTACATGCCCGGCGTGCAGAATGTCGAAGCAGCCGTTCGTCATGACGACCCGTTCGTTGCGCTGCCGCGCCTCGGCAAGAATGCCGGGCAGTACGTCGCGAGCCACAATGCCACCGCCGCCCTGGCCGCGTGCATGCAAGGCCACCCTGAGTTCGGTCGGGGTGACGGTCGCCGCCCCCAGCTTGCGCACCACGAGTCCGGCGGCCAGGTTTGCGAGCGCCGCCGCAGATGCGAAGGACAGCCGGCTGGCCACTGCGCCGGCCAGCGTCGCGATGACGGTATCCCCGGCACCGGTGACATCGAAGACTTCCCGCGCAGCGGTCGAGAGGAACAGCGGTTCGGCATCCCGCTCCAGGAGGAGCATGCCTTTTTCGCTGCGCGTTATCAGCAGCGCCTCGAGGTCCAGGTCATCGATCATGGCGAGGCCGCGCGCGACCAGATCCTCGTCGCTGCTACAAATTCCGGCGACGGCCTCGAACTCTCCCTGGTTCGGTGTCAGGAGCGTCGCGCCGCGATACCGGGTGAAGTCCCGGCCCTTCGGATCCACCAATACCGGCACGCCCGCACGGCGGCTTTCCACGATCAGCGCGCCGACACCCGCCAGCGCGCCCTTGCCATAATCGGAAAGCACGAGCGCGCCGGCGCCCGGCAAGACCCGCTTCAGCGCCTCGAGCAGTGCGCCGCTCGTGACGGGAGAGTCGTTCTCGCGATCGAGTCGGATCAGCTGCTGCCCGCGGCTCTGCACCCGCAGCTTGGTGACCGTCGGTTTCCCGGCAACACGGTCGAAAATGCACTCTATGCCCCGCTCGGCCAATATGCGTTCGAGCGTGTCGGCAGCACGGTCCTGCCCTACGACACCGAGTAGTATGGTCGCAGACCCCAGCGCGGCGAGGTTGACTGCCACGTTCGCGGCACCGCCCGCGCGATCGTCCTCGCTGTGCACATGTACGACGGGTACGGGAGCTTCGGGGGATATGCGCGTCGTTGCGCCGAACAGGTACTGGTCGAGCATCACGTCGCCGGCAACGACGACACGCGCTGCAGAAAAGTCCGGGATACTGAGGGTCACGGCCGGACTTTAGCACGACCCGTCGCACGGGTTGCGGCACACGACCCGGAGCCACAAAACTTCCCCTGCTGGGGGGGGATTACACAATACTATTGTCAGCTGCGGCGCCGGGCGCACGCTCGGCCTAGCCGCACTTGGAATCGCCGCAGGACAGGCAGGTCATGCAGCCATCCATGCGAATCACGGCCGCCGTGTTGCATTTCGTGCAGAGCTGCGCCCCTTCCGGGTAGTCGGCTTTCGAAAACGCGTCTTGTTGCTTTTTTGCCTGGACGAATTGCTCTCGTTTCTCGGCGATTAATTGCTTTTGCGCCGGATTGAGTTCCGGCCGGACCAGCAGACCGATCGAGATCAGGTGCTTCTCGACGATATAGCCGAGTTCCGCAATGATCGACGGCATGAACTTGCCGCCCGGCTGCCAGTACCCGCCACGCGGATCGAATACCGCCTTGAGTTCGTCGACGAGGAACGCGACGTCTCCACCTTTGCGGAACACGGCGGAAATGATACGGGTCAGGGCCACGATCCACTGGTAGTGATCGAGATTCTTCGAGTTGATGAACATCTCGAACGGCCGGCGCTTCTCGTGCTCGGTACCCTCGTTCAACACGATATCGTTAATCGTCACGTACATGGCGTGATCGGAGACCGGCGTCTTGACCTTGTAGGTCGACCCGATGAGCATCTCCGGGCGCTCGAGTTTCTCGTGCATGCGGATGACTTCGGCCCGCTTGCCAACGGCACCCTCACGTGCCGGTTCGGCTTTCGCCACGGCCGGCGCCTGCTTGCCGACTTCGTAGCCAACGATCTTCTTGTCAATCTTGATCATGTCTCGATTTTCCGTAGGTTTTTATCCGTGAGCATATTTCCGGTACCGCTTCAGAACTTGCCGTAATACCCTTCCTTGAGAGCATCGAAGAGATTGGCAGCGGTATGCACCTCGCCGTCGTATTCGATCTCCTCGTCCCCTTTCAGGCTGACGGTCGATCCATCGTCGAGCGTGAAAGTATACGTCGTGTTTTTCAGGTCCTTTTCCTTGACCAGTACGCCCTGGAACGCTTCCGGGTTGAAGCGAAACGTCGTGCAACCTTTGAGTCCCTGGCGATAGGCATACAGGTAGATGCCCTTGAAGTCTTCATAGGCATAGTCCGTCGGTACATTCGCCGTCTTCGAAATCGACGAGTCGATCCATCGTTGCGCCGCGGCCTGGATATCGACGTGCGCTGTGGGCGAAATGTCATCCGCCGACACGAAATACGCCGGGAGATTGCTCGTCGCGGCACCGGACTCGGGCATCGCATTCTTGTCGACCAGCTCGCGGTAGGCCAGCAATTCAAATGAGAAAACGTCGACTTTTTCCTTCGACTTCTTCCCCTGCCGGATCACATTCCGGAAATAGTGGTGCGCGAAGCTGGGCTCGATGCCGTTCGACGCATTGTTCGCAAGCGACAGTGAAATCGTACCGGTGGGCGCTATCGAGCTATGGTGCGTGAATCGCGCGCCCGTCCGTTCCAGCTTGTCCACGAGATCCGGCGCCGCCGCGGCGAGGCGCTGCATGTAGCGACTGTAACGAGCATGCAGCACGCGCCCGGCGACCTTGTCGCCCGCACGATAGCCGTCAGCCAGCATTTCCGGGCGCTTGCGCAGCATTTCCTCCGTGACCTCGAACTGCTCCGCCATGATCGGCGCCGGCCCCTTCTCGATGGCGAGATCGAGCGCTTCCTCCCAGCCCGCGATGGCCAACTCCCGGGCTACGTCCTCGGTGAACTGCACCGAGCTCTCGTCGCCATAATGCATGCAAAGCATAGTGATGGTCGAACCCAGCCCCAGGAAACCCATTCCGTGCCGGCGTTTGCGCAGGATTTCATGCCGTTGCTGGGGCAGCGGCAGGCCGTTGATTTCAACGACGTTGTCCAGCATCCGCGTGAATATCTTGACGACCTTGCGGAAGCTGTCCCAGTCGAAGCGCGCCTTGTCGGTGAACGGATCGACGACAAAGCGTGTCAGGTTCACCGAACCGAGCAGGCACGACCCGTAGGGCGGCAGCGGTTGTTCGCCACAGGGATTGGTCGCGCGAATGTTCTCGCAGAACCAGTTGTTGTTCATTTCATTGACCTTGTCGATCAGCACGAAGCCGGGCTCCGCAAAATCGTAGGTCGAAGCCATGATCAGGTCCCAAACCCGGTGAGCCGGCAGGGTCTTGTAGATCTTGCAGGCAACCAGGCCTTCGCCGTTGCTGACGTAGTTGCCGGCATCCGGCCATTCCCGCCAGACGAACTGCGACTCGTCCGTGAGGTCGTAACCGTCCTGCTCCAGCTCCTTCTCGGTAATCGGGAACGCGAGCTTCCACTCCTCCTCGTTGATCACCGCCTGCATGAATTCGTCCGTGACGAGCAGCGACAGGTTGAACTGGCGAAGCCGTCCGTCCTCGCGCTTCGCGCGGATGAACTCCATCACGTCCGGATGCCCCACGTCGAAGGTGCCCATCTGCGCGCCGCGACGCCCGCCGGCCGAGGACACCGTGAAACACATCTTGTCGTAGATATCCATGAACGAGAGCGGCCCCGAGGTATAGGCACCTGCCCCGCTGACGTATGCGCCTTTCGGCCTCAGCGTCGAGAACTCGTAGCCGATACCGCAGCCGGCCTTCAGCGTCAGGCCGGCCTCGTGCACCTTGTCGAGGATATTGTCCATCGAATCGGCGATGGTGCCCGACACGGTACAATTGATCGTCGACGTCGCGGGTTTGTGCTCCTTGGCGCCGGCATTGGACACGATCCGGCCTGCCGGGATTGCCCCGGAGCGCAACGCCCAGAGAAACTCGTTGAAGTAACGTTCTCGCTTCGACTCCGGCTCGACATCCGCGAGTGCCCGCGCCACACGCGTATAGGTCTCGTCGATGGTCGTGTCGATCGCGACGCCATTCTTTTCGGCGAGTCGATACTTGGCCTCCCAGATATCGAGAGAGGCTGGCTGAAAATCGATCTCGTTGACGGTGTGTGCTTCCAATTTAACGGCGGATTTCATTAGACCCTGCTCCCCCTGTGCTCCTTGCGGAACTCGATGTTGACGCTCCAACCCGCTTCGGCAAGAGAACGGTTGCCCGCTCGCCACCCGTCGTGTCGGTGCGGCGAGAGCCAGAGTCAGGCGTCGTCCCCTTGTTGATCGGACACAAGATGTTGTGTCCGGGCGAGGGGTAGATTATGCCCGCGGGCCACCCGTGTCAAGGGTTTATGCCAAAATGTGTGGCTCAAAAAAATCAAATTAAATCAGTCACTTAAAAACCATAGCGAGTTTTCTTCTTTAAATGTGCGGCAAAACAGATGACATGTTTATGACAGCTGTAAATCACTACATCTAGTAGCATCTGCGGGACTCCCCGTGCCGCTTGAATTGCCGCGCGATGCCCCTATTTTGCTCCCGGTTAGCGTTAATTTGTAAGCCGGCCGACATCCCGTTGACGGCCGCCGCAAGTCAAATCGAGGAGCACAACATGAACCTGACACGTTTCGAACCGTGGTCGCTCGTCGACCTGCTGCATCGTGATCTCGATCGTCTCGCACAGGGGCACCTGTCGCAGGCGCAAAGCGAGAACCCCGTGGCCGACTGGGCACCGGCGGTGGATATCGTCGAGGAGAAGGATCGCTTCGTGCTGCGCGCCGACGTTCCCGGGGTTGACCCTGCGGACATCGACGTCAGCATGGACAATGGCGTGCTGACCGTCTCGGGCGAGCGTAAAACCGAGTCTCGCACCGAGGAGGACGGCTTTCGCCGCGTCGAGCGCAGCTTCGGGCGCTTCTATCGCCGCTTCAATCTCCCGGAAACCGCCGACGCCGAAGGCATAAAGGCGACCAGCAGCAAGGGAATCCTGGAAATCTCGATTCCGAAGCAACCGGAGATCAAGGCCCGACGGATCGCCGTCGAAGCGGCCTGATCCTTGGTCGCTCGCCCGGCTGCTACACTGGGTACCAGCCGGGCAGCTTTCATGGACCGTGCGGAACTTTTGGCGAGACTGCGCGGTCGACCGCCCTGTGCGGCCGTTTTTGAAAGGCCGCCCGACATAGCCACACAAATGACTAGCAGGTTGCACCTTTCATGATGACGCAATTACGTACCCTTTTCCTCGCCCTGCTGCTGCTGTCGACGACGGGTGCAGAGGCCGCCCTGCCCGCCATTATCGGCGGCCAGGAACTGCCGAGTCTTGCGCCGCTGGTCGAAGCAACCTCGCCGGCAGTGGTAAACATCCGCGTGCGCCAGACACTGTCGGCGCAACCTTACGGGGACGAGGCATTTCGCCGATTTTTCGGGTTCCCGGACGGCGGTCCGCGCCAGGTGGCCAGCGCCGGCTCGGGTGTCATCGTCGACGCCGAAAACGGTTACATATTGACCAATCACCACGTCGTCCAGGAAGCGGATGAAATCAAGATCTCCCTGTTCGATGGCCGGCTCCTCGATGCCGAGGTCATCGGCTCCGATGCCGCCACCGACATCGCCGTCCTCAAAGTCGAAACGGACGGCCTGGTCGAAATGCCGATCGGCGATTCAGCGTCCGTCCGCGTGGGCGACTTCGTGCTCGCCATTGGTAATCCGTTCGGGCTAGGCCACACGGTTACCTCGGGGATCGTGAGCGCGCTCGGCCGCAGCGGGATCGGCGAAGGTCTCGAGGACTTCATCCAGACCGATGCGTCGATCAATCCGGGCAACTCCGGCGGCGCACTCGTCAACATGGAGGGCGAACTGATCGGTATCAATTCCGCGATCATCAGCCGCACCGGCGGCAACGTCGGGATCGGCTTCGCCGTGCCGACCGCCATTGCGGACTCCGTCATGAGCCAGATCCTTAACCATGGCGAAGTGCGGCGCGGACTGCTCGGCGTCACCATCAGCACACTCGACGCCGCGGCGGCGGAAGCGCTGGGGGCGGACTTGGAAAGCGGAGCGATCATAACCGAGATTTCCCCGAATTCGGCCGCGGAAAAAGCAGGCCTCAAGGTGGAGGACATCATCGTCGAGGTCAACGACAAGAAGATTCGTGACAATCGCGAGCTGATGAACGCGATCGGTCTGCGCTCGGCGGGCGAAGAAGTCGAGATCAAGTACGTCCGTGACGGCCGCACCCACACTGCAAGCGCAACCCTTGGACAGCGCGTAGCGGTCACGAGTGAAGGCGCCGACATTCATCCCGGACTGTCCGGCGCCCAGTTCGCGGCCAATACCGCGACGAGCCGGGGTGGCGTCGAGGTGACCACTGTGACGCCGAACAGCCCGGCGGCCCAGCGTGGACTTCGGGAAGGCGACCTGATCGTCGCAGTCAACCGCAGCGCTGTCGGGTCCATCTCGGATCTGATACGCGAAGCAAGCGACCAGGAGATTCTCTTCTTGCTCGTCGTCCGCGGCGATCGCCAACTGATGCTGCAGATCCGCTGACCGACGAGGTACGATGTCCGGGTGCGTGATTTCGCCAGGACATCGCGAAAGGCCGTGATGACAGCCGCGCTTTGCGCGGCTGTCGCATCCGCGCCGGCCGCACCGGCCGCTTCGGACCTTGAACGGCAGCGTGCGTTGTTCACCGCGAACCTTCCGCGCGTCGAACTCGGTGACCGGTCGGGCATCGACACATTGCGAGCACCCGATCGTCAGTTACTCGAAAGCTATGTCCTGTGGCCGGACCTCGAGGCCGCCTGGCTGCGCGCCACCCTGAACACCGCGCCGGACGGCGCAGTCCTGCGCTTCCTCGCGGTCCACGGCTCGCTGAAGCCGGCGCGGGAACTGCGATACCGCTATGCACTGGAGCTCGCCCGCCGCGGCGAGCTGGCCGCGTACTACGCGATCTACAGCGCCCACTATGCCGAACTTGCGGATCCGGCCCTGGATTGCCTGGCCCTGCAGGCGCGGATTGCCGCCGGCGAAGGAACCCGGGTCGCGGATGCGGCCAGGACATTGTGGCTCGTCGGCCGGAGCCAGGTACCGGAATGCGACCCGGTATTCGGCTATCTCGACGATCGCGGCCTTCTCACCAAAGCCCTCTATCGCGAGCGTTTCGCGAAGGCGATCGAGGCGGAATCGTTCGGACTTGCCCGCTGGCTCGGCACATCGATAGGGGAGGATTACCGCGGAATTGCCGACGCCTGGCTTGACGCACAAAATAATCCGGAAGATTTCCTGCTCGCCGATGGCCGCCGGCCGGCGGATCAGGCCCGGCTCCTGCAGCTCGCCTATGCGGCGAGACGGCTGGCTTACCGGGATCCCGCGCGCGCGCATGAGCTGTGGCGGCCGCTCGCGCGGCGCCTGCCCTTCAATGAGTCGGTGCAACGGGAGACCGGGCGTCACATCGCCCTTTGGACGGCGCGGCACCGGCTGCCTGGCGCGGCAGAGCGGCTTTCCGGGTTGCCGCCCGAAGCGGTAGACCCGGAGGTGCTGCGATGGCGGACCCGGGCGAGCCTCAACGACGCCGACTGGGACGGCGTGCTGGCTGGTATCCATGCGATGGCGGAAGACGAAGCTCAGCTCCAGGAGTGGCGGTACTGGCGGGCAATTGCACTCCGCGAAACCGGTGGCGAGGCGCTCGGCGCCGCCGAACTCGCGGCTCTGGCCGGGGAGCGGAGTTACTACGGGTTCCTCGCAGCGGACGAACTCGGCGAGGGCTACCGGTTCGGGCATGCGAATCTCGAGCCGGATGAAGCCTTGATCGCGCGGCTCGAGAGCCTGCCGGCGCTGGTGCGTGCTCGTGAGCTGTACTTCGTCGGCCTGGACGGCCGGGGCCGTTCGGAATGGGACGCGGCAATAGCCTCATTCACGCCGGAGGAGAAACGCCAGGCTGCCCTGCTCGCGCATCGCTGGGGCTGGCATTCACGGGCAATCACCGCCGCTGCGGGGATCGGGGAATACCATGATCTCGCTTTGCGTTATCCCCTGCCGTACCGGGACGCGTTCGAAAGCCGGGCGTCCGCGGCGAATATTCCCGTGACCTGGGCGTATGGCATCGCGCGGAGCGAGAGCCTGTTCATGCGCGATGTACGCTCGAGCACCGGGGCGATCGGTCTCATGCAGCTCTTGCCCGCCACCGGCCGCAATATTGCGCAGTCGATGAAAATTCCGTTCGCCGGCGCAGAGACGCTGACGGATCCCGTGGCAAATATCCGGCTTGGTACAGCCTATCTCGGCCGCATGACTGCACGCTTCGCGGGTAATCGGATCCTGGCAACGGCCGCATACAATGCCGGTCCGGAACGTGTCGCGGCATGGATTCCACGCCAGGACCCCGTGGACGCGCGAGTCTGGATCGAGAGCATACCGTACGACGAAACCCGCCAGTACGTTCGCCGGGTTCTCGAGGCCGAGACGATTTTCCACTGGCGGCTCAGCGGCGAGACGCGGCGGCTGAGCGATCAGTTCGCGGCCATCGAACCCAGAGACCCCGCAGAGCGGCTGGCAAACACCTCGAGGTAATGCTCGCGCGCGGCGCGATCGAGCGCGGATACACGTGTTGCCTCGGCATAGAAGCACTCGATGTCCTGTCCGCAGTCGGCGTACATGCGGCGGAAGGCCGGCACCCAGCCCGAGTACAGGCTGAACGACAACAGGCGGGCGTTGTTCCAGGCGGCAAGGAACCCGTTCGCGGTCGGCATTCCCTGGCTTGCGACGAGGGCACGGACGTCGGCTGACAGCGCTTCGAGGCGGTCTTCTTTCAGGAGACGCTTTTCGTCATCATCGAGCGTCTCCCTGTAATAGCGCTCGAGATCGTCACGCGCTGCAGCAATCAGCTCGCGCAGCCCGTGTCGCTGTTGTGCTCGCTGCCGGTACACGGCAAGTGCTGCATCGGAACCCCGGCTGAGCAGGAACCGCTCTACGCCGATCTCCTCGACCGTGGATGCGAAAGACTCGTTGAAACCGGTGTCGTCCGGGATGTAGAGCACCTGGTGCGCGAGTTCGTGAAAAACCGTGCCTACGAGCTGGAGGTCATCCCAGCGCAACATCGTATTGAGAACGGGATCGTCGAAGCGGCCGAGCGTCGAATAGGCAGGCACACCACCGACGTAGACGTCGAAGCCCCGCGCCTCGAGCGCCTGGGCTTCTTGCAATGCCCGCTCCTCGCGGAAGTAACCGCGGTAGGAAACGCAGCCGACGACCGGATAACACCAGTTGACGGCATCCAGCGACAACTCGGGCGCCGCGAAAATGCTCCACACGACGTAATCACGGCCGAGATCTGCATAGCTCCGGTACGTACCGTTATCGGGCATCCTGAGCGTCTCGATCGAGAAGTCCCGGGCCTGTTGCACGAGCTTCAGCCGTTCCGCCACCTGGGCAGGGGTCGCGGCATCGGCGAGGACCTCGACAATAGGCTCCCGCTTGCACAGCACCTCGAGCTGGCCTCGAACCGCCTGCAAGTAATAGCAGCCGCCCAGGTTTGCACAGCACGCGGCCATCAGCCCTGCTGCGAGGCAGCGGTGTACGAATCGCTTCACGCTCAGAAATCGTAGCCGAGCGAAGTCGTTACGGCGTAGTCCGATTGTTCACCCCCGGAGGGCGGATCACTGGTATAGGAGTGGCCGATGCTGATGTCGAAGTAAATGTCTTCGATGAACTCGCGCCTGAAACTCAGGTCGGTTTCCGTACGGAAATTGCTGAGGTCACGCAGCAGCGGGTAGATCGTCGTGGTCAGGTTGAGCGAGGTATCCGGCGCGATGTCGCGATACAGGTAACGAACTTCGATACGGCCTTCCGCCACGGTATCGCTGGGGTCCTCACCGTAATACAGCTCGCGTGCCAGCTGCGCGCCGCCGGTCACCGAGAACTCGTTCCTGTTGGTCTGCACGATGTATCGGCCCCACGCTGCACCGCCCGAAGTTCGGGCCTGCAGGCCGAGCTCGTCATTGCGCTCCCAGCCGGCAAACCAGTCGGCAAACCAGCGATTTGCGCGAAACCGCTGGTAATTGAACTGCACATTCTGCCGCGCGGTCGTCTGTTCGCTCGGCTGGTCCGTCACCGTCGAATTCAGCCGGACACCGGCGAGATAATCGCGCGCCCGATAACTGATGTCCGCCGTCACATTCGACGTCGTGACCTCGCTCGATTTCTGCGTTTGAAATCCGAGACCGAAAGAACCATCCAGACGCTCGACGAACCTGGCGTCTGACTCGATGGGCGTCATCCGGACGACGCTGCTGCGCGGCTGGGTGATTTCGCTGCCGGCCGTCTGGATCCGGAGCGTGCCTTTTTCCTCCGGCGGAAGGAGCTTGCCGAAAAAACGCTTACCGTCCGTGATTTCCACTTCCAGGGTCTGGTTGCTCACCACCCCGGTTACGTCCTCCCAGTCGATCGTCACCGTGCCCATCGAGTCGGTGCTGTACGAGAGCGCGCCGAAATCCAGTGACTTGATTTCGCCCGTGACGTCATTGCCGTTGACCAGAGTAACGACATCGGTCTTGTCGGCCATTGCCTGTTCTGCGAACGGCGTGACCGTGACGACAATGGCGAACAGCTGCAAGACGCGCGAATTCTTCATTTGTTTTTATCCAGGCTCGGGCATGTACGCGGTCAGAATAAACGGGCTGTATCGCCGGCGACAAGTTCGGATGCGACCGCGGTTTTCCGGGCTTGGGGTATAGTCATTACATGAACCGGCATTCTCGGCGCAGGCGGAACTGATGCGAATCTACCTCGTTGGCGGTGCCGTGCGCGACGATATGCTCGGCCTGCCGATTCGGGAGCGCGACTGGTGCGTGGTTGGTGAGTCGCCCGGCGCCATGCTCGATCGCGGTTTTACTCCGGTTGGCCGCGATTTCCCCGTGTTCCTGCACCCGCAAACAAAGGAGGAATATGCGCTGGCACGAACCGAGCGCAAGACGGGAACCGGTTATCACGGCTTCCGTTTCGACACGTCGCCCGACGTGAGCATCGAGGAGGACCTCGGGCGCCGCGACCTGACCATAAACGCCATGGCGCGGGATGCCGGCGGACGCCTGATCGATCCCTGGGGCGGCGCACGGGACCTTGCGAACCGCCGCCTGCGACACGTTTCGCCGGCCTTCGCCGAAGATCCCGTGCGACTGTTGCGCGTGGCCCGGTTTCGCGCCCGCTTCCACGATCTCGGCTTTCGCATTGCGGACGAAACGATGGAATTGATGCGCAGTCTGGTCGCCAGCGGCGAGGTCGACGCGCTCGTGCCCGACCGTGTGTGGGCCGAGACACAATCGGCCCTCGCCGGCTGCAACAGCCGGACCTATTTCGAGACCCTGCGCGAATGCGGGGCACTCGCGCGGCTTTTTCCAGAGGTCGACGCGCTATTCGGGATTCCACAACCGGCAAAGTGGCATCCGGAGATCGACACCGGTCTGCACACGATGCTGGTGTTGGACCAGGCCGAGCGCTTGTCGGAGGAACTGCCGGTTCGCTTTGCGGCCCTGGTCCATGACCTCGGCAAGGCGACGACGGAAAAGTCCAGGTTGCCGAGCCACCCGGGACACGAGGCGCGCAGTGTCGGCCTTATCGAGCAAATGGCGCGGCGCCTGCCCGTCCCGCGCGCCTGTCGCGAACTCGGTGTACTGGTGGCAAAGTGGCACACGCACTGCCATCGCGCACTCGAACTCAAGAACTCGACGGTCCTGAAACTGTTCGAGGCAACCGATGCCTTCCGCCGGCCCGGACGATTCGAACAATTCCTCGTCGCCTGCGAAGCGGACGCGCGCGGTCGCGCAGGGCTGGAAGACCGCCCCTACGAACAGGCGGGCCGACTGCGGCGCGCGCTTTCTGCCGCGCAGTCGATCGACACGCGGGCGGCAGCGGCCGGCAAGGAAGGGACCGCGGCGGGCGCAGCCATCCGCCGCGCGCGGCTCGGTGCGATCGAAGCGCTGCGAAACGACTAGCCGACGAGCAGATACAGGATCACGGCGGCCAGGCCCAGCCGGTAAAGTGCAAAGGGCAGGAGCCCGATGCGGCCGACGACGCGCATGAAAAAGCCGATCGTGAGGTAGGCCACGATGGCGGACACGACAACGCCGAGGACCAGCTCGGACCCGTTCACGGCTACCTCGCCGAACAGCAGTTTCAGCCCTTCGTAGAGGGAGGCCATGAGGATGACCGGCACCGACAAAAGAAACGAAAAGCGCGCCGCATCCAGACGTGCGATACCGAGAAAACGGCCGGCAGTGATCGTAATCCCGGAGCGCGATGTGCCGGGTACCAGTGCGAGTGCCTGCGCACAGCCGATGAAAAAGGCGTCGCGAACGGTGATGTCGGTGACAGCTTTTTCCCGGCTTCCAAGCCGGTCCGCAATGACCATCAGGATGCCGTAGGCCGAGAGCGTCACGACGATGACGGCCGGCGATCGCAGGTGTTCCTCGATCCAGCCTGCCATCGTCAGTCCCGCGACGGCTGCGGGCATCGTGCCGAGCGCGATGCCGAGCGCGAGCTTCGACCGCGGACTATCGATTTGCGCCGCGACCACTTCGAGACTGCCCCGGATCAGCTCCGCGATGTCCGTGCGGAAATAGGCACAGACGGCAAGGAGCGACCCGAAATGGACGGCCACGTCGAATACGAGCCCCTGGTCGCCCCAACCGAAGACGCTCGGCACGAGGACCAGGTGGCCCGAACTCGAGACGGGAAGAAATTCGGTAATCCCCTGCACGATGGCAAGCACCACGACCTGGAGCCAGCTCACGCGAGGCTCCGCGCGGCAATCCGTTGCGTCATAAGCTGTGGGTCCTGTCCTGGGCAGTCAAAGCGAGGGGAATCGGCATCGAGCGCACGGGCGAGGCCGAGGCACTTGAACCGCTCACCCATCTGCCCGGGGAGAGTAAGCATTTTCACCTGCGTTGCCAATTCGATCCGCGCACGGGGTGATGCCGGTGAGCATGCCGCCGCTTCTTCGAGGATGCCGCCGGCCAGCAGGAACCCGGCCTGCGAGACAAAGCCCGCAATCCCGGCGCCGGCGCCTGCCGCTGCGTCGGCGGCCGCCGTGAAATCCACCCAGCCGCTGATGTCCTGGATACCGGGCAGCAGCAATGGGTCGTCGTGGACGTGATGCCGGAAGTGGCACCTCAGCCAGCCGTGGAACCGGTCGGGCGCATAATACTCACGCCGGCTGGTGCCGTAATCAAACAGGAGCACGAGACCGGCATCCAGCCTGTCGCACACCGACGCGATCCAGGGCGCGGCCAGCGGTGAATACTCGGAGGTGAAGCCCGCCTCGAGCTGTCGCCCGATGTCGCTCTCGATGTCCACCACCGCCGACTCGAGTCGGGCCGGCGCCGGCGCCTCGAACCAGCGAAATCGGTCACCGTCGAGGCCGACACGCAGTTGCCGGACACCGTCGTTGATGCGGAAGCGTTCCACCGGCAGGGCGTCGAGTACTTCATTCGCCAGCACCAGCCCGCGGTGCGCGGCCGGCAACTCGTCAAGCCAGCGTACGCGCCCGGCGAGATGCGGCAGCTCCCGAGCCAGAACGGCCGACTGCCGCTCCCGGAGTTCGGCGGAGACCTCGAGAATCGAATAGCATGTCGGCAGCGATCCCAGCGATTCGAGCTTTCGCAGCACATCCACTGCGAGGCGGCCGCTGCCGCCACCGAATTCCAGGATCCCGCCATCGCCGAGCGCCTCCAGCACCTCTGCACAAACGCGCGCCAGCACACGCCCGAACAGGGGCGACACCTCCGGCGCCGTGACGAAGTCCCCTTGCCGGCCGAACTTCGTCGCGCCCGCGGCGTAGTAGCCGAGGCCAGGCGCGTACAGGGCTTCCTGCATAAAGTCCGCGAACGACAGTGAGCCGCCCGCCGCCTGCATCCGGGCCCGGATATGCAGCGCGCAGCGCCTGGAATGTTCGTTGCTTTCGTCGTCCGGCGGCGGGAGGCCGGCGCCTCGGCTTGCTTGCATGTTGCGATTATTGTCTTTCAAAATGCCGGCCAATGACAGGAACGGACGAGTGACGACGCTCGAGGGAAAGACAGCGCTGGTAACCGGTGCGGCGCGGCGGATCGGATGCGCGATCGCGACGGGCCTGCATGCGGCCGGCGCCCGGGTCGTCATTCACTACCGCAGCTCGTCGTCCGATGCCCTGGCGCTCGCTGCGCGACTGAATGGCGCTCGCAGAGGTTCGGCACTGGCGCTCGGGGCGGATCTGCTCGACACCGCGGCCCTGCCGGGCTTCGTCAATGCCGCGGTCGACTGGGCGGGCCGCCTCGATATCCTGGTCAACAATGCGTCGAGCTTTTACCCGACGCCGATCGGCCAGGTCGATGAGAACGCCTGGGACGATCTCGTCGGAACGAACCTTAAAGCCCCCCTGTTCCTCGCGCAGGCCGCGGCGCCGGAGCTCGCCGAACGCCGCGGGAGCATCGTTAATATCATCGACATCCACGCACAACGGCCGCTGCGACACCACGCCGTCTACGGAAGCGCGAAAGCGGGGCTCGCTATGCTTACGCGGGCGCTTGCGAAAGATCTCGCACCGGCGGTGCGTGTCAATGGCGTCGCGCCGGGCGCGATACTGTGGCCGGAAAACGGCATAAGCGAGACAGTGCGCCGCCAGATTCTCGACCAGGTGCCACTGGAGCAGAGCGGACGGCCTGAGGATATTGCCGGCTGTGTCCTGTACCTGGTGCGCGCCGAATATGTCACAGGCCAGATCATTGCGGTGGACGGCGGGCGCTCGATCGGCTGGTAGGCGTCAGAACACCAGCGGCACAATGACGAGGGGATGTGTCTCGGCAGCAAACGCGCCCCAGTGCTCGCGCATCGTCTTGCCGGTTTCCGGATGGCGGAGTTCGGGGTCGAGTTCGGCCAGCGGTCTCAGCACAAAGCTGTACTCGAGAATGTCCGGGCGCGGAATGCGGCAACCCGGCCGGTGCAGGACTTCGTCGTCATATAGCAGGAGGTCGATGTCGAGCGGCCGCGAGACGAATCGTCCGCTGCCGCGATCACGCCCGGCACGCTCGTGAATCCTGTCGATTTCCTCGCGGATGGCGGCGACTCCCTCCCGGGTGTCGAGGCCGACGACCATGTTGAGAAAATCGTCCCCCGCGAAACCGACGGGGTGACTCCGGTAGACCGGGGAGAGATCGAGCGTGCCGTAGCAAAAGCTGAGCTCACGGACGCCGAGCCGCAGGTTTTCCTCGGGGTTGATGTTGCTGCCGAGACCCAGGTAGACGCGGGCGGGTTCCCCGGCATCACGCGCCATCCGTCGCGCGTCCTCGTTCGATCCTCACCCCGACGTCCCGGGCCCCGCGTATTGCACCGGGTTTGCAGATGCTCACGCGCACCCAGGGCACGCCAAACTCGCGGAGGACGATGTCGGCGATCCGCTCCGCCAGCGTTTCCACGAGCTGGAACTCGGAGTCCGATGTGAACTGCTGCACGCGTTTGGCCACCTGCTTGTAGTTCAGCGTATCTTCGATCGAATCGCTCCGGGCGGCTCGCCTGATGTCCACGGCCATGTCGAGGTCGATGACGACGGTCTGGCGAATGCGGCGCTCCCACGCCCAGATGCCGATTACCGCGTCGACGCGCAGATCGTGCAAGAAGATAATGTCCATGCGATTACTCGTCCGGACGCGCCTTACGCTCGACTCCCGGCGGCGCCAGCGATTCCAGCGACCAGCGCGCGCGGGCGCGGATTTCGCCGGCCTCGCCTGCATCGGCCAGTCGCAGGGCGCCGGCGATCGCAATCATCGCGCCGTTGTCCGTACAAAACGCGAGCCTCGGATAGTACACGGTCCCGTCGAAACGGCTGGCGATCTCGCTGCGGAGCAGTCGGTTGGCGCCAACCCCGCCGGCCACGACGATGCGCGAGAGGCCCTCTGCGCGGGCCGCCTGGAGGGAGCGGCCGACGAGCGTATCCACGGCTGCCCGCTGAAACGACGCCGCAATATCGGCCCGGCGGTCCGCAAGCCGGCCAGCGGCTTCCGCAGCCTGCACAGCCTGCATGACAGCCGTCTTGAGGCCGGAGAAACTGAAGTCGAAGCCCGGGCGGTTGAGCATCGGCCGCGGCAGGTCGATCGCCGTCTCGTCGCCGACTTCGGCGAGCGCGGCCAGCGCAGGGCCGCCGGGATAACCGAGGCCCAGAAGCTTTGCAGTCTTGTCGAAGGCCTCCCCGGCGGCGTCATCGAGTGTCGTTCCGAGCACCGCATAATCGCCGAGGCCTCGAACCGCAACCAGCATCGTATGCCCGCCGGAGACAAGGAGCGCCAGGAACGGGTAATCGGGTGGCCGTTCCTCGAGCATGGGTGCAAGCAAATGCGCTTCCATGTGGTGTACGGGAACCACGGGGCAATTCCAGGCAAGTCCGAGGCCGCCCGCCATTCCGCCGCCGACCATCAGGGCGCCGACCAGGCCCGGGCCGGCGGTGTAGGCGATTGCGTCAGGCCGCCGGGTTTCAGCGTCGGAAAGCACCTGCCGGATGAGTGGAACGATGCGGCGCAGGTGGTCCCGGGACGCAATTTCCGGCACTACACCGCCGTACATCGCGTGCAGGTCCACCTGGCTGTGCAGGCCGTGGGCCAGCAGGCCACGGTCGGTGTCGTAGACGGCGACGCCGGTCTCGTCACAGCTGGTTTCAATGCCGAGCACCTTCATATGGCGCGCAGTTTATCGCAGTTCCCGCGGATTCCCCTTGGCAATTGCGATTATTAGCCGGTAAAATGCCCTGCTCTGTGTCCCGGCCCCGCGCTGGGATTATTTTTTGGCCAAAGGATGTGTGGGTACCCATGCCGAGTGTACGAGTCAAAGAGAACGAATATTTCGACGCTGCCCTGCGCCGTTTCAAGCGGGCGTGCGAAAAAGCCGGCGTTCTCACCGAGTTGCGTCGCCGCGAGTTCTATGAAAAGCCGACCCAGGAACGTAAGCGCAAGAAAGCGGCTGCCGTGAAGCGGCACCTGAAGCGTCTCTCCAGGGAAGATTCCAAGCGCAAGCGCCTGTATTGACGCACACCGGCCGCGAGCGCGGCAACACGTGTCGCAACACACCTCGCCGCCTCGCGGCGTCCCGGGAATCTCATGAGCAGCACGCTGAAAACCCGCCTTACCGAGGACATGAAACTCGCTATGAAGGCCGGCGAAAAGAACCGGCTGCGGGTCTTGCGCCTGTTGCTTGCGGATCTCAAGCGCGTCGAGGTGGACACCCGCAAGGAGCTCGATGATGCCGAGACGCTGTCGGTCATCGAGAAAGCCGTAAAGCAACGCCGCGACTCGATCGAGCAGTTCTCGCGGGGTGGCCGGCAGGACCTCGCCGACATCGAACTGGCTGAACTCGAACTCATCGCGAGTTACCTGCCCGAGCCCCTCAGCGACCGGGAGCTCGACCTGTTGATCGCGCAAGCGATAGAGGAGACGGGAGCCGGGAGCGTACGCGACATGGGCCGTGTAATGGCGGCCATCAAGGCGTCCGCATCAGGCCGGGCGGACATGGCCATCGTCGGCGCACGCGTCAAATCCCGTTTGGCCTGAAATTTGCCTGTCTGGCAGTTCTGCCCGGAGACGCTATGCTTGACGGATCCGGCAATTTTTGCCGGTATTTCCGGTCTAATGGACCGTCCCCGGCAATCGAGCAGGACCGGGGCAGACCCGTCGCGCGGGTGCTGGCGTAAGAGTGGTATGGCCGGATTGATCGCACAGGATTTTATCAACGACCTCGTCGATCGCGCTGACATCGTCGAGGTTGTCGGCCGTCGTGTGTCGCTGAAGAAAGCGGGCCGGGAGTTCAAGGCCTGCTGCCCGTTCCACGACGAAAAGACCCCCTCGTTCACGGTCGTGCCAAACCGCGGCTTTTACCACTGCTTTGGCTGCGGCGCCCACGGCACGGCAATCGGCTTCCTGATGGCATTTGAACACATGGACTTTGTCGAGGCCGTCGAAAGCCTCGCCGCGGCAATGGGAGTCGACGTGCCGCGCCAGGACGGCGAACGCCCCGCACAGCGGTACGACGCATTGTTCGATCTGTTGGGGCAAGCAGAGAAACTTTGGCAGAAGACCCTGCGGGAAACGCCGCACGCCGTCGATTACCTGAAAAGCCGGGGTATCGACGGTGCGACCGCACAGCGATTCGGTGTCGGCTACGCCAGCGACGGCTGGAGCAGCCTCCTCGACCGGCTGGGGACCTCGGAGGGCGCAATCGAACGCTTACTGGCTGCGGGACTCGTGATCCGCAAGGACAATGGCCGTCATTACGACCGTTTCCGCGACCGGATCATGTTTCCGATCCGCGACGCGCGGGGCCGCTGCATCGGCTTTGGCGGCAGGGCGCTCGGCGACGGCGAACCGAAGTATCTCAATTCACCTGAGACGGTGTTATTTCACAAGGGCCGTGAGCTGTACGGTCTTTGGGAAGCGCGCCAGGCTTTGCGGCAGATCGACCGCCTGGTCGTGGTCGAAGGCTACATGGACGTCGTCGCACTGGCACGGCACGGCATCGATTTCGCCGTTGCGACCCTCGGGACGGCGACGACACCGGAGCACCTCAATCGCTTGTTTCGCCTCTGCGATGACGTCGTGTTCTGCTTTGACGGCGATGACGCCGGCCGGAAGGCGGCGTGGCGCGCGCTGGAGACGTCGCTGCCGCATCTGCGGGAAGGCCGCCAGCTACGCTTCGTTTTCCTGCCGGCGCAGCACGATCCCGATTCGTACGTAAACGAGCACGGCGCAGACGCATTCGTCCGGCAGGTGCATGACGGCATGCCGCTGTCGGAGTTCCTGCTGGGCGAACTCGCGAGCCAGAACGATATCTCGACCGTCGATGGCAAGGCACGGCTTGCCGAGCAGGCCAGGCCACTGGTCGCGAAAATTCCGCCGGGTATCTATCGCGATTTGTTGATGGCGTCACTCGCGAACCGGGTCGGACTGTCGTCCGAGCAGCTGGCGCGCAATCTCGGACAGGCCGATCGGCCGCTTGCAGCACGCGACCGGCCGGGTCGGATGGCCGCCGCGCGGCGCTCGCGCGCGACAGCGCTCGGCAATCGCCCTTCAGTGGTACGACGGGCGATAACGCTATTGCTAAACCATCCGCCGGCAGCGGAAAACCTGGATGTCGAGAAGCTCGC
Source organism: uncultured Pseudomonadota bacterium (assembly GCA_963713215.1). Taxonomy (GTDB): domain Bacteria; phylum Pseudomonadota; class Gammaproteobacteria; order Steroidobacterales; family Woeseiaceae; genus UBA1847. The sequence goes on along the minus strand of CAVQKY010000005.1, from coordinate 864,019 downwards.
CGGGGTGACGCGGCCCGGCGTGGAACTGTTGCAGACCCTGATTGAAACCGTGCAGCGCGAACCCAATATCACGACGGCTGGCCTTCTCGAACGCTGGCGCCATGACGACGCCGCCTCGCACCTCGGCAAGCTCGCAGCCGCGGCCCTGCCTGCCGATGAAGAGTTCGATCCGGCAGCCGAGCTGCACGCGTGCCTCGACCAGCTGGCGGCTGCCGGCCGCCGCGAGCATGTGGATTTTTTAATTGAAAAACAACGCCTTGGCTCGCTGAGCGAGGACGAGAAGGCGGAGCTCAGGCAACTCGTGTGAGTACCGGGTTCGGGCATTAATCCGTAGATAGGGCCCGGTTGTTTCAGTACAATTGGTCGTTTGCATTTTTTCACCGGAGGTCGTTTCGTCTTGAGCGAAAAACGAGCAATGATCGGCGGCAACAAACAGGTCCAGCAACTGAAGGACCTGATTGCCCGTGGCAAGGAGCAGGGCTACCTGACTTATGCGGAGGTCAACGACCATCTGCCGAACGATATCGTCGATCCGGAACAGATCGAAGACATCGTCAACATGATCAACGATATGGGCATCATGGTGCATGAAAAAGCACCGGACGCCGAGTCGCTCGTATTGTCGGACGCCGCTGCGACCGACGACGAGGCCGTAGAGGAAGCGGAAGCCGCTCTCGCCAGTGTGGACGCTGAATTCGGGCGGACGACGGACCCGGTGCGGATGTACATGCGCGAGATGGGTACCGTGGAACTGCTTACCCGGCAGGGCGAAATCGAGATTGCCAAACGTATCGAGGACGGCCTGAACCAGGTGAAGTGGCACATGGCGCACTTCCCGCCGACCGTCGAAACTCTCGTGGCGGTAGCGGACGATGTGCTGGCGGGCGAAACCCGGATGCAGGATCTGCTCGTCGGTTTCATCGACCCCAACGAACCGGACGAGATCAAGTCGCCTCAGCAAAAGGCGGAAGAAGCCGAGGCGGCCGACAGCGAGGAACCCGTAGACACCGGCCCGGACCCGGAAGAGGTCAGGGAGCGCTTCAAGCTCATTCGCCGGCTGCATGCGAAGGTACTGAAAGCAATTGCTGATCACGGTTACCGCGACAAGCGTACCGCCAAGGCCCAGGCCGAAGCGGCAGACCAGTTGATGGAGCTCAAGCTCGCGCCCAAACTCTTCGACGTGCTCGTCAAGGATCTTCGTGACGTCGTTACGATCATCCGGACACAGGAACGACTCGTCATGCGCATCTGTGTGCGGGATGCCCAAATGCCGCGCAAGGATTTTCTCGCAAGTTTCCCGAAGAGCGAAACCGACCTCCACTGGGTCGACAAGCACATCCGGGCGAAGCGCAAGCACTCGTCTATTCTCGCGAAGCTAAAAGACGACATCCTGCGCGCGCAGCGCAAGTTGGTGACCATCGAGGACGAAACGAAACTTTCGATCGCCGAGATCAAGGAAATCAACCGGCAGATGTCAATCGGCGAGGCCAAGGCCCGGCGGGCCAAGAAGGAGATGGTCGAGGCGAACCTGCGTCTCGTCATCTCGATCGCGAAAAAGTACACGAACCGCGGCCTCCAGTTCCTGGACCTGATACAGGAAGGCAACATCGGCCTGATGAAAGCGGTCGACAAGTTCGAATACCGCCGCGGCTACAAGTTTTCGACCTATGCGACATGGTGGATTCGCCAGGCAATAACCCGATCGATCGCCGACCAGGCGCGCACGATCCGGATCCCTGTGCACATGATCGAAACGATCAACAAGCTCAACCGGATCTCGCGGCAGATGCTGCAGGAAATGGGACGCGAGCCGCTGCCGGACGAGTTGGCCGAACGCATGGAGATGCCGGAGGACAAGGTCCGCAAGGTCCTGAAGATCGCGAAGGAGCCGATTTCGATGGAAACACCGATCGGCGACGACGAGGACTCGCATCTCGGCGATTTCATCGAAGACACGACGGTGCACTCGCCGGTGGACTCGGCGACTTCGCAAGGTCTAAAGGAGACGACTCACGCGGTGCTCGCCGGCCTTACGCCTCGAGAAGCGAAAGTCCTGCGCATGCGCTTCGGCATCGACATGAACACGGACCACACGCTCGAGGAAGTAGGCAAACAGTTCGATGTCACGCGCGAGCGCATCCGGCAGATAGAAGCGAAGGCACTGCGCAAGCTCAGGCATCCGACGCGCTCGGACCAGCTGAGGAGCTTCCTGCTGGAGGACTGAGAGCCACTGCCGTCTCATAGTTTGAATTGCGCACCCCGGTCGGGCCTGTAGCTCAGTTGGTTAGAGCAGGAGACTCATAATCTCTTGGTCCCAGGTTCGAGTCCTGGCGGGCCCACCATTTCTTGAGTCCTCAGCTTAAAGATCGTATATCGCTGGCATGATGGCCGAGAGGCCGATCCACATGATGAGCTGCAGCGGCACCCCGGCGCGCAGGAAATCCGAGAATCGGTAGCCGCCCGCATTCATCACCAGGAGGTTCGTCTGGTAGCCGACCGGGGTCATGTAACTCATGTTCGCACCGAACAGCACGGCCAATACGAAGGGCTCCATCGGTGCATCGAGCGCCTTTGCGATCCCTATGGCGATGGGCGTCCCGAGTACCGCCACCGCATTGTTCGTTACGACCTCCGTCAACAGCGCCATGACGAGAATCAGCCCCGACAACGCGACCCAGACGGGCATATCGCCGAGCAGCGAGACATACGCGCCGGCAACCAGCTCGGCCGCACCGGTCGCGGTCATCGCGAGACCGAGCGCGAGACTCGCGACGATGACCAGAATGATGCCACGGTCCATCGCGTCGCGCATGTCCTTCCAGCCGAGGCACCGCGTCAGCAGCATGAGTCCGACACCGAAAAAAGCCGCCTGTGAGATCTTCAGGAGACCGATCGCCGCACTGAGCACGACGCCCAGCATGATCGCAAACGCCAGCGTGGCTTTCGCCGGGCGCGGCAAGCTGATGTTGCCGTCGAGCACCACCGCCATGCCGCTCCGCTTCAGGCGTTCGAGGCCGGCCTGCCCGCCCTGCAGCACGATGACGTCCCCGGCATGCAGCGGCGTGTTCTTGAGCCGCTCCGGCTCGGCAGCCGCTTCGATGTTCGGCCGGTGCAGTGCCAGAAGGCTCAACCCGTAACGGGACAGGATCCGGCTCGCCGCGAGCGTCGTCTGTTCGAGCGGCGAGCCGCGCATGACCACCAATTCCGCGAGGTGCTCGCGGCTCTCCAGCGGATTTTCCGTATCGACCGGACGCTCGTCGCCGACCGGAAGAACCGTCGCGCCGAGCACTCGCGCAAACTCCAGCAGATTTTCCAGCGTGTCGTTTACGTGCAGGTAGTCGCCGCTGCGCAATATCTGCGACGGGAGTCGCGCGAGCTCAAGCTTGCCGCGGACAAGACGGCTCACGCGCATGCGGCCGCCGGTCTTTGCAATCGCCTCGGACAGGGACACGCCGTTTTCCTCCGGCTGTTCCCCGATGCGCAGGCGGGAGTCGAACAGGCGCGGTGCGAAGTTTTTCATGGGTGGGGCACGGTCCGGGAGCAGCTTCGGGGCCGCGAGCCACAGGTAAAGGATTGCGAAGGTTCCGACGAAGAGTACGGGCGGCGCAAAGTGGAACATCGACATTTCGGCCACACCCATGTCCCTGGCGATGGAGACGACCAGGAGATTGGTCGACGTGCCGATCGTCGTCGCCATGCCGCCTACGATGGTGGCAAATCCGATGGGCATGAGGACCCGGGACGGGGAGATTCCAACCTGCAGCGACACCACGAGGAGCAAGGGCATGAGCGCCGCCACGACCGGCGTGTTGTTGATGAACATGCTGAGCACCGCCGCCGTCACCATCGTGAGCAGGAACGCGAAACGGGGGCGGACGCGCCACAGGCGGGCGAGGACCGCGCCGACCGGCTGCAGCGCCTGCGTCACCTCCAGTCCGCGCGTCAGGACGATCAGCGACATGATGGTGAGCAGTGCCTCGTTGCCGAATCCTGCAAGGAAATCGCCCGCACGGACACGTTCGCCGTTCGCTTGGATGTCGAAGAGTTCAAACCAGACCAGGATGAACGCGAGAATGCCGAGACTCGATGACTCGAGCGGGATTCGCTCGCGGGTGTAGAAAAAAATCGCCGTACAGGCGAGCAGTATGGCGACGACGGCATGCGGTTCGACGGCGGACATGTGGGTCATGCTAGGGCGCAGCGGGTCTCGCGGAGGTCACAAAGCGGTTACATAGCGGTTACATAGCGGTTACAGCCGGGGTCGATATGCGCCGCCACGGCCCGGGATTCGCCGTGCCGGGGCTTAACGACGCGGCGCCCGGCACTATGCTACCGTCTCGACGGGACTCACACAGCGCCGGGCGTTGCCGGCGACGGGGAAGGAGCGCGTCATGGCTGAATACGACAAGATCCTCGAGCAACTCCGGCAGAAGCGGGACGAACTCAGGCTCAAGATGCACCTGGCCGGCAAGGACGTGACCGACGACTGGCAGGACCTGGAACGAAAAATGAAACAATTCGCCGAGAAAGCGGAGCTGCAACGTTCCGGCGACGGCCTGAACGAGGCCGTGCGCTCCCTCGGCAGGGAACTGAAGGACGGCTACGAGCGCGTCCGGCGGGCACTTAAAGACTGATCGGCGCTCCCGCCATACCGTGCGTCGCGTCGGCCTGAGGTTTGCCATATACCTGCTCGGCGCCACCGTACTCATTGTCGTGGCTGTCCTGGTCACGCTGCACGTAAAGCGCGAGGCGCTCGCCTTGAAGCTCGCGAACCAGGCGCTGGCGGACAGCGGTTTCCGGGTTGCCGACCTGTCGATTTCACGCTTGCGGCCGGGCGAGGTCCGCTTCCGCCGCCTCCTGCTCGACCAGGAAAACAACGGGGCGCGCTACGACCTGAGGGACCTGCGGGTGCCTTTGTCCCTGCCCGATACCACGGTACGTGAAGCCGCGATCGGCCGCGTCATCGTCACGCCGGCGGAGTCTGTGGCCGGCGAGCCGCCGCCCGCCTACGGCGAATGGCTGGAACTTGCCCTCACCCTGCCCGGTCGTCTGCCCGAACTGAAAGTGGCGGTGGATTGGATCGAGTGGCCCGGATGGCCGGAAATCAGGGACACCGAATGGGTGACGGCAGGCGCGTCCCAGGCGGTGTCCGCCCGGGTGGCGGGCATCGAGCTCGACGTGCGGGCCACGCAACTCGATGCCGGCTTGCACCGCCTGACGTTCCAGGCAACGCAAGGCACGCAGACGCTGGCTGCCACCGCCGGGCTCGACATCGCCCGCGTCGAGGCCGGCCACCGGATCCGCGGGGCGATCGTGCTCGACTTTGCGCCGCTGCTGGCGCTTGCTCGTGACACGTTCGAATTACCCGCCGGCGTCGAGGCAGAGGGCAGCGGTTCCGCACAGATCGATCTGGCCGTCGCAGCGGACGGCGCGGGAATGTCTGGCATCGAGGCAACACTCACGCCCGAAGCCGGCGCGCGACTCCGCTACAGCGTATCCGCGGATCTCGCCGTGGAGGCCACCGGGCTCAGCCCCGTAGAAGTCAGCGCCCGTTACCCTTCTCGGATCTGGCAGCTCTCCGTACCCTCGCTGTCGATGCTCGCTCATCACCCGGCGGTGGAGATTGCCAGTGTTGCGGTACAGAACCTCGACTGCACGCCGGAGGTCTGCCACCTAACCGCAACGGGGGATGTCCGGGCGGCGGATTTCGGCATGGCCCGGGTCGAGAGGCTGAACCTCGCCGGCGACGTGACGCTCGGCTTCGCGAGCGGATGGCACGTGACGGTCACGCCGGCCTCCTTCAGCGCCCGCGACTTGCGCGGCAGCGACTGGCGCCTGGGCGAGCTGGAGTTCGCCGGCGACGTCACTCTCGGCGTCGTCGCGGACGACTGGGAGGTGATTGCGGTGCCGGCTTCCCTGCGCGCGAAGGATGTGCAGGGCGGCGACTGGCGTCTCGGGAACCTGCGCCTCGCCGACAGCGCCGGTGCGTCGCTCTTTGCTGCGCCGGCGATACTGACCGTTTCCGCACAACGACTGGTGCTCGACATCGGCAGCATGGCGACGGCAGACAGCCTGAGCGCTGACGCACGCGTGCGGCTCGAGGCGTTTTCGGCCGACCTGATGAAGCCAAGCCTCGCGAGCCGCTTCGAGCTGCCGAAAGACCGTTTGGACGTGGTGTGGGACGGTGTACCGTTGGTGACCGCAGACCTTGACGGCCGCGTGGCATTTACCGGTACGAGCGGGCGCATACGCCTTGAAGCCGCGGATGACGCACGCGCGCTCACTGCCCGGATCGATGTTGCCGTGGCGCCGGACCGGATTGCCGTAACGATTGACGACGCGGCTCTGGACTTCGGCACCGCACCGCTGTCGGCGTCGTTCGCGGACTGGCCGCACCCGTGGGACCTCGCCCGGGGTTCCGGGCGGGCGGCCGGCTCGATTGAATGGCGTGTGGCCGAACGTGCGCTGACCGGTACCGGACGCGTCCTGCTCTCGGACGCAGCAGGCGTCTGGAACGACCTGGCGGCAACCGGCATCCGCGCAGATGTGCCGCTGACCCTCGAGGCCGGGCGCGCGGCGGTGATCGGACCGGCGCTGATCGGCGTCGGCTACCTGGACGTCGGCCTGCCGCTCGAGAACCTCGCGGCCACTGTCAGCTGGGACACGGCGAGCCCGATCCTCGGCATCGGAGATTTTTCGGTCAGCCTGCTCGGCGGCACCCTGCGCGCAGCGCCGTTCCGCTTCGATATCGGCAGTATTACCGGCAATACGGTCCTGCAGGTCGACGGCATTCAGCTCGGGTTAATTCCCGCGCTGGCAGAATTCGAGTCGGTAGAACTGACAGGCTCGCTGGCCGGCGTGGTGCCGGTCGCTGTCGACCACGGCAAAGTGACGGTCACCGGTGGGCAACTGGCGAACGAACCGCCCGGCGGCGTGATCCGTTACCACGCGCAAAGCGCGCCCGAGAGCGGTTCAGCGCTTGGCCTGGCACAGCGGGCACTGTCGAACCTGGAATACGACAGCCTGAGGTCCGACGTGAGCTATTCGGAAGAGGGAGACCTGGTAATGAAGCTGCGGCTCGAAGGCGTGAATCCGGACCTGGACCCGTTGCAGCCGGTTATCCTCAACCTGAATGTCGAGAACAACATTCCCCAGTTGCTCGAAAGCCTGCAGGCAACTCGTGACATACAGGACGTCATCGAACGCCGTACACGGAAACCGCCCGCCGAGCTGCCGCCGTAGCACAACGGCTTAACGCTGAGATAAGCTGCACAATGAGCTTCCAATCAGTCATCTGGTGTCTTTCGAGGAACCGGCCCCATGAAATGCCACGCCGCACTGCTCGTCCTGCTTTCGAGCCTCTGGGCCTGCACGCCGACCGTACAGGTCGCCGCGCCGAAAGAGCCGATTGAAATAAACATGAACGTGAAGATCGAACACAACATTCGGGTCCAGGTCGACCGCGAACTCGAGGACATGTTCGAGGAAGACAGCGAGTTGTTCTAGGCGAATTTTTCTTGAGGTGACCACCGTGAAAAAACTTATCGCGACAGTCATGCTGCTGGTGGCCGCGCAGGCAGCATGGGCCATCGACCTGCAATCGGCGAAGGAGCAGGGGCTCATCGGCGAAGCCAATACCGGCTACCTGGCGGCAGTCAACGGTACGCCAAGCGCGGAAGTCGCCGCGCTGATCGAGGACGTCAACCGGAAGCGCAAAGCGGAGTTTGAAAGCGCGGCGGCGAAGACCGACGCGACACTGGACCAGGTGCGTCTGCGGTTTTACCAGCTCGCGGTCGAGCGCACGGCGCCGGGACACTATTACCAGGATCCGGGCGGGAACTGGCGCCGGAAATAGGCGCACCCGGTCCCGGGCAGCACGAGGAATTCGGAGCCACAATGGGCGAACGCCTGCTGGATCACATCACCATCCTGTTGCTCGTGACGGGCGTCGGTCTCCTGTCCGTATCCGGCTGGTACCTTTACACGGGCGCCCGCGGACACGACGAAGGCCTTTCGGCCTTTGCAGCTGCCCGGGAGGCGCGGGATGAATTGCCGCAGGTAATCGCCGCGGCCGCGACCGCCGAGGTCCCCGACAACGCAGAAGCGCCGCAGGCGGCCCGGAAATTTCCCGGTGAGAGTGACGTAAATCCCGACATGGCCTCCTGGTCACAGACACGCATCGCGGCGTTTCGCGAGGCACAGAAGGCCGCAGCCGACGTTCCCGAAGGGGTACTCCGCATACCGCGCGTGAATCTCGAAGTGCCGGTATTCGCGGGTACTTCGGATGAGGTCCTGAACCGCGGTGCCGGACGCATCGAAGGAACGCCACGGCTGGGCGAGCCGGGCAATACCGGCATCGCGGCGCACCGCGACAGCTGGTTCCGCGTGCTGAAGGACGTGCGCGTCGGCGACGAAGTTGAACTCGAGACGCTGGACGGCACGCACCTGTACCGAATTGCGGAGCTCTCGATCGTGCGGCCCGCTGATGTACATGTCCTCGACGCAACGTCCACGGACAGCCTCACGCTCGTCACCTGTCACCCGTTTTACTTTGTCGGCTCGGCGCCGGATCGCTTCATCGTGCGCGCCGAACGCGTGGCCGAAAGCCGCGGCTGAGCCGCGCGGCCGCCGCCGGCCGTTGCATTGCAGCTTTGCCCTGCGCGGGAACCCTCAGCATCCGTTGCGGTCAACCGAGGAGTTACTGCACAGATCGCCGTGCGGGATGTCGGGCGGCGTTCGCCGTAGAGCAGGCAACCGGGGGATTAAGTCGTGATTGCATTTTCGGTCAATGGCAAGACCGTGCGTTTCGAGGGCGACGCGCAAACGCCGTTGCTGTGGGTCCTGCGCGACCACCTCCAGCTCACCGGCACCAAGTATGGCTGCGGTATCGGCCAGTGCGGCGCTTGCACGGTCCATGTCGACGGGATGGCGCGGCGCGCGTGTACGACCCCGGTCAGCGGCGTCCGCGGGACGGAAATCACCACGATCGAGGGACTCGCCTCCGGCGACGGACGGCTGCACCCCGTGCAACAGGCGTGGCTCGAACTTGACGTGCCGCAGTGCGGTTACTGCCAGGCAGGCCAGATCATGGCCACCGTCGACCTGCTGGCGCGGAAGCCGCAGCCGAGCGACGCGGATATCGACGCGGGCCTGACGAACATCTGCCGTTGCGGTACCTACCCGCGCATCCGCAAAGCCATTCATCGCGCCGCCGACTTGTTGCGGCAGGGACCCGACGATGCGTAGTGCCGCTAAAGGCCACATTTCGCGACGCCGGTTCCTGGTGGGCGGCGCAAGCCTGGCCGGTGCCCTGGTCGTGGGAATCCCCGTGCGCGCCGCCATGACGGAAGGCGGCAATGGCCGGATCGGCTACTTCGTGGAAATCCGGCCCGACGGGCGCGTCCTGATCGGCAGCAACCAGCCTGAAATCGGCCAGGGCATCCGCACCGCGCTTCCGATGCTCGTCGCAGAGGAACTGCGCGTGAACTGGGCGGACGTGGAAGTCCGCTCCATGCCGCTCGGACTCGTGCAGACCGCGGACGGATTCACCTGGCAGTACGGCGGCCAGGGCGTCGGCGGCAGCACCGGCCTGACCAGCAACTGGCAGTACATGCGCGAGATCGGCGCAATTGCGCGGGAGCAGCTCGTGCGCGCCGCGGCGGCGCGCTTTGGCGTCGAACCGGCGGCCTGTTCGGCGGCCGGCGGCAAGGTGCACTGCGGCCGGGAGCAGGCGTCCTACGGCGAATTGGCAGAGACCGCTGCGGCACTGCCGTTGCCCGACGATACCCCGGCACTGATGCCGATGAAGGACTATCGCATCGTCGGCAAGCCGCACGGCAACGTCGAGGTCCGGGACATCATTACCGGCAAGGCCAGATACGGCATCGACACACGACGCCCGGACATGCGTTACGCAGTGATTGCGCGCAGCCCCTTCCTGAACGGCCGCCCCCGGTCCGTCGACGACTCGGCAGCGCGCAAGGTAGACGGCGTGCTCGACGTGTTCGTCGTCGACGGTCCGGCACCGGGCGAACCTTACGAAATTCTCGCAAGCGGCGTCGCCGTCGTCGCGACGTCGACCTGGGCGGCTCTGCGCGGCCGTGAGGCGCTGCAGATCGACTGGGACCGCGGGCCGAACGCGGAAGACAGCTCCGAGCGATTCTGGGAGCAGAACGCGCGAATGTTGGATGGCAGTGGTCAGGTCGTGCTCGACGACGGCGACTTCGAAACGGCGATGGCCGGCGCCGCGACCACGGTCGAACGGCGTTACGAGGTACCGTTCGTGAACCACGCGCCGCTCGAGCCGCAAAACTGCTTTGCGTGGGTGCACGATGGTCGCTGCGACATCGTCGCGCCGACGCAGATGCCCGCGGGTGCCTCCCGCTCGGCCGCCTGGGCGACGGGCCTCGAGCGCGACGCCATCCACGTCGAATTTACTCGCAGCGGCGGCGGGTTCGGCCGCCGGCTCACGAACGACTACGTTGCCGAGGCGGCACTGGTCTCGCAGCAGACCGGTTGGCCGATCCAGCTCCTGTGGACGCGGGAAGACGACGTCAAGCACGACTTCTATCGCCCGGCCGGGCTGCACGAGATGCGCGCCGGACTCGACCATGATGGCCGCGTCGTCGCCTGGACGCAGCGTCTCGCCAGCGCGAGCAAGTACTACCGCCGGCCCGACATGCCGGATGACAGGCTGTGGGAGGCCGAACTGTACGCAGACGACTTTCCCCGCCGGATCATCAAGAACCTGCGACTCGAGTATTTCCACAACCCGATCGGCATTCCGCGCGGGTCCTGGCGCGCACCCGCCCACACGGCAAACGCCTTTGTCATCCAGAGTTTCCTGGACGAGATCGCCGCCGAAACCGGGCGCGATCCACTCGAATTCCGGCTCGAGCTCTACGGCGAGGAGCGTGAGCTGGCATACGGCGGTCATGGCGGCCCGACCTTCAATCCGGGGCGCCTGAGCCGCCTGCTCAGGTTCGTCGCCGAGCGCATCGCTTACGGGCAATCGCTGCAGAATGGCCGCGGCATCGGCCTCGCCTCGCATTTCACGTTCGGCGGCTACGCCGCGCACGCGATCGAGGTGAGCGTCAGCCCGGCGGGCGCGCTCCGGATCGAACGCATCGTCGCTGCGATCGACTGCGGCTTCGCGGTGCACCCGAAGGCCGTGGAGGCGCAGCTGCAGGGCGGTACGGTCGACGGCATCAGCACCGCGCTCGGCCTCGAGATCACCGTCCGCGACGGGCAGATCGTGCAAAGCAACTTCCACGACTACCCGCTCGCGCGCATCGCCGCGTTCCCGGCGGCATTCGAGGCGCACATCCTGCCCTTCGACGACGTGCCGACGGGTGTCGGCGAGATCGGCCTGCCCTCCGCCGCTCCGGCGCTGATGAATGCGATCTACGCGGCGACCGGCCGACGGATCCGCCGCCTGCCCATCGGCGATCAGCTGACCCGGCGCGAAGCCTGATACGCGAACGCGCCGTGCGAGGCGAAGTCGCCTCCCTATATCACGCTCGCGATCTCGGGCAGCCAGCGCTGCCAGTACGCATGCTTTTCCTGCAGCGCGAGCGCGGCCTGCCGGGGCTCGCGCGCGAGGAATCGCACGCGGTCGCCGGGGGAGAGCTGCCCGATCAGGTGACGGTCGCAACGTGCTACCTGCGCGATGCGTGGGTAGCCGCCCGTGGTCTGCGCATCGACCCCGAGAAGAAAGGGCACGCCGTTTTCGGGCAACTGCACCGTGCCTGGAAACACCGGCGCGCTCGGCAGCCGTCCGGCGCTATCGATCTCGAGTTCGGTCCCCAAAAGCTCCTGGCCCATGCGGTCGGCGCGGCGCCCAACGATCCAGTTCGTGTCAGCCAGGGCCTCGCGGGCGCCTCGGGTGAGACGCCCGGCCTCGGCACCGGCGCATACGCGCAGCGCCCAGCCGTGTACCAGCACGGGCCGGAACTCCGGCGGTGTCGCGACTTCACCATCCGTCCACGGCGGGCCGGCCAGCTGCAGGCGATCGCCGGCCGCAAGCGCCCGGCCGTGGTGCCCGCCCAGGGCAGCGGGCAGGTACGTCGAGACGGAGCCGAGCACCGTTTGCGCCGCGAAGCCGCCAGCGATCGCAACATAAGTCCGCGCGCCGGTCGAGCAGGCACCGATTTCCAGCCGGTCGCCGGCGCACGCCTGAAGCGTCGTGTGCAGAGGACAGTCCGCGCCGTTCAGGCGGATGTCCGCGTCTGCACCGGTGACAGCGATTCTCGCGGCGGTGTCGAAAACGAGTATCGGCCCTTGCAACGTGACTTCGAGACCCGCGGCGAACGCGCGATTACCGACCAGGCGGTTCGCGAGCGCGAGCGACAGGGCATCGGCGGCCCCGGATGCCGGTACGCCGAGATGGCGCCGGCCGGTACGTGGCCCCGCCTGGATCGTCGTCTGCGGGCCGGCGCGTTCGACCCGGACGCTCACGCGCCGACCGCCTCGAAGCGGATACGCTGCCCGGGGGCAAGCTTGAATGCTTCTGCCTCCCCGGCATCGAACAGCGCAAGCTCAGTCCGGCCGATCAGCGGCCAGCCGCCGGGACCGGCCAGTGCATACAGGCCTGTGTATGCCCCGGCAATGCCGACCGACCCGGCAGGCACACGCTGCCGCGGCGACGCCAGCCGGCCGACGTCGAGCCGGGGGTCGAGCCCCGCGACGTACGCGAAGCCGGGGGTGAAACCGAGCATGGCGACGCAATGGGCGCCGCCGGTGTGCGCGCTGATCAGTTCGTCGCGTGACAGGCCGAGTTTCCGGCACACGGCGTCGAAGTCGGGACCCGCCTCACCGCCGTAACGAACCGGTACCCGCACGAGCGGTACTGCCGTCCCGGCGGCCGGGCCGTCCGGCACCGGCAGTGCGCGCAGGCGCTTGCGGGCGGTTTCCGCGTCGGTCGTGGCCGCATCGAACTGCACGACCACACTGTTGAGCCCGGGCACCACCTCGAGCCAGTACGCCTGGCCGCGCAATACGGCCGCCAGGCGTTGGGCCGTAGCGGCGTCGGCGACCGGCAGAGTGAACAAATCGTCGCCGCACAGCCGGGCTTCGCTCTGTAGGGACTCAGGCATCGACACGCGCCCCGGCGATCGATGCCGGAGGCGCGATACGTACGCCGGCCGCCACGAGCGCTCTGCGGATCGCCGCCGCGGTCTCTGCCGCGCCCGGCGTGTCCCCGTGGATGCAAAGCGTGTCGGCACGCAACACGATGCGAGAACCGTCTTGCGCCATGACACGGTGCTCCCGGGCCAGCGACAGCGCCTGGGCCACTGCGTCGCTCACTGTTTCCAGTACGGCCCCCGCTTCGCTGCGCGGCACCAGCGTTCCGTCCGGGCGGTAACGACGGTCGACGAAGCCTTCGGCGAGAAAGCGCACACCGAGGTGCCGGGCGGCGGATGCGAGCTCGCTATCCGGCGGGCCGACGAGCGCGGCGTCGCCGGGCAACGCCGCCACCACGCGCGCGGCAATGCCGGCGAGCTCGCGATCGCGCGCGGCCTCGTTATACAGGGCGCCGTGCAGCTTGACGTGCGCCGTCCGTACACCGGCGTCCGCCGCAATGCGCGCGAATTCGCGTACCTGGTGCGTCAGCGCGTCAAAGAGCCGTTCACCGGCGAGAAAACCGCTCCGGCGGCCGAAGCCGGCGCGGTCGGGATACGACGGGTGCGCGCCTGTCGTCACGCCGCGCAGACGTGCGGCCGCAATCGTCCGCGCCATGCTCGTCGCGTCGCCCGCGTGCCCGCCGCAGGCGATGCTGCAACTCGACACGATGTCGAGCAGTGCGTCCTCGGCCGGCTCCCCTTCGCCGACGTCCGCATTGAGATCAATGCTCGTCATGCTTTTTTCGCCGCTGTTCGTGCTGCACGGCACGGTACAGCCGCCCTTGGGCCCGGTCGCGCTGGCGCCGTTCGGCGACGCTCGCGGCATTGCGCAGATCCTCGGCGCAGAGCTTCAGGAAGCGCGCGAGGCGCTGCGGGTCTAATTCGCCCCGGGCGATCGCAGCCTGCACCGTGCAGCCCGGCTCCTGTTCGTGCCGGCAGTCGGCGAAGCGGCAATCCGCCGCGAACGCGGCGATTTCCGCAAACACGCCCTCCAGCGCATCGCCCACACCGGCAAGTCGCAGCTCGCGCATCCCCGGCGTATCGATCAGCCAGCCGCCGGCCGGCAGCCGGTGCATCGAGCGGGCCGTCGTCGTGTGGCGGCCGCGCTGGTCGGCTTGCCGCGCCGCATGCGTCGCCTGCGCGCCGCCGGTCAGGCTGTTGACGAGCGTCGACTTGCCGACGCCGGAAGAGCCGAGAAGTGCGACCGTCTGGCCGGTGCCGCCCCATGGCTCGAGTCGCCGGACGGCCTCCGCATCCCGCGCGTCGAGAGCTTCCACGACAAGGCCAGGGGCCAGGTGCCGCGCCGCGTCGATGAATTCGTCCGCCGACTCGACGCAGTCGGCCTTTGTGATGACGACCACGGGAAAGGCGGCAGCGTCGTGCGCAAGTGCCAGGTAGCGCTCGAGTCGCGCGGCATTGAACTCGCGATTGGCTGAGGTAACGATGAAGACGGTGTCCACATTGGCCGCCAGGTACTGCATTTCGGCTGCCGTGCCCGCGGCGCGGCGGCGGAAGACGCCGGCACGCTCCAGCACGCGCCGCACCCGCCCGCTTGAACGGTCCACCATCACCCAGTCGCCGACCGCAATGCCGGAGGCGACCGGTCCGGGCGCTCGCACGCTGTGCGGGACTTCTTCGCCGTCCAGTTCGATGCGATCGCGATGCACGGCCATGACACGCGCCGGCGCCAGCCCTGGCTGGCCGCCATCCGGCGGGCCGGCCATGTCTTCAGCGGCCTGCGCGGCGAAGCAGGGTCGCCAGCCGAGATCCTGCAAGTCCGTCATGTTCCGATCCCGCCAAGCTGAGCTACACTCTTTTCAGGAAGCGTCCCAGCGAGGATACAGCATGAGTGTTCTGGTCGTGACGGGAGCGAGTTCCGGCATCGGCGCCGCCATCGCCATCGCATTCGGCGAAGCAGGCTGGGACGTAATGGCCTGCGGCCGCGATGAAGGTCGCCTGGACGAGGTCGCGGACGCTGCGGAAAACATCGTCACCTGGGCCGGCGAGCTGTCATCGGCCGAGGACTGCGACGAGCTCATTGCCGACACCCTGGACGAATTCGGGCAGGTCGACTGTCTCGTCAATTCGGCAGGCGTGTTGCTTCGCGGTACTGCTGCCGAGACGTCCGACGAAGCCTGGCGGGACACGCTGGCCGCCAATCTCGACATTCCGTTCTACCTGTCCCGCGCCGCGTTGCCGCACCTGCTCGAATCCGAAGGCTCGATCATCAACATCTCCTGCGCGAGTGGCGTGCGCGCCGAGACGCGCAGCGTTGCTTATGCGACGAGCAAAGCGGGGCTGATCATGCTGACTCGCACGATGGCGCGCGACCATGCCGCGGACGGTGTGCGTATCAATGCCGTATGCCCGGGCCGGGTCGATACCCCGATGCTCGCCACCGAGGCGGAAGTCGCCGGCGAGGAGATCGACGACTTCCTGGAACGCGCGGCGGCGCTGAGCCCGAACGGCAGCATCGCCACCCCCGAAGATGTCGCCGCCGTCGTCCGGTTTCTCGCGAGCGAGGACGCGGGCCACATCACGGGCGCAGTAATTCCGGTCGACGGTGGCCTCGGGGCCTGATCGAAACCCTCAGGCGCCTGAAAAGTCGACGTCGGCGAACACCAGCGAGGGCGACAGCGTCGCCGCGTACGGATAGACGTCGTTGCCGACGAGCTGGAGCCGCGCGAACAGCTCGACGAGATTGCCGGTGACGTTCATCTCTCCGACCGGCGCACCGATTTCGCCGTTCTCGACGAGATGGCCGCGCAGGCCGAGTGAGAAATCGCCGGTGGTGCTGTCCGCATTGCCGCCGAGCCAGGAAGTCACATAGATGCCGGCACCGACATCCAAAAGGAGTTCGTCGATCGAGCGCGTACCGGATGCGACCCGGCGGTTCGACGGTTCACCCGTCGTCGGCGCCATCTCCCCTTTGAGTCCGTAGTAGGTATCGACATAGATGTTCTGGATCGTCCCGTTCTCGACGATGGGGATAGCGCGAGCCGAGATGCCCTCGCTGTCGAAATGGCGCGAAGCCAGGCCGCGCGGGATCAGCGGGTCATCGACGATGCCTAGCGTGCTGCTGAAAGGCTGACTGCCGATCCTCCCGGCCCAGAATGACTGCCCCTGCTGCACGCTTCGCGCATTTGCGGGCCGGAGCAGCCGGTCGATGAGCGAGCCCGCTGCGCGGGCATCCACCACCATGGCTGTCCGGCGCGACGGCCCCCGTGCGGAATCGAGGCGCACGAGCGCGCGTTCGAGCGCCTGGCGGCCGACGCCCGCGGCATCGGGCAGGTCCGCCACGTGCGCGCCGCCTGCGTAGAACCAGTCCGCGGCCCGCTTCTCTCCTCTGTCCCTGAGCGTTACCTCGGAACCGAACCAGCAATAGGTCGACTGCCGCGTACCGCTGAAGCCGTTGCTGCTTGCAGAGGCTATGCGGCTCACGCCATCGTAAACGCCGGCCGTCGCGGAAATGACGCGAGGATGGTCGCGGGCGCTCGCGTCCAGCGTTTCGCACCAGCGCATGCGTTGCTCGCGGTCGAGTGTCACGACCGTGTCGTCGACCAGGTCGAGGTCATCGCCGGGGAGATCGCGGAAGAGTTCCGCCGGCGTGATCTTGCGGTACGCGTCGGGCTCGAGTGCGCGGGTAATCGCAACTGCCTCACGCACGAAGCCTGGTAAACGATCGCCATCGAGGTCGGTCGTGGCATGGGTCGCGTAGCGCCCGTCCGCGTAGATGCGCAGTTCGATATTCTGCGACGTCGCATCTTTCACCTTCTCGAGCTTGCCGTCGCGATATTCGAATTCCACGTCCCGGCTCTGGCTCAGGGTGGCCCAGGCGTCGCCGGCGCCCGAGACGATCGCAACCTCAACCGCCTGTGCCGCGCGATCCTGCAGCTCAGCCGACATTTTCGCCTCCCACGGTCATTTTCGATACCAGCACGGTCGGGATGCCCTGGCTTACGGGGACGCTCTGGCCATTCTTGCCACAGGTCCAGCCGCCGGTATCGAGACGCGCATCGTTTGCCACCATCGTTATGTCCCTGAGCGAGTCCGGTCCGTTGCCGATGATATTGACGTCCTTGATTGGCGCAGTAATGCGTCCTCCTTCCACGAGCCAGCCGTTCTTGACGTAGAAGGTGTAATCGCCGGCACCGATCTCGACCTGTCCGTTCGTGTAGGTTTCGCAAATAATGCCGTGATCCACCGCCGCGATGATCTCGTCCCGGGTGTGCGGACCGTCGTCCATGAACGTGCAGCTCATCCGCGGCATGGGCGCGAATCGGTAGGACTCGCGACGTCCCGACCCGGTCGGCGCCAGTCCGTACTGCCGGGCGCTGATCGTGTCGTGCAGGTAGGACTTGAGGATGCCGTTTTCCACGAGTACCGTCCGGCCGGCCGCATTTCCCTCGTCGTCGTAATTGATCGCGCCGCGCTCTTTCGGGATCGTAGCCTGGTCGACGACGGTCACGAACGGGGCTGCGACTTCCTTGCCGATCATGTCGGAATAGATGCTCGTGCCCTTGCGGTTGAAATCCGCTTCCATGCCGTGACCGATCGCTTCGTGCAGGAGGATGCCGCTGGCGCCCGAGGCGAGAATGACGGGCATCTCGCCGGCCGGCGGCCGGCGTGCCTCGAACAGTATCAGCGTCCGGTCGACGGCCTCCTGCACCATGGCGTCCAGGCGGGCCTCCGTGTACCAGGAAAAATCTTCGCGCGCGGCAATATTCGAGAAACCGGACTGTACCTCACCGCCCTTTTTCGCACTGATCGTGACCGTAACGCGCGTCATGGGCCGGTGATCCATGACCAGTCGGCCATCGAGGGTCGCGATCATCACCCGTTCGTCGGCGTCGTTCCAGTACACGGCAACCCGGTCAACAGCCGGGTCCAGGGACCTCGCGCGCGCCTCGACGAACTTCAGGAGCGGAAGCTTTCGATCGATGCCGACCTCCGCCCAGGGCACAGACGTCGTGTACAGGCGCCCCATCGCCGCCGGATCGAAGGATTGCGGCGGCACCGCGGCGCCACGCGCGGCAATGGCGGAGGCGGTGCGTGCGGCGCCGAGCATGGAGGACATTCCGAGGTCCTCGGTAAATGCATAGCCGGTCTGGTCGCCGATGACGACCCGGAGGCCCACGCCCTGCTCGATCCCGGAGTTCGCATTCGACACGATGCCGTCCTCGAGCTGCAGGAAATTCGTGCGCGTGTGCTGGAAGTACAGGTCAGCCGCATCGGCGCCGTTCGCTGTCAGCTCGGCCATGACCCGCGTCACGATGGCCTGGTCCACGCCGAACCAGTCCATGAACGGGTTGGCCGGCGTCGCCGCCGCTATACGCGTCGCCGGCTGCACGCCACACCCGCCGAGAAAGCCGGGCATGCTGACGATGGCGCTGCCCGCCGCCACCTGCCCGAGAAAATCCCTGCGTTTCATCCTCATGTCGTCTCCGTCAGATTCCTTCATGGCACCTGCTGCTTTCGCGACAGGGCAAGGCCCAAGCCTGCGGCGACAAGAAATGCGCCGGTCAGCCGGTTCCTGATTGTCGCAGACCTTGCAAGCCAGGAGCGTGCACGGCTCGCAAAAATCGCCCAGCAGAGGTCGCCCGCGAATACCACCCCGAGCAAAACCGCCGCGGCCTGCGACAGTTCGGCGAATCCCGCACCGGCCGGGACGAACTGCGGGAGAAAAGCGGCATTGAACATGAGCGTCTTCGGATTTGCCACGGCAATAAGGAACGCGTGGCCGAAGACGCGCCGGCCGGCGGCAACTTGAGCCAGTTCGCCGGCGGGACAGCGCCACGTGAGGATGCCCAGCACGAGGAGGTATACGACGCCGAGCCACTTGATCCAGGTCAGGGCGGAGGCCACGAACTCGACGAGGGCTGCCATGCCGAAGACGACCAGCGCGAGTTGCACGCCGACACCTGCGACCGCGCCCGCCGCCGTGAGGGCGCCCGCGCCAAAGCCGAACCGCAGGCTGTTGGCGACGGTGAGGGCGACGTTCGGGCCGGGAATCGCGACGAGCACAGCAGTTGCCAGCGCCAGGGCTATCAGATTGTCGATCGGCATATCCGCCCTTTCAGTTCATCGCCGCTGCCGGCGCGACCAGTACTGCAGCAGCAGGAAGCCGAACAACATGCCGCCGAGGTGCGCAAAATGGGCGATCCCGGGCGCCGTGCCGGCAACCCCCAGGTAAAGCTCGAAGAGGCCATAAAGGATGACGAAGTACTTGGCCTTCATCGGGATCGGCGGGAACAGCAGCACGATCATCCGGTTCGGAAATGCCAAACCGTAGGCGAGCAGGATGCCGAAAACACCGCCCGAGGCGCCGATCGTGGGATAAAGCCCGCCCTGCATGCGTGCCACCACGAGTTGCACAAGGGCGGCGCCGACGACGCAGGTCAGATAGTAGGTCAGGAAACGTTTCGGCCCCATCAACATCTCGAGTTCGCGCCCGAACATCCACAACGCAAACATGTTGAAGGCGATATGCATGATGCTGCCGTGCAGGAAGCCGTAGGTGAGTACTTGCCACGGCACGAATGGCGACCCGGCAACCCCCGCCGGCCACAGGCCGAAGTTGATGACGAGGAACTGGTTGTTGAACTGTTGCAATGCGAACAGGACCCCGTTCGCAATCAACAGCGCGAAAATCACATTCGGGATGGCGCCCTGCGGCGCGGGGCGACGGACGGTGTACTGGTTCAATGGGATTCCCGGAAGAGTTCAAGTGGCAGGCTGCTTGTTCAGATTCCCGGCCCGGGCCGGGGTTCCCTGCAAGACTACCAGCCTCCTCCGCCTCCGCCACCCCCGCCGCCGCCGGAGGAGCCTCCGCCGCCGCTGCCGGACGAGGAGCCAGGCGGCGATACCGAACCGGAGACAGCGGAGCCGAGACCCGCCGACAGGCGGCTCGTGCTGGCGCCGAGCGTCGCGGGATTCCAGCTGCCGCTGTACCAGACCGGCTGGTAGGCCTGGCCGTCCGGGCCGCGAACGGCTGCCAGCACCGCAGAAAATTTCTCGGCCCATGCCTGATCGACGCCCAGCGCAAGCGCAAACGGCAGGTAGGCCTCGAACAAGGCCGGCGTCTTCTCCGGTGGATTGCGCAGGTTCATCTCGTCCTTTTCCGCGACGTCGAGATAGTCCCGGAAACCCTGGAGTTCATCGAGCAGTTTCCGGCCGCGCAGGGTGGGCCGCTTCATGTGAATCGCGAAGAACACCAGCGTCACGACCATCAGGCCGGAAACCACGAACAGCGGGACGGACGGTCGCGGCCCGGCGAGCAGTGCAGCGGCCACGGTACCGATCGCGATGACAAGCCCGGGCACATTGAGCCGGGTGTTCGTCTCGAAGTACCGGTGCTTGTAGTCGTCGACGAGGGATTTGCGATGCGCCGCACGCGCCTGGCCGAGAACCTCGTGATTGTCGTTTTCGAGCGTGATCGCACGCCCTTCGGCGAACACGGCCTCGTACAGTTCGCGCTCGCCGGGTGCAAGTTCCGGGGAATTTGCGCCGGGTTCGAGTTTCGTGAGCGAGTGAACCTTGCCGTGGTGGTTGATGCGCAGATACCCCTTGACGGCCAGGTTGACGATCGCAGCCGTCATCGCCTTGTCGTCGTAGTACATCTGGTTGATGTAGCGGAGTGAGGCGGGGGAATAACCCGCGGGCGGTTCGTATCGGGTGACGACCGGCCCCTCTTCGGGGTCCTTGCCGTGACGACGCCAGACGACGACATAGTAGATCCACAACAGGACCAGGCCGCCGAGCGCGATCAACAGATTCCGGTTGTCTGCCACGAGCCAGCCGAAACGATCGAGCGTGCCGGGTTCCGCGACGAAGCCTTTCGGCCAGGCTGCGACGATCGTCAGACCGTTGACCGGGGACAGCGGCTGTGTCGATTCGAATATGAGGGCCGCACCGTCGCGCCGCATCCGGTAGTCGTCGTCCCGGGCGCCGAACGGCCCGGTGTACGCCTCGCCGCGGATCGCAGCAGCCGGCGGATCGAACTCGAACGACACGCGTGCGCTCGCGGCATCGATCGGGAATGTCCAGTCGAAGCCCGTCACTTGCCAGTAGAGCTCGTCGTGTTCCTCGAAAAAGCCGAGATTGCGACTGGCCGTGTAACGGTACTCGTATGTGTGCACGTCGTGCGCAATCAGCCGGTCCTCGTGCCCGAAATAGACACGCAGGCCGCGGTCGATGCGCACGCTGTGGAAATCATCGCCGTCGCCGTTCCGGAGGACGGAGTGCGGTTCGATCGCCGCACTAAAACGATTGCCCCAGTCGTCCTCGTATTCCGTGTAGTGGTCGCGATATATGCCGCGTTTGATGCGGTCGCCCTCGGCGCGGACGGTGATGGTTTCGGTCACCTCCATGCGGCCGTCGGCGCGAATGAGGATGTCGGCATGAAATCCGAGTATCCGCTCCTCGGCGCCCGCCGGCGCCGCGAGCACCAGCAGCATGGATGCGAGCAGCACCCGGGGGCTCATTCCGTGGACCCCAGCCTGACCGGCGGCACGTTCGCCACCTCGTCCGCGGCCTTCTGGAAAAACGGCCGTGCGCTGAATCGAAACAGGCTTGCCACGATATTGCCCGGCACCGATTCGATCGCCGTGTTGTAGTCGCGCACCGACGCGTTGTAGTAACGGCGCGCGAACTGCAGGTAATTCTCGGTCTGCACGAGTTCCTGCTGCAGGCCGAGGAAGTTCGCACTGGCCTTGAGGTCCGGGTAGTTCTCTGCGAGCGCGATGAGCCGGTCCATGCCCCCGCTCAGTTCAGCTTCGAGTTCGCCGCGTGCCTCGACGTCGGCCGCCCGCATGGCCTGCTCGCGGAGGGCGGTGACGGCTTCCAGCGTCGCGCGTTCGTAGGCCGCGTATTGACGCACGGCGCTGACGAGGCGCGGCACGAGGTCGTGCCGGCGTTGCAGCTGGACGTCGATGTCGCTCCAGGCCGTATCCACCCGGTTCCGGCCGCGCACGAGCCGGTTGAAATAGAAAATACCGGCGGCGAAAAGGGCGGCGAGGAACATGGCTGCGAGCGTTGCCACCCTAGCGCTACACTCCCCAAACTTTGGCGTACTTCATCCTAAGGTGGCATCAGTACCATAACGAGACGTAAAGCTGGAACACGTTTGCCTTTAGGATGTAAGCGCCGCCGCCCGCGATCAGGTCCGTAAAGTCGGGATACTTGATGGACAGGCGGTCATACGATGCGGTAACCGAGCCCCTCTTCACAAAGCTCCAGCCACGGTTCTCGTCGACGAACTGGTAACTCGCCCTGAAACTGTAAGTATTGCTGTAGAGCTCGCTCAGCTCCTTGTCGCGGCCGCGAAAATTCGTCGCTTGGGAACGCGGAAAATTGTCACTATAAAAATGCGCGCTGTTCTGTCCATGGTATCGATACTTGGCGCTGAACGTGAACGGCCCCCAGGGGTGTACGTACATGAGCGACCCCATCAGGCCGTCGATGTCCCAGGTGTCCGTGTAACCCCGTACTTCCAGTTCGACCGCCGCCCGATACGGCAGGAAATAGCGTGCGCGCAGGCCCAGGGCGTTGCTGGTGCGGGTGCGCGGATAGAGCTCCGGCTCCCAGCTGTAGCCCAGGTCCGCGGTCGGGTCGACGTAGCGCACCGAGCGGTAGGGATTGTTCAGGAAGCCCTCGTCGGTCGCGGTCTCGAAATTGAGTGTCGCGATCAGATCCCGGGTGAGGATCTGTGTCAGGCCGATACCATAGACCTGGCGTGTATTGGGCTCCGCGAAGGCCGGATCGTCGGTCCGCCGGACGAGGTCGTCGCCGTAGGCATAGCTCAGTGTCAGGGTCGTCAGGTCGCCGAACATGTCCTGGCTGACTGCGAATCCATAGGTCTTCGCGTCGAAGTCGGATTCCTCCGAACTCGTGTAGTTGGCGCTCATCGTGGTATTGCCGCGCAGATAATCCACGCCAAGCGACCACTGGTTGCGCTGCTCCGTGTACGGGCTCGCCTGGGTGACGACGTCGATGGACGCCGAACTGACGTAGTCGACGTAGTAGTTGCCGACGAAGGAAAAACTGGAACCCACTTTCTTGCGCACGAGCACGGACGGGCCGTCGATCTCGACGCCGCCGCCGACGTACCGGTGATACATCACGTCACCCCGGTCGTCGGGCAAGACGCCCGCAACGGCACTGCCGGCAAGCGCCGACAGGCTGCCGAGGCAAAGAATCCGGCGAAGCAGGTTCATGCGCCCGTCAGTTGCAGCCACAGCCGCCGCCTGCGGCACCTTCGCCGCCGCGGGCGCCTTCGCGTGCTTCATAGACGTGCTGGATGTAGGACGAGGACACCGGGTCGCCGTCGAGCGCCATGATGGGGTCGGCCAGCCGGTCGCGCTCATAGGGCTTGACCCAGGGCTCGATGCCCCCGCCGCAGCCTGCCAGAAGCACGACCAGGCCTGCGCTGAGCCAATGTCGGCCAATTGCTCGAATAGTCACTGTCATTTCCTCACTTTATCGCCTGCGTGCAGCCGGGTACCGTGAAGTCCGTCAGAAGATAACCCCTCCGGCCCTAGAAGAACACCGTAACCCCGAGGTGCGCCTCGAGATTGTGCGCGGTCTTCTCCTCGCCGAACAGGTCGATATCGAACAGGTGATCGCGAAAATCGAGGTGCAGCGCGACCGAGTCCGTGAGCAGGAAGCGGTAACCGGCCCCGAAATTTACCGTGAACCTGTCGTCACCCGCGAATTCCGTCGAGCCGAGACCCGCGATGACGTACAGATTCGTGTTGTACGCCCGCCCTTCCCCGATGAACACTTCGCCGGGCAGGATGTTGTAGCCGACGTTCAGATTGTAGTAGGTAAGACGTCGTTCGCTGTCGGAAATAAGTTGCGCGCCGCCCGACAGGAGTTCGAAACTCGTCTTGCCGGCGTCCGTCTGGCCGATCGTGCCTTCGACGAAAAAACCCTCGGTCAGGTGGTAGGAAAGGCGAGCGCCGTACACGACGCCGCTCTCGAAATCCTCGACGCTCATGACGCCGACAAACGCGCCGAGTTCGAAGTCTTCGCGGTCGATCGCGGGCTCCTCGATCTCCCGGCGTTCGACTTCCGGGTTGATCACCTGGCCCGGCGGCTCCGCTGTCGGGGGCGCCGTCTCATCGTCGCCTATCCCGAACAGGTTCTTGGTCGCCGCGCATCCGCTCACGAGGACCGCGAAGGCGATCAGAAAAAGTACGCGAACCCGACTTTCCATTCCTCTACTTCCTCATTGTCGTCGCGACTCGTGAACACGACATAGCTCTTGAATTCGGCGCGCAACAGAAAGCGCCGGGTGGCATAGATCCGGAATCCTGCGCCTGCGTGCCCGAGCTGGTCCGTCCGGTCCTCCCCCTGCACGATGGTCGATTTCGGTTCCGTGTGGATGAAGCCCGCCCCCAGTGTGAAGAACGGCGAAATGCGCCAGTCCGGGAACGCCTCGTGAACGAGATTAACATTACCGATCCAGCCGTTCGAAAAATTGCCCAGGATCTGTGAACCCCACGCTTCGACCGAAACATGCGGATTCAGCGAATAGCTCCCATACAGGGAGACGACGTTGGCGCCGCCGAAATCACCCGCCAGTACGCCGACCTCCCACTTCGCGTTCGTGAAATCCTCGAGCGCAGCCCGATCGACCACGAAATTCCCGCCATCGTCGGTCAGGGTCAGTTCCATCTGGTCGCGATTCACCCAGCCTTCGATCGCCCGGTCCGTGCGCACGAGGTACCAGTCCGTCCGCTGTAACACGACCGACACGCTTTCGCCGCGTTCGACGACGTGAAAAACCGGGTAGCCGCGCCCCGGCCCCGTATGCAACTCGAGATACGGGTCGGCAACCGCGACCTGCCGCAACGGGTCCTCGGCCGCATGACCCGTCCCGGCCGCGGCAAGAATGATGCAGACGCAACAAATCAACGACCGTGCATGCGCGCGCCATTCGTTCGTCTTTTCAACGACGTATCGCGCTATGTGCCGCGCGCTCAGCGAAAACTCAATTGGCTGGGGCGTCGAAGGGATTGTTGTAGTACTGGGCTCCGACATCCAACCATTCCGCAATTAAGCGTCTCTCCGCCGGCGACAAGATGTTGTAGTGCAAATCGTCAGGGTCTTCGAACCGGCCGAAGAAATCGCCGGACGCGCTTGCCCCCGCGGTACTGGCGGATGGCGCAATGCGGATCACGTCGAGTATCGGGTTGCCGTCTTCATCGACGCCAACCTGCTGCTGCGCATCCACAAGGGCTCCGTTGACCACTTCCTGAAGATTATCAGTAACTAGCAATTCGCGATAGGCGTGAAAATGCAGCTGCTCGTCCGGGGACGGCCCGTCCTGCAGTTCGAGCTGGCCTGCCGGGACCCGCACGGTCATGCCGTCCGCCGGGTCGATCGGTGTGTGACAGTTCAGGCAATTGGCGCTGACCTGGTTCCCATTCACATCGAGTACCGGATTGCCCAGCTCGTCGAAGACGAGTCGCGGCAGGCTCCAGAGCGGATGAATATGCGTTTCGTAGTTGATGATCGTGCGGCAGGCGGCGTGCCAGTCCTGTAGGCACGCCACGATAGTCGGGGCGGGTGTCACAAGGTCCGTGTACAGGTAACTGAAGTCCGGACTTGGCACGGCGACGGCCGGATCTGTCCAGACATCGGTGAACTCGATATTCATCGACGGCTCGATCGAGGCACAGCCGTCGTTCGCGCAGCTGATTCTCGCGCGGGTTTCAGCCATCGTATCGCCGATGTCGCCGACGAACAACGCGGGATTCGTATTCGGGAACGGAACCCCCGCTACCGGTGCACCGGCCCAGGCGGACTCGAACGCGTCGCGGCGTCCGTGCGAGAAGCCGGTGGCCGGTTCATGGCAGCCGCTGCACTCGATCACCTGTCCGGGCCGGGCCGAAATCCAGTTGTCGTGACGCGCCGTGACGCGCTTGCCGTTGGCGTCAAGCACGCTGATCATGAGGGCCGTGTTGGCCGGAATCCTGGTCATGACCGAGCCGTCGGGCTCGATCATCGTGTATCCCACGATTTCCCTCATGCCGTTTGCCGTCGTGACGCCAAATGCGGTGTCGTCGATATCGAGTAAATCGTCGTCAGGCTGGGAGACCGCTTTCACGACCCGGAGAAACCGGGCCGGGCGGCTTTCCGCGGGGGTCAGCGTCGGGTCGGCCATCGCCTCGATGTCGACCACCGCCGTACCGTTGAAGTCATAGACGCTGCGGATATGCAGGACCGCTTCGCCGTCCTGGCCAAGCGAGCTATCAAATTCGAAATCGTTGATGCCATCGACCACGACCGGGGGTGTCGGGCGAGGGTCCGCGGATACCACTTCCGTGAACATCCAGCCTTCTTCGCCTGGTACGACCGGCTGCTGCGTCTTGTCCCGCGGGTCGTAGATCCAGATGCCGTACAAGGGCGGCGCGACCAGGAAACTGCCGTCCGGGATCGGCACGATGTTGTCCGGATCGATGACGAAGACGTCGTCCAGCCGATCTTCGGTACACGGGACGATCACCGGTTCGATTTCCGGCGTGCCCGGGTCGAGATCGACGTTCGCTTCGATGAGGCGACATTGCGCCCAGCTGACCAGCATCCGGCCCGTACCGTCCTGGATCGGGTAGACCGACGCATAGCGTCCTCCCGGCGAGGGCACGCCGGGCACGGTAATGACCTCGTTGACCGTGGCGTCCTGTTGCGCCGGACCGTCCAGCACACCGATGTTCTCCGCGAGCGGCTGTGTGTTTTCGACGTATCGCGGCGTGTCGATGGAAATGACCTCGCCACCGCCCTCCGTGTTCGTGAACGGCCGGATGAGCGAAAAGATCCGGCCGTCTTCCGCCTGCCTCGGCTGCGTGAACTGGATCGTTTCGCCGCCGGTCCCGGTGTCGTGGCTTTCGTTCCCGTACAGGAGTTCCAGGCCCGAGCCGTCCGGGTTGACGCGGTACAGGTTCATCTGGTCGTTGTTCGGCCCCGCGTGGTCCCATCGCGTGAACACGATCGTACCGTCGGCCAGCACGGCCGGGTCCAGGTCATGACTCTGATTAAAGGTGATTTGTTCGATCCCGGTGCCGTCCCGGTTGATGATATGCAGGTTGAACGCGTACTCGTTCCGGTTCTCGTCGACGGCGACGAAGGCCGGCTTGCCCTCGTCGAGGAGAATCGCCTGCGAACGGGTCTGGCGCGTCGAGGCGAAAACGATTCGGCCGTCGGGCAGGTATTTCGGCATGATGTCATGGCCGATCTCGGCTGACAGGTCGGACGCAATGATCCGGCGCAACGCCCGGTCATCGAAGGTGTATTCCCACAGGTTCCAGGTCACCTGGTCTTCGTCGTCGAGGTTAGGATCGAACGGGGTGCGCATCGCGAACAGGACCGCACTGCCATCGTAGGCGATTTCGACATCGCGGACGGCGCCGTTGCCTTCTGTGATCTCGCCAGTCACGTTGACGGGGGTCGCCGTCGTCGAGGCCCGCGGCTTGACATACAGCTCCCCGCCGACATCGAAGGTGATCTGCTCACGCAGGTCCATTTGCTCGAACGCACCGTTGTCGTCGACCGGCACAGGCACACGGATGTAAGCGATCGGGAAATCGACCACGACCGGGTCCGGTGACTGCCCGTCGCCGATCTGCACGCCCTGGTTCGCGCCGTCACAAGCAACGATCGCGGACGCACACGAGAACAGGAGAGTGGCTCGCACCGCCCTGCACATAATGCCTGTGTGCGTGTGAATCGACTCGCTGTTCATGGGACCTTCCCTCGAATTCAAACGGCTAAACAACTGCATTTTTCATACCACGTTGTCATGAAGGGCACGGCCTTTCCTGCACACGGGTACGCGGCTCACAGCGCCGTTTGAACAATTCGTAATAGTGAACACTGGCGACCGACACTACCGTTAACGCGATCACAAAGCCTGTCGCCCCATCGTAACCAGAGAAATCGCAAAGCAATTTTGCATCCGGCCGGTTTCGGGTTCCGGTGCAGTATAAGAGACGCGCGGCCCGCCGTGTATCGTCGAAAATATCCGACATTGCCATTGCGATGTCTTCCCGTTCGCTGACACGCGGCATCCGGCGAAAGGGTTCCTCCCATGCTGTCACTTCCCGATTTCGCGCGGATGGCCGCGACTTTGTCCCGCGGAAATCCGCATGCGACCAGTAGCTTACGTGCAGTCTGACATACATTGTCGGGTATCGACGCGGCTGTCGGACTTCCGCGACATCCGTCAAGCGTATACAAATCAATAGTTTAGTTTTTTTGCGTCATTGTGATGTGTGTTTGTTGAGACAAAGGCTTGACATATCTCGATTTCGGACTCCGACTTGGCGGACGCGGCAAGCCGATGATTGTCGGGAAGAAAATCGGTCCCGGCGGCGGCCGGGCGTGGACTGGCACAGCTATTGCTTTACGGGAGCAGGCCGTCAAAGAAACACAAAAGACAGACACGGCGGCAAGGTCGGGAAGGCGTGACGGTACTGTGAGTGTAATCACGGCAAAAAATACCGGGTTTAGGCACGCTGTTAATACTTCTGTCTGTGCGCGTTCTATCGGGATTGATTGTGGCGCGGCAGACGTGACGTTTCGTAATGAGAGTCGCTATGAAGACATGGACAAGGACGCAATCCGGTGTGATCAAACTCGCGCGTGCCGCGCTGGCGACGATACTGATCGCCGCTCTCGCCACCCCGGCCGTCGCCGGACCTCGCGAACAGGCTCGCCGTATTCATGATCGGCTCGCGGGCGTTCCGCCGTCCGATGCGGTGCTCGCGCAGATGGAGTCCTCACTCCTGGCCAGCGATGCACAGGGTGCGGCTTATATCGCGATGACCGACGAGAACTTCTATAACGTCACGCTGAAAAATTTCGCCGCACCGTGGACGAACCGTGATCGCTCGGTATTCGTCCCTCTCAACGACTACGTCGCCACCGTTATCGGCATGGTGCGGGACGACGTGCCGTTCAATACATTGCTGTCCGCGGACCTTTCCTACGTCGGGGCGCCGGGTGCGGTGAGCGCAGCGCCTTCGGCAAGCAACAATCTCCACTACGAACAACTCGAGGCGGAAAATGTGAACCTCCGGGACGCGCTGGTAAGCACGTCCCAATCCTCGATAAATGGCCTGCCGTCGACCGCGACGGCGGGCGTCATGACCTCACGCGCGGCATCCGAGGCGTTTTTCGTCGCCGGCACCAACCGGGCAATGTTCCGCTTCACGCTCTTGAATCACATGTGCAACGACATGGAGCAGATGCATGATCCGAGGCTGCCGCCCGACCGTATACGCCAGGATGTGAGCCGCAGCCCCGGCGGCGACAGCCGGCTGTTCCTGAATAACTGCGTCGGTTGCCACACAGGAATGGACCCGTTGGCGGGCGCCTTCGCGTATTACAACTACAACGTCGATACCGGAGCGCTCGAGTACACGCCCGGCAACGTGCAGCCGAAATATTTCAACAACGACCTGAATTTTCCGCAGGGCTTTCGGACGACGGACGACTCCTGGGAAAACTACTGGCGTAGCGGGCAGAACGCCTACCTGGGCTTCGATCCGGCGCTGCCGGGCGAAGGCAATGGTGCGAAAACGATGGGCGAGGAACTTGCCAACAGCTACGCGTTCGCCGCGTGCCAAGTCAGGAAAGTGTTCCGTGCCGTGTGCCTGCGCAGCCCGGAAGACCAGACAGACCGTGACGCAGTCGATCAGATTACGGACACGTTCCGTAGTTCGGGCTACCGCATGAAGCAGGTGTTCGCCGATTCGGCCGTCCACTGCATGGGCCAGTAGGAGAAGGGATCATGATTAACGCAAGAAGCGTGCTGCTGGTTTCCGCTCTTGGCCTGCTCGTCTCGGCCTGCGGCGGTGGTGCCCAGACAGAGGACATGCCGATACCGCAGGGCGGTACCGGCAACAACACGATCACATACTCGGGCGCGGCGTCGCCGCGTGATGACGGCGTCCAGAAATTCCTGACCGAGTTCTGGCTACCGGTACAAAATCAGGCAACCTGCGGCGGGTGTCACAACGAAACCACCGGCCAGTCGCCTATGTTCGCCCGTTTCGACGACATAAACATGGCACACGACGAGGCAGTGACGGTCACCGACATGTCGCAGCCTTCCTTGTCGCGCATGGTGGAAAAAGTCGGCCAGGGCCACAACTGCTGGAACTCCGAGCCGAGCGTCTGCTCCTCCGTCATGACGACGTGGATCGAGAACTGGCTTGGTGACGCTGCGGGCGGCGGCCGCGAGATCGTGCTATTGCCGCCCAGTTCTGTGGACCCGGGAGCCAGCCGGAATTATCCGGCCGACGCGTTCGGCCCGCCGTCTTTCGCGGGTATCCATGGTCTGCTGACCGAGCATTGCGCCGGGTGTCACAGTTCGGAATCCGGTAATGCCATCCAGCCGTACTTTGCGGATCCCGACATCAACGTTGCCTACGACGCGGCAAAGTCCAAGATGAATCTCGACGATCCGGCGAACTCACGCTTCGTCCTGCGCCTTGGCGTCGAATTCCACAACTGCTGGACGAACAGCTGCTCGAACGACGCGGCGACCATGCTGGCCGCGATCCAGGCCTATGCAGGCGCAATCTCGCTGACCACGATCGATCCGAGCCTCGTGACCAGCAAGGCGCTCCGGCTCGTCGACGGTACGATAGCTTCCGGTGGCAATCGCTACGAGAGCGACCAGATCGCGCTGTGGGAATTCAAGACCGGCAGTGGCCTGGTGGCTTACGACACCAGCGGCGTCGCACCGGCGCTCGATCTCAACCTCTCGGGGGACGTCGAGTGGTACGGCGGCTGGGGCATCACCATCAATAACGGCAAGGCCCAGGGCTCGACGACCGCGAGCCGCAAGATTTTCGATTTTATCCAGGAATCGGGCGGACAATTCTCCGTCGAAGCCTGGGTAATTCCCGGTAATGTGGCTCAGGAAGAGGCTCGCATCGTGAGCTATTCAGCGGGCACGGAAGCCCGCAACCTCACGCTGCAACAGACCCTGTACGACTACAATTTCCTGTTGCGGACGACTGAAACGAGCCTGAACGGCGACCCGGCGCTATCGACGCCGAGCGCGGACCAAGTATTGCAAGCGACACTGCAGCACGTCGTTGCCACTTACAGCCCCACGGATGGCAGGCGCATTTACGTGAACGGCGAACTCGTTACGCAGGTCGACCCGGTGCCGGGTGGTACGGTCATCGACTGGCAGGACACGTTCGCGTTCGTTCTGGGTAACGAGGCGTCCGGCGATCGCTTGTGGCAGGGTACGCTCCGCCTGGTCGCAGTGCACGACCGTGCGCTGACCCAGGAACAGGTTCTGCAGAATTTCGACGTGGGCGTAGGTGAAAAGTTCTACCTGTTGTTCGACATCTCCGAGATCATCCAGGCGGCTCCGCAATCCTCGTACATCCTGTTCGAGGTCTCGCAGTACGACACGTATGCCTACCTGTTCGACAGGCCGCATTTCCTGACGCTCGACGGTTCGACCCCGGAAGGGATCGACATCGAGGGTCTGCGTGTGGCAATGAACGGCAAGGAAGCGCCGGTCGGGCAAACCTATGCCACGCTGGACAGCACCTTGTCCGCGCAATTGTTCGAGGAACTCGGGCAGCCGCTGTCGAGGCTCGGCGCCGTGCTGCCGCTGGAGAAAGGACCGGAGGACGACGAGTTCTTCCTCACGTTCGACCGGCTCGGCAGTGCGAGCTTCAGCCGCGCGCCCGATCCGACACTGGTCATCTCGCCGTCGGACCTGCCGCCTGCACCACATATCGGCGTACGCACGTTCGACGAGATCAACGCGACCTTTGCCAAGGTCACGGGCGTCGACCCCGACTCGGTCGACGTCGATATGACATACCAGGAGCTGCGGCAATCACTGCCTGCGGTCGAGGACGTCAACACGTTCCTGTCCTCGCACCAGGTCGCCATCGCGCAGCTCGCGATCTCGTACTGCAATGCTCTCGTGGATGGCCCGCAGGCGGCCACCTATTTCCCGGGCTTCAATTTCAATGCCGCACCGGGCACGGCATTCGCAGGTGCCAGTCGCGACCTCCTGGTTAATCCGCTGATCACGAAGATAGTGGGAAATGCGCCGGCGGGGCCACAGATCGCCACCCAGCCTACGTACGCGACGGTGTACCAGGAACTTGCCAACAATGCCGGCGGCGGGCCGGATGGGCGGCCAGCGGACCTTATCGATCGCCTGATCGCCGGCGGCTCGAATACGCGTTCCATAGCGAAGGGCGTTTGCGCCGCAACGCTGGGCAGCGCAGTAACGCTCGTTCAGTAACGACAGGACAATCAAGGAAGACTGCAATGGCCAAGAGACGAAATAAACGGGACTGGGACGCGCCACAGTTCCACAGCGATCATCCGCGTCCTGTCACACGCCGCCAATTCGTAGCACAGGGCTTCATGTCGGGTGCCGCCTACGCGACGAGCGCCGGGATATTGAGCCTGTTCTCGAATCCGCGCGAAGCCTATGCGGCATTGTCGTCGGACCTCGACGCGCTGCTCATAAACCCCTGCCAGATCGCGACGAACGGCGCCGGCAAGATTCCCTTCATCTGTTTTGACCTGGCGGGCGGCGCGAACATTGCGGGTTCGAACGTGCTGATCGGACAGGAAGGGGGACAGTCGGACTTCCTGGCCACGATCGGCTACTCGCGCCAAGGCCTGCCCGGCGACATGGTGCCCGGCCTCAACGACCCGGTCAGCGGCCAGCCTTATGCGAACTTCGACCTGGGGCTCGGCTTTCATCTCGATTCGGCCTTCCGCCGGGGCATCGCGCAGATGCTGACGCCGGGCAACGAATCATTCATCAACGGCGCCGTCATTCCGGCCCGCTCCGATAACGACACCGGCAACAACCCGCACAACCCGATGTATGGCATCGCGCGTGCCGGTGCGGGCGGCGCTGGCGCCAACGGCTCCATCCTGACGCTCGCGGGCTCGGAGAATACCGACTCCGGCGGCAACTCGATGCTGCCGATGTCCTTGTACGATCCCGAACTTCGTCCGACCAAGGTCGACCGGCCGTCCGACGTGACGAATCTCGTGGATACGGGTGACCTCGTCGGTATCCTGTCGAAAGAAGACGCGACGGCGGTCATGGAGTCGATCTATCGCCTGACAGACGCCAAGATGGATCGGGTCAACACGCAGGTGACCAATGACGCCGTCATCAAGGAACTGGTGCGTTGCGGTTACCTGAAAGCGGCCGACATCGCCGACCGCTTCGGCGGCGTCCCGATCGATCCGGGCCTCGACCCGGTGATCGTCGGCCCGAGCGGTATATTCACCGACGCTGAATTCAATGCCAACAACACCGATGCGCGCGAGTTCCAGAAGACGGCTTCGATCATGAAGCTGGTCATGAACGGCTACGCCGGCGCCGGCTGCATCGAGATGGGCGGCTATGACTACCATGGCGGGCGCCGTGCGGAAGGTGAGGTCAAGGACTTCCGTGCCGGTCGCTGCATGGGTGCCGTGCTCGAATACGCCGCGAGGCTCAACACGCCCGTGATGATCTATGTCTTCTCAGACGGGTCGCTGTCCTCGAACGGCGCGATCGACGATACCGTCGACGGCAGGGGCAAGGGCGAATGGGACAGCGACAACTCGTCGACGGCTGCATCCTTCTTCCTCGTCTATAACCCGGGCCGACGGCCGACGATCATCGGCGCAACCCCCGCGGACATCGCGCAGCATCAGCAGTTGGGTTACATGAGCTCGGACGGCGCAGTCCAGCGCGCGGCGACACCCGCCGCCAACAACGTCCCGTTGCTCGTCAATACCGTGTTGCTGAACTACATGGCGCTGCACGGGGAACAGGGCTTGTTCGGCCAGGTCTTCCCGGCGCACGGCCTCGGCAACGCGGCGCTGCAGGACAGCCTCACGGCCTTCACGCCCATCTGCAACGGTACGATTGCCAACCCGGTGTAGCCCCCCTCCTGGCTGCCCCCGGTTACGGCCGGTCCTCGCGGACCGGCCGTTCTCATTCCAGTACCATTGCCGGATGAGCCCGATACCGTCCGACCTGCTCGCCTGCCCGCGCTGCGACAAAACGCCGCTCGATGCGCAGGACAGGGGATTCCGCTGTCGTGCCTGCAAGGTCGATTTTCCGCACCTCAACGGCATCCCCTGGCTGTTCGCCGAGCCGGACGCGAGCCTCGCGGAGTGGCGCGGCCGCCTGCATTCGGCATTGCAGGGTATCGGGCGGGAGCTCGACGCCCTGGATGCTGAACTTCTGCAGCGGGACCTTCGTGAAACCACCCGCGCGCGCGTGCGTCGCTACCGGGAACACCTCGACCTTCACCGTCGCACGCTCTCCGGCTTGCTGGCGCCGGTCGGGGTCGGGTCCCTGGCCACTTCCTACGAAACGTGGCTCGCCCTCCGGACCCGAATGCCATCCGACCAGGGCCTCAACACCTACTACGCCAACGTCCACCGGGACTGGGCCTGGGGCGAGGAGGAGAACGCCGCCTCTATCGGTTCGCTGCGTAAGGTCCTCTGTGCCGACACAGCCCTCGGCACGACGCTCGTTCTCGGCGCCGGTGCAGGCCGGCTGGCGTATGACATCAAACGCGAATTCGAGGTCGCGCAGCTCTTCGCGCTCGATTTCAATCCCTTGCTCGTACTGATCGCCGAGCGCATGTTTGCCGGCGAAACGCTGGACATGGTCGAGTTCCCCCTGGCCCCGCTTGCTGCGGCGGATGATGCGGTGCTCCGGACTCTCGCCGCGCCCGCTCCCCTGTCTGAAGGATTGCACCTCGTGCTCGGCGATGCGCTGCGTCCGCCCTTTGCCTCTGCACAGTTCGACACCGTCGTTACCCCGTGGCTCATCGATATCGTCAGCGAAGACCTGCCGGTGTTCAGCGCGCGCATCAACGCGCTGCTGCGAACGGGGGGCCGCTGGCTGAATTTCGGTTCACTGGCTTTTGCCGCCGCAGGCCGCGCCCGGCGCTACGCGCCGCCCGAGGTCATCGACATCCTCGCCGGCGCGGGTTTCGATGCGCCGGAAGTCGACGAGACCACTATCCCCTACATGAACTCGCCCGCGAGCCGCCACGGGCGACTGGAAACCGTGTTCACGTTCGCGGCCAGGAAATCACGCCCGGTCGATCGTCCGGCGCGCCACCGCGCCCTGCCGGACTGGCTCGTGACGGGCAACGAGCCGGTGCCGCTTACGGCGGCCTTCCAGGCACAGGCGGTCAGCACGCGGATTTACGCCTTCGTCATGTCGCTGATCGACGGCAAGCGCTCCCTGCACGATATGGCAGCGGAATTCGAGGCCCGCCAGCTCATGCCTCGCGACGAGGCCGTGGCGGCAATCCGGCGTTTTCTCGTCCGCATGCACGAGGATGCGGAGAAAACGATCTAGGGCTCGAGAATCTCGCGCATGCTGCCTGCCAGGCGTTCGACCGCTGCGCGCGCCTCGGGCACGACCAGCAGGAAGGCCTGGAATACGTGCCACATGCCCGGAAAAACCTCGAGCTCGACGCGGCAACCGCGGGATTCGAGATTTTTCGCCAGGCGGGTGGCATCGCTCAGCAGGATCTCGTCGTCACCGACCTGGATGAACGTCGGTGGAAATTCGTCGAGTTCGGCGAAAACCGGTGATACCAACGGATCGGTCACCTGGTCTTTCCGGCAGTAATGGCCGGCAATGACGGCCACGTCACCCGGCCGGAACCACGGGTCGCGGCCGTCGCGCGAGCGCATCGTCTCGCCGCTCGCCGACAGATCGAGCCAGGGCGACAGGAGGAATGCGCCGGCCGGCATCGGCAGGCCGGCATCCCGGCTGGCGAGCAAACTCGCGACGGCCAGCCCGCCCCCGGCGGAATCGCCCGCGACGACGATATTGCGCGCGTCATAACCCTGGCCGAGCAAGGCACGGTAGACCTCGACGACATCCTCGACCGCTGCGGGAAACGGGTTTTCCGGCGCCAGGCTGTATTCCGGGACCAACGCGCGGACGCCGGCCGCACGGGCGATGTGACTCACCATATGCCGATGCGAATCGCAGCCGCCGAGCACGTACGCGCCGCCGTGCAGGTACAGGATCAACCGGTCCGCGGGGGCCGTGGCCGGCACCAGCCATTCGGCGTCGAGCCCGGCAATTTCGGCCGGCTCCACCACAACGCCTGCGGCCGTCGGCACCAGCTTTCCCAGTGCATTGATCCGGAAACGCGCCGCCTGGACATTCGCACGTTCGGCATCGAGCAGGCTGAACCACACGGAGGTGACGGCCCGCACGATGCGCGCCTGCAGGCTGGCGCGGGGAGTTTCGATGTCGTGCGTGAGCATGTGCGTATGATAGGGCGAATCGCGGGGGAAACGACAGCGAATGAGCCGCATACTGCGAACGCCCGATGAACGCTTCGGCGCCTTGCCGGATTATCCCTTCATTGGCCAGTACGTTCAGATAAACGGCCTCCGGATCCACTACGTCGACGAGGGACCGCGGCACGCCGCACCGATCCTGCTCCTGCATGGCGAACCGACCTGGTCATATCTGTACCGGCACATGATTCCGCCGCTCGCGGCGGCAGGACACCGCGTCGTCGCACCGGATCTGATCGGTTTCGGGAAGTCGGACAAGCTCGCGGAGCGTCATGACTACAGCTACGGCGATCACGTGGCCTGGATCACGAACCTCATTGAAAATCTGGCGCTCACGAACATAACGCTCTTCTGCCAGGACTGGGGATCCCTTATCGGCCTGCGCGTTGCGGCCGAACATTCGCACCGCTTCGCGCGCATCGTTCTCGCGAACGGCGGCCTTCCGACCGGCGACCAGCGTCTGCCCCGCGCATTTTTCGCCTGGCAGGCGTTCGCGCGGCTCAGTCCCTGGTTCCCGGTCGGCCGGATCGTGCAACGTGGCACCGTCACAGCGCTCGCGGACGCCGTCGTCGCCGCGTATGACGCGCCGTTTCCGTCGCGGGAGTACATGGCCGGGGCCCGTGCCTTTCCGCTGTTGGTTCCGACGCGACCGAACGACCCGGCCAGCGCAGCAAACCGGCGCGCCTGGCAGGTGTTCCGGCACTGGAACAAGCCCTTTCTTACAGCCTTCTCGAGCCGCGATCCGATCACCCGGGGCGGCGAACGCATCTGGCAGGAACAGGTACCGGGGGCACGCGAGCAGGTGCACGTGCGGGTGCCCGGCGCGGGTCACTTTCTCCAGGAGGACAAGGGTCCGGAACTCGCCGACGTCATTCTCCGCTTCATCGCCGCGAACTCGTGAGCCTGGCCTGGTGCGCACTGGCGCGGGTCGATTGCTCATCGACCGACGTAAAGCGCAGGCGAGTGCAGCGAGCCGAGCCATGGGGGGAGAGAGCAATCGATCCGGGCCAGTGCAGGATGCGGCGCACTGGCGAGCGTCGATCGCTCATCGACCGAAGTAAAGCGCAGGCGAGCGCAGCGAGCCGAGCCATGAGGGAGAGAGTGATCGACGCTCGCCGTTGCGCCGCTAGCGCTCGAGATACCTGAGCTTGTCCTTCACCTCGCGCCACTCGTCGGCATCGGCGGGCGGGTCCGTCATCTCGGTGATGACCGGCCACACTTTGGCGAGCTCTGCATTGAGTGCGCGGAATTGTTCCTGGCCGGCCGGCAATTCGTCTTCCGAAAAAATCGCTTCGACAGGACACTCCGGCTCGCACAGCGTGCAGTCGATGCACTCGTCCGGATCGATCACGAGGAAGTTCGGGCCTTCATGAAAACAGTCGACCGGACAGACCTCGACGCAGTCCGTCAGTTTGCATTTGATGCAGGCTTCGGTCACAACGAACGTCATTCGGATCCTCCCGGGCGGACCGAGTACGCTATGCGATGTCAGCCCGCGATTCAAGCAAGTGGATTCAGGCCATCGGCCGCCATCGGCCGGCACGCTCCGCCGCAACGCCGTCCTCGGCGAGCTTGATGAGGTGCGCGAGCAACGAGCGCTCGGCCCAGCCGTGCAGGCGCAGAGGCACGTCAGTATAGACCCGGGGCACGAGTTCCGCGGGCGTGCTCCCGGGCCGGGCGGCGAGGGCCTGCCGAACCCGGCGCTCACGGCCGAGGCGATGATCGATGATCCCGTCGATCACTCGACCCGGCTCGTCGATGCGGTCGCCGTGTCCCGGCAGCAATGCGGCCGGACCGCGTTCGCGGATTTTTTTCAAGGAGTCGAGATAGTCGCGCATATTGCCGTCCGGCGGGTCGATGACCACGGTCGAGCCCTCGATGATGTGGTCGCCTGTCAGGATCCAGTTCGCGGCAGTATGGAGAAAGCACAGATGATTCGACGCGTGACCCGGCGTGTGAATGGCTTCGACAATGAATTCAGGCGTCTCGAGCCGCGCGCCGTCATAAAGCTCCCGGTCAGGCGCAAAGGTCTCATCCTGATGGGCGCCGCCCGCCGGGCGCATGCCGAGTACTTCCGCACCGGTCCGGATCGCAAGCGCCGCAACGCCCGGCGAGTGGTCCGGATGGGTGTGCGTGGCGAGAATCCATCGAATGGTCCCGCCGGCGCGCTCCACGATGGCGTCGAGATGCGCCTGGATCGCCGGTCCCGGGTCGACCACCGCGATCGCACGGCGCCCGAGCAGGTAGCTGTTCGTGCCCGGCCCCGTCATCATCGAGGGGTTCGGCGCCAGCAGGCGCCGGATGCCCGGTGCCAGCTCGACATACGCGTCGAGCGGATGCTGAAACGGCTGCATGGCAATCGACCTCGGCTACCGGCCGGCGCTCATTCGCCCTCGGCATGCGCCTTGAGGCGCAGGAGGGCTTCCGTTATGACTCCGTCCACCGGCCCCGCGAGCTCGAGGAGCCCGCCGTCGCGGTAGCCGCCTACCGCATAAGTAAAGCGAAGTCGCGTGCCCTCCTCCGCATCGAAGAACTCCCAGGTCATGTTGCCGTTGACACCCATCAGCCCGAGCGGTCCGAGGCCCCCGGTCAGGCGTAGCAGTACCTCGCGGCTGACGGTCGTCACCATGAGGTGTACCACACCGTCGTCGCCGGCGAGGCGCTCGCAAAAACAGCCGAGAGGCCGCGCGTCGATATGAAGCCGGGTCGCATCACCGCCCACGGTGTGGTCCGCGTTCCACCAGTTGCCGACGTCGTCGACCGCGGCGCGCCATACCTCGGCGCGCGGTGCGCTGACCAGGACCTCGTGCCGGACGGTGAAGCCGGCCGCGCCTGCATCGAGCACCTCGGATAGGGCCGGTGTGGCGCCCGTCAGTGCAATGCCGGCAAACACGCATGCGAATCGCTTCATCAGATTGCTCCTGTCGTCGCCGCCAGAGCATAGCAAAGCGCGGAACCGGTTCAGCATCGAGATACGCTTGGCGGTAGGATGGGGGCCGCGGTCATGGCCGTATCCCGCCGGGGCCCGGGAGGCGCGGCCGAACGGAGAACAACAATCAATGCTACTCACGCTTGTCGCCATCGCCTTTTACGCCGCCGGGGTCCTGTCCGCGGTCAATGCGGCTATGACGGCGCGGACCTCGACCGGTGCGGTTGCCTGGATCGGCGCACTCCTGACGATCCCGTTTCTTGCGGTACCGGCGTATTGGGTGTTCGGACGAAGCAAATTCGAGGGCTTCGTCGAGGCCTACGAGGCGAACCGGGAGCAGATCGACGTTGTCGTCGAGAAAACCCGGACCAGCCTCGAGGCCGAACGCGTGCAGATCGAGGGCCATGTGCCCTACTACGACGCGATCCGGCGGCTGTCGGGCAACCATCTGCTCGGCAATAACGCGGTCGAGCTCCTGATCGACGGCGAGGCGACGTTCAAGAGCCTTCTCGAGGGCATCGCAAGCGCCGAGGACTACGTGCTCGTGCAGTTCTACATCCTGCGCGACGACCGTATCGGGCGGCGGCTGCAGGAATGCCTGGTGGAGCGAGCCAAAGCGGGCATCCGGGTCTATGTCCTGTACGACGAGGTCGGTTGCATCGCCCTGTCCACGGACTACTGCGACATCCTCCGCAAGTCCGGCGCAGAGGTTTCGTCCTTTCAGCCGACCCGCGGGCGCAACAATCGCTTCCAGCTCAATTTCCGCAATCACCGCAAGATCGTGGTCGTGGATGGCAAGGCCGGCTGGCTCGGCGGCCACAACGTCGGTGACGAATACCTGGGTCACCATTCCGACTATTCGCCCTGGCGAGACACGCACGTGCGTCTCGAGGGTCCGGTCGTCACCCAGTTGCAGAGTGTTATTGCATCCGACTGGTACTGGGCGACGCGGCAACTGCCCGCGCTGAACTGGGAACCCACGCCCGCGGAGGGCAGCGACGTGCGGGCCCTGATCATTCCGTCGAGCCCGGTACAATCGCTGGAAACCGCCGGACTGATGTATGTCATCGCACTGAACCAGGCTCGTGAGCGGCTGTGGCTGACGGCAGCGTATTTCGTCCCGGACGAAGCGGTAATGAAAGCGCTGGAACTCGCCGCACTGCGCGGTGTGGACATCCGGATCCTCGTGGCGGGTACGAGCGACAGCATCCTCGCGAAGCTTGCCTCGTATTACTACATCGGCCGGCTCGGCAGCCTCGGCATCCGCTTTACCGAATACCGGCCGGGCTTCCTGCACCAGAAAGTGGCGCTCGTGGACCGGCATACCGCCCTGGTCGGCACGGCCAATTTCGACAATCGCTCGTTCCGGCTCAATTTCGAGGTCACCGCCCTCATTCACGACGATGCATTTGCCGCCCGTGTCGAGAAAATGCTCGAGGATGATTTTGCGCACGGCATCGAACTCGATGTCGAGACGCTGGATGAAAAGAGCTTCCTTTGGCACCTGAAAGTCAGCCTCGCGCGACTCCTGGCGCCGGTGCTGTAGCCGGCGTGGACGGCAGCGTCGACTGGCGCGTCGTGTTCGAAAGTCCGAATGCGTCGCTGTGCAACGAGCATGCGCTCGTCCTCGCCGCGAAACAGATCCCGCACCGCGTCGTGCACGACCGCGCAGGCTTCGTACTCATCGTGCCGGCGGAGGCGTCGATCGCCGCGGGGCGCGAGTTGCGCCTGTACGCGGACGAAAATCCGCCGCCGCTGCCGCGGACGCCGCGCAATGCAGAGCGCCACAATCCGGCGCCCGGGATCGCCGTATATGCGGCCGTACTGTGCTCCGTGACCTGGTTCGCCGGCGAGAACCTGCTCGGCAGGGACTGGTACGCGGCGGGAGGAGTGGATGGCACCCTCGTTCGCGAGGGTGAGGCCTGGCGGCTGTTCACCGCACTGACCTTGCACGCCGACCTGTCGCACCTCACCGGAAACCTCGTTTTCGGCACGCTTTTCGGCGTCTTCGCCGGCCGCCTGTTCGGCCCCGGTGTCGCCTGGCTGGCAATCCTCGCCTGTGCTGCTGCGGGCAATCTCGCGAATACCCTGTTGCTCGCATCCATGCACCGCTCGATCGGGGCATCGACCGCCGTGTTTGCGGCTCTCGGGATGGTCGCGGGCTTCGTATGGCACGCGCAGCTGATGGCCCAGGAACGCTGGGTCTACCGGCTCGGGCCGATCGTCGGCGGTATCGCGCTCCTTGCCTACACCGGCATGGGTGGTGGCGACGCGGAACGGCATGTCGACGTGGGTGCCCACGTCATGGGATTCGTCTGCGGCTTCGGCGGCGGGATGCTCCTCGTCCACCTCATGCCGCGCCTGCACGAGCGCCGCGCTCAGCTTGCGGCCGGTGCCACGGCGCTCGCCGTGCTGGTCATTGCGTGGATCGCCGCACTTCGGTAAGCACGGGGCCTGCTCCCTGCGGTATCATTTGCCGCGCTTCTCATTCCTGGCGCAGCAGCCGACCATGCGAAACCTGTTGCTGTCCATAATGCTCGTCGGCGTGCTGCTCGCGGCACTGCTCTGGCTGCGGTTCGGCGGCGGTGAGCCATACCCGGACCTGTCGACGCCGCCGATGCTGGCCGAAGACGCGCTCGAGGAGGTGCTGGCTTACCCGGAACCCATCGGAAATGTCGCGCGCAGCGCCGACGGCCGGCTGTTCTTTACGGTACATCCCGAATCGCGGCCGAGCGGCAACCGCGTGCTCGAGTTCGTGGCGGGAGCATCGGTACCCTACCCCGACGTCGGCGCACAGCTCGAACTCTTCGACACGGTGCTCGGTATTACAGTCGACCGGCAAAACCGGCTTTGGACTATCGATCACGGGAGGCACGGGTTCCGCAGCGCGCGCCTGATCGCCTTCGACCTCGCAAGTAACGCACTCGTCCTCGACCAGGTGCTGCCGCGCGAGATCGCGCCCGTGGGCTCGACCCTGCAGGACCTGCAGGTCAGCCCCGACGGACGATCGGTCATCATCGCCGACACGAGTATCGGCCGCCTGTCGCCCGGACTGGTGATCTACAACGTCACCCGCGGGACCGCACGTCGTGTACTCGACGGCCATGCGGTGGTTTCAGCAGACGATTTCGTCATTCGCTCGAGCGACCGCGACCTGTCCCTCCTCGGCGGCCTGGTTGCGCTGAAAGGCGGCGTCGACGGCATCGCACTCGGCCGCGACTGGCTCTATTTCGGTGCCATGAATGGCGCCACGCTGTACCGGGTCGCTCTCACCGACCTGCTGGATGAACACCTGCCGGGGGACGAACTCGCAAACCGCGTCGAGCCCTATGCGAAGAAGCCGCTCGGTCATGGCATGAGCATCGATCCAGCCGGCAACCTGTTCTTGACCGACGTTGAGCACAACGCCGTGTATATTGTCGGTACCGACCGGACACCGCGTACGCTGCTCCGGTCGACCCGCATTCGCTGGCCCGACGGCCTGGCATACGGGTCCGACGGCTGGCTGTATGTTAGCGACAGCGCGCTGCCGGAGCTGGTGCTCCGGTCACGCGAGCATATCGCGGCTGAGCGCCCCTACCGCATCTTCCGGATCCGGCCAGTCGCGGAGGACGCGCCGGGACCCGAGTAATCCCGCAACCCGACAACAGGAAGGACCCCGAGCAATGGCTGCAGACACCGACGCCGTCGATTCCGTGACTACGGTTTTCGAAAATTTCGACCTGGACGCCGTAATCGCATGGGCGCAGACACAGGGCCTCGAGTTCCTGATGAAACTCGCTGCGGCCATCGCGATCTTCGTCATCGGCCGTATCGTCATTCGCGTCCTCGTTTCCGGGATGCAGAAGGGTATGCAGCGGCATGGCGTGGAGCGGAGCCTCCAATCCTTCGTCACGAACATCGTCCGGATCGTGCTGCTCATCGTCGTCATCCTGATGGCACTGGGCACCCTGGGTGTGCAGACGACCTCATTCGTCGCAATCCTCGGTGCCGCCGGACTCGCCATTGGCCTGGCGCTGCAGGGCTCGCTTTCCAACTTCGCCGCCGGTGTGCTGATCGTTTTTTTCCGGCCTTACAAGTCCGGCGACTACATCGAGGCCGCAGGCGTATCGGGAACGGTCGAGGAAGTGCAGATCCTGACGACCATCCTGAACACACCCGACAACAAGCGTGTGATCGTGCCCAACGGGCAGGTGATGGGCGACGTCATCACGAACTATTCCGCCAACGACACGCGGCGGGTCGACCTCGTCTTCGGCGTCGGCTACGGCGACGACCTCGACAAGGTGAAGAAGACACTGCAGGACGTGGTAGCCGCCGACGAACGTGTCCTGGCCGACCCGGCGCCGACGATAGCCGTGCTGGAACTCGCCGACAGCAGCGTCAATTTCGTATGCCGGCCCTGGGTGAAGACCGACGATTACTGGAACGTGTGGTTCGACATGACCGAAACGGTCAAGAAGCGCTTCGACGAAGAAGGCATCTCGATCCCGTTCCCGCAGCGGGACGTGCACCTGTTCTCAGAGACCGCCGCGTGACGCACAGCCGGGGTACGCAAAGCCGCCAGCCGGATCAATCGGTGTCATCAGGCTCGATGAAGCACCATCGGAGGTTCGGCACCCGTTCCTTCAGCGCCCGCTCGAGCGCATTGATGCTGTCGACCGCAGCTTCGATGCCGATCGCCGGGGTGAGCCGGATCTTCGCGGCCAGCATCGTATCGGGTCCGTACTGGATAGTGATGGTGTTGAACACACGGACGATGTTTTCGTGCGTGCTGATGATGTCTTCGATAGCCTCCTGGATCTCCGGGTCGGCCGAGCGGCCGACGAGCAGGGATTTGATCCGCCACGCGACGAAAACCGAGATGATGAGCAGGATAACGCCGATGCAGATGGAGCCGGCGGCGTCATAGG
Organism: uncultured Pseudomonadota bacterium; assembly: GCA_963713215.1. Taxonomy (GTDB): domain Bacteria; phylum Pseudomonadota; class Gammaproteobacteria; order Steroidobacterales; family Woeseiaceae; genus UBA1847. The sequence goes on along the minus strand of CAVQKY010000005.1, from coordinate 819,713 downwards.
CAGGGTTGCCGGTCGTGGACGCGAGAATCAGGAACCCGAGCGCGAGAACGAGGCCGAGCTGTGCGCCGATGTCCTCGCCGAGGACGACGACGAGTTCCGAGTTGCGCGTATGCTTCAGCCATTCGAAGAATCCCCGGTCGCCCCGCAGCTTGTTGATTTCGCGAATACATCCCAACAGGGAGCCCGCCTCGAGGAAGATGGCGAACGTGAGCACGAGCATTGCAACCCACAGGTTCGACAGGGCCTCCGGGTGTGAGAGCTTGTGCAGGCCCTCGTAGATCGAGAACAGCCCGCCGAGGCTGAACAGCAGGATTGCGACGATGAAACTCCAGAAGTAGCTCAATTTGCCGTAGCCCATCGGGTGCTCGGCGTCCGGCGGCTTTTCGCGACTGCCGGAGCCCGAGAAACAGGAGCACCTGGTTGCCGGTATCCGCATAGGAGTGAATGGCCTCGGCCAGCATGCTGCCGGAGCCGGTGTGGAGTGCCGCCCAGGTTTTCGCGATAGCGATGCCGAAATTCGCTATGAACGCGTACAGAATTGCCCGGGCGGTCGACCCGTGTGAAGAACCCGCCATCGCGTCGTTCCTGTCCTCATGTACGCCGGCTGCAGACATTTATACGTGTGGTTCGCCTGCCGTGCCAGACGGGCCCGGGAGACGCCGAGGCCCGCCGTTGACCGCGGGGGGTTCCGCGAGTACTGTACGTATGTACAGTAGGAGAGCCAATGGCGACGCATGCCCACAAGGGCCGGGGCGCGGTATCTGCCCGGGACGGCCGTTTCGAGAAACGGCCGGTCGACTACGACGCGGAGGAATCCGACGCCCGCGCGCGCCGGCGGCCCGAAACCACGCTCACGGCGATGCGTGCCGGATCGATCATCGCCAAGAACGATTCGCCGGACGTGCCGTTCGATCGCTCCATCAATCCCTACCAGGGTTGCGAACACGGCTGCATCTACTGCTACGCCCGCCCGAGCCACAGTTATCTCGACCTGTCGCCGGGCATCGACTTCGAGACGCGCATCTTCTACAAGGCAAACGCCGCCGAACGGCTGCTCGCCGAATGGGAGCGACCCGGCTACCGTTGCGAGCCAATCACAATCGGTGCGAACACCGATCCGTACCAGCCGTCGGAGAAGACGACCAAAGTGACGCGCTCGCTGCTCGAGCTGTTCGTCACGCATCGTCACCCGGTGAACATCATCACGAAAAGCAATCTCGTCTTGCGCGATGCCGATTTGCTCGAGCGCCTCGCCGCTGAACGGCTGTGCTCCGTTGCGATCAGCATGCCGACCCTCGACCCTGCACTGAAGCGCATCATGGAGCCGCGCGTGCCGTCCGCGGACTCCCGGCTCGGCACCATCGAGACGCTGACGGCGCGCGGTATTCCGGTGAGCGTACTGGTGGCGCCGCTGATCCCCGCGATCAACGACCACGAGATCGAACAAATAGTGGAACGCGTGGCCTCCGCGGGGGCAAGGCAGGCGCATTATGTTTTCCTGCGATTGCCGCACGAGGTTCGCGACCTGTTCATCGAGTGGCTCGGGACGCACTTCCCCGACCGTGCGGAGCACGTCATGAGCCTCGTCCGCCAGGCAAGCGGCGGGCGTGATTACGACGCGCGCTTCGGCGTTCGCCAAACCGGCCGTGGGCCCTACGCCGATCTCCTGGCCCAACGGTTCGCGACGGCCTGCCGGCGACACCGGCTCGGCGACGGGCGTTACCAGGAGCGCCTCGACTGCGGACTCTTCGAGCCGCCGGGGCAGCGGCAGCTGGGTCTCGACTTCGAGCGCTGAGCATCCGAAAGCCTTGATTTGCCGCCGCCTACACGCTCCCCGGAGGAGGCGGTATAGTAGGCGCTAAAGACGCCCCGGGGCGGCCGGTTTCATCCGAACTTGCGGCCGTAGTCCGGGTCCTATCTGAGTGATCCGAAGAGACACGTCACCGATAAGCCGATGATTTCAAATCGCATCCTGTATCTGCTCCTGTTGCCGGCGCTTTGGCCGGCGTTGTCCGTCGCCGCGGAAGACGTCGCTCAAGAACACGTCGCAGAAGACCTCGGTGCGGAGGACGTTGCCGCAGAAGAAGTCGCCACGGAGGACGCCGCAGAGGACGTCGCTGCAGAGGACGTCGCGGCAGGTGACGAGGAGGCCGGCAGCGAGGCGCCCGGCTTACCGTCCGACGAAACCGCGTTGCCGGAGAGCGAAACGGCGCCGCGCGACGTCGCGGCAGACAGTATCGACCCCGCCGAAGAGGCCGGGGGCGACGAACGTATGCCCGGGCTCGACCAGGTCGTGCCGGTGGCCGAGGAACCGGAACCCGGCGAGTCGGTCGGGACGCCGGTCCCTGACGGCAGTACGGAAGCCGCCGCCCCGGCGACTGAGGAAGGCGTCGGCCCGCCCGGGGCATCGGTGAACGACACCGAAGCCGACGGGCTGGCACGCCTCGCCGTGGCGTTCGAGCGCTTCCATGAGTTTCGCGAGGCGGGCATGCTCGATGAAGCGGATAACGCGGCGAAGCGCGCCGTGGAGCTCTCGCTCGAGGTGTCCGGACCGAAATCGAACGAGACGGCCAAAGCTCTCACCAACCTCGCGACGGTGCAATACGACTCGAAGCAGTACGAGGCCGCGAAGCAGAATTTCCAATCCGCGATCGATATCTACAAGGAAACCGAGGACCAGTTGAGCGCCCGCCTCGTCAATCCCTTGCGCGGCCTCGGCGCCGCCCAGCTGGAAAGCGGTCGTCCCGACCAGGCGATGGACACTTACCGGCAGGCCGTACACATCAGCCATGTGAATGAAGGCCCTCACAACCTCGACCAGGTACCGATCCTGGAGGCGCTGGCCGAGACGCACCTGCGGCTCGGCGACCCGGAACAGGCGAAGGATGCGCAGGAGATGATCTACGCACTCAACCTGCGGCATCTCGACGGCGACTCGATGAATCTCATTCCCACGCTCATGCGGCGCGCGGCCTGGCAACGGCGCACCGGCTACGTCCTCGACGAGCGGGCCACGTATCGCCGGATCATCCGGATCATCGAGGAAAAAAAGGGCGTCGACGACATCACGTTGATCGACCCCCTGATGAAACTCGCCGAATCGTACTTCTACGTCGACCTCAACGATACGAGTTCGGTGACCGCGGCGACGATTGCTTCAGGGGAAATCTATTTCAAACGCGCCATCCGCATCGCCGAAGAACATCCGGAATCAAACTGGCAGATACTCGCCAACACGATGCTGGCGCTGGGTGACTATTACAACTTCAGGTCCGACCAGAGCCGTGCCCGCCGGGCTTATCGCGACGTCTGGAATCTGTTGTCCGAAGACGACGAGCGGCTTGAGCTGCGCCACACGGCGCTGGAACAGGTGCATGTGCTGAACGAGGACCCGATTCCCCAGCACGTCGGCGACGCCACGCTCTCCGACCGGCAGCAGGCTGACAGGGAGATTCGCGAAGGAAGCATACTGGCGCGGTATGACGTAAGTTCTCGTGGCCGCATGTCCGCCCTCACTATCGTCGAGTTGACGCCACCGGTCTTCGAGGACATGCAGGACTCGGTCATTCGCGAGATGCGGGATCGCATTTATCGCCCGCGCTTCGTCGACGGCGAGCCTGTCGATACCGAGGGCCAGATGCTGACGCACCGGTTCTACTACCTGCAGGGCGACCTCGACCAGAGGCTTGCGGCCGCGAACGATGGGGACGAGCAAGGTTAGGGGCGCCGTCTGGAGCATGCTTTTGGGCGTCGCTGCCGGTTTCGCTGTGCCGGCACAGGGCGGCGGACCGCATTGCCGCGACAACTGGATTTGCGTCGACGAAGAGACGAACGGTGAGCTCGTGGCGCTGCGCGCACGCAACCTGCGCGACTACCCGTTGACATTCACCCTGACCGTACGATCGAGGACGCATTCTTTCGAGGGCGATGATCGCGTGACGGCGACGCTCGCGCCGCACGAAAGCCGGCGCGCCGTCATCATGCGGGAGCTGCCCGACACCGACCGGCATCGTTACCGGCTGGACCTCGACTGGACGGTTGGCAGCATCAACGCAAATCATGACGATGATCACCTGTATGCATTTCCCTACCGGGCGGGCCATACGTACCGTGTGTTGCAGGGTTACGGGTCGAGATTCAGCCACCGCGGGCGGGAAGAGTACGCCGTCGATTTCGACATGCCGGAAGGGACGCCGGTGCACGCCGCGCGCGCCGGGGTGGTAGCCCGGGTGGTCGAGTCCAATGATCACGGCTGCTGGGACGACGGCTGCGGACGCTTCGCGAATTTCATCGTCGTGTTGCACAGTGACGACACAACGGGTGAGTACTATCATCTGCAAAAGGACGGGGCACTCGTCGCTGAGGGCGAAAGCGTGGCGCGCGGCCAGCGTATCGGCCTTTCCGGCAATACGGGGCATACCGCCTTGCCGCACCTGCACTTCGCCGTGTACCGCGCAACGGACGGGGGCCAGACGCAGTCGATACCGGTTCGCTTCCAGAGTGCCGACGGCGTCGTGGCCGTGCCGCGACGTGGCGCACGACACCAGGCGGCCAATTGATACCGGCATGATCGACTCATGAGGGACTACGCAAAATGATGCACCTTCCAGACGATGAAGAGGCCCTTCCGGGGCGCCGCCAGCCGATGCCCGTTCCCGCGGCACACTTCGTGAGCGGCGAGCCGTTGGTCGGGCCATTTGCGCCCGGGTTCGAGCAGGCCGTGTTCGGCTTGGGGTGCTTCTGGGGGGCAGAGCGGCTTTTCTGGCAAACCGAGGGTGTCGTCACGACCGCCTCGGGCTACGCGGGCGGCAGCACGCCGAATCCGACGTATCAGGAAGTCTGCACGGGGCGGACGGGTCACAGCGAGGTCGTCCTCGTCGTTTACGACCCGGACCGGACGAATTATGAGCAACTGCTGCGCGTCTTCTGGGAATCGCACGACCCTACCCAGGGCATGCGCCAAGGCAACGACGTCGGCACCCAGTACCGTTCCGCGATCTACACGACGACGCCGGAACAGGCAGCTGCCGCGGCGCGCTCACGCGATGCGTACGCCGCCCGCCTGCGCACAGCCGGGCACGGCGCGGTGACCACCGAGATCCGTCCGCTCGAGACGTTCTATTACGCCGAGGACTACCACCAGCAGTACCTGGCCAAAAACCCCGGCGGCTATTGCGGCCTTGCCGGCACCGGTGTGAGCTGTCCCGTCGGCCTGCCGGTGGAGCAGCGGTCCGCCTGAACGCCGATGCCGGAACTGCCCGACATCGACGTGTACGTCGACGTACTGCGTCGGAAAGTGGCTGGCAGCAAGCTCTGCGAGGTGCGCCTCGGGAGTCCCTTCCTGCTGAGAAGCGTTTCCCCACCGCTCGCTGACGCCGAAGGCCGGCAGGTGCTCGGCGTGCGCCGGGTGGGCAAGCGCATCGCGATCGGGTTGGATAACGGCTTGTGGCTGGTGCTGCACCTGATGATAGCCGGTCGCCTGCACTGGCACCGCGCACGCCCGGCGCTGGCCGCGAAGAACCGCGTGGCGGCCTTCGACTTCGACGCCGGGTCGCTGCTCGTCACCGAGGCGGGCAGCAAGAAGCGCGCCTCCCTGACGGTCGTCGCCGGCGAGGCCGGGCTGGCGAGCCAGGATCCGGGCGGGATCGAGCCGCTCGAATGCTCGTTCGACGAATTTCGCGTTGCATTCACTCGCGAGAATCACACGCTGAAGCGGGCACTGACAGATCCGCGCATCCTGAGCGGCATCGGTAATGCGTACTCGGATGAAATCCTGCACGCGGCGCGGCTCTCACCTGTGAGCCTTTCGCAATCGCTCGACGACAAATCTCTCGGGCGTCTCTTCACGGCCATGCGCGAGGTGCTCGACACATGGCGCTCGCGGCTGCTGGCCGAGGCGGGCGGCGCCATGCCGGACCGTGTCACTGCCTTTCATCCCGCCATGCAGGTTCATGGGCGTTTCGGCAAGCCCTGTCATGTTTGCGGCTCATCGATCCAGCGCATCCGCTACAAGAGCAATGAGACGAACTATTGTGCGATATGCCAGACGGGTTCGCGCCTCCTGAAGGACCGCGCCCTGTCGCGGCTCCTGAAGGCCGACTGGCCGAAATCACCGAGCTCTGTGTAGACTGGCGCCTGTCCGGCACCGGACGCAGGGGAACCGACCGTGGCAAACCGGAAAAAAGCGACGAAAACCGTCCGCTCTCCCGTCGTCCAGGAGCCATCCCGGGAAGATGCGGAAGATGCGGTACGCACCTTGTTGTCCTGGGCCGGCGAGGACATCGACCGGGAGGGCCTGCGCGATACGCCCCGCCGCGTCGTCAGCGCCTACGAGGACTGGTTCAGCGGCTATGGCGTGGATCCGGTCGGTTTCCTCGCGCGCACCTTCGAGGAGGTCGAGGGCTACGACGAGATGATCGTATTGCGCGACATCGAGTTCGAATCGCACTGCGAACACCACATGGCGCCGATCATCGGCCACGCGCACGTGGGCTACCTGCCGAACAATAAGGTCGTCGGTATCAGCAAGCTGGCGCGCGTCGTCGAAGCGTTCGCGCGGCGCTTCCAGGTGCAGGAAAAGTTGACGGCGCAGATCGCGAATTGCATCTCCGCTGTGCTGAGCCCGAAGGGCGTCGGTGTGGTCATCGAAGCCAAGCACCAGTGCATGACCACGCGCGGCGTGCACAAGACCCACGTCACGATGGTCACGAGCCAGATGCTCGGCACGTTCCGAAAGGATGCCCGCACGCGTGCCGAGTTCCTGCGCATGATCGACACGAGACGGCAGTAACAGCGAGCCCATGCGCCGGCCCGTAATCGTGATCGCCGGCCTCCTGTCCGCGGCCGCTCTCTACCTGCTGGCCTGGCCCGTGCCCGTCGAACCCGTCGCCTGGACGCCGCCGGTGGACGCCGGGCTCACCGGCGCGTACACGCCCAACGACATCCTCCGCGCGGCGCGTGCCGTCGAACTCGCGGACCATGCCGGCCCGGAGGATATCGCGCTGGGCCTGGACGGCAGCCTGTATGCGAGCGTGCGGGATGGAGTGATCCTGCGCATCCCGCGACACGGCGGCAAGCCCGTCCCGTTCGCGAACACCGGCGGGCGGCCGCTCGGGATCGAGCCGTTGCCCGACGGGTCGCTGCTCGTCGCCAATGCCGTGCGGGGGCTGCAGCAGGTTCGCCCCGACGGTGGCGTCGCCGTGCTCGTCGATCGAGTGGACGGAGTGCCGTTGCGCTACGTCGACGATGTCGCCGTGGCCCGCGACGGCAGGTTCTTTTTCACCGAGGCGTCCACGAAGTTCGGCGCGGCCGAGTATAGCGGCACGCTCGAAGGGAGCCTGCTCGACATCCTGGAGCACGGCGGACACGGCCTGCTGCTCGAGCACGACCCGACATCGGGCATGACTCGCGTCATCCGCGACGGGTTGAACTTCGCGAACGGCGTGGCCGTGAGCGACGATCAGCAGTACCTTTTGGTCGCTGAGACCGGCAGCTACCGGATCCTCAAGGTATGGCTCGACGGCCCGCGGCGGGGAGAGAGCGAGGTGCTCCTCGATAATCTGCCGGGCTTTCCGGACAACATCGACAACGGACTGAACGGCCGGTTCTGGATCGGCCTCGTCGCACCGCGAAATGCGCTGCTCGACCGTCTCGCGGGTCGGCCGTTCCTGCGCAGGATGGTGCAACGCCTGCCGCATTTCCTGCGCCCGAAGCCGGTAGCCTCGTCGCACGTCATTGCCATCAATGGCGAGGGCGAGGTACTGATGAACCTGCAGGATCCTGGTGCTCGCTTTCCCTTGCTGACCGGTGTACTCGAACTGCCCGACCGGCTGTATTTCTCGACGCTCGACGGGCCTTACCTGCCGTTCATCGACAAGGCCACCCTGCTCTGACGTCGCGGAAACTGCGGGTTCCCGCTATGATGCGGCACGAGGTTTGGCTAACAGGACCACTATGTCGTTTATCGGGGAACTGAAGCGGCGCAACGTCGTGCGTGTCGGCATTGCGTACGTCGTGGTTGCCTGGATCGTTGCTCAGGCGGCCGAATTCCTTTTCGAGAGCTTCGAGGCGCCGGCGTGGGTACTGCGGGTGCTCATCGTCGTCCTGCTGCTCGGGCTTCCGCTGGTCCTGCTCTTTTCCTGGGTCTACGAACTGACCCCGGAAGGCGTGCGCCGCGAAAAGGACATCGATCGCGCCCGCTCGATCGCCCCCGAAACCGGCCGCCGCCTGAATGCGGTCATCATCGGTGCGCTGGTGCTGGCCGTTGCAATGCTGCTCGGTGAGCGAATGCTGGTCAGGGACGAAGCGGTGCCGGCCATCGCCACCGGCGAGGTCGCTGCGCCAGCGGTTGACGGCGCGGCATCGCGGGCCGGGGGGCAGCCTGAAAAATCCATCGCTGTCCTGCCGTTCGTCGCGATGTCCGAGTCGAAAGACGACGAATTCTTTGCCGATGGCCTGTCCGAGGAACTGCTGAACGTCCTTGCGCAGATCGAGGGGCTCAAGGTTGCCGGCCGTACCTCGTCTTTCTATTACAAGGGCCGCAACGAGGACCTGCGCGAGATCGCGTCCGCCCTCGGTGTCGCGAACATACTGGAAGGCAGTGTCCGCCGCTCCGGCGAGACGCTTCGAGTCACCGCCCAGCTGATCGAAGCCGACAGCGGCTTTCACCTCTGGTCGGACACGTTCGACCGGCCGCAGGGTGACATCTTCCTGATCCAGGACGAGATCTCGCAACAGGTGGCACACGCCCTGCAGGCACGCATTCTCGGCAATGCCGGCGAAATCACCTCTTCCGCGCCGCCGAATCCCGAGGCGCAGACGAAGTACCTGATCGCCCAGGCCGCGGTTGCGGAGCGAACGCTGCCCGATATCCGGCGTGCCCGTGACCTCTATGCACAGGCGGCCGTACTCGACCCGGCGAATCCGCGGTATCTCGCCGGTTTCGCGATGGCGGTGGCGCTGCAGTACTGGAACTTTCGCGACATTTCATCGGACGAGGCCATTTACGAGTCAGGCACCGCCATCAACAAGGCACTTGCGCTCGCTCCGCCATCCGCCGATACGCTCGCTGTCGCGGGCCTCGTCGAGGAACTCAAAGCCATGACGGCCAGCGACCCGAACGCGAAGGAACGGGCGCTCGACTTCTACGAGAAAGCGATCAAAAAGGACGCGAAGAACATACTGGCGCTGCAGTGGCTGGCGTCGATCTATCTCGACATCAACCGGAATGCGGAAGCCCGTGACTACTTCGAGCGGGTGGTGGAACTCGACCAGCTCAACACGCTGGCCCTGACCGGTCTCGCCAACGCCTATGCCAGCCTGGGACAGTACCAGGAGGCGCGCGAGCACCTGTACAAGGTGCAGTCCCTGTTCCCCGAACTCGGTATGGCGTACCGCTATCTCGCCGGGATCGAATTCGGCAGCGGGCACGTGGACCGCTCGACGATCTGGATGAAGAAGGCCGTTGCCGTCGACCCGAATTCGCTCGAGACATACATGCTGCTCAACGGCTACGTCATCCTCGGCTGGGCGGACGAGGCACTGGAAGTCGCGGAAGAGTTTCGGGAGACCAGCGATGGCCTGGACATATCCCGGCTGACGCAGGCGTGGCTCGATGTCGATCACGCCGCCATCGTCGAGGAAGCGACGGGGCTCTTTGCACAGACCGGTGAGTCGGAATATGCGGTGCTGTCCGCCTGGTCGAGTGCGTTCGACGAGAACTGCCGGTCATCGATCACCGTCCTCGAGCGCCAGTACCCGTCCCTGAAAGCCGAAGTCATCAATTACCTGGAATCGAGGGATGTCATCGATGCCGTGCTGCTCGCTCACTGCTACCGGGAGGCCGGTGACGCGGCGGAGTCCGGGCGCCTGATCGCTGCATTGCTCGCATCCGATAACCTGTCGGAAAAGGTACTCGCGTCCCAGCCCGCGATGCGGCTCACCCGGGTGGCCGCCCTCGCCGTCGCAGAGCGCGGCGAGGAAGCCGTCAAGTTGCTCGGCAGTCTCGATTACGACGAGTTGCCGGTCGTCATTTCCGAGATCCCCTTACCGGCAAGCCAGCTGCCGGTCTTCGACAGCCTGCGCAGCGAGGCCGTGTTCGACCAGTACGTGACGCGGGAGCGCTTCCGGCTCGCCCAGCAAGCCCGGGACCTGGCGAGCGGACAGGCCCTCGAAGCCCTCGTCGCGGAAGTGCGAAACGCGGGCTATACCTTCACGCCCTGAAGTTTCGTCCGGCCCTGCGGGGCACTTTCCAGGACTGGCGCTTCGTTCGTCCCGACGGCATTGCGTACCCGGATGCGGTTACATCGCCGGCGAGGAGCGCGGCCGGGCGGCCGGCCGGTCGCTGGCCACGCTGATTCGCAGGTCGGGCGAGAGGCTGGGTTCGCCGCACGTTCGCGCTTGCATGCTCGAACTGGATCAATCGTCCGCCTGCGATCGAACGTCCTGAATGATTGCCAGGATGTTTCCCTCGGGGTCCTTGAACCATGCGGCTCTTGCGCCGCCGGCGGTGACGATGCCATTCGGGTCAACGTCACCCTCCATGTCGTAGTGCAGGAGCGTGACGCCGCGCGCCTTCAACTCCGCAACTTCGCGCTCGATATCCTCCACTTGCCAGAATGCCTGGCTCGCTTTCGATGTGCCCGCATTGGCCGTCGGGTACAGAAAGCATGCGGTTCGCGCGCCACACTCGTACACGATCCCGCCAGCCTGCTCGCGGCTGGCGGTGAACCCGAGTTGTTGTTCATAGAATCGCCGTGCCCGCGCCACGTCTTTGGCGGGGATATATGCAAACATCGGGGATGACTGGAGCATTGCTTCTCCTCAGTGCCGCGAGGCTTCCGGCTGGCGGTCGGCTGCCAACATGACCTGCCTCTGCACAGCGGATACCACAGCTTGGACGTCGGCTTGTTCCGACTCAAATCTTTCTGACCACACGTGATCGTCACTTGATGTATTCAAAAGTTGGACCGTAATCGACGTTCCGTCCGGCCCCTGCCTGACTGCGCCTTCCAAAGCGAAGGACAACAGGTCACCTTTCGGCCACTGATCATGTTGACCCGGATTTTGCATATCAGATGGAAGGTCGGGTTCCGTCAGAACGTTGAGGCGTGCGGAATGCCTCAGTGTCTCGATCATGGCGCTGGTCAAATCAGCAGCCAACACCTTGGAGGCTTGATCGATCGGTACAAACGAGAATACGGCTATCCCATGGGGCTCGCCCCCGACCTCACCCGCTGCCGCAGTCACCGCTTGCGGCAACAGTGCCCCGTCTCCCTCGTAGTCATCGCCGAGCATTTGCCTGCGCACGAGCGGGATCGGCGGCGAACCGTAGTCGAGAATGGCGTCGTGGAACTGCTTCCAGGCGTCGCGGCCGCCGCGGCCGGCGGTCCAGTCGTCCCTGAGCTTCATGATCATGAGCTTGCCGAGCGTGTAGTTGAGGTAGCCCGGGTCGTAGGTACCACGGCTCGCCTGCTGCGTGGCGTTGCCGAAATCCTGGAACGCTTTCTGCTCGAACATCGCCTGACTTTCCGCGACCGACATACCCTCGGCGTGCAGCCCGATCGCCGAGAGATAACGCACGTTGCGCAACAGCGCATTGAGGAGCTGACCGATGCGGATCTCTGGATCACCCGCGCCGAGGCCGGCTTCGATCATCATCGCTTCGACGTAATGCGCCCAGCCCTCGCTGAACGTGTAGGTACCGAAGTGCGGCCCGATCCGGTTCTCGGCGCGATTCGCGTGCAGGTAGTGCAGGAAGTGGCCCGGCCAGACCTCGTGCACGGAAATCGCGAGCAGGTCGGCCTCGCCCGGCACATAGGCGAGCTGGTCTTCCTCGCTCCATTCCGGGTCCGGCGGCGCGATGTAATACACGGACGGCAGGCCGGACTCGAACGGACCGGGGATGTCGATGTAGGCGGCATTGAAGCGCCGGTGCGGCGGCGCTTCGTCGACCAGCGCATTCTCGGTGCCGGGGATGGACACCAGGTCCTGCTCGACGAGAAACGCTTTCAGCATCGGCAGCTGGCGACGCGCGCCCGCGACCGCGCCTTCCGGTGGTTTGGCCGCCTGCACCTTCAGTACGCAGGCGGCGATGTCCTCGGCCGGAGCGAATTCGGCGCAGGCTGCCTTCAGTGCCGCCAGATTGCGCTCGAGATCCACCTCCCCGGCAGCTTTGAGTTCCGCGAGCGTCACGTCGACGCCCTGGGTCTCGCGGAGCATCTTGAGGAACAACTCCGCGCCGAGCGCATAGTCGTCGGTCGCCGTCGCTTTCAGCGTCTCGAGCCAGTCCGCGGTATCCCGGACGGCAGCGACCGCCGTGTCGTTCGCCGACTTGAACGCGGCCTGCAGTTCGTCGTCCTCGACTGCCGCGAACAGGCCGGGAACCGTGCCTTCGAGATAACCCGCCAGCCCTGAGAAAATCCCGTGCGCCGTATCGACATACGGCGCCGGCAGCGGCGGTTCGAGATTCTCGCGCATTTGCGCGAGCATGCCCGGCAGATGCGAGATATAGGTCGTGTAGGCCTGGATGCGCGTCTCGACCGGCGCGTATTCACGGTCGATGTAGACACTGAAACCGAACAACTGGCCGTAGGACACGGGATTCTTGCTCCGGAAGTTCGTGTCGCGCAGCCAGAACCGGTCGTCGCGCAACGCGTTCAACAGGTAGTCACGCTCGAAAGCTTCTTTACCGTCGAGGTCCCCGTATCCCTCGGCCGCCGCAATCGTTCGCTCGAGCCAGTCGAGATACGCCCGGTCCGCCGCCGGGCCAGGGTCGGACGCTTTGCCGTCGTACTCGTGCAGGCCGGCATCTACCGCCGCTTCCGGGTTGAAGTCGTAGTATTCGGCTATAGCCGCCGCGGCAAAGTCGCCCCAGGGCGCGCTGTCCGCGGCCGGACTTCTGTCGGCCGCGGCCGGTTCCGGTTCATCCGGCGAACAGGCGCCGAGCGCCAGGATCGTGCAAAGCGCGACAACGGTCTGTCTCATGTGATGCTTCCTCAGGTGGATCCGGGTCATTCGATGCCGAGTTCGCTGGCGCCCTGGCGGAACGTGATGTCCACCGGTATGTCGGCTTCGGTGAGGCGATCGAGATCGGCCTGCAACTCTGCACCGATCATGCCCTTCGTCCTGGTCAATTCGGACGCACCCTCGTAGTCGCCGTCGCCCTGCAAGGTCAGGAGCAGGCGCGAGAGTTCGGTCGCCGCTTCCTTCATACGCTCGAAGTCGACCTTGTAGGTGCCGGTCTCGGGATCGCGGACGAATGCGCCGCGTTCGGCAAAGTAATTGAAGCGCACCATGTTCGCCTGACCGTGCGCACTCGCCGCGCCGAAACGAATGGAGCGGAAAATACTGGCCATGAACGTAACGTAATAATCGCGGAGGTCGACGTCGCCCAATTCGCCCTCCTCGTGCAGCGCGTCTACCATGTAGAAACCGAGCACGTCGGCCTTACCCTCTTCCATGCTCGACGCCATGTCCCGCAAGGCTTCGCGAACCGTGCCGCGGCCGTTGATCGTGTTCTTGATGCCCAGTCCGTGGGCGACTTCGTGGAACATCGTGTTTGCGAAAAATGCGTCGAAATTGATGTGCTGGCGCTGCGACTCGTCGACGAGCAGCCCGGCGATCGGCACGAGTATCCGGTCGAACTTCGCCTGCATGGCATTCTTGAGCTGCAGGCGGCGTGTCCCTTTTTCGAGTTGCACCTGCTCGTCGTTCGGGAGGTTGATCGCGATCGTCTTCGAGCCCGCATTCGAATGGCCGGCATAGTAGACCACGTCGTATGCATTGAGGTCGGAGTCCATGCCGGGCGACTCCTGCTTGTACTCGGCCGCGACCGGCAGGCCTTCCTGCAAATCGGGAAGAAATGCGGCGTAGTGCCCGAGACGATTGCTCCACTCGAGATCCTTGACGAGAACGTAGGCTTCGTATGCCGCGCGATAACCGTACAGGCGGTCCTCGTAGGTTTCGATCGGACCGATGACCAGGTCGATCTCGTTGTCCTTGACGTCCATCCAGTACAGGTCACTTGTCTGGTAGTCGTCGCTCAGGAGGGCCGCGGCGCGCAATTTGAGGTAGGTGGCGAACTCGGCGCTCTCCGAGAGATCGGCCGCCTCTCGCAGGAGGGCCGCCGCCTCCGCAAGAGGCTGTGCGTACGCCACGTGATAGGGAATCAGCGTGAGTTCGCCGGCCTCGTTGCGACGCACGAGCGAGTACAGCCCTGCCTTGCCTGGCAGGTAGGCCGCCTCGAATTCCTCTTTGGTCATGTCGGGGGGATAAAAATTCGCGCCGAGCGGCTTCGGTCCTGCGCCCTCGATGAAGGGCGCATCGTTAGCGAGCCGGTCCCAGGGACCGTAATTCAGTTCCGCAAAGGTCCGCTCCGGACCTACGCCGAGCGCATCGAGCCAGGTTTCCCAGTCGTCCCCGTACGCTTGCCGCCAGAACAGCCGGTCCATGATGTCCGAGGCTTCGATCAGCAGCCGGATCATCTCCCGCTGTTCGTCGCTGAGCGGCGAAAGGTCGGCCTCGAGAGGGACTTCGGCGTAGATCTCCGGGCGGGGCTCGACGGTTTCGACGGCGGTGGTCTCGGGCTCCGGCGCAGGATCGGGGGTGCATGCTGAGAGAATGCCGGCGAAGGCGGTCAGTGCGCCGGCTCGGCGCATTGCAGTCATGGGGTTCACGTGGTCTCCGCATTCGGGGCTGCGGGTATTATCACACAGGGGACTGGAGGGGCAGCACGGGGCTCATTCGCGGCCGGCGGCCGCTCCAACGGCGGCGGGCCGGGTTCAGAGGTCGACGAGCGTGATGTCGGAGGCATCGAGCGCTTCGCCCAGAAAGCGCCCGCCGACGCGCGCGAAGCGGCTGGCCCCGTCGGTGGCGAACAGGCGCAGCGTTCCCGCCTCGCGCGGACGCAGGAGTTCGAGAGCCTCCAGCAGCGTGCGTGCGGCCTCTGCCGTGGTGCTTGCGGAATCGACGATGGCTGTCCCGGGCGCCAGCACCCCTGCAATCGCGCTCTGCAGCAGCGGGAAATGCGTGCACCCGAGGATCACGCAGTCCGGGTTCCGCGCGTCGCGAGGCAACTGCGCGAGGTAACGCCGGACAATCGCGGTGGCGATCTCGCCATCCGTCCAGCCTTCCTCGGCCAGGGACACCAGCATTTCGCAGGCCAGCTCCTGGATCGTGGCATCGGGGTCGAGTGTCGTAACGGCGCGGCGGTAAGCGCCGAGCCGTACGGTCGCCTCGGTCGCCATGACGAGGTGCGAAGCCCCGGGTCGTGTCGTGACGGCCGCTTTCGCGCCCGGCTCGACGACGCCGATCACCGGCAACGGCGCCATCTGCGCCCGCAGGTCGTCAAGCGCGACCGCCGACGCCGTGTTACAGGCGACGACCAGGAGCTTGATGCCCTGGGCCTGGAGGTGCCGGGTCGCCTGGCAGGCGTAGCGGGCAATGGATGCGGGGCTCTTCGTGCCATAGGGAAGGCGCGCCGTGTCGCCGAGATAGAGCAGGTCTTCGCCGGGTAGCGCCCTGCGCAGTGCCTTCAAAACCGTCAATCCGCCGACACCGGAATCGAACACGCCGATCGGCAGGGACAGGGACTCGGAACGCGTCATGCGCGCATTGTACCGTTCGGATCTGTGGAATAATCACGGCTCCGCAATCATTTACGGATCGGCCCGTGCAGAAATTGCTGTTCGGGATCGGTGCCCTGCTGGCGCTGCTCCTGGTGATCGGCCTGTTGCTCCCGCGCGAGAGTCGCTTCATCCTCGAGGCAAAGATCGACGCCCCGCCCGCCACGGTATTCGCACTGCTCAATGATATGCGTCGCACGCGCCTCTGGTCACACAGCGCGGACATCGACCCGAACGCGGAGTATCGCTATTCGGGGTCGGCGCGCGGGGCCGGGTCGACCGTTGCATGGGATGGCCCGGTGGTCGGCAGCGGTACGCAAACGATTATCGAAAGCCGGCCGCACGAGCACATCGAAACGCTGATCAACGCCGGCGAGAAAGGCGAGGCGCGCACGTGGTTCGCACTCGAGCCTGACGATGGCGGTACCGGCCTGGACTGGGGGTTCGCCCACGATCACGGCTACAATCTCGTCGGCCGCTATATCGGCCTTTTGGCTACCGGGATCCTCCGGCGGGACTATGAACAGAGTCTCGCCAACCTCGAGGAGCTGGCAGAGACTTTGCCCTCCGCCGACTTCAGTGAGCTCCGCGTGGAGCGGATTCACGTCGAGTCGAAGCCGATCGCTTACAAGTCCATGCAATCGGCACCGGACGCGGCGTCGATGTCCGAAGCGCTGGGCGCGGCGTATTCCGACATCCTGGGATTCATGGACGCGCATGAGCTGCGTGCTGCGGGCTCGCCGCTGTCGATCGCCAGGGACTTCACCGGCGCCCGGCTGAACTTCGACGCGGGCATTCCCGTGGCCGGTGTGACGGACACGACACCGCGAAATGCCGACGGTGTCCGGCTTGGCCGCACGGACGGCGGCACCGTGCTCCGGGTCACGCACAAGGGACCCTATCGCGAGCTCGGGCAAACACACCGCCAGATCGCCGCCTACCTCGCGGCGCATGGCCTGCAGCGAGACGGCGATTCCTGGGAGTCGTATGTCAGCGACCCCGCGGCCGTCCCGGAAGCGGAACTCGTGACCTACATCTACTACCCGGTTCGGGAGCCCTGAAGCCCGCGAGCCGGCAACTCAGGCCGACAGCTTCTTGACGAGAAACGGCGCTGCGACATCCGTGTCCTCGTCCGCAATGCGGCCGGCTTTGCTGCCGGTCCGGAGCAAGTCGCGGTACAGGTCGACGACCGCGACGGCGCATTCGGCGGCGTCCGGTCCCGACATCTTGCGTACCGTTGCACGAATCGGGCCTTCGCCGTTCAGGGGCGCGACCGAATGCATGCGGCGGCGCAGCTCGACGAACGGTTCCTGTAGCGGCGACGGCAGGTCGCTGCCGTGAATGCCCATCAGGTGGCCGGTGTAGGCATCTGCAAGTCTTTGTTTAATATGGCCGTCGCCGGCAAGCACCGACACGGCGGCGTAAAAGCGATTGACGAGGTTCGTCATCTCCACTCCAGCGTTCAAGGATTTTCCCTGCCGACACCCTCTCATCGTTTGCCGGCAGCTGAGTCACGCTAGCGAGTCACTACATCCTGTAGCGGGCAGCCTCTCCGGGGCCGTTCGTTCCTGTGCTTGTCCGTGATCTATCAGGAACCTGCGCTCGTTTTCTTATTACAGGAAAGCGATTGGTCGCGCAAGCGCGATCCGGCGGACGTCATGCGCCCTTACTGAACTCGATATGCCAGTGGCTGTCGCCGAGTTCCCGATCGGCTGAATAGAGCGGCGCCGCCTGGCCGAGTTCCCAGCGGGTTGCCAGTGTCTCGTTCATCACATAGTCGCGATGCAAAAGGAGCGCGCGTTCGACGTCGTCGCTGCCACGAATGCCGAGAACGATCCGGTCCGACACCTCGAGCCCCGCCTGCTTGCGAGCATCCTGCACCGAACGGACGATCTCGCGCGCGGTGCCTTCATCGATGAGTGCGTCATCGAGCGTCGTGTCCAGGGCGGCGAGGAAGCCAGCGTCCTCGGCGCACGCATAGCCTTCTGCGGCGTTCGTCTCGATCAGGAAATCTTCCGGCTCGAGCGGCTCGTCGATGCCCGGCACCGGATACCTGAGACCCTTTGCCGCGGCGCTCGCGATCGCCGCGCCATCGGCCACTTCGGCCAGCCAGCGCTTCAGTCCGGGAAGTTGCTTGCCATAGCCCTTGCGGCCGAGCCGCGGCAGGTTCGGCTTGATGCGATAGCTGACGAGCCCGGCATCGCGGGCGATGAACTCCACGTGCTTTACGTTCAACTCCTCCATGACCTGTTCGCGATGCGCCTGCAGCGCGCGCTCGGCAGCCGCGTCGGGGGAACGAACGAGGAGCCGTGACAACGGCTGGCGCGTGCGTACACCGGACTGGCCGCGTGCCGCGCGGCCGAGCCCCACGACCTTCTGCACGACGGCGACGTCGGCGAGCAGTGCATCGTCCTGCCACGCCGCGGGTGCAAGCGGCCAGGCCGCCATATGTATGCTCGGCGGCGACTGGGCATCGACGCTGCGCACGAGATTCTGGTACACGTGCTCCGACAGAAACGGCACGAACGGCGCCATCAGCTTGTGAGCGGCATCGAGGCACTGGTAGAGCGTCAGGTACGCCATCTGCTTGTCTGCCGTATCCGTCGACTTCCAGAAGCGCCGGCGATTGCGCCGCACATACCAGTTGCTGAGCTGGTCGACGAAAGACTCGATCGCTTCCCCCGCAGTTTTCGCGTCGTAGCGATCGAGCGCCGCGGTGGCCGCCGTGATCGTCCGGTGAGCGAGCGCCATCGCCCAGCGGTCAATCTCCGGCCGGTCTGCGACCGGCACGTCGTGTGTGAGGTCAGTCTCGTCCAGGCGCGCATACAGCACGAAAAAACCGTACGTATTCCAGAACGTGTTGATGAAGGAGCTGGCGACATCGGCAACGATCTCGACCGAGATACGCTTCGGGACGTCCGGCGACAGGCGCGCAAGGAAATACCAGCGCAGTGCGTCGGCGCCGACGGTATCGAACACATCGTAGGGATTGATGATATTGCCGAGCGACTTGGACATTTTCTTGCCGTCCTTGTCGACGATGTGATTCAGGCAGATGCAGTTGCGATAGGCGACGCTGTCGGAGACCAGGGTCGCGATCGCATGCAAGGTGTAGAACCAGCCGCGGGTCTGGTCGATCGCCTCGCAAATGAAGTCGGCGGGAAAGTGCTGCTCGAACCGGTCCTGGTTTTCGAACGGGTAGTGCCATTGCGCGTAGGACATGGCGCCGGAATCGAACCAGCAATCGATGACCTCGGGCACGCGGCGCCAGGTCTTGCCATCGGCTTCGAAGCTTATGTCGTCGACCGCAGGCCGATGCAGGTCGAGGTCCGCCAGAGCGCGCCCGGTCAGTGCTTCCAGTTCGGTAACCGAGCCGATGCACCGGTAATTCGCCTCACCGTCCGTCCACACGGGCAATGGCGTGCCCCAGAAGCGCTCCCGCGAGAGCGCCCAGTCGACATTGTTCTCGAGCCAGTTGCCGAAGCGACCGTCCCGGATATGTTCCGGGATCCAGTTGATCCGCCGGTTGAGGTCTGCCATCCGTTCGCGAAACTCCGAGGTGCGGATGTACCAGGCGTTCTTCGCGTAGTAGATGATCGGGTCGCCGGTGCGCCAGCCGAAGGGATAGCTGTGCGTGTAGCGCTCGGCGCGAAACATGAGGCCACGCTTCTTCAGGATGCGGATCAGGGGTTTGTCCGCGTCCTTGAAGAACAGGCCGGCAACCGGTTCGACCGCGGCGATGAAGTGGCCGTCGAGCCCGACGCCGTGCACGACCGGCAGCCCGTTGGCCTCACCGAAGGCCAGGTCGTCGACGCCGTAGGCCGGTGCCGTATGAACGATGCCCGTGCCGTCGCCGGTGCTGACGAAATCCGCGGCGTAAACCCTGAACGCGTTCGCCGAGTCGACGTCGAGGTAGTCGAAGAGGCGCTCGTAATGCGTCCCGACCAGCTCGGTACCTTTTACCGTCTTTTCCACGCGATGCCCGACGTCCCTGAACACCGCCTCGCGCAATGCCTCGGCAACGATGAGTGTCTGGCCGTTCGACCTGCAGTAGCTGTAGGCGATGTCGGCGCCGACCGCGAGCGCGACGTTGGACGGCAGCGTCCACGGCGTGGTCGTCCAGACGAGGAAGTAGGTATTGTCCTCGCCCGCGACCTTGAAGCGGACCGTGATGGAGGGATCCTCGACCTCCCGGTACCCCAGGGCGAGTTCGTGCGAGGACAGGGTCGCGCCGATCCGGGGGTCATAGGGCACGACCTTGTAGCCGCGGTAGATGAGCCCCTTGTTCCAGATCGTCTGCAGCAGATGCCAGACGGACTCGATGTAGGCGTTGTCGAGGGTGTAGTAGGCCTCGTCGAGATTCACCCAGAAGCCCATCCGTTCGGTCATCCTCTCCCAGTCGCCGATGTAAGTCATGACCGAATCGCGGCACAATCGCGTGAACTCATCGATGCCGACCTTGCTCTCGATTTCTTCCTTGTCGTAGGTTGCGATGCGTCCCTCGGCCTTCAGCCGCTTCTCGACTTCGTGCTCGACCGGCAGGCCGTGCGTGTCCCAGCCCGCCTTGCGGGGGACGTGATAGCCGCGCATCGTCTTGTATCGCGGATAGAGATCCTTGAAACTGCGGGCGAGGACGTGGTGGATGCCGGGCTTGCCGTTGGCGGTCGGCGGACCCTCGTTGAAACTGAACTGCGGCCGCCCCTCGCTTGCGGCGAGCGTCTTCGCGAACACGTCCTGTTCGCGCCAGAATTCCAGCACTTCGTTTTCGAGAGCCGGCCCATCGTAGCGGCCGGCGACTTCCCTGAATGTCAAAACGGTCTCTCCAGAAACGCAAACGCCCCGGGCACTGTCTCCAGCACCCGGGGCGAAAAAGCTCGCGGTACCACCCGGTTTCACGGCACGGCGTGCCGCCTCGTGGGCACGAAGCCCGTCACCCGTGTCGTGGGTCTTCCGGCTGCGTCTACTCCCTGCGAGGCAGGTTTCGGGCAGCGACTCCGGGGTGATATTCGGCGGTGTTCAGCCCGGAGCTCGCACCCTCCTCCGGTCGCTTCGGCCTCGCGATCCGCCTACTCGTCCCCATCGACGTCCTTCGCGCAAGGTAGCGTCCGGGTGGGTAAAAAACAAGCGCATACTCACTAGGGTACGGCGCCGGCGGGGTCATCCGCGAAGTCGGGCCGGTCGAACAGGCGCTGCATGCCTGGCGGCGTGCGCTGGTCGACGATGGTCCGCACCCGCGTCACGAGCGCCCGGCGCAGTTCCCGGAGCTCGACGATTTCGCGGTCCAGTCGCGTGATCCGCAGCATCGAGACGGTCGAGAGGAACAGGCTCGCTTCGGCCTCGAGCAGGCGGATCGATGCGAGGGTGCTGACGACGAGCAGTACCGCCATAATCGCCGCCCAGAGCCCACCGGCGTGCATACCGGCGAACAGCACGAGCGCGAGATACAGGACCGGCAGCATGGCGAGCGTCGCGAACACCTTGAGCGTAGCCTCATCGTCCTGCTCGTAACTGAAGCGTGAGCCCACGGCTGCGGCGACCCAGCCGACCGGCAAATAGACGAGTGCCGCGGGTACGGCGAGCGGCAGCAGCAGCAACATCAAAAGGGCCCGCGCCGTGATGCGGCGCGCCACGGTGACCGGCGAGACCGGCTTGCGCAACTGGTGATCCTTCAGCCCGAGCATGTCCAGCCGCGCCTGGTACTCCTCGGCGTCGCGGCGCAGGGCCCGTAGCTCCGCATCGTCCGGGTCCTTGAGGTAACCGGCGAGAAAGCGCCGGTTCAACTCGACGTACTGCGCAGGGCTCAGCCGGGATTTCGAGGGCTTGTAGAGCCGCCGTGCGATCTGCGCGAAGCGCAAGGTATTCCAGTCGGGCGCATTCAGCGTGACGCCCGCGAGCGCGGCGGCGATAGCGTCGGTCAGGCCACGCACCACGGCAAGCGGGTCTTCCTTGTAGGCGGCGGCGAGGTCGTCTCCTACTTCGATCGGCGCACCGAATTCGAGCAGCACCTGGCTCCGAAACCGGTGCCGGTGCAGGTAGTTCAGGCCGCAGGGAACGATCGCAACCCGGGCCCGCCGGCGTGCCGCCGCCTCGAGCGCGACACGCGCCGTGCCCGTCTTGATGGCACCGAGTTGCGATTCGACGTGACTTACGCCCTCGGGAAAAATGCCCACGCTTCCACCGGCCGCCAGCACCGCATACAGGCGATCGAAGGCCACCGAGTTGTCACTCGCCTCGCCACTCTCTGCGCGCGGGCTTACCGGCACGGCCCCGGCGCGGTCGAGGAGAAAGCCGAGCACCGGATAATTCCACAATTTCGCATGCACCAGGAAACAGAGCGGCGCGCGGCCGCAATGCGCCGTCAGCAACCAGCCATCCATCAGCGCGTTCGGGTGGTTGCAGGCAAATATCACAGGGCCGGTATCCGGCACGTGCTCGCGCCCGAGTACGTCGATCCGGCGAAAAAAAGTGTTCGTAACCACGCGCGCGAGCCCCGCCATCAGCCGCTGCATTCGATACCCCCTACGTCCTGCGGCGCGCCCCACTTTGCGATTTTCCGCACTTTGCTGCAAGGTAGGGTATCGCGAGCAGAGACCGCTCATGTTCCCCGAACCCCGTCATGTCGCCGCCAACGGTATTCGACTGGCCGTCTACGAGGCAGGGTCCGGGCCACCGGTCGTCCTGCTTCACGGCTTTCCGGAACTCGCCTACTCCTGGCGCTTCCAGCTGCCGGCACTGGCTGACGCCGGCTACCATGCCATCGCACCGGACATGCGCGGCTATGGCCGCAGTGCCGTGCCGGACAACCGTGGGGAGTATGCGCTCGCCGACGCCATGGCGGACGTGCACGGTCTCCTGGATGCCCTGGAGCTGCAATCCGCGACCTTCGTCGGCCATGACTGGGGGGCACTCGTGTTGTGGTACATGGCCCTGCTTGCGCCGGAACGCGCCGACCGCCTGGTCGTCCTGAATATTCCCCTTAGCGCACGTACGCCGGTCGACCCCATCGAGATCATGCGCCGGCGCTTTTCTGATCGCTTCTACGTCGTCGATTTTCAGGACTCGCACGAGGCGGACCGGCTGTTCGACAGCGACCCGGCGCGGGCGATCGATCGCCTGATGCGCAAGAACCAGGTGCCGCGCGCGCTCTTCGAACAACTGCCGCCGGAAAGGCAGCTCGTGAGCCTGATCGATATCGTATCCGCCGAGAAGGCGACGGGAGATCCACTGCTCGATCGCGAAGAACTCGCGTATTATGCGGCCGCATTTAGCCGTACCGGTTTCACCGGGCCGATCAACTGGTACCGGAACTGGACCCGGAACTGGGAGGCGATGGCAAACGCCGAGTACGACATCAAAGTCCCGGTGCTGTTCATCGGGGCGGTGGATGACGTGCTGATACCGCTCGAGATGATCGCGAAGATGCGGCCGATGATCCGGGAACTGGAGACTCACATGCTCGAACCCTGCGGCCACTGGACGCAACAGGAAAGGCCGGCCGACGTCAATCGGCTGCTGCTCGACTGGCTGGCGCGATCGTAGTGTCAGTCCGCCACAGCGAGGTGGCGCCGCGCAAAGGGGTCCGTGCATGCAATAAATCACGTGCACCCCGGGTCTTATGAACACACGCACCAGGAGATCTGACGTGCTCATACGCAAAGCACTGGACGTCCGGCCGTCTGAAATCACCAGCAAAGACAATTATGTCAATCGTCGAGCCTTCATGCAGGCTGCGGGCGCCGTTTCGGTGGCGGCACTCGCCGGGCCCGGCAGTGCCGCGACGGTCCCCGATGCACCTCGAGCCGCCATCCCGAATATCGGCACGAGTCGCTTCAGCACCACCGACACGCCGAATTCCTTCGACGACATCACGACCTACAACAACTACTACGAGTTCGGCACCGGAAAGTCGGACCCGCACGAGAATGCGGGAGACTTCGATCCGCGCCCGTGGGCGGTGACGGTCGATGGCGAGGCCGAGCTTACCGGGACCTTCGACTTCGACGATTTCATCAAGCCGTTCGACGTCGAAGAGCGCATTTACCGCATGCGCTGCGTCGAGGCCTGGTCGATGGTGATCCCGTGGGTCGGGATATCACTCGCCGGGGTCATCAAGCGATTCCGGCCGACGTCGAACGCGAAATACGTCGCTTTCGAAACGCTCGAGGATCGCTCTCGCATGCCCGGGCAACGCTTCCCGGTACTCGACTGGCCGTATCGAGAGGGTCTTACGATCGCGGAAGCAACGCATCCGTTGACGATCCTCGCGGTCGGGCTCTACGGAGAGGTACTGCCGAACCAGAACGGCGCGCCGCTTCGTCTCATCGTGCCCTGGAAATACGGGTTCAAAGGCATCAAAAGCATCGTCCGCATTCGCTTTAGCGAAAAACAGCCGCGTACGAGCTGGAACATGTCCGCACCGGGGGAATATGGCTTTTATGCCAACGTGAACCCGAACGTCGATCACCCGCGCTGGAGCCAGGCTCGTGAGCGGCGTATCGGGACCGGCCTGTTCGCCGAAAAAATCCCGACCCGGATGTTCAACGGGTACGCCGACGAGGTCGGGGCTCTTTACAGCGGTCTCGACCTCAAGAAGCATTACTGAAGCACTTGGACACGCTCCGGCAGATTCGCTTCGTCTGGAAGCCGCTGGTTTTCGTCGCCTGTCTCGTGCCCGCGGCCCTCGTAATCGGCGACCTGTTCGGCATCACGGGCGATCTCGGCGCCAATCCGGTGGAGGCGATGCTCGATCGTTTCGGCAACTGGAGCCTGCGCTTCGTGATGATCGCACTCGCCGTCACCCCGCTGCGCAGGATCACCGGCTGGAACTGGCTGCAGCGCTTTCGACGGATGCTCGGCCTGTTCGCGTTCTTCTACGTGCTGATGCACTTTCTGACCTGGTTCGTGCTCGACCAGGGAATGCTCTGGCCGGCCATCGTCGAAGACATCGCGAAGCGGCCCTTCATCACCATAGGGTTCACGGCCTTCGTATTGCTGGCGGCGATGGCCGCGAGCTCTCCGCTTGCCGTTCGCCGACGCATGGGCAGGCGCTGGCAGCAGCTGCACAACAGTGTGTACGTCGTCGGTATTCTCGCGGTCTGGCATTACTGGTGGCAGGTGAAGGCCGACTTCCGGGAGCCGCTGATCTATGCACTGATCCTCACTTGCCTGCTCGGCTACCGGCTCTGGGACCGCCAGAAGAGCGGCCATCGGCGCCGGGAGCGACAAGGCACTGGCACCCAGGTTTCCGGAGTGATCCCTAGGTCGTCCGGGCCCGCGTCGATTCGGCAACGGTCGCCTTGAGGATCTCCCGGATCGCACTTACCGAGAGCGGTTTCAGCAGGCATTTGTCGAAGACCGGCTCCGCCTCCTTCACCGGCCGGCCGGACACGGCGACCAGCAGCATCTCGTCGGCAGGAAAGTCCTGTCGCAAACGGCGTGCGACGTCGATACCGCTCATGCCCGGCATGGTCAGGTCGCTGAACACGACCTCCGGCCGGTAGGACTTGCCGGCAGCGACGGCCGATGCACCGTCATAGACCACCTTGACGTCGTTGCCCAGCGACTGGAGCAGGCCGGCAAGCGTGTCAGCGTTGTCGCGGTTGTCGTCGACGACCAGGATGCGCCGCCTGACGTCCTTCTGCTCCCTGGATTTACGCGCTGTCGCCGTCTGCCGGGTGCGCGGCATCTGCAGGGTGAATTCGCTGCCCCGGCCTTCGCCCTCGCTGCTTGCTGAAATGGTGCCGCCCTGCATCTCCGCCAGGCGCCTGGCGAGCGTGAGCCCCAGTCCGAGCCCGCCGCCGCGCTGGCCATTGCGCGCCTGCCGGTACGCTTCGAACAGCTGGTCGATGTGTCCGGGATCCATGCCGATCCCGGTGTCGCGTACCCTGATCACCACCCGCTCGGCGCCCACGCTCACGGTGATGAGGACATGGCCACCCTCGTCCGTGAAGTTGATCGCGTTGCGAAGGAGATTGTCGAGGATCTGCACTATCCGCTCCGGGTCCGCTTCGATACAGGCAGGGTCGTCCGGAAGGCGTCGCTCCAGCCGCAGGCCGCGGGCCTCGCATTCGGGGACGTGTGCATCGATGACGTCCTGCACACAGGCGCGCACATCCAGGACCTCGGTTTCGAGACGGATCTTCCCCTGGTTGATGCGCGTGATGTCGAGCAGGTCGTTCACGAGCCGGATCATGTGCCGCGACTGGCGGCCGAGCACGGTCATCGCCCGCTTGGCGGGGTCGTCTTCCTCCTGCAGCGGCGCGTCTTCCCGGTGCAGGAGTTCCAGCAGATCGAGGCTGTTCCGGATAGCCGCCAGCGGATTGCGAAGCTCGTGTCCGAGGAGGCTCAGGAACTCCTCCTTGGCACGGTCCTGCCGCAGGAGCTGCCGCGCCGTTTCCTTGAGCTTCTTCTCGCTCGCCTGGAGATCCACCTGCTGCCTGCGGCTCTGGATCAGGGCCGCGGCCTGCCGCGCCAGGAGCTCCGCAACCTGGCCGTCGCGCGCCGTAAACTCGTGGGGCAACTCGAAATGCGTCGACAGCACCCCGATGACAGAGCCCTCGTCTGCATGCAGCGGCGTGGCCTGAACCGCCCGGTACCCCAGCCTGGCAGCGAATTCCCGGTACGGCACGTAGGCATCGTCCACGGCGACGTCGGGAATGCGGACCGGCTGCCTCGAGCGCAGCGCACGCTGGGATGCGGAACCTCCCGCCAGGACGACCTCGCCGAGCTCTTCAAGCGAACGGACTTCGAACCCCCGGGCGGCAACGATCTTCAGGCGCTCGTCGCCTTCGTCCAAAAGCTGGATGGTGCCGAACTCCGCTTCGTGCAGTTCCATTGCCGCTGACAGGATCTCCTCGAGGGCATCCTCCTGAGACTTGCTCGTCGCCACGACCATGGACATCCGGTGCAGGCGCCGCGTCACGTCGAGTTCGGCGGCAAGCCGCGCTTCGCTTTGCCTGAGCGCCGCCTCGACCCGCTTGATCTCGGTGATGTCGACGAACGTAAGCACGACGCCGTCGATCCTGTCGTCCCCGGTCCGGTACGGCCGCAGGCGGACGATGAGGTTGCCGTCGTTGCTCACCTTGATGGAACGCTCTTTGGGCGCCAGGTCGCGAAGCACCCGCCGCACATCCGCGAGCATCTCGTCGTATTCCAGCCGGTGCGTGACGTCACCGATCGGACGCCCTTCGTCATTCGGCCGGACATTGAAGATCTCGGCGAGCCTCGGCGTGAAGCGCTTGATGGTGAGTTCGCGATCCAGGAACAGGGTCGGGATGTCCGTCGCGACCATGAGGTTTTCCAGGTCGTTGTGCGCCCGCGCCGTTTCCTCGAGCTTGGCCTTGAGCTCGTTGTTGACCGTTTGCAGCTCCTCATTGATGCTTTGCAGTTCTTCCTTGCTCGTCTCCAGTTCTTCGGCGGTCGATCGATATTCCTCGTTGAGGCTCTGCAGCTCCTCGTTGGCCGCGCGCAATTCCTGGTGCGTGAAGTCCTGATCCGCGTTGATACTGTCGATCTGCTGTTCGGCCCGGCGCAGTTTCTCGCGCAGCAGCAGAACCGTTTCATTCGTCGGATCCTCCGCGCACACGTCCGTTTCAGGCGGCACGGCACCGGCCTCGAGAAAGACGAGCAACGCCAGGGGACCGGTGTCATTCTCGGGCAGCCTCGGGCTGGCCAGGAGCGCCGTGCGCCGGAACTCACCGTCGACTGACAGGTTAACGAAGGGTGAGAGCCGCGGCTCGTTGTCCGCGCATGCGTGATCCAGGACCGCGCGCGCCGCCTCGCGCAGTTCCGCGCGCAACAGGTCGACAATGGACGTTTTGAGTTCGCCGCCGCGCGGTCGCAGGTAACGGCCGACGCTTGCGGACATGTGCAACACATTCAGGTTGACGTCCAGAAGCACGCTCGGCGGCGCGGACTTCTCGAGCATCGCGAGGTGCATTTCCGCCGCTTGTGACGAAATCGGTCGCTCCAGCCGGGCCAGTTCAACCGGGCGGGCCGGCCGGCTCGTCACGAACGACGGTAAGGGCGGACGTATGCCCGGCGCCGCCGGACGGGCCCGAAAGATGCGGTTGCGCTTGTCGAGCACGCTGAACAATGCGCCGGGTGCGGTCTCGGAAATGCCGAGAAACAGGTATCCGTCGTTGCGGCAGGCGTAGCGAAATACGGTCTGCAATTCCTCCTGCAGTTCCTTGTCCAGGTAAATCAGCAGGTTGCGGCAGGAAATCAGGTGCAGGCCTGAGAACGGCGGATCGCGCAACAGGCTGTGCTGCGCGAACACGATCTTGTCGCGCAGCTCGTTCGTGACCTGGTAATGCGCGCCGCGCTTGCGGAAGAAGCGCTCCAGGCGGCTGTCCGAGACATCGGTCGAAATGGCTGCCGGGTAGCGCCCTCCACGCGCGGCCGCCAGCGCTTTCGCGTCGACATCGGAGGCGAAGATGATCAGCTCCCGTCGCCTGTCCAGCCGCTCCATTTCCTCATAGAAGAGGATGGCGAGAGAATACGCTTCCTCGCCGGTCGCACATCCTGGCACCCACACACGTAGCGTTTCGCCGACTTCGGCGGCGTCGACGAGCGGGCCGATGACCTGGTCGCGCAGGGCATCCCACGCGGCGTCGTCACGAAAGAACGACGTGACGGTGATCAGCAGGTCATTCAGAAGGGCGCCGGTTTCTGCAGCGTCCTTCTTGAGGAATACGAGGTAATCCGCAAAGGACGTGGCTTGATGCAGCTGCATGCGGCGCGCCAAGCGCCTTAAGACCGTGCTCTGCTTGTAGCGCGAGAAGTCGTGCCCGGTACGGGCGCGCAGCAGCTCGAGGATTTTTGCGAGTGCATTTTCGTCCCCTTCGGACAGCGGCTTCCTCTCGGCGGGCCGGACGAGGTGCAGGATACGGTGCCGGTTCCGGGTGAGTTCGGCGAGCTTCACCGGCAATTCGTGCACCGGCGCGACGACATCGGCAATGCCGGCCGCGATCACCGCCTCCGGCATGCTGCCGTGCTCGGCATCCTGGGGATCCTGGACGAGTATGAGACCGCCAGCCTCCTTCACTGCCTTGGCGCCGAGACAACCGTCGGAGCCGCCGCCGGAGAGAATGACGGCAAAGCCGTCACCGTGCGAGCGTGCGAGCGAGCGGAAAAAGAGATCGATGGCCGTTCGCTGCCCGCGCGCCTGCTCGAACGGCGCGGCGCTGATCGCGGTGTCGGTGATTTCCAGTTTGCGGTCCGGCGAAATCACGTAGACGTGATTCGGTTCGAGCTTCAGCGTATCGCTGTCGCGTACCTCGGTGACCGGCATCATGGTATGACGCCCGAGAATATCCGAGAGTTCGCTCTTGTAGGTCGGCGACAGGTGCGCGATGACGGCGTAAGCGACGCCAAGATCGGTCGGCAAACCGTCGAACAGGGTCTGTAACGCCTTTATGCCGCCGGCCGAGCAACCGATACCGACGATCGACAGTTGCTCATGCGGAATGCTGGACACAGGCTTCTCAACTCTCCAGGTTGATTCTGGGCTCTGAATCCGGCCGCTGCGGAGCAGTACCACCAGCCAGCCGCGTCATGCCCGGCGGTTCACTATAGCACGGCGCCTTGGCGTCAATGCCTGCTCCAACGCCGCCGCAGGAACGGCCGTTGGCCGCCGTTGGAGCGGCTGTCAGCCGCGAACGGTAAGAGATTTCATTCGAGCTGCGTCTTATTCGCGGGCTACGCCCGCTCCAATAAAAAAGCCCGGCGCTTGCGCACCGGGCTTTCCGGATCAGAAATGGTCCGAACGGCTTACATCATGCCGCCCATCCCACCCATGTCGGGCATCCCGGAGGATGCCGGTTCGTCCTTCGGTGCTTCGGCAATCATCGCTTCCGTCGTCAGCAACAGGCCGGAGACCGAGGCGGCGTTTTGCAGCGCAAAACGCGTGACCTTGGTGGGATCCAGGATGCCGAACTCGATCATGTCACCGTACTCGCCGGTGGCGGCGTTGAAGCCGTAGTTGCCCTTGCCTTGCGCAACGGCATTCAGCACCACGCTGGCGTCACCGCCGGCATTGCGCACGATCTGGCGCAGCGGCTCCTGTACGGCGCGCTTCAGGATCGCAATGCCGACGTCCTGGTCGTCATTGTCGCCCTTCAGGTTACCGATCTTGGCCACGGCGCGAATGAACGCCACGCCACCGCCCGGCACCACGCCTTCCTCGACGGCTGCGCGGGTCGCGTGCAGCGCGTCCTCGACGCGGGCCTTCTTCTCCTTCATCTCGATTTCGCTCGCTGCACCAACCTTGATCACGGCGACGCCGCCGGACAGCTTGGCAACGCGTTCCTGCAGCTTTTCCTTGTCGTAGTCGGACGACGAGTCCTCGATTTCCCGGTTGATCTGCTCGACGCGGCCCTTGATGTCTTCACTGCGGCCGGCACCGTCGATGATCGTCGTCGTTTCCTTGGTGATCTGGACTTTCTTGGCTTCGCCCAGGTCGTCCAGCGTCGCCTTCTCGAGCGACAGGCCGACTTCCTCGGAGATCACCTGGCCACCGGTAAGGACCGCGATGTCCTGCAACATGGCCTTGCGGCGGTCACCGAAGCCTGGTGCCTTCACGGCGGCGACTTTCACAATGCCGCGGATGTTGTTGACCACCAGGGTGGCCAACGCCTCGCCTTCGACGTCCTCGGCGACGATCAGGAGTGGCCGCCCGGACTTGGCGACGCCTTCCAGCACCGGCAGCAGATCGCGAATGTTCGAGATCTTCTTGTCGTACAGGAGGATCAGCGGGTTCTCGTGTTCAACCTGCTGGCTCTGCGCGCTGTTGATGAAATACGGCGACAGGTAGCCGCGGTCGAACTGCATGCCCTCGACGACTTCCATCTCGTTCTCGAGGCCCGAGCCTTCCTCGACCGTGATCACGCCTTCCTTGCCGACCTTCTGCATCGCGTCGGAGATGATTTTGCCCACCTCCTCGTCCGAGTTCGCGGAGATCGAGCCGACCTGCGCGATGGCCTTTTCGTCCTTGCAGGGCTTCGAAAGTTTCTTCAGCTCCTCGACGATCGCCGTCGATGCCTTGTCGATACCACGCTTCAGGTCCATCGGGTTCATGCCGGCGGCCACTGACTTCAGGCCTTCGCGCAGGATGGCCTGGGCCAGGACCGTGGCGGTCGTGGTGCCATCACCAGCGACGTCCGAGGTCTGGGAAGCGACTTCCTTGACCATCTGTGCACCCATGTTTTCAAACTTGTCCTCGAGTTCGATTTCCTTGGCAACCGAAACACCGTCCTTCGTGACGGTCGGTGCGCCGAAGCTCTTGTCGAGAATGACGTTGCGGCCCTTCGGCCCCAGCGTCACCCTCACCGCGTTCGCGAGAACGTTCACTCCCGTGAACATTTTCTGGCGCGCGTCGTCGCTAAATCGTACTTCTTTAGCAGCCATGTCTGTCTTCCTTTCAATTTGTCATGCCGCGGCCCCGTGCCGCGGCGAATACGTGTGGTTCTGTTTCGGCGGGAGCGGGACTAGCCCTCGATGACCGCCATGATGTCGTCTTCCTTCATCACGAGCAGTTCCTGGCCGTCGACCTTGACCTCGGTGCCGGCGTACTTGCCGAACAGCACCTTGTCGCCTACCTTGACGTCCAGGCTCCGGATCTCGCCGTTTTCCTGGATCTTGCCGTTGCCGGCCGCAATAACTTCACCCTTGATCGGTTTCTCGGCTGCCGTGTCGGGAATGACGATCCCACCCGGCGAGGTGCGCTCTTCTTCCATGCGCTTGACGATGACCCGATCATGAAGCGGACGAATCTTCATGGTGTTACTCTCCTGTTACTAGCTGATTTTGAAACATTTTTTTCAGTCTGGCCGGACCCGGCTGTTAGCACTCGGCCCCGGCGAGTGCCAATTATGGGCATGGGGCAAAGGATTTCAAGGCCCCGGCGCCTCAGACAGCGAAAAAACCGGACCTGGGTCCATGACTTTGGCCGGCATTTACGTAACATTCGCTGTCCGGTCCGGGTCCGGAGGGATGACGGGCGTGCGCCCAGGCCGAAACTGACCGAGAGCACCGTGTTTGCACCGATGACCAGGCGTTTGAGACTAATGGCGGCCCTGCCGGCCTTGCTGCTCGTTACGGCGGCCCTCGCGCAGAACGCGCCGCCTCCTCCCGAGGACGTTTTCCGCTACGCGATTTTCGATGCGGGCGACGCGCTCGAGATCGACTGGGCCGTCGCGAACGGGGCCTACATGTACCGGGATGCGTTCGACTTCGCGTCCGGAGACCCCGCGATCGCGCTCGGCACGGCCGAATTGCCGGCGGGCAAGACGCACAGCGACGAGTTCCTCGGTGAGCAGGTCATCTACCGCGAGGCGTTCTTCGTCCGGATACCGTACACCGTCGAGGGGAAAAAGCCCGCGGTACTGCCGCTCTCGATCAAGAGCCGCGGCTGCCTCGACTCGGGCTTTTGCTACGCGCCTCAGACCTGGGTCGAGACCGTGGCGCTCGAACCGGCCAAAACCGGCGTGCAACTCGAGGCGGCAGGGGCCGCAACAAGCGGCCTGGGCGCACTTGAAGGACAGGGCAGCGCCGACTTCCCGCCGCCCGACGAGGTCTTTTTCCCGGATCTCTACGCCGTGGACGGTAATACGATTGAAGTCGGTTTCCGCATCCTGCCGGGGTATTACCTGTACAAGGACAAGATCGCCGTGCGCGTGCAAAACGAGGACGTGCGCGCCGGTACGCTCGAACTGCCGAAGGGCAAACTGAAGACGGACGAGTTCTTCGGCGAACAGGAGGTGTATTACGACGAGGCCGTCGGGCGCCTTTCGCTCGCTCGCGGCAGCGCTTTGCCGCTCGATCTCGCCGTCGAACTGACCTACCAGGGCTGTGCGGACGCCGGCCTTTGTTACCTGCCGCAGACGAAGATGCTCAGTGTCGCGTTACCGGAGGCGGTTACGGTGACGGAACTGGGCGCCGTTGTCGCAGACACGGCGCCGGAGGTGCCCGTCTCGGAACAGGCGCGGCTCGCGAACGTCATCACCGGCTCCAGCATCTGGGTCGCGATCGGTGTGTTCTTTCTGGCGGGCCTTGCGCTGTCCTTGACGCCGTGTGTCCTGCCGATGGTCCCCATCCTCTCCGGCATCATTGCCGGCGAAGGTGACAATGTGGGCCCGCTGCGCGGTTTGACGCTGGCCCTGAGCTACGTCATGGGTATGGCGCTCGTGTACACGGCTGCGGGCGTTGCCGCCGCCGCGGCGGGTCTGCAGCTGCAGGCGATGTTCAACCAGCCGTGGGTGCTCGTGCTGTTCGCCGGTCTGTTCGTGGTGCTCGCGCTCGGCATGTTCGGGCTCTACGACCTGCAGATGCCCTCTGCGATCCAGAGCCGGCTCGCGGCCGCGAGCGGCAACCAGAAAAGCGGCACTATGCTCGGCGCCTTTGTCATGGGTGCGCTGTCGGCGCTCGTCGTAACGGCCTGCGTCGCGCCCGCCCTGATTGCGGCGCTCACGGTGATGGCGCAGTCCGGGGACATGGTCCGCGGCGGACTCGCCCTGTTCGCCATGAGCCTCGGCATGGGAGCACCCCTGCTGCTCGTCGGGGCGGCGCAGGGCAAGTTCCTGCCGAAGTCCGGCCCCTGGATGGTGGCCATCAAGGGTGCTTTCGGCTTCATGCTGCTGGGCCTTGCGATCTGGATGCTGTCGCGCATCCTGCCGGGCGCGGTCCCGATGATTCTCTTTGCGGTGCTGATTCTCGTCGCCGGTGTGTTCATGGGCGGGATGACGACGCTCACCCCGGACGCCGGGGTGGTCCGCAAGCTCGGCAAGGGCTTTGGCCTGCTCACGATCTTCTACGGCCTGTTGTTGTTCCTCGGTGCGCTTACCGGCGGCACGAATCCGCTGAAGCCGCTCGCCACCGTGAGTCTCGGCGGCGGCACGGAACCGGCGCAACAGCATCTCGCCTTCAGGCGCATCAAGTCGGTCGCGGACCTCGACCGCGAGCTCGCGGCAGCCGCCGCATCCGGGAAGAGCGCCATGCTCGATTTCTATGCGGACTGGTGTGTCGCCTGCATCGAGATGGAGGAATACACGTTTAACCAGCCCGACGTACAGGCCGCGCTCGGAAACACGGTTGCGCTGCAGGCGGACGTGACGAGAAACGACGCCGAGGACCAGGCGCTGCTCAGGCGCTTCGGCGTGTTCGGGCCGCCGACGATCATTTTTTTCGATACCGGCGGCCGGCAGCGGGAAGGCTACGAGGTCGTGGGCTTTATGAAGTCTCAGGACTTCGCCGCGCACGTCCGGAACGCCGTGCCGCTGTAAGCGCGCCTCCCTCGCAACCATGCGCGCCACCGGGCCGCGCGCGCGTGTAGACTCGCACGATGCATCGCTCATTCCTGGTTTTCGCGGCCGCTTTTGTCGCGCTCATGGCCGGCGCGCTCTTCTACGCGGCGCAAATGCCGGTGCGCGAGGCCGCCGCGCCCGCCGCCGCCCCTTCCGCCCTGCCCGATCCGCTTGCCTACCCGGAATTTACGCTCCCGGACCTCGAGGGCGCGCCACGGGCGTTCACGGAGTTCGCAGGCCGGCACCGCCTCCTGAATTTCTGGGCCACCTGGTGCGCACCCTGCCGCCGGGAAATCCCGCTCCTGAAGCGTTTCCAGGCCGAACAGGGCGCAGACGGCATACTGGTGATCGGCATTGCCGTGGATTTCATGGAGGAAGTGCGGGCCTATGCCGAAGCCGCCGAGTTCAACTACCCGATCCTCGTCGGCCAGGAGGACGCCATGGACGTCGCCGAGTCCTCCGGACTGCGCTTCGATGCGATGCCGTTCACGATGATCGTCTCGCGCGAGGGGCAGTATCTCGGCGCTTATCTCGGCGAGCTGCACGAGAGCCATCTCGCCGATATCGCCGGAATCCTTCGGCGCCTCGACGCCGGCGAGATCTCCATCGACAACGCGAAAGCGGCGCTGAAGCTCCTGTAGCCGCCCGGGCCCGCGGGTGGGCGCAACCCCCGGATACTTGCGCTGTCAGGCGCGAAACGGGTTAGAATTGCCGCCATCTTCGTCAATCCGGCAGAAAAACGCCGCGCCCATGGCCCACATCCTGCTGCTTAACGGTCCGAATCTGAATCTGCTCGGCTCTCGCGAGCCGTCCGTATACGGAGCCACGACACTGGCCGACATCGAAGCACGATCGCGGCAGGTCGCGGAAGAACTCGGGCATGAACTCACGTGCTTCCAGTCGAATGCCGAGCACGAGCTGGTCGGCCGCGTGCAGCAAGCCGGCGGGGACGGCACCGCGTTCATCGTGATCAACCCCGGTGCGTTCACCCATACGAGCATCGCGATGCGTGACGCCTTTCTGGCCGTTGCCATACCGTTCATCGAACTGCACTTGAGCAATACCTTTGCGCGGGAAGCCTTTCGCCACAACAGCTATTTCAGCGACATCGCCACCAGTTGCCTGTTCGGTTTCGGGGTCTACGGGTACGAACTGGCCATCCTGGCGGCGGACCGGCACGTCGCGATGACAGAGGGAGCCTAATGGATATCAGAAAAGTGAAGAAACTGATCGAGCTGCTCGACGAGTCGGGCATCGCAGAGATCGAGATCACCGAGGGCGAGGAATCGGTACGCATCAGCCGGTACGCCCCGGGTGCAACGGCCATGCCGATGCAGCCACCGCCCGGCATGTATGCACAGGCTGCGGCGGCGCAGCCTGAGCCGAAACACGCGGCGGCTCCGGCAAAGGAACCCGAGGAAGACGGGTTCGAGGTCACCGCGCCCATGGTCGGCACCTATTACGCGGCGGCGTCGCCGGGTGCGGCACCGTTCGTCCAGGTCGGTGACCGGATCCAGGAGGGCGACACGCTGTGCATCATCGAGGCGATGAAGATGATGAACCAGATCGAAGCCGACGTTTCCGGCGTCATCAAGTCGATCCGCGTGCAAAACGGGGAACCGGTCGAGTACGGCCAGACGCTGTTCGTGATCGACCAGCGCGGCCACGACTAGGCGGCCGCGGCATCATGCTCGATAAAGTCGTCATCGCGAATCGCGGTGAGATCGCGCTCCGGATCCTCAGGGCGTGCCGTGAGATGGGTATCAAGACAGTCGCCGTGCATTCAACGGCGGACACCAATCTGAAACACGTATTGCTCGCCGACGAAACGGTCTGCATCGGCCCGCCCGCCTCCTCGGAGAGCTACCTCGTCATGCCGGCCATCATTTCCGCCGCCGAGGTCACGGACGCCGTTGCGATCCATCCCGGCTACGGCTTCCTCTCGGAGAACGCGGACTTCGCCGAGCGCGTGGAATCATCGGGCTTCACGTTCATCGGGCCGAAAGCCGATGCCATCCGGCTCATGGGAGACAAGGTTTCTGCAATCAAGGCGATGAAGGCGGCCGGCGTGCCTTGCGTTCCGGGCTCCGACGGACCGCTCGGCGAGAACGGCGACGAAAACCTGCGGCTCGCCCGCGAGATCGGCTACCCGATCATCATCAAGGCCTCCGGCGGCGGCGGCGGCCGCGGTATGCGTGTGGTGCATGCGGAGGCGTCACTGCTCGCCGCAATTACCGTGACGAAGGCCGAGGCGCGTTCCGCCTTCGGCAACGACACCGTATACATGGAAAAGTACCTGGAAAAACCGCGCCACATCGAGTTCCAGGTGCTGGCGGACGGCCAGGGCAACGCGATTCACATGGGCGAGCGCGATTGCTCGATGCAGCGCCGGCACCAGAAGGTGATCGAGGAAGCGCCGGCGCCGGGCATCAGCGACGAACAGCGGCATCGCATCGGCTCGCGCTGCGTCGAGGCGTGCCTCGAGATCGGGTATCGCAGTGCCGGGACCTTCGAGTTCCTCTACGAGAACGGCGAATTCTATTTCATCGAAATGAACACGCGGCTGCAGGTCGAGCACCCGGTCACCGAAATGATCACGGGCATCGACATCGTGCGGGAACAGCTGACCATAGCCGGCGGCGCGAAACTCTCCATCCGACAGGAGGACGTGCGCGTCCAAGGTCATGCCATCGAGTGCCGCATCAATGCCGAGGATCCGAAGACCTTCATGCCCTCGCCCGGGCTGATCACGCTCGCACACGCACCGGGCGGGCCGGGTATCCGCTGGGATTCGCATATCTACAGCGGCTACCGGGTGCCGCCGTTTTACGATTCCATGATCGGCAAACTGATCGCTCACGGTTTCGATCGCAACGCGGCGTTCGGCCGCATGCGCAATGCGCTCAACGAGATCGTCATAGAGGGCATCCGCACGAACGTGCCCCTGCATCAGGAAATTTTCCAGCATGCCGCATTCCAGGCGGGCGGCACGGACATCCACTACCTCGAAAAACGACTGGGGCTCGCCTGAGGCAGCGCGGCGGCCCGCCGGAATCCGGGACGCGATGGACTGGCAACAATTCGTCATGGATCTCCACGACCTCGATCCCGGGGCGGTCGAAACGGTGCTGCTTCGCCACGGCGCCGGCTCGGTGACGCTCACCGACGCCGGTAATGCGCCGGTACTGGAGCCCCGACCGGGCGAGACGCCGCTCTGGGCCGATACCCGCATCACGGGCCTCTTTGCCGCGGGCGCCGATCTGGACTGCCTCATCGCGGATCTCGCGGCCAGCCTTGAACTGGATGAACTGCCGCCGTATCGCGTCGAGGTACTCGCGGACCGGGACTGGGAGCGTGAGTGGCTGAAGGACTTCGGGCCCATGCGTTTCGGCCAGCGCCTCTGGATCTGTCCCGGTGATAGCGTCGCGCCCGGAGGCGCCGTGGTCGTCCGCCTCGACCCCGGCCTCGCCTTCGGTACGGGTACACATCCGACCACGGCGTTGTGCCTCGAGTGGCTCGACGGGCTCGATCTCGCGGGCCGCAGGCTGCTCGATTACGGATGCGGCTCCGGCGTTCTCGCGATCGCCGCACTGAAGCTCGGCTGCCGGTCCGCGACGGGCTTGGACATCGATCCCCAGGCGGTGACTGCGACGCGGCGAAACGCGCGGCGTAACGGCGTGTCAGGCGCGCTCGAGGTCTTAGGCAACGACGGCGAGCTCGACGGCCGCTTCGACGTCGTGGTTGCGAACATCCTGGCCGGGCCACTCGTCGACCTTGCCCAATCTGTCATAACGCGACTCAGTTCCGGTGGCGAACTGGCCCTCTCGGGCATACTCTGCGGGCAAGTTGACAAAATACAGGCAGCCTACGCACCCTGGATTGACTTCGATGCGCCCGCGTTCCGGTCCCAGGGCAAGCAGCGCTGGGCGCGCCTCAGTGGGAAACGGAGCAGAAGCTAGACGATGTACACGCAGTGTCCGGATTGCGCAACCGCATTCCGCGTGACCGCCGACGTACTGAAACAGGCGGCCGGAAAGGTCCGTTGCGGCGGTTGCCGTCATGCGTTCAATGCCCTTCTCTACCTGTCCGAAACGCGCCCGGAGGCCCGTCCGCGCCCGGCTGTCGTGGCCGCTGTGCCCGAACTCACCGCGGACCCGCAGGAACCGGCGAAGTCGCCGCTCAGCCCACCCACATCCGCCGCACGAAGCGCGGCGCTCCTCGAAACCCTGGAACAGCTGGCAGGCGAGGACATCCGGCTCGAGGACACGGGTGTCGAGTGGCGATTGATCGGCAGCGAGGATGACGGGGCCAACAATGATGACGGCCTGTTTGCCGACAGGCGGATTTCCGCGGCCGATTTCGCGTTCGCTGCAGACGAGGAAAGCGTCGTCGGGGATTTCGACAGGGAGGTCATCGAATTTTCCTTCGGCGATTCGCTTGCCGACGCCGAGGACGCGCCGAACGACGTCTTTGCCGACACCAATACGCCGATCGACTCCGACGTGTTCGCCGCGCCGACCGCATCGGCGGTGGACGAACTGCTCGACGCCACAGCTACACCCGTGGATGAATTCCTGTCCGACCTGCCGAGCGACGTCGATGCCGAGGAAGTATTCAGCGATACGGGGGCAACCGAAATCGATGCCGCGGATGTGTTCGCCTCACCTGAAACCCGGCCGGAAGACGTGCTCCGCTTCGACGACAATACGGGCCTGCCCGAGAATTTCGACTTCGACGCGGCGCCGGCGGCGGTGTACCCGCCGGAACCGCAGCCGGAGCCTGCCGCAAGTCCGGATCCTGAGCTCCCGCAGGCCGACGTCGGCTTCGGCGATCCGCGCGAGTGGGTGGATCTGCTGGACGAGGTCGAGCCGCTCGCCGCGGCGGCACCGGCGGCCGAGCGCGAGGTATTTGCCGACACCGGGACGCATATTTCGCTCAACGATACCGGCATCGGGGCGAGCGCCGGCACGCTGACCCTTGCCGAGGAGCTCGCCGCACTGCCGGACGAGGACGACATGTCCGGCGAGGATCCCGTCGCAGCCGCCGGCATCGACTTGAGCGGCATCTACCGGTCAGTCGACTTTAGGCAACCGGATGATCCGGAGGACACGCCGTCTGCGGTCCCGCCGCGTGCGGCCGGCGAGGAAGACCCTGCCGACGGGCGCGCGGATGTCTATGCATTCGATGCGCTCGAGGATACCGGCGATGAAGTCGAACTGGCGTTCGATGCACCCGCCGGGGACAGCCGCGGATTCCACGTCGCCGGACTGGATGACGAATTTGAACGCCCGGCCGATGCCGACGATGACGATGCGGCGGATTCCGCGTTCCCGGAATCCACCGGGGAACTCGAGTTCGAACTCGAGAAGGCGCAGAACGTGCTGGCGCCGGACGAAGTGGAGTTCGACCCGACGCGGACGATCGTGCCGACGCCGACGGCAGAAGAGCAGACGGTGAACATGCTGATCGACGCAGACCTCATGCGGCTTGCGTTCAGGGACGCCGAAGGGATGGCCTCGACACTGGTGCTCGAGGACAAGGCTGCAAAACGGACGAGGCCCGAGCGGGCCGACGCGCCGGACGGCGACCCGTCGGATGCGTTGTTCGAGACCATCATCATGGAAGGCGCATTTGCGCGTACCGCTTACGAAGAGGAACGGCTCGCCGCGGAAGCCGAGGCGCGCGCGAGGGAAGCGAAGGCCAGGGCGGAACTGGCCGAGTCCGGCAAACGCTCGCGCATGCGGCGCCTGCAGATCGGCATGATCGTCGCCGTGGTGGCGCTGCTCGTCCTGCTCGTGGGTCAGTTCGTCCACCAGTCGCGGGCCGAGCTTGCAACGATCCCCGCCGTGGCTGATACCATCGCGCCCCTGTACCGCGCCGTCGGCGCACCCATTGCGCCGGAGTGGGACGTGAAAGGCTGGCGCTTCGAGGTGACCAACGGCAGCACGAGCGGCGGCGCGGGAGCCGCGCCGGCAGATCTTCCCGACCTCACACCGGGCGATGAAATCCTCACCATCTATTCGCGGCTCGGCAACCAGTCGGCCGACCCGCTGCCGTACCCGCTGATTACACTTGCGCTGACCGACCGCTTCGAGGAAGTCATCGGCAGCAAGGTGCTCGAACCGGCGGATTACCTGGAGCGCGGCATCAGCAGCCGCGACCTGGTGCCACCGGGCGCGACCTTCGATGCCGTCATCGCGGTGGCCGCACCCGCGGAACAGGCGGCCGGCTTCAAGCTGAATGTCTGTTATCGGCACGACGGCGGCCGCCTGCGCTGCGCCCTCGAGGATTTTCGGTAGGCGCGGACCCGGGCGCGGTTGAGCCGTTTCAGTGGCCGATGGCCGGGCGATTAACCGGGACCGCTCCCGCGGTCGCATTTACAATACCGGCATGTCCCTCCCCGTTCTCAAAATCGGGCCGTACACGCTCCGAAGCCCCTTCGTGCTCGCGCCCATGGCGGGCGTGAGCGATAAGCCATTCCGCGAACTGTGCCGCCGGTTCGGCGCCGGCATGACCACCTCCGAGATGACCACGGCGGACACGACGCTGTGGCGCACCGCGAAATCCAGGCGCCGTCTCGATCTCGATCTCGACGCCACACCGGTCGCCGTGCAGATCGCGGGTTCCGACCCCGCCCAACTGGCCGACGCCGCGCGGGCCGTGGTGGACCGCGGCGCACAGATCGTCGACATCAACATGGGCTGCCCGGCGAAAAAGGTCTGCCGTAAGCTCGCGGGCTCGGCCCTGCTGCAGGACGAAGCACTCGTGGCTCGCATCCTGGAATCCGTCATTGCCGCCGTCGATGTGCCCGTGACGCTCAAGACGCGCACGGGCTGGAACCCGGAAAACAGGAATGGCGCGCGTATTGCACGCATCGCGGAAGACGCCGGCGTCGCGGCAATTGCCGTGCATGGCCGCACGCGGGCCTGTCGTTATCGCGGCGCTGCCGAATACGACACCATCGCCGAAATAAAATCGAGCGTTGCAATTCCTGTGATTGCAAATGGAGATATCACGTCTGCCGAGAAGTCGCTTGAAGTTCTGCGGCTAACCGGCGCGGACGGCTTGATGATCGGACGCGCGGCGCAAGGACAGCCGTGGATATTCCGCGAACTCGCAGCGGGTCTATGCGGCGGCGCAAGAAAAGTGCCAGTAGAAAAATGCGAATTGCGTGATATCATGCTGGCCCACTTGAACG
The DNA here is from genome assembly GCA_963713215.1 of uncultured Pseudomonadota bacterium. GTDB lineage: Bacteria > Pseudomonadota > Gammaproteobacteria > Steroidobacterales > Woeseiaceae > UBA1847. Next base: position 778,593 of record CAVQKY010000005.1, on the reverse strand, counting down.
ATCTGCACCGGTTTTACGGGGACGAAACCGGCGTCCGGGTGGCGCGCAAACACATAAGCTGGTACTGCGATCATCTCGAAAACGCAGCCGAGTTTCGGTACCAGTTGGTGCGCATCAACAGTGCTTCTGAACAAATAAGACTGACACAGGAATTCCTGGATCGATACGAGTCTGGCGTTCCCGAGGCGGCATAACGTTCAAAACTGTTGAACGGAACTTGCATTTGGGGAGGCGGCCGGGCTCCACCGGCCCGGATTCAGGACAAAAGACGTGGCGCATAGCAAAGGCAACAGCGGGGCGGAATTAGTAACCAAGAAAAGCAAGCGGCCGCTCCATGAACACACAGAAGATGCACTCAATGTTTACTTCGCCAACCTGAACGGCGATAGTCCGGGCGACCTGTACGACCTCGTCATTGGCGAAGTGGAGCGGCCGCTGTTCAAAGCGGTAATGGAGTATACGGACGGCAACCAGAGCCAGGCCGCATGCATACTCGGCATCAATCGCGGCACACTGCGCAAGAAGCTGAAAACCTACGCGCTGATTCAATAGAGTCTGGCTGCTCATCGCCGGCTGTAAGAGGACCCTGGATGTTCCACGTGCGACGCGCCCTCGTCAGCGTATCTGACAAGTGCGGCCTGATTCCTTTTGCTCAGGGCCTCTCCGGGTTGGGCGTCGAGATCCTGTCTACCGGCGGCACGGCCCGGCAGCTGCGCGAAGCCGGCATCGAGGCGATCGACGTGTCCGATAGGACCGGCTTTCCGGAAATCATGGACGGCCGGGTGAAAACCCTGCACCCGGTCGTGCACGGCGGCCTGCTCGGCAGGCGCGGCACCGACGACGCGGTCATGGCCGAGCACGGGATCGAGGCGATCGACCTCCTGGTCGTAAACCTCTACCCATTCGAACAGACGATCGCGCGTCGCGATGCGGCGATCGAGGACGCCATCGAGAACATCGACATCGGCGGGCCCGCCATGATCCGGGCCGCCGCCAAGAACCACGACGGGGTGGCGGTGGTCGTCGATCCGTCGGACTACGAGGAGGTGTTGGCGCAGCTCGATTCCGGCGCGCTCACCCGCGAGGCACGACGGCGGCTTGCCGCCAAAGCCTATGCGCACACCGCCGCATATGACACGGCGATCGCGGCATACCTCGCGCGGGCCCTCGGTGACAACCCGCTCGGCGAGCGCTTTCTTTACGCCGGCACCCGCGCGCAGACGTTGCGCTACGGCGAAAACCCGCACCAGCAAGCGGCATTCTACGTCGACCCGCAGGCGCCGGCTGGCTCGCTCGCGACCGCAAGGCAGTTACAGGGCAAGGAACTTTCGTACAACAATATCGCCGACAGTGACGCGGCGCTCCAGTGCGTGCGACAGTTCGCGGAGCCGGCGTGCGTCATCGTGAAACACGCGAACCCCTGCGGCGTCGCGGTGGCCGGCACGATTCTCGAGGCTTACGAGAAGGCGTTCCGGACGGACCCCGCCTCGGCCTTTGGCGGCATTATCGCCTTCAACCGGCCGCTGGACGCGGCAACCGCGCAGGCGATCGTCGAGAAGCAGTTCGTCGAGGTTCTCGTCGCGCCCGCGATCGAGGCCGGCGCGCTCGAAGCGACCGCGGCGAAAAAGAACGTGCGCGTTCTCGAGACCGGGCATGGGGCGATGGCCGGCGAGGCGCTCGATTTCCGCAAAGTCGGCGGCGGCTTGCTCGTACAGACAGGGGACGCCGGCCGGATAGCGGCGGCGGACCTTCGGGTGGTGACCGGGAAAAAGCCGACGCCCGGAGAAATCCAGGACATGTTGTTCGCCTGGGCGGTCGTGAAGTACGTGAAGTCGAACGCGATCATCTTCTGCCGGGACAGGATGACCATCGGCATCGGCGCGGGGCAGATGAGCCGTGTCTATTCGACCCGCATCGCCGCGATCAAAGCCGCCGACGAGGGGCTCGAGATTCGCGACTCCGTCATGGCCTCGGATGCTTTTTTTCCGTTTCGCGACGGCATCGACGCCGCGGCGGCGACGGGCATCTCGGCGATCATCCAGCCCGGGGGGTCGATGCGCGACGACGAGGTGATCGCGGCGGCGAACGAGCACGGTCTCGCCATGGTGTTCACCGGCATGCGACACTTCCGGCATTGAAATCGTCCGTCTGGCGCGTCAAGGACTTCCCCATGCCATGCGCATCCTGATTGTCGGCTCGGGCGGCCGTGAACATGCCCTCGCCTGGAAATGCGCGCAGTCCGAAGAGGTCGATGTACTGGTCGCGCCCGGCAACGCCGGGACCGCACGCGAGCGACGCGTGCAGAATCGCGACGTCGCCGCAGACGATATCGAGCGCCTGATCGCGCTCGCGGGCAGGGAACAGGTGGATCTCACGATCATCGGCCCGGAAGTGCCGCTCGTAGCGGGCATCGTCGACGCCTTCAACGCGGCGGGCCTGCCCTGTTTCGGGCCGACCCGAGCCGCCGCCCGGCTCGAAGGCTCGAAGGCGTTCGCCAAGGATTTTCTTGCCCGCCACGGCATCCCGACCGCGGATTACCGACACTTCAGCGAACTCGATCCGGCCCTCGAGTACATCCGCGCCCGGGGCGCGCCTTTGGTCATCAAGGCGGACGGCCTCGCAGCCGGCAAGGGCGTGATCGTGGCGCGAAGCGTGGACGAGGCCGTCGCTGCCGCAACGGACATGCTGGAAGGCAATCGCTTCGGCGATGCCGGAGCTCGAATCGTGGTCGAGGAATTCCTGGACGGCGAAGAAGCGAGCTTCATGGTGATCACCGACGGCCGCACGGTGCTGCCGCTCGCAACTTCACAGGACCACAAGGCACGCGATGCCGGAGATTCGGGCCCGAACACCGGCGGCATGGGCGCCTGCTCACCCGCGCCGGTCGTGACGGACGAGGTCCGCGAGCGCATCATGGACGAGATCATCCGGCCGACGCTCGAGGGCATGCGCAAGGACGAGGTGCCTTACCTGGGATTCCTTTATGCGGGACTCATGATCATGCCCGACGGCGCCCCGAGGGTGATCGAATTCAACTGCCGCATGGGCGACCCCGAAACACAACCGATCCTTATGCGACTCAAATCCGATCTCGCGATGCTGTGCTGGGCGACGCTCGAAGGTACGCTCAGCGAACATACGGTAGAGTGGGATGAGCGCGCCGCGCTGGGCGTCGTCATGGCAGCGGGCGGATACCCGGACAGCTACGAGAAAGGCAGGCTCATCGCCGGGCTGAATGACACCGACAGCGACACGCAGAAAGTTTTTCATGCGGGAACGAACGAGGTCAACGGCAGTGTCGTCACCAACGGCGGCCGCGTGCTGTGCGTCGTGGGCCTGGGCGAGACGGTGGCGGCGGCGGCGGAGCAGGCGTACGAGGCCGTCGGCAGGATCCGCTGGGACGACGCGTATTTCCGGCGCGACATCGGACACCGCGCCATCGCGCGCGAACGATCCTGACACATGTTGACGCCGGCGGAAGCGCTGGGAGCCATTCTGGCCGCCGTGCGTCCGGCGCCGACAGAATCCGTGGCACTCGACGATGCCGTCGCACGCGTTCTCCGGCAATCGGTCGTCGCCGAGCGCGACCAGCCGCCGTTCGATCGCGTCACGATGGACGGCATAGCGATCGATCACGAGGCGTTCGCGCGCGGCGAACGTCGGTTTCCCATCCAGGCAATGCAGGCCGCAGGTGACCCCGCGCTTCTGCTCGAGCCGGGCCACGCGATCGAGATCATGACCGGTGCGCCGCTGCCCGCGGGCGCGAACTGTATCGTGCCGGTAGAGCGGATTTCAGTTACCAGTCGGGTTGCGACGATCGATGGCGAATACCGCGCCGACCCGGGGCAATTCATCCATCGGCGGGCATCGGATCATGCGAAAGGGAGCACGCTGCTACGCACCGGCACACCCGTCAATGCACTGGACGTCGCCGTGATCGCGTCCTGCGGGCTTGCCGCTGTGGACGTAGCGGCGCTCCCGCAAATCGCGGTCGTTTCCACAGGCAATGAGCTGGTAGCGGCGGGAGTGCCGATCAGGGATCACCAGGTTCGGCTCTCGAACGGCCCGGCCGTCGTCGCAATGCTCACCGAGCACGGCCAAACGCATGCCGTGCACGCGCACATCGTCGACGACAAGGCCCTGCTCACGGCGCGGGTACGGAGTCTGCTCGCGGCGAACCAGGTATTGGTGCTCTCCGGGGGCGTGTCGATGGGCAAGGCCGACTACGTCCCCGAGGTCCTGCAATCTCTCGGCGTGGAACTCGTATTCCACAAGGTCAGCCAGCGGCCCGGCAAGCCGATGTGGTTCGGGATGGGGCCGGAAGGCCAGTCGGTATTTGCCTTGCCGGGGAATCCGGTCTCGACGCTCGTCTGCTGCCGGCATTACGTGATTCCGTCGCTCCAGAAGATGGCGGGTATGGCGCCGAGGGCACCGCAGTTCGCCGTGCTGGCGCAACCGGTGACGTTTACGCCGCAACTGACCTACTTCCTGCCCGTGCGGCTCGTGTCGAATGCCGCAGGCCAGGTGCTCGCCCTGCCTGTGGTAACGAACACGTCGGGCGACTTCGCCTCGCTGGCCGGCACGGACGGTTACGTCGAAATCGCGCCCGGGCAAACCGATTTTCCCGCGGGCAGCACCGTACCGCTGCATCGCTGGCGCGCCTGATGCGACGTCTCCCGAGCCGGCACTGGCGCCAATTCCCGTCATCGATCGTCGGCGCTGCCGGCCCCGGGTTCCATACTGTTGGCGCCTGCGCCATACTTTCATGGGCGTGACGCCCGCGCCTCCCCCTCCGGCGGGGCAGCACTCGACGGGCGGGGCTGTTCCATCGTCCAAACCATTTGGTTTGAGCAATTGCCAAAGGAGGGGCTGCAAGAAACACTCAGATCGGAGGTCTGAATGAAACTCTCTGCTCCTGTGAATATTCTCAGGCGACAAGCCCGGGCGCTGTCGCGCAAGGAACAGATTCCGTTGCACCAGGCTCTGGACCGTATTGCCCGGCGGGAGGGTTTCTACGATTTCGGGCGACGGCCGGTACCCGGCCTCGGCGACGTGCGTTTACCGAACCCGGTAGACCTCGCATTATTCGACAGGACATGTTTTCTCAATCGGGGCAACATGGAGGTAATCGCGACAGCATAGTCGCGAAAGGAGCAATCATGAGCTACGAAGGCAGTTGCCACTGCGGACAGATAAGCTACGACGTCGAAGGCCAGATCGATGCGCTGCTTGAATGCAATTGTTCAATCTGCAGCCGCAAGGGGTACCAGCTTTGGTTCGTGTCGCGGGCGAACGTGAATCTCAAGACCCCGGAAGACGATATGGCGACCTACACGTTCAACACTCACAAGATCCAGCACAAGTTCTGCCCTACGTGCGGCTGCTCACCCTTCGGCTTCGGCACCGACGCCGAAGGCAATGAAACCGCCGCAATCAACGCCCGTTGCCTCGAGGACGTCGACCTCTCGAAGGTGACGATCAATCACTACGACGGTCGCTCGTCATGAGCGCTGCGGACTGCCACAGGCACTGATCGGTGCAGACCCATACCGGAGGCTGTCACTGCGGCATCGTGCGCTTCGAGGTCGACGCGCCGGCGGATCTCGAGGTTCTCGACTGCAATTGCTCCATGTGCTCGAAGGCAGGCTACCTGCATCTGATCGTTCCCCGTTTGCGCTTCCGCCTGCTCCACGGCGATCAGGCGCTGATGACGTACACGTTCAATACGGGCACGGCAAAGCATTACTTCTGTTCGACCTGCGGCATCAAGTCCTTCTACGTGCCGCGTTCGCATCCCGACGGCTACAGCGTAAATACCCGGTGCCTTGATCCCGGTACCGTCCGGTCGGTGACCGTAACGGCGTGCGACGGCAAGAACTGGGAAGGCACATTCGGATCATAATGCCCGGCCGGGAGACTACAATCGGCCGCTCCGTCCACACCGGCAAAGAGGTTTCAAGTGTATCGACTGTACGGCGACCGGCGTTCCGGCAATTGCTACAAGATCGAGTTGCTCATGAGCTATCTCGAGCTCCAGTACCAGTGGGTCGATATCGACATCATTGCCGGCGAAACACGCACGGACGATTTCGCCGTGCTGAACCCGAACGCGAAGATCCCGGTTCTCGACCTGCCGGGCGGGCAGCACCTTGCCGAATCGAACGCGATCCTTAACTACCTGGCTGATGGAACCGAATACCTGCCGGAGGGCCGCCTGCAACGCGCCTATGTCCTGCAATGGCAGTTCTTCGAGCAGTACAGCCACGAGCCGTACATCGCCGTTGCGCGCTTTATCAACAAGTATCTCGGCCTGCCGCCGGAGCGCCGTGCCGAATTCGACGCCAAGCAGGCGGGCGGCCATAAAGCGCTTTGCGTGATGGAAAAGCACCTCGCCGCCCGCCACTTCTTCGTTACCGAGGCTCTGACCATCGCCGATATCTCGCTGTATGCCTACACGCACGTCGCAGACGAGGGCGGCTTCGACCTCAGCGGCTATCCGGCGATCCGGGACTGGCTCGAGCGGGTTGCCGAGCATCCGCGCCATGTGCCGATGAACGAGGACGAGGCGCCGCCCCTGGCACGAGCCGAAGCCTGAGACCGGACATAAGCCCGAAAATGCCTGGCCGCGGACGACGATCCGCTGTGGTATCGTAGGACCGCCGGTTAAGGAGGGTAGAAGAATGAGAAGAGCCCCTTTGGTCTGCTGGTCCCTGCTGCTCCTGGCGCTCGCCGGGGCAGACTCCGTTCCCCGGAATGAGCCGGGCGCGGGATCACTGACCGCATCGATGATCACCGTGAGCGAATGCCACGTGTATGCGTACCTGCGCGACACCGTCGTTTCGCCACAGCAAAAACGACGAACGGCGACCCGTTGCAAGGTCGGCGAGACGCGCCCGCGGAACGCATGAGCCCGGCCGGCGTGCGGGCGGACAACGCGACGCTCGCCGCCTGGAAGCGCTTGAACCGCTATCCCGGCGGCAAAACGCTGTTTTCAAAGTTCGTCGACTTCAAGGCGCCGTACTTCGGGTCGGTGGGCGCCGTTGTCGAGGTGCTCGAACCGAACTACGCGCAACTCAAGCTGCGCAAGCGCCGGGCTGTCCAGAACCATATCGGCACGGTGCACGTCATCGCCATCTGCAACATGCTCGAGAAAGCCATGGGTGTGTGCGCCGAGGCCTCGATTCCACGGCACCTGCGCTGGATCCCGAAAGGGATGACGCTCGAGTACCCGGCGAAAGCCGCCACCGACCTCACAGGGACCGCCGAGATCGACCCGGCCCGCTGGACCCCGGGGGAGCTGCCCGTGGCCGTCACAGCCTACGACGAGAGCCGTGCCGTGGTCGTGCGGGGCACGATCCTGCTCTGGATCAGTGAAAGGAAGAACCTGCGATGACCGGCCGGTTCAGCGGCGGGTGCCTGTGCGGCGCCGTCCGCTTCATTGTGGAGGAGGAGCCGCTGTACGCCTGCCATTGCCACTGCCACAGCTGCCAGAAGGCAGCCGGTGCGCCCCTCGTTACCTGGGCGACGTTCCGCGATTGCAAGCTCTCGATGTCCGGCGACTCGATCGCCGAATACCACTCATCGCCGGGCGTAACACGCAGCTTCTGCGCGCGCTGCGGCGCCTCGCTGACCTACTCGCACGTCGATCGGCCGGGCGAGGTCGACATCGCCGTCGCTTGCCTGGCCGAGCCGGGGCGCATCAGGCCCCTGTCGCACATCTGGCTCGAAGACAAAGCACCCTGGCTCGTCATAGGCGACGACCTGCCGCAGTTCCGCAGAAAAGCCACGTCATCGCCGCCGTAGGAGCGGCCCGGCGCGTCTACCGCTTCATGGCCTCGAAGAACTGCACATTGGTCTTCGTATCCTGCAGCTTGTTCAGCAGGAATTCGATCGACGCAAGCTCGTCCATCGGGTGCAGCACCTTGCGCAGCACCCACATCTTCTGCAGCTCGTCCGGTTCGGTCAGCAACTCTTCCTTGCGTGTGCCGGAGCGGTTGATGTTGATCGCCGGGAATACGCGCTTCTCGGCGATACGGCGATCCAGGTGGATCTCCATGTTGCCGGTGCCCTTGAATTCCTCGTAGATGACCTCGTCCATCTTCGAACCGGTATCGATCAGCGCGGTTGCGAGAATGGTCAGGCTGCCGCCTTCCTCGATATTGCGCGCCGCGCCGAAGAAACGCTTCGGCCGATGCAGCGCATTTGCATCGACGCCACCCGTCAGTACTTTGCCCGACGACGGCACGACCGTGTTGTAAGCACGCGCCAAACGGGTAATGGAGTCGAGCAGGATCACGACGTCGCGCTTGTGCTCGACGAGCCGTTTCGCCTTTTCGATGACCATGTCCGCCACCTGCACGTGCCGGCTTGCCGGCTCGTCGAAGGTCGAAGACACGACCTCGCCGCGCACGGTGCGCTCCATTTCGGTGACTTCTTCCGGCCGCTCGTCGATGAGCAGGACCATCAGGTCCACTTCCGGATTGTTGGCAGCGATGGATGACGCAATATTTTGCAAGAGCATCGTCTTGCCGGCTTTTGGCGGTGAAACGATCAGGCCGCGCTGGCCTTTGCCGATCGGCGCCACCATGTCGATGATGCGCGCGGTGAGGTCCTCCGTACTACCGTTGCCCTGCTCGAGCTTCAGCCGGGTCTTCGGAAACAGCGGCGTCAGGTTTTCGAACAGCACCTTGGAACGCGCATTCTCGGGCGCATCGTGGTTGATCTGGCCGACCTTGAGCAGCGCAAAGTAACGCTCTCCGTCCTTCGGTGGGCGGATCAGCCCGGATACGGTGTCGCCGGTTCGGAGGCTGAAGCGGCGGATCTGCGACGGGCTGACATAAATGTCGTCCGGTCCCGCAAGATACGAGCTGTCGGCCGAACGCAGGAAGCCGAAACCGTCCTGCAGGATTTCGAGAACACCTTCGCCGTAGATATCCTCGCCGTTCTTGGCATGCGCTTTCAGGACGGCGAATATGATGTCCTGCTTGCGCGAGCGTGCGAGGTTCTCGAGCCCCAGCGATTCGCCGAGGTCGACGAGCGCCGCGGCCGGACGGGTTTTCAGCTCCGTCAGGTTCATGACACTCTTGCTCGCCTCGAGCTGCTCCGGCGGAATCACTTCCAGGCTGGACGCATCATCGTCCGGATAGCCCTCTTCCGATGGCGAACGGCGACGACGGCGGCGGTTGGAATTCCCTTTGCCCTTACTGCCGGTTTTGCTCGGCCGGCTCTTCGTTTGATTGCCCAAGTACCCTCTCACAGATTACTGTCCAGAAATTCAACAAGCTGTGATTTGGACATGGAGCCGAGCTTCTGGGCCTGCGGCGCACCGTCCTTGAAAATCATCAGCGTCGGGATGCTGCGAATACCGAACTTTTGCGGTGTGTTCGGATTCTCATCGATATTGATCTTGACCACGGACAACTTGTCCGCGTATTCATCGGCTGCTTCATCGAGCAGCGGTGCAATCATCTTGCAAGGGCCGCACCATTCGGCCCAGAAGTCCAAAAGGACCGGCTTGTCGGACGCCAGCACGTCCGTTTCAAAACCACTGTCAGTCGTGTGGACGATCCTGTCGCTCACCGGCTACCTCCTCGTGTAGAGACTGGGTTGGTTTGGTATTGGTAGTGCCCGTCACCCGTTCCCCGAGGATGACCGGCATCTCAAAATGGATGACGCTGCCTCAACTATCAGGCAAACTGTCGCAGCTATACAGCGAACTCTGTTCCGGCTTCTTTCTGAATTCGGTCTGGAATGGACTTTTGCGAAAGTGGCGGGTGCGACGACGACGGCGTCGAATTACGAGTAATTTGACCGCTTCGCGAGTCATTTTGCAAGCCTCTAACCCACATTTTTTGGTTCTTTTTGTATGTCAGATAGTCATCTGAGCGACCTCAGATTCGATTCCCTTGTACTCGATGAACGTGTCCGGGCAGGTATTCGTGATGCCGGCTTCGACTTTTGCACGCCGATCCAGGCCACGACCCTGCCGATCGCGCTGGAAAACAAGGATGTCGCGGGCCAGGCACAGACCGGCACCGGCAAGACGGCTGCATTCCTGATTGCCGCCTTCCAGCGCCTGCTGAAGAACGCAGCGCTGCCTGAGGGCCGCAAGCAACCCCGGGCCTTCATGCTGGCGCCGACCCGGGAACTCGCGGTGCAGATTGCAAACGATGCGGAAGTGCTCGGCAAGCACACGGGCCTCGTCGTCGGGCTTGCCTTTGGCGGGACTGATTATGACAAGCAGCGCCAACAGATCGAAGCCGGCATCGATATCCTCGTCGGGACGCCCGGGCGCATCATCGACTACTACAAGCAGGGTGTATTCAAACTCGACCAGGTCCAGGTTGCCGTACTGGATGAAGCCGATCGCATGTTCGACCTCGGCTTCATAAAGGACATCCGTTACCTGCTGCGCAAGCTCCCGGAACCGGAAAAGCGCCTCAACATGCTGTTTTCGGCCACCCTCTCGCACCGCGTCATGGAACTCGCCTACGAGCACATGAACGAGCCGGAGCTGATCCAGATCGAGCCCGACAAGGTCACCGCCGACCGCGTCCGCCAGGCAATCTTCTTTCCTTCGAACCAGGACAAGATGCCGCTGCTGATCGGATTGATTCGTGAAATGGGCGCCGCGCGGACGATGGTGTTCGTCAACATGAAACGCGAGGCAGAGCGCGTACAGGGCTATCTCGAAGCGAACGGCATTCACGCGTCGGCAATCTCCGGCGACGTGCCCCAGAAGAAACGCCTGCGGATGCTGATGGAATTCCAGAAAGGAGAGCTGCCGGTACTGATTGGCACCGACGTAGCAAGCCGCGGCCTGCATATTCCTGACGTGCAATATATCGTGAACTACGACCTCCCGCAGGAAGCCGAGGATTACGTACATCGGATCGGGCGCACAGCGCGTGCGGGTGCAGCGGGCGACGCCATCAGTTTCGGCTGCGAGACCTACGCGGTTTCCCTGCCGGACATCGAGGACTACATCGGGCACAAGATTCCGGTCGCGAATTACTCCCCCGACGACCTGCCGGCGATCGAGCGGCCCAGATTCAAGCCGGGAAAAACCAGCGAACGGCGCGGCGGCAAGCCGAAAGGCCGCGCACGCAGCGGCCCTCCCCGCCGCCGCAGCGGTGCCTAGCTCAGCCCGGCGCAGCCACCTTCAAGTCGCGGCTGGCAGCCGCTCCAACAGGCTACGCAGGCCGTTGATGGCGGCGAAGCGCTCGCTCTGGCGCACCGGGCGTGACGTGTCCGGCTGCAGGACCTCGAGCAGCATGCCCACCCCGAAACCTGCGGCACTTTCCAGCACCGTCGCCGTATCGTCGATGAACAGCGTACGTCCGGGATCGAATGGCTCCGCGCTTTGCAGCGCGTGCCAGAAAGCCGGGCTCTCCTTGGGTGCTCCAAAGCGGTGGGAACTGTAGACGGCATCGAAGTGCCGCGTCACACCGGTCACTTCGTCCTTGATCGAGAGGGTCTCTGCGTGCGAATTCGTGACGAGCAGCACGCGAATGTCGCGCTCCCGCACCCGCGCCAGGAAATCCTCGGCGCCCGGCAGATAACCGATCCGGTGATTCTGCTCCCGGTGCAGCCCGGCGATATCCAGCCCGAGCAGCTCGCTCCAGTGATCGAGGCAATACCACTCGAGGCGTCCCTGCATTTCCCGGAATTTGGCGTACAGGCTCGTGCGCGCCTCGTCGGGGTGGATGGCGAGCAGTTCGGCATAGCGCGCCGGGACGTGTTCCAGCCACATGAAGTTGTCGAACGCCAGGTCGAGTACCGTGCCGTCCATGTCGAGCATCAGGGTGTCACATTGGTCCAGCAGTGTTTTGGGATCGATTTTCACTGCTTTATACTGCGCGCCCCGCCCCGCTGACAGGAATTCGGATGAACCACCAGGAACTGATCAAACCGCTCGTCGCCCTGGCCAAGGCCGCCGGTGATCGGATTCTCGAAGTGTACGCGACTGACTTCAGCGTTCAAAGCAAGACCGACGAGTCACCCCTGACGCAGGCCGACCTGGCCTCGCACCGGACGATCGTGCCCGGTCTCCGGGATCTGGCGCCGGACATTCCCGTCATTTCCGAGGAAGGCGGCCTGCCACCGTTCGCCGAGCGCCGGCAATGGCACCGTTACTGGCTGATCGATCCGCTGGATGGCACGAAGGAATTCGTCAGCCGGAACGGCGAGTTCACGGTCAACATCGCCCTCGTCGTGAATGGCCGGCCGGTCCTGGGCGTCGTGCACGTACCGGTGCGAAACACGACCTACGTCGGCTGCGAAGGGCACGGCGCGGACAGGCGAATCGGCGACGGCAAGCCCGAAAAAATCCATGTTTCCCGAAAAGCGTCGCTGCCGCCGCGTATCGTCGGCAGCCGCTCGCATCGCGGCGCGAGCCTCGATGCCTTCCTGGACGGGCTGGGCGACTTCGACATGGTCTCGATGGGCAGCTCGTTGAAGTTCTGCGTGGTCGCGGAAGGGGGCGCCGACGTTTACCCGCGCCTCGGACCGACGTCGGAATGGGACACCGCCGCGGCGCAAGCCGTGGTCGAGCAGGCCGGCGGCCGGGTCGTGACCGGCGACGGTGAGGCGCTTGCCTATAATCAGAAGGCAGATATCCTGAACCCCTGGTTCGTGGTGATCGGCGCCGCAGACCGTGACTGGCTGGCGCTGTTACCGGGCCGCGAGTAGCATGGTGCATCTATGACGGGCGAAGTCGAAGTTGACACCTTCAAGCATCTGGAGCGATTGCGGGAACTGCGTGTCAGCCACAGGGATCTCGACTATCTCATCGACCGGCTCCAGCACGATCCCATGGTCGATCAGCTCCGGATCCGGCGACTGAAGAAACGCAAACTGCTGCTCAAGGACATGATCGCGAATCTCGAAAGCGAACTGATTCCTGATCTCGATGCATAGGCGTACCTTTCTCGCGCGTGGCGCAGGGCTCGCCCTCGCCGGTGCCGTTGCCGCGCGCCTGCCGCTGCCCGCCTGGGCCGGCAGCGGCGTCGCGCCGCAAGCACGCGGCCTTCCACAGGACATCTGGGACCTCGACATCGGCCCGACCCCGATCCAGATCGGCGATCGGCGCGCGACGGCGGCCGGCATCAATGGCTCGGTCCCCGGGCCGCTGGTCCGCTTGCGGGAAGGGCAGGACGTCGTCCTGAACGTGTCGAACCACCTCGACCAGGCCTCATCGATACACTGGCACGGGCTGCTGTTGCCGAGCGACATGGACGGCGTGCCCGGCATCAGCTTCGACGGCATCGGCCCCGGTGAAACCTTTGCCTATCGCTTTCGCACGCGGCAGAACGGAACCTACTGGTATCACAGCCATTCAGGCCTGCAGGAACAGGTCGGGGTGTACGGGCCGCTCGTGATCGATCCCGAAGGCAGCGAGCCGATCGGGTACGACCGCGAGTTCGTGATCCTGCTGTCCGACTGGACGTTCGAGGACCCGTACAGGGTGCTCGCGAACCTCAAGGTCGAGGACGACTACTACAATCAGAACCGCGCAGCCGGGCGGGGGGCGTTCGACGAATGGGCGCAGATGCGGATGTCACGGTCCGACGTTGCAGACGTTGGCGGCGCCACCTATAGCTATCTCCTGAACGGACGCGATGCCGCCGCCAACTGGACCGGCCTTTTTGCGCCCGGCGAGCGGCTGCGGTTACGCTTTATCAACGGCTCGGCGATGAGCTTCTTCAACGTGCGGGTTCCGGGGTTGACGATGACCGTTGTGCAGGCGGACGGCCAGTACGTCGAACCAGTGGCCGTCGAGGAATTCCAGATCGGCACCGCCGAGACCTACGATGTCGTGGTGACGCCCGCCGACGGCGCCTGGACGATCATGTGCGAGTCGGCCGACCGCAGCGGCTACGTCCGCGGCACGCTCGCGTCGCGCGCCGGCCTCACGGCGGCCGTGCCGCCCCTGCGCCAGCCGCCCCTGCTCAGCATGGCCGACATGGGCATGGACCACGGTTCGAAGAGTGGCGGCATGGACCAAGGCGGGACGGACCACGCCGGGATGGACCATGCCGGGATGGGCCACGGCGGCATGCATCGGCCGCCGGACCCGCTCGCCGACTTGCCACCGGTCATTCACGCGCACCAGCGCGGGCCCGGCGTCGCCGGCATAACAGAGCGGCCGGCAAGCCGGCTGCACGAGCCGGGCGTCGGGCTCGAGAACCTGCCGTACAAGGTGCTCGCTTACACCGACCTCAAGAGCCTTACACCGAACGGTGACAGCCGTGCCGCCGCCCGCACGCTGGAGCTGCACCTGACCGGCAACATGCATCGCTACATGTGGTCCTTCGACGGGCTCAGGTTTTCCGAGGTCACGCAGCCGATCGAATTCGATTACGGCGAACGCGTACGGCTCGTGTTCGTCAACGACACGATGATGGCGCACCCGGTGCACCTGCACGGCATGTTCGTGGAACTCGTGAACGGCAACGGCATTCACAACCCGCGCAAGCACACGGTCGTCGTCAAACCGGCCGAGCGGCTGGCCGTCGACCTGACCGCGAACGAACCGGGTCCGTGGGCGTTTCACTGCCACCTGCTGTATCACATGCAGGCAGGCATGATGCGTGTCGTGCGCGTGGGCGAGCCGCCGGCATGATGCGCCTGGCCGCCATCTGCCTGCTGCTGCCGGGCGGGCTCGCCGTGGCGCAGCACGATCACCGGCACGAGCACACCTATGCCTATACGGAGGGCGAGCGGCTCGAGTACCGCGAGTCGACGGACAGCCTGTTCTGGGACCTGGCGGGGCGCTGGGGCGGCGACTACCACAAGGTCGCCTGGAAAACCGAAGGCCGATACGCCGACGGCGAAACGGACGACGCCGAACTCGAGCTCCTTTACGAGCGTGCCTGGACGGCATTTTTCGACCTGCAATTCGGCATTCGCCACACCGACACGGACGCCGGCGGCATCACCTCGGCCGTGGCCGGCACCCAGGGCCTGCTTCCCTTCCGGGTCGAAAGCGACCTCGCGCTGTTTTTGTCGGAAGACGGCGATGTGAGCGGCCGGGCCGAATTCGAAAAGGACTTTTTCCTCACCGAACGGGTCCTTGTCCAGCCGCGTGCGGAAATCGGCCTCTCGTTCCAGGACATCCCGGCACAGGACATCGACGCCGGGCCGAGCAAGCTGTCGCTCGGCGTGAGGCTCCGTTACGAGCTGACGCGAAAATTTGCGCCCTACCTCGGCATTGCGTGGGAGAAAGAGTACCGCGGCACCGCCGGCGACGACGAGGACACGACCGCACTCGCGGGCGTCCGGTTCTGGTTCTGAGGCGGGCCTCTTGCGGCCGCAGGCTCATGCCCTATTTTTTCGGGCCGATGTGCGATTCGCCGCGCTCTTTCGCAAGCAGAACCTGTTTCGCGCGCTCCTCGAGACGCGCCGCGCGGCCGGGATCGAGGTCGCCGGCGCACCGGGGGCAGGACACACCTTCGCGGTAGTCGGGCGAGGCCAGATCGCGGGTCGACAACGGCCGCCGGCAGGCGTGGCACTGCACGTAACCGCCTTCTGCGAGATCACGGTCGAGCGCGACCCGCGTGTCGAAGATAAAGCATTCTCCCTGCCAGCGATTCTCAGCGGGAGGGATCTTTTCCAGGTAGTTGAGGATGCCGCCCTCGAGCTGGGAGACATCCTTGAAGCCTTGTTCCAGCATCAGCGCCGAGGCTTTTTCACAGCGTATGCCGCCGGTGCAGAACATCGCGACCGGCCGGTCCTTCGGCAGGGACGCGAGCGACTCCGCAAACACGGGAAACTCCCGGAAACTGTCGGTCTGCGGATCGAGGGCGCCGGGAAACGTCCCGACCTCGAACTCGTAGTGATTGCGCGTGTCGATCAGCACGAGGTCCGGTTTGTCGAGCAGCGCGTTCCATTCAGCGGGCGGGACGTGCCTGCCGGTTTGCCGCTGCGGTAGTATATCGGGCCGCCCGAGAGTCACGATTTCCTTCTTCAGGCACACCCGCAGTTTCCTGAACGGCGCCTCCTCCGCCGTCGTCCACCGGGCATCGAGCCGGCAGCCGGGTTCGAGCTGGTTCTCGATCCACCGGAACACCTCGGCAATGCCCTGTTCACTGCCGGCCAGGGTCCCGTTCAGGCCTTCCGGTGCGACCAGCACGGTGCCGAGGAGGCCTGCCACCCGGCAGCGCTCGAGCAAGCCCGCGCGGAGCGCCCCGGGATCGGCGAGATCCTGGAAACGATAGAACGCGACCACCTTCACAGCGGCTCCCGGCCTTCGACGACGGTCAGCGACAGGATCGAGTGCCGGATCTCCTCGCCGAGGACGAGGCGTGCGTCGGCACCGATGCTTTCGATGCTCTCGTCGAAGGTCAGCTTGCCCTCCGCGTTGCGCTGCAGGACCTCGAGATCCAGGAGCTTGCGGATGAAATCGTGAAACAGGCCCTGGTTGAAGAAATCCGGCGAGTGAAGTCCGTAGATCATCGACAGCCGCTCCGCGCTTTGCTTGCACAGGATCTCGAGGCGAGCGCGCGAGAGGTTTCCGGAGCCGTTGCGGACCAGGATCGCGATCACGAGGTAGAAGCGCTGCAGCATGGGCACCATCGACTGCCCCAGCATCAGGAGCTGGTAGGCCTTCGCCGAGCCCGCGGGCGGACGCACCAGGGCTGCCGGGTTGTCGCCCCGCGTCAGGAGGCCCAGTCCGACGAGCGCCTCGATGGCCGCCGAGGCGACGCCGTCGATCTCGGCGTCCACCCACTTCAGCCAGAGTTCCTTCTGCATGAACGGGTAGATCAGACGGACCAGCCGCTGCAGCTCCGCGTGCTCCAGCTGCCGGCCCTGGATGAAGCAGCAGGCGACCGACGCGGGCACGGCGAGCAGGTGCAGTATGTTGTTGCGGAAGTACGTCATCAGCACCGCGGTTTTTTCGGTCATGCTGATGATCTCACCCATCGGGTGCGGCGTGCGGCTGATGACCTTGAGCTTATGCCCGTGCGCGACGATCTCGTCCGGCGTCAGCTCCGGTATCGTCACCGAGTCTGAATAGCGAAAGCGGCGCAGCAGGTCCTTGCTCAACTGCAGCTGGCGCCGCAATTCGTCGAGGCCGATCCGCTGTTTCGGCGCGGCCAGCAGGACGCACGCGAGCAGGGCGATCGGCGTCACCGCCGCGGCGGCATTGATTCGCTGCATGATGCCGATACCGAGCTGGTCGATGACGTCGCCGAACCACGCCGGGCGCTCGCCGTTCCACTTGGCGTCGCGCCACCCCGGCTCGATACGGTCGACGAGCGGCGCAAGTTCCAGTGGCTCCCCCACGTTTACATAGACCTTGCCGAAGTTCTCTTTCAGGCCGCGCACCGATCGAATCAGGCCGGTCACAGTTTCCCGTTTTTTTTCCGCGCCGCTGAGTTCGCTGATGAACGAATCGCCTTCAATCAGTTTTTCGTAACCGAAATAGACCGGCACGAACACGATGGGCCGGCGCGGGTCCTTCAGGTAGGAGCCGACCGTCATCGCGAGCATACCGCCCTTGGGCGACAACAGCCGGCCCGTGCGGCTCCGGCCACCCTCGACGAAATACTCGATCGAAAAGCCGCGTGTCAGGATCTTGTGCAGGTAGGCATCGAACACGGCGGCGTACAGGCGGTTGCCCTTGAAACTCCTCCGCAGGAAAAACGCCCCGCCACGCCGCAGAATCGCGCCGACGACCGGCATGTTCAGGTTGATCCCGGCCGCGACGTGCGGAATGTGCAGTCCCTGCTCGTAGACCACGTAGCCGAGCAACAGGTAATCGAAGTGGCTGCGGTGACAGGGGACGTAGATGACCTCCTTGCTCTTCGCCACATCGTGCACGCGCTCAATATGATTGAGTTCGATGCCGTCGTAGATGCGGTGCCAGAGCCACCTCAGAAATCGTTCGATTACCCGTATCGTCGGGTAGGAAATGTCGGCTGCGATCTCGAGCGCATAAGCCCGTGCTTCGCGCCGGGCCGCTTCGAGCTGTGCCGGCGTATCGCCGGCCTCTGCCGCAATTGCGGCCCGCACCCCGGGCTCCATCAGCACCTGTTCGACCAGGGTCCGGCGATGTGACAGGTCCGGACCCACGGTTGCCGCGCGGCGCTGGCGAAAATGCACGCGCAGCACGCGCGAGAGCTTGCGGAAGGCCAGCGCCGCATCCATGTCCTTGTCGACGACCGATTGCACGGGCAAGGCATCGCTGTAGCGGAGCAGCGTGCTGCGGCCGTGCACGAGGGTCGTTGCGAACTTGCGCGTGCGGCCGACGATCTCCCAGTTCTCCGAAAACAGCAGCTTGAACAGCGACCGGTCCTTGTGCGGCGAGCGGCCCCAGTAAATCGCCACCGGGATCAACAGCAGGTCCCGATCGCCTGCGGTTTGCGCCGCGTGGACGAGACGCCGTAAGCGTTTCGATCCTTCAGGCGACGGCCGCCGCACGAACACGCCCCGGGTCTTCCGCAGAACGACGACACTCCGCGACTCCCGCAGCCCGCCGTAACTGAGCGGCGCGCTCGGCGAGGGCATGTCTGCACGTTCCGAGGCCTGCTCGAGTGCCAGCAGGTCGGCCAGTCCGCCGCTTTCCAGGACGTAGCAGACGGCAGCCGCCGGGTCGTTCAGGAGTTCCGGCGGCACGTCGGGCTGGATCACGGGCCGCGCCCAGAGCGCAAACAGCTTTCCGGCCATCCAGTACAGCGGGCGAGCGATGAGGTGCCCGATCATGTCAAGGTGCTAGTCGCGGGCAACGCCGTCGGCTTCATCGAGCGCGGCGTCGACACGTTCTTTCGCCGCTTCGGCCAGGTCTTCAGTGGCGGCCGCCTCATCGAGGGCTTCGGCGTAATCCTCCGCGAGGTCCGTGCCGATCGTGTCGCCGGCGGGTTCGCTGCTGCAGGCTGCAAGCAGCACAGCGGCCAATATCGGGCTCGTCTTCATCCTTGTCTCCTTGCAGTAGCAGAGCCGCACTGTGCGATAAACAGCCGCAGGTAGTCGTTGATTTCGTCGAGGTTGTCTGTGAGGCGGTGGTCGCCATCGACGATATGGAGCGTCGCCCGGCAGCGCCGGGCAAAGCGGATGCTGTTATCCACGGGCACGATGTCGTCGCGCCAGCCATGCACGATGCTGATGGGAATGCCGGGTGCGTCCGGGGTCAGCGACTCGAAACCCGGCATGTAGAACGCCGGGGCCAGCAGGAACAGTCCTGCCGCAGGGAGACTTCTGGCGGCGGCTGTCGCGACATGGCCGCCCATGCTGGAACCGACGAGCAGCAGCCGGTCGCCGCCGCCGGGAGCCGCCGCCAGGAGCTTCGCCACGCGCTCGCCGGGATCGGCAATTCCCTGGTAGTCGATACTCTCGGCCGCGCAACCCAGCGAGCGGGCGAGTTCGGCCATGGCACGGATCTTCGTGCCCCAGGGGCCGCTCTCCTGTCCGTGTGAAAACACCACTGTCGTCATACGAGTATCCCGTCCCCGTTGTCGCACAATTCCTCGAGACGCCGCGCCACGAGCCAGTCGCGATCCTGGCCCCAGCTGAGCCAGTCCCCGATGCGGATCGCCGGCACACCCCAGGCGCCGGCGTCCGACATTGCCTCGCGATTCAGTGCGGCGATACTGCGCCAGCCGTCGTCACCGAGCGCGGCGAGCGCGCCTTGCCAGTCGAGACCCGCATCCGCCGTGACGAGCCGCAAGCCCTTGTCGGTCGCGACGTCGATCCCTCGATGCCAGATCGCATCGCCCGCGCTCTGCACGAATTGCCGCTCGCGCTGTTCGGCGATCGCATATTGCCAAACGGCCATGAGCCGTTCGACGCCGCTGCCGGCCGGATCGGCAAAGCGGCCGAAGGGCACGCCGTGCCGCCGGGCTTCGCGGCCGGCGTCGAAGAGCATGTAGCGCAGTTTCTGCGGCGGGACCGGCAGGCCGCGCATGACCATCGGCAGGACCGGCCTGAGTTCGAGTTTTGCGCCGAATGCGTCCGCGATGGCGGCGATACGGTCGAATGCGAGCCAGGAGTACGGGCTCCGCAGCGAGTAGAACAGCTCGACCGGCGGCAGCGTGCGCGCCTTCTCCGGTACGCCGACCGGCAGCACCGGGCGCATGACCTGACGGATCGAGGCAATGCGCGGCGCGAGCCCCGGCTCACGCCGCACGCCGAGTGCATCGAGCCGATCGACGAGGTAATGCAAGCGATCGACGCCCCAATACCACTCCCCGCCGTAGCAAATCATCGCGGTATTGTAGTGCCCGAGACGCTGCAGCAGTGCCTGGTTCCGGTCGAGGCGTACGTTCGCCCCCGTTTCGCCTCCCGCTGAACGGCAGCGTCGCCCCACACGCTCGCTATCGCCACGCCAGTAGGCCGTCAGGCCCTCGAGAAGTTCCTGCGGAAACTCCGCGCTGTCGTGCCGGGCCGCCAGTATGTCGAGCAACGCGCGGCGATGTTCGACCGGCGGGGTTTCGCCCTTGTCGAGAAAAGGAATGCCCAGCTCACGCGCGACCTGCCGGCAGTCGTTCAGGGCGTACTCGTAGTAGAGCTCCGGCGCCGGCCGGAACTCGCCGCGCAGCGCCTCGGCGAGGTACAGGCGAAGGTCGATCGCATAGTAACGGGCGAGCTCGTCGAGATAGTCACCGAGGACGTAGGAATAGGGGTCGTCGAGTTCCAGAAATACCGACACGACGTGCCCGGAGCGGCGCGCCGCGCGTCTCCACTCGGCCAGCTTGCGCCGCAGGGACTGGGAAGGGGCGCTCAAGAGTACGCCGAGCCAGCGTGTACGCAGCCAGGAGCCGAGTGTCATGCCCCGTCCCAGCTGGCCGATGGCTTCCAGAGTAATTCGTCCAGGTCAGGCTGCCAGCGATGACGCCGCATGTCGATTCGCCCTCCTCGCACCGCCACCCCGTCATCGAGCAAGCGCTCGCACTGCAGGGCATACTGGGGCGAACCCGCGACGAAGGCGAGCGTGCCTGCGGACTGCACCACACGATGCCACGGCACATCGTGGCCATCCGGCAAACCGCGCAGCGTGGCGCCGACCTGGCGCGCGCCGCGCGGGATACCCGCGATCTCCGCCACCTGGCCATAGCTTGCGACGCAGCCACGGGGAATGTCGCGGACGATGGCCGTGATCCGTGCTGCCCGCTCCCTCGCGTCCATGTCGTCAGCCCCGCTGCAGCCGGGCCTGGATTTCACGGCGCGCATCGCGCAGCACCGTGTCCCGATCGAGCGTATCGAGAATACGTTTGACGACTTTTTTCGGGCCCGCCTCGCCCCAGGACTTGCCACGTGCCAGGTACTCGCCGGCCACGCGGCCGACGATGAGCGTGCTGTACCAGGCGACGGCACCCTGCGCCGCCGCGGTCGCCGCGGTGGAGAGGCCGGCCGTGCCGAGCTTGAGAGCGCTCGAACCCAGGTGGACCGCCCATACCGTTGCCGTGATCGCCGCCGACTCGGCAGCGATAACGGCAATCAGCGATCCCGCCTCGCGCCGGCTCAAGGGCAAGCCGTAAATGCGCGACAGGTGCACCAGCATGCCGACATCGATGAAGGCCGCTGCGAACAGGTCGGCCAGCGGAACAGGGTTCAACGCAACGGCAATCCCCTTGCCGATGCAATAGGTGCGAACCAGGCGCTCGCCGATTTCCCGGCGTGCCGCAAGGATCCGCCGGCCGACCTGGTCGCTCAGGTCCGAGGCGAACAGGCTGGCGTTGAGGGCGGCCAGGGTCTTTCCTTCATCCGCGAGGATGTCCCACAGCCTCACGCGCAGCGCCTCGACATCGGGAGGACGCGTACGCTCGCTCGTCCGTTCGACGCCGTCGTCGTAAACCTCCACGACCACTTGCGGGCGCGGTGCCGCGGCGACCGGGACGATATGTTCCGGATCGACCAGCCCGGCCGTCCGTTGCCGGATCGCGTCAAGCAGCCGATCGAGTTCACCGGCGGTGTACAGGTCTTTCTTGTTCAGTACGACGATCACCGGGCGGCCGTTCGCGAGCAGCATTTTGAGCGCCGCGAGTTCGGTATCCGTGAGATCGCCATCGATGACGAACAGCACGAGATCCGATCGTTCCGCGACCGCGACCGCGAGTGCTTCGCGATCCTCGCCGCCGGCTTCATCGAGCCCGGGCGTATCGAGGAGGTAGACGCCCCCTGCTTCGATCTCGTTCCAGGCCTGCATCGACGAATACCGTGTCTCACCGTGCAGCGGACTGACGGAAAACAGCTCGTCGCCGATCAGCGCGTTGAGAAGTGAGGACTTGCCGGTGCTGACGCGGCCGACGGCGGACAGGTGTACGTGCCCATGCTCGATTTTTTCCAGCATCGCCTGTACGGCATCGTAATCCCGCGCCAGCGACTCGCGGAGGCCAGCCGGCAGGCGCTGATCACTGACAAGCTGCCGCAGGCTTTCGCGGGCGAGCGTCAGGTGATCGTCCTCGGTGTCAGTCGCCGGCCGTTTTTTCTTCCAGGGCCATCCGGGCAACGCGTTTGACACCCGCTTCCACATGCTCACTGATACTGTCCTCGAACTCTCTGGCGGCAAGTTCCGGCACGAGTTCGCCGTGTTTCCTGAGCGTCACCACGAGGCTGCGACCCAACGCGTCGAATATGAGGCCGTAGGCTACTGCGTGCACGAAGCCGCCCGCAACCGTGCCGATGCCCGGGAACGCTTTCAGGGCATTGCCGGCCACCGCCAGCGCCAGCGGCAACGCCCTGCCCACCCGGCTCTGGCTCAGGCTCAGGAACTCTTCGATGTCGAGGTCCCGCGGTGCTGCGCCATAGAGCCGGCACAGTTCGCGCGTCATGACCGTACCGATGAATCCCTGGATCAGGATGTCCGTACCCGGACTGATCGCCGCGAGCGCCCCGATGATCGCCTTCTGCGTCGATGAGCGGATGATTTGCTCGGCGCGCTGTTCGCGATACTCGCGCTCCGCGGACGCGAGTTTTTCCGTCGCGAGCTGGAACACCGCGCGTTCTCGCCGCCGGTCGAGCGGTGCCCGGTCCGCCTCGAGCAGTCGATTGATGGCGACGACCAGCACCCCGATGTCGGCAGGCCGCTGGCGCCGCGCCAGGGTCTCCCGCCCGCCCGGCGAACGCTGCACGACATCCACCTCGCCGCCTGCCGAGACCGCGACCACCCGCGCCCGCGACAATTCGCCGCCCTGCGACTCGAGCCGCGCCATCAGGCGATGCAGGAGATGGGACTGCTCGTCGGCACTGTAACGGTCCGCCTTGTTCATAACGAGAATGATCGGCTTGTCGAGTGCGGACAGGTCGCGGACTTGCGCAGCCTCCGCACGTGTCAGATCGCCGCCGCAGACGAACAGGACGACATGTGCCCTGCGGGCCTCCTCGAGTGCGAGATCGGAAAGTCCCTCCTCGTGCCCGCCGGTTCCCGGCACGTCGGTCAGGAGAATCTGCGCGCCCTCCTCGTCGCGCCAGCGGTAATGCCGAACGTCGCCGGTGGACCCGCCGACGACGTCGATCTTCACATCCGCCGCCGGAACAAGGGCCCGGATCAGCGAGCTTTTGCCGGTGCTGACCGTGCCGAAAAAACACAGGTGCAGCGATTGCGATTCACGGCGGCTCGCCAGGTCCCGCAATTCCGCCTGTGCCGCGCTGACATCGACGCCGGCGCGCTCCGCGTCCGTAAGCCGCGTTTCGATCTCCTCGCGGGTCAGCGGTTTTTGCGGCTCGCTCCGTCCCGCGCGCCCGCGCCGCCGGATCACGAGCCGCCAGATCAGGATGCATGCCGCAACGACAATGCCGGCCAGGACCGCGAGATAAAGCCAGGGAACCCAGCGCGGTCCTCCGGCCAGCCGGTCCCAGACATTGAGGGCGGTCTCCGTGACGAACAGCACCGCCCCCGTGGCGACGAGAAAGACAGCCAGGATCGCGAACCCGAGAGCGAAGCGGATAAGACGATCCAGTTTCATGGCGACGTTACAATTGCGCCGTCACCCAGCGATCGATCTTGCTTTCGAGCATCGACAGGGGCATGGGCCCATCTTCCAGGACCGCGCGGTGGAACGCGACGACGTCGAAAGCCTCGCCGAGGCGTTCTTCTGCATCGTCGCGGATCGCCTGGATCTTCAGCTGGCCGATCTTGTAGGCAAGCGCCTGGCCGGGGATGGCCATGAAGCGTTCGGCTTCCGAGATGGCTCGCGCCGGTGCGACCGCCGAGTTCGCATACATGTAGTCCAGCACTTCCTGGCGCGTCCACCCCAGTGCATGGATGCCGGTATCGACGACGAGCCGGATCGATCGCCACAGCTCCGCGTTCAGCGCGCCGAAATACTGGTACGGGTCGGTGTATACCCCGAGCTCCTTGCCGAGCGTTTCGGCATAAAGCCCCCAGCCTTCGCTGTAGGCCGTGAAACGCGCGAATCGGCGGAAGCGCGGGATGGCTTCGTTCTCCTGTTGCAGTGAAATCTGGAAATGATGCCCCGGGATCGCTTCGTGCAGGAACAGCGACTCCATCGCCCATTTGGGGCGCGCCTCGATGTTGTAGGCGTTTGCATAAAAGATCCCCGGACGGGCACCGTCCGGAGTGCCGCCCTCGTAGCTGCCGCCCGATGCCGACGCTTCGCGGAACGGCTCGACCCGGCGTACCTCGAAGCCCGTCTTCGGTGCGACGTCGAACAGGGCGCGCGACAGCTCCTCGATGTCCGCGGCCATGTCGCGATAGCCCTGGATCAGCTGCTCCGGTTCGTCATAGAAGAACCGGGGATCCGTATTGACATACTCGAAGAAATCCCCGAGGTCGCCCTCGAACCCGACCTCGTCCATGACGCCCTGCATTTCCTGGTGAATGCGCGCCACCTCATCGAGACCGATGCGGTGGATCTCCGCCGGTGTAAGGTCCGTCGTGGTGCGAAGGCGCACGAGGTATCGGTACCATTCGTCGCCGTTCGGCAATGCACCGAGGCCGACGGTTTCGCGCGCCGCGGCCAGATAGCTGTCCGCGATGAAGTTCTGAAGCCGCTCGTAGGCGGGAATGATGCGATTTTCGATCGCGTCCCGGTAGGCAGCCGTGAGGCGTTCGCGTTCGGCGGGCGCGAAGCTCTCCGGCATGGACACTACGGGCATCCAGAAGTCGCTCTCTTCCGCAGACTCGACGACTTGCGACTCGAGCTGCGGGATGACCTTCTCCATCAGCACACGCGGCTGCACTACGCCGGCCTCGATGCCCTCCTGCATGTTCGCGATCGCGAGATCGACATTGGCGATGAAATCCCCGGCGCGGCTCAGGAAATCCTCGTAATGCTCGACCGTGTCGAACGGGTGATAGCTGGCGCCGCTGCCGAGCCGCACGAAGGAGTTGGTGATCGAATAGAACTGGTTGATCGGCTGCTGGTGAAACGGATAGCGGTCACCCTCGAGGGACATTTCCCGCAGCCGGCGGAACATGTCGTAACTGAGCTGGTCCTGGTAGTCGAGTTCGCTACGGTCGATCGCCTCGAGGCGCGCCAGGAATTCCCTGTCCAGTGCCTCTTCCGCCGCGCGGTATTCCGCGCTATTCGTGATGGCGAGGCGGTCGTTGTAACGATAGTCGCCGATGGCAGTCGCATCGAGCGGATTCAGTGCCAGTTCGCGCTCGAAGTGTTCCTCGAAGAGCGCGGCCAGTTCGGCCGCGGCGCTTGCAGTCTCCCCGGGCTCCGCATCCAGCGCGGGCGCAGGCCCCTCGCAGCCGCAGGCGGACAACAGGATGGTTGCGGCGAGTACGGCCGCTGCTCGATATTGCATGGTGAGATCCCGGGATTCGCAGCCGACAGGATAACAAATCGACCCGGGACCGGTCCCGGCAGGCCGGACTCAGGCAGAGTGGCCGGCAAGCGGGGCGAAGGCCGTGCTGCTGATCCGGCAGCCCGTGGCGGACTGGTGCAGGGTAAAAGACACCGGCGTATCGCAATCCCGGGGCTGGAAAACGAGCAACAGTGTCACGCCGCGACGCAGGCCGCCGTCCCGCGCGTCCCGGCCGGCGTCGCACAGCACGAGGAAGTTATCGTTATCGAGCGCGCCTGCGGCATGCAGTCGCCGGAGGTAGTCGATGACCTGGTCGCGGATGCGTGCAGCGAGGCGAGCGTCCGCTTGTTCGAAAACGGACCAGCGTATCGCCGCGTCGATCGAGTTGACGATGCGAAGGCAGATCCGCCTCACGGGCAGGCTCTTGAACATGCGGTGTGGCTCGCTGCCGCGCGACAACGTGCGCCCGCCGAGCAGCCGCACGCGCCCGGAGGCATCCCGGCACAAGGCATTGATGCCGGCGCGAACCAGCCTGCGGGTAGCCGCGTCATCGAGTGTCGTCGCCGGTGCGAGGCTCGTCTGCAACACGACGCCGTCGTCATCGAACGCCTGCCACAGCCCATGGACGCGATCCCGCCGGCACAGGGCGCCGGCGAGCGCCGCTCCTGCCGCGCGCGTCGCGCCCTCGGCGTCCGCTGCCCGGCCCCGCGGGAAATAGGTCACGAGATTGGGGCTTCCGTACCCGAGCTCGCGCAGTCCCTTCACTGCGTCATCGCTCGTCCCCCAGGCAACGGGCGGGTCGACGATCAGTATCGCGCCGCGCCGGCGGCAGTACATTTCCGCGGCAAGAACGAGTGCCGGTCCATTATCGGCGCCCTTGCCACGCGGCGGAAAGTACAAAAGGTCGACATCGTCGACCGCATCCAGCGCGAACAGGCCGGTGCCGCGCACGCCCGAGCCGACGAGATCGTAATCGGTCAGCTCACTGCCATCCGTGCCTGCCTGCACGTGCTCGACCCAGCCCGGCAGGAAGCGATTGCCGCCCGCGAGCGTCGGCTCCGGCCGGTGCGCCGGCCAGGGATGATCGACGCGCGCAAGCTCGGAATCCTGCAGGCGATCGACGACGAAGTCCGGGGCTTCGGCGCAAAAGCTCAGCGCACGGAACATTTCCTGGTCGACGACCCTGCCGCTGCCGGGATCGAGACGCTGGAGCGTGAGATTGAAGTGCTCGGCGTCGGCAGCGTCGATACCGTCGTAGTCGACCGCAGCACGGAGCCGCTCGGACGAACCGCATTCCACTGCGCGCAGGATCAGTGCCGACCCCGACGCCGGCAGGCACAGCATCGAACCGCGGGCGTCGTTCGCTACGCGAACGACATAGAGGCGGCGCCCGCCGTGGTCGAAAAAATCGCGAACCGCCGGGCCGAGACTCGAGCGCGACCAGCAGTCCCCGAAGCGGCGCCTGAATTCCCCGAAGTTCCGAACCAGCACCGGCGTATCGAGCGGACCACGCAGCGCACGGCCAAGGAACGCAACCGTGGTTTCCGGCGCAAGATCGATCGGCTCATCGATATCCCCAATTTCCGTGACCGTGATGCCACGGCCCACCGCATCTGACACGCCCTACTCCCCTGAACGCCAGATTTTGCGTGCGCGTATTCTAGTCAGGAGTTGAGCGTGTGGCCAATTTGTCTAGGCAAGGGCGCCCGGGAGCGCTAGTCTTTACAACAAATGGGCCAGTACCTGTCCGCAACACTGCCGGGTCTCGCGGCCCGATTCCCCGTCGTGGCGCTCGCCTCCCTGCCGACACCCGTGACGGTGCACGAGCTCCGGATCGACACGTCACGGACCCCGGTCACGATCAAGCACGACGAGCGGAGCGGCCTCCTGTATGGCGGCAACAAGGTGCGCAAGCTCGAATACCTGTTGCGACACGCCGTCGAGCGCGGTGCGACGCGCATCGCGACCTACGGGGCGGCAGGTTCGAATCATGCGCTCGCGACTTCACTGTATGCGCGCCGCGCCGGATTCGATTGCACCTGCCTGTTGTCGCACCAGCCGGTGCACCCGGGCATCGGCCTGAAGCTTCTCGCACACCAGCTGAATGGCACCGAAATCGTGCGCTTCGGCGGGCCGCGCAGGCTGCGCGTCGACATCCAGCGCCGCTGGCTGCAAGGACGGAATATCGACCTGATCCCGATGGGCGGGTCTAGCTGGCGCGGCGCACTCGGGTTCGTGAATGCGGCGCTCGAGCTCGCGAGCCAATGCGAGGGTGGCGACTTCCCGCCGCCGGCGGAGGTCTATGTGGCCACCGGCACGCTCGCTACGGCAGTCGGACTCGCGCTCGGCTTCGCGCTCGCCGGCCTCGACCTCGAGGTTCGCGCCATCCGCGTCACCGACCCGCGGTTTGCCAGCGCCGCGGCGCTCGGGCGCCTGCTGCAAAAGACGGCGACCCTGATGCGGCGCTACGACAAACGGGTGCCGGCCGACCTGGCAGCACGTACCCGGGTCGTGTTGCGCGAGGACTTTTACGGCCCGGGTTACGGACAGTCCGACGCCGCGACCGACCGTGCAATTGCGCTCGCCGCCGACGAACTCGGCATCGCCCTGGACACGACGTATTCCGGCAAGGCGATGGCGGCTCTCTGCCACGACCTGCACAAAGGTGCGGCCATGCGGCCCTTGTTCTGGAATACCTGCAACGCCGTGCCGCTCGACATCCCGGTCTCGACGCAACCGGACTTCACGCGCTTGCCCGCGGAGTTCGCGCGATACTTCGACGATCAGGGCGCGTCGGCGTAGCCGGCGTCGTCCGTCACGGCCACCTCGAGTTCGTCGTCGGCGAGCGCTTCGTCGATCATGTCGCGGACTTCCTCGAGTGTCGGAGCCTCCGGGTCCGGCTGGATAGTGTTGCGCACGCGGCGCAGCCGGCTGAGAACCTCGGCCTGGTCATGGTTTGCCAGCCGGATCGGCAATCCGCTCGCGGCGCTGGCGACGGCGCGCACGTGCCCTGCAAGGTCGGGCTGCGGGAGGTTCAGAAGCAGGGCGTCGAGCCGCAGCTCGGGGTCGATCGTGTCGTCCTCCAGGGGTTCGTGACCCTCGAAGTACCAGTCCTCCCCCAGCCGGCCCAGCAGGTAGGGCTCGTTTACGATGCGCACCCGCTCACCGATCGGCACCAGCTCGTAAAGAAACTCGATGTTCTCCGGGTAGAGACGCACGCAGCCGTGACTGACGCGCATGCCCACCCCGTAAGGCATGTTCGTGCCGTGGATGAGATAGCCCGGCATGTCGAGTTTGAGCACGCGCGTGCCGAGCGGATTGTCGGGCCCGGGCGGGACGATCGCCGGCAACGGGTCTCCCACGGCCGCGTGCTCCTCTCGCACGGACGCCGGTACCCACCAGGTCGGGTCCTTCGCCTTGGAGATGACGGTCGTTTCCCCGACCGGCGTTTCCCAGCCGACCCTGCCGATACCGACCGGAAACGTGAGCACGGACTGCCGGGTCACTTCCCCGCTCACCGGATCCGTCTCGATGCCGTCGGCCGGAAAATAGAACAGCCGCTTCGCGGCGATATTGAGTACCACCCCCTGCCGTGGCACGTCCGGAATGACAAATTGCGTCGGGAGCAACACGGCGGTGTTCTCACCCGGCAGCCAGGGATCGACGTCGGGGTTAGCGGCAATGAGTTCGTCGTAACCGATCCCGTACTCGAGCGCGAAATCCGCGAGCGTGTCGTCGGCGCGGGTGAAAACCACCTGCGGGACGCCCACT
Source organism: uncultured Pseudomonadota bacterium (assembly GCA_963713215.1). Classification (GTDB taxonomy): domain Bacteria; phylum Pseudomonadota; class Gammaproteobacteria; order Steroidobacterales; family Woeseiaceae; genus UBA1847. The sequence goes on along the minus strand of CAVQKY010000005.1, from coordinate 749,109 downwards.
ACGGACTGCAGAGGGGTCTCGAGAACGAAGCGATTCGGATCGATGGCGTCCTCGAGCGGCAGGTTCGCGAGCCTTGGGACGGGCGGCGGCTCAGCCGCGGGCGGTGTTTGCGGCAGCCAGCCCTGCAACGTGGAACAGCCGCCGAGCAGGGCGACCGCGGCGGCGAGCGCCGGCAGGCGACGCGTCAGGCTGCGACCGGGGGTTCGTGGCATCGGCGTAGTCTACCCGACCGATAGCCGGCCACAAGCGCCGTCAGGGCGACTTCTTGCTCGTGTTACTCGTTTTCTCGCGGGTCGACTTCTTGGGTGGTGGCGGCGGACCGCAGTCCGGCTGCCGACCAGCTGTCTTGGCTTCGTTGTAGGACACGAGCGAACTGCCGAATTGCGAGACCAGCGAGTCGATGCGCTTTTCGCTCGAGGGATGCGTCGACAGGAACTCGGCCGGCTCGTTGCCGCCGCCTTCCTTCGACATGTTCTGCCACAACGGTACCGACTGGCGCGGGTCGAAGCCGGCGCGCGCCATGAATTCCAGCCCGATGACGTCGGCTTCGCTTTCCTGGGCCCGGTTGAACGGCAGCATGATGCCGAGAGCGGCGCCCTGGTTCAGCGCTTCGTAGGCGGTATAGGTGGCCCCGGAATGCCCGGCGCCGAGCAGGACGGCCGCCACCTTGATGCCGACCCCCGCGACCGGCGAACGCGATGCACGTTCGTTGGAATGCCGGGCCGTGACATGCGCGATTTCATGGCCGAGCACGGCGGCGAGCCGGTCCTGGTTGTCCGCCGCCCGGAGAATGCCGGTCATGACCCCGATCTTGCCGCCCGGCATGGCGAAGGCATTGACCGAATCCGCGTCGAAGACGGCCATGTCCCAGTCGAGATCGCGGTATTGCGGCTCCAGGGCGTCCACCACCGCGGTCGCGACACAATGGATGTAATCGATGGTGTAGCGATCGGTTTCCAGCGGTATCGACGCGCGCATTTCCGCGAACTGCTGCGCAGCCTCGACGGCCAGTTGCTCGTCGGAACGCAGGATCATCTGGTTGCGGCCGGTGGGCGAACTCGTGCACGCGGCCAGCAGCGCCGCGACCATGGCAACACCGAGGGTGGCTGTCTGGATCGATTGAAGTCTCATCGGGTCATCTCCGGTCGCGTCCGGATTATAACGCGAGCCGGGCGCTTTCCACCCGGGATTGGACAGCGGCTCCGAAGCCGGGTTCCCTCGGCGGAACCGCCGGGTTCAGCGCGGCAGCCGCGATTCCAGGCCGTTTTGCCAGCGGGCCGCCGACACGCGCTCCAGCAGGCTGTCGATGCTGGACAGCAGGCGCTTCTGCAATGGCAGTTTCATCCGGTAATGCACCCGGTACAGGTCACGCTCCGCGGCGAGCGCGTGCAACAGCTCATCGCTGGTCTTGAGTTCGTCGGCAAGCTTGAGTTCGAGGGCCCGCGCGCCGTACCAGTGTTCACCGGTGGCCACGGTGTCGAGGTCGAGCGCCTGGCGATAGGTGACGACCGCGTTCTTGAACAAGGCGTGGACGTCCTCCAGTTCCTCTTTGAGTTTCGCGCGATCCTCGTCCGTGTTCTCGCCAAACATCGTGACCGTCCGCTTGTACTTGCCGGCCGTAATCTGTTCGAAAGTGACACCATGACTGTCGAGCATGCGATTGAAATTCGGAATCTGCGCGAGCACGCCGATCGAGCCCAGGATTGCGAACGGCGCCGCGTAGATCCGGCTCGCGACACAGGCCATCAGGTAGCCGCCGCTGGCCGCGACCTTGTCCACGCAAACCAGGAGCGGAATGCCCGCATTGCGGATTCGGACCAGTTGCGACGCCGCCAGCCCGTGTTCGTGCACGACGCCGCCATAGTTCTCGAGCCGGACGATCACCTCGTCGCCGGGGCCCGCCACGTCGAGAATCGCGCTGACCTCCTCGCGCAGATGCGCAACGGCGGTCGCTTTCAGATCCCCCTTGAAGTCGACGACGAAACTGCGCGGCCGCGGACTCGCCGACTTCGACTCCGCTTTCAGGCGTTTCTTCTCCCGCCGCTCCTCTTTCCTTTTTTCGCTCTTGCCGAGCAGTGCCTGGCGGAGCGTGTGCGCTGCCGCCTTGTATTTTTTGTTCAGGCTCTCGACCTCGAGCCCTTCCTGCGAACTCCTGCGGCTCAGTGACGCGATTACGGCGATGACGATGACAATCGCAGCCACGACGGTCGCGGACTTGAGCAGGAACAGGCCGTATTCCGCGAAGAACTGACTCATGAGGTGATTCCGGGGGACAAACGGCTAGACGGCCAGGCCGACATTGTTCTTCTGCAGTACCTGCTCGGCGCGATAGCTCGAACGCACCATCGGTCCGGCGACGACCTCGAGAAACCCGCGCTCCAGCCCCTCCGCACGGTAGGCCTCGAATTCTGCGGGCGTGACGTAGCGTTCGACCGCCAAATGGTTCGGCGTTGGCCTAAGGTACTGGCCGAGCGTCAGAATATCGACCCCGGCGGCGCGGAGGTCGTCCATGGTCTTCACGATCTCGCTGTCCCGCTCGCCGAGTCCGAGCATGAGGCTCGTTTTGGTAAGAACCGCCGGCCGGTACCGTTTCGCATGCGCGAGCACCGCCAGGGTTTGCTCATACCCGGCACGCGGGTCGCGAACGGGATGCGTGAGGCGCCGTACCGTTTCGATGTTCTGGGCAAACACGTCCAGCCCTGCGTCCACGACGACCTCGACCTCGGCCAGGCGGCCGTTGAAGTCCGGCGTCAGCGCTTCGACTGCCGTCCCGGGATTCTGACGCTTGATCTCGCGCACGCAGGCGGCGTAATGCGCTGCGCCGCCGTCCGGCAGGTCATCCCGGTCCACCGAGGTGATGACGACATATTTGAGCCCCATGAGGCGCACCGCCCTGCCCGTGTTCAACGGCTCCTCGGCATCCAGCCAGCCGCGCGGATTGCCGGTGTCGACCGCGCAGAACCGGCAGGCGCGAGTACACACGGAGCCGAGGACCATGATCGTCGCCGTGCCGGCGTTCCAGCATTCGCCGATGTTCGGGCACATGGATTCCTCGCACACCGTGGCCAGCCGGTGTGCATGGACGATGTTGCGTGTGATCGAATAGCCGGCGCCGGCGGGCATTTTCGCCCGCAGCCAGGGCGGCTTCCGGCCGGCCGGCACGGGCTCGGCGTCCGCGCGGTGTTTCATGCCGTTCCGGATCGCCGAGAAGCCGACCTCGGTGCGGTATTTCATGCCGCTTTTTACGATCGGGATGCCGCGGAATGCCTGCCGGTGTGTCTTGTTCGAATCGCTCATTCGTTCGTTTGTTGTGCGGGAAAGCGGACGCACATTTTGGCATACGCCGCATGCGAAGGGTAATCGCCGTGGGGCCACAAAAAAATTCCCGGCCTAAGCCGGGAGAGTCAGGGGGAATCTCAGACGCGAGGGTATTGCGTCTGCGAGAGCACTCAGTGCAACCGGGACCAGCTCAAGAGCTTGATGCCATTGCGGTCCAGGTCGAAATTTTTCGCGAGTACCGCCTCGATGTCGGCCCGGTCGCGCATTGCGTCCATGGGCTCGTTCAACTCGATCACGCCGGCAAACTCGTTGTGCCCCTTGTAGCTGGCATCGGTGAGAATGAACTGCGTGTAGTACTTGGCGGACATGGCTTTAGACTACGCCCGCCCGGGGGGCCGGACTGTGAGCCGGTGCACAAAATGCCTAGTTCCGTCAAATCATTGGCGAAACAGTGATTTTTATCACAGGCAGGAGCGGCGATTCCGGTAATGGTTGGCGCTACGGGCGGCGTAAGAGCCGGAAAATCAGGCCGCCCTCACCTGACAATGTAAAATTCCGTGCAGGCGGCACGGCCGCCGCACCCACCCGGAACCGAGGTATTCGCTGATGCTCGCACGATTGACGACCCCGCAACGCAAGCTGCGCTCGCTCCTTTCTGTCCTGCTGTTGATTGCCGCTCAAGCCGCAATCGGGCAAGACGCGCTACGGGAAACCTTTTTCCGGGAAGCGGATGCTGCAAGAGCCGCCGCCATCGCCGCGAACGCCGAGTTACTCGCGCCGCGCAGCTACAGCCGCGCGGTCAAGGAATACAACGACGCCGAGGAAGGATTGAAACGCGGCCGGAATGTCGAGTTCATCCGATCGAACGCGGCCGAGGCCGTGAATCACTTCAAGACGGCCGCCGAGGCAGCCCGCCTCGCGGCGACGTCGCTGGCGCAGGTCATGAAGAGCCGGCAGGACGCGGCGAACGCCGGTGCGCCCGAGCTCTCGCCGGAACTCTGGGAACAGGCGCAGCGCGAGTTCGGGGATGCGATCCTGTTGCTCGAGCGAGGCGACCTGAAAGGCGCGAAGCGCAAGGACATCGAGGCAACGAGCCTGTACCGTGACGCCGAGCTGGTGGCGATCAAGGCCGAGTACCTGACGGATACGCGGCGCCTGCTCGAACAGGCGGAACAGGCGCGGGCCGACCGCTATGCGCCCGTGACCTACGGCAAGGCGCAGGAGCTGCTCGCCAATGCGGAGCGGGAACTGAGCGAAAACCGCTACGATACGGATCTGCCCCGCAGCCTTGCGCACCAGGCGAACTACGAGGCACGGCATGCCATCTACCTGTCGGAGATCGTGCGCCAGGTACGTGACAAGGCCTTGAGCCCCGAGGAACTCGTACTGCAGTGGGAGCAGTCCCTGCGCGCCGTGGCGAATGCCGCCGATGTGCTGCCGGAAATGGCCACCGGGCCCGCTGTGCTGTCCGCGGAACTCGTCACCTATATCGAAAACCTGCGCATCGAGCACCAGCGTCTCGAACAGGAGAATGTCGAAGACGACATCCGGCTCGCCGATCTCGAAGAGGAACTGCGCGTGCTCGACGAGCGGCTGGGCGGTGCAACCGCGGAACGAACGGCACTCATCCAGCGGCTCGAAGCGCAGAACCGGGTCAAGGAACAGTTCGCGCGCGTGGAGCAGATATTCGGCCGCGACGAGGCGCTCGTATTCCGCCAGGGGGATTCCGTGATCCTCAGGCTCGTCGGCCTCAATTTCGACAGTGGCGCGGCACAGATCAGGCCGGAAAACTTCCCCCTCCTGGAGAAGGTCGAGAAGGCCATCGACGTCTTCCCGCGCAGCGAACTGACGATCGAAGGCCACACCGACTCCTATGGCGGCGACGACAGTAACCAGGCGCTGTCGCAGCAGCGCGCCGAGTCGGTGCAACAGTACATGATCAACGCGATGCGTATCCCGACCTATCGGCTGATCGCGACCGGCTACGGCGAAACTCGCCCGGTCGCAAGCAACGAGACCGCCAGCGGGCGCGAGCGTAATCGCCGCATCGATATCGTCATCACTCCGGCCCTCGATGAAGCCTGACAGCGGCCCACGGCCGCGAGTGGGCCACGCCACCATCGCGCGGTCGCATCGAGCCGCCAACGCTGGACGCTCGTAAGCGCTCAGGTCGTGGGTCGCGCTCCTACGCGTGAGCGGACCACCAGTCCGCGATGATCTTGCCGGTAACCGCGTTCGCAAGATAACCGTACTCGGCATGCACGTTCAGTGCGCCGTCCAGGCGGAAATGTCCGTATAACTCGAGGTCGGCGATGGACTCGACGAGGCCCAGGCGGAGCATCTCGCCGTAGTCGTCGGCGAGGACGGGGTCGATGGCCGTCATATCGCCGACGGCCGTGAGATTGATCCAGCGGCGGACGTTCGCCGGATAACGCTCCGCCGCGGCACGATCGTGGCCGAGCAAGCGGCGCTGCAGATAGCGCTGGCCGAGGGGACTGCCCATCGTGAGCCATAAATCGACCGGCCAGACTTGTCCGTCGATGTGGGTCAGTTCCCACAAGCTGTCGAACGCGATGACCGACCCCATGCTGTGGGCTATCAGCACGATCGGCCGTCCCGCTTCGTGCGCGGCGCGCAAGGCCAGTTTCAACTGGTCACGGACCCGGTCCGCGACTCCCTCCTCGTTGTCGAGATAGCGATGAAGGTCCCTGAGATGCAGTTCCATACGCTCGCTCGCGAGATGTGGAATCAAAAACGGCAACAGGTCGCCGGTCCGGTACAGCCAGAGCGTGAAACGGCGGCGCCATGACGCCGCCTCGCGCATGTCGGCAAGCGTTGCGGATGGTTGTTCGATGGCCGCGTCGATCGCCGCGAGATCGCGCGCCGGGTCCCGATGCGCTGCATAGAATTCGTACGTCCACGCGACGATGTCGAAGCCGCTTTCGCTCGCGCGGATCCGCTCGGCCGTGACGGCGTCGACGCGGCGAACGCCCTCCACGAGACAACGCTTCAATGCATCCCGGTGCAGGTTCGCCGGCGGCTTCGGCAGCAGCCCGGGGACATAAAGGAGCAGCGGCGTGCCGCTGTCAGCCGGTTGGACGGTCACGGGATGCGGGACAAATGGCGGAGGCGTTCTGCATGCGTCGATGAGGTCAGTGGTTGCCGGCAGCGGCGGAATCGCCGACCATTGTCGTCCGTCAACACGAGCCACTGCAACCGGACGAACGATGAAATACCTGCACACGATGGTGCGTGTCACCGACCTCGATGAATCGCTCAGGTTCTACTGCGAGCTACTCGGCCTCTCTGAATTGCGCCGCAAGGAAAGTGAACAGGGCCGCTTTACACTCGTCTTTCTCGCAGCGCCGGGCGATGAAGATGCACAGGTGGAACTCACCTGGAACTGGGACCCGGAGGATTATGGCGGCGGGCGCAATTTCGGCCATCTCGCTTATCGCGTCGAGGACATCTACGCGTTGTGCGAGAAACTCAGGGACAATGGCGTCACGATCAACCGGCCGCCGCGTGACGGCCACATGGCCTTTGTCCGTTCACCGGACGGCATCTCGATCGAGTTGTTGCAGACCGGGGCATCGCTGGCACCGAAAGAACCCTGGGCGTCGATGCCGAATACCGGAAGCTGGTAGTGGCAGAGCACTAGCCCGGCATCAGCGGCGGCAAGGCCTCGGCTGATCCCGGCCCGCCGCTCTCCTTGCGCCTCCCGATGCTGCGCAGCGCCCGTGACATGGCGGCGCCGTCCCAGCGTACCTCACCCGAGCCATAGCTTGCGCGTGACAGACGCACGAGTTCCTCCGACAGGGGTGGCGCGACGCGCGTGGCGAGCTCGCCGACGCTGCGTGGCGGCCGCTCGGGCCATTCCAGTGCCGCCCAGTCGAGCAAGGCGAGCCGCAATCCGTGGCCATCGTGGGCAAGCGCCGCCGCGCGTGCCGCTTTGAGGAGTCGCGCCTGCTGCTTGTGCAGGGGAGGCGGTCGCGGTGCTCGCTCCTCGCGCCGGGGCCGGCTCGACCACCACCAGGCGAGCAGCGTCAGAGCCCACACCAGCCCGAGGATGAGGGCCGCCTGGCGCCAGAACGTCGAGTGGACGACGCGCTCGGGGGCGGGTGCCGGCGCCTCGGCATCGCCGGCCGCCGCCGGCACCGCCTCGACCGGCGCGGCTGCCACCGATTGCGGCGGCGGCAGGATCGACAGCGACTGCGAGGGCAGCTTTGCAACCCGCCATTCGCCGGCTTCGATGTCCCACCACGGCAGCTCGAGCGCCGGAAACTCCACGCGTCCCCCGTCGACGCCGATCATGGCGTAGGTGTCCGTGCGCAGACCGCGAATGCCGCCGGTCTCCAGTTCGCGCGACAACACCGGACGGTCCGGGTATACGTTCACGCCGTCGACGACCGGCGGTTCGATCACGGGAATCTGGGTCTCGAGCTGGCCGAGCGCGCTCACGGTAATGTCGCGCGAAATCGGTTCGCCGGCTCTGAGTTCGTCCGGTTCCCGCGACCAGTTCTGGCTCAGAGTCACCTCGCGTGCCGGCAGCCAGGCGGCGTCCGGGTAATCCGCGGGCGGTGCCGGGATCGGGTTCACGCGGATCACATGCGGGTTCGATTCGAAAAGCTTGCGGCCCGTGATGCGCCCGTCGCGAAGTACCCGTGCCTCGAAGCGAGCGGGCGAGATGGAGATCTCGCCGCTTTCCTGCGGAAAAACCGCGAACGCATATTCCACGACGTTGTAGGCCCGCCCGTTCAGGATTGCTTCGTAGTTGCGTTCGTCGCTCGCCTGTTCGACGAGCACCTCGGCGCCGGCAAATACCGGTTCGCGCAGCGCGGGCTGGCGGGTCGCGACCGCCCGGTAGATCTTGATCCGGTACAGCACCTGCGCCTGGACGTAGGTTTCGTCGAAATCGATCTCAGAGGCCACGAATACGTCGGCCTCGCCCGGCGCCTGGTAGCTCGGTTCGTCAACGGTAATGCGAAGCGGCGGACTGCGCTCGCCGGCGATCTCGATTTCGGGGATCGTCAGGACTCCGGCACGCCGCGGCGTCAGCAATATTTTCCAGGACACGCTGCGCCGGACTTCGCCGTTGATGATGTGCGCCTCCGTCAGCTGGTTGGTCTGGCCGATCTCGAAATCCGCCTCGAGCGCACTCAAATCCGGCGCCACGCCGGGCGTCGAGTCGACCGTGATGTCCAGCGTAAACGACTCGTTTGCCTCGATGCGGTCGCGGTCGATCGTGGCCGTGACTTCGGCGCCGGCGCTCGCGGCAAGCAGTGTCATGAACAAACCCATCGTCCGGGCGACGCGACGGCGACGAATGGCTACCATGGTTGCTCCTCGTTGTCCGGCCACAGGCTGTTGCCGTCCTGGTCACGGCCCTCGCGCTGGTACTGGTAACGGAACTTGCGCCGCAGGAGCCCGCCGGGATCGTTCGGAATCCGCCGCAGCCACTGCTCCATCGCCTGCTGTTCCGCCTGCTGCTGCCGAAGCTCCGCGAGCTGCTCCTCGGTCATCGCCTGCCGGCCCTGCTGCTCCGCTGCCTCGGCGGCGCGCTTCAGTTCTTCCTCGAGTTCGCGCATCGCCTGTTCTGCGGACTCGTCTTCCGGCCGCGTCGCGGCATCGCCGTCCTCCTCGGCGCTGTCCGAACCGGACTCGCCGTCCGCTTGCTGGTCCGGGTCGCCCGAGTTCTCGGATTGCTGGCTGTCATCGCCGGAGGATTGGGACGACTCCTGCTGGTCGCCCTGCTCTTGCTGCTGCTGCTGTGCTTCGAGTGCCTGCTCGATGAGGTCGCGATTGTACGCCGCGTCCTGGTTGCCCGGGTCCCGTTCCAGCACGGTCTCGTAGGCGTCGATAGCGGACTCGAATTCACCCTGGCGCGCCAGCGCATTGCCCAGGTTGTACAGGTTGCGCACGTCCTCGCGTTCCGCGAAGCGGGCGGCGCTTTCCGCATAGTCGCCGGCGCGATAGCGGGACACGGCCTGCCATTCCTCGTCCTCGAACACTTCTGCGGCCGCCGCGGCTTCCCCTTGTTCCAGCAGCCGCCCGGCCTGCTGGTTCCGGTTGAACCAGAGGTCGTCCCAGAGCGATGCGTCGGCCGGTTGCGCGAGCGGCAGGAGGGCCAGCGGAAGCACGAACGCCCAGCCGCGGCGAAATGCCAGGGCCGCGAGCGGCAGCACGAGGAGCAGGAGCCACGGCCCCTCCTCGCGCCACTGGTCGCTTGTCTGGGCCTCGTCGCCCGCGGCGCGGGACGCCACCTCGCCGGACAGCAGGTAGTCGAGGTCGTCGTCCCCTGCCGTCAGAGTGGCGTACCGGCCACCGCCCGCGGCAGCAAGCGCCCGCAGGCCCTCCTCCTCGAGCCGCGGAATCGCCATCCGACCGGATGCATCGGTGACGAACCCGCCGCTCGAACGCGGGATCGGGGCGCCCTGCGCGGTGCCGACGCCGAGCACCGACAGGGTATAGCCGGCCGCATGGAGGTCGCGGGCGACGCGCTCGGCGGCTGGTGAGGAGCCGCCATCGGTGATGAGAAGGACCTCGCCACTGCCGACCGACGCCTGCTCCAGCAATTGCCGACCCTTGCTGATGGCGGCGGCCGGATAGCTGCCGCGGCTCGGCATGATATCGGTACTCAGGCTATTGACGAGCGCCGCGACGGTGTCGCTGTCCGTGGTCAGCGGTGTCACGGTGAAGGCGTTCGCGGAATACACGACGAGCGCGGTCTGGCCGCTGGCCCTGCGATCCAGGAGATCGAGCACCTTGAGCCGGGCGCGCAACAGCCGGCTGGGCGGGACGTCCTGTGCGTCCATCGACCAAGACAGGTCCAGTGCGACCACCAGCGACTGGTCCGAGCGGAATACCGGCTGCGCGATACGCTCCCATGCAGGGCCGGCGAGCGCCAGCACGCCGAGCACACCCGCCAGGGCGAACGCCAGCCAGCGGCCGTCGCGCCGCCTGGCCTGGGCGCCCGTCAGGACATGCGGCGCGAGCGCCGGGTCGACGACGCCTGTCCAGCTGCCCGCACCGAGGCGGCGATAGGCGAATACGAGCGCGGCGCCCATGACGACAATGAGCGCGTACAGCCAGTCCGGCCGCAGGAAATGAAAGTCAGCGGGCATGGGTCTGCAAGCTCCCAACCCGGCGCAGGCGCATGTGCCGCATCAGGCTAAGCAGTGTCATCAGCGCGGAGAGCGCGAACGCGCCCGCGAGCGGGACATGGTAGAGCGATTTGACCGGCCGGAAGCCCGCTTCCGGTTCCTCGACCGGTTCGAGTTCGTCCACGAGACGATAGATTTCCTGCAGGCCCGCGGTGTCTACCGCCCGGAAATAACGGCCGCCGGTCAAATCGGCTATTCGCGTGAGCGTCGCCTCGTCGAGGTCGGCAGACGGATTGATCTGGCGGCGGCCGCCGAGCAGCGACGACACCTCGAGCTGCTCCGCGCCGATCCCGATCGTGTAGACCTTGAGCCCGATCTGGGCGGCGAGTTCCGCCGCCTTCAGGGGGTCGACTTCACCCGCCGTATTCGCGCCGTCGGTCAGGAGCACCAGGACCTGCTCGCCCGCGTCCTGTTGCTGGTCGTGTATGCGTTTCACGGCGAGAGTGATCGCATCGCCGATCGCGGTCTTCTCGCCGGCCAGGCCGATGAAGGCTTCGAGGAGCAGCGTCTTGACCGTGTCACGATCGAGCGTCAACGGCACCTGCAGGTACGCGCGCTCGCCGAAGAGGATGAGGCCGATGCGATCGCCCTCGCGCCGGGTAATGAAATCGCTCGCGACGGCCTTGGTCGCGGTAAGGCGGTCGACGCGCGTGGTCCCCAGCACGAAATCCTTCTGGTCCATGCTCCCGGACAGGTCGACCGCGAGCATCAGGTTCCGTCCGGACACCGGCACATCGAGTTCGTCCCCGATGAACTGCGGCCGAGCCGCCGCTGCGACGAGCAATATCCACGCGGCAGCGGCAAGCCACGCGCGCCAGTTCAGGAGTTGCTCTCGCGCCGCGCGCCCCGAGAGCATCCCGAAGCGGCCGAAGCCCGGCACACGCAGGCCGGCTTCCTGCAGACTCGCGGCCTCCGGCAGCAGCCGCCGGACGAGCAGGGGCAGCGGCAAAGCCAGGAGGAGCCAGGGCCAGGCGAACGAATACATCAGCTGTGCTCCGGCAACGGCGTTGCGATCCTGAGGCGCACGGCGTCGACCAGCGCCGCGACGTCCGAGCGCGCTATGTCCGTGCCGGGATCCCGGTACGGCCACTCGATCAGCGGGCGGCCGTGGCCCGCGGCGAATGCCGGGCGATCGAGGCCCCGGTCGAGCCAGTGCAGCCAGGCCTCGCCGGTCAGTCCCGCCACGTCGGCACGCGGCGCATACGCCAGCATCGTGCGTCTGAGGAGCTCGGACAGTTCGCTGCCGAGCCGCACCGCATTGCGGTGGCGGCCGTAGTCGGCGACCCGCGCCTCGAGTGCACGCAGCGCCTGCCGGCGGGCCGCGTTGCGACTCCAGGCCCTGAACCATGCACGGATGAGCATGGCGACGGCGACGATGGCCAGCGCAAGGAGCAGCCACCAGCCGGGCGCGAGCGGCCACCAGCTCACCGGGTCCGGCAGGTGCAGGTCACGCAATGGCAGTTCGGCGGGACTCATACGTTCGGCGTTCGTGACACTCTTTATTAACGGGGTCAATGCGTACGGCGCCCGAGCGCCGTTTGCAGGGTCGATATCGGGTCGTCCTCGGTGGACATCGGCAGGTGATGGATGCCGTAACGCTGGCAGAACAGTTCGAATTCGTGCCGCCGTTCCTCGAACGCCTGGTGATAGTCGCGGCGCACCGCGTGTGCGTGCGTGTCGATGGCGAGTTCCTCGCCGTCACCGGCGACCAGCCGGTAGCGGCCGGGCGGCGGCAGGTCGCGCTCGAAAGGATCGCTCAGGGAAATGGCAAGCACTTCGTTGTGCCGCGCGACGCTCGAGAGATACGACTGCGCGCTGCGCGTCTGCCCCGTGAAATCGCTCAGGAGGACCACCAGGCTACCGGGCCGCGTGACGCGCCGGAGCGAGGACAGCGCCATGGCCAGCGCTCCCTCCCCGCCGTCGTCCGCGGGTCGTGCACGCTGCTGCCAGTCGGGGTGCTCGGCCAGCGCGTGGACGAAGCGCAGCGCAGCCTGGCGGCCGAGCCGCGGCTTCAGCTCGCGATGCACGCGGTCGCCGAAGATAAGGCCGCCCAGCCGGTCGCCGCGATGGTGCGCGGCCCAGGCGATGAGCGCGGCCGCGCGGCTCGCGTTGACGGACTTGAAGCAGCCGCGGGTCGCGAAATGCATGTTCGAACGGAGGTCGACCAGCACCAGCACCGGGCGTTCCCGCTCTTCGCGAAACAGCTTGGTGTACGCCGTCGTGCTGCGCGCCGTCACACGCCAGTCGATCGACCGCGGGTCGTCGCCCGGCTGGTACGGGCGCGACTCGTCGAACTCCATGCCGCGTCCGCGGAAATGCGAGACGTACGCCCCGGTCTGCAGCGAATTGACGCGCAGCACGTCGAGCGCGATTGCGCGCGCGGGACCGTACAGGCGGATGAGCGCCGGCTGGCTCACACTCACCGGTGACGCATCGGCGGGCAGGTGATCGAGGTGCATCAGGGCACTCCGACGCCGTCCAGCAAACGCTCGATGACCGAATTTGCGTCGACCCCGTCCGCTTCCGCCTCGAAGCTCAGGACCAGCCGGTGCCGCAGGACATCCGGCGCGACCGCCTGGATATCCTCGGGTCCGACATAGTCGCGGCCTTCGAGCCAGGCGTGCGCGCGTGCCGCGCGATCGATGCCCATGCTCGCGCGCGGCGACGCGCCGTAAAGAATCTGCCCGGCGAGCGAGGCGTCCACGGTCTTTGCATTGCGGGTCGCGGTCACGAGATTGACGATGTACTCCTCGAGCTCCTCGGCCAGGTACAGGCCGAGGATGTCCTGGCGCGCCTGCCGGATCGCCGCGCGTGACAGCAGTTCGGACGGCTGGAATGCATCCCGGCGCTGTGCTTTCGCCTCGTCCCGGTTCAGCACCAGGATGCGCCGTTCGTCGGCCGGGGTCGGGTAGCCGACCTCGACGTGCAGAAGGAAGCGATCGAGCTGGGCCTCGGGCAGCGGATAGGTTCCTTCCTGTTCGATCGGATTCTGGGTCGCCATCACCATGAAAAGGTCTTCGAGCGCGTAGCTCTGATCGCCGACCGTAATCTGCCGCTCCTCCATCGCCTCGAGGAGTGCCGACTGGACCTTGGCCGGCGCGCGATTGATTTCATCGGCGAGGATCAGGTTATGGAACAAGGGACCGCGGCGAAACTCGAAAGTGCCGTCCTGCGGGCGATAGATGTCGGTCCCGGTGAGATCCGCGGGCAAGAGGTCCGGCGTGAACTGGAGCCGGTGGAAGTCGCCTTCGATGCTTTCGGCGAGCACTTTGATCGCTCGCGTCTTCGCGAGTCCCGGTGCACCTTCGACCAGCAGGTGTCCGTCGCAGAGCAGCGCAATCAGCATGCGGTTGATCAGGTGGGCCTGACCGATAATCAACCGGCTCGCATGCGCTTCCAATTGTTGAAATTTTTCTACGACGCTCATCCACGACTCCCTGGATTCGAATGGCACGGCAAACGGACGACCCGCCCGGCGGGCGTGCCATTTTAGAGAGGATGCACCGGCAGGCCAACTGGTCGCCGCCGCTGGCACCCGCGCATATCGGGACGAACATGAAGCGAACAGGGGACGAACATGGGTAATAATGCGTCATTCCGACCGATGAGGAACGCATAGGTTGCACCGATACGCGATATTCGTAGCCTCGGCCGGCGCGTCGCTGTTCCTGGCGTCATGCTCACGGGACACGCCCGCGCAGGCCGAGCCACCGGAGGTCGAGGCCGCCCCGGCGGCCTTGCTGCCGGTCATCGAGGAACCTGCTGCCTGTCCGGATGGCGGCCGCTTGCAGGCGTCGTTTTACGGTGCCCTCGAAGGCAACATCGACTGGGACGCCGACGACATGAGCTGCGAAGGCATGCCGCGCCCCGCAGGCGCCGGGGCACGCCTGCGTTTTGCCGGCAGCACCGGAGAGGACGCACTCGACATTGCAGTCATCATTGCCATTCCCAAACTCGAGCGGGGCAAACTCGCATCGGATCTGCCGAGCAAGGTGACCATCATCGAGGAAGGCAAGGGCCGGTTCTTTTCCACGACCACGCTCGACTATTGCTGGGTGGACATCGAGCGCGCCGGGCCGGTTTCGGACGCTGCGATGACGACGGCGGTCGGCGGCACCTTGAGCTGCATCGCGCCGCTCGCCGAAACGAACGGCGATACGAGCGTGACAATCGGCGACCTGCGCTTTTCGGGCTTTGTCGACTGGAGCGGCGGATGACAATGAGTGAACTCGCGGCCAGCCTGCTGATTGCCGCGAGCCCGTCGAGCGCCGGGTTCTCGACCTCGCTGGATGAAGCCTTTGCCCGGGATGTTCTCGTCATCGACGCGCAGCACGCCTGTTACCGGTTCGACGTATATCTCGCATTCGAGCGCAGTCAGCAGGCACGCGGGCTGATGTACGTACGTGAGCTACCGGCCATGACCGGCATGCTGTTCGTCTATGCGACCAGCGACTATCACTCGATGTGGATGAAGAACACCTACATACCGCTCGACATCGCGTTTGCGCACGATGACGGGGCAATCGAGAACATCGCCCGGCACACGGAACCGCTGTCCCTGCAAACCATTCCCTCGACGGCGCCTGTAACCTACGTGCTCGAACTGAATGCCGGGATTACCGAGCGGCTGCACATCGACGAGACGAGCCGCATTCTCTGGGGCCCGATCTTCGAACAGTAGGCCTCAGCATGCTGCGCGCGGATAACGGGCAGCGGCGGCCCCGACGACCGTGGCGATGGATTCGGCGAGGTAGCCGACATTGGCCGGTGTAATGCCAGCCACGTTGATGCGGCTCGACCCGACCATGTAGATGCCGAAGTCTTTCTTCAGCCGGTCCACCTGCGCCTCGGTGATACCGAGAAAGCAGAACATGCCGGTCGCCCGCACCAGGTGCGAGAAATCATGGCCCGGTGCGTGCGCCTTGAGGGCCTCGTTCAGGAGTGCGCGCATGTCCACCAGGCGATTGCGCATGCCGGCGAGCTCGTCGTGCCAGCGACCGGTGAGTTGCTCGTCGCCGAGGATCGCGGCAACAACCGCAGCGCCGTGGTCCGGCGGCACCGAGTAAATCGTCCGTACGATGTTGCTGAGCTGGCTTGCGACGATGTCGCGCGTTGCGCTGTCCGGGGCGAGAACCGACAGCGTCCCCACCCGGTCCCGGTACAGGCCGAAATTTTTCGAGCAGGACGTCGACACGAGCATCGCACCCACGCGACCCGCCAGGTGCCTGATGACGAATGCATCGGCGTCGAGGCCGCGCGCAAAGCCCTGGTACGCCATGTCGACGAAGGGCACGAGTTCACGCTCGACGATCACGTCCGCGATCTCGCGCCACTCGTCCTCGCTCGGGTCGAGGCCCGACGGGTTGTGGCAGCACGCGTGCAGCAGGACGACGTCGCCTTTCGGCGCATCGCGCAAGGCATCGAGCAGGGAATGAATCCGTATCGTGTGTTCCCGGGTGTCGTAATAAGGGTAGGGTTTCAGCGCGAGGCCGGCGCCGCCAAGGAGCGGCACGTGGTTAGCCCAGGTCGGCTCGCTGACCCACACCGGCGCCCGCTCGCTGGCGCGCAGCAGCAGACCGGCGGCCACGCGCAAGGAACCGGACCCGCCCGGGGTCTGGATGGTGACGAGCCTGTCCGCCGCGCCGGCGTCGCCGAACGCGAGCGCCTGCATTGCCGCATTGAATTGAGGGAGACCCGCCGTACCGAGATAGGACTTGCTGTCCTGGGTGTCGACGAGCCGTTGTTCGGCGGCCTTGACGACATCGAGTACCGGCGTGGTTCCTGCCGCCGTGCGATAGACACCGACGCCGAGATCGATTTTCTGCGCGCGGCTGTCGTTCCGGTACTCGGCAATCAGGCCGAGGATTGCATCCGGCGGCAGCGACTTGAGGCCCTCAAACACGGTTTACTCCGAAGCGACACCAAAGGTCGGCGCGCATTGTACCCGATCCGGTTGGAGCGGGCGTTGCCCGCGAATTCACCGCGGCAGGACATTGCCGCACAAGAATCAACGCGCTATCAATTCGCGGCTGGCAGCCGCTCCAACGACGCGGTCAATTAACCGCGGTCGCCGCCCGCCCAAGCGATCAGGCTTTCGGGGCCCAGACCGAGCACCAGCCGTTCGCATTGACCAGCTTGCCCGGGAAGATCTGGCAAGGCCGCCATTCCGCCCCGTCCTCGCCCTGGATCAGTGCGCAGTTGGAGCACATCTGGTTTGCGGCGGGATTGGGTTTTGCGGACGGGTCGACCGTGCTGGCGTCGTGGGTGTACTTCATTGCCTGCGCCATCGGATCGTCCGGCGACAGGTGCGGCAGGTCCTGGCCCAGTGCCTCGCGGCCGGGTGCAACCAGGCAGCCGGTCGCGGCAGCAGCAGACAGTTGGAGAAAGGTGCGGCGCGGTATCGTTTTCACGGGAAAGAATCCTCTGGTTGGTTACGCTGCGGCTTTTTGCGGCTTCATTGTACGCAGGAAATCTGAACGGCGGCAAAACGGAACTTGTAACAATCCCTTTCAATTTCCGCTGCTTGCGAACGATTCTCATTCGCCGGGATGCGGAGCGATATACTTGCATGCCCGGGGAGTTTCGTTGATGAACGCAGGCAGCTTTGCCATCGACATACAGAAGTGCCGGCAGGGCCAGCGGACCGCCCTGCCCGATGCGGTGGCCGTCGAGGAACCGCTGGAAATCCGCCTCGGCTATTCGACGGCGGACGGCCGCGCGCTGAAGAGCCTGTCGATCACCATGCGCACACCCGGCGACGACGAGGCCCTTGCCGCGGGCTTCCTGTACACGGAATCCATCGTGCACGCCGCCGGCGATATCGCGTCGATCGACGTGTGCGGGCCGCCGGCACCGGACAGCGGCAATCACAACGTCATACGCGTGGAGCTCGGCGGCGACGTCGCTGTCGACCTCGGCCGCCTGCAACGGCACTTCTACACGACCTCGAGCTGCGGCGTTTGCGGCAAGACCTCGCTCGACGCGCTGCGGGTAACGGGACTCGACGCGTTCGCGGACGCGAGCCCGGTATTTCCCGAGCCGGTGATCACCGGCATGCCGGCCAGGCTGCGTGCAGCGCAGAAGACCTTCGAGGACACCGGCGGCCTCCATGCCGCCGGCGCGTTCGACGTTTCAGGACGGCTCGTCGCCGCGGCGGAGGACGTCGGCCGACACAATGCCGTCGACAAGCTCGTCGGGAAGCTGCTGCTCGAGGACCGCCTGCCGGCTGCCGATCTCGGACTCATCGTCTCCGGCCGGGCGAGTTTCGAACTCATGCAGAAAACTCTGGTGGCCGGGATTCCGCTCCTCGCCGCCGTCAGCGCGCCGTCGAGCCTCGCGGTCGACCTTGCGCGCGAGTTCAACATGACGCTCATCGGTTTCCTGCGTGGCGAAACGTTCAACATTTATTCCGGGGAGCAGCGCATATGCCGCTGAGCAACGGATACGACGCGACCGTCACGAGTTCGATCGTTGCGCGCTTCGACGGCAAGCCCGAGATGCTGATCCAGATCCTGCACGGGGTGATCGAACGGTTTCGCTATGTGCCGGAGGCAGCGATCCGCCAGCTCGCCGACGAGCTCAACCTGTCGCGCGCCGAGGTTCACGGCGTCGTCAGCTACTACCACGATTTCCTGACGGCGCCGCCCGGCCGGCATCGCGTGAAAATCTGCCAGGCCGAGGCCTGCCAGGCAATGGGCAGCCGGGAGCTGACCGAGCACGCAACGGCGACTCTCGGCATGGCGCTGCACGAGACGAAAGACGACCTGACGCTCGAGCCGGTCTACTGTCTCGGCAACTGCGCCTGCGCGCCGGCCATCATGATCGGCGATCGCGTCTATGGCCGGGTCAACGCCGCTCGCTTCGACGAACTGGTCGGTGCGCTGGAGGACGCGGGCTGATGGGCCGCACGAAGATCTACGTACCGCGTGAAACCTCGGCCGTCTCGGTCGGCGCCGACGATGTGGCCGTCGCGATCGCGCGCGCGTCGAAGGAACGCGGCACCGACATCCAGCTCGTTCGCAATGGCTCCTGGGGGGCGAGCTGGCTCGAACCGCTCGTGGAAGTCGAGGTGGGCGCTGCGCGCATCGCCTACGGCAACATCCTGCCGGGCGACGTGGCATCGCTCTTCGATGCCGGTTTCCTAAACGGCGGCGCGCACCCGAAACGACTCGGGCCGGTAAACGAGATTCCCTGGCTCATACGCCAGGACCGCTGGACGTTCTTTCGCTGCGGTCTCATCGAGTCCCTGTCGCTCGAGCACTTTCGCGCCACCTCGGGTTTCGACGCCCTGGAGAAGGCATTCGAGATCGGCGGGGCAGCCGTCGTCGAGGCCGTGCTCGACTCAGGGCTGCGTGGCCGCGGCGGCGCCGGATTTCCCGCGGGCATCAAGTGGCGGACGGTTCGTGACGCACCGGGCCCGCAGAAGTACATCGCCTGCAACGCGGACGAGGGCGACAGCGGCACGTTCTCGGATCGCATGCTGATGGAGGGCGATCCGTACAGCCTGATAGAAAGCATGGCGATCGCCGGCTTCGCCGTCGGCGCAAGCAGGGGCTACGTGTACCTGCGCTCGGAATATCCGCTGACGCACAAGATCTTTGCAAAGGCCTTGGACAACGCGCGCGACGCCGGCTGGCTGGGTACGAACATCAAGGGCTCCGGCTTCGACTTCGACATCGAACTGCATCTCGGGGCCGGTTCCTATGTCTGCGGCGAGGAGACGGCGATGCTCGAGAGCCTCGAAGGCAAGCGGGGCATCGTGCGCTCCAAGCCGCCGCTGCCGGCGCTCGCCGGCTTGTTCGGCAAACCGACGGTCGTCAACAATGTCGTGACGCTCGCCTCGGTGCCGAACATCGTGCGGCTCGGAGCGGCGCGCTACACCGCCTTAGGGGTCAACCGTTCGAAGGGCACGCTCGCCTTCCAGCTCGCCGGCAACGTCAGGCGCGGCGGACTCGTGGAAAAAGCCTTCGGCATTACGCTGCGTGAACTGATCGAGGATTACGGCGGCGGCACGGCGAGCGGCCGGCCGGTCAAGGCCGTGCAGGTCGGCGGCCCGCTCGGGCCTTATGTGCCCGCGGAGAAACTCGACACGCCGATGGATTACGAGGCCTTCGTCGAAATCGGCGCCATGATCGGGCACGGCGGTATCGTGGTGTTCGACGAACTGACCAACATGGCGCGCCTCGCGCGCTACGCGATGGAATTCTGCGCCATCGAGTCCTGCGGCAAGTGCACCCCCTGCCGGATCGGCTCCACGCGGGGGGTCGAAGTTATTGACCGGATGATCAAAGGCGAGAACCGGGAGGACAATTACGACCTCCTGAACGAGTTATGTGACACGATGGAAGGCGCATCGCTGTGCGCAATGGGCGGAATGACGCCCTACCCGGTCCGCAGTGTTCTAAAATACTTTGCAGAGGACTTCGCGCCCCGCCAAGGAGGCGACGCATGAACCGCACGCGACAAAGGGATCTCGGCACGCCCGCGCCCCCGGACACGCGCCCCGTAAACATCGTCATCGATGGGCACCCCCTCGCGGTGCCGGCAGGCACAAGTATCCTGCGCGCGGCACGCGATGCCGGGATCGATATCCCGAAACTCTGCGCCACCGACAGCCTTAAGGCCTTCGGCTCCTGCCGCTTGTGCCTCGTCGAAGTGGAGGGACGCAAGGGCACGCCGGCCTCGTGTACGACGCCGGTCGAAGATGGCATGAGAGTCCGCACGCAGACCGGCAAGCTCGCGAAACTGCGCCGCAACGTGATGGAGCTCTATATCTCCGATCACCCGCTCGACTGCCTGACCTGCTCCGCGAACGGTGACTGCGAACTCCAGGACATGGCGGGCGCGGTCGGGCTGCGCGAGGTGCGGTACGGCTTCGACGGCGACAACCACCTCGCCGCCATCGTCGATGCCAGCAATCCGTATTTCCAGTTCGATGCAAGCAAGTGCATCGTCTGCTCGCGCTGCGTGCGCGCCTGCGACGAGGTGCAGGGCACGTTCGCGCTCACGATCGAAGGCCGGGGGTTCGGCTCCAAGGTGTCGGCGGGAATCGGCGGCGAGAACTTCTTCGATTCCGAATGCGTGTCCTGCGGCGCCTGCGTTCAGGCCTGCCCCACGGCCACGCTGATGGAAAAGAGCATCGTCGAACACGGCCAGCCGGAACGAAAGGTGGTGACGACCTGCGCCTATTGCGGCGTCGGCTGCTCGTTCCAGGCGGAGTTGAAGGGCGACAGGTGGTCCGCATGACGCCGTACAAGGACGGGCAGGCGAACCATGGCCACAGTTGCGTGAAGGGCCGTTTCGCCTGGGGCTACGCCACGCATCGCGAGCGCGTTCTCTCCCCACTCGTTCGCGAGACGACGAACGACCCGTGGCGTGAAGTGAGCTGGGAGGAAGCGATCGGCTATGCGGCGGAGCGTTTCAAGGCGATCCAGGCGAAGTACGGAAGGAAGTCCGTCGGCGGCATCACCTCGTCGCGTTGCACGAACGAGGAAGTGTGGGTTGTGCAGAAACTGGTGCGCGCGGCGTTCGGCAACAACAACGTGGACACCTGCGCGCGGGTCTGTCACTCCCCGACCGGCTACGGACTGAAGCAGACCTTCGGCACATCCGCCGGCACCCAGCCTTTCGACAGCGTCATGGATGCCGACGTCATCGTGGTCATCGGCGCGAACCCGACCGAAGGCCACCCGGTCTTCGCGTCACAGATGAAGCGCCGCCTGCGCCAGGGCGCGAAGCTGATCGTCATCGATCCGCGCCGGATCGGCCTCGTGCGTTCGCCGCATATAAAAGCGGACTTCCACCTGCCGCTCTCCCCCGGGACGAACGTCCCGGTCATCAATGCCTTCGCGCACGTCGTGGTCGAGGAAGGGCTGGTCGACGAGGATTACGTTCGCGAGCGCTGCGACATCGACTCCTTCGACGCCTGGAAGGCGATGATCTCGAGGCCCGAAAACTCGCCGGAATCGGTTGCCGCGGTGGCCGGCGTCGACGCGCACGCGCTCCGCGCCGCCGCGCGCCTCTACGGCAGTGCGAAAAACGGCGCGATCTATTACGGCCTCGGCGTCACGGAGCACAGCCAGGGCTCGACCATGGTCATCGGCATGGCGAATCTCGCGATGGCCACCGGCAACATCGGGCGCTCCGGCGTCGGCGTCAATCCCCTGCGCGGCCAGAACAACGTGCAGGGCTCCTGCGACATGGGCTCGTTCCCGCACGAACTGGCCGGCTACCGGCCGGTGTCGGACGATGCCGTTCGCGGGACATTCGAGAAACTCTGGAACGTGACGCTCGACCCGGTACCGGGTTACCGCATCCCGAACATGTTCGACGCGGCCTGCGCCGGCGACTTCAAGGGCATGTACATCCAGGGCGAGGACCTCGCGCAGTCCGACCCGAACACGCAGCATGTGGAGGCGGCACTATCGAGCATGGAATGCATCGTGGTGCAGGACCTGTTCCTGAACGAGACCGCAAAATTCGCGCACGTATTCCTGCCGGGCACGTCGTTTCTCGAGAAGGACGGCACGTTCATCAATGCGGAACGCCGCATCAACCGCGTCCGGCCGGTGATGGAGCCGCGCCAGGGCAAGGAAGAATGGCGCATCACGGAAGACCTTGCGAATGCGCTGGGCTACCCGATGCACTACGAAAACGCGGCGGCGATCATGGATGAGATCGCAGTGCTGACGCCGACCTTTGCGAACGTGAGTTTCAGGTTTCTCGACGAGGTGGGCAGCGTGCAGTGGCCGTGCAACGACAATGCACCGCTCGGCACGCCGATCATGCATATCGACCGGTTCGTGCGCGGCAAGGGCCTGTTCATCGAGACGGACTACGTGCCGACCGAGGAACGGACGAACCGCAGGTTCCCGCTGCTGCTGACGACCGGGCGCATCCTGTCCCAGTACAACGTCGGTGCGCAGACGCGGCGCACGCCAAACGTCGCGTGGCACCGCGAGGACCTCCTGGAGATCCATCCGAGCGATGCCGAGGTGCGGGGGATTCGCGAAGGCCAGCTCGTGTCGCTCGCGAGCCGCAAAGGTGACATCACGCTGCAGGCCGACGATCACGGAACGCGTCAAGCCGGGCGTCGTGTACACGACCTTCCACAATCCGGAGACCGGTGCGAACGTGGTCACCACCGAGTACAGCGACTGGGCGACGAACTGCCCGGAGTACAAGGTGACGGCCGTGCAGGTGACGCCGGCGACGCATCGTTCCGCGTGGCAGGAAGAGTTCGCCGAACGGGCGCAGCAACAGGGTCATATCGCAGAAACCACGTGATTGCGTTGCCCGCGGCTCTCGGTGCATTCGGTGTCGAATCCATCCGGGTGCCGGGCGATCCTGCGAACGCGTCACCGTAACCCGCCCCGCAGTCCAGCTTGCGCAAAAGTGGCGCCAGCCCTACGCTCCGTGCGTTGCGAAGTCGGTTTTGCCTCTCATGCGCCCTGTCCTCCTGAGTATCGTTCTTCTCGCACTGAGTAACGTGTTCATGACCTTCGCGTGGTATGCGCACCTGAAGGAACTCAACCATAAGCCATGGATCGTCGCGGCCCTCGTGAGCTGGGGCATCGCCTTTTTCGAATACATGCTGCAGGTGCCGGCGAACCGTATCGGCTATACGGTGTTATCGGTCGGCCAGCTTAAGCTGCTGCAGGAAGTCATCACACTGAGCGTCTTCGTGCCTTTTGCCCTTTTCTACCTGCGCGAACCGCTGAAACTCGACTACCTCTGGGCGGCGCTGTGCCTGCTGGGAGCCGTGTTCTTTGTTTTTCGCAGCCGATGGGTCGGCGCCTGATTGCCGTAGCTACCCTTCAGGCTTGTTCGGCGGCGGACGTTCGTCCCCGAACAGCCACTTCTCGATGTACGGCTTGATGAATTTCGGGAACAACAGGAGCGCCAGGACAAATAGCGCGATGCCGAGCGGCGGATACCAGGTGATGACGAAGACCGGCCAGATGAGCGCCTGTACCAGGTTGGCGATGGATTCCGTACCGAAGCGGATCAGGAACTGCATCAGCTGTTCGACGAAGAAGTCACCTGCACTCGACATGCCCGCGAGTTCCGTAACGAAGGACTTGAGCTCCAGCGCGGCGAAGGTCAGCGCGTAGCCCAGCGTATATACAGAGCCGCCGCGGGTGTCCCAGATCCTGCGAAACCAGGTGCGAAACGCGCCGTGCGCGGTCGTCGGGATCCCACGGGGATTGCGCACGGATTCCGCGCCGATCTCTCCCACTGACCGGATGCTGTCGCCAATGCGCCGCCCGAGCGGGAGCTTCTTCGGCTTGGGTACTTTCTCTTTTTTCGATTTGCGAATCATCGCTTCGTGGATGAAGCCTGTCGTCGCGCCCTGGATTGGCGTCAAGAGACCTGGATTGACCGTTACGGCCGAGGGGGTAAGATTGCACGCGAGTGTCCACGGCTTCAATCCCTCCCGGAGTCCAGTACATGACAAAAGAAGGAAAACCGTTCCGGCTCCAGCACGCCATTTCTCTCCTGCTCGCTGCCGCCACAGGCGTTGCATTTGCCGCGGAACCGGACCAAACGGCAGGCGGCTCACCTGCCGTCAAGGCCGCCTCTGCCATCGACGCCGGGCGCTATCTCGCCGTGGTCGGCGGCTGCAACGACTGTCACACCGCCGGTTGGGCAGAATCGAACGGCAGCGTCCCGGAAAGCGAATGGCTGACCGGCATACCGGTAGGATTTCGCGGCCCCTGGGGTACCACCTACCCCTCGAACCTGCGCCGGCTCACCCACGAAATCGACGAAGACGCCTGGGTCGCCATGTTCCGCGACCGGACAGGCTTACCGCCGATGCCGTGGATGAACGTGAATCGCATGAGCGAGGACGATTCCCGAGCTCTGTACCGGTTCATTCGTTCGCTCGGCAATGCCGGCTCGAAAGTGCCGACCGCGGTAGCGCCCGGTGTCGAACCCGCGACGCCCTATATTGACTTCGCGCCGCAGCACATGGACCGCCTGCAAGCGCCGCCAGCGTCGGGACCGTAGGCGCCACCGCTCGTCTTACGATCGAGTCTTAAAACGTCCGACTGCTCCTACCACGCATGCCTCCCGCTAGCGCGGAAGGCGTTGAGCATGGCCCGAAGTATGCCGCGAAGCTTCGCGGCCTTTTGCTCGTCGTAGATGCGCGTCGGCTCGTCCATGTAGGCGCGTTGCGCGATTTCGAGCTGGATCGCCGCGATACGTCCGTCCGGGTCGCCGTAGTGGCGGGTGATGAAACCGCCCTTGAAGCGGGCGTTCACCACGCAATCGTAATCGCTCTCGCGCGCAAGCTCGGTGACCCTGGCTTCAACGACGGCGGGGCAGCTCCGGCCATCGTTCGTCCCGACGTTCAGCACGGGCAGCTCGCCGTCGAAGAGACGCGGCACCACGCTCGGAATGGAGTGTGCATCCCACAACATCGCGTAGCCGAAACGTCGTCGCAGCTCGTCGAGCACCGTGCGGATCCGTTGGTGATACGGCTTCCAGTAGCTTGCGACCCGGGCCGCCTGCTCGTCCGGCGAAATTCCCTGGCCGTCACGGTAAATCGGATCGCCGCCGAACGTCTGCGCCGGGCAAAGGCCCGTGACGAGCTGTCCCGGATACAGCACGCCGTCGTCCGGCGACCGGTTCAGGTCGACGACGTACCGCGCATGGTGCGCGACCAGGATCGACGCACCCTCCCCGTGCGCAAAGTCGTATAGCCTCGCTACGTGCCAGTCCGTATCGGGGATGTCGAGCCCGGCCGGCGTCATCCGGCTTTGCAGGTCGGGCGGTATATCGCGGCCGTCGTGCGGTACGCTGATCAGCAAGGGCGTATCGCCGGCATGGAAGGTGTACGTGCCGCGCATGCTCAGGACGCCTTTGCCGGGAGGATCGGCTCTGCGTACCCGCGAAACGCGCCCGCGTCGACCAATGCCGCGACATCCGATATGTCAGCGGACAGCGATCGATCCTCTTCGAATCGGGGCGAGACCGTACGGATCGCGGCGATGACGGCCTCGAGCGCCACGGAACTTTTCTGCGGCCGGTGAAACTCGATGCCCTGGGCGGCAGCCAGCAGCTCGATCCCGACGATATGCGCGACATTGTCGAGCATGCCATGCAGGCGGCGGGCTGCGAAGGTTGCCATGCTGACGTGGTCTTCCTGGTTCGCCGATGTCGGCAGGCTGTCGACGCTGGCAGGATGCGCGAGCGATTTGTTCTCCGAGGCGAGCGCCGCCGCCGTTACCTGCGCCATCATGAAGCCGCTGTTCAGACCGCCCTCGCTCACGAGGAACGCGGGCAGGCCCGAGAGATGTGCGTCGATCAAAAGCGCAATGCGCCGCTCCGACAACGCCCCGATCTCCGCGATAGCCAGCGCGAGGTAGTCCGCGGCCAGCGCTACCGGTTCTGCGTGAAAGTTTCCGCCGGACAACACGGCCTGTGTGTCGGTAAACGCGAGCGGGTTATCGGTAACGGCATTCGCCTCGACCTGCAGTACATCGCAGACATGCCGCAGCACGCCAAGGCAGGCGCCGACGACCTGCGGCTGGCAGCGTATGGAGTACGGATCCTGCACCCGCTCGCATTCGAGATGCGAAGCGCGAATCTCGCTGCCGTCCATGAGTTCGCGCAATACGGCCGCCACGGCGATCTGGCCGACGTGGCCACGCACGGCCTGGATACGCGCGTCGAAGGGCGTATCGCTGCCCTTGATCGCGTCGGATGAGAGGGCGCCGGCGACGAGCGCCGCGGCCAGTATGTTCTCGACGCGAAACGCGGCCGCGAGCGCGAGCGCCGTCGAGACCTGTGTGCCGTTCAAGAGGGCAAGACCCTCTTTCGGCGCCAGTACCAGCGGCTCGAGACCCGCGGCGCCGAGCGCATCCGCGGCCGGGACTGTTGTTCCGTTCACCCGTGCCTCACCGAAGCCGAGCAATACGCCCGACAGGTGCGCAAGCGGCGCGAGATCGCCCGAGGCACCGACCGATCCCTGCGAAGGGATGCAAGGCAGGACACCGGCGTTCAGCAGCGCACACAAGGCATCGACCAGCAGGAGACGAACGCCGGAACAGCCCTCCGCCAGCGCGACGATTTTCATGAGCAGGATGAGCCGCACGACCCGCTCGTCCAGTTCAGGCCCTACGCCGACGGCATGGGAACGAACGAGGTTCTCCTGCAGCCTCGCGAGTTTTTCGCTGCCGATGCGCACCGAGGCAAGTTGGCCGAACCCGGTATTGATGCCGTAGACGCGTTTCCCGCTCTTCACGACGTCTTCGACCAGGCGGTTCGACTCCGCTATCCGGCGCCGCGCGGCATCGCCGAGTTCGACGGTGACCGGTTCGAGCCACGCCGCGCGCAGCTCCGCGAGCGACAGCTTGTTCTTGTCGACCAGGAGTTTCATCGGCGCGGCCCGGCCGTATCGATCATCGGCAGCTCGAGACCGTTCTCGCGTGCGCAGTCGATTGCCTCCGGGTAGCCGGCGTCGGCGTGGCGCATGACGCCCGTCGCGGGATCGTTCCACAGCACCCGCTCGATGCGCCTGTCGGCCGCCTCTGTGCCGTCACAGACGATCACGACGCCGGCGTGCTGCGCATAGCCCATGCCGACGCCGCCGCCGTGGTGGATCGAAACCCAGGTGGCGCCGCTCGCGGTATTGAGCAGCGCATTGAGCAGCGGCCAGTCGGAGACGGCGTCGGAGCCGTCGCGCATCGCCTCGGTCTCGCGGTTCGGACTCGCGACCGACCCGCTGTCCAGGTGGTCGCGGCCTATGACGACCGGCGCCTTGAGCTCGCCCGTCCGCACCATCGCGTTGAAGGCGAGCCCGAGCCGGTGCCGCTGGCCGAGTCCCACCCAGCAGATCCGCGCCGGGAGCCCCTGGAATCGGATCCGTTCGCGCGCCGCATCGAGCCAGTGGTGCAGGTGCGCGTCGTCGGGAATGAGTTCTTTCACCTTTGCGTCGGTCCGGTAAATGTCCTCCGGGTCGCCGGACAACGCAGCCCAGCGGAACGGGCCGATGCCACGGCAGAACAAGGGGCGCACATATGCCGGCACGAAACCGGGGAAGTCGAAAGCGTTCGACACGCCGTGGTCGAAGGCGACCTGCCGGATATTGTTACCGTAGTCGAAGGTCGGTACGCCCGTTTTCTGCATGTCGAGCATCGCGCGAACATGCACGGCCATCGATTCCGCCGCGGCGGCGGCCACCGCATCCGGGTTGCTTACGCGTTTCGCCTTCCAGTCCGGGACGCTCCAGCCGGCCGGCAAATAGCCGTTCGCGGGATCGTGCGCCGAGGTCTGGTCGGTCAGTGCATCCGGGTAGATTTTGCGCTCCACCATTTTCGGCAGGATCTCGGCGACGTTGCCGAGGAGCCCCACCGATACGGGCGTGCCCGTGCGCGCCGCCTCCCGGATGAGCGACAGCGCCTCATCGAGTGTCGTTGCGCGCTTGTCGAGATAACCGGTAGCGAGTCGCTTCCCGATGCGGTCGTCCTGGCATTCGATGGCGAGCATCGACGCACCGGCCATGGTGGCCGCGAGCGGCTGCGCGCCACCCATCCCGCCAAGTCCGGCGGTCAGGATCCAGCGTCCGGTAAGGTCGCCGCCGTAATGCTGCCGGCCCAGTTCGACGAAGGTCTCGTAGGTGCCCTGCACGATGCCCTGGCTGCCGATGTAGATCCAGCTCCCGGCCGTCATCTGGCCGAACATCATGAGGCCTTTCCGATCGAGTTCGCGAAAATGCTGCCAGTTCGCCCAGGCCGGCACCAGGTTCGAGTTCGCGATCAGGACGCGGGGCGCATCGACGTGCGTGCGAAATACGCCGACCGGCTTGCCGGACTGGACCAGCAGTGTCTCGTCCGCTTCGAGGTCTCGCAGCGTACGCACGATGGCGTCGTACGCCTCCCAGTTGCGCGCAGCCTTGCCGATACCGCCGTACACGACGAGGTCTTCGGGCCGTTCCGCGACCTCCGGGTCGAGATTGTTCATCAGCATCCGGAGCGGCGCCTCGGTCAGCCAGGACTTCGCCGACAGCTCGGTGCCCGTCGGGGCTGTGATCACCCGGGACTTGCGCTCGTTCATGGACTTCTCGTTCATGGACTCAGGGTCTCCAGCTGCACGACGGTCGCCGTCGCAGTGTCGTGGTTTGCGTAGGGCTTGTAGTGCCCGGTCAGTTCGTAACGGCTGCCGGGATGGTGCAGGCGAGCGAAGGTTACCGCGCGTCCGTTCGCCCAGGTACGGCGAATCACGACGAGAACCGGCTCGCCCGCCTCGATGCCGAGCAGCTCGCGGACGAGCTTGTCCGGCATCTGCGCGCGCACAACCTGCTCCGCCTCGGCAAACGGCATGACTGCGGTGAGGTAGGCGCTCGGCGTCGTCGTTTGGAAATCCTGGGTGAGAATATTCGGTGCAAACTCGGCGAGCACGTAGCGATCCTCAACCTGGATCGGCGTACCGTTCTCCCGGTGCACGAGCAACAGGTGGAACACCGCTGTGCCCGCGCCGACGTGCAGGGCCCGGGCGACCTCGCCGTGCGCATGGGTGCGCTCGCGGCTCACCAGCCTGGCGCTGTGCCGGTGCCCGCGCGCCGCAATCTCATCCGCAATGTTCTGAATCTCCCGCACGTGCGACCGGGCGCGAAACTCGGCAACGAAGGTGCCACGGCCGGCGATGCGCTCGACAAAGCCTTCATCCGTGAGTTCCTTGAGCGCCCGATTCGCGGTCATGCGTGACACACCGCTGGCTAACACCAGTTCGTTTTCCGAGGGTACGCGGTCCCCGGGGCGCAGCTCACCGTCCGAGATACGCTCGATGATCGCGTCTTTCAGTTGCTGGTAGCGCGGTTTGCCGTTGGCCGTCACGTGGCGGACTCCCCGAGCCCCGCGACCGCCGCCGCGTACGCGGCACGGGACTCCTCCGCCGACAGGTGGCGACCGTCGATGACGCGCCATTCCCCGTGCACCATGACGCGCTCGATCGGCAGCGCGTAGCCCGAGAATACCAGCGCGTCGATGCGCGAGGCATCGTCGTGGCCGGTGAGCATGGGGTCGCCGTCATACAGGCAGACGAGGTCGGCAAAGCCGCCTTCAACGAGCCCAGCCGTGGCGTGCCCGCAGGCGCTGGCGCCGCCCGCGACCGAGCGATCGAACAGTTCGCGCCCGACATGCGACTCGCGCACCGCCGCCACGTTGCGTGTCTGCGTCGCGAGACGCTGCCCGTATTCCAGCCAGCGCAGTTCCTCGAACGGGTTGATCGACACCTGGCTGTCGGAGCCGATGGCGATGCGTCCGCCTGCAGCAAGGAAGCGGCGCAGCGGAAAGAGGCCGTCGCCGAGATTCGCCTCGGTACTGGGACACAAGGCGACGACCGCAGCGCTCGCGGCAAGCGCATCGATCTCGTCCTCGTCCATGTGCGTCGCATGCACGAAGCACCATCGGTCATCGACAGGGTAACGCTCGAGCAGCCAGCGCACCGGCCGCCGCCGGTACCAGGCAAGGCTCTCATCGACTTCCCGCTGCTGCTCGGCGACATGGATGTGCATCGGTACGTCAGCCTGCCCTGCTGCGGCAACGATGCGGTCCAGGGAGTCTGCACTCACGGCGCGAATGCTGTGTGCGCCAATGCCGGCGAGCAGCCGCCCGCCGGCGCGTGCCCGTGCGCGAGCGAAGTGCGCGAGAAAGCTGTCGGGATCGGTGGCAAACAGGCGTTGCGCGCCTTCCGGTTCCGGGCGGTCGAAGCCGGCGCGCTCGTACAGCACGGGTACATACGTCAGCCGGATGCCGCTTGCTTCCGCCGCGCTGCAGAGCGACTCGAACATCGCATCCTCGCCCGTCTCCGCCGCATGCAGGTAGTGGAACTCCGCCACCGAGGTGTAGCCGCTCGTGAGCATCTCGGTGTACGCCTGGCGCGCAATCGCCTGCAGCCGCTCCGGGCTCATGGCGGCCGCGAAGCGATACATGCGTTCGCGCCAGGTCCAGAAGCTGTCGTGGCCGGCCGGCGAGCGCTCTTCCGTCCAGCCGGCAAGAGCGCGCTGGAACGCATGGCTGTGCGCGTTACCGATGCCCGGGATCAGGCAGTCGACCCGCGTGTCCGGAGGCTCGGGCCGGGCGCCCTTCCGCAGGCGTTGCACGCGGCCGTCGGCGATCTCGAGCCTGACGTCGTCAGCCCATCCGGCCGGCAGCAGCGCTTTGGCGGCGAAAACCGTGGTCATGCGGGGGGCTCCTGGCTGTATATACAGGCTAGTCGACGGCCCGGCCGAATGCAATTGCAGGGCGGTTGCATTCAGGAAGCGGCACAGGTTTAGTGGCGCCATGGCCGACTGGGACCTCCTGCTAACGGACGCGCGTATCGCCACCATGGGCGCAGGCGACGACGCCTATGGCGCGCTGGAGCGTGCGGCGATCGCAATCACCGACGGCCGGATCGCCTGGGTGGGGGCCGCCGGGGACCTGCCGAACAAGTCCGCGGAGGAATCCCGCTCCGTGGGCGGACGCTGGATCACGCCCGGACTCATCGACTGCCACACGCACCTCGTCTTCGGCGGCGACCGCGCCGAGGAATTCGAGCAGGGACTCGAGGGCGTGAGTTATGCGGCAATCGCGAAACGCGGCGGCGGCATCCTTTCGACCGTGCGTGCCACGCGCGCCGCGGACCTCGACAGCCTGTACCAGTCGGGGCTGCGTCGCGTTCGCGACCTCGCGGCGACCGGCGTCAGCACGGTCGAAA
Organism: uncultured Pseudomonadota bacterium; assembly: GCA_963713215.1. Classification (GTDB taxonomy): domain Bacteria; phylum Pseudomonadota; class Gammaproteobacteria; order Steroidobacterales; family Woeseiaceae; genus UBA1847. The sequence goes on along the minus strand of CAVQKY010000005.1, from coordinate 717,964 downwards.
TCAAGTCAGGCTACGGACTCGACATCGCAACCGAACTCAAGATGCTGGGCGTGGCACGCAATCTTGGCGAGGCGTCGGTCGTTTCCGTGCAGACGAGCCTGCTCGCGGCGCACGCGGTGCCGCCGGAATACGCCGGCCGGCCGGATGCCTGGATCGACGTCGTCATCGATGAACTCCTGCCCGATGTCGTAGAAAACAACCTGGCCGATGCGGTGGATGGCTATTGCGAACATATTGCCTTCGATGCGCCGCAAATCGCGAAACTGTTTCGCGCGGCGGATGCGGCGGGGCTCAGGGTCAAGCTGCACGCGGACCAGCTGTCCGACATGGGCGGCGCCGAGCTTGCGGCGCACTTCAAGGCGCTGTCGGCAGACCATCTCGAATACAGCAACGAGACAGGCATCCGCGCGCTGGCAGCCGCCGGAACAACAGCCGTACTGTTGCCGGGCGCGTTTCTCACGCTCGGCGAGACGCAACTGCCGCCGGTCGCCCAGTTGCGCAGGCACGGCGTGCCGATCGCGATTGCGACCGACTGCAACCCCGGGACGTCGCCACTGTGTTCGATGCCCGAGGCGATGGCGCTGGCGAGCCGACTGTTCCGACTGACCCCGGCGGAATGCCTCGCCGGCGCAACCCGGGAAGCGGCCCGCGCGCTCGGTCTCCTCGAGGACCGCGGCACCATCGAGAAAGGCAAGCGCGCGGACCTCGCCATCTGGAACGTGGGGCATCCGCGTGAGCTCTGCTACTGGCTCGGCCGGAACACGCTGGAGGAACTGCTGATCGAAGGCGTACCCGTTCCTTAGCCTTTACTCCCGCGGGTCCCGCCCCTATCCTGCACCGCCCGCCGCCGCAACGACCGCTCGCCGTGAACCAGCATCTCCTCAAGAAGCGCAGCTTCGTCATCACGCTTGGTCTCCTGACGGCGACCGCTGCGCTGACCGTCGACATCAGCCTGCCCGCCATTCCGGCGATGGTAGCCGCGCTGGACACGACGCTTTCGCACGGTCAGCAGATCGTCGGCTTCTTCATGATGGGGATGGCGCTCGGCCAGATCCCGGCCGGGCTCGTCTCCGACCGTGCGGGGCGCATGCCGGTGCTCTACACCGGCATGTTCATTTTCACCATCGCAGCCTTCGTCGCCGCCGCAGCCGAATCCATCGGCGTCATGCTCGCCGCGCGCTTCGTGCAGGGGCTCGGCGCTGCTGCGGCGATCGTGCTGTCGCGCTCCATCGTCCGTGACGTCGCCAGCGGCCGCGAGGCCGCGCGTCTCATGTCGCTGATGACCATGATCTTCACGGCCGCGCCCGTTATTGCGCCCAGCATCGGTGCGTTCCTGACGACACAATGGGGCTGGCGCATGCCGTTCATCGCCATCGCCGGGGTCGCCGTCCTCATCTTGCTCGCGATCCGCATCAATCTCGCAGAAACGCACGTGCCGAACGTCGACGGCCACCCCTTGCGTCAGCTCGCAAACAGTTTCCGCGAGTTCTTTTCGCACCGGCAGAGCATTTTTGGCCTGTTACTGCTGATCCTGCCGCCGGCCGGCTTCATGTCGATCATCGCCGTGTCCTCCGCACTGGCGATCGACCACTACGATTACTCGGTACAGGCCTTCGGCGCCGTGTTCGCCTGCGCGGGCCTGTCAATCCTGGCCGGATCGGCGCTCAACAGGGTGCTGGTGTCGCGCTACGAGCAGATGGCGCTGATCGGCTTCGGGGTATCGATCATGGGGCTCGCCGGGGTGCAGCTGCTGCTGATGGCCTGGCTCAACGAAGCGCCATTCTGGTGGCTGTGGGGGTGCGTCTGCGCCTTCATGTTCACGATCGCGATCGTCATGGCCAATGCCACGGTCCTGGCACTCGACCCACTGCCGCGTATCGCCGGCGTCGCCTCGTCGATCATCGGCACCTTGCAGAACCTGGCAGGCGCCGCCGGCGCGCTCATCGGCGCCGGCATTTACAACGGCTCGGTCAGGAATGCGGTTGCGATGATCGGTGCAGTCGCGTTGTTCGTGGCGGTAATCTACTCGCTCCGGCCCTGGATCGTGCCCGGCCCATTGGTGCAGCATCCCGACGAACTCGCCAGGCCGTGAGTTTCGCAGGAGCAGTCCGCCGCGAACACCACTCAAAATGGCTTAACCCTCGCGTGCCACGATCATCGGATTTCGCGCAACGATTCGCCATCAGTCCGAGGCATCCGCAAAATGTGCTGGATGTAGTAGTTCGGAAGCAGCAGTTCCATGTAGCGCGGATTGTCGTAGTCCTTTGCTTTCTCGATCGCCTTGATCTCAGCCACTACGGCCGGGTCCATTTCCGGCATCAATACCTTCTTCGCGTATTCGACGTAGGCCGGCACGCTGGCCATCATGTTGGAGATGATCAGTCCCTTGAGGTTGTGCTGATACTTGAGTGCGTACTCAATCGCCAGAATCCCACCCCATGACTGTCCGAGCAGATAGAGCAATGGCGTTCTCGAACTCCCCCGTCGTGTGCCTTTTGTACCCGTATCGCGTCTCAACCATGGCTCGTAGTATTTCATCGTTTAATAGCCGTGAAATCATGACGGGATCATCGGATGGTGATTTTCGAGGGAGTGGCCACTCTTCGTACCACCGATGCATTGCAGCGCCGGCCGGAATTTTCTCGGCCACGAAGTACGGTACATGAATTTCAAATACCGACTTGGCATGGATTGCCTGATCGTCCCAGACCTCGCCCATAACGCCCTCCCACGACGCCAGTCTTGCGCGCAAGGTTCTGTTGGCCAGGATTTCGATTCGCCCGGAACTGAGCAGTGCATTCAGGGCGCCGCTACCGAGATCCGATGTGTTCGGACTCAGGAGTTCCACCAGAACGGCGTCCACGATTGGTCCCGCATTTTCAGCGCTGGCGTTCCCTGCGGCGCGCAGAAAATCCTCCAGTATCTGCAGGTCCTTCAGATGGTCGCTCAAGTGCTCCGACAGCACAGCATGAACAGATAAAAATTCCTCACGCAGCCCTTGAAGAATCTGCTGCTCTTCGATTCGGAGAACACGCTCTTCCCACCACGCATCGATTGCAAAGGCCAGGAGTATGCTCGCAACAATGGCGACGGCCTCTACCGCAAGCTGATTCCACGGGACTTCCCTAGCCATCGTCATTTGGAAACGAACGCAAAGTAGTCACTCCTCGCAGCTTGCAGTATTACGAATGCCCGCTTGGGCTCACGGAGCGACAGTCTACCTCAGTAACCCCGGGGGTCGCGCTGTGTGCCCACCTGCACAGTGAAAGGGGGCATTGGAATGTCTATACTTGCGCTTATGGGTAGCGAGGCTCCCGAACCGCGAAGAGGCATGCCCGACGTGTCGCTGGGCGAAGGCGAGTTTCGCCGCCGCTTCCTGTCACAATTTGCCGATCCGGCCTTCGATCCGCTCCGTACCGAACTCGATCGCATCGCGGGCGTTGCCTGGGCCGCCTACAGCCAGCACCGAAAAGCGCCCCGGACGCGTAAAGCCGGGAGCGAATTTTCCGATTCCGATTACGATCTGTCCGTCGACTGGATCGCCGCCCATGAGGCCGTCAGGAAGGCGCAGTCCGAATATGAAGATCCGGCTCAGCCGCCCTGCGTCCTGATCGTCAACGGCTCCTCGCGAAGCGAACACACTTGCCCGGGCGAGATGTCGAAAAGCTGGCGGCTGACCGAGATCGCGGCGGAGATTTGCGGTGTCGACGGCGTGAAGGTCGAGATACTCAATCTCTCCCGCCTCGTCGCCGAGTACGGCAAGCATATCCATCCCTGCAAGGCCTGCTTCTCGACGGCCGCTCCGCTCTGCCACTGGCCCTGTTCCTGCTACCCCAATTATTCGCTCGGCCAGACGCAGGACATGATGAACGACATCTACCCCCTCTGGGTGCGGGCACACGGCATCATGTTGATCACGCCGGTCAACTGGTACCACACCTCCTCGCCCATGAAGCTGATGATCGACCGCCTCGTATGCGCCGACGGCGGCAATCCCGATCCTTCCACTACCCATGGCAAGGACGCGAAGAAAGCCAAGCAGCTTGAACTCGACGGCTGGCCGTATCCCCGCCATCTGGAAGGCCGCCTCTTCTCCGTCGTCGTCCATGGCGACGTGGAGGGCGCCGAGAATGTCCGACGCAGTCTCGCGGACTGGCTCCGGTTCATGCACCTCGTGCCCGCCGGCATTCCGGCCGAGCTCGACCGCTACATCGGTTATTGGGAGCCCTACGCAACCAGCCACGAAGCGCTGGACAAGGACACCGCCGTCCAGGAAGAGGTCCGCAACGCTGCTCGCACCCTCCTCGAAGCGGTCCAGGCCCGCCGTGCCGGCCATCTCGTCAGCGCCGGCAATAACCTGAACCAGCCACGTCAGAAATAACGAACAATTCGCTTGCCGCAGGCGGAGCAGCCAGCCGGTGAATCGCCCTGAAGTTCGCGTCCCGGGAGAGCATTCGCCGGTCTTCTTCGATCTCGACGGCACGCTGACCGATTCCAGCGCCGGGATCATTGGGTCGCTGCACCACGCGCTCCGTCGCGCCGGCCTGCCGCCGCCGGCGGACGACCTCAACTGGCTGATCGGACCGCCAATCCGGGAATCATTGCATCGACTCGTCGGCAGTGACGGCCATGAGACGGTGTTCGCCTATTATCGCGAGCGCTACGACGAGATCGGCTGGCGGGAGAACCAGCCCTATCCCGGGATACACGACATGCTCGCAGCCCTCGCCGAAACCGCGCGGCCGCTCTATGTCGCGACTGCAAAGCCGCGCGTATTCGCGGAACGAATCCTTGCCCACTTCGACCTGCGCCGGTTCTTTACAGAGATTTTCGGGTCGGAGCTGGACGGCACCCGTACCCGCAAGGATGAGCTGTTGCGCTGGGCGTTGGCCGAGGCCGGCATCGCCGGAACGGGTGTCATGGTCGGTGACCGCCGCTACGATGTCCACGGGGCGCACGCCAACGGAATGCGCGCGATCGGCGTGACTTGGGGCTTTGGTTCCCGCGAGGAACTCGAAGTCGCCGGCGCAGATCATATCGTCGACTGTCCGGAGAACCTGCTCGCGGTCGTCTGATCTCCTCGGGCACCTGAATCGTCCGGCTGGCGGATCCCGTCGTTGGGCGGCCGATGCGAAGGATCATTCGTGATTCTTAATGTAGCTGTCGAGAATCGTAATCGTCTTTTCCGCCTCCACGACCTGGGTCTCGAGCGTCATCTTGACGACGGAAACGGTGCTCAACCAATAGTTGAGCGACGATCTCGTCTCCGGATAGGTGCGCAGCGTCTGGATGACCACGCGAGCCTCGTTTTCGCTGATAGTCGCTGGGCAGTTTTCGTCGAAGTACTGCTGTCGCCCTTTCGCGCGGAAGCAGTGTCCCCAGAGATGATCCTGCACCCTGGCTGGAATAATCGAGCGCACTATTCGGCGAAATTCCGGCAGCTCTGTAAAGATCACCATCACCTGGTCGTTGAGTCCGTAATAGCGTGTAAGCTCGGCTTTCAGTGTGCGGTCGCGCGGTAGTCCGGTTCGCCGGATTTCATCATACGTGGCACGGTCGGCCTTCACGTTCACCCATTGTGAGGCGAGGAAGAAATCGACAAGTCTCTGCCAGCAGTCTCCGTTGCAGGGCGGCTGCGCATCCAGTGTCTCACCGACGCGCGCGCCCCATCTTGATACGTCGTTCAACGTCGCGATGTACCCGCGCACGTTATCTGCCTCCCGCCGAAGGTCGTCGCTGACTGCCTCGAGGAACGCCAGTTCGCTCGCCCGTTCGGTCCTGATGGTGCCCCAGTTGTTGACCTGCATACCGAGAAAAACACCAAAAACAACAATGACAAACTCGATAAAGATTGCGGGCCATTCCTGTTTGCGGAAATGCTGGACGATACGGCGGAGGATCATGAGAAGAGCGTACACCTTCGGCCGGCGGCGCACCCCGGGATTGGGTGGAAATGATAAACGCCTACGCTGAACTGATTCCTCTCGGCGCCGCCTCGCCGGCCTGGCGGCCCCGGCGCCCGTCGGCCAGGGTGCAGTAGCGCAGTGGCCGAAACGCCTGCTCGCGGCATCTAACCTCGGTCACCTGGGTCGTCCGGCTGGCCGATCCCGCCGTCGGGCGGTGTAATCTCCCGGGTACGGTTTCCACGGAGTAATGAATGTCGTTCATCGCCGAGCTGAGGCGCCGCAAAGTCGTCCGCGTCGCGGCCGGTTACGTCGTCGTCGGCTGGCTCCTCACCGAGGTCCTGACCACGGTCCTGCCGACCGTGGGGGCGCCCGAGTGGTTGCCGCGCGCCGTCGTACTCGTATTCGCGCTCGGGTTTGTCCCGGCCGTCGTGTTGGCCTGGTTTTTCCGGCTCACACCGGAAGGCATCAAGCGGGACACGGCGGCGGAGGATCCCTCGGCCGCGCGGCACCGGCTGAGCGACTACCTGACGGTCGGTGGCGTCATCATTCTCGTACTGTTCGCCGGGTTTTTCGCAGCACGGTATGGCGGCGATGCCGACATCACTGCTGACGCAGCCGGGCAGGTGGAGGCGGCATCGCTCGCGGTCCTGCCGTTCGACAACATGTCGCCTGACCCGGATAACGTGTACTTCTCGGACGGGCTAGCCGAGACGCTGCTGCACATGCTTGCCCAGGTACCGGGTCTCAAGGTGGCGGCGAAGACCTCGAGCTTCGCGTTCAAGGGACAGAACCGCACGATCAGCGAGATCGCCTCGGCGCTCGGCGTCGCGCACGTCCTCGAAGGCAGCGTGCAGCGGGCCGGCGACCAGGTCCGCATCACGGCGCAGCTGATCCGCGCGAGTGACGGTTTTCACGTCTGGTCCGAGAGCTACGACCGCACGCTGGATAACATCTTCGGGGTCCAGGACGAGATCGCCCTGAAGGTAGGATCGGAGCTGACGAAGTCCCTGCTGGGCCCGGCGACCGCCAGCCTCTCGGTCGTGCAAACCCAGAATCCGGATGCCTACGACCTTTATCTGCGGGCACGGGAGCAGCTCGCCACGTACTCCTACGGTGGCCTTGCAGCCGCCGAGGACCTGCTGAAAGGTGCACTCCTCATCGATCCCGGCTTTGTCGAAGCCAAGATCGAGCTGGCGTCCGTTTATCTGCGCCAGGTGGAGACGGGGCTGATGGCGCCGGCAGAGGCGTATGCCGAGGTTCGGGCGATCACGTCGCAGGCGCTGCAGACGCGGCCGGACGACGCCGTCGCACGAGCGCTGTTCGCCTATGTGGACACGATCGGCGCGCTGACGCGTGGCGAGTCGGCCGATGTGCAGGGGCTGGTCGCCGACCTCGAAGGGATCGCCGCAAGCGCACCGGAAGCGCTGGAACCGGCGTTCCTCCTCGTCCGTAGCTACGGCGTGCTGGAGCAGGACGACAAAGCCGCTGCCGTCCTGGAGCGTACGCTGCACAAGGATCCGTTCAATCCACGGATTCTCTACGAACTGGGCACCGTGTATGTCCGTCTCGACCGGTTCGAGGAGGCCCGGGAAGTATTGCAGAAGTCGCTGGACATCGAACCGGCGCAGCCGAATGCGCGCGTTCATCTCGCGACCATTGCCGCCGGCGCCGGCGACGGTGTCGGATTCGTACGGCATGTCCTCGATGCCATGGAGGTGGACCCGCGCGACCAGGAACTGCCCGGGATGCTTGCCGAATTCCTGTATGGCCTCGAACTCGTTGAGGAAGGCGACGATTTTCGCGACCGCGTCGTCGCCATCGCACCGACGAGCGAGATCGCCTACCGCACGGAATTGCTGCGCGCCATCGCGGCGGACGACCCGGCAACAGCGGAAGAAAGCGCACGCCGCGCCCTGACTGACGATATCGGCCCACGGCATTTTGCCTTCGCGGGCGCCGTCCAGTACCTGCTGCGGAAAGCCATCGAGGACGGGCGCATCGAGGAAGAGCTCGAATGGATCGAAGCCAAACAGCCGGGGATCTTCGCGATCGGCGCCGGCGAGGTCCCTGCCAAGTTCCGGCTGGCCCAGCGCGTTGCGTTCGACGCCTGGTACGTGAGCCTGACGCAGAGTGAACTGCTGCGCCGGCTCGAAGGATTTCTCGAGTTTCGCCGGGCCCGGGGCTACTCGCTGCAGGAGCAGCCCCTGGCGGAGGTCGACATGCTGGCGTTACGCGGCGAGGTCGCGGCCGCCATCGAGTTGGCGCTTGCCGACGTTTTCACGCGATCCGTGGCGGCCAGCCCGGGGTGGGAGCGCACATTGGCGCAGGCACAGTATGAAGAGATCGTGGCCGACCCGCGTATCGAAGCGGCCATGGCGAAATGGCGTGACGAAGAGGACGCCCTCCGCAAAACCGTGGCGGCCTATCTCGCGGACGTGCGGGAGCAGGAAAGCAAGTCCGGTTCGCCACACGCCAAGCCATAGTCGCCGTCCTCGGGGCCACGACGGTCACCGAAATGCGCTTGCCGACAGCGCAACTTTACGAACAGAACCTGAAGTTCTTTCGAGGACCCCGGATGGCATACATATTGCTTCACTATTCCGGATGGCCAGCAATCTCAGCCGCTATTGGCAAAAGCGTGATTTTGAACGTACGCCGGAGCCGCGTGGTGCCGAGCCGGGCGCGAAGAATGCGGACCGGCAATTCGTTATTCAGAAGCACGACGCCACGAGGCTGCATTACGATTTCCGGCTCGAACTGGGCGGTGTGCTGAAGAGCTGGGCGGTAACCAAAGAGCCGCGCGGCGAGCGCGGTGCCCGTCACCTGGCGGTGGAAACGGAGGATCACCCGCTCGAATACGGTGGCTTCGAAGGTGAAATCCCGAAGGATCAGTACGGAGCCGGCACTGTGCTGATCTGGGATCGCGGCTACTGGACCCCGCTCGCCGATCCCGGGAAGGGCTTGCGCGACGGCAAGCTCGATTTCGAGCTTCACGGGGATCGGCTGTCGGGCCGTTGGACGCTCGTTAGAAACAAGCGGCGCGGCGCACGCGAGCGCCAAACGCAATGGTTCCTGATCAAGCGCAGTGACCCCGAGCCGACGAAACAGAAAGGGAGCAGCGCCTCGATCGCTAACGTCCCGCCCATTGCAGAAACGCCCGGCGCCAGGCGCGCCGGGCTACCCGCAAGGATCTCTCCGCAACTGGCCACGCTGGTCGATAGCGTCCCGGGGGGCGCAGGTTGGCTGCATGAGCCGAAACTCGACGGCTATCGGCTGCTCTGCCGCATCGAGGACGGGCAGGTCACGCTTTTCACCCGCCGCGGCAATGACTGGACTGATCGATTTCCGGCCCTCGCCAAATCGGCGGGCGCGCTGCGCTGTCGACGCGCGCTGCTCGATGGTGAGGCGGTGGTATTCAATGCGCACGGCATCAGCGACTTCCAGGAACTGCAGGCTGCCATCGGTGGAGGGGATCCGGCGATCGAACTGGTCGTCTTCGACCTGTTACACCTCGACGGCTGGGATTTGCGCAAGGTTGCTCTCAAAGACCGGAAGGTTCTGTTGCAGGGTTTGCTTGACGGTGGCCCCGCGCTGATCAGCTACGGGCAGCACATCGAAGGTAAGGGTACGGCCTTCTACCGCGAGGCGTGCCGGGTCGGCCTCGAGGGCATCATCGCCAAGCGTGCGGCGGACGGCTATCGGGAAAAGCGCACGCGCAGCTGGCTCAAGATCAAGTGCTCACGACGACAGGAGTTCGTGATCGTCGGGTTCACCGAGCCGAAAGGCGGCCGCGCCGGGTTTGGTGCCTTGCTGCTCGGCGCGCGCGATGAGACGGACGCGCCGCTGCGTTACACGGGCAAAGTAGGTACCGGCTTCGATGACAAGCAGTTGCGTTCGCTGCGGGCACGCCTCAACGCGCTACGGCGTGCGGATCCTCCGCTGGCAAAGGCGCCGCCTGCAGGGCTCGGCACCGTGCGCTGGGTCGAGCCGCAGCTGGTCGCCGAGGTGACGTTTGCGGAATGGACGAACGACGGCGTGCTCCGTCACGCAAGCTTTCGCGGCCTGCGCGAGGACAAAGTTGCGGCCGAGGTCGTGGTCGAGCGCGCAGCGCCGGCCGGCGCCGTCACAGCACGTGCGGCCCCACGCGTCGCGCTGACGAGCCCGGACAAGATCCTGTTTCCCGACGCCGGCATCACGAAGCGACAGCTCGCGACATACTGGGAGCAGGTAGCGCCGGTTGCGCTCGATCACTTGCGGCATCGCCCGCTCACGCTGTTCCGCTGTCCGGAGGGGCGTGAGGCAGCCTGCTTCTACCAGAAGCACGTCGGCGCCGGCACGCCGGACGTGATCGCACGCGTACGCGCAAAGGACGACGAGGATCCGTATGCCATGGTCGACGGCCTGCCGGCCATTCTCGGCCTGGTGCAAATCGGAACGCTCGAGCTGCACGTGTGGGGATCCCGTGCGGAGCACATCGAACAGCCCGACCTCCTTGTTTTTGATCTCGATCCTTCGGAGGAACTTTCGTGGGGCGCCGTCGTCGACGCCGCATTCGATCTCAAAGCACGGGTCGAAGCCCTGGGGTTGATCCCCTTCGTGAAAGTGACCGGCGGCAAGGGGCTGCACGTCGTCGTTCCCGTGCTTCCCGGCCCGACCTGGCCCTCCATCAAGCGGTTCGCCCGCGCGCTCGTCAACGAGATGGTCCGCGACGAGCCGGCGCGCTACACCGGCACCATTTCCAAACGCCGGCGCGTGGGCAAGATTTTCATCGATTACCTGCGCAATGGACGGGGGGCGACCGCGATCGCGGCCTACTCCCCGCGCGCAAGACCCGGCGCACCGGTCGCGTTGCCGGTCGAGTGGCAGTCGCTCCAGGGCAGTGACGTCGCTCCCCCGCACTACGGCGTGCTGGAGGTTCCGGCGCTGATCGCCGACCGTGCAGACCCCTGGGCGGACTTCGAGGCGGCCCGCCGGCCGCTGGTCTGAAGTAAATCGCGCGAGATGTCGCCTAACCCGCGGCGCGTATTGCTTCGATCAGTTGCGCCTTCGACATCTGGCTCCGTCCCGGCACGTCGAGCGCTTTGGCTTGCTCATAGAGGTCTTTCTTGCTCTTCTCAGCAAGATCGTCCCCAGGATCGTTCGTTGACGCGGCTCCCGAACTGCGCGAGCCGCCGACACGGCGCTTGAGAATCGCCATGATGTCGATGATCTCCGCGCTTTCAGGCTCGTCCTCGGCCGGGGCTTCCGGCACTTCGACCACGTCCCGGCCTTTCGCGCGCTTCGCCTCGGCGAGCTCGAGGAGCTGCGCGGTATCTTCATTGTGCAAAAGCGATACATCGAGCTTCTTTTTCGTCAGCTTCTCGAGCGCCTTCTCCATTTGCCGCCGCGCCTTCGCGGGTGCGGTTTTCACCTCCGGGAGCCCGACGTCGGCGGGCGACCTGATTTCAGTCTCGAAGCGCAGCGTCGCCGCAAGCAGCAGTCCCTGTTCAGCGAAAATGGCCGCCAGGTATTCCTTGCCGTGCATGACGAAGGTTGCGACGCCGGCGCGCCGGGTGCGCTCCATTGTCTCCGCGAGCAGGTGGTAGGCCTTCGTTGATTCGCCGGCAGGAGCGAGTATGTACGGCCGCTCCAGCAAGCGCGGCGGGATTTCGTCGCGCTCGACAAAGCGCCGCAGGTCGATGTCGCGGGACTTTTGCGGCGCCAGCGCATCGAGCTCCTCCTCCGCCACGACCGTGAATTCGCCGTCATCGCCCTCGTAGCCCCGCACCAGCTCGTCGTTGCGGAGCGGCTTGCCATCGGCAGAGCAGGTATAGCGCCGCTGCAGCGGATTTCCCTCGGGGCTCATCATTCGCAAGGGGACGCGGCGCGAGCGGACCGCGGCGTAGAGATCGACCGGCACACTGACCAGCCCGAAGGTAATCGTGCCGCTCCAGAAGGGCCGCGGGTCGGCCGCCGTGCCGCGCTCCTCAGCCATGCGCCACCTTCAGGCTTGCCTCCAGGTGCTCGCGCAGTGAACCTTCGCGTCGCTTGACCGGCGCCAATTTGGGGATCCTGGTCTTACGCCCGCGCTGCTTGTCCCGGATGAGCTGCATCACCTGCTCGCGGTGCTCGTCGCGAAAATCCGCGGGCTCGAACCTGTCCTCGAGCGTGCCGATCAGTTGCTCAGCAAGCGCGATCTCCCGCTGATCGGGCTTCCGGCTCGATGGCGGCGCCAGCCGACCCAGTTTCACGATCTCGTCGCTGTAGCGCAACGTCTCCAGGCGCAGGTAACCCTCGGCACCGAACACGGCGCCTGCGTAACGCTTTTTGCGCATCACCCAGCGGGCGATGCCCAGCCACCCGCGAGACTCGAGCGCCTGCACCAGGGCGAAGTAACTTTCGTCATCGCCATCGGGGCCGAGATAGTACGGGCGGTCGAACCAACGTTCATCGAGATCGCCGCGCTCCAGGACCTGTTCGATGTCGATCTGCCGCGACGGCTCGGGCTCCAGCGCCTCCCGCTCCTCGTCGGTCAACACGACGAATACGCCTTTTTCGAGCTCGACACCGCGTCGGATCGACTCCCTGGGCACCACTTCGTCGTTCGTCGGGTCCACCATTTCCTGCTGGACGGGCGCCAGGTCTTTCGCGTGCAGGAGTCGGAAGTGTATGTTCGAGTCCTCGACAGCCGCATACAGGCGCACCGGAACCCGTACCGAAGCGAAGCTGATCTCGGCCTTCCACATGGCTCGGGCGGGCACTCAGCAGTCCTCCGTGCACTCGACGCATCGCCAGGTCGCCTCGACCCTCACGATGCACGTCGGACACAGCGGGCCGTCGCATGCGCTACAGCGGTACTCGAGTTCGTAGGGATAAAGCTGCAGGCAGGCCGGACACTGCTCGTGTTGCGGCGCGGTGCGGACTTCGTCGGGTCGATTGCTCATCGGATGCTCGAGGGCCGGCCTTTTACGGGGTCGATCAACCGAATCGATGCAAAGGCCGTGCCATTGCTTCGCATCGCGGCAGGGAATCGAGGACTCACAAGGGGCACGCGGGCCGAATCAGGCGCCCCGTTTACGGGCGAATCCTTAGGCAGTTCTTAGCGGTATGCCGGCGGATCTATTTCGTGGATGAGGTCCAGGATGGGCGGGCGCTTGTCCGGCGTGACCGGGTGCTCATACTTGTTCCAGAAAAACACGAATCCCTCTGCCTTTCCTCGTTGTCGAAGTTCTTCGCTGGCTTCCTTGCAGCCAGTCCCGTCGGCAGCGAAGGTTGCGAAGTATTTTGCATCCGTGTGCATCGATGCCGAAATGGCGTCGATATCGATCACGTCGATGACGCATTCGAACTCCGACTCAATCGAGTTCACGAGTTCGAGAACGACATCAGCCAGCTGTTCCAGGCTCCGGTCCTCCGCGGAAGACAATTGCGGCAAAGTAGCAGAGGCTGCCACTACTGCGAACAGCGGAGTGACGGGATTATCTCGTCTGATCATGATGCCGGCCCTCGCAGAACCGCCAGCGCCGATTGTAGCAAGCGGGGCAACGGAGTGGAGTCTGCGCGGGGCAGCGCTTGAGTGGACTGCAGTCGCGCTCCCGTCCGGAGGAAAGTTTGCAAGACGCGTAAGCCTTGCAAAGCCGGTCGTGCAGACTGCGGTGTGCGCCAAACTTTTGCACCCGCCAAAAGAAACATGCCGGGCGAAGGGCCCGGCATGTTTTACTTCTGTGGCAGGCGATTACCGGCTACGGCTGGAATCGCGATTGCCCTTTTGCTCACGCTCGCGGTCGGGACTCCCTTCGGGACGCTTCGTACCCTGATCACGCTGTTTATTGCGGTCCTGATCCTGGTTGGTCCCGGACTTCCCACCCTTGTTCCGATCACGTTGCTCTTCGGATTTCATTGATTACGCTCCAGAATATCTGATTGTTCGGCGGCAGTTTTATGCACCTGTAAAAGGCGCCAGTGCCGGCGCGCGCGAAATGCGGCACGCAGGGAGATCGCTGCAAGTACCGTACCAGCTGTCTGCTCCACGCTGTTTTATTTGCACCTGTCGCTGCCGCACCGCCGTGGGACAGATCCGGTGCCGGCCCAGCTGTGTCGCCGGGCCGACGGCGCCAGGACCACACCCTCGCCTGGCTGCGCGGCGAGCCCGACGTTCAGAGCTACGGGAGGACGGTGAGGACTTCGGCCAGGCTCTTGCGCGACTGCGTGGGGGTAAGCTTCGGGTAGCCGTACCACACCAGACCGACGACGCGTTCGTCGCCGAAGTCGATGCCGAGGATCCGGGCGAAGCGCGGATCGCGGAGAATGTCGCCGCTCGTCCATTTGGTGCCGACGCCGGCTTTCCACAGGTGCAGACAGAAATTCTGCACGGCGGCGCAACACGCGCCGTAGTCCTCTGCCTGGCGGATTTCGTCATCCGACACGCGGCAGGTCACCACCAGCCAGCCGGGCTTTTCTGCCCAGTTCTGCCGTTTGAATGCCCCTGCCTCCGGGCCTTTTTTTTCACCGACGAACGCTTCACACAGGTCCAGGCACTTCTCGATCGTGTCGCGGCCAAGCAGGTAGAAGCGCCACGGCTCCGTAACGTGGTGATTGGGCGCCCAGGTGGCTGACTCGAGTGCGTCGTGCACGAGTTGCGCCGGCACCGGTGTCTGCAGGAACAGGTTGATCGTACGACGGCCGCGCAGGACTTCCTCGAAGCGGCGGAGCGAATCGGTCTCGTAGCTGGGCGGTGCGTTCTTCATCGCGCCGCTCATACCCGTTCGATGATCATGGCGATGCCCTGTCCCACGCCAATGCACATCGTGCACAGGGCGTAGCGGCCGTTCGTGCGGCGCAGCTGATAGGCCGCGGTGGTGACGAGCCGGGCGCCGGACATGCCGAGCGGATGGCCGAGCGCTATGGCGCCGCCGTTCGGATTTACGTGCTCGGCATCGGCGTCGATGCCGAGCTGCGCCAGGCAGGCGAGTACCTGTGCCGAAAATGCCTCGTTCAACTCGATCACGTCCATCTTGCCGATACCGAGTCCTGCGAGCTGCAGCGCCTTGTGTGCGGCCGGCACCGGTCCCATGCCCATGATCCGTGGCTCGACACCCGCCACCGCCCAGGAAAGGATCCGCGCCAGCGGTTCGATCTGCTTGGAAGAGACGACCTCGTCCGACGCCAGCAATAGCGCGCAGGCACCGTCGTTGATACCTGATGCGTTGCCGGCAGTGACGGTGCCGTCCGGACGCACGATCGGCGCCAAACCGGCGAGAGCGTCGAACGTGGTCTCCGGTCGCGGATGTTCGTCCGTGTCGACGACCTGCTCGCCGCGCTTCTGGGGCACGCGCACTGCGACGATTTCCTCCGCCAGATGGCCCGCCCGGCTCGCCGCGGCAGTGCGTTCCTGGCTCTGCAGAGCGAACGCGTCCTGGGCCGCCCGGGGTATGGAATAGTCCAGCGCGACGTTTTCCGCCGTTTCCGCCATCGAATCCACGCCGTACTGTTTCTCGAGCGCGGCGTTGACGAAGCGCCAGCCGAGCGTCGTGTCGTACAAGGCCGCCTCGCGGCCGAACGCGGCCGTTTGTTTCGGCAGGACGAAGGGCGCGCGCGACATCGACTCCACGCCGCCCGCAATACCGACTTCCAGGCGAAAACCGCAGATCGCATCGGCGATTGCGCCGATGGCGTTCATCCCGGAGCCGCAGAGCCGGTTCACGGTAGCCGCGGGCACGGCGACAGGCAGTCCGGCAAGCAGGGACGACATGCGCGCCACGTTGCGATTGTCCTCGCCGGCCTGGTTCGCGCAGCCGTACGCAATGTCCTCGACACCTGCAGGCTGAAGCCAGGGGTTACGCTCGATGAGTGCCCGGATGGGGATGGCGCCGAGATCGTCGGCACGGACGCCGGACAAGGCGCCGCCATAGCGGCCGATGGGTGTCCGCACCGCATCGCAAATGAAGACGTCCGGCATGTCAGTCCGCCGCCGTGGCCGTGAGTTTAGCGGGCTGTATACGATCGAAACGGCGTCCGAGGTACACCGCGACGGCCGTCCAGAGCCCGGCGATGACGCTGATGACGACGGCGATCGAGGCAAGCCCGAGGCCGAGTCCCGCCGACAGGCCCGTGAACAGCCACGCGGTCAGCATGTCGCCGCCGCGATAGAGCACGATATCGATGACGGGTTTTGCCTTGAACCGCGCCTCGCGATCGACCACGGTGAACAGCATCTCCCGGCTCGGGCGCGTGATCGCATAATTGCCGACGCGCCGCAGGATCTGGAATGCAGCGAGCGTCAGCAATACCGGCGCCGCCACCAGCGCCAGCACCCCGACTGCAACCAGGGCCGGCATCAAGCCCAGGGCCACCGGCATCCCGAGTTTCGTGACGATGCGGCTCGTGACGAACGCCGCGGTGAGCAGAGTAAGTGCGTTCGTTACCAGCTCGATGGTCGCCCAGATCTTCGTCCGCGTGTCGATGCCGTATTCACCCGTGAGGTTCTGCAGCTCGAAATACACGAAGGTATTGATCGTCACGTACAGCAGGATGAACACGCCGATCACGATCAGGAACCGGTCGGAGAGGAACAGTGAGAATCCCGAAAAGGGATTGCGGCCAAGTGTCTGCGACGCACCCGGCCCTGTCATGGGATCCTCGCGTCCCAGTGCGGTGACGCGCAGCCGCTCGAGGGCCAGGATGATTGGGATCGGCAGCAGCAGCAATACTGCGGACACGAGCATCGCGCCGCTGTTGCCGATCCGGTCGGTCAACAGGATGGTCAGCGACGGACCGACCAGGGCCCCGAGGCTTGTGCCCGCCGCGAACAGCCCGAACAGTCGCGCCGACTGCTCCCGATTGAAGAGGTCAGCCATGAAACTCCAGAAGACCGACAGGTGGAACAGGCTGAACACGCTGACCCAGACGTAAAACAGCTTGTTGAACAGCATGGGATCGGCGACGTTAACCGTCACGACCCAGAGAAGGAGAAAGGTGAACGAGAAAAAGGCATAGATGCCGGGCACGACATAGCGGAACCGGAACGTGGACAGCGCGGCGCCGTAGATGCTGACGGCGATCACGCTGAACACAAAATTCACGGTCCAGGTCGTCGCCAGGCCGACGTCGCCCCAGTCGCCGCCAAGCGCATCGCGCACGGGTTTCTGGATCGAGTACGCCGTCATCAAAATGAAGACGAACAGGAACGACAGCAGCGTCGCCGCGATCTCACTGGACTCGATGCGAAAAGTCGCGCTGAGTGCGCGCGCAATCCTGCCCTGCCCCATGCCGGCGCTCATAAGCGGGACGACCCCCGGGCCGCGGGGCTGCGCGACGGCCCTGCGCGGCTAGTCGAGTCCAAGTTCGAAACCGGCTTCGAGTTCTTTTCGCGAGTAGGCGCGAAAGGCAATCAGCGTCTCAGTGGCGTCAATCCCCTCGAGGTGCCTCATCCGGTCGCTGATCACGTCGGCGAGCTGCTCGTTTTCCGCGACCTTGACCACCGCAACGAGATCGTAACGTCCCGCGACCGAGAATACTTCCTGGACACCGGTCATATCGGCGATCTGCAGCGCCAGGTCCGGAATCCGGTTGGTCTCTGCATTGATGAGGACAATTGCCGTAACCATGGGGCTCTCCGCGCCGCTGCCTGCTGGCGGAGAGCGTATCATCCCCGGCCGCGAGGCTGCACGGGTTCTGCGGCCGCGTTGCCGCGCCGATTCAGATCGCCCTTTCGAGCCGTGACACGAAGCCGAGCTGCGCCCCGTCGCGATTTCGCGCTTTTGCCCGGTACATCGCCTGGTCGGCTTCGCGCAGCAGCCCGGTCAGCGTGTTGGCATTGTCCGGATAGTGAGCGAGCCCGATGCTCGCCGTGCAATGCAGCGTCAGGCTGCCGATCACGTAGGGCTCTTCCAGTGACATGGCGAGCCGTGAGGCGAGCTTGCCCGCCAGGTACTTCGACACGTCCGGCACCAGCGCCACGAACTCATCGCCGCCGGGACGCCCGATGATGTCGCAGGAGCGAAGGCTCTTTTGCAGCCGCTTGCCGGCAATGGTCAGCAGCTGGTCACCCACGCCGTGGCCGTACTCGTCGTTGATTTTCTTGAAATCGTTGAGGTCGATGAACAGCAATGCACCGTTCGCATCGTCGGTGCTTTCGGCCAGGCGTTCGGACGCCTCGCGTTCGAAGCCCCGCCGGTTCAGGACCCCGGTCAACGGATCGGACGAGGCGATCGATTCCATGTGCCGTTGCTTTGCCTTCGTATCCGTTACGTCGATGAATGTGACCGCGACGTCGTCGCCGACGGGCTCGCCGATCATCCTGAGCCAGCGCGCCGTGGGCCCGTTGCCCTGGCGCAGTTCGATGTCGATGCCGGTGCCGCGTGACGTAGCGTCCTCGAATAGTTCGAGCACCGGCGCCAGCTCCTCGTCCGCCATGCCCTCCGCCGCGAGGCGGATGATCCCGTTGGCGTCCTTGTACTGCAGCCGTTCGACCCCCTGCTCCAGGAACCGCGCGGCGGCGGCATTCGCGAAAATGCAGCGCAATTTTTTCACGCCGTCCGGGCTGTCGTTATGCCAGCGCAGGCGCACGATGCCGTTGACGGAGTGATCCACGAGTGTGCGCAGCAGCAGCTCGCTATTGCGCACCTCGCTTTGTGCATGCTCGACATCGCTCACGTCCCGGAACATCAGTACCTGGCCGGTACGCGTGGAGCGTCCGTTCGGGCGGATAGGTGACGCCTGGACGTGCAGGAAGCGGCCGCTCTCGGTCATCATGCGCCGGGGCTGGCCTGTCTGCAGTGCTTCGAACACGCAGGTCGAGCGATCGCCGAACGCTTGTTCGAGCGGGACACGCAAGGCATCTGTCTCCCGCATCTGCAACATGACTTCGGCGCCATGATTGATGCCGATGATCCGGTGCATCTCGTCGACCACGACAACAGGATCGAGCATGTTCTGGAACACGGTCTCGTAGGCCAGGGGCACGTGTTCACCGATTTTTTTCTGCAGGACGACCCACAGGTTGAATGGCAGCATCGCGGCAAATGCCAACGGGACGATCGACATCGTATCCGGTCCGGCCCCGAGGTCGTAAGCGGCCGTTGCGAGAAGGGGTGGCGTGCAGATGCCGACGAGCAAAGCCACACTGCGGCGGTACACCGGCGGCACCGCGGAGCTGTGCAACAGCAGCGTCAGGAGCGCAAGCCCGATCATCGCGTAGCTGTAAGGCGCGTGCATGTACAGGAACCACGGGCCCCATTCTGCCGGGCGCGTCAGGAACTCCCCGGCCTCGTTCACGGCCGGCACGGGCCACATCAGGCCGTGCGACGCATTACTGGCAGCGAGGGTGATCGACACGGTGGGAATCATGAGGAGCAGCACCAGGAACCATGAGGGCGAACGCTCGCCCGTAAATTCCCGGAAGCAGATGTAAGCAGCGATCGGCAGCAAAGCCGTGCTGACGAAATGGCCGGTGCGGCCGATGTTGAACAGGAATTCGGTCGTCGCGATGGCCTCGATACCGCCACCGAGGACCACGGGGGTGATCAGCGCGAAGATCGCGCCGATCGGCATGCTGCCGGTCTCGCGCCGGGCAACCAGCAAGTGCAGGCCGAGCAGCAGGTATGCCGCCGCGGAAATGAACAGAATGACGGCCAGTACCGTGTTCAGGTTCATTGTCGCTTACGTCGCCCAGGCTCCGAATGACGCATCGTAGCGGTGCAGTCCCGGGCCGTCCGGACCTGCTTCTCAGCTTTGCATGTCGGCTGCATCACAAACTGGTCGAATATTCACACGCTTGCCGCGGATACTTACGCGCTGGCTTGAACCGCCCTGCTTCTGCGGGCGAATCAGTGAAATGTGACGCAGTTCCGGTGGCGGCGAGGCATCGGGTTCGTGACGAAATCCCAGTCCCAGACCGTGCGGCTGTCGCGGCCCTCGCGCGTCAGCACCGACGACCGCGGCCGCACCGTCCGGGACGGCCCGGTCGAGGAAACCGCACTCGAACTCGTGTCGACGACGATGTTGCGTGCGATGCTCGATTCCGGCGACGCAGTGCAGCAAGCGCCGCTTGCGCGAAGCCGCCACAGCGAAGACGCGCTGATTTTTTTCGTCACGCCGGGTTATAGTGCGCCTGCCAGTCCAGCCAGGTGCCCCAGCATGCCGCTCGACATCTCGTTCACGCTCAGCGATAACGACCTGAAGCGCTTCCAGGATATCGTCGACAAGGCGCGCAGCTGTGTCGACTGCGATTCGCGAATGCAAGAGATCGAGGCGGCAGCCCGCAAATTGCTCGCAGAGGCCGACCACGCCGGCCTGCCGGACTTCGTCTCGTTGCGCATGAAGAAACTGGGCGTCGTCATCGAGATGATCAACGACGAAGAATGGAATCTGAGTGCCGAGGAACGCCGCCAGGTCATCGTCGCC
This sequence comes from uncultured Pseudomonadota bacterium, assembly GCA_963713215.1. Classification (GTDB taxonomy): domain Bacteria; phylum Pseudomonadota; class Gammaproteobacteria; order Steroidobacterales; family Woeseiaceae; genus UBA1847. The sequence goes on along the minus strand of CAVQKY010000005.1, from coordinate 697,676 downwards.
CTCGCGTATCTTTGCGACCCCGAGGACCTGATCCCGGACCATATCCCGGGCCTCGGCTTTCTCGACGACGCCATCTATGCGGAAATCGTGCTGAGTGAACTGAAGAACGAAATCGCCTTGTACGAGGAGTTCTGCGAGTTTCGCAACGCCGAGGAGGCGCGGCGCGCGGAAGAGGGCGAGGATGTGAAGGTCGGCCGTGAGGAATGGCTGGCGGAAAAGCGCGCATCCTTGCACAAGGAAATGCGGCTGTTCCGGAAGTCGAGCGGCGCGACGGGCCGCTGGCGCATGCGGCTGTGGCGCTAGGCGCTCAGGCGCCTTTCACCTCGTCCAGGACGGCGGCAATCGCCGGACGTGCGGCACGCAGTTCCTCGGGCGTAAGGGAATCGAGCTCGTGCGGGAATACCAGCCACGCATCCGTCTCGCGCACGAAATAGTCCGGTTCGAGTTCGGTCTCGTTGCGGGTCGGTTTGTACCAGGGAACGGCGATGCGGATGTCCTCGGGCGTATTGGCACGCGCCCGCGCGGTCAGTTCCCTGATGACGGCGGCAATCGTGTTGCCCGTGTCGAATACGTCGTCCACGATCAGCACCCGGTCGTCATGGCAGATTTTATCGATGATGTAATTGAGGCCATGCACGGCAACCGCGCCGCTGCGGTCGACGCCGACGTAGGATGACGTGCGGATTGCGATGTGATCCGCGTCGATACCGGCGTAAGCGAGAATTTCCTGCACGGCCATGCCAACCGGCGTGCCGCCGCGCCAGATCGCGATGATCATTGTCGGCCGGAAGCCGCTCTCGATCACCTGCAGGCCGAGGCGGAAGGAATCCTCGAGCAGTTCCTGGGCAGAAAGTACGGTTTTGTCCATCGTGTAATCCCCGGTCCGGGCCGGCCGAAGCCGCTATAATCCCGCCCTCACGAACGGCCGCGTCACAGGCGGCCGGCGAACCGGAAGGCAGGACCATGAAAAACCGCATTGTCGCCGCTGACGACCTGCTCTGCGACTCCTTTCGACTCGCGGGGGCCATCTACAAAGACGGCTTCCGGCCGGATTTCCTCGTCGGGCTGTGGCGCGGCGGCAGCGCCGTCGGCATCGCGGTCCAGGAAGGCCTGGAGCATTTCGGCGTGCCCACCGACCACATCGCGATCCGGACGTCCTATTCCGGCGCTGCGCGCTACTCCGAGATGATCAGCAAGGCCGAATCTATTCACGTACACGGCCTGCAGTACCTGTTCGAAAAACTGTGCGCGCATCACAAGCTCCTGATCGTCGATGACGTCTACAGCACCGGCTCGAACGTGACCGCGGTAATCCGGCAGCTGGCCGAACATACGCGCCGCAACCTGCCGCAGGACATCCGCGTGGCTTCGGTCTGGTACCGGCCCACGGAGAAGACGCTGCGGACGCCGGACTATTACGTCCACGAGACGCGGCACTGGCTGGTCCTGCCGTACGAGCTGACCGGGTTCTCCATTGGCGAGCTCAGGACCATGCGGCCGGAACTGCAGGAGATCATCGACCGCCTCGAAACCTGCACTGTCCGCAGCGAGAACAAACCCGCCGCCTGAACGGCGCCACGCCCGACGCCGGCACCGCGGGCGAACCGGTCCCGGAACGCCTGCCGGGTTCGCTCAGCTCCCGGCCAGCATCACCGGCTCGTCGAGGGCGTGGATATCGCAGTTCGGCGCGCCCGCCGCACGATCGATGATGAGGTAAGTGAGTCCTGCTTGCAGCGCGAGCAATGGCATGTGCCACGTGCCGCGGTGGTAGTTGATGCCCTGCCGGCCGTTCGTCTCGAACGCGACCAGGTCCGCGGCCTCGACACTCTCGCCCGGCGGCGCGACGACCACGATGAGGCGAAAGGACGACAGCGGGACGAAGGCCTGGCTGCCGAGGGGGTGGCGTTCGACGAAATCGATTCGGTACGGCAGCGTACTGGCCGTACGGCTGCGCGCTATGCTCACCGCGAGCCGTCCGCCGCCGGCATCGAGCCTGCAAAGATCGTCAAAGCGCTCGAAACGAGCCTCGTTCATGGCCGCGTCGGGGCGGCCGGTTTCGATGCAGTCGCCGTAGGGCGCGAAGCGTTCCGCGGTCAGCGGCAGAGGCCGAAGTACTCGCTCAGTCATTCCCGTTGTGCTCCGCGCGCCCGAAGAGCCGCAGCCGGCTCACGCCGCCGTCCGGGTAGATCGACATGCGTACGTGGGTAACCGGCCCGGCGGGCGCAAGTTCGTCGAAGAAGTGTTGCTGGTCCATTCCGAGTTTCGTTTCCGGCAGCAGCGTTTTCCAGGGCGCGTCCGGCCTGAGGGCGAGTGCGTGGACATCGAGACGGGCCGCATCGATCGAAACGCGGTCCGGATAGTTGCCCTTGAAGTGCGCCGTGTCGACCTCCACCCGTTCGATCACGCCGGGCACGCCGAGCGCCACGACCACCCAATCGTTGCCCGGTCCCCGCCGCCGCGCGGTCTCCCAGCCGTCCCCCATGTCGATGCCGCGGCCCGGCAGGTTGAGATTGTGCATGCTACCGAAATGCTCGTCACTCGCAGCCAGCGCACGGCCGCCGTGCTGCAGCGCGAACAGGTCGATCACGCCCGCGGCGGGCGCGCGTAGCGGCGGGACTGCGCCATAGATGCGCAGTCGCGCCACGCCGCCGTCAGGATAAATATTGAGCCGGACATGGGTCCACGGCTGCTCGTTGCTGACCGGCAGGAAGTGGTGCGCATTGCCGCCGATGCGGGTCCTCGGCAGAAGTTCGAGCCAGCTTCCCGCCGGCACGTCGGCGTCGCTGCAGGCGGCGTCGACCGATACTTCCGGGGGGTAGTTGCCGGTGAAGTGCGCGGTGTCTATGTCGAGCCCGCGGATGATGCCGGCAACACCCAGCCGGACGATGCACCAGTCGTGGCCGGGCGTGCGCTTGCGGCGGCTTTCCCAGCCGTCCATCCACTTGCCATGCTCGTCGTACTTGCCCGGGATGAAGACCGGCGGGGCCGCGTCGATCAGCCGCTCCTTCGCGCCGAAGAATTCATCGGAGGCCGCCGTAACGCGACTGCCGAGACGCGGTTGCTCCAGGCGTATCCAGTCGCGAAACGGGTTGTCGCTCATCGCATCGTTCACTTGAGGCCTGCTCAGGCGGAGAGGCCCAGCGCCTCGAGCCGCAAGCGCGCGATCTTGTGGATCTCGACGAGGGCGTTTTCGAACTCGGTGTCGGGATCGTTGCAAAGCCTGGATTCGAACGCCGCCAGGATGTCCGCACGCGACGAACCCCGTACCGCCATGATGAACGGAAAACCGAACTTTGCACGGTATGCGTCGTTCAGCACCCGGAATCGGTCCAGCTCCTCCGCGCAGAGGACATCGAGGCCGGCGCTCGCCTGCTCCGCCAGCGAGGCTTCCGTCAGATCGACTGCGAGACGCGCCCGGCCGGCCAGGTCCGGGTGTGCGCGGATCAATTCGAGTTGCTGCTCGCGTGATGCGTTGTCGACGCAATCCGCCATCAGCCGTGCGATCTGGTCGTAGTCGGCGGAGCGGCCGAGATGCGCGGCTGCCCGCTCGGCGACCCAGGGCGAGTTTTCGTAGATGTGCCCGAAACGCCGCACGAAATCGTCCGCGCTCACCGGGCCTCCGGAGGATGGCGCTGCCGCCAGTGGCGGGCGATGTCGATGCGCCGGGCGATCCACACGTCGTCGAAGCTACCGACATAATCGAGGAAGCGCTCGAGCGCCGCGAAACGTCCGGGGCGGCCGGCAAGCCGGCAATGCAGGCCGACCGACAGCATGCGCTCACCTTCCGCGTACAGGACGTCGAAGCTGTCCTTGAGGTACGCGAAAAACTGCTCCCCCGAATTGAAGCCCTGCGCGGTCGCGAAACGCATGTCGTTCACGTCCAGTGTGTAGGGCACCATGAGTTGCGGCGGGGTGAATTTCCGGTCCCAGTAAGGAATGTCGTCGGCATAGCTGTCCGCGTTGTACACGAAACCCCCATCTTCCGCGACGAGGCGGTGTGTGTTCGGACTGCAGCGCCCGAGATACCACCCGAGCGGCCGCTCGCCGGTGAGGCGCGCGTGGATCGCAATCGCCTCTTCGAGCTGTGCGCGCTCCTCGCTTTCGCCGACACGCTGGTAGTCGATCCAGCGCAGACCATGGCAGGCAATCTCCCACCCCGCCTCCTGCATCGCCGGCACCACGGACGGGTTTCTCTCGAGCGCCATGGCGACGGCAAACGCCGTCACCGGCAGTTGCCGGCGGACGAACGCCCGGTGCAGGCGCCAGAAGCCGGCGCGGGAGCCGTACTCGTACACGGATTCCATGTTCATGTGCCGCGCCCCCTCCACCGGCAGAGCGCCGATGATCTCGGAGAGGAATACTTCGGCGGCTTGATCCCCGTGCAGCACGCAACTCTCGGCACCCTCCTCGATATTGACGACGAACTGGACCGCGAGGCGCGCACCGCCCGGCCAGTCGGCGTCGGGCCGCTTGTTGCCGTATCCCGCCATATCGCGCGGATAGGTACTCATGGGGTCACGCCAGGTGCGCCATCCCGGTACCAGCGATCGATGAGCTCGCGCTCCGCCTCGCTGATATTGGTCAGGTTGCCGATCGGCATGGCGCGGGTCACGACGGTCTGTTGATGAATGCGCGCCGCTTCCGCAATGATCTCGCTGTCCGTCTCGAGGACGACACCGGCCGGCGGCGCCGGAAATGCCGGGTGCGTCGGCACCGCCCTGTGGCAGCCGCTGCATCGTTCGTGAATAAGCTCGCGCACGGCGCCAAACTGCGCCGCCGGCGCGCCGGACGCAAGTCCCGCGCGCGGCGCAATTGCGGCGGCAGCGGCGACGAGCAGCGCCGCCGCGATCGCGAGCGGCAGCAGCGAGGCGCGACCGGCATGCCGTGCGACGAAGTACACCCGGATCAGTGCGCCGGCCAGGGCGATCGCGATGAGCACCAGCCAGTTGAACTCGTGCGTGTAGGCCAGCGGAAAATGATTGCTCAGCATCGTGAACAGCACCGGCAGAGTGAAATAGGTGTTGTGTACCGAACGTTGTTTCGCGCGGATACCGGGCGCCGGGTCCGGCGCTTCGCCCCGATCGGCCGCGGCCACCATTCGGCGCTGCCCCGGGATGATGACGAAGTACACGTTGGCAACCATGATGGTGCCGAGCACGGCGCCGAAGTGCAGGTAGGCGGCGCGGCCGCTGAACAGCTGGCAAAGACCCCAGGCCAGGAGCACAGAGGCGAGCAGCAACAGCAACGCGAATGCGCGTTCGTGGCGGCCGAGCGGGGACCGGCACAGCAGGTCGTAGACGAGCCAGCCGCCCGCGATGAATCCCGCCGACAGCAGGATGGCCGCAGGGGTGGAAAGGCGGGCGACGGACGGATCGACCAGGTAGATGCCTGCGCCGTACCAGTACACGAGCGCCAGGAGCGTCATGCCGGACAGCCAGGTCGTGTACGCCTCCCATTTGAACCAGTGGAGGGGGTCGGGCAGCACCGGCGGCGCCACCCGGTACTTCTCGGCGCGGTAGAAGCCGCCGCCGTGCACGGACCAGACCTCGCCGGCGAGATCCGCGCCCTCGCGTGGCTGTTGCGGCGCGCGCAGGTGATTGTCGAGCCAGATGAAGTAGAACGAGGCGCCGATCCAGGCCGTGCCGGCGATGAAATGCAAGCAGCGCAGGAGCAAGTTCAGCCCGTCGGCGACGAATGCATCCACGTCATCGGCGCCTGAACGGCCGCACGGTGTCGGGCCATGCGCTCACGGCGCCGGCGGCGCCGCGATCGCGCACGAGGAGGAGCTCGGCCGCGGTTCCGACCGCGATTTCGGCCGGTTTCTTGCCGCTGATCCCCGCCACCCCGATCGGGCACGTCAGCCGCGCGAGCGCCGTGTCGCCGAAGCCCTGCGCGCGCAGTCGCTTCTCGAAGCGGCGTCGTTTCGAGACGGAGCCGATCAGGCCGCAATAGGCGAAGTCGTCGCGGCAGAGGATGCGCTCGCAGATCGCGAAATCGAGTGCGTGGCTGTGCGTCATGACGAGGTAAAAGCTGCCCGCCGGCATGGCCGCAACCTCGAGCGGCGGGTCCGCGGACTCGATCGTTCGCACGTTCGGCGGCGGCTGCCGGAAGATGTTCCGGCGGCTGTCGATCCAGCGGATGTTGCAATCGAGCCGCGACAAGAGGTCTGCGACCGCCGCGCCGACGTGTCCCGCCCCGAAGATCGCAATACTGAAATCGCTGGCGCGGATGGGCTCCAGCAGGTAGCCATCGTGCAGTTCGGCCTGCCGACCGTGCTGCAGCAAGTCCCGGGCAGCCGCGAGCACCGGTTCCGGCAAACCGTCCGGGCCGGATAGGCTGCCGGCCGTCACGACGAACTTGCCGCCCTGGTCTGCAATGCCCGTGACGAGCACGGCCGGCAGCCGCTGGCCGTGCAGTGCGCCGGCTTCCGCGAGCCAGGACGGCAGTCCCTGGTCGATCGGTTCGAACAGGATCTCGACCACGCCGCCACAGCACTGGCCCATCGCCGCACCGAGCGGGAAACGGCGTAGCGACGTCGGTTCGTTCGCACCCAGCATGCCCACGGCCAGCCGTGCGCACTGGTATTCGAGCTGGCCGCCGCCGATCGTGCCGATGGACTCCGCGGCCGAAACGATCATCTTCGCGCCGGGCTCGCGCGGCGCGGAACCCCGTACCGCGGCCACGGTGACGATGACGGCGGATTCTCCCGCCGCCGTCAGGTCTGCCAGATCGTCGAGCCACTCGTTCACGGCTCGAGACCTCCGAGTGCGGTCAGTACGGACTCCGGCGTCGCCGGCGCCATGAGCGGCGGCAACGGGTTCGCTTCGGTCGCGATCGCGTCGCGCATCGCGTGAAATACGGAAAGGGCCAGCATCAGTGGCGGCTCTCCGACCGCCTTGGAGCGGTAGATCGTGGGCTCCCCGTTGGACGCATTCGCGAGCATGCGCACCCGGAAATCGGGCGCAAGATCAGAGCACACCGGAATCTTGTAGGTGGACGGCGCGTGCGTCGTGAGTTCACCGTCCGGGCTCCAGCACAGTTCTTCGGTCGTCAGCCACCCGGCGCCCTGCACGAAACCGCCTTCGATCTGCCCGAGGTCGACCGCCGGATTCAGCGAGTCGCCGCAATCGTGCAGGATGTCGACGCGCAGGATGCGGTTCTCCCCCGTGAGCGTATCGACGATGACTTCCGAAACCGCCGCGCCGCAGGCGAAGTAGAAAAACGGCCGGCCGCGAAAACGGCTGCGGTCGTAATGTATCTTCGGGGTCCGGTAGTAGCCGGTGGCCGACAGCGACACCCGGTCCGCCCAGGCCATCTCCACGAGCTCGGCAAAGGGCAGCGTCTGCGAACCGGCTGTGACCCGGCCGCCGGCGAAGCACACGGCGTCCTCACCCACGGCGAAGCGCCGGCAAGCGATCGCTGCCAGGCGACGGCGTATTTTGCGCGCCGCATTTTGCGCCGCTTTGCCGTTCATGTCGGAACCGCTGGACGCCGCGGTCGCCGATGCGTTCGGCACCTTGCTGGTATCGGCCGCGGTGATGCGCACGTCGCCGATGTCGATGCCGAGTTCGTCGGCCACGACCTGCGCCACCTTGATGTACAGCCCCTGGCCCATCTCGGTGCCGCCGTGGTTCAGCTGCACGCTGCCGTCTTTGTAGACATTGAGCAGCGCGCCTGCCTGGTTCAGGTGGGTCGACGTGAACGAAATCCCGAACTTCACCGGGGTCAACGCGATGCCGCGCTTCAGTACCGGGCTCCCCCGGTTCCACTCGCGGACCGCGTCCCGCCGCGCGTCGTAATCCGAGTCCGCCGCCAGTTCGGCAATGATGCGGGGCAACGCGGTATCGCGAACCTCCTGCCCGTAGTGCGTCAGGTTGCGTTCGCCATCGCCATACAGATTGCGACGGCGTACCGCGAGCGGATCGAGCTCGAGACAGCGTGCGATATCGTCGAGCAGGTACTCGATCCCGAACATCCCCTGCGGGCCGCCGAAACCGCGGAACGCGGTGTTCGACACCGTGTTGGTCCGGCAGCGATGCGAGGTAATGCGGACGTTTTCGAGGAAGTAGGCGTTGTCACAGTGAAACATCGCACGGTCGTTCACCGGACCCGACAGGTCCGCGGAAATACCGCATCGCGAGGCCAGCGTGAAGTCCACGCCGAGCAGCCGGCCGGTCGCGTCGAAGCCCGCCTCGTAGTCGATGACGAAGTCATGCCGTTTGCCGGTCATGATCATGTCGTCATCGCGATCGAGGCGGAGTTTGCAGGGGCGACCGGTTCGATCGGCCATCAGCGAAGCCAGGCAGGCGATCAGGGCGGCCTGCGATTCCTTGCCGCCGAACGCGCCGCCCATGCGGCGGCAGATCACCACCACGTCTTTCGCCGCGCGGGCCGTGGCGTGCGCGACCATGCTTTGCACTTCGTCGGGATGCTGAGTCGAGCTGTACACCAGCAGACCCCCGTCTTCCTGCGGCAGGGCCATCGCAATCTGCCCCTCGAGATAGAACTGGTCCTGACCGCCGCACCGGATGCGGCGGGCGATGCGATGCGGCGCAGCCGCAATCGCGCGGGCGGGGTCGCCGCGCACGAGTTCCTCGCTCGGCAGGACGAAGGAGCCGGCGGCCACCGCGCTTTCCGGGTCGAGGATCGCCGGCAGCAGCTCGTAGTCCACCTCGGCCAGCCGTGCCGCCCGCCGCGCTGCGTCGGCGCTTACGGCGGCGACCGCGAACAGCGGGTGCCCGGCGTACAGGGCTTCGCTGTCGACCAGGATCGGATCGTCCGCGACAATCGGCCCGAAATTGTTGCGGCCGGGGATGTCGCCGGCGCAGAGGACCTCGACGACGCCGGGGAACTCGCGGACGCGCCCGAGTCCGAGCTTCCGGATCCTCGCATGTGCGTGCCGGCTCATGCCGACCGCGACATGCAGGAGCTTGCGCGGTTCCGGGAGGTCGTCGGTGTAGTCCGCGCGGCCGGTCACGTGCAGGTGCGCGCTGTCGTGCGGCAAGGGCTTGCCCACGCTCTGCGGCGCTACGGCACCGGCGCGCTTAACCGGCGCGTCCATAGTCGTACACGCTGATTGCGGTCTCGCTCGCGTCCGCGTGGAAGCGCCGGAGCAGGTTTTGCGCCACGCGCAGGCGGTAGCCGGCGGACGCACGCATGTCACTCAGTGGGTGTGTAATCGCCGGCGAGCGCCATGGCGGCGCGCGCTACCGTCGCCGGGGTAAATGGCTCACCGGTGAGCGCCGCCTCGCAGAGCGGCGCGCGATGCACCGTTGCCGCCATGCCACCGAACGCGATACGCGCCGATTTCACGCATGTCCCCTCGAGCGAAACGTTGAACGCCGCGCAAACGGCGGAAATATCCTGGTCGAAGCGCTTCGAGACCTTGTAACAACGAACGATCGATTCCCCGGCCGGCAGAGGCACGCGGACGGCTTCCACGAACTCACCCGGCCCGAGCCCCTTGACCCCATAGTCGATGTAAAAGGTCTCCAGCGGGACTTCGCGCTGGCCGGCCGCGGAGCGCAAGAGCAGCGTCGACTCGAGCGCCATCAGGGCCGGCAGTGCATCGCCGATCGGCGAGCCGTTCGCGAGATTGCCGACCAGGGTGCCGGTAGAGCGGATCGGCGGGGAAGCGAACCGTTCGAACATTTCGGCCAGGCCGGGATAGCGAACGACGATTTCCGCTGCCGCGTCCTCGAGCGAAACGGCGGCGCCGATCTCGAGGCTGTTTCCCGACACGACGAGGCGCTGCAGTTCGCGCACGTGGCCGATGTGGAGCACATCCTCGAGTTCGCGCAGCCCCTTGGTCACCCACAGGCCGACGTCGGTGCCACCGGCGAGTATCGTCGCCGCCGGCCGCGATGCCAGCGCCGCGGTGAGTTCGTCGATACTGTTCGGCGCGCTGAAGCGCCGGCCGTTGCGGCAAATGTCGAGCGGCCGGTCGCGAGTGACGGCGCAGCAGCCGATCCCGCCGCGCCGCCGGCAGAGTAAGTTCGTGGCCGGGGCTGCGGAGCCAGTCGGTTTCCTCCGCCGAGTGCTCGTACATGGCGTCGGCCGCTGCGATGATGGGCCGGTACCCGGTGCAGCGGCAGAGGTTGCCGGCCAGCGCGTCATCGATATCGCGCCGGCCCGGCCGGTCGACGGCGTTGAACGCCGGGTTTTTGTAGAGCGCGAACAGGGACATGACGAAGCCCGGCGTGCAGAATCCGCACTGGGACCCGTGCGTCTCCATGAGCGCGCGTTGCACCGGGTGCAGCCGGTCTCCCGCGGCCAGCGACTCCACCGTGAACAGTTCCGTGCCATCCAGGGTCGGGACGAAACGGATACAGGCATTGACCGGCGTGAGCCGCAGGCCCTCCGCCCCGGGCGTGCCGATCACGACGGTACAGGCGCCGCAGTCACCTTCGGCGCAACCCTCCTTGGTGCCGGTCCGCCGCAGGTCCTCGCGCAGGTACTGGAGGATCGTCCGCGTCGGGTCCGGGTTCTCGAGTTCGACGATGTCGCCGTCGAGGACGAAGCGGACGACGGATGACGACGCCCCGGGCGCCGGGACGGGAGGGCTCTTCATCAGCTGCCCCGATACGTGGCATAACTCCACGGCGAGGCCAGCAGCGGCACGTGGTAGTTTTCGTCGCCGGCAAGATTGACCCGCAGCACGACCGTGTCGAGAAACGGTGGGCCGTCGGCGTCGCGGGCAGGCGTGAAGTACGCACCCATATCGAATTCGATCTCGTACTGTCCGTCCGCGAACAGAGCGCCCTCCACGAGGGCGCGCGCCGTCCGGCCGTCCCCGTCCGTCCGGGTCGACGTGAGGAGTTGCCGCTCGCCGTCGACGCGGTACACCCGCACGGTGACACCCGCCGCCGGCCGGCCATTGGCTGTGTCCAGTACGTGTGTCGTCAGCCGGCCCATTGACCCATGCAACTCGTGTGCTCCGCTTCAGTGCAGGATTATACGGCGAGTCGCGGGACGCCGTTACCCGGAGCTGCCGCGCCCGGCGAGCCTCGCGACCCGCCCGCGCCCCGGCATTCGACAGGGGCGTGTGCTAGTGTTCTACGGCGGAACACGCGATTGGCCCGCGAAAACGGCCCACCGGTTCTGCCCGGGAGCATTGGCAGGGGAACGCATGACCAGGAAACCGCCATTGTCACGGCGCCGCTTTCTTTTCTCGGCCGGCGCGACGTCGGCCACGCTGTTGTTCCGCCTTGGCCCGGCAGCGGTCGCCGCGATCGCACAGGCCGCGTGCTCGGCCAGGCAAGGGGAACAGGGCTTCGTGGTGCTCGGCGATGACGCGGGCCGGGACTTTGCCGCCATCGCGGCCCGCGTGATCCCGACGACCGACACGCCAGGTGCGACCGAGGCCGGTGTCGTCCATTTCTTCGACCAGGCGTTCGCAACGGAGATGGCCGGGGCATTGCCCTGGGCGCTCGAGGAACTTTCGAACCTCAACGCGTCGCTCGGCGTCCGTTTCGTGGAGCTTCTGCCCGCGGCGCAGGATGATGCCTTGCGCGCGATCGAAAACGGGCGTTTTTTCGAACTGGTCCGGCTGATGACGCTGTTTGGCTTTTTTTCGATGAGCGGCTACGGCGGTAACCGCGACCATGTCGGCTGGGAGCTCATCGGCTTCGACGGACACCACGGCGCGTGGTCCTACCCGTTCGGCTACTACGATGCCGAGGCGGCGAAGGAGCCCGGCAGTGAAGTCTAGCCGGGTATATGAGCTGGACGAGGCCGTCGACTTCGTCATCATCGGATCCGGCGCCGCCGGCGGCATCCTCGCAAAGGAGCTCTCCACGTCCGGTTTCGACGTCGTCGTGCTGGAACAGGGTCCGTATCGCAGGAGTTCCGATTTCGTGCACGACGAACTCGCGGTCCTGTTCCGTGACGAGCTCATGGGTGGCGGTACGGATGTGAGCGGCCAGACGTTCCGCCACGACGAGTCCGGGATCGCCGTGCGACCGGGCCGGCCGCCGGTGGAATACGCGCAGAGCGTCGGGGGATCGAGCGTGCATTTCAGCGCCAACTTCTGGCGCCTGCGCGAAATCGACTTCCATGAACGCAGCAGACACGGTCCGATCGCCGGGACGAATTTTGCCGACTGGCCGATCAGTTACGAGGAACTCGAGCCCTACTACACGAAGGTCGACTGGGAGATCGGTGTCTCCGGCGCGCCGGGACCGAACGACGCCCCGCGCTCGAAGCCCTTCCCGTTGCCGCCGATGCCGATCAAGTCCTCGGGCGTATTGATGGAACGCGGCGCAAAAAAGCTCGGCCTTACCTGCCAGCCCGAACCGCACGCCATCCTGTCACAGCCGTTCAACGGCCGGCCAGCCTGCATCAACTGCGGCTACTGCATGTTCTTCGGTTGCGAGGTCGGCGCCAAGTCCTCGACGCTGGCCGCGATGATCCCGCTGGCCGAGGCGAGCGGGCATTGCGAGATCCGCCCGGAGTCGGCGGTGTTTCGCATCGAAACGGATGCCGGCGGTCGCGCCAACGAAGTCCTGTACTACGACCGCGACGGCCGGGAACGCAGCCAGAAAACCCAGGCGGTCGTTCTCTCCGCCAATGGCGCCGAAACGCCGCGCCTGCTCCTCATGTCCGCGAGCGAACGTTTCCCCGACGGGCTCGCGAATTCGAGCGGTTTCGTCGGCCGGAACCTCATGTTCAACGCCCATGCTGTGGCACAGGGGGTGTTCGAGGAACCGCTCAACGACTACAAGGGTGTGCAGGTCACGCGCATCATCCATGACTTCTACGAGACGGACCCGGCGCGCGGCTTCTACGGCGGCGGTGGCCTCGATGCGCGGCCGCTGTGGTCGGCGACGCCGATAGCGCACGCCATGATGGGCATGCCGCCGGACGTACCCGCCTGGGGCGCGGCCTTCAAGGACGAGATGGCGCACAACTTCACGCGACAAATGTGTATCGTTGCGGCCACCACGTCGCTTGCCCTCGATCGCAACAACATCACTCTGGACCCGGAAAGCCGGGACCGCTGGGGCCGGCCGGCACTCCGCGTCACCTATCGCGATCATCCCGATGACCTGGCGACCGCGCAGTTCCTGCTCGACCATGCCATGGCGATCGTCGATGCCGCCGGCGCCCGGAAATCATGGGCACTGCCAGTGACGCCCACGACCGGCGGTGCGCACCTGCTCGGCACCTGCCGCATGGGTGACGATCCGGGAAGTTCGGTCGTGAACCGCGATCACCGCAGTCATGACGTGCCCAACCTGTTCATCTGCGACGGATCGAGTTTCGTAAGCTCGGGACGGGGCCAGCCCACCATGACCATCATGGCGCTCGCGTTTCGCGCCGCCGACCGGATCCGTGCCGCCGCGGCTGCCGGGGAAATCTGAGGAGTCCACGCATGAACCGAATCGTACTTGCCATCACGCTGGCGTCTCTCGGCGCCTGTGCCGACCAGCCGACCGTACAGCCGGCGCCGCCCGTGACGGAAACGCCGCCGGCGCTCGAATACCTGCAGACGCCGGGCGCCGAGAGCATGAACCTGCCCTTTTCGGCCGCCGTACGGGTCGACGATCTCCTGTTCCTCTCCGGCGCCATCGGCATCGACCCCGACACCGGCCAGCTCCCGCCGGGCGGCATCCAGGCAGAGACCGCGCAGACCCTCGAAAACATAAAAGCCTCGGTCGAGCGCTTCGGCTCCTCGATGGACCGCGTCGTCAAGTGCACCGTGTTCCTCGCCGACATGGGCGAGTGGGGCGCGATGAACGAGGTTTACCGGACCTTCTTTCCGAACCCGCCTGCCCGCAGCGCCCTGGGCGCCAGCGGCCTCGCGCTCGGGGCGCGCGTGGAGATCGAGTGCATCGCGGTGATCGGCTAGTTCCTGTCCCGCAATAAAAATCGCGAAAGGACTAATGCTTCAGGAGTTCGTCGCGGCGGGCGAGCAGCGCCCGGCGGCGGCGCTCGTCCAGTACATCGCCGAGTTCCGCGGCGAGTTTCGCCTCATCGAGGGCTGAGAGCGCCTCGCGCCATGCCGTGTTGATCGCAAGCGGCGCCTGCTGCAGGTGCCGCGGGCGGCCCTTGCGGGTTCCGAACGCCTCGGCATGCCCCACTAGGAGCAAGGCCCAGCTGTCCGGGCTGTACAGCATGCGCTGCCGATTGCGGCCCTCGTTGTAGATCAGGGTGTCGTACACGTACATCGCTCCCCACTGGTCGGGGAGCGGGCAACGCGCGTCGGCGCCCTGCCCGCCTGCCATGCGCTGTTCCTCGTCGACCGCACCCGGCGGCAGGTACTGCAGCGATCCCTTGTCGCCTCCGACCTCACGCAATACGGTGACAGGCACCATGTCGAGTTCGAGCAGGCGATCGAGCCGATAGGCGGCGACCGCCGGATAGTTGCCGCGCGATTTGCCGGCCTCGAAAATCGCCTGTACCGAGTGCGTGCCGTCCGACACCGTCACGAGCTCCCGGTCCGCCGCCTCGCTCACTGCCCCGAGTTCGCCGCGCAGCAACAGCTTTTCGAGATCCGCCGGGCTCGCAAGGCCCTCCGGGTGCGCACCGACCTGGCGCGGATGCTCCGCGGGCGAGAGCGATTCGCCGCTCGCTTCCGCGACGACGCGGAGCGTTTCGCCGTCGATGATCAGCGCGTGCCCGCTGCCGCCGTAATAGTCGTGCAGCATGCCCGTGTCCACTTCGAGCACGCGGCCATCGATCCGCTGCAACACCTGGTAATTCGGCGTCGGCGTGTGGCCGATGACCACCCGCTCTGCGCCGATGGCGTCCAGCACGGCCGCGAGGCGCTCCTCTTCGACGAGTTCGCCGCAGAAGACATTGCCGCGATACCAGAGAGGACCGTCCGGCGCATGCAACTCGGAGTCAGCCGCCGCCGAGAAGCGGCGGATCGCCTCAACGTGAGACTGGCTGTTTACCGACAGGGCACTGGCCGATTTTTCGAGTACCTCGACGTGCTCCCATGCACTGTCTGTGGGCAGGAGCAGGCCTGCCTCCTGAAGTAGCCCCGCCTGGCGCACGTATTCGGCGAGTTCGCCGACCAGCGTCCCGTTGACGCCGTCGAGCCCGTGGCGGCCGACCATGGGCGACAGGCCGCCGTGGACGAATGCGGTCCGGTTCAGCACGATGATGACGGGTTTCGACAGCAGCCACGCGCCGTAGACGCCGTCCGCCGCGAAGGCGCGTCGGTGCGCGAAATAGCCGGGCGGGAAGGCCTTGTCGAATTCCGGACGCAGTTCCGACGGCTCCCGTCCCGGGTGCCGCCTGGCAGCGTAGGCCGCGAACCATCGCTCGCGTTCCTCGGCCGTTTCCTCGCTGGCGAAGGCCGCATATTCCCCGGCCGACACGTAGCGCAGGTCGCCGATGAGATTCATGGCCTCGTGGTTGCCGAGCAGGACGTGCACCCTGCCGCCGGCGTCGGCGGCCTCGCTCTCGAGTCGCATCAGGAGGTCCATGACCTCGCGCGAATCCGGACCGCGATCCAGCAGGTCGCCGACGATCACGAGCCGGGTGCTGCCCCCCGACCAGCGTTGCCCGGCATCGATCACAGCGGCGTTCTGGAGCGTTTTCACCATCGGTGCGTAGGCGCCGTGGATGTCCGAGAGGGCCACGATGCGGCCAGCGTCGTCGTCACGCCAGTCAACGGGCGCGGCGACGACCTGGCAGGCAAGGGCGAGCACGGCAACCAGGACATGTCGCGGCGCGAACGGGCAGAGTCGGTGCATACGGTGGTCCCCCGGGGAAGCAAGCGACAGTGTAGGCACAAGACCCTTGTGCGGCAATTTGCTAGACTTCCCGGCCCGGGAGTCTTCTGCCCCTGCCCATGCGCCGATTCGTCCTCGTCCCAATGCTCCTCGGCCTGCAGGCAGCAGGCGCGATCGCAGAGCCTGTGCATACGCGGGCTTTTGACGATGCCGATCCGCTGTTTCAGAGCAACGACACGCTGGAACTGCGGATCGCGGCGCCGCTCGATACCTTGATGCGCGACCGGCCGGACGAGGAGGACCTGGAGGGAGAGGCGAGCTGGGCTGCCGCCGACGGGACGGCGGTCACCGTCAAGGTCAAGCTCCGCACACGGGGCAACTACCGGCGGCAGCCCGATATCTGCCCGTTCGCCCCGGTGCGCCTCGATTTCAAAAAGTCGGATGTCCAGGACACCCTGTTCGACGGCCAGGACAAGCTGAAACTGGTCACCCACTGCAAGACCGGTTCACGCCGGAGCGCGCAGTTTCTGCTTCGGGAATACCTGGTCTATCGCATGTTCAACACGCTGTCGGACCTGAGTTTTCGGGTGCGGCTCCTGAAGCTCACATGGGAAAACACGGAGGACGACGGCAAGTCATTCGAAGCGCCGGCGTTTCTCATCGAGAGCGAGGACAGGCTGGCGCGGCGAATCGACCTGCCGCCTGCTGCGATCCCGGAAGGTGACATCGACGCGCTCGACCCTGACTACACCAACCTGACGTCCCTGTTTCATTACTTCGTCGGCAACACGGACTACTCACCGATCGCCGGACCCCAGGGCGAGGATTGCTGCCACAATTCAACGCTGTTCGGCAGCGTGGATACCGCCCTGTATCCCGTGCCCTACGATTTCGATATGTCGGGCATGGTCAACGCCGATTACGCCTCGCCCAACCCGAAGTTCGGCATTCGCGACGTCAAGACGCGCCTCTACCGCGGCCGCTGCCCCTTCAACGACCGCCTGCCGTCCTCTATCGCCGCCTTCGACGGGCAGCGCGCGTCGCTTTTTGCGCTGCTAGAGACCCTCGACGGCCTTTCGGGCTGGTCGCAGCGTGACATGAACGGCTTCATGGAAGCGTTCTACGAAACCGTGAGCGACCCGGCACAGGTCGAGAAGCAGATCACGGCGAAATGCGTGCCGTAAGCCCGAGCCAATCGGCGAGGATCTTCGTCAGGCGCGGGTGAATGTAATACCCGACCGAGCTGTGCGGGTTCGAACGGCCGAATCGCACGGCATGGTTGTAGATTCGGTAGTCGCTGATCGCGCTGATCAGCCGCTCGTTCATCATCCGGCGGTAGTCGTCCGCCAGGGTCTTATCGTGGCAGGTGTAATCATCCTCGGCAGCGACGTTGCACCAGGAAATGACGTTCGCCGGGAAACGCGCAACCGAGGTCTCGCCGGCGCCCAGCAGGTGCTTCTGCACCTGGGCATCGCCGAGCGGCGAGCCGAGTGTGACCCACAGGTCGACCTTGGCCTCTGCGTTCTCGGCCGAGAGTTCCCACAGCACATCCCAGGCGACGACGGCGCCGGTACCGTGCGTCACCAGGGCGACGCTGTCGCCGCGCGCGAGCAGCGACGCCAGCCGGTTACGCACACGCTCCCGCACGGCAGCGGCGTAATCCGATTCACCGACGAGGTACTCGGCGAAATCCGGCGCATGCCGGCGGCACACCCAGTGCCAGAGTCCGACCCGTCCCAGGACCGGTAAGGCGGTATCCGCAACGAATTCCCCAAGCGCCGATTTACCGGGGAGGGAATCGTAGTGACGGATGCCGAAGCGCTTGCGGGCCGGAATCTGCTTCAGTGCCGCCAGTGCGTTTTTTCGGTCACCGACATCGAGGCGCTCGTCGTAGCGCCGCCCCTGGCGGGAGAGAAGTTCCGCGCTGAGATCGCCGTACCAGGCAAGATCGACGTCAATGTCCTCGACGATGCGTTCATGCTCCGGCAGGTCGCGACGGAAGCCGCTCTGCAATGCGTCGAGCGTCAGTTCGAGCAGGGTGGCGGCCCCCGGTTTGAAGTCCCTGCCGTGCACGAGCAGCACACTGCGCCGCCGCTTAGCGCTTGCCGTTTCCACTCCGGCTCCCATCTGAGACCTTGCAAGAGCGTTCAATATTCATCGTCGCCGTGATCGCGCCGGGTCAGCATGGTAAGGAATGGCCCGGCGAGCGTCTTCCCGTACTCCAGTTTCCAGATGATGAGTGTCGCATAACAGAACGCCGCAGAGATAACCACGGCGACACCGAGTGCGCCGATACCCGCACCGAGCCCGATGCCGATGGCAACGAAAATATACATCGCATCCGATGGCTGATTCAGGGTGAACCGGAACCGTACTGCCGCCACGATGCCGGCCAGGCTGAACGCGAGCGCTATGCTGTTCAGGACGATCATGGAAATACCGGTCACGAGGATCGGCAGGATCATGATCGTCTGCAGGAACGACTGGTCGATGCGCGACTGGCTGCTGGTCGTGAAATACACCCAGGAAACCGGCACGGTCATGACGACGGCGCCGATACTCGCGATCAGCAATTGCACGGGCCCTCGCGACGACAACACCGTACGCTCGATGTTTGTGTAGACGGGTTCGAAGCTGTTTACGTCCGATTGGGCCAGCTCGGCGATGCCGCCGATCGGGAAATACAGCGCGAGAGCCGGCAGCTGGTCGAGCAGCAACAAGACCAGGAGCACCCAGGCACCGTACCAGGCGCTAATGATTGCCAGCGGTATCAAGAGGCCGCCCGATCTCCGCACTGGGACTCCCTTTGTCCGACCCCGGCGTTGCGAATGCCGGGAGAGTATCGCAAAGCGACGCAAACTTCCCAGCCGTCGTTCAAGCGGCTGCTGGTAGCGAACGGTTCCCGGCTGACCGAAACGCCGTCCAGTTCGCGGCGGCCAGCCGCTCCTGCGATCCCTTATCAAGCGGCCGCTGGCCCCCCCGAACGGTTCCCGGCTGACCGAACGCCGTTCAGTTCGCGGCTGCCAGCCGCTCTAACGATCCCTTATCAAGCGGCCGCTGGCCGCGAACGGTTCCCGGCCGACCGAAACGCCGTCCAGTTCGCGGCGGCCAGCCGCTCCTGCGATCCCGTCGAAGCGGCTGTTCGCCGCGATGGTCCCGGCCGTGTAGTCTATGCCGCGGACCTGGCCGCGGACCCGGAGCGCGAATGCCGGCGGACACCCAGTTACTCGGGATCAGCAACGCCATCGTCGACGTCCTGGCGCACGTCGAGCCGGGCTTCATTGCCGACATCGGTGCGACGGTCGGCGCCATGAATCTCATCGACGAGGATCGCGCCCGCATGATCTACGCCCGCATGGGACCGGCCACGGAAATGTCGGGAGGCTCGGTCGCGAACACCGTCGCCGGCTTTGCCACGCTCGGCGCCGATGCAGCCTACATCGGGCACGTGCATGCGGACCAGCTCGGGGAAATCTTCAATCACGACATGCGCTCCCTGGGCGTCGACATCCGGCTGGAACCGGCGGCCGACGGCAAGCCCACGGCTCGGAGTTACATTCTCATCACCCCGGACGGCCAGCGAACGATGAATACCTATCTCGGCTCGTGCACCGAGCTCGGCGTCGCCGACGTGACGCCGGCCACGGTGGGCCGGCCACGAATCCTGCTGCTCGAGGGCTATGTGTGGGACATCGCGGAAGGGCCGGCGCTTGCGGCCCGGGCGATGCAGATCGCGGCGCACGTGGGGACCACGGTGGCGCTGTCGCTGTCGGACATGTTTTGCGTGGAGCGGCACCGTGAGTCTTTCATAGACGCTGTTCGGAGCGGCGTCGATATCGTCATCGCGGACGAGAACGAGATCATGGCGCTCTTCGGGGCCTCGACCTTCGACGATGCCGCCGCGCGGGTCGCCGGCTACGACGCGACTTTCGTCCTGACGCGTTCGGAAAAGGGCTCGGTGATCGTGCGCGGCGGCGAACGCATCGAGCAGCCGGCGACGCCGGTCGCCCGGGTTGTCGACACGACCGGCGCGGGCGACGCGTACTGCGCGGGCTTCCTGTACGGCTGGACGCACGACTGGCCGCTCGCCGAGTGCGCAGGCTTGGGCACGTATTGCGCGACCGACGTGATTCAGCGGGTCGGTGCGCGGCTGCCCGCCGATTTGCTCCACGGCTACCGGGGTCCGCTCCCCGTCTCCTGAGCCTCCGCCGCCTCCTCCGGCACGATGCCGTCGGGGTACATCAGGTACTGGTAAGCTCGCGGATCAGACGCCGATCGGGTGCCAGGTCGTCTTCACCTCCTGCGTGTCGCGGATGAGGTAAGGATTCTCGTTATCCGCTTTGAGCCAGTCCCTGTTCGGGCGGCCGACGACGCGTTTGATGTTTTCCGCCGCGGCCTCCTCGATCGCCGCCGCCGATTTGCGGGCGCTTTCGGCATGCACTACCGCGTTGACGTCCATGTGCGAGGCGAACTGGCCGCTGAGTTCTGCACGAAAGCCCGTCAATATGTTCACCACGCCAGCCGGCACGTCCGATGCATGCAACACCTCCGCGAAACTGACCGCCGACAGGGGCCTGGCCTCGGAGGCGAGCACGACGCTCGAGTTGCCGCCGACGATTGCCGGTGCGAGGGTCGAGACGAGACCGATCAGCCCGCTGTCGTCGGGCGCGATGATCGCGACGACACCCGTCGGCTCCAGCACCGAGAAATTGAAATGGGACGAGGCGACGGGGTTTACGGCGCTGAACAACTGCTGGTACTTGTCGGCCCATCCTGCGTAGTAGATCAACCGGTCGATCGACGTGTCGACCTCGCGGGACGCCTGCTTCGCCGTACTGCCCTGGAGGGCGAGTTCGACGGCGAACTGCTCGCGGCGCCCTTCCAGCATCTCGGCGATCCGGTACAGGACCTGGCCCCGCACATAGGCACTGGCCGCCGCCCAGGCCGGCTGTGCCTTGCGCGCGGCGACGACGGCATTGCGAAAATCCTTGCGGCTCGAGCGGCACACGTTGGCTACGGTCTTGCCGCGCTTGTCCACCTGCGGGAAATAGCGACCCGATTCCGTACGCGGAAACTTGCCATCGATATAGATCTTGTAGGTCTTCGCAACCGCGACCCGTTCACTGGCAACCATCAGGGAGCCTCCATTTGCACATAGGCGTCGAGGCCGTGCAGACCGCCTTCGCGGCCGATGCCGGATTCCTTGTAGCCGCCGAACGGCGATGTCGGGTCGAACTTGTTGAAGGTGTTCGCCCAGATGACGCCGGCGCGTACCGCCTGAGTCATCTTGAAGATCTTCGCGCCCTTGTCCGTCCACACGCCGCCGGACAGGCCGTAGGCCGTGTTGTTCGCTTTCGACAGCGCCTCGTCGAAGGTCCGGAACGTCTGGATCGCGAGCACGGGCCCGAAGATCTCTTCCTTGACCACGCGATTCGACTGGGCCACACCCGTGAAGATCGTCGGCGCGCACCAGTAACCTTTCGCAGGCAGGCGACACTCGGCCTGGTACATCGAACCGCCCTCCGCCTGGCCGACCTCGAGGTAGGAGCGGATTTTTTCGAGCTGCATCGATGAATTGATCGCACCGACATCGGTGTTCTTGTCCATCGGGTCGCCGACGATCAGTGTCTGCATGCGTTCCTTGAGCTTGTCGACGACTTCGTCCGCCACCGACTCCTGAACCAGCAGGCGCGACCCGGCACAGCACACGTGTCCCTGGTTGAAGAAGATGCCGTTTACGATGCCCTCGACGGCCTGGTCGATGGCGGCGTCGGCGAAAATGACGTTCGCCGCCTTGCCGCCGAGTTCGAGCGTGTACTTTTTGCGTGAGCCGGCGAGCGTCCGCATGATGGATCGGCCCACCTGTGTCGACCCGGTAAACGCGATCTTGTCGATGCCGGGGTGCTGAACGATCGCGCCGCCGGTGTCGCCGGCGCCCGTCACGATGTTAACGACGCCGGGCGGCAGGTCCGCGTCGGCGATGAGCTCGGCGAGTTTGAGCGCCGTCAGCGGCGTCGTCTCGGCCGGTTTCAGTACCACCGTGTTGCCACAGGCCAGCGCCGGCGCGATCTTCCACGCGGCCATGAGCAGCGGGAAATTCCACGGAATGATCTGTCCCGCGACCCCCAGCGCCTTGACGCTGCGGCCCGGGAACGCGTAGTCGAGCTTGTCCGCCCAGCCTGCGTAATAGAAAAAATGCGCGGCGGCGAGCGGTATGTCCACGTCGCGGGATTCTCGAATGGGCTTGCCGCCATCGAGCGATTCGATCGCGGCAAATTCACGCGCGCGTTCCTGCAACATCCGCGCGATGCGGTAGATGTACTTGCCGCGCTCCCGGGGCTTGAGCTTCGACCACGCCCCGTTATAGGCCGCACGCGCCGCGCGCACGGCGCGGTCCACGTCCGCCGCGTCCGCTTCGGCAACGCGCGCGAGCTTTTCTTCGGTGGCCGGATTGACCGAATCGAAATAGCGGCCCTTTTCCGGCGCGACGAACTCGCCGCCAATGAAGAGGCCATAGCGCTTCTCGAGCGAAATGTGATCAGTGCTTTCCGGCGCCGGATCGTATTTCCAGCCGCCGTCGAATGCGAGTTTGTTTTCGGGCGTCGCCATGATGATCCCTGGTGCCAGTCTCCTGACACTAATCCTTCGAAAAGTAATCCGCCGACTGGTAACGGCCGGTCGCCTGCTTGACGAGCTGCATGAGTATGTCGTTCGCGAGCGAACTTGCGCCGAAGCGGAACCACTCCGGCGTCATCCACGCGCTGCCGAGGGTTTCGTTCAGCATGACGAGGTAGTGCAGCGCGAGCTTCGCTGTCGAGATTCCGCCGGCGGGCTTCATGCCGACCATCCGCCCGGTGGCGCGATAATAATCCCGGATTGTTTGCAGCATGACGAGCGTGACCTGCATGGTCGCGGCCGGCTGGATCTTCCCGGTCGAGGTCTTGATGAAGTCCGCGCCGGCGTGCATCGCGAGCACGCTCGCGTGCCGGACGCGATCCAGCGTGCCCAGCTCGCCGGTTTCCAGTATGACCTTCAGGTGTGCCTTGCCTGCGGCCTCCCTGACCGCAACGATTTCGTCGAACACGAGGCGATCCTCACCCGCGAGAAACGCCCCCCGCGAGATCACCATGTCGATTTCGTCCGCGCCGGCCGCGACGGCAAGGCGCGTATCGTCGAGCTTCACCTCGCGCGAGGACATGCCGCTCGGGAAGGCGGTCGCCACGGAAGCGACCCGGATGTCGCGGCCGGCGAGCGCCTCCTTCGCCACCCCGACCATCGTGGGATAAACGCAGACGGCCGCGACGTGCGGAAGCCCCGGATACGCATCGTGCAGATGCATCGCTTTCTGGCACAGTTGCCGGACCTTGCCCGGCGTATCCTGGCCCTCGAGCGTCGTCAGGTCGATCATGCTCAAGGCCAGCTTCAGGCCCGCCACCTTCGACGCCGACTTGATAGACCGGCTCTGGAAGCGCGCCACGCGCTCGTCGATCCCGACTTCGTCGACCGGCGGAACCCGCGACAGGTCTGGAAAGACGAACGGGTTGTCGATTACTGCGAGACTCATGGCGCTGTTCCCGGGACCGACCGTGGCCGCCGTCAGGCGATGGCGGTGGCGAGTGCAACATTGATCATCTCGTCGAACGTCGTTGCGCGTTCGTCCGACGACAGCGACTTCCCGCCCGAAATGTCGTCACTTACGGTACAGAGGGCGAGCGCTTCGGCGCCGAGTTCCGCCGCGATCGGGTAGATCCCGGCGGCTTCCATTTCGACGCCGTAGACATTGTAACGCGCGAGCCTCTCGAACATGGCGACATCCGGCGTGTAAAAAAGGTCCGCGGAAAATATATTGCCCACGTGGTAGCGAACGCCTGCCGCCGCCGCGGCCTGCACTCCTTTTTGCAGCAGGTCGAAACTGGCGAGCGCGGCCAGGTCGTAGCCGCCGAACCGCATGCGGTTGACGCCCGAGTCGGTCGAGGCGCCCTGCGCGATGACGAGATCCCGCAATTTCACGTTCGGGTGCGACGTGCCGCAACTGCCGACGCGGATCACCCGCCTGACGCCGTAGGCCTCGATGAGTTCGGTGACATAGATCGATACGGACGGGATCCCCATACCGTGGGCCATGACCGACAGCGGATGGCCGCGGTAGGTTCCCGTGAATCCCCACATGTTGCGAACGTCCGTAACGCGGCGGGGCGAATCGAACCAGTTCTCTGCGATGTATTGCGCCCGCAGGGGATCCCCGGGCATCAGCACCGTTTCGGCGAAATCGCCCGGAGCGGCGTTCATGTGCTTCGTGGCCATGCTGTCCGTCGTCGTTTTGCCGGCGACAATACCGCGTCGGCGCGCTAAGGTCACGGAGTGGGCACCGCAATGAAACCCGGGCAGGAGTTCGCGACGAGCGAGCGCTGCTTCATCATCGAGCACCTGAACCGGGCCTCGCTGCCGACCGTATCGCTGGCGCAGGCACGCGTCGAGGCGGGCGTCACGACGGCCCTGCACTCCGTCACGGTCGAGGAGTGGTACCTCATCCAGTCCGGCACGGGGCTCATGTTTCTCGGCGAGTCCGAACCGTTTCCCGTCGGCCCGGGCGACACCGTGCACATCCGGCCCGGCTGCTGCCAGAAGATTCGGAACACGGGCACCGCCGACCTGTTGTTTTTCTGCGTCTGCGTGCCACGATTCACCCCGGCTTGTTACCGCTCACTGGAATAGCAGCGGTCGAATCCCGGGGGTATACTGCGCGCCTTCACAACCCCGACCCTTCCCAGGAGTACTCTCGATGCGTGGCCGAAAACCAACAATCCACGGCCGTGGGCCGTTTGGCACGTCGTTGCCGATGCTTGCGGCTGCCCTGCTGGCGTTCCCGGCGGTTCCCGCCATCGCGCAGATCGGGGGCGTGCTCGAAGAAATCACGGTGACCGCGCAAAAGCGCGAGGAGTCGCTGCAGGACGTCCCGATATCGGTCGCCACGATCTCGGGCGATCGTTACGAGGTCCTGTTTTCCGGCAGTGAAGACATCCTTGCCCTATCGGCGCGGGTGCCGGGCCTGTACGCCGAGTCGTCGAACGGCCGCGCGGCGCCGCGTTTCTACCTGCGGGGCCTCGGCAACATCGACTTCGACCTCGCGGCCTCCCAGCCGGTCTCGATCATCATGGACGAGGTCGTCATGGAAAACGTCGTGCTGAAGAGCTTTCCGCTGTTCGACATGCAGAACGTCGAGGTCATTCGCGGCCCGCAGGGCACGCTGTTCGGGCGCAACACCACCGCCGGCATCGTCAAGTTCAACACCGTCCGCCCCGCCCACGAGCCTTCCGGCTACGTCAAGGCCTCCTGGGCGACGTACGATACGATGAATCTCGAAGGCGCCATCGGCGGCAGCCTGATCGATGACACGCTCGCCGTTCGCGTGTCCGCGCTGAAGCGCGACCGGGACGACTGGATCACGAACGGCTACACCGGCCAGGAGGACATCGGGGACTATTCCGACTCGGCCGTGCGCGGGCAGCTCCTGTGGACGCCGACCGACCGCTTCAGCGCACTTCTGTCCTACCAGCTCAGGAACCTCGATGGCACCTCTTCCATCTTCCGCGCCAACGTCTTTACGTCCGGTTCCAACGACCTGAACCAGAACTACGACCGCGAAACGGTCTGGTACGACGGCGGCGACGGCAATCCGCAGGAATACGATTCGGACGGCACGACCCTCAACCTGAGCTGGGACTTCGATCGTGCGACCGTGACCTCGATTACCTCGTTCCAGAGCGCGGAGGGCTTCAGCCGCGGCGACATCGACGGCGGCGTCGTCGATTTCACGAACTCGGCGCAGGTCCCGCCCGGCATCACCTTCGATCCGGCATCCCCGGTCTTCGGCGGCTCGGTGCTGACCTTCCCGGGCACGATTCTCGTCCCGTCGGTTACCCAGGACGGCGCCGACACGGACCAGTTCACGCAGGAGCTGCGCCTCGCGAGCGACACCGATGGCCGCTTCGACTGGCAGATCGGCGCCTTCTATTTCGATTCGGACCTGAAAGTCACCACGGATTCGTTTGCGTCCTTCGGCTTCATTACGCCGGGGCAGCAGGACACGATCATCCAGCAGGAGAACAAGACCTGGGCGATCTTCGGCCAGGGCTCGTACGACCTGACCGACCGCCTGACCCTGACCGCGGGGGTACGCTATACCGACGACGAGAAGGACTTCCGGGTGCTCCAGTACGGCGCACTGTGGCAGGACCTCGGGATTCCGCCGATCGCCCCGATCAACGTCAACGACGACCAGACGAGCTGGGAACTCGCGGTCAATTTTGCACTCACGGACGAGTCGAGCCTGTTCGCGCGCGCCGCCACGGGCTTCCGCGCGCAGACGATCCAGGGTCGCGACGTCGCATTCCTCGAGTTTCCGACGGTCGCCGAACCGGAGACGATCGAATCGCTCGAAGCCGGCTACAAGGCGGACCTGCTCGACGGCCGCATGCGCCTGAACACGGCGGTGTTCTGGTACGAGATCGACGACATGCAGCTCTCGGTCATCGGCGGCGCGAGCAACACGAACCAGGTCATCAACGCCGACACGGGCGAGGCGCTGGGTTTCGAAATCGATGCCGAGTGGCTGGTCACGGACAACTTCCTCGTCACCGCCGGCGCGAGCTGGAACGACACGGAGATCAAGGACCAGACGCTGGCGACGGTTCCCTGCGGCTCGGGGCTGTGCACGCCGCTCGACCCTGTGGACCCGACGGATCCGTCACGCGTCCTCCTGAACGGCAATCCGTTCCCGCGTGCGCCGGAAACGACGTACAGCCTGACGCTCCAGTACACGCTGCCGATGGGCAATGCCGGCCAGTTCTATGCGCTGACCGACTGGGCCTGGACCGGCGAGATCAATATGCCGCTCTACGAAGCCGTTGAATTCCAGACGGACGGGCAGTTCGAAGGCGGCCTGCGTGTCGGCTACCGCAATGTCGACAACGGCTGGGACATCGCCGCGTTCGGCCGCAACATCACCGACGAGGACAACGTGATCGGCTTCGTGGACTTCAGCAACAACACGGGTTTCGTCAACGAACCCACCGTGTGGGGCCTCGAAGTCGGCTACGAGTTCGGCGACTGAGTGGCGCACCCGCCTCGCGACACAGGGAGACCCGGCCTCGTGCCGGGTTTCTTTTGCCTTGTGCTCTTTGCCGCCTGCGATTCGCCCGCCCCTGAGCCCGCCGCCGGCCGTGCCGGCATCCGGGCGGAGCTGTCGCTTGCCGGTCACATCGACAACGAGCACCTGGCCGAGATCAGCGGCATGGCGCGTTCCTATCGCGATGCCGACCTGCTCTGGGTGCACAACGACTCGGGCGACAAGGCACGCTTGCATGCGATCGACACGACCGGCGGCTACCGCGCGCAGCTCAAAATCGAGCATGCCGACAACCGGGACTGGGAGGATCTCGCGAGCTTCTCGCTGGACGGGAAGCCCTACCTCATGGTCGCCGACATCGGCGACAACGAGGCGCGGCGCAAGTTTCTCACCCTGTATGCTGTCGCGGAGCCCGAACTGCGCGGTGACGACAAGCTCTCGGCCGAGCCGGCCTGGCGCATCGATTTCCGCTACCCGGACGGCCCGCGCGATGCCGAAGCGGTCGCGGTCGACGCCACGGAGCGCCAGGTCTACATCGTGTCGAAGCGCGACCTGCCACCGGTGCTCTACCGGCTTCCGCTCCGCCCCGAGGACAAGGAAACGATCGTCGCCGAGCGTATCGGCGAACTCAGCGCCCTGCCACGGCCAGCGCGCGGCGCGCTGGCATTCGCCGCGGGCGCCAGGGACTGGCACTGGCAGCCTACGGCAATGGATATTGCGGCGGATGGCCGCTTTGTCGTCCTCCTGACCTACGGCGCGCTGTATTATTTCCAGCGCGGCGACGCCGGGACGGCAGCCGCGCTCGCCGCGCCGCCACTGCGCTTCGCACTGCGCGGGCACCGCAATGCGGAGGCCCTTGCAGCGAGCAGCGACGGGCTGCGGCTGTTCCTCACCGTGGAACAGCGCTTTGCGCCGCTGCTCCGTATCGACATGTCGCCGGAGGACCCGGAACCGCTGCCATGAGTCACACCCGCCGCCTGCTCGCCGTGTTCGTGCTCGTGCTGCCTGCCGCCTGCGCGGCGCCGGCAACGACGCCCGGGGCCCGCCTGTCGATCATGACCTTCAACGTGCAGAACCTGTTCGACACGGTCGATGATCCCGGCAAGGACGACAAGGCGTACCTGCCGATCGAGCAAAAGCAATCGCCTAGGCACCGCGCCGCCTGCCGCGCGATCGAGGTCGAAAGCTGGCGCGCCGAATGCCTCGACCTGGACTGGGACGATGCGCTGCTTGCCGGGAAACTGCGCGCCATCGCCGCGACGATCCGGCAGGTCGAGGGCGGCCCGGACATCATCGCTTTCCAGGAGGTCGAGCACGCGGCACTGCTCGAGCGGCTGCGGGCCGACTACCTCTCGGATCTCGGCTACCGGCCCGCCATCCTGATCGAAGGCAGTGACCTGCGGGGCATCGACGCGGGCTTCCTGTCGAAGCTGCCGCTCGCGGCAGACCCCGTGCTGCACCCGCTGTCGTTTCCGGATTACCCCGAGCGCGAGGGCGATACCCGGGGCGTTCTTGAAGTCACGTTCCGGCTCCCGGACGGCACCCTCCTGACAGGGTTCGCCGTGCATTTCCCGGCCCCGTTTCACCCGACCCCGATGCGGGAGCGGGCCTACTCGCGGCTGAACGCCTTGCGCGACGCACTGCCCGCCGAGCGTCCGGTCTTTGCCGCGGGCGACTTCAACACAACGGCGAGCGAGGCGCGGGACACCGGCATACTCGAGCGCTACGTGCGGCCGCACTGGGCGATCGTCCACGAAACGGACTGCCGCGGGGACTGCCGCGGCACCTATTACTACGCCCGGGACGCGCAGTGGTCGTTCCTCGACATGATCCTGTTCGCCCCGGCACGTGGTGAAGAAGCAACAGCCGTCCTGCGCGCGAAATCCGTGCAGGTCGCGAATGCCCTGCCGGCACAGCGCACGGCAGACGGGACGCCGGCGGCGTTCGAACCTGCCACGGCGGCCGGCGTCTCGGATCACTGGCCGCTGTTACTTGTACTCGATCTAAAACAAAAACAATAGTTTGTAACCAAGTCGTAATCAGCATTCTGGCTCTGGCGGCGAGGACCGGGACACGCGATGCCCGAAGCGGGGTCGCGGTGTCAAAACCCTTGTTGCACAAGGATTTTCGCTGCGTTAGATTGCCGCGGGAGCGATCACGAAGCGCAAGGCCGGCGCAACATGCGTTGTTGCCGCCTGTCAACACCCCCCTCGGTCGAAATGAACATGTCATATTGATGGCCTATCCTTTCGCACCCCCAAACCCCCGGGAATTGCCATGACTCAACACTCTCGAACCCTCGGATCCAGGTTTCTGAGGCTTACCGCCCAGACTCTCGCCGCGGTCACGGCCGGCCTGCTGCTCGCCCTCCCTGTTGCGGGAAACGCACAGGAAACGACCTCAGCCATTCGCGGCAAGGTGCTGGACCCGAACGGCAACCCGGTGGCGAGTGCCTCGGTCGTCGTCGAAGACCTGCGCAGCGGCACCAGCCGGGCGTACAACACCGGCAGCGACGGCCTGTTCCTCGCAGCGCGGCTCCTGCCCGGCGGGCCGTACCGCGTCACCGTCAACGAGCAGAGCACCGTCGACGTGCCGCTGATCAGCCTTGGCGATACGTACAGCCTGATCATCAACCTGGAGGCCGAGGAGCAGATCGAGGAAGTCGTGGCGGTCGGCCAGCAGACCGGCCTGGTCGAGGTTGCGGCCGGACCGTCCGCGACATTCAGCCTGGAGGACCTGGAGAATGCGGTGTCCTTCAGCCGCGACATTTCCGACGTGTACGGCATCGATCCGCGCCTCAACATCGACACCGACGAGGACGGCTTCGGCGTCAACTGTGCCGGCAAGCACCCGCGCTTCAACAACATCACGCTGGACGGGGTAAGCCAGTCCGACCGCTTCGGCCTGAACGAGAACGGCTATTCGACGGCCGTCGGTCAGCCCTTCCCCTACGATGCACTGGAACAGATCGCGGTCGAACTCGCGCCCTTCGACGTCACCTACGGCGGTTTCTCGGCCTGCAACATCAATGCCGTGACGAAATCGGGTACGAACGAGTTCGAATTCAAGGCGTTCTACGAGTATTCCGAAAACGACCTGCGCGGCGACCGGGTCGCGGACGACGATGCGGATTACGGGCGCGAGGAGTCGTACGACAAGACCTATCGCGGCTTCCACGTCGGCGGCCCGATCCTTAAGGATCGCCTGTTCTTTTTTGCAGCCTATGAAGATTCCGAGGCGCCCCGCTTCCTGGCGCGCGGCTACGAGGGGTCCGGTAACGGCGAGGAACGCGACTGGCTGAGCCAGGCGGACTACGACCGCATCAACAGCATTGCGCAGAATATCTACAGCTACGATCCGGGCGGGCAGCCAGGCGATGGCCTGCAGGAAGAAGAAAAGTACCTGGTGCGGCTCGACTGGAACATCGCCGACACACACACCGCGTCGCTGATCTACAACTACTATGACGGCTACCAGCTCCGCGATTCGGACGGCTCGTTCACGGAATTCGAATTTTCGAACCACTTCTATACGAAGGGTGCCGAGTTCGAGAGCTATATCGGCAAGATCGTGTCCCAGTGGTCGGATAACTTCTCGACCGAGTTTTTCTACAGCCAGAGCGAGATGAACGACTCGCAGGTCACGGTCGGTCCGAAGGACTTCGCCGACATGCAGATCAATATCGGCAGCGAGGTCGTATACATGGGCGCGGACGACTCGCGCCAGGCGAATGCCCTGGCCAACGACTCCGAGTACCTCAAGCTGTCCGGCCAGTACCTGCTCGGCGACCACGTCGTCACCGCCGGCTATGAAAGCGAAACGCTGGACATCTTCAACATCTTCGTCCAGCACTCGCGCGGCGGCGAATACGACTTCTTCGACGATTCGGCCACGAACCCGGCATTCTGCGCTGCGCTGACCGCGCAGCAGCGCCTGGACGACCCGGACTGCGAGCTGTCGGGCATCGACCGCTTCGAACTGGGCCGGCCGAGCCGCATCTATTACGGCAGCGGCGGCGGCACCAACGTCGCCACGGACGCGGCGGCGACGTTCAGCAATACGCTCAACACCGTGTACATACAGGACGAGATGTTCTTCGACCAGCTCGACCTGACGATCGTTGCGGGCCTGCGTTACGACTGGTTCACCTCCGATGACCGGCCGGTCTTCAACCAGGCGTTCGCGGACGCGAACGACGGGCTGAGGAACGATGCCAACATCGACGGCGTCGACCTCCTGATGCCGCGGGTCGGCTTCACCTGGAACACGACGGAAGATCTGATGCTGCGCGGCGGTGTCGGCCTCTATTCCGGCGGCAACCCGAATGTCTGGATTTCAAACGCCTGGAGCAATGACGGGCTCACCAACGCCCAGTTCTCGCTCGGCAACTTCGGCGCCGAGAACACGGTGTTGCCGGGTCTGCCGGACTCCTACGACCTCACCGGCCAGGGCCGGCCGGGCTACGATGTGCCGCAGTCACTGGTGGACGACGTACTGGCCGTCTCGCCCGCCGATGCGAACGATTCCTTCATCGTTCTCATCGACCCGAACTACGAGCAGCCGCGGGAATGGAAGTACGCACTCGGCGCCACGTGGTTCACGCCGTACTGGGATATCCAGCTCGACGTCGACTACCTGTACTCGCAAGCGGACCGTCCTGCGTACTACGTGGACCTGTCACAGGAGATCGTCGGTACCACGGTGATCGGCACGCCGATCTACGACAACGTCAACGGCGAAGACAACATGATGCTGACGAACTCCGAGGAGACGCCGCGGGCCAGCTCTTTCTCGATCGTTGCCCAAAAAGGCTTCGACTGGGGCCTCGACGTGCTCCTCGGTTACGCCTATACGCAAGCCGAGGACGTGAGCCCGATGACCTCGTCGGTCGCGGTCTCCAACTTCGAAAACACGGCGCTCGTCGACATCAACGACCCGGCCGCGGCGAACTCGAACTGGGTGGTTCCGCACCGCTTCACGATGCGGCTCGACTGGGGCTCGGACCTGTTCGGCGACAACGAGACGCGCGTAACGCTCTTCGGCTACTACGAGGAAGGCCAGCCGCAATCCTACGGCATGTCCGGCAGTGCGACCGGCGATTGCGAAGCCGCGACGGGCGTCGCGTGCGTCGGTCTCGAGGGCGACGGCTTCTTCGGGCGCCACCTGCTGTACGTGCCGACCGGCGCGGGCGACCCGAACGTCGTCTTCGGCCCCGACTTCGACACGGCGGCCTTCTTCGCGTGGGTCGACAGCGAGGACGTCGGCGCGGGCCTGACGGAACGCAACGACCGCTACGCCGACTGGTCCACGCGCTTCGACCTGCGTGTCAGCCAGGAGATCCCGCTGCCCGGGGATCTCAGCGGCCGCATTTATCTCAAGATCTACAATCTCGGCAACATGCTGAACGACGACTGGGGCAAGATCGTCGACGCCGAGTTCTTTACGCCGGAATTCGTCGACGGCGCGGTGATCGAAAGCACGGGCCAGTTCTTCTTCAACACCTTCGACCAGGCGGACCTCGAACGCACGATCATCAACCGCAGCCTCTGGGAAGCGCGCCTCGGCGTGGACATCCGCTTCGGCGGCTGACGGGCTTTTTGTGCACGTAGACGAGCGGCGTCCTCCGGGGCGCCGCCTTTTTTTGTGCCGAAAGAAGCTGGAGCCGTCCCGCGAAGCGCCGAGCGTGATGACGAGGTTCTTGGCCAGGCTCTTGATGACGAGGATCTTCGTGATCGTCGAGCCCCGGGGCAGCGCCGCGAGCGAGTCTGCGGAGTGGACCTCGACGGCGCCGTGCAAGGCAGGTGAGGCGCGCTCCCCCTCGGACTCGATGCTAGAATCGTCGTGGATGCGAAACCTGACTCTGCTTTCGATCTTCCTGCTCGCCTCTGGCTGCGCCACGCCGCCGGTCGACGACGTCATGACGGAGGAGGCGCTGCCGGATGAGGTTTCGCAACACGACCTGTCGCTGTACTGGGTCAAGCACGCGGCCGAGTACCGGGCCTCGAGCCGGCAGGCCTACCGGCTTGCGACGCGCGATCTCCCGGCGTTCCTCGAGGACACTGCCTGGAGCGCCCTGCCCGGGCAAGACAATGCCGCGGCCCTGCCGCCCGCCGTCATTCTCGATGTGGACGAAACGGTCGTCAGCAACGTCGACTTCCAGCTGAGCTTCGAACGCCCGTTCGCGAACTGGAAGCTCGACCTGTTCTCGCGGACGACACGGGCCGTGCCCGTCGAGGGTGTGACGGCGTTCGTGGCGGCGGCACGCGCTATGCGCATCGAGGTCTTCTTTGTGACGAACCGCCCGTGCGAACCGCGGCCCGGCACCGACGATCCCTGCCCGCAACGGCAGACGACGATCGAGGACATCGCCGAGGTCGGCATCGAGACGGATGCCGATCACGTGCTGCTTTCCGAAGAGCGCGGCTGGACGCGCGAAAAACTGACGCGCCGCGAGCACATTGCGGAAACGCACCGGGTCCTCATGCTGATCGGCGACGACTACGGCGACTTCGTTCCCTGCGTACGGGACGAGCCGGTCGCGCCGTGCACCGAGGCGGCGACGATCGCGAGCCGGGCGCTGCAACTCGACGAATACGACCGCTACTGGGGCCACGGCTGGTACATCCTGCCGAACCCGATGCACGGGTCCTGGACCTCGGTGCTCGAGGAATGAGTGAGGCAGCCATGGCGGGCGCAACCGATGCGCGGCTCATCGAACGGGCACTCGCGGTCCGCGGGAACGCCTGTGCACCCTACTCCGGCTTTCGCGTCGGAGCGGCGGTACTCGATGAGCGGGGCCACGTGCACGTCGGCTGCAATGTCGAGAACGCGTCCTATCCCCTCGGGAGCTGTGCGGAAACCGCTGCGATTGCCGCAATGATCGCGGCTGGCGGCCAAAAGATCCGGGCGATCGCAATCGCCGGCGGCCGGGACACCGTCGTTACCTGTACGCCCTGCGGCGGTTGCCGGCAACGCATCGCCGAGTTCGCGGATGCGGCCACTCGCGTGATCGTGCTCGACGAAGCGTTACACGCCCGGAGCTATGCCATCGAGGAACTGCTGCCCGACTCCTTTCACCTCGACTGAGGCGAATCAGCGCTCGAGCAGTGCCTCGACCGCCGCACGCAGGGGCATTGCCGCCTGCGCTCCGTGCCGCGTCGTGGCCAGTGCGCCGGCGGTGCAGGCGAATGAGAGCGACTCTTGCCGCCGGCATCTTCTCGGCCAGGGCGAGCGTGAGCGCCGCGGTAAACGCATCGCCGGCGCCGGTCGTGTCGATCACGTCGACCCGCGGCGGCACGGCCGTCGCCAGCACCTTACCGCCGCGCGACAGCCGCGCCCCGCCGGCGCCGAGCGTCGTTGCCACCAGGGCACGGCACTCGCTCAATGCATCGCCGTACCACGCGGCTTCCGTCTCATTGACGACGAGCAGGTCCGCGCGCTCGAGCAGGGCGGGCGAGACATCGCGGGCGGGCGCCAGGTTCAGGGCAACGAACCCGGCAAAGCCCTCGAGCAGGGCCGCGATCGTGCTCCCCGGCACCTCGAGCTGGGCGATGAACGCATCGGCCGGCGGCAACGGCCCGGCCGGCACTTCGAGCAGCGCATTGGCGCCCGGCGCCACGACGATCTGGTTATCACCGGACGGCGCCACGCAGATGAGGGCGACGCCGGTCGCCGCATTGGCATTCCGGACGCAATAACGCAGATCGACGCCGGCCTCGCAGAGGAGCGCCAGCGCCAGGTCGGCCGCGGGGTCCGCGCCGACGGCGGCAACGAGCGTCACGGCCGCACCGAGCCGCTGCGCGGCGAGCGCCTGGTTGCCGCCTTTGCCGCCCGGCTGCCGGTCGAGCGTCGCCCCCGTCACTGTCTCGCCGGCGACGGGCAGGCGCGGCGCACGCGCCGAGATGTCGAGGTTCACCGATCCGGCAATCAGCAGGCGGATCACGTCAGAACGCGAGCAAGAGACCGGCCAGGGCGGCGCTCATCAGGTTCGACAGCGAACCGGCCGCCACCGCGCGCAAGCCCAAGCGCGCAATGAGTTCGCGTTTTTCCGGCACGAGCACGCCGAGACCGCCGAGCAGGATCGCGATCGACGACAGGTTCGCGAAACCACACAGCGAGAAGGTGACGATCGCCCGCGTACGCTCGCTGGCATCGCCGAGATAATCGTCGAGGTGCGAGAATGCGACAAACTCGTTCAGGATCAGTTTCTCGCCGAACAGGGATCCTGCGGCCTGGGCCTCCGCCCAGGGAATGCTGAGCAGCCACATCACCGGCGCGAACACCCAGCCGAAGATCATTTGCAGGGTCAGTTCGACGCCGAACCAGCCGGCCACCATTCCCACGAAGCCATTGAACAGCGCGATCAGCGCGACGAACGCGATGAGCATCGCGCCGATGTTCACCGCGAGCTTCAGGCCGTCGCTCGCCCCGATTGCGGCGGCGAGAATGACGTTCGCGTGCTGGCTCTTTTCCATCACGAGGTTTTCGCGTCCCTGCCGATTGCCGTCCTCGTCCGGCATCATGAGCTTTGCCATCAGGAGCCCGCCGGGCGCCGCCATGAAGCTCGCGGCGAGCAGATATTTGAGTTCGGCGCCCATCAGCATGTAGGCGGCAAGCACGGTGCCTGCAACGGACGCGAGTCCGGAAACCATCACGGTGAACATTTGCGGATCGGTGAGCCCGCGAAGATACGGACGGACGACGAGCGGGGCTTCCGTTTGTCCCACAAAAATGTTGGCCGCGGCGTTCATCGATTCCACGCCGCCGGTGCCGATGATCCGGTGCAATGCGCCGCCGACGAGACGCACGATCCACTCCATGATGCGCAAGTGGTAGAGGACCGACATCAGCGCCGAAAAGAATATGATGATCGGCAGGACGTTGATCGCAAAGCTGAAACCGATGATCTCCGTGTCCGCCAGCGGGCCGAAGACCATGTCGATCCCGGCCTGCGAGTAGTTGACGACGGCGAGTACGCCGGCACTCATCCAGTCGATGGCGCGGCGGCCGGTCTCGAGGTACAGGACGATCACAGCCAGTACGATCTGCAGCGCGAACGCGGCGCCAACGATGCGCCAGCGAATGGCGCGCCGGTCGG
The DNA here is from genome assembly GCA_963713215.1 of uncultured Pseudomonadota bacterium. GTDB lineage: Bacteria > Pseudomonadota > Gammaproteobacteria > Steroidobacterales > Woeseiaceae > UBA1847. The sequence goes on along the minus strand of CAVQKY010000005.1, from coordinate 661,768 downwards.
TCGAAAAGAGCACCGCGATGGCCAGTATTGCCAGGACTCCCGCGAGCCCGATCAGCGTCTCCAGCATGGTGTCGCTCCCGCGAGAGTCCTGTTGTTCCGCGAGGATACCGTACCGCGCGGCATCAGCCGCCGACAATCTCGACGATAACGGGCCGCGCCGGCGGTGCTTCACGGCCGATCGTGCAGGCGGCGAGCAGCTGCCGTTCGGCGAGCTTCGCGGCCGCGTCGCTCGCGGCGTGCACGATCGCGAGCGGCCGATCGCGGTCGAGCGTCTCGCCCACCGACGCGAAATCGCTGTAGCCCACGGACAGGTCGAGTTGCTGGCCGACGGTGCGCCGCCCGCCGCCGAGTTCGACGATACTGTTGCCCACGGCGCGGGTATCGACGGCACACAGGATGCCGTCCGCGTGCACGGGACGGCGCACCGGGGCGCGTGCGAGATAGGCCGCGTGGCGCTCGACGAAATCCGGAGGTCCGCCGAGTGCCGCGCACATCCTGCCGAAGGTGTCGGCCGCGCGGCCACTCGTGATGGCGTCGTCGGCGCGCTGCCGGGCCTGCTCGCGGTCGGGGGCCAATCCGCCTGCCATCAGCATCTCTGCGCACAAGGCGAGGACGACCTCGTCCTGCCGGGGCTCACGCAGCTCGTTCCTGAGGTAGCGCATGGCTTCGGCGATCTCCAGCGCATTGCCTGCGCTCGTCCCCAGCACTTCGTTCATGTCGGTGATGAGCGCGCGTGTCCGCAGTCCGGCCGTCGCGGCTGTTCTCGATATGCTTTGCGCGAGTTCGCGCGCATCCCCGAGCGTCGGCATGAACGCGCCGTTCCCCGTCTTCACATCCATCACGAGCGCGTCGAGGCCGGCGGCGATCTTCTTGGAAAGGATCGACGCGGTGATGAGCGGTATGGATTCCACCGTGCCCGTAATGTCGCGGATCGCGTAGAAACGCCGGTCGGCGGGCGCGAGTTCGCCCGTCTGTCCGATGATGGCACAGCCCGCCTCTCGCACCACCCGGCGAAACAACCCGAAATCCGGCATCGAGCGATAGCCCGGGATGCTTTCGATCTTGTCGGTCGTGCCGCCCGTGTGCCCCAGGCCGCGGCCCGAGATCATCGGCACATAGCAGCCGCAGGCCGCGGCGATCGGCGCCAGCATGATGCTGACCTTGTCGCCGACTCCGCCGGTGGAGTGCTTGTCGACCACCGGCCCGTCGAGGCCCGCGCCGGACCAGTCGAGCACCGTGCCCGAATGCGCCATCGCGAGCGTCAGTTCGCCCGCTTCCTCGAAGTTCATGCCGTTCAGGAACACGGCCATTGCAAACGCGGATACCTGCTCCGCCGGAATGCTCTCGTCGGCGAGACCGTCGACCAGGAAGCGGATTTCTGCGGCAGACAGCGCGCGTCCATCCCGCTTCGCGCGAATGAGGTCGGTAACGAGCATCGTGCTCAGGTGAAACCCCGGAGTGGCAGGGACGGGTCGCGCTGCAGCCAGTTGTCGGCCGGGTAATGGCAGCGCGCGTCGATCGCGTGCACGGTATACGCATGCCGCGAGACGGGCGACCTGTTCGGGCCGCTCAAATGCGGGGCCCGGCCGCTGAACACGACCAGTGAGCCCCGGCCGGCTTCGGCCGGCAGACGGTCCTCGCCGGGCCAGGGCGTGGCATCCAGCACTTCCGTCGCCAGCGTCCCGTCCGCGCGGCGGAAGTGCCGCGAGCGGAGTGAGCCCTTGTGCGCCCCGGGAATGAAGTACATGCAGCCGTTGTCGGTCGTCGCGTCCTCGAGCGCGAACCAGAAACCGGTGCAGGATTCGGGCTCGGTATAGAGATAGGTCGAATCCTGGTGACAGAGGACTTCGCCCCCGATCCCCGGCGGCTTGAAAATGTACATCGACTGGATCAGGACCGGCGCCGCGAGGCCAACGCTCTTTGCTGTCGCGGCCAGCTTCGGTGTCCGCGAGAACGCCGCGAATACGGGGTCGAGGTCGTGCAGCGCGTGCCCGACCTTGTTCAGGCTTTCATGTTTGTTCCGGCAGAGTTTGCCGCGGGCGTCGAAGGCCCCCGCCTCGAAAAAAAAACGGACCTTGTCGCCGGATTCCGTGAAGTACGCATCGCCATACTGTGTGTTGGCGGTCGTGGAAAAAATGCTTTGCACCGAGGACGGGTCGAAGGCGTCGACCAGCTCGAGCATTCGGTCCATCAGCTGCCGGCATGCAGCAGGGCTCACGAATTTCTCCAGGATGAGGACGCCGGCGGCGTCGAACGCCGCGCGCATTTCCCCGCTCAGCCGGCCGTCGGCCGGTGCGGTAAAGCGCGGCAACCGAAGACCGCGGCCCGCCCGTTGCATCGCGTCGATGACGCTCCCTCCTTTGCTGCCAAGCCCTGCCGAACTCGCCCCGCAGTATAGTGGACCCGCGTTCACTGTGGTCGCCGGGTGCTACAATCCCGCACAGAGGCGCCGAATGACAAAAATAACTCTTTGTTTCCTATCGGTTTTTTTCCTTCTCGTCGCAGCCTGCGGCGAGCGGGACGCCGGCTCTGCCGGGGACGAGCCGGGCAGCGCGGCGGCCATCGACCTCATCATCGAAGGTGACTACGTCGTCACGATGGACCCGGGCCGGCGGATCATTGCAAACGGCGCGGTTGCCGTACACGACAGTGTCATCCTCGCCGTCTCGACTGCAAACGAAATCCGCTCGGTCTATGCGGCCGCCGAAACCCTGCCCGGAGAGAACCGGATCGTGCTCCCGGGCCTCATCAACGGTCATTCGCACGCCGCCATGACATTGCTGCGCGGCGTCGCGGACGACCTCTCGCTGATGGACTGGCTCAACAATTACATTTTCCCGGCGGAGGTCGCTTTCGTCGATGCCGAGTTCGTCCGCATCGGCACCGAACTCGCCTGCTGGGAGATGTTGCGCGGCGGCACGACGACCTTCGTCGACATGTACTACCACCCCGACACGATTGCGGAGGTGGTCGATCGCTGCGGGATGCGGGCACTCATCTCGGCCACGGTCATAGGGCAGCGCAGTCCGGACGCTGAAGGCGCCGGGGATTCGATCGAAAAGGGCCTCGGATTCATCGACCGCTGGCAGGGCCGGCACCCGCGCATTTCGCCGATCTTCGGCCCGCATGCGAACTACACGCTGAATGCCGAACAGCTCGCCGCCACGCGCGAAGCTGCCCTCGAACGCGGCGTACCGGTCAGCATTCACCTGTCCGAATCGCCGTACGAAGTGCAGTACGCGAAAGACACCTATGGAACGACCAGCATTGAGATGCTCGATTCGATCGGCTTTTTCGAAGGTCCGACGATCGCGGCGCACGTGGTGTGGCCTACCGAGGCGGAGATCCCCATCCTTGCGCAGCGCAAGGTCGGCGTGATTCACAACCCGACCTCCAATATGAAGATCGCGTCGGGTATCGCGCCGGTAACGGCAATGCTCGATGCCGGCGTACGCGTGGGACTGGGCACGGATGGTGCCGCCAGCAACAACGACCTCGACCTGTGGGAGGAGATGCGGCTTGCCGCGTTCCTGCAGAAGGTCGACCGGATGGATCCCGAGGTGCTGGCGGCGATGACGGTGCTGTCGATGGCGACCGACGGCGGTGCCCGGGCCATTGGCCTCGGCGAGAAGATCGGCTCGCTCGAGCCCGGCAAGCAGGCGGATATCATCCAGGTCGCATTCGACGACGTCCATCATATACCGATGTACGATGTCATCTCGCACCTCGTCTACGTCAGCGACGAGCAGGACGTGGCGAGCGTCGTGGTCGACGGCACAGTGCTCGTTCGCGAGGGCGAAGTCCTGAGTCTGGATACCGGGCGCGTCACGCAGGAAGCACGGCGGCTGGCGGCGCGTATCCAGGATGCGCTCGCCGCCCGCAACGACAACGCAGGCGGGATGGAACAGGAATGAGCGAGGCGATGGCAATCCAGGACCGCATGAGCGGCAACCACTGCTACGGCTGCGGCGCGGACAATCCGCTCGGCATGCAGATCAAGAGCTACTGGGACGACGGCGAAACCGTGTGCCGGTACCAGCCGCGCACCGAGCAGTGTGCCGGCCCGACGCAGTATCTTTACGGCGGCACGATCGCAAGCCTCATCGACTGTCATTCCGTCGGGACGGCCGCCGCGAACCAGTACCGGCTCGAAGGCCGTGAGATCGGCGAGGGTGAGGAGATCTGGTGCGTCACCGGCCGGCTGGAGGTCGACTTCCTCGCGCCGACGCCGATCGATCGGCCGGTCGAACTGCGTGCCCGCATCGAGGACGTGGCAGGCCGGAAGACCACCCTCACCTGCACCCTGTGCTCCGGCAACACGCTGTGCGCTGCGGGACGCGTGATCGCCGTCCGGGTGCCGAACTCGTGGCGCGCGTGATGAGCGTCCCGCGGATCGCGGCCTGCCTGTACGTGCTGGCGATGCTGGCCGCTTGTGACAACGGTCCCGCGACCGACGCGGCGACGTTCGTCGTTACCGGTGCGCGCGTCTGGACCGGCGACCCGGAGGCGCCATGGGCTGAAGCCGTCGCCGTGCGCGGCGAGCGGATCGTGGCGGTCGGCAGCAACGAGGACGTGGCGCAGCTGGTAGGACCGGCGACGCGGCTCGTCGAAGCCCGCGGCGCGATGCTGGTGCCGGGTTTCATCGACACGCACGTGCATTTCGCGACGAGCGGGTCGAGCCTCGCGTCGGTACAGCTGCGCGATGCGCAAACGACGGACGTGTTCGTGCAGCGTATCGCGGATTTCGCGGACGGGCTCGAGCCGGGCGAGTGGGTGCAGGACGGTACCTGGGACCATGAGCACTGGGGCGGCGAACTGCCGACCCGGGACTGGATCGACGCAGTGACGCCGGACAACCCGGTGTGGATCTATCGGCTCGACGGGCACATGGCGCTCGCCAATTCGCTGGCCCTCGAGCAGGCCGGCGTGGACGCCGATACGCCGGACGTCGACGGCGGCAAGATCGTCCGTGATGCCAACGGCCGCCCCACCGGCGTGCTGAAAGACAACGCGATGGCGCTCGTCAGCGCCGTGGTGCCGCCGCCCGGCGAGGAACTGCTCGAGCGCCAGATTCGCGCCGCCATGGACTACGTCGCCTCCCACGGCGTCACCACCGTGCACGACATGGGCGACAATTTTACGAGCATGGCTGCATACCGGCGCCTGCGCGAGGCCGGGGCGCTCGAGACCCGCATCTACTCGATCGTGCCCCTGTCCGAATGGGAAGCATTGCGCGACGAGGTTGCGGCCAACGGACGGGGCGACGAGTGGCTCAGGATCGGCGGGCTCAAGGGTTTCATGGATGGCTCGCTCGGCTCGCACACGGCCGCCTTCTTCGAACCGTTTACCGACGCGCCGGACGACCGCGGCCTGTTCGTCAACGAACTCGACGACATGCAGAACTGGATCCGCGCGGCGGACGAGGCCGGCCTGCACGTCATGGTGCACGCCATCGGCGACCGCGCGATCGCGGAGCTCCTCGACATCTATCTGGACGTGGCCGAAGCGCATGGCGAACGTGACCGGCGCTTTCGCATCGAGCACGCGCAGCACATCCGTCCGACCGACATTGCCCGCTTCGTGGCGCAGGACGTCATCGCGAGCATGCAGCCTTACCACGCGATCGACGACGGGCGCTGGGCGGACCGGGTGATCGGCGCGAAGCGCAGCGAGACGACTTACGCCTTCCGCTCGCTCCTCGATACGGGCGCACACGTGGCTTTCGGCAGCGACTGGTTCGTGGCGCCCGCGGTGCCGCTCGAGGGCATTTACGCGGCGGTTACCCGCCGGACGCTCGACGGCGCCAACCCGGACGGCTGGGTGCCGGACCAGAAGATCACGGTCGAGGAGGCCCTGAAGGCCTATACGACCGAGGGGGCGTACGCATCTTTCGAAGAGGGCGACAAGGGCATGTTGCGGGCGGGGCTCCTGGCCGACATGGTGCTCATCGACCGCGACCTGACCTCGATTCCCGCGGAGACCCTGCGGGAGGCGAAGATCCTGATGACGATCGTGGGCGGACGGGTCGTCCACGACGCCACGGAGTCCGCCAAACCCTAGGACACCCGGTGTTCTGCATGACGCCCGCCGCCGGGTAGCGCTATAATGCGCGACTTTTTGGCCCCACCCCCGGTATCTCCCCGTGTTCCCCACCGACAAGATTCGTAACATTGCGATCATTGCGCACGTCGACCATGGCAAGACGACGCTCGTAGACCAGCTCCTCCGGCAGTCAGGAACGCTGGACGCCCGCGTCATCGTGCCGGACCGCGTCATGGACTCGAGCGATCTCGAACGCGAGCGCGGGATCACGATCCTCGCAAAGAACACCGCGATCAGCTGGCAGGACTGGCGCATCAACATCGTCGACACGCCGGGGCATGCGGATTTCGGCGGCGAGGTCGAGCGCGTGCTGTCGATGGTCGACGGCGTACTGTTGCTCGTCGATGCGGTAGACGGGCCCATGCCGCAAACCCGCTTCGTCACTCAGAAAGCGTTCGCACAGGGATTCACGCCGCTCGTCGTCATCAACAAGATCGACCGCGACGGCGCGCGGCCGGACTGGGTTCTCGACCAGACCTTCGAACTCTTCGACCGCCTCGGCGCAAGCGACAAGCAGCTCGACTTCCCGGTGATCTATGCGTCTGCCCTGCACGGCTATGCCGGCAACGATGCCGGCGTGCGTAGCGGCGACGTGCTGCCGCTGCTCACGGCGATCACGAAGCACGTCCCGCCGCCGGACGTGAACCCCGATGGACCGCTGCAGCTGCAGGTCTCGAGCCTCGATTACAATTCCTACGTCGGCGTCCTCGGCATCGGCCGAATCAGCCGCGGCACGGCGCGCGCGAACTCCGGGCTGAGCCTGGTGCGCCGCGACGGCTCGCTGAAGAATGCGCGGCTCATGCATCTCTATGGTTTCCACGGACTCGAGCGCATCGAGGTCGACGAGGCGGGCGCGGGCGACATCGTCGTGTTTTCCGGTATCGATGACCTGCAGATTTCGGACACGCTTTGCGAGCGCGACAAACCCGAAGGCCTGCCGCCGCTCAAAGTGGATGAGCCGACGATCAGCATGACGTTTCAGGTCAACAAGTCGCCGTTTGCCGGACGCGAGGGCAAGTTTCTCACGTCGCGCCAGATCCAGGGGCGGCTCGAGCAGGAGCTCAAGCACAACGTGGCGTTGCGGGTCGAACTGACCGCGGATCCGGACAAGTTCCGCGTTTCCGGCCGCGGCGAGCTGCACCTCTCGGTCCTTATCGAGACGATGCGTCGCGAGGGTTTCGAACTCGCCGTGTCGCGCCCGGCGGTCATCGAGCGCGAGATCGACGGCGTGTGGTGCGAGCCCTGGGAACTCGTAACGGTGGACTTCGCCGAGGATTACCAGGGCGGTGTGATGACGCGGCTCGCCGAGCGCAAGGGCGAACTGCTGAACATGACACCGGACGGCCGCGGACGCATGCGCCTCGAGTACCGGATCCCGGCTCGCGGCCTCATCGGCTTCCGCACGGACTACCTGACCACGACATCGGGAACCGGCCTCCTCTATCACATCTTCGAAAAGTACGCGCCGCGCGTGGCAGCCGACATCGGCCAGCGGCACAACGGGGTGCTGGTGTCGACCGTGCAGGGCAAGGCACTCGCGTACGCGCTGTTCAACCTGCAGGACCGCGGCAACCTCTTCATCGGCCACGGCGCCGAGGTCTACGAAGGGATGATTGTCGGCATCCACAGCCGGGACAACGACCTTCCGGTGAACCCGACGAAAGGCAAGCAGCTCACGAATGTCCGCGCGGCCGGCAACGACGAGAATATCCAGCTCACCACGCCCCTGAAGTTGTCGCTGGAAGCTGCGCTGGAATTCATCGATGACGACGAACTCGTCGAAATCACGCCGAAATGCCTGAGGGTCCGGAAGAAGCTCCTGAGCGAGGGCGAACGCCGCCGCGACAATCGCACGCGCACGAAAGAAGCCGTCGTCGAAGCGGCCGCCAGCCGCGACTAACGTTGGAGCGGCTGACCACGCCCGCTCCAACGGCGGCTGCGGGCCGGACCGGATCGACGGCGCTGCTACAATGCGCTGTCGAATCGGAGCCCTGAAATGACCCACCCCGAAAAACACCGCTCGAATCGCGTCGGCTGGCTGCGTGCCGCGGTACTCGGTGCGAATGATGGCGTCGTGTCGACGGCGAGCCTCGTCACGGGCGTCGCGGCCGCGGGTGCGTCGCAGGAGACCATTCTTTTGGCCGGTGTCGCCGGGCTCGTCGCCGGCGCCATGTCGATGGCGGCCGGAGAATTCGTCTCGGTCAGCTCGCAGGCGGACACCGAGAAGGCCGATCTCAAAATCGAGAAGCGGGCCCTCGAGGAAGACTACGACGATGAGCGCCGGGAGCTCGCGTCGATCTACCAGGACCGTGGCCTCGAGCCTGCGCTGGCCCTCGAGGTGGCGAGGCAGCTGATGGACCACGATGCACTGGCCGCCCACGCACGTGACGAGATCGGCATCTCGGAAGTGGCGCGTGCCCGTCCGATGCAGGCGGCCTATTCGTCGGCGCTTGCTTTCAGTCTTGGCGCATCGCTCCCCTTGCTGAGCGTGCTGCTTGCGCCGCCGCCGCATACGATCCCGTCAGTTGCCGGGTCTTCCCTTGTCGCGCTCGCCGTGCTGGGCGCTGTCGCCGCCCGCGCCGGCGGCGCGCCGCTCGGCCGGGGAGCCTTCCGCGTCGTTGCGTGGGGGGCTTTGGCCATGGCATTGACCGCAGCCGTCGGCAGCCTGTTTGGTGTTAATGTCTGAACAGGAGCGAGTCGCCTCAGGGCGGCGCGTTGCGCTCCGACGGTACCTCGAACATGCGCCAGCCTGACGTATCCAAAGAAAGCAGCATTGCATCGGCCGTGGCGGCGATGCGCGCGAACCGCCCGTTGCGTGCCGAGGAAATCTGCCGTGATTACCTTGCCGCATATCCCGGCTGCCCCGACCATCTGCGCCTGCTCGGCCACGCGCTGATCAAGCAGAAACGCCTCGACGAGGCACTGCACCAGGTTCGCTTCGCCATGGCTATCCAGCCCGACTCACCCTTGCTGTCGGAGGACCTGGGCAGCATTCTTGCCATGCAGGGTCGCTATGAGGACGCCGTTTCCTGGTTTGAAAAAGCGATCCGGCTGGAGCCTCGCCTGCCGCTCGCGTACAAAAAGCTCGGACAGGCACTCGCTGCGCTCGGGAACGGCGAAGCGGCGGACCAGGCGTTTCAGGACTACCTGGAACTGGATTCCGACAAGGAGAACGTCGCACAGGCGGCAAAGCTCCTGCAACAGGGGCAGTTCGACGAAGCCGTCGCGAGCCTGAAAGCGGCCTTGCAGGAGAGTCCGGACAACGTCGATGCGATGCGCTATCTCGCCGGCGCCTACTTCTCGAAAAAGATTCAACTGGACGATGCGGAAGCGTTGCTCAGGCGTGCCACGGAGGCAGCACCGGATTTTGTCGCCGCGTGGCTCCTGCTCGGGCCGGTATTGATGGAACGCAGCAAGTATCTCGAAGCCATCGAGGCATTCCGGGCGGCTACGCGGCTCGTACCGGAGCAAGCGGATGCCTGGGCAGGACTCGGCAACGCCTACGCCCGCGCGAGCCTCGTCGAGGAAAGCGCGCAGGCATTCGCCCGCTCAGTGGCACTCGACCCGAACATGCCCGGCAGCCAGATGGGTTACGCACATGTCCTGAAAACGCTCGGCGACCAGCCGGGGTCGATTGCTGCGTACCGGGCAGCGATCGCCGCGAAGCCGGACTTCGGTGAGGTTTACTGGAGCCTTGCCAACCTCAAGATCTTCCGGTTCACGGATGCGGATATCGCGGAGATGGAAGAGCAGCTCGCGCATGCGGAGTTAAGTCCCGGCGCCGACATTCATTTTCGCTTCGCGCTGGGCAAGGCGTATGAGGACCTCGGGAACTACGATCGCGCCTGGCACTACTATCACTCCGGCAACCAGCGGCAACGCGAGCAGGTCCGTTTCGACCCGACCGACTTCGAACTTCGACAGTCCAAAGTGACGACGGTCTTCAGCCAGGAGTTTCTCGACGAGCGGAGCGGCTGCGGCGATCCCGCTTCCGACCCGATTTTCATCGTGGGGCTACCGCGGTCCGGCTCGACGCTGATCGAGCAGATCCTCGCAAGCCACAGCCAGGTCGAAGGGACGTCCGAACTGCCGATCCTCGGCAAAATTGCGAGTTCGATCGGACGCTACCGTCACGACCATGTGAAGTATCCCGAGGCCGTAAGGGACCTGCGCCCGAAGGACTGGCGCGCGTACGGACAGCAATTTCTCGAGGAAACCCGGCGGCACCGCTCTACCGGCCGGCCCTTTTTCACGGACAAGCTGCCGAACAATTTCTCGCACGTCGGCTTCATACACCTCATCCTGCCGAACGCGAAAATCATCAATGCCCGGCGTCACCCGATGGACAGCTGCCTCGGCGCCTACAAGCAACTCTTCGGCCACGGCCAGAACTTCACCTACGACATGTTCGAGCTGGCCGAATACTACAAGCAGTACCATGCCATCATGCAGCACTGGCATGCGGTGCTGCCGGGCAAGGTACTCGACGTGCACTACGAAGAGACGGTCACCGACCTGGAAACCCAGGTACGGCGCATCCTCGCGCATTGCGGTCTCGAGTTCGAAGAGCAGTGCCTGCGTTATTACGAAACGGAGCGCGCCGTGAAAACCGCCAGTTCCGAGCAGGTCCGGCAGCCGATCTATACGAGCGCGCTGGGCAAATGGCGCCGCTACGAACAGCACCTCGGCATCTGGCAGGAAGAACTGGGCGCCATCATAGGGGAACTGCCCGATTCAGTCCGCAACGCGGGATTGCGCGGGTGACGACCGTACCGGCGCAGAGTGCAAAGGCATGCGGCCTGGAATGGGCTCATGCCACGCGCAGTGTCGCCGCGACGACGTAGAGTGCAACCGCAAGCGCGATCACCGCGGCGAAGCCGACGTGAATCGCCAGCAGCGTGGCGAGCACCGCGGCCACGACCGAGGCGAAGCCGTTGATGCCCCAGGCCCAGGGGACGAAATCGGGCGCGTCCTCCGCCAAGCGCGTCAGGCCGAGCGGGAACGGCATGCCCATGAGGAAGGCCAGCGGCGCGATCAGGATCGCAGAGAGCAGGATCTTCAATCCGTCGGCGATACCCATGAGCGCATCGAACAGGGACGGCAGGGCGAGAAGGTAGAGAATGGCGAGCGCCACGATGCCGGCAACGGCGACGCCCACCGGCCGCATGCCGCGCGCCGCGGCGCGGCTGGCCAGCCATGCCGAACAGGCACTGCCTGCACCCGCGAACACCAGGAAGCCGGCCAGCACGACGGCGACCGAATACAGGGGGTGGCTCAGGAACAGGATGAATTTCTGGATGAACGCGATCTCGACGAACAGGAACGCGAGGCCGAGCAGCAGGAAGTAGGTGCCGTAGCGGGCTCCGCCCGTCCAGGTGCGCTCGATCCGCGCGAGCGGCAGGAGAATCAGCAGCAAACCGGCGAGCAGCGCCTGCGCCAGCGTCGTGACGACGACGAGATAACCCCACTCGATGAGCCCGGCGCCGCCGGCGGCGCGCAGCGCCAGCACTTCCGGCAGGGTGCGCCATTTGAAGAAATGAAAAAAGTACGGGCTGTCATCGGTGGCGGGTTCGATGTGGAACTTGTAACTCCCGAAATACGCGGCGGGATCGCCGGAGAGAAACTGGGCAATGCCCTCGTACAACCACGGCCGTTCGAGCACGTTGTAGCGGTTGACGTCGCCGGGCCCGATGCCCGGAAACCATGCGGTATCGAACGAGCGCGTGCGCGCGAATTCGCGCAGCGTGGCGACGTCCGCCGGCGCAAACTCACCGTTTTTCAGGAGCAGTGTCACGGTGTTCCAGCTGCGAATGACGGCGAGTCGGCGGCCGGGATCGGCGACGCCAGCGAGCCGCAGCGCCTCGATCGCCGTAGCCGCAAGCTTCAGGCTGTCGCGCGGCGGCGATTTGATCCAGCGCGTGACGGCCAGCAGGCCGCCGGGCGCGAGATGGTCGAGGTACTCGCGCAGCGCCTCCACGGTGTAGAGGTAGCTCTCGTTGAGCGCCTGCACGCCGGCGCCCGAGGCGGCGAAGGAATCGAGCAGGCCGATCTGGATGAGATCGTAGCGCTCGTCGCTGCCAGAGACGAAGCCGCGCGCCTCGGCCGTGTGCACGTCGACGCGCGGGTCGGCGTAGATGCGTCCCGCGAACTCGGCCCAGGTCTCTGCCACGAGCTCGGTCATGTCCCGGTTGAGTTCCACCGCATCGATGTGGCGCGCGCCGTGAAACAGTGCGAGGAGCACGTCGCGCCCGCCGCCCGCGCCGAGCACGAGCACGTCCGGCGTCCGCAGCAGCCGGTAAGGCAACGCGGCGGTCGTGTCCCCGAGATACGCCAGCGTGTCCGGATTGCCGTCGTAGCGGGTGATCGCGCTCATGCCCTCCGCGTCCGTGAACACGGCCAGCTGCTCCGGCGGTATGTGCGTCGTCATGAAGCTCAAGCCTGGTGCCAGCCGGATCGGCACGGTGGGACTCTCGACGACCGTGAGCAGGCCGAGCGGACTCGACGATTCGGACAGCGCCCGTGCGTCGACCACCTGCAACGCCTGGCTCAATCCCTTGTACTCGGACATCTTGAGCGGCGGCCCGCCGTGCAGGGCGACAGCCGCGAGGACCAGGAGCCACGCGAACTGTCCGGCCAGCATCGGCAGGCGAGGCACGCGGGCCGGGCGCACCAGGAACGACGCCAGCAGTGCAAGCGCGACGAGGACCACCAGCGCCGCCTGCGGAAACACGACGAACAGCATGCCGACGACGAGTACTGCACCCGCGCCGGCACCGAGAAGGTCGAAGAAGTACAGCCGCGCGATGTCGCGGCGGCAAAAGCTCAGCACAAGGCCGATGCAGCAGGCCGCGAAAAAGAACGGCACGAAGTACACGAGATAAAGCAGGCCGAGATACAGGAACTGCCGCCGGTCCCATACGATCTCCAGGGCATTGAACGGCACGTGTTGGCCGAGTACGAAGCAGGCGAGCATGGCGATGCTGAAGAGGAGCGCGCTGAGAGCGAAGGCCTGCTGGAAACGTGGCTCGAGGCGCGGCCGGAACAGCGCGATGCACGTGCCGCTCGCGCCGTAGCCGAGCAGCGCGAGGCTGATGATCATCCAGGCGAAGTGATGCCACTGTACGATCGACAGCATGCGCATCAGCAGGATCTCGTAGCCGATCGCCGCCGCGGAAACGAGCAGCGTCGCGAGATACAGTCGTCGCACGGTGGGGACTAGCGCTCGCCGGTGAGCGGCACGAAACTTACGGGCGCGATCTGCCGGGTGCTGACTTCACCATCGGTGTTTTTCTCGATGAGCAGGAGCCACTGCGTCGTGAAGTGGCCGCCGACCGGGATGACCATGCGGCCACCGGGCCGGAGCTGGGCGACGAGCGGCGGCGGGACATGGGTTGCGGCCGCGGTGACGATGATCGCGTCGAACGGCGCGCGTTCCGGCCAGCCGAAGTAGCCGTCGCCGAGCCGGGTAGTCACGTTGCCGTAACCGAGCCGCTCGAGCCGCGCGCCACCCTGTTCCGCCAGCTCCGCGACGATCTCGATCGTATAGACGGCCTCGACAAGCTCGGCGAGGACGGCGGCCTGGTAGCCGGAACCGGTCCCGATTTCGAGCACGACGTCGTCCGGGGCCGCGTCGAGCAGGTCCGTCATCAGCGCCACGATATACGGCTGCGAAATGGTCTGGCCGTAGCCGATCGCGAGCGGCCGGTTCTCATAGGCGCTCTCGACCTGGCCGGCGGGGACGAAGCGATGCCGCTCGACGTCGTTCAGCGCAGCAAGAACCCCGGCGGCGACAGGATTGCCGTCGGCCTCGGCGTAGTCGCGGACCGTGTCCACCATCGCCGCACGCCGCGCGGCATAGTCGTCCTCTGCCACCGCGGGCGCCGCTGGGCCGAGGACCGCGAACCAGGCCGCCACGGCGAGATAAAAGCGGGTTGTGGCAGTCATCGTTTGCATACTTCCAGTGTAGACGACGCCCTTTTCTGTACGGTAGTCCTTCCGCGGCAGTTTCGACGTCTGATCCGTCGCCGGCCCAGGCCGTCACCAGAGGCGGCCCCGTTACGATACAGACTTAAAGTATTTCGAGGAAACCCCTCCGGGAGGGGTTTTCGACCAGAAAGGAAAAAAGCTATCACGCGAATTCAAGCGGCAATTCACGCGGAAAGTCTATACTCATCCAAACAACAAGCCGAACCCCTCCGGCGTTCGGCAAGGAGTAGCGCAATGGCCATCCGTCCGTGGTCCCTCGCAATAGCAATTCTCCTTATTCCCCTTATCGCTTCAGGCCAGGCTTACGAGTGGTCCGAGCGTGCAGTTGCAACGCCACCAGACGGCGCGAGTTATACGCAGGTCGATGCCAGCCAGTATGGCGTCTATGCAACGGGCAACATCAATTGCTTTGTCGAACCGAGATGCCCGGGCAGCCTGTCAAAGTTTCGAGCCGAGGACGGCAAACTGCTGTGGCGGCGCGTGATCGGGCTCGCACGACACAATCCGGTCGATTCGATGACCGTTGACGCACGCGGCGTCTTCGTCACCGGCGACTTTTACGATCGCCCGACCAGGACCTGGTACAGCTATGTCCGTCGCTACACGCACGATGGCGAGATCGTCTGGACCGAGATCGCCCGTGACCTCGACTTCGGTCCGATCGACTCGGATGCCGACGGCTTGTACATAGGCGTGACCGAAAGTGCCGGCCAGCCGATGCTGCAGCACATGAGTTTTGCCGGTGAGCTGCTGTGGTCACGCGTGCTGACCGTCGCTCCCCAGGTGGCGAACGCAGTAGTCGTGGGCGACGGTTACGTGTTCGTGGCGGCGTCGAATACCCGGGTCATGCCCATTTACCGGACGAATGGTGATTTTGTCAGGGAAATAATGAGTACCACCAATATTCCCCCGCGCGCGGACCAGATTACTTTTCACTCCGGGTTTCTGTACACGACGCAATTCGACCAGGTTACCAAGTACAGCCCCGACGGGGGTGTGATCTGGACGTTCGAGTTCAATGGGCAGGATTACAAATTTGGCAGGTTGTACGGAGCCTTATCGTCCATCGCTGCCGACGGCGACGGCGTATTCGTCACCGTGACGATGCTTCCGACCGGGAAGCCCACGAACTGGAGCGCCGGCATCGCCGTGTTACGCCTCGATGACACCGGTGCTGTCTCTGATATGCAACTCCTTTGGAACCACCGGGTCAGGCCGCGATACCTGTCGGCCTTCGACGGCGACCTGTATGTCGCGGGCGATGCATCCAAAGGGACGGCCGCCTTCGTCGGCCGTTTGTCGGACAAGGACCTCGTCGCGCCATCGGTGCTTGCCCTCGACGGCGCGACTTCCGGGCAACCCCCGCGGCTCGCCGTGCTGCATCACGACTACGGTGCGGGGCCGGTACGCGTCGGTCTGCGCGACGCCGCGCCCGGCAGCATCGAGTACGCGGTGGACTTCGACGACGATCTCACGCCGGTCGGCTACGACAAGGTTGGCGACATGAACGGCAACGGCTACGAGGAACTCGTGGTCGTCAGCCGCTTGCCGGCCGTGGCCGAGGTTCGGGACAGCCTGGACGGCAGCCTCCTCTCGCGGATCAAGCTCGGCGAGCGCTTTGACCCGATCGCTGCCGACGTCGAGGAACAGGCAGGCCAGGCGCCACGGCTCGCGGTGGTCGTTCGCAATGAATCGACGGAGCGTTTGCTGGTGCGGGTCCACGACCTCGCAAGCGGCGTGCTGCTCGATACGCTGGACTACAACCGCAACTTCGACCCGGTCGACGTGCTTGCACTCCCGGCCTCCGGCGCCGGGCACCGCTACGCGGTGCTGTCGCGCAACCCGCTCGCGGGTTCGCCGCACAAGATCGAGATTCGCGGGACGTCCAGCACGCTCGTGGAAAACTACTGGACGAGCAACGATAACGAACCGCTCGAACTCGCACTGACCGGAACGGCCGCCAACCCGGTACTCGGGGCGCTCCTCGATCGGCCCGCCGCGTTGCGGCCCCGCGTATGGCAGGTCGACCTGCAGACGGGTGCCAGTTCGTCGCTGAACTTCACCGATGAGCAAATGCCGGTTGCGATCGCGGTGCTGCCGGACGGTGACGGCAACGGCAATCCGCAGCTCGCCGTGTTGAGCGAGACGACGAGCGAGGAGGTGAAAGCCGAGTCGCGGGATGCGCAATCCGGCATGCTCGACGGCAGGATCACTTTCAAACCGGACTACCGTCCCCGGGATATCGCGTATCTCGGCGCCATACCCGGATTCAGCGACAGCGCGATCGCAGTCGTCGGCCTGCTGAAGGCCTGGAACTCATCCCAGGACGTTGTCGCACCCCTCCGGGCGGAAGTCGTGGATGTCGACGGCAGCGAACTTTTCGATCTCGAATTCTGGTTCGGGATGTAGTGGCCGGTCGCGTCGGGGCGCGCTCAACGCTCTCTTGCCACCATGCCAACTCTGGCATTGTGAAGAACCTCGGATGAAGATTCGACAGTATGGCGAAGATCGTTTTCGGAATGAACGTGTCCCTCGACGGCTATGTCGACCATGACGCATTTGCGCCATGTCCCGTACTCTTCCGTTACTTCATCGAGCAGGCGCGCGGCCTGACAGGCAGTGTGTACGGACGCCGCCTGTATGAGGTCATGCGCTATTGGGACGAAGACCATCCTGAGTGGACCCCGGAACTCCGCGAATTCGCGGCGGCGTGGCGGAACCAACGGAAGTGGGTCGTATCGCGCTCGCTGAAGTCAGTCGGCCCGAACGCCACCCTTGTCGAAGATGACATCGGGACAGTGATACGCGGGCTGAAGGCTCAGTTTGCCGGGGAGATTGAAGTTGGCGGGCCTGACCTGGCACGAAGTCTAACCGACCTTGGTCTCATCGATGAGTATCAGCTCTACGTCCACCCCGTCGTACTTGGTCGCGGCAAACCATTCTTCGCCGGTGCCCGGCCGCGACTCCGCCTTGTGGCCAATGAATTAATTGGCGAGGACGCGATTAGGTTGACGTACGTTCCTGCCTGATCACGCAATGCGCCCGGCAGACTGCGCCGATGCGTCAGGTCCGCGTTGGTCGCGCTAACCCAGGTGGTTCAAAATGCTGTGGTCATACCACGCGGCCAACAGTGGGCGTTCCGCCAACCTCCAGACACGTCAGCGGTTGAAACCTCCGAGCGAACCGAGATAGACAGCTCCGAAACCGTCGAGAGCGGCCCGTGCCTCTGCCGTGGGTTCTCCGTAAACAGACAACGATATTGGTTCAAAGCACCCGAGAAACCGGTCGACGAACTTGGCGCCGAAATTGCGGAGATGAGGGGAAACAAGCGCGGCCCACTACGATAAGGACATGTCATCGAGAATTACTTGCCTGCTTGCGCACCCGACATGCCAGTAATTATTTGCCAGCCATTTCCCTCGCGTTGCCAGGTATGAGTAATTCGGTACACATCCAATTGCCTGACGATTTCCCCCGTTCTTGCAGACCGAAAGAAATCACTTACAAGGTAATGCACAACGACTACGTCACCGAATGAGCGAACAGCTTCTCGCGTCAGTTCATAGTCATAGGTCTCGGACGCGTTCTCATGCAGGGGCAGGATCCATTCATGAATGCTTTTCCTTCCCCACGGGCGCCTCGCTGAAGCCCGGCCATCCTACGAATCTCTCGTCCCAAAGTGTCAAGTATCCGGGAATATCATTACTTTTCACGTAGCCCCAGTAGGCCTCTTCGAGGTGCCACACCGCTTCTTCGTCCGCAGCCTGGTCGCCCCATGCCGGCGACGAGATCAGAAAGCCGAGCAGTAGCATTGTCGTCATTGCGCGCATTGATTTCCCCGTTAGTGAGTAAGTAGAGCAGCCGCAGACTGACGCCATGCTTAGCGTCGCAGCAGAGGTGAATAGTGCCCATTTTGCCGTGCAGCGATCTGTCATTCGGCGACTGGCTTGCGCAACGAAAGCCAGCGACCGACCCTCGAACAGTATTGCTCATAGCTCGGTCCGAACATGCGTTTCAGATGCGGTTCTTCGTAGGACCAGCGCTCCACCAGTCGCTGCGGCGGATCGATCGGCGCGGGAGTGCCGCGGCCAAACGACGCAAAGTCCCATATGCACCACAGGTAGACACATGCACCAGTTGCTATCAGAAACAGGCCAACCGTAGCACGAACGGCTCCGCCGACGGCGCCGTGAGAGATTACGGATAAAGGTACGTAGACAGCCACTGTTCCAGGCACCACCACGGTGAACAGCAAATTCTTGGCGAGGAGCAGCATACGCATCGACCGGCTGCTAGATGTAAGTCATCGCGGAACTGATCTGCATCGCTAAGCGTACGGCCAGACGGCCAAGCCGTGAATGGCGTTGCGCACGTCCATCGTCAGGTTGACCGACACCAGGCGCTCGTTCGCGGCGAGATCGTAGATACTGACCGTCGACGGCGATGAGCCTCCCGCGACGACCGAGGCTGACAGCGTACAAAGACCGCGGGCAAAACAAGGCCTGGCCACTCCGCTCTGGTCCAGTCCGGCGTTCAGCAGTTCGGCAGGATCGTATTCCGGCACGGCCAGCGCCCGGTCTTCCTGATCGGTATTGCGTCCCGAATAGCGGAGTGCGTTCGCGGCACTATCATTGAACAGGACGCCGTCCCGGAACGGACGCGCGTTATGCGTCCCCGGCGGCAGCTCGGCCGACATCAGGATCGTCTTGCCGTTGAAATGGAGCATGCCGCCCGTACGCAGGCCGGTGATGTACATGCCGTTCCGGTCGCACCAGACAGAGTTGATATGCAGCTTGTTCAGCATCAGCGGGCCGTCGTCCTCCTGCGGATTGTAGGCGCGGCCGCTGAAGTGGAAGTCTTTTTCGACTATCTGCAACGCCCAGGTGAACTCTTGCTTATCGAGGTCGAACGCGAGGATGCTGTCATAGCCGGTCGACGTGACGAACAGCGTGCGCTCGTAGAGGCACATCTCATGGCAGTGCTTGAGATAGCGATTGCGCCAGGAGTTCTTTTGGCGGAAATCCGGTGAGAACGCGAATAGTTCGTCGCTCGCGGCGATGTAGATCCTGTCCCGGCCGCACGCGATACCACGAAGCCCGCGATCCCAGCCGCGTCCCTGCCAGTCGATGTCGGCCCTGTTCCAGTCGAGCGTCTGCAGGACGGACTGCGCCTCGAGGTCGATCAGGTACACGCCGCCGTGGCTTTGTCCCTGCTGGCTGCCGCGTACGACCGACGTCGTCAGGAGTTTCAATCGTGCTTCGGGATTCGCCGGCCTAGAAACGCTTGGTGACGCTCAATCCGTAGGTCCGCGGCCGCTGTAACGTTCGCTCGTTGCGGAAACGCGGATCATCGAACCATACCGAGGTGTAGGTATATTGATACAGGTTACTCACGCCGCGATCATCCCAGACGTTGCGCGCCATCAGCGAAATGTCCCAGCCGTTGTCGAGGCTGAGGCCCGCCTGCAGGTTGCTGGATTTCCAGGACGGCACCAGCCCCTCCGGGTCCTCGGTCGAGGGCCGCGTCGAGATCGGTCCAGGATTCGCCCTGGTAGCTCGTGTCATAGCGGAACCACAGGTCGCCCCCGAGGAACTCGGGCACGGTGTACTCGACGGCGAGCCAGTACTTTTCGTCGGGCGAGTTGGGCATGTCCTGGCCGTCCTCGAGAAACGGGTCAGCCTCAGGGTCAGGGTCGATGATCGTGTCGGCCGTATACTCGGATTTCGCGAAAAAGGCGCTGCCCTGGAAGGACAGGTTGTCCGTTGCCTGCCACTCGAAGCTGATTTCCGCACCCCGGCTTTCGCCGGTCTCGCCGTTGAAGGTACCGCGCAGCCACCACGGTGCATTCACTTGCTCGGAGTCCGGTGTGTCCGGATCGTCCGGTGTGTCCGGTACGTCCGTATTGATCTGGATGTTGTCCCATTCCATGAGGAATGCAGACACGTTCAGCACGAGGCGGTTGTCGAACCACTCGCTCTTCAGGCCGATCTCGTAGTTTTCGAGCGAATCGGGCCCGTATTGTGCCGGCACCTGACCGGTCGCCGCGGCACGCGGGCTGTTGTGGCCGCCGAGGCGGAATCCCTCGCTGTACAGCGCGTAGACCATCTTGTCGTCCGACAGGTTGTACTGCGTCGCCAGCTTGAAGACCGTGTCATCGTTCTTGCCTTCGCTGTCGAACACGCCTTCGCCCACGCCATAGGAGCCGAACGGCGGAAATCCACCCGGCGCCTGGTAGACCTGGTGATCCTCGCGGTCGAACTGGAACCAGCGCGCGCCGCCGGTGATGGTCCAGTCGTCGGTCAGGTTGTAGGTCAGCTCGCCGAACACGGCCGACTGCTTGATCGTCTTGCTGTAGTCGTTGACGTAGGCCTTGATCGTCGGCGGCAGCGGGCAGGCCACGTCATAACCCTGCGCCGCGTAGTCGCAGGCGCCGTAGTAGTGGGCTACGTAGGTATTACCGTTGTATTCGTATTCGACGTCCCAGCCATTGTTGACGGCTTCCCAGGCGTTGGTCTGCATCAGGGTCGGGATCCAGGCGCCGTACTCCCAGGCATCGTACACGTCGTCATAGAATGCGCCAACCATCCACTGCAGCTTGCTGTCGCTCAGGCTCGTCAGCCGGAACTCCTGCGCGAAACGCTCCTGCACCTGGAAGTTGAAGAGCGAACCAAACTCGTATTCGAAATCGTAGGGGGCAAAGCCGTTGTAGACGCCGTAGTAGCTCGTCTGCCACTGGTTGTAGGTCATGTTGTCCCACTCGTAGGACGAGTCGCGCTCGAAATACGAAGTCGTGGACACGAATTCGGCGAAGCCGAGATCGCCCTTGAAGGTCGCCGACACCTGCCACCAGTCGTCGTTACGGTACTCCTCGAAGAAGCGGGTGACCTTGTGATCGCCGAGGTACGGGTCAGTGTCCCAGGTGCCGTCGGCCTCGCTGTTCTGCAGGATCAAACTCGCATCGGCGGTCCAGTTGTCACTGATGTTCCACAGCGCGGCGATGCGCCCGCCGTACACGTCGTAGACGTTCTGGTCGTCCTCGGCAATCGCCGAATTGTCGCCCGGGCTGCCATAGGCGCCGGGTCCGGCGAAAGTCGGGCCTTCGACATTGTCGACCCAGCCGCCTTCGTGGGATACGAATCCCACGGCGCGGAGCGAAAGCCTGTCGTCCACCAGCGGGATATTGAGATGGCCGCTGACGTCGTAGCTCCCCTCGCCGCCCTTGGTCGACTCGATCGTGGCGTCGGCCTGGCCGGAAAAGCCGTCGAAGTTCGGCTTGTTGGTGATGATGCGGAGCGTGCCGGACTGCGAACTGGAACCGAACAGGGTGCCCTGCGGACCCGGCAGCGATTCGAGCCGCTCGATGTCGATCATCCGGATCTCGGGCTGCTGCGAGATGGAGGTGACGGGCTGCTCGTCGAGGTAGACCGCAACCTGGCTGTCCGTTCGGTACTCGTAGGCGCCGGTCGTGATGCCGCGCATCTGCAGGGAGTTGCGGCCGGGCATGCTGCTGATCAGCGCCGCGCTCGGCAGGGCCTTCATGTAGTCTTCCATGCCGCGGAAGGCCATCTTCTCGATGTCCTGGTTCGAGAAGGCCGTGATGCTCTGCGGGATGTCCTGCAGGCTGACTTCGCGCTTGGTCGCGGTAACGATGATTTCTTCGATACCCGCGTCGTCCGACTGCGCCTCGGCCGACAGGCCCGGATAGAGGGCGCCGACGATGGCGGCGGCGAGGGGACTGAAGGATCGGAGCGAGCGCTCCGGGGCGGGCCCGTCGCCGTCAAGGCAGTCGATGGAATACGGTGTGTTGTGAAAACGCCTCTTGGACATCAATGCCGTTCCCCCGAATCGCTTGATCTGCCGAGCACACAAATGCCGATACAAACTCTAACGGAGCTTACCCTCTGCACTATAAACTTGCAAAATCGCAAGAGGGTCACGCTATGAACGATCGTTCTATTGTGCGACGCCGACCTGGTGTCGCCGTCGCGATCACCGTGTCCGTACTCCTTTGCACCGGTCCGCTGCATGCGGACGATGCACCGCCCTCCGACGCGGTCGACGCGCTGTTTGCGTCGTACGAGGTCGGCATAAGGCCCGGCGTGGCAGTGGCCGTCATCCGGGACGGCAAGACGGTATTCGAAGGCGTTTACGGTCATGCACGGCTCGACGACGCGCTGCCCATCGACAGGAATACGGCGTTTCGACTGGCGTCCGTCTCGAAGCAGTTCGCCGCAATGGCGGTCATGATCCTGGCCGAAGATGGCGCCTTGTCGCTCGACGACCCGATCGGCAAGTACGTTCCGGAACTCGCTGTCTTCGACGACGTAACGATCAGGCACTTGCTGCTCCATACCGGAGGACTGCCGGATTACTACGACACCATCGACACCTCGCACGGCATGCCGACGAATCATGACGCTGCGGTCCTGCTGGGCCGCATGGCCAGTCCGGATTTTCCGGCCGGCGATCGCTATGCCTACAGCAATCCGGGCTACGACATGCTCGGCCCGATCGTTGCCGCCGCTTCAGGAATGCCGTTCGGTGAGTTCGTCGAGAAGCGCATTTTCGCCCCCCTCGGGATGAGCGGATCGCGGGTACACGATGAGCGAAAGCCGGTGGTGCCGAACCGGGCCTACGGCTATGCACGCTGCGGTGAACGCTTCGTGCTCGATGACGACGACCCCCTGAACATCATCATCGGCTCCGGCGGCGTCTATTCGACACTTTCCGATCTCCTGCGCTGGGACGCGGCCCTCTACACCGATACCCTGGTCAGCCGGGAAATGCTCGACGCGGCCTTTAGCTCCGGCACGAACAACGCGGGTGAATCACTGGATTACGGGTTCGGCTGGGCCATCGATCGCTACGCCGGCTATAAGCGCCTGCGCCATGGCGGGAGCTGGGTGGGCTTTCGGTCCCATATAATGCGCATTCCCGGGCTGCGCTTCACGGTCATCCTCCTGTCCAACGACGCGGACACCGAACCCGAGGCCTACGTTGACCGGATCACCAGGATATTCCTGGGCCCCGATACCGGGGCACACGCCGCTCAGTAGATCGTTCCGCGGCTCGAGCCGAGTTTTCCGTCATCGACCTCGAGTGAATAGGCGAGACCGCCGCTGCCGGTCCATGTTCGCACGTTGAATGTGCCGCCCGGCGACAGCCGGTAGACGGCGACACCGTGCATCGTGAGCGGCGTGTCCGGCCGGCAGACGGCGGCGCCGTGGGAAAGGCGAAGGAAGTATACGTAGGGCGTTTCATGATCTGCGGTCGCGAACACGGTGGCGGTGCCGTTCAAGGGATCGAGGTGCAGCGACGTCTCCCGGTCGCTCGCGATGGCATAGCCCTCGGCCGTCCAGCCGTCTCCGACCAGCCGTGCCAGCATGGCGAGCGTCCGTCCTATCCGGTCGCGTTCGATAAGATGCTGATCCGTCAATATGTTCTCCATTCCCGCCACCCTCAGGAACTGGCGTTCGAGTGTCAGGTCCGGGTGATACGGATTCGACAGCGCCGCATCCGAACTCAGGCTGGTCGGCGTCATGGCCGAGTACGCGAATTCCCCGAGGATGGCCATGCCGGCGCTCGTACCGCCAACCGGCGCCGGTTTCGCGGCGACGAAGTGTATGGCGTCCTCGACCGGCGTGTCCTTCCAGAAGCGGACGTAATTCGACTGGTCGCCACCGGCAATGAAAACGGCCTCGGCGTGCCGGATTTTTTCGATGACGAACGGATCGAACGCGGCCTCGCGGCCGGCGAATACGACGGTCTCGACCGAGTCGCACGCACAGAGCGCATAAATGTAATCGTTGTAGTCATCGCCGCCGGATGCACGCAGTACGACGAAATCGCCGCCGCCGGCAAACTCCCCCATGCGAGTGTAATTCGCGTCTACATCGTCGCCCCCGCCCTGCAGAACGACGAGGCCTCTTGTGCCGGTCGTGACATCCGCCGGGTTACCCATGAGGTAGTACTGGTAGCTGCCATTGCCGGGGGTTGTAGCGCAAGCGGCCAGCAGACAGAGTACGACCGCAGCGGCGGTGGGACGGAGGTGCGTCATGAGCTCGCTCGCGGGCGGACCATCTAGAGGAAGCTTTCACCGTAGGGCATGGGTTCGAGCCTGAAGTAGCTGGCCAGCGTCTGGCCGATGTCGGCAAAGCTGTTGCGCTTGCCGATCGAGCCCGCCCTGAGGCCGCCGCCCCGTGCGATGACGGGGATATGTTCCCGCGTGTGATCGCTGCCGGGCGCCGTCGGATCGCAGCCGTGATCGGCGGTGATCACCAGCAGGTCGCCTTTCTTCATTTTCGCGTACAGCTCGGGCAAGCGGCTGTCGAAGTACTCCAGCGCCGCGGCGTAGCCTGCCACGTCGCGCCGATGTCCATACAGCATGTCGAAGTCGACGAAATTCGTGAACACGATCGACTTGTCCCGCGCCGCCGCCAGCGCGTCGATCGTCGCGTCGAACAACGCCGCGTTGCCGGTCGCCTTGATCTCTTTGCTGATCCCCTGGTGCGCATAAATGTCGGCAATCTTGCCGATGCCGATCACCTCGCCACCGGCGTCGACCAGCTTGTCCAGCACCGTCGCCGAAGGAGGCGGCGTCGTGAGATCGCGGCGATTGCCGGTGCGCTGGAAAGTAGCCGGACTTTCGCCGATGAACGGCCGCGCGATCACCCTGCCGACGTTGTAGTCATCCACCAGTTCGCGGGCCCTTTCGCAGAGTTCGTAGAGACGCTCGAGCCCGAAGCTTTCTTCGTGGCAGGCGATCTGGAACACGCTGTCGGCCGAGGTATAGACGATGGGTTTCCCGGTCCGCATGTGCTCTTCGCCGAGCGTTTTTATGATCTCCGTGCCGGAGGCATGGCAGTTGCCGAGCACGCCGGGCAAATCGGCACCTTCGATGAGCGCATCGAGCAATGGCGGGGGAAATGTGTCCGTCGGATTGCGGAAGTATCCCCAATCGAACAGAACGGGCACGCCCGCGATTTCCCAGTGCCCGCTGGGCGTATCCTTGCCGCTCGAGAGTTCCGCCGCGAAGCCGTAGGTGCCCGTGATCGGGACCGGCGCCGGCGCACCCGGCGGATAGGCTCCCGCGCACTCCCGGCTCGCCTCGAACAAGCCGAGCGCCGCGAGATTCGGGAGTTTAAGCGGCCCGTCGGGGCCGGCCGCACGTACCCGCGCGATACTGCCGAAGGTGTTGGTGCCGGCGTCGCCGAAACGCTCGGCATCGGCCGTCGCGCCGATACCGAAGGAGTCGAGGACTAGAATGATCGCGCGACCCATACCGATGCCTATAAGCCCTGCAGCGTGAAAAACAAGCCGGCGAGCGCCGCATTCATGAGATTCACGAGCGTACCACCGATGACCGCGCGTAGCCCGAGACGGGCGATGTCGTGCCGCCGCTCGGGCACGACGGCGCCGAGGCCCCCGAGCAGGATCGCGATGGAACTGAAGTTGGAAAAACCGCACAGCGCAAAGGTGACGACCAGCTGGGTGTAGGGGGACAGGCTCGCGCGCACGTCGATGAACGCGGTATACGCATAGAATTCGTTCAATACCAGTTTTTGCCCGATGAGTGACCCGGCGGTCGCGGCTTCGGCCCAGGGCACGCCGAGCAGGAATGCAATGGGTGCGAACAGGACGCCCAGGATCTGCTGCAGGGTCAGGTCCTCCAGGCCAACCAGCCCGCCCGCCCAGCCGATGAGGCCATTCAGCAGGTAGATGATCGCCACGAACGCAACCAGGAGCGCCCCGACGCTGAGGGCGACCTGCAGACCCGTCATCGCGCCGTTGCCGATCGCCTCGAAGATGTTGACGGGGCGCTCCTCTGCGGCCAGCGTTCCCTCGCCCGTCTGCGCCGCCGGCTGCCCGGTCTCGGGCAGCATGATCTTTGCAATCAGCAGCCCGCCCGGCGCCGCCATGAAGCTTGCCGTCAGCAGGTAGCCGAGATCCACGCCCATACTGGCGTAGGCCATCATCACGCCGCCCGCAATCGTGGCACAGCCCCCGGTCATCACGGCGAACAGCTCGGACTGCGTCATGTTCCGAAGATAAGGCCGCACGACCAGCGGCGCCTCGGTATGGCCGACGAAGATGTTCGACGCGGCCGATACCGATTCCGCCTTGCTCGTCTTCAACAGGCGCTGCAGGCCGCCACCGACGACCCCCACGAAAAGCTGCATCACGCCGAGATAATATAGCGCCGACATGAGCGCCGCGAAGAACACGATCACCGGCAACACGTTGAACGCGATCGTAAAGCCCAGCGTCGGCGTCACCTGCGAGCCGAACACGAAGGCAATGCCGTCATTCGCGTAGTTGATGACGTGCTGCACCCCCCGGACCAGCCCGGCCAGTGCCTGGCGGCCCCAGGGCACCCCGATGATGAAGGCGGCAAGCCCGGTCTGGATCGCGAATGCGATGAGGATAGTGCGCGGATTGATGGCGCGCTTGTGGGTGGACAGCAGCCAGGCGAGCAGCAGTACCGCCCCTATGCCCGCGAGGGGAATCATCGCGCGCATGGCGCGCTCCTACGGGCAATCAATGATGGGGCGTCTCGGGAACGAACGTGCTCTCGCCAAAGTTCTCTACGCGGTTCGTTTCGACGTAATCCCCTTCCAGGGCCATCAGCCAGATCAGTACGAGGATGGCCACCGGAGGCCCCATGATGGCGAACTTGAGCGACAGCCGCTCCCATTTCATGTGCATGAAGATCGCGACGATGAAGCCGGCCTTGACGAACATGAAAAGGAGAATCAGCGTCGGTCGCAGGATACCCTGGATGTGCAGGTAGTCGACCATATAGGAGAAAAAGCTGACCACGAACAGCAGCAGCCAGATCCAGAGGTAAATACGGATCGGATGTTGTTGGCCTTCAGCGCTTGCCATTTGTAGAGCTCCCGTCTGCTACCAGAGATAGAAAAACGCGAAAATGAACACCCAGACGAGATCGACGAAGTGCCAGTAGAGCCCTGCAATCTCGACGATTTCGTAGTTGCCGCCCCGGCGCTCGTAAAAGCCGGTCTTTACCCGGGTCGCAACGACGAGCAGATAGATGACGCCGGCACTCACGTGCATCCCGTGAAAACCGGTGATCATGAAAAAACTGGAGCCGAACTGCGCGGCGCCCATCGGGTTGCCCCAGGGGCGGACGCCCTCGTCGACGATCAGCTTCGTCCACTCGAAGGCCTGCATGCCGACGAAGCATGCGCCGAGCGCCGCGGTCGCGACCATCAGCCAGAAGGTCTTGTTGCGGTCCCTCCGGTAGCCCATGTTCACCGCCATGGCCATCGTGCCCGATGATGTGATCAGCACGAAGGTCATGATCGCGATCAGGACCAGCGGAATCGGGTCGCCGCCGAAAGACAGCGCAAATACCTCGCTCGGGAGCGGCCACGGATCGGTCGTCGAAATGCGCACCTTCATGTAGGACACGAGGAAACAGCTGAAAATAAACGTGTCCGAGAGCAGGAAGATCCACATCATGGCCTTGCCCCACGGAACCGGGAAGACCTGCTTGTCGCGGGAAAAATCGAACGCGATGCCGCTCGTGCCGCCGGGTTCCACCGGGCTTCCTGCGTCCATCACCGCGTCAGACATATGTTTGCATCCTCATCGTCACCGCCTAGGTCGACAATAAAAAGCCGAAGAGCACGAGCCACACCATCAACAGAAAGTGCCAGTACACCGTGCACAGCTCGATGCTCTGGCGCACGGCAGCGGCCGGCGCACCCGCCGTGAGGCGAAACGTCGCCCGCGCCCACACATACAGGCCGCCGGCGATGTGCAAGGCGTGCGCTGCCGTCAGGAAATAGAAAAAGCCGTTCGCGGGGTTGCCCGCAAGCGTCACACCCTGGGCCAGGAGCTGGCGCCAGGCAATGAGCTGGCCCGCCACGAACGCGAGCGTCAGCACACCCGTCAGAAGCAAGCCCGGCAAAAGGAGCTCGCGCCGGCCCCGCACGGCCGCCTGCCGCGTCCATTGAAAGGCGAGGCTCGCCGCTGTGAGCGCGGCGGTGTTGACCCAGAGGAGTCCGGGCTCTCTGATCGGTACCCAGTCGCCGAGATCCATCCGTTCCGCGTACGCCGACAGGATCAGCGCGAAGAAGGAAGTGATGACGGCCAGGAGCACGGCCAGGGCCACCGTTTTCGCGTTCGCACCGAGCGGCGCCTCGTGCGCACGATCGCCGACGGCATCGGCGACCCACGGACTCGTATTGAACGACTGTTTGAGCAGCCAGCCGAGGAACACGGCCATGATGGCCGCGAGTACGAGAAGTATGTATTCCATCAGTGATGCACGCCGTGATCGCGGCCGGCCGGCGCTATCTCCGGCGGCACGTTCTGCGGAATGAAATCCTCCGGATAGTCCGGCACGCTGTAATCGTAAGCCCAGCGATACACCACCGGCAGTTCATGGCCCCAGTTGCCGTGCTTCGGCGGCGTATCGGGCGTCTGCCATTCGAGTGACGTTGCGCCCCAGGGATTCGGCCCGGACGGCTTGCCGGACTTGAGGCTCCAGATGACATTGATGAAGAACAGGATCTGCGAGGCCGCGACGATCAGCGCCGAAATCGTGATCGCGGCGTTCAGGTCCTGCGCGGACTGCGGCAGGAAATCGGTATCGCCCATCGCGAAATAGCGCCGCGGCACGCCCTGGAAGCCGAGGTAGTGCATCGGCAGGTAGATCGCATACGTACCGAGGAACGTCATCCAGAAATGCCACTTGCCGAGCGTCTCGTTGTACATCCGGCCCGTGATCTTCGGGAACCAGTGATAGATCGCGCCGAACACGACGAGGATCGGCGAGACGCCCATCACCATGTGAAAGTGCGCGACCACGAAATAGGTGTCCGACAGGGGCAGGTCGATGGTCACGTTGCCGAGGAACAGCCCCGTCAGCCCGCCGTGGATAAACGTAAAGATGAAGCCGATGGCAAACAGCATCGGGGTTCGCAGGTGGATGTGTCCCTGCCACAGTGTCAGCACCCAGTTATAGACCTTGATCGCCGTCGGCACCGCGATGATCAGCGTCGTGGTCGCGAAGAAAAAGCCGAAGTACGGGTGCATGCCCGACACGTACATGTGATGCGCCCAGACGACGAACGACAGGCCGCCGATCGCGATGATGGCCCAGACCATCATCCGGTAACCGAAGATGTTCTTGCGCGCATGCGTCGACAGGAGGTCGGAGACGATGCCGAAGGCCGGGAGGGCGACGATATAGACCTCCGGGTGGCCGAAGAACCAGAACAGGTGCTGGAACAGGATCGGGCTGCCGCCGGTGTGGCCTGAATCTGCGCCCATGGAACTGACCGCCGGCATGAAAAAGCTGGTCATCACCGTCTTGTCGAGCAGCATCATGATGGCGCTGACGAGTAAGGCCGGGAACGCGAGCAGGCCGAGCACCGTGGCCATGAAGATGCCCCAGACCGAGAGCGGCATGCGCATCAGCGTCATGCCCCGGCAGCGTGCCTGCAGTACGGTGGTGACGTAGTTGAGGCCACCCATGGTGAAGGCGACGATGAACACGGCGAGCGAGGCGAGCATCAGCACGATGCCCCAGTCGACGCCGGGCGTGCCCGGCATGATGGCCTGCGGCGGATACAGGGTCCAGCCGGCGCCGGTCGAGCCGCCGGGCACGAAAAAGCTCGCGAGCAGGATGATCACCGAGACCAGGTACACCCAGTAGCTCAGCATGTTCATGTACGGAAACACCATGTCGCGCGAGCCGCACATGAGCGGGATGAGATAGTTGCCGAAGCCGCCGAGAAACAGCGCCGTCAGCAGGTAGATCACCATGATCATCCCGTGCATCGTGATGAACTGGTAATAGTTCTCGGGGCTGATGAAATGCACCTCGCCGGGAAAGCCGAGCTGCAGGCGCATCATCGCCGACAGGATCAGGGCGATGACCCCGACGAAGATCGCCGTGATGGCGTACTGCACGGCGATCACCTTGTGATCTTGGCTCCAGATGTACTTCGTGATGAAGGTGTGCGGATCGTGATGTTCGATCGTGTGATCGCGATCGGCAATTGCCACGTATGCCATAACTAGTTTCCTGCCCGTGCAGCGAGCTTCGCCGCGGGTTCCGCGTCCAGGGTATTGATGTAGGCGACTACGTCGTTGATCGCCTCTTCATCCTGCAAAGTGCGGCCCATGAAGCCCATCTGCTTGCCGTAGTAGTCCGACGGATGCGTACCGCGCACACCCGACTTGAAGTTCGCGAGCTGCCGCGCCAGGTACCAGTCATTGACGCCGGCAAGGCGCGGCGCGTTCGTCGCTTCGTTGCCCATGCCATCCTTGCCGTGGCAATAGGCGCAGACGGCGGCAATCTCCGCGCCCCTCACGGCATCCCCTTCGATCGTCGGCGGCGCCGGTGCGTCCGGCAAGGTCGCGATGTGGGCAACGACATTCGCGATCGCCGCAGCATCCGGCAACGTGTTCGCCATCGGCGCCATCTGCCGGCCGTAGACGTCGTCCTCGTGCGTGCCGCGGAGGCCCTGCTTGAAAGCCTCGAGTTCGCGCTCGAGGTACCAGGGGTCCTGGCCGGCGAGTTTCGGGGCGTTCATCGCCACGAGGCCTTCGCCCTGCTGGCCGTGACAGGCGGCGCAGACGGCGTATTGCGCCGCGCCGACGGTCGGGTCGCCTGCCGCCGGATTGCTGAGGTCGGCGAAGGTCGGCTGGCTTGCAAGCCAGCTCTCGTAGTCGGCCTCCTCCGCCACGACGACCGCGCCGCGCATGGCGTAGTGCGCAATGCCGCACAGTTCCTCGCAAAGGACTTCGAAGCGCCCGGTCTCCGTCGGCTCGAGCCACATATACGTGTCCATGCCAGGGACGAGGTCCATTTTTACGCGAAACTGGGCGACGGTAAAGTTGTGCAGGACGTCCTTCGACCGGAGCAGGAATTTTACCGGCCGGTTGACCGGCAGGTGCGCTTCCGGGTCGAGTACCACCACATCGTCCTGCCCATTCGGATCCTCGGGATCGATCCCCATGGGGTTCGTGGCATCAATACGCTGTGCATCGACCTGGCCGAACTTGCCGTCGGCGCCGGGGTAGCGGTATGACCAGTGCCACTGCTGCCCCACGGCCTCGACGACAAGCGCCTCTTCCGGCACTTCCACGAAACGCGCCCAGACCAGCAGCCCCGGCGTCAGCATCGCGGCGACGCCGATGGCGGTGAGAACCGTCAACCAGGTTTCGAGCCGCTTGTTCTCGGGTTCGTAGCGCGCTTTCGAGGCGATCCCTTCGCGGTGCCGGTACTTGATGATCGCAAAGGCGACAAACAGGTTGACCGCGATGAAGATGCCGCCGGTGACATAGAGAGTGACGTCGACGGTGAAATCGACCATCCCCCAGTTCGACGCAAGCGGCGTGAACGTCCAGGGACTCAGCAGGTGGAACAGGACGGAGCCAAGAACCAGCAGGATCAAGACGACGGCGAAAGGCATACGTGACGCATCCTTTTTCTGATCTGTGCAACCTGTCCGGGAGCCACGTGGCGACCGCCGGTACCACCTCTATGCCAGTTCGCCTGACGTCGTTACGCCGCTTGGTTCCCCGTGCGCGCTGTCAATGCCCGGGCTCACGCTGTAATGATCCGAATTATGTGAGCCGCCGGCGAACTGAACCCCCGCGCCGAGCATAAGGGAAACAACCCGCGATTTCCACAGAGCCTCCGAGTCTCTGGCGCGACGCCCGCTGCGCTCAGAATTGCAGGCCGAGATCCTCGCTCACTGCGTTTCTCGCTTTCCTGAGATCGGCCTCGAGGTCGTCGAGTTCCTGTTCGAGCGGCGCCGTAAGAACGGCCGGTTCTACGCGCAGCAATGGTGTTACCGGCGGCCCCGGAACGGGTCCGGCGAGCCGGGTTTCATCCTCTGCCGTTCCGGCGGGCCACAGGTTCAGGATCGCGAGTACACCGAACGCGGCCGCGAGTCCGCTGAGGCTGCTCGCCCACCACCAGGATACCGGCGGCCGCCGGCGGACCGGATGACGGACGGGCCCGGCCGTGGCAGCCTCCAGCGAGGCGCGAATGCGCGCGTCGAGTTCACCGGAAATCTCCGCACGAATGAGTGCCGCGTCGTCGCGCAGGCGCTGTTCAAATTTGTCCATACAGTTTAGTTCCTGTTTCAGGTACGGCGGGATTGAGCGCCGCGTCGAGCGACCGTCGCGCCCGCATCAGGTTCACCTTGGTCCATGACGCGGAGCGGTCGAGCACGGCCGCCACATCGTTGACCGACATGTCTTCCACGTAACGCAGCCACAGCGCGGTGCAAACATCGTCCGCGAGCACTCGCCGCGCCGTCAGCCAGAGGTTTTCCCGCTCAGAGGCGTCGATGCAGTGCTGCAGCGGATCGGCGGCAGGATCCGCCGGTTCCTCGTCGAGCGCCTCGCCCGGCCGGTGCAACTTCAAGGCATTGCGTACGGCAATCCGGTACAGCCAGGTACTGAAGCGCCAGCGCGGGTCGTAGCTCGACAGATAGCGGAACGCGTTCAGGAGCGTGTCCTGTAGGGCGTCTTCCGCGTCGGCGTATGTCGGGCAGCGGGTGAGAAGAAAGCGTAAGAGACGGCTGCGATGCGCGAGCACGAGCTCGGTGAACGCGAGCACCGAGCCGTCCCGGGCGGCGTCAATCAGGTCGCGTTCGCTACTCTTGCGTTCGTTACTCAAAGGTGCGCCTGCCGGCCCTCAGGCCTCGTCGAGCACGGCGGCGATGAACTCCGACGACACTGCAAGACTGATCTTGAGGCGCGTGTCGTCCACGTCGACACGGGTGCCCTGGAGGAGTTGCGCGACCCGGGGATCCGCGTCGTCGCTGAACGCCTGCAATGCGATCAGTCCGCGCACTATGCTGGCGAGCGATTCCGCCGCCGCGGCTTCAGTTGCGACGAGCTGCAAGTCGACGGCAATCACATCGGCCACGTCGGCGACCATCAGCGCCACTTGCCGCGTATTGCGCAGGATATTTGACTTGAAGCCCTCGCCTTCGTCGTCGATGCCCTGCGTGTCCATGCCCGCCTGGATGAGGCTGCGTTCCGCAGTAAGGATGAACAGCGCGCCGCTATGGCTCCTCTTGCCGGGGACCTTGCCGTCGTTCGCCAGCATGGCTTCCATTTCCTCCGGCCGCGCGGCGAGCACGAGCTTCTCTGGCAGATCGAAGCTGAAGTACATCTCATCGCCGAGACCGTCGATATTCACCGTGTCGGAACGGTGTCGGCCGTCGCCGCGAACGAGGTAGTAGGTCTTCTGACCGGCCTTCCGCGTTTCGAAGCGTTCGGCCGCGGCCGCCGCAACGAGTGCTTTATCCTTCGTGGCCTGGCTGAAGCTGCCGTCGATGACCATGACCGCGGCCTCGCCGTCTTCGGACCAGGCGGTCACCCGGTGCACTTCCTTGCCGAGATCGACGCCGGACTTCTTCTTTACTTCGCTGAACACTTCCTGTTCCAGCCAGGCATAGAGGTTCGCGCCTGCCGGCGACGAGCGCATCTGGTCCAGATCGGCATGAAAATACCAGGTGGCGGCTGCCGGCAGGTCGCTTGCCTCGACCGCGGCCTGCGTGGCCGACCGGTCGGAATACGGCACGAGCGCGACGAGAACGATGGCCACGGCGGCCAGTTTTTGGAATAGAGAGTGCATCGGATCGGTCCTTTGTCGGTGTCCTGTGAGCTTATAGTTCCCGTTCGCCGGAACGGTTACACCGGGCAGCACTTTTTTTTGGCCGGGACCTGGCGTATTCCGGGAACTCAGGCGGCGCGGTCGCCGGCCAGGGCCGGCTCGTCCCAGGTGAGCCAGCTCACGCCCCAGGTCAGCGCGAAGCCCGCGACGAATCCGGGGATCGCCTCGTAGAGGTCGTAACTTCGCTCCTTGAACAGCAGCACCCACACGACGCTCGTCAGGAAGCCGCCGAGCATGCCGGCGATTACGCCGGCGCGGGTGATCTTGCGGTAATAGAGAAGCCCCAGCACCGCTGGTCCGAATGCCGCTCCCAGACCCGACCACGCGAACAGCACGAACCAGAAGATGAACTGTGCTTCCGGTACGGCGAAGGCGATGCCGATGACGCCGATGACGATCGTCACGAACTTGCCGTAGGCGGACAGCTCGCGCTCGCTTTTCCGGCTGCCGACGATCTTCTGCATCGTATCGCGGACGATCGCCGACGCTGCGAGCAGGAGCAGCGAGTCGACGGTGGACATGATCGCCGCCAGTACCACGACGAGCATCAAGCCGGAGAGCACGGGTGGAAACAGCTCGCTCGACAGGACCGGAAATATCGTCTCGCTGTCCTCGAGCCCGGGAAACAGGGCGCGGCCCGCGATGCCCGCGGTTACCGCGCCGCCGGTGAAAAAGACCATTACGATCACGGCCATGATCCGGGCCTTCTTCACCTCGCCGTCGTCCCTTGCGGACATATAGCGGATCAACAGCTGCGGCACGCCGAGGAACGGCAGGCCGACAGCGATGAAACTCGCGATGAGTATCCAGCCCGCAAGCCCGGTCGAGGCGACCGCGAACATGTCGAGCAAGGCCGGGTCCTCCGCATTGAGACTTGCGGTGACACCGCTCCAGCCGCCGGCCGCATGGATGGCCACGGCCGGCACCAGGATGAGCCCGAGCAGCATCAACAGGCCCTGCACGACGTCGGTATAGGAGACCGCCTTGTAACCGCCGACGAAGGTGTAGCCGATGATGATGACGGCGCCGAAGACGACGCCCCACTGGTAGTCCATGCCGATGAACCCCTGCAAGGCCTTGCCTGCCGCGACCATTTGTGCGGTCACGTAGGTCGTGACCATGACCAGGATGATCGCGACGGCGATCGCGCGGATGGCATTCCATCTGTCGTCGAATTTCGCGGCGAGCACGTCCGGCAGGGTAATCGAATCGGTCTCGTCGCCGAGTCGCTTGAGCCGTCGGGATACGAGGCCCCAGGATGCGATCACTCCCAGGATCTCGCCGACCACCACCCAGTAAGCCTGCGCGCCGACGGCATAACCCATGCCCGTGAGCCCGAGCAGCAGCCAGCCGGATTCGCCGGTGGCGTTTGCGCTTAAGGCGACGACCCAGAACGGCAGTTTCTTGCCGGCGAGGAAATAGCCGGACAGCGTATGCGTTTCCGTGCGGCTCCAGATCGCGACCGCCATCAGCACGAGCAGGTAAACCGCGAGTACGGAGAGTTCGGCGATCATTGGCTTTGACTACCCCGAAGGACGTTGAACGAAGGCGGCCGATCGCTGTCCGCGCCGATCGGTGAGCCGGGCGGCACGACGACCGCTGGCAAGGCCGCGACGCTCGACGGATCGGCGCGCATCCGTTCGATTTTGTAGCGCGCCGTGTGGAGGTACGACGATGCGAGAGCGTCGTGGCCGGCGGTCGCGCCCGCCGACTCGTACAGCCGGTCGACTGCAGCCAATGCCGTGCCCCTCACGGCGTCGTCTGCGGCCGCGTTGACAGCGAGCCGGAGCAGTGCGTCCAGGACCAGTGAGGCGGTCTGCAGGTGCAGTTCGTCGCCGGAGCCGCGGGCCTTGAACCACGTGGCGTCGAGGAGATCGTCGACCAGCGCGGCGAAGCGCGGGGCCTGCTGCCGGTTCATGCGCGCCGCGCGCTCCGGGTTCAACAGGACTTCGAGCGTCAGCGCCGTCGCCGCCGCGGCGGGCGCAAGCGGATCGAAAATTTCGCCGGTCGCACCACCGAATGTTTCGCGGGTTGCGGGGAAGCCGGGCGGCCGCGGCGCCAGGCGAGCGGCCAGGTCGCCGGGCAGCCGCAGCAGCTCCGGTGCGAGTGTTGCAAGCAGCGCGTCGATCGCCGCCTGCTGCCGCGCCGCCGCGACCCCGTCAGGGCGTGTGCGGCTGCCATCGCGCAGCGAGTAATCGAAGTACACGCCGCCGATCAGTTTGCCGACGGCCTGCAGCTGGTAGCGATGCAACAGGTAGATCGGCACCAGCACATCCTCGAGCGCCGCATCCGGGCGGCCGAGGCGGATATTGCGCTCCGAGAATCGCCCCAGCGCATAGGCACGAACGCGCAGCAGGTGCGCCAGTTCCTCGAGCGCATCGTCACCGTTGTCCCACAGGTTGCCATCCGGATGCGCCGCTCCCGCCGGGCGCGCATGTTCGTCCGCGATGTAGCGATAACCCGCATCGATCGTCGCCTGCATGATCGCGTCCCGCGCGTTCGCCGCATCCGCGCGGTTGGGAAAATCCTGGTACGCGTACAGCACGGTGCGCTTGTCCCAGTCACCGATGCCGCTTGCGTAGGCGTCCGAGAGGTCGAGGTTGCCGGCGGCATCGAAGCGGACGCGTGGCGCCGGATAATCCATCACCGATGCGCGATCCTGTGTGCTCGCCGCGAAGTTGTGCTCGAAGCCCAGAGTGTGACCGACTTCGTGCGCCGCGAGCTGCCGGATACGGGCGAGCGACATATCGAGCATCGCGTCGGGCACGGTCGTATCGTCGTAAGGCGCGAGCAGGCCTTCGGCAATCATGTAATCCTGGCGCACCCGAAGGGAACCGAGCGTGACGTGGCCCTTAAGGATTTCACCGGTGCGCGGGTCGACGATCGACGATCCATAGGACCAGCCGCGGGTCGAGCGGTGTACCCACTGGATCACGTTGTAGCGCACGTCCATCGGGTCGGCATCGTCCGGCAGCAGCCGCACCTGGAAGGCGTCCTGGTAGCCGGCGGTTTCGAACGCCTGGTTCCACCAGCTCGCGCCTTCGATCAGTGCCGATCGCACGGGTTCAGGCGCACCGCGGTCCACGTAGTACACGATCGGCTCGACCGCCTCGCTCGACGCCGCCGAGGGATTCTTTTTTTGCAGACGGTGGCGCCGTCCGAAGTTGACGAACAACGGATCGCCGATCGGGGACGCGTAATCGATGAAGCCAGGTTCGTCGTAGCCAAGGCCGATGACGCCGGCCCGGGGATCGAAGGGCAGCGGTTCGTAGCCGTCTTCCGGCAGGCGGATAAAGGAGTGATGGATATGCACTGTCACCGTGCCCGGGTCCGGGACGACCGTCGGCAGGTGCCGGCCAGTGGGCTGTCCCGTATAGGTCACGATGGCCTCCACTTCGGTGTTGTCCGGGAACGCACGAGTCCGTGCTTCGTAGATGCCCGAACGCGACGGGTCCACCGAGTAGCTGCCTTCGCCGCGCTCCGAAAGCGCGGCGGCCAGTCCGTCGGTGTCGCGCAGGAAAAAGTCGGTTGCATCGAGGACGACGGCGCCGTCGCGCTGGGTCTTGATTTCGAAGCCCCAGATGACGGAGCGCGCAAAGGACTCCGACACCGCCCTCCGTTCGTAGGGATCATCCGTTACGGCCCGGTATTCGAGGTTGTCCTGCACGAGCAGAACCTTGTTCCCGCTCTTTTCGAAATGCACGAGCCGCGTCGCGCCCAGCTGGCCGCGATCCAGGCCGAGATCGTTGGAACCGACGCCGCGGGCAAGCGAACTCTGGTAGATGAACGGTGCGTCGAATGACGCGACGAGAAGCGAGAGGCGGCCCCCGGCGTCCTGCTCGAGACCGAGGAAGCCCGCCTGCACCGCCATCTCCTGGTCCCCGTCCGGGGCGCTGGCCGGGACGGTGGCGCAGCCGCCCAAGAAGGCCAGCAGAACTCCCGCGATCACTCGCCCGCCCATGATTGCTCCTTTGATCTCCGGAGGCGCACGCTCCGGCCTGACTAGGCGGCGTCGGCCCGGTACTGCCGCCGCCTGGAAATCTCGCCGGCAACGATGCCGCCCACCATCAACACCAGCGCGATCCCCAGCAGGTATTCCGGGTAGGAGCGCGTGATGCCGCAATAAAAGATGAGGATGATGTTGACGATCTGGAAGACGTTGATCAGGGTGTTGTCACGCACCGTTGCTTTCGGGAACCGCAGGCGCGAAATCATCAGCACGGCCAGCACGAACAAAAGGCCCGGCAAATACAGTTGCAGCGGAATGGAAGCAGCGAAGTCACGGTGATAGAAGAGCACCAGCACGAAGGAGGCAAGCACGCCGCCGCCGCAGGCGGTGATCGGTACACCCGTGAACCATCCGGGCGGCGGCTTCTCGGTCGCGATGTTGAAACGGGCAAGCCGCATGGCGCCGGCAAGCGCGAAAACGCCGGACGCGATCAGCAGCACCCAGAAAGGATTCGTGCCGTACTCGATCTTGCCGACCTGCACGCCCGCATTCAGCGTCAGTACGGCGGGCGCGACGCCGAAGGAAATGACGTCCGCCATCGAGTCGAACTCGGCGCCGAAACTGGACGTGGCTTTCAGGAGCCGCGCGGCAACGCCGTCCAGCGTATCGAGCAACGCGCACCAGACGATCAGCCAGGCGGCAAGCTCGAGTTCCTCGAACTGGCTCATGACGATCGACGCCAGCCCGAGCATGAGGCTCAGCCCCGTCACTGCATTGGGTATCGTATAGCGAAGTTTGATGGCCTTGTCCTGGCTGCGGTGCCCCCGGTGTCGGACATTCTGCCTACACCGTCCCATAGAATCTACTGCACGTCGCCGTCACTTCACCGCCCGGCCGATGTGTGCTTTGATGGCGCGATCAGGCACCTGCCCGGAAGACTCTCATGAA
The DNA here is from genome assembly GCA_963713215.1 of uncultured Pseudomonadota bacterium. Taxonomy (GTDB): domain Bacteria; phylum Pseudomonadota; class Gammaproteobacteria; order Steroidobacterales; family Woeseiaceae; genus UBA1847. The sequence goes on along the minus strand of CAVQKY010000005.1, from coordinate 623,111 downwards.
ACGCGGATTATTGTTGTTGCTCGCCGGAATCGCGCTCTCCGGCTGTACCCGCTCCGGCGGGGAGGCGCCAGCTGCCGCCGTGAACCGTCTCGCGAACGAATTTCTCGCCGCGTACTACGCCCAGTTCCCGGAAGAAGTGTACGAAGTCGGTTACCCGGATGCGCCGGCCGACCGCTTCGGCGATCACTCCGCCGACGCGCTGGCGCGTTGGCATGCACGCGTCGATGGCTGGCTCGCCGCGCTGGATGCGATCGACGTGGCGCCTCTTGCCGGCACCCCCGAAGCGCTCACCTACGTGTTCACGCGTGAACGCCTGCAGGCAATCGCCGACCGTCGCGTCTGCCGCATGGAATTGTGGAACGTCAGTCCAACCTGGACCGGCTGGCAGTCGGCGGTCGTTGCGACGCTCGCCGTGCAGCCGGTGGCCTCGGACGCCGAACGTGCGGCCGCACTCGCCCGCGCGGCCGACATCGGTCGCTTCGTCCGTACGGAGATCGCAAACCTGTCGCGTGGCATGGACGAGGGCTATCTCGCGCCTGCCTCGAACATCGCTGCTGTCGTCGGGCAGATGGACGCCCTGCTCGCCACGCCGATCGATGAATCACCCTTCATGAGCCCCGCCGGCCGCGCCGAGGATGCGGCGTTCGCGTCGCAGTATCGCGCCGTCATCGAGAAAACGGTTCTGCCGGCGGTGGCGGCCTATCGCGATTTTTTGGCTCAGAACTACGAAGCGCGCGAACAGATCGGCGTCGGTGCAAACCCGGACGGCGAAGCCTGCTATCGTGCGTCGGTTCGTTACTGGTCTTCGCTCCCGATGGACCCCGCGGAGATCCACCGAAACGGCCTCGCGGAAATGTCGCGCATCCAGACGGCGATGCTGTCGATCGCCCGGTCGTCGTTCGGGACGAGTGACCTCAAGACGCTGTTCGGTCGCCTGCGCTCGGAGCCCGAGTACACGTTCGAGTCCGAAGCGGCTATGCTCGACTACGTGAATGCCGCGGTCGAACGCGGGCAGGAGGCGGTGCCGGAATGGTTCGGCCGCGTACCGGATTCGAAACTCATCGTGGTGCCGTCGCCGGCCTATGAAAAGGATTCCGGCGGCGGTTTTTACTCTGCGGGAGCCGCGGACGGCAGCCGGCCCGGCAAGTACCAGGTCGGCACCTGGAATCCCACCGGCATCAGCCGTGCGGGCACCGAAGCGACCGCGTTTCACGAGAGCTGGCCCGGGCATCATCTGCAGGTGTCGATCGCGCTGACGAACGAGGAACTACCGCCGATCCTGCGCTACATGTTCGTCTCGGGAAGTGTCGAGGGCTGGGGTCTTTATGCGGAACGGCTGGCGGACGAAATGGGCCTGTACTCGAGCGACCTGTCGCGCCTCGGGATGTTGTCGAACGAAGCCTACCGGGCGGCGCGGCTCGTCGTCGATCCCGGCATTCACGTGCTGGGCTGGACACGGGACCAGGCCATCGAGTACATGCTCGCGCACACGGCCGAGGGTATCGAAAGCGTCAGTTCGGAAATCGACCGCTACGCGGCGGTACCGGGACAGGCAACGTCGTATCTGGTCGGCAGTCTCGAAATCCAGCGGCTGCGCCGCCACGCCGAGGCGGCGCTCGGCGATCGCTTCGACATCCGCGAATTTCACGACCGCGTGCTGGCGAACGGCGGCATCACGCTGCCGATGCTCGCTACGCGCATCGACGCCTGGATCGACGAGGTAGACGGCTGAAGAATAAGGACGCCGAGGTCAGCGAGCAATCTGCGCCGCGATGACCTGCCCGGGGCACTCTCCGCCGGTGTACGGGCCGATGCCCATGTTGACCTGCGCGACCTGACCCGGCGCAAGCACGCCGTTGATATTCCGCGTGAGCCGCCGCGCCCGCCCCGCACTGTCCACGACGTCGACGGCGACCACGATGCCGTAAGCGGACACCGGTGATTCGTTGCGCACGGCGACGACGAGATTGCGTTGCTCATCGGCGCCGCAGCCCGTCCTGAAATAGGCCGCCGGATTCCGGGGCATTTCGAGGCGCGCCAGCGCGGCGGTCGCAGCCTCCCCGTAGGCCCCCCCGGCCCCGGCAACCGCCCGGTAATGCGTGATTGCCTTGTCAATGTTGCCGCGCGACTCGGCAATATCGCCGAGCGCGAGTTCCGCGGGCGCCGTCGGCATCAGCTCGCGGCTTCGCTCCAGGTCGGGGACGGCACTGCGCACATTGCCTGCGGCCTTTTGCGCGAGGCCGCGCTGCAAGTGGTAGTAGAAAAAATCCTCGCGGCGCTCGAGCGCGCGCGTGTAGTTCGTGATCGCATCGCTGTAGTTCTTGTCGAGGAAACGCACGTCGCCGCGCAAGGCGTGAAAATGGGCCTCCGCAGGAAACAGCTCGAGCGCTTCGTTCGCAAACTCGAGGGCCGCGCCACGGTCGTCCCTGGCAAGCGCTTCGCGACCTTTTTCATAAGCGTCGTAGGCCGGCTCGACCTGGCGCGTCTTCGCGAGCTGCTGTTTATAGCGATCGGCGCCATCCTCGCCGCCCGCAGGCAGGGATGCGGCCATCGCGCGGTTTGCCTCCAGGCGTTCCTGCGACGGCGGGTGACTCGCAAAAAGCCCGCTCAGCCAGTCCGGATTCTGACCTTCACTCAAGCGCACGAAGGTTTCCTGCAGGTCGACGGCACCCGCTGGGTCGTAGCCCGCACGTGCCATGTACTCCATGCCATAGCGGTCCGCCTCCCGCTCGGCATCGCGGCTGTAGCGCAGGTTTACGAGCTGTGCACCGATATTCGCACCGCCCACGGCCAGCGCGCCGTAATCCTCGTCACTCACCACGATCGCCGTGGCCAGCACCGCCACCTGCGACAGCATGCCGCGAGTGACCTGTTGCGCCGAATGCCGCGCCGCGGCATGCACGATCTCGTGACCGAGCACCGCTGCCAGCTCGGCCTCGGAGTCGAGCTCGGTGAGCAGGCCCCGGTTGACCGCAATTTTTCCGCCCGGGAGCGCCCAGGCGTTCGGCACGGAGTTGTTGAGCACGACGAATTCATAAGGGAGTTGCCGGTCGCTCTCGGCCGCGAGGCGCTGGCCGACCTCCTGCACGTAGCGGGTCAGCGCCGGGTCGATGTCATAGGCGCCGCCCTGCGACTGCTGCGACGGCACATACGCCTGGGCGCCCATCTGCAATTCCTGGTCTTCGCTGACCAGGACGAGTTCCCGGTCGCCGGTTACCGGGTTTACGGAGCAGGCACTCCCGGCGAGTGCCGCGAGCAGCGCCAGGCCCGTCGCCCGCAATCGCCGGGAAAATTGTCCTATCGCAAAATATTTCATCGCGCCCCTCGCGGAACCGGGACGCGTCTGCGCTACGCGGCGCGGCTCCGTACCGGTTTCCGCAAATGCTGGCACCGGTCGCCGCGTATGGCAACCGTGCCGGGAACCGGAGACCAGGGGACTTCAGGGCGTGGCAGGGGTCGGCAGCGTCAGTTCGTCATGACAGATGAACGGGCGCGGGTTCAGAAACTCCACTGGGCACTGACGCTGAATGTAATGCCGACCTCCTGTTCGATGAGATCGGCACTCTGGCCGTTGGCATTGACCTGCTGGAACAGGAGGTCCTCGTCCAGGATGTTGTCGACCTGGAATTCGAGCTCGACCTGCTCGGTCGGGAACCATTTGTAGACCAGTCCCAGGCTGTTGAACGGCTGCTCGAAGGCATCGTCGTTTCCTGCCACGCCGCCGTAGAAAATGCGTTCCCCGTAGGCGTTGTAGTTCAGGTAAGCACTGTGATATCCGCTGTCGGCATCCCAGCCCAGGGTACCGTTGACGACCCACTCGGAGTGGCCGGTGAGCCGCCGGGTCGCGTTCGTCGGCCCGCCGGTGATCGCGCCAGTATCAATCGTCAGCTCGGAGTCGCTCAGGGTCAGGTTGCCCGTCGCGAACAAGCCCCACGGCAGGGTCTTGAAGCCTTCGAATTCGACGCCGTAGACCTCGCCGGCCTCCGCGTTGACGAAGGTCAACTCGATATTGTCGTCCGACCCCGCAGTCCGGATGCGCTCGATCGGGCTCTCGATGTCCTTGTAGAACAGCGACACCGTGAAGTTGTCGGCGTTCGTGTAGTAAAACTCGCCACGCGCTTCGAAGTTGTCGATCGGCGACGTCCTCAGGTTCGGGTTGCCGCCGACGATGACGTTGAGCTCCGGATCGTTGTACTTGACGTCGGAGAGTTCGCGCAGATCCGGCCGAACGATCGTTTCGCCGTAACTGAAGCGGAACTGGTATTCGTCGGACCCGAAGAGCCCGCTGTTGAAGTAGGTCAGCGCGCCGGACAGATAGATATCGTCCTCCTGGACGGCATAACGCTGGTTCGGGTCCTGCAGCCCGTCGATGATGACCTGTACCGAATTGCCACTGAAGTCGAGCAGGTCGATCGGCAGTACCGATTGCTGGTACGACTCCCAGCGGGCGCCGCCCGTCACGCGCCAGTGGTCGGCGAAGGTCACGTCGGCCATGCCGTAGCCGGCGTTCACCTTTTGCGCTGCAACATAGCTCTCGTTGCCGGTCTGGCTGCCGAGCGTCAGGTTGAAGCCGTTCCCCAGCAACAGGTCGCCTGAGTTCAGCACCTCGTCGGGCGATCCGGCGAGGAAAGGCGCCGATACCCCAACCGCGTTCAGGTTGATGTTATAGCCGTAGTAGCTGCGGGCCTTGCTGAAGCCCCACCATCCGCTCGACAGCTCGACCAGCGTTTCCCCGAATTCCAGCGGCAACACGACGTCACCACCCCAGCTGTCCTGCTGGTCTTCAAGCTCGAGGAAGTTGAAGCGCCCCATCGACGTCGTGCCGAGGAGCGCGTCGTTGCTCCGCGACTGCGGATTGGCCGGGTCGACGTTGGCCGAGCCCTGGAAGGTCGCCTCGTTTGGAATGTCGGTGGTCGCCTCGCTGTCGGAGTAGAACCACTCGAATTGCAAGTCGACGAGGGCGTCGAGGAAATTGTTGCCTTCGAGAAAATCGGTGGCCCACGGCGTCTGCGTCAGCGTATGCGTGCCCGACAGCTGGGCCATCGTCAGTTCCCGCTCTTCGAAGCGCGTGGTGTACTCGGTTTTCTGGTCACCTTCCGCCAGCTGGTTGTTCGTATCGTAGCCGCGTTCGATGCTGGCCTGCTGCTGGTCGGTCTGCAGCACGTAATAGCTGGCTTCGATCGAATGGTCGTTCAGCCAGTCGAGTCCGGCGTTGAGGGCGCCGACCGTGCGCTCGTCATAATCCGTGCGCGCGATTTCGACGTAATTGACGTCCGGATTGCCGATGCCCTCCCGCCGCTGGGACTTGTTGCGATACTGCTCGTCGTAGGTTGCATTCAGCATGACGCCGAAGCGCCACTCGTCGGACGCGCCGAAATCCCAGCTGCTGCCGATCGCGAATTTACCCCCCAGGTCAGGGTCAAGCGCATCCGAGGTAATCCCGACGTTCGTGTTGACGCTGTCGATCAGTCCCTGGTGGATCGCCTGCGCGTCGCCAGCTGTCGCATTACCGCCAAAATTCAGCGTATTGAATATGTTGGTGACGGTAATGTCGCCACGATACGTCGGGATCGCTTCCTGGATGGCGCCCGGCAATGAGTCGCTGCTGGCATCGTAGACGAGCCCGTCTCCGTCGCTGGCGTCGTTGAATCCGAGTCCGACCTCGAGCGAAAGCAGCGGCCCGTCCGGAATGCCGCGGGTACGAATGTCGATGGCGCCACCGCCGAAGTTCGCCGGCTGGTCCGGCGAGGGCGACTTCGCGATCTTGACCGATTCGACGATCGATGTCGGGAACAGGTCGAGAGGCACGACGCTGCGGGTCAGCTCCGGCGACGGCACCGCCGCCTTGTTCACGGTCACCGTTGAATAGCGTTCACCCAGACCACGCACGTAGACGAACTTGCCGTCGATGACGGTAAGACCCGGCACCCGCCGCAGCGCCTGCGCAATGTCTGAATCGCCGGCGCGCGCCATCACCTCGAAACTCAGGTAGTCCGCCGAGAACGGAACCTCGATACGCTCGTCGGTCAGTGCCGCCGCACCGCTCCTTAAGCGTCCCAGCACGACGACTTCTTCGACCGGCTCCGGGACTGCTTCCGGCAGACCCTCGTCCGTTTGTTCCTGGGCCAGCGCCGCCGGCGCGAGAAATGCCGCTCCGCACGCGACTTTGACGGCGACGAACAGGCTCTTGAATGGGAAATGGTGCATTGTCATTGCGCCTCGCCTCGTCCGCCTATGGCGTGAGCGCAAGATCGAGACCGACGGTCCAGCCTGCGAGCCAGTCATCGCCTTCGTTCGCGCCGCCGAGATAAGTCGGCGTTTCGAACAGGTCACTGGCCACACCGTCTCCGAGCGCCCCGTCTGCGGCGACATCGAACAGCTGGGTCGCCTGGTCGAACACGACCGTTGCCGTCGAATCCGTAATCGTTGCCGCGGTCAGGTACGCGCGGGTGCCCGCACCGCCGACCAGCAGGCTTTGCCACGGGATGTTCGTCTCATCAATGACGTTGTTGCCGTTCGGGGCGGTGTTCAGCCAGGCCACGAATGCCGCCTCGTCGAACGGCGCATTGGCGGGGTCCGCAGTCGTCGTGGCCGCATCACTGCACGCGACGACGTTGCTGCTCGCGAGGCTTGAGAATGCCTGGACGCCGTCTATGGTCTCCGGTCCTTCGGAGTCGTTGAGGTCGAGGCAGTCGTCGCTCGCCATCACGGCTTCGTTCGACGTCATGATCGAGTTGTACATCTCGAACCAGACGCCTTCGCGATAAAGCACGCCCTCCGAGTCGCCCTTGGCGCTCGGGTTCGTGCCGGTACCCTGCGCAATACCGGTTTGCACGCAGGTCATGTTCGATATCCGGAGTTTCGTACGCGGCGTAATGTTGTCCGCACGGCCTTCACCCGTGTTGTCGCCCTCGATGCAGCGGTTGGCACCGGACGTGTCGACGACCACGGCGTACTGGATATCTCCGACGTATCCTTCCGAATAATCAAGCGAATCGTCACCCACGTTGACGGCGACAACATGATCCAGGTTGACCGCACCGCCGAACATCTCGAACCCGTCGTCGAGCGACGTGTAGGTTTCCACGTAACTGATCGTCGTGCCGCGGCCGACGCCGTTCAGCGTGAGCGCGTTCAGTTCGCTGCCGTCGACCACCTCGAAGCCCGCGTGCTTGATGACAACGTAGGTCAGCACACCGGAGTTCTCCGAGTTGTTGGCGCCGCCATAGGTGGCGGGACGGCCTTCGGCCTCGGCGTGGCAGCCGTGCACGTTGTTGCTGGTCGGCAGGAACTGGCTCGCGATGCCGGCATCTGCAAGGGCGCCGGTCGCCGTGCCGTCGTGGCACTTGTTCGTCAGGCCGTTGCCGTTGATCTGGACGCCGCCCCAGAGGCCGCGGTCGCTTTCTGTTGCCGTGGCAGCAACCGCGTCTTCGTCGGCCGTGAAAGTGATGGGCGCGTCGGCCGTGCCCTCGGCGAAAATCTGCGATCCGCGTGCAATACGTACGTAACTGTCCGGCGTCGAGAAGACCATGGTGTTGCCGGCGTCTATGGTCAGGCGCGTGCCCTCGCCTTCCTGCGGGATGCGCGTGCCCGTAGAGGCTGCCGCTTCGTTGACGTCGGCGCCGATGAAGAGGCTGTCCTGGAAGATGTGCACACCGTCACCGATATTCGGGAATCGTATCGAACTGACCGTGATCGGCCGCGTGTCGCTGACGAACGAGGTGTCGTAGGTGCAGTTCGTGCCATCAAATGTGCCCGCGAAGGTCTGGCCGGCATCGACATAACTCGCACACGGGTTGCTCTCGACGGGCGGCGGATTGTTCGTGTTGCCCTGATTCGAGTTATCGATGTTCGTCGGTTGCAGGTTGATGTCACCGCTGTCGCAGGCCGCGAGACAGGCGCCCGCGAGGACGACGGTGAGCAGTTTGTTGCCAATCATGTAGCCTCTCCAGGATGTGATCTGAACGTGCTTCAAGCGCACCGCGTTCGAGAAACGTAATCCGGGCGTACGATATCTCCGTTGTATTCAATCGATGTGACAGTCTCGTAAACAACTGGTTACGAACTCAGCTGTCCAGCGAGAGGCGATAGCCGCTGCCGCGCACGGTCTGCAGATAACGGTCGTAGCCGAAAGGTTCGAGAAGACTGCGCAGGCGCCGCACGTGGACGTCCACGGTCCGCGGCCCGACCAGGGTGTCGCGGTCCCAGACGTGGACTAGGAGTTGCTTTCGGCTGAATACCCGGTCCTGGTTCGTCAGGAGGAAATGCAGGAGACGATATTCACGGGGCGCCAGCGAGACGCCGGTCCCATCGACGAGAACCCGGTGGCCGATGTCATCGATAGTAATGCCGCCGGCGGTGTATATGTCCGAGTGCGCGAAATTTGCCGGCCGTCGCAGGCAGGCGTTCACCCGGGCAAGGAATTCCGGCATATAAATGGGTTTTCCGACGACGTCGTCGGCGCCTGACTCGAGCGCGGCAACCGCGTCGTCTGCGCGGCCGTTGCCGGAGGTCATCAGCACCCGCATCGCGCGGTACTCGCCGCTGCGCCTGACATCGCTCAGAAGTTCGACACCGGCGAGGTCCGGTAAGGAGCAATCGCAGACCATCAGATCCGGCCGTGCCCGCTGTACCGCCCTGAGCGCGGCTCCCGCGCTCTCGGATTCGGCCACCTCATGGCCCAGCTCCCGCAGGCTGCTGACGATCTGTTTGCGCGACTCGATGTCGCCGTCGACGACCAGGATCGAAGCCAATGCCATGGGTCTCGCTCGGGTTTTGGACCCGAGCAGGAGAACACAAGGTCTTTACAGAGTGTTTAAGCTTCGGTTGCGGAAATATTACGAGTCTATTACTGGCTCGTGGTGGCCGTGGTCGCGGCCGGCGCGCCGGCGATGCGTCAGCATGCGATCGTGCAAGTCACTGATACAGCGGCTGCCGGTCTTTTCACACAGGAAGGGAAAGACGGCATGCAGGGCGCAGCAAAGGGCGCCACGCAGCATCGCGAGGCTGAAACCCATCGCCGCGACGAAATGCTCGCCATAAGTCTCACCCACGGTCTCCGGGTGTTCGCGGAATATTCTGGTGAGGCGCATGGGTTGCCAGTATGGGGCTTGATCCGCGGATCATTGTTGCAATTTATTGCCCAATCTGGCAGAAATATGAAACGAACGTATCGAATATGCCTGATTATAAGAACGAATGGACCAAAAGGACCGCAATATTTTGCGCCTCCTGCAAAAGGACGCCGGCCTCTCGATGGCGGACCTCGCGGAACGGACGGCCTTATCGAAAACGGCCGTATGGCGGCGGGTCCGGGACCTCGAAGCGCAAGGCATCATCCGCCGCCGGATCACGCTCCTCGACCCGGAGGCGATGGGCTTCGGCCTGACCGTCTATGCCTTCGTCAGCACCAGTCACCACAGCGACGAGTGGTTCTCCCGCTTCGAGCGGGCGGTCGCATCCATTCCGGAGATCCTCGAGTTTCATCGCACCAGCGGCGAAGTCGACTACCTGCTCAAGGTCGTCGCGCGCGACATGCGCCATTACGACGAAATCTACAAGCGGCTGATACGCGAGGTGGACTTCGCCGACATCAGCTCGACCTTCGTCATGGAAACCTTCAAGGAAGGCAGCGAGCTGCCGATCTGAAGCGCGGGACTACTCGGCCGGATGCGCGACGAGTTCGTGTTGCGCATCCCGCTCGGAGCCGAGGAAGATTGCAATCCAGCGCGTGCTCTCGTCGTACTCGAGGAAAAGTTTCAGCGTCATCGTCAGCGGTACGGACAAGAGCATGCCGATCGGCCCCAGCACCCAGCCCCAGAAGATCAGGCCTATAAAGACGACGAGCGGCGACAGGCCCACACCGTAACCCATGATACGCGGCTCCAGTATGTTGCCGAACATGACGTTGATGGCGACGTAGCCAATGAGTGTCGCCACTGCCTCGCCCGGTCCGAGCTGCACCAGTGCGAGCAGGATCGCCGGAATCGCCGCGATGATCGAGCCGATCGTCGGCACGTAGTTCAGGAGAAACGCGAGCAGCCCCCAGAGCAGGGGGAAGTCGAGGCCGATCAGCCAGGTGAGCAGCCAGGCGAGAAACCCGGTTGCCAGGCTCACGACCGTCTTGATACCGAGGTAACGCCCCATGTTCTGCAGGAAAATGCGCTGCTTGTCGAGCGAGGCGGCCGTGCTGCCGAAGGCGGCCTGCACTTTCGTGCGCAGCGAGGAAGCCTCGAGCAGCATGAAAATAGTCGTGATGAAAATCAGGAAGACGTTCGTGAGCAAGCCGCGCAGCGCATCCAGGAAGCGTGCAGCGAGGCCCATGGCGGTGCCGGGATTCAGCATGTCGCGCAGATCGGCGGACAGTCCTTCGATGCCGAGCTGGTCCGTCGCGAACTGCACCCCCTCGCCGATGATCGTGTTGAGACGAAGCTGGTAGCTCGGCAGCGCCGCGGTGAACTCGGCTATTGAGCGGCCGACGATCGTGCCGAGGACGGTCAGGACCAGCATGATACCCGTCGCAATGATCAGCGCCGCCAGCACGGTCGGCACACGGTTGCGCTCCATCCATAACATCGGGCGCACGGTGATGAGCGCGATAAACAGAGCGATGAGGAACGGCACCAGCAGTTCCTTGGCGAACTGCATGCCATAAACGATGACGACGACCGCGGCAAAACGGACGACCGCATTTCTCTCCGGGGTCTTTATGCTGATCAACGTGCCTTGCCGTGTCGGACATGCCCGGGCATGATGATCGCACATCCCCTGCGCTTCGCGCACGCAACGGGCACTTGTTTAAGGAGACCGCCATGGCCGTCGAATCACGGATGCTGCCGCTCGGCACGCCGCTCCCCTCCTTCGAACTCCCGGATCCGGACGGCAATCTGCACGCACTGCCCGGCGACGCGCGGGCGTACCTCGTGATGTTCATCTGCAATCATTGCCCGTTCGTCCGTCACGTGCGGCACGAACTGGCGGCCATCGGTCGTGACTACGGACGGCGAGGTGTCGCCGTAGTGGCAATCAACAGCAATGACGCCGGCAAGTATCCCGACGACAGCCCTGCCAGGATGAACGAAGAATCCGAAGCAGCCGGTTATGACTTCCCCTACCTGGTGGACGAGGACCAGGCCGTCGCGAAAACCTTCCGCGCGGCATGCACGCCGGATTTCTATGTATTCGATGCGAAGCAGACGCTTCGGTACCGGGGGCAGCTCGACGACAGCCGGCCGGGCAACAGCAAGCCGGTAAACGGACATGATCTTCGTGCGGCACTCGACGCGGTACTCGGTGGCCGGCCTGTCGCAGCGGCGCAGGCGCCGAGTATCGGGTGCAGCATCAAGTGGAAACCGGGCAACGCACCGGACTACGCCTGAGCCTTCACCCGGCCTCCCCGCGCGGGGTGTACTTCTCGACCTCTTCCGGCGAAATCTGCTGGATCCTGACCCGCCAGCGAGCGAGCGTCGAACTGATGCGCAGGCGATAGGTGCCGCTCGTTTCGAACAACTTCAGCCCATTGCCGCGCTGCTTCGTGTGCAGGACGCGGCCCACGTTCAGTCCGGACTTTGCGTCGACGAGCGTGATATCGAGAGCGACGAGCTGCTCGAAGTCCGCATCGAGGCGCCAGTCGAGCAGCCAGGGCGACTGCACCGTGAACTCCGCCGTTACCGTATTGTCGGTACCGCTGAACTCCCGGATGAGTTGCTGTGCACGGGCCGGCTGGGCGAGGCAAAGGGCGAGCACGACGCAAGACAGGGCTGTCACGACATTCCCGGGTGCGCTTGTTTGCGGGTTTTGCATGTCATCTCCGACCATCGGCAGGGTCACAGGTTTCGAATGTCAGCAATCGCCGGGCAATGCCTCGATCCAGTCGGACAGCAGGCCGACGGCCTCGGCGTGCACGGTCGAGCGCCCGAGCTCCGGCATCGCAATGGCCGGATCCGTGTGTTGCATGCGGTACAGCAGTATCGACTCCCCGGGGCGGCCAGGCCAGATATCGTAGGGGCGGTCACCGCTGCCCCGGCCGACCGCGACCGGCGGCTTGCAGATGCCGGTCGCCCGTCCAGGCAGCACACCGAGCCTCAGGTCCAGCGCCGACGTGTCCGCCGGGCCCCGGTCATTGTGGCAATGGGCGCAGTTCGCATCGAGATACGCGGTGGCGCGATCATGGATCCCGGCGGCCGGCCGGCTCCAGTCTATGCCCTCGGGGTACGTGGCGGGCGCGCCGGCGAGCAGGCCGTCCGCGACCCACCGGTCGAGCTGGTTTGCCGGGGCCGCTCCGGCGATGTTCCGGTTCAGCTGCCATGCTTTGGGCCCCAGCGGCCGCAGCGCCTTCGAGGCATGATCCGTCACGTGGCAGCCCGCGCACTGGTTTGTGTCCGGGACGACATAGGTAAACGCGACGCCGCTCTCGAAACGCAGCGCTTGCAGATCGCCCGCCACCGACAATACCGCCTCCGATTGCGCCGCGTTCCAGACGTAGGGAAATGCCCGCCAGCCGTCGGCGTAACGCACGAGGAGCCGCGTCTCGATCAGCCGGTAGGCGTCGAGTTCCAGGAGCCCGTGTGGCAACTCTTCTCGCGCCGTCACCTTGCCGACTGCCAGTATGCCGTCGCCGGAGGGCGGGGCCGCGGGATAGTAAAAGGTCTTGCTCAGGATCGTACCGACGGGAAACAGGAACGGACCCTCGGCCCGGTACTCTGCCGACTCGCCGGGCGGCATCCAGATGGTCCGCAATTTGAGCGCGTAATCGGAAAACAGCGGCGTGTTGAGGGTATAGACCCGTGCCGCCTCATTGAATCTCAGTTCTCCGCGGGCCGCGTATACCACGCCCCAGTCACGCAGGCGCTCCGGCGGAGCGTCGGCCGGGTGCACGACGACCGCGGGCTCCGTGTTGCCGCACGCGGCGAGAATTGCAGCGCACGCGAGGAACGCGAGACACGGCGCGCGCATCGCTAGTGTCCTGACATCAGAGCGGCGGATCGAGCCGGACGGCCGCCAGGTTCCCGTGGCGGCAGGCATGCTGCGCATCACCGATGACGATGTTCCTGCTGCCATTGCCGAGGTCGACGTTCAGCACCCGCGCGTCGCCGTTGTCGACACAGATGGCATGGTCGGGCCGCAGTCGGCCGCCGGCATCCACACTGGCCGGGTTTACGTGGCCATCCCACAGGACGTCGGGAAAGGCGCCGTTGATGCCGAACTTTGCGACCTTCAGCGCCTTGAGTTCGAGCCCGTCGGGCGACGTGCCGCCGCCCTCGAAACGATTGCCGTGGATGTAGATCGTCTCCGGGTACGGATCGTAGCCGGCGGCCATCTCGCGCGTGCCCTGGTAGCCGGTCGCAAAATAGCTGCTGATGATGATATTCGCCGTGTCGTTGTTGCCGATGTCGTTGTCGAAGATCTCGACGCGATCATGCGAATTGATGACGATACCCGAACCCGCCGGGACGCTCGCTACCGGCGTGCCGGCCGCCCCGAAGTTCGCGGTGTTGTTGTCGCGCACGGTGTTGCCGTGCACGCGCGTGCTGTGTCCGGGTACCGGCAAATCCGGCATGTTGAACACGAGAATGCCGCCGGTGTTGTTGGCGGCCGTATTGCCATAGACGTCCGCGTTGCTCGTGTTTTCGATTTCTATACCGGCAACGTTGAACTCGGCACGATTGTTGCGTACGACGACCCGGTCAGACTGGCCCACGTACAACCCGGCATCCGAGGCGCCGATCGCAACGCATTCCTCGAGCAGCAGGTTCGTCACCTGTACCGGGTAGATGCCATAGGCCCCGTTGTCCTCGTCCGGTCCGTTCGTCCATTCCGCGCGCACGCGGCGAATGACGACGTTCTTGCCTTCGTTGATCTTCAGCCCGTCGCCTGCGGCATCCTCGATCGCGAGATCCTCGATGGTGAAATCGCTGGCATTGACGAGCAGGCCCTCCGCGCCCTGCACCTGGCCGCGGAAGGAGAGGATCGACCTGTTCATGCCTTCGCCGCGCAGCGTTACGCCGGAGACGTTGAGCGACAGTCCGCGATTGATCGGGTGCACGCCCTCCGGGATGCTGATGACATCCCCGGGCCTCGCCGAGATCAGCTGCGTCTGCAATTGCTTCTGGAACGCGCTGTCGGCGGGCCTCAGGCGGTTCGCGCGAACAGGCGGCCGTCAGTAGCCCGATGATCACGACGCATGTAACACTACGGCCTCGGCGCAAGATGTCGTCCTGGTGTGAAAGCTCGAGTGACTATAGCCGCGGGCATGGCCTCGTGCCAGTTCGCCTGAAGTGTTGCTGCGCGCACGACATGCCAGGGCGTCCATACAGGAAGCACGGGAACCGGTGACGAAAAGCTCATGGGCAAGCCCCGCATTCTCGCCTTTTCCGGCAGCGCCCGTGCGGCGTCCTTCAATCAGCGTCTCGTCGAGTACGCCGCGCGGAAAGCCATCGATCTCGGCGCCGAGGTCACGGTCATCACGCTCGGCGATTTTCCGATGCCGCTCATGAACCAGGACCTTGAGCGGGACCAGGGCGTACCTGCCGAAGCCCTGCGCCTCAAATCCCTGCTGATCGCCCACGACGGCCTGTTGCTCAGTGCGCCGGAGTACAACAGTTCGATAACGCCGCTTCTGAAAAACTCGCTCGACTGGGTATCCCGGCGGGTCGGCGACGAAGCACCGATGGCCGCCTACCGCGGCAAGACCGCAGCCCTGATGAGCGCGTCGCCGGGGAGGCTCGGCGGCCTGCGCGGACTCGTGCACGTGCGGGCGATTCTGAACAACCTCGGCGTGCTGGTCCTGCCCGGGCAGGTCTCGGTTTCCTCCGCGGGGTCGGCGTTCGACGCCGCCGGCGATCTCGCCAACGAGTACGACCGCGCGCGCATTGCGGACCTCGTCGCGGATCTCGTCGAAACGCTGCGGCGGCTCGGCGGCGGATGAACGTGCAGCGCGCCGGCGTCATCGTGGTCGCACTGCTCGCCGCATCCGGGAACGGCCTGGCCGCAGCGGTGGAAGACGATACCCCGATCGCCGCCCTCCAGGGGCCGGGGACCTCGAGCCCGCTCGCGGGACGACGCGTCCGGGTCACCGGCATCGTGACCGGCGATTTTCAGGACTACGACCAGGACCGCTCGCACGATCTCGGCGGCTTTTACCTGATGAGCGCGACGCCCGATGAGGATCCGCGGACGTCCGAGGGCATATTCGTCTACGAGGGCAGCCTGAAACCCGCTGATGTCGCCGTGGGCGAGCGGGTGCAGGTCGAGGGTGAGGTAAAAGAGCATTTCGGCGAAACGCAGCTCCTCGCCCGCGGCATCGTGCGCCAGGGCCGGGGCAAGGTTCGCGCCACGGATATCGAATTGCCGGCTGCGGCGGTGGCAGGGAATGCAAACGGGGAGTCCATCGCCGACCTCGAACGCTACGAAGGCATGCTCGTTTCCTTGCCGCAAGTTCTTACCGTCACCGATCTCCATGAACTCGAACGATTCGGCTCACTCGCGCTCGCGGCGAACGGCCGTCTCGCGCAGTTCACGAATATCGCCCGGCCCGGCCGCGAGGCGTACCAGGCACATGTGCGCGCCAACGCCGCGCGTACGATCATTCTCGACGACGGCAGGCGGGAGCAGAATCCCGGGTCGCTGCGCTGGCTCATGGCGAGTGGCGGAGAGGCAATTCGCTCGGGTGACCGGTTTCGAGGCCTGACCGGCAACCTGCGTTATGCGCGCGGGAGCGGTGCTTCGGGCACGGAAGGCTGGCGCATCATGCCGATGCACCCGGCAGAATTTGAACGAGCGAATCCGCGGCCGGCACCGCCCGTGATCGACGGCCGCTTGCGGGTCGCGAGTTTCAACGTCCTGAATTACTTCAGCGGTATCGACACGGGCGCGCCGGCCTGCGGCCCGCGCGCCAGGCAAGGCTGCCGCGGTGCCGACAGCGAGGCCGAGCAGACTCGCCAGCTCGCGAAGATCGTAACGACGCTCGTGGCGCTCGACGCGGACATCGTCGGCCTCCTGGAACTCGAAAACAACGCACGCGATTCGCTCGCGGACATCGTGGATGCATTGAACGAGAAACGCGGGAAGAACGCCTATGCGTACGTCGACACCGGCACGGTCGGTCATGACGCGATCAAGACGGGCCTGTTGTACAGGCCCGGCACGGTCGCGCCCGCGGGGGACTTCGCGCTGCTCGGCCGCCGCGTCGATCCGCGCTTTGACGACCGGCGGAATCGCCCGGCGCTGGCGCAGACCTTCGTCGACCGCCAGGGCGCAGCGCTGACGGTCGTCGTCAATCACCTGAAGTCGAAGGGTTCGCCCTGTGACGAGGCCGGCGACCCGAACACCGGCGACGGCCAGGCTCACTGCAACCTGACGCGCTCGCGTGCTGCAGCGGCGCTGGTCGACTGGCTCGAGCGCGACCCGACGGCAAGCGGGGATCCCGACGTTCTCCTCGATCGGCGACTTCAACGCCTACCGCGAGGAAGACCCCCTGCGGGTGTTCGCGGCCGCGGGTTACGTGAACCTGCCGGTTCGCGCGGCGGACGTGCCGTATACCTTCGTATACGACGGCCAGGCCGGCGCGCTCGATCATGCGCTGGCGAGCCCGGCGCTCGTGTCACAGGTCAGCGGTTTCGCCGTCTGGCATGTCAATGCCGATGAAGCCCCGTTCTACGACTACAACCTGGAGCACGGGCGCGACCCCCGGCTGTTCGATGGCACGACGCCCGTTCGGGCCTCCGACCACGATCCCCTGCTCATTGGACTCGATCTTCGCCGGAATGCCGGCACACGATAGGCTTCCTGCCGGCGAGCCCGGCGGAAGGGGTTTGCGGCCCGGGCAGATGACGGGTTTCGCAAAAAAATTACCTTCTAGCCGGATCGGTGAGGTCCCGGATGCTTCCCGCGAAAGCCGTTCGAGTTCCTCGATGAAGCTCTTCCGGGAACCCGTCAGGCCAAGTGCCTGCCAGACCGGCCACAGCCGTCGCGTTCGTACGACGAACTCGTCCCGGTAATACTCCTCCGCGAGGTAGCCCTGCTGGTACTGGAAGTGCATGTTGTCCCAGTGTGCCTGCTGGGCGATCTGCCACTGCCGGAAGCGGCTGCGCTCGAGCGGCGTCAATTCCGCCAGCGACTCCAGCCGTTCCGGGTACCCCGCCTGCGTCAGCTTGAAAATGATGCGCCCGATCTCTGACGATGCCGCTGTGACGAGCATCGACTGCAGCGCGTCGGAGCGCATCTGGTAGGTCTGCGCCAGCGCCAGGCGCTGCGCCGCCTCGATGGACCGCGTGTTCTGCCGCACCTGTACGGCGAGGTAGATGAGCGTCACAAACACCGCTATCGCGCCGAGCAATTCGCCCAGCGCCCCGAGTTCCATGATCGACATGCTCGCCGCCCTCCGCTTCGTCCCCGCGCTTGCCGAAGCATGCCGGAAGCGGATCGGCGACGCATCTGCCCGACTTCGGTTCGACCCGGCCGGTGATCCACGGGAAGCCGGCGGATGAGCGCCGGGATTCCGGCACACGACAGGCTGGCTGCAGGTACAATCGCCCCCCATGTGGAAACTACTCGGCGTTCTCCTGGTCCTTGGGGGCGGCGCTCTGGCGCTCTGGATCAATGCCGGGCAAGCCGAAGGCCCGGCCATCGAAATCGGCGGCCCGGCAGTCATCGGCCAGACCGGCGAGATCACTGTCACGGTCACCGCGCCCGGCGGCGAACTCACGGAGCTTGCCGTGACGCTCGTTCAGGGCGAGAGCAGCACGCCCGTTTTCAAGCTCGTGCCGGATAACGCGGCCGGTCTCACGGTATTTGGCGACGAGATCAGTCTGTCCCGCCCGGTCGGCAAGCGCGTGCTGCCGGAGCTCGAGGCCGGTGACGCTCGAGTCGACGTCACGGCCGTACGGCCCGTGCTGTTCGGACTGAGGCAAGCGGCAGCGACGGAGACGCGGACGATCGAAGTGCGGCTCACGCCACCGCAGGTGGCCGTCCTCTCGCAGTTTCACTACGTAAATCATGGCGGCTCCGAGATGGCCGTCTATCGCGTGAACCCGCCGGACGCCGATTCGGGTGTGCGCGTCGGCGATCGCGAGTATCGCGGCTTCCCCGCGGGGGGAGCCGACGCTGCGCTGCATGTCGCGTTCTTCGCGTTGCTGTGGGACCAGGACCTGAACACGCCGATCACGGTGTTCGCGCGCGACACCGTCGGCAACGAGAGCAGCGGCAGCTTCGACTTCCGCGTATTCCCGAAGCAGTTTCGCGCGAGCACGATCAATGTCGACGACCGTTTCCTCGCACGAGTCGTGCCGCCGATCCTGCAGAACTCGACCGAGCTCGAGGTTGACGATCCGAGCGATTTTCTGGCTTCGTATCTTGCGATCAATCGCGAGCTGCGTCGCATGAACAACGAGACGATCTCAAACCTCGCGCTCGCCA
Source organism: uncultured Pseudomonadota bacterium (assembly GCA_963713215.1). Lineage (GTDB taxonomy): Bacteria > Pseudomonadota > Gammaproteobacteria > Steroidobacterales > Woeseiaceae > UBA1847. Next base: position 604,697 of record CAVQKY010000005.1, on the reverse strand, counting down.
CCTCGCCGGAGATACTGTGGCGCGGCGCGTTCAAGCAGCTCATCAACACGGCCGTCGAAGCCGGATTCGCCGATCAGCGCACGTATGTCTACAACGGCTCCGACGTCGACCGGCAGGTTCATCTCGGCTTCGACCTCGCGTCGACCTCGAACGCGCCCGTGCTCGCCGCGAACCGCGGCCGTGTCGTGCACGCCGGATGGCTCGGGATCTACGGCAACTGCGTGATCCTCGACCACGGCATGGGGCTGCAATCGCTGTACGCTCATCTCTCTTCGATCGGAATCAGCAACGGGCAGCTCGTCGAGAGCGGGGCCGAACTCGGGCGCAGCGGCGCAACGGGCCTCGCGGGCGGCGACCACCTGCACTTCACGATGCTGCTTGGCGGCAATGCGATCACCCCAATCGATTGGTGGAGCCCGCAGTGGGTTCAGGATCGCGTCCTGCGGAAATTCGCGGACGCGGGGCTCACGCCGCCGAGCCCGTGAGCGAAGACTTCAGTCGTCTTCGGCCCGCGGCCGCCGTGGCGGGGCAATCAAACGGCGGATCGCACGCGGGCGCGCGGCGAACGTAAAAAATCGCGACACACACGCGTTGTAAGAAAGCGCGACAGGCGGCTCGAAAGCGCCTGGGAATGCTTGCACGAAGCGATCGTGCCGTAGAACTTAGCGCTTGATATCGCCGATAAACTTGCGGGCAGCACATTCCCCGAATCCAGCCGTTGCTCGCAGACCGGCCCGATTGCAGGCAAAGTAAGCATCGCCACTGCACCAGCAAAGTGCTCGCAGGCTATACCGGGAAGGCAGGAATGAAAATCGTCAAGCGCACGGAGGCGCGTCTGTGCCGGTGGCCCTTATGCAACGCGACGCGTACGTCATTCTTCTGCGACGCGCTTGTCCTCATGCTTCTTGGCGGGAGCGCATCGGCGCAGGTTCAGTTCCAGGACGTAACCGACGGTTCCGGCCTCGAATACTCCGGCGAATCCTACGGCGGCGCCTGGGGCGACGCGAACGGCGACCGCCGCCCCGACCTGTTCGTCAGCCATCACCGCAATCCGTCGGGCCTCTACATCAACCTCGGCGGCAGCACATTCGAAAATCGCGGCCACACGATCGATGCCTGGCAGGAAACCCCGACCTCCGACGTGCACGGCGGAACCTGGGCGGACTACGACAACGACGGACGACAGGACCTGGTGATCACGGCCGGCCGGAACAATTTCACCCAGTTCCTGGTGAACGACGGCACGACGCTCAGCGATCGCATCGACGATTTCACGTTCGACAACATGCAATGGCCCGGTCGTTATGCCGTGTGGAACGACTTCGACAACGACGGCCTGCTGGATCTCGCCGTGATCGCGCAGGGCTTCGACGTCCAGCTGCACCTGCAGCAGGGCGGCGACTTCGTGCAGCGCAATGCGGCCACCGGCCACACTTGCACGGACGGCGACTACTCGCTCTTGTCCGACCTCACGATGGACGGCAATCTCGACTGGATCTGCGTCCGGACCAATGCGCTGCCCGAACGCATCTACGACACGTCGGTTGGCCTGCCCTTCCAGAATCGCACGTCGCTCAGCAATTCGATCGGCAACATACTGGACGTCGCGGTCGCCGACTTCGACGGCGATCAGATCATGGAAATGTTCGCGCTGCGCGGGAAGCTGCGCATCAACGGCGCGGAGATCGTCGACGCGAATTCCATCGAAGCGCATTTCACGAACCAGGGCGGCAGCGAGTCGGGCCTCACCTTCCGGTCGACAGGCACGCTGACGTTCGAACTGCATTGGAGCGACCCCGTCGCGAACCAGGTATTCATCGGCTCCGGCGGGCGGCACCCACCGTCGGCGCCGCGCCGCGAGCCGCTGCGTTTCGAACTGTCGCCCTCCGACCCGACCGTGGTCGGCGTCGTGCCGCACAATCCCGCCGTCAACCGCGGTGTGTACGTGGGCTATACACCCGCCACCCAGACCTGGTCATTTTCCAATTCCTCCGGCGGGGGCGGCGGCGACTCCAGTTACACCTACACCTATATAGACAGCTCGGCGCCGGTCACGAACCTCACGGTGTCGGGCATCCCGAGCCTCGAGCAGCCGCGCCCGCCGTCGCTCCTGAAGTACAACGGCACGCGCTACACGGACCAGCTCGCCGGCACGGGACTCGATCACCCGGTCCTGTGCAACAGCGTCGCTGCGGCGGATTTCGACAACGACATGGACGTCGACCTGTATTACGTATGCCGGGCAGGGGTCAGCAACCTGGCGAACCGGCTGTACCTGAACGACGGGACCGGCCGCTTCAGCCTGGCGCCGGCGCCCTTCGGAGCCGAGGGGCCGACCGGTCCCCGCACCGGCATCGGCGAAAACGTCATGACCAGCGACTTCGACGTCGACGGGTTCATGGACCTGTTCGTGACGAACGGGCTGCATCTGTATCCCGAGCCGCCGAACTACACGTCCGGCGGTCCGGACAAGCTGTTCCGCAACCTCGGCAACGGCAAGCACTGGGCCGAGTTCGACCTCCGCGGAACGGTGTCGAACCGGGACGGCATCGGTGCGACGGTGATCGTCACGGCCGGCGGCAAGACCCAGCGCCGCGAAGCGAACGGCGGGTACAAGCGCTGGGCGCAGCACGACCGGCGCCTGCATTTCGGCCTCGGCACGAACAGCACGATGAACGTGAGCGTGCGCTGGCCGAGCGGGACCGTCGACCATTACGCGAACGTGCCCGCCAACGGGCTCTACGAAGCCGTCGAGGGCGGCCCCGCGCTCGTTCCCATCACGATCGGTACGCCGCCGGACCCGCCAGAATGCGTACTCGCCGTCGGCATGGCCGCCTACGATGCGGCGACGGACCGCGAATTGTTCCTGTGGCGCGACGATTGCTCGGCGCGGCACTGGAACGTCCGTGCGACCGGCGGCGCGGGACCGGCGATCACCTTCGCCGGCAGCCTGGAGTCCGACCAGCCTCTCAGCAACCTCGCCGGCGCAGGGCTGGACGCGAACGACGTGCTGAGTCTCGAGGCCGGCAACACGCGGCTCACCTATGCGCTCGCGGTGGGCGCAGGCGCAGAAGACGGCTATGGCGTCACCGTCGCACCGTCGGCGGCAGCCGCCTGTTTCGGCCTCGGAGCCGGCAACACGACTGCACTCGTCGGGCCGGCGCGTACGCCGCTCGCGCTGCCCTTCGACCTGGTGACACTCGAGCCCTGCGAAGTAGCGCCGCCGGCCGGCATCTCGATCGACGACGTCAGCGTGCAGGAAAACGTGGCGGCCGGCGTCGCGAGCTTTACGGTGAGCCTGAGCGCGCAGTCCGACGATGTCGTCAGCGTGATGTACAACACGATGAGCGGTTCGGCGGCGGCGCCCGGCGATTACACGGCTACCTCCGGCGTCGTCACGTTCTTCGCGGGAGAAACCACGCAAACGATCGATGTTGCGATCGTCAACGACAGCAATCCTGAATCCGACGAGCTATTCACGGTCGGGTTGTCCGCTCCGGACAATGCGACGCTCGACGACGCGTCGGGCACGGGCACGATCGTCGACGACGATGAACCGCCGTTCGCCTGCGGTACGCCCACCTACGACAAGGCAAGCGAGCGCGCCCTGTTCCTCTGGCAGGATTGCGCGACCGGCAGCTGGTCCGTCCGCGTCACCGCCGGCGGACCGAACTCGACGTTCAGCGGCGAAGTGCGCGCCACCACGAGCTTCACGTCGGTGACGCCGTTCGGCATCGAGGCCAACGATCTCTTCGCGTTCACCTCCACGCCCGGCGTCATCGAGTTCGGCCTGATCGTCGGAACTGCCGGCCAGGACGGCTTCAATTTCTCGCTGCCGGCGGGACAGTCCGCCTGCCTGACACTCACGGCGCCGGCTGTCCCGATATATGCCGGATCGACCCGGCTGCCCGTCACCTCGCCTGTTGACGTCGCGACGATGGGCGCCTGCGGCGATCCGCCCGACCCGCCGGGCGAGGTCCCGGTGACGCAGTGGATCAACCCGACGGGCGGCGTGAGCGCCACGGGCAATTCGCTCGCCTACTCGGGTGCCGGCGGTGGCTGGAACGCGCACACCGTCAACTCGGCGCCGCTGTCGATGCTCGGCGCAACGGATGAGTACAAGGTCGAGTTCGCAATCGGCAGCAATCCGGCGGGCACGACCTGGGTGCTCGGATTCGGCATTACGGAAAGCGAGGCCGGTTGGCGCGACGTGGACTTCGGCCTGCGCAGCTCCGGCGGAGTCCTGTCGATATACGAAGGCGGCGCCTGGGTCGTCAACCTCGGCAACCTCGCCGTCGGCGACCGGCTCGGCATCGCCGTCAATGGCACGCAGCTCGAGTACCGGCGCAACGGCGCAACGGTGCGTACCCGCACGATCACGCCGCAGGATTTCTACATCGATTCGAGCTTCAAGGAAGGCGCCATCCTGCTGGACAACTTCATCCTCAGCGACGACTGAATACGTCAGTCCATGCTCGGGGACCGCTTGCGGGCAGGCGGCGATCGCCTCGCATTCCGTCAGCGACGGTGCGATGACGCGCTTCAGCAGCAATGCAGGGGGCCTGACTTGCTAGGCGGCGCACTCCGTTGCGCGACGCTTTCCTTGCCGCGCGAGCAGCAATCCCAACAACGCCAGTAGTTCCGCGACGCCCGCCGGGCCGCCGCCACCATCGTCGTCAGGTGGTGGCGGCTCGTCAGGTGGCGGCGGCGGCGGAGGTTCGGACGCGGCGTTGGCAAAGATCATGACGGTTGCCACAGCTTGCTTGCCGAGAATCGCCCCGCCGGTCGGATTCGATAGCTCCACAGTAAAGGTTTCCTCCGCTTCGGCCAGGCCGTCCTGGATGGTCGGGATCAGAACGACTTTTTGGTCCCAGTCCTGGTCGTCCCAGCACTGGGTTGCATTCGTTGCAATGAAGTCCTCGCCCTGAATCGCCGTTCCGGACCGGGTGGTCACGGTCACGCAGACACTTCCCTGCCGGTAGTAATCGCGACTGAGCCATATTTGAGCGGGGCTGATTTCGTCCGCTTCCGCAATTCCGGGACCGTAGCCATAGATGTCGTATACCTGAATCTGGCCGCCCGGGGCCCCGTCGGGCTGAATGCTGACGGTCGCAACCTGGTTGCCGAACCCGGCGCCGCCCTGCGCGTCATCGAGGGCGACGTGGAATGTTTCGGTGCCCTCCGGCGATCCTTCGTCGCGGGCGATATAGACCGCGATTTCCCGATCCGAGCGGTCACCGTCCGCCCAGTCGAGGGTGCCTTCCGTCGGCGTGAAGTCTTCGTCCGCCGTCGCTTCTGCATCCGCGACGGTGCGATAGCCGACACTAACGGCGCCGTCTTTCCCACCCGCGCGACGCACGCGAATGACCGCCTCCCCGGCCTCTTCCTGCGGCGCCGCCGCGGCGATCGAAAAGCCCACGACGCCGGTGCTCGTGCCGCCTGCGTCACCGAGCAGGCGGACGACGAACGGGCCGACATTTGCGTCGCCGCCTGCGGCGACTACGCTGCCGTCCTCGCGGATCGCCATGTCCCGGATGATCGGCACTGAGGGTCCAGCCGAAGGGAGGTCGATCCACGTGTAGCCGCTGTCTCCGAATGACGCGTCCAGCGCACCCGTCGCGTCGAGGCGCGCGATCGACGCCCCCGCCGGCCCGGATCCCGCGACATAGATGCCGCCATCGACGCCCGACGTAATCGCGGTCGCCGGAGTAAGGGACGCGGCGGGCGCGAAAGTCGGGTCCGGAGCGCCGTCCTCGAGCAGTCGCGCCACGAAACCGTTCACGCCCGCACTGCCGGCGAGGAGCAGGCGGCCATTGGCAAGCGCTTCCAGCGAGGTGCAGGCAACCGGGTTGCCGCCCGTGGGCCGGACAAGCGCGACGCCCGCCTGGCCAAATGCGGCGTCCGGTACGCCGGCCGCCGTAACGCCAACGACTGCGCAGTTGCCGCCCCGCTTGCTCATCAGCCGATAGGCGCCGCCCTGCGTGCGCGCGATTCGAACATCGGCGAGGAAATCTGAGCCGGGACCAAGGAAGACTCCGCCGTCACCGAAGGTCGGATCGAGGCTGCCATCCGTCAACAGACGCAGCACCAACTGCCGGCTCTCGCTCGTATCGCCAGCGGCAATCAGGCCAGTCCCGGCAACCACAATTCGTCCGTCAGGATCGAGCAAGAGCGAGCGAGCCAGGTGCTTGGCACTCAGCTCCCGGCCGTCCCAATGAAAGAGGCCATCTACGCCGAAGCCCGGGTCGAGCGAGCCGTCAGCCGTGAGGCGGAATGCGGCGAGTTTGTCGTCGAAAATACTGCATCGACCTCCAATGCTGAACATTACTGGGCGTACCGTGCGGCCAACTCCGACAATGCCGCCGTCCGCCTGTTGCGCGACGTCCATTGCCTCGACGCCCGTGACGCCCGCCGGCGCAGGGTCGCCCTCGCCGTCTGCGCCCAGCCGAGTCGCGAAACTTGTGGCAGTGGCCGTACACCCGCTTCGGCCTTGCGTGAGGACGATCCGGCCGCCGCCGACGAAAACGCCGCCGGTGTCAGGAAGCTCGACGGACCGGACGGTCCCCCGTGCGCCGGGTATCGCCACCTGGCGGCCGTGGTCCGCAAACGACGGGTCGAGGTCGCCGACGTCGGCGTACGCGAAGGGCACCGGCAGCCCCACGGCGACCAGCAGCACGGACACAGCGCCGTGTACAAGTATTTGCTTGATTTGCATGTCTTTTCTCCCCTTACCCGAAGCTGGACCTGCGTGACTGATAGTCGGGGGCAGGCTGGCCTTGTGTCCTGATGAAAATTTGATAACGGATTGATATCGGGCTCACCTGGCTTCGCCAGCCGCCTGTCGCGCACCCGGCGATGCGTTCGGACGCCACGATCGATGCTTTCGCAGGACTCCGTGCCGGCCGTTGACGGTGAAAATGACGTCCTCGGGAGCAGGTATTGGCGATATCAGAAATTCAGGAATTTTTTGTAGGGCCGTTATCGGGATTCCAGACCGTGAGATTGGCAGCCTCCGCGATGCGGGTGCGTGCAGAGACGCATCACGCCTCGTTAATCACCAAGGAGAATGGGACGTGGAAAACCGAACAAGTTTGGTGGCCCTGATCGGGCCTGTGACAGGTCTATTGATGGTGGCGGCCTGGTCTGCCCCGGCGATGGCCGATACCGCCATGCAGACGTATGAACTCCATCTCACACGATGCTCGCTTACCAGCCCTCTGCCCGACGGGACGACGGAATGCGATCTGGAGCCTTTCCCCGTCGAGTGTCTCGGCGAGGACGTGGTGGGCGAATACCACGTCGTCGGAAACTACCAGGAGTTCGAGACACCGACCGGGATGTTACATATCAGAGACGACTGGAAAGTCGTCAGCATGTTGTTTGGTGTCGTCACCGGTCGCGCGTGGTATGCGGTGGGCGTTTCGCCGGCCGGCGGCAACTTCGGCGGGGTCGAGGCCTGGACGACTTCAGGCACTCTGACTTACAAACCGCTTGCGGATGGACCGACGTGGCAAGAGCAGTTTGTTTACAGGAGCACTCAGAATGCCAATGGCGTGATTGTGAAGGCGTTCGAAAACAGCATGTACAAGTGCCTGGGTGCCAATCGATAGAAAGAACGATCGAAACCCCGGCACTGTGCGGGTCTTTGCCTCCGCAAGCGCCGGCCCACGAAGGCTCGCGCTTGTGCGTGAGCCTTCGTGCCGGCCGGTGGCGCTGATATCGCCGGAGTACATCTCGTTGATGGCGCGCGCCGGGATGAAGTTCTGCTCCTTGTACGCGTGCGTGAGGTCGACCAGCCAGTTTCATCCATCTCGACGGCCAACGCAGATCCTGTGACCCAAGACCTGCTACGCAGGCTTCCAGGCTCATCCCTTCTTACGTCCCTCAGTGTCTTCGGCGAGCGATGTCAGAAACGACGTCCAGGCGTCACCCAGGACCACGTCCCCGATTCCGTGAAGATCCAAATGCCGGTGAAGCCGGCGCCAGCAATCTGAATACGGCGGTTATGTCTTTGATTGTGTTCAGATTTGTTAGCATCCACAGTCCTTGCCCGCTACGGAATATAATGAGCCGCACAAGGCAGGGTGCAGCCTGGCCGCGACGCAATCCTGATATCCGCTTTACATCCGCCTGGTATCGGTCCCGTCTCGATTTGCAAACCTCACTCCCGCGGGGTATCCGTGAAAGCATCGGGCGATCTCCCGGCGATCAGTCGGTCCGAAACGGCGTTTCAGATTGCCGACCTTAGGATCGATGCGAACGCTTGCGAAATTGTCGGACCGGGTGGCCGCGAACGGCTCGACGCCAAAGTCATGGACGTGTTTGCCATGCTGGCGCGCCAGGCCGGGCAGGTTGTCCTGCGCGAGGACCTGCTGGCGGAGCTGTGGCCGAATGTCGTCGTGACGGACGAAGTGTTGTCGCGTTGCATCCATGTGCTGCGCGGACAACTGAGCCGGGCAGGCGGCAACGAGCGCTACCGGAAGATGATCGAGACGGTGCCGAAGCGCGGCTATCGACTCAATACCGGAGTCACGTCGACGGCGCTGGAAGCCGGTGTCGCCCCGGCGGTATCGTCGAATCGCCGTGCACTGCCGTTGGCCGGTGCGATCGCCCTCGGCATACTATTGGTCGTCGTAGCCCTGCAGCTCGCCGACAGGTCACCGGTAATGCCAACGGCGACTGCCGACACACAGTCCATTGCAGTCCTGCCGTTCCTCGATATGAGCGAGAATCAGGACAAACGACACTACTCCGATGGAATCGCGGAGGAGATTCTCAACCGGCTCGCCCAGGCCCGCGATCTGCGCGTCATCTCGCGAACCTCGTCGTTTTCCTTCAGTGACCGGCCGCTGGATATCCCGGAGATCGCCGCAAAGCTTGGCGTGAGCCACGTACTCGAGGGCAGCCTGCGCTGGTCGGGAAACAGGGTTCGGGTCACGGCGCAGCTCATTGATACCGCCAGCGACTCGCACGCCTGGTCGGCAAGCTATGATCGTACCGACGACGACCTCTTCGGCATCCAGGACGAGATCGCCGCCGAGGTCGCCGCCGCACTGAATGTGACCTTCGCGCATGCGTCGCGAGGGCCGCCGACGGCCGTGAGTGCCGCGGCGCTCGAGCGCTTTTTGCAGGGCCGGTATTTCTACTACCGGCGTGCCGCCGGGGACCTGGAGCGCTCGGTGGAGTATTTCGAGGAAGCCGTCGCCATCGATCCGCGCTATGCCAGGGCGTGGGCGGCTCTCGCGGGTGCCTATTCGGCGCTCGCCTGGAAAGACCTTCCGCCGGACAAGGCGCTGATCGCGAAACAGGGCGAGGCGGCACGGCTTGCCGTGGAGTCGGACCCGTACCTCGCCACAGCGCACGCGAGCCTCTCCCAGTTCTACTTCGAAACCCGCGATGCGCAGAAGGGCGAGGCGTACTTGCGCAAGGCCGCGGCGCTCGATCCCGAGGAGCCGATGGTGATGAATCACATGATCGAAGACGCCGTGGAACGCGGGGACATGGAAGCCGCAATCGGCTTGCAGCGACAGGCAGTCGCGCAGGATCCGCTTTCCGCCATCATTCGAAACAATCTCGCCGTCTTTCTTGCGGCGGCTGCGCACCTTGATGAGGCGTTGAGCGAGTATCGCAAGGTGCGGGAGATCGATCCCGGCGCTGGCATCGAGTCCGGCATCCAGCTGGACATGGAAATGGCACGGGTTCTTGTTCTGCAGCAGCGTTACGAGGAAGCGTGGGCGCTCGTCGCGCAGATTCCGCCAGGCACGTACCGGGATCACGCGGTCGCGCTTCTCCATGCCGTGCCGGAACATCGGGCGGAGGCCGATGCAGCGTTGCTGCGACTGGTCGCGACGACCGAAAGCATAGGGGACAGCGTGCGTCTCGCGGAAACTTATGCGTATCGCGGAATGAACGACGAAGCGTTGGCGACGCTGGAAGAACGGCTGGTCGAGCTCCGCGGCGACGTCGAGACTCAGGACATGTCGACGTGGTCCCTGCGCTTCGAGTCCCGGCTTTCGCCGTTCCTGAAGCCGCTGCATGCCGATCCGCGCTGGGCGAGGTTTCTGGCACAGGACGGCTGAGCTTTGCTGCTGGTCATGAGGACTCCCGACCCCGGCGCGCCACTCATCCCGGATTCGCTTCGACTACGGGCCGGAACATGCGGCGATACTGGCCGGGCGTCAGACTGGTCCCGCGTTTGAACAGCCGGCGAAAGAACGAGGCGTCTTCGTAGCCGACCTCGAAACTGATCTCGTCGACCGGCGTCGACGTCCCTTCGAGCAGCCGTTTGGCTTCCTCGATCCTGAGATATTGCAGATACTCGATCAGGGTCGATCCTGTCGCCTGTTTGAAGCGCCGCTTGAGGGTGCGCTCCGGGATTCGTGCCCGGGCGACGACGCGTTGCAGCGCTCCGTGATCGCGAAAACGCTTCTCGAGCCAGGACTGACAGCCATGGACGACTGCATCCGAATGCGGATTGTTGCGCACGAGAGCGGCGTATGGCAGTTGTCCTTCGCCATGCCACTTGAGCAGGTAGACCTTGGCGATGCGCAGCGCTTCGCCCGGGCTCATGTGCCTGGCGATGATATGGATCGCGAGATCGTGCCATGAGGTCGTGCCGCCTGCGGTGACGATGCGCCCGTGAGGATCGGCGAAGGCCAGGTTTGGCTCCGGGCGGAATCGCACCTTCGGATAGCACTTCTGGAACATGTCCTGGTACCCCCAGTGGGACGTCGCCTCGCAGCCATCGAGCAAGCCGGTCTCCGCAAGCAGGAGTGCACCCGAACAGGCTGAGTACAGCGTCGCGCCCGCGGCGTGCCGCTGGCGCAGCCAGTCGATGAGCTCGGGATAGCGGCCCGTGATCGACTCGTCCGGGCCGATCCATTGCTCGGGCACGATCACGATGTCGGCGCCGGGATCTTCCGCTATCGATACATCAGGTGACACCGGTATCCGATTGCCGCACTCGAAGGGCGTCCTGGCGAGCGAGACGATCCGGACGCTGAACGACGCGGCCAGGGCCTCGGTTCGAACGAGCGTCTGCCACAGGTTACCGGCCGCCAGCAGCACGTCGACCATGCCGTAGAGGGCCGAGCCCGCGGTTTCCGGGATGGCCAGGATCAGCACCTCGATCGGACTGCGTTTCCGCGTCATTGGGACCACGCTCTCCGTTGAATGGCACGAATGAACCGTTTTCGGCAAGAAATCATCTTATGCCCGGCGCCGTCAAGACCTATCGTTCCTGCGAGTCACGTGCACGCTGCGTGGCGAGACACCGAAACCTAAGGACTGCAAAAGGAGATCAGGCATGAACACACAAGCGGCGACAACCCGACAGACGACGCACGTCAACGGCCTCGCGATGACCGCCCTGCTCGGCACGATCGAGGCGATCAGGAACGATCCTTCGCTCGGCCGATTCGAATTCCGCGCGCGCAACGAGTGGATCGACGGCGGGGAGAATCGCTCTTCGATACGAGACTTCTACGGCGCCGGGCGCGAGGACGATTCGCGCAGCGCGTCATTTGTATTCACGAACGGCGAGCCGCCGGTACTGCTCGGCAATAACGAGGGCGCGAATCCCGTCGAATACCTGCTGCATGCGCTCGCAGGCTGCGTCACGACGACGACCGTGCTGCACGCAGCCGCCCGGGGCATCCGTATCAATCGGCTGTCGACCAGACTCGTCGGAAAGCTCGACGTACAGGGTCTGCTTGCGCTCGATGCCGGCGTGCCGGCGGGTTACGAGGAGATCCGCATCGTCATGGACATCGACGCGGATTGCTCCCCGGCGGAGCTCGACGACTTGCTCGCGTTCGCGAAGGACCACTCGCCGGTCTGCAACACGGTCTGCCGGCCGGTAAAAGTAATCATGGAGCGTGCTCGATAAGTGCGGTGGCGGACATCGAGACCGCGGCGCGTTGGTCCCGCGGCCTCGATTCGCCCGCAATGCCCGGCATGCGCCGTCAGGTAACGAACGTCCGGTCAGGACGGGGTGGATGAACCTGGCGCATGCCGGTCTGTAGCATGTGGGGGCCACAAGCTCCTGCTCCCCGGCCGGTGCAGCCGCAACAGCACGAGCGTGGCCAGGATACCGGCCACGGCGACCGCGGCGAGGAACAGGAAGTAGTTCTGGTGACCTGCGAGTCCCGGGTTGGCGTCGAGTATCCGGCCGGCGACCGGCGCAAAGAAAATCTCCGGTGTGAAACCGACGAATGACACCATGCCCACGGCGGCGCCGGTGTAACGTACCGGTGTGCGGTTCTCTTCCAGCAACGCGAAATACACGGCGCGCAGCGCGAATACGGCGGCGAAGGTCGCAAACAGCGTCAGCATGATGAGCCCCGCACCGTGCACGCCCGGGCCGCCAATGCCAAGCAACAGGAATGCGGCGGCCAGGAGAACAAACAGCAGGACGCTGACGCGCATGGCGGAGAACCGGTCGGCTGCGACGCCGGCGAGTACGGCGGCGGCCGGGCGTAGATAGGCGCCCCAGGTCGCGAAGCGCGCCGCCTCGACCTCGTTCATGCCGAGCACATCGGTCGCGTACAACGCATAGTTGTCGAGCCCCTTGAACGCAGAGTAGGCGCACGCGACGATGGCGGCCTGCGCCCACACCACCGGGCGTCCGAGCACGACGCGCATCCCGGTCAGCGGGCGTGCCCGGCGGATGCCCCGCGCCGGCGGCCGCGGAACGAGCCACCACACCAGTACGGCCGCGCCGGCCGTAACCGCGGCGTAGTGCAGGATGACCTCGCGGAACGCCGCCCGGCGCACCGCATCCGTGGCAAGCGCCGGATCCCCCGGCAATGCCGCCGCAAACAGCGTCACCAGGAGAAATGCAACCCCCGCGGCAACCAGGCCACGGCCGCCTTCGAGCAGGCCGAAGGCGCGGCCCTGTGCCCCGTGCCCGCCCCAGTCCCGTGTCGCGCGAATGAGAGCCCCCCAGAACAGGAAGATGGTGGTGAAGCCCCAGAAGGCGTAAAGCAGCCCCATGACCAGCGGTCCCGGGATCGCTGCCATCACGAGGCCGCCGGCCGCGGTGGCGAGGAGGGACACGGCCAGCAGCACGCGTGCAGGGAAGCGGTCGGCGAGCGCGCCGCCGGGAAAGTAGGCAAGCATCGCAACGACGCCGTAAGCGGCGAAGAGGTCGCCGAGCTCGGTATTCGTGAAACCGAAGACCTCGAGCAGCGTCGGGCGAAAGAATCGCGCCGTGTGAAACGGCAGGGCGAATATCACTTCGCCGGCGATGATCAGCGTGACGATCAGTGCGATCCGGGAAATGGCCTTTTGCGGTTCATGCATCGCCCGGACAGTATAGCGGCGACAGACGGCGCGACTCAGGTTCGGAGCCGATAGCCGGATTTAAAGATCCAGCGAACGATGAGCAGGCAGACGACGAGGAAGCCGACGGTCGCCGCGATACTGATGCCTACGGCGACATCGGCATTTTCGTAGAAACTCCAGCGGAATCCGCTGATCAGGTACACGATGGGATTGAACAGGCTGATCATTTGCCATGCGGGCGGCAGCATGCTGATCGAATAAAACGTGCCGCCGAGGAAGGTGAGCGGCATGATCAGGAGCACGGGCACGATGGTCAGTTTCTCCCAGCCGTCCGCCCAGACGCCGAGAATGAACCCGAACAGGCAGAACGAGAACGAGGTCAGGACGAGGAACAGCAGTGCGACCAGCGGATGCGCGACATCGATGTCGACGAAGAAGTTCGCGGTGACGAATATGATGACGCCGATGATGACCGACTTGGTCGCAGCCGCGCCGACGAAGCCGAGCACGACCTCGACCCAGGACACCGGCGCCGACAAAACCTCGAAAATCGTGCCGATGAATCGCGGGAAATAGATCGCGAAAGAGGAGTTTGAAATGCTCTCGGTCATGATGGAAAGCATGATGAGGCCCGGCACGATGAACGCCCCGTAACTGATCCCGTCGATCTCGGTGATGCGGGAACCGATCGCGGAGCCGAAGATGACGAAATAGAGGGACGTCGACAACACCGGGGCGACGATGCTCTGCACGGCGGTCCGGAACATGCGCGCCATTTCGTTGAAGTAGATCGATTTGACGGCCTGCAGGTTCATTGCGGCTTTTTCACGAGGTCCACGAAAATTTCCTCCAGCGAGCTTTGCGAGGTATGCAGGTCGTTGAAGCGGATGCCGGCGGCAGCCAGCGCACCGAGCAAGGACGTGATACCGGTGCGGTTGACGGTCGAGTCATAGGTGTAGACCAGGTCGTCGCCGCCCCCTGCCAGTTCGAGCGCATAGTTCGCAAGCGCCGGCGGGACGGCGGCGAGGCGCTCGTTGAGGTTCAGTACCAGCTGCTTCTTGCCGAGCTCCTGCATCAGGCGGCGTTTCTCCTGGACGAGAATGATCTCGCCATGGTTGATGACGCCGACCCGGTCCGCCATTTCCTCGGCTTCCTCGATATAGTGCGTGGTCAGGATCACGGTCACGCCGGACGCCCGCAGCGACGACACCACCTGCCACATATCCTTGCGCAGCTCGACGTCGACGCCGGCGGTCGGCTCGTCCAGGAACAGGAGCTCGGGCTCGTGGGCGAGCGCCTTCGCGATCAGCACGCGGCGCTTCATTCCGCCCGACAGTGTAATGATTTTTGTATCTTTCTTGTCCCACAGCGACAGGGACTTGAGCACGCGTTCGATGTGCGCGGGGGCGGGTGCTTTGCCGAACAGGCCGCGGCTGTAACTCACCGTCTTCCAGACGGTGGCGAAGGGCTCGACCGGGAGTTCCTGCGGCACGAGGCCCACGAGCGCCCGTGACGCCCGGAACGCCCTGACGATGTCGTGGCCGTCAACGTACGCCGTGCCGCCCGTCGGGTTGACGATCCCGCAAATGATATTGATCAGGGTCGTCTTGCCCGCGCCGTTCGGCCCGAGCAACGCAAAGATTTCGCCGCGCTCGATTTCGAGATCGACGTCCCTGAGCGCGACCAGGCCGCCGGCGTAGGTCTTGTTGAGCTTTTTAACGGAGAGGATCGCCGGCATGACGCGCAATGGTACTGACTCGGGCAAAGCGCGGCTACCGGCGCATCAGGCTGGCTGCCTCGCGCCCGCGGCTGTCATTTCGCGGCGACTGCCATCAGGCCCGCCGGGGGGAGATCGAGTCTTTGGGAGGTTTCGATATCCACCCGGTTTCGTCCGCTGCGCTTCGACCGGTACAGCGCCCGGTCCGCGCGTACGACTATGTCCGTGAGGCAGGTGTCGCGCTCGGCAATCGCCGAGACGCCGAAACTCGCCGTCATCCTGAGCGGCGCGCCGTCGACCTCCAGGGGACTGTTCTCGATCCGTTCACAGAGAGTCCTGGCAAGGCCGTCGGCATCGGCGAGCGACGTGCCCGGGAGCACGAGCGCGAATTCCTCGCCACCCATCCGCGCAACGATGTCCTCCGCCCGCCGGCGCTGCTGCAGCACGGCCGAAAAGTGCTGCAACGCAAGATCGCCCACGGCGTGGCCGAACTCGTCATTGATGTTCTTGAAACGATCGATGTCGGTCATGATCACCGCCAGGGGATAGTCCGAGCGGCGGGCGCTCGAGAATGCTCTCGCACCCTGCTCGCCGAACCCGCGCCGGTTCAGGAGGCCGGTCAGCTGGTCCATGACAGCAATCTTTTTCATCTGTTCCGACATGTCCGAGGCCAGCATGAAGATGGTGAACATTGCGACACCGATATAGCCGGCGGGCAGCGTCATGAAATTGAATTCGAAGTAGATCAGCCGGTAGTCCGGATTGCCGCCACTGCCCTGCAGGAGCGCGAGCCCGGCGGCGATGGTTTGCACCACGCCGAACAGCAGCATCGCCACCGAGGTGGCTGTTTCCGCCGGCTGCGAAACGGCCCGGTGCGTGAGGACCACGTAACTCGACGCGAACAGCGTCAGCGCGGCGGCGATCGGTACGACGGCGGTCGAAACGCCGACGTGCGGGTTAACGAGCGTCGTCCAGATGATGATGCCGTAAGCGACTGCGGTGTAGGGCCACAGGTTCTTCGGCATGAACGCGGCTTTCGTCCGCTCCACGTAGCCGCGAAGGCCGATGGTGATGAGGCAGAGTGCAAGCGCATTCACGACCAGCCAGTACAGCTCGAAGCTCGGGAACAGGGGCCGCGCCAGCGTACAGAGCCACTGGCACATGGCAAAGAAAAACGCGATCGACCAGCTCAACACGTGCGCTTCGCGCACGAGATTTTTCCACGCGATCAAGAAAATGACGGAGATCATGCCACTCGTCAGCACGAGTACGATCAGGATGTAAAAGATTGGCGGGTTCACGCGGGCTGCGGCCGGTAGGAAGGCGGGAGCGGATTATGCCGACACGCCGCATCGCGGTCACGAACAATCGGGACGTCACGAGTCGCGCGGACGCCGTAATGAAACGGCCTTGATCTGTGCGATCACCCGATCGCCCGGCTGCAGATCGAGTTCGCGCGCCGACCGGCGAGTGATCCTGGCCAGCAGGATGTCACCCGAGGCTTCGAGACGGACGAGGATCGAGTGCGAGGATTCATCGCGAAGTTCGGCCACGGTCGCAGGGATTCGGTTCAGTATGGACGTCGCGGCGGACGCATCGCGCGCAAGGCTGACGTCGGCTGCCCGCACGCGCAGGCGTATTCGTTCGCCCGCAACCGCACGGCCCGGTACTCGCAGGATGCCCAGAGCGGTGCCCAGCGTACTGATGTCATCGCGTTCGTCCCACTCGAGTACGCGCGCGTCGAGCAGCACACCCGCCCGGTCGCCCTCAGAGAGCGGCAGCGTTGCCTCAGCCAGCAGGTCCTGCAAATCACCGCAGCCGGCAACGCGCCCGTCCTGGAGGAGCACGAGCTGGTCGCAGAGCTCGCAAAGCTCGTCGAAACTGTGGGTTACGTAAAGAACGGGAATACCGCTTTCCACGTGGAGCTGCCGGATGAACGGCAGTACCTCCTGCTTTCGGGCGGCATCGAGCGACGCGACCGGTTCGTCCATCAGCATCACGCGTGGCGCGCGCAACATCGCGCGGCCGATGGCGACGCGCTGGGCTTCGCCGCCCGACAGCCCGTCCGGGCGCCGCGTGAGCAGCGCACCGAGCCCCAGCAACTCGACCACGGCGTCGAAGCCGATCGGCGACTTTTGTTTCGCGCGGCGCTCGCCGTAGACGAGGTTCCTCTGCACGTCGAGATGCGGAAAGAGCCGCGGCTCCTGGAACACGTAGCCGACACCGCGTTCATTCGCCGGTCGCCTCAGGTCCTGGCTCGAGTCCTCCCAGGTCTCGCGGCCGACAACGAGGCGCCCGCGGGCGGCACGATCGAGCCCGGCGATACAACGCAGCAAGCTCGTCTTGCCCGCGCCGGAGGGGCCGAAGATGCCCGTGATGCCACGCATCTCGACCGTTCCCGCGGCGTCGAGAACGAAACCGCCGTGCTCGAGCCGGTAAGCGAATTCGATCCGGTCGCCGCCACTCATCAGCGGTAGGCCCAGCGCCGGTTGACGGTGAACATGGCAAGCAGGACCGCGAATGCGAACAGCAGCAGTATCGCCGCAAGCTCGTGCGCGGCCCGGTAATTCAGTGCTTCGACGTGATCGAATATCGCAATGGAAACCACCCGCGTCTCGCCAGGAATGTTGCCGCCGACCATGAGAACCACGCCGAACTCGCCGAGCGTATGGGCGAAACTCAGGACCGCAGCGGTGACGAAGCCCGGGTGGGCCAGCGGCACGGCCACCGACCAGAACGCGTCGAAGGGGCCCGCGCCGAGCGTCCGTGCCGCCTCGAGTTCCCGCGTCCCCGCCTGCGCGAACGCAGCCTGCAGGGGCTGCACCGCAAACGGCAGGCTGTAGACGCAGGATGCGATGACGAGGCCCGTGAACGAGAACGTGAGCGTGTCACCGGTAAGCCTCACCCACCAGCCGCCGATGGCGCCGTAAGGCCCGAGCAGGACGAGCAGGTAGAAGCCGAGCACCGTCGGCGGCAGCACGATGGGTAATGCAACGAGCGCCTGGATCGCGGGCTTCAGTCGGGCATTGCTGTGCGCGAGCCACCAGGCGAGCGGCGTTGCGAGGATGAGCAACAGGACCGTCGTCACGGCGGCGAGATTGAGCGACAGGAGAAGCGGGCCGAGATGGCCAGCCCCCGTGCCCGCCGCGTCCGTCAAGGACGCGGCACCCGGTAGCCGTAGGCTTCGATGATCGCCCGTGCATCCTCGCCGGCCAGGTACGCGACCCAGGCAGCAGCCGCTGCGTTGTCCGCTGCACGTCCGAGCCATACGAGTTGCTGTTCGATCGGCGGATAGCTGCCGGCGGGCAGCGCTTCAGCACAAGCCGCGTCGGGCAGGTCGCCGGAGTAAAGCTGCGACGCCGCGACGAGCGCGACGACGGCGCCGCCGTCCGCCGCGAACTGCAGCGTCTGCGCCACGTTTTCACCGAACACGAGCCGCGGGCTCACGGTCTCCCACAGGCCTTCGCGTAGCAGGTAGGCGCGCGCCGCCGCACCATAGGGCGCCAGCTCGGGGTTGGCAATCGCCACCTTGCCGGGCACTCCCACCCGGAGTGCCGCGAGACAGGCGCTGCCGTCTGCGGCCCGGGTTCGGGACCAGGCGACGAGACGGCCCTCTGCATAGGTGCGCCGGCTGCCGGCGACGGCATGGCCCTCCGACTCCAGCCGCCGCGGCCGCTCGACATCGGCGGCGAGAAATACATCGTAAGGCGCACCATTGACGATCTGTGCATACAGCTTGCCGGTCGACCCGGGGATCCACTGGATGGCGTGCCCCGATCTCTCGCTGAAACTCTCGCCAAGGACCACGGCAGCCGGCATGAAATTGCTGGCAACGGCAACCCGCACCGTATCCGCGAGCGCCGTCGTCGCAAGGAGCGCCGCGGCGACGGCGGCGAAGCAGCCATGTTTCATTGTTTACGTCTTGCGGCAGCGGGCCAGCCTGCACGATAGCCGAGGGCGGCAGCCGCTCCAAGCCTCGCCGTCGCCCGCGGGCGCCTACCGGCTCCGCGCTCGCGTCTTGGCCTTGCGCCGAAAGGCGTGCAACAGGGCCTCGGTATAGCCGTTCGGCTGCTCGCGGCCCCGGAACACGAGTTCGCGCGCCGCCCGGAACGCGAGACTGTGATCGAAATCGTCGCTCATGCGGCGGTACCCGGGAAGGTCCGCATTCTGCTCATCGACGATCACCGCCATGCGCCTTAATGCCGTTTCGACCTCCGCCTCGTCCACCACCCGGTGCAGCAGCCAGTTGGCGATGTGCTGGCTCGAGATCCGCAATGTGGCACGGTCCTCCATCAGCGCGACGTTGCGGATGTCCGGCACCTTCGAACAGCCGATGCCCTCATCGACCCAGCGGACGACATAGCCGAGAATACCCTGCACGTTATTGTCGAGTTCGGCCTGAACTGCATCGGCGGGCAATGCCCGCCGGTCGGCGAGCGACGGCGTGAGAATATCGTCGAGGCAGGCGAGTGGCCGGGTCGCGAGTTCCGCTTGCCGGGCCCGGACATCCACGCGATGGTAGTGCATTGCGTGCAGGGTCGCTGCCGTCGGCGACGGCACCCATGCACAGCTCGCGCCGGCGCGTGGATGCGCTTCCTTGCTTGCCATCATCTCGCGCATCGCGTCCGGCTTCGCCCACATGCCCTTGCCGATCTGGCCACGGCCGGGCAGCCCGGAGCGTATGCCGAGGTCGACGTTCCAGTCCTCGTAGGCTTTGATCCACGGCGCGGATTTCAGGGTCTCTTTCGGCGGGACCGCCCCCGCGTGCATGCTCGTGTGGATTTCGTCGCCGGTGCGGTCGAGGAATCCGGTGTTGATGAACACGAGCCGGTCCCGTACGGCGTGAATGCAGGCCGGGAGATTCACGGTCGTGCGGCGCTCCTCGTCCATCACTCCGAGCTTGATGCTCATGTCCGGCAACCCAAGCAGGTGTTCGACCCGCCCGAACAGGGTGTTCGTGAACATCGCTTCCGCAGCGCCGTGCATTTTGGGTTTCACGATATATATGCTGCCGAAGCGGCTGTTCGGCAGGCGATCCGGCCGGGCGCGGTTCGTCATCGCGCAGGCAGCCGTGATCACGGCATCGAGCATGCCCTCGAACACCGGCTCGCCATCGCTGTCCTCCACGGCGTCGGTCGTCATGTGATGGCCGACGTTGCGGACGAGCATCAGGCTCAGGCCCGGCAAGGAGAACGCAGAGCCGTCTGCTGCGAGATAGTGCCGGTCGTTTGCCAGCCTCCGCGTGACGGAGCGGCCGTCCTTCTCGAAGTACGCCTCGAGCTCACCCCGCATCAGGCCCAGCCAGTTGCGGTACACCCTCACCTTGTCCGCGGCGTCGACCGCGGCCACCGAATCCTCGCAATCCTGGATCGTCGTGACGGCGGACTCGAGGACGACATCGGCGAGATTTGCCCGTGCACGGCTACCGGTAGGATGCCGGGGGTCGATCCGGAGTTCGATGTGCAGGCCGTGACGGCGAAAAAGCAGCGCCAGGCGGCGTCCGTCGCGGGCGTACCCTGCGAATTGGCCCGGGTCCGCAAGCGAAACCTCGCGGTCGCCGTCCTGCAGCGCCACGGCACGAGCCGGCGTCGACCGACTGACGGACCAGGCGACCACGTCCTGGTGTCGCGCGCCCTCGAGCGGCACGGCCTCATCGAGGAAGCCCGCCGCGTATGCAATTACTGCGTCGCCGCGCCGGGGATTGTAGCCCGCGCCGCGCTCCTTTCCATCCGACTCGTCGATCACGTCCGTGCCGTACAAGGCGTCGTAAAGGCTGCCCCAGCGCGCGTTGCAGGCATTGATCGCGAAACGGGCGTTGTCGACGGGTACCACCAGCTGCGGCCCCGCGATGCTGGCGATCTCCGGGTCGACATTCTCCGTTTCGATGGTAAACGGTGCGCCGGGCTCCTCGAGGTAAGCGATGGAGCGCAGGAACGTGAGGTACTCGTCGTGAACCCATGGCGCGGGGTGCGAGCGGTGCCACGCATCGATCTGCGCCTGCAGCGCCGCCCGGCGACCCAGCAGTTCCCGGTTGGCGGGTGCGAGTTCACGGGTCAGCGCCGCGAAGCCCGCCCAGAACGGACCGGGCTTGCGGTCGATCGCCGGCAGGAGTTCGGACTCGACGAAGGCCGCGAAAGCCGGATCGATACGAAGCCCGCTGCGTTCCGCCCGCGAAGACTCACGCGACAAATTGTTCCTCCTCTGTACTGCCCTGCATCGCCGTCGTGGACGAGAGTCCCGCCATGATCGTGTTTTGCACGGCGTCGAAATAACCCGCACCGACGAACGACTGGTGACGCGTCGCTCGAAAGCCGTGCTGCTCGTCCAGGAACTCGCCTTGCTGCAACTGGGAGTATGCGTACATGCCTTCCTCCTTGTACGCCCGGCTCAATCGGAACATGCTCGAATTGAGCGCGTGCCACCCGGCAAGCGTAATGAACTGGAAGCGGTAGCCCAGGCGTCCGAGTTCTTCCCGGAACGTCTTCATTGTGGCGTCATCGAGATTCGCTTTCCAGTTGAACGACGGCGAACAGTTGTAGGCAAGCAACTTGCCGGGAAATTCCGCATGAATCGCCCGCGCGAACCGCTCCGCCTGCACGAGGTCGGGCCGCGAGGTTTCGCACCAGAGCAGGTCCGCGAACGGCGCGTACGCGAGGCCGCGGGAAATGGCCTGGTCGAGGCCGGCGTTCGTGCGATAGAAGCCCTCGCTCGTGCGCTCCCCGGTGATGAAGGGATGGTCACGCTCATCGATGTCCGAGGTGATGAGGTTCGCCGCGTCGGCGTCCGTGCGCGCGATGAGCACCGTCGGCACGCCGGCGACGTCCGCCGCGAGCCGGGCGGCCGTCAGTTTTGCGACGGCCTCCTGCGTCGGCACGAGGACCTTGCCACCCATGTGGCCGCACTTTTTCGCGGAGGAGAGCTGGTCTTCGAAATGTACGCCGGCGGCGCCCGCGCGAATCATGCTCTTCATCAGTTCGAACGCGTTCAGGTTGCCGCCGAAGCCCGCTTCGGCATCGGCGATGATCGGCGGGAACCAGTCGATGCAATGATCGTTTTCGAGTGCATGTATCTCGTCGGTGCGGACGAATGCGTTGTTGATGCGCTCCACCATCCTCGGCACGGAATCCGCCGGGTACAGGCTCTGGTCCGGGTACATTTCGCCCGCGGAGTTGCCGTCGCCGGCGACCTGCCAGCCCGAGCAGTAGATCGCCCGCAACCCGGCCTGCACTTCCTGGATCGCCTGGTTGCCGGTCAGCGCGCCGAGCCCGCAAACCGGTGTCTCCTGCTGCAACAGCCGCCAGAACTTTTCAGCCCCGAGGCGCGCCAGCGTGTATTCGATGCGCACGTGCCCGCGCAGCCGGACGACGTCCTCACCCGCGTAGTTCCGCCGGATCCCCTGCCAGCGCGGGCTTCTCGCCCAGTCGGCCTCGAGCTGCCGGGCCTCGCTGTATCGATCGCGATTCATCCTGTTCTCCCTTGCCGGGACAGCGCCGGCGCTTGTGATTGACCGGCTCTCATACTACGCTCGGAGTTGTACAAATTTGACAACAAAAATTTGACAGTGTGAACTTCACAACGGGTGATTCGATGAGCCAGCCGGCCGGCATCAAGCGCAAAGCGCATTTCCTGGGAACCAAGGTCCGGGCGCTCCGGAAGCGCCACCAGCTCACGCTCGAAGATCTGTCGGTGCGATGCATACAGCTCGATCCCGACGCCGCGCCGTCGATTTCCTATCTCTCCATGATCGAGAACGGCAAGCGGGTCCCGGCCGAGCGCCTGGTCCGTGTCATCGCGGACATCTTCCAGAAAAGTCCCGACTGGTTTTTCGACGACGCCCTGGATGCGGATGCACTGCACGCGGCACCCGCAACCTCCGCGAGCGCCATGCCGCTCGAGCCCGGATTTCTGTTTTCCGAAAACCTGTTGCAGCTCGCGATCCCGGAGTTGCTGTCGCAAACGGGCATCACCGGCCGGCAGTTCGCGCACCTTTTGATCCGCGCACACCAGGAAAAAAGTCACAATCGCTTTCCCGATCTCGAGCGGGCTGCGGAATCGATCGGCGGAAAGCGCTTCCCGCTGACCGTCGAGGACGTCATGGAACTCGCAGGGAGCCTGGGACTTCGCATCGTCTGGTTCGAGAACCCGGCTTTCGCAGACGCGCGAGCCGGCGGCGTGCCGTCGAAGACCCTGGTGCGCTCGTTTTACGAGGCGCCGGGCACCGTCTGTCTGAACGAGGTATTACGCAGCAACCCGGCCCGTCTCAAGTTCGACCTTGCGAATCACATCGCGCATAAAATCCTGCATGACGGGGACGGCGCGCGCGCTCCGCAGGTATCCGGCGGCTACGGCAGCGAACGGCGTCATGAGGGCGAGTCGGCCACGATCGATGCGCAGGACATCCTGTATGCCTGGCGCGATTTCGAGTGCAGCTATTTTGCCGCCGCGCTCCTCGCGCCGAAAACCCCTTTTCGCCAGTACCTCGCGAAGCACGCGTATGCGATCGATGCCGGCGAACGGGTCGGCTTGACGACGACGCTGACCATGCGCCGCATGTCGAGCGTGTCGCCATATCCCTACTGGCATTACTTCGATGCCTATCCGCCGGGCAGCTTGCGCGCGGTCTACCGTGGCAATGGCATCCCGCTTCCCTGGGGCAACATGACGGCATTGTCCGATCCCTGCCGGCACTGGGCGGTTTTCCGCATGCTGCAATCACGCTCGAAGCGACCCTCCGCGCAGATCTCCGTGTTACGCAACGGCGATGACACATTCCTTTACTGCTGCCAGTCCATCCGCAATCGCGATGCCGCCGGCAACCCGCATGTGCTGTGCGCGGGCGTCGATCTCGCGCCGGCGCTTCGCGCCCGCGGGGACGACCCGGCGCAGACGATTGATTTGATCGAGGCGAGCTGCAACGTGAGTGGCGGCTCCGCGCCTGTCCCGCCGCGGGCTCGGCAGCAGCTCGAAGGCATCGCGAGGATACTGAACATCGGCTGGATTGCCGACGGCGCCGAACGCGAGGCGACGATCATCTGCCCGCGCAGCTCCGGGTGCCCGCGCGACCGCCATTGCACCGGGGCGCCCGCTGTTCCCGGTCGCTCCCGCATCGACGAGATCCGCGAACGCGTGGCGGGCAGTGCTTAAGCGGCTCGCATCGCCTTGCGATATTGCCCCGGACTCGATCCCGTCCAGCGCTTGAACGCACGCGCGAAATTGCCCTGGTCGGAAAACCCGAGCAGGAACGCGGTCTCTGCGAGCGAGTGCCGCCCGTCCCGAAGATAGGCTTCCGCCAGTTCCCGACGCGTCCTCTCGAGGACATCGCGATACGTCGTCCCTTCTGCAGTGAGTTGTCTGTGCAGCGTGCTCGCACTGCGATACAGGCTCGCGGCGATGCGCTCCTGGTCGACGACGCCGCCCGGGAGCATCTGTACGAGCTGCGCGCGCACCTTATGGGCGATTTTGTTCGCGTCGAGAGATTCGAGATACCGATCGGCGATCCGGCAGGAGGTGTCGACGATCTCGGGGATCGCGCCGCCGAGTGGCGCTTCGAGTTCAGGCACCCGGAAGTAAATCGCGGTCCTTTCGTTGCTGCGGCGCACCGGTCCCTGGATGATTTCCCGGTAGATGTCGAGCGGCACGCGACTGGTCGCAAACAGGTCCATGCGAACCGGGTACAAGGGCTCGCCGCGCACGGCGTAACACATCTTGAGCACGCTCGCGATGCCGTTATCGGCGCGCAGCTTGCCGGGATAGTCCGACGGGTTCGGGTAAGCCTCGCTCAGCACAAAGAGATCGCCCTGCCGCTCGAAACGCAGGTCGGTCTGGCCGCTGTTGAGGATCGCCTCGTAGCGCAACAGCTTGTGGAATGCATCCACGAGCGTCGCGCTCGCGAGCCAGGCATGCCCGATAACGAAGAAATGGCGAGGTTCGCTCCTGAGGCCGACGCGAAGTCCGAGCGCGGGATCGCCCGATAGCTGCCCGGCCCTGTCAAACATCTCGGTGATGACGCGGTTGGGCTGGCGGTCACCCGCGTCTTTCGGGCCATCGGGATCGACACCGATCGACTCGTATATCGGGCGGGGATCGATGCCATAGCCCACCCGCAGTGTATCGCCGATGCGATACACGAGCTGCGACAACGAAGAGGGCTGGTTGAGCACCGGTTCCTCGTCTGCGGTTCTGGCCGGTGCCCCATCATAATGCGCGCGTGACGGAAATTGCACAGACCTCGCTGTGTTCGGACAAGAGGCCGGCTGCCCGGATCCCTACATTACGTCCCAGGAACGAAACAGGAGACGGCAATGCTTCAGGTTATCGAGGGTGGCAAGGGTCGGGTCCGTCCGGCGACGACGGTGGAGGATGCGGTGATTTCGTATCTGGGCGAGCGCTTCGAGGCGAAGAATAGCTCCATGTCCAGACTCGATCGCTGGTCCCAGCAACGGATCACGGCAGAGAATCGCGCCAAGCTGGCGCTGGTGCTCGAGGCGGACGATCCTGTCGAGCATTGCTACCAGAACCTGATTCGGGAAATCGACTCCGAGGCGGAATCCGGCATCTTCCTCGCGACGCCGGCGGCCAGCGCGGCGCAATTGCGCAGGCTCGCGGGCGAAGGCGGCATTTCCGGGCGCTTGAGCCAGCAATTGCCGACGATCGCGCCGGTACTCTTCGCCGATGAACTCGCGCACTCGAACGCGAACCTGGACCTCGTATGGGTATCGATCGAGGCGCGCTATGACCGGGCGAACCTCGATGCCGAGGTGTCGGAACTGATTCTCATGCACCTGCTCGACCATGAGGAAACGGCGGCAGACATGACGGACGCGCTGCGCGCACTGCTCTACACCTTTCACGAGGACCTGGCACGCCGGCACTGCAATCTTCCGCGTCTGCTCAACGACCGGGCGATGCGGCACCTGGTTACCCTGGTGTCGCAGCTCGCGGAACGATCGGGGAACTACGAGTCGCGCATCGTCGAGATCAGCCAGCGCGCCGGAACGGCCTAGGGGAAGCAGTCGAGGACTGGCACAATGGCGGCCCTGGCTGTACAAGTCAGCCCGTCGCATTGCGCGATGCCCGAGACTGCATGCACCGACCTGACGTAGAAGCGTTTTTCGACAGCGAGACCAATACCGTGAGCTACGTGGTCGCCGATCTGGCCGGCGGCCGCGCGGCGGTCATCGATCCCGTACTTGGATTCGACGCCGCCTCCGGCCGCACGAACTCCGTTCTGGCCGATGGCATCATCGCCTGCCTGCGCGAGTCCGGTCTCGCCGTCGACTGGCTGCTGGAGACGCATGTGCATGCGGACCACCTGTCCGCGGCATCGTACCTGCAGGACCAGGTGGGCGGCACGATCGGCATCGGCGAGCATGTTGCTGCGGTGCAGTCCGTGTTCCGCGGCGTCTTCAATCTCGACGACCTCGTGCCCGACGGTCGCCAGTTCGGCAAGCTCTTCACCGACGGGGAGCGGTTTCGCATCGGCGGTATCGAGGCGCGGGTCATGCACACACCCGGACACACGCCGGCCTGCGTAAGCTACATCGCCGGCGACGCCGCATTCGTCGGCGATACCCTGTTCATGCCGGACTACGGCACGGCACGCACCGACTTTCCGGGCGGCAGCGCGGCGCGCTTGTACGACTCGATCCAGGCGTTGTATGCACTGCCGGAGAACACCCGGCTGTTCCTGTGCCACGACTACAAAGCGCCCGGCCGCGACGCGTTTGCCTGGGAAACGTCGATCGGCGCGCAGAAAGCCGGTAACGTGCACGTACACGAAGGCGTCAGTCGCGACGCGTTCGTCGCCATGCGCGAAGCGCGCGACGCGGCGCTCGGGATGCCGAAACTGATCCTGCCTTCGATCCAGGTCAACGTCCGCGCGGGCCGGCTGCCGCTCCCGGAAAGCAACGGCACCCGGTATTTGAAGCTGCCGCTCGACACCCTGTAAAAGGCGCCGGTGAGCATGCATCCCGGGACAGCGGAAGCAGCCGGCACGCCCGCAGTCGCCTTCCGCGAAGCCTGCCGTTACTGGTTCAAGCTCGGCTGCATCAGTTTCGGCGGACCGGCGGGCCAGATCTCGATGATGCACGCCGAACTCGTCGAACGCCGGCGATGGATCAGCGATCGCCGGTTCCTGCACGCGCTCAATTTCACTATGGTGTTGCCCGGCCCCGAGGCGCAGCAGCTCGCGACCTACATCGGCTGGCTGATGCACGGCACGGCGGGCGGCATCGTCGCGGGCAGCTTGTTCGTGTTGCCATCGCTCGTCCTGCTGTTCGTGCTCGCCTGGCTGTACATGGCCTTGGGCGACGTGGCGATCGTCGGTGCGATCCTGTACGGGGTCAAGCCGGTCGTCACCGCGATCGTGATACACGCGGCCTGGCGCATCGGCCGGCGCGCACTCGCTCACCCGCTGCTGTACTCGTTTGCACTTGCGGCGTTCCTGTTGCTCACGGTGTTCGACGTCCCTTTTCCGTGGATCATCGGCGGCGCCGCTGCCGCTGGCTGGGCCGGCGGCCGATTCCTGCCCGAGGCGTTCGCGCGGCCGTCCGCGCATGTCACGGCACCGGGCGTCTCCGGGACCGCCCTCATCGGCGACGACACGCCTTTGCCGGCGCACGCTGGCTTCCGCTGGCGCTCCGTTACCGCGTACCTGCTCGTCGGGGTCGCGTTATGGTGCGCCGTCGAAGGCACCCTTGCGTTCGCGTTCGGCTGGCACGGGCCACTGGCGCAGCTCGGCTGGTTTTTCACGAAGGCCGCGCTCCTCACCTTCGGCGGCGCCTACGCCGTATTGCCGTACGTCTATCAGGGTGCGGTGGAGGACCATGGCTGGGTCACTGCCGGTCAGATGATGGATGGCCTGGCGCTGGGCGAGACCACCCCGGGCCCGCTGGTCATGGTCAATGCATTCGTCGGCTTCGTCGCGGGGTGGAACCTCGAAATCGCCGGCGCGGAGCACCTCGTCGCGGGCGCGGCGGGGAGCATGCTGCTCGTGACCTTCATGACATTCCTGCCGTCCTTCGTCTTCGTGCTGGTCGGCGCACCGGCGGTCGAGGCGACGCGGCACAACCTGGCGTTCGCGGCACCGCTTGCCGGCATCACGGCCGCGGTCGTCGGCGTGATTGCGAACCTCGCGCTGCTGTTCGCCATCCATGTGCTGTGGCCGGAAGGCAGCGGCAGCTCGCCGCTTGCCGGCGCGTTCGACGCTTACGCGCTGTTGATCATGGTCCTTGCACTGTTCGCACTGGTGCGCCTCAGGCTCGGCATCATTCCGGTCATCGGGCTCGGCGCGGGACTCGGCATCGCGCGGCTCGGTCTACTCGCCGTCCTCTGATCCCGGCGTCGGGCCGGCGAGCAAGCGCGCGCGAAACCGCCGCATGCCCTCGATCCAGCGATCACGGTCGGCCGCCTTGCGCTCGCAATAGGTCGCGACGCGGGGATGCGGCAGCACCAGGAACCGGCCTTCGCGCGCGGCGCGCACCACGGACTCCGCCACGTCCTCGGGACCCAGGATCCCGTCGACGTCGTTGCCGCCGAAGCCGCCTGCCGTCATGCCGCTGTCGTCTGGCATGCCGATCATGCGCGTCGCCACTGCCTGCGGGCACACCACCGACACCCGGATGCCGTCGTCGCCGTGGGTGATGGCGAGCGACTCCGCGAACGCGACCGCCGCGTGCTTCGTCGCCGTATACGCGGCATCGCCCACCTGGCTGAGGAGTCCCGCGGCCGAGGCGACGTTGACGAGGTAACCGCCGCCTCGCGCACGCATGCGCGGCAGCAATGCGCGCGCCGCGTATACATGCGCCATGACGTTGACGTCCCAGCACGCGGCCCAACGGTCGCCCACCGCTGAGAGCCGCCCGTCCCGGGACGCCGCTCCGGTTTCGCCATCGCCGAACCCGACGCCGGCGTTGGAGACGAACAGGTCGATCGGCCCGAGCGTCGCCTCGACGTCCGCGACCAGCGCCTCCAGCCCGGCCTCGTCGGCGACATCGATACACCGGGCAGTGCCGCCAATCGAGGCGGCGACTTGCGCCGCCGCGTCGCCATCGAGGTCCACGACGACCACCGAATCGGCTATGTCAGCCAGGCGGCGGCACAGCGCGCGGCCGATCCCATGCCCGCCGCCGGTGACCACGGCGATACGAATGTCGTCGAATGTGCGGCGTCCCACGCTCACAGGCGATCCCTGAGCCCGTAGTACAGCATGCCGAGCACCATGCCCGGGTAGCGCAAAAGCGTCCCGCCCGGGAAACGGCGGATCGGCAGGCTGGCCAGCACGTCGAAGCGCTCCGCGGTGCCGGTCACGGCCTCGGCGATGAGCTTGCCGGCAAAGGCCGCGGTGGAGATGCCGTGCCCGGAGTAGCCCTGGGCGAAAAAGAGGTTCGGGCGCAGGCGTCCGATATGCGGCAGCCGGTTCACCGTAACGGACAGTGTGCCGCCCCAGGCGTGATCGATCGCCACGTCGGCGAGTTGCGGGAACACGTTCAGCAGGTACGGGCGCACGAACGCGGCGATGTCGCCGGGGAAGCCGCGCCGGTAGTTCTCTCCGCCGCCGAACAGCAGGCGATGGTCGTGAGTAAGCCGATAATAGTTGACGACGAAACGCGAATCGTGGACGCCGTAACGTCCGCTGATCAGCGCGCCGGCACGCGACTCGCCGAGCGGCTCCGTCGTCACGACGAAATTATTGATGGGCATGATCTTGCCCGCAACGCGCGGTTCCAGTTCGTCGAGGTAGCCGTTACACGCGAGCACGATGAACGAGGCCGTCACCGTGCCGTTCGAGGTCCGGATCGTCGCTGGATCGCTCTCGGTATAGCCCGACACCCGCGAGCCCTCGAATAGCCGGACACCGGCGGCTTCGCAGGCGCGAGCGAGTCCCAGGGTGAAATTCAGCGGATGAATCGCGGCCGCGTGCGGATCGAAGAAACCTTCGATGTAGGCGTCCGTTGCAACCATGGCGCGCGTCGCTTCCGCATCGAGCGCCTGCGTGTCCGGGTAGTCGTAACGCTCGGCGAGCGCCTCGGACAATGTCCGGGCCCAGCCCGCATAACGACGCGTGTGAATGCCGACGAGCTGGCCTCTCTGGAGGTCGCAGGCGATCGCGTGACGCTCGACACGGCTCGCGATATCGGCTTTGGCCTCTTCCGCGAAATCCCACAGCAGGCGAGATTTCTCGTAGCCGAACAGCGCTTCGGTCTCGAGCACGTCCTTGCGCTGGCCGCTGCCGATCAACCCGCCGTTGCGGCCGGACGCGCCGAAACCGATGCGCTCCGCCTCGAGGAGCACGACATCGAGCCCGCGCTCGGCAAGGTTAAGCGCCGCCGAGAGGCCGGTGTAACCCCCGCCGATGACACAGACGTCCGCGCGCAGGCCTTCGCCGAGCGCCGGCCTTTCCGCGGGCACATCGGCGGTCGAGACATACCAGGACAGCGGATAGCCGCGGTCCGTCGGCTCCTTGCGGTTTACGGCGGCAATCGGCGTGGTTCCTCAATAAACCTGCTTTGAAAAAGGGTTGCGGCAAACGCCCGGCATCGGCGAGGCGAACCGGCCCATCATGAACAGGGCGATGCGGCCGCTCAAGCCCGGCGTGCCGGTTTCCGCGCGCGACTCAGGGTCCGGATCAGGCTTTTTTCACCGCGAGCAGCAACGCGCGGCGCCGGTCGGCACGCAGGACCTCGACGCGATAGCCGCTCCAGCGGATCACGTCGCCCGCGGTCGGGATGCGCTCGAGGGTCTCGGTCACCAACCCGCCGATCGTCGTGGCCTCGAGGTCCGGGTCCCAGGGCACACCGAGCCTGGCCGACAGGTTGCGCAGGTCGACCGAGCCCTGGACCAGCAGTGAGCCGTCCGGCTGCAGGGCGAAGTCGTCGGCGGGCAGGTCGTGTTCGTCGCGAATGTCGCCGACAATCTCTTCCAGGACGTCCTCGAGTGTCGCGACGCCCTGCACGCTGCCGTACTCGTCGACGATGATTGCCAGGTGCCGGTTAGTGCTCTGGAACGTGTTCAGAAGCTGTTGCAGCGGGGAACCGTCCGGGACGATCAAGGGCTCGCGACTGAGCACCGGCCAGTCGATTGTGCCGTCCTCGTTTTCCAGCAGCCAGGTCAGGACTTCCTTTGCAAAGACCACGGCATTGATGTCGTCGAGATCCTCGGAAGGTGACAGGGGAAAGCGGCTGTGCCCGGACTCGCGAATGCACTGGATGACTTCCTTGCGGCTCATCGTCGTCGACAGGAACCGGATCCCCTCGCGCGGGACCATCACGTCGGCGGCGCGCATGTGCCGCAGCTGCGTCGCCCCGACGATCATGTCCGCCGTGCGCCGGCCGACCGCCCCTTCGTTGCCGCCGAGGAATGCGAGCAGGCGTATTTCCTCGGCTGACGTGACCGGCACGGCAACCTCCTTGCGCAACAGGCGGGAGATGCGTTCGCTCACGAACACGAGCGGTTTCAGGAGGACGGTGAGCCAGTAGATGCCATGCGCGGCAGGCCTCGCGAGCGCTGCGGCGTGGTTCACCCCCAGGGTCTTCGGAATGATCTCGGTGAACAGCAGGACAGCCAGGGTGAACGCCAGCGAGAAAGCCCACAGGGTATCGGGATCGAAGACGGCCGTGTACCTCGCGCCGGCCACGGAGGCGCCGATCGTGTGCGCCGCCGTGTTGAGTATCAGGATCGCGGCAATCGGTACATCCATGTTCTTCTTGAAGCCCGCAAGCAGCTCGCCCGCGCGCTCGCCCCTGCGCTTCATCATTTCGATGCGGGCGCGCCGGACAGACAGGAGCACCGCTTCGAAGATGGAACACATGAACGAAACGACGAGGACGATGAATACGGCGGCAACGAGATAGGCCATGGCGGCTTCCTGGCGGAACGGGCGGGAGGGCCCAGCCTACCGAATATTGCTCCAGCGCGTTCCGTTGGGCGCGTCCGGGATATCGGCCTCGACACAGCGAAAGTGAACCGTGTCGCCCAGGGCCGAGGCGTCGCCGTTCGCGGCGGATGCGCCGACACACATGGTCACCCGGCCGTTTTCCGGGTCCGGCGCCCGCCACTCGAGGCGCCAGGACACTTCGCCGTTCGTGAACGGACGAGGCACGGTCGTCCTCGCTTTCGCGCCGTCTGTTTCCAGCCCGTCGGGCGCAGCGAGGAACGCGCCGGCCTCGGCGCCGCCTGATCGCACGAGGACCTGCATGCCTGCGCTGGCTCCCTCCCGCGCGGCGAAACGGAATACCAGCTCGTAGACGTCGCCGGCGGACACGAGCCGCGGCCAGCCGTCGATCTCGATTGCATCGGAGTTAAGGATCGGATCGCTGCTGAAATGGCAGGTCGCACAATTCTCTGCCGCGCCCGGATCGGCGCTGCCCCAGGGCGCTCCGTCGGGGTATGCCGCTGCCATGTTCGTCGTGCCGGCGGCGGCGAGTAAGCACAGCGACGACGGACGCATGGCTAGTCCGCTGCGGCTTTGTCCGGCTCGACGACGGCGCGGCCTATGGTGTTCGCGTCGGTGCCGAACCATACGGTGCCCGTTGGCTCGTGGTAATGCATGTGCCGGACCGTGCCGCCGCCCGAGCCTATTTCGGTCGCCTGTATGAAGGCAGTCGTTTCCGGGTCGAATCCCAGGAACACATTCGGCAGGACGCCGCTTGCGACCATCCAGAGCCTGCCGGACGCGTCGGCAGCCATCCCGTAAGGGCGTGCTCCCTGCCCCTGCGGCAGGAGCCACTCCTCGAATGCGCGCGACGCCGGGTCGTAGGCGCCGAGCCGGCCGCCGGCGTAGTCGACGTACCAGACGCGACCGTCCGGGAGTACTTCGAGCCGGCGCGGCCTCGCCCCTTCGCGCGGCAGTTCGATTTCCCTGTGCGTCATCGTTTCCGGGTCGACATGGGCCAGGCGGTTCGTCCCGAACAGCACGACCCACACCGAGCCGTCCGGCGCCACTTTGATGCCGTAGGGCCGTGAGCCGGGGGTACTTGCCTCGATCAGGTCCACCTCCCGGGATGCGATGTGGAGCCGGCCGATCCGGTTGCCGCCCTGCACGGTGAACCAGATGTTTTCCTCGGCGTCGTCGAACACCAGCGTATGCGGATCGCGCGCCTCGGGGTCGGGCATCGCGATTTCCTCGATTTCGCCGTTTGCGGGATCGTAGCGGCCGATCAGCGCGTTGCGATTGCCGGCGTACCAGACGATGCCGTCGGATCCGACGATGAGATTATGCGGGCCGGAACCTTCCTTGAGGTCCACCTTCGTGAATTCGCTGCTTTTGACGTCGAGCTTGGCAAGATAGCCGCTCCGCTGACCCACGAACCACACGGCCCCTGCGCTTGCCGCGAACGGGTCGCGCGGCCGCGAGTCCTCGTAGGGTACGCGCCATTCGCGGATATCCAGGGGTTCGGCGGCTGCCGCGAAGGCGGCGGCGAGCAATGCCAGTGCTCCCATGCTCGAGGTTTTTGACGGCATGAATCCTCCTCTGCGTGTGCATTCGGCTCAAAAGCTGCATGTGCAACATAACATGCTGGCCCGGCACCTTGTGGGCGGCCGTGAATTGCTGATTCTCCTGAAATAATTGACAATGTGCCGCGCCAGGGAGGTCTCTTGAAGCTATTCGCGGAACTTGCACGCCGGAACGTGTTCCGGGTCGCGATCGCCTATGCGGTAGCCGCGTGGGTGATCCTGCAGATCATAGACGTCGTCACACCGATCCTCGCTTTGCCGGACTGGGCGCCGAAACTCATCTTCGTCATCCTCGCCGTCGGCCTCGTGCCGGTGCTCGTTTTCGCCTGGGTATACGAGCTCACGCCCGAGGGCATCCGGCGGGAATCCGACGTCCCACCGGATACTTCCATCCGGCGCGACACGGGCCGCAAACTGAATGCGGTCATCATTGCGTCCCTCGTCGTCGCCGTGGCGCTGCTGCTCATCGAACGCACTCGTCACGGCTCCGAAGAGCCACAGCCGACAGAACTTGCAGCCGCCGATGCGTCCATGCCGTCCATCGCCGTGCTGCCCTTCGTGAACATGAGCTCGGACCCCGAGCAGGAATATTTTTCGGATGGCATTACCGAGGAGATCCTGAATTCACTGGCCTCCGTCAAGGAACTGAAAGTCGCGGGACGGACCTCGTCGTTTGCGTTCAAGGGTCAGAACGACGATCTCCGGCGGATCGGCGATGCGCTCGGTGTGGAACTCATCCTCGAGGGCTCGGTACGGAAATCGGGCGACAATGTCCGGATAACCGCGCAGCTCATCCAGGCCGATGACGGCTTTCACGTCTGGTCGGAGGCCTACGACCGGAAACTCACCGACGTATTCGCCATCCAGGATGAAATCGCCGGCGAAATCCTCGCGCAGCTGAAAAGCCAGCTCCTGAGCGGCACAGGAACCGTCGCCGAAGTGCACCGCACGGCGCCCGAGGTCTACGACCTGTACCTTCGCGCCAAGCAGCGGATTTACACACGGGATCGCGGCAATATCGAAACGGCTATCGACGAACTGGATGAAGCGATCCGCCTCGACGCGAGCTACGCGCCGGCGTATGCCCAGCGCGGCATCGCCGTCATGCTGCTGTCCGAGCAGCAGTACGGCGATATCCCGAACGACGAGGCGAACCGCCGCGGCAGGCGTTTCCTCGAGCAGGCGCTGGAACTTGACGAAAACCATCCCGAGGGCTGGGCCGGCATCGGCCTGTATTACGCGAACACGCCGGGACAGGAAGAACTCGCGATCGAGCCGCTGACCCGGGCACTGGAGCTCAACCCGAACCTGATCGATGCCAGCAACTGGTTGCAGATCACACTGCAATCCCTCGGCGACTACCGCGGTTCAATGGAGATCCTGGCCGAGCTTACCGAACGCGATCCGCTGTACACGCCGGCGTTCAGCAATGCCATCCAGACCTTCAACAGCTTTTCGGAAAAGGAAAAGATCGAGCAGCTGCTCGAGCGCATGGAGGCGTTCGACCCGGACAGCCCCAACCTGCTGCTGGCGCGCGCCATCAACCTCATGTACTCCGGGAACATGGGTGAGGGCCTCAAGCTGATGGAACAGCGGCGTGAACTCGGCAACATGAGCGGCGTCGCGAAGGTTTTCCTCAGTGTCGGGCTGCTCCAGACCATGCAGTTCGAGCGGGCCGTGACGGAAGGCTCGCAGTACCTGCGGCCCGAAGCGCTGTACGAGACGGGTCGAACGGAAGAAGCCTACGAACTTGCCTTTGAACTCGCGCGTTCCGGTTACCCGGGCTGGCTGTTCCGGCTGTTTGTCTGGGACGGGCGTCACCAGGACCTGGTCGACTTCCTGGAGGAGCGCTGGCCGTCGATCGCGGCGTTCGCGAACGAGGTTCGCGGCGACGGTTTCGGCCACGGTCCTATGGCCGATGTCGCCCTTTCGTACTCAGAGCTCGACGACGCGGCGCGCTTCCAGGAGGCGATGGGCTACCTGGAACAGCACACGGCAAACCTTACGGAACAGGGCGTCGACAACGCCGGTTTCGCCTGGGGTCTCGCGGTGCAGCACGCACTCAACGACGATGTGGACCTTGCACTGGACATGCTCGAACGGGCGCTCGAACAGGGTATCAACACCAACGGGCTTCCAATCCGGAAGGAACCGGCGTTCGCAGTACTTGCAAACGAGCCTCGCTTTGCAGAGCTCGAGTCGCGGATGCGGGAGAACCTGAACAGGAACCGGGCGATCGTCGGCCTGCCGCCGGTGGATGGGAAGTACGAGGTCATGGCCAGGGCTGCGCCCTGATCGTGACCGGGTTCCCAGCCGGCTTGCGCTGAACGTCCATGAATCGCCGGAGTTTCTGCAAGGCATCGGCGTCACTCGCGACCGCCTCGATATGGCCGATGCGTGGCGCATACGGAAGGAACGCCGAATCCGCTATCGCCGCAATGTCGCTGGATGGCGATCCGATCGAGCTGACGGGAACTGAGATCGACGAACTCGCCGAGTGCCTCGCCGGACAACTGCTCGTGCCGGCCGATGCGCAGTACGACTCGGCGAGGAGAATCTGGAACAGCATTCATGACAGGCATCCGGCACTCGTCGTCCAGGCGGCGACGACCCTCGACGTCGTCAACGCGGTGTCGTTCGCTCGCGACCACGCCCTGTTGCTTGCCGTAAAGGGCGGAGGTCACAGCTGGCCCGGAAAATCGGCCTGTGATCAGGGGCTCATGCTGGACCTCGGCCGGCTGAACCGGGTTGAGGTCGACCGCGTCGCCCGGACGGCCACGGTCGGCGGCGGCGCATTGCTGCATGACCTCGACACGGCGACGCTCGAAAAGGGACTTGTAACCACGGCGGGAGTGGTTTCGCACACCGGTGTCGGCGGCTTCACGCTGGGCGGTGGCTTCGGCCGGCTCAACCGCAAGTACGGGCTCGCCGTCGACAACCTGACCGGCGCAGAGATCGTGACCGCCGATGGCTCCGTGCGCCGAATCGACGCGGCAGACGAGGCCGACCTGTTCTGGGCGATTCGCGGTGGCGGCGGCAACTTCGGGGTCGTCACCCGGTTCACCTACCGCCTGCATCCGTTCGATCGTACCGTCCTGTCCGGCATCATCCGTTGGCCGGTTGCGCAGGCGGGAGAGGTGTTCCGCTTCTATGCGGACTGGTACGACACGCTCTCGAACGAACTCTACGTTTCACCGTCGATGGGAACTTTGCCGAACGGCGAAGCATTCATCGGTATGGAAGTGGTCTATGCCGGTGATCCCACTCGGGGCGAAAAAGAACTGTCACCCCTTCGGTCCATTCGCGGATCGCTCGAGGACGGCATCCGGTTCCAGGACTACATGGTCCTGCAGACGCAGGCGGACGCTGCCTTCGAGCACGGCATTCGCAGTTACGCGAAAAGCGGTATGACGCTGGTCTTCTCGGACAGCCTCGCCGATGCACTGGTCGATTCGTTTCGTCCCGATCCACGCCTCGCTTTCTTTACCCACACCGCGGGCGGCGTCATCCGGAGCGTCGACGAAAGTGCCACCGCATTTCCGCACCGCAAGCCGGAACTGATGCTTGCGGTCGCCGGCGCATGGACCGACCCCGAGGACGACGAACTGGCGATCGAAAGCTTGCGCGCATGGTACGGCGCCTTGGAGCCCTATACGGGCGGCCAATACGACAACATCCAGTACGACGGCGCTGATTCCGACGAGCAGAATTACGGTCCCAACTACCCGAAGTTGCAGCAAGTCAAAAAACGCTACGATCCCGGCAATCTCTTTCGATTAAACAACAACATAGAACCGGCCAGCCATGCGTAGGTCCGCTAGCCGGCGGTGCACAGGGCTCAACGCCGAAATGTACCGATTGGGCCGTATTGCCAATTCCGGGCGATATGCTATACATGCACCTGAAGCGGGCACCGGTTCATCTCGAACCCCCGGTCGCTTCTGGAGAACCGGCATGCGTACCTCGTTCGTATCGGTCGTTCTTACCGTCACCGCCCTTTCCACTTTTTCCAGTACCGTGCTCGCCTGTGGCGAAAGCGTTTTTCGCGCCGGCAAGGGCGTGCACTATCGCGCTTTCACGGCACCCATTCCCGGCACCGTGCTCGTCTACGCCCGCACGGAACGCGAACGGGCGGTAGCGGAAAGCCTGCGACAGGCCGGCCACGACGTGCACGTGGTGGCGTCGGATTCGGAGATGGCCGTGCAAATGCAGGCCCAGGCCTTCGACGTCGTCGTGGCGCCCTTCAGCGTGCGGGAAGCCGTAGCCGCAACCACCTCAGGGTCCGCTTCACACCCGGACCTGATCCCGGTGATCGATAAGGGGTCGGAAGACCTGCGCATGGCCAAGGCGGAGTTCGACGCTGTCGTCATGTCGGACGACGACGTGCGCAAGTACCTGAAGGCAATTCACCGAAGCCTGAAGGACCGGGGCGCATAACGTAGTCGGGCCCGGCAGGGGATCGGGAAGCAGGCGCCGTGCGCCCAGCGCGCAGGAGCGAGTGGGTCGCCCTCTGCGGCTTGCTGGTCGCAAGCTCAGCTGTCGCGCAAGGTATCGAGACGGCCGACGAGGAACACGTCCAGGGCACCGGATCGATGTCGCTCGCTTACCAGTCCATCGAGGTCAATGAGTTCGATACCAGCGCGGCCGAGGTCGATATCGGCGAGGTACGCACGCATTCGCTGTATCTCGAACTCAACTACGCATTGACCGAGCGGTGGTTGCTGACCGCCGGCATCCCCTTCATCAGGAAGAAGTACGACGGGCCCGGCCGCCACGATCCGCTGACGCTCGTGCCGCCCCGGCCGGACGTCCCGTACGTCGACGACGGGCGTTACCACGACGAGTGGCAGGATTTCGTCCTGGGTGCAAGCTATCTGTGGCTCGGCGACCCGGTGATCGTCGAACCCTTTGCCTACCTGATCATTCCGTCCCACGACTACCCGCACTTCGCCCAGGCGGCGGCGGGCCAGAACGTCTGGAAAGCGGAGTTCGGCGTCGACCTCACGAAGTACATGCTGTTTTCCGACTGGTTCTATCGGGGTGGCATCAGCTACACGATCGTGGAGGAAACGCTGGACGTCAACGTCAACCATTTTCGCCTGCGCGGTGAAGCCGGATATTTCCTGACGCCGGACTGGACGGCAAGCGCCTTCCTGCTCGCGAAACTCGGTAACGGGAAGGACGCGACGGAGTTCCCGCCATCGGCGCGCACGGACGAAGCATGGTACCAGCACGACCGCACGACTCGTCACAGCTACGCCAACGTCGGCGCATCGACGGAGTGGTACATCAACGACGGCTACACGCTCACCGTGTCGGCACTGACGACGGTGTGGGGCAAGTCGGTGCACATGGTGAACCTCGCCTGGACCGTAGGCCTTACCCGCTATTTCTGAGCCGGACTGACGGCCACGACGCCGTAGCCGCGCAGCACCTTGGGCAGGTTCGATCGAATGCCTGCCAGCCGTTCCTCGATCGCGGTCACGACGGCCTGGTAGCGCGGCTCGTCAACCAGCGTCTGAAGACAGGTCAGGTCTTTGAGGTACGGAAGCCAGACGATGGTCGGCAGCGTCGGTAGTACTTCGAGCGCTGTCAGTGCGGCCTCGTCGTCGCCGAGTATGGACAAATCACAGGCTACGCCCAGGGGGACTGCCCACGCGCCTGTATCGCCTTTGCGCATGTTTGTGTTATGGCCTAACCCCAGCTGCGCCAGTTCCGCTGCCCGCTCAGTCTGGCCGACACCCTGCAACGCCCCCACGAGCGACAGAATGTGGTGAAGCTCGTTGGGCCTGCGCGACTCGCTCATCCATGTTTGCGGCATGCCTAATATCCCGTAGATGCGCATGGATTCCTCGAACCGGCCCTCTGTATTCAGCGCGAACGCCAGCAGGAAAAGCATGTCATCGTCGTCCGGGTACTCGATCATGAGCTCCTCGCCGAGCGCGATCAGTTCGA
The DNA here is from genome assembly GCA_963713215.1 of uncultured Pseudomonadota bacterium. Taxonomy (GTDB): domain Bacteria; phylum Pseudomonadota; class Gammaproteobacteria; order Steroidobacterales; family Woeseiaceae; genus UBA1847. Next base: position 565,288 of record CAVQKY010000005.1, on the reverse strand, counting down.
CGTAGCGGCGCGACCAGAACAGGAGCCCGATGCCGGGCTCCGGTTCGAAGATTGCAGCACTCTCGAAATCACCGATACGCGCAAGCGACTCCGCAAGCTGGCCTTCGATGTCCGCATCGTCCGCTTGCATCGCCAGGGCCTTCAGTTCCAGGGCGATTGCTTCCTCGGGCGCGCCGTAGGCTTCGGCAATGCGTGCCGCGGCGAGATAGCCCGGCGCCGACGGGAACAACTCCAGGATTCTTTGCACGATCGGTTCGGCTTCGTCCCGCTTGCCGGAGAATGCAAGCTTGTAGCCCAGTTTCGCCTGGAATTCGAGTGACAAGGGCTCTACCTTCATCGCCCGGCGAAAGTAATCTTCGGCGGCAAGTGCATCGCGCTGCATCCAGAGCCACTCCGCGTAGTAGGCCAGCGCATCCGCGTTGTTGGGATTCAGCTCGATCGCTCGTTGATAAGCCGCACCGATACCGGGCCGACGTGTCAGCCAGTAGTAAAGACCCTGTGTTGCGTTGGCATCGGATTGCTCCGGGTCCAGTCCCAAGGCCGTGTATATCGAGTCTGCCGCGGCATCCACGTCGCCCAGGTACAGCAGCATCTTGCCGAGTCGTGCGTGGGCTTCCGCGGATTGAGGGTCGACGTCGATCACCTGTCGGTAAAGGTCGATGGCCTGGTTGAGCTTGGTCTCGTCGACGACCTGCCGGTCGGTTACCTCCTGTTCGTACATCCGCCCGAGCATCATCCGGTCATGTGCCGAAACCTGTTGTGCCGACGGCTGCTGCACTTCGTCCGCCGGCGCCAGTGTCGGCACCAGCTGGCGGGTGACTGCCTGGGCCAGGTCCTGCTGCAACGCCATCAGGTCACGGCTGGCACGTTCGTAGCTCTGGGCCCAGAGCCGGAAACCGGTCTCCGCGTCGATCAGTTCGACGGTGACGAAATACTTGTTGCCCTGCCGGTTGAAGCGGCCTTCGATGACCCGCCCGACGCCGAGTTGGCCGGCAATCGCCGTTGCGTCGAGTCCCTGCCCCTCGAAGCGGATCGAGGAACGCCGGCCCATGACCAGGACGCCGGGGATCTCTTGAAGGGCGTCCCGAAGCTCGTCGCTCAGGCCATTGCTCAGGTAGTCGTTGACAGCGTCGCCGCTGGTATTCGCGAACGGCAGAACCGCGATCGAGCGCGCGCCTGCCTCGATATCGGCTTGTTCGCCCTGTGGCGTGAATACGAATTTGTCGACAGCGAAATAGACCAGTGCCACGCCGAGCAGCACGATGATGAAGCGGTCCAGGCGCTTGGTACCGGCGCGGACGGCATCCGTGGAACGATCGACGTCCTTGTCGAGCTTTATACCGGTCGTGGTGAACTCGAAGGTCCACGCAAGCAGCACTACCGGCAGGAAACCGATTGCAAGCAGGACGACAACCAGGCGGGAAGCGCCGGGACCTACGTCGAACAACGGAAGTACCGTGTTGGCGACTTCGATGACGAGCCAGGCGATCGTCAGGTAGGCAATGCCGATACGGGTAACGTTTCGGCGTTTCAGCTCGGAAAGAAACCACGACATTCAGTGCCGCTCCCGGACCACACGGCGGCAGCTTAGCATTTCCCGAGTGCTCGATTGCCGAAGCAACGGGGTTACCGAAAGTACGACCGGCCGCTGCAGCGTCAGCGCGGAACCAGCGCGACGACGCGGACCGGTCCGCCGGATCCACCCTCGATCTTCATCGGCAAGGCGATGAGCAGCGCGCCGGTGGCCGGCAGTTCTTCGAGATTCGTGAGATTCTCGAGCCCGGCGACATTGTTCGCCCCGGCGATGCGATGCACGGGAAAGTCCTGCGAGCGCCCGTAGTCGATGGAGGCGGTATCCACGCCGAGCATCGCGACACCGCGCTGCTCGACGAGCAGCCGCGCCGCTTCTTTGCCGTAACCCGGGAAGGACAGCTTGCCGGCGTCGCCGGGCGTGTCGTCGCCGAGATAGGCACGCAGGTCGGGCCAGTAGCGGCTCCAGCCGGTCCGCAACAGGACAATGCTGCCCTCGCCGATGCGGCCGTGATCGGCCTCGAACGCCGTGATTTCCGCCGTCGTCAGCCGGTAGTCGCGATCCCTCAGCGCCTTGGCGCTGACGTCGATGACGACGGCCGGTGCGATCAGCTTCTCGAGCGGCAACTCGTCCGTCGCCATGCCGCCTTTCGAAAAATGCACCGGTGCGTCGAGATGCGTGCCGCCGTGCTCCGGCGTGCACAGCGAATAGGCCGAGTAGTAGTAACCCGCGTCCGTCTCGCCCTCGGCCAGGGTCTCGAGCTCGAACTTCGACGGCGAAGTCGGCCAGTACACCGACTCGTCGTTGTAGGCGTGCGTCAGGTCGACCAGCCGATGCTCGTCCCGGTCGAGTTCCGCCGCCGTCAGGTTCGCCAACAGCAAGCATGCCAGGCCCGCCAGTCTGCTGATCACAGGTCACTCCCGCCTGGCATGCGCTGCGGCGTATGCCGGCTCCCGCGTCACCGCACCTTGATTCTCGGATCGATGCACGTGCCGTCTTCGAAATAGACGTTATAGTCGAACTCGCCGGTTGCCGAGGCCGGCACCTGCACCGTGAAAGTCTCCCCGCTGCCGTGCAACCAGTCGGCGCCGTTCTTTGCGGCGATCGTCACGCTGTTGCCTGCCGGCGTAACTTGAACCGAAATCGTGTCTCCCGGGTCGACGCAAATATTCCTCGGCGAAACGTTCTTCGAATTCGTATTGATGTTGATCCCGCGGGCATCCTGGCAGACCGGCGGAACTTCCTGCACTTCGCACTCAACTTGCGCGACGATGGCAGTGGGCTGGTATGCCGCAGCGATGAGCATCGCCATGACGATCGGTGTTTTTTTTTCCATTAACATTCCCCGGCCGGGCGGTTCGTGGTCCATACATCATCCGCCCGGCATGGACGAAAGATGGGATTCTTGTATTTGACCGTCAGAAACTTGCCACAATCAGAGCGTGAAACTCGTCGCTCGCGCGGAGTTGGCCGAGATACGGCTCCGCGACCAGCATACCGGCCGGATATCCGTTCCGGAGTGCCGCCCGCAGCGCTTCCAACGCCAGAACCTCGTCCCCCGTCTCGTAGCGAATCAGGGCATCGTAGTAATAACTGTACGGGTCGCCGGGGTCGAGCTTGAGCCGCCGCTCGACGTTTGCCAAGGCCTCGCGGCTGTCGCCAAGCCGGTGCTGGGCCCATGCCAGCGTCAGGAGTTCCTCGCTGTCGGCGGGATTGACCCTGAGCCTGTCGGCTGACAGCTCCAACGCCTTGCGAAACGCGGCGTGCGACGCCTCGCTCCGCCCGGCGAAGTGCAGCGAGTCCGCCAGGTTGAGCCAGAGCAGTGCCTGGCCCGGGGTCATTTCGACCGCCCGCTGGAGGCTTTCGACCGACTCGTCGAACTGCCCGAGAAAGTAATAGATGACGCCGAGGTTGGAATACGTTTCCTCCAACGGGCGAAGCTCCAGTGACTCTTCGAGCACGCGGCGCCCCTCCATGAAATCACCCGCCATTGTCAGCGCACCGCCGAGATTGCTGCGTGCCTCGAAATTCTCGGGGTCCATGTTCACGATCTGGCGATAGGCGTCCGCAGATTCCCGGAAACGTCCCATGGAGAACAGGAACGCACCGAGACTCTCGATCGCGCGCCAGTCGCCCGGCTGGGCACGAATCGCATCGACCAGCAAGACTTCGGCCTCATCGAATCGCTGCGAGCGCCGATATACCTCCGCAAGGCCCCTCATCGCCCGCCCATCGTGTTCATTCATCGTTAGCGACTCTTCGTACGCTGACTTCGCACGCGCCGTCTGCCCGGTCTTGAGGTAGACGTCGCCGAGCGCTGAGTACACCATGTGCAATCGCGGGTTCGACTGCAATGCGGCCGCGCACGCGCGTTGCGCCCGATCGATATCTGCCGAAGCGCCGCTCAGCTCGTAGACTCCGACAAATGCGCTGCACAGACCCGCGTGTGCCGGCGCGTAGTCAGGGTCATAGGCGAGCGCCTGTTCGAAGAGATCGGTGGCCTCGGTCAGGCTTTGAACAGTGTGCGGTCGCTCGTAGGCTTCCCTGCCTTGCCGGTACAGAATGTAAGCGTCGAGGTCCGTCTCATCATAGATTGAACCCAGCATTTCCTGCGTCTCCTGCGGCAACGCAATCTTCAGGTTCGCCAGCATGACGTCCGTAATGCCGCGCCGTACCTGGTTGAAGTCACGCAACGAGTCGTCAAAACTACGAGAGATGACCGGAAAGCCAGAACTGGAATCGATTAGCTTTACGTTGACGCGAATCGCCTCGCCTGCCTGCTCTACGCTTCCCTCGACGTAGTGCGCCACGCGCAGTCTTCTACGCACCTCTTCGGACGATGCCGTGGCGCCCAGCGACCAGGAGTCGTTTCGCGAGGCGACGACAAATCCCGGCAGCAGAGACAGGCGATTGATAAGGTCTTCAGCAAAACCGTTCGCGAAAAGCCCTGTCTGCTCGCTGCCGTCGATATTCAGAAACGGCAGCACTGCAATCGAATTCGCCTCGACCGGCGGCAACTCCGCGTTCGTAAATGCCGGCGGGGCAGTGGCTTCGGGAGCGGTCGGCAATCCAATGACCCGGTCGTAGGTGTAGACGAGCGCTGACGCCACGCAGAGGGCACAAAGCACCGACAGGTAGGTCCGGCTGAGTCGTTGGCGTGGTGTTCGACTGGCGGGTACGTGATCGACGATTGCCCTGCCGTCCCGGAATTCAAGGACCCAGGACATCGCCACGGCAATTGGAAATCCCGCAATCACCAGGATGGTAACGAACGTCCCAGCCCATTGAGGTAACAGGAGTTGTGCAAATACTACGTCGGCCACCTGGATCAGCAGCCACCCCAGGATCAGGTAAGCGAGGCCGGTCTCGAGCACGCCGCGCTGCGCCAGGCTGTCGAACAGGCCCAACCTGCCGGACACCGGAAGATCGTGCCCGAGAACGATGCTCGATTCGTGCCCGTTGGCCGGGACCGGCGCCACGATGAGCCGGTATCCTCGCCGCGGCAGGGTTTCAATGAACCGGGGATCCGTGGCCGAATCCCGGAGCACGTGCCGCAAGTCGCTGACGGCGTGGCTAAGTTGCACGGGACTGGCATTTCCGTCCCCCCAGACCGCGGCCACGATCTGGTCGCGTGGCACAATAGTACCCGGGCGGCAGGCCAGGACGAGAAGCAACTCCATCGCCTGCGGGGTCACGCGCGACGAATACTGGGTGCCGCTCACCTGCCCCTTCAGGGGTTCGACGAGCAATTCACCCAGGTAGAAGCCTTGCAATAACGGGTTTTCCAATCGCTGCCCCGGCGTTTTTTTCGCGCTGATGATAGCACCTGTCCGAGCATGGCCTGCAAAGCCGACCGGCAATCGCACTCGGAAGCTTGGGCGGAGACTATGGAGCGGGTGAAGGGAATCGAACCCTCATTCGCAGCTTGGGAAGCTGCTGTTCTACCATTGAACTACACCCGCCTGGCGCCTGCGACGCCAGTGTACGTGGAGTTTGCGTCGATCCCAATAGGCCGTCGCCGGCATGTGTACGCCGAGCGCCCAGGCCCGAGGTCTCAGCCCGCGGCTGGCCCGGGCAACTTAGCGCGATGACCCGGCGTATTCGTCGATGACCGCGTCGATCGCCGCGCGGCAGACCGAACAGAAATGCTCGTGGCGCGTGAACATCAGGCAGTTCAGCTCCGGCCGGAAAAAGCCCTCGGCCTGGTAGTTGGCCCCTTCGAACGCGCCGACCGCATCCCTGTAAGGCTGTTTCGCGAACAAGCTCTCTGCATATTCTTTGGTGTAGCGGAACAGCGCGTTCATCTCGGCTTCCGGCACGTTTTCCGCACGCATCTTCGCGCGCCGCTCCTGCACCGCGAGGGAGTGCTTCTCGAATTCCGCCTTGGGCCACGGCGTCGGCAAGGGTGTCTGTGGCCCGACCAGGTGTCTCCATTTCAGTTCTGCCGGGTCGAGCAACGCGGTCACGTTCGGCTCGTAGGGTTCGGTGATTTCTGCCGGCGCCTCGTAGGCCACAGCACTCGTGTAGTACTCGTCGGCGAGCCCCGCGAAGTGGTGGCCGAACTCGTGCACGAAGAGATACGGCGCCCATTCGCTGTTGGCCGCGGCGGTACTGTACAGCCCGTAGATCCCGCCGCCGCCGTAGACGTCGGAATTGACCAGGACCTCAACGAAATCATACGGAGTGGACGAGGCGATGCGGCGCATGCGCTTGTTGTCGAACACGAGTATGTAGCGCTCCGAGCGGAACGCGTCGTAGGTCGCGCCGACCGGTGAATCGCGGTAGGTATTCGTCGACGGCCGCGAGATGCCGGATTCGGCCGCCGCCGGCGCCAGCGCCCAGACATTGAAGTCGTCGCGCCGCTCGCGAAACGGCGACGTGGAAAAAAGGACCTCCGTGAGTTCCTTTGCCCTGTCGAGAAACGCGCCGTGTTCCTCATCCGTGTACCCGTCGCCGAGCAGCAGGAGATCGACTTTCGTCGCCGGGTCACCGCTTTCCTGCACGGCGACCACCCGGCTCGCGTAGGCGTTCGACTCCCGGTGCACGAGATAGTCGTCGGGATCGAGCCGGATGCGCCAGACCTCATCGAAGCGGTTCGCCGCGTCGCGCTTGCTGATCACGAGATCGAATGGCCCCTCCGGCGCCGGGAAGCGGACCGACTCGTGGAAGCTGCGCCCGATGTCTCGCGCTTCGCCGGTCGTTTCCCACTCGCCGTAAATGCTGCTGAAACTGCGCGACCAGCTGGCCTCGCCGGTCCCGGGGTCGAGGATCTCGAACACGTATTTGCCGCGCGCGGTAGTGTCGAGTGCGTGCCCCATGTTGCCGGTCCAGGGCAAAGGCTCGTGCACGACCTGGTCGAGCGTGAAAAACTCGCTCCCGGCACTGCCGCCGTGGAAATAATCCACCCGCAAGGTGGCCGGCACCTCGGCACCCGCGCCGGCCCCGGACCACCACAGGGCAAGGAGGAACGCTCCTCTGGTCAGGCGGGCTCCGGCCACACGAAGTCCGGTCGCAGGCCCGCGTAGACCGGCCTCCCGTCCTTCGGTTTCTGCACGCCCGTCGACGGGTCGTAGAACGCGTGGTAGCTGGGCGCGAGCCGGTCGTCGTCGTAGCCCATCAGGTTCGGCACGATGGCACGGATGCGCCCCTGCTTGTCGTCCACCATGATCGGCTGACCGCAGGTTTCGCAGGTGCAGAGCTCGAGCGGCCCGTCGGGGTTCTGGCTGTTGAACGGCTGGCGGTCGAGTTCTTTCGGGTTGCTTACTTTGAGGTCATCGTGGGCGAAGAACACGACGTGCGTCGTGGGCTGCCCGGTGACCCGTTTGCAGACGGAACAATGGCAGGTGTGGTTGTCGACCGGTTCCGCGTCGGCCCAGGTCTCGATGTGATCACAACCGCCGGTGTACTTGTGTGGCATGGTTTTCCCCTCTGTCCTTACTTGTTGTTGTCCGGGTACCTTACACCTCTGTGCCGAGCGGTAACACCCGCCTGCGCGCGCCGGTGGCCGCCGTGAGTGCATTTGACACTGCCGGCCCAAGCGGCGGGACGCCCGGTTCCCCGACGCCCGTTGGCGTTTCGTCCGACGCCACGATGTGTACCTCGACGGCGGGCATCTCGTTCATCCTGAGGATCCGGAACGTATCGTAATTGGACTGGTCGACCACTCCGTTTGTCATGGTGATCTTGCCGTGCAGGATCGCGCCGAGCGCGAAACCGATCGAGCCTTCCATCTGCGCGCGAATGACATCCGGGTTCACCGCGATACCGCAATCCACAGCGCAGACGACGCGGTCGACCCGCCACGACCCGTCCGCAACCGAGATCTCCGCCACCTGGGCCACGTAAGTGCCGAAGGATCGGTGAACGGCGACGCCGCGGTGCCTGCCGGCCGGCAGCGGCCGGTCCCAGCCGGCTTTCTCCGCCACGAGCTCCAGCACGGCGAGGTGCCGCGGGGATTTGGCGAGCAGCTCGCGCCGGAACTCGACAGGGTCCCGGGCCGCCATGCGCGCGAGATCGTCGATGACGGTCTCCACCGCGAACGCCGTGTGCGTGTGCCCGACCGAGCGCCACCACAGTACCGGCACGCCGACCTCGGTCATCGTAAGGCGCACCGACAGGTTCGGAACCGCGTACGGCATGTCGTCCACCCCCTCGACCACGGTCGCGTCGATGCCATCCTGTACAAGGAAGGCTTCGAACGCCGTGCCCTTCAGGATCGACTGGCCGACGACATGATGTTTCCAGGCGGAGACCTTGCCGCCGGCATCGAGGGCCGCGCGCACGCTGTGCACGTACATCGGGCGGTACTTGCCGCCGGTCATGTCGTCCTCGCGCGACCACTGCACCCTGACCGGCACGCCCTCGAGCGCTTTTGCAAGGCTTACCGCTTCAACGATCACATCCGCATCCGGCGTCGCGCGGCGTCCAAAGAAGCCGCCGGTCGTCAGCATGTGCGGTATGACATTCGTGGGCGGAATGCCCGCGATTTCCGCGGCCACCGCCTGGTAGTGGTCGGGCATCTGCAGGCCGCCCCAGAGATCCAGCCGGCCGTCGCGCAACAGCGCCACGGCATTCAGCGGTTCCATCGCGGCGTGCGCGAGATACGGGAACTCGAACAGTACATCGAGCTCCTCCTCGGCGGCGTCGAGCGCGGCGTCCGCATCGCCCACGCCGTGAACGGCGATGCCCTCGCCGTCCCGCGCCTGCCTGGAGTAGCTTTCGAACAGGTCAGCCGAACTGCGGGTTTCCGCGCCGGCATCCGCCCATTCGACCTTCAGTGCATCACGGCCTTTCAGCGCCTGCCAGTAGCTGTCGGCGACGACCGCCACGCCACGCGGCGTCTCGATGACGTCGACGATGCCGGGCATGGCGCGGACGGCTTCCGCATCGAACGCCTTTACCGTGACACCGAATACCGGTGGCCGCTTCAGCACCGCCGTCTTCATGCCCGGCAGATGAAGGTCGATCGTATAGCCCTGGTCGCCGGTCGTTTTCGCCGCAGTATCGGGGCGGCGCAGACCGGCATTGCCGATGTAGCGCCAGTCCTTACGCTCCTTCAACGCGACCTCGGCCGGCAGCGGCAGTTTCGCCGCCGCTGCGACGAATTCACCGAAGCCGGCACGTTTCCCGCTCGAATGGGAGATGACGCCCTTCACTATGCCAATCTCGGCGACCGGCACATCCCAGGATTCCGCGGCGGCTTGCGCGAGCAGCGTACGTGCAATGGCGCCCGCTTGCCGGTAACGCTGCCAGGAACTCGTCATCCCGCTCGACCCGCCGGTAAGCTGGAACGCTCCGCCCATGGCCATGTTGCCGTAGTACAGGGGGTTGCCGGCCGCCGCGTCGATGTCGATCTCCGACCAATCGGCGTCGAGTTCCTCTGCCACCAGTGTTGCGACGCCCGTGCCGATGCCTTGCCCGCCCTCCATGTGCGCGGACAGGACGGTGATGCGGCCGTCGGCGCCGATCCGGATGTAGGCGTCGAAGGGATTTGGCGGTGCCGGCGACGCCGCGGCTTGCGCCTTCGCCAGCATTGGACGGAAGCCTACGGCCAGCCCGCCGGCGATCGCCGCCGTCGCGGCGATGAAGCCGCGCCGGGTGATGCCGCTTACAGCCTGCTCCAGCCTACGCATCGGCCTGCCCCTCTAACTGCCCGGCCGCAGTATGGATAGCGCTGCGGATGCGTGCATAGGTCGCGCAGCGGCAGAGATTACCGGACATTGCCGTGTCGATGTCCGCATCCGTAGGCGCGGGATTGCGCGCGAGCAGCGCCGCCGCGGCCATCACCTGGCCCGACTGGCAGTAGCCGCACTGTGGCACGTCGAGCGATACCCAGGCCTCGCGCACCGCATCTGCCACCGGGCCGTCGAGACCCTCGATCGTCGTGATCTTGCCGTTCTGCGCGCCGGACACCGGCAGCAGGCAGGAGCGCACGGGGTTGCCGTCAAGATACACGGTGCAGGCTCCGCACAGCGCTTTCCCGCAGCCGAACTTGGTGCCGGTCATCTGCAGATGATCGCGCAGCACCCACAACAAGGGCGTATCGGCCGTTACGTCCAGTTCGTGAGACTTGCCGTTGATCGTGAGCTTCATTCTGCGCGCTGCTCCGTTTCTTCTGTTGTGCGACAACCGCCGGTGCGTGGCAGGGTCCGGCCGCATTCGTTCCCGTCAGTATAGACGCCCCGCATCCCGGCGCGCAGCTACCGGTGGTGCTATCGTTTCAGCGTCGGACAGACTGGCAGTTTGGGGAAACAAAATGCTCAATAACGGCGAAGGACTGACGCGGCGGCGCGTTTTGCAGGCCATGGGTGCCGTCGGCGCGCTGGTCTCGGGAGCCGTGCCGGCGCGGGCCATAGCCGCCGCGGCTTCGCCGGTGCCGCCGTTCGATGAGCTCGGCAAGGGGCTGCGCGGCCGGCTCCTGCAGCCGGACGACGCCGGCTACGATGACGCCCGCCGTGTATGGAACGCCATGATCGACAGGCGCCCGGCGGCGATCGCGCAATGTGCCGGCACGGCCGACGTGGTGCGCGCGGTGAAATTCGCCCGCGCAGAAGGCCTGCCGCTGTCCGTTCGCGGCGGCGGCCATAACGTGGCCGGAAAGGCGGTCCGCGACGCCGCCCTCATGGTCGATCTTGGGCCGATGCAGGCGGTCAGCGTAGACCGCGGGCGCCGCATCGCTCGCGCGGAAGGCGGCACGCGCTGGGCGGTCTTCGATGCCGCGACCACGGAACAGGGCCTTGTGACGACCGGGGGTACGATCGCGAGTACCGGGGTCGGCGGCCTCACGCTGGGCGGCGGGCTCGGCTGGCTGATGCGCAGGCATGGCCTGAGCTGCGACAACCTGCGGGCCGCGGAGGTCGTCATCGCCACTGGCGAGGTAGTGCGTGCGAGCGCCGTCGACAACCCGGACCTCTACTGGGCGCTGCGCGGCGGCGGTGGCAATTTCGGCGTGGTCACCTCTTTCGAGTTCGCCCTGCACGACGAGGAGCCCCTGCTCGCGGGCATTGCCGTTTATCCCGGCAAGCGGCTCGGGGACATGCTGCGATTCTTCCGCGAGTTCACGGCCGGGGCGCCCGACGCGCTGACGACGATCGCCGGGGTTTCCATTGGCGATTCGAGCGCACGCGGGGCAGACCGGAACGTCGGCTGGATCGGTGTCTGCCACAGCGGGGCGCCCGGGCAGGCCGAAGAGCGTGTCCGCCCGGTCCGCGAATTCGGGCCGCCGCTCGAGGACGGCATCAGCCCCATGTCTTACCGGGCCCTGCAGGCGATGTTCGGCGAAAGCGAGGCGGCGGCGCAGCGCGTGTACTGGCGCTCGAATTTCATGACCCGCCTGCCGGATGCGGCCATCGACGGGATCGTACGGCGCGCCGACGCCGGCATGCCGGGTGGCGGCACGGCCGTCCTCCTCGAACACATGGGCGGTGCCATTCGCCGGCTCGGCGCAGAAGAGACGGCATTTTCCAACCGCCACGCCGAGTACAACGTCTCCGTTCTCACGGAGTGGCAGGATGCGGGCGACGATGCGTCGAATATCGCCTGGACGCGTGAATACGGCGACGAGTTGCAGGCATTCTCGACCGGCGCAGGCTACGTGAACTACATGACCGGCGACGAAGGTGCAGAGCGCGTGCGTTCGACCTACGAGACGAATCTCGAGCGGCTGATCGAAGTCAAGCGCGCCTGGGACCCGGACAATTTTTTCAGCAGCAACCAGAACATCACGCCCTGATCCGAACCGCTGCGCTGCTCGAGAAAACCACCCGGTGACCGGTCAAGCCCGCTCAGCGCCTGAACAGCGCGGGATTCTTTTCGATAAAGCGGCCGATCCAGTTCTCGATGAAGGATTCCCTGCCGCGGCGCATATACCACCAGGCGAACAGGCTGACGACGGCGGCGCCGAGCATGTTGACGACCAGGTCCCACATCGTGTCCGTCAACCCCGAGGGATCGCCCGGCGTGGGCTTTTGCATGTTCATGCCGAACACACGGTCCATCGCGAACTCGAAGATTTCCCACGCCGTGCCGACCGCGACGGCGAACAGGAAGGCAAAGAAAGCCACGAAACGCGGCCGCAGCACGACGCCTATATGCCGGCTTTCGTTGAGCAGGTAGACGAGCAGGAAGCCGAATATGCCCAGCAGGAAACCGGAACTGATGTGCAACGCGTTGTCCCACCACCAGATGCGTTCGTAATAGTTACGCGTTTCACCGAGAAACAGTGCGGCGAAGATGAACAGGAGCGCAACCAGCAGCATCTCCGCCGGCAGCCTGACCGGCAGCCGTTCGCGCAGCACGACCGGCGCCAGGATCACGGCCATGATCGCGGCGTTCAGGAAGGCCGTCATCCACTGCCCGTCGCGCAGGAACAGCAGGAGGTCGAGGCCCATGACGCCGGCCATGACGATGACGATCCAGAAGTAGCCGCGCCCGGCTAGCGGCCCATGCTCCGTGCCCGCCTCAGCCGACGCGTCCTCGTCGTTCAACCGGGGCCCGAAATCGGGGGCCATTGTCTTCTGTTTCGCACGCCCCTTTGCCCCTTCGTCTTCCTCATCGCTGGTCAATGTCGCTGTCGCCAATGTGGGCCATGTCGAACAGCAGTATCTCGGCGCCGGCGGCATTCGACAAGACCATCGTCTCCGGGCCCTCGACCGCGGCGCCGTCGCCCGTCCGGAGCTCGTTGCCGTTCACCTCGATATGGCCGCGGGCCACCTGGAGCCAGCCTTTGCGCGCCGCCGCCACGTCGAAGCTCACGCGGTCGCCGGCCTCGAGCAGGGCCGCATACAGGTTCACGTCCTGGTGGATCGTGACGGAGCCGTCGCGGCCGTCGATCGAGCCGACGAGCCTGAGCCGGCCACGCTTCTCGGCCGCAGAGAAGTTCTTCTGCTCGTAGCCTGGCGCCATGCCCTGCGCCCGGGGCAGGACCCAGATCTGCAGGAAATGCACTGGCTCGGTCGGCGAGGCATTGAACTCGCTGTGCAGGACCCCGGTTCCGGCCGACATACGCTGCACGTCGCCCGGGCGAATGACCGAGCCGCTGCCCATGCTGTCCTTGTGTTCGAGTGCGCCCTCCAGGACGTAGGAGATGATTTCCATATCGCGGTGGCCGTGCGTGTCGAAGCCGCGCGCGGGCTGCACACGGTCTTCGTTGATGACCCGCAAGGGGCCGAAGCCCATGAACTCCGGATCATGGTAGTGGCCGAATGAAAACGTATGACGGCTGTCGAGCCAGCCGAAGCTGGCCCTGCCGCGGTCCGCCGCCTTGCGAATTGCGAGCATCACGATCACCCTCTGGGCTTGCACAGAACGCGGAATGTGAGGGCGCAGGTGCCGGAACACAATGGAGGTCAGGACGCCAGCGCCCTCTGCAATCGCAACTTCCTGATCTATCTCGGCGGCAACACCGTCTCGCTGCACGGGCTGTGGGTGTACCGGGTGGCGCTCGGCTGGTTCGCCTGGGAGTTGACCCGCTCGGAACTCTGGGTCGGCATCGTCGCGGCCACGCAGTTCGCTCCTGCGGTGGTATTCGGTCCGATCTTCGGCGTGCTGGCCGACCGTTTCGACCGGCGTGCGACCTCGATCCTCATCAACTCGGTCAGCGTCATCAACATGCTCGTGCTCGGCCTCCTGACCTCGCTCGGCTTCATGGACATCCGCGTCCTCGCACTGCTGTCCCTGATGCAGGGCATCCTCGACGGGGCGCACGCCCCGGTGCGCATGAGCGTCGTGCCGAACCTTGTCGGGCGCGGCCAGCTGCAAAGCGCGATCGCGCTGTCTTCGGTGTCCTTCAACATGTCGCGCTTCATCGGGCCGGCGATCGCGGGCTTCATCATTGCGATGTTCGGTGTCGCGACGGCCTTCGTCGTCAACGGCGTCAGTTACCTCGCGCTGATTGCGGCGATGGTCATCATCGAGCTGAACCCCTCTGCCCGGAGCCCGGAGGAACGCAAGCACCCGTGGCACGAGCTCAAGGACGGTGCCCGTTACGTACTCCGTCACCCGACGATACGCACCCTGCTCGTCGTGGCCGCGCTGGTGTCGGTTTTCGGGCGCGGCGCGCTGGAAATGCTGCCCGCGTTCGCGGACGACGTGTATCGCGGTGGCGCCGCAGCCCTGGCGACACTCACCTCGGCGATCGGGGGCGGCGCGGTCCTCGTCGGCCTCGTGCTCGCGCGCGGCACCCGCTGGCTCGATACGCGCGCCATCCACGTTGCGCTCGCGATCGCCGGCGTCCTCGTCGCGGCGCTCGGTGCGGTGGGGAACTTTGCACTCGCGGTCGCCATCGTCGCGCTTCTCGGCGTCACGCTGTCCCTGTGCGGCATCGGTTCGCAGATCCTCATCCAGACGATGGTCGACGACGAGGTGCGCGGGCGGGTCAGCAGTTTCTGGGGGATGATCGCGTTCGGCGGCACCTCGCTCGGCAGCCTGCTCGTCGGCGCGGCCGCCCACGTATTCGGCCTGCAGCCGGCCGTGCTTGCAACCGGGCTGTTGTGCGTCGTCATCACGGTGCTGAACGTCCTGCGGCGGCGAGCGGCTGCACAGGGCGCTGCGGATCCGCGATAGCTTACGGCGCCATCGGCCAGCGGGCCCTGAGCGATGCGATATGGGCCGGGCCGATACGGCAGCAGCCGCCGATGTAGGCGGCGCCTGCGGCGAACCATTCGCCCGCCGCGCGCGCGAATGCGGTCGTGTCTGCAATCCCGCACCAGGTATTGGTACGGGCCTCGTAGACCTCACCGGAGTTGGGGTATGCCACGAGCGCCTTGTCCGGCGCCGCCTCGCCCAGGCGTTGCAGCAGGTCCGGCAGATATCGCGGCGCCGTGCAGTTGACGCCGAGCGCGAATACCCCCGGATGGCCGGAGAAAAGCCCGGCCGCCGTCTCTATGGGCGTCCCGTCGCTGATCGACTGCTCGTCCCGGCAACTGAAGGATACCCATGCCGGTGTGCGGCAGGTCGCGAGGAGTTCCGCGAGCACCCGCGCTTCGGCAAGCGACGGCAGGGTCTCGACGGCGAGGAGGTCCGCGCCGGCCGCATCGAGCAGTCGGAGCCGGCCCGCATGAAAATTGCGCAATGTGCCGTCGCTGACACCGTAGGCGCCCGTGTACTCGGAGCCGTCATGGAGGACCGCGCCATAGGGGCCGACGCTCGCGGCAACGCGCCGGGGCCACGAGGCCGGCCGGTCTTCGGCGAAGCGCTCACACGCCGCCCGTGCGAGCGCCACGGAAGACACGATGAGGCGGTCCGCGTCGCCCGCCGCGACGCCCCGCGCGCAAAACCCCGTTCGGCTTGCCTGGTAACTCGCCGACGTAACGATATCGGCGCCCGCGTCGAGATAGGCCCGGTGCGCGGCGAGGATCGCGTCCGGGTTCGATTGCAGCAGGGCCGCGGACCAGAGGGCGCTGTCGAGGACCGCCCCTGCCGCCTCGAGCTCTGTTGCGAGGCCGCCATCCAGCAGGACGGGCATCCGTGGTGTCGTCACGATGCGAGCATACTTCACAGCACCCGCGCCCGCTTGCTACTGTCCGTCGTTGCCCGCACGAAACCGGAGATGCCGTATGCGCCTGTTGCCCTTTGCCTTGTTGCTGGCCCTGGTGGCCTGTACCGAGCAGAGCCCCGAACCAGGGCCATCGACCGCGGCGAATGCCGCCGACCTGGTGCTCACGAACGGCCGCATCTACACCGTGGACGCGGAGCGACGTCAGGCCGAGGCGGTCGCCATTCGCGACGGCCGCATCGTGTACGTCGGCGACGCCGCCGGCACGGAGGCCCTGACGGGTGACGACACGGAGGTGATCGATCTCGGCGGGCGGCTGGTGTTGCCGGGCATCCAGGACGTGCACATCCATCCGATCTCCGGCGGGGTCGAGGCGTCCGCCTGCGACCTGAACGAGCTCGAAACCGTTCCCGAGTACCGTACGCGCATCGCGGAATACGCGCAGGCGAATCCCGACGTGCCCTGGGTGCTGGGCGGCGGCTGGTCGATGGCGGCCTTCGGGCCCGGCGCCCGCGCGAGCAAGGGGATCCTCGACGAGCTCGTCCCGGACCGCCCCGTCCTGTTGTACTCGCGGGACGGTCATTCGGCATGGGCCAACAGCAAGGCGCTCGAGATCGCCGGCATCACCAAAGACACGCCCGATCCCCCGGACGGCATCATCGACCGGGATCCGGAAACAGGCGAACCGGTAGGCAGCCTGCAGGAAGGCGCCGCGAGCCTCGTCGCGCAGCATGTACCGGAGACGACGCCGGAGGCGCTGACGCAGGGGCTCCGGTTCGCGCGCGACATGCTGCACGAATACGGCATCACGTCGATACAGGTGGCCTATGCGCACGAACCCGACCTGCTCGCTTACACCAATCTCGATGCCGCCGGCGAGCTCGACCTGCGCATCGTGGCGGCGCTCTGGTGGGAACGCGATGAGACGGAGGAGCAGATTGCCGGTCTCGAGACGCTGCGCGACAAGTACACGAAAGGCAACGTGCGGGCGACGACGGTCAAGATCATGCAGGACGGCGTGATGGAGAACTATACCGCCGTCATGCTCGAGCCGTACCTGACGCCGGACAACACGAAAGGCATACCGATGGTCGAACCGGAATTCCTGAAAGACGTCGTGACGATGTTGGATGCCAGGGATTTCCAGGTGCACTTCCACGCGATCGGCGACGGCGCCGTCCGGCAGTCCCTGGATGCCATCGAGGCGGCGCGGACGGCGAACGGCCCGAGCGTCCACCGCCACCACATATCCCACCTCGAACTCATCGATCCGGCGGACATCCCCCGTTTCGCGGAACTCGATACCGTGGCGAATTTTCAGCCGCTGTGGGCGTACCCCGACGACTACGTCACGGAACTGACGGTGCCCTTCATCGGCGAGGAACGCGCCCGGTGGCTTTACCCGATAAAGTCTGTCATCGATGCCGGCGGCAAGGTGGCGTTCGGCAGCGACTGGTCGGTCTCGACCGCGAATCCGTTCATGCAGATGGAAACGGCCGTGACGCGCATGGATATCAATGCGAACGAGGGCGACGTGTTGCTGCCGGAGCAGCGCATCACGATCGAACAGGCCGTCGAGGCATTCACCATCAATGCGGCGTTCGTGAATCATCAAGAGGACGAGACGGGCTCGATCGAGGAAGGCAAGCTCGCCGACCTGGTAGTGCTCGACCAGGATCTCTTCGAGATCGAACCGGCGGCAATCTCCGAGACGAAGGTACTGCTCACGCTGTTCGGCGGCAAGCCGGTCTACGGGACGCTGGAGGGCTTTGACTGAGAAAAATGGGGTCAGAGTACATTTTTATTCCGGCAGCTTTCCGGAATGCACCGTCGCTGACAAAATGTACTCTGACCCCATTTTCGGATGATCAGTCGATCAGGCCGTCTTTTTCCATCCGCGCCGCAATGGCCGCGCTCTGGGACATGATGACCTGGTATTCCGTCGTACCCTGCGTGGTGCTGACTTCGACCGAGTGCACGCGCTCATTGCTGGGGGCGTCGAACAGGAGTGCGACCAGACTTACATCCACGGTTATGTCGGTATAGGTCGGCTCGGTGAATTCCTTGTAGTCGTAGCGGAAGAAATTGAACAGATTGCCGCCGATCGCGCGCGCCTCGACGTCGACGACTTCATCTTGCCTGTCGATGTCCGCACCTTCCAGCCGTCCGCTGACCATAAGTATCGCATCGGCGCCGGTGGTCTCTACCAGTGCAGCCACGGCTTCTGCCGTCGCCTCCTGCGCGCTGCTTTCCTTGACGAAGGAATGAACCTCGACGCCACGCTCGGACAGCTCATCACTCAGGCCCTGTTCGAATTCGCGGGCCAGTTCCCGCGACGGCGCAACGCCGACGAGCACGATACTGGAGTAAGGCGCATTCGGAATGTCGCGTGCTTTCAGCACGCGATCGACCGTCGTGCGGGCTGACGGCTGCGTCGTACAGGCTGCGATGCCTGCCAGCACCAGTAGCAATAGACGAATTCTCATCACCCACTCCTGTTGCCGAAGTACTGTCCGCGGTGAAATATCAGCGGTTCCTTGTCGTGGTCCTCGAACGCCAGTACCCGGCCCACGATGATCGTGTGATCACCGCCATCGTAGCGATGTTCGGTCTCGCATTCAAAGCAGGCGGCGAAGTCCGGCAGGATCGGCGCGCCGCCGACACCCTGCCGGCAGCCAAGGCCCTTGAACTTTTCCCCGCCGCTGGCCGCAAAACGCGCCACCAGGTCGAGTTCCGCCCGGGACAGCACGTTCACGGCAAAAAAGCCGGTCCTCGAGAAGATGTCGAAACTGACCGAGGCGCGGCCGATGCTCCAGAGGACCAGTGGCGGGTCGAGGGAAACCGAGTTGAAACTCGAGACGGTGATTCCTGCGGGCTGGCCCCGGCCGTCGATCGTCGTTACCACGGCGATGCCGGTTGGAAAGCAGCCGAGCGCGCGCCGGAAAGCGGCCGAGTCGATGTCCATTCGCGATCAGTTCCGATGACGGGCGTCCAGATTACCATTGCCCTGCGCGCGCGGATTGCCGGGACGGGCTTGAAGGCCGCGAACGTGCCACGCGGTGCGCGTCTGCTCGGCTCGTACCGCACTCGGCATTATCCCGGCTTCATGGTCGTCGGCTTGCTCCGCTGAGCGCTCCAGCCGGCCCGACCCGCGGCGGCATGTTGTACAATCCGCGACTCATTCCCTGCCACCCCCCGCAACCGGGAGACACCGTGAGCAACTTCAAGAAGCAGCTGGAAAAAGTCAAGAACGCCAAAGGTTTCATCGCCGCACTGGACCAGAGCGGCGGCAGCACGCCGAAAGCGCTCCGCCTGTACGGCGTCGGCGAGGATGCCTGGTCGAACGAGGAGGAAATGTACGGCGTCGTGCACCAGATGCGCACACGCATCATCACCGCGCCGGCATTCAACGGCGAACGCATTCTCGGCGCGATCCTGTTCGAGAACACGATGGACCGCAACATCGAAGGCCAGCCGACTTCCGCTTACCTGTGGGACGTGAAGAACGTCGTACCGTTCCTGAAGGTCGACCAGGGGCTGGAGGACGCGAACCTGGGAGTACAGCTCATGAAACCCATGCCGGGCCTAGCCGACCTCCTGGGTAAAGCCCAGAAGAACGGCATATTCGGGACGAAGATGCGCTCGGTGATCAAGGAGGCCA
Organism: uncultured Pseudomonadota bacterium; assembly: GCA_963713215.1. Taxonomy (GTDB): domain Bacteria; phylum Pseudomonadota; class Gammaproteobacteria; order Steroidobacterales; family Woeseiaceae; genus UBA1847. The sequence goes on along the minus strand of CAVQKY010000005.1, from coordinate 546,103 downwards.
ATCCGCAAGGCATCGAGGATATCGTCGACCAGCAATTCAACATCGGCCGGCAGATCGTCGCCGCGGGTTTCGTGCCGATCATCGAGCCGGAAGTGGACATCCACTGTCCGGACAAGGCCGAGGCCGAGAACATCCTGCACCGGCAACTGATCGCGCATCTCGACAAGCTCGACGACCAGCTCGTGATGCTGAAACTGACGCTGCCGGAGAAGGACAACCTCTACAAGGACTGCATCGCGCACGCAAACGTCGTGCGGGTGGTGGCACTCTCCGGCGGATACACCCGTGACCAGGCGAACGAGCGGCTTGCACGCAACCGCGGCATGGTGGCGAGCTTCTCGCGTGCGCTGTCCGAAGGCCTCTCCGCGCAGCAGAGCAACGAGGAGTTCAACGCGACCCTCGATGCGTCGATCCAGTCGATCTACGACGCCTCGATCACCTGAGGTCCATCCCGCGGACGGCGGCTGTGTCATCCCCGAGACTCCGGTTGCGGCGCGCGGCGTTGCTCGCTGCGCTGACCGCGCTCGGCAGCTGCACGGCGCCGGGACCGGTGACGGCGCCCGTTACGATCGCTGTCGTCGGCACGAACGACGTCCATGGGCAGTTGCTCGCGACCGAGGGCCGTGGTGGCCTGGTATCGCTCTCGGCTTACGTGGACGCCCTGCGGGCGTCCGGCGAGGTTGACGCCGTCCTGCTTGTCGATGCCGGCGACATGTGGCAAGGCACGCTCGAATCGAATCTCGACGAAGGCGCGTCGGTCGTCGCCGCTTACAACGCGCTCGGCTATGCGGCGGCTGCGGTTGGAAATCACGAGTTCGACTTCGGTCCGGCCGGGCCGGAGTCCGTCGCGGGACCCGGCGACGATGCGCGCGGCGCATTGCGGCAACGCGCCGTCGAAGCCAAGTTTCCGCTCCTTGCGGCGAATCTCGTCGATGAGGAGGGGCGCCAGCCGCCGGGCTGGGATAACCTGCATGCCTCGGTAATGACTACCGTCGCCGGCATCGACGTCGGCATCGTCGGCATCATGACCGAAAAAGCGCTCTCCGCGACGCTCGCCTCCCAGGTGCGGGGTCTCGAGGTCACGCCGCTGGCCGCGGCCGTCACGCGGGAAGCGCAGGCGCTGCGCAGGGCGGGTGCGGATCTCGTCATCGTGAGCGCGCATGCCGGTGGCCGGTGCAGCGAGTATGCCGATCCCGCGGACCTGTCGTCCTGTGACCGCGGCGGCGAAATCTTCGCCCTCGCCGAGGCGCTGCCGGAGGGACTCGTCGACCATATTGTCGCCGGCCACGTGCATCAAGCGCTGGCGCACATCGCCCACGGCATTTCCATCACCTCGAACGATTCGCGACTGCCGACGTTCGGGCGCACGGACTTCTCTGTCGCGGCAAACGGCAAGGTCGAACGTGTCCGCGTGCACCCGCCGACGCCCTTGTGTCCTTACACTTTCGCGGCGAACGACACCTGTGCCTGGACCGACCCCGGGGACGGCAGCGTGCGTCCGGCCCGCTATGCCGGCCGGACCGTCGAACCGGATCCCGCGGTCGTTGCAATCGCCGAACAGGCTCAGGCAGCAGCCGAGCAACAGAAGCGCGAGTCGCTCGGCGTGGTACTCGCCGGGCCGTTCACCCTGAAGGGCAACCCGGAATCGGCACTCGGCAACCTGGTGACAGGCGCCCTGCTCGCAACCTTCGAGGCGGATGTGGCGATCCACAATGTCCACGGCGGGCTGCGTGCCCCTTTGCCGGCCGGTGAGCTCACGTTCGGCAGCGTGTACGAGATGTTCCCCTTCGACAACCGCGTGGTGATCGTCGAGCTCACCGGCCGCGAGCTGCGCGAGGTCATCCGGGCGCAGGTCCCGAAAAGCCGCGCCCGCGCCGGTATCTCCGGCATCCGGGTTGCCGCCCTGTGCAGCGGCAGCGCCGTGAGCGTCACGATCCAGCGTGACTCGGGGGAGCCTGTGCACGACGGCGATCGCCTCCGGGTCATCGCGAACGATTTCCTCGCGCTTGGCGGCGACGACATCCTGGTGCCGGTGCTCCCGGACGGCGGCTTTGCGATCGATGACGGCCTTCCGCGTGTCCGGGACGCGCTCATCCACTGGTTTCGGCATCAGCAGCGCCTGCACCCGGAGGATTTCTCGTCCGCCGGGGCGCCGCGCTGGCAGCTCGGCCCGGGCTGTACGGAAGCCGGCGCCCCCGCGAACTGAGCGCCGGGCTAACCTAAGAGCCCGTGCCGGCATCCAAGGGAGCGATGGTGGCAAATCCCGAGTTCAGCTCCCCCACACGGGCGGAATTCCACGCAGCGATTGCGGCGCGCGCCGACCGCTGGTTCTCTGCCTGTGTCGCTATCACGCGCAGCCGCGAACTGGCCGAGGACGCATTGCAGGATGCGCTGCTGTCCGCGTGGGACAAGCGCGACCAGTTCCAGCACGGCGCACGCCTGGATACCTGGATTCACCGGATTGCGGTCAACAGCGCTCTGCAGCTGCTGCGCCGCCAGCGGCCCGGCCGCTTGCTGCCGCTCGACATGGACCTCGCGGACGACGCGGCATCGCCCGAGGACGAACGTTACACCGACGAACTCGACGCCGGCCTTGCGGCGGCGTTGGTGCGACTGAGCGACCTGGAACGCGTGTGCTTCGTGTTGAAGCACATCGAACAGTGGCGCCTGAAGGAAATCTCCGGGGAACTCGACTGCAACATCGGGACCGTCAAACAGGCCCTGCTGCGCGCCGTGCGCAAATTGCGGAGCGACATGCCCGCACTCGCGAGGACAAGCTGATGATCGAAGACAAGCTGATTCTTTACTACTACGACGACGGCCTGAGCGAGGACGAGAAGCGAGCGCTCTGCGCCGCGCTCGACAGGGATGATGTGCTCGCCGCACGTTACCGCCAACTCGAGCTTGAATTGGGCGCGCTCGCCGAAGCACCCGCGACCGCCTTGCCGGAGGATGTTCGTCAGCGCCTGCACGCGACACTCGATCGCGCCGCGGACCTCGAGCGCGGCAAGGCTGCCGTCCGCCGGCCCCGCTCCCACTGGACCTCGTTTTTCGTCGGCGCCGGCCTCGCGACCGCGATTGCCGGGGCGCTGCTCGTCGCAATCGTGCCGCGGCTCCAGGATCCGGCATTGCCTGCATCGGCGCCGGTACCGGTCGCCGCCGAACGCGCGACGAGTGGGACAGAACCCGTGTTCGCTCGTGCGATGCAGGTGTATTTCCAGGACAGCCGCGCGGAACTCGAGGGTTTGCCGGACGGCGGCAACGGCGAGCGAACGGCGTTGATCATGGATCTCGTCACGCAGAACCGGGTGTTCACGAAGCTCGCGCTCCAGAACGGTGCGCCTGATCTGGCGCGCGTCCTGCGCGCATTCGAACCGATCCTGACGCGGCTTGCGGCCGATGACATCACAGCCGAGGAGTCCGAAGCACTGCGCGCGAAGCTCGCGTTCGAGCTCAACGTGATGCTAACCAAGCTCACGCGCGAGGCATCTGAATATACAACTTCGACCGAACAGGAAACCTGACATGAAACGGAAGACTGCAATGATCTGCGCCGGATTTTTACTCGGCGTCGCGCAGGTAGCATACGGCCAGGAGGCCGATACCGAGCGCGAAGAGCTGCAGATGGCAGCGATGGATGCGCTGATGTCGGCGCCCGAGGAACGCGCGTTGCCCCTCGCCAGCAAGGTACTGAACGGCAATTACAGCGACGAACTGAAAGAGCGTGCCCTGTTCGTACTGAGCCAGATCGACCGGGCGGAAGCCCGGGACGCGCTGTTGGCAACGGCCCGGAGCGGCAGCGGCGAGTTGCGCGAGGAGGCCGTGCGAATGATCGGCATCGGGGGCAATTCGGAGGCGCTGGCGGAATTGCGGGGTCTGTACGCGGATGGCGATGAAGACCTGCGCGAAGCGGTGCTCGAAGCCTACCTCATCGCCGGCGATCCCGAATCCGTTTACGAGCTTGCATCCAATGCAAGCAGTGCGGAGGAGTTTGGCGACGCGGTGGACATACTCGGCGCAATGGGTGCGCGGGAGCAGCTGGTTCGCCTGCGCGACCGGGCGGACATGAGCGAAGAATGGATCGACGCCGTGGCCGTCTCCGGGGATGCGGACCTGTTGCGCGAGATCGCACTGGATGGCAGCGACCCGGAGCGCCAGGCGCAGGCGATCGAGGCGCTCGGCATCGTCGGCGGCAGTGACGTGGATGCGACGCTCGTCGAGATCTACCGCGCCGCGACCACGGACGACATCCGCGAGGCGGCATTGAACGGCATGCTGATCGCCGGCCACGACGAGGGCGTACTCGAGCTGTACCGGGCAAGCCAGGAGCCGGCGGAGAAGAAGGAGCTGCTCGAGTTCCTCATCATGATGGACAGCGACGCGGTCTGGGACATCGTCGATCAGGCGCTCGAGGGGACTGAATAATGGAAGCCATGAGAACCTCGCTTCGTGCGTTGCTGTTCCTGTCTTTGTTCATCATCCGGTCGATCAGCAATGCCGCGGAACTCGCGGCGGAACTCCGTGACGGCTGGCACAGTTGGGACGTACCGGCGGGAGACGACGGCAAACGCGCCTGTTGTTATCACCTGCGTCACGGCAAGGTCGGCAAGGAGGGCTGCCACCTGGGGCCCGGCGCGGACGGCATTACCATCGACGACGGCTGCACGCCCGTGTCGGACACGCTGCGCGTGTATGTCCTGATGGAGGACGGCGATGCAGCCGAGATTCGCGCGCTGAGTTCGGCGTGCCCGGTCGCAACGTCGGCGCCCGTGCAGGCGGAAGGTGAGCTTGGCATCGAGGAGAGCATTGAATGGCTGGATCGCTATGCACACGACGGATCAAAACTTGCCGATGAAGCGGTCACGGCGATCGCGCTCCACGAGGATGAGAGTGCGTTGAAAGCGCTCGCGGCAATGGTCGAAGACCGCGGCCGCGGCATGGACGTGCGGGAGCAGGCGCTGTTCTGGATCGCCCAGTCCGACCACGATGCGGCATTCGCCTACCTCGACCGGCTCCTCAGCGCGCGGTAAGCCCGCGACTTGATCGCGCTTCGGTCCAGCCGCCTGCGCGTCGCCGTTGGAGCGGCGCTGGGCTTGTCTCTCAACCCGTTCATTGATGCCATTGAGGCGCGCGTGACAGGCGTCCATTGTCCTTCAGGCCGCTCACCATAGCCCCGAGGGTATCGAGATGCGCGACGATCGAACGGTCCGGGCTCGCGATCCGGCCCTCGACATCGGCGCGAATGCCGCCCCGGCGCGTCATCTCGAAAGGGATGCCGAGTCTCTCGAGTTCGCGACAGGTATAGCGTTCGGCTTCGTCAGTAATGCCCGCAGGGCTCGGAATATCAAGGAGATCAATGAGGGTCTTGCGGACCGTGGTCCTCCGGTTTGACCACGTAAAGGTCGCATTCGACCGCCTCGAAGATGGCCTCCGTCGTGCTGCCGATCAGCCAGCGTTGCAGCCAGTTTCGCGATTGAGCGCCCGCCACGACGACGTCGATGTTCAGCCGTTCGACGGCCTGTGCGATTTCATCGGCGGCGTTGCCGACACCGAGGTGCGTGCGCTCGCCGTCGATGCCGAATTGAGCCGCGAGTTCGGCGAGCCGTGACTCGTGCATCGCGCGCACCTCGTCGACCAGTTCGTCATCGATCCGCGGTATCGGCGCCGCGGCTGCTCCGGCCCCGGCCGCGATGGGGACCGATGTCACGGCCGTCGGCGGAACGAACGCGTTGAAGAGGTGCAATTCACCGGGCAGGGTGGCGTGCAGGGCGGAGGCGGCCCTTAGCAGGGCCTGGTCGAGACCGGACTTGTGCTCGTTCGGGTGACTCGGGTCCACGGCCGCCAGGATGTGGAAGTTCGCCGGCAGCGCGGCGCTCCCGCGCACGAGCCACAACGCCTGCGGCGCATGACGGATCAGCTCCCAATCGGTCGCACTGAGGAACAGGCGTTCGAGCCGCGAAGGCCGCCCCGCCACACGCACGATGAGGTCGGCAGATATCTCCCGGGCCCGTTCGAGTATCGCCTCGTGCCGCGGGTAGTGCCAGGTACAGTGGGTGGAGACCGTCAGTCCCTGCTCCGCCAGCGGCCGGCCGATGTCCTCGAGCCAGTGCCGGAGGTCGCGCAGGTACGCGTCGCGGGAGCTTTCCAGACGGCGGTCCACGGCACCCGGCATGCCGCCCAGCCAGTGCGAGTAAACGCTGGCGAACAATTCGAGTCCGGCACCGCAGTGTCTTGCGAGCTCGCTCGCTCGCGCGATGGCGGCCCCGTTGTCCCGGGCCGGGTCGATATCGACGAGTAGCCGTTCGATACTCATGAAGCGCCTCTGCCGGGAGGCTGGCGGACCGTCCGGTCCGGCGGAATCGCAACGCCCTTTCAGGCAGGGGACTGGCAAACCGGCGCTACGGGTGACCTTCTCCCTGTCGAAGGCAACCCGCAGCGCCAGCGTCCGGGCAAATACAGGTAAGACGTTCCGTCAGCCTCGCGGCGATGGAAACAGCAACGCCTTAATCCGTGGCGTCGTCGACCTCGTCTTCCACTTCATCGCCGGCGTCTTCCATGGCGTCCTCGGCATCTTCCGCGGCCTCGTCAACCGACTCTCCCATTTCCTCGGCCGGCCCTTCATTCCGGTCGCAGCCCAGCATCAGGAACGAACTGGCAATCGCTAATAGTAAAAGGCGCATCACTTCATGGTCCTCCTCAAAGGTAATCAAGCGTCGAACAGTAGCATTATACTTGCGGTTCCGCAACTATTGCTTTATCAATACCGACGGTTCACTTGCCACCGGCAGCAGGCGTTACGATCTCCACGGGCGTCTTCACGATGATCTCGCGGTGCGGGAACGGAATCTGGATTCCGTGTTTCTTGAAACTGTCCCACACCGACAGCAGCACCTGGCCACGCACGTTCGTGAGTCCCTGTTGCGGGTCGTCTATCCAGAAGCGTAGCAGGAATTCCAGGGAAGAATCGCCGAATTCCGTCAGCCAGCACACGGGCGGCTTACCCGAGGCGCTGACCCGGGGCACGGCGGCTGCGGCTTCGATGGCGAGTGCCGTGACTTCGTGGGGATCGGACGAATATGACACCCCGAACGACACGTCGAGCCGCACGAAGCGATCGGAAAACGACCAGTTGATGACCTGGGTCGTAATGAAGTCTTCGTTCGGAATGAGGAATTCCCTGCCGTCGCGCGTGACGACGGACACGAAGCGCGCGCGCAGTTCGCGGATCCAGCCGAAGGTTTCGCCGAGCGTGATCGTATCGCCCGGCTTTATCGACTGGTCCATCAGGATGATGATCCCGGAGATGAAGTTCGAGACGACCTTCTGCAGGCCGAAGCCGATGCCTACGCCAACCGCACCGGACAGCACCGTCAGCGCCGTCAGGTTGATATCGAGCGTCGACATGCCGATCATTACGGCGAGGATGATCAGGCAGATCCGCACGATCTTGCCGATCAGCACCCGCAGCGACGGCGTCAGCTCGTCGATGTTGTTGATGCGTCTCTCGGCGAACGTGCCGAGGATATAGGAGCCCCACAAGAGCCCGCCGAACAACAGTATCCCGTACAGAATTTTTGCGAGGGTGATTTCTTCCCCGAGTCCGATGGTCGCCGAATTCAGGAAGCGGGCGATGTCGTCCGTCAAACCGAGGATCGCCGCCGCTACCCAGATCCAGGCGAGCCAGGTGAACAAGCGGGCGACGGTCCGGCTGCGGATCGCGTTCGATACGACGTTGACCAGCAGCCAGGCGCCCGACAACAGCATCGCGCTGTAGATCAGGTGACTTCGGCCCGGCCACCCGGCGAGGCTCGTTACGATGAAGGCGATGCCGAGGAACAGCGAGAAAAACAGCCATTCCATCCGGCGCAGGAAGGCGACGACGAAGCGCAGCAGTTTGCGTCGGCCCCTGATCAGCCGGGCGCGGGCTTCGAGCTTCTGCTCGACGCGAAGCGACAGCAGCCAAGCCGGCAGGAACAGCGCGGCGATGATGACGAACTGGTACAGGATGGCGGGGTCGTTCAGGTACTCGATGACGCCGTCGAGTGCAGCAATTACTTCCGCGGAAAGTCTTTCCAGCATCGGGGCCTTATCCCTCGTTCGCCTCGGCGCTCACTATACCACCCCGGCGGAATCCGCCCGGCGTCAAGGAGCGTCGCCGCCAACCACCGACAGGTGCGTTCTCGGGTGGCCGCCGACCTCCGCGAGATCCAGCATCGCGACCGCAAAATCCTTCATGCTGATCGTACTGCGCCCCTCGCTGTCGTAGATCATTTCGTCGCCGCCGAGACGGTAATTGCCGGTGCGCGGGCCCGGCTTGAGTTTTTTCGGCGGGCTGACATAGGTCCAGTGCACGTCGTCGACGGTAGCGAGGAACTGGAGCGCGAGGCGATGGCCTTCGATTTCCTGCCGCAGCGCGCGCGGCACGAACAGGTAGAAGAGGCGCGGGATGCTCTCCGCATAAGTGACGCCCGGGCGCACTTCCAGGCTGCCTGCGCCGCCCACGATGAGCAGGCGCGGCCGGCCGGCGGATTGCGTCCTCAACGCCGTTACGAGAGCCCGAACGCCGAGCAGGTGAATCGTCTGGGCGGGGTCGCGGGAGCCGCCGACGGCGCCCCGCACCGACAGGAGGACGAGGTCCCGGCCGGCCGAGAGCGCGCGAACGCTGTCCGGGTCGAGGAGGTCACCCGCAACGACATCGAGATGAGGCCGCGGCGCAGCGATCCGGCTGACGTCCCGGCTGACGGCCGTCACGTGATGGTTGCGCCGCAGCGCCTCGTTCAAAAGGCGCTCGCCGACCTCGCCGGACGCGCCGTAGATCAGGATGTCGAGCGGCGCGTCTTCGGCAAACGCCGCAGGCGACAGCAGGCATACGCAGACCAGCAGCCCGCGCCACGCACGGACGAAGCGATCAGCCCGCGATACGTTCGATATTCGCGCCGAGGCGCGCAAGTTTCGCCTCCAGCCTCTCGTAGCCGCGATCGAGGTGATAGATCCGGTTGACCTGGGTCGTGCCCTGGGCGGCGAGACCAGCAATCACGAGACTCGCGCTGGCGCGAAGATCCGTGGCCATGACGTCGGCGCCGCTCAGCGCACCGCGACTGCCACGGACGACCGCAACCTGTGACAGGGGCGTGATGTTGGCGCCGAGACGAACGAGTTCCTGGACGTGCATGAACCGGTTCTCGAAGATGCCCTCCGTGATCACGGACGTGCCTTCGGCCTGTGTCATGAGCGCCATGAACTGGGCCTGCAGGTCGGTCGGAAACGCCGGGTATGGCGCAGTAGTGACGTCGGTGCCCTGCCACGAGTCGGCGGCCTCGACCGTGACGGAACGCCCGTTCGCATGCACATCGAAGCCGGCCTCACGCAACTTGTCCATCAGGGATTGCAGGTGCAGAGGCACGCAGTCCTCGACCGTGACCCGGCCGCCGGTGATCGCTCCCGCGATCAGCAGGGTGCCGGCCTCGATACGGTCCGCGACGATCGTGTGGCGTCCCGGAGACAATTCATCGACCCCGTCGATCGTGATGACACTCGTACCTTCGCCTTCGATCTTCGCGCCCATGGCGCGCAGGTAGTGCGCGAGATCGACGACCTCGGGCTCCTTGGCCGCATTCTCGATCACGGTGGTGCCACGGGCCAGCACCGCAGCCATCAGCGCATTCTCCGTACCGCCAACCGTGACTTTCTCGAACATGATCCGGTCGCCCTGCAGGCGTTTTGCGGTGGCGATGACGTAGCCGCTGTCGATCTCGATCTCGGCACCGAGCCGCTGCATTGTCTGGACGTGCAGGTCGACAGGGCGGGAGCCGATAGCACAGCCGCCCGGCAGGCTCACGCTGGCCTTCCCGTAGCGCGTAAGCAGCGGCCCGAGGCAAAGGATACTGGCTCGCATCTTGCGCACCAGGTCGTAATGGGCGACCGGCTCATCGGGGCGGCCGACGCGAATCGTGACCGTGTGACCGTCGCGAGCGGTCTCGCAATTCAGCGACTGCAACAGGAGTTCGGTGGAATCGATGTCCTTCAGTTCCGGGACGTTATCGAACCGGTGTTCGCCGTCGGCGAGCAGGGTTGCGAACAGGACCGGCAATGCCGCGTTCTTCGAGCCACTGGCCGACACCGACCCGCCAAGGGTGGCGCCTCCGTTGACCGCTATGGAATCCAAACCGTCATCTCCGAGTTCAAAGCCTGAGAGTCATGCACGCGCATACTGCGTTTCGAATGTGGCAGGGATACGGTGATGTTGTGGCAGAACATGGCCCCCGTCGGGGCGCCGGGGGAATGTAATGCATTCAGGCGATGGAGTCACCCGCCGCCTGCAACGCGCGGCGCACGCGTCCGCCAGCGGTTTGAAGCAGCCGCCTCGCCTCGTCGGCGTCGACGCCGAGGCGGCCGCAGACGATCGCTGCCTTCACGTCGCCGCCCGCCGTATCGAGCAGCGTTTCCGCCTTCGCCGTCGGCAGCCCGGTCGCGTCGCGAACGATGGAAAGCGATCGGGCCTTGAGCTTGCGGTTGCCGGCCTGCAGGTCGACCATGAGGTCGCCGAAGGTCTTGCCGAGTCGGACCATTGCGCCGGTGGTGAGCATGTTCAGCACCATTTTGGTCGCGGTGCCTGCTTTCATTCTCGTCGATCCCGCAAGCACTTCCGGGCCGGTCACGATGCTGATGCCGATGCCGGCCATGGACGCGACCGGGCTGTCCGGATTGCAGCTCAATCCCACCGTTCCGGCTCCCGCCGCGTTCGCGTGTTCGAGGGCGCCTATGACATACGGCGTCGTACCGCTGGCCGTGATCCCGACGACCGTATCGGCCGCGGAAACGGCGATCGCTCGCAGGTCCGTTGCGCCTTGCTCGGCTGAATCCTCGGCGCCCTCCACCGCTTTCGTGAGGGCCGCGGAACCGCCGGCAATGAGTCCAACGACCTGGCGCGGATCCGTGCCGAAGGTCGGCGGGCATTCGGCGGCGTCCAGCACCCCGAGCCGCCCCGACGTCCCGGCACCGACATAGATCAGCCGGCCGCCCGCTTCGAGACCCGCCACGATGCGCTCGATCGCCCGCGCGATCGCTGGCGCCGCCGCCGCGACGGCGGAGGCGACACGCGCGTCCTCCCGGTTCACGAGCCGGACGAACTCCAGCGACGTCAGACGGTCGAGGTCGGCCGTCGCCGGGTTTCGTTGTTCCGTGCTCAGCTGGTCGGCACTCATAGTTCCGTCTCGACAACTTTGCCGGGGTTCAGGATGTTGCGCGGGTCGAGCGTGCGCTTCAACGTGCGCATCAGTTCGATTTCCTCGGGCGTGCGGCTGACCTGCAGGTAGGCCCGCTTCTCGAGGCCGATCCCGTGCTCGGCCGATATCGCGCCGTCGTAGGGTTTTAGTTCGGCGTAGACGATCGCTTCCACCGCATGGATACGCTCGGGCGAGCGATCATGCATCTGCACGCACACATGCAGGTTGTTGTCGCCCAGGTGACCGAACGCGACCACCTCCGTATCCTCGATCGCAGCGAGCGACGCTTCGAGCGCGCGAACGTAGTCGCCGGCATCGGCGCTTTTCAGGCTCACATCGAAATTGTGCGAGAACTCGATAACGGGTTCCACGTTATCGCGTATCGCCCAGATATCCGCTCGTTCCCGGTCCGATTTGGCCATGACGCCCTCGAGCAGCACGCCGGCCTCGAGCAGTTCCGCGAGGAGCGTCTCGAACGTATCGTCGTCGTGGCGGGGATCGTTTCCCATAGCCTCGAGAAGGACGTAGAGCGGCATGCCGGGCTCGAGCGGCGCAGCCAGACGTCCGCGCGGCCGCACGGCACGCTCATAAAAGCTGTTCCACATGACTTCGAAGCCGGTCAGCGTCGAGGGAAGATGCCGGTGTGCCAGGCCCAGTGTCTGGACGACCGCGGCAAAGTCAGCACAGGCGAGCAGCGCGACGTTGTGTGTTTTCGGGCGCGGCGCGAGGCGGAAGACCACGCGCGTCACGACGCCGAGCACGCCCTCGGAGCCGATAAACAGCTGCTTCAGGTCGAACCCGGAATTGTTCTTGAGGTAGCGGTTCATCGACGACAACACGGTGCCGTCGGCGAGCACCGCCTCGAGCCCCAGCACCGAATCCCGCGTCATGCCATAACGGATCACCTTGGTGCCGCCCGCGTTCGTAGAGACGATACCGCCCAGCATGCAGTTGCCGCGCGCGCCGATGTCGACCGGGAAGTACAGGCCGGCGGCGGCCGCCGCCTGCTGTGCATCGAGAAGCGTGACGCCCGCCTGCGCGGTCAGGGTTTGCGCCTCCACGTCCAGCTCCTCGATGGCATTCATGCGTTCGAGGGCCAGCACGATGTCCACCTCCGTCGTGTGGCAGCCCTGCACGAGATTGGTCGTGCCGCCGAAGGGCACCACCGGCTGTCCATGGCGGTGACAGATCTCGAGGATCCGGGACACCTCGTGCGTCGCACGCGGATAGACGATGGCACGCGCATCGCAGCCTTCGTGCGTGCCCCACGGGAAATCATGCGCCGCCACCGCGGCGCCCGTCACCACCTGTCCTCTGCCGAGCGCAGCGCTAAGTTCACCCATCACATCGCCGCTCATCGTTCCTCTCCTGGTTCCTCTCCTGCCACCGCTTGCCCGCCGACGTAACGCCGCGGCACGCGTCCGGACACCCGGGTCAGGAGTTCATACCCGATCGTGCCCGCGGCGCGGGCAACGGCTTCGACCGGCAGACCTTCCCCCCACAACACTACCGGATCGCCGATTGCGATGGCGGGGATGGCCGTCACGTCGATCGTGATCATGTCCATCGAGACCGTGCCGGCAAGCGGCGCAACCTGCCCGCCGACCAGCGTCGGCGTCCCGTTCGGCGCATGACGCGGGTAGCCATCGGCATAGCCGATTGCGACCGTGGCGATGCGGGAATCCCGCGCTGCCGTCCAGGCGCGACGGTAACCCACGGACTCGCCCGCCGGTACATCTCTCAGCCCGATGATTTCCGAGAGGAGCGTCATCGCCGGCCGAAGCGCGCGCGCCGACGGCAGGTCGTGGTCGAAAGGCGAGCCGCCATACAGCATGTAGCCGGGCCGGTTCCAGTGCCGGTGGCTGCCCGGAAATGCGAGGATACCACCCGAATTGGCGATGCTCAGCGGCGCATCCACGCCGGCGATGCAGGCATCGAACAGCCGCATCTGTTCCTGCACGAACGCGCTGCCCGGCTCGTCTGCCGTGGCGAGGTGGGTACACACCACGACGGGGTCCGCACAATTGCCGCTCGCCCTGAGCCGCGCGAGTGCCTGTCCGGCCATGACCGGCGGCAAGCCGAGCCGATGCATTCCGGTGTCGATTTTGAGCCAGGTCCCGACCGGATGCGCCAGGGAGGCGCTCTCGAGCGCCGACAGTTGCTGCTCGTTTTGCACGACCACCGTGAGCTTGTCCCTCGCGGCCGACTCGAGCGCCTCGGCGCTGTTGACGCCCTCGAGCAGCACCAGCGGCTCCATGATGCCGGCTTCGCGCAATTCGAGGGCTTCCTCGAGCAGGCCGACCGCGAACGCGGGCGTGCGGTCGGCGAGTGCCCGCGCGACAGCGACGGCGCCGTGGCCGTACGCGTCCGCCTTGATCACGGCGATGGCGCGGGAGTCCGGCGCAAGCCGGCACGCGTGCTCATAGTTACTGCGGATCGCATCCAGGTCGATGCTCGCTTCGCAGTGTCGTCGCGGCTGGCGTTCGGTCATTCGAGCAACAGGACTCCGGCAAGCAAATACATGGCGAGCGCTACCACCCCCGCAAACAGGGCATACGGGAGCTGCGTACGGACATGCTCCAGCAAATCGCAGCCGGACGCCACCGCCGACACCGCGGTGGTGTCCGAAATCGGCGAGCAGTGATCGCCGAAGACGCCGCCGCCGAGTATCGCCGCCAGCATGAGTGACGGCTGCAGCTCCAGCGACAGCGCGAGCGGCATACCGAGCGGCATGAGTATCGCGAAGGTACCCCAGGACGTTCCTGTGGAAAATGAGATGAGGGCGCCGGCGAGAAACAACATCGCAGGCAGGAGGGATACCGGCAGTGCGTCGCCTACGAGCCCGGCAATATAGTCGCCGGTCCCCAGCTCGCGCAGGCTTGCGCCCAGCGCGAGCGAGAGCAGGACGATCGTCACGAGTTGCAGGAGTTCGCCCATACCGTAAAAGCCGATGCGAACCAGCCGCAAATGGTCGAAATCCGGGCGAACCAGGAGCATAAGGTACGCCACCAGGATCGCTGCGACCGTTGCGTACAGGACGGACTTCGAGCCGCTGCCCGCGGTCAGGTCGCCATCGCCGGTCCAGTACATGCACGCCAGCATGCCGCCGATCATCACGGCGAGCGGCAGCAGCATGTAGCGTGCGCGCGTCGGGGCCACGCCGATCTCCTCGGGCCTCTCGATTCCTGCCTGGCTTTCGCTCCGTGCCAGCGGCCCATAGTAGCGGCCGGTGAGCGCGGTGTAGAAGACGATCGCGAGCGTCACGAGAGCATAGAAATTGAGCGCGACGGTGCCCCACAGGATGCTCGCGGCGGATTCCCTGAAGCTGTAATCGCCGAGCAGCGCCAGTATGAACGCGCCCCAGCCGTTCAGCAGGATGAGGATGCAAACCGGCGCCGATGTGCTGTCGATGATGTACGCGAGTTTTGCCCGGCTCAGCCCGAAGCGGTCGAACAGCCCGCGGGAGAGAATTCCGGCGGTCAGTATACTCAGGTTCGATTCGATGAATACGGCCGTACCGACGGCGCTCGTGAGCAGCGTGACGCGCCGCGGGGTGTTGGCGATGCCGCTCTTAACGAAGCGACTGACCATTGCCGCGACGCCGCCCGACTCGCGCATGAGTGCGAGCAGGCTGCCGATCAGGAGCATGAACAGGAACAGTCGGGCATTGTCGAGACTCGTGAACACGGCCGCGATGCGCTCGAGTGTCGCAACGCCGGCGAGTATTGCCGCCTGCCAGGCGAAGGCCTGTTGCAGCAGCTCCGCCGCGAAGATGGCCAGGAGGAGCGAGACGATGACCTCCTTCCGCCACAATACGACTGCGATCGCAACGAGCGGCGGAATGACGGATACCCAGCTCATCGTGCGCTCGTGGTCTCCCGGACTCTCATGAACCTTCCTCCCGTGTGTGTCGAGCGTTCCGCCGTGACGGAGAATACCCATCTTTCGGGCAGGATGCGGGGCCTCGATTTGCGAACGATTCGCATTGACGAAAGCATCCGGACCGCCGCCGCCGCATGCTGCGTTACAAGTCGTAACACCTGCACGGTGCCGATGGTGCGAGAATTTCCTCATGTCCTACCGTGATGCCATTGCCGTTCGCGTTGCGCCGCGGGGTCCCGGCACGGGGTCCTGGTGATGCGCGTCGCGTTGATCGGTGGCACCGGCTTCGTGGGCAGCTACCTCGTGGAGGCGCTGCTCGAGCACGGTCACCACCCTTCGCTGCTCGTCCGCGCCGGCAGCGAGCGGAAAGTTCAGCGAGCGGCCGACTGCCGCATCGTCAGTGGCGACATCGCAGAAGAGCGCAGCATCCGGGACCTGCTGGCGCAGACCGAGGCCGTGATCTACAACGTCGGGATCCTGCGCGAGCAGCCGGCTGCCGGCATCACGTTCGATGAAACGCAGTATCGCGGGCCCTTGCGCACGATAGCGGCTGCCGTCGACCTCGGCGTCCGCCGATTCCTGCTGATGAGCGCCAACGGCGCCGCGCCCGCCGGCACGCCCTACGCACGCAGCAAGTACGAGGCCGAAGAGGCATTGCTCGAGAGCGGACTCGATTACACGATTTTTCGTCCTTCGGTCATCTTCGGCAATCCTCGCGGGCGCGATGAGATCAGCACTCGCCTCTATCGGCAGATGATCCGGCCGCCGCTGCCGGCGGTCTGGTTTCACACCGGCCTGTGGCCGTCCGCCGACTCCGTCCGGCTGTCGCCGGTTCATGTCCGGGACGTCGCGGATGCCTTTGTCGCCGCGCTCGACGATCCCGGCACCGTCGGCCGCACGCTCTGTCTCGGCGGCCCGGAGACACTGAGCTGGAAGACGATGCTCGAGCGCATCGCGGCCGCGGCCGGCAAGCGCAAGCTGATGCTGCCCGTCCCGATTCCGCTGATGTCGATCGTCGCCGCACTGTTCGATCGCTGGTCCTGGTTTCCGGTGACCCGCGACCAGCTCCGCATGCTCGCCGCGGGCAACGTGGCGCCGGACGATGTCCTGTGCCAGCTCGTCGGCCGCGAGCCGCGGCCGTTCGCGGCGCGCTACCTCGATTATCTCGAGGCAGGAATGACCTGACCGGCACAAACGAGCGATGACGAATTCTGCAGCGAAGCCTTTGTATTGATGCCAGAATGTTCGCCATGAGCCATTCCGTCCCGGTCATCGACATCAGCCGGCACGACAGTGCCGAAACACTGGACGCCCTGCATAGGGCCTGCCGCGACTGGGGGTTTTTCCAGGTCGAGAACCACGGCATCGACCGTTCGACAACGGCCCGCCTCGTGCAGGCAATGCGCAATTTCTTCGGCCAGCCTGTCGAGGCACGGCGGCGCCTGTTGAGAACGCGCGACAACCCGTGGGGCTATTACGACAATGAGCTCACGAAGAATGTCCGTGACTGGAAGGAGGTGTACGACTACGGCCCGGCCGACGGCAAGCACATCATGCCGCAATGGCCGGAAGGGCTTCCCGGGTTTCGCGAGGCCGTAGAAGCCTATTCCGCGGCCTGCGAGGCGCTGGCCTTCCGGCTGCTCGCCGCGCTGTCGACAAATCTCGGTTTGCCGGCAGACCATCTCGCGCAATGGTTCCGGGGCTCGCATACGAGCTTCCTGAGACTCAATCATTACCCCGTCTGTCCGGCGCCCGCCGCGCCCGCCGGTCTCGGGCAAGCGGCGGCCGGTCACCTCGGTGTCAACTATCACACGGACGCCGGGGCGTTGACCCTGCTCTTGCAGGACGAGCAGCCCGGCCTCGAAGTCTTTCACGCAGGGCACTGGTACGGCGTCGAGCCGCGGGCACACGCACTGGTGGTCAACATCGGCGATATCGTGCAGGTCTGGTCCAACGACCTGTACAAGGCGGCCCTGCATCGCGTGGTGGTCAGCAGCGAAAAGCCTCGCTTCAGCGCGCCCTGGTTCTTCAACCCCGACTACCGCACCACCTATGCGCCCTTGCCTACGATGGTGGACGAGGTTCACCCGGCACGCTACCGCGCGATCAACTGGGGTGAATTCCGGACCCGGCGTGCCGACGGTGATTACGCCGACTATGGCGCCGAGATCCAGATCAGCGACTACGAGATCCATCGCCCGGAGGTTTAGATTCACGATGCGTCCTTTCTGCAGCTTGTTGTTTTGCCTGCTTCCCTTCCCGGCAGCGGCCGTGAGCTACTACCTCACCGCGGGACGCCTCATCGATCCGGTGTCGGCAGAGGTCGTCAGCAACGTGGCAATCGTCGTGGAAAACGGCACCGTGACCGGTCGCGGACCGGCCGACCGCCTGCAGAAGCCGGCGGATGCGACGCACATCGATCTCGGCAATCACACGATCCTGCCCGGCTTCATCGACATGCACACGCACCTTACGGGATCGGCCACCAAGGGACGCGGCTACTCGGGCCTCGGCCTCTCACGGCATCGCGGCACGATCTGGGGCGTCATCAATGCGGAAAAAACGCTGTTGGCCGGATTCACCACCGTGCGCGATGTCGGCGCGGAGGACTTTATCGACGTGGCGCTCCGGGATGCGATCCGGGAAGGCGAGGTGCCGGGTCCGCGGATGTTCGTGTCCGGTCCGCCGGTCGGAATCAGGGGCGGCCACTGCTCGGACAACAATCTGCTGCCGGCGGAAAACGAGGCAGTGGGCACGAATGTCGCGACCGGACCCTGGGAAATGCGTGACCGAGTCCGCCGTAATATCAAGTTCGGCGTCGACCTGATCAAGACCTGCTCGTCCGGCGGCGTATTCTCCAAGGGAACGCTGCTCGGCGCGGCGCAGACGACGGTGGAAGAGCTCGAGGCGATCGTCGACGAGGCACACATGCGTGGCCTCAAGGTCGCCTCGCATGCGCACGGCACCCAGGGCATCAAGAACGCGATCGAGGCCGGAGTCGATACGATCGACCACTCCAGCTACCTGGACGAGGAAGCGATCCGGATGGGGAAGGAGCGCGGCGTCTTTTTCGTACCGGATATCTACAACACCGAGTTCACGCTGGCGGAAGGCTTGACGCTCGGCATACTCGAGGAATCGCTCGACAAGGAACGGCAGGTCAGCGTCGCGCAGCGCGAGAGCTTCCGGCAAGCGGTCCGGGCCGGCGCGAACGTCGTGTTTGGCTCGGACGCCGGCGTGTATCCGCACGGCGACAACCCGAAACAGTTCTCGCGCATGGTGCAATTCGGTATGACGCCCATGCAGGCCATCGTCGCCGCCACCTCGCTCGCCGCGGAGGCGCTGGGACAGCCGGCGCTCGGCTGTCTGGACGTGGACTGCAGGGCGGATATCGTCGCCGTGACGGGCGACCCGCTCGCGGATATTGCCGTGCTGGAGCACGTCGAGTTCGTTATGAAAGACGGCGTAATCTACAAAGACGCTGCCGGCGAGGCTCAATGAAAGATCGTGCTCGACGTCGACGACCGGGCGCCGGTTGTCACGGCGTTGCAGCGCATTCTATGATCGCAGCCACTGCAGGGAGGGAATGACAATGACCAGCACAGACAGCGGGCAGTCCGACTCCGGGCTTGACCGCCGCGGCTTCCTGGGCAGCACTGCCCTTGCCCTCGCTGCGCTCGGCGCCGGCACGTCGGCGGCCGCCTCGCACGAGGGTGGGCACGACGGCAAGTCCGCGCACGGGCGCGTACCGGGCATCCAGCTCTATACGCTGCGGGAGTCCATGCAGCAGGACCTGCCGGCGACGCTCAAGGCGGTTGCGGCAATCGGCTACAAGGAAGTCGAGTGCGCGGGCTACTTCGATGTGCCGCCGGCTGATTTGCGACGCATGATCGAGGATCTGGGCATGCGCTCACCGAACAGCCATGTCGCTTCGGACGCGGTCCGCAAGGATCCGCTGTCCGTCACCGAACCCGCCGCCGAACTCGGCAACGAATGGGTCACGATCGCCTGGATGCCACCGGAGCAACGCCAGACCATTGACGATTGGAAAGGCTGGGCGGAGACCTGCAACAAGGCGGGCGAAGCCGCAAAGTCGCTTGGCCTGCGCGCCGCGTATCACAACCACGATTTCGAGTTCCAGCCGATCGGCGGCACTGTTCCCTACGACGTGCTTCTGAGCGAGACCGATCCGGAGCTCGTCGACTTCGAACTCGACTTTTTCTGGGTGAGGAAAGCGGGCCGCGATGTGGGCGAAATCCTCGCGAAAGCGCCCGGCCGGTTCACGATGGCGCATATCAAGGACATGAGCGCGAGCGGTGAAATGGTCGACGTCGGTACCGGCGAGATGGACTTCGTCGGTTTGCTGGGCAGTGCCGGCGGCCGGAAGATCCGGCACCTGTTCGTCGAGCATGACACGCCCGAGGACGCGTTTCGCACCGCGGCGATCAGCTACGCGTCGCTCAAACGCATCCTGAAGGACCTGCGCGGCTGATCGATCAGCCGCGGTTCTCGATCCCCTCGAGCGCGGTCCACGCCGAGCCGTTTGCACTGCTCGCGATGGCGGCGCGGATGAAGCGCATTGCGGACAGCCCGTCGTCGATGCCGGCGATGCCCTCGAGCTTGCGGCGTGACGGAAACTCGCGCACCCCCGCTGCAAACGCCGCGTACAGGTTCGCGAACGCCTCGATGTAGCCCTCCGGATGCCCGGCGGGCGTCCGGCAGACGGCCAGGGCCTCCGGCGAGAGGTAGCCTACATTCGCACCGGCCTGCAATACCTGGTCCGGCGCATTGCGTTTCTTGAGCGTCATCGTATTCGGTTGCTCCTGCTGCCAGTGCAGGCTCGCGGCGTCGCCGTAGACCTCGATCTCGAGACCGTTGATCGCCCCCGTACAGACCTGGCTCGCGGCCAGCAATCCGGACGCGCCGTTCGCGAGATGGAACATCGCGGCCCCGTCATCGTCGATCAGCCGTCCCGGAACCACCGCACGCAACTCGGCGGCGACCTCGGTAATCCGTTCCCCGGTGATGAACTCGACGAGGTTGAACGCGTGGGTGCCGATGTCCCCGAAGGCGCCGGATTCACCCGAGCGTTCGGGATCGCTGCGCCACGCGGCCTGCTTGCTCGCACCGGTGTCTTCCGCACGGGACAGCCAGTCCTGCAGGTAGTTGACCGCCACGCGGCGGATGCCGCCGAGCTCGCCGGCCGCAACCCGGCGACGCGCCTCGATGACCAACGGATAGCCCGTGTAGGTATGCGTGAGGCCGAACAGCCGGCCGCTGCGCTTCACGGCAACCTCGATGGCGAGCGCGTCATCGAGGTTGCCTGCCAGCGGCTTGTCGCAAATGACGTGAAAGCCGTGATCCAGCGCGGCGCATGCTACCGCGGCATGCGAATCGTTCGGCGTCACGATCGAAACGCACTGCATGCGCTCGCCGTCCGGCCGCCCCGCCTCCGCCGCCAGCATGTCGCCGTACGATCCGTACGACCGCCCGGGGGCGAGACCCAGGCCGGCGCCGAAGCGCTTCGATGCCTCGGCATCCCGACTGAAAGCGCCCGCCACGAGGTCGATGTCCTGCGTAATGCCCGCGGCCAGGCGGTGAATCGCGCCGATGAAGGCGCCGGGACCGCCGCCGACCATGCCCATGCGAATTCGTGCTGCCACTGGATTCGTTCTCCTGCGTTTCGCGTGCGGCTGATCGACGGCCGCGAGTTCGCCGAAATGTAGCTGAA
This sequence comes from uncultured Pseudomonadota bacterium, assembly GCA_963713215.1. GTDB lineage: Bacteria > Pseudomonadota > Gammaproteobacteria > Steroidobacterales > Woeseiaceae > UBA1847. Next base: position 525,265 of record CAVQKY010000005.1, on the reverse strand, counting down.
CGCTGCACCCATTACCAACTGCCGGAAGCACCCTGTCGCGCGTCGGCGGCAACGCGTTATACTGCCGGCGCGGCGCGGCTCGCGCCAGAATAACAACGACACGCGAGCCGTTGATACCTGGCCGCCCTGCAGCACGGGACGAGACCAATGTCGCACGATGATCTGCCTTCGGAAACCGCAGAGGGACGGCCGGCGAAGAACCGCCGCCAGGTATTGCTCGGCGCGGCCGGCACGGTATTCCTGGGCGCCTGCGGAAACCTGTCGTTCAAGCGCCCGCCGCCCGTGTCGGCAGACGAGCAGATCCTCACGACGATGCGCCGCGCGACGAACTTCATGCGCGAGGAGTGTGCACACGCGGGAGGGTACGTCTGGTCCTATTCGCGCGACTTCTCGCGTCGCTGGGGCGAGATGGAGGCCTATCCCAGCATGATCTGGATCCAGCCCCCCGGCACGGCGACCGTCGGGCACCTGTACCTCGATTGTTATCACGCATCGCGAGACGAGTACTTCTACGAGGCGGCCGCGGAAGTCGCCCGCAGCCTCACAGCCGCACAGAACCCGGCAGGGGGCTGGAACTACCTGCACGATTTCGCGGGCGAGAAATCGGTTCGACGCTGGTACGAGACGATCGGCCGCAATGGCTGGCGGCTCGAGGAATTTCATCATTACTTCGGGAACGCGACCTTCGACGATGCGGGCACGGCGGAAGCCTCGCAGTTCCTGTTGCGCATGTACGTCGAAAAGCGCGACGAGCGTTTCGTCGAAGCGCTGGAACGCGCCGTGCGGTTCGTGCTCGACAGCCAGTACGACAACGGCGGCTGGCCGCAGCGTCACCCCGCCGTCGCGGAGGCGGCCGATCGGCCTGGCCTGCCCGACTACACGCAGCACATCACCTTCAACGACGACGTCGCCCGCGAAAACATCACGTTCCTGCTTATGCTGTACCAGTCGCTGGGCGACCAGCGGGCGCTGGAGGCCATCTATCGTGCCATGGCCATTTTCCCGGCCACCCTGCAGGCCGTGCCGCAGGCCGGCTGGGGACTGCAACACTCGGTCGAGACGCTGGCGCCGGCCGCAGCCCGCTCCTATGAGCCGCTGGCGCTCGTCACCTCGACCACTGCTGGCAACGCCAGCCTGATGATGGATTTCTACGAATGGACCGGCGACCAGGAATTCCTCGACCGGCTGCCGGAGGTTTTTGCCTGGCTCGACTCGGTGAAACTGCCGGCCGGGACGGAACCGGTAACCGGGCGCCGCTTCCCGACCTTCATCGAACTCGGGACGAATCGTCCGTTGTATAACCACCGTCGCGGCTCTAACGTGGTGAACGGCGAGTACTACCACGACTACGACCCCGAAAGCCCCATCACGCATTATTCGCAATGGCGGCAGATCGATCTCGAGGCGCTGCGCGAGCGCTTTCGCCGGCTGATGATCACGACACCGGCGGACGTGCAGGCCACCTCACCCCTGAACCGCCATGAGAATTTCGAACTGCCCCGCTTCTTCACGACGCGGCAGATCGAGGTATCCGACCTCAACTCGAATAACGGCAATACGACGATCGAGGTCCCGGACGAGGCACGGATCGCAGAACTCGTCAATTCGCTCAACGCCGAGGGCTACTGGCCGACGCCGCTGGCGGCCACGTCCTATCCCTATATAGGGCCGGGGCCGGAAACGGTGCCGCCAGGGGACTACTCGCAGACGCTGGTGGGCGACCGCAGTGACACCTCGCCGTTTATTGCGCGAAACCCGGAGAGCGGGATTTCAACCGCCGCGTTCATCCGGAACATGAGCACACTGTTGCTGGCGCTCGAGCGGGAGCCGGCGCCGGCAACACCGTAACGGCGCAGGCCCGGCACTCCCCTACTCGCTCGTCGCGTCCTTCTCGATCGGCAACAGCTCACGCACGATGTACTCGTATGCCGCTGTGTCGAGGTACTCTTCGGCGAACTCGTGCAATGCGGTCGTATACGTCATCATCGGCGAGGTGCGTATGATCTGCACTGTCGGATCCAGCACGCCGAGTTCCGGTACGCTTACCGTGTAGCCTTGTTCCGCGGTCGGCGGAGACCCCGTCCACGTGATCTGGACCACCAGTTCCTTCTTGCTGTCAACCACACTGACAATCTCGAACTGCAGGGGTCCGCTGCTGTCTTTCGCCTCGATCGCAATCGTGTCGAGATCCACTACATAGCCGGGTTCGGGCTTGACCTTGATGTCGAAGGTGCCGGACTGGCCGTTTGCCGATACAAGTACACAGCGCGTGTCCTTTTGCTCCAGCGCGATGGAATTGACGCCGAGCTTCAGCACGCGTTTGTGAGTCGTGCACGCGGCCTCGGCGGTCATCGCGCAGGACGTGAGCCCCAGCAGCAGGCTCGCCGCCCCTATCGACCATTGCTTGTTGTTCATTCTTCTTCTCCTCTGTGGTTGGCTCCCTTCGGGCCGTGAGCAGGTCACAGCCGCGAGGTCTCTTGCACCAGGCCGGCGAACTCGGGTACCTCGCGCAGCGCCCGCAAGTGCGGCTCGGCGGCCAGCAGGCTCCGCGGGTAGCCGCTTTCGGCCGCTTTCACGATTGCACGCGCCGCATCCTCCAGCTTGCCGGCCCGCACCTTGATAAGTCCGTCGTAGTAGTTGGTGTAGGGATTATCATGCGCGTACTCCAGCGCCCGCGCGATGGTTGTTTGCGCCTCGTGCATCTCGCCGTTCATGGCGCGCGCCCATGCACTCGTGTGCAGCGCCTCGATGTCGATGGGGTTCACGAGCAGGCGCTCGCCGGCCAGTTCGTCGGCGCGCGCGTAGGCACCCGCCGCCGCTTTCTTGTCGCCGTCGAAATACAAGGCATCGCCGAGATTGGCCCAGGTCGCATCCGAGCGGGGCGTCACCGCGATGGCTGACCGGTGCATCGCCGCGGATTTCGCGAAATTGCCGAGGAAGTAGTGGATCACGCCGAGGTTGGAATAGCCGGCAGCGGTCGCCTCGATCTTGAGTGCCGCTTCGATGGACTTGCGTGCGGCCTCGAACTCGCCGGCCAGGATCTGTGCGCTGCCGAGGTTGCTGAGAAACACGTGGTTGCCGGGGTTCAGGTATACGGCCCGTTGCCACTCTGCGGCCGCCTCGGCATAGGCGCCACGATCGAATTCGAGTGCGGCAAGGCTGTTGATCAGCCGCCAGTTACCCGGCTGCAGTCCGATCGCACGCTCGAGCAGCTCCAGGGCTTCCTCGATGCGCTGCCCTCGCTGGGCCACGTCGGCCATCCCGACCAGGGCGTCGACGTCCCGGGCGTTCAGGTCGAGCGCCGCCCGGTATGCTTCCTCTGCAGCGCCGAGGTCTCCGGTCGTAACGCGCAGGCGTCCGATCGCCGTGTGCACTTCCGGCAGCCGGGAACTGGCCGCCCGCGCCGCCCCGCACGCCTGCTCGGCCTTCGCGATATCGCCGGCGTCCCGCTCGAGTTCGTACAGGCCGATGTGGGCATGGCAGATGCCGGCGTGCGCCGCCGCAAACCCGGGGTCCCGCGCCAGCGCGCTCTCGAACATCGCCATGGCTTCCTCGAGCGACTCCCGGGTCGCCGGCTGCTGCAAGGCCTCGCGGCCACGCTGGTAGTAAAGGTAGGTGTCGATTTCGGCCTCATCGACGCCGAGTGCCGTCAGGTGGTCGTCGTCTCCCGGCTGGATAAGGTGGATCCGGAGATTCGATACCACGAGCTGTGTGAGTTCCTTTTGCACCGACAGGAAATCGTCGAGTCTCCGCTCGAAATTGCGCGACATGACGTGCCGGCCGGTCTCCGAATCGATGAGCTGTGCGACGACGCGCAGCTCGTCGCCGATCAGTCGCACGCTGCCTTCGACGAAATAGGCCACGCGGAGCCGCCGCCGAACATCGTCCGAGGACACGTCCTCCGGCAGCGACCAGGCATCGCCGCGTGAGGCGACGCTCAGCGATCCGACCATCGCCAGCCGGTCGATGATGTCCTCGCTGAGCCCGGCGCTGAACAGGCGCGAGGTTTCACTGCCGTCGAGGCTCAGAAACTTGAGTATCGCAATCGAGTTCGGCTCGACCGGCACGAAACCCGCTTCGGCGGACTCGATGAGCACGATCCCCTCGCCCTCGCCGTCGGTCGTATCGAACCCGATCGTCATCTGGTAGAGACCCGCGCCGAACACCGCGAGCGCGTACGCCGCGACGATGGCGAGGTAATTCCGCTCCAGGCTTTTGAACCAGCCACCGGACTGCTCGCCGTGGTCGCGCACCATACGGCCTTCCGCCATTTCCAGGAACCACGACAGCAACACGGCGACAGGGAAACCGCCGACGACGACGAACGTCGCGAAACGTACGGCCCACGGCGGCAGGCCGAGATTATCGAAGGTTGCGTCGGCAACCTGGATCAGGAGCCAGCCGATGACCAGATAGGCGACGCTCGCCTGGACGACGCCATGCCGGACCAGGGTGCGCCAGAAGTGCGGCGCTCCGGCTTCGGGGGCAGGCGGCAATATTTCGACGCTGGACTGACGCGGTACGGGTTCGACGAGCAGGCGATATCCGCGTCGCGGAACGGTCTGGATGTAATGAGGCTGGTTTGCATGGTCGTCGAGCGCGTGCCGAAGATCGCTGATCACATGCGACAGTGCTTCCGCGCTGCCCTGCCCGTGCCCCCAGACGTGCTCGAGGATTTCCTCCCGCGTAATGAGCTGGCGAGGATGCGTCGCGAGATACAACAGTACTTCGACGGCACGGGGCGGAAGGTGCCCCGACCGCGTCGGGCTCGCATACTGGCCCGTGAGAGGCTCGATGAGTATGCCGTCGAGCGTGAAGCCGTCGAGCAGAACGTTGTCCATTGGCGAACCAGCGCGCTGCGATATCGGAAGCATAGCACTTCGCCTAGACGCTTGTTGTGGCACCCATTTTTCCTGTCGATGGCCGTTGCCGGCCGCGTCGTTTATGCTGTGGCCGGCGACTGCCTTAAACGGAATGACGACGATGTACTGCATCACCGACGACAAAACCCGGGGCGTTGCCCTGCTTTTGCTGCTCGCGGGCGCCGCGACGACGGCCTGTGCGGCGCCGGAAGACACCGAGGTCTGGGAACCGGAGCCGCCGGTCGTGGCGCCCGGAGTCGGCGGTGCGGCTCCGAGCGATGCGATCGCGCTTTTCGACGGTACGGATCTGACGGCGTGGCAGCATGAGGATGGCAGCGCCGCAAAGTGGAAGGTCGGTGACGGCTGGTTCGAAGTGGCTCCCGGTACCGGTGACATCGAGACGCGCGAGGACTTCGGGGACGTGCAGTTGCATCTCGAATGGAGCGCGCCGCTGCCGGTCGAGGGCGACGGCCAGGGCCGCGGCAACTCGGGCGTATTCCTGCAGCGTCGCTACGAGGTGCAGGTGCTGGATTCTCACCAGAACCGGACGTATTCGAACGGGCAGGCCGCAAGCATCTACAAGCAACACATTCCGCTCGTCAACGCGAGCACCGCGCCTGGCACGTGGCAGACCTACGACATCATCTACCGGGCGCCGCGCTTCGACGACGATGGTGCGCTCGAATCACCCGCGACCGTAACGGTGCTGCACAATGGCATCCTGGTGCAGGACGATGCCGAGATCCAGGGTGAGACGGTGTACGAAGGGAAGCCCGGCTACACCGCACACCCGGAACGCGATGCGCTGCGCTTGCAGGATCACGGCAACCCTGTACGGTTCCGGAACATCTGGGTGCGCCCGCTCGGCTACGCCGCAATGCCGCATCAGCGTGTGAAATAGCACTGTCAGCCTGGTTGCACTGACGTTGCCTTGGCAATGGTCGTATAGCGAAGAAATGGGCTGAGCAAGACGAATGCAATATGAATAAGTGGGTCTGGCTCACACGCTTGTTAACCATCGCTTGCGTCCTGGAATCAGCGGCAGCGATAGGCCTCATTGTCGATCCCTCTGGCATAGCGTCAATTCTTCTTCAGTCCGGGCTGGAGGCGCCCGGAGAGGTGATCGGCCGCATCGCCGGTGGAGGTCTCCTTGCCCTGGGTATGGCCTGTTGGCGTGCCCGTAACGCGCCGTCCGCACCGGCAAGCCTTGGGGTTGCATGGGGTCTCTTCGCGTACAACGTCGTTGCCTGCGTTACGCTGGCGTGGGCCAGCGCCTCTATGGCTAACGGCGGACTTCCAGCGCTCAGCGCATCGGTCCTGCATGGCATTTTCGGGGCAGCGTTGCTGGCTGCAATGCTTCGTCGGGAGCGATGATGTCCTTCGTCCATAGATATACCAATTTATCTTTTTGAAGTTCAGGAATACACTTCGGGCCGGCAACAATAAGAAGAGGTCCTCCATGAAACCCAGGCGCAGTCAAAATCTCATCGCCGCCGTGTTGTTTTGCGCAGGTCTCTCCCTTCCGGCGCTGGGTCAGGATCAGTCCCGCACCGACCTCCTCGGCTCACTCGACAAGGAAGCGGCCGAGAGGGTTTATCCCTCCAAGCCGCCCTACTCGCCTTACGTGGGCCGCAACTTTCCGACACGCCCGCTTTTCGGCGACACACATCTGCACACCGCGATGTCTTTTGACGCGGGCATGTTTGGCGCCCGGCTCGGCCCGGTGGATGCCTATCGTTTCGCGAAGGGCGAGGAGGTCACGTCGTCCACCGGCCAGCCGGTGCGTCTCTCGCAGCCGCTCGACTTTCTGGTTGTGGCCGATCACTCGGATTTCATGGGCCTGGCACCGGACTTCCTCGGCGGGAAACCCGAGGTGTTGGCCGACCCGACTGCCCGGCGCTGGTTTGACCTGATCCGTGAAGGCAAGGTGACGCAGGCCTTCAACGAGCTGCTGCCGCTTTACAGTGCCGGGAAGATGCCAACGACGATGCAGTATCTGCCGGGCAGCCCTGGCTACCGCTCGGCATGGCAGGCGACGATCCAGGCCGCGGAAGAGGCCTATGAACCCGGTCGCTTCACGGCCTTCATTGGCTACGAGTGGACCTCGAATACCGGTGGCAATAACCTGCATCGCAACGTGATTTTCCGCGACGACGGTTCGAAGGCCCGCCAGATCGAACCCTATACCACCTTCCCCCCGCTGGGCAGCGACGATCCGCGCGATCTCTGGCAATGGATGGCCGCTTATGAGGACAAGACCGGCGGCCGCTTGTTGGCTATTGCTCACAACGGCAACCTGTCGAACGGCCTGATGTTTCCGATGATCGAGCCCGTCTCCGGGGACAAGCTTGACGAGGATTACGCCCTGACGCGCACGAAGTGGGAGCGCCTGTACGAGGTCACCCAGACCAAGGGCGACAGCGAGACGCATCCTTACCTTTCGCCCAATGACGAGTTTGCAGCGTTCAACCGCTGGGACCGGTCCAACCTCGACGGCTCCGTTCCCAAGCAGCAGGAAATGCTGGAGTACGAATACGCGCGCTCAGCCTACAAAAACGGCCTCAGGCTCGAGGCGGAGCTCGGCGTAAATCCGTTCAAGTTCGGCCTCGTTGGCTCGACCGACTCGCACATCGGCATATCGGCTGTCGAGGAAGATAACTTCTTCGGCAAGATGGCCACCGCCGAACCGATTCCCGCACGGTGGGAACACCCGTTTATCAAAAACGCCAAGTCGGGCGTGACCATCCTGGGCTGGGAGACGCAGGCTGCCGGCTATGCTGCGGTCTGGGCACAGGAAAACACGCGGGAGTCCATTTTCGACGCCATGCAACGGCGCGAAACCTACGCCACGACCGGACCGCGAATGGCGGTGCGCCTGTTCGGCGGTTGGGCATTTGAGGCGACGGACGCCGAGTCCCGTAGCCCCGCGATCATCGGTTACACCAAAGGCGTGCCGATGGGCGGAGAGCTGACGGCGGCGCCGTCCGGCAGAGCGCCCACGTTCCTCGTGGCTGCCCTGCGCGATCCTGTCGGTGCAAACCTGGACCGCTACCAGATCGTCAAGGGCTGGGTGGATGCGAAGGGCGAGCTGCATGAACGCATTTACGACGTAGCCGTCTCGGACGGGCGACCGATCGGCGCCGATGGCCGATGCACGGTACCGGTCGGCAACACGGTGGACGTGGAGGATGCCACGTGGAGCAATACCATCGGCGCACCGGAGTTGATCGCGGTGTGGGAGGATCCGGAATTCGACGCAAAGCAACGCGCCTTTTACTACGGCCGCGTGATCGAAATCCCGACGCCGAGATGGACCGCCTACGACGCGAAGCGATTCGGCGTGAAGATGTCGAAAGAAGTGCCTATGACGACGACCGAACGGGCCTATACCTCGCCGATCTGGTATACGCCGTGAGTTGAAGCGCCATGCCATTTGCCTGCATGCAGCAATGGCGCACTTGTTCGACGTATGCGAATTCGCCACGAAAAGCCCGCTGATGCGGCTGACGTACGGACAATAAACGAGGCGGCATTCGCACCATCGACGGAAGCGGATATTGTCGAGGCTTTTGGGCAGGCACGCTGGCGAGTGTGCACTGGTCGTGGAATCCGATCGCCGGCTGACCGGGCACATTCTGTTTTCGCCAGTTTCGCTGGCCGGCAATTCCGGGCATCGTCTCAGGGACTTGGACAGGTCGGTCCTGCCGGCATTCCAGCGACGCGACTTCGATGAGCATTTATAACAGAGCAGCGAGCGATGAACGTAAAACAACGGGAAGAATTACTCGAAACTTTGAAAGCCCGCTTTGAGAACAACATGAACCGGCACAAGGGCGTTGCCTGGGAAAACGTGCAGGCAAGGCTGGAAGTGAATGCGGGAAAGCTCCAGTCACTGGCTGAAATGGAACGCACCGGCGGCGAACCGGACGTCGTCGGTCACGACAAGACGTCGGGCGCATACGTTTTCTATGACTGTTCCGCGGAAAGCCCGAAAGGGCGCAGAAGTGTCTGCTACGACGGCGAAGCGCTGGATTCCAGGAAGGAACACAAGCCGAAAAACTCTGCAATGGATATGGCCGTCTCCATGGCTATCGAACTGTTGACGGAGCAAGAGTATCGTAAGCTGCAGAAACTCGGGGAATTCGACATGAAGACCTCGAGCTGGGTAAAGACACCTGCTGATATTCGGAAGCTGGGCGGGGCACTTTTCTGCGATCGACGCTACGACACGGTCTTCGTTTATCACAATGGGGCCCAGTCGTACTATGCAGCCAGGGGATTCCGCGGCTCGCTGCTCGTCTGACGGACGGGAGTGCAAGCAACGGCGTCGCCGCCCACGACCGCCGTGACAAAGAAGGAGACCGCGCCGTGACGACCATGCAGCCACGCATAACGCTGATCACACTCGGCGTCGACGACCTGGAATCGGCGCTTCGCTTCTACCGCGACGGCCTGGGCTTCGCTACCGAGGGCATCGTCGGCAGCGAATTCGAGCACGGCTCCGTGGTGTTCATCGACCTGCAGGCCGGATTGCGCCTCGCGCTGTGGCCGCGCGCGAGTATCGGCCACGATGCCGGCATCGCGACGGGCCCACGGAGTGCCACGGAACTGACGCTGGGACACAACCTTGCATCGAAAGCCGAGGTCGATGCCGTCATGGGGACGGCGGCCGCCGCCGGCGCCACTATCGTAAAGCCGGCACAGGACACGTTCTGGGGCGGGTATGCGGGCTACTTCCAGGACCCGGACGGCCACCTCTGGGAAATTGTCTGGAATCCAGAGTGGCGCGGATGAGCCGCGACCCGCCGGTGAAGGCTGAACAGAAGGCTAGTCACCGCCCGGCGGCGCATCGCTGCCGCGCTGCACGAAACGAAACTCGAGGGTGATCTCCGCGCGCTCGTCGTTCTGGTTTGCCCGCTCGGCCCGGATCCGCTTCTCGAGCAGGTCGATCGCTGACTGCGACATCGCCGTGATCGGCTGGTGTATGGTCGTGATCTCGGGCCAGATTGTCGTTGCGAGCAGCGTGTCGTCGAAGCCGCATACGGTCAGGTCGCGTGGAATGTCGATGTGGTGACGATGCGCCGTGGCCACGGTCGCTGCCGCCATGTCATCGTTGCTTGCGAAGATCGCGGTCGGCCGATGCTCGAGCGCGAGCAATTCTTCCGCGGCAGCGAGGCCCGAACGATAGGAAAACCGGCCTTCCACGACGAGGGCCGCGACGTACTCGATGCCCGCATCGGCGAGCGCCTGGGTATATCCCGCCAGCCTGAGTGGCGTAGCGAGCTGGTCCGGGCTGCCTTTGATGAAGCCGATGCGCCGATGGCCGAGCCTGATGATGTGTTCGGTCATCAGTTTCGCGGCCGCGACGTCATCGATGGAGACTGACGAGATATGCGCCTCTTCGCGGTGGGTCCCGATAGTGACGCACTGCGTACCCGACTCCTCCAGCAGTTTCAGCACCGTGGGTGAATCGGCGAGTGGCGGCGACAGGATGATGCCGTCGATGCCGGTGCTGATCATATTATGTATACAGCGCATGCCGTCGGCTTCATCGTCGCACTCCACGACAACGATCTGCGTGTCGCTGCGCCGTGCCTGCTCCAGCACGCCCAGCAGCATGGCGCTCAGGTAAGAACTGCTCGGGTTGTCGTACAACATTGCGATCTGCAACTGGCTCGCGCTCGCGAGGCTGCGGGCCGCCTTGTTGGGCAGGTATCGCAGTTCCCGGATCGCCTGGTTTACGGCATCGCGGGTGGACTGGCGGACCTTGGCGTCATCGTTGATGACGCGCGACACGGTCATCGGAGAGACACCGGCTTCGCGCGCCACGTCGGTAATCGTGACCCGGGCGTGTTGTTTGCGCGCCGTATATGGTCGCTTGGTAGCCAAGCTAAAGGGTCTCCGGCAACGTGGGCACGGCGTTCAGGCGGAACACCGGGACGGCACCCGGTAGCGGCACGATATCCGCGGGTCTTTGCCCGACATTGTTTCTCCCCGTATTATCGGATTGTTACCGCTAACAGAGCCTCAATATACGAGGCGTCGACCCAAAGTCAAGAAGACCGCGCAACGGTCCACGGGGGAAGGATGTTCGAGACAATACGTGCCACTGCGCTGGCGGCGCCCGTTCTCGGCCTGCTGATTACCGCCAACCCGCTGTGGGCGGCCTGCCCCGACGCGGCAGGATCCATCTACCTCAACCAGGTCGGCTTCCTGCCGGCTGCCAGCAAGTTCGCGGTGCTCGCCGCGAAGACGCCCGAGCCGGTCGCCTGGCAATTGCGCGACGCATCCGGCACGGTGCGTCTCGCGGGGCAGACACGGGTCTTTGGCGATGACCCGGTGGCCGGGCTGCACGTGCACCAGGTCGATTTCAGCGCCTTCCGTGAGACGGGCGCCGGCTTCGTGCTCGCGAGCGAGTGCGCGCAAAGCCATCGCTTCGATATCGCGCCGCTCTTGTTCGACACCCTGCCCTACGATGCGCTCGCGTACTTCTACCACAATCGGAGCGGCACGCCGATCGAGGCGGCCTACGTCGGCGACGGAGCGCTCGCACGCCCTGCGGCGCATGTGGGTGAGACGGCGAGCTGCCGCAGTGGCGAGGATACGCACGGCAATAGCTGGCCGGGGTGCGACTACACGCTGGACGTCAGCGGCGGCTGGTACGACGCAGGCGATCACGGCAAGTACGTCGTCAATGGCGGCATCAGTGTCTGGACACTGCTGAATGCCTGGGAGCGCCAACAGGCGCTCGATAGCGGCGACCTGTTCAGCGACGGCCAGGCCGCGATTCCCGAGGCCGGCAACGACGTCAATGACCTGCTGGACGAAGCCCGTTACGAGCTCGAGTTCCTGATGCGCATGCAGGCGCCGGCGGATGCGATGGCGCGGGTGCCGGTGGGTGTGAAGCGCAATGCGCCGGGCCTCGAGTTCGTAACAGTCGATGCGAATGGCATGGCACATCATAAGATCGCCGATCGCGAATGGACGGCGCTGCCGACACCGCCGCACCTCGACAGGCAGGAGCGTGTTCTCTATCCGGTGAGCACCGCCGCCACGTTGAACCTCGCGGCGGCCGCGGCACAGTGCGCGCGTATCTGGCGGAGCATTGACGAGGCCTTCGCCGCCCGCTGCCGTATTGCGGCGGAGCGAGCGTGGAGAGCGGCGGTTCGGAACCCGGAGGTATATTTCATCGCCGATTTCTCCGGCAGCGGCATGTACGGCGATTCGAATCTCGAGGACGAGTTTTTCTGGGCGGCGGCGGAGCTCTTCGTAACGACCGGCTCGACCACCTACCTCGAAGCGATGCTGGCGAGTCCCTGCTACGCCGGCGCCATCGAGCGCGAGCCGGCCTGGCCGCACGTTGCAGCGCTCGGGATCATCACGCTCGCCCTGGTCGACAATTTGCTGAGCGAAGGCAGCATCGGTGAACTGCGAAACCGCATCGTTGCGGCGGCCGAGTCCTATCGGCAAGAGAGCGAGCGGACAGGTTTTCGCATCCCCTGGGCGTCGAATCGCTACGCCTGGGGCTCGAACAGCACGCTCCTCAACCGGGCGATCCTGCTCGCGCTCGCGCACGATTTCACGGGCGATGCCCGCTATCGCACGGCGGTCACAGATGTGCTGGATTACCTGCTCGGCCGAAATCCGCTGGACCGGTCCTACATCAGCGGTTACGGCGAGCGGCCGATGCGTAACCCGCACCATCGCTTCTGGGTACCCTCGGCAGATGCGGGGCTCCCGGGTCCGCCTTCCGGCGCCCTCTCGGGCGGCCCGAACAATACGGCCATGGCAGACCCGGTTGCGCAGGCGCTGCGCGGCCGGTGTGCGCCGATGACCTGCTGGCAGGACGAGGTCGAGGCCTATGCCCTGAACGAGGTTGCGATCAACTGGAATGCGCCGCTCGTCTGGGTGGCGGCCTGGCTGGACTAGCCGCCGGACATCGCGCCGACGACCAGGAACGGCTCGCTGCCGTCGGCCACGGCGTCGGGCAAAGGCTCGTCGGGGTCCGCATCGGACCAGTCTTCGTTGCAGGCGAAAAAACGGATGTAGGCGCGGCGACGTTTGTTGTGGCGGTCGCGCGTGGTGCCGAGCAGCATCGGGTAGCGCGCTTCGAGCGCGTCGAGCACCGCGCGCTGCGTCACCGGCGCCGGCACATCGAGGTCCACCGGCCCCTCGATGTGCGCCAGGCGCCGGAGCTGCGCCGGGATCACGACCCGGATCATCAGAGGGTCTGCACCTCGACCGACAGGACGGCCGGCAGGTATTGGGCGATCGCTTCCCAGCTGTCGCCTTCGTCGTTGGAGGCAAAGACCTGGCCGCCGGTGGTGCCGAAGTACACGCCGCAGGGGTCGATCGCATCGACTGCCATCGCATCGCGCAAGACGTTCACGTAGCAGTCCTTCTTCGGCAGCCCTTTTTTCAGCTCCTTCCACTTGTTGCCGCCTTTCCTGCTGCGATACACCCGGAGCTTGCCGTCCGGCGGGAAGTGATGTTCGTCGCTCTTGATCGGAACCACATAAATCGTGTCCGGGTCGTGGGCATGCACGGCGATCGGAAAGCCGAAATCCGTCGGCAGATCGCCGCTGATTTCATACCAGCTCGCGCCGGCGTCGTCGCTGCGCATCACGTCCCAGTGCTTTTGCATGTACAGCGTGTCGGGGTTTGACGGATGGAATGCGATGCGATGCACGCAGTGCCCGACCTCGGCGTTGGGATCGGGAATCTGCGCGGACACGAGTCCCTTGTTCGACGGCGTCCAGGTTTCGCCATGATCCTCGCTGCGGAACACGCCCGCGGCGGAGATGGCGACGGTGATGCGCCCCGGGCGCGCGGGGTCGAGCAGGATCGTGTGCAGGCACATGCCGCCCGCGCCGGGCATCCAGCCGGGACCGGTCTCGTGCTGCCTCAGCCCAGGCAGTTCCTTCCAGGATTTGCCGCCATCCGTCGTTTTGAAAATAGCCGCGTCCTCGACGCCGGCCCATACGGTGTCGGGATCATGGAGCGACGGTTCGAGATGCCACACGCGCTTGAATTCCCAGGGCCGCTGGGATCCGTCGTACCACTTGTGCGTGCCGGGTTCGCCGATATAGCTGAAGTCGTTGCCCACCGTCTCCCATTGCCTGCCGCCGTCGTCCGAGCGCTGGATCAACTGCCCGAACCAGGCGCTCGATTGCGAGGCGTACAGGCGGTCCGGGTCTGCCGGCGAGCCGGTCAGGTGGTAGATTTCCCAGCCGGGAAAATGTGGGCCGTCAATCTTCCACCGGTTGCGTTTCTTGCTCGAGCTCAGAATGAATGCGCCCTTGCGCGTCCCTACAAGAAGCCTGACACCGCCCATGGAAAATCTCCTCTCGTTGTTGTGGCGTTTTGGCGAAGAGTATACTCCTTTGCCCCGCGCGGGCCGTTTACAGGACCGTAACCAGTGGAGCTGGCCGCGATGCCGGATCTATCCGCCCAGGAAATCCTTCGATACGGACGGCACCTCGTGATGCCGGAAGTGACGATCGAAGGACAGAAAAAGCTGAAGGCGGCCCGAGTGCTTTGCGTCGGCGCGGGCGGCCTCGGTTCGCCGACCTGCCTCTATCTCGCCGCCGCCGGCATCGGGACGCTGGGTCTCGTCGAGTACGACACGGTCGACCTCTCGAACATCCAGCGGCAGATTCTGTATGCGACGTCCGATGTGGGGCGCCCGAAGCTCGACGCCGCGGCAGCGCGTCTCGGCGAGCTGAACCCGGAGATCGACGTCGTCCGGCACGACCTTCGTCTCACGAGTGCGAACGTGCTGGATATCGTCGCCGGCTACGATCTCGTCATCGACGGCACGGACAACTTCCCCACCCGCTACCTCGTCAACGACGCCTGCGTGCTGACCGGAAAGCCCAATGTGTACGGCAGCATTTTTCGCTTCGAGGGCCAGGTCAGCGTTTTCGATGCGGCGCGCGGACCCTGTTATCGCTGCCTGTTTCCGGAACCGCCACCACCCGGGGCCGTCCCGTCCTGCGCCGAAGGTGGCGTTCTCGGCGTGTTGCCCGGGATCATCGGTACCTTGCAGGCGCTCGAAGCGATCAAGCTCGTTCTCGGTCTCGGCGATGCGCTGGTCGGGCGGCTCGTGCTCTTCGATGCGCTCGCGTTCGAGTTCCGGGAGCTGAAGATAAAAAAGGATACCGCGTGCGTGATCTGCGGCTCTTCGCCGTCGATTACGGCGCCGATCGACTACGACGCGTTCTGCCAGGGGCCCGGCACGCCCGCGGCCAGCGACGAACCGGCCCGGATCAGCGTGCAGGCGTTCGCCAGGCTGCGCGCGAGCAACGCGGATCTCGATCTGCTCGACGTACGGAACCCCTACGAAGTCGAGGTCGCGGCGATTCCGGGCGCCGTGCTGATCCCGCTCGACCAGTTGCCGGCGCGAATCGGCGAACTGGACGCCAGGCGACGTTATGTCGTCACCTGCCACCACGGACCACGTGCCGTGCGCGCCTGCCAATTGCTCGCCGATGCCGGCTTCGAGCGGCTCGAGGTGCTCGAGGGGGGGCTCGATGCCTGGGCGGCCGAGGTCGACCCATCCGTTGCCCGCTACGGCTAGCGCTCACTCGCCGAGTACGACGATTTTGGGAATTTCGTAACGCTCGGGGCCGATCGTCACGATGAAAAGTCCGCCCTCGGCGCTGCCTGAAAATTCGCCGGCGTTCCCGGAGTTCATGTCGTAGCCGCGCGGCTCGCCGTTCTCGAAGCTGATCGAGCGGGTGCCGCCGTCCGGTTTCGTGATCGTGACGATCGCATTGCCCCCGCTTTCGCGCCGAACGCCGAAATCGCATTGCCCGGGCGGCGCGGCCGTGGACGTTCTGCAGGGAAGTTCTCCCGTCGCGTGGAAGGTCAGGAAGTCGACCCGCGGCGTCGTATCCGGCTGTATGGCAGCGGGGGCCGGCAGGGCCGCCGGTGGCGCGTCCTCTCCGCAGCCTGCGATCGACGCGAGCCACATGAATCCTGCAAGCACGCTTGCCGCCTGCTTCCGGTATTGCTCCATATCGTCCTCCATAGCCGCCGTGGGTCCGGAGTCAGGAGTCTGCTGGCAGGGCTGTCTCCACCGCAAGCGCGTGGCCGTGACCGTGATCGCCGTGTCCGTCGTGCGCGAATGGCAGGGCGAGTCCGAGCAGCCCGGCGAGTAGCAGCACCGCACCCCCGGCGCGACGCAGCACGGGGCGCCGCGACAACGACGACAGCCGGGCGGCCAGAGTGCCCGCCGCAAACAATGCCGGCGCCGTTCCCGTCCAGAAAGCCAGCATGACGAGGGCGCCCGCGGTGGCGTTGCCGGCGGCGCCGGCCATCGCCACCGCGCTGTAGACGAGCCCGCAAGGCAAGGCACCCCAGACAAAGCCGGCGCCGAGCGCCTTCGGGACCGTCGTCGCAGGAAGCACGCGTTTCAGTAGTGGCGCGACACGGCGCCAGACGATCATTCCCGCGGACTCGACGAAGCGCAGCGAACGCAGGTCGAACAACAGGTTCAGTGCGAGCAGGATGACGAGCAGCGCAGCGAGCACACGCAGTAGCAGGAAGCCGGCATTGATGCCGGTGAGTCTTGCCAGCACGAAACCCCCGCCGCCTGCGAGCGCACCGAGCAGAAGATAGAAGCCGAGGCGCCCGGCATTGTAAGCCGTACGCCGTTCCCATCCGCCGGCCGGCAACCGGGGTTGTTCGAGCAGGCTGACCATGGCGCCGCACATGCCGAGACAGTGCCCGCTCCCGAAAAAGCCTGCAGCCAGTGCCGCGGCAATGAGCGCCTCAGTCGCCATGCCCGCTTCCCGGTCCGCGACCCGGCTCTCGGTCGTCGTCCATGACCACGCGCCAGGCCGGCGACTCGAGGTCATCGAACTGTCCCGCCCGCGTCGCCCAGAAGAATGCGCCGACCGCGATTGCGAGCAGCAGGAGGCCCAGGGGTATCAGCAGATAGAGAATGCTCACGACACCACCTCGAGCATGCGGTCCCCGGAGCGGGCAGAGGCCGGGCTCGACCGCAGCAGCACTCGCCTGCGCTGCAATCGAAGCGCGTTGCCGACCACCAGGAGGGAACTGAGGGACATGCCGATCGCGGCCATCCAGGGTGCGAGCAGCCCGCTCACGGCGAGGGGCACGGCGCACAGGTTGTAGCCGATGGCCCAGCCGACGTTCTGCGCAATCGTGCGCCGGGTGCGGCGCGCCGTATCCTCGATACTGACGATCGAGCTCAGCCGCTGTCCCGGGACGACGACGTCGGCACTCGCACGCGCCAGGGCGGTGCCTGCATCCACGGCGATCGAGGCATCGGCCGCTGCGAGTACGGGTGCGTCGTTGATACCGTCGCCGACCATCACGATGCGGCCGCCCGCCGCGCGCAGCGTGGCCAGGTAGTCGAGCTTGCCGGCGGGTGTGATGCCGGCATGCCAGTCGTCGATGCCGAGCTGTGCCGCCACGGCTGCCACCGCTTCCTCGCGGTCGCCGCTCACGATGCTCATCCGGTGCCCCTGGCGGCGGAGCAGCGCGACCGCATCGGCTGCATCCTCGCGCAGTGCATCGCCGATCGTGAAGCGCGCGAGCAGGCCGCCCTCGTCGCCGAGATACACCACGCTCGTCGCCCCTGCCGGTTCGGCGACGGCGCTGCCATCTCGCATGCCGAGCACGAAATCGCGTTTGCCGAGCCGGTAGCGGCGGCCGGCGACGACGCCTTCGACGCCGCAACCCGGCACCACGGCAAGGTCGCGGGGCAGCGCCGGTCCCGCTCCTCGCGGCGCGAAAGCCCGCGCCAGCACGTGCTCGGATACGGATTCCAGCGCGCTGGCCAGTTCGAGACAGCGGGCCTCTGTGGTGGTGCCGAATGCCTCGACATCGGTTACCCGCGGTCGGCCCTGGGTCAGCGTCCCGGTCTTGTCGAACACGATGTGCGACGGCCGCCCCAGGACCTCGAGCACGCGCGCACGAACGAGCAGGATTCGTTCCCGGCCGAGCCGCGATGCCGCTGCGGCGAGCGCCGCCGGTGTTGCGAGCGACAAGGCGCAGGGACAGGTCACCACCAGCGTCGCCAGCATCACCTCGAACGCACGCTCGGGGTCGACCCTGAGCCACGCGAGGCCGGCCAGCCCCGCCATCGCAAGCACCGCGATGACGAAGCGGCCGGCAATGCGGTCGGCCAGCAAGGCGATCGGCGGCCGGTCGGCCTTCGCGGTATCGATCATGCGCCCGATCTCGGCGATGCTGGTGCCCGCGCCTGCCTGTGTCACCTCGATCGCGGCACATCCTGCGCGGTTGATACTGCCCGCGAACACGTCGCTGCCGGCTTCCCGGGTCACCGGCATCGACTCGCCGGTGAGCAGCGCTTCATCGAGGGACAATTCGCCGGACAGGATGCGGCCGTCCGCAGGAACGATATCGCCGGGCCGGACCAGCACACGGTCGCCAATGCGCAAACGGTCGATGCCGACGATCTCGGGCACTTCGCCCGCGAGGCGCGTCGCAGTCTCGGGCAACAGGGCCGCCATCGCTCGCGCCTGGTCCTCGGCCCGATGGCGTGCCCGCATCTCCAGGTAACGGGCACCGCCAAGGAACAGGACGAACATCGCGACCGAATCGAAATAGATTTCACCTCGATTTACGAGCGCGGCAACGGTGGAGGCGACGAACGCCGCCGCGATGGCGAGCGCTACCGGCAGGTCCATTCCCGGACGCCCGCTCCGCAAACCGCGCAAGGCGCCGGCGAAAAACGGCCGGGCGCTGTAAAAGACGATCGGCAGGCATACCAGGAGGCTCGTGACGCGCAGGAATTGCTCTATGCGGCCCTCGATGCCGAAGTGAGCCCCGGCATACAGCGCGACCGCGAACATCATCACCTGCATCCCCGCCGCGGCGGCCACGATCAGGCGACGCAACGCCTGCCGTTGCTCATCGACGCCCCGGCCGTCGGCCGCGCCGTGAACGGCCGGCGCCGGCCTGAAGCCGAGCGCGGCAATTGCGGCCAAGAGGCCGCCAAAGGACAGGCGGGAGGCATCCCAGCGTACGACGGCACGGCGCGTGGCCGGGTTCAGCGTGACGCCCAGCACCGCACTGTCGCGGGCAAGTCCCGTTTCGAGCAGCCACGCACATGCGGCGCAATACATGCCGCCGATGTCGATCGCCGCCGCCGCCCGGTTCCCTTCCCGGTGGACATACCGCGTCACGAGGTCGTCGTGGTCGTATATGCACCAGTCCGCCGGGACGACCCGCAGCCCCTCCGTGCCTTCCGGCTGGCGGCGGTGCTCGTAAAATGCGTCGAGGCCCTGTCCGTGGATGAATTCGGCGACGGCCTTGCAGCCGATGCAGCACATCGGCTGTTGCATGTCCCCGAGACGGGCCCGGATCGGCGCGCCGGCGGGCACCGGCTCGCCGCAATGAAAACAATGCAGCGCCGGGCGCGAACTCACGGGAGTCGCTCGCTCGGCTGCGCCGGCTCGTGAACCCGTTCGTCGGGATGTGCGAGGGCAAGCCAGACCGTAAGGGCGCAGCCGGCGACCGTGGCTGCCGGAATCCCGATCACGAGCCACACCCAGCCGTTCCGGTACCAGGCATCCGACCCCGATGCACCTCGCGAAGCGCTCATTCAAGGCTCCACGGGACCGCGGAAGCGGCTTTCTTCGATAATCCGTACCGACGGGTCATCGCGGTCCGCCAGGACGAATTCGATCGTATGGCCGCCTGCCGCGGATTCGTGTGGCACGATGACCGAGGCGGGCAGAGTGAACACGGATTCCGCAGGTACGAAAAACCGGCTCTGTGTGCCGAGGCTCGCACCTTCGATGCCGCGCACACTCAGCACGTAGTCGCGATCGACGTTCTGCTTGTTCACGATTCGCAGGGTGTAGGCATTTTCGATGCCGTGCCGGCCGACGTCCCGGTACAGCGCATTGCGGTCGCGGATAACGTCGACGATTACGAGCGGACGAACGACGATCGCAGCGGTCATCAGAGATACGAGCGCGAGCAAAATCAGGCTGTAGACCAGCGTTCGCGGCCGCAACAAGCGATAGCGTTTGTGCTGGATCGCGTGTTCCGTCGTGTAACGAATCAGCCCGCGTGGATACTCCAGCTTGTCCATCACCGTGTCGCAGGCATCGATGCATGCAGCGCAGGCAATGCATTCGTATTGCAGCCCCTTGCGGATGTCGATGCCTGTCGGGCAGACCTGGACACACATCGTGCAATCGATACAGTCGCCGAGCCCCCTGGCCTTGTGGTCGATGCCGCGGCGCCGCGGTCCGCGTGGTTCGCCCCGTTCCTCGTCGTACGTGATGATCAGGGTATCCTTGTCGAACATCGCTCCCTGGAAGCGGGCATACGGGCACATGTACTTGCACACCTGCTCGCGCAGGTAGCCTGCATTGCCGTAGGTGGCAAACCCGTAAAAGAGTACCCAGAACTTTTCCCAGTTCCCGGCCGAGAGTGTCAGCAAATCTCCCGAGAGAGTCCGGATGTCGGCGAAATAGCCGACGAACGTGAAGCCGGTATACAGGGCGAGTGATATCCAGAGCAGCTGCTTCAGCGACTTGCGCCAGATCTTGTTCCAGGTCCACGGCGCCTTGTCGAGCCTTATGCGCTTCTGGCGATCACCCTCGATGAGTCGTTCGATGCCTATGAAGGCCTCGGTCCACACTGTCTGCGGGCAGGCGTAGCCGCACCAGAGGCGGCCCGCCAGGGCGGTGAAAAAGAACAGGCTGACCGCCAGTATGATGAGCAGCAGCGCGAGGTATACGAAATCCTGCGGCCACATCGTGAGGCCGAAGATATAGAACTTGCGCGCCGGGAGGTCGAACAGGACGGCTTGCCGCCCGTTCCAGGTCAGCCAGGGCCCGCCATAGTACATGCCGAGGAGGACGAACATCGCGATCCGCCGCAGCAGGGCAAACCGGCCGCGAACCTCGCGCGGATAAATCTTGTCCTCGCTGCGGTAGAGCTGGCCGTACTCGTACGTCCCCGGAGTCGCGGCCATTCAGGGAGACTCTGCACAAGTGCCGTCGCACACGTTGCTGCCAAATCGCCTGCCGCGCGACGCGTGCCGCAGCGCGTATGTCGATACGGGCAAGGCGCGCAACAATGCGGCAGGCGATTTGGCAGCAACCCTTTTCATATCTACTCCTTATGAGGGCCGGTCGGGTGTCGGGCGATGCTTCGTTGCTCGTCGCTCGTGTACATACAGTACACCACGCTCCTCGCGCCTCGCCCCGCCCGACACCCGACCGGCGTGCGCGACGGCACTTGTGCAGAGTCTCCCTAGTACTCGATGCGCCGCGGCCAGTTGCGCTTCCGGCGGACGAGACGCAGGATGAACCAGCCGCCGGCAAGTCCGTGCAGCCAGAGAAACGCGAAACCGGTCGCGTAGCCCGCGTAACGGCCTTCCATCCAGGGGCAGTTGATCGCTTCGACGATGATCAGCGGGTCGATGAACGCGAACAGCAACACCGAGAATGCCGAGGCGCTAAGGAAGGATATCCAGAGGAGCACGCCGAGCTTCTGGCGATCACGCGGCCAGTCGAGGACGTCATGGGCGGCTTGTTCCGGCACCTTGGGATTACTGCGACAGCTTGTAGACGTACGCCGCGAGAATGCGGGCGCGGTCCGCGCCGATCAGCTTCTCATGGCCCGGCATCACGCCGTTGCGGCCGACCGTGAGCGTCTCGCGGATCGCAGCCGGTGAACTCCCGTACAGCCAGCTGTCATTCGCAAGGTCGGGCGCACCGAGCAGCGGGTTTCCCTTGCCCTCCGGGCCATGACAGGCGAGGCACAACATCATGTACTTCGCGTGCGCCGGCGAACTCACGTCCGGCCCGCCGGCTATACCTTGCACGTACTCGACCATCGCGGCCAGTTCCTCGCCGCCGCCGATAGCCGGCGCGAGTACCGGCATGATGCCGCTGCGGCCCTTGAGGATAGAGTGCTCGATCTGCTCGGCCGTTCCGCCCCACAGCCACTCCTCGTCCGTCAGGTCGGGAAAGCCGCGCGCACCCTGCGCCGTCGATCCGTGGCATTGGGCACAATAATTCGCGAAGAGGCTCTGGCCGATGTTCATGGCGCGCTCGCTGGCGACGAGCTCGGTGACCCCCATCGCGCCGAACTCGGCAAAAATCGGCGCGTAGCGCGCCTCCGCGGCGGCAATCTCTGCCTCGTATTGCCGTTCCTGGCTCCAGCCGGAAAGTCCGTCCAGGACGCCGAGTCCCGGGTACCAGAGAAGGTAGCCGAAGCTGAATACCAGCGTGATGACAAACAGCCACAGCCACCACTTGGGCAAAGGATTGTTCAGCTCGCGCACGTCGCCGTCCCACACATGGGACTCCGATTCCGCGATCTCCTCTGGCGACCGGCGCTGGCGATTCGTGAACACGATGAGCCAGAAGCAGGCGAGCATGCTAAGGATCGTCCCCAGGAAAATCACCCAATTCCACGCGTTGCTCATGAGCCTTGTCCCTTTTCGCTATCCTCAGGCGGGGGACGCTTGTCGTCCCCGAGCGGCAGATGCCGCGCTTCTTCGTAATCCTCGCCGCGCCTGCGGCTCCAGCTCCAGGCCCAGACGCCTATGAAAAGCACGAGCAGGATCGCCGTCAGCCAGCCTCGCAAGTCGCCCATGTCCATCGGGACGTCCTAACGCGCCGACCGTACGGTGCCGAGGTTCTGCAGATAGGCGACGAGCGCATCCATCTCGCTGACGCCTTCGAGGGCTGCGGCGGCGCCACCGATCTGTTCATCGTCATACGGGTCACCGAGGCGCCGAAGCGCCCGCATTTTCCGCTGCACCAGTTCGCCGTCGACGAACGTGGTTTCGAGCCACGGATAGGCCGGCATGTTCGAATCCGGCACGAGATCCTGCGGCTTCACGAGGTGGATCCGGTGCCAGTCATCGCTGTAGCGGCCACCGACGCGCGCCAGGTCCGGGCCGGTGCGCTTCGAGCCGAACTGGAAAGGCCGGTCGTAAACGAATTCGCCGGCGACGGAATACGGGCCGTAGCGTTCGGTTTCGCTCCGAAACGGCCGAATCTGTTGCGAGTGACAGCCATAGCAGCCTTCGCGGACGTAGATGTCGCGGCCGGCCAGTTCGATCGGCGGATAGGGCGTGACGCCTTCGTAGGGCTCGCTGCTTGCCGAACTCGCCATCAGCGGCACGATTTCGATGAGTCCGCCGACGCTGATCACGATGACGATCAGTACCGCCATCAGGTTGATGTTCTTTTCGACTTTGTCGTGATTCATCACCGATCCTCAGGCAGGCTGCACGATCGCGACCGGCTGCAGCTCCGACGTACGCACCGTGCGGTACACGTTGTAGACCATGACCAGCATCCCGGAGAAGAAGATCAGGCCGCCCAGCAGCCGCAACCCGTAATACGGGTAGGTAAATTTGACCGTCTCGATGAATGCATAGGTGAGCGTGCCGTCGTCGTTCAGTGCGCGCCACATGAGACCCTGGTTAATGCCCGAAATCCACATGGACACGGCGTAAAGTACGACGCCGATCGTCGACGTCCAGAAGTGCACGTCGATGAGCTTCGTCGAATACATGGCAGGCTTGTTGTACAGGCGCGGCAGCAGACAATACACGGAGCCGATCGTCATCATCGCCACCCAGCCAAGCGCGCCGGAGTGCACGTGCCCGATCGTCCAGTCGGTGTAGTGTGACAGCGCGTTCACGGTCTTGATCGACATCATCGGTCCTTCGAACGTGGACATCCCGTAGAAGGACAGCGCGACGATCATGAACTTTATGATCGGGTCCGTGCGCAGTTTGTGCCAGGCGCCCGACAGCGTCATTATCCCGTTGATCATCCCGCCCCATGAAGGCGCGAGGAGGATGAGCGAAAACACCATGCCGAGCGATTGCGCCCAGTCAGGCAGCGAGGTGTAGTGCAGGTGGTGCGGACCCGCCCACATATAGATTGCAATCAGCGCCCAGAAGTGCACGACCGAGAGCCGATAGGAATAGATCGGCCGCCCCGCCTGTTTCGGCACGAAGTAATACATCATCCCGAGGAAGCCCGCCGTCAGGAAGAATCCGACGGCATTGTGGCCGTACCACCATTGCATCATGGCGTCGACGACGCCCGTATATATGGGATAGGACTTCGTCAGCGAGACCGGGATCGCGAGATTGTTGAAGATGTGCAATACGGCGACCGTGATGATGAACGCCCCGTAGAACCAGTTGGCCACGTAGATGTGCTTGACGCGGCGGCGCACGATGGTGCCGAAGAAAACGATGCCGTAACTGACCCAGACGACGGCGATCAGCAGGTCGATCGGCCATTCGAGCTCTGCATATTCTTTGCTCTGAGTGATGCCGAGCGGCAGCGTGATCGCCGCGAGCACGATGACGAGTTGCCAGCCCCAGAACGTGAAGGCGGCAAGCCTGCCGAAGGCCAGCCGGACGTGGCAGGTGCGCTGGACCACGTAATAGGCTGTCGCGAACAGCGCCGAGCCGCCGAAGGCAAAGATCACGGCGTTCGTGTGCAGGGGCCGCAGACGGCTGTAGGTCAGCCAGGGCTGGTCGAAGCTTAAGCCCGGCCAGATGAGCTGCGCCGCGATGAGCAGCCCGACGAGCATACCGACGACGCCCCAGGCAATGGTCATCAGCGTGAACTGACGGACGACCTTGTCGTTGTATCCTGACTCCGCTTGCATGTGCCTTGCCCCTTTTTGCATTCGTACGGGCGAGGCCCGGCGCGTCCTGCCGTGCTCTCGCCGTGGCGATGTGTGCTGGCTGCGTACTAGTGCTGCTGTCGCGGCACCGCCGTAATACCGGCGGCGTGCCGTGGAAAGCCGCTGGCGTCGATGGTTTCGAGGTAGCCGTGCCACGCCGCGAAGCCCGTGACGGGCAGTATCACGACCAGGCCGACGAACGCAGTGGCAACGCCGAGCAACAGGCCGGCCGCGATGATCGCGAGCCAGACCAGCATGGCCAGTTTGTTCCGCAGCACCGCGTTCACGGAGGTGACGATTGCCGTTACCGTATCGACATCACGGTGCATGATCATCGGCAATGAGAAGGCACTGACGCTATACGTAATTGCCGTAAACACGGCGCCCACGACCGAGCCTATGCCGAGTACTGCGCCGAGGCCCGCCATCGGCTCGCCGCTGCCCGGCAGGGTGAAGGCAATCACCATCATCCCCGCGCGCGCCCAGACGAAAAATATGATCAACAGCACCAGCGCGAAGACCAACTCGTTGCCAAGATGACGCCGGAAGGCGGCGCGCAGGCTCCTGAGCAGTGACACCGGCTGGTGGCGTTCGAGCTGTGCGCTGATCGCGTACAGGCCGATGCAGGTGAGCGGCGCGAGGAACACGAAACCGCAGATCATTGCCAGCATGAGCCAGTGGCTCCCAAAGCGCCATGCGGCGATCGCCACGGTCGCGATGACAGCGGACATGAACACGCCGTACGAGAGGCTCTGTGGCAGGGCCCGCCGGAAGTCCTCCGTGCCCAGGCGAATCCAGCGGAGAGGCGCGCCAGGCGAGAGCGTCCGGCACGGCGCGACGAACGGCATGCTGTCGCGATCCGCCGGCACCCGAATATCTTCGCTCATGACCTGCTTCCCCTGCAGACCCTGGTGCAAGCATAGAAGATTACTGCACGCTGCGAAACTTCGCGCAAGGCTTTGGGCGCGACGAAGCGTTCGCGCCAGTCGTCCCTTGCCGGTCCACGCAGCAGCGTTCGCGAGAGCGCTTTCGTACCGCGGCACGAAGGTACCGGGGAGCATGTACGTCGGTAGCGCAAATAAATGGCGTAGATACTCTCGTATCTACGCCACTGAACGGCGGGGGATAGTCTACCGTTCGTTCTTACGCTGTGCCTGCTGCAGCACCTACCAGATCTGGTACTGCATGCCGAGGTAGAACTGCCGGCCCGGGATGTTCGACTGATCTTCCAGCAGGAAGCCGTTCGAGCCCATCACGGTCGTCACCGTTTCGTCCGACAAGTTGAGCATTTCCAGGTGAACGCTCAGCGCATCGTTGAACAGGTAACTCAGCTTGGCGTCGATGAACTGGACTTCATCCTGGATGTCTTCGCCGGCGTCGCAGTCGCAGGTCGTGTTGAACCGCGAGATCGACAGCTGCGAGTTGTCACCGGTGTAAGTGGTCGAGATACGGCCGGAGAAGCCGTAGTCACTTTCGTACCAGAGCGTGAAGTTGTATGCCTCGTCGGACTGGCCCGGCAGGCGGCCGTAGATCGGGTCACCGTTGTCGAGACTCCCGACGATCACTTCGGAGCTGATGTCCGTGTAGTTGAACCGGATGCCGAAGTCGCGAACGAATTCCGGACCGAAGTTGAACGGTGTCTGGAACTGGAACTCCCAGCCATCAAGATCGCCACCAGGACCGGTCAGCCGCGTCGAGTACTCGAAGATATCTGACGGCGTGGCCGGGGAATTGTCGAGCAGGCTGTCCGGCAGGCCAAGATCAGACCAGACGACGTCGGTCGAACTGCTGATCGGGAACGACTCGATGTCTTTGCGGAAATACGCCAGCGACACCAGCGCTTCCTCTCCGAAATACCACTCGACGGCGAGGTCGGTGGCGTCGGCGCGGAAAGGCTCGAGGCCCGGGTTACCGGCCGTGTAGCGGCGATTGAACCCGTCGACACTGCCGCCCGGCGTCAGATCGCCGAGATCCGGACGCGCCATGACCTTCGCCCAGGAGGCGCGAAGCACGACTTCATCGGTCACCCAAAGGCCGAGGTTCAACGCCGGAAGCGTATCGTCGTAATCCCGTTCCACGCTGACCGGATCTTCAGCGATATCGCCGGTGGAATTGACCTCGGTCTCGACGTAGCGCACGCCGACGTTGCCGAAGAACACCATGTCGGACAGGGAAGTGTTGAAGTCGAGCTGCACATATGCGCCGGAATCCGATTCCTGCACGTTGCGCCGACCGCTCGAACCCGGGGTGAGGCCGAAACAGGGGTCCGTCAGGCTGCCGCCCGAGGGAAAGCCCACCTGGGCCGCATACGGATCCCACAGCGGCAGGAAATACTGTTGCCCCTGCCAGTCGGAGTAAGTGTAACAATGTCCGGCCCGACCTGATTGCGCCTGGGTGATACCGCAGCCGGCAGGCGGGTTTACTACCCCTTGGTTGTCGTCCGCGTGCAGGTTCGTGTTGCGGCTGATGTTATTGATGTCGAATTCGTATTCCTTGCGCGACAAGCCACCGCTCAGCGTGAAGATATCGGTCATGTCCCAGCTCAGGTCGGCGCGCAGCGTGTCATAGGTGTTTTCGATGTCCGTAACACCGTAGCGCACCTCTGAAATCAACCAGTTGCCCGGCTCCGTGAGGTCGAACCCGTACGTAAACGTCGGATTCGACTGCCCGCCGTTGCGGTAGTCGTATGTGAAGTCCTGGTTGAACGCTTCGTTGATCGCGAGGCTCTCCGTGCCGCTGGACGTCGAGTCGGTCGTGCCCGCGAGCGCGTGCAGCTGCAGCCGGTCGCCGAAGTCCTGGTCGAACGTCAGCGCGGCGAAGTTCATGTCCGACTCGCCGTTGCGGTCGCGATTTTCCGAGCGGATGTCGACGCCGGAAAGGTCCGCATAGACGAGTGCGTTACGCGTTGCATCGTACTCGTAGTCGTTGACCGTCGTCTGGATGCGGCCGCCCGGGTGCGTGCGTGACATTGAAATCGGAGTAAGCGCCGGGCCGCTCTGGTATTGGTCGAACTGCGAAAACAGGTAGTCGAACGTCAGCAGCGTGCCGTCCGCCGGCGCCCACTGAAAGGTCCCCGTGATGCCGAGCGACTCGTAGTTTGTCGTGTCGTTGAAGTAGCGCGGGAAGCGCGGGTGGAACGCGCTATTCACCTCGTCCGGCAGCGCCGCCGCGTTTGCCCACTGATTGTCGCCGGAACCGGTGTTTGCTTCCCAACGCCCGGAGTTATGCTGCTGTTGCGCAGTATGCGTGTCTGAGTATGCGATGGAGAATGCGGCGCCTAACGTGCTGTCGTCGTTCTGGAACGCCATCAGCGCGGACACGCGCGGATCGTACTCCTCCGCCAGATCGCTGTAGCCGACCTCGGCGTTTATGGCGAACGTATTCTCGCTGAAGTCAAATGGCCGCGCAGTGTACAGTTCCACGGTCGCACCGAGCGAACCCTCTTCCATAGCCGCCTCAGTTGACTTCTTGACGTCGATACGGCGGAACAAGTCCGAGGCAAATACATTGTAGTCAAAACTGCGATTCGTCGTGCTCCATTCGATGGCCTGGGCTTCCATACCGTTGATCATCGTCCGTGTGAACGTGGAGTTCAGGCCGCGCACGGCGATGTTCTTTCCCTTGCCCTGCTCACGGGAAATCGTGACGCCGGGAATGCGCGCCATGGCTTCGGCCAGATTGTTGTCCGGGAACTGCCCGATGTCCTCGGCGATGATGGTGTCGACCATCACGGTACTTTCGCGCTTGACGTTGAGGCTGGTGCTGAGACTGCTGCGGTAGCCCTTGACGACCACCTCTTCGAGTACGGCATCGTCGGCATCCTGTGCGTGTGCAGCCGACCCACAGCACAGCGCGACCAGGCTTGCAAGTGTCGTACGCCGGAACGCAGACGAACGCGTGATGCGTCTTGTTTCGGAACTCATGTCTTTCCCCTGAACGTTGCGGTTGCGCGAGTCGACAGGCCCCTCGCATTGTCCCTGACATGGATGCAATCCCGCCGATCGCAACCGAATCATCGTTGGATATGACACCGGTGTCAAGAATTTGTTTCGGCGCGCCGCCAGCAGCGAAATATTGGCCAAATTGTCCTACAAAACAGTTGGTTGTGTGCTTCAAGGGCGGCACTGAGGCGAGCCGCATCACCGCCGCTCGATATTCCTGGCGCAGCATGCAAACCGGTCTGCCGCCGGAACTCAGCCGTCTGCGGAAACCAGGTGCACCGGTCAGTTCTCCTGCGCATGCCGCGCATTGGCCCGGTCGATCGCGACGGCCGCGAGGATGACGACGCCCTTGATGACCTGCTGCCAGAACGGCGAGACGTTGAGCAGAAACAGTCCGTTGTTGAGTACGCCGATGATCAGGCAGCCGAGCACGGTGCCGAGGATCGAGCCGCGCCCGCCGGAGAGCGACGTGCCGCCGATCACGACGGCCGCGATGGAGTCGAGTTCGTAGCCGAGGCCGGCGTTCGGCGGCGCGGAGTCGAGTCGGGCGGTCACGAGCAGGCCGGCCACGCCGGCCAGTGCGCCGCCGAGCGTGTAGACCGACAGCTTGACGCGCGTCGACACGCAGCCCGCTCAGCAGCGCCGCGCGTTCGTTGCCGCCGACCGCGTAGACGTGGCGGCCGAACGCGTGCGTTGCGTGTCAGGACGACGAAGAGCGCGACCAGCGCGCAGCATGATCCAGACGGGCATCGGCACGCCGAGAACGATGCCCGGTGCCCAGGAAGCCGAATCGATCGCCGAGCCGCGTGATCGGGAAACCGCCGGTCCAGAGCATGCGTCAGCCCGCGCGCGATGCTGAGCATGCCGAGCGTCGCGACGAACGGCGGCAGCCGGAAGCGCGTGATGACGAAGCCATTGAACCAGCCGAGCAGCCGCGCCGACCAGCGACCGCCGGCGAGGATCGCGCCGGACACGGTGAACTTCGATGAAGCACGCCGAGCCGCGGAACGGCGAGGCCGTTCTTCAGCAGCCCCGCCGCGACGGCGCCGGACAGGCGAGCACCGAGCCGACCGACAGGTCGATGCCGCCGGTGAGGATGATCAGCGTCATGCCGATCGACAGGCAGAGGTTCACCGAGATCTGCCGCAGGATGTTCAGGCCGTTGTCCGTGCGTCAGGAACTGTCGGTCAGCAGCGACAGCGGCGACGACCATCAACGCCAGCGCGAGCAGCGACTGGAAGCGCGGCGAGGATGTGCGCAGCTCGGCTCGGTCATCCTCATGCGTAGTCTGACGGCATCGCCGCGTCCGGCAACGCCGCCCTGACATCACCTTCTCCTCGGCGTCGCCTCGGCGCGGGCGAACTCGGCGGTCTTGCGGCCCTCGCACATCACCATGATGCGGTCGGCGATCGCCAGGATCTCCGGCAGCTCGGACGAGACGACGACGACGCCCAGGCCGTCGCGGGCAGCTCGTCGATCAAGCGCGTAGATCTCCCGCTTCGCGTTGATGTCGATGCCGCGCGTCGGCTCGTCGAGCAGCAGCACCTTCGGCTCGTCGCCAGCCACTTGGCGAGGACGACCTTCTGCTGGTTGCCGCCGCTCAGGTTGCGCGACGAGCTGGCGCAGCGACGGCGTCTTCACGCGGAAGCGGCTCGACGTATCGGCGCGACGAGCTCGCCGCTCGCGCCGCGGCGTCGAGCAAGCCGGCGCGTGCGAGCCGTCGCAGGCAGGCGAGGCTCGTGTTCTCGGCGACGCTCATCGACAGGCACCAGGCCTTCGCGCTTGCGGTCTTCCGGGGCCAGCGCGAGGCCGGCGGCGATGGCGTCGGCGGGCGAGCGCGATGCGCACCGGACGGCCCGTCGACGTCGAACGCGCCCGCGTCGTCGCGCGGGTGCAGGCCGAAGAGCGTCTCGAGCAGCTCCGTCCGGCCCGCCCCCATCAGGCCGAAGATGCCGAGCACCTCGCCGCGGCGGACGCTGAGAGTCGACGTCGCTTCACGCAGGCACATCGCCCGGCCGGCGCGGCGTTGCGGCAGCGTAAGGCCCTCGGCGCGGAGCACCTCGTCGCCGGCGCGGCGGCCGCCTTCCGGTAAGAAGCTCCGCCAGGTCTCGCGGCCGACCATCAGGCGCATGATCTGCGTCGCGCGTCGAGCTCGGCGAACGGTGCCGCACGCGACGAGCCGGCCGTCGCGCATGACGATGGCGTCGTCGGCGATCTGCGGCAGTTCCTCGAACTTGTGCGTGATGTAGATGATGGCGACGCCGCGGCGCTTGAGCCGCGTGATCATGGCCGAACAGCACCTCGACCTCGTGCTCGGTGAGCGCCGAGGTCGGCTCGTCCATGATGATGACGCGAGCTCGGTACGAAAGCGCCTTGGCGATCTCGACCACCTGCTGCTGCCCGACGCGCAGCCGGCCGACGGGCGTCGGGGGCGAGACGGCAGGTCGAGCTCCGCGAGCAGTGCCGCCGCGTGCGCGGTTCATCGCGCGGTAGTCGATCAGCCCGAGGCGGTTCAGCGGCTCGCGGCCGAGGAAGATGTTCTCGGCGATGGTCAGCTCGGGCACGAGGTTCAGTTCCTGGAAGATCATCGAGATGCCGCGCCTGCGCGTCGCGGACGTCGCGCGAAACGCACCGGCTCGCCGCCGACGAGGATCTCGCCGGCGTCGGCGGGAAGCACGCCGGCGAGGATGTTCATCAGCGTCGACTTGCCGGCGCCGTTCTCGCCGAGCAGCGCGGTCAGCCGGCCGCGCCGCAGGGTGAAGCTGACGTCGTCGAGTGCGCGCGACGCCCGGGAACGACTTGCTGATCCCGCGGGCGCTGACAGCGACGTCGTCGCAGCACGGCGTCGTCATCGGCGCAGTCATGGGCTCTCGGTCCGCGACAGGAATCACGGCCTCGTGGCAGCATGTCGGGCGCGCCCGTCCGATCGACGATCTCGACGCCACGCCGGCGAAGCGGACGTCCGTCGCCGACCGCCGGCCGCTCGCGCGAGCACCGGCAAGACCCGCTCCTCGACGCAGCGTGTTCAGCTCGGCCGAGAGCGCGTTGAAGTCCTGCGAGTTGGGGAAGTCGTTGGCGTCGAGCAGACCCGTGCCGTCGCGGACGGCGTTGCCGAACACGAGGCCGGTTTCGATGACAGCACGCCGGGTCGGCTCGGTCGCCCGACGGCGATCCCGACGGCGTTCGCGTCCTTCGACGGCCACGATCCGTCCGGTTCACCGCGCGACGAAGTAATACGTACGGCCCGCTGAGGCCGACCCGGCGGCCGTGCGTCTCGGCGGCCGCGTCGGGATCACGGCGCAAGGTCGGCGAGCAGCGTCTTCGGCGTCGACCGCGCGTGGCCAGCGACATCGAGCAGCCGCTGCGTCCCAGAACTCGGCGACGTCGGCAGCCGGGTCGAATACTGCGGACGCCGGCTGCTCACGCTGCGGCTTCCGGAGTGCGCGATATGGACGAGCGGCACACAACGAGAGAACAGCAGCGCAGTCCCGCGGCGATGGCGAGCAGCCACCGCGCGTAGCGGCAGCGCCGGCGCTGGTCGGAGTCGCGTGCTGCTCCGTCGTCAGTCATGCTTGCGGCCGTAGTCGCCGAACTTGCTCACGTTCTCCTGCGTCACCAGGTCGACCGCGACGGGGATCTTCTGCGGGAAGTCGCGCTTGCCCTTGATGTACTGGTCGGCGTTCTCGGCGGCGGTGCGGGCCATCATCTTGGGGAACTGCATGCCGGTGGCCTGGATCTTCCCCTCGGCGATCAGCCTTGACGACGTCGTCGGCGCCGTCGAAGCCGAAGACCTTCACCTGGTCCGCCTTGCCGGCGGCGAAGCGCCTGGTAGGCGCCCATCGCCATGGCGTCGTTGCCGCAGAACACGGCGTCGATGTCGGGATTGGCCTGGAGGAGCGATTCCATGACCTCGATGCGCCTTGCGCGCGGTCGAAGTCGGCGCTCTGCTGGGCCACCATCTTCAGCCCGGGATAGCGGTCCACCACGCTGTGGAAGCCCTTGGACCGATTCCACGTGTTGTTGTCGCCGACGAGGCCCAGGATCTCGACGTACTTCCCCTTCTCGCCGACCTGCTCGACGAAGTACTCGCCGAGGGCGACGCAGCCCGGAGTAGTTGTCCGAGAGGATCTGGGACGTGGCGGCGTCGGTCGCGTTGATCTCGCGGTCGATGCAGAACACGGGGATGCCGCCGCCTTGGCCTTGCGCACGTTGGCGATCGAGCCGTCGGAGTCGGTGGCATTGAACAGGATGGCGTCGTAGCCGCGCGGCGATGATGTTCTCGAAATGGGCCGCCTCCGTGGCGCGGGTCGTTCTGCGAATCGAACACGCGTCGCGTCGTAGCCCAGCTCCTGGGCGCGGGCCCGCGCGGTCTCGGCCGAGCACGACGAACCACGGGTTGTTCAGCGTCGAGATGACGACGGCGATCCTCGCCGCTGGCCGTCCGCGGACTCTGTCGACGCCGCGGGGCCGACAGCCACCGGGCGGCGCAGGCCGCGAACACGGCGAGCAGGTACGCAGTGCGATCCATGGCGCTGGCCACGTGCAAATCGGTATGCATTCATTGCGTGAATCCTCCGATGCGATGTACGCTGTTCCGGGCGTCGCGTGTTCGCAGGACACTTGTCCGACGGCCTGCCGCCAGCCGGCATGATGCGCGTCTGCCTCGGCGGCCGGTCCATCCGCGGGCGGTAGCGCTGCGCTCGGCCGGCAGCCCGCGAGCGACGTCCATCGCGAGGCGTGCACGCCCGTCCCGAGCATCCCGGCCACGCCGCGCCCAGCGCGGAGCAGTCGGCGTCCGCCGGCACGTTCGAGCTCGCAGCCCGCAGCATGTCGGCGATGAACTGCATGAGGAACCGGTTCGCCGTCGCGCCGCCGTCGGCGTGGATCGCCCGCGAGCGTCGACGCCGCCATCGTCCTGCATCATCTCGAGCACGTCGCGGATCTGGTAGGCGATCGATTCGAGGGCCGCGCGGATGACGTGGCGCCGCGTCGCTGTGGCGCGGTCAGCCCGACGATCGGCCGCCCGGGCGTCCGGGCTCCAGTACGGCGCGCCGAGCCCCGCGAACGCGGGCACGAGGTAGACGCCGCCGTTGTCTCGACGCGATCGCGCGAGCGCCTCGGTTTCGGCGGCTCGTTGATCAGGCCGAGCTGGTCCTTCAGCCAGGCGATCGTCGCGGCGGAGTAGTTGATGATGCCTTCGAAGCATACGTCGGCTGGCCGCGTGCGTCCAGGCGAGCGTCGTGACGCACGCCGCCGCGCCGCGGTGCCGGAGCGTGCGCCGATGTTCAGCAGCACGGACGAGCCGGTGCCGAGCGTGACCTTCGCCATGCCGGGCTCGAAGCACCGCTGGGCGAACAGCGACGCCTGCGAATCGCCCATCACGCCGCAGATCGGGACCGGCCGCGGGCAGTACGCCGCCGACGTCGGTCTCGCCGAACCGGCCGGTGCTGTCGCGCACCTCCGGCAGTGCGCGCAGCGGCACGCCGAACAGGCGCACAGCTCCTCGTCCCAGCGCAGGCGCGTGGATGTCGAACAGCAGCGTGCGGCTGGCGTTGGTGTGGTCGGTCGCGAAGACGCGGCCGCCGGTCAGGCGGTAGATCAGGTAGGCGTCGATCGTGCCGATGAGCGCCTCGCCGCTCGCGCAGCTTGCGCCGCGAGTGTCGGGTCGTTCGCGCATCAGCCACGGCGAGCTTCGAGCCGGAGAAATAGCGTGTCGATCTTGCAGCCCGGTCTTGCGGTGCACCAGTCGCCCGTGCCGGCCCGCAGCAGTTCGCTCGGCAGACGGAGTCGCCGCGCCGGCACTGCCAGACGATCGCGTTGTGCAGCGGCCGGCCGGTGCCGCGGTCGAAGACGACGAACGTCTCGCGCTGGTTGGTGATGCTGAGGCAGAGCGAGGTCGTCCGAGCCGTGCATGCGCTGCGGTCAGCGAGCGTCGCCGCGACGGCCAGCGACGTTCCGCCAGATCTCCTCGGCGTCGTGCTCGACCCAGCCGGGCTGCGGATAGATCTGGCGGTGGTCGACGCGACGCCTTGTCGAGGACGCTGGCCCGTGCGGTCGTACAGCAGCGCCTTGGTGCGCCGAGGTGCTCTGGTCGATGGCGAGGATGTAGGCTCATGACGTCGCCTGACGCGTCTCGCACGTCACGAGCAGGCTGACAGTCAGCGGTCTGCGACGAGCCCTTCCATGCGAGATGCCGTAATGCCGGAAGATGTCGGCCTGGCTGCCGGTGACGGTGTACTCGTCGGGGATGCCGACGATCCTGAACGGCACGCGCACGCCGGCCTGCATCAGCACCGCCGCGCACGCCTCGCCGAGGCCGCCGTGGACGGAGTGCTCTTCGACGGTGACGACCGCGCGGCACTCGCGGCCGGCGCGAGGACCGCGTCGGCGTCGAGCGGCTTGACCGTGTGCATGCTGATCACGCGGCACGACAGGCCCTGCGTGCTTCGAGCGACTCGGCGGCGAGCAGCGCGTGGATGACCGTTTCGCCGGTGCGCGATGAAGCGCGACGTCGTTGCCGTCGCGGAGCGTGCGTGGCTTGGCCGATCTCGAACTCGGTCGTCCGAGCGCCGGCAGGTCGTACAGCGGCGCCTTGCCGAAGCGGATGTACGTCGGCCGGTCGCTGCGCGGCGGCGGCGCGGACGGCCGCGCGCGTCTCGAAGTTGTCGGCGGGGACGACGACGTCGATGTTGTTGATCGCCCGCAGCGCGGCCAGGTCGTGCAGCGAGTGGTGCGTGGAGCCGAGCGCGCCGTAGCTCACGCCGGCGCTGATGCCGACCACCTTCACCGGGTTGTCGGAGTAGGCGACGTCGTTCTTGATCTGCTCCAGCGCGCGGGCGGTGAGGAAGCACGCGGGCGAGACGGCGAAGACGATCTTTCCCGCCGACGCGAGCCCCGCGGCGACGCCGACGAGGTTCTGCTCGGCGATGCCGAGCTCGACGATCTGCTCCGGCAGCGCCTGCGCGAACGGGCCGAGCTTGCCGGAGCCGCGCGAGTCGCTGGTGACCGCCAGGACGTCGCGGTCGTCCTTGGCCAGCGCCAGCAGCGTGTCGGCGAACTCCTCGAGGTTCGGCCTGGCCCATCGTCGAGGCCGAGCCGTCGCGGCGATCTCCTTCGCGGCGGGGCGTGTACATGGACGGGGCGGGTGCGCTCATGGTGCACGCCTCCGCCAGCCGTCGGCCAGCGCCGCGTCGAGTTCCGCGATGGCGCGCGGCGTACTCGTCGTCGCTCGGCACGCCGTGGTGCCACTTGGCGACGTCCTCCATGAAGCTGACGCCCCTGCCCTTGATCGTGTTCGCGATGACGCGACCGCGGCTTGCCGGCCTCGAGCGGCGCGGTCAGCGCGTCGGTCAGCGCCGCGAAGTCGTGGCCGTCGACGCTGCGCACGTCCCAGCCGAACGCGCGGAACTTTTCGTCGAGCGGCTCGTTGCTGCACACGTCGCGCGTGCGGCCGGTGATCTGGAGCGTGTTGTGGTCGACGATCGCGATGAGGTTGTCCAGCTCGTAGTGCGCCGCCGCCATCGCGGCTTCCCAGTTCGAGCCCTTCGGCGAGTTCGCCGTCGCCCAGCAGCGTGAAGACGCGGTAGTCGCGCGTCGTCCATCTTCCCGCGATCGCCATGCCGACGCAGATCGGCAGCCCGTGCCCCAGCGCCCCGGTGTTCTGCTCGATCGCCGGGCACCTTGCGCGTCGGATGGCCGACGAAGTGCGACCGGTACTGGCAGAGCGTTTCGAGCTCGGACGCCGGAAAGAAGCCGTGGTCGGCCAGCACGACGAACAGCGCCTCGACCGAGTGGCCCTTGCTCTGGATGTAGCGGTCGCGGTCGGGTCGATCGAACGTCTCCGGCGAGACGCGCAGCACGCGGTTGTACAGCACGTTGAGGATGTCGATGCACGAGAGGCTGCCGCCGGTGTGGCCGGCGCCGGCGTGCTTGATGGCGTGCAGGATGTGCCGCCGGTACGCGATCGACTTGCAGCTCAAGCTGGCGGTCCGACATCCCTGGTTGGCTCGTCGCGTTCATTTCTTCAGTCCCGTTCCGGGGGCGGCCGAGGTCGCTGTAATGTCCTCCGGTTTCCGGCGATATATAACCAGAAAAAGAACTATTCGCAAGTAATCGACTTTCGATTACTTTTGCTTTACCTTCGGCCGCGAGGAATTTCGAAAGCAGCTTGCGGGGCTCGCCGGGCACATGGCAAAGCATTCCACGACGCGACGCGGACAGACAGTGGCGCCCGCCGCCGTAGCAGGCGCCAGGGAGCCACAGAGTGGAGCCGAGTATGCCGGCACGAAACCCTCGGCGACCCGTCTGCTCCGGGAAACCCGGCGTGTCCGGATGCTCGACTGGCTGCGCGAGGAAGGTAGCGCGCGCGTGAGTGCTCTCGCCGGGGCCTTCGATGTCTCTGAGGTGACTGTGCGCCAGGATCTCGAAAAACTGGAGGCCGAGGGCCACATCGTGCGGGAGCATGGCGGGGCGTATCTCAAATCCGTCCCGGGACCAGGTGCGCGCGATGGCGCTGCAGCACCAGGGCAATCGCGCCGCGAAGCAGGCGATCGGGCGCGCGGCCGCCGCACTCGTCAACGACGGCGACACGATCATCCTGGATTCCGGCTCCACCACGACCGAGGTGGCGGCGAACCTCTTCGGCAGGCACAACATGACCGTGATCACGAACGCACTCAACATTGCGCTGATGCTCGGCGGGGTACCCGGCTTCGACGTGCACATGACCGGCGGGCACTTCAAGGCGCCGACGCTGTCGCTCAGCGGTGAGAAGTCCGCGGAATATTTTCATGGGCTGTTCGCGCAGAAGTTGTTCCTCGCAACGGCGGCACTCGACCCGGCCAGCGGACTGACGTATCCGGCGCTCTCGGACATACCGGTGAAACGCGCAATGATCGAATCGGCGCAGTCCGTTTATCTGGTCGCCGATTCGAGCAAGATCGGGGCACGTTCGTTCTGCGTGCTCGGCGGGCTCGAGCCGATCGACGCGCTGGTGACGGACGCCGGCATCAGCGACGCACAGCGGACAGCTATCGAGGCCGCCGGCGTGCAGGTCATCGTGGCGAACTAACGATGGCCGTCAGGGCCCCCGGGGGGGCGGACGAATGCCGCACCCATTGCAAGTGAATTCAGGAGGTTTTCCATGAGCAGCGATTTACGCTTCGGCGCCGGCATCTGGCACTTCGCGACCTACGTCGACCGGTACGCGACCGATGGTTACGGCCCGCCAAGGGGTCTGATCGAAATGATCGACATGGCGGGCCGGGTCGAGGACCTGTCCGTCGTCGACATCAATTATCCGTTCGCGGACCCGACCGTCACCCTGGGTGATGTCGAAGCGGCGCTCGAACGCAACGGGCTGTCGGTCATCGGTATTACACCAGAGATCTACACGCGCCGGTTCGCCAAAGGCGCCTTCACGAATCCGGATTCCGGAGTACGTCGCCTCGCGAACGAGATGGTCAACAACGCAGCCGACGTCGTCCGCCGCTTCGGCGCGAGCTACGTGAAGCTCTGGCCCGGCCAGGACGGCTGGGACTACCCGTTCCAGGTCGATCACAGGAAACTGTGGCAAGCGAGCATGGACGGCATCGCCGAACTGGCCGAACAGAACGGCGATCTGCGCTTCGTCATCGAATACAAGCCGCGCGAACCCCGTGTGCACATGAGCTATGACAGCATGGCGCGCACGCTGCTCGGCATCGGAATTCGGTCTGGACGGGCCTCCTCACATAGGGCCTCGCTCTACGGCGGCGAGTCGCCCGCCGATGCCGCGCGCTCGCCATCGACTACGGCCGCCTGTTCGGCATGGACGTCAACGACAACTTCCGCGGCTGGGACGACGACCTCATGGCGGGTTCGGTGCACCCGATCGAACTGTTCGAGTTTTTCTACACGCTGCGCAGAACGACTGGAAAGGCGTATGGCAGCTCGACCAGTTCCCGTTTCGGGAGGACGCCGTTGCCGTCGCCGACAGCACGATAGGATTTCTGAAGATCATCGATAACGCACTCGACAAGCTCGACTTCCAGGCGATGCAGGCTGCGCAGGACCTGCACGACGCGGTCGCCGCCCTCGGGCTGGCACGCCAGGCATTGTTCGGGGCCAGTTGATATGCGGACTATGAATGACACCGGTGTCGGGTTCGCCCGGACGAACGTACTGCAGCTGCTCGCATTGCTTCTGTTGGCGGCGCTCTGCCCGGGTCTGGCACCGGCGGCGGAGGCGCCTCGCGAGGACATTCTCACGACCGGGGCCGACATGCAGCAGGCGGTGACCGGCATCAGCACCCGCGTCTTCGTCGACCGGCTGTCGGCGCTGATCGCAAGCCTCAACGAGGAAGGAGAATGAATATGCATTATCCCGGTCTAACGGTAATCGTCTCGACATTGCTCACGCAGGCGCTGGCGCAGGCCGAGCCCGCGACCACGAGGCCGGAGGGCTGGTACACGCAGGGAGATTTCGCGCCCGTCGAACGCGTGGAACTTGTCATTCACAACCCACTCGACCGCACACGCAAGAACAGCCGATCACGATCCGGAGGGACCAGCTCGACGTGCTGCCGGACGTGCACGAAATGTCGATTACGCTCGTCGACCC
The DNA here is from genome assembly GCA_963713215.1 of uncultured Pseudomonadota bacterium. Classification (GTDB taxonomy): domain Bacteria; phylum Pseudomonadota; class Gammaproteobacteria; order Steroidobacterales; family Woeseiaceae; genus UBA1847. Next base: position 486,183 of record CAVQKY010000005.1, on the reverse strand, counting down.
GGGCGGCGAAAGCCGCCCGCAGCCCGCTGACGGGGAATTCCAGCGCCAGGGCGGGCACCTCTCCCGCGCAGAAACGAACGGCCGGTGGATTCCCTACCAGCTCGACGATCTCGATCACGACGGCCTGTGGGACGAGCTGTTCTTCATGGCAGACTTCGCGGCCCAGGAGGACAAGTTGTTTTATCTGTATATTGGCCCGCAGGATTACGGCTGGTAGCCACACCTACGCACGCCGATGCTCCGTCCTATGTCCGCCACAACGTGCCCTTCTGGGAGTCCGGGCACATCGGCTGGAAGCTCTGGTTCCAGGCAGACATCGACGTCTTCGGCAAACGCGCACCGATGCTGATGTCGCAGCGCATGTACATGGAGAACCTGGACGGTTACGGCGTTTCATACATCTACCTAGCCTTCGGCTCCGACATCATGCAGGTCAACGATTCCTTCGGCGGTGGCGGCATAGGCGTGTTCGAGGGCGAGGACGACGCAGCTTCCCTCGCACGGCCACGCTACACATCGCGGAAACCCGAAGGCACAAGCTTCAATGCCGGCCCCGGCGCCGATACACGATATGCCTTCACGGTGTTGACCAACGGCCCGGTGCGTTCTATGGTCCGCGCCCGCACGCTGAACTGGGATACCGGCAAGGGCGAATACGCGGTGGAGCAGGTGTACACCGCGTACGCCGGCGAGAGTTACTCGACGTCGCGTGTGCATTTCACGACGTTCGAGCCGGAGAATCACGGCACCGATTTCGCCGTAGGCATCCGCAAGCACCTGGACGAGGATCACTTCTACAACGACAACGGCATCATCATCAGCGGCGCACCTTAAGCCATTCGCAACCTCGACGACGAGAGCTTGCGCGAGAACAGCCTCATCGTCGACTACGTCGGGACAGCGCTGGTCGTCCGCGACAAGTTCGATCCGGAATACGTCTACGTGCCCGCGTTCAGCGAAAACCACGCGTTTCGGATCGAGTCAAACGCCGAGCGGCACTTCGAGTACCTGATCGCCGCCGGCTGGAGCGAAGGCGCCGTCAACCGGACCCCGGAGGAGTTTCAGGCTTACGTGCTGCGCACCGCCGAGGAGTATGACGCGCCCGTCGAGTTCGCCGGAGCGAAACTTGAGAAAGCCAGCGTCAAGGCACAGTCGGCTGGGGAATGAGTACGCCAGGACGGACACCCACGCCACCGCTGCTCAGCGTGCTTGCGCTCGTAACGAGCCTCGTCTCGCCGGCGGTCTGTGCGGCCGAAGGAGGACCGGTCACCTGGCGCCTGGACAATCTCACGCGATAGGCGGCCACTCCATTACCGTCGAAGGCAGCCCGAAGGTCATCGATACCCCCTGCGGCAGAGCCATCGAGTTCGACGGCATCGACGACGGCCTGTTCCTCGACGTCCACCCGCTCGCCGGGATGACGGCGTTCACCGTGGAAGTCGTGTTTCGACCCGCGCGGGACGGCGCGCCCGAGCAGCGCCTCTTCCACATGCAGGAGACGGCTTCAGCTTCGCGTGTGATGTTCGAGACCCGGCTGGTCGGGGACGAGCGATGGTTTCTCGACAGCTTCATCCTGTCCGGCGACCAGTCGTCGTGCTTTACGCACAGGAGCACGAGCATCCGCTCGATATCTGGCACCACGCCGCCATCGTCGTCGACGGCACCTCGTTTCGCCACTACGTCAACGGACGACTGGAATTGTCCGAACCGCTGGACTACGCGCCGCAGCAGGCGGGCCGTACCTCGCTCGGTGTGCGCCTGAACAACGTGCACTGGTTCAAGGGCGCCATCCGCACGGTGCGCTTTACGCCCCGGGCGCTGGAGCCGCGAGATTTGCTGACAGCCGACGACTGATCGCCGGTCGCGTAGCGAGTTCATCGGTCGGCGCCGTCGGGCAGGGTCAGTTTATAACCTCGATGATGACGCGCCGGTAGCGCGTCAGTCGCGGACTGCCGTGATCGGTGACCGCGAGGATTACGTGCATGGTGCCAGTGCCGGGCGGCATCACACGGCTCGTCTTCACCTCGAGCCACGCCTCGGGCTGGTCGAAGTTCATGATGTCGTGCTTCACGCCACTGCGTGAATTCGACATTGCGCGGGTTCCAGCCTCCTCATAGACGAACCACTCGTAAGAGAGGGCGTCGCCGTCCGGGTCCGTCGAGCCGACGGCACTGAATTCCACTCGCTCGCCGGGGCGGGCGGTCACGCGCGCCGGGGTTGCGAGCCTGGGCTCCGGCGGGTGGTTCGCCTCGTCGAATGGCTTGATCGTCCAGTCCATGCGTGCCGTGAAGTCGTTCTGGTAGGCCTCACGCCAACGCCAGATGGTTGCGTGATTAGTGGTATGCCACTCGCCGTCCTTGCCGAGGACCTCGTCCTGCACGTTCGTCCAGATCGGGCGGGTCTCTGGCTCGAGAAACCACTTCTCTGTTTTCGGGGTGTAGAGCTCATAGCGGCCGCCCCAGCCGCCCCAGTCCGGATGCTCCGGTGCGTTGAGGCCGTTATCGACGAGATACAGGAAGGACGGCGTATCGCCCTCCATCATGAATTTCCAATGCGGGTACTCGGCCCCGAGCGGACCCTTTTCACGGATATTACGTTCGAGCCATTCGTTGCTGACGAGCTCGAAATCGGCGCCGCCGAAGCGGCCGTGGAAGGTGTCGCCGCCGATTGCAATCCACGTGGCGTGGTGAAATCCGCCACCGGCGTTGATGCCCGGTGTGACGATGTAGAAGAGGCCTGGAAAGGACTTGCGTATCCAGGGGCCGCTGTCGTCCTGATCGGAAATGGCATACACCCGGAGTTTGTCGACGAATTCGGCGAGTTCCTGCGGCGAACGGGTTTCCCGGACTTTCCACAGCGCCTGAGCAAGCACGCCAGGTCCGCCCCAGACCGTCACCCACACCGGCCGCGCGTCGTCCTCGTCCGCCGCGCGGATGAGAGCATCAGAACCCGGCGAGTTCATACCTTTGCCCACACCACCCATACCGTCCTTCACCGGCCCCGCCGCGATGCGCGCGTGCAGGTGGCCGGCAGTCGGGTAGCCCGGCTCGTGCAGCTCCAGGTTGTCGCGCACCTTCCCGTACGCTTCGACCACATTTCGGATCCGGTCCGGGTTAACGGCACCGTTCACCGAGGTGGCAACGAGCCCCTCGATGTCGAAATGGTTGGCGTAAGTCATCAGGCGCACCATTGACATTTTGTCGTCGGGGTCGCCGCCGATGTCTGTCAAAACAAACAGCCGGACGTTCTCCGCGCCGCCGGCGGGGACGGCGGCAAGTGCCAATACGCAAGCAAAGAAGCAGTGGCGGCAGCGGAATACCCCTGCGCGAGCGGCGTGTAGCATGAGACCTCTTCCTTCCCGGTATAGTTGACACCGGTGTCAGTTCGCAAGGATATCGCGGCCCCGGCGCCGGTCAAGTATGGCTCGCGGCCATTCGCGCATGCGGCGCCGCTTTTCCATGCCTGGTGCCCAATAGACTGCGCATCCCGCCCGCTGCTCGGCGCTGCCGGTAACCGGCCGTACTGATACCGGTGTCATGCTCTGCTGGAGCACGTTCTCCATACCGTGTGTCCACTATCGGTCACCGCCGCAGCAATGATCGGCCCAGCGACTTTGCGTAGACTCAAGCGATGCCGACGGCCCGAAGATGATGAGACCAAGGACGCGGACCGCCATCGGCGCGGCGTTCTTCGGCGGTGTCGCCCTCACCTACGCCCTCTTCCTCCTGCCCGGACGGATCGAGCGTGCGCAGAACGTGAACCTCCCGCACGCCCCGTATGTCGTCGGCGATGCCGCTCGCGAGCTGCACGGTTCTCTGTTCATCGCCGACCTGCACTCCGATTCGCTGCTGTGGAAACGCAATCTCCTGCGGCGCTCCGGCACCGGGCACATGGACCTGCCGCGACTGCAGGAGGGCAACGTCGCGCTGCAGGTATTCAGTGCGACGACGAAGAGTCCCGCCGGCCTGAACTACGAGAGGAACGACGCCGGCACGGACGACATCACGCGGCTGGCGATTGCGTCGTTCTGGCCGCCTCGAACCTGGAACAGCCTGTATGAACGTGCGGTATACCAGCTCGACAAACTCAAGGCGCTGGACGCGGCAAGCCCGCTCCGCCTGATCACGAATCGCGCGGAACTTCGCGAACTCCTGGATCAACGCGCACGCGGACAGGATGCGGTAGGCGCGTTGTACCTGATCGAGGGTGCCCATCCGCTCGAGGGCGATATCACGAAACTCGACCGGCTGTTCGGCCAGGGCCTGCGCATCGTCGGCCTCACGCATTTCTTCGACAACGAACTCGGCGGCTCCCTGCACGGTACGAACGGTGCGGGCCTGAGCGCTTTTGGACGTGCGGTCGTCGAGCGTGCAGAGGAACTCGGGATGATCGTGGACCTCGCGCACGCCTCTCCGGAAATGGTCGAGGATGTGCTGGCGCGCAGTTCGCGGCCGGTAATCGTGTCGCACGGCGGGCTGCAGGGCGCGTGCCCGTCGGCACGCAACCTGGATGACACATTGATGCAAGGAATAGCGGCACGAGGCGGGCTCGTCGGCATCGGGTACTGGGACGCCGCTGTCTGCGACGTGAGCCCTGCCGGCGTCGTCGCTTCCATCCGCTACGCGATCGACCTGCTCGGCGCGGAACACGTGGCGCTCGGTTCCGACTACGACGGTGCGACAGCCGTAGCGTTTGACACCAGCGAGCTCGCGGTGCTGACCGATGCCATGCTCGGCGCGGGCTTCAGCGAGCGCGAAATCCGGCTGGTCATGGGCGAAAACGTAAAGCGCTTCCTGCTAGAGTATCTCCCCGAGGCCTGAATCGCCGCTTGCCGGCGGGCCTTCCGGATACCGGCCCGAACCGGCCAACCCATATCTAACAGGAGCCCGCCATGTTCCGCCTCATGAGCCTGTCGTTGTCGATGGCGCTTTGTGTCACCCTCGCGGCCCGCGTGCAGGCCGAAGTGAGCGTTCAGGAAATCATCGAGGAAGCGGGTCTCGAAGCCGGTCCCGTTCCGGTGCGGGAACGGGATGGCTGGCGCAAACCCGAAAAAATAGTGGTACGTGACGGCTACGGCATCGTCGAGCGGCTGCGTGCGGCATTCCCCGGGGTCGACATCGTCGGCGTCGAGAATGCAGAGCAGGCGGCAAGGGAAGTGCAGAACGCCGATGCCCTCGTCGGCTTTTGCGACCAGGGGATCGTCGATCGCGCGAAGCGGCTGGTGTGGATACAGATCTTCAGCTCGGGCGCCGAGGACTGCCTGGCGGTTGAGGCGGTCGGCAGCGGCGCGATACTGCTCACGAACATGCAGAAAATGGCCTCGCCGGTCATAGGCGAACACGCCGTCGCCCTGATGATGGCCCTCGCGCGCGCCCTGCCGCAGCACGCTCGGGCGATGCCGGCGGGCGACTGGGACCAAAGCCTGGCCGAAAGCGACAGCATGATGTCCCTAGGCGGCAAGACGATCCTCATCGCTGGCCTCGGCGGCATCGGCACGGCCGTGGCGCGCCGCGCAGACGGACTGCGCATGCGCATCGTGGCGACCCGCAACAGTTCCCGCTCCGGCCCGCCGTTCGTCGACTACGTCGGCTTGTCGGACGAACTCCTCGAACTGGCCGCCAGCGCCGACGTGGTCGTCAATGCGCTGCCGCTCACCCCGGAGACGACGAATCTCTTCGACCGTGAATTTTTCGACACCGTCAAACGCGGCGCGCTGTTCATCAACGTCGCCCGCGGCGGCAGTGTGGTGACCGCCGAGCTGGTTGCGGCGCTGGAGGACGGCCGCATCGCGGGCGCGGGCCTCGACGTCACGGAACCGGAACCGTTGCCACCTGACCATCCACTCTGGCAGATGGACAATGTGATCATTACGCCGCACGTCGCGAGCACCGGCAACGAGCGGGATAATTTCCCCGTCGTGTTCGAAGAAAACGTACGCCGCTTCATCGCCGGCGATGCGCTGCTCAACGTGGTGGACCCCGAAAAGGGCTATTGATGGAGTTTCCCAACGGATTGATATTGAAGGTTTTTTTCCAATTGCAAACGGGGTGGAAAGGCGCAAAATCTCGCCGTCCCCGTGGCGAGATGTCTGTATGCAGAAATTCCTGTCCTGTGTCGTAGCGGCCGCCCTCCTCGCCGCCGCGCCGGCCCTCGCAGCGGCGGAACTGAAGCCATATCAGAAATCCGCGCTCGACAAGATCCTCGCGACGATGGACGAGGAGACGAAAGCATTTGCTCGTCCGCAACTCGAGGAGATGCTCGCCATGCTCGGCGAGGCGGAGGTGGAAATGATGCTCACTGCGATGCTCGAGCAGCCTCCGGACAACCCTCCGGACGATGAGTTACCCGAGGCCCCGGCCGAGGCCGCGACGCCGGAAGATCTCGGTTTCAACCGGGCCCAGTACGAACCTGCATTGCGCGATGCCTGGACAGCCAGTCACGCGTTCGACACGTTCGTCGACCAGACGATGGCGGCAAAATGCCCGGCACGCGACGAGTTCGCCGTGTTCGGCTCGGGCTGGCGTTACGAGGTGGCTCCGCTGCAGCCGGCGTGGACCCGTGCGTCCAACAGCGCCGACCTGGATGTGCAGGTTATCGGTTCGTCCTACGCACCGCAGGACGGCCGCTACCGCTTCGATTTTTCCGGCGCGCGCAACGATTTCGATCGCAACGCCGTCGAACGGGCGATTGCCGACGCCTGCGGCGCGTACGGGAAAATTGGCGAAGCATTCCTGGCCGGGGCCGCAAAGCTGACGGAGGACGACCTGGCGGAGCAGGGTTACGAACTCGAACAGGCGGCGAACGCCGAAGCCTTTGCGCTGATGGAAGAATTGAGCAATCGCCTGCAAGCCCTGGGTCCGGCCGGAAACGCCCCGATACTCAGTGCCTTGCTGAATGGCACGCCCGTGGACTGAAATCTCTGTGATATCGTATCGGGCTTGCTTCGATTATCTGATTCAAACCCGGTATTGATGCCATGAACACGACCCCCATGAATGGCCGGACGAACGGCCACAATGCGATCGACGAGCTGATCGCCGCGCAACCGCCCGGATACTCGCTCGACCGGCGATTTTACGTCGATTCCGACATTTACGAACTCGAACTCGAACGCATCATCAATCGCAACTGGATCCTGGCCGGTCACCAGTCACAGTTGCCGAACGCCGGCGACTTCAAAGTCATGAAGGTCGGCCGCGAATCCGCGATCATCGTTCGCGGCCAGGATGGCACGATCAGGGCGTTCGCAAACGTGTGTCGGCACCGCGGCTCGCTCGTCTGCCTCGAAGCGCACGGGCACACCCGGAAGTTCACCTGTCCCTACCACGGGTGGGTCTATGACACCGATGGCAAGCTCATCGGCGCGCGCGACATGCCTGAGGATTTCGACTGGGATGCGCACGGACTCAACAAGGTGTCCTGCGACGTCATTCATGGCCTCGTGTTCGTGAGCTTCTCCCAAAATCCGCCGTCGCTCGAGAACTGCAAGGCTGAGCTCGCCGAACCCATGGGGATGTTCGACTTCGAGCATCTCAAGGTCGCTGCCTACAAGGAATACGCAATTCCCGCGAACTGGAAGCTGTCCATCGAGAATTACCAGGAGTGCTACCACTGCGCCACGGCGCACCCGGACTATGCCCGCATGCACACGCTGATGCTCGACCGCAAAAAGCGCGACCGCGTCCAGGAGCATATGAAGCAGAGAATGGAAGCCTGCGGCCTGACGGAGATATACATCGACCGCATCGACACGGCGGCACGCCCGGGAGAGATCGGTTACGGCTACAGCCGCACGGCCATGTTCGACGGCTACAAGACCGGCAGCCGAGACGGCGAGCCGGTCGCGCCACTTCTCGGCAAGCTGAAGGACTACGACTGCGGCGCCTCCGATTTCTCTTTCGGTCCGTTTTCCTTCCTGCTTGCGTACAGCGACCACGTGGTTGCGTATGTCTTTTCGCCGGTGGACAAGGACAACTCGCGCTGTGACATCTATTGGCTCGTACGCAGTGACGCGGAGGAAGGCAGGGATTACGACGTCGCCGGGCTGACCTGGCTCTGGGACGTGACGACCAAAGCCGACAAGACGATTATCGTCAACAATTCGAAGGGCGTGCGTTCGCGCTTCTACCGCCCGGGCCCGTTCTCGGGGATGGAGAAAGCCGAGAAGACCTATGTCGAATGGCTGCTGAAGGAGCTCGCCCGGCCGACACCGTAGGAGGGCGTTGCCCGCGACCGGTTCGCGGCGGGATCGAACTCCGGCTTATTCGGATACGTCCGGCGTGCGGCGGCGGGCGGGGTGTTCCTCCGAGGAGGTAACGACGAGGAGGAATCCCCGCCGCAAGCCGCCGCAGTGACGTGGCGAGAATTGCCCGCAAGCGGGCTCCTACATGGCGCGTGCACGGCGGGTCGCGAGCCAGGCGAAGAGGACACCCACGCTCACGAATACGATGATCAGCGTCGCAAGCGCGTTGATGTCGGGCGACACGCCGAGCTTCACCTTCGAGAAGATGTACATCGGCAGGGTGCTGCTGCCGGGTCCTGACACGAAGCTCGCGATGACGAGATCGTCGAGCGACAGCGTAAACGCCAGCAGCCAGCCGGCGATCATGGCCGGCGCGATCAATGGCAGGGTCACGTCGAACACGACGCGCAGGGGCCGGCCGCCGAGATCCATGGCCGCCTCCTCGAGGGATTCGTCCATCGCGGCGAGACGCGAACGGACGATGACCGCCACGTAGGCCATCGAGAAGGTCGTATGCGCAATGCTTATGGTCGAGAAACCACGCTGCGCCGGCCAGCCGACGAGCTGCTGCAGGCTCACGAACAGCAGCAACAGCGACAGTCCGGTGATGACCTCCGGCATGACCATCGGCGACGTGATCATGCCGGCGAACATCGTGCGCCCCCGGAAACGCCCGAAGCGCGCAAGCGCGAGTCCTGCCATCGTTCCAAGTATCGTGGCAAATGTTGCCGACGTGACGGCAATCCGCAGGCTCAGGTAGGCCGCCTCCAGTACCTGGTCGTTCTCGAGCAGCGCGCCGTACCAGCGGGTCGAGAAGCCGCCCCACACCGTCGCGATCCGGGAACGGTTGAAAGAATAGACGACGACCAGCACGAGCGGCACGTACAGGAACGCGTAACCGAAAATCAGCGTCGACAGGACGAACCTCGAGGACTGCCTCACGTCAAGCCCTCCTCCTCCTCCTTCGCCTGGTTGCGCTGCAGCATGACGATCGGGATCACGAGGAGCAGGAGCAACACGACCGCCACCGCCGATGCGAGCGGCCAGTCGCGGTTGACGAAGAACTCGTCGAACAGCACGCGGCCGATCAGCAGCGCTTCGGGACCGCCCAGAAGGTACGGGATGACGTATTCACCGATCGCCGGAATGAACACCAGGAGGCAGCCGGCTATGACGCCGGGCCGCGCGAGCGGCCAGGTCACGTCCCAGAAGGCCCGCGTCGATGAGGCACCGAGGTCCTGTGCGGCCTCGACGAGGTCCGGGTCCATCCGCTCGAGCGTCGCGTAGAGCGGCAGGACCATGAACGGCAGGTAGGAATACGTCAGGCCGATGAACACGGCGAAATCCGTGTACATGAGCTGGAGCGGCGCGTCGATCACCCCGACCGCGAGCAGCAGATTGTTGATTACCCCGTGGCTGTTCATGAGCCCCATCCAGGCGTAGACGCGCAGCAGGAACGAGATCCAGAACGGCAGCACGATGAGCAAAAGCAGCAGGCTGCGCACTTCCTCCCGCGCGCGCGCAATCGCGTAGGCCATCGGGAAGCCGAGTGCGAGGCAAAGAAGTGTCGCGATCGCGGCGATCAGCACCGAGCGCATGTAGGTCACTGCGTACAGCTTGTCGCTCAGGAGAAACCGGAAGTTGTCGAGCGATATCGCGACCTGCCCGGCATCGTCGATGGCCGGCGTAAATGGGGGTTGCGCGATGACCGGGTCGGCGAGGCTGATCTTCAGGATGATGGCGAACGGCACGAGAAAAAACAGCAGCAGCCAGAGATACGGCGTGGCGACGGTGACCTGCTGCCAGAGGAGGTCGCGCCGGTGTGCATGGACGCCATTCACGTCAGTCCACCAGGACGACGGCGCTCTGCGGCTGCCAGGTGATCCACACCGGGTCCTGCCACTCGAGGAAGCGGGTGACGGAACGGCGCCGGTTCTGCGAACTGACCTGGACCACCTTGCCGCTCGGCAGCTTCACCCGGTACAGCGAGCGGCTGCCGAGGTAGCCGAGGTCGTCGACGATGCCCTTGAGCCGGACGCCGCCCTCCTCGGCCGGCTCTTCCTTCGACACGAAGATCTTCTCCGGCCGCACGGCGATCTCGACCTCCTCGCCGATCGCGAGCGGATGAGTGCCGATGGCGGCGAGGTCGGCGCCGGTCGCCGCGCAGGCGACCGTGATGCGCTCGTTCTCGATCGCCGTGACCGTGCCGCGAAAGGTATTGATCGTACCGATGAACTCGGCGACGAAACGACTGCGCGGGAACTCGTAGACCTCCTTCGGCGTACCGACCTGGTGGAAGCGGCCCTTATCCATGACTGCGATGCGGTTCGACAGTGTCATCGCCTCTTCCTGGTCGTGTGTCACCACGACGAACGTGATCCCGGTTTCGTACTGGATGCCGGTCAGCTCGAACTGCGTGTGTTCCCTGAGCTTCTTGTCGAGCGCCGCAAGGGGTTCGTCGAGCAGCAGTACCTTCGGCTTCTTGATCAGCGCGCGCGCCAGCGCCACCCGTTGCCGCTGCCCCCCGGAAAGCTGCGTGGGCCTGCGTCGCCGGAAGTCGCCGAGCTGCACGAGCGCCAGCATCTCGTCGACCCGGCGCGCGATCTCGGCCCTGGCCACGCCGTCCTTGACGAGACCGTAGGCGATGTTCTTCTCGACGTTCATGTGCGGGAACAGCGCATAGGACTGGAACATCATGTTCACCGGCCGCTCGTACGGCGGCTGGCGGGTCACGTCATGCCCGTCGATCTCGATCGTGCCGGCACTCGGCACCTCGAAGCCGGCCAGGATCCGGAGCAGCGTCGTCTTGCCGCAGCCCGAGCCGCCGAGTATCGAGAACAGCTCGCCCTTGCCGATGTCGAGACTGACGTCGTCCACCGCGAGGAAGTCGCCGAATCGCTTGCTGACGTTGCGGATCCGGATGAACCCGTCCTCGATTGGACGCTGCGCCGCCGGCCGCTCACCGCTCGCTGCCGCCACGCTCAGATTCCGCTTTTCACGCGGGCGAACGCACGGGTTCGCGGTCGCTCCGACTTCGGGTCCACCGGCAATACCGCGAACAGGGCGTCCCAGTCGTCAGCGCGCGGAAAGATCGCGGGGTTTTCGAGTATCTCGTCGTGCACCAGCGGGTAGGACGCGCGGTTTGCGTTGGCGTAGTAAGTCAGGTTCGCGTTCATGGCGGCGATATCGCCACGCAACAGGAAATCGATGAAGCGATGGGCATTGTCCTTGTGCGGTGCGTCGGCGGGAATGTACAGGCCGTCGACCCAGAGGCCGGAGCCCTCCTTCGGCATGGTATAGCGGAGGTCGATCTCGATGCCGGCCTCTTCGGCGCGCGTTGCCGCCTGCGCGAAATCCCCGGACCAGCTCATGGCGACGCAGACCTCCTTGTTCGGCAGGTCCGAAATCATCTTCTGGTTGCTGAAGTAGAGTATGTATGGCCGTACGAGCTTCAATTGCGCCTCGGCGGCAGCCAGGTCATCGAGATCCGTGGAGTTCGGTTCCCTGCCGAGATACGCGAGTACCATCGGCAGGACGTCGGCCGAACTGTCGAGCAGCGTGACGCCGCAATCGGCGAGCTTCGAAACGACGTCCGGATCGAACAGCACGTCCGCGCTGTCCATCGGGTGGTCGGGCAGGCGCGCCCGCACCATTGTTGCATTCCAGGCAAAGCCGGTGGTGCCCCAGTGGTAGGGCACCGTATAGCCGCGTACGGCGGGATACACGTCGATACGCTCCATGACGGCGGGGTCGAGATTGTCGAGGTTCTCGAGACGCGACGTGTCGATCGGGTCGTAGATGCCGATCGGCGTCAGCCGCGCGGAATACTGGTAGCTGTGCACGACCACGTCGTAGCCGCTGTTACCGGTCAGCATCTTCACATCGACGACTTCGGACGAATCGTAAATGTCGTAGTTGACGTCGATGCCGGTTTCCGCCTCGAACCGCGCGATCGCCTCCGGCGCCATGTAATCCGCCCAGTTATAGACGTTCACGACTTTCGCGTCCCGGCCGGCCGAGACCCCGTCGCCGAAGCATCCGCTGAGCAGGGCCGCCGCTGCCGGCAGCACGACGATGAGTTTTCCGCGCAGGACTATGGCGTTCCCCCGGTTTTTCGCGAAGCGTTCTACATACCCTCCAGGCCACGCTTGAGCAAGGCCCGGGCAATGATGAGGCGCTGGATCTCGCTCGTGCCCTCCCAGATCCGGTCGACCCGCAGCTCGCGGAAGAAGCGTTCGGCGACGTTTTCCCGCATGTAGCCGCGGCCGCCGAAGATCTGCAGCGCACGGTCTGCGACGCGATTCGCCATTTCCGACACGTACAGCTTGACCATCGAACAGCGGGCGTGCTGCTTTTTCAAATCCTCGCCACGGTCGCTCGCGCGCGCCGCCTCGTAGGTCATCAGGCGCGAGGCCCAGAGCTCGGTGACGCTGTCGGCGAGCATCGCCTGGATGAGCTGCTTTTCCGACAGCGGCGCGCCATCCACGATGCGCTGGTTCGCGAACGCCGTGGCCTCCTCGATGAGCCTTGCCGCCGCGCCGCAGCTGCGGGCGCCGATCATGAGGCGTTCGTGCCGGAACCAGCTGTGCGTGAACGCCATCCCGTCGCCGGGCCTGCCGACGCGATGGCCGGCCGGGACGCGGACATCGCTGAACCGGTAGGTCGGGTGATGCGCCGCATAGGTGTGGCTGAACAGCGGATTCGCGATGACCTCGATTCCCGGGGTGCCCTGGTCGACGAAGAAGAATGCGTCCTCGTCCTCGTCGCTTATGCGGGCCTGGAAGAAGAAAAAGTCGGCGAGATTGCCGCTCGTCACGTACCACTTCTCGCCGTTCAGGACGTAATCGCCGCCGACTTTCTCGGCCGTGGCGTCGAGGCCCGAAACATCGGAGCCCGGCCCCGCCTCGGTGATAGCGTAACAATCCTTCAATTCGCCACGGGTCATCGGCAACACCCAGCGCTCGAGCTGTTCGTCAGTACAGGCCTCGAACATCCAGCTTTGTGCCTCGGGAAAACACCAGGACAGTGCGTTCGTGACGCGGCCGAGCTGCTCCCAGATGGCGGCCTGCTCCTCCATCGGCAACTCGAGCCCGCCATGGGATTCCGGCACGTCGATCCGCGAAAATCCGAGTTCGATCGCACGCGCCTTGTTGCGCTTGTGGATCGCCTGGCGGCAATTCCCCGCCGTTCAGTTCCGCCTCGATTTCGTGCGGCTGCAGGTACTCGTCCGCGTACTGGCGCGCGATCGACTGCCAGCGCAGGGCGCTGTCACTTAACTGGATGTTCACGATTTGCCGGGGCTCCGGAAATGATTGGGAAATACGTGGGCCAGGTAGCTCTTCACCGCCTCGAGCGCCTCGTGCCGATTCCATTCCTGCGGGCTTACCAGGCAGGACAGCCACAAGCCGTTGGTCATCGAGGTAAGAGCCATTGCCGCCTGGTTCGCGGTCACCTGCGCATAGCCGCCGTCGGCGATGATGTCCGAGCACAGGCCCTTAACCACATCGTCGTAGTAGCTGTCGATTTCGTCGCAGATTTTCCGGTAGGTGGGCCGCGATTTGACCTCGCCCCAGAACGCAAACCAGACGGCGAGTTTTGCCGGCTGGCAGATGCCCGGGCTCACGTCGAGTTCCATCAGCGCCAGGAGACCGGCGGCCGGTGATTCGTCGGCGCGCCCCAGCGCACGCTCGAACTGCGCCCGGTACTCACCGGCAAGCGCCTCGAGCGTCTCCCGAAGCAGGTTGTCCTTGCTTTCGAAATGCAGGTTTACGATGCCCTGCGAGAGTCCAGCTTCCCCGGCGACGTCCGCGAGCGTCGTGCCGCCGATGCCCTTGCGGGCGATGCATTTCATCGTCGCGTCGATCAGCTGCTGGCGGCGTTTTGCGCGCGCTTCGGCGCGCCCGCTGCCTGTTTTCTGTGCTTGTGCCATGGAGCCTCTGGAAGGAATATTGCGCATCCAACAGCCTGAATTTCAGGTATTTTCCGGAGCGTATCATGCCATAGTATGAATGAATACTCATTCATTTTTCTGGACCCGGAAACCGCGCCGTGGGACCATCAGGGACCGGCAACGAGGAGGTTATATGCGGTGCCTGGCAAATTCCAATGCTCATTTCAAGCGCGCTGTCGGCAAGCTGCCGCTCGGCGTGTCGTCCAATTTCCGCTACTGGGGCGACAAGGAAACGATCTACGCAAAACGCGGTAAGGGCGGCCGCATCTGGGACATCGACGGCAACGAGTACATCGATTACCGCCTTGCCTACGGGCCGATCATCCTGGGCTACGGCGACCCGCGCGTCGACGAGGCCGCCATGGACGGCATGGCCGTGGGCGGGGTGTTCGCGCTTTCCACGGAACTCGAATACGAGGTCGCCTGCCGGGTGAGCCGGATGGTGCCCGCCGCGGAACTCGTGCGCTTCTCGAATTCCGGGACCGAGGCCGTCATGGCGGCGTTGCGCGTGGCGCGGGCGTACACCGGCAAGGACGCCCACGTGGTCGTCGAAGGCGGCTACCACGGCGTTTTCAGCGAAGTCATGTGGTACACCGACATCGAGGACTGGGATCCGAAAGACGGCGCGCCCCCGATCCTGCCTTACGGCGACGGCGTACCGGCGGTGCTGAAGCGGCTGTACCACACCGTTCCGCTCAACGATGCGAACGCGGTCGAGGACCTGCTGAAGCAGTATCATCACCGCATCGGCGCGTTCATGATCGAGCCGATCATGGGCAACTGCTGCGCGATCACGGCGACGCGCGAATACATGCACGCGGTCCGCGAGCTCTGCCACCGCTACAACGTGGTGCTGATCATCGACGAGGTCAAGACCGGGTTCCGGGTCGCAAAAGGCGGCGTCCAGGAATTGCTTGGCGTCAAGGCCGACATCTGCACCTATGCCAAGGCCATGGGTAACGGTTATCCGATTTCGATCGTCGCGGGCCGCGCGGACATCATGCGGCACTTCGGCGATGGCGTGGTGCACGGCGGGACGTTTACGGGCCATTCCGTATCGCTCGCGGCTGCCAACCGTACGCTCCAGATACTTGACGAAACCTCGGCGCTCGCGGACATTGCCGACTACGGCAGAGAGCTCCAGCAGGGGATGAGCCGGATTCTCACCGCCCGCAAGATCGACCACAGTTTTACCGGCCACCCGGCGCTGATGGGCCTGTTCTTTGCGGAGAACCCGCCGACGGATTATCGCGGCTGGCTCAAGTCCGACTACGACTTCTATGATGCGCTCGCGCCGAACCTGCATGACGAAGGGGTGCTGGTCGAGCCGGATTCACGGGAGCCATGGTTCCTCTGCGAGGCGCACACGGTGGATTGTCTCGACGAAACGCTGCGGCGCTTCGAACGGGCGGTTGACCTGACGCTGGACATGACCAACAAACAGGCAGCAACAGCCTGACGCGCGGAGAAGTCTTAAAATCGATGAAAACCTATGACGCGATCGTCGTCGGGGCCGGACACAATGGCCTCACGACGGCGGCCTTTCTTGCGCGCGCCGGTCTCGACGTCGTGTGCGTCGAGAAGAACGACTATATCGGCGGCGCTGCGGTCAGCCGGAACCTGTACGAGGACTGGACCTACTCCAATTGTTCCTACGTGTGCAGCCTGCTCCGGCCCGAGATCTACCGGGCACTCGAGCTGCACAAGCACGGACTGCAGATTACGCCGTACGGCGGCTCGGTCACGTTCATGCAGAACGGCGACTACTTCGGGTCCTATCACGACGACGAGGCATTTTACCGCGAGATGGCACGCTTCTCCCGGCATGACGCGGACGCACACAAGCGCTACTCCGCGGACACGATGCGCCAGTGCCGGTTCATTCGCGAGTTCCTGCTGTCCACGGCGCCGGACCCGACCTCGTTCAAGCCGTCCGACCTGAGGGAGCTTGCCAAGATCGGCCGCAAGTTCCTCGAGATGGGCGAAGACCGGATGTACGAAACCATCCGTTTCTGGACGATGTCGGTCGCCGATTACCTCGACGAGTATTACGAAACCGACGTCATCAAGGCGGCGTTTTCCGGCAGCGGCATCATCGGCACGGCGCTCGGCATTCATTCGCCCGGAACGGCTTACGTATTGCTGCACCACTACATGGGCGAGGTGGACGGCAACGTCGGCAGCTGGGGCTTTGCTCGCGGCGGCATGGGTGCCGTCTCCCGATCGATCGCCGGCGCGTTCCAGGCCGCCGGCGGCGAAATTCGCACCGAGGCCGGCGTCGGGCACATCATCGTGGAGAACGGCAAGGTGACGGGCGTCGCGCTGGAGAACGGTGAGGAAATCAGCGGCCGGCTGGTCGTGTCCGCGATGGACGTGAAGCGTACATTTTTGCATTGCATGGACAGGAAGGACTTGCCGGAGGACTTCTACCGGCGTGTCGAAAACTTCAAGATCCGCGGCTCGTCCGGCAAGCTCAACATTGCGCTCGACGGGTTGCCCACTTTCCCGGCGCTGCCCAAAGGCTCCAGCCTGATGAACAGCGACATGCATTTCATCGACTCGATGGAACGCATGGAACGGGCGTACGACGACTGGAAGGACGGCATCTGGTCAAAGGACCCGTACGTCGACATGCTGATCCCGACGCTCAACGATCCCACCATGGCGCCACCCGGCAAGCATTTCATGAGTTGTTTCGTCCAGTATTGTCCGCACCAGATCGAGGGCCGCCGCTGGACCGATGCCGAACGGGATGCGTTCGGCAAGACGGTGATCGACCAGATCGCGAAGTACAGTCCGGACTTCAAGGACCTCATCCTGCACGTCGAGATTCGCACGCCGCAGGATATCGAGGACCAGATCGGCATTACCGAGGGAAATATTTTCCACGGCGAACTCACGATGGACCAGTTGTTGTTCAATCGCCCCGTGCCGGGATATGCCCAGTACCGCGGGCCGGTTGCGGGCCTGTACATGTGCGGGTCGAGCACACATCCGGGCGGCGGCGTCATGGCCGCTCCAGGCGCAAACGCCGCGCGCGAGATCCTGGCCGACCTGAAACGGCCCAACACCGTGCCGGAGAACTTTGGTGACGACTGACAAGTACGATGCCATCGTCGTCGGCGCCGGTCACAACGGCCTGATCTGCGCCGCCCTCCTCGGGCAGGCCGGCAAACGGGTACTGGTCCTCGAAGCGAACGAGCAGGTCGGGGGCGCAGCGGCAACCCGCACATTCGCCGACGGCTTCTCGGTCTCCGCCTGCGCGCACCTTCTCTACCAGCTGCAGCCCGTGGTCAGGAAGGAACTGGGACTGAGTCCCCGGCTCGTGCGTGACGACCTCCTGACGATTGCGCTCGGCGAGGATGGCCGGCACATCCGGCTCTCGCGCGAGGATGTGGTGGGCGTGAGCGGTGCGGACGTCGGCGAGTACCGTGCTTTCCGCCGGCGCATGCAACGCTTCGCCGACCTGCTTGCGACCTACCTGAACAAGCCCCCGCCGCGCCTCGGCACGAAAAGCCGGCGCGACCTCCTGACGCTCGCGCAGCTGGGCTTCGATATCCGCCGGCTGGGCAGGACGGAAATGCGCGAGTTCCTGCGCCTTATCGGCATGAACATTCATGACGAAGTGGTGGAGCGTTTCGAGAGTGGCCTCTTGAAAGGTGCGATAAGCCTGGATGCCGTGCTCGGTACGCATCTCGGTCCGCGATCACCGAACACCGTCCTGACTTACCTGTATCGCCTCGCCGGATCCGGCGGGCAGGCGGCGCTTCCCGCCGGCGGGATGGGCGCGGTCAGTGACGAAATCGCAAACGTGGCGCGGAGTAACGGCGTCACGATCCGTACCGGGCTGCCGGTCAGGCGCATCGTCGTGGAAAACGGCCGGGTCACGGGCGTCGAAACCGACGGTGGGGAGCGCTTCGACAGCTATACGGTGATATCGAATGTCGATCCTAAGCAGACCATCAACGGGCTCGTCGGTGCGCGTCATTTCGAAACCGGCTTCGCACGCCGTGCGAGCCGCCTGCGTGCGAGCGGCAACGCCGCGAAACTTCACCTTGCGCTCGACGCGCTGCCGGAATTTACCGGCCTCCCGGCGGAGGATCTTGCACAGCGCCTGGTCATCGCACCGGACGAACACTATGTGGAGCGCGCGTTCAACCCGGCCAAGTACGGCGAAGCCTCACCGGCCCCGGTCCTCGAGATCACGTTCCCGAGCATCGGCGACCCGGCGCTCGCACCCGCGGGCAAACACGTGATGTCGGCAATCGTGCAGTACGCCCCGTACGAGCTGCGCGCCGGCTGGGACGAGGCCTCGAAATCCGCCTTCTTCGAGACCGTCATCGGGCGCATCGGCCGTTATGCGCCCGGCATCGCATCCCTGGTGCGCGCCAGCGAGCTCTTGACGCCGGCGGACATCGAGCGGGAGTTCCATATCACCGGCGGGCACTGGCATCACGCCGAGCTGACGCTGGATCAGTTCCTGTTCGTCAGGCCCGTCAATGGCGCCGCCCAGTACGCGCTGCCGCTCGACGGCCTGTTTCTCTGCGGCGCCGGTTCGCACCCCGGCGGCGGGGTGAGCGGCGCCGCCGGCCGCAACGCCGCCCGCACGATTCTCGCGAGGGACAAAGCATGAACCAGTCGCAATCCCCGGCGGAAGTGCCGCAGGGCCGCCTGCTCACGCCGTTTCATGCGCGGCTGGCGGCACTCGATACGCTCAACAACTGGCACACGTGGAAGGGCTACACGACGCCGGACGCGCTGTTTTGTCCGGACATCGAGTACTTCGCGATCCGCAACGCCACCGCCGTGTTCGACCTGACGCCGATGACCAAGTACCGGATCACCGGTCCGGACGCGCGCGCCTGTCTCGACCGGCTCGTGACGCGCGATATGAACAAGGTCGCACCGGGACGGGTGGCGTATGCCGTCTGGTGCGATGACCAGGGGCAGGTCATCGACGACGGCACGATCTTTCATTTGCGTGACGGCGAGTACCGTCTTTGTTCCCAGGAACGGCACTTCGCCTGGCTCACCGCGGCGACTCTCGGCTTTGACGTCCAGCTGAAGCACGAAACGGACGAGATCGCCGCGCTGGCCGTGCAGGGACCGACGTCGTACAGCGTTCTTTCGGCCATGGGTTATCCGGAACTGGGCGAGCTCAAGCCATTCGGCCTCACCCATGTCGACTTCCAGGGCGCTGAATTGATGGTCTCGCGTACGGGCTTCACCGGCGATCTCGGCTACGAGCTGTGGATCGAACCGGGAAAGGCGGAAGCCCTGTGGGACGCCTTGTTCGATGCCGGCAAGCTCTACGGCATTCGCGCGATCGGCACCGAGGCTCTCGAGCACTCGCGCATCGAGGCCGGTTTCCTCGCCGCCTACCACGAATTCCTGCCGGCGGACGAGACGATACGCACCGGGCGCTCCCGATCGCCCCTCGAGCTCGGGCTCGAGTGGCTCGTCGACTTCAAGAAACCGGTATTCAACGGTCGCAGGGCTCTGGCGGAGGAAGCGAAACGCGGCCCGGCCTGGCGCCTCGTCAAGCTCGACATCGAGGGCAACAAACCGGCCCACAACTCCTATATCTTTGCAAAGCCGAAACGGAACCGCGAAGCGATCGGTTTCATTACCTCCGCCGTCTGGTCGCCGGTGTGCAAGCAAAACATCGCCATCGGCACGGTGCGCGCGCCGCACGGCAAGCCCGGCGATACGGTCTGGGTCGAGGTGTACTACCAGCGCGAAATGCACTGGAACAGGAAAATGGCCGAGGCCGTGGTCGTCGACAAACCGTTCTGGTCACCGCCGCGCCGCAGCGCCACACCGCCCGGACCGTACTGAGGCCCGCCCTGGCCCGTTTGCGCAAGCACCGCTTGGACCCGCTGCTCCGTCCGCGCTCCGTCGCGGTCGTCGGCGCGTCGGCGCGCGCCGGCTCCATGGGCGAGTGGGCGATGAAGAACCTCGCGAAGGGAGGCTACGCGGGCAAGCTTTACCCGGTGAACCCGGCCTACGACGAGCTGCACGGCCAGCCATGTTACGCCGGCGTGGCCGGGTTGCCGGAAGTGCCGGATCTCGTGATCTTCGCGCTCGGCGATACGCGTATCGAGGCGGCGCTCGATGACGCGATTGCCGCCGGCATACCGGCAGCCGTACTCATGTCCACACTCTCGCTGGATGACGACGAGCCGCCGCTGCTCAAGGATCGCGTACGCGCGAAGATCGAGGCTTCCGGCATGCTCGTGTGCGGCGCCAACGGCATGGGTTTCTACAACGTCCGCGACGGCGTTTGGGCCTGCGGCTTCGATAGTTCCGATCACGCAGCGCCGGGCAACGTGACGATCATCAGTCATTCCGGTTCGGGGATGTCCGGCATCATCGACTGCGAGG
The DNA here is from genome assembly GCA_963713215.1 of uncultured Pseudomonadota bacterium. Taxonomy (GTDB): domain Bacteria; phylum Pseudomonadota; class Gammaproteobacteria; order Steroidobacterales; family Woeseiaceae; genus UBA1847. The sequence continues at coordinate 465,607 of CAVQKY010000005.1, read as the reverse complement.
AGCGACTGCAGATCAACCTCGCGGTGTCGACCGGCAACGAACTGTCGGTGACGATGGACGCGTATCTCGACTTTGCGCTCGACCTGCCCGAGACGCGCGTCGTCGGCCTGTTCATCGAAACCGCCAGGAACCCTGCGGGCTTTCGTGCGGCGCTCGAGAAAGCCGCACACCGGAAGATCCCGATCGTCGCGCTCAAGACAGGGCGCACGGAAGCAGCTGCGCGGCTCGCCGTCTCGCACTCGGGTGCGATGGCGGGGGACGATGCGACCTACGACGCGCTGTTCGAGCGCTACGGCGTGCAGCGTGCCCGCGACCAGGACGAATGGACCACGATGCTGATCCTGTTCGCAGAACTGCACCCCGTGGGCGAAGGCGGCCTCGTGACGCTGCACGACTCCGGCGGTGAACGCCAGTTGCTCGTCGACCTCGCTGACGCTGCCGGGGTGGCGCTCACGGTGCTGGCGCCGGCCACCGTCGCCGCGCTCGGGAGTGTCCTGCCCCCGGAGCTGCCGGCGGTGAACCCGCTCGACGCGTGGAGCCGTGGCGGTGAGAACGCGGGCGACTACATGGCGAAATGCTTCGCGCTCCTCCTGAGCGACCCGAACGCGGCCATCGGCGCCGTGCTGCACGACCGCGGGCCCTACGGTACGGTGTATCCGAGCTACCTCCGCTATTTGCAAAAAGCGCACGCGTGCACCGGCAAGCCGGTGGCGCTCGTGGCTGCGCGCCAGGGCACGGGCCACGACAGCCACGCCGTCGACAGCACGCGGGCCGGCCTCCCGGTTCTCGATGGCATATGGTCGTTCCTCGCCGGCGTCCGTGCCCTGTTTGCGTACCGGGACTTTCTCGCACGCAGCCGGGACCCGCTCCCCGAGTGCAACCCGCGAATCGTTTCTTCCTGGCGCGAACGCCTGGCGATGATGTCGGGGAGAGCGCTCGGCGAAGCCGATTCGCTCGCACTGCTCGAGCACTTCGGCGTCAGGACGTCCCGGCCGATCGCGGTCGAGTCCTCCGCCGCGGCAGCGGATGCCGCCCGGCAACTCGGTTACCCGGTCGTGCTGAAATCCGCCCGTGCCGGACTCGCGCACAAGACGGAGCAGGACGGGGTGGTCGTCGGTATTCGCAGCGAAAGCGAATTGCGCGAGGCTTACCAGTCCTTGAGGGAACGCCTCGGGGCGGCCGCCCTGGTGGCACCCATGGTGGAGGGCGATGTCGAACTCTTGCTCGGTGCGAAGCGCGACCCGCAGTTTGGCCCGATCGTGTTGCTGGGTTTCGGCGGAATCTTTGCGGAGACGATTCGCGACATCGTCTTCGCGCTGCCGCCGTTTTCCGCCGCCGATGCCCGCCGCTACCTCGACGGACTGCGCCTGCGTCCGCTGCTCGATGGCCTGCGCGGCCGGCCGGCGGCGGATATCGATGCGCTTTGCGAGCTCGCGTCGCGCTTCTCGGTCGCCGTGTACGAACTTCGCGATTCGATCGCGGAAATCGACGTCAACCCGGTCATAGCGGCGCCCGCGGCGGCCGTTGCGGTCGACGCCCTGGTGCTGCCACTGCACACGTAAAGCTTTACGCGGGCCCTATACGAAGGTTCCACCCTCGATGAGGACCGCCTGGCGGCACCGGTGTCACCTTGCTCTCGCGGGCGAATTCGAGTGGAATGTGAATCTTCCTCGAGGCAACGATTCAACGCATGGATATCGACGTACCGCTGCGCGAACTCGGCCCGGTCGACAGTGCACCGCTCCGCGACGCGATCCTGGCCCAGGGCGCGGACGCCTGGCACGAGGACGAGTACCGGCAGGAAGCGTTCGAAGTGCATCACGCCACGCAGTCGATCGTCATGCTGTTCGTCGATATCGAACGCTGGCCGGACATTATCGTAAGACGGGAACCCGGCTGGCCCCGCATAGCCGACGCCGCGCTGCCCTTGATGAACGACATCCTGTCGCGCTTCTACCCGACCGGCGGTACCGTGATTCGCGCGATGGCGGCAAAACTCCTGGCCGGCGGAAAGATTACGCCGCACACCGACCGGCATCCCTCCTTTCACCGCGGCCACCGCATCCATGTGCCGATTACGACGAATCCCCGGGTGCGCTTCATGATCGACGGGCGCCCCTACCAGTTCAAGGTCGGCGAGGCCTACGAGATCAATAACCAGAAGACCCACTCGGTAATGAACAAGGGTGCCGAGGACCGGATCACCTTCATCTTCGATTACGTCCCGCGCGAACAGGTCAGCGCGTAGGCCGTCCCGCGGCCGGACTCCGGGCCGCGATAAGCGCCACGGCCGCCGGGCTCCAGGCCTTTCTCGCGAATGGCTCGCTCCGCTTCGCTTCGCTGCGCTTAAGTTCGGTCGAACAGGCCTGGAGCCCGGCGCCGGACTGTCGGGGTGGGCGCGCCGGGTGTTGTCCGAGGGAAGTAAAGCGCAGGCAAGCGCAGCGCAGCCGAGCCATGACCGAGGACAATGCCCGGCGCGCCCGCCCTTGTGCCGGGGCCGGAGCCCGGCTGCCGTGGTGCTTATCGCGCCCCGGAGTCCGGCAGCAGTGTGTCGGACCTGGACGCGAGTCCGGCCGCGCCCGTTCAGGCCGCGGGGCCGAGGCCCGCGGACTCGATCGCAGCCGGGATCGCGGCGAGCCTGCGGGTGGCGACGAGATGCGCACCGCGCACGCCCGGGATTTCTGCAAGCTCCCGCAATTGCGCGGCACAGATGCGGATCCCCTCCTGTTCGGGCTCCGCGGCACGTTCAAGCCGTAGAATCACCTCGTCCGGCACCAGGTTGTTGGGCCGGGAATCGCGCAGCCAGCGGGCGTCGTCCGCCGAACCGAAGACGGCGATGCTCACATGGATATTCAGTTCACGCGGAACGCCGGCTGCAACGACGTGCGCCATGTACTTCCGGACCAGATCGATGTTCATGCACAGGTTCGAGAAAACGAACTGTGCACCGCTCGCGGACTTGGCCAGGAGTTTTGCCGGCTGCCAGTTCGCCCGCGGCCGGTGCAGCGTGAAATCACTGCCGACGTACAGCTCCGGCAGTGACGCCAGGTCCTCGTTGAGCTTGATCCGGCTGGCCATCGCGATGAGCTCCCCCGGATCGACATCGAGTATGGCTTTCGGCCGCGGCAGGAAGCCCTCCGGCACGCGGTGGCCGCGTACGAGGACGACGCTCGACACGCCGATGGCGCCCGCGCCCAGCAGCTCGGCGAGCAGTGCAATCCTGTTCCGGTTCCGGCACCCGAGTTGCACGATCGGGTCGACACCGTTCGCAAGGACGAGGCTCGCCGCCGCGATCGGGGACAGGTGCAGCTTGCCGCCCTGGTTGTCCGTGAGCAGAACGCCGTCGACATGGTCCCTGAGCAGTGCGAGCTGCGCGGCAAGCGATTCGGCATTCGACTCGGGGCGGAGAAACAACTCCGCCGAGAGGACGAAGTCCTTGCGCCTGGCGGCGTCCCGGAAGATTTTCATGGTGCATAATTACGGCAATGCCGGTGCCGCCGGCAAGCCGGGAGCAGGAAAATTTCCGAAACAGTAAGCCAGCAAGCGTTGTTCCGGGACGCCGCGTTGCTGCTAAGGGCCGGCGATGCGGCGGGCGCCGCCCGGGCCTGCGAGCGCGGTCTCGAAGCGTTTCCCGACGACGGCAACCTGCTGTGCCTCGCGGCAAAAGCGAGCCTCGCGCTCCGCCGCTTCGGCCGGGCACGGCGTCATGTCGACGAGGCGCTGGCCCGCTACCCCCGGTTTCCTCTCGCGCACGATACGCTGGGCGACCTGCTGCTGGTCCGGAACGAGCCGGACGCGGCGCGAGCCGCTTACGAGCGGGCGCTCGAGCTGGACCCCGGCCTCGGCCTCGTGCGCCAGAAGATCGACAAGGCGCGTCAACTCGCGGCGACGGGTGCCGGACGCCGTGGCCGGAAGCGGCCGGCTTTCGCGAACGAGCTGTTGAAGGCAGACCAGCATCGCCGGGAGGGCGAGGAACAAAAAGCGGAGGCGATTTATCGCCGCATCCTCAAAGAAGACCCGGACCACGTGGAAGCCGCACGCTTGCTGGCGGCCGTCGCGAGCGAGCACGAGCGTTACCGGGAAGCCGAGGTATTCCTGAAGCGCGCCGTCGAACTGGCGCCCGACTACACCAGGGCATGGGTCGACCTTGCGAACGTGCAGCGCCACCTCGACAAGTTCGACGAGGCCATGCGGAGCGCCGAGCGGGTCGTCGAACTTGCACCCGAGGCGCCGGAGTCGTACATGGTCTACGCGAGCGCGACAGGCGCGGCCGGGAATCACGAAGACGCGATACGAGCCTTCGGCAAGGTCGTCGAGCTCGATGCGGAGAAGCGCGGCGCCTGGTGCGCGATGGCGCATCACCTGAAGACCGTCGGGCGGCAGCCGGAAGCGGTCGACAGCTATCGCCAGTGCATTGCGCTCGAGCCCGACCACGGCGAAGCCTGGTGGAGTCTCGCGAACCTCAAGACCTTCCGCTTCGACGATGACGAGGTCACGATGATGCTGGCGCAACTCGACAGCGATTTACTGACCGCGGAATCGCGGCTGCAGATCCACAACGCCCTCGGGCTCGAGTTCGAGGGCCGCAAGGACTTCGACCGGGCGTTCCCGCACTTCGCCGAATGCAACCGGCTCCGGCGCAGCACGCAGTCCTACGATCCGGTGGACACCGAAAGCACGCACGACCGGGTCATCGAGTTGTTCGACGAGGCATTCCTGGCGGCGCGCCCCGGCGACGACGTGCACCCGGTGCCGATTTTCGTCGTGGGCCTGCCGCGCTCGGGCTCCACGCTGATCGAGCAGATACTGGCGAGCCACAGCCAGGTCGAGGGCACGCACGAGCTGACCGAGCTTTCGAAGGTGGTGCGCGAACTGCGACGCCGCGCCCGCACGGACCGCCGATTCCCGGAAGCCGTAGCGAAGCTCAAGTCCAGCGGCTGGTCGCGCATCGGCCGCGACTACCTGGGCCGCACGGAACGGTACCGCCGCGGCGCGCCTTATTTCATCGACAAGAACCCGAACAACTTCGTTTTCGCGGGCCTGATCCGCCTCGCGATGCCGAACGCGAGGATCATCAACGCGCGGCGGCACCCGCTCGACAGTTGCCTCGGCTCTTATAAACAGCTGTTCGCAAGCGGCCAGCCGTTCAGCTATGACCTCGTGGAACTGGGGGAGTATTACCTGCAATACCAGCGGCTCATGGACCACTGGCACCGGGTAATGCCGGGCTTCGTGTTGGATGTACACTATGAGAGGGTGGTCCGCGACCTGGATGGCGAAGTGCGCCGCCTGCTGGACTTCTGCGGCCTGCCCTTCGAGGCAGCCTGCCTGCGTTTCCACGAAACCGAACGCGCCGTCAAAACCGCCAGTTCCGAACAGGTGCGGCGACCCATCTACGCGAGTTCCGTCAATCTCTGGCGCAATTACGAGGGCCATCTCGGCGAACTGATCGAGGTGCTCGAACCGTTGCTGGTGAAACTGCCGGACGGCGACCGCCCCGCGCTCCTGGAGCGCCGTTGATCGGCCCCGGATACGGGCGGCGACGCTGCCGGATTTCCTCATGTGGTCCGCAAGCAACATCCGGGCACCCGCGCAATGTTGAGCCCTGAGCGGTACGAATAGGGGACATTCGCGCCCGGCACACCGGCCCCAGGAGTGCCAAGCAAAGCACTTGTGGTTAAGCCGCGACGCGTTTAAATTGGCTTTGGCGCTGTCCGCCAAAAACAGAAACGAAACGGGGTCGCCTATGAATGCGGAGCACAAGCTCGTTCTCACACCCATCGCGGCTGCGGTCGCAGCCGTCCTCGCGCCGGGCCATGCGCTACATGCCCAGGACAATGAAGGCGAGGAGCCAGCGCAGCGAGGCGGCGCCGCGCTCGAGGAAATCACGGTCACGGCCCGCAAGCGCACCGAATCCGCCCAGGACATCCCGATCGCGATCCAGGCCCTGTCGCAGGACGCCCTCGAATCGATGGGCGCGCGTGCAATGGAGGATTACGCACGCTTCACGCCTTCGGTCAACGTCGTGACCTACAGCAACACCGCGAGCGTCATCGTTTTCCGCGGCGCGATCACAGGCCCCGGCTACATCGCCCAATCGACGTCCTCGGTGTATCTCGACGAGGTCTCCATCACCACGACCGGCGCGCAGCCGAGTGTACGCGTGGTCGACATCGAACGCGTCGAGGCGCTCTCGGGTCCACAGGGCACACTGTACGGCTCGGACGCGCAGGCCGGCACCATGCGCATCGTTACGAACAAGCCCGACCCGTCGGCATTCGAAGCCGTGGTGGACGCCGAGCTGCGCGACGGCGACGAAGGCGAGGCAAGCTATCGCGGCTCGCTCGTGTTCAACATTCCGCTCATCGAAGATTCGCTGGCCCTGCGCCTGGTGGGCTACAACGACTACGACGGCGGCTTCATCGATAATGTTCTCGGTAACACCCCGGACGAATCCGCGATTCGCGGGCCGCTCTTCTATATGGACGGTTTCGGCACGCTCGACAATTCGGCGTCGGTCGAGGAAGACTGGAACGAGTCCGAGGTCATGGGGGCGCGGGCGAGCCTCCTGTGGAACATGAGCGACCGGTTCTCGGCGACGCTCGGCTACGTGTGGCAGGAGACGGAATCCGGTGCGGATAATTATTACGATTCCTTCGTCGGCGACCTGCAGACGGTCCGGTTCCACGATGAATGGACGGAGGACGAATTCAATGTTGCGTCGCTCACGCTCGACATGGACCTGGGCTTCGCGCAGCTCGTGTCGGCGACGTCCTATTACGACCGCAAGCACAGCTACTTCTACGACAGCACGGCCTATGCACACTACTGGGCCGCTTACTATTGCCACGACACCTATTACACGGCAGCGGAATTGCCGTATTACTTTACAAACCCCGATACCGGCTACGTGCTGTGGCGGCCGGTCTACTGCCAGGGCCCGACCACCCAAAGCGATTTCCTGAACGCGACCTTCAACCATGCGCAGCAGGACAAGTTCACCCAGGAGTTCCGCCTGTCGAGCCAGGGCGACACCTTCGACTGGCTGGTCGGGCTGTATTACGAGCGCAGCAACGACGACTGGCAGAATTCGTTCGCGCAGCCCACGACGGGCGGCGACGGCTCGGTCAAGCTGTACCAGGACTCGATCTCGGCGCAGTACTTCGAGTGGCTGAACGGCGAGCCCGTGGACCCGCTCGCCACGTCGCAGTGGTACTCCGAAAGCGCCACAGACTGGGAGACGAAAGCGATCTTCGGCGAAGTGACCTGGCATTTGAGCGAGCGCATCGACGTCACCGCAGGCGGGCGTTTCTACGAGCGATCCAACACGAACAACTACTTCGTCAACAACCCTGGCGGGTTCGGGACGCCGGCGATTACGCCGACGGCCGACCGCGAGAACGTCGACGAGGAATTCATCCCGAAGATAAGCGTCGGCTACATGATGGATGACGTGGGCGACGGGGCGATGGCCTACGCGCTGTATACCCAGGGCAAGCGGCCGGGCGGCATCAACCGCCTGCGCGGCGATCCGTACTTCCCCGGCACCTACGTCTCCGATCTCATGGACAACTACGAGATGGGCTACAAGTCGAATTTCGCCGGCGGCCAGGGGCGCTTCAACCTGACGGCCTATTTCATGGACTGGTCGGACTACCAGCTCGAACTCGTCGACCCGTCCGACGCCCCCTGTCCGCCTCCCGATGAGGAAGCATACCCGGCGTCTGCGGCCAGCCCTGGCAGGTGGTCGTGGCGAATGCCGGCGCAGCCCACATCACGGGCGTCAACGTCGAGGTCGACTACTCGCCGAACGACAGCTGGGTGTTCGGCTTCAACGCCGAATGGATGGAAGCGGAAACCGACACCAGCGCGGACCTGAACGGCGACGGCGAGAACGATCTCGTATCCGGTCTGCGCTTGCCGCTCGTGCCCGAGATCAAGGCTGCGACCTGGGCCGAGTATCACATGCCGCTGAACTGGTTCGGTTCGGACCACGCATTCATCCGCACGCAGTGGTCGTACCAGAGCGATTCCTTCAACACCCTCGAACCGGAGTCACCGCTCGACAGCGCGAACCCGCAGCTGTCGAACGCGAGTTATACCGTCGGCGACCTGCGTTTCGGCCTGCAGGGCGAGACATGGGATACATCGATCTTCATCAACAACCTCACCGACGAGCGGGCCCAGTACACGCACGGTACCGGCCAGATGGACTGGGCCGCTTCCCAGACGGCGGAAGGCCGGCCGCACAGCGAGCGGATTTTCACCAACCGCCCGCTGGAAGTGGGCGTCAGCTTCAGGAAACGCTGGGGGGGCTGACAGGGAGGCGATTGCGCGCAGTGCCTGCTGCCAATCGTAGCTGCGACGGCGGTCGGTCGACATGATCGACCGCCGTTTTACCTTGCAGGCACTGCTCGTCGCTGCGCTCGGCGGACTGCCGGGCACCGCCCGCGCCGATCGACCGGACCCGGAAGCCGCGGAGCGCCTGGCAGACGAGCTCCGCCGGCTGGAAGCGCGGGCCTATTCCGAGGAAGGCATACCCATGTTCCTCGCCGGGGAGAACCTCGCCGCCACGGCTGCAGGTGCGCCCGCGGGATTCGAGCCGTCGGCCCTGAACCGGCAGCTCGCAGCCGCCTACCGCGACTACGCGGCACTGCTGCCCGGACTCGAGCGCGAGATGACTGAGTACGACGCGGCGACACTCGTCGAACTGCTCGCGGACAAAGATTTCCTGAGGGGCGGGAAATGACGGCTCAGGGCGACACGTTCGAGACCGACAGCGCGCGAGTCGCGGAGCTCCTGGCCAGCCGCCCGCTCATAAGGGCGCTCAATTTTCACAACACGCCGGCCCGGCGTCAGCGAGAGCTCGACCGCCAGTTCGCCCATTGCGCCGGTTATTTTTCGACGGTCGACGAGACGGATCTCGACCGCTATCTCCGCTCCGGTACGTGGCACAAGGACCGTCCCGGTATGATTCTGGCGTTCTATGAGGGCTACCGGAACGGCTACGACGTGGTGCTGCCGCTGCTCGAGAAGCACGGCCTCTGCGGCTGGTTCTTCGTCATCACCGGCTTCATCGACACGGCGGTCGCGGACCAGCTCGACTATGCTCTCCGGCACGGTATAGAGATGGAAACCCGGGACTATGCCGACGGGCGCTATGCGCTGAGCTGGGAGGAAATCCGGGCGCTGGACGAGACGCATGTCATTGCCTCGCATGCCCGGAGCCATAGGCCGATTGCCGCGATGGGCGCCGCAGCGCAGCGCGCCGAGGTCCGGGGCTCGCAGGAACGGTTTGCCGCCGAACTCGGCCACCCGGTGTCGAGCTTCGTGTCCTGGGGCGGGCCGGCATACGGGGAGGATGCGGCGGTGGACGCGCTGGTCGACGAGGCGGGTTACCGTTTCCAGTTCTCGAATTACCGGATCCAGCGCCTGCGGGATTGAACGGCGGGGCAAAGTCCGGAGCATGCCGCACATGAATATCTTCGAGTATGTCGCCGTCCTCACGTCGATCATCATCGGACTCAGCATTACGCAGCTGCTCTACGGTGTCGCGCGTATCGTCCAGAACCCGACCCGCGAAGCCGTGTACTGGGTCCACCTCGTCTGGGCGGTCTACATGTTTTTCACGGGAAGATTACGACGGATACCGGGACTATTTTTTTTCGCGCCGCCGATGGTTTTTCGGGTTGCTGGCGCTCGCCTACCTGATCGACGTGGGCGATACCCTGCTCAAGGGTTTCGATTATTTCCAATCGCTCGGAATCTCGTACCCCGTCACCATGTCGCTCATGATCGTGCTGTGCGCGGTGGCCGCGATGACGTCGAACGGCCGGTTCCACGCGGCCTTTGCGCCGGCGGCATTGCTCTCGCAGGCGGTCATGGCCATGGCCTACACCGGCAGCATCGGCGAATGACCCGGTGCGTCAGAACGGCCAGACCTCGAGGCCATGAATCGCGTTGCGGATATCCATCGACACGTTGACCGAGCCGACCCGCTCGTTCGTGGCGAGATCGTAGATGCTGATCGTCGAGGGCGATGAGCCGCCGATGACAAAGCGATCCTGCCACGGCGTGAGCCCCCGGCCGAAGCCCTGCCGCGCGATTTTCGAGTCGTCGACACCGGCAGACACGACCTCCGACGGGTCGTAGGTGCGGATCCTGAAGGCCTTCTCGCCGCCCGCGCGCGATACGAAGCGGACGCAATCGCTCGCCGTGTCGTTGAACAGCACGCCGTCCCGCCAGGGCCGTGCATTATGGATCCCCGCCGGCAGGTCGCAAACCAGGCCGACCTCCCGGTTGTTGTTGAGCTGCAGCAGTGCCTCCGTTCGGAGGCCGCTGAAAAAAATGCCCCGCCCGTCCACGTGCACCATGTTGATGTGGAAATCATTGACGGACGCCGGGCCGAGATCGCTGCGCGGGTCGAACGTATAACCTCCCCAGTTGCCGTAGGTTTTCTGCACGCAGAAACCCCATTCGAAGCGCGACGACTCGAGATTGAACGCCAGCAGGCTGTCGAAACCGGTCGAGCTCAGGAACAGGTGCGTGTCGAAGACAGAGATCTCGTGGCAATGCTTGAGATAGCGGTTGCGGAACGACGCCTGGATGGTGAAATTGCGGTCGTAACAAAACAGTTCGTCGCTCGCAGCCACCCAGATGTCGTCGCCGTGAAACGCAATGCCCCGCAGCCCGCGGTCCGCGCCGCGGCCGGAAAAGTCGATCGCGCCCTTGTTCCAGTCCACGACCTGCCGGCCCGTCTGCCGTTGGAAGTCCACGATGTAGATGCCACCGTGGCTTTCGCCCTGCTGGCTGCCGCGGACCACGGACGTCGCGACCAGCGTCGGTAGTTGTATGCTCATACGATCTGTTCGCCGCTACAGTTACCGCAACTCTTATGTGTCGCGGAGAATCTGCCGGGCGGCATTGTAGCCGGGCGCACCGGTCACGCCGCCGCCGGGATGCGTGCCGGCACCGCAGAGATAGAGCCCGGCGATCGGCGTGCGGTACTGCGACCAGCCCGGCAACGGCCGCATGTGAAACATTTGCTCGAGCGAAATATCGCCATGGAAGATATTGCCTTCCGTGATGCCGAAGCGCGCCTCGAGATCCGGCGGCGACAGCACGGTGCGCGCAACTACCGAGCCGGGCATGTTGGGCGCGAATTCGCCGATGAGCTCGGTGACGCGATCGCCGAGGCGTTCGCGTTCGACCTCCCAGCTGCCCTCGGCGAGACGGTACGGGAGGTACTGCACGAAGCAGGTCAGCATGTGCCGGCCCGCCGGCGCGAGCGTGTCGTCGACGTTCGATGCGAGTACGCAGTCCACCCACAGGCGTGCCGGTATTCGCCCCCGCCGCGCGTCGTTGTAGTTCGTTTCCGCTTCCTCGAGGGTCGGGATCAGCGTGAACAGCGATCGTTGTTCACGCGTCCGCTCCGCCGGCATGCCGCGGAGCGCCGGTTCCTCGGAGAGCACGAAGTTGACCTTGCCGGCCGGCCCGTCCATGCGAATGGCGGCGATCGCGCGACGGAATTCGTCGCTGAGTTCCGAAGCCTCGACGAGCGTCAGGAAGGTCCGCTTCGGATCCGCGTTCGACACCACGAGCGGAGCATCCACGACCTCGCCGGATGCCAGCGTCACCCCCGTGACACCGCCGTTTGCGACGTTCACCCGCTGCACCGGCGCGCCGGTCCGGATCCGCACGCCGAGCTGCTCGCAGGCGCCCCGCAATGCCTCACTGATCGCGCCCATGCCGCCGATGACATGCCCCTGCCAGGCTTGCTGGCCGGCGTCGCCGCCGCTCAGGAGGTGAAACAACAGGCCCATTGCAGTACCCGGCTGGTACGGTCCGCCGTGCTTGCCATACAGGCTGTTGGCGAGGATCAGGCGCTTGAGCCTGTCGGACGCGAAGCGGCGGTCGAGGAAGTCGCCGAGGGAGCCGGTGAGGAAGCGCGTCAGCTCGCCCACATGATCGCCGCTGATGCCGCGAAAGCGCCGCCACAGTCGCAGCCCTTCGCCGAGTTTCGCAAAGCCGCGGGCATGCACGTCCGGCGGAGCCTCGAGGAAAAATGGCTGCAGGTACGCGGCCAGTTTCCTGAGTTCGGCTTCGGTGGCGAAAAAACGCTCGATGTCGTCCGGCGCAATGCGCCGGAGTTCGTCCCGCATCCGGCCGCTGTCCGACCACCAGGCAGCGACGTCCCCGCCATGGTCCGAAAACGCCGCCTGCACGCCCGGGTCGCAGGCGACCATCCGAAGACCGTGATCGGCGAGCCTCAGGTCGCGGATAATCGTCGGCCTGAGCATGCTCGCGATATACGATGCCGTCGATACCCGGCAACCCGGTGCGCGGTCCGGGTCGACCTCTTCGGTTACGGCGCAGCCGCCGACGATCTCGCGGCGCTCGAGCACCAGCACCCGGCGGCCCGACTTCGCGAGGTAGGCGGCGGCGGTGAGCCCGTTATGGCCGGCCCCGATCATGATGATGTCGTATTGCATAGCCGCATCTAAACGGGTTGAATGCGGAGGATACATGAACGCCGAACCGCACAAGCTCGAAGCAACGCTGCCGGGCGCACATTACCTCGACGACGTGCATCTTAAGCTCGAGCGCGAGCGGATATTCAAGCGCGAGTGGTTCTGCGCCGGCCGCATCGAAGGGCTCGCGGAGAAAGGCGATTTCCGGCTCGTCAACGTGCTGGGCGACAGCGTCATCATCGTTCGCGACAAGTCGCTCAATGCCTTTTACAACGTCTGCCGGCACCGGGGATCGGAGTTGGTCCCAAGTCCGACCACGCTTGAACAGACCGGGCAATTCCAGGCCGGTATCCGCTGCCCGTATCACTCCTGGAACTACCGCCTCAATGGCGAACTGCACAGCACGCCGCACCTTTCGGTCGACAAGGCCTGTTTCGGCCTGCACAAGGTGGAACTGGAGACCTGGGGCGGTTTCATCTTCCTGCGCCTTGCGCCCGGCACACAAAGCCTCGCGACGATGCTCGCCAGGCCGGCGGCACGGATCTCGCGCTATCCGCTCGCGGACCTGAAGAGCGGCTGGCGTATCGACTACCCCGTCGCCGCCAACTGGAAGGTCATCCTCGAGAACTACAACGAGTGCTACCACTGCGCGGGCGTTCACCCCGAGCTGTGCCGGATCGTTCCCGCCTTTCGCGTCAATGGCGGTGCCGACCTCGACTGGGAGGCAGGCATTCCGCAACAGCAAGGAACGAATACCTTCAGCTTTTCGGGCACGACCACGCGTGCGCCGTTTCCAGGACTCGACGACAGCGAAAAAACCCGCCACAAGGGCGAGCTCGTCTACCCGAACCTGATGCTGAGCCTGTCGATGGATCACGTGGCCGCCTTCACCTTGTGGCCGCGCGCGCCGGGACACACCGACATCGCCTGCGAGTTCCTGTTTCACCCCGACGAGATGGCGAACGACGATTTCGATCCGTCCGATGCCGTCAACTTCTGGGACCACGTCAACCGGCAGGACTGGGCCATTTGCGAAAGCGTGCAACGGGGGATGCAATCGAGCGCGTTCGAGAGCGGCTTCTATGGCCCGATGGAAGACTGGAGCCTCGATATCCGGAACTACGTGCGGGAACGGATCGACAGGGACTAGCGTGCGCTCCCTGGCCGACCGCGCCGTACCGCCAAACCTCGTCAGGCAGAACTGGCAGCGCCCGATCGAACCGCCGCTCGTGATGCCATCGAGCGCCGATATCGTCATCATCGGCGGCGGCATCATCGGCATCTCGACAGCGTGGTTTCTCGCGAAGCAGGGCATCCAGGTCGTCGTCTGCGAGAAAGGCCACATCGCCGGCGAACAATCGGGGCGCAACTGGGGCTGGGTACGACAACAGGGCCGAGACCTGCGCGAGCTGCCGATGGCGATCGCGGCCAACCGGATCTGGTGCGGCCTGGAGCGCGAGATCGGCGAAAATGTCGGCTTCACCCGGGGCGGCTGCCTGTTCGCCGCGCGTAACGAGAAGGACCTTGCGGCTTACGAAGCATGGGTGGGGAGCGCCCGCGGCCACGATATCGATACGCGGCTCATCACCGCTGCCGAACTCGGTGGGCTCGTGCGGGGCGCGCGCGTTTCCTGGGCCGGCGCCATGTACACCGCGAGCGACGGCCGCGCGGAGCCGCACAAGGCGACGCCCGCCCTCGCCCGCGCGGCGTCGCGCGCCGGCGCTTCCGTGCTGACCGGCTGCGCAGTCCGCGGGCTCGACCTCGAAGCGGGGCGCGTCGCCGGCGTCGTTACGGAACATGGCCGGATCCGGTCGTCGAGCGTCCTGTGCGCCGGGGGCGCCTGGACCTCGTTGTTCTGCCGCGCGGCCGGCGTGGCGGTGCCCCAGTTGCAAGTGCGCGGCAGCGTCGCCCGCACTGCACCCGGCCCGGACCTGCTCGACGGCAACCTGTTCGACGCGCGGATCGGGATCCGGCGCCGCGCGGACGGCGGCTATACCGTTGCACCAGGCGCCATTCTCGACCATGCGATCACGCCCGCGTCGTTTCGCTGGTTTTTCAAATTCCTGCCGGCTTTGCGGCAGGACTGGCGCCTGGTGCGCCTGTCCTTCGGCCGCGAGTTCCTCGAGGCGTGGCGGACGCCATCCACCTGGGACCTCGACCGGCCGTCGCCCTTCGAAGCGACCCGCATCCTCGACCCCGAACCGAGTGCAAGCGCGTTGCGCAAACTCAGGCAGGATCTGGCCGCGATCTTCCCGGCGCTCGCCGGCATCGAATTCGTCGAGACCTGGGCAGGGATGATCGAATCCACACCGGACGTCATCCCGGTCATCGACGAGACGGACGTGCCGGGCTTTTTTGTCGCCACCGGCTTCAGCGGGCATGGTTTCGGCATTGGCCCGGGCGCGGGACTCGCGGCCGCGGGACGTTTGACCGGCACGGCAACGGGGCTCGACCTGCACGCATTACGCCTCGGGCGTTTCTTCGACGGCAGCCCGATAAGGCCGCAGTCGTCGATCTGAATTGCTCAGGACACAGGCGGCTGAGCGCCCGTGATACGCATGATGTTCTCGCTGTAATGCCCGTTGAAATCGGTGCGCCCGGTGAGGCTGTACGCACCGATGCAGCCGAACTCGAGGTAGTCGCCGGCGCGGATGTCCGCCGGGAGGTCGACGGCGCCGGGCAACGCGTCCGAGGAATCGCAGGTCGGCCCGAAGAGCTGAAACCTGGCCGTTCTGCCGCTGTGCAAGCTGCCATCGCGGAAACACCGCACGGGGAAGCGCTCATGGCCCTTGAAGCGGAGTTCCCAGAAAATCCCGTACATGCCGTCGTTCAGGAACAGCCGCTGCTCCTTGCGCAGCAATACTTCGACGACCGCCGACAGGCCCGGCGCCGCCAGGGCCCGGCCCGGTTCGATCATCGCCTCGCCGCCCGCGGCGAGCGGCAGGGCGGCGATGCCCTCGCGAGCCGCCGCAAGATAGTCCGCGAGCGGCGGAACGGGGAAGCCGGGATAAGGAAGGGCAAAGCCGCCGCCCATGTCGACGAGGCGGAGCTTCGAAGCGAACCTCTCTAGCACGTCCCGGGCGACGCTCAAGGCGTAGCGGTAGGCGTCCGGGTCGGCGACGTTCGAGCCGACATTGAAGGCAAGGGCCGGTTCGGCGCCTGAGTCCCGGATGCCGGCCAGCAATCCCGGGATCGCGTCCGGCGGCGCGCCGAAACGTACCGACAGGTCGGCCATCGCGGCGGCATGGTGGACGGCCATACGCGCAAACACGACGGAGGCACGCATGTCGATCTCGGCCGCGAGCGGCGCGAGGCCGCTGGCATGGTCGATCATGAAGTGCCGCACTCCGAACCCGGCGGCCGCGGCGGCCGCGGCGCCGCGCAGCCGCACCGGCGTCATGAAGTAACAGGTGCTGCCGGGGCACTCGCGGTTGACGGTCTCGACTTCCGGAAGTGACGCGCAGTCGAAATGGCGGATGCCGCCCGCGTGCAGGAGCCTGAGCACGGCCGGATGATCGTTGGCCTTGACGGCGTACAGCACTCGGCCCGGAAAACCGGCCACGAACGCCCGTGCCGCGGCAAGGTATGCGTCGGGATAAATGCAGTACACGGGCCGGACCGGCCGCCGGTCGGCGAGCAGCGCCGGGACGTCAGCATACTCGGGCAAGGGGCTTTGCATTCGCCGAGTGTAGCAACGGCCGGCGCGGGCTCGCACCGGACGGCGTGCCGGGCCTTACCAGCTGAGCCTGAGGTTCAGGCCGACGACGGTGTCCTCGGTCCTGCCCGTAAGGGCGGGCATACGGGTCCTCGACCGCCTGGCGGGTTGCGAGGTACGGAGTGAAACTGAGCTCGGTGTCGTAGCCGAACAGCTTGTCCACCTGCCGGTTGAGGCTGCCGAGCGGATCCGTCAATACCCATACCCACTTGTCGCCGGTCGAGCGATAGCCCCGCGAGTCGGTTCGCGCCACCACGCCTTCGCGCACGTGCATGAACCAGCTGCCGACCAGCGAACCGAGGACCGGCGTGATCACCAGGTCCTGGTAGGACGGCTCTTCGGCCAGTGCCTCGGCACCGAACTCGAACATCGTCGACAGCATGACCGAGTACCAGAATGACTGGGTGTTCGAATAGCCACGCTCGCGTGCACGCACGAAATACGACGCGCCCCAATACGGATGAATGATCCAGTTGAGGTAGAAATCGTCGCTGTCCATCTGCGGGCTGGTGACGTTGTTCCACCATTTCGCGGCACTGTAATCACTCTTGTCTTCCGCGCTCCAGCCGGTGACGTCCTCCGGCATGACGTACAGGATTGCTACGGCGGCGAACTGGTAGCCCATGAAGTACGCAGTGTCGCGCATCAGTCCTTCGCGGTCCCGGGGATCCTCGAAGCGGATGTTGAGCCAGTCGGGATCGACCGCGAGCGTCGGTTCTGCGAGGAAGCCGCGCGGCACGAACTCGCAACAGGGCTGCAGGGCCGGCGGCCGCATGTACGGCTCGTCGTCGCCGTTCCGCTCGCTCGCCTCTGCGCCAAGTGCCGCCAGCGCGACGGCCGGAAGCAAGCAGCGCAAACAATTCGACAGGGACACGGCTACACCCACGAATCAGGCTCCGTCGCCAAGACCATGCCGCAGCGACAACTGGAATGCGAAATCGACCGTGGCATCGGAAAACAGTTCCTCGACGACGCCGAACGACAGCGAAAAGCCGTTGTCACGGAACCGGTAGTCGCCACCGACGATCAACTGGACCGACGTGCCGAGTTCGTCCAGTGCGCTCTCTACGAACTCGCCCTGCGCATAGACGGCAGCCATAGCGCGAAGCCGCTCGCCGAAACGCCAGTCCGCGGCCGCGCCGCCGAAGGGCACCAGGCTCTCCTGCATCGGAGCGAACAGCTCGCTGTCGCCCGTATACAGGACGCCGGCGTGAGCGGACAGATCCAGCCGTTCGATGCCGAAAGCTGCTGCGCGCGAATAGTAAAGAGCGAGCGACACATCCGTCGCGCCGCTGCCGTGCAGTTTCTCCGCGTCACCGGTCGGCAGTTTCAGGCTGGCCTTGAGCGTCAGCCGGGCCGTCGCCGAAAGCCGGTCGGTCCTGATCGGCACCGCAGCGTTCAGACGAATGTCGCCAAACCCTGCGCTGCCCGAATCGAGCGCAAACCTGTCGATCCCCGGACCTTCGTAGACGAAGGAGAGTACATTGTCGGGCCCGGTCCGCTTGGCGTTCGACATGCCCCACAAATCGTGCCAGCTTTCGATCGCGGGATCGAGTACGCCGTCCGCATGTGCGACCACAGGCACGTCGATGCCAAGTTCAAGCCCGCTGTCGATGCCGCGCCGGTATGAGAGGTTCATGGTGTAGCTTTCGCCGTCCAGGGTGATCGACTCCCCGGCGACGGTCGAGGCATCGGCGTGATTTGCGACGTCGAGCGTGAACTGCCACGAGGCCGCGCCCGCGGCGAGCAGGTCCGCCCCCTGGAATGCCGGCAAGCCGTAAATCTGCAGGAACGGGTTGTGCGTGCGCACGGGAAACCAGGCTTCAGACGCCGGCGCAACGCCGGCCAGGGCGAGCAGCAGGGTGCCGCAACCGGCGCAGAGTGCCGCCGCCGGGCGGCGTTGATAGTCGCTCGCGTGCAATCGTTTCTCCCGCTCAGATCAACCGCGCTGGCGCTCTCGCAGCACGAACCGTTCCCCTTCGACGCTGCAGGACCGTGACGGCGATGCAGGACGCCGGCGATTATATGCCATCACCCGGCGACTTTTCGATGCTCCCGCCGCGTGGCGCAAGCTGTGGACGGACGGGGGCTACTCGCATAAGGTCGGGCAGGAGACTCACAAATTCGGACAATGCATCACTCGATCCCGCTCAACCCCGCGGCAGAGCCGGCCGCCCGCTGCCGGCTGCGCCTCGCGAGCCTCGTCCTGTGCCTGCTCGCCACCGCGGCATCGGCGGAGACCGGGCCCCGTGAGCGGCTTCTTCTCGATACCGGCTGGCGCTTCACCCGGGGCGACCCTGCCGACGCCGGCATGGCGCTCGATTACGATCGCCGCCCGCCGATCGAAGCGGGTGCCGGCACCACCGGGGAAGGTGAAACACCCGTCCCTGATGCCGCACCGGCGACGCTGAAGCCCTGGATCCTGCCGAGCGGCAATGCCTTCATCCGGGAAGTGGCGAGGCGGCACACCCGGCCGGACGGCAATCCCGGCGGGGCTGTCTCCTACGTCCAGGCGGACTTCGATGACAGTGACTGGGATGTCGTCACCTTGCCGCATGACTGGGCGATCAACGGTCCCTTCATCGAAACCGGCCCCTACGGAGGAATGGGGCGTCTGCCGAGTTGGGGCGTCGGCTGGTACCGCAGGGACCTCGAGATACCGGCGAGCGATGCCGGCCGCTCCGTGTTTCTCGACGTCGAGGGCGCGATGGCATACGCAAGCGTCTGGTTGAACGGACGACTCGTTGGCGGCTGGCCGTACGGCTACAACTCCTGGCGGCTCGATCTCACGCCATTCATTCGCCCGGGCGGGCCGAACCGGCTCGCGATGCGCCTCGAGAACCTGCCGGAGTCGTCACGCTGGTACCCGGGGGGCGGCCTGTATCGCGACGTCTGGCTGACGAAGACCGGGCCGGTGCACGTCGGTCTGTGGGGCACGACGATCACGACGCCGACGGTTTCGGCACGAGCCGCAACGGTGAATGTCGCGGTGACGGTCGACAACGCGGGCGACGATGATGCCCGCATCACGGCGACCACCACGGTTTACGCGCTGGACGACGAGGGCCGGCAAAGCAGCAATCCCCTGGCGCACATCGACCATGCGCCGCTCCGGATCGAGGCCGGTGGTTCCGCCAGCACTGAAGGCAGCGCCACGATCGGGACGCCCCGCCTGTGGGGACCGCCGCCCGGCCAGGTACCGCATATGCATGTTGCCGTCACGACCCTGCGGCAGGGAAACCGCATCGCAGACCGCTACGAAACGCGCTTCGGCATCCGGCGTATCGACTTCGACCCGGACCGCGGCGTGCTCGTCAACGGCGAACACGTGCCGTTGCAGGGTGTCAACAACCACCACGACCTCGGGGCCCTCGGCGCCGCGTTCAATCGTCGCGCCGCCGAGCGGCAGCTCGAAATCCTGCGCGAAATGGGCGCAAACGCGGTGCGCATGGCACACAATCCGCCGGCGCCGGCCCTGCTCGACCTTGCGGACCGGATGGGCTTTCTCGTCGTCGACGAAATCTTCGACGTCTGGCAGCAGAAAAAGACGCCGCTCGATTTTCATCTCATCTTTGACGACTGGCACGAGCCCGACCTCAGGGCCTTCATCCGGCGCGACCGGAACCACCCCTCCGTGATCCTGTGGAGCGTCGGCAACGAGGTCGGCGAACAGACGACCGGCGAAGCGGGTGCCGCGATCGCCGCCCGACTGGTCGAGATCGCGCACGAGGAGGACCCGACGCGCCCGGTTACGACGGCGATGAACTGGGCAAATGCGGACATGCGCCTGCCCGCGACGATGGACGTGATCAACCTGAACTACCAGGGCGTCGGCGTCCGCACGCTGCCAAGCGATTTTCCCGCCTTTCGCAAGCATTATCCCGACAAGGTCGTGTTCAGCAGCGAAAGCGCGGCGGCCGTCAGCAGCCGCGGCGAGTTTTTGTTCCCGGTATCGGGCAACACCAGCGGCCCGGTGCGCCCCGGCGTCGGCGGCGACCCGAAGTCGCGGCATGTGAGTGCCTACGAGATTCATGCCGCGGACTTCGGCTCGTCCGCGGACCAGTCCTTCGCGCTGCACGACCAGCACCCGTGGGTCGCCGGCGAGTTCGTGTGGTCGGGATTCGATTATCTCGGTGAGCCGACGCCTTATTACGACTCGAGAAGTTCCTATTTCGGGATCGTCGATCTGGCGGGGCTGCCCAAGGACCGCTATTACCTCTACCAGTCCCGCTGGCGGGCGGATCTGCCGATGGCGCATATCCTGCCCCACTGGACCTGGCCCGGACGCGAGGGCGAGGTCACGCCGGTACACGTCTTCACATCGGGTGATGAAGCCGAACTGTTCCTGAACGGGCAATCACTCGGCCGGCAGGCGAAGGCTCCCTACCAGTACCGCCTGCGCTGGGATTACGTGGAGTATGAACCGGGGGAACTCGAGGTCGTCGCGTACCGCGACGGCAAGGAGTGGGCGCGCGCCGCGGTCAGCACGGCGGGGCCGGCGGCAAAACTGGAGCTCACCGTCGACCGTGCGCAAATCGCAGCTGACGGGCGTGACCTGGCGTTCGTCACGCTGCGCGTCACGGATGCGGAAGGACGCACCGCGCCGCGCGCCGACAACCCGGTGCGCTTCGCGGTCGACGGGCCTGGCGAGCTGGTCGCGACCGACAACGGCGACCCGACGAGCTTCGTGCCGTTCGCATCGCCCGAGCGCAGGGCGTTCAACGGCTATGTCGTGGGCATCGTCCGTGGACTGCCGGGCGAAACGGGTCGGATCACGGTGCGGGTATCCGCCGGCGGCCTCGAGCCGGCGATCGTCGACATCGAGACATCGTTGGAGCGGTGAAAGGACCGGTTCGTTCGTGATGTTATAGCCGTCGAGCGTCAGCGGCGTGCGGCGGCCTGCGCAATCCGCGTGTAGGTCTTAACTCATCCGGGAAACGTCCTCGCAGAGGGTGCGCCCGGGGAGGCCTGCCCGCGAGCGTATGCTAGGCTCGTGGTGACACGTTTTTGCCGGAGTGATCTTGAAAAATACACGGGTGAAAAAAGTTCTGCTCCATGCCGCACTGCTGGTCGCCCCTCTGCGCCGCCCTTGCCGCCGCCGGCAATGGCTATTACACGAAGGACTACCAGCAGCAGGCGCTCGAAATTTTTCGGCATATCATCGCCATCCGTTCCGCCGCCGGACACGGCAAGGTGCCCGAACTCGCCCGTTACCTGGCGGAGCAGTTCCGTGACGGCGGCTTCGACGACGAGGACGTGCACGTCCTGCTGCAGCCACTGTCTTCCGGCGAAGAGTCTGCCGCGCTGGTCGTACGTTACCGCGGTGACGGTTCTTCGGGGCAAAAACCGATCCTGCTGCTCGCGCACATGGACATCGTCGACGCGATCCCGTCCGACTGGGAGCGCGACCCATTTACGCTCGTGCAGGAGAACGGTTTTTTCTTCGGGCGTGGAACGGCAGACAACAAGATGGGGGTGACGATGCTGACGGAGACATTTCTCCGGCTGAAGCGCGATGCGTTCGTTCCGTCCCGCGATCTCGTCATCGCGTTCACGGGCGACGAGGAAACGCTGATGGAGACGACCCGCGCGCTCGTCGACGAACACCGTGCCTTGACGGATGCCGAATATGTCCTGAATTCCGATGGCGGCGGTGGCTACCAGGACGCGGAGCACGAAAACGTGGCATACCTCGTGCAGGCCGCCGAGAAAACCTACGCGAATTTCGAACTTACCGCCCGCAACGCCGGTGGGCACAGTTCGCTGCCGCGGGCCGACAACGCGATCTACGACCTGGCCGCCGCGCTCACGAACATCGCGGGCTACCGGTTCCCCGCGCGCATCAACGAAGTGACGCGCGGCTACTTCGAAGCGGCGGCGGCGCTGGCGAAGGAGCCGGCGCGGAGCGCGATGCGCGCGTTCGCCCGTGATCCGGAAGACGAGAACGCGCGGGCGGTACTGGAGTCGATGCCCTCGGAAGTCGGCGTGACGCGCACCACCTGCGTCGCGACGATGCTGGAGGCGGGGCATGCAGCGAACGCTCTGCCGCAATCGGCCTCGGCGACGATCAACTGCCGGATTTTCCCCGGAGATACGGTCGGGGACGTGCAGGCGCGCCTGCTCGAGGTTGCCGGCAATCCGGACCTCGAGATCCGCGGGCTCGCCGACACGTTCGAGGGGCCGGTATCCCCGCTGAACGAGGAAGTCATGGACGCGGTCACGGACGCGATTCACGAGACCTTCGGCGACGTGCCGATCATTCCTTACATGGCGCCCTACGCGACCGACGGCGTGCAGATGCGCCTTGCCGGCTTGCCGACCTACGGCGTGTCGGGCATCTTCATGCGCAATGAAGACATGTTCACGCACGGCCTGAACGAACGCGTGCCGGTGGAATCCTTCTACAAGGCGCTGGACTACTGGTACCGCCTGCTGACCGACCTCGCCGGCCGATAGGAGCAGCCCATGGCCGCAATCGCGCGTCCGGGGCGCTCCTCAATCTGATTTTTTCTTATTCCCGGGGGGCTTTCTCAACAACCGGTAGTAGCACCACGCGGCAAAGCCCGTGACCGCCAGCACGGACACGCTCATGAACAAAAAGGCGGCCAGGGTCATCGGCGCAGGACCCCGGCCGTGCGCGCCCTGCCGCCCGAGTCGTCGATCACGGCCTTCCAGCGTCGCGAGCCCACCGCGGTCACGGCCATCAGCAGGCCGATGGCCACGGCGATCACGAGCCAGGCGAGCAATGCGTTCCGGTCCGGTGGACGTTCTGCGTCACCGAACACCGTCCGCAGGTAATCCGGCACCTCCGTCCAGCAGAAGCCGACAAAAATCGTCAGCAGGAAGGCCGGGGATACGTACTTGATGATGAAGCGAAAAAACCGGGGTATCCGGATCTCGGCGCCGACATGGGCCTCGCGCAAGCCCTCGTCCACACCGAACACCCAGGCGAAGCAGATGAGCTGCGTCCCGGCGACGACGAAGATGAGGAACGTGCCGACCCAGAAATCTAGCGTGTCCATGGCGACGAGACCTTTACTGAACCAGAGCACGAACAGGTTGCCGGCGGTGCAGAGCGCGGTCACGAGGATCGTCG
Organism: uncultured Pseudomonadota bacterium; assembly: GCA_963713215.1. Lineage (GTDB taxonomy): Bacteria > Pseudomonadota > Gammaproteobacteria > Steroidobacterales > Woeseiaceae > UBA1847. Next base: position 442,326 of record CAVQKY010000005.1, on the reverse strand, counting down.
CGGCCTTGTGCGACAGCCCCAGCGCATCCTCGAAAAAGGCCTTCGTCGGCTGCATCATCGAGATCGAACTCGTTATCGCGGCGAGAAAAAGCATGAAAAACCAGACGGCGCCGAAGAACTCGCCGAACGGCATGCGCGCGAATACGACCGGCAGCGCCGCGAACCCGGTACTGAACGTCCCCCCGACGTTCGCCTGCGTCGCCGCTATGCCGAGAAAAACCACCGCCGCCGTGAGCGTGATCATCCCGCCGAGCGCCACTTCGAAGAACTCGTTGGTCGCGGACGAGGTCAGGCTCGACAGGACGATGTCGTCGTTGCTGTGCATGTACGAGGCGTAGTTGATGATCACGCCGAAGCCGACCGACAGACTGAAGAAAATCTGCCCGGCGGCCGCGAGCCAGGTCTGGAAATTCGCGAGCGAGGCGAAGTCCGGGTCCCACATGAAGTTCAGCCCGGCGCCGACGTTATTGCCCGGTACACCAGGGTCCGGGGTGCCTAGAGTCAGTACCCGGGCGAGCACGATCAGGGCACAGATCGCCATTGCGGGCATCGCGAAGCGGCAGAAACGCTCGATGCCCTGCGACAGGCCGTGATAGACGACCACAATGTTGAGCGCTGCGGCGATGAGCCAGTAAAAGAGCGTGGCATCGAGGCCGCCCGTCCAGAGAGCGCCGTCGCTGCTGCTGCCCGCCGTTTCGGCGAAGTGCGCGTTCGACAACGCGACCTGCGCCTGCACGCCCGATGCGCCGGACATGTCCATGGAGCCGGTCGCGTAGCCCACCGCGTACGACAGGCACCAGGATTCGATGACGACGTAATAGAAGAAAACCACGAAAGGGACGAGCACGCCGAAGGCGCCAAGATAGCGCGCCACGGCCGAACGCCCCCAGAGCCCGATGATGGCCGGCGCCGAGTGCAGCCCGTGCCGGCCGCCGAAGCGGCCCATCGTCCACTCGACCCACCCGATCGGGATGCCAAGCAACAGGAGCGCGACAAAATAGGGAATGAGGAACGCGCCGCCGCCGTTTTCCGCGGCGACCCCCGGAAAGCGCAGGAAGTTCCCGAGGCCGACGGCGGAGCCCGAGACGGCGAGGATGACGCCAAGCCGGGTACCCCATGCCTGGCTGCGATGATCGTGGTTCGGGTGCGTCAAACCGGAAGTTCCGGACGATTATGGAAGGCGGCAGCGGATCTTACGCCCGGCGTTGGCGCTTGCACAAAAGATAAACACCCTCAGGTTCAATGCCTTGAGATTCGTCTCCGGCGGCTGCGCCGGCGGCGTGCCTTGCCGGCGTCAGGGGCGGCTCTTACCGGCCAGCGCGAAATTCCCTATGCTTGGCCTCCCGGCGAGGGGCCCCGGAGTCCTGCTTGACGACAGTCTTCTCCGAACTGCAGCGCCGCAACGTGTTGCGCGTCGCGGCCTTGTACCTGATCAGCGCATGGCTCATCGCCCAGGTCACGGATGTCGTGAGTGGCCTCGCCGGCTGGCCGCCGTCCGTCGGCCGCGCGGTGCTCGTCATCCTCGCCTGTGGGTTCCCGGTGGCGCTGGCACTCGCCTGGCTGTTCGAATGGACCGGGACCGGCATCCGTCGGGAGGATGGCGCTGCCGGCGAAACGGCGCTGCCGCGCCGGCAACGCATCGACTACGTGATCTTCGCCGTGCTGGTCGTCGCCCTCGGCTATTTCGCCGCCAATCACGACTGGGCAGGTGCGCCGCCGGTTGCCGAGGCGTCGATCGCGGTCCTCCCGTTCGAGAACCGGAGCGCGCTGCCCGAGGACCGGTTCTTCACCGATGGCGTGCACGATGACCTGTTGACCCAGCTGGCCAAAATCAGCTCGCTTGCGGTCATCTCGCGCACCTCCGTCATGCGCTACCGCGACTCCGACCGCTCGATTCCCGATATCGGCCGCGAACTCGGCGTCGCCACCATCCTCGAGGGCGGCGTGCAACGCGCGGGCGGGCAGGTGCGCATCAACCTGCAGCTGATCGAAGCCGCGACCGACCGGCATCTCTGGGCCGAATCCTACGACCGGCCGCTGACCGCGGAGAACGTGTTCGAGATCCAGAGTGAGATTGCCACCACGATCGCCGGCGTCTTGCACGCGAAATTGCTGCCGGCCGAGAAGGAGCGCCTCGACGCAATCCCCACCCGAAGCCTTGAAGCCTACGAGGAATACCTGAAAGGCAAAGAGCTGTTCGCGAGCCGCGACCACGACGCCCTGATCGAGGCGGAACGGCGCTTCCTGCACGCGATCGAGATCGACCCCGAATTCGCCCTCGCCCACGCGCGGCTCGCCGACGTCCTGTCCCTGCTCTCGGAATGGGATCCCGATCTGCGAGCCGAGCGGCTGGCACGGGCGGAGGCCGCGGCGACGCGGGCGCTGGTACTCGATCCCGGCCTCGGCGATGCCTGGGCTTCGCGCGGGCTCGTGAAACGCTTTCGCGGCATGGCGCCGGAAGACTACCGAGCGGACATGCAGCGTGGTGTCGAGCTGGCCCCGGGCTCGGCCGACGCACACAAATGGTACGCGAACCTGCTGCACGAGCTGGGCGACGAGGAAGGTTCGCTACTGCACATCGAGAAGGCCCTGGCACTCGACCCCCTGTCGCCGATCATCCTCGTCAATCTCGGCACTACGCTTGAGAGTTTCAACCGGGACGACGAGGCACAGGCCGCCTACCGCCGGGCCCTGGAGATCGATCCCACGTTCATGCCGGCGCGGTCTTCCCTGGAACTCACCGGGGACGAAGACCTGGCGCTACTTTCCGCGGCCTATCCGCTTGCGCAATCCGACCCGTGGTTGCTCCTGGAGTTCGTCCTGCGCTGGCTCGACGTCGAAGACGAGGAGCGCGCCAGGCAGTGGCTTGCCCATCTCGAGGCGCTCGCACCGGACCAGGCGCCGACGCTCATTGCGCGCATGCAGGTCAACCTGTTCCGGCAGGACCTGGACGCTTCGGCGGCTTTTGCGCAGCAACTGCTGCCGGTGGAGGTCGCCGGCATGCCGATCCCGACACGCCTGCTCGCGATCCGCGACATACGCGCCGGGAAACCCGGGGCGGCCCTGGCGCGCTACGAGAGCAAGTACCCCATGATGTTTTCGGCGGAGCCGCCGGTGGCGGAGAACGCCATCCTCGCCTCCGACATTGCGCTCGTATTGCTCGAACTCGGCGAGACGGATCACGCGCGGGGTATGCTGAGGACCGCTCTCGACCTGTTGCTGGCTGAGGGGCCGGAGCGTGGGCCTCATCCGGAAATTCCGGAGGCCCGGATCCACGCACTGCTCGGGGAGCACGACGTGGCACTCCGGAAGCTCGAAGCGCTCGGCGAGCGGGGGTGGACATGGCGCTGGTGGCTGTTCCTGCGCCACGACCTCGCCTTCGAGAGCCTGCGGGGCGACCCGCGTTTCGTGGCGCTGGCGGCGGAACAGTCGCGCAAAGCACGCGAGTTCCGCGATCGCGCCCGGGAACGCGAAGCGCGCGGCGAAATCGTCCCGCCGCCATGATTTTCGTATTTGAAGTACACGTGAAGCCCGGGCATACGGCGGACGCCTACGCCGCCGCCTGGGTGCGCGCGAGCGAGCTCATCCAGGCAGCGCCCGGCGCGCGCGGCACGCGGCTGCATCGCAAGATCGGCAATCCTGACGTGTTGCTCGCGATCGCGAGCTGGGACAGCAAGGCGGCGCGCGATGCGATGGAAGCGAATCCCTCCGATGAGGTCGGCCGCATCATTGCGGCCCAGGCCGAATACGTCGAGGTCCGCGTCATCGGCGAATTCGAGGATCCGGAATGGGTCGTCGAGCCGGGGCACCGGCACGCGGGGCGGTAGAAAAAACGCAGGAGCGCCGCCGTACTTCTGCGGGTCGGCTGCCCCGCGGACGCCGGAAAGTGTCCGGCGGAGTGTCCGCGAACCGCGAAGCGGACACGCGCACGCGTCGCCCGCCCGCTCGACCGCTCGATTATTAGCCCTGATTTCAGTCACTTAACCGAATACGGCGACTTGGCACGCGCCTTGCTATATCGAAGGCAACGCGCAACCGGACACACGCAATGCAGCTTGCCACCCGCAACGACCACCCGCACAAGGCGCCCCCGGGCATTCGGGACACCTCGGGCACCGACGTGAAGATCGCGGGACCCGGCAAGCGCAAACGCTACGCGGTGATCGGCGGCGCCGTCGCCCTCGTGCTCATCGGCCTGCTGCTCCTGTACCCGTTGTTTACGCGCTGGCTCCAGGCCGAAGCCAGCATCCCACTCGAGCGCGTGCGCACGGCGGTCGTCACGCGCGGCGATTTCGTTCGCGACGTGGGTGTGCCGGGCACGATTGTCGCAGCGATCAGCCCGACGGCGTTCGCGCCGGCGGACGGTACCGTAACGCTGGCGATCTCGGCGGGCGACACCGTCCGCGAGGGCGACGTGCTGGCGACGATCGACAGCCCGAATCTCACGAACGAACTCGAGCAGGAGCAATCGGCGTTGCAGGGGCTGCAAACCGATTTCGAGCGCAAGCGAATCGAGTTCAAGCGGCGACAGCTGGAGAACCAGCAGACGATCGATCTTGCGCAAGTGCGCATCGCCGCCGCGGAACGCGAGTTGCGGCGTGCGGAAGCCGCCCATGCGTCGCAGGCGATCAGCGCACAGGATTACGAGAAGGCGCAGGACGATGTCTCGACCTCGCGGCTCGAGTTCGCCCATGCGCAGCAGAACGCCGGTCTCGAGCGCGAGTCCATGGATTTCGAACTCCAGACGAACGAGCTCACGGTCGAACGGCAGCAGCTGCTCGTCGCCAATCTCGAGCGCCAGGTCGATGCGCTGCAGGTGCGATCTCCGGTCACCGGCATGGTGGGCGACCTGATGGTGGAGCAGAAGGCGGCCGTGGACCGCAACCAGCCGCTGCTCACGGTCGTCGACCTGTCCGCGTTCGAAGTCGAGATTCTCGTGCCGGAGAGTTACGGCGACGACCTTGATCTCGGCATGCCGGCGGAGATCGGCTACGCGGGCAACACATTCGACGGCGCAGTGACTGCGATCTCGCCGGAGGTGAGGAACAACCAGGTCACCGGCCGCGTGCGCTTTGCCGGCGAGCCACCGCCCGGCCTGCGCCAGAACCAGCGGGTCTCGGTGCGCGTCGTGCTCGAGTCCAGTAACGACGTGCTCATGGTGCAGCGCGGCCCGTTCTTCGATTCGGGCGGCGGCCGTGTCGCCTACGTCGTCAGCGACGGGGTCGCGGAACGCCGCCCCATTCGCATCGGCGCCAGCAGCATAAACGCGCTGCAGGTCGTCGACGGGCTCGAGGAAGGCGACACCATCATCGTCTCCAGCCTGACGCCGTTCGACGGCGCCGACACCGTCTATATCACCGACTGAACGATTATCAGGAACTTCGAGGACACGACATGTTAAGCATGCAAAACATCAGCAAGGTGTACCGCACCGATCTCGTCGAGACACACGCATTGCGCGATTTCAATCTCACGGTCGAGGACGGTGAGTTCGTGGCCGTCACCGGCCCGTCGGGCTCCGGCAAAACGACGTTCCTGAACATCGCCGGGCTGCTCGAGGGCTTCACCTCCGGCACCTATCTCCTGGACGGCGAGGACGTCAGCGGTCTCGATGATAATTCCCGCTCGAAGATCCGCAACCGCAAGATCGGATTCATCTTCCAGAGTTTCAACCTGATTCCGGATCTGGACCTGTTCGACAACGTGGACGTACCGCTGCGCTACCGCGGCATGCGCTCTGCCGAGCGCAAGGAACGCATCCAGACGGCGCTCGAGACCGTTGGACTGGCATCGCGAATGAAACACCTCCCGTCGCAGCTCTCCGGCGGCCAGCAGCAACGCGTTGCGATCGCGCGCGCGCTCGCCGGTGACCCGCGGTTTTTGCTTGCCGACGAGCCGACCGGCAATCTCGACTCCCTCATGGCCCGGCAGGTTCTCGATCTGCTTGAGAACATCAATGAGCAGGGCACGACGATCATCATGGTCACGCACGACCCGGAACTCGCCCGCCGCGCTCACCGGAACGTGCAGGTGCTCGACGGGCAGGTCACGGATTTCCGACCCTACGACGTGCGGCCAGCCGTCGTCGAGACGCCGGCCGTCGCCAAGTTCCAGTTGCCGGGTGCCTGAGATGTTTGCCTATCACCTGCGCATGGCGCTGAAGAGCATTCGCCGGCATGTCGTGCTGTCGGCACTGATGGTGGCCGCGATCGGCATCGGCATCGGTGCCTGCATGACCGTCATCACGGTCTACTACATGATGTCCGGCGACCCGATCCCGGAGAAGAGCGACGAGCTGTTCGCCGTGCAGGTCAATTCGTGGTCGGATACCGATGTGTACGACGAGGAAGACCCGGAACGACTGCCCGAGCTCGTCACCTACACGGACGCCATGAACCTGATGGAGTCCGACGTGCCGGCAAGGCAAACGGTGACGCACGAATCGGCGGCCACGATCGATCCTGCGGACCCGGAGATCAACCCGCTGCTCGCCACGGTGCGCTTCGCGACGGCGGATTTTTTCCCGATGTTCGACGTGCCCTTCCTGTACGGCTCGCCGTGGGACGGCGCCGCGGATCGCAATGCGAGCGATGTGGTCGTACTGAACCGGGCAATCAACGACGAGGTGTTCGGCGGGGAGAACAGCGTCGGGCAGGTCCTGCGGCTGGACAACCGTGAGTTCCGGGTGGCGGGCGTGCTCGATACCTGGCAACCCGTTCCGCAATTCTATTCGGCGTATAACGACGAATTCGGGCAAACGGCGGACGTGTTCATTCCGCTGTCCGTAAACAACGGCTGGCAGCTGCAGAACTTCGGCAACACGAACTGCTGGGGCGACGAGCCGATCGACAGCTTCGAGGATTTTCTGGCGAGCGAATGCATCTGGCTCGAATACTGGGTGGAGCTGCCGGACAGCGAGACGCGGGCTGCTTACGAGGCCTGGCTCGGCGGCTACGTCGCCGAGCAGAAACAACTCGGCCGCTTCCCGGTCGAAGACGCGAAGGCCGAGATCCGCGACGTCAACGAATGGCTCGAGTTCAACGAGGTCGTGAGCGCGGATTTCCGCGTGCTGGTCGGCCTCGCGTTCATGTTTCTTGCCGTTTGTCTCCTCAATACCGTCGCCCTGCTGCTCGCCAAGTTCTCCGGCAACGCGCCGCGCGTCGGGTTGCGGCGCGCCCTTGGCGCGAGCAAGGCGATGATCTTTCGCCAGAACCTGGTGGAGGTCGGCCTGATCGGCATCGCCGGCGGCGCGCTCGGCCTGTTGCTTGCCTGGCTCGGACTGCTGGGGGTGAAGGCCGTAAACATGGGCCGCTACGACCAGCTCGTGTCGATGGACCTGAAGCTCGTCGCCTTTGCCTTTGTCATCTCGCTCGTATCAGCTTTGGTGGCCGGCCTGTACCCCACCTGGCGAGTCTGCCAGGTTCCGCCGGCCACCTACTTGAAAACACAGTAGGAGTTCACCGTGGAAATTCGTCCGATCTTGAGTTCTCTCCTGCGTAACAAAACCGGCTCGCTGCTCGTCGTCCTCCAGATCGCGATCACGATGGCCGTCATCGTCAACGCGTTGTTCATCATCGTCGAGCGCCTCGAGAAAATTAACCGTGACCCCGGCATCGATGTCGCGAACATGTTCGCCTTCCAGAGCTGGGGATTCGCGAACGGTTATAACCACGAAGCATCCGTGCGCGCGGATATCGATTTCATCAGCCACCTGCCGGGCGTGCTGGGAGTGACGAGCATCGACCAGCTCCCGGTCAGCAATGGCGGCAGTGCGCAGGGCTTTCGGGCAACGCCGGAGAGCGAGGATGCAGAAGGCGCGCCGGCGCCGAGCGTGACGGCGAACTATTTCAACGTCACGGAGGATGCGGCGGCGGCGTTCGGCTACGAACTCGCCGCGGGGCGCGAGTTCCGTGCCGAGGAAATCGGGTTTCTCGCGCAGAATTCCTCGGCCTTTCCGCCGGTCGTGATCGTGACGAAAGATCTCGCGAACAAGGCCTTCGGCACCGATGATGCGCTCGGGAAGACCATTTACAGCCACCTCGGCGCTCCGGCGGAGGTGGTCGGCATCATCGAGCACATGCACGGCTCCTGGGTGGGCTGGGAGGATCTCACCAATGTGATGATGCTGCCGGGCGTACCGCCCGGGCCGTTCATCCGATACATCGTGCGCACGGAGCCGGGCCGCGCCCCCGACGTCATGCGGCAAATCGAGGAAGAGCTGCAGCCGCTGAACGACACGCGCATGCTGCGGAAGTTCGAGCCCTACAGCGAGATCGTCGCGCGCTCCTACCAGAGGGATCACTCGATGACGGTGCTGCTCATGTGCACCGTGTTCCTGCTGGTGAGCATCACGAGCCTCGGCATCGTGGGGCTCGCGAGCTTCGCGGTCCGGCAACGGACGAAGCAGATCGGCACACGGCGGGCGATCGGCGCGACACGCCTCGACATCATGCGCTACTTCATGGTCGAGAACTGGCTCGTGACCTCGATGGGCGTCGGGCTCGGCGCAATCCTCGCGATCGGGTTCAATGTCTGGCTGGTGGACACCTATGCGCTCGAGAAGCTCAACTGGTGGTACCTGCCGGTCGGCATGGTTTCGCTGTGGATCCTGGGCCAGCTCGCGGTGCTGGTCCCGGCGCTGCGCGCGGCCGCTATCGCCCCGGCGATCGCCACGCGCACGGTTTGATGCCCGCGCAGGCGGCACGCCCGGTGATTGCTAGAATGGCAGCGGCACCGGCCGGGCCCGGACGCCGTGGACCCTATGCAGAAAGTACTGATCATCGATGACAATGACGGCGTGCGGGACGCGCTCCATGTCCTGTACTCGATTCACGGTATAGGGACGCTGACGGCGTCGTCGCCGTCGGCGGGACTCGCCGAGCTTGCCGACGAACAGGTCGATCTCGTCATACAGGACATGAATTTCACCGAGGACACGACGAGCGGCGACGAAGGCGTACAACTGTTTCATGAAATCCGGCGCCGGCGTCCGGACCTGCCGGTGATCCTCCTGACGGCCTGGTCGGATCTCGAGACCGCCGTCGAACTCGTCAGGTCCGGTGCAGCCGATTACCTCGCGAAGCCCTGGGACGACGCGAAGCTCATGACCACCTCGCGCAACCTCCTCCAGCTGGCGGCGATGCAGCGCGAGCAGCGGGACTCCGCCCGCGCGCGGCAGCGGGCGCGCGCGAGCCTCGCCGAACGCTACGAGCTCTGCGGCATCGTCTACGACAGTGACGAGATGGCGATTCTCGTCGCCGCCGCCGCCCAGATCGCCCATGCCGACGTGCCCGTGATGATTACCGGCCCGAACGGCGCGGGCAAGGAAAAACTGGCCGAAATCATCCAGGTGAACTCGAGCTGCGCCGAGGGTCCGTTCGTCAAGCTGAACGTCGGCGCCCTGCCCGCCGATCTGCTCGAGGCGGAACTGTTCGGCGCCGAACCGGGCGCGTTCACGGGCGCGAGCCGGCAGCGCATCGGGCGTTTCGAAGCCGCGGATGGGGGCACGCTGTTCCTCGACGAAATCGGCAACCTGTCACCGTCAGGCCAGGCCAAGTTGCTGCGCGTCCTCCAGACGGGAGAATTCCAGCGGCTCGGCAGCAACGAGACCCGGCGCACGCGGGTGCGCGTCATCAGCGCGACGAATGCCGACCTGAAACGGGAAATCGCCGCCGGCCGCTTTCGTGAGGACCTGTATTACCGGCTGAACGTCATCGAGCTGGCGGTCCCGGCACTGGCCGAGCGCCGCAAGGACATCCTGCCGCTCGCCCGCTTGTTCCTGGACGACGGGCGTTCTCTTGCGCGCGACGCGGAACAGGTGCTCGCCGCTTATGACTGGCCGGGAAACGTACGCGAACTGCAAAACACCATCCGGCGGGCCTGCCTGCTGGCGCCGGCGCCCGTCATCACGGCGAGGGACCTGGGTCTCGGGAACCTTACTGCGCCCGAGCCGGACGAATTCGCCGTGCGGGCGGCGCTCGATTTGCACGGCGGGGTGATTGCGCAGGCGGCGCGCGATCTCGGCATCAGCCGGCAGGCACTGTACCGGCGCATGGAAAAGTACGGCATCGACGGGCCGGAACGGCACTGACGGCGCGTCATGGCCGCCGCCGAAACACTCGGCCGCATCGGCCATATCGACGATAATTGCCCGATGATCAGGCAGCGCAGCCGCTTTTCACTGGAAGGCAAACTCGCCCTCCTGGTCGGCGGGGCCGTTCTCGCCGCCGCAGCGCTCGGTGTCGCCATGCACCGGGCGACCGCCAGCACCTGGCTCGGCGTGTTGTTCTCGAGCGCCATTGCCCTGCCCGCCGCCATCTGGCTGCTGCGGCGCTTCATGCGGCCCGTCAACCGCTTGCTCGAAGCCCTGGCGGGCGGCGTCGCGAGCCTGCGCGACAATGACTTCAGCGTCAGCATCGCGGAGATCAGGAACGACGAACTGGGCGATCTCGTGCGCGGCTACAACGAGCTCGGCGGCATTCTCCGCGACGAACGCCAGGACCTGTTCCAGCGCGAACTGCTGCTCGACACGCTGATCCAGAGTACGCCGCTCGCGCTGGTGCTGACGAATGCGCGAGGCTCGATCGTCTACAGTAACAACGTCGCCCGGCGCATGTTCAGGGACGGCCGGCGGCTCGAAGGACGGCGCTTTCCGGCCCTGCTGGAACGAATGCCGGCGGCACTGCAGTCGGCGGTCGCCGCGGGCCAGGACGGGCTTTTTGCCGTCGAGTCCGACGAGGAACAGGACACCTACCACCTGTCGCAGCGGGAATTCGTTCTGAACGCGCAGCCGCATCGCCTGTACCTGTTCAAGCAGATGACGCGCGAAATCAACCGGCAGGAAGTTGCCACCTGGAAAAAAGTCATCCGCATCATCGGGCATGAACTCAACAACTCCCTCGCGCCCATCTCCTCGCTCGCACATTCCGGTGCGCTGGTGCTCGACGATCCCGAGCGGCTCGGCGGCATCTTTGCGACGATCGAGGAGCGCGCCAGGCATTTGAAGGCTTTCATCGACGGCTACGCCCGCTTCGCCAAGCTCCCGCAACCGCAGCCGGTCGCGGTCGAGTGGCGCGCTTTCCTGGCCACGCTCGAACATACGGTCCCGTTCGCCGTCGACGGCCGCCTTCCGGACACGGCGGCGCACTTCGACCCGGCGCAGATCGAGCAGGTCATAATCAACCTGCTGAAGAACGCGCACGAATCCGGATCCGCGACTGACGAGGTCGCGATCCGTGTCGCCGCCGCGAACGGCGTCCATCGCGTCAGCGTGACGGATCGCGGGACGGGCATGCCCGAGAGAGTCTTAAAAAATGCGCTCCTGCCGTTCTACTCGACCAAGCAGCGCGGCAGTGGCCTGGGCTTGCCGCTTTGCCGCGAAATCGTCGAGGCACACGGCGGCCGGCTGAGTCTCGCAAACCGCGAGGGTGGCGGCCTCGCCGTGGAATTTACGCTGCCGGGGCAGGCACGGCCGCCGGGCTGAGGGACACCAAAAAAACCGCACCCCGGGGAGCGCGTTCGAGCGCCGCGAAAATCAGCCCGGCAACAGCACCGTCGAGCCGCTGGTTCTGCGGGCCTCGAGATCGCGATGCGCTTTCGCCGCATCCGCTAATGCGTAGCGCTGCCTGACCTTGACGCGGACCGTACCATCCCGGAGCCGGGCGAACAGTTCGCCGCTCGCGGCCAGCAGCCGTTCGCGCGTCGCGATGAAGTCGAACAGCACCGGTCGCGTCACGTACAGCGAGTGCCGCTTCGCAAGTTCGGCCGGCGCGAACGGCGCCACCGGTCCGGACGCATTGCCGAAACTCACCATCACGCCGTGCGGCCGCAGGCAGTCGAGTGACTGGAAGAACGTGTCTTTGCCCACCGAATCGTAGACCGCGGCCACGCCCTCGCCGCCTGTGAGCTGCCGTACCCGGGCTGCCAGGTCGCCCTCGCCCGCCAGGAGAACATCGGCACAGCCCTGGGCACGCGCGATGCGGGCTTTGTCCGCGGTGCTCACGATGCCGATGACCGACGCGCCGAGCGCGGCGGCCCACTGGCTGGCAATCGAGCCCACGCCGCCGGCCGCCGCATACAGCAGCACCCTGTCGCCGGCCTGTACCGCATAACTCTTCCTCAGCAGGTACCAGGCCGTGAGGCCCTTCAGCAGCACCGCCGCAGCCTCCTCGTCCGTGATGCCATCGGGAATCGGTACCAGGCGGTCCGCCGCAAGGTTTCGCCGTTCGGCGTAGGCGCCGGGCGCGCCGCCGGTATACGCCACGCGGTCCCCCGGGGCCACCTCGTGCACCCCGGCACCTACGGACTCGACCACGCCCGCCGCTTCACTGCCGAGGCCGCCCGGCAGTTCGAGGGGATACAGGCCCGAGCGCTGGTAGGTATCGATGAAGTTCAGCCCGATCGCGGTATGCCGCAGGCGCACTTCGCCCGGCCCGGGCTCGGGCAGCTCGATGGCGATGAAGTCGAGCACCTCGGGGCCACCGTGTCGGTCGAGCCGGATCGCGCGGGTCTGCATGCTGTGGAATGATAACGTGCAAAATTTGCCCAGATTGGGCAAATTTGGCCTGCAGCGGGGTGCTGCCGGCCCGTGCGATAGAGGGCCCTCTGGTGGCACGGTACATGCATGGGAGAGAGTCGGAGCCGTAAGTCTTGCCTGAGGACTGCGGGGTTGCACCGGACAAACCTGAGGAGAGTGCGATGTTGAGATGGACGGCGACATTCTTCTTTTTGATGATCGCCTGTGGGGTGGTCGGGTTCACCAATGCCCACGGTGACATGCTTGCAGCCAGATCCCTGTTTTACGTGTTGTTTTATTTGGTGGTCGTCAGCGCGGTCCTGGCCGGCCTGAGCGGTAACCCGCCGCTCGCGCGGCTGCGAGACCTGATCCGCGACGGAGCGATCCGTGTGCGCGGGCTTTCCGCAATGCTTGAGTCCTTGCGCCGATAAGTTCCAGCCGTCGGCTGTTTAATTTCTCGCCTCGAACTCACACCCGGGCTTGTCAAATACCGGGTTTGTCAAATAATAGGCCGCAGTTTGCCGGATTCCCCTTGATTGCGCCCGTGATCGCGGCGATATCCGGACGGGCGACCACGGGAAAGCGCAATGGAATTCAAGGATTACTACAAGATCATGGGGGTCGGGCGCGACGCGTCCCAGGAAGACATCAAGCGCGCGTATCGCAAGCTCGCCCGCAAATACCATCCCGATGTCAGCAAGGAAGCGGACGCGGAGGCGCGTTTCAAGGAAATCGGCGAAGCCTATGCCGTGCTCCGCGATCCCGAAAAGCGCGCGAGCTACGACGAGCTCGGCCGGAACTGGAAGAGCGGGCAGGAATTCCGGCCGCCACCGAACTGGGACGCCGGATTCGAGTTTCGCGGCGGCGCGGGTGAAGGTCCGGGTGGCGCCGGCTTCAGCGACTTCTTCGAGACCCTGTTCGGCCGCGGCGGTTTCACCGCCGGCGCACGCGCGGGGCGGCCGTCGGAGTTTCGCTCGCGCGGTGAAGACCATCACGCGCGGGTCGTCATCGACCTCGAGGACGCCTACCGGGGCGCAACCCGCACGATTGCGCTGCGCGAGCCCCGGCTCGATGACAGCGGTCACGTTGCCCTGCGGGAGCGAAGCCTGAAAGTGAACATCCCGAAGGGCGTTCGCGAGGGCCAGCGCATCCGGCTCCCGGGGCAGGGCTCAGCCGCTCCCGGCGACGGACCGGCCGGGGACCTGTATCTCGAGATCGCGTTCGCGCCGCACCCGCTGTACGCGGTGGATGGCCGTGACGTGTACCTCGAGCTGCCCGTCTCACCCTGGGAAGCCGCCCTGGGCGCCAAGGTGAAGGCACCGACGCCGTCGGGGCCGGTGGACCTCACGATTCCGGCCGGCGCGGGCAACGGGCGCAAGTTGCGCCTGAAGGGGCGCGGCATTCCCGGCAAGCCGCCCGGCGATCTTTTTGCGGTGCTGCAGCTCACCCTGCCGCCCGCCGACACCGAGGCCGCCAAAAAGCTGTACCGGCAGATGGAACAGGAACTCGCCTACGATCCACGCAGCAGCCTGGGAGCCGGATGACGATGCACCAGGACATACTGACCGGCATCGTCATCGACGAACGCGTGGAGCTTTCGGTACGCGACGTCTGCCGCGCGTGCGGCAGCACGACCGAGTGGGTCGTCGAACTCGTGCGCGAAGGCGTGCTCGAGGTCGAGGGCACCGACAGCGAAACGTGGCGCTTCTCGGGTGCGACGCTGTCCCGGGCGATCCGGGCGCGCCGCCTGCAACGTGAGCTCGACTTGAGCCTGCACGGCGTCGCGCTCGTGCTCGAACTCATGGACGAGATCGAGAGCCTGCGGCTGCAACTGCGCCAGCGCTAGTCGTCGTACCAGCAGCGCGCCGGCTCGCCCTCCTGGCCGGGCCACGGCCTGATCGGGACGGCGGACACCGAGTTCTTCGGCGAGCCTTCCACCAGGCGTTCGCTGTACACCAGGTACACGACCGCATTGTGGGTCGTGTCGCAGAACCGGATCACCCGGAGCGACTTGAAGATCAGCGAACGCCGTTCCCTGAACACCTGCTCGCCGGCCTTGAAGGCCTTGCCGATGGTGATGGGGCCGACCTGCCGGCAATCGATCGACGCATCCGAGGTGTCCTCCGCGACGCCGAGCGCGCCGCCGTAACCGCCGACCTCGGCCCGGCTGACGTAACAGACCACGCCGTCCACGTCAGGATCGGCGACGGACTCGACCTTGATCGAATCGTCCGGGCTGAGCGGCCGGAACTTCGTGTCCACCTTGCCGATCTCTTCCGCCGCGGCAGAGAACACGAGGAGGCTGGCCAGAAGAGCCGCCAGCGCGCGGCGCAGGGCCATCAGCACGCTGCCATCTGGGCGCTCATGCGGCGCGAAGGGCCGCGATCCGCTCGGGAATCGGCGGGTGGCTTAAAAACAGCCGCGCCATGCCTTTTTTCCCGCCGCGGATGCCGAAGGCTTCGAGCGCCTCCGGCAATTGCGCCGGGGGTCCCTGTTGCAGCCGCTCGAGCGCGCGGACCATGGGCTCGCGGCCGTTGATGCTCGCGGAGCCCGCGTCGGCCCGGTATTCGCGTTGTCTCGAGAACCACATGACGATGATGCTTGCGAGTATGCCGAGCAGGAGTTGCGCCGCGAGGACGGAGACGAAGTAGCCGATACCGTAGCCCTGTTCGTTCTTCAGCAGCACGCGATCCACGATGTGCCCGACGATCCGCGACAGGAAGATCACGAAGGTGTTTACCACGCCTTGCACGAGCGCCAGGGTCACCATGTCGCCATTAGCGATGTGCGATACCTCGTGCGCCAGCACCGCTTCCACCTCGTCCTGTTTCATGCCGCGCAGAAGTCCGGTAGTGACGGCGACCAGGGCGTTGTCGCGGCGCATCCCGGTCGCGAATGCGTTCATGTCCGGCGAATCGTAGATCGCCACTTCGGGCATGCCGATACCCGCCTGCCGCGCCTGGCGTTCCACCGTCGAGAGCAACCAGGATTCCGCCGCGTTCGAAGGCTGGGTAATTACCCGGGCGCCGGTCGCGCGCTTTGCCATCCATTTCGAGATCGCAAGCGAGATGAAGGCACCGCCGAACCCGATGACGAGCGACAGCACCAGCAGGCCCTCGTAATTGACGCCCGCGCCGGATTCCTCGAGCATCCGGTCGACGCCCAGGAGCCTCAGGACCACGCTGAGCACCAGCAGGACGGCAAGGTTGGTGGCGATGAACAGGACGATGCGCTTGACCATGGAAAGACGGGCTCCGGCGACGGTTGTCTGCACTAGGTATAGACCGGCGGCAGGAATTCAAGTGCCCCGGCACTTGACTCGGCCCGCGGCCTTGCGTGCAATCGGTGCGCAATGCAAGCCGGTGAACGAGTGAAAAAGCGCCGTCGCACACGCCCGCCGCAACGATACCTGCGGCAGCTGGCGGCGCTGTGGCTGCCGCTCGCTCTCGTGGCGCAGGCGGACGAGGCGATCGACCTGCGCAACGCCGCGATCGAGACGCTGGACAACGGCCTGACGCTCATCCTTCTCGAAGACCGGCGCTTTCCGGTGGTGAGCGTGCAGAGCCTGTACCGGGTGGGCGCGAGGGACGAAGTCACCGGCAAGACCGGCCTCGCCCATTTCGTCGAACACATGGCCTTTCGCGATTCGGCGAATTTTCCGGAGACTGGACTGGTGAGCCGCATTTACGCCGCGGGCGGCGAGTGGCACGGCTACACCTGGATCGACCAGACGACCTACTTCGCGACCGCCCCGAAAGAGGAACTGGACCTCCTGCTCCGCATCGAGGCGGACCGTATGAGCCGGCTCCGCATCAGCGAAGCCGACATCGACGCCG
Organism: uncultured Pseudomonadota bacterium; assembly: GCA_963713215.1. Classification (GTDB taxonomy): domain Bacteria; phylum Pseudomonadota; class Gammaproteobacteria; order Steroidobacterales; family Woeseiaceae; genus UBA1847. The sequence goes on along the minus strand of CAVQKY010000005.1, from coordinate 425,976 downwards.
AACGCGGCGCGGTGCTTGCCGAGATGCACATGTACGAGAACGAGCCCGGCTCGATGCTGATCGACGCCGTCAACTTCACCTCGTTCCTCGCGCACCCCTACCGCAACAACACGATCGGTTTCGAGAGCGATATCGAGCAGCTCGAGCACCGCGACGTCGTCGAGTTTTACGAACGGCACTATCATCCCGCCAACGCCGTTCTCGTCGTCGTCGGCGATTTTGATCCTGCCGTAGCAGGGCGCCGGGTTCGGGAGCTGTTCGCGAACGCCCGGCGGCTGCCGCCGACGCCGTTGCCGCGCACCCGCGAACCGCCGCAGGACGGCCTCCGTCGCATCCACCTCGCGGGCGCCGGCGGGCCGCCCGAGTTCCGGATCGCCTACCGCGCGCCGTCGGCCCGGAACCCCGATTTCCCCGCCTTTCTCGTCCTGCAGGCGGTGCTCGGGCGGAGTTCGGGGGTGAACTTCCTGCAGAACGACTGGGGAACACCCGTCGGTGGCGACGCACCGCTCGCGCCGGCCGCGGACGGGGTGACCACGTGGTATCCGCCGAGTGCCGAGGATTACGTCTTCGTCCTCGGCGGCACCGCGAAGCCCGGCATGTCGCCCGGCGCCACGGAGTCGGCGGTCGAGGAGCCCGTTGCGAGGCTCAGGCAGTTCGTCGTCAGCGCCGAGGTCCTTGCCGACGCCGTCCGCGAGGTGCAGGACGCGCTGGTCTTCGATGTCGAGACGACGGAAGACGCCGCGCACCAGCTCGCCTTCTTCGATGGCCTCGGTGCGCTCGAGGGGTTTCTCGCGCTGCCCGGGCGGGTGCGCACCGTGACGGCGGGCGACGTGCGGCGCGTCGCGCGCCGATACCTGCAAGCGGGGCAGCGATCGATTGCCTGGTACCTGGCAGGCGAGCCCCCGGCTGCGCTTCTGGAGCCCCCGCCGGAGTCCGCGCTGCCGCCGCCAGGCCCGCTACGCGAACCGGGCCGCGAACCGGTTCCGCCACCGGGCGTTTCGCGGCTCGACGGCGGGCTGCCGATCATCGTGCAGCCGTCCGGCCTGTCGTCGACGGCAGAGCTTCGTGTCGTGTATGGACCGGGAACGCTTGCCGGAGCCAGCGCTAACGATCCTGTCCAGGGCTATTCCTCCGTGATCGTCGATTTGCGGCCCGACGAGCTGCCGGCGGCCATAGACGCCGCGGCCGGCTTCGAAGTGAAACCGCGCCCGACACAAGCACTCTCCAGCGTCCCGGCGACGCGCCTCGAAGAGGAATTCGACCGCCTGATGTCCGCCGCACGGGCGCCGGGACCGCCGGGGCCGGTGTTGATCACCGTCGCCGGCGATGTGGCGATCGGGGAGGTGCGGGAACGGCTGGCGGCCGCGTTTGGCGGCGTCCGCCCGCAAGCTCCGGTGGCCGAAGCGGGTGCGCTGCCGCAGGACACGCTCACCGTCCGGGTTGGCATCCCCGTGGCGCAGGCTCAATTCGGCTACATCGTCACGGCGCCGGGGCCGAAGGACCCTGCCGCGGACGCATGGCGCCTGCTCCTGTACGTCCTGAGCCATGGCTACGAAGGCCGCGTTGGCAAAAAGGCCATTTCCGAGGCGGGACTCGCCTACTACATCGACAGCCACTATCGCGCCGACGGGACGAACGCCTGGGTGACGCTGTCGACCGGCGTCGACCCGGAAAAGCTGGACGCGTTCCGGAACCTGCTCGAAGCCGAACTCGCGCGGCTTATAGCCGAACCGCCGTCCGCGGACGAAGTCGCGGAGGCGAAGCGCCACCTGCTCGGCCGCCACCGGAGCGCCGCCCAGAGCAATGGCGAGCTGACCGGGAAACTCGCCCGGGAGTGGCTGTGGTACGGTGAACTCGTCACCGGGGGCGCGCTCGAGGCACGCCTCGCAAGCGTCAGCCGCGAGGATGTGCTGGGCGCCGTGGCCGGTTTCGTGCGCGGGACCCGCGTCGTCGTCGTCCCGTAAAACCCGCGCGCGACGCCCCGCTCAGCGGCAGGCTTCGAAAAACGAACGGGCCTCGTCGATGTGCGCGAGCACCGTGTTCTGCTCCGCGGCGCTGTTGTAGCCGGGATGGCCCCCGGCCGCGTCCCGGATGCGGTCGAGCCAGGCGAGGAAGTACGCGGCGTCGGCGGATGAGCGCGGCGGGCGGCCGCCGACCGTGACGTACACGGGGCTCGTCGTCGCATAGGGGTACTGGTCGAGGATCGCCGGTGTCGAATCCTCGTTCCAGGCCCGCAGCAGGAGCCAGCCGCTGGCGCTCGCCGTCACCTGCGCGTCGATGTCGGCAGACCCGTCGCGCCCGCTATCGAAGGTTTCGACCACCACGCCGTTGTAGACGAGTTCGAGGTGCTCCACCGGCACCGCCGAGCGCAGGAAACCGCGTACGCGAAGCGTGCCGTTCCCGTCCTCGAGCCGGAGCTCGTCCCCCGGTCCCCGGCCGTCCACCTCGAGGCCGAGCAGCGGGCCGTTCGTTGCCATCGAGGCGCCGGCGTCGAGCGCCGCAAGCCAGGCATCGCGGCGCCCGGCGGGTGTGTCGCGGCCGGGCGCGACTCGCACGTAGGTGCGGTTCAGTCCGACCGGGCCGCGCAGCGAAGCGTAATTCGCCATGGCGTCGGTGCCGCCGGCGGCCGCGAAGCGCGCGCCGCAGTTGAGTAGCCGGTACCACACCTCCGCCGACGTCCGGTGATCGGCAAAACCCACGACCTCGTAATAGTCGACGAGGCCGAGCGCGGCATTCACCGGCAGCTGGTGCGCGAGGCGCGCGGGCGCGGCCGGGTCCGGCGCCGGCGCGTCGAAGGGATGCACGTAGCCGACGAGCGCGCGCTGCTCCTTCGCGAGCCGGGCGATCGTGACGTTGTCCGGGTGCGGGCTCGCCGCCGCGGTGTACGGGTAGGCGGAGTAATCGGGTATCAGCAGGTGGCTCGCGAGGCCGAGAAGTCCCAGGTGCCCCCAGAGACTCGTATGGTATTCCTGCTGGTGCAGGACCAGCGTCGCATCGTCCGACACCGCGTCCGGGTCGACCGAGAAGTAATCGATGTCCGGTACCCGCTGTTCCTTGTTCACCACGAGATTGAAGACCAGGTCGAGGTCCTCGGCGCGCGCCTGTGCGGCGAGACGTTCCGGTGAATTGCGATAGGTGCCGCCATAATTCATGTGCACGTGCACATCGCCGCTCAGCCATTCGCGCCAGCCGGCGGGCAGCTCGAGCGCGGGTACCTCGATTTCAAACCCGTTGCCGCCGCTCGCCCCGACCTCGACCCGGCGCTCGACGATCCGGTGTTCCGGGCCGCGCCAGACGGTGAACGTCGCCGGGCCCGGCGGCAGGTCGAGTTCCGACGCGCCGTCCGTGTGGAAGTACACCGTTTCAGCGCGCGCCTCGTCGCGGTCGAATTCATGGTCGGCGTGCAGCCAGGCCCCCGACGGGCCGTAGGCACGCCCGTCGCTCCCCTGAACCGCGACCCGCGCCGGCACCGCGGCGCCGTCAGCATCGGTCACCCTGAGGGACACCGCGTGCATCGGCACCCGGTAATCGCGCTCGTCGATCGTGAGCAGGGAGAGCTTGCCGCCGACGAATTCCTGGATACGGATCCCGAGGTCGCCGGCCTCGTTCGTTATATAGGCGAGGCGCTCGCCGTCCGGCGACCAGCGCGGCGCCGTGACGTCGAAGGCCCCGTAGGTCAGCGGGAACGGTTCGGCTACGCCTTCGAGACGGTCTACCCAGAGCTGGTGCCACTGGCGGCCGAGGTACGAGGCGTACGCGACGCGTTTACCGTCCGGCGCGACGTCCGGGCGCGCCCGCCAGCTCGTTTCCTCCCGCCGCACCAGCCGGGGCTCCCCGCCGTCGAACGGATGGAGCCACAGGTTGCCCGTCCCGTAGGGCACGTCGCGGTTGCTGACGTAGAGGAGCGCGTTGCCGTCCGGCAGCCAGGCCGGGCTGATTTCGTGGTCATAAGGGCTGTAGTAGTAGCGCTCGACCGGGGATTCCCTTTCCGGGACCAGCTGCCTGGCCGAGAGTGCCTGCCCCGACAGCTCGCCGACAAACACGTGGAAGCGGCCGCTGTCCCGCGTCGAGACGAAGGCCAGCCGTTTACCGTCCGGCGACCAGCGCGGTTCGAGATTGACCGCGCCGCCCTCGGTGAGCGCACGGACGGCACCGCTCGCCAGGTCGAGGAGCTGCAGCTCGACGGCGTCCTCGTGATGGCGCGCGAACACGATGCGTGAGCCGTCCGGCGACCAGTCGGGCTGGTAGTCGTAGCCCGGCCCGGCCGTCAGCTGTACCGCCACGCCGGAATCGACGGCCTGCCGCCACAAACTGCCCTGCATCGAATAGACGAGTTCCGTCCCGTCCGGCGACCAGGCGAGCGCGCTCGGCCCGCTCGTCAGCTGCGGCAGGTACATCTCGCGAAAATAGTAGTTGTGGGGCACGTCGATCTGGCGCAACACGGTCGCGCGCTCGGCACTCGCAGGGCCCGCCGTGGCCAGGGCCGCCGCGAGCGACGCGGCCGCCAGGAAATTGCTACGTGACATCCGTCGCGAGAATCGGCAATCCGGCACCGGCCTAAAAGCGCCGCGAGTAGCGGATGCCGTAGCTCCGCGGCCGGTTCACGGTGATCGAAGAGTCCTGGATGATCGCGTCGTAGGGATCGAAGTAGTTCGCGCTGTAGCGGACGATCTCCGCGCGCTCGTCGGTGAGGTTGTCGACGAACAGGTCGAGCGACCATTGCTCGCCCTGGATGCCGGTCGCGAGGTTCACGATCGTGTACTCCGCCTGCTTCTCCCTGAGTGCGACCTCGAGGTTGCTCCAGGAATCGCCGGTGTAGGCGACCGCCGCCTGCGCATAGAGCGGCCATCGGCCGACGTCGAACTGGTAACGGCCGATCGCCGTGTACTGCAGTTCCGGCACGAACGGCATCTCGGTGCCCTTCGGCGCGCGCGGCGGGTCGCCGGACGCCGCCTCCGCCGCATTGCGGTAGTACGGCACCTGCAGCTCGGCCTTGTTGTAGGACGCCGAGAGGGACAGGGTCAGCGCGTCGGTGGCGGCGAAGACCAGGTCGAATTCCGCGCCGTCGGTCTCCGCCTCGCCGATGTTCTGGATGATCGTCAGCGGCGATACGTCGAAGTCGAGGAAGGAGAACTGGAAGTTGTCCCAGTCGAGGTGATAGACCGCGCCGTTGAACCGGAGCCGCCCGTCGAACCACATCGACTTCCAGCCGAGCTCGTAGTTGTCGACGTAATCGGGCTCGTACTTCGCAAGAAGCACCCCGGCGTCGCTCGCCCGGTTCACGCCGCCGGCCCGGAAGCCTTCCGAATAGGTCACGTAAACGAGCTTGTCCTCGCCGACGTTGAAGTTCGCGCTCAGCTTGATCGTGTTGCCGTCGCCTTCGGAAACGTCGTCGACGTTGGGGTGGTCGAAGCACGGGAACTGCGGCTCGTCGTTGTCGTCGAGGCAGCGGCCCAGCCCCCCGTTGAACCCGTACAGCGAGTTCTCGAACTCGTAATAGCGGATGCCGCCGATGAGCGTCAGGAAATCGTTGACGTCGAAGCTCAATTCGCCGAACAGCGCCTCGTCCCGGTCGATGCGGATCTGCTTCGTCTGCCACGCGACCTGTCCGCCCTCGATGACCGAATTGATCGTGTCGAAGTCCGGCACTTCCCAGCGCAGGTCGAAGTCGTGTTCCTGGCGCTGCACGAACGCCCCCACCATCCAGCGGAAGCGGCTGTCGGCATCCGACTGCAGCCGAAGCTCGTGGCTGAATTTCTCGAACGTCTCGTCCGAATGGATGTACTGGCTCGGGTCCGTGCAATTGCCCGCCGAGTCGTAGTGGTAACAGTAGCCGTAGTAGCCGTAGTAGTTGTCGAGGTACTGTGCGTAGTGCGTGTAATCGTCGACGCTCTCCTGGTCCATGTCCAGGTAGGCGCCGGCGTACACGAGGTCGAGATCCCCGATCTGACCCTCGAGCGTCAGCGACGCCTGGTACCAGTCGAAGTCGTAGAACTCCGGGAAGAAGCGCCCGGTCTCGAGGTCCCCCACGTCCTCCGGGTCGTGGTCGTACGCCCCGTCCGTGTCCTGGCTCTGCACCATCAGGCCGGGTGTGAGTGTCCAGTTGTCGTTCAGGTCGATCTTCAGCGCGGCGCGCATCCCGGCGCTGGTCGAGGTGTTGAAGTCCTCCTCCACGAGATCCGCGTTGTCCTTGGTCAGGCCGACCCCTTCGAACGTCACGCTGGTCAGCACGTTGTCGATGTAGCCGGGCGAGTCGACATACCAGCCGACGAGCCTGAGCGCCGAGTTGTCGGTCAGCGGAATGTTGACGAAGCCTTCCCCGGTGTAGCCTTCGCTGCCGTCGCTGACCGTCTCCGCGCCGATGTCGAAGCCCGCCTCGAACTCGCCGATCTCCGGCTTGTTCGTGATGATGCGCATCGTGCCGGCCTGGCTGCTCGCGCCGAAATAGGTGCCCTGGGGGCCGGCGAGCGTCTCGATGCGTTCCACGTCGTACACGTGCACGTCGAGAACGCGATTGATCGTGGTGACGGGCTGTTCGTCGAGGTAGACGCCGACGCTCGGCATCGAACCGGAATGCACGCCGTCGCCGCCGCTCGAGATGCCGCGCATGTACACCTGCGAGACGCCCGGCCGCTGGGAAATGTAGGACACGGTCGGCAGGAACTCGATGTAGTCGGCGAAGTCGGAAAGATTGAGCTCGGTGAGCTGCTGGTTGCCGAGCACCTGCACCGAGATCGGCACGTCCTGCAGGTTCTCGCTGCGCTTTTGCGCCGTGACGATGATTTCCTCGAGGGCGCTCTCCCTCTGCTCCTGCGCCGCCGCGGGAACCATGACCAGGCCTGCGAACAGCGAGCCCGTGAGCGCCGCCGATACCGCCTCGACCAGTGGTTTACGCCGGAATTCATGCTTCATCGATCACCCCCCTGCTCGTGTGGTCCGAACACAACAATGACGGAGTACGGCTTTTTTAACCCCAGCTTCCGCCGCGCCGCGACTCCTGAGTTTTGGCAATGTTTACGGCAATTGGTTCCGGCCCGGTGCAGATCGCCGCGGCAAGGTTTAAGCTTGGGCTGTGAGCGAAAAACAACAATCACCGGCGGCAGGCGCAGCCGGGATTGCCGGCCGGCCGCCGGCACCGGTCGCGGACCCAGAGGCCATGGAATTACGACTCGCGGCCGCGAGCCCGCACGCAGAGCTCGTCGAGGCCACGCGCTGCCTGCGCACCCGGCGCATACCGCTGGCCGAGCGCCTCGTGCGCGACGTGCTCCGCAAGGACCCGGGGGACGTCGTCGCCATCCGCCTGCTCGCGGAAGTCGGCCTGCAGGTCGGCAAGATCGACGAGGCCATAAGCCTTTACGAGCGCTGCCTCGAACTCGCACCCGGCTTCGCGCTCGCGCGTCAGAACTACGCCGTCGCCCTTTCGCGGCGCCAGCGCTACGATGAAGCGCTGGCAGAGGTTCAGCAGTTGCTCGACGCGGAACCGGGCAATCCGAATTACCGCTTGTTGCAGGGCTCGCTGCTCGTGCAGAAAGGCGAGCACCGGGACGCGCTGGCGCTCTACGAAACCTTTCTCGGGGAATATCCCCGGCAGGCCGGTGCGCACCTCAACTACGGGCACACGCTGAAGACGGTCGGGCGCCTCGACGAGGCGATCGCGGCATACCGCACCGCGATCGAACTGCGGCCCGCAACGGGCGAGGCCTACTGGAGCCTCGCCAACCTGAAGACCTTGCGCTTCACCGACGACGACCTCCGGGCCATGCAGGCGGAGCTCGACGACCAGGGCGACCCGGACGACCAGTCGCACCTCCTGTTCGCGCTCGGCAAGGCCATGGAGGACCGCGAACGCTTCGACGAATCCTTCGGCTATTACGCCAAAGGCAATGCCATCCGCGGCAGGCGCCAGCCCTTCAGCGCGAAGATCAACGTGTACGACACGGCGCGGCAGATCAAGGCGCTGGACGCGCATTTCTTCGCCGGGCGTCGCGACTGGGGGTGCCCCGCCCCGGACCCGATCTTCATCGTCGGCCTGCCGCGCGCCGGCTCGACCCTGCTGGAGCAGATCCTCGCGAGCCATTCCAAGGTCGAAGGCACCGCGGAATTGCCCGACATCATCGCGCTGTCGCGGCGGCTCGGGCAGAAGTCGCCGGCGAACCCGGCGTCGCAGTACCCGGAGATCCTCAGCACGCTCACGGAAGACGAGGCCGCGCGCCTGGGCCAGGGCTATCTCGACTCGACCCGGGTGCACCGCCGCGGCACGCCGTTCTTCATCGACAAGATGCCGAACAACTTCAAGCACATCGGGCTCATACACCTCATCCTGCCGAATGCGAAGGTCATCGACGCCCGCCGCCATCCGATGGCCGGCTGCTTTTCCTGTTTCAAGCAGCTCTTCGCGCACGGCCAGCGTTTCACCTACAGCCTCGAAGCGCTCGGCCGTTACTACCGCGATTACGTGCGCCTGATGGACCACTGGGACGCCGTCCTGCCCGGGCGTGTGCTGCGGGTGCAATACGAGGACATGGTCGCCGACAGCGAGGCCCAGATCCGGCGCGTGCTTGCGCATTGCGGCCTCGAATTCGAAGACAGCTGCCTGCGTTTCTACGAGACCGAGCGCCCGGTGCGCACGCCGAGTGCGGAACAGGTGCGCCAGCCGGTCTACCGCCACGGCCTCGAGCAGTGGCGCAACTTCGAGGCGCATCTCGGCCCCTTGAAAGCCGCCCTGGGTCCGCTCGCGGACTGAGCCGGCAGGCAGCGCGCGGCGTTCACGCCGCCCGACCGGCGGGCCACGGAGTCCGTGGCTTCGCCGCGTCCGGCCGTGCCCGCCGCCCGGCGCTCGTCTACACTGGCGCCCTTTGGCCGAGCGCCGCGGAGGGCCTCTGTGAGTCCATTCAATCTGCTGATCTGGGGCGGCTTCCTGCTGCTGATCGCCTTGATCATTGCATTGGATCTCGGTGTTTTTCACCGCAAGGCGCACGTCGTCACGCTGCCCGAGGCGCTCGGCTGGACGAGCGCATGGGTCACGCTGGCGCTCGTCTTCAACGTCGGCGTCTATTTCCTCTACGAACTCAATCCCTCCGGCTGGGATATCGACACAGTGCAGCTCAGCGGCCGCGAGGCGGCGCTGCAGTTTTTCACCGGCTACGTCGTCGAGTATTCGCTGTCGGTGGACAACATCTTTGTTATCGCGATGGTGCTTACCTATTTCCGGGTGCCGCTCGCGGAGCAGCATCGCGTGCTGTTCTGGGGCATCTTCGGCGCGCTGGTCCTGCGCGGTCTGATGATCGGCCTCGGCGTGCTCCTGATCGAGAAATTCAGCTGGATCACCTACTTGTTCGGCGCCCTCCTCATCTATTCGGCCGCGCGCATGCTCGTCATCCAGCATGACAGCCTCGAGCCGGACGCTAACCTTTTCGTGCGCGCGTTCAAGCGCTTCTACCCGGTGACGACGGAGTTCCACGGCAGGCACTTCTTCGTCACCGTGGACGGCGTCCGCATGGCGACGCCGCTCTTCCTCGCACTGCTCATGGTCGAAGCCAGCGACGTGGCTTTCGCCATCGACTCGATACCCGCGATCTTCGCGATTACCACCGACCCGTTCATCGTCTTCACGTCGAACGTATTCGCGGTGCTCGGTCTGCGCTCGTTGTACTTCGTCCTCGCCGGCCTGATGGAGAAATTCCGTTACCTCAAGATCAGCCTCGTGTTCCTGCTCGCCTACATCGGCGTCAAGATGCTGCTCGTCCACCATTACCCGATTTCCAACGAAATATCGCTCGCGGTCATCGGCGGCATCCTGGCGGTGGGCATCCTGGCCTCGATCGTCGTGAACCGCGACCCGGAACAGCTCGTGTCCCCGCTCGCCGGCGAGATGGAACGGCTCGTGCGCATCTCCTACCGGCAGGCGCGCCGCGCAGTCATCCTGCTGCTCGGCTCCTCGGTGCTCGCCGCCGGGATCGCGATGGTGATTCTTCCCGGGCCGGCCTTCATCGTCATCCCGACCGGGCTCGCCATACTCGCCGTGGAATTCGCCTGGGCGCACCGCTGGCTCAAACGTGTGAAGCGCGAGCTCGCCGACGTCAGGGAGAAACTGCAATCGAACGGCAATGAGTGACAGCCACCTCTTCTACCAGAGCGGTGCGCGCCGGCCGCGCGTTGCGCGCGCCGAAGGCATCTGCCTCTGGGATACCGATGGCAGGCGCTATATCGATGCGTCCAGCGGTCCCATGGTATCCAACATCGGCCATTCGAACCCGCGGGTGCTGGCCGCGATGAAACGGCAGATGGATGTCGCAACCTTTGCGTATCGTCTCCATTTCGAAAACGACGCCGCCGAAGACCTCGCGTCGCTGACCGCCTCGCTGATGCCGGCCGGGCTCGACCGGATCTTCTTCGTCTCCGGCGGTTCGGAGGCGATCGAGAGCTGCCTGAAGCTCGCCCGGCAGTACGCCTGGGTGACGGGCCAGCGCAGCCGATGGAAAGTGATCTCCCTGTACCCCTCGTATCACGGCTCGACCCTGGGTGCGACCGCGATTACCGGCATGCAGCAGTTCACCGAGCCGTTCCGGGACATGATTCGCGTCATGCCGAAAATTCCGGCGGCCACCTGTTATCTCGACCGCGATGGACTCACCGCCGCAGAGCGCGGCTTGCGGTACGCCCGCCTGCTGCGCGAGGAGATCGAACGCCAGGGGCCGGAGACCGTCCTCGCGTTCATCATGGAACCCGTGGGCGGCGCGTCGACCGGCGCACTCGTGCCTCCGGACAGCTGGTTCGCCGAAATCCAGGCCATTTGCCGCGAGTACGGCGTGCTGCTGATCACGGACGAGGTCATGACCGGCGCCGGCCGCACCGGCCGGTTCCTGGCCTCCGAACACTGGGGCCTCGAGCCCGATATCATCGCCATGGCCAAGGGCTTTGCGGCCGGCTACGCACCCCTCGGCGCGATGGCGGCCGAGCGGAGGATCGTGGACGCGGTGCTCGCCGACGGCGGCTTCGCGCACGGCTATACCTATGCCGGTAATCCCCTGGCATGCGCCGCCGGGCTCGCGGTGCTGAGAGAGGTGCTGGAGCAGGGCCTGATCGGCAACGCCGCTGAAAAAGGCAATCGGCTCAAAGACTTGTTGACCGGGTTGATGCGGCGATACCCCTTCATCGGCGACGTGCGCGGCAAAGGCCTGCTGCTCGCGTTCGAACTCGTCGCCGACCGGGAGACCATGGCGCCGCTCGCGCCCACGCTCGAGGCGCACAGCCGGCTGGTGGAGGAAGCGTACCGTCGCGGGCTTATAATCTATTCGCGGCGCACGCGTGGGGGGACGCTCGGCGATCATTTCATGGTCTGTCCGCCCCTGATCGTGACCGACAGAGACCTGGACGACATCCTCGCGATCCTCATCGACAGCCTCGATGCCTTCGCCGGGGACGCAGGACTCGACGTACAGCGATAGAGCAACGAAACAGAAGGCCTCTTGAGCGACAAAGTCATCATCACCTGTGCGGTCACCGGCTCGATCCACACGCCGACGATGAGCCCTCACCTGCCGGTCACGCCGGCGGAAATCACCCGCCAGGCGGTCGAGGCCGCAGAAGCCGGTGCCGCGATCCTGCACCTGCACGCGCGACGGCCCGACACCGGCCAGCCGACGGCCGATCCCGGCGTCTTCATGCAATTCCTGCCGCCCATTCGCGAACAGTGCGACGCGGTCATCAACATCACGACCGGCGGCAGCTCGCTGATGACGCTTGACGAACGCCTCGCCGCACCGAAACTCGCGCAGCCGGAAATGGCGTCGCTCAACATGGGCTCGATGAATTTCGGCCTGTTCCCGATGAAACGTCGCTACAGCGAGTGGCAGCACGAGTGGGAACCGAAACTGCTCGACGCGACACGAGAGGTGGTGTTCCGCAATACGTTCGCCGACATCGAGCAGATCGTTCACGAACTCGGCGACAACTACGGCACGCGTTTCGAGTTCGAGTGCTACGACGTCGGGCCATATCCAGACGCTTGCGTTCTACCTGCGCGAAGGGCTGGTCGGGAAACCCGTGTTCGTGCAGTTCGTGCTCGGCGTACTGGGCGGCATCGACGCCTCGCCCGAGAACCTGCTGCACATGAAGGCGACGGCGGACCGCCTGCTGGGCGACAACTACCGCTTCTCGGTGCTCTCCGCAGGCCGCCTGCAGATACCCCTCGCGACGATCGGTGCGATCCTCGGCGGGAATGTCCGTGTGGGTCTCGAGGACAGCCTGCTGATCGGCCGCGGCCAGCTTGCGAGCAGCAACGCGGAACAGGTCGCGAAGATCCGGCGCATCCTCGAGGAACTCGGTTACGAAATCGCCACGCCCGACGAAGCGCGCGCCATGCTCGGTTTGAAGGGCGGCGACAAGGTGAACTTTTGATCGCCCGCCAGGACCACAGCGCCTATGCCGAGACGATCATTCGCCCGGCGACGGAGGACGACGTGCCCGCGATACACGGCCTGCTCGCCCAGCTCGCGGAAGCGACCGGCCTTGCGGACAAGTTCCACTCGCGGGAAAAAGACCTGCACCGCTTCGGCTTCTCGCCCCGGCCGATGTTCGATGCACTGCTCGCCGAGCAGCAGGAGGGCGTCGTCGGGCTGTGCCTGTTCTTCTACACCTTCTCGAGCTGGCGCGGCACGGCCGGCGTCTACGTGCAGGACCTCGTCGTCGACCGGAATGCGCGAACCGGCGGCATTGGTCGCGCGTTGCTCGTCGAAACGGCGCGTCACGCACGCGGCCGCGGCGTGACGCACCTGCGTCTCGCAGTGCAGTCGAACAATGCCGACGCCATTCAATTCTACGAGCACCTGGGCCTCTCGCATGCCGCGGATGAATATGTCTTCGAGGCGGACGGCGAGGCATTCGATCGCCTGGCGGACGGCGAATGAAGGTCGTCTTTTCGCGCGAGCAGCTGAGACACAACCCGGCGGAAATCTTCTCGTCCGGCAGGCTCGTGCCGAATCCCGAGATTCCCGCACGCGCGGAACGCCTGCTTGCCGCAGCGACGGCGGCAGGCCTCGAACACGAAACGCCCGTGAACTACGGCCTGGACCCGCTTGCAGCGGTGCACAGCGCGCGCTACCTCGCCTTCCTGGAGAAGATCTTCATCCGCTGGCAGCGGATTCCCGATGCCTCCGCGGACGTATTCCCGAACATTCACCCGCCCTCGCGCGACGCGCTGTACCCGGCATCCGCCGTCGGCCAGGTGGGCTTCCATGTTTTCGATGGCGGTGCCCCGATCACTGCCGACACCTGGGACAGTTCGCTGTGGAGCGCGTGGACGGCGGTGCATGCCGCCTACGACGTACTGGCCGGGGCCGACGCGTGCTACGCGCTGTGCCGGCCGCCGGGCCATCACGCCGGCGCCGATCTCGCGGGCGGCTTCTGTTATCTGAACAACAGCGCGATCGCTGCGCAGCTGCTCCGCGGCGACCACGACCGTGTCGCCATCCTCGACGTGGACGTACACCACGGCAATGGGACGCAGGACATCTTCTACGAGCGCGACGATGTGCTCACGGTGTCCCTGCACGCGGACCCGGTGCGGTTTTATCCGTTCTTCTGGGGCAGCGCCGTGGAACGCGGACAGGGCGACGGCGAAGGCTGTAACCTGAACCTGCCGCTCGCACGCGGCACGGGCGGCGACGATTACCTTGCCGCGCTCGATGCGGCGATGGACGCAATCGATGCCTTCGAGGCGGAGGCACTCGTCGTGGCGCTGGGCCTCGACGCCTACGTCGGCGATCCGCTGGCCGGCCTCGGCCTGACGACGGCAGACTTCGGCCGCGTCGGCGAGCGCATCCGGGCGCTCGGCTTGCCGACCGTGCTCGTGCAGGAAGGAGGCTACCCGTCGGACGAACTCGGCGACAATCTCGTGGCGGTTTTACAGGCGTTTATCGATTGATTGTTCGTTGGAGTGGCGGGCAGCCGCCGTTGGAGCGGGCGTAAGCCCGCGAATAAAGCGGCCGCCGCGATTTTGCTCCGAACGATTCGACGGCCAGCGGCCGCTCCAACGGTCGGCAACGGCCGGAGGACTGTTCTGCATACACTCGACTTTCTGGCCATTGCAGCCTACTTCGCGGTGCTGATCTGGATCGGCCTGCGCGTCGCGCGTCGCGAACGGGGCACCGGCGAAGCAGAATCCTTCCTTGCGGCCGACCGCAACATGAACCTCGTGCAGACGACGGCCTCGACCGCGGCGACGGATCTCGGCGGCGGCTTCAGCATTGCAATGGGCGGCCTCGGGTTCACGCTCGGCATCTCCGGCTCCTGGCTCATCGCGATCTCGGGCCTGTCCGTCGTCCTCGTATCCTTCCTGATGGTGCCGAAGGTGAAGCGCTGGGCGGACCGGGTGCAGGGGCTCACCACCGGCGACCTGTTCGAGACGCGCTTCGACCGGCGCACCGGCCTCGTCGCAGCGCTGGTCATCGGCCTCGCGTGGTTCACGTTCGCAGGCGGCCAGGTCATAGCGGGCGCGAAGCTCCTGCAGGTGACGACCGGCGCCGGGCTCGGCATCGCCATCCTGTTGTCCGGTGCGGTCATCCTCGCCTACACCGCGCTGGGTGGGCTGAAGGCCGTGATCTATACCGACGTCTTCCAGATGGCCGTGATGTTCGCGGGCGTCATCCTGCTGCTGGTTCCGTTCGGCCTCCTGGAGGTCGGCGGCTGGGGCGGCATCGTCCGGCACTTCGGCGCGGATCCGGGAACGGCGTCGCTCGTCGACTGGGGGGCCGTCGGCTGGCGAGAACTCGCCGGCTGGTTCTTTGCCATTTTCCCCGTGTGGTTCATCTCCATCGCGGCCATGCAGCGCATCATCGCCGCGCGCGACGAACGCACGGCCCGGCGCGCGTTTCTCCTTACCGGCGTGCCGATCGAGTGGCCGCTGTTCGCGGTCGGCAGCACGCTCGTCGGGTTGATTGCGCGCATGCTCTTGCCGGAGCTCGAGGATCCGGAGATGGCGACCCCGTTGCTCATCCTGGAACTGTTACCCGCCGGCGTCGCCGGTATCGTCATCGCCGCTTACATCGCGGCCGTGATGTCGACCGCGGACTCGGTGCTGATGGGTCCTGTGTCGATCTTTACGCACGACATCTACAGGAAACGATTCAGGCCGCAAGCGAGCGAAGCGAGCGTCGTCACGGTTGCACGTCTCGCGACGATCGTTTTCGGCGTCGCCAGTATCGGCATGGCGTGGCTCGTGCCGAACGTGCTGGACCTGATCCTGTATGCCTACACCTTCGGCGCTGCGGGCCTGTTCTTTCCCATGCTGGGCCTCCTGTTCTGGCGCCGGACGACCGCAAGCGGTGCCTTCTGGAGCATGCTGGGCGGCGGGTTTGCAGCGATACTCTGGACGGTGCTCGACCAGCCTTATGAGCTTGCGCCTTCCTACCTGGGCTGGATCGTCAGCCTGCCGCTGCTCGTCGTCGTCTCACTCGCGACAAAGCACGCGCCGGGCGAAGACCTTGAGATGTTTGCGTGATCCCGCCGCATGCGCCCCAGCGGCGTTCCTCCGCCTCCGCCAATGGCACTTCACCCGATTCGCCTGTACGCTGGTCGCGTTTTGTGCGCGACGTGGCGGAACTGAAGCATGTCCAAACTGATCCAGGCCCTGGTGCTGCTCATCCCGGCTGCCGGTGCCCTTGCCGCCGATGTGCCGCGCGCCCGCGATCTCGGCATACCCTTCGACGGCACGCCCGGGCCATTGAACGCGATCACCGACGTCGCCGGCGTGACGGTCGGGCACGAAACCATCATGAAGGACCTGCCGGATGAGCGCGCCGTGCGCACCGGCGTGACCGCACTGCTGCCGCGCGGCCGCGACTCCGTCGACACCCTGGCCTACGCCGGCTGGTCGGCCCTGAACGGTAACGGCGAAATGACCGGCACGACCTGGGTCGAGGAAAGCGGCTTCCTGGAAGGGCCGGTCATGATCACGAACACGCACAGCGTCGGCGCGGTGCACGAAGGTGTGATCCGCTGGCTCGTCGCGCAGGGCAGCGCCGACCATACCGGCTATTACTGGTCGCTGCCGGTGGTCGCCGAGACCTGGGACGGCTGGCTGAACGACATCAACGGCTTTCACGTGCGGCCGGAACACGCGGGCGAGGCCCTCGAAGCGGCGCGCGGCGGACCGGTCGCGGAGGGCGCCGTCGGCGGCGGCACGGGCATGATCTGTTTCGAATTCAAGTGCGGTATCGGCAGCGCATCGCGGCAGGTGGAGATCGAGGAATCTCCCTACGTACTCGGCGTGCTGGTCCAGGCGAATTTCGGGCGCCGCGCCGAACTCGTGGTGGCCGGCGTGCCGGTCGGCAAAAACATGCCAGGGTCGGTTTACAGCACTGTCGCAAGCCCGTTCGGTGACACGGCAGAATCCGGGCGGCCGGAAGTCGCGGCCATGGGCCGCTCCTACAGTTCGATCATCGCCGTCGTCGCGACCGACGCCCCGCTGCTCCCGCACCAGCTCAAACGCATTGCGCGGCGGGTATCGCTCGGCATCGCGCGCACCGGCGGCATCGCACACAACGGCTCCGGCGACATTTTCATTGCTTTTTCCACGGCGAACACCGATGCGGCGCGCGGCGACGCCGGCGCGTCGATCCGCTCGGTGCCGAACGACAGCCTGGATCTCCTGTTCGCGGCAACGGTGCAGGCGACGGAAGAGGCAATCATCAATGCGCTCGTTGCGGGACGGGAAATGACGGGCAACGAGGGGCATGTGGTCCCGGGCATCGATCAGCAGGCTTTGCAGGGCATCCTGCGCCGCCACGAGAGGCTCCTGAAGTAGGCGTGACGACGATATGAGGCCGGTGAAAGAACCGACGCTGCTCCAGTCGGCGACACCCATCATCGTGCTGGTGATCCTGCTCGCCGGCTCCGTGTACCTGTTCGGCTCGGATTCGTCCGGCGGCGCGAACCAGATGGCACTCGTATTTGCTGCCGCCGTGGGCGCCATCATCGCCGTACGCAACGGGCATGCCTGGCGTGACGTCGAGCGCGCAATCGTCGAGGGTATCAGCACCGCGATGGGGGCGATGATGATCCTGCTCGCGGTGGGCGCGCTCATCGGCACCTGGCTCATGGCCGGCACCGTGCCGGCGATGATCTATTACGGCCTGCACCTTCTGCACCCGCAATTCTTCTTTGCCGCAGCCTGCCTCATCTGCGCGGTGGCCTCGCTCAGTACCGGAAGCTCCTGGACCGTCGCCGGAACCCTCGGCGTCGGCCTCATGGGCGTGGCGATCGGCTTCGGTGTATCGCCCGCCATCACGGCCGGCGCAGTCGTGAGCGGCGCGTACTTCGGCGACAAGATGTCACCACTCTCGGACACGACGAACCTTGCACCCGCCGTCGCCGGCACGGACCTGTTCACGCATATCCGGCACATGGTCTGGACGACGGCGCCGTCTTTCACGCTTGCCGTCATCGTATTCGCGGTCGTCGGCCTGAATACGGAGGTCGGCACCGACAGCGCGTCGCTCGTGACGATGACCGACACGCTGCGGGACTCTTTCCACATCACGCCGCTTGCCCTTTTGCCGCTCGCCGCCGTGCTGTTGATGGCCATGCGCAAACTGCCGCCGCTGCCGACGATCCTCGCCGGCGCCGTCCTCGGCGCGGTGCTCGCGGTGCTGTTGCAGGCCGACGCCGTATTGACCCTCGCCGGAACGCCGGACCTGGCCGCGCCGCTCGCCTATGCGAAGGGGGTGTGGACCGCGCTCGCGACCGGCTACGTCTCGTCCACGGGCGTTCCCGCAGTCGACGACCTGCTGAGCCGCGGCGGCATGGCCAGCATGCTGACCACGATCTGGCTCATCATCTGTGCCCTGTCCTTCGGCGCGGTCATGGAACACGCCGGCATGCTCGAGCGGCTGATACGCTCCGCGCTTCGCGCCACGCATTCCGCCGGCTCCCTGATCCTGACTGCCGGGCTCACCTGCATCGGTGCAAATATCGTGGCTGCCGACCAGTACATGGCGATCGTGCTGCCGGGGCGCATGTACAAGGCGGAGTTCGCGCGGCGTGGTCTCGATCCACGCAACCTCTCAAGGGTCCTCGAGGACTGCGGCACGCTGACCTCGCCGCTCGTGCCGTGGAATACCTGCGGGGCCTACATGTCGGCTGCACTCGGTGTCGCGACCTTTGCCTACCTGCCGTTCGCTTTTTTCAACCTGATCAACCCGGTCGTATCGATACTCTACGGGCTGTTCGACATCACCATAACGAGGCTCGAATCGGCAGCCGCGGCGCCCGGGCGGGCCGGAATTGACGGTGTCCCCGCCGGGGGCCCGGACTCGCCGGATTAATCTAAAGAAGCGGAACCCGACATGGAATCCCTCGCCGACCCCGAAATCTGGATTGCACTCGCGACGCTGACGGCACTCGAACTGGTGCTCGGCATCGACAACATCATTTTCATCTCGATCCTGGCCGGCAGGCTTCCTCCCGGACAGCGCGACAAAGCCCGCAAGACCGGCATCATGCTCGCAGCCGTCACACGCCTTCTGCTCCTGTTCGCGATCGCCTGGATCATCGGCCTGACGGCGCCGCTGTTCGACCTCTTCGGGCAGTCCTTTTCCTGGCGCGACCTGATACTGATCAGCGGCGGGCTGTTCCTCATCGGCAAGGCGACCCATGAAATTCACCAGAAACTCGAGGGAGAGACCGAGGAGGTCCGGCAGTCCTCGGCTGCGACCTTCGGCAGCGTGATCGTGCAGATCATGCTGCTCGACGTCGTTTTTTCGCTGGATTCGATCATCACCGCCGTGGGCATGGTCGACGAACGCTGGGTGATGGTGACGGCGATCCTGATCTCGATCGGTTTCATGATCGCGTTCTCGCGGCCTATCAGCGACTTCGTCGAAAGGCATCCGACCATCAAGGTGCTGGCGCTCAGCTTCCTTTTGATGATCGGGCTGGTGCTGATCGCGGACGGTTTCGGCGTGCACATCCCGAAGGGCTACATCTACGCGGCAATGGCATTTTCGGTGTTCGTGGAGATGATCAACCTGTGGATTCGCAAGCGGAACGCCCGCCCGGTGAAACTGCACGAAAAGTATTCCGGCGACGAGGATGCCGGCACCGGAACCGCCTGAGACGGGGCGTCTTCGGACCGGTATACTCCGCGCAACTTACCGGGGGTTGCATCCGCGCATGTCGCTGTTCAACGAGCTGAAACGCCGTAACGTCATCCGCGTCGGCATTGCGTATTGTGTCGTCGGCTGGATCGCTGCGCAGGTCGCCGAGTTCGCGTTCGGGAATTTCGGTGCGCCTCCCTGGGTGTTGCAATCGTTCGTGGTGGCACTCCTGCTCGGCCTGCCGCTCGCTTTGCTGTTCGCCTGGGCATTCGAACTGACGCCGGACGGCATCAGGCGCGAAAAGCACGTGGCACGCGAAGCGTCGATCACCTCGCAGACCGGGCGCAAGCTCGATCGCATGATCATCGGCGTGCTCGTGATCGCGCTCGCGTGGTTCACCTGGGACAAGTTTCTTGCAGGCCCGGCGCCGGAACGGCACGCCGCCGCCGATCCGCCAGCACCACAGGGCGAAACGCCGCCGCCGAACCCCTTCCCGGACCTGTCCGATAAGTCGGTGGCGGTCCTGCCTTTCGTTGCCATGAGCAGCGGCCCCGACGACGAGTACTTTGCCGACGGCCTGACCGAGGAGATCCTGAATTCGCTCGCGCAGCTGCCGGAACTGCTGGTGACGGCACGCACCTCTGCGTTCTCGTTCAAGGGCGAGGACATCCCGGTGCAGGACATCGCCAGGGCGCTCGGCGTCAGGCACATCGTCGAGGGTTCGGTTCGCCGTTCCGGCGATCGCCTGCGCGTGACGGCGCAGTTGATCCGTGCCGAGGACGCGTTTCACGTCTGGTCCGAGAATTACGACAGTACGTCCACCGACACCATCGCGGTGCAGGAAGACATCGCGGAAAAGATTGCGGACGCACTCGACGTCGTGCTCGACCAGAAGAAGCGCGAGGTCATGCGACAGGCCGGGCTGCGCGACGTCGAGGCCTTCACGCTGTACCAGAAAGGCCTCGATCTCTTCGCGCGCGCCCACGGCGAGATCGAGACGATCGACGGCCTGCGCCGGGCCAATGCCTATTTCGACCAGGTCATCCTGCGCGTGCCCGAGTTCTCGCCGGTGTACGTCGACCATTCGGACTTCTATGTCCACCTCCTGAACGCTGCCTCGGCCGGGGAAGACCTCGCGGGCGTGTCGACCGATGAACTCGACGGTGCCTTCGCCTCCGCCATTGCCGACTACGAAGCCGCCGTGGGTTACGCGAGCAATCCGGAATGGCGACGGTTCACGGAACTCGACCTGGCCTTCATCAGCGGTAACTGGCGCGGCCTCGGCGGACGCATCCAGCACGTTCTGGGCCAGCCCGATTGCCGTGAGGGCAACTGGACGCCCATCATGGCTATCGGTTTCGGCTACGCGAAGGAGCATCTCGCACAAGCCAAACGGATACTTACCTGCGACCCCCGCCGCTCACTTTCGTGGTTCGACGCGGTGCGTGCCGCAATCCAGGCGGGGCTGCCCGCGGAAGCGCTCGCGCTCGCCCGCGAGGGCAACGAGATCGCTCCCGGCGGCTGGCTCGGCACGGAGCTGGTCCGCGCGCTGGTCGCGAACGGCCTGCACGAGGAGGCGCTCGTCAGCATCGACGGGCACATTCGGGAGGCCGACGTGGCGGAAGAGTTCCGGCTACTCGTTGCCGCACACCAGGGCGACGAAGCAGGTTTCAGCGAACGGTACGCAGGATTTTCCCGTGAGCAGGGCGACTGGTGGCATCTCATCGTCGCAGCCTGGGGTGGCCGGCGCGATGATGCCAATCGCTTCGCGACGCGCATCGACCAGCATCCCTTCGGCCCGGTTTCCCTCGTGCAGGTATCCGTCTGGTGCGCTTGCGGGGCGCCCTGGGATCTCGAGGCCACGCCGAACTTCGCCGCAGCACTCGAGGGCAGCGGGCTCCGCTGGCCCGCGCCGGCTGTGATGGACTTTCCGCTCAAGGACTGGTGAGCGGGGTCCGCGGCACGGCATATCGGCGGAGATCGTCCTGTGTCGCCGGGTCTCAGTCTTCGAGCTGCATGAGCCAGCGCTCGCGCTTCAGGCGCTGGATCTGGCGGAGGATCCACGCCTGGCGCTCGCTGACATAGGCTGAGGGCCGGTCCGCCCGCAGCCTCAGCGGGTTCGGGAGGACGGCGGCGAGCAGTGCCGCTTCCGTGTCCGTGAGCGCCGACGGCGGCTTGCCGAAAAAGTACTCACTTGCTGCCGCGGCGCCGTAGATGCCCGGTCCGAGTTCCACGACGTTGACGTACAGCTCGAGGATGCGGCGTTTCGGCAGGCAGATTTCGGCAATGAGGGTGAGGTACGCCTCGATGCCCTTGCGCCATGCACTCCGGCTCGGCGACAGGTACAGGTTCTTGATCAGCTGCTGCGTGATGGTGGACGCGCCCCGCAGGCGGCGCCCGCGCTCCGCGTCCTCGAGCGAATCGCGGATGGCAGCGAGATCGAGGCCGAAGTGCGCGGCGAAGCGCTGGTCCTCGGCCGCAATGACGGCGAGCGGCATGCTTTCGCCCAGTCCGGTCCACGGTATCCATTCGTAGAGCAGCGGCTCGCGGCCACTCGAGTCGCGCAACATGAACGCTGTCGTCGGCGGGGCGATCCAGCGAAGCGGCAATACCAGCAGTACGCTCTGCGCCAGCGCCAGGCCGACGACGATCACCGCCCACTTCGACAGCCGGCGCAGGAGTCCCGCGCGTGTCTTCTGCCGGTCGCGGCGCTTTTGCCTCGCGGGCCTCTGCCGGTCGGACGGCACGCGCATCCTACTGGTCGAACACCGATCCGAAAATGAGCCGGATGCCCGCGAAATCGGCATCGTCCTCGCCCTCACCGTAGCGGTACGCGAGCCCGATGCGTTCGAAACTCAGCCGCCATACGCGGAACGGTTTGGCCGGGCGAACCGCAAATCCGATCTCCAGATCGTTCTGTATCGCTCCGCTCGCTTCCTCCAGCGCGGCGAGGGAAAGTTCGTCGAGGTAATGCGAAGCGGTCAGGTGGGTGATGAGGTGCGTGGTCCCGGCCTCGCCTGCCCACGCGTCAATGGCGAGTTCCAGCTCGACACTGAGCGAGACCGGGAGCGTGCGGTCGTTTCGGTCCCGGTCGCTGTTGTAGCCGATGTGCTCGATGCCGCCGATGAAGTTCCAGCGCCGCTCGTCATCGCCCACGCTGTAACGGCCGCGCAGCCCGAAGCGGTGGATCAGCGCCGCCTCCTCGCCGTCGAGTCGCGCGCCGAGTCCCAGGTTCGCGATGCCGAGCAAGGTCCAGCGCGGATCGAGCTCGAGTGTTGCATAGACGCCCGGGACCACGGAGAGCGTGGCCGCGTTACCGGGATCGAGCGTGCCCGGCAGGTCGCCCAGGTCGAAACTCCGGAGGCCGAGCGTCGCAGGCAACTGGAACTCGAGGCCCGCACGCCGCGGCGATGCACCCGCGGGCGTCGGGTCGCGCCAGTTCCAGCGCGGCGTGTACTCGAGCACGTAAATGGTTTGCTCCTCGTCGAACTCGTAGGCGCCGGTGCCGAGAAACGGCGCCATCGCCCAGTGGCTGATGCTGTCTCTCGCCTTCTGCACGTCCTGTGCCGGCGCGCCGCCCGCGAGAACCAGGAGCAAGCAGGTGCAGCAGACGAGCTGCCGGTACGCCCGCGCGCTGCACACGCGTCAATCCGCGCCCGCCGGCTGGGTGCGGCGCAGTTCGTTGGCACGCGAGAGTACCCAGGCCCGGATCGTGTCCGCTTCGTCGGCGCCGAGTTCGAATGCCGGCATGCCGTTCGCGCGTTTCGCGCCGCCGACGACGATCCCGGCCCACATGCGGTGCGTTTCCGCCGTGGCATAGCGCAGGTCCGGCACCGAGCCGTGGGCCCGCGCGACCGCATTCGCGCCATGACAACCCTTGCAGTTGTCGGCGTACAGCGCCTTGCCCGCCGCGAGCGCGGCCGGCGACGCGTCGAGTGCGGGCTGCTCCGGAAGTGTACGCGCTCTGCCTGCGGCGGCCGGCATCGCGGCCTCGCCGTCGAGGGTGAACGCGAGCAGGCGCACCGGGCCTTGCGAGCGATCCGTGCTGTGCAACTCCGGGTAATAGAATTGCAGACCGCCGCCGCCGCCGATGGGAACGACGATGTACTGGCGGCCCTCGAGCGCGTAACTCGCCGGGGCCGCGGCGATCGAGGAACCGGTCTGCACGCTCCACAAGGCTTCGCCCGAATCTGCCGCATACGCAACGAAATCGCCCGTGGCATTTCCCTGGAACACGAGCTTGCCGGCTGTCGCCATCACGCCGCCGTTGTAGGGCAAGGGGTGGTCGACCTGCCAGCGAATCTCGGCCGCGACCGGATCGAACGCCACCAGCTTGCCGGGACTGTGGGGACGGCCGTCGACCTCGGTGAGCAGGATGTTGTCGTCCGAGAAACCACCCTCGCCGTCCGTGACGACGGCCGCCGGGATATCGACCACCGGGATGTAGGACAGCCGCGTTTCAGGGCTGTAAGCCATGGGGTTCCAGCTGTGCGCTCCCCACATGTTCGGCCAGACGAGGGTGGTCTCGCCCGGCTTCGCGTTCCAGTAGGACGCGGCGGGGTCCGGCACCGGCCGGCCGGTCTCCATGTTGATGTGCGTCGCCCAGTTGGCCCTGGCAAACTTGCCGGCCGCGAGCAGTTCGCCGCTGTGCCGGTCGAGCGTGTAGTGGAATCCGTTCTTCGGCGCGATCAGGAGCGCCTCGCGCCGTTTCCCGCCGATATCGAGGTCGGCGAGCACGATGTTCATCGTCGCGTTGTAGTCCCAGCTGTCCTCTGGCACCGTCTGGTAATGCCAGGCGTATTCGCCGGTCTCGGCATGGACGGCGACGACGGATGACAGAAACAGGTTATCGCCGCCGTCGGGACTGCGGTCCCGGTACGTGTAGGGATACGCACCCGAGGTACCGAAGAAGAGCAGTTTCGAGGCGGGATCGTAGGTCATCTCGTTCCAGCTCTGCCCGCCGCCGCCGTGTTTCCGGAGCATGTCGGCCGACCAGGTCTTTGCCGCGATCTTCAGCGCCGGCGTGTCGTTTTCGGCGGGGTTCGCGCTCGGCACGATATAGAAGCGCCACAACAGTTCGCCCCCGTTTGCATCGTACGCGGAAACGTAGCCGCGGTTCGGCCGCGGCGATTCCGAGCCGGCATTGCCGACGAACACGCGTGTCGCCGCCGACGTAGGGCGAGTCGGTGATCGCATAGTCGTCCTTCGGGTCGCAGGTCAGTTTCGACCAGGCTTCCCGGCCCGTGCCGGCATCGAGCGCGACGAGCCAGCAATCGGCGGTGGTCACGAACACCTTGCCCCTGCCAGACGGCTACGCCCCGGTTTGCACGGGCGGGCCAGGACATGTTGGGATCGGCGGCCTGCCGTTCGCGGACGCCGGGGTCGTAGCTCCAGAGGACCTTGCCCGTTGCTGCGTCGATCGCGAACACGATGGAATACGCGCCGGACAGGTAGATGACCCCGTCGATCACGATCGGTGTCGCGGCAATTCCATCAGGCACCGGCAGGTCGGCCGACCAGGCGAGCCCGAGCTCGTGCACATTGCCCTCGTTCACGGTCCCGAGCGGGCTGAAATGCTCGCCGCCGAAGTTGCCGCCTTTCAGGAACCAGTTCGCACCGACCGATGCTTCCTCGAGGACGCGTTCCTCCGAAACCTCGGCTTGTGCATGCAAGGCGGTGGCGGCGAGCAGGAAACTGGCGGCGACGAGGTGGGCGTTCTTGCGGCATAAGGGTTTCCGGTTGTGATGGCGGCGGACGGCCGGGAAGGCGCCAATGTACAACACCTCCGGGAGGACGGTCAGCCGGCGGTTGCCCGTGCCGCGTGGCCCAGGCCGGCCGGTGGCATCGTCTCAGGACTTGTGGCGCGCCGCGATTGCCAGGCGCCGTGCGCTGAACGATACTGCGCCGCACACATCGGGCTGCTGGCCCGGCTCCTCGAGCACCAACATCAACAAGACTCGGTTTCAGCCATTTACGCGGTGATCTCTTCGGCGGACTGACCGCCGCGATCATCGCACTGCCGCTGGCCCTCGCTTTCGGGGTCGCCTCCGGGATGGGACCGATCGCGGGGATCGCATGGCGCGATCTGCGTCGGGCTGTTTGCCGCGCTGTTCGGCGGTACGCCGTCGCAGATCTCCGGCCCGACGGGCCCCATGACCGTCGTCTCCGCAACCATTTTCACGCAGTTCGCCGCCGAGCCTGCCGTCGCCTTCACCGTCGTCATGCTGGCCGGGCTGTTGCAGATCCTGTTCGGCCGCCTGCGCATCGGGCGATACATCAACCTGATGCCACTGCCCGTGATCTCGGGCTTCATGACCGGCATCGGCTGCATCCTGATCATCCTGGTGCTCGAACCGCTCCTCGGCTACACGTCGCCGCCGAATGTCATCAATGCCCTTACCGCACTGCCGGAGACCTTGCAGGCGCCGAACTGGCATGCATGTTTCATCGGCCTGCTGGCGTTCGCGCTCTGCGTCGGGACGCCGAAGCGCGTGGCGCGTGTCGTCCCGTCGCCCTTGCTGGCTCTCCTCGTCTGTACGCTGGCTGTCCCGTTCGTGGGTGACGTACCGCTGCTCGGGCCGGTGCCCTCCGGACTGCCATCGTTCACGGTCCCGCAACTCCTCATCGAGCAGCTGGGCCTGATGCTGGTGGGTGCGGTGGTACTCGCGGCACTCGGTTCGATCGACAGTCTGCTGACCTCGCTGGTTGCCGACAACGTGAGCCGCACGTTCCATGATTCCGATCGCGAACTCATCGGCCAGGGCATCGGCAACCTGGTGGCCGGTTTCGCCGGCGGCCTGCCGGGCGCGGGTGCCACGGTCCGCACGCTCGCCAATCTCAAAGCGGGCGGCCGCACACCGCTGTCCGGTGTGATCCACGCCGTCTTCCTGCTGGCTCATCGTCCTGGGACTCGGACCGGCTGTAAGTTTCGTGCCGCACGCGGCGCTTGCCGGCATCCTGCTCAAGGTCGGCATCGACGTCATCGACTGGCGTTTCATCATGCGCCTGCACCGTACGCCGCGGGCGGACCTGGTACTGATGCTGCTCGTACTCGTGCTGACCGTGTTCGTCGACGTGGTGACCGCGGTCGCTGCCGGATTCGTTCTCGCGAGCCTCATGTTCGTGAAGACCATGGCCGACCTGCAGGTGCAGTCCATCAGCACCATCGTCGATGACGGCAACGACCAGCTGCTGGACCCGGTCGAAACCGCTGCCTTCCGGCGTTGCCAGGGTCGCGCAGCAATCCTGCACCTTTCCGGTTCGATGAGTTTCGGCGCGGCCAACGAGATGATGAAGCGCATCGTATCGGTGCGGCCGGTCGACGTCCTCATACTCGACCTGACCGACGTGCCGGGCATCGACGGCAGTACCGCGCTCACCCTGGAGCAGATCATCGAGCGCGCACAACATTCCGGCCAGGACGTATTCGTCGCCGGCATGCAGCTCGCGGTGGCGCGGGTCCTCGGCCGCCTCGGCGCCCTCGACAGCATCCGGGAGTCCACGCGCTTTGCGCTCAGGCTCGAGGCAATCGAGGCGGCTGCCGCCGACGTCGCCCTGCGGCAGGCGGCTTCGGGTCAGAATCGATCGGGCGAATAGGCCGCTGCGTCGATAAACGGCCGGCGTTCCATGACGAAATCGGCGACGAGGCGGCCGGTCGCCGGCGCGAGAGTCGTGCCGAGCATGTTATGGCCGGTCGCAATGATTGCGTTCGCGACGCGCTTCGGCCGCCCGATCACCGGCAGGCTGTCCCAGGTCATGGGGCGCCAGCCGTACCAGGGTTCGCGCCAGGCGCGCCTGGCCGGCAGCGTGATATAGGGCGCGGCGCTGTCGACGAGCTGCTGCAGCCGCTCCGCCGGCAGGGATCGATCGAAGCCTGCGAACTCCATCATCGAACCGAGGCGCAGCCCGTCGGCGAAGGGCGTGGCGACGACGCGCGTTTCCGGAAACAGCATCGGCAGGCCGGGGCACGGCGCCGGCCGGTCCAGTACGATCGAGTAGCCTTTGCCCGGCTCTACCGGCAGGCTGATCCCGAGGTCCCGGCCCAGCTGCCGGCTCCAGGCGCCGAGCGCGAACACGTAGTGTTCGGCCTCGAGCGTGCCGCCCTCCGTAACGATGCCGGTGATGCGCCCGCCGCTTTGCCGGACGCCTTTCATGGCCTGGTGCTCGTGCAGGCTTACGCCCGTCGCGGCGAGCCGTTCCGCCCAGCGGCTGCACAGCCGGCCGGGATTCACGGTGGCGTCGTCCTCGAACAGGAAACCACCGGCCAGGCCGGGGTGAAGGCTCGCATCGAAACTCACCAGCTCGTCGGCGGCGAGCCGCCGGATGCGGACGCCGAAGCGTTCGAGGGGCCCGACGTCCGCGGCGGCGAAGTGGCGAAGCGCGGCCGGCGTCCGGAACACGTACAGGGTGCCGGTCTCGCGGTACTCCGCCTCGAGCGCCTCCTCGCGCATGAGCTGCCGGTATTCGTCGGCCGAGGCGTCGAGTATGCGCTGCAATTCGATTGCCGCCTCGAGCGCGCGCGCCGTGGTGCAGCGCCGCGCGAACTCCCAGAACCAGCGGTAGAGATCGGCGCGCCATTGCAGCCGGACGCGAAATGCAGCGCGGGTATTGAACAGCGAGCGCAACGCCGTCAGCGTTGCACCCGGCATCGTGAGGGGCAGCACGTGGCCCGGGCACACGAGGCCGCAATTACCGGCCGAACAGGCGCCTCCCATCCGGCCCGCGTCGATGACGCTGACGGTGAGTCCTTCCTTGCGCAGGTACCAGGCGCAGGCGATGCCGACGATGCCCCCGCCGACCACCAGCACGCGTCCGCCGGGCGCACTCATCGGGACGGGATACCCTCGCGAAACGGGTCGCCGGCCTGCTGGACGATCACGGCGTCGGCCGTGATGAACGCGCGTCCCGTGATGGAGGCCACGACGCGGCCGTCGGCATCCAGCCGGTAACGGCATTGGAAGCGTCCGCCGGTGACGCTTTCCTGCACCCAGGTCTCGCCGGGCGCGAGTTCGCCGCGCGAAGCGAGGCAGGCGAGCTTCGCGCTCGTGCCGGTGCCGCAGGGGGAACGATCGTAGGCGCCGCCGGGGCAGAGCACGAAGTTACGGCTGTCGGCGCCCTCCCCGGCCGCGGCGGTGAAGAGTTCGACGTGATCGATCTCGGCGCCGCCGGCGCCGGTCATGCCCTGCTCGCGAAGTGCGCTCTTCAGCCGCTCGCAGATCTCGCTCAGCTCGTTGACCCGCAGCGGCACGATCGGCGTGTGCGGCCAGTCGGCGAGAAAGAACCAGTTGCCGCCCCAGGCCACGTCTCCGCGCACCGCCGGGAAGCCGTCGATTGCCAGCGGGACGTTCTCGTGAAGGACATAACTCGGGACGTTCTCCACCGTCGCCTCGTTCCCCTGCAGTTCGATTTCGACGACCCCGACCGGCGTTTCGAGGCGCACGCATTCGCCGATGTCACGGCCGAGCCAGGCGAGCGTCACGGCGACACCGATGGCGCCGTGGCCGCACATGCCGAGATAGCCGCTGTTGTTGAAAAAGATCACGGCGGCCGTGCAGTCCGGGCGTGAGGGCCGGCAAAGCAGCGCGCCGACCAGTGCATCCGAGCCGCGTGGCTCGAGGATCAGCGCCCGGCGCAGGCCGTCGTGCCGTTCGCGCAAACGGAGCAGGCGCTCATCGAGGCTGCCGGAGCCGAGGTCCGGGCCGCCGGCGATGATGACCCGGGTCGGTTCACCCTCGGTGTGTGAATCGATGACACGCATGGCTTTCGTTCAGGCGCTCTTGCCGGGCCAGTCGTTCCACCAGCTCCGGAAACGCTGCCACGCCGCGTCGACATAGGCCTCCTGGCTGGACGACAGTTCGTCGCCCGCGTTCAGTTGATAGCGATAGGCGCCGTGCCCGGCGAGCACCATCAGGCGCTTGTAGTAAAGGACCAGGTCCGGGCCCTCGTCGAAGCCCGCCAGCACGCGCAGCGCGTCGTCGAGTTCGACGGCGTGACGGTACGCTTCGACGTCCCCGGCGGCCGCCTCCGTGCACAATGCGACGAGCCGCAGAATCTCGTGCGGCAGGGCATTGCCAACGCCGGTGATCGCGCCGGCAGCGCCGCAGCGAACGTAGGCGTGCACGAGCTCTGTGTCGACGCCGGCCAGGAGCGCAATACCGTCCGCCTCGTTACAGATGTGTTCGGCGGCATAGGACAGCTGAGCCGCGCCGCCGAACTCCTTGAAGCCGGCGAGGTTCGGGTGCTCGCGCCGCAATTCGAAAAAAAGCTCGGCCCGGGTCTCGAAGCCGTAGTACGGGCTGTTATAGATGACCGCCGGTAAACCGTCTGCCGCTGCGAGTACCCTGCCGAAATGATTGCGCTGGGCGGCGCGCGACGACGTGCGCGACAGCACGCGCGGAATCACCATGAGGCCCTGCGCGCCGACCTCGCGGGCATGCGCCGCAAGCGCCGCCGCACGCGCCGTATTCTGTGCCCCGGTGCCGACGATGACGGGCAGCCCTGCGTCGACCAGCGCCTCGACACCGATCATCCGCTCGGTATCGGTGAGCAGCGGCCAGTCGCCCATCGAGCCGCACCAGACCACTGCGCGCATGCCGAGTTCGACGAGTGCACGCCCGGTCGCGGCCAGCGCGGCGAAGTCCGGCGCGCCGTCGCGGGAGCACGGGGTCATGAGGGCCGGCATGCAGCCGGCGAACACGGGCGTAGGGGGCATTTCGGTCGGCGGTCCGTTGAGCGATCCGCGATTATACGTAGGAGCGGGCGTTGCCCGCGAATGGAACGCACCTCAACGGACCGCATACCGGCTTAGGAGCGGGCGCTGCCCGCCAAACAACACGCTTCGATGCGGCCGTATACCAGTCGCGGCTGGCAGCCGCTCCAACGCGCCCCCTGACGCGCGTCGACGCCTTGCTAACCGGCCGTCGCGATTTGCGCCAGGTTCTCTTCGGCCGCCGGGAAATACACAGGCGACGCCTGGATCGCCGACTTGAACAGCCGTTCCGCGATCGCTGCATCGTGATTCAGCAGCGCCGTTGCGCCGGTCTTGTTCAAAGCCTCCGCCTCGCTCAGTACTTCCGCGAAGGCCCTGACGGCTTCATCGTAGCGGCGATCCCTGGCGAGAACGACGCCGAGATTGATCCAGGCACGCTCGTAACCCATCCCGGCTGCCTTGCGGAGATCTGTCTCTGCTTCCGGCCGTTGCCCGGCGAGCATGTTCGAATAGCCGCGATTGTTGAGCAGCATCGGAGATTCCGGCTGCACGGCAAGCGCCGACGTGTAGTGGCCAATCGCAATCGTGTGCTCGCCCTGGTCGTCGGCCAGCAGGCCGAGACCGTTGTACGCGCGCCAGGCCGACATGTCGACGCTGACGGCACGACGGAGATCGGTCTCCGCGTATACGGCCTCGCCATTCGCGAGCAACAGCAGCCCGCGGCCCTCGAGCGCCGCGACGTTGTCGGGATCGGCCCGAAGTGCGAGCGTATACGCCCTTACCGCGTATTCGGTGTCATGCCGATACTCGTGAATCTGGCCTATTCTCACGAGCAACGCGGCATCGTCCGGCTGGAATTTCAGCGCCTTTACGTAGTAGAACAAGCCGCGCTCGAAGTCGCCGGTCTGCATCGCCGCAGTCGCATGCGCGAGCGCCTCGTCCCTGGAGGCGATGGGGAACTCGGTTGCGAACAGGACGTCCAGGTTCTCGCTGCGTAATTCCTGCTCCGCGATCCGTGGCTCCTCCGTGACGGGAGAACCCG
Source organism: uncultured Pseudomonadota bacterium (assembly GCA_963713215.1). Taxonomy (GTDB): domain Bacteria; phylum Pseudomonadota; class Gammaproteobacteria; order Steroidobacterales; family Woeseiaceae; genus UBA1847. The sequence goes on along the minus strand of CAVQKY010000005.1, from coordinate 395,132 downwards.
CGCAGCCCGAGAGCAGGAAAAGCCCTGCTGCCGCGAACGTTCCTGCAATACGAAAATTATTCGAGCTCATGCGTATATCCTCGTCCATGACCGGTGATTCACATCTTGCTGAATGCTTCGATGATGCGCAGCACGGCGGGTCCGACCGCCACGATGAAAAAAAGTGGAAACATGAAGAAGATCAGCGGAAAGACCAGTTTCGTTCCCATCTTTGCCGCAAGTTCTTCGGCCTTCTGTGTCCGCTTGTCGCGAAATTCCTCCGAATATACGCGCAGTGCATCGGCGACGCCGGTCCCGAAACGCATGGTCTGAACCAGCAGCCCGACGAGCCCGCGGATGTCTTCGAGACCGGTGCGATCGGCGAAATTTCTCAACGCCTGTTCGCGCTGTACTCCGACGCGGATTTCGGCATTTACCAGCGACAACTCCGAAGCGAGCTCCGGGTGGCTGACGCTGAGTTCATCGGCCACTCGCTGGATTGCGGCGGAGAGCCCCAGGCCTGATTCGACGCAGACGACAAGCAGATCCAGTGCATCGGGAAAGCCGTTGGACAAGGCGCGCTTGCGCTTTCGGACCACGTAGTGCAGGACAAAATTCGTGCCGAACATACCGATGGCGGCCGCCGCGAGCGCGTAGGTAATGACGTTCCGCGATTCCATGGCTGGTATGAAACGGCTCGCGACGAGCACACCGAGCGGCAGGACGATGATGAGGAGCGTTTTGACGAAGTAGAACAACTGCAAGGCCGTCGAAGAGCGGTACCCGGCATGGTAGAGCTGCGTCATGACCTTGTTGCGCTCGAGTTCGTTTTGTGGGAGCACGAACGCAGCCACCGGCCCGAGCGACGTCGCCGCCTTCAACAAGGCACTGCGCTTCTTTTTCTTCGTGTCACTCGTCAGGCTGCCGACGCGGCCACGGACCGGATCGACGTACCCGAACGTGATCAGGGCGCCCCCGATCACCAGCACGAATACGGAGGCCGCGGACAACCATACGAGCAGGCGGCGCAGGACGAATTCGTCGCTGGCGAGGGCAAGGAGCTGGTTTGCGAAAGCCTCCATGGATCACACCTCAATTCGGATGATGCGGCGAATCCAGGCGATCCCGATTACGCCGGAGACGCCGCCGTACATGATCAGTTTTTGCCCGCGCGGATCTTCCACCAGCACCGGCAGGTAATCGGGCGTCGTAACCCACATCGTCCCGAACAGGATCAGGGGAATCAGAGCCAGGACCCACGCCGACATGCGGCCCTCGGCTGTCAATGTCCTTATCTTGCGCTGCAGCTTGAATCGCCCCCGGATGACTTTGCCGATCTGGTCGAGGACCTCGGCCAGGTTGCCGCCGGTTTCCTTCTGCACGAGTATGGAGGTGACCAGGGCCATGACGGTGACGCTCGGCACCCGCGCCAGGAGGCCCAGCATCGCCCGGCGCATGTTGTTACCGTAGCTGATGTCGTTGAACGTGATCTCGAACTCCCTTGCGAGAGGTGCAACCATGTCCTGGGAAACCAGCTTGAGGGCCGATGTGAACGGATGACCGGCTTTCAGCGCGCGCTTCATGATGTCGATGGCGTCCGGCAGCTGTTCCTCGAACTTCGCCAGCCGCTGGTCACGGTCATAGCGGATCTTCATGATCGGCAGGTACATGGCGATGCCCGCCACGGCCGCCGCGGCGAGCGGCAAGCGCGTCACCAGCCAGGTAACCCAGGCTGCGGCGCACCCGAGCAGTAGACACAGGCCGATCAGCCGGTAGGCGAGGATCGAATGGCCGGCCTGCTCGATTGTCCGGGACAGCGAGGTCAGCAACGGCAGCTCTTCAAGCATCCGTTCGACAGGCGAAAGCTTTTTGAGATACTTCTTGCGTACGAGCGTGCTGTACGTCGGTTCGTCCTCGTTGCTCTCGATGCCGTCCAGCCGCTTCTTCAGCCGTTTGCGGGCCTGCGCGGACTCCCCGAACACGGGAACGACGAGGCCCTGCATCAACAGCACCACGGTGACGAAAATCATGATCACGAAGATCGTTGCGCCGTTCATAATTCAGGAACTCCTGCGGTATCCGGCCATCACTGGCCGAAGACCTCGATCGGGAAGTTGATGCCTTTGCACTGGAGATCGCGGTAGAACGCGGGAACTATCCCGGTCGGGCGCAGTTCCCCGGATACGTTGCCATCTTTATCGAGCCCCTTGCGCTCGAACGTGAACAACTCCGACATGGTGACGATCTCGCCTTCCATGCCGTTGATTTCCTGCACGCTGACCACCCTGCGCCTGCCATCCTCCAGTCGTGCTACCTGTACGACGACGTCGATTGCCGAGGCGATTTGCGAACGCAGCGCTTTCATCGGGAAGGAGATCCCGGTCATGCTGACCATGTTCTCGATACGCCCGAGGGCATCACGTGCCGAGTTTGCATGCACGGTCGTCAGGGAGCCGTCGTGCCCTGTATTCATGGCCTGCAGCATGTCGAGCGCTTCCCCGCCACGTACCTCGCCTACGACGATTCGCTCCGGCCGCATGCGCAGCGCGTTGCGGACGAGGTCACGTGCCGTCACTTCGCCTTTCCCCTCGATGTTCTGCGGCCGCGTTTCGAGCCGTACGACGTGAGGCTGCTGCAGCTGAAGCTCCGCGGAGTCCTCGATGGTGATGATGCGCTCGGTGGGCGGAATGAAGCCCGACAGGATGTTGAGCAAGGTCGTCTTGCCCGCGCCGGTGCCTCCCGATACCAGCACGTTCAGGCGCCCCTGGACGACGGCAGACAGCACCCGCGATACGTCCGGCGTGATCGTCCCGAGTTCCTCGAGCATCTCCATGGTGAGGCGTTCCACGGCGAAGCGCCGGATCGACAGCACGGCTCCGTCGATTGCGAGAGGCGGGATGATCGCGTTGACGCGTGAGCCGTCCTTGAGTCTCGCGTCGACCATCGGCGAAGACTCGTCGACCCGGCGGCCAACCGCGGAAACGATCCGGTCGATCGTATTCATCAGGTGACTGTGATTGCTGAAGCGCAGGTTCGTGCGTTCGAGCCGACCGCGGCGCTCGACGTAGATCGTTTCGTGGCCGTTGACGAGAATGTCCGACACGGCGATATCCGAAAGCAAGGGCTCGAGGGGCCCGAGCCCCATCACTTCATCCTCGATACGCTTGACGACGTTCTGGCGCTGGCGGAGGCTCAGCGGCGCATCCGCCTCGGCAAGCAGGCGGTTTGCCGTTTCTCGAATCTCAACCCGCGCCCGCTCTTCGCCAATGGTTTCAATCAGGGACAGGTCGAGCACCTCGAGCAGCCTTTCATTGATGCGCTCTTTCCACTCGAGCTCCTGGTCCGTCAGCGTGGCTGAAACGTCGGTATCGGCGTCGATACGCGATCGAAGTTTCTCGGCAAGTTTGCTGCTGGTACTCACGATCTATCTCCTGAGGAATGCGGGAAGGCCAAAGCGGTTTTCCGTGGGCTTCGCCACTGCCCCCGTTGCAACGTGCAAGTCCGTCAGCCCCCGCGCGATCGGAGACTTGCGGTCGGCCCGGTTCAATGGAATGCCGGAGTTCACGCTTTCCGACGTCATCTTGTAGTTGTTGGGAATCGTGACGATGTTCTGCGTATGCAAGGCCGCTTCGATGTCCTTCATCAGTATCGGAAGGTTCTTCGAGTAGCGGTTGACGACGACGGTTATGCGCGACCTGTCGATGTGCAGATCGCCCGTCAGGATATTCATCAGGCGGACCATGTCGTTCAGGTACGGGAAAGATTGCTGCATGACGAGCACGATATTGTCAGCGTGCTCCAGGACCGCGGCATTGAGTGCATCGATGTGATCGGGCAGGTCGACGATTACGAAGTCGTTGAAGGACCTGTACACCTCCAGTAGCCTGACCATTTCTTTGGGCGGAATATCCTCGTTCATCAGCAGCCTGTCGCCCTTGGCCGCGAGTAGCCGAAGACCGCTCTCGTGCGCGGTGGTGAATGCGTCGGCAGCGAGTTCGTCCATGTCGTCGAGAGACCGGACCGCATCGACGATATCCTGCTTCGGCGCCAGGTCCAGGTACCTGCAAAGGCCCGCGAACTGCAGGTCGAGATCGACGAGCGTGACCTTGCGATTCTCGCAAGCGAGGCCGTGGGCGACATTCGTTGCGAGAAACGTCGCGCCGGCGCCGCCCTTGCCGTTCATGAAGACCTGGATGCGGCCGGCCACGGCGTTGCCGGCCGCGTCGCCTGACTGCCTGATGGCGTCGATGGCTGCGTGGAGTTCCGCGGCCTGCAGCGGCAGGGTCAGGTAATCGCGGGCGCCCGCACGCATCGCGAGGCGGATGATTCGCGGATCGTCACCCGGGCCGAAGACCAGCAGCTCGGGCCTGGCCGTCGCGGGCTTCGCCATGAGTGCTTCGAGCTCGCCGCTCGCGTGGTGATCGTAGAGCAGCAGCAGGTCCGGCAGCTGCGCAAGATCGCGCAGCGGATCCGTGCAGCCGTTGGAGATCAGGCGCACGTCGACCCGGCAGCCGTGGTCCTCCAGCATCGCCTTCGCCGTGTCGGCCGCACTGCGGCAGCGGCTGGCAATGAGTACCTTCAGTTGACGCATCTGTTCGCTCCCTGGTTCAGCACGGCGTTATCGCGCCATCCCGGGGAATACCCAGGCTCTCGCGAGGAAGGATGTATGAAAAATCAGGCATCGTCAGGGACGCCAGGCCGGCGACGAACGGCACCGATGTCTGGTAGGTATAGCCTTGTACACGGGCGCGCACGTAGCGTATCTGATCGAACCCTGCCGCTGCCGGGTTCGCAACCACGACATTGTTGGTGTCCAGGTAGTCGATGACGACGTTCCCCGGAACCAGGCCCGGGACGAAGCGGCTGTTGCCGGTGTCGCCGGACGCGTTCATCAGCGCAAGCTGCGGAATCGCCGCATCGTTTACCGGGCAAACGGCAGCCAGCCGCGCACCGCGCCGCGTCACTTCATCGAGAATCGCCATCGTGTAGTACGCTCTCGCCACTTCGAAGATACCGAGGATCATCACCATGAGTGCAACGCAAACGATGGCGAACTCGACGGTGGTGATCCCCGACTGTCGTGTGGTTTTCATATCACAAGGCCCTCATCGAGACGGTGGCCTGCAGGTTCAGGGCCAGGCTGTTATCGCTGCCGAAGCCGAACGACGGCAGGGTGTTGCCGAGGATCCCGTTGTAGGCATAGCTGACACTGACCTGGACATTGTTGTCGCCAATGTCCTGCACGAGAACATTGCCGATCGCGAGCCCCGGCAATACGGCACTGCCGCTCCCGATGGTGTTGCCGAAGACGACGAGATTGCGTGTCTGACTCACGATCAAGGGCGTCAGCACGACCACGCCCTGAGTACCCTGCACCGCGGTGCTCGCAAGGTGGCGTACGCCGTTCCTCGCCGACTTCGTCAGCGTGTTGTGATCGATCCAGGCATTGGTTACTTCCGCGCCGACCACCAGGAGGAAGAGCAGGAGCGGCGACACCAGCACCGTTTCCACCAGTGCCACGCCCCGCTGTCGCTTATTGTTAGACACTCGCCGCTGCATCACGAATCCCCCGAGTCGGGGTCCTTGTATAACTGGATCCTGTACGGGCCGGGTCCCGCAACCGGATCAGGGCCGGGCACGCCGCCGGCATTACAGCTTTCGATGAACTGCCCGAAGATCTGTGCCTCGTTGCCTTTTTGCTCAGCCTGCTGCAACAGGAAGTAGCAGCCGAAGCCGACGACATCGAGGGTCGTCTGGCCACCGGCGTCAGCCGTGCATTCGGCGATCGGCAGGGCGAGCAGGCGCCGGTTGAATGCGCCGTCCGGCGGCGGATTGTCGAGGAAGTTGTTGTTCACCTCGAACTGGTATTGCTCCCAGCCGAAATCGATCGTCTGGTCGTCCACGACCGCGCCGCCCTGGAAGACGCTGTCGCTCGAGTCCTCGTAGGTCAGTGGCGGGCTCGGCTCGTCGATCACTACGTCCGGCGGATACAGTTCCGGTGATACGGGGCCCGAGTAGCTTCCGAAGCGCGTATTCAAGCCCTGCACGGACGGCCCGACCGTGTTGCCCGGCTCGCTCTCGACCGTTTCGCCGCTCGAGAGACAGCCGCCGTAGGAACCCGCCATGTTGTCCCGGACGCAGGCACCGCCGGGGCAGTCGATCCGGATGAGCTGGAAGTTTCCGGGGCCGATTTCGCTGCCATCGCCGGCGGCCGATTTCAGGACCTCGAGCTGGTTCGCTTCGAAGCCGAACAGGTCCGGGTCGGCAGGGTCTGCGGCGCACACTACCATCGGCGCGATGTTGCAGGCCATGTTGATGGTAGGGCTCGGGCCTGCGACCGCCGAAGCGCCGATGTCGAGCTCTGTCACGCCAAGTACCGCGGACAACGACGCATCGATCGTATAGTCGGTGGCAATCACGCGGACATACGGCCCGATGCCGGTGCTGACGAACGGATCGAGTGTCTCCGACCACTGCACGACGATGCTTATTTCGTTCGCATCGTGCGCATCGTTCAGCTCGTGGTTGCCGGCGCCATTGGCGTTGAGGCCGAACAGGCTCAAGGCCGCCGCGTTGCCGTCAACGACATCGTTGGACTGGTCATACGCCTTCGCGGCCGCCAGCGCCGCCGAATCAACCGTATTCTGCAGGCGTGTCTTGTTGGTCAGCGCGTGACTCGTATCCAGTGCGAGCCCGACCAGGGCAAGCATTGCAACCAGTCCGATGACGACCAGCGGAAGCGCGACGCCACGTTGCCGGTGGGATGACGCCACGCGCCGGGAACGCGACCACATCCGGCTAAAATCAGTTGTCATTTGCCATCTCTCCCGGAAATCCTCATCAACTCACTTCGAGCCGACGTCGACCTCGACCGAAGTACCCACGCTTTCCGACTCCGCCACGCCGCTGCGATACTCGCCGAGCACCCCCTCGAGTCTCCCCGGGTCGCCGCCCATGACGGGTTCGTGGCCGGCCGTACGACTCGCGGCCGGATCGTGCATCTGTTGCCACATGACGTGCCGCACGGCCTCGCCGAAGGTTCGCTCCGACGGCGTCTCTGCACAGCCGCCCGATAACAGCAGGAGAATTAGCAGGCCGCCCGTATACTTTGATTCATTCATTTCCTAACTCCTTACCTGGCCGATGTACCGGATTCCGTCGCGGTGCTCGACGCGGCTTCCGTATTTCCCATGAGGAACCAGCTCCAATCGCTCGGTTCCGCGAACCCCTCGGTGGGGAGGCGAATGTCCTCGGCCCGCACCGGACGTGCGAGTCGCGGCGTCACGAGAATCAGAAGTTCCGTTTCGCCCTTGACCCATTCTTGGCTGCGAAACAGCGCGCCGAATACCGGGATGCTGCCCAGGCCGGGGAATTTCGTAACGACTTCGCGTAGGTTCTCATTGATGAGCCCTGCAATGCCGATGGTCTGTCCATCCGCAAGCTCCACCGTGGATATGGCGCTGCGCTTCGTCAATGCCGGGATGATGAACGAGGAAGTCGCGCCGTCGAGATTGATGCCGACGGTGTTGCCGGTGACAAGTTCGCTGACGCTGATGTTGAGCTTGAGGTTGATCCGGCCGCTATCGAGGACCACCGGCAGGAACTTGACGCCCACGCCGAATTCCTTGAATTCGATGGTGACCGCATTGTTGGCGCCGCCCTGGGGCACGGGTATCGGAAACTCGCCGCCCGACAGAAACTCCGCCAGCTGGCCGGTCTGTGTCGTAAGCGTCGGTTCGGCCAGGATCTTGGCCAGTCCCTTTTCCTTCACCGCATCGAACGCCACGTTGAACAGTGCGTTTTCCGTCAACAGGCTCGCAAAGAATCCCTTGTCCTCGATGACGAGGTCATTGGGTGCAAACTCGTCGATGACAGGACCGAGCGGGGCGCTGCCGGGCAGCACCGGGATTCGTACGTCACCGGGCTGGAATATCGCATCGGGAAAGGTGGCGCCGCCGTTTACTGCGCCCCACGTCCATTCGCTGCTGTTCTTCAGTATCGAGTTGAAGCGCACGTCGAGACGCTTCAGTTCGGTGCGCGAGATTTCGGCGACCTTCACCTCGAGCATCACCTGCTGGACACCACCAACGCTCATCAGGTTGATCACCTCCCCGGCGCCTTCCTCTGCTCCCTCGGTATCGCCTTGCTTGAATTCCGTACTGTCCTTGGCGTCGAACTGCGCGAAATAGCCGCGCGCGATCTTCAGGGCAGCGTCCATGCTGGCTACATTGGAGACATGTCCGGAAAGTATGATATTGCGCTGCGCCGAATGGACTTCGATAGCTTCGTTCGGCAGCAGGTCGTGCAGCTTTTTCTTCAGGGACTGAAGGTCGTGTGTCACTTCGACTTCGATCGTATCGATCAGGACATCCTCACGATCCCACAACAATACGTTCGTCGTACCGAGATCCTTGCCCAGTACGTACAACTGGTTGGACCGGACGATGAGAATATCGGCGACGTCGGGGTTGCCGACGGACACCCGGGTTGCAGGCGCGCTGAGGCGAACCAGCCGTGACTTGTACAGCGGAACACGCAGATTTTGGCTGCTCATTTCCGCATCGGAACCGGGTTGTTGCGCGTAAGCCGGCGCCACGGCACCCAGCCACATGAGCGTGAGCCCAGCGAGTCCGAGCGATCTGTGGATCCTGTTATTCATGTCTTCATCCTCGAAGCAATGGCTGAATCGTCCTGTCAGCTTGTCGTTTTTGTCTCGTCGACCTTGGTGCCACGAATGACCGTGACCGTCGTGGAGCGGCTGCGCGGCTCCGGTGCCCGCTTTTGTACGACGACCTCGGTCTTTACCGGCTCGGGCTCGGGCTCGGCTTCTGCAACGAGTTCCTCTTCCTGGAGCGGGTTCCGTAGCGTCAGCTGTATCTCGCCTTCCGTTCGGGCCCTTACAAGTATCTCGGTTTCCTCCGGCGTCATTTCCAGCGTTACGGCCCGCACGATGACCGGCTCGTTCTGGTCCATCGCGGCACTCTGGTCGACGGCCAGCACCTTGATGTTGCGCAGGATGGTTTCGGTTACGGCGCGCCGATCGTTCGTCTTGCGCGACGACAGCACGTCGACGCGGTTTCCCGGGAGGAGGAAGCCGGCGACGCCGATGACATCATTGACGCGCACGGTCAGCGCCCTCATGTTCGCGCTGACGAGGGCAGCGAGCGTGCTGCCTGCCTCGTGCGCGACGAAGCGATCCGAGATCAGGATCTCACCACGGGAAATCGCCACCGTCGCAACCCGCCCTTCGACATCTTCGGTCTTCGTAAAAAAGCCGGTCGGTGCTACGCCCTCCGGGATCTCCACGTACTTGAGATGCCTGGCCTCGACCTTGATGCCGTAAGGTATTTCGAGTGCCGCCGCGACGACATGGGTACCGTCCATGACCTCACCGGCCGCGACTTGGGCCGAGACCCAGCGATTGGCGATCCACGCCGCGCCGACGCCCATGATCAGCGACATCACGATCAGTAAGAAACCTCTTCGAATTGCCATCGTATTTGACTCCTGCACCGACAACACCGGTGATCGTCATTCAGGAAAAATCCCGTAGTGACACAAAATAGTTGCGCCACGCCCAGCGCATCTTGTCCTTATCGATATATCTTTCATTGTCGACATACACCGAGTGATCGACTGCCATGCTGATCAGGTCGCGCGGGTGACAGGGCAACAGGTCGACATGGTTTTTGCCGTGCAGATCGTTGATCACGTAACGCAGCAGCAACGGGTCGTATTCGACGTCCAGCTCCAGGCAGGTATCCCGCCAGATTCGCGCATAAGCATCCGGCGACATCGGCTGGAACTCGATCTTGTATCCGAGCCGCCGCAGAAACGCTTCATCAGCGAGCTCGAGCGGGTGAATATTCGTCGAGAAAACGAGCACGACATCGAACGGTATCGAGAAGTGACGTCCCGACGTCAGGTTGAGGTAGTCGCGCTGCTCCTCGAGCGGCACGATCCAGCGATTGAACAGTTGCTTCGGCTCTATTCGCTGGCGGCCCAGATCATCGATGATGAAGATGCCGTTATTGGCACGCATCTGCAGCGGTGCTTCATACAGCTTCGTGCTCGGCTCGTACATAACCTCCAGCATATTGGCCGTCAGTTCGCCAGCCGTCAGGACCGACGGACGGTCGCAAATCGCAAAGCGCCGATCGTGGCCGCGGCCAATGTGGACGTCGTCGGTATCGACATCGACCGTCTTGTGCAGCAGGGGGTCGAAAACCTGGACGACCTGGTTGTTAACCGCGATGGCATGCGGCACCAGTATCAACCCGGGAAATACGCGCGTAAGCCGTTGCGAGATGAAGGTCTTTCCCGTGCCAGCGGCGCCGTAGAGGAAAATGGCACGGCCTGAATTCACTGAGGAGCCCAGCCGATCGAGCAGGGACTGCTCGATGACGGTATCGTGGAATGCGCGGTGCATGGCGTCACGCGTGATGCCCTGCTTATGGATACTCTGCGCGCGCACGATGTCGGCATAGAACGCCAGGGGGACCGGTGCCGGGCCGACATAACCGCTGCGCAGCATTGCGTCGAGCGCCGCTGCCCGCCCCCGATCGGTGAGTCCATAGGTGAGGCCCGGCCGGTCGCCGTGCGTCGGCCTCACCTCGGTCAGCGCCTCGGCACGCATGAAATCCAAAAGGCGCTCCAGTATTCCGCCGGACAGAGCCGAGGCCTGGGCGAGGTCCGACAGGGTCATGGTGCCGCGTTCGAGGAAGTACTTCGCCACCAGGTCGACCAGCAGTTCCTGGGACAAGCCTGTATTTGCGATCGTCGTAGGACGGGGCGCGAGCCTCGCCAGTCGCATCACGCTCAGCTGGTCTGCTGGTAGAGCCAGTTCCGTATGGTTTTCGGGTTGCATCGCTCTTTAAGCTCCCAGGATCGTCCAGTCCAGGTACACGACCGCCATGAGGGAACCCGCAAATATCGCGGGTGCGTATGCGAACGCATGGAGGCCGTGGTCCGATTCTTTTTCTCTGAGTTCGTCGTGCTGCTCGCCGTCGGCCGCCTTCAGGCGGTTGATCCGGCCCCTGGCGAAAGGAAGGACTCTCATCCAGCCGATCCACAGGAGGCCGAACACCGCACCGGCTATGAAGGTGAAAAGTCCGGCAAACAAAGCGCCGGTCGGTCCCAGGTAGACACCGGCCACCGCGAGCAGCTTTACGTCACCGGCGGACGTTCCGCCGGTCAGGTAAAGCGGCATCAGCATGCCGAGACCGATAAAAAGGCCGGCGAGCCCAGCGAACAATCCGCTCAAGCCGCCCGCGATCGCGCCGAAGACAATGCCCGCAATCGCCGCCGGCGCGAGCAGCGCGTTCGGAATACGGTGGGACGTCAGGTCCGTGATCGTTGCGATGCAAAGCGTTGCGAGCAAAAACAGCAACGCGAGCGAGGCAATGTCTTCATTGATGAGGCTCAAGGGATCAGTCCTGGTTTGGCCGGAGATAGCCAGCAGGCCCGAGAGCCTGCCGGCTATTGGGTCGACGTGGATTACGAAATTGCAGCAATCAGGTTGTTGATAACCAGCAGGACCGCATTGCCGAGATTGGTGAAAGCGGTAACGACAACGAGACTGATCAACCCGCCTGCGACGGCATATTCGACGACCGTGAGGCCATCCTCATCGCGCAGGAACGCGAGCACGTGCTTTTTCATGGGATTTTTCTCCTTGAGATTTTTTGAACCCATATGAATTCGACTGCGGCAGGGGCGTGTAAGGAACTTTCGCAGCCTCGCAGCAATCGCCGGCTACACTACGGCGCGGACGGGCGGAAGCGGTAGAAGCGCTTTGGCAGGTACTTGGATTATCTTGTCGTCAAACACCGACGTGCGGCTCACGGCAGCGGTTGTGACCTGCGTCGCAGTTTTGCGACGAAGTCCGCTGGGGGGCTGGTAGTCCGGCGCTTTTTGCTGCAAAAAGACAGGACGCTGGCGCTCGCAGCATAAGCACGCCGCAATAAACACGCCGCAAATGAAAAGGGGAAACCGCACCTTCTTTATGTCAAGCATTACGGTGCCAGCCGATATGACCAGCAATCATCAAATTCTTTGGGTCGACTTGCTCGCAGCCTCGAAAACGACGGAAATTCCACCGGTGCTCAAGGAACGCTTCGCCGTGCGAGTCGTACGGAACACCGACTACCTGACGCAGGAAGTGGCGACTCCGGCGGTCCTCGCCGTGATCTACGACTGCGACTACACGGACAGGAATCGATTGATGCTGATTCGCAGCGTCCGGGAAGCGAACCCGTCCGTGCCGTTCGTGTTGGCAACACTCCAGCACTCGGAATCACTGGCTGTCTGGGCGTTCCGGCAAGGCGCGCTGGATTATCTCGTCAAGCCACTCGCGCGGCAGGAGCTGGAAGACTGCCGGCGCCGCCTGGAACGGATCGCCGAATTCAAACGCCTGCCGCAGCAACGGCGCACGCATGCTGCCGTCGCGGTAATTCCGGAATCGGTGTCTCGCTCCACGCGCGTCGCGCGGGACCGGCTCGCCCCGGCGGTATTTTATGTTCAGCAGAACTACAGCCAGCGGATTTACAGCGATGCCGTCGCACGTCTCTGCGGTTTGAGCCCGACCTATTTCAGCAAGGCGTTCCGCCAGCGATTCGACATGTCGTTCCAGGAATTCCAGCTGCGCTACCGTATCGCAAAGGCCTGTGCCCTGCTCGCCAATCCGCGCGCCTGTATATCGGACATCGCGTACAGTGTGGGCTTCAGGGACCCGTCGTACTTCACGCGCATGTTTCGCCGCTATGTAGGCGTGGCGCCGAGCGAGTACGTAGCGCCTGGCAGTGCGAACCGCCTGACCGAGGATTTCCTGGTCGAGCTGGATGGTCCGTCAATCTCGAGCAGCCAGGTCGTGCGCGCCCTCGCCGGCGGATTCGGGGCTGGGTAGGAGCGGCTGGCGGCCGCGACTGGTACGCGGCGAAATCGAACCGCGTTCAATGCGCGGGCTTGCGCCCGCTCCAACGGCCGTCAGGCACGCGCCTCTGCAGGACCGCGCAGCAGCCGGTGCAGTTCGTGGAGTAAGGCGCCGCAATCTGCATCGATCCGGAGCGCGGCCACGTCGTCGGCTCGTGTGCGGCCCTGGTTGACGATTGCCACCGGTTTGCCGAGCTCGGCGGCCTGGCGGACGAAGCGCAGGCCCGAAAACACCATCAGCGACGATCCGGCGACGAGCAATGCGCCCGAGCGCTCCACGGCCCCCATCGCGTCCGCGACGCGATCGGCGGGCACCGCCTCACCGAAGAACACGACATCGGGCTTGACGATGCCGCCGCATGCATCGCAATCCGGCACGGCGAACTGCCGCACATCCGGCTCGGCGAGTTCGGCGTCTCCGTCGGGATGCATTGCCGCGACTCGTGCGTGGAAAGAGGGATTCAGGGCAAGCAGCCGGTCCTGCCAGCCGCTCCGTTCGAGTGAGTGACCGCAGTCGAGGCAGATGACCCGGTCGAGCCGGCCGTGCAGGTCGACGACACGCCGCGAACCGGCGCGCTGGTGCAGGCCGTCGACGTTCTGGGTGATCAGCGTATCCAGCACGCCCAGCACCTCCAGTCCGGCAAGGGATCGGTGCGCGAGATTCGGCGCCGCGCCGGCCTGCCGGCTCCAGCCGGCAAAACTCCGTGCCCAGTAGCGTTGCCTTACGGCATCGCGAGCGACGAAGTCGGCGAACTGCACGGGCGCGGGATGCTGCCAGTAGCCGTCCCGGTCGCGATAGCACGGGATACCGGAGGCAGTACTGACCCCCGCACCGGTGAGGACCGTCACCGTGCCGGCCGCCCGGATCAGCGACGCGAGTTCATCAGTGCCTGCCATTCGCGGAGTATATCGCCCCGCCCGTTGGAGCGGCTGTTAGCCGCGACTTGTACGCGGCCGGAATTAAACCTCGTTCAATTCGCGGGCTTGCGCCCGCTCCAACCGGCGATCTATTTGCGGGCGGCGCCCGCCGCTACGGGCAGGCCGTCCGGCGCGACGCGGAAACGGTAGGGCCGCGCCGCATCCTCGCCCGCATAGTCGACGCCGACCCGGGGGCCCACGACCAGCTTGTCCGCAGGGACCGTGAATCCATGGTCCTCGAGCCACAAGCGCCCGCCGGTGAGCGGCGTCCCGGTGAGCTCGGTCCGGATGGCCAGTGCCTGCGCGAGGGTCCCCGGGCCGCTCATGAGCGTCCGGTCCACCTGTGCGCGGCCGCGCCGGGCGAGGATCATGTCGATGCCGTCAAATGGCAGGCCCGCGCGCACCAGCACCGCGTGCGGCACGCCGGCCGGTCCGGTCACGACATTGAACAGGTGATGGATGCCGTAGCAAAGATAGACATACGCCAGGCCGCCGGGCGCATACATGGGTTCCGTCCGCGCCGTGCGGCGCCCGCCGAAGGCGTGGCTCGCACGGTCCGTGATGCCGGCGTAGGCCTCGGTTTCGACGATGAGGGCACGGGTGGTTTCGCCGCCGGTGGCACTGCAGAGCACCTTGCCGAGCAACTCGCGGGCGATCGCCACGACGTCCTCGTGGCGGTAGAAGTCAGAATCGAGCCGGAGCGCCATGCCGGACAGCGTAACCAAATCCGCCCCCGCGCGGCACCGGGTGCGGGAGCCGGCGCCGCGCGACAAAACCCCCTAGAATCGGCGTTTGTCCGGACCACGGTTTCGACGATGAGCCTACTGGAGACGCTCCGGCCGACGCTGCCCGGCCACTGGTACTACGACCCCGCCCACTATGAACGCGAACTGGCGGCGGTGTGGTATCGCGACTGGGTGTGCGCCGGCCGGGAGGAATCCTTGCCGCGCCCGGGTGACTACGTCGTCCTCGAACTCGGGACGCAGAGCATCGTCATCACGCGGCTGCCGGGCGGCGGGCTGCATGCCTTTCACAATACCTGCCGCCACCGCGGCTCGATCCTGTGCCGCGACGCGGCCGGCCACTTCCGGAACGGCCGTGTGGTCTGCCCCTATCACAGCTGGACCTATACCACGGACGGGCGGCTTGCCGCGACCCCGGGCCGCTTCGAGACGCCCGGGTTTTCGCCGGCCGACTACGGCCTCTACCCGGTGCATGTCGACGCCTGGCGCGGCTTCGTGTTCGTGAATCTCGCCGATCGTCCCGCCATGTCTCTCGCCGATTTTCTCGGCGACGAAGTCCGTCCGCTCGCGAACTGGCCGCTCGAGGACCTGCGTTCGGTCCATCGCGAGGTCGCCGGCATCGCCTGCAACTGGAAAGTGTTCTGGGAGAATTTTTCCGAGTGCTACCACTGCCCGCGCGTGCACCCGGAACTCTGCCGCGTGATGCCCGTTTACGGCGAAGGCGTGCTCCGCGCTGCCGACCTGGCCGGCCCGGCGGCCGCAGGCGGCGAAGCCGCCCCGCCCGCGGTCGGCAATGGCGCAAAAACCTGGACGCTCGACGGCGAGCTCGCGTTTCCGGTGATGGCGGGGCCGACCGCCTTGGAAGTCTCGCGGGGCGTCGCATTCGCGTGTTTCTCCGCGAGCCTGTTCGTGCTCGGCCATCCCGATTACGCGCGCAGCGTGCGCATCCGTCCGACCGGGCCGGAATCCGTCGAACTCACGATCGACTGGCTCCTGCCGCCCGATGTGGCGGCGGCGGACGAAGCGGCACTCGAGCCCATCCTCGGGCTTGCGCGGCGCGTCATTGCCCAGGATGCGGCGGTATGCGAACTGAACCAGCGCGGTCTGCGCAGCCGGCGCCATGCGGCCGGCGTTTTGATGCCACAGGAGTACGAGCTGTGGCACTTCCACGAATCGCTGCGCAGGAAACTTGCGACGCTCGCGGACGACCCGGCCTAGGACCATGGCCCGACCCGACGATCCGCCGGCACACCGGGAGCATGCCGTGCTGGGCATGGCCGCCGCACTCGGCGCGTTCCTGATGTTCACCGTCATGAACGTGCTCGCGAAGTTGTTGAGCGAACGGCACTCGGTCATCGAGATTTCCTTTTATCGCAACCTCGTCGCGCTGGTGCCGTTCCTGTTCATGATTCTCGTGCTCGGCCGCCGCGAGATCGCGGTCATCCGGCACAAGCCGCGGCTGATCATCTTCCGCGCCGTATTCGGCACCGTGTCGCTCGCCACGACCTTTGCCGCTTACGCGCTGATGCCCATGGCCGACACGACCGCGCTCCTTTTCACCTCGTCGCTGTTCATCCCCGTGCTGGGCGTCGTGTTCCTCAAGGAGACGGTCGGGATCTGGCGCTGGGCCGCCGTCCTCATCGGTTTCCTCGGCGTGCTGATCATGGTGGGCCCGTCCGGCCACCTGTACGCACTCGGCATCGCCCTCGCGCTCGGCGCCGCGCTCCTGCAGGCCATCCTGCAGGTCATCCTGCGCTACCTCGGGGGCTTCGAGAGCCCGGAGACCGTAACCTTCTATTTTTTCCTGGTGGGGCTGGTGCTCACCGCACTGCCCTTGCCGTTCATCGCCGTGACCCCGACGCCGGACGAGATTCCGCTCCTCCTCGGCGTGGGCCTGTCGGGCGCGGCCGCCCAGTTCCTGCTCTCCACCGCATTTCGCAACGCGCCGGCAGCCATCGTCACCGTCTTCAATTACAGCGGCATCGTCTGGGCGACGCTCTTCGGCTGGCTGATCTGGAACGAGTGGCCCTTGCCGATCGTGCTCGCCGGCGCCGCCATCGTCATCGCGTCGAACGTGCTGATCATCTGGCGCGAGAGCCGGCTGCGTGGTATCACCGGGGACCGCATACGGGCAAAACTGTGAATCGGGGTCGATGAGTCTCTTCGAATTTATTGCCGGTCTCTATATCGTCCTGGCCGGGCTCGCCGTTACCCTGCTCATGCGCAGTATCGGCCAGATGATCGAGTCACGGGATCGGGTGCAGTTCTACTGGATTCACAGCTGCTGGCTCGCGTTCATCTTTCTCGTGATCGTGAACAGCTGGTTCATCGCATGGGAGTACCGGGACCTTGCGCAGTGGACTATCGGGCAGTTCCTCCTGCTGGTGTCGGTCCCGACCCTGCTGTACCTCGCCGCGCATGTCAGCGTGCCCGAGATCTCGGAAGACACGTCGTGCCGCTACGACATGCGGGCGCATTATTACGAACGGCACCGGCTGCTGCTCGGCCTCCTTGCCCTTGCCGTTTTGAGCAACCTGTTGTCCGAGCACCTGTTCGTCGACGAGGAACTCCTGACGACGAAAAACGGAATCCGGCTGACCAGCCTTGCGCTGCTCGTGACTGGCGTCGTCAGCCGCCGCCCATGGGTACACGCTGCGATCACGCTGGCCGTACTCGCCATCGTCGCCTGGTTTCTCGGCATCGTCGACAAGCCGATCGAGTAGCACTGCCGCCGCCGCGTGAACCTCTTTACCGCGACCGTCAGCGTCAGCATCGTCGCCTGCGTCGCGGTCGGAAATTACGCCGGGCTCCGGGTAGAATCGCCGCATGAAGCATTGCCTCCTGCCCGGGCTCCTGGCCGCGCTGTCCTTCACCGCCGCGCCTGCCGCGACCGGCGTCATCGACGCGGTCAATGCCGTTCGCGCGAGTGGCTGCGGCGAGCTCGCACCGGCCGGTGCACCGCTTCGGCCCGATGCGCGCCTGGATGAGGCGGCTCGCCGGGCCGCCGCCGGCACCGAGCTCAAGTCGGCGATCAACGACGCCGGCTATCGCGCGAAGCGGACGCTGCGCATACGCATCGCGAACGCCGATGGGGATGAGACCCGGCGATTCCTCCGTGAGGACTTCTGCGCCCATGTCGTCGATCCGGAGTTCAGGGACATCGGCCACTATACGGCCGGTGAGGAATCCTGGGTCTTGTTTGCGGCGCCGATTGCCCTGGCCGGCGGCGCGGATGCATCGGGCGCGGCCGCCGCGCTGGTCGAGGCCGTCAACCGCGCACGCAGCGAGCCTCGCCAGTGCGGCGGGACGGGTGGGCCGGCAGCCGCGCCGCTGAACCGGAACAGCACGCTCGATGCCGTGGCGAGTGCGCACGCGCGGGAACTCGCCGAGCGCGGCGAACTCAGTCACGAAGGACGCGACGGACGCTCGGCGGCCGATCGCGTCACGGACGCCGGGTATCGCTGGCAGAGCGTCGCCGAGAACGTCGCTGCCGGCCAGACGGGTGCGGAACAGGTGGTCGACACCTGGCTCGCGAGCGCGGGGCATTGCGCGAACCTGATGAATGCGCGCTATTCCGACACCGGCGTTGGCGTGGCGGTGAGCGACGCGGACGATCGGGGCATCTACTGGGTGCAGGTCTACGCTGCACCGCAGTAGATACCGGCTGTCAGACCCTGTTGCCTCGCGCCGCGAAGTACAGGCCGGTCACGAGCAGCAGCACCTGGAATTCCATGCCGCCGTTCTGGGTATTCCAGCCGTTCGGCAAGTGCACCATGAAGATGGCGCCGAGCATGATGACGATGGCAATGAGGCCGCCGAGCCGCGTCAAGAGCTCCTTGCCGAAGCCCCCCGCGACCAGCAGCACGCCGGCCGAAACTTCGGCGATCGCGACGAGCCAGCCGACGGCCAGCGGCAGGCCCATGGTTTCGGCAAAGCCCGTGGGCGGGAATTTCGTCCAGCCGTGGTAGATGAAGGTCGCGGCGGCGGAAAGCCGCAATCCCCAGTGAACGTACGGTGCCAGGCTGTCAAGGAATTTCATGGTCGCTCCCCTTGCTGGTCATTCAATATTTGGCGGGGCGACTATAGCAGAGCTGCATCGCCTCCGAGGGCGGAGGGCGCGAGCACGATCGCGTATCGGCCAACACTGGCCATCGACGTCAGAACACGAGGCTCACCACCGTGCAGCCGTCCCGGCGCGTGATGGCGATGTCGCCGCCGTGCGCGGTCATGATCTGGCGTCCGAGCGACAAGCCGATGCCGCTGCCCTCCCGCTTGGTCGTGAAAAACGGCACGAACAGCTGGTCGGCCACGTCCTCGGGGATTCCCGGCCCGTTATCCGCAATGCGGAGAATCGTGCGGCCGAATTCGAGCCTGGCGCTGATGCGTATGGCCGGCGCGTCGGTGGCCTCGAGGGCTTCGATCGCATTTTTGACGACGTTGACGAGCAGCTGGTCGAGCAGTCCCGGGTCGGCCCGCAGCGCCAGCGTCGCCGGCCGGACGTCGACGCTCACCGCGATGCCTGCAAGGGACTCCGCCAGCAGCGCCAGGACGTCGTGCACCGCTTTCCCGACGAGCACGTCGGCCGGTGACGGCTGCGGCAGCTTGAGCAGCTCCCGGTAACGCGAGACGAAACGCATGAGTCCGTCGCTGCGGCGCGCGATCGTCTCGATCGCTTCACGGACGTCATCCGCCGCTTCGGGCCTGCCGAGCAGGCCGACGCTGGTCTGTGCGAGGGAACTGACGGGCGTGAGCGTATTCATGATTTCATGTGTGAGCACGCGAATGAGGTTGCGCCAGGCGCTGGATTCACGCGCCGTCAACTCGCCGGACAGGTTCTCTATGGAGTAAAGACGTTCCGCGTCGCCGCCGATGCGGATCTCCGAGACCGCGACACGCAGCTCCACCGGCACGTCCCGTATCCTCGCCTGCAGCAGGCGCTGCTGGCCGGGTTCGACAGCCCTGAGCCGGGCGGGCAGGTCCTCGCCGAGCACGGCGAGGTCGTCGAGCCGGCGGAAGCTAGCGAGCCCGGTGAGGCGCCGGGCCGGGTTGTTCACGAGCCGCAGCGACCCGTCGCCCCGCACCGCGATCAGGGGTACCGGAATATGCCGCACGACGAGCTCGAGGTAGTTCGCCTGCACGTCACGGTCGGCGCGCGCATCCTGGAAACGCTCGATGACGCGGTTGAATGCCCGCTTGAGCTCGGCGTCGACATCGCCGGTCACGAAGTGCTGCGTGAAATCCTCGTAGTTCACCGCACTGAAGAATTCCTCCAGCGTCTCGATATGCTGCTCGACAAAACGCAGCAGCACTGCGAGCTGCAGCATGGCGACGATACCGATGACGACGGGAACGGCGACGTGGCCCGTTGCGACCAGCGCCCAGGCGAGCACGCACAGCGTCGCCAGCAAGAGCAGCACCTGGACGAACGCCAGCAGGCGGAAGCGCCGGCGCATGCGCTGCTTCACAGGCCGAACTTCTGGATGCGGCGATACAGCGCGGCGCGGGTAATGCCGAGCGCCGCGGCGGCACGCGAGATGTTGCCGTTCGCCGCCGACAGGGCCTGCGACACCATGCGCCGTTCGTTGTCTTCCAGGTTGAGCGACGCCTCGGTCTCGCCGGGTGCGCTCGTAAAGCGAAAACTCGCCTCGTCGAGTGCGTCGCCCTCGTGGAGGATCAGCGCGCGCTCGATCGTGTGCGACAGCTCGCGCACATTGCCCGGCCAGTGATGCGCTTCGAGTGCTTTCAGCCCGGCCGCCGTGATCGGCCTGGGCTGAAGCCGGTATTTGCGCGCCGAACGCGCGAGGAAATGCGCGGCGAGCGGCGCGATGTCGTCCTTTCGCTCGCGTAGCGGCGGCAACACGATCTCGATCGTGTTGATGCGGTAAAGCAGGTCTTCCCGGAACTGGCCGTCGCGAACCATCTGCTCCAGCGGCTGGTTGGTCGCCGCAATGAGGCGCACGTCGATCGAGGCCGGCCGGTCGCTGCCGAGCGGAACGACTTCCCGGCTTTCGAGGACGCGCAAGAGCTTCGTTTGCGCGGCCGGCGGCAGGTTGCCGATCTCGTCGAGGAACAGTGTCGTTCCGTTCGCGGCCTGGAAGCGGCCGGCGCGGTCGCTTTCCGCGCCGGTGAACGCACCGCGGACGTGGCCGAAGAGTTCGCTTTCGAAAAGCGACTCCGGGACAGCGCCGAGGTCGACCGTGACCATTGCGTGCTCTCTGCGGGCGGACGCTGCATGCAATGCGCGGGCAATCAGCTCCTTGCCCGTGCCGTTCTCGCCGCGGATCAGCACGTTTACCTCGGTGGGCGCGACGCGCGCCACCCTCTTCATCACCTCGTGCATGGCGGCGGAGGCCACGACGAGGTCGGGGTTCGGCGCCGGCGTGCGCAGCGCACCCACCGTCTCGCGCGAGGCCCTGAGCTCACACGCGACGCCGAGCGTCGCGACGAGCTTGTCGTTCTGCCAGGGCTTCAGGACGAAGTCCGACGCTCCCTCGCGCATCGCCCGGACCGCGGTATTGAGGTCGCCGAACGCGGTCATCAGCACGACGACGGCATCGGGATCGAGCGCCCGGATCCGGCCCAGCCAGTGCAGCCCCTCGGCGCCCGAGTTGCGCCCGATCGCGAAATTCATGTCCAGCAGGAAAACGTCGATCCGCTCCTGCCGCATCAGCGTGTCGATCTCGTCGGGACGGTCCGTCGTCAGCACCCGCTCGAAGTGCTGCCGGAGAAGCAGCCGCGCGGCGGTGAGGACGTCCTTGTCGTCGTCGACGACGAGCAGCGTGGCGCGGCGGGTCATCCGCGGACTGTAGCTCGGCAGGTGTTCGAAATCGATCACTCGTTTCCGAAACCGGACAGCGGTGCGCGGCAGTCCAAGGGCAAGCTATTGTTTTTAAATGGCGCATTAATTGGCACGCCGGTTGCACCCGACGAGCCATGGACCAGCAAACCCGCCCTCCCCGGCACGCCGGCATGGACCGGAAAATCGAGAAGAACCGCCGTAAGCCCTGGCTGATCGGGGCGGCCGCCGTCGTCGCGGCCGGGCTTCTCGGCTGGCTGTGGCTCGGCCACGACGCCTCGACCTCGTTCACGCTGGATGGGCAGCGCATCCGGATCGCCGAGGTGGCTCGCGGCGTCTATGAGGACTACATCCCGCTTCGCGCAAGCGTGGAGCCGGAGCGCACCGTGTACCTCGATGCGATCGAGGGGGGCCGGGTCGAGGGCGTGCTCGTCGAGCAGGGTGCTTACGTCGAGGCCGGCCAGCCGCTGATCGAGCTTTCGAATACGGGCCTGCAGCTCGACGTGATCGCCCGCGAAGCAGAGGTGTCCGAGCAGCTCAACAACCTGCGCAACACGCAGCTCGCGATCGAGCAGAATCGCCTGGCGCTGAAGCGGGAGCTCATAGAGATCGATTACCAGGTCGTTCGCCTCGAGCGCCTCATCGAGCGTTACGAGGAGCTCCAGGACAAGAAGTTTCTCTCGGAGAACGAGTACGAGGCGAGCCTCGACGAACTCGAGTACTGGCAGAATCGCCGCGTCGTCACCCGGGAAAGCCAGGCCGTCGACGAGAAAGTCCGGCTCGCGCAGATCGAGCAGCTGAACGGGTCCATCGCGCAGCTCGAGAGGAACCTGGAACTCGCCCGGTCGAACCTCGATAACCTGACGATCAAAGCACCCCGCGACGGGCAGCTCACCGCACTCAATGCCGAGATCGGCGAGTCCAAGGCGCAGGGTCAACGGCTTGGCCAGATCGACGACGTCGACAAGTTCAAGACGACGGCACTCGTCAACGAGTTTTACTTGAACCGCGTCCGTACCGGCCAGCGTGCGGAACTCGAGATCGGCGGCACGAGCTACGAACTCGAAGTCAGCAAGGTCTACCCGGAAGTGCAGGCGGCGCAGTTCGAGGTGGACCTGCGCTTCGTCGACAGAGCGCCGGAAAACATCCGCCGCGGCCAGACGCTGCAGGCTCGTCTCGTGCTCGGCGACAAATCCGAGAGCGCCCTGCTGCTCGACAACGGGCCGTTCTTCAACGACACCGGCGGCGCCTGGGCCTTCGTGCTCGACGCCGACGGCAGGATTGCGCGGCGCCAGCCGGTCCAGTTCGGCCGCCGGAACCCCAACAAGATCGAGGTCGAGTCGGGACTCGTACCGGGCGACCGGGTCATCGTGTCGTCCTATGCAAGCTTCATCGAAGTCGACCGACTTTTTATCGACAACTGATTCAAGTCAAAACCGAATCAATCCGCCAGGAGCGAACCATGATCGAATTGCTGAACGTGACCAAGGCTTACCGGACCTCCGAGGTCGAGACGATGGCGCTGAACGACGTCAACCTCGAGATCAGCGAGGGGGAATTCATCGCCATCATGGGCCCATCGGGCTGCGGCAAGTCGACGCTCCTGAATGTCATCGGCATGCTCGACTCACCGGACAGCGGTTCGTATCGCCTTTCTGGGCGAGCACATCGAACGCTATAGCGAGAACCGCGCTGGCCGACATCCGCAAGCGCAACATCGGCTTCATCTTCCAGAGCTTCAACCTGGTCGACGAGCTCACGGTTGCGGAGAACGTCATGCTGCCGCTCCTGTACCAGAAGGTGCCGGCCGGCGAGCGCCGGCAGCGGGTCCAGGCCGTGCTGGAGCGCATCGGGATCGCGCATCGCGCAGATCACCGGCCGCAGCAGCTTTCCGGCGGCCAGCAGCAGCGCGTCGCGGTGGCGCGCGCGGTAGTCACCCAGCCGAAGCTGATCCTCGCCGACGAACCGACGGGCAACCTCGACACGACCAATGGCGAGGAGGTCCTGAACCTCCTGAACCAGCTCAACGCCGAGGGTACGACCATCGTCATGGTCACGCACGACCTGAGCCACGCAGACCATGCGAGCCGTGTCGTACAGATGCTGGACGGCCGCGTGCTCACCGAGAACGTCGTTGGCCTGAGGACTCACCAGCCGATCGCGGAGGCCCGCCATGTTCGCTAACTACTTCAAGATCGCCTGGCGAAACATTACAGGCAGCCCCCTGTTCAGCCTGATCAACATCATCGGCCTCGCCATAGGGCTGGCCTGCTGCATCGTCATCACCGTCTTCGTGCGTCACGAGATCTCCTACGACAAGCACTGGCAGGACGCAGACCGCGTGTACCGGGTGACGCGTGACTTTTTCGGTAACCAGCTCAGGCTTGCGTCAGTCGCCGCGCCCATCGGCTGCACTGCTCGACCAGGACTTTCCCGAAATCGAGACCATGACCCGCATCCTCAACCCGGGGCAGCTGACCTTGAGCTACGACGGCGAAAACGTGCGCGAGGACAAGATCGCGGTCGCCGATCAGAACGTGTTCGAGATCTTCAACGTCGAGTTCATCGAAGGCGACCCGGAGACGGCGCTCGCTGACCCGTCGGGCCTCGTCATGACGCGCCGCGCCGCGGAACGCTATTTCGGTAACGAAGACCCGCTCGGCAAGTCGCTGACACTCTTGGGCCAGCTGCCACTCACGGTTACCGCGCTGATCGAGGACCTGCCGGACAACACGCACATCCAGTTCGAGTTGCTCTCCTCCCTGGAGGCCGTCCCTCTCCTCCTCGGCGAGGACGAGATGCAGAACTGGGGCAGCAACAACTACTACACCTACCTCAAACTGCCGGAAGGCTATGACTACCGCGCTCTCGAAGCCCGGTTCCGCGATTTCATGGTCAAGCATCGCGGCGAGGACGAGCCCGCGAATTCCCTGATCAACCTGCAGAAGATGACGGACATTCACCTGCATTCCGATCGCGACAGCGAGTGGCGCGCAAACGGCAGCATCGCGATCGTATACACGTTTTCGGCGGTGGCGCTGTTCGTGCTGCTGATCGCGTGTATCAATTTCATGAACCTGACGACGGCGCGCTCGACGCAGCGCGCCCGCGAGGTGGGCGTACGCAAGGTAGTCGGGGCGAAACGGAGCCAGCTCATCGCGCAATTCCTGGGCGAGGGCATCCTGCTCACTTCGATCGCGATGCTGCTGGCGATCACGATCGTCGAACTCGTGTTGCCGTATTTTGCCGCGTTCCTGGAAAAGCCGCTGGAGTTCTCCGTCGCATCGCCGGCGGTCCTCGCGATGCTCGCGGCCGGCGTCATTGGCGTCGGCCTGCTGGCGGGCAGTTACCCCGCCCTCTATCTCTCCCGCTTCCGTCCGGCGGAGGTGCTGAAGGGGGCGGATACCTCGACGGGGTCGGGCACCCTGCGCAAGGTGCTGGTCGTGTTCCAGTTCGCCACGTCGATTGCGTTGCTGGTCGCGACCGGCGTGGTGTTCGCGCAAATGAATTATGCGAAGAACATGGAACCGGGGTACGACAAGTCCCGGAACCTCATCGCCGGCCTGCCGTTTCTCGTGGACCTGTGGGAAACCTACGAGCCGCTGAAGGCCGAGCTCGAGGCGCACCCGGACATCGAGTCCGTCGTGTACTCCTCGCGGGTGCCGAGCATGCAAAGCCTGGACGGGTCGGGTTACGTGGCCGAGGGCGAGCAGGTAACGATGGACTCGCTGCAGGGACTGGCCGATCTCAAGGTCGACTGGCAGTGGTTCGAGCATTACGAGATCGAGTTCCTCGCCGGGCGGCCGTTCCTGCCGACCGAAATGCGCCCGCCGGAGCCGACGGACGAGCAGCCGGTGGTGCGCGCGGCCGCCATCCTCGACGAATCCGGGGCACGACGCTTCGGCTGGACGCCCGAGGAGGCGATAGGGAAAATCGTCCGGCAGCCGTACAACCGCGACCTCACGCTCTTCTACGACCGGGAGGTCGTGGGCGTCGTGCCCGACATTTACTTCTCGTCCCTGCGCGACGAGCGTAAAGCCACCGTGTACGCGGAACCTCACCCGGACTATAGCCGGAACCTTTCGGTGAAGATTGCGGCCGGCGATCCCGCGGATGCCATCGCGCATTTCGAACAAACCTGGAAGAAACTGGTGCCGGACCAGCCGGTCAACTGGCAGTTCCTCGACGACCGCTTCGACGCTCTCTACCGCTCGGAGCAGCGGCAGGCGAAGATGTTCGGCTTCTTCTCTGCGTTCGCGATCTTCGTCGCGACGCTCGGCCTGTTCGGACTCGCCTCGTTCACGACCGAACGGCGGACGAAGGAGATCGGGATTCGCAAGGTCATGGGCGCCACCGTCAGGGATATCGTCTGGCTGCTGACCTCCGACTTCACGAAACTCGTGCTGCTCGCGAATCTCATCGCCTGGCCGGTCGCCTTCTACTTCATGAACGAGTGGCTGAATCGCTTTGCCTACAAGGCGCCGTTCGCTGAGTGGGCATGGCTGTTCGTCGCGAGCGCGCTGGCCGCGCTGGCGGTCGCCTGGCTCACGATCGCGCTGCAGGCGAGCAAGGCAGCGTCGTCACGGCCGGTGCTGGCCTTGCGCTACGAATAAAGGGGGGTCCAGACGCCCGTTTCCTCCGTCTTATGTAAATGAAACCGGCCAATGCCCGGGCCGTCGGCCCGGGCAGCCGGATCATCGACTGAGGGGGAAATCCAATGAACCGTACAACCACGCCTATCCTGCGTTCCCGGGCCTGGCGCCTGGCGGCTGTCGTTTCGGGTTGCGCGCTGCTCACGCAGGCGCCGCTCGTGCTCGCGCAGGCCGAGGAAGACGAAGTCATCGAGGAGATCATCACCACCGGTACGGCCGGCGGCGCGGAAATCCGCAAGTTCGATGCGAGTTTCGCCATAACGACGGTCGACGACGAGGCCATCACGCAGTATTCGCCGCAGAGCACGGCCGACCTCCTGAAGCTGGTGCCGGGGGTGTGGTCCGAAAGCTCCGGCGGCGTCTCCGGCGCCAACGTCATGGTGCGTGGCTTCCCTGGCGGTGGTGACGCGCCGTATCTCACCGTCCAGGTGAACGGTGCGCCCATCTATCCGCCTCCGTCGTTGGCGTTCATGGAGAACACGACGCTGTTCCGGATCGACGAGACCGTGATGCGCATGGAAGCGCTGCGCGGCGGCCCGAACCCGGTGCTGTCGAACGGCCAGCCGGGGCTCACGACCAACTTCATCCTGCGCGAAGGCAGCGAGGAGACAGAAGGGCTGGTCAAGTACACGACCTCGGACTACGAGCTGAGGCGTTTCGACGGCTATATCAGCGGGCCGATCGACGACGACTTCTACTACATGATCGGCGGCTACATCACGAGCTCGCCGGGTCTGCGCGACGCCGGCTACAACTCGGACGAGGGCAACCAGTTCACGATCAACCTGACCAAGGAACTCGACAACGGCACAATCAACGTCTTCCACCGGCAGACGGACGATTACGGCCAGTGGTACCTGCCGGTCGCGCTGAACGTGCCGGGCGTCGACCCGTCGTACAACCAGCTCGGCACCATGAACCGGCAGCGCCAGATCATGACCGACAACGCCAGCGATGTGGATTACAACGGCGATGGAAACCCGGACTTCCCGAACGGCGGTGATTCGGCGCATCCCAACCCCACGATCAAGACGCTGGATCTTGACGAAGGCCGCGGGTGGAGGGGCGGGATGACGGGCGGCTCCGTGGCGCTGGATGTCGCCGACGACTGGCAGCTCATCGATCGTTTCAGCTATACGAGCGGAGATGCCGATACGGTTGGACTCGTTCCGGACGGTGGTGCCGTGGAGGTAGGCGCGCTGTTGGCCAATCCGGCTACCGATTCGCGCGCCGTGGTCATCGGCCCGATACTGGGCGCCGTTTCGGGACGCGCGATCGGCGCGGACGAATTCATCCAGGCGTTCGGCGCGTGGGAGGTGCGCAAGGACCTCGAAGCGTTCACCAACGACATCAGCCTGACCTGGGCCTTTGACCGCGGGACGGCGACGTTCGGTTTCTACACGTCCAATGCCTCGAGCGACGATCTCTGGACTCTCGGTAACGTGAAGTACGAGGTCGTGCAGCAGGGCGGCGAACTCGTGACCGGCATCGCGTGCAACGATCCGGCCGTCGACAGCTGCAACAACAACAACTTCGACATCGACGGGAGCGGCGACGCCACGACGAACGCGTTGTACGCGGCCACGACCTTCGACCTCACAGACGCGTTACGGGCGGATGTCGGCGTTCGCTTCGAGAATTACCAGATGGACTACACGATCGACGACGGCAGGGACGGCGACGTCGATTTCGGCGCGTCGACCGACGAGTCGGAAGTTTCCTGGACGGCGGCGCTCAACTGGCTGCTGACCGACTCGATGGGCGTCTTCGGCCGTATCAACCAGGGTCACAAGATGCCGATCTTCGACGATTATCGGGACGGCCGCGCTGCCCTCGCGAGCGGTAATGACCTGATTCAGGACATCAACCAGTACGAGCTCGGCTTCAAATGGGTGACGGACAATTTGAGCGTGTACGCAACGGGCTTCTACACTGACGTCGATCCGAGAGTCGTCAACTTTACGTTTGGCGGGGACGCTATCCTCACGGCCCAGGAATCGCAGGGAGTCGAGCTCGACGCCGTCTGGGAGACCGACGTCGGGTTCTCGGTGTCGCTCAATGCGACGTTCCTGGATTCGGAGATCAGCGTCGTCAGCGGTGTCGATGAACAGGGAATCGATGGCAACGAGACGGAGCGGCAGCCCGGCTGGCAGTTGCGCCTGACGCCAGCCTGGGACTTCGATTTCGGCAATATCCAGGGGGCGATCTACGGTACGTTCAGCGCGGTCGACGACCGCTTCGGCGAGGCGCAAAACGTCAACGTGCTCGACGGCTACGAGAAGCTCGACCTCGGTGTGATCGCGCGCATCAACGAGGCTTTCGTCGTGCAGCTCGCGGTCGACAACGTGACGGACGAGGACGCCCTCACGGAGAGCGATCCGCGGACCATCCTGGCCCCGAACGGACGCTACATCATGCCGCGAACGTTCGAGTTCAGCGTCGGCTACCAGTTCTGAACAAATGGGGTCAGAGTACATATTCTGAAAAATGTAATCTGACCCCATTTCACGCCTGCATTTGGCGGGGATATCTGGTATCAAGGTTGCGGTAAAGGGGGATCGCGTGAAAGCTCGACACGCCAAGCCGACGGCCGATCCGATGGGCAATCCGATGGCCAGTCCGTCGACAATGGTTCCGGATGCGCCGGGTGCCGACGTTGCCGCCTGGTACCGGCAGTACCACCAGCGGCTCCTCGAGTACCTGCGCGGCAACCTGCGCATCGCATCCGACGCGCAGGACGTATCCCAGGAGGTCTTCCTGCGGCTGCTCCGGGTACCCGACGAGCGCGTGATCGAGCACCCCCGGGCGTACCTGTTCCGCGTTGCCGCCAATGTCGTGAGCGACTGGCGCGCCGGGCAAAAAACCTCACGGCGCTGCCGCTCGAGGACCCTGACGTCCCTGCCCGCCGCGGACGTACCGATGACGATTACGACCGGCAGAAGCGACAGGAGCAGATCCGCCAGGTCGTGGCAAAGCTGCCCGTACACCAGCGGACCGCGCTGCTTCTCCGCACGCAGCACGGAATGAGCTACAAGCAGATCGCCGCGACGCTCGATGTTTCGGAGCGGAGAGTCAAACGCTACATCGTCAAAGCCTACGCGAGCCTGCGCCGGGATCTCGCCGGGCTGGCGATAGCAAGCAGGCAATAGAACGCGCACGCCCGTGATCCCTTATCCTCACTGACACACCGGTCCGACGCCAATGACTAGAACCTGTCTCATAATTGTTCATGGCCGCGACGGCAGCCATTTTTCCGCAAATCAAGGCGCCGCGAGCGCGGTATGGTCATTCCATATAAGCGAGTGGCAACGCCGAGTTGCGGAAAAATGGCTGCCGTCCCAACGGGTTGCGGTCCCAGATGCCGCAAGGCCGCGTTGCTCGTCGCTCATTTGGAATAACCAAACTTCACTCCTCGCGCCTTGCCTCGCGACATCTGGGACTGCAACGCGGCCATGAACAATTATGAGACAGGTTCTAGCCATCCCCACCCGCGGACTTCGATTCCGGAACAGGCAGCCGAGTGGCTGATCGAACTTGCCGATCCCGGTATCGAGGCAGAACGGCGCCGCCAGTTCATGAAATGGCTGAAGCTGTCACCGCAGCACATCGAGGAATTCCTCTCGATCGCGGTGCTGGAGCAGGAGCTTGGCGAGCAAAAGGCCCCGCTGTCCGACCTTCTCGCTGAACTGGAAAAGGCCGGTCCGAATCCCGCCCGAGCGCCTGTTTGCCGCAGCCGGGCTGCCCGCCGTCACGCTGCCGGCAGCGCCGCGCGTCGAGCGCTGGTCCCTGCGCCAGCCGCTCCTCGAACGCGTGCGCGCTCGCAGGATCATGCACTTCGCTGCCGCCGCCGGCGTCGCCGCTGCAGCGGTGCTGCTGGTGCAATTTGCAACAATGGACTCCCCGGCGATCCGGCACGCCACCGAACTCGGCGAGCAGCGCTCCGTCGCGCTTCTGGACGGCTCGATCGTCACGCTCAACACCCTCTCCGAGGTCGACATCGAGATCGGGCGTTCGACGCGTCACGTCGCCCTGCTCAACGGCGAGGCCATGTTCGACGTTGCTGCAGACGCGAAGCGACCGTTCGTCGTGGAGGCGGGCAACGTTTCCCTGACCGTCGTCGGCACGCGGTTTTCCGTCTACCGCAAGGGCGACGTCACGCGGCTCGCAGTGCTCGAGGGCGCCGTGCAGGTCGTGCCGTCCGACCGGCATGCGCCACCGCTCATCGTCAAAGCGGGCGAAGGCCTGGTTGCAAGGCTGGACGGCATGACGCCGATCGGAGCAGGCCTCGAGTTCGAGATGGCCGTCGCCTGGACCGACAGGCGGCTCATCTTCAACGCAGCGCCCCTTGCCGACGTCGTGAACGAGTTCAATCGTTACAACGCGATTCCGCTCGTCGTGGAAGACGATGAGCTCGCCGGGCGCCCGGTCACCACCGTCTTCAAGGCGAACGACGTCGGCGCGCTCGTCACCTTTCTCGAACTGGAACCGGATGTCGACGTTCAGTATGACGATGACGCCATTCGCATTCGCGCAAAGCACTGAGCGTCCGGGGGACAAGCGCCGAATTGCCGCTTGCGGGTGATGCGTTCCTGCTGCGCATGGGTTTTGGCCGCGCTGCACTTGTCTGCGCTTCACTGGTCCGCGCTTTACTTATTCTGCTTCGCTTGTTCGTGCTTCCGCTTTTGTCGGTTCCGCTCTTGCCGGTGCTGCTGCTGGCCGGGCTTCCGGCCGCCTCGGCCGAGGATGAACAGCGCTTCGAGATCTCCATAGCCGCGCAGCCACTCGCACTGGCGCTGCAGGAACTCGCCGAGCAGGTGGATATCCAGATCGTGTTTTTCTCCGGCGCCACCGAGGGTCTCACGGCGAGCCCCATCTCCGGTTCCTTTACGCGACTCGAGGCGCTCCGTGCGCTGCTCGCCGGCACCGGGCTCCGGTACGTGTTCCTGAACAGCGACGCCGTCGCCGTCCAGCCCGTTCCCGAGGCTGCAACCGCCCCTGAGCCGGCGGCCGACGGTGTCCGTCCGCGGGAGCCCGCCGCGGTGGCGGATTTCGCCGTGACGCCCGAAGCGCCCGCGGGCGCTTTCGCAATGGAGGAGATCGTCGTCACCGGCACGGCAGCGAGGTCGCGCACCAAGTACGAATCGAGTGTCGGCATTTCGACCTTCGACCGCGCGGACATCGGGCGCCAGTCGCCGACGAGTACCGCGGACCTGATTTCCGCGGTGCCGGGCTTCTGGGTGGAATCCACCTCGGGCACGACGCAGGGCAACGTGTTCGCCCGCGGCATCGTGCAGGACGGCGGTTACCGCTACGTGGCGCTGGTGGAAGACGGCCTGCCGGTATATCCCGTGTTCGAGCTGTCGTTCTATAACCCGGACCAGTTCATCCGGGTGAGCGAGTCCATCGCCCGCGTGGAAGTCGTCCGCGGCGGCACCGCGCCGGTGTTTACGAGCGGCGCGGTCGGCGGGACCATCAATTTCGTCAATGAAAGGGCGGTGTCGGCGCCGGTGTTGCGGGTGAAGGCTGCGTGGTCGGATTACGACTCCCGGGCGCTCGATGCCTACTGGAGCGCGCCGCTCGCAGGCTCCTGGTGGGTGTCGGCCGGCGCCTACCGGCGGAGCTCCGATGGCGTGCGGTATCCGGGCTACGTGGCCGACGAGGGCGGCCAGGTACGATTCGAACTCGCGCGTGCGACGCAGCGTTCCGAAGTGGCGATCTACGCCAAATACATCGACGATCGATCGCTCTTCGCCGTTCCGATCCCGCTCACCGGCAGCCCGGAGAATCCGACGGCCGTGGACGGCACGACGGCCGGAACGTACTCGCTGCACAGCGAAGACATGCAGAGCGCGGGCCTGCCGGCCAGCGCCGACGAAGTCGGCCTCTCCGACTCCGACCTGGCCGACGGCATCCACCCAAGGTTGCTTTCGGCGGGCGCCCGCATCGACCTGCGCTGGGATTCCGGCATCAGCCTCTCGTCGCATGGCCGCTTCACGGACGGCGACGTGTCGTTCAACGCGATATTCACCGGCGCCGTGCCGGTCACCGGCCAGGAGTTTGCGGCCGCGCGCGGTGTTACCCCGGCCTATTCGTATATTGCAGGCGGCGAGGCTTTCGATGCCGGACTGCTGGTGCAGAATCACGGGCACTGGGCCGTGCACAAGGACTACCGGGCCTTACAGAACGACACCCGCCTGAACTTCGGGTGGTCCCGGCACGACATCGCGATCGGCGCCTACCTCGCGGATTTCTCGATGAGCGACCGCTGGAGCCTCGGCAACCTGCTCCTGACCGATGTGCGCGACCAGCCGCAGCGCCTGGCGCTGCCCGGCGTCACCGACCCGCAAGGCTTCACGCAGTATTCCTTCCTGAACCTGCTCGCCGATTACGAGGGCCGCCTCGCGGCGCTGTATGTCTCCGACGAGTGGAATGTCAGCGACCGGCTGCGCCTCGATTTCGGCGCCCGGCTCGACTGGACGGACATCGAGGCGTCGATCAGCCGTGGCCGCGAGGACGTCGACCTCGACGGCGACCCGGCAACGACGTACGACCGTGCCTCGCTTGCCGGAGAAGACCGCGACCGGCACGACGAGCAATTCAGTCATACGGGGTTTTCGGCCGGCTTCAACTACGAACTCGCCCGTTATGGGCTCGCCGGTCAGCACGCTCTGTTCGGCCACCTCACGGGTTCCGCGAAGCTCCCGCATTTCGACGACATCAGGAACGGCATTACGGACAAGGACCGCGTGAGCAACGTGGAATTCGGTTACAAGGCATCCGGCGATGATCTCGCCGTTTTCCTCACGGCATTCCGCACGGATTTCGACAATGTGCCGTTCAACGACATCCTCCTCGACGGTTCGATCGTCGTGCGCCGTGCCCGTACCCGTACATACGGCATCGAACTCGAGGGCGTGTATGAGCCGGTCGACTCCGTCGGCCTGCAGTTCGCGTTGACCCTGCAGGACCCGGAATACCGGGAATTCTCCGGCGCAACGCTCGACAACAGCGGGAAGCAGGTGCGGCGAATCCCGAAGGTGATGGCACGCCTCGTTCCGTCCGTGCGCTTTGCCAATGGCCGCGGCCGCGCCTGGTTTTCCATGGCACACGTCGGCGAGCGATTCGCCAACGACGAAAACACGGTCGCGCTGCCGGCCTATCTCAAGCTCGATGCCGGCGTCGAATATACCCTGGGCGAGCACTGGAGTGCCCAGCTCAACGTCGACAACCTGTCGAACGAAGCCGGGCTTACGGAAGGCAATCCGCGCACCGATGTCCACGCCGGCGGCATCGGCCCGCTGTATAACGCCCGCGCATTGTTCGGGCGGTCCCTCGCGTTTGCAGTCCGCTACAGTTTCCACGCCGGATGATCTTTATGACGTTCGCAACGAAGGGGAGCACCGCATGAGGCCATTACCGGGTAACACCTTCTTCCCTGCTGCCTTCGCGGCGGTCATTGCTGCAGTGGTGCTCGTGCTGCCGGGTGCCGCCTTCACCGACGATGCAGTGAAGAGCGAAGTTCACGAGCCGCCGTCCGAACTGTTCGGCGAATTTTTCGAGCAGGTGGCGATGAGCGGCCTTTTCGTCGACTCGAAGCAGTGGGCCGACGCGATACCGAAACTCCCGCCCGGTGAAATCCTGACGCGCACCGGGGGCCTCGATGTCGACTCGCCGAAGGCGCTGGGAGATTTCCTTGAGCGGCATTTCGAGCTCAACCCCGCCGCACCGCCGGCCGCCCAGACGAAAGACAAGTTGCCCACGAAAGGCTTACCGATCTGCGAGCACATCGCGGCGCTCTGGCCGCTCCTGACCCGCGAGTCCACGGCGCCCGAGCCCTGGTCGTCACGCCTCGCGCTGCCGCAGCCTTACGTCGTGCCGGGCGGCAGGTTTCGCGAGGTCTATTACTGGGACTCCTACTTCACGATGCTCGGCTTCGGCCCGGAGCAGGCGCACCTGAGGCGCAGCATGGTGCAGAATTTCGCGCACCAGATCCGAAGTTACGGGCACATCCCGAACGGCAATCGCACCTACTACCTCAGCCGCTCGCAGCCGCCGTTTTTCTACCGGATGGTCGGCCTGCTCGCGCCGGAGCGGCCGGCGACGGCGTACGCCGAGTTCCTGCCCGAACTGCGCGCGGAACATGCGTTCTGGATGCAGGGCGGCGAGGCGACGACGCCGGAACAGGCGGCACGGCGAGTCGTGACCATGCCGGACGGTTCGCGGCTCAATCGTTACTGGGACGCGCGCGACGTGCCGCGCGACGAGTCGTACCGCGAGGACGTCGAAGCCGCGGACGCTGCTGGGCGAAATCGACCGCTCCCGCCTCTATCGCGACATCCGCGCGGCAGCGGAAAGCGGCTGGGATTTCAGCTCGCGCTGGTTTGCCGACGGCGAGTCCATCGAAACCACGCGGACGACGTCCATCGTCCCGGCCGACTTGAACAGCCTGTTGTACGGGCTCGAGCTGGCGATCGCCGAAGCTTGTCGCGAGAGCGGCGACGGCGACTGCGCCCGCAGCTTCGAAACGCTCGCGGCGGAGCGGCGGTCTGCAATGCACCGCTACCTGTGGAACGAAGCGACCGGCGTCTTCGACGACTGGTTGTGGACCGGGCGCCGTCGCCTCGGGCATGTTAGCGCCGCGACCCTGTACCCGCTCTTCGCCGGGCTCGCCACCGATGAGCAGGCCGCTCGCATCGCGGCGGTCGTCCGCGAGGAATTGCTCGAGGACGGGGGGCTCGTCAGCACGAACCGCACCACCGGCCAGCAGTGGGATTCGCCGAACGGCTGGGCGCCCCTGCAATGGATCGCCGTGACGGGACTGCGCAATTACGGGCAGCCGGAGCTCGCCGAGACCATCGCAACGCGCTGGCTCGAGCTCGTGACGAACGTGTATGCGAATACCGGCAAGCTCCTCGAGAAATACAACGTCGTCACGCTGACGCCGGGCGGTGGCGGCGAGTACCCGTTGCAGGACGGCTTCGGCTGGACCAACGGCGTCACGATGGGGCTGTTCCGGCTGTACCCGGCCAAAGCCTGCGAGTCCGCCGCCGCCGAGCCTGTGGAAGAAATGGCCCGGTGATTTCTTCACCCGCGGCAATTAATACGCGATAGAGAGGATGATAGAATCGCACCCCACACACACCGATTCCCAGCGGACTGTACTCCCGGGTTTTCCAGGCCTGGATCCGCGTAAAGTCGCAACCGTACGACAAAGCAATGCACGTGGAGTAGCGTCACAGACGCCCGGATTCATCGCGGCGCGGGTTCCGCCGCCGTCACCTTATATAGCTGTTGGCCAACACGCCGTGGCTGTGCGTCCTGCCAACGGGCCTGGAGGTTTCCAGTATGACGGACGCCAAGCGCTTACAGGTGGGAGCCTGGCGGGTTGAGCCTGACCTGGACCGGATCAGCGGATCGGCTGGCGATGTCCAGTTGCTTCCCAAGGCCATGGCAGTGCTGGTTTACCTGGCCGAACGGCCGGGGCAGGTAGTGGGCGCGGATGAGCTGATCGATGCGGTCTGGCAGGGGCGGCCGATGGGCGACAACCCTGTTTACAAGTGCATCACCCAGCTGCGTGCGGTGCTGGGCGACGATCGGAAAGACCCGACTTACATCGCCACGGTACACACCAAGGGTTACCGGCTGATCGCACCGGTTGCACACCTGGGCGCCGACGAAAGTTCGGACCGCGACGCGCACGGCGACGCAGAAACGACGACGGCACAACCGCGAGCTCGGCAACGCAAGATTGCACTGGCTGTCGGTATCACCGTCGCCTTCCTGCTTTCCGCAATCTACTTTGCCGGCGAGAGCGGCGACGGGAATGGGGGTGGCGAGGCGCCAGTGCCGTCGGTTGCCGAACAACCATCCATCGCGGTACTGCCCTTTGCCAACGTCTCGCCCGGACCCGGCCAGGATTATTTCGCCGACGGTCTTTCCGAGGAACTGATAACACAGTTGGCGAATTTGCCGGGCCTCAAGGTCATTGGCCGGACCTCTTCCTTCGCCTTCAAGGACAAAGACGATGACCTGCGTACGATCGGTCGCACACTGGGCGTCAACCATGTTCTGGAAGGCAGCGTCCGCAAGACCGGCAATCGCGTGCGCATCACGGCGCAGCTCATCAACCCTGCCGACGGATCCCACTTTTGGTCCCAGGCCTATGACCGCAACCTCGAGGATGTTGTTACGATCCAGGAGGAGATAGCGAAGACCGTGGCTTCGGCACTGCAAATTTCGATTGCAGCCCGAATTGTCAGGCGGGGCGGTACAGAGAACTTCGATGCCTACGACGCGTTTCTTGCGGGGCTCGCAGCGGCGACGGCTGGGGGAGCAGACAATGTGTTGAGCAGTATCGCGGCTTTCGAACGCGCGGTCGCGATCGACCCGGAATTCGTCGCTGCCTGGGAGGCACTGGCCGGCGCGTACCAGGTCGCGCCCGTCGACATTCCAGCGCGCCGTGCCGAGTGGCTGGAGAAGCTGCAAGCGACCGAAGATCGCCTGCTGGAGCTCGCCCCGGACTGGCCCACGGCGATCGTCGTAGCCGCGCAGCGCGAGATTTACAAGGGCAACCTAATCGAGGCGGAACGCCTTTTCAATTCGCTGCGCGAATTGCCGCCCGGATACAGAGCACGCTCTTCGTCCCATGGCATTTTTCTGTTGAACGTTGGACGCCCGCACGACGCCATTTCTGTGTTCCTGCGCGACCAGCAGGCAGAGCCGCTCGCGCTGGCACCTTCGCTTTGGCTTCAGATCGCCTATGAACTGGTCGGTGATCCTGTGCGGGCGGACGCGGAATACCAGCGCGCGCTCGGCTTCCTGGACGATACGAGAGCCATTCGAACGATGGC
The DNA here is from genome assembly GCA_963713215.1 of uncultured Pseudomonadota bacterium. GTDB lineage: Bacteria > Pseudomonadota > Gammaproteobacteria > Steroidobacterales > Woeseiaceae > UBA1847. Next base: position 358,264 of record CAVQKY010000005.1, on the reverse strand, counting down.
CCTGGTGCGCGCCATGGAACGCCGGGATAGGGGGATACTCGAGGAAGAATTGCTGGCGCAAATCGCTGTTGGTCCACTGACCCGGCCGGTCAACGAGGCAATGCTGCACCGCCTCGATGATCCCGGCGCGGCCCTGGCCGAGCTTCGAAGACACCTTGATGACCCGGCAAGCGTTAACAGCAATGTCGTGCTGATGATGATCTCGGCGTGGGCAGCCTATTTTGATGACCCCGAGCTGGCCGTCGATGCCATGGGGCGGCTCCCGCCATTTGCCGACAACGCCTTCAACTGGGCGATATGGCGGCCCATCCAGCGGGACATGTGGCGCCTGCCTGAGTTCAAGGCGCTGGTGCGCCAGCGGCGCCTGGACTCCTACTGGCGGGCGTCTGGCAATTGGGGAGATTACTGCCGGCCGCAGGGCGAGGCGGATTTCGAATGCGCGAGAGGCGCGGGCACCGGAACGTGATCATTACGATCCGATTCGAAAGCGAAGAACCACCGGCGGTAAAGAGGGGCGCAGATTACCGCTCCCCTCCGTGCCGCTGAGGTCACTTGAAACGCTTCGCCGTTGCGGTCGAACACGCGATGAACAGCAGGTTGCCAGCCGGATCGAAAAACTCCGCAGTCCCTTCGGAGTAATAGCCATTGCGGTTCGCCGACAGGAAGAGGTTATGCCGCACGCTCGTTGAACCGATATTCGCCCCTGTCGCATCGAACCTGAAGAACTTGAAGGCGAACTGATACTTGTTGTTCTTCACGTGATGCCAGTTGCCATAGGCCGGGGTCCGGAGAGCCGGGTTGGACGCGTTGGTTTCATGTCGCGTGCCGTCGGCGTTGAACAGTCCCAGGGCCGAGCCGGCGCTTGCGATCGTGGCTCCCGTATCGCAGTTTATGATGTCGACTTTGACGTCCCAGGTGCCCACGATCGGGTCCGCTGCAGAAGCGTCAGCTCGAGCCTCCGCGCCAGCCTGGGCCAAAACCAGCGCGCACATGGCAACTCCTACGAAGATCCGCGTCGCGCGGGAACCTGGTTTTTCTAAAATATGTTCGGGATGAGAGTGGCTGGAATTCATGTTCGTTGCTCCGCGAGTAGACGAGGGATATGCCCCGCCAGTCACTCCGGCACCTGCTCGGACGCTTCCGGAAAAGTTTGGCGAGACTTAAAGGCTCGGGGCAGTTGTCGTTGCCTGGCCCTTTGCCATGGCGCATGGTGGGCGGCCGCCTGCGCTGCGGTCCTTTCTTTTTTCTGGAAATTGTCTGGAAGTTTTCGGCGTGCGGGGAGCACGCGGCGCTGGGACAGCGGGTTGTCCGTTAAATCAAGTAGCAGGGCCCGCGGCGGGCGTGCATGGCCGCCTGTCGGTCCACCTGCAAAACTTGATCCGGATCGAGCGAAGCGATTGGACTGGATCGATCAGCCGCTCAACCGTCCGGTTTCGCAGCTCGCTGGGATCTGGCCGCCGATAATTTCCACTGCGGTATAACACCCCTCGCGGAGGGGTTCGCCGCCGAGCGGATCAGCGTGGCCAGTGATAGTCCCATCGTCGGTTGTTCGTCTCCGATGTAGCCACACTCGGGCACTGCAATGCGGTGAAACGAGCCTCGAAATCTCCTGCTGCTTTGCACCCGCCATCACCGCGCAGTGCATGGAGGGGGCTTTACGATCGGCAAGGACTTCCAGGACGACTGGCGTGCTCCATGACACTCTCCGTGTGTGATTTCAGGAGCTGTACAGCTGTTGTCTGAAAAACAATAAAAATCAATTAGATAAACAGTGAATAGGCACTTTCCACACTGATCATTTCCGGGCAGCCGGTCTAGTCTTATTCACCCAGCCCAAAGGAGCCGACCGGTGATCATTAACAGGCCACGTGTCGCCTTTATTGCCATCCTCTGCGTTGTCCTGCAGCTACCCGCGACTGCGCAGGAATTTTACTTCCAACGCGAGGCGCCGCCCTTTTCCCGCGAAACGCGATTCTACGACATCAACGACGACGGGCTTGTTGTCGGTACGACACAGGGCCTTGACTGGGCGCTCTACGGTTTTGTTTACGACGGTATCAGCTACCGCACATTCACGTTCCCGGGCGCAGACATGACAATTCCCTTCAGCGTCAGGAACGACGGTCTGGTAATCGGCATGTACCTCATTCATTCGCCCTACTTCGTGCACAGCTTTCTTTACGATCTGACGACCGGCGACTTCCAGGACTACGATGTCCAGGTGCCTGACAGGAACGGCGTGCTGCGATCGGCAATGCCTGCCAGCATGTCCGATAACGGTATCGTCGTGGGCACGGCCGGAGCCGGCTGGGACACCGTGGGCTATGTCGATGACGGTGGGAATATCACGCAGCTGTTCGACCCCATCGACCCGGAGTCGGGGGGATTCACGCCGCGGGATGTGAACAACCTCGGCCACGTCGTCGGCACCGGAAGCACGACGACGTTTGAAGCGAGTTTTCTATACATAAACGGCGAGTATCTGCCGTTGCTGGACGACCACCCGGAGTGGCCGTATGCGTACGTGGAAGCGAGCGGCATCAACGATACCGGGCAGATCACCGGCTGGTTAGGCGTTATCGGAAGTGAGCCGCTAAGCGGCGGTTTCCTGCTCGATGGCGCCACGCTCTACCATGTCCGGCACCCGCATGCCCCGACTGATACTCGCCTCCTCAGGATCAACAATCACGGCACGATGGCAGGCTACGTGCAGAACCTTGACTTCGTGCCCATCGCCTACGGCCTGCTGGCTTCGATGAACCCGTTGCCAGCCGCGGTGTGCGGCAAGCCCGACTACAACAAGGCAAGTGACAAGGCGGTCTTTGTCTGGGCTGCTTGCGACGGCAGCGGGCAGTATTTCCTGCGCCTGACGGCAGGAGGTTCAGCGAGTGCAATAGAGGCGCGGTCCGCGATTATGTCGAACGAGATAATCGAGGCCGTCCCTTTCAGCCTCGAGAACAACGACGTCCTGGACGACACGCAGGCCAAGGCCGTGAACGCAACGATGCACGTAGCGAAGGCTGGCCAGGACGGACTTGGTTTCCGGTCGCAGGGTTCGCGCGTTTGCGTGGAATTCGACTTGCCTGCGGGAGTACCGGTGCTGGTGGGCCGCAACCGGGTTCCGCTGCAGGGGGCCAATGTCGACCTTGCGGCATCGCAGCCCTGCCCCGAGGCGGAGTCACCGGTCACCGACTGGGACGGCTTTTTGGGTGACGCAGTGACCGCCGACGGCAATCGTATTGGCGCCAATGCTCCGCAGTGGGTCAGTACGGTCAACTCCTGGCCTATGTCCAACTACCTGCTCGCCGACGACTACGAGGTCAGCTTCCAGGTCGATTACGACCCGGAGGACGTCAGTGTAATCGGGCTCGGTGTGAAGGAAGTTTCGCGCAACTGGCGTGACGTTGACTTCGCGTTTCGCGTCGGGCCGAGCCTCGGCATATACGAGAAAGGCGTGTGGAAAGACGGGTGGTTCCCGGTCAAGCGCGGCGACGTGTTGTCGATCAGGGTCGACACCGGCAAGTTGTACTATCGCCTCAACGGGGCGACGATTGCCGAAAGCGCGTACAGCGGCTCACCCGATTTCTACGTGGATACGTCATTCGGAACCGGGGCTTACTACGTATCGGTGCGGCAGGAAGACTGGTGAGCGGCCCGGTAGCGAAAAGCTCGCGCAGACTCGGAGCATCGCCGTGTACAGAAATACCACCATCGAGATCCGCACGTCCGGCCGCGGCACCCGGGAGATTACAACGGAGGTCCAAAAGGCGGTCGCCGAAAGCGGGGCCACTACGGGCCTCGTGCACCTGTTTCTCCAGCACACGAGCGCGTCCCTGATGCTCTGCGAAAACGCGGATCCGGACGTGCGGGCGGACCTGGAGACGTTCATGCAGAAGACGGTGCCAGACGGGGACCCGATGTTCCGGCACCGGGCGGAAGGACCCGACGACATGTCCGCGCATGTCCGCACGATGTTGACCCAGTCCGAGTTGACATTGCCGATTGCAAACGGGCGCTGCGTTCTCGGCACCTGGCAGGGCATTTATCTCTGGGAGCACCGCTACGCCGGTCATCGCCGGCAATTGACGGTCACCGTGCACGGCGAGTGATCAGTTCTTCAGCACCTGCTCCAGGAACACGGTCACGGCCTCGCGCATGTAGTCCTGGTTCGCTTTCTTCTGAAAGCCGTGGCCCTCGTCCTTCGCCAGCAGGTACCAGGAGTCCTTTTCGTTCGCACGGACAGCCGCCAGCATCTGCTCCGCCTCGCTCGCCGGTACCCGGGGGTCGTTTGCTCCCTGGATGATGAACAGCGGTACGTCGATCTTTCCGGCGTGGTTCGCCGGTGCAATGCTCTCGAGGAACTCGCGAATGGCGGGGTCGCGTTCGTCGCCGTATTCCGCGCGCCGCAAGTCGCGCCGGTACTCTTCCGTGTTTTCCAGGAAGGTAACGAAATTCGAGATCCCGACGATGTCCACGGCCCCGGCCAGCCGTTCGGCGTAATCCGCAGCGCTGGCGAGCACCATGTAGCCGCCGTAGGAGCCGCCGTACACGACCACGCGATCCGGGTCGAAATCCGGCTGTTCAGCGATCCAGTCGAGCAGCGCACCGATATCCTTCACGGAATCCTTGCGGCGAATGTCGTTGTCGAGCTTCAGGTAGTCCTTGCCATAGCCGTTCGAGCCGCGCACGTTCGGCGCAATGACCGCCGCGCCGAGTTCGTTCACCCAGTACTGGAACGTCGCCGAGAAGCCGGGACGGAACTGGCTTTCGGGGCCGCCGTGTATGTTGATGATGACCGGGTGCGGACCCTCGCCTCGCGGCCTGTACACCCACGCCGGTATCTGCCTGCCGTCGAAACTCTCGTAGTCGACGAGATACGGCTGGACGAAGGTCGCGGGATCGAGGCCGCCGAGTTCGCTTTCGGTCCAGCGTGTCAGCGCGCCCGAGGACAGGTCGTAGACCCACGCATCGCCCGACGACGTCGCCGCCATGAACGTGAAGCCAAGGCGCTTCCCGTGCCGGTCGAAATCGGCAAACGGAATGAGTCCCGGCGGCAAATCCGGTCCCGCACGGCTCCGCCCCGTGCCGAGGTCGAGGAAGTAGAGAACGTCCGTACCTCCTTCGTTCAGCGTGTACGCAAGCGTGCGCGCATCGGGGGAGAGCGCGAGAATCGTGGCGTTCCACCGCAGGTCCGGCGTCAGCACCTCGATGTCATTCGTCGCAGGGTCGACGATCAGCAAGCGCTGGAACTGGCTGTCCTCGTCGCTCGCCGTCAGGACGCGGCCGTCGGGCAGGAACCTGCCGTCGGACCAGGCCACTTCCGCCTCCGGCCGGATTTCATCGAGCCCACCGCTCGCGAAATCCAGCACGTACAGGCGCGACTGGTTGATCGAGAGGTACTTCATCACCAGCAGTGAATCGCCGTCCGCCGACCAGTCGAGCGGCAGCATCGCACCCTCGCCTTCGAGCACGACCCTGACGCTTGCCGGATCGGCGGGGTCCGCCGTCAGGATGTCCCAGTCGCCACTGCCGCGGATGGAGCGGTACCACGCCACGCGGGTGCCGTCGTCACGCCAGGTAAACGACTGGTTGCGGGTGCCCGGTTCAGTGAAACTCGAGACCCGGCCGCTGTCCAGGTCGTACAGCCAGCCCTGGTAGAACTCGTCACCGCCGGTGTCCTTGTTGAACACGAAGGCCGAGCGATCGGCCTCGCGCACCACCGGGCCGCTCACCGGTTCTTCATAAAAGGTGAGCTGCCGGCGCATGCCGAGCGGCATATCCACTTTGTGCACCTGCCCGGTCTCGCCAAAGCGCGTCACGATCAGTATGCCGCCGTCTTCCGTAAAGCCGCTGAACGACGCCGATCGCGTATTCTCGTACTGGAGCAGTCGTTCGCTGACCGCCGGCGGAATGTCGGGGATACCTTCGGTGACCAGCGTGCCGCGCTCGGTGCGCGCCGCGGGCGGCCGCTGCTCAGATGCCGCCGGCGCCGCAATGACGAGCGCCGCCATCGCCCAGGCGCCGGATAGCGTCATGAGGGTGTGAATGTCCGCTGGGCGCACATGCGTCTCCGAGGTGTACGGTACCGTCCAAGGTAACCCAGCGGGCGCCGTTCGTGAACCCGGAGCCGCCGGTTCCTTCGCCTGCTGCCGGACTCGAACCACGAAGTCCGACCGGGCCCTCGAGCGGGCGCATTCAGGCCGCGGAGCCGTTACAATCGCCGGCAAATTTACGGTAAGGGCTCCGGCACGGCCGCCGGAGGGGGAAGAGACCGCCGATGAACAGCACAGCAGAGCGACTGTCGGTTACGGAAAAAATCGGTTACAGCCTGGGCGACCTCGCTGCGAACCTGATTTTCCAGACCTTCATCACCTTCCTCGCGTTCTTCTATACCGACGTCTACCGGATCCCGGCAGCCACCGCGGCAACGATCATCTTCGTCGTCGGCCTGCTTGGGGCGTTCGTGTTCACGCCTCTCATCGGCCTGCTTGCCGACCGGACGAACACCCGCTGGGGAAAGTTCCGCCCCTGGATCCTGTGGACGGCGTTTCCTTTCGGTGTGCTGGCGCTGCTCGCCTTCAGCACGCCGGACTTCGGTCCAGAGGGCAAGGTGATCTATGCGCTGAGCACCTACACCCTGCTGGTCTTCGTCTATGCCGCCAACAACCTGCCGTACGCGGCATTGAGCGGTGTGCTGACCGGCAATATGGGGCAGCGGAACAGCCTGTCGGCCTACCGCTTCGTGGCGGTGATGGTCGCGCAGTTCATCATCCAGGTGCTGCTCCTGCCGCTCGTCCTGATTCTGGGCGACGGTGACCGGGTGATCGGCTTCCAGCGCACGATGATGTCATTCGCCATCGTCGGAACGGTGTTCTTCCTCATTACCTTTTTCACGACGCGGGAACGCGTGGTGCCCGCGCCGGAGCAGAAGTCGAGCGTACTGCAGGACCTGTCGGACCTGGTGCGAAACCGGCCGTGGCTGGTCGTGCTGGCGCTCACGATTCTCGTCTTCGTCACCCTCGCGCTGAAGGGTGGCATGTACATCTACTATTTCCAGTATTACCTCAGCGAACCGGCTCTCGCCGCGTTCCTTGACGACATCGGCTTCAATGCGTTCATCGGCGGGTTGAATTCGCTGCTCACGGGGCTAGGACTTACCGAATTCCGCTGGCCGAAGGACGCGCCGACCTCGGCCTTCAGCCTGTTCAATGCCGGCGGCATCATTTTCATGATCGTCGGCATCGGCTTCTCGAAACGGCTCGCCGACCGCTTCGGCAAGCGCGACGTGTTCGGCGCCGCGCTGTTCCTGTCTACGCTGTTCCTGCTCGTGTTCTACGTCTATCCGCCGGATGCCATCGGGCTGGTGTTCATTTCGCACGTCCTGCATGGTTTCTTCTACGGCATCACGATCCCGCTCCTGTGGGCGATGATTGCCGACGTGGCCGATTACTCGGAATGGAAAAACCACCGGCGCGCGACGGCGATCATTTTTTCGGCGATGCTGTGCGGGCTGAAGGTGGGCCTCAGCATCGGTGGCGGCCTGGTGGCGGGCATACTCGCGCGCTACGGCTACGACGCGGATCTCGCCGTGCAATCGGCCGCCGCGGTCGACGGCATCCGGCTGGCCGTCAGTGTCTATTGCTCTGTCCCGTTCCTCCTGTGCGTCGCGCTGCTGTTCCTGTACGAGATCGGCAAGCCCCTCGAATCGACGATCGAACGGGAACTGGCCGCGCGCCGTGCCGGCCAGGCGGCGTGATGCCGGGCAGGGAAGGACCGGATCATGGCTGAGGATTACAGCGCCGAGGACTTGCGGAAGCTCGCGGCCCGCGCGATCTCGGAACCGCTGGTCACGCACATTTATACCGCCGATCCTTCCGCCCACGTGTTCGAGGGCAGGCTTTACATCTATCCCTCGCACGACATCGATGCGGGCATCCCGTTCGACGACGACGGCTCGCACTTCGGCATGGAGGATTACCACGTGCTGCGCATGGACTCGCCGACGGGCAAGGCCGTCGATTGCGGCGTGGCACTGCATGTGAAGGACGTGCCGTGGGCGAAACGGCAGATGTGGGCGCCGGATGCGGCGGCACGGAACGGGCGTTATTACCTGTATTTCCCGGCCAAGGGCGCCGACGGCCTGTTCCGGATCGGCGTTGCCACGGGCCCCCGCCCGGAAGGGCCGTTCGCGGCCGAACCCGAGGCCATTGCCGGCAGCTATTCGATCGATCCCGCGGTGTTTGCGGACGACGACGGCGAGTACTACATGTACTTCGGCGGACTCTGGGGCGGCCAGCTGCAGAAGTACCGGGATAACAGCTACGACCGGGCCAACGTCGAACCCGGCACGGACGAGCCGGCGCTCGGGCCGCGGGTCGCGAGGCTCGGCCCGGACCTGTTGCAGTTCGCCGATGCACCGCGCGAGGTATCGATCCTCGACGAGACCGGCCGGCCGCTGTCTGCGGGTGACCACGAACGCCGCTACTTCGAGGGGCCCTGGGTGCACAAGCACGGCGGCAGGTACTACCTGTCGTACTCGACCGGCAATACGCACTTCCTCTGCTACGCGGTAGGCGACGACCCGCTCGGGCCTTTTCGCTACGAGGGCAGGATCCTGTCGCCCGTGGTCGGCTGGACCACGCATCACTCCATCGTCGAGTTCCGCGGCAAGTGGTACCTGTTCTACCATGACGCGCTCCTCTCCGGCGGCGTAACGCACCTGCGCTCGGTCAAGATGACGGAACTGCATTACGATGCCCGGGGAAGGATCGTCCCCATCGAGCCTTACGGCGGCTGATTACGGAAGCGCATCCCGATGCCGGTGCATGTTATCGATAAGGATAGCGGCGACTACGAAGAGTACTTCGTCGCGCCGGAGAAGCGGCTCGCGGGCAACCCGAAGCAGCAGGTCTGGCTGCGGTACACCGATCCGTCCGGCAAGTTCATGGCCGGTACCTGGGCGAGCGAAGCCGGGAAGTGGAAGATTGCCTACACGGAAGAGGAGTACTGCGAACTGCTCGAGGGTGAAAGCATCATCACCGATGCCGCCGGGAATTCAAGACGCGTGCGGGCCGGCGATCGCGTCGTCATCCCGCGCGGTTTCACGGGCAGCTGGGAAGTCGTCACGCCGACGAAGAAAATCTTCGTGATCTACGAGGCGGGCGGCTAGGGCCGATCGGGCTCACTCCGGCTCGCCCATCGAGTAACCCACCCCGGCCGGCCGGCGCATGCCATCCTGCCCATGGCGCTCGAGCAGGTCGCCGTAAGTGACGAATCGGACCTCGCGCTCTTCGACGGCACGCTGGAATGCCGGGGAACTTATCGCATCGAGCTCCGCGGCACGGTGTTTTGCCACGCGATAGGGATCCGCCGGGTTGTTGGCGTCGACCAAGGCATTCATCTCTGGCGTCTCGAGCCCCAGGTGCATCACGAGCAGCGTCGGCGTGCCCGGCCGCGCGCGCGCGACGACGTCGAGGAGCGTCACGAGTTTCTGCCCCGGCTCGACATCCCAGAGCGAGGCGGACGGCTCGCCGAAGTAATGCGAAAGCCCCACCCCGAATTCCGCCGCGAGTTTTTCGACGACGTCGCGCAGGCCCGGTGTCGAGACGGCGGTGAGCATGTGATAGTCGAGAAAATCGACCTCGAGCCCGGCATCGAGGGCACGCCTGATCTGCGCCCGCAACTCGGCCTCGACCTCGTCGAGGTCGGCATCATTGGCGAGGAGTTCGGCGCCGGTGTGGAAGAACCAGCCGTTGTCGTCGACCAGCGTCGGCACGGCGGACGCGCCGAGCACCGGGCCCCAGCGGTAATCCGCCCATTCCGAGTTCAGGGTCAGGTGAATGCCGACGCTCACCTGCGGATTGTCCCGCAGGATCTTTGCCGCTTCGCTGAACCAGGGGCAGGGCGTCATGACGGTCGCCGAAAACGGCACGCCGGAACGGATGAACTGCCGCAACGCGTCGTTCACCGTGTGATTCATCCCGATGTCGTCGGTACGGATCAGGAGTTCGGGCACCGGCTCGGCCGCGCTGGCACAGGCGGACAGCGCCACGGCCATCGCAGCAAGCAGAGGAGCGCCAGGACGGCGGCCGGAGCGGTACAGCGTTACTCGCAACATCCGCGGACTTTAGCATCCCGCCCCGAGCCGGGGTATGCGGCGCGCGCCGTATCGCCGGCTGCAACCTTCGCGGGCGCCGGCGCATCTCAGGCAGGTTACAGGGGGAAATCACCATGCCAGGCACTGCTCTCCATCTCGTCGCGTTTGCCTTGCTGTCTCTTGCTGCCGCCGGGGCCGCAGGCGCCGACGATGTGTACACCGTCGAACTCGAGTCGCTGGCGCCCGGCGTGTACCTCGTCCGGCGTCCGGACCCGCTGCGGGAACCGGTGGAGCCGAACGCCCTGTTCGTCGTCAACGAGGACGACGTGGTGGTGTTCGAGGGCGGCGGCGCCCCGATCGTCGCGGAGCGCACGATCGCGCTGATCCGGAGCGTCACCGACAAGCCGGTGAGCCATCTCGTGATCAGCCACTGGCACGGCGACCACAACCTGGGAAACCAGGCTTATCGCAAGGCCTTCCCCGAACTGAAGATCGTGGGTCATCCGGAAACGGTGACGGCGATGACCGGCCCGCCGATGGCCTACGTCGAGCGCTATGGCCCCATGCTCACCGGGCTGATCGATGAATGGAGCGCACTCGCGGAAAAAGGCGAGCTGTCGGAGCGCCGCGCCGCGCTGCTGCCGAGCCTCGGCCTCATGCGCGACGAACTCGCGCGGACCGTCATCACGCCACCGGACACGCCGGTCAGCGACCGCCTGGTGCTCGAGCGCGGCGCGCGCGACATCCACATCATCCACCCGGGCCGCGGCAACACGCCCGGCGACCTCGTGCTATGGCTGCCGGAGGAGCGGATCCTCGCGAGCGGCGATCTCGTGGTGCATCCGATTCCCTACGGTTTCGGCAGCTTTCCGTCGGACTGGATCGAGACGCTCGATGTGCTCGCGGCTTTCGATTTCAGGCTGCTCGTGCCCGGCCACGGCGAGGTGCAGACGGATGATGACTATATCCGGCGCCTGCAGGACCTGCTTCGCGAAGTACGCCGGCAGGTCGGCGATTCGGCAGTCAAAGGCCTCGACCTCGAGGCGACACGCGAAGCGCTCGATCTCTCCGGCTTCACCGACGACTTCGCCGGCGAGGATCCCGACCGGCGCCTCAAGTTCGAGAACTGGTGGCGCCTGCCGATCTCCCGCTCCGCCTGGCTCGAAGCCCGCGGCGAGCCGATCGTGCAGGGCGCCTCGGACGAGACGGGCTGATCCGGCGCCCGTCGGAGCGGGCGCGTCTCGCCGCCGTTGGAGCGGGCGTAGGCCCGCGAATTGGACGCGGTTCGATTCTGCCGCGTACGAGTCGCGGCTGACAGCCGCTCCAACCCGGCTGGCAGCCGCTCCGGCGGCTACGCCGCCTTGCCCCGGGCCAGCGCGTGCACGTCGGCGACGGCGAGACGCTTGCCGCCGATCGCCCAGTCGCCGCTTTCGAACTCCTGGATACGGACCCAGGTTACCGGGCGCATGTTCTCGCCTTCGACGTCGATCATGGCGGCCGTGACTTTCTCGATCAGGGCTTCCTTTTGTTGCGGGGTGAAGACGTTCTTTATGACATCAATGGTAACGAGTGGCATGGTGTGCTCCTTCAGTGCTTGAGTTTTTCGTTCAGGTGATCGATGACCCGGTTCATTGGCGAGGCCGGGCTGAACTCGACGGCTTCGTAGTCCTCGTCGACGCGGACCGTGTGGCCGGGGGGCCAGTAGTAGACCTCGCCGGCGCGCACCGTTTCCTCGCGCCCATCGCGGTAGCGCACGTGGATTGAACCTTTGAGCACCGTGCCCCAGTGCGGGCACGGGCAGAGCGCATCGGGCAGGCCTTCGAGCAGCGGTGCGGCGTCGGCGCCTTTTGGAAACCGGATTCGCGCGACGTTCATGTCGCCCCAGTCTTCCGCCTGTATGCAGACTCCGCCCGCTTCGAGCCGGACAGGCAGTTCATTGCGTGCATGTTTCATTGGCGTCTCCCTTTTCGTGCATTCGCGGCGGCCGAACCGCCGTTCGAGCCTGTATTTTCGCCTGCCGGATTGCCACACGCTTGGAGAAAGCGTGGAGATTTCGTGGAGGGCCTGTTCTATCCTCGGGCGCATGATCTATGCGTTCGGCAATGTCGAGCTCGATCTCAACAAGGCGGAGCTCCGCGTGAACGGACGGCCGGAGGCCCTGGAGCCGCAGGTCTTCGCCCTGCTCGCTTTCCTCATCGAGCACCGCGAGCGACTGGTGTCCCGGAACGAGATTTTCGAGAACGTCTGGGACGGCCGTATCGTGTCCGACTCGGCCCTCTCGAGCCGCATCAAGTCGGCGCGGCGCGCGCTCGGCGATGACGGGCGGGAACAGCGCTTCATCCGGACCGTGCACGGCAAGGGTTTTCGTTTTCTTGCGAACGTGCGCGTGCACGACGACGCCATACCTGCGGGTGCCGCGAGCGGCGGGACGCCAGCGCCCGGGGCGCCGCCCGGGGATGCAGCGCCCGGCGGGCGGCCGTCGATCGCGGTCCTGCCGTTTCGGGTCATCGGCGACGCCGGCTCCTGGGCCACGATTGCGGATGGGCTGCCGCACGAACTCATCAACGAGCTTGCCCGCCTGCGCTGGCTGTTCGTGATCGCGCGCGGCTCGTCGTTTCGCCTGCGGGACGCGGAACCCGATTACCGCGAGGTGGGCCGCAAGCTCGATGTGCGCTATTGCCTCGCCGGCACCGTCGAGGTGAACGGCAGGCGAATGATCGTCACCACCGAGCTCGTGGACGCGCGCAATGCGACCGTCGTCTGGAGCGAGCGCTATGCCGGCGCGGTCGACGATCTGCATGCATTGCGCGCGGACATCCGCTCGACGTTGCTCGCCTCGCTCGAAATTCGCATCCCGCTGCACGAGGCCGCGGATGCGCGACTCTGCGTCACCGAGAATCTCGACGCCTGGTCGGCCTATCACCTCGGCCTGCAGCACATCTACCGGTTCAACCGTGCGGACAACGCCGCCGCGGCGGCGCTATTCACCCGCGCCATTCAACAGGATCGCAATTTTGCACGCGCGCATGCCGGCCTGTCCTTCGTGCATTTCCAGACGGCATTCCTGCGGCAGACGAACGATGTTGCCGGCGAAATCGCAGCGGCGCGCCGCCATGCACAAGACGGGCTCGGCCTGGACCCGCTCGATCCCTTCGTCAATTTCACGATGGGCCGGAGCTTCTGGCTGGAGGGCGACCTCGATCGTGCCTTGTCCTGGCTCGAACGGGCCACGACGCTCAGCCCGAACTACGCACAGGGCATTTATGCACGCGGCTGGACGGAAACGATGGCGGGCAACGGCGCGGGCGGCCGCGAACACGTGGATCTCGCGATGCGCTTGAGCCCGCTCGATCCCCTGCACTACGCCATGCTGGGAACCCGTGGTTTTTCGCACCTCCTGGCAGGCGAAGTCACGGAAGCGGTGCGCTGGACGGAACGTGCCGCGCGCGCTCCCGGCGCCCACGTGCTGATCGCGATGATCGCGGCGGTGACGCAGTCACTGGCCGGCAATGCGGCCGCCGCGGGCGCCTGGGCGGCGAACGTCCGCGAGCGCAATCCGCGTCTTACCCGCGACGATTTCTTCCGCTCGTTCCCGGTTAAGACGCCGGGGACGCGCGAGCGCGTTGCCGCCGCGCTCGAACGCCTCGGTTTCTGACGCGGGGCTATGCCCTCAGTCGACGGGATTGCCGTTTTCGTCGAGGAACGCCACTTCGCCGAATTCCAGCGCGCGGACCTCGTCCTCGATCTCGTCGCGGTCACCGACGACGATCCAGACGAGCTTGTCGGGGTTCACGTGCGCGTCGGCTGCCGCCTTGACGTCTGCCAGGGACAGCCCGCGAATGCGATCGGCGTAACGGTCCCAGTAATCGTCGTCGTAGCCGTAACGCACCATCTGTGACAGCGATCCGGCAACCGCGCCGGCCGTTTCCCAGGTCCCCGGCAAACTCAGCGTATTGTCGTCCATGACCCGATCGAGTTCGTCGGCCTCCGGCGGACGCGTGCTGCGGATCGCGACCATTTCGTTTCTCAGTTCCTGCATCGATTCCGCAGTCTTGTCCGTCTGCACGGGCGCATAGCCGATGAACGGGCGCGGGCCCGCGCCGCCCAGCACGAACGTGTATGCGCCGTATGCCCAGGACTTCTCCTCACGCAAATTCATGTTGACGCGCGCGGAAAAGGCGCCGCCCAGCACATCGTTCATCGCCTGCAGCGCGAATTCGTCCGGATGATTGGTCGGCGGCACGACTTCGGCCGAGATGATGAGGCTCTGCTCCGCATCCGGACGGTCGATGATGTAGACCTTCTGCGTATCGATCACTTTTGCCGGGCCGATGTCCTTTTTCGGGACGTCCTCTGCCTCCCAGCGCGCGAAAAGCCGCTCGAGTTTCGGCCGGATTTCCTCGAGCGTCGTATCGCCGACGACGACCATCGTCGCGTTGTTCGGGCGGAACCACGTGTCGTGAAAGCCGAGGAGATCCTGGCGGGTGAGGCTTGCGACCGATTCCTCGGTGCCGGTTCCAGTCAGCGGGATGTTGTAGGCGTGGCCCTCGTCATAGATGAGGTTCGGGACCACTCGCAGGGCGAGCTGGACCGGCGAGTTCTGCTCCGCCTGGATACCGGCTGCCACCTGCCGCTTCAGCCGCGCAAGTTCGTTCTCGGGAAACTGCGGATTGAGGATCACGTCCGCGTACACGTCGAGCGACGCATCGAGCGTGTCTTTGATCGTATTCAGCGACACGGTCGACTGGTCGACGTTGGCGCCGGTTGCGAGGATCGCGCCGAGGCCGGCGAGTTCGTCGCTGATCTCGAGCGCGCTGCGTTTTTCCGTGCCCTCGTCGAGCATCGTCATGACCATGTTCGAGGTGCCGAGTTTCGCGAAGCTGTCCGCCGCGTACCCGGCATCGAACAGCAGGTTCAACTGGATTACCGGCACGGAGTCGCGCTCCACGACCAGGAGTTCCATGCCGTTCGAGAGGAACGCGCGTTCGAACGCGTCGAAGTCCACATCGGGAAAGGAATCCGGCATGGGCGGACCGCTGCTGCGATCGACACCCTCGCCGGTCGCGGCCACCTCGGGGAACGGATGGACCTCGAGCGTGAAGGCACCGGCCGAATGCCAGCGGCGGGCGGCATCGCGAATTGCCGCCGGCGTCGCCTTTTCCATGCGATCGAGCGACACCTTGTAGAACGACGGGTCGCCGGCAAAGGTCGCGTTCTGTGCCAGGAGCTGCGCCTTGCCGCCGAAGCCGCCCACCTGCTCGAGGCCGCGGATCATTTGCGCGCGGATCTGCGTGACGGCGCGCTCGACTTCTTCCTCCGTCGGCCCATCTTCGAGGAAACGCGCCATCTCCTCGTCGATCGCTTTTTCGATCGGGGCGAGCTCGCTGCCCGGGTGCGCGGTGGCATCGACGCCGATCATGCCTGCGATCTCGAAAAAGATCGGCGAGGCGTCGACCGAGGTCGCGATCTGCTCGTCGTAAACCAGACGCTGGTACAGGCGCGAAGTCTTGCCGGTCGAAAGGATCGCGCCCGCGACAGTAAGGAGATCCGCGTCTTCCGAGGTCCAGTGCGGGCCGACCCAGGATTTCAGGATACGCGCCGCCGGCACCCGGTCCTGCATGCTGAGGCGATGATCGCCGTCGAGCTTCGGCGCCCACACGTCGAGCTCGGTGATGGGCGGCCCCGGGGGAATATCGCCGAAGTAACGTTCCGCCTTCTCGCGTGCCGCCTCGGGCGTGATGTCCCCGGCGACGACCAGTATGGCGTTGTTCGGCCCGTACCAGGTTTCGAACCATTCCTTCACGTCTTCCAGGGAGGCCGCGTTCAGGTCCTCCATCGAGCCGATCGTCTCCCAGGAGTACGGGTGGTCCGAGGGAAACAGGTTGCGCTGGAGCTCTTCCCATACCTTGCCGTAGGGCTGGTTTTCTCCTTGCCGTTTCTCGTTTTGCACGACGCCGCGCTGCTCGTCGAGCCGCGCCTGCGTCACGGCGCCGAGCATGTGGCCCATGCGGTCGGATTCCATCCACAGCGCCATGTCGACGGCGGTCGAGGGGACGTCCTGGAAGTAGTTCGTGCGGTCGAGCCAGGTCGTGCCGTTCTGGTTGGTCGCGCCCACCCGTTCGAAGGGCTTGAAGTACTCGTCGTCGTAATTCTCCGACCCGTTGAACATCAGGTGCTCGAACAGGTGGGCGAAGCCGGTCTTGCCGCGCTTTTCGTTCTTCGAGCCGACGTGGTACCAGATATTGACCGCGACGATCGGCGCCTTGTGGTCCTCGTGCACGATGACCCGGAGCCCGTTGTCGAGGGTGAACTCCGTGTAGGGTATGTGGATCTCGGCGGCAACGGCATTCGTTGCGAACAGTAAAAGCAGGCTCGCCGACAGCACGGCGCAATTCAGCTTCCGCATGATTTTCCCTCGATGTCCTTGATTATTCTGGCTCCCCGGGGTTCCCGGGTGCCGGGCAATGATACCTTAGGACCAACCCGACGCCGGAAGTTCGCCCGCGATGCCCGTGATCAATGCCGCGCTGCTGTCGTTCGGCCTGTCCGGGCGCATTTTCCATGCGCCGTTTCTCCACGCCCACCCGGGCTTCAGCCTGGCCGGCGCCTGGGAACGGACGAGCCGGCGTCTTTCGGCGCATTACCCGGCGGCGAAAAGCTACGCCAGCCTCGAAGCAGTGCTCGACGACCCGGCCGTCGACCTCGTCGTGGTCAACACGCCGACGGCAACGCATTACGACTACACGCGGCGGGCACTCGAGCACGGCAAGCACGTGCTCACCGAGAAGGCCTTTACCACCAGTGCCGCGGAAGCGATCGAGCTCGCGGCACTCGCCGGAAAGCTCGGGCGTAAGCTCGCCGTGTTCCAGAACCGCCGCTGGGACAGCGATTTCCTCGCGGTGCGCGCTGTACTGGAGGACGGCATCCTCGGCGACATCGTCGAGGCCGCCTTGGGCTTTTGCCGCTTCAAGGCGGAGCTGAGTCCCAAGGCACACAAGGAGGAACCGGGACCGGGGGCCGGCATCGTCAAGGACCTGGGCGCGCACGTCATCGACCAGGCCCTGCTGCTGTTCGGGATGCCGGAGGCCGTGTTCGCGGACATCGCCGTGACACGTCCGGGCTCGAGGGTGGACGATTATTTCGACATCCTGCTGCGCTACGAGGAGCGGCGGGTGCACGTCCGCGGCGGCTATCACTACCGCCAGGCACTGCCGGAATATGCGCTGTTCGGTACGCGCGGCAGTTTCCTCAAGTCCCGCTCGGACGTGCAGGAAGCGCAGCTCGAGCAAGGCATGCGTCCGTCCGATCCCGGCTATGGCCGCGAACCGGACAGCGCGGCCGGCTCGCTGTATCTCGACCGGAACGGCAGCATCGAAGCACGGTCGGTCCCCTCGCCGCCGGGGAACTACCTTGCGTTCTACGAAGGCCTGTATCGGTGCATCGCCGACGGCGCGCCCGAGCCGGTGTCCGCCGGCGATGGTGTGCGCGTCATGCAGGTCATCGACGCCGCGTTCGAGAGCCATCGGAGCGGCCGGGTGGTGCGGCCGTAGGAGCGCCTGCCAGCCGCGCCGTGGGAACGGTTCGCGGTGAATTCCTGCCGCCTGCAGGTCGCGGGCGGCGCCCGCTCCAACGAGCCACGACGGGTTCGCGGTCCCTCCGGGCGCCTCTCGGGTCGCGGGCGGCGCCCGCTCCAACCGCCCCGCGGGCCGTCCCACCGTGACGTAAGTGCTTGATTTCAAAGCTGTCAAAAACCCGTCATTTAATCGTCAGGGCTTGGTCAGGACAAACGCCGCATCCGGGCTCATTCTTCGCTGCAACCGGCGGCAATCCTGCCGCCAGAAAAGGGAGAGAAGAAGTGACTGAAACGGCAATGGCAGTAAACAACGGGGTCAACGTCGAGGCGCTGCTCGGCGCTCGCGAGGCGCTCACGCAGGCGCCGGAGGCGGCGAAGTTCGTCTGGCGCGCGGAGAGCACCTGGAAGAACGGCACCCACACCGTGACCAGCGTGAAGAAGTTCTTCGGGCTCGGCGAGGAGCAGAGCCACCGCCAGGCCTTCGCCTACGATACGGACCACCCCGAGATCTTCGCCTCCGAAGACAAGGGCTCGACCCCGGTCGAGATGGTACTCGTCGGCCTGGCCGGCTGCCTGTCGGCCGGCATCGCGGCGGTTGCACAGAACCGGAACATCCAGCTGCACTCCGTCACGGCGACGCTCGAAGCACCCATGGACATCCAGGGCATCCTCGGCATCGATGCCGATGTCCGGAACGGCTTCGATGGCATCACTGTGGACTACCGCATCGAGGCGGATGCAACCGAAGACGAAATCGCCGCGCTGGTGGCGCAATCGCAAAAGCGCTCGGCCGTGTTCGACATCATCACGAACCCGACGGACGTCCACGTCCGGGTCAATTCGTGAGCGACGCCGTTCAGCATCGCGCCGGGCCTGCCGGCACCCTTGACGTCGTTGTCATCGGTGCCGGTCATTCCGGCCTCGCGGTGAGTTCGCTCCTGACCGGGCGGGGGCTCACGCATGTCGTGCTCGAACGCGGTGAGGTCGGGAGCGCATGGCGGGAGCGGCGCTGGCCGTCGCTCAGGCTCCTGACGCCGAACCGGCAGACCACGCTCCCGGGCTTCTCCTATGCCGGCGACGACCCGGACGGCTTCATGCGCGTTCCGGAACTCGTGTGCTTTCTCGAGAATTACGCCGCCTGGTCCGGCGCACCGGTGCTCACCCAGTGCAGGGTCACTTCCGTAGGCCGGGACGGCGACGCGTACACGGTAACGAGCACGCGGGGCGAATGGCGGAGCCGCGCAGTCGTCCTCGCGAACGGTGCGAGCACGGTACCCAAAGTGCCGGCCCTCGCGCGTAGCCTGCCGGCGCAACTCGCGCAGCTGACGCCGCTCGAGTACCGCTCGCCCGCAGAAATCGGGCGCGGCGGCGTGTTGATCGTCGGTGCTTCGGCGACCGGCGTGCAGTTCGCGGATGAACTCGCCCGGGCGGGACACGAGGTGACGATTGCCGTCGGCGAGCATGTGCGTATGCCGCGCCGCTACCGTGGGCGCGACATCACCGACTGGATGCACCGCGCGGGGATTTCCGACGAACGCTATGACGAAATGGACGACGTGACCCGCGGACGGCGCCTGCCGTCGCCGCAGCTCGTGGGCGACAACACCCGGCCCATCCTCGACCTCAATGGCCTGCGCGATGCGGGTGTCACGATCGCGGGACGCCTCATGGGCGTGCGCAACGGCAAGGCGCAGTTTTCCGGCTCGCTCAGGAACGTCTGCGCACTCGCCGACCTGAAGATGCAACGCCTGCTCGCGACGCTCGACACGTACATCGGTGACGACCGGGACGTGCCGGCGCCGGAGCGCTTCGAGCCCACGCGCGTGGATGCATCGCCCATGCTGACGCTCGATCTCGATGCCGTCGGCACCGTCATCTGGGCAACGGGCTTCAAGCCGGACTTCGGATTTCTCAAGGTGCCGGTGTTCGACCGCAAGGGCAACCTGCAGCACGACGGCGGCATCGTCAGCGCATCGCCGGGACTATACGTTATGGGCCTGCCGCTCATGCGGCGGCGCAAATCGAGTTTCATCGCCGGCGCCGGGGACGACGCCCGCGATATCACGAATCACCTGGCCACCTGCCTGGCCAGCAATCACCGGACCAATAACGGGGAATACGACCATGGCATTCATCAAAACGGTGCGTGCGAGCCAGTCTACCGGCGAAGTGCGTGACATGTACGAGCGCCAGGAGGCGCACTGGGGTTATGTGCCGGACTACGCGAGCGTCTTCAGTCACCGCCCGGAAGTGCTGACGAGATGGGGCCGCTTGCTCGCCGAGATCCGGCGGCCCGCGGACGACCGGCGTTTCGAGCTTGTCACGTTTGTCGTCGCGCATGAACTCAAGCACTCCGCCTGCTCGCTCGCGCACGGCAAGAACCTCGCCGACCTGCTCGGGGCCGAGCACGTGGTTGCACTGGCCGAAGGACGGTTGCCGCCGGTGCTGACGCCCGCCGAAGTCGCGATCGTCGCGTTCGCACGCGACATTGCACGCGACGCATCGAAGATCACCTCGGGGCGGGTCGCGGAATTGCGCGAGATCCACGGCCTCGACGACGCAGAGATTTTCGACATCGCCGCGATCGCCGCGGGGCGCTGCTTTTTTACGAAACTGCTCGACGCGCTCGGCTCCGAGCCGGACGTGGCCTTCATGTCGCTCGACCCGGACTTCCGGCAGGCGCTGACGGTCGGCCGGCCGATCAGCCAGCGGCAACCGGAACGCGTCTCGGCCGTGGCGTAGCGCGGCACGCGCATGGACACACCGCCGTCACTGCAGACGATCGCCGAGATCAGCATTGCGTTCGCGGGCTTCAGCGGCCTCGTCATCGCGTTTCGCCGGAACGCCGGGCCGCTCTACCGACGTCCACAAGTACCGCCTGCGGGTATTATTGACGCTCGCGTTCGCGGCCATGTTCCTGTCGCTGCTGCCGGGCCTGCTCGCGGAAGCCGGCCTGCGCGCGCCGGCACTGTGGGTCGGCGCGAGCGCGGCCGCCGCCGCGTTTTCGATCGTCTTCCTCGCCTGGTGGCTCGTGGCGTCCGTACGCATGATGCGGCTCGTGCCCGAGATCTTCGACCGCTACGCCCTGTTCCGGATGGCCGCGGGTCACGTGACGGTCTTCGTCATGCTCGTCACGGTCCCCGGCCTTGCTTCCGAATTCGGCTCCGCCGCCTACGTCGCAGCGATGACCTGGTACCTCATGCACGCCGCGCAACAGTTTTCCCGGATGTTGTTCATCCACCCGAACAGGTCGTAGGAGCGGCTGCCTGCCGCGAACGGTTCGCGGTCAAGTCCAGCCGCGTTCCATTCGCGGGCAAGTGCCCGCTCCAACGGCGGGCAAGGCCCGCTCCAACGAGACGCCTCGCTCTCCGACGTCACGCCCGCCCGTTCCGACGAGCCGCTCAGTTGTTCGGCGCGCCGTCGGCGATCCATGAACGTATCTCGTCGATCGTGGCCTGGTTCAGGAAGGGCCCGCCCTGCGGCATCTGCGTCCCGGTGATCCCCGGCCCGCCCTCGAGCTTCCGGATCAGGTAACTGTTGTCCGGATCGCCGGGCTCGACCCGGTCCATCGCCGGCACCTGGATGCTCGGCACCCCGACCAGTGCCGCGTAGCTGTCCCCGGCACTCGAGAGGTCCATGCCGCCGGGCAGCGCGCCGCCCGTCGGGCCCGTATGGCAGCCGGAGCACAGCGGGCCGAATACGCTCGACTGGATGGAGGCGAAGGACACGCCCTCGGCGTTGTCCACCGCTACCGTGACCTCATCCGATGTGCCGACGTTGCCGGCGGCATCCTCGGCTTCCGCGGTGAGCACCACGTCGCCGTTCGCGACCGCCGTCGTGTCCCAGTCGACGGCGTACGGCGCACTGGCGTCGCTGGCGATGAGCGCGCCGTCCGCGAGGAAGCGCACTTCCACGACACCGACGTCGTCGGCCGCATCGGCTTCGAGCGACACGGTGCCGCTCACGCTCGCGCCGGGGGACGTCAGTGTCACGGTCGGCGCGGTCGTGTCGGGCGGCGGCGGAACATCGAGCTCGCCTTCGATCTGCGCCCGCAGTTCGCCTTCCGGAAACGCCGGCGTCGTGACCAGGGCGTAGAGCGCCCCGGTCCCGATAGGCGGCGAACGTGTCCTCGTCGAGCGTGGCCATCGCCGACCACTGCGACACCGGCGCCGCGGATTGCGCGAGCGGCAGGATTTCGGGGCCGTTCTCTCCCGGCACACCGTTGTGCAGGCCGGCGGACAGTGCATCGTCGGCGTCTTCGAGGTTGAGCACGACGGTGAGTTCGCGGGTCCCGGGATTCATCGTCGTTGCAGCGATACCGCCGGCGCTCGTCGTCACCGGCGGAACGACCTGGTCGCCGGACAGTGCGCTGAACAGCACCTCGATGTCCCCCGGCGCGGCCTGGCCACGGATTTCGCCGCCAGGGTTGGCAGGCGTGTGCACGTTCACGTACCAGCGCCCGGCGGCGAACGCCGCCAGCTGGTCTGCGCTCAAAGGCGCGTCCTCGACGAACCAGTGTGCGACGTCGCTGCCGTCCTGGCTCAGGCCGATGACAACGCCGCCGCTCATGCCCGCGTACGCGTCATGCAGGTGCGCCGCGGTCGCGTCGTCGGCGCCGGTGGTGTGGGCATGGGTGGTGATGGTCATCGCCGTCGTATCGACGGTGGCGGCGAACATGCCGCCGGCCGCGCTCGTTACCCTCGGTACTTCCTGATCCCCCTGCAGCAGCCCCGCGGCGAACAGGAAATCCTCGGGAACGAACTGGCCGCGGATTTCGCCTCCGGGGTGGTCGGGACTGTGCACGTTCACATAGGTGCGCGCCGTGAGCAGCGCGGCAAGTTGCTCCGCGCTCAGTGCGGCCTCGTTCGCAAACCAGTGCGCCGGGTCGCTGCCGTCCTGGGTCAGGCCGATCTCGACCGGCCCGGCGACGCCGCCGATGCCGCTGTGCAGGTGTGCATCCGAGGCGTCGTCGAGGCCGGCAGTCGTGGCATGGATGCTCGCGAGCAAGCCGGCTTCATCGAGCGTAAGGAAGGCGACACCCGACGCTTCGGTGGCAACCGCGGGTACTTCCTGCGCACCGCTCAGTTCGGTGCGAAAGACGAGAATCCCCTCCGGCAGGATCTGGCCGCGGATCTCGCCGCCCGGGTGCAGAGGGCTGTGCACGTTGACGTACAGGGCCCCCGCCGCGAGGGCCGCGACACCTGCAGCATTGAGGCTGCCGTCTTCCACGAACCAGTGACCCGGATCCACCGCATCCTGCGAGAGTCCGACGAGCACCGCACCGTTACTGCCGGCATAGCCCTCGTGCACGTGCGCGTCCGTCGCGTCATCGAGCCCCGACACCTCTGCATGCACGACCAGCGCGCCGCTTGCCGGATCGAAGGTGACCGCGGCACGTCCGCTGGCGCTGCTCTCGAGCGGGGGTACGGACGCCTCGGCGCCGAGATCGGTGAAATAGAGTTCGAAGCCTTCCGGCAAAATCTGTCCGCGAATTTCGCCGTCCGGATGCGCGGCGGTATGCACATTGAGATAGAGCCCGCCGGCAAGCAGCCGGTCGACGCCGGCCGCGTCGAGCAGCGCGCCGGCCGGCACCGTGAAGAGGCCGGCGTCGCCGGGGTCCTGGTCGAGCCCGATGAGCACGTCGCCGTTCGCGCCCGCGAACGCGTCGTGGATGTGCGCGGCCGTGGGCGTGATGCCGCTCACCGTCAGGTCGCCGGACACCTCGCCGGTCGCGAGGTTCACGCTGAGGCTGCCCTGTGCAGTGCCCGCGGACGACTGCGGCGGCACTTCCTGCTCGCCGCCGAGCGTCACGGCGTAGTCGGCCTGGTTCTGCA
This sequence comes from uncultured Pseudomonadota bacterium, assembly GCA_963713215.1. Lineage (GTDB taxonomy): Bacteria > Pseudomonadota > Gammaproteobacteria > Steroidobacterales > Woeseiaceae > UBA1847. The sequence goes on along the minus strand of CAVQKY010000005.1, from coordinate 334,761 downwards.
CGGTCACCGTCACCTCGCCCGACTGCCCGACGTTGCCGGCGGCATCCTCGGCTTCGGCCGTAAGCACGTGATCGCCGTCGGCCGCCGTCGAGGTATCCCATTCGGCGCTGAACGGCGCAGTGGTGACGGTCTCGAGCAGCGTGTCGTCCACGAAGAAGCGCACCTCGGTCACCGCGGTGTTGTCGGTCGCATCGACGGTGAGCGTCACCGTGCGGTTGAGCGAGGTGCCGGCCGGCGCCTGCACGTCGGACACCGCGGGCGCTGTCGTATCCGGCGGCGGCATCGGCGTATCGTCGTCGTCCGAGTTGTCGCAGCCCCCGAGCGTGAGTCCGGCGGCAATAACGAGTAGTGTGATGTGCACCTGTCGGATGGCATTCATACGGTGACTCCCCGGAGACGCGCCGACGGCGGTGCGTCGGCACGCTCGAATGGCCGCGTTGCGCGGTATGATTTCCCGGTGGGTCGCCGTCGCGGACGAAAAGGTTCAATGCAGCGCATCAGGAACACAAAATTCCGAAAACGCGTGCACGCACTGGTGCTCGCTCATCTCGGCGGCGCGTTGCTGGCACCGACGCTCGCGCCCGCCGGCGAGTTTTCGGCGACCGCCACCGTGACGAGCGAGTACGTCTATCGGGGCCAGTCGCTGTCCGGCGGTAATCCGGCGCTGCAGGCGGGCGCCGATTACGAGCACGACAGCGGGCTGTTTGCCGGCGCCTGGGCCAGCACCGTGGACCTCGAAAGCGCCGGTGGCCAGAGGGACACGGAACTCGATGTGTACCTCGGCTACCATTTTGCCCCCGCCGAGACGATCGATCTGTCGGTCACGCTGCTCCGCTACACCTATCCCGGGCAGACGAGCTACGTCGACTACGACTACAGCGAATGGCTCGTGACGGCGACGCTCGATGAGCGCTATTCCGTCGAGTTCGGCTACAGCGACGACATCTATGGCTGGGGCCAGCGGGGCCGGCACGGCGAACTCCGGGCGGACTGGCCGTTGCCGAACGCCTGGGTGCTCGGCGCCGGCGTCGGCTACAACGAGCTCGACGAGCAGGGAACGTCGAATTACTGGTACTGGGATCTCGGCGCGTCGGCACGATACTCCCGCCTCATGATCGACCTGCGCTGGTACGACAATGAAAGCCCGGCGGGCACGCTGGCCTACCTGTCGGCGGGCTCACAGTTCGTCGTCAGTCTCTCCGCGGGTTTCTGAATCCCTCGCCACCGTGCTCTGGCTGTCGCCGCCGCGGCAGCCGGAGCGCCGCAGCAGGTGCGCGAGCGCGCGGCAGGCATTGACCGAGGCCACGTCATGCGTTTCGCTGAGCAGCTCGCGGACCTCCGCACCCGTCAGCTGCGGACGCCGGGCCAGGAGCAGCGCGGCGATGCCCGAGACCTGCGCCGCCGAAAGCGAGTTGCCGGAAGCATAGTCATAGCCGCCGCCCGGCGTGGGGACGAGGATCTCGTCGCCGGGCGCGAAGAGCGAGGCGGCCGCCGCGCCGCGGCCGGGGACGGGTGCCGAGCCGACGACGATGACGCCCGGCACATCCGTGGGAAAACCGGGCCGTGCGGAAGACGGTTCGGCGGCAATGACGATGAGGCCGCGATCTATCGCGAGCGTGAGCAGCCGCTCGAGCAACGGATCGGCCGGTCCTCCGAGGCTCAGGTTGACGACCTGTGACGGCGAATCGATGACATGGCTCAGCGCCTTCGCCAGGGTAAAGCTGTCGCACACGGCGGCGCCGCGGCCCTTTGGGTACCAGCAGGCCTTGAGCAGGCTGAGCCTTGCCGAGGGCGCGACGCCGACCATGCCGACCCCGTTGCCGGCGGCGGCTCCGATGATGCCGGCGACGGCGGTGCCGTGCGCGTCGCCTGCGAAGTCGCGCTCGTCGCCGCTCACGAAATCCACGTGCTCCTGTACCTGCGACACGAGTTCCGGGTGATGAAAATCCGCGCCCGTATCGATGATCGTGACACTCGATCCCGCGCCGAGTGACCAGTTGTGCGCCGCGACGAGTTCGAGGGTCTCGAGGTTGTGCTGCAAGCCGGAATAGGGGTCGGCGCGGGTTCCGGCGGCGGCCGGCTCCGTACCCAGCACCTCGAACTCGTTCAGGCGTTGCGCCGATTCGACGTCGGGCCGCGCGCGCAGGCGCGCAAGCAGATCGTCGATCTCGCCGCCATCCGGGACCGCGTACACGAGACAATGGACATTGAGCGGCACGATCGGCCATTCGTCGACGAACGCGAGCCCGAAGTCGCGGGCGAGGCGATCGGCGGCACGCCGCACGCCGACGGAGACGAGATAGGTCGATGATCGCCGCGCATAGCCCGGCCGCACGGGCCCCGCACGCGAGGCATTGCTGAGCCCGGGGTCCGCGAAGGTCACGAGGATGCGCGGTGCACTCTCGCCGGTCGCGCCGGCCGCCGTGCAGGCGAGCGCGAGCGCCAGCGCAAGGATCCGGGCGAAGACCATCGCCGCTCTCATGGCGCGGCTCCGCCCCGCACCGCCTGCACGAACAGCACGCGCGCGTCGTGTTCGAGCGCCGCGAGCGCCGCGGCCCGTTCCGCCGCGCCGACCGCATGCGGAAAACGCAGGGTATAGACGCCCCGCGCGGACGGGCCCGTTGCGAGTTTCAGCCCGTGGGCGGCGAGCAGCGCATCGAGCGTATCGCCGTCGAGTTCCGGTGTGAAAATGACCCGCAGGTATTGACCCTCGGCCAGTGACTCGGGCACGGTAAGCGTCGTGTACGGGGCGTCTTCCATCACGGCCGGACGCAGCAGGAATACGCCGAGGACCATGAGCATTGCCGTTTGCAAAGCGAAGGCCACACGCCATGGATTCGCAGCCCAGGCGCGCACTCGCCCGAGCAGCGCACGGCCCGGCGATTCGCGCGCGAGTTCCGCGTCGATGCGCGCATTGATGCGGCGCATGTCCGGGCCGGGCAGCGGCACGGCGCCGGCGGACGCCGCAATGGCGAGCCGCATGTCCTCGAGCGCCTCGAGCTCGCGTCGGCAGATGACACAACCGGCCGCATGCGCGCGCACGGCCTCGTGCTCGCGTGCATCGAGCGTGCCGTTGACAAGCCACGGCAACAGCGTGATCGCATCGTCGTGTTGCATCGTCTCACCCATGGTCGCGTCCCGGCTTCGCCGTGTCGCCGGCGAGTTCCGGCAGAAGGTATTTCAAGCGGCGCCGCGCATGGAACATCCGGGTCTTCACCGTGTTCACGGGGCAGTCGGCGATCTCCGCGATCTCCTGGTAGGAAAAGCCGCAGAAATACGTCAGCTCCACGACCTGGCGATGGTCGGCGCTCAATGCCCGCAAGCCCGCGTGCACAAACTCGGTATCGGCAACGGCATGTGCGGGCAGCCGGCCGATATCGGCACTGCGGTCGAGCGATTTCTGGTAACGCAGCTCGCGGCGCAACGCCGTCATGCTCTTGCGATAGGCAATGCCGAATATCCAGCTCGACACGGCCGACGTGCCGCGGAACTTTTTCGCATCCTGCCAGACGACGAACAGCACGTCGTCGGCGATCTCGTCGGCCAGCGCGGCATTCGACAGCAGCCGGTACAGGTAAGCGAGCAGCCGCGGCTGGTAGCGCCGGTACAGTTCCGCAAACGCCCGCCGGTCGCGCCGTTGCACGAGGGCGAGCAGTTCCCGTTCGCCGGGCGCTGCCGCCGGCTCGTCCCCGCTCCCGAATTCTCCCGCCACCGTCGGCACAAGGCTTTCCCGGATGTCTCCTTGTAGTATAGGTCGCCCCGCGGGCCCAAAAGGTTCAATGCCGCGGGTCGCTGAACCTCTGCCGCATCCCGGGCGACTCACGCCCATGCACCCGGTGAATGCACGCGTGCCGGACAAGGGCCGGCGGAACGGCGAGAGTCGGCAGCGGCCGGTGCCGCGGCTGGCCCTGGCCCGTGCGCTTTTGTGCGTGCCACCGCTCCTCGTCGCGGGCTGCGGCGCCGGCAGCGGTGACGGCCTCGACGTCAGCGGCCGCCCGCTCGGCGAAGGCGGCGAGATCCCGCTCGCGGCCACCCTTCCCTCGCTCCAGGTGCACGTGTTCGACGCCGCCTGCACGGTGTGTCACGCCGGGGCCGGCGCGCCGCTCGGCCTGCGCCTCGACGCCGCGAACAGCTATACGAACCTGGTCGGCGTGCCGAGCCGCCAGGACGGATCGCTGCTCCGCGTTGCACCCGGCAACCCGGACGCGAGTTATCTCGTGCACAAGCTCGAAGGCAGGGCGTCGGAAGGGGCGCGGATGCCGCTCGGCGGGCCGCCGATCCCGGCGGAGACGATCGCGTTCGTGCGGCAGTGGATCGCAGACGGCGCGGCGCCCGATGCGCCGGCCGACGGCGGCCCGCCGGTAATCGTCTCGCTCGACCCGGCGCCCGGCAGCGTCCTGTCCGGCCCGCCGGCGGCCATCACCATCGGCTTCAGCACCGACATCGACGCGTCGACGGTGCATGGCGAAACCCTTCTGCTCGAGCGCAGCGGCGGCGATGGCCTGTTCGGCGACGGCAACGACGTGGCGCTCGTGCCGGTGTCCGTGGCTTTGTCGGCGGGCAATCCGCGGCTCGCGATCGCAGATTTCACCGGCGCCGATGCGGTCGAGGACAGTTACCGCCTGAGCGTCCGGGGGTCCGGCCCGAACGTCATACAGAGCGTCGAGGGCCTCGTGCTCGACGGCGAATTCAGTGGCAGCCTGCCGAGCGGCGACGGCGCGGAAGGCGGCGACTTCGTCGCGACATTTACGGTCGGGGGCGTCCAGCCGACGCTCGAGTCGATCCAGTCGACGGTCTTTTCCCCGACCTGTGCGGCGGCCGGCTGTCATACGGGTCCGGCCGGCGGCGAACTGCCGACGGGCATGGACCTGAGCTCGGCGGACGCGAGTTTCGCCAACCTGGTCGGCGTTTCAAGCGTGCAGGACCCGACGCGGCTGCGTGTCGCCCCCGGCGACGCCGACGCAAGTTACCTGGTCGAAAAGATCGAAGGCACGGCCGCCACGGGCGGGCGGATGCCGCTCGGAGGGGCAGCGCTCGATGCGGCCACCATCGACGCGATCCGCGCGTGGATCGACGCGGGCGCGGCACGATGAAGGCGACACGCCCGGGCTTAGGTTTCGCGCTCCTCTTGGCGCTGCTCCTGCTGCCGCCGGCGCATGCCGAACCCTACCTCGCGGTGCAGAAAGGCTTGAAATGCGGCACCTGCCACGCCGCGCCATCGGGCGGCGGCAAGCGGACGCCCTACGGCAATGTCTACGCGCAAACGGAGATGGTGGCGACGACGCTCGGCAAGCAGAGTCCGTGGACCGGTGACATCGGGCAGTACTTAGGCATCGGCGGCGACCTGCGCTGGGGCTATGATCGGCAGGAGGTGCCGGGCGAAACGGCGACGAGTGAAACGGAGCTCGAGGAGTTTCTCGCCTACGTCGAGATCAGGCCGTTCCCCAAATACCTGGCCCTGTACGTCGATGCACGACTCCGGCCCGAAGAGCCGGCCATCCGTGAGCAATACGCGCGGCTAACGCTGCCGGGAGGTAAGTGGTGGATGAGAGCGGGAGATTTTTTCCTGCCCTACGGCCTGCGGCTGCAGGACGATGACGCCTTCATCCGCCAGGTGAGCGGCATCAACTACAACACCCCCGACACCGGCTGGGAGGCCGGCTACGAAGGCGGGTCGTGGTCCGCGCAGGTCGCCGTCACGCGCGGCACGGCGGGCGGACCGGAGGTCGATTCAGGCAAGCAGTACAGCCTGCGCGTCAGCCACGTGCGCGAGCGCTGGCGGGTCGGCGGCAGTTTCAACCTGAACGACGCCAAGGCCGGCGACCGACAGATGCAGAACGTGTTCGCCGGGCTGCGCACGGGGCCCGTCGCCTGGCTCGCCGAGATCGACTTCATCGTCGACGAGGGGACGTCCACGGGGCGTCGCCATTTATGGGCGTCGCTCGTCGAAGCGAATTATGCCTACCGCCAGGGGCACAACCTCAAGCTCACGTTCGAGTGGTTCGACCCCGACGACGAGGTCGACGAGGACGAACGGAATCGCGCGAGCGTCCTCTGGGAGTACTCACCCATCCAGTTCGTGCAGGGCCGGCTCGGCTATCGGCGCTACGACGGTATCCCGCAGAACGCCTCGCAGAACCGTGAGGAATTCTTCGCAGAGCTGCATCTCACGTTTTGAAGTTGGAGCGGCTGTCAGCCGCGAACGGTTCGCGGTGAATTCCGGCCGCCTTCAAGTCGCGGGCTTACGCCCGCTCCAACAGCGCTCCGACGCCCGCTCCAACGGATTTCACCCTCAAAACGTCCACTGCAAGCCGACAGAGGCTGTCAGCGGCTTGTTGGGGCGCGCACCGTCCGGTGTGCGCGACACGATCGACTGCTCATCAAGCAGGTTCTCCACTTTCACGTAGACGACACCTTCCGCCGTCACGCGATACCGACTGATGAGGTCCAGCACAAACAGGTCTTCGGTCCGATCGAAGGCATCGCCGTTCCGGTTGCAGCCGACCGAGACGCACATCTCGTCGATATACCGGGCCACGATGTAGTTGTCCCAGCCAAACGCCGTTTCCACGCCGGCCCGCAGGCTAAAGGTGTGTTCGGGAACGGACGCCAGCCAGTCGCCATCCACGAAACCCTCCGTCGGATTGGACTCGCTGACCGCCGCATCGGTGTAGGTATACATCAGGTCGAGCGGAAAGCTCAGCTGCTCCGGTCCGAGCACCGTACCCGCCTGAAACTCGATCCCCCGGACGACCGCTTCGCCCGTAATGAAGGACCCGGAAGTCGCACCGTTGCTGCATGGGTTCGCGTTGGAGCAGTTTTCGGTAAAATTCTCGAAATCGCTGTGAAAGCCGATGGCTTCGACAAACCAGTTGCCTTCGTAGCGAACTCCGCCTTCCCAGTTGATGCTCGTCTCGGGGTCCTGGCTCTCGGTTGCGCCACCGCCTAGCGGCGAGAATCCGCGATGCACGCCGGCGAGCAGCTGCCAGTCTTGCCCGAGGCGGTAGGTGAACGAGGCTCCCGGCAGCCATTCAGCGCTGTCATTGCCGATGCGGGACGGTGTATCGCTTCGGTCGGGCGTTGCAAACTGCCGACGCGCTGACTGTACGTCCTCGTAGCGCAATGCAAACTCGACGTCCAGCGCCGCTGTCGCCCGCCACCTGTCCGTCAGCCACAGGCTCACGGCGTCGGCCTCTTCGAGCCGGTTGTCGCTCCCGGTCGGCTGTTGGGCCTCGACGAACACGAGTTCGCCACCGATCTGGTCATAGATCTCGTCGGGCTGATAACGATCCATTTCATCTTCGTGCAGGCGCCCCCCTGCTGCAAGGCGGTGCGCGCCGAGATCGACATCGAAATTCAGCTCGATACCCTCCGACGTGTACTCGCGATCGTTGTGCTTGTAGTTGAGCCCGGTGGCATCGACGGTGCCATCGAGGATTCCCTGCGCTTCTGGATCGCCCGCGTTCGCGTCGTCGATGAGACCGCCGCCGCCGTCCAACTTGAACCAGTCGCGCGCAAATTCGTTGTAGTACCCGGTTGCAGTGAACTGCAGTGCATCCGACAGCGCCAGCCCGTAAACCGCGCTGTATCCCTGATGTTCGTTGTCCATCTCGTCGATCGCCGACAAGCCGTATCGGCGGTTCGGGTCGCGCGAGAAATCCGCGTCGGTCAGCCCCAGGTAAGTCTCGTCGGAGACTTCCGACGAGGACTGCGCCTTGAACAGGAGGCTCTGCCGTTCGCCCTCCCAACCGAGTTTAAGGACGAAGTCGCGAATGTCGTACCCGCTGTCACGGTCTGTACGATCGATGTTCTTGAAGCCGTCGCTCCTGCGCTGCGCGGTCTGCAGCAGAAAGCCGAGCTTGCCACTCTGCCCGCCGTAACTGGCGAGCAGATCCCACTCCCCGTTCTCGCCGTAACGAAAATCCACCGCCCCCTCGCTGTTATCGGGTATCGGCGTCGACAGCAGGTTGATGACGCCACCGGTAGTCTGCGGACCGTAGCGCAGCAGGGGAGCACCTTTCGCAATCTCGATCGCGTGCATGCGCAGCGTCGTCGGGAAATAGTATGCCTCCGGATTGGAATACGGCGCGGGCGCAATCGGCACACTGTCCTCGAGCAGCGTCACCTTCGACGTCCGCTCGGACGTCGCGCCACGGATGCCGATGTTGGGACGCAGGCCATAGCCGTCCTCTTCCTGGACATAAAGGCCCGGCACCGTCTTCAACAACTGGTTGATGTCGCTGGCGGCCTCGATCCTGATTTGCTCGCTGTCGATGATCGCACCGGAGCCCGGGTACCGGCGCACATCTTCCTGGTTGCCGATGATCGTCAGTTCCTCGAGTACGCTCTGCGCGGACACGGGCACTGCGTACGTGGCAAGAACCAATACAGCAGCACCGTGGGCCGTTCCCCGTCTCGACCTATGCATTGTTGTTTTGCCTGAAGGCAGGCGCTATGCGCCCCGGATCACGGAATAATAATGGGAGTCATTCTCATTCGCAACCGGAGCGCATTCCTGCGAGATACGCCGTTGGAGCGGCCGCCCGCCGCGAACGGTTCGCGGTCAATTCCAGCCGCGTTCAATTCGCGGGCGGCGCCCGCGCCAACGGCGCGCTCTACGGATCGACGAGGGCCTGGTAGACGAGCGCCCGCAGCTTTTCGTGATCATCGAGGTCGCCCGTCGGGATCAGCTGGGCCATGTACACGACGACGAGATCCTCCGCCGGGTCGATCCAGTAGGTGCTGTGGTACGCGCCGCCCCAGCCGAGTTCGCCGACGCTGCCGGGGGTGCCGCGCGTGCCGAGCTCCTCGAGCACGCTGAAGCCGAGGCCAAAGCCGGAATCCGGCGAGAACTCGACATCGCCCAGGTGATCCGTGCCCATCAGCTCGACGGACTTGCGGCCGAGGATGCGTTTGCCGTCGAACTCGCCGCCGTCCAGGATCATCTGCAGGAAGCGCGCGTAGTCTTCCGCCGTGGAGACGAGGCCGGCGCCCGCGGAGAAACTTTTCCGCGGCCCGTCGACGAACATGCCCTGCCCGTCCCAGCCATCCGCGGGCCCGGGCCCGAATTCACCGTCGTTGACGCCGTACACGGTGGCCAGCCGGTCGCGCTTGGCGGGCGGCAGGTAGAAGTACGTGTCCACCAGCCCGAGCGGTTCGAACAGGCGGTCGGCGAGCAATTCGTCGAGCGGCATGCCCGACGCCTTTTCGAGCACCGCGCCGAGGATATCGGTGCTGAAGCCATAGACGAATTTCTTGCCGGGCTGTGCGACCGCCGGCAGGGCCGCCATGCGTGACACGGTCTCACCGATCGCTTCGTCGCGATTCGAGAAGTAATAGCCGTGGATGCCGGCCTTCTCCCAGCGATCCTTCGCAATGCCGTCGCCGTAGTCGTAGCCCGAGGTGTGCGTCAACAAGTCGCGGATCGTGATCGGGCGCTCGGCCGCCACCACCTCGTAGCCGCCCCCTTCTTTTTCCACCGCAACGGTGGTTTCCATGAACGCGGGGATGTACTTGCCGACCGGCTCGGACAGGAGCAGCCGGCCCTCTTCCTGCAGGATCATCGCCGCCGTGCTGACGATGGCTTTCGACTGCGAGGCGATGCGAAAAATCGTGTCCTTCTTCATCGGGGCGCCGCTCTCGATATCGCTATCCCCGATGGCTTCGAAATACGCGATCCTGCCGCGCCGGGCGACGAGCGTCACGGAGCCCGCCAGACTGCCGTCGTCAACGTAAGCCTCGAGGGCGGCCGTGAGGCGCTCGAGCCGTTCCTCCGAGAATCCGAGGGATGCCGGATCGGCGGGCTCCAGCACCTCTGCGGCGGCCGAATCAAACGCGAACACCGCGATCAGGAAAAGCAGTCTCGGGCTTGTTCTCACAGCGGATTCCCTGACGTCTCGCTAAGCGAACGGCTTGTCGATCGACGGCGACAGCGGCGTGAACAACTGCGGCCCGTCCTCCGTAATGACGAGGCAGTCCTCGAGCCGCACACCGAATTCGCCGGGGATGTAGAGCCCGGGCTCGTTCGAGAAGCACATGCCGGGCGCGAGCCGGGTCGTCTCGCCCTGCACGAAATTCACCGGTTCGTGCACGTCCATGCCGATGCCGTGACCGAGCCGGTGCGGAAGCCCCGGTGTGCAGTAGCCTGGCCCGTAGCCCGCACGCTCGTAGTAGTCGCGCACGATACCGTCCACTGTGCCCGCGGGCGTACCGACCGTCGCGGTCTCGAGCGCGAGTTCCTGGCCGCGCTTTACCGTGTTCCATGCGTCGCGCTGCTTTTTTGTCGGCTCGCCGTACACCCAGGTGCGGGAAATATCCGACTGGTAGCCGTGCACCGAGCAGCCGCAGTCCATCAGGACGAGACTGTCCTCGCGCAGGGTTTGCGGCTGATCCGAGCCGTGCGGGTAGGCGCTGGCCTCGTTCAGCAGGACGAGCGCGAACTCGGGCGTGCCGCCCCGCGCCACGGTCGCCGCCGCCATCAGCGACTCGATGTCCGCCGGGCGCATGCCACGCTCGAGTTCGCCATGAACCTGACGGTAGGCCGCGAGTGTCACGTCATTTGCCGCCCGCAGCAGCGCGAGCTCGGCCGGCGTCTTGTGCATGCGGCAGCCACGGACGATACCGGCGCCGCTCACGAGTTCGATGCCAGGCGCCGCCCGCCGCATGCCGTCGGCGATGAACCAGCGCACCGTCTCCTCGATCGCGAGCCGGCCGGTCTTCACACCGCGATCGGCGAGGATTTCGGCGACGCGCTCGAAGGGATCCTCGTCCTCGTTCCAGGTGCGGACATCGCCGCCTGAGGCCAGGCTTTCGCGCACCGAGGGCTCCTCGAAGTGCGGCGTCACGATCGCGGGTTCCCCCTCGGCCGGGATCACGGCGCCGGTGAAACGCTCGGAGCGCCACCAGCGGACACCGGTGTAGTAGTCGAGCGTCGAGCCCGCCTCGACGAGCAGCGCCGCGACGCCGGCAGCGCGCATGAGTTCCTGGGCTTTGTCGATGCGTGCCAGGCGTTCCGCCGGGGCGATGGGCATTGCATTTTCAGTGAGCGGCGTTGCGGCCGCGCGCGCCGGTGCTGCGTCGCTCGCGGCGGCGGCGATACCGAGGACGCCGGCCGCCTGCAGGAATTCGCGCTTGTTCATTCTTCCTTCCCGGTGCCAGGCCGGCCTATCCTCGCCGTTTGCCGAAGCGGCGGCAAGCGGCCCTCCCGCACGCACTAGATTCCCGCGAGATAAAGCTCGGTCGTGATCAGGAAAAACGCGAGCACGGCGATCACGTCGTTGCCGGTGGTGATGAACACGCCGGTGGCGACCGCGGGATCGATGTCGAAGTAGTCGAGCACGATCGGCACGATCGAGCCGAGCAGTGCGGCGAGCACCGTCACCACCGCGACCGACAGGCCCGCGGCCGCGGCCAGCTGCAGCGGCGCCTCGAAGTCGATGAAGAAGGAGGCGAGCGTCACCAGCATCGCCGTCACCAGCGCAACGGCTGCGCCGTTCACGGCCGAGCTCAGGAGTTCCTTGCCGAGGCGCCAGCGCAGGTCGCCGAGCCACAGGTTGCCGGCCGCGAGCGCCTGTACGGTGATGGTCGCCGCCTGGATGCCCGCGTTGCCGGCCATCGCCATGACGATGGGAATGAAGCTCGCGATGATCGCGACCCGCGCGAGTTCTTCCTCGAAGCTCGCGACCACCGTCGCCGCGATGCTCGAGCCGAGCAAGCCGGCGACGAGCCACGGCAGGCGGTGGCGCACCATTTCCGTGACCCGCGCGTCGGCGCGGGCGTCCGGCGACACACCGCTCATGTAGAGCTGGTCTTCCTCGGCCTCTTCGCGCGCGACCTGTTTCAGCTCGTCGATGGTGATACGGCCGAGCACGCGGCGGTTCTGGTCGACGACCGGGATCGTGATCAGCTCCTGGCGCTCCGCGATCGCGAGCACCTCTTCCTGGTCCGTGTCCGCGCTCACGCTCACGGGGCGCTCGCGCATGATCTTGCGGATCGGGGTCGACTTCTTGTTGAGCAGCAGGTCGCGCAGCTTCAGGTAGCCCACGAGCTGCCGCTGTTCGTTGACGACGTACACCTCGTAGATCTTTTTCAGGTGCTTCGCGTTCCGCCGGATCTGCCGGGTCGCGGTGCCGACGTCCCAGTCGTCCAGGACCGCGACGAAGCGGTTACTCATGATCTCGCCGGCCGAATCCTCCGCGTAGGAAAGACGCGCGCGCAGTTCGTCACTGCGCTGCAGCTTCGGCAGCACCTTTTCGACGAGCTCGTCGGGCAGGTCAGTGAGCATGTCGACCTGCTCGTCGGTATCCATGCCGTCGAGGATCTGCGCGATCCGGGTCACGCCGCTTTCCTCGAGCAGCAGGCGGCGCATCTCGGGGCTGATCTCCGCGAAGAGCTTCAGCGCGCGATGCAGCGGCAACCACTCGTACAGCAGACGCGCGCGATTGAGCGGCAGGTTGATCAGCAGGTCGACGAGTTCCGCCGGGTGCCAGTCCTCGACGAACTGCAACACCTCGTCCACCTGCCGGTTCGCGATGAACCGGTCGACCTGCCGGAGCAACGGCCGGTTGCGCTCGACGAACTCACCCGGCGGGCCGAGCTTCCAGCGCTGGCGAACGGTCTCTGCGGTTTTCGGGGGTTGCGCCATGGCCTGCGGTGTCCGGTATCCGGGTCCTTGTTTCGCGTGCGCGAAGGTTAACCGTTCTCCACGGGCCGCCGCCAACGGAAAGTTGGGCCATAATCGGCACACCATGAATTCACGGATTCGGCAGGCAGGCCAGAGGAAGCTCCTCGCTCTTCTCGTTTTCCTTCCCCTCATTGCGCTCGGCGCGTGTGCGCCGGTGCCGTCCGGTGATGCCGGGACCGTCGCCACGCTCATGTCCTTCAATATCCGGACCTCGAGCGCGGACGACGGCGAGAACTCCTGGGGCTTCCGGGCGGAACCGGCCGCCCGGCTGGTCACCTCGCGCGAACCCGACATCATCGGCTTGCAGGAGGCCCAGCCCGACCAGGTGGCGTTTTTCGCGGAGCGCCTGCCGGCCTACCGGTATATCGGGCGGAGCCGGGATGCCGCGCCCGGTGCGGGCGAGGCAATCCCGCTCTTCTTTCACACCGGCCGCTGGGCGCTCGATGAGCGGGAGCACGGCACGTTCTGGCTGAGCGATACGCCCGACGTGCCGGGCTCGAAGTCCTGGGGCAACAATCTCCCGCGCATCGTGACCTGGGCGAGGCTCGTGCACCGGCAGTCGGGCCGAGCGCTCTACGTCTACAACCTGCACCTCGATCACGAGTCCGAAAATGCCCGCATCCGGAGCGCCGAACTCGTGCGCCGCCGGGTGGCGACCCGCGGGTACCCGGACCCGGTCGTCGTGATGGGCGATTTCAACGCGGAGCCGGGTTCCGCGGTGCTGCAGGCCCTCCTCGAGGGCAGCGAGCCCGGGCTTCGCGACAGCTACGCGCCGGGCGGGAGCGGTGACGGCACCTTCCATGCCTTCAGCGGCGAGCGCGACGGGCCGCGCATCGACTTCATCCTGGTCTCGGCACAGGTCGAGGTGCTGGACGCGTCGATCCTGCACGACGACGAAAACGGCGCCTATCCCTCGGATCACTTCGCGGTGCTGGCGTCGGTCGGGTTCTGAGCCCGCGCGCGATCCCGGCGTTTCTGTGATGGGCCACAGCGCCGTTGGAGCAGGCGCTGCCCATCCGTTGGCGCGGCTGCAAGCCGCGAATGGTTCGTTGTTGAATCGACGCGCGTTTGATTCGCGGGCAGCGTCCGCTCCACGGCGGGCCGCTAGGGCTATTTGCAGGTCTCCTCAAGTTTTCAACACGCGCCGTCCGTGCGGAGCGTGACGAAGCGCTCGATGGCGAGCGCACCCGGGCTGCCGTCGGCGGCCCAGGTGAAGCGACCCTCGATGTCGACGCGCGCCGCCTGGCCGCGGGGCACGACGCTCCGGAACTGGCGGGCAAAGCGCTTGTAGTCGCCACCCTTTGCGAGCGGCAGTTCGTAGCCGGTCAGGCACTCGCTGAAGACATGGCCCTCGCCCCGCGGCCGCGCCATGCCGCGCAGCCGGATCCTGCCGCCGAATTCGGGCGCGGCGTGTCTGCGCTCGAGGCGGTGCTCGAGCGGCGATGAACTCCGCATCAGGAGGAGTTCCGCTTCGGGCCGCTCGAACAAGCGCTCGGGCCCCTCGCCGGTGAGCGCGAGCACGCGCTCTTCCGCGCGCCATCGCCAGCGGCCGAGCGCGTGCGACGTCAGCGGCGCTTCGCCGCTGGCCTCGTCGCCCGGGAAGTCCTGTTCGAGGATGAAGCGCCCGTCCGGCCGCAGCCACAGCGTCGTGTCGATGCCCGGGCAATTGGCGCAGGGATAAACGCCCGCATACACGCCGGGCAACGTGGCCGGCGGCGGCGCGGGAACGTCCTCTTCCTCCGGCGCGTCACCGCAGGCCGCCGGCAACGCGCACAGCACGAGGAATCCGATGCGCAGCAGGTTCATTGCACGGCAGCGTAGTGGCATCGCAGGAGCGGGTAAATAGGCCAGGAGGGAAAATCGGGGCGCCAGCAGTTTTTTCTGCGCCGGATACGCAATCGCGACAGCAGCTCGTCGCCGAGTTTTTGCATGCGCTGTCTGCCGCGGAAGACGCTGAAGACCGGCCGCTACAGGTCGACCCTCGCGTGCCGGATTAGGCTTGCCGTGCATCACACCGTTATGCTGTGCTGCCGGCGATGATGGCCGGTGAACAGGGGCCGGAAACCTATGCCGACGATGCAGGAAATGATGGACACGCTGCCGCAGCGAGGCCGCGTCGCGTGGATCGGTTTGCGGCCGGAGCGCCGCGCGGCGCTCGTGGCGGTCGACGAAGTGACGGTGTCGACGGCCCGCGGTCTGGACGGCGATCACTACAAGAGCCGGATGAAGACGCGCCAGGTCACGCTGATCCAGGGCGAGCATCTCGATGCGGTCGCGTCGATGCTCGGCGTCGAAGCGATCGATCCCGGTGCCATCCGCCGCAATATCGTGGTGCGCGGAATCAATCTGCTCGCGCTGAAGGACAAGACCTTCACCATCGGCAGCGCCGTGCTCGAGTTCACCGAGTTTTGCCACCCCTGCTCACTGATGGAGGCGAACCTCGGCCCCGGCGGTTACAACGCCATGCGCGGTCACGGCGGTATCACCACGCGCGTCGTCGCTGACGGGCGTATCCGGCTCGGCGATGCGGTATTTGTGACGGCCGCAGTGCACGGCCTCGAATCGACCGCAACGAACAGCGCGTGAGACATCGAGTAAAGCGGTTTGACTACCATTACCGACCATTGCTACTGGACCGAAATCGCACGCGACCGCGGGGCCGGGGCGGCTCCACTGCGAGGAAGTGTTGAGGTCGACATTGCGATCATCGGCGCCGGCATCGTCGGAACGGTCGCCGCGCGGCTGCTGAAAGACCGGGGGCTTCGTGTCGCACTGATCGAGGCGGGACGCGCGGGGCACGGGGTCACCGGGCGTTCGACCGCCAAGGTAACCGCCCAGCATTCGGTCTTCCTGCAGCGAATCGAGCACGAACATGGCGGCGACACAGCGAGCGCCTATGCCCAGGCGAACCGGGCGGGCGTCGCGCTGATCGCCGATCTGGCGCGTCGACATACGCTCGCGTGCGACCTCGAGCCTGCCGAAAGCTGGGTTTATGCGCTTACGGACGACGGCGCCAGGCAGCTCGAGGAGGAGCGGGCTGCCGGCGAACGCGCCGGGCTGCTGATGGAGATCGCACACGATACCGAGCTGCCGTACCGCGTCCGCGCCGCGTTGCGCCTGGCTGATCAGTTTCAGTTCCAGCCGGTGGATTTCATCGCCCGGCTTGCTGCCACGCTGCCGGGAGATGGCTCATTCGTTTTCGAGCACAGCCTGGCGACGGATTGGAGTCAAACGAGGGTCAGCACCGCTGACGGTTCGATCAACGCAGAGGGGGTCATTATGGCGACTCACCTGCCGCTCGGGCAGGTCGGCCGGTTTCACGCGCACACGCGCCCGCATATGCATGCAGTGATGGCAGTACCCGTGGAATCGGATCGCGCGCCCGCCGGCATGTACATCAGCGTTGATGAGCCGAAGCGCTCGTTGCGCAGCCACCGCCGTGAAAATGGCGACACAATGCTTATCCTCACCGGTCCCACGTTCAAACATGGGGATGCCGCATCCGCAAAAGATGGTTTTGCCGAACTCGAAGAGTTCGCCCGCGAGCACTTTGGCTATGCAGGCGAGGGATATCGCTGGACGAACGAGGATTACGAGCCGCGTGACGGTCTGCCTTACGTGGGCTGGTCCGGCTCGGCAGGCAACTCGCTGCTCGTCGCAACGGGGTTTGACGCCTGGGGGCTGAGCAATGGCGCCGCGGCCGGGCTGATCCTGGCTGACCTCTGCGAGGAGCGCCCCAACGAGTGGGCGTCCTGTTACGACGCCTCGCGCCATTCGCTGCACGGGCTCGGCAAACTCGCGGCGGACGCCGCGAAAACGACCGCCGACCTCATCGGCGGCCATGTGCGCGCGCCGGCTAAGCTCGAAGACGCGGACGAGGGCAGCGTGGCCGACATCGGCGGCCGGACCGCCGGGCTTTACCGAGACCCCTTTGGCCAGATGCGCGCGATATCATCCGTTTGCACACACATGGGCTGCCTGCTCGGCTGGAACCCTGTCGACCGTACCTGGGATTGCTCGTGCCACGGTTCGCGCTTTGCCGCTGATGGCCACGTCCTTCACGGACCGGCCGTCGAGCCATTGTCACCGATTGCAATTTGAAGGAGGGCACAATGAACGATCTACGCGCCACTTTTGCGATCAAGGGCCACCCGCTTCACCCGTTGCTGGTTCCTGTCCCGATCGGGCTTTTCATTACCGCACTGGTGACCGACATCGCCTTCGTCGCCGACGGAGCGCAGGGCTGGGCGGAGGCTTCTCGCTGGCTGCTCGGGGGCGGGCTGATCGGAGCACTTATCGCGGCCGTGGCCGGCTTCACTGACTTTGCCGCCAACCGGCATATCCGGGAGTTCCGCGATGCCTGGCTCCACCTGTTTGCGAACCTGGCGCTTGTGCTCGTCGAGGGCATCAATCTGATCCTGCGGCTGCCGGACCGCGCGTTCGCAGGTTCTTTGGGTGTATTTCTATCGGTGGCCGCCGTGCTGATCCTGCTGTTTAGCGGGTGGAAGGGCGGCGAGCTCGTATTCCGCCACGGCGTAGGGCAGATCGAGAGACGTCCGTAGTCGGCGGGCCCTGGATCACGCTACTGCTGGGCACCGTTCATTCTCATCGGCACGGGGCTGTAACGCGCGGTTGGAGCGGCTGCCAGCCGCGACTGGTTGGTGTTTACCAAAACCGCGCTCAATTAGCGGCTGCCGGCCGCGACCGGTTGGTGTTACCGGAAACCGCGCTCGATTCGCGGCTCCGAGCCGCTCCGACGGGCCGGTCTCCGGCGTTGAAATCCCCCCCGCTGGCACCATTTCCCGTCCTTATGAACCAGCCAAATTCGACCGACACGGTCAACGATCAGGATTCCCCCACGAACACGCTGCCGGACGACATCCTCGTCGTATTGCCGGTGCGCAATGTCGTGGTGTTCCCGGGCGCCGTTACCCAGGTGGGGCTCGGCCGGGAAATTTCCATCAAGGCCGCGGAGGAAGCGGTCTCGAGCGGCCGCAAGCTCGGGCTTCTGCTGCAGCGCGACCCGGAGGTGGAGGAACCCGGGCCTGACGATCTCTACGACGTCGGCACGATCGTGTCCGTGCTCCGCCACGTGAAGGCGCGCAGCGGCATGCATCACCTGATCTGCCAGGGCGAGCAGCGCTTCCGGGCGCTCGACTACGTGCGGAACCTGCCCTTTCTCGCCGCGCGTTACGACATCATCCGCGACGTGGAACGCAAGGGCCCGAAAACCGAGGCGCTCGCCACCGTGCTGCGTCAGCAGGCCGCCGAGGCGATCGAGCTCATTCCGCAGGCGCCGGCCGAGCTCACCCAGGTGTTGCGCGGGGTCGAGACGCCCTCGCTCCTCGCCGACCTGATTGCCGGTCTCCTCGACATCAAGCCCGACGAAAAGCAGGCCATCCTCGAGCAGATCGACGTCGAGGCACGCCTCGCGAAGCTCACCGGGCTCGTCGCTCATCGCCTCGAAGTGCTGCGGCTCTCGAAGGAGATCAGTGACCAGACGCAGGAGAAGATCGACGACCGGCAGCGCGAGTACGTGCTGCGCGAACAGCTCGCGACCATTCGCAAGGAACTCGGCGAGGACGGTGACGACGGCGCGGAGCTCGAGGAAATCCGGAAGGCCATCGACGAGGCCGGCATGCCGGAGGAAGCCGAGGAACAGGCGAAGAAGGAACTGAAGCGCCTGCGGGGCATGCCGGAGGCGGCGGCTGAGCATTCCATGGTGCGTACCTACCTCGACTGGCTGACCTCACTGCCCTGGTCGACGGTGGACGAGGAATCCATCGATATCGCGAAAGCGCGCGAGATCCTGGACGAGGATCACTACGGCCTCGACCGCGTGAAGCGTCGTATTCTCGAGTACCTCGCCGTCCGCAAACTGAACAAGGAAGGCCGGAGCCCGATCCTGTGCTTCGTCGGCCCGCCCGGCGTCGGCAAGACCTCGCTCGGCAAGAGCATCGCCCGTGCGCTCGGCCTCAAGTTCGTGCGCGCGAGCCTCGGCGGCGTGCACGACGAAGCCGAGATCCGCGGCCATCGCCGCACCTACATCGGCTCGATGCCGGGCAGCGTCATCCAGAGCATCCGGCGCGCGGGCACGAGGAATCCCGTGTTCATGCTGGACGAGATGGACAAGGTGAGCCAGGGCTTCCACGGCGACGTGTCCTCGGCACTCCTCGAAGTGCTCGATCCCGAGCAGAACAGCACGTTCAAGGACCATTACCTCGACGTGCCCTTCGATCTGTCGCGCGTGTTCTTCGTGGGCACGGCGAACGTGCTCGACAACATACCGGGGCCGCTTCGCGATCGCATGGAAGTGATCGAGCTGCCGGGCTACACGCAGGAAGAAAAGCTCGAGATCGCGAAGCGCTATCTCGTAGAGCGCCAGCTCGAGAACTCAGGCCTCACGGCGGAGCAGGCGACGATCGACGAAGAAGCACTGGTCGAACTCATCGAGGGCTACACCCGCGAGGCGGGCGTGCGCAACCTCGAACGCGAAATCGGCGCAGTGTTCCGCAACGCCGCGATGCAGATCAGCGAAGCGACGGCGGAGAAAGTCGTCGTGCTGAAGAAAGACCTGCACGGCATTCTCGGCGCGCGCAAGTTCGAGAGCGAAGTGCGCATGCGGACGAGCGTGCCCGGCGTGTCGACCGGGCTCGCCTGGACACCTACCGGCGGCGACATCCTGTTCGTCGAAGCCGCGAAGGTGCCCGGCAAGGACAGCCTGGTGCTGACCGGCCAGCTCGGCGACGTGATGAAGGAAAGCGCGCGCGCCGCCGTCACCCTCGTCAAGGGCCGGCTGGAACAGCTCGGCATCGAGAAAGACACACTCGACGAGAGCCACCTGCACATCCACGTGCCGGCCGGCGCCATCCCGAAGGACGGCCCGAGCGCGGGTGTCGCGATGTTCCTCGCGGTGGCCTCACTGCTCGCCGGCAAGACGATCCGCAGCGACATCGCGATGACCGGCGAGATCAGCCTGCGCGGCCTCGTGTTGCCGATCGGCGGCATCAAGGAGAAATCGCTCGCGGCCTTGCGCGCCGGAATCAGCACGATCCTGCTGCCGGCGCGTAACAGGAAGGACCTCGAGGACATTCCGGCGTCGGCGCGCGAGCAGCTCAGGTTCATCCTCCTGGAAACCGTCGACGATGCACTGGCCGTGGCCTTCGAGAAAGAAGGCGACGCGGCGGAAGAGGCCGCGTAGGAGCGGGCGCAAGCCCGCGAATTGAACGGTGTTAGAATCCCCGGCTGCGCGTCAACCGATCTTCGCTGGCTCGGCCGAGCCGACCCGGATGATTACCCCCATTTGGGGCGTGCGACCCTGGCAGGAACGAATCCGGATGCGGGTCACTGACCCCGATACGGTTCCAACCGGGGTCACTGTCCCCGCTAAGGGTGAGACCGGGCCGGAATAATGTGACTGTCTCCACTAGGGGTCGAGCTGTGCCGGGTTGTCGTGCGCTGGCCGAAGACCGCGATCACGACGAAGCATACGAGCGGCAGCAGGAACGAGGTTTTCACCGAGGGAATGTCCCCGATGATCGGCCCGGCGTCGATCATCAGGCCCTGCAGTGGCGGCATCAGCGCACCGCCCACTATCGCCATGACGAGGCCCGCGGAAGCGAGGCTCGCATCGTCGCCCATGCCCTCGAGCGCGATGCCGTAGATCGTCGGGAACATCAGCGACATGCAGGCCGAGATGCCGATGAGCGAGTACAGACCGGCGAAACCAGGAAGGAAGACTGTGCCGAGACACAGGGCCGCGCCAGCCAGCGCCAGTACGAAGAGCAACCGGCCCGGCCGGACGTAAGCCAGCAGGAACGTGCAGATGAAACGACTCGTGAGGAACGTCACCATCGCGATGATGTTGTAGTTCTGCGCCTCGGCCGCCGTAAGCCCGAGCGTCGTCATTCCGTAGTGGATGATGAACGTCCAGCACATGATCTGCGCGCCGACGTAGAACGCCTGCGCCACGACACCCCCGAGATAGCGCTGGTTTCGCGCCAGGCGCGCCATCGTGCCGCGAAACTCCGCGAGCGTGAGCGGATGGTCGTGCCGCATCGTCTTCGGCAACCGGCTGAAGAGGTACACGAGAAACAGCAGTGCAACGACCACCGCAATGACGACGTAGGGCCCGCGCACGGTCGCGAGGTCCGCCGCCTGCATCGCCTGGTGCGCCGCCGGCTCGGCGCCCGCAAAGTCGGCGAGCGCCGCCGTGAGCCGCACATCGACGTCGTGCGGCAGCAGCGTCGCGTACTCCGGATGCGCGGCGCGCTCCGTCTCACGGAACACCTCCACCTGCAGCTCGCTCAGGATGTAGTTCGACGCAACGAACATGCCGGTGAGCGAACCGACCGGGTTGAAAGCCTGCGCCAGATTCAGCCGGCGCGTGGCGGTCTCCGGATGACCCATCGCGAGGACGTAGGGGTTCGCCGTGACCTCGAGCAGCGCGAGCCCGCAGGTAAGAATGCACAGCGCGGCAAGGAAATAGTAGAACTCCGCGTGCACGCTCGCCGGGATGAACAGCGCCGCGCCGATGGCATAGAGCGCAAGCCCGGCCAGTATGCCGGACTTGTACGTGAAGCTGCGGATGAATATCGCGGCCGGCAGCGCCATGATGCCGTAGCCGAGATAGAACGCGAACTGCACCAGGCTGCTCTCGGCGTTCGAGATGAGGAAGATGTCCTTGAAGGCACGGACGAGCGGGTTGGTGACGTCGTTCGCAAAACCCCACAGCGGGAAGAGCAGCGCGACGAGTACAAACGGTCCCACCATGTCGCGCGTCAGCAAACGCGCCCCTTCCCGATTCATCGCTTCCCCGTTCGATTGACGCGCCAGCCTTTATACAATAGGTTGGCAGGCATAAACACGACCCGCTGCTTCGGACACGCGCTGCGTACGCGGCGAGGCGGGCGACGTTGCCGTTTGCAGCACGGCCGACACCGCGTGACTCCCTTGGCATGAAAGCTACCCGACAGCGCACCATCGGCCGCACCCGGCTCGCCATCGACCGCCTCGGATTCGGCGGCGCGCCGCTCGGCAACCTGTACCATGCCATTGCCGACGATGACGCCGAGGTCCTTATCGACGCGGCATGGGAGGCCGGTTTTCGTTACTTCGACACCGCGCCCCACTACGGCCAGGGCCTGAGCGAACGTCGTCTCGGCGATGCGCTGCGCGCGCGGCAGGGCGAGGCCTATGTCCTCTCCACCAAGGTCGGCCGCCTGCTCAAACCCGCCGGTTATGCGAAAGAGCGGCACGCTTACGTTTCGCCCATGCCCTTCGACTTCGTTTACGACTACGGCTACGACGGCGTCATGCGCTCCTACGAGGACAGCCTGCAGCGGCTCGGGCTCGATCGCATCGACATTCTTTACATGCACGACATCGGCCGCATGGCGCACGGCGACGACAACACGCGCCTGTTCAAGGTCGCAATGGACGGCGGCTACCGCGCACTCGACGAGCTGCGCCGCACCGGCGACGTCAGCGCCATCGGCCTCGGCACGAACGAGTGGGAAGTCTGCGAGGCGTCGCTCGATCACGGCGACTGGGACTGTTTCCTGCTCGCCGGCCGCTACACCCTGCTCGAGCAGGGCGCGCTCGATTCGTTCCTGCCGGCCTGCGTTGCACGGCAGTGCTCGGTGATTGTCGGCGGACCGTACAACTCCGGCATTTTAGCCACCGGCGTGCAGGGCGGGCCCGGCCGCTATGATTACGGCGCGGCGCCGGCCCACGTCGTGGCGGCCGTGACCGCGCTCGAGGCAGTGTGCCGCGCCTTTGACGTGCCGCTGCCGGCCGCCGCGATACAGTTCCCGCTCGCGCACCCGGCGGTGGCGGCGGTGATTCCCGGCCTCGACCGCGCGGCACAGGTGAGCGAGACGCGGCGCTGGTTCGAGACGGCCATTCCGCCGGCGTTCTGGGACGCGCTGCGCGACGAGCAGCTCGTACGCGCTGACGCGCCGCTGCCCGGCAGGACGGGAAACGCGGGATGAGCGCCTCGATCGATGCTCGCGAACACGTCCGGTCGCCCGAAAGCGGCGACGACGGCTGGCTGACGTCCGGGTGCGCGATGCTCTATCGCGACTTCGGGTTGGCGCTGAATCTCACCAGCGGCAATGCGGACCGGAATGCGGCCACGGCGACACGGTTCGGGACACTCGGCGCCGCGAAACGCGCCGGCATCGAGGGCAACAACGCCGCCCGTTTCTACGGCCTCGGCGAAGGGGACTGATATGGCGGAACAGGGACGATTGGCCGGCAAGACCGCGCTCGTCACGGGCGGCGGCAGCGGCATAGGCCGGGCCATCTGCGTGCGGCTCGCCGGTGAAGGGGCGCGGGTGCACGTGCTCGACCGCGACACGGCGGCGGCGGAAACCGTCGTCGCCGACATCGCCGGCGCCGGCGGCAGCGCCGCAGCCTGCACCTGCGACGTGAGCGATCACGGGCAGGCGGCGGACACGGTTGCCGGCGTGCTCGCGGCCGACGACATCGACATCCTCGTCAACTGCGCCGGCGTGGCGCTCGTCGGCAATGTGGAGAACACGAGCGAGGAAGATTTCGACCGCCTCTACCGCGTCAACGTGAAAGGCGCCTACAACCTGCTCGCCGCCGTGATCCCGGCGATGAGGGCGCAGGGCCGCGGCGTCGTCGTGAACATCGCTTCCGTCGCGGCAACTTCGGCGGTGGCCGACCGTTTCGCGTACTCCACGACCAAAGGCGCCCTGCTCGCAATGACCTACTCGATCGCGAAAGACTACGTCGGCCACGGCATCCGCTGTAATGCGGTCTCGCCCGCGCGCGTCCATACACCCTTCGTCGATGCGTACCTCGACCGCTACTATCCGGACAACCGCGACGAGGTCTACGACCAGCTGGCGAAGAGCCAGCCGATCGGCCGCATGGGCACCCCGGAGGAAGTTGCCGGACTCGTCGCATACCTTTGCTCGGACGAGGCGGCGTTCGTCACCGGGTCGAACTTCCCGATCGACGGCGGCTTCATCACGCTCAACAGCTGACAACCACGAAGGAAACGGACCTGCCATGAAACTTCTCCGCTACGGTGAACCCGGCCGCGAACGGCCGGGCGTACTCGACGACGACGGGCAGGTGCGCGACCTGCGCACCATCGTCGACGATATCGATGGCACGGCACTCGCGAGCGGGCGACTCGACGATCTCGACGTCGAGGCGCTGCCGCGCGTCGGGAACGTCACGCGCCTCGGCCCCTGCGTCGGCAAGGTCGGCAAGTTCCTGTGCGTGGGTCTCAACTACGCGGACCATGCGGCCGAATCGGGCAAGCCGGTGCCGGGCGAACCGGAGATTTTCACCAAGGCGACGAGCGCGATCTGCGGACCGAACGACGACATCGTTCAGCCGCGCGACAGCGGGAAACTCGACTGGGAAGTCGAGCTCGCCATCGTCATCGGCAAGCACGCGTCGTATGTGCCGGAAGCGGAGGCAGAAAACTACATCGCAGGCTATTGCGTGTGCAACGACGTCTCCGAACGCGGTTTCCAGCTCGAACGCGGCAGCCAGTGGGACAAGGGCAAGGGCTGCGATACCTTCGGCCCGATCGGGCCATGGCTCGTCACGCGCGACGACGTCCCGAAGCCACAGAACCTCGACATGTGGCTCGACGTGAACGGCCATCGGTACCAGGACGGCAACACCAGGACGATGGTGTTCGGCGCGGTGTTCATCGTGAGTTACCTGAGCCGCTTCATGAGCCTGCAACCGGGCGACGTCATCACGACGGGCACGCCGCCGGGCGTGGGCATGGGCCAGAAGCCGCCCGTGTTTTTGCAGCCGGGCGATCGCATCGAACTCGGTATCGCGGGCCTCGGTACGCAGCGGCAGACCGTCGTCGCCTACCCGAAGTAGCGAACCGGCGACCTGTCAAGCTGGCGAAGCAGCGAAACATGGAACCACGCGCCCTGCTGCAGGCGATGTTCGCGGCGGCCATCGACGCCGCCCGGCCGGCGCAGTGCCTGCCGCACTTCCTGCCCGAAGACAGGGACCGGCCGCTCGTTGTCATCGGCGCCGGCAAGGCGGCGGCGGAGATGGCGCGGGTGGTCGAGACGCACTGGCGTGGACCGCTGCGCGGGCTCGTCATCACCCGTTACGGCCATGCCGTGCCCTGCCGACACATTGAGATCGTGGAGGCGGGGCACCCGGTGCCCGACGAAGCGGGCCTGGAGGCGACGGCACGCATCCTCGAACTTGCGGATGCCATGACGGCGAAGGACACGGTGCTGTGCCTGTTCTCCGGCGGCGGCTCGGCGCTGCTCGTCGCGCCTCCCGACGGTGTGATGCTGGCCGACAAGCAGGCGCTCAATCGGGCGCTGCTAAAATCCGGCGCAACGATCGGTGAGATCAACTGCGTGCGCCGCCACCTCTCAAAGGTGAAGGGCGGGCGTCTCGCGGCACGCTGCCATCCCGCGCGTGTCATCGCGCTGATGATTTCCGATGTGCCCGGCGATGCAATAGCCGATATCGCCTCCGGTTGCACCGTTGGCGACACGACGACCTGCGCGGACGCGCTCGGCGTCCTCCATCGCTATGGCATTCCCGTACCGGAAAATATCAAGCTCGCGTCGGGGCAGAACGAGTCGGTGAAACCCGGCGACCCACGCCTGGCCACGGTCGAGAACCGCCTGATCGCAACACCGCAACGTGCACTCGAAGCTGCCGCGGCCATCGCCCGGGAAGTCGGCGTCATACCGCACATCCTCGGCGATGCCATCGAAGGCGAGGCGCGCGACGTCGGCCGTGTGATGGCAGGCATCGCCAGGCAGGTGGCGCGTCGCAGTCAGCCGTTCACGCCGCCCTGCGTGCTGCTCTCCGGCGGCGAAACCACCGTCACCGTCCGGGGCAGTGGCTGCGGCGGTCGCAACGCCGAATTCCTGCTCGCGCTCGCCATCGCACTGGACGGATCGTCCGGTGTCTACGCCCTTGCCGGCGACACCGACGGCATTGATGGTACGGGCGCGGTGGCGGGTGCAATCCTTGCACCCGACTCGCTGCAGCGCGCGTTGGCTCAGGGCCTGGACGCGTTGCAATCCCTGCTCGACAACGATGCGCACACGTTCTTCGACAGCCTCGGGGATTCGTTGATAACCGGCCCGACGCTGACGAACGTCAACGACTTCCGCGCTATTCTCGTATTGCGACCGCAGGAGCGGCGGTAACGCCGCGTCCGCATCACTCGAGAAGGAAGGCGACACAGCGGAACAGGCCGCGTAGGCGCGGGCGTAATCCCGCGAATGAAAAGCGCGTCGAGCGTGCCGCTTTAAAAGCGCCGTTGGAGCGGGCGCAAGCCCGCGAATTGAACGGTGTTGAATCCAGCCGCGTACCGGTCGCGGCTGGCAGCCGCTCTTACGGAAGTGTGCAGGCATCGATGACGCCCTGCTGGCGCAGGCAGTCGGAGGCCAGTATCGCGACAGCGATGAAGTCGATGATGCGCTGCGCCTGTGTCACGCCGCTGCCCGGCATGGTCTCGAGCGCGAACAGGTCGTTCTCCCCGAAACTGTGGCCGGCCCCGACATTGGCGATGAGTTCGTACGGCAGCCCGATGGCCGCGGCGCGGTTCGCGATGCGCAGCGACGAGTCGTAACTTACAACCGTATCGGCGGTGCCGTGCACGAGGATGATCGGCGCCTCGTCCACCGTGATGACGCTTGTGCTGGGTACAAGACCGATGCCGCCCCAGAGTCCGACGACGGCGCCGATGGCGGGCCGGTCGAGGCCGAGATCGTCGACGACGTACGCGAGATCGATCACGGTCACGGCACCGGCGGACTCGCCGAGCAATGCGACGCCCTTGATGCGGAAATCGCTGGCGAGCGCCGTCTCGTGCAGCCAGTCGATGGCTGCCGCAGTGTCCTCAACCGCGGCCAGTTGTACCCGGGCGAAGGATTGCTGGGACGGCGGGATCCCGAGGCCGTCGAGCGCGCGCCGGGATTCCTCGTCGAGGACGGGGTCCTGCGGCAGCAAGCGGTAGTCGATCGAGACGGCAATCAAACCCTGCCGGGCGAATTCATTGCCGAAGCGCTGGATCTGCCCGTGGTGGCGTGTTCCTTTGGTGAAGCCGCCGCCGTGCAGCATGACCACGGCCGGCAGCTCGCTGCCGGTGAGGATGACGTCGGGCTCGAACAGGTCGAGGTGCAGATCCATCGGCCGCGGCGCATTGCTGTCGACGAGTCCGCGTGTGTAGACGACGGCCCGCGTCGTCCGGACGTCGTAGGAGCCGGCCGGGTCCACGCCGTACCAGCCACCTGAGGCTGGCGGCGGCGGTAAGGGTGGCGGGGGTGGCGGCGGCGCCGTACCGAAGCCGGGCGACGCTGACCCGCCCCCGCCCGAGCAGCCGAGGGCGAGCAGTGCCATGCCGAGGAAAACCGCTCTTATATAAGTCGTACGCAAATGAAGGTTCCGGCAATGCCCAGGCCTCAGGATAGCAGGCAGGTGCTTGGAATCGCGCGCGTTGGAGCGGCCGCTGCCCGCGAATGGATGGCGGCGGGCATCGACCGCGAACCGGTCGCGGCTGGCAGCCGCTCCGCTTGACCCATCCGCCCGTCGGACGTATAGTTCATCTGAACTATATCAGTAGAGCTAAGCATGACGTCCATCGGCTTGTGGGAAGTGGCGGTTCTTGCGCTCTTGCGGGAAGCGGAAATGCATCCTTACGAGATGCAGCGGCTCCTGAAGGAGCGCCATACGGACGAACTCCTGCCACTGAAACGCGGCTCGCTTTATCACGCCATCCGGCGGCTTCAGACAGCCGGTTTCATCGAGGCGGTAGCCACCACGCGCGCAGGCCGGCGCCCGGAGCGCACGACCTATCGGCTGGCGAAGACCGGTGAAGCCGAACTCCTCCTGCGCCTGCGGACGTCGATTGCCACGCCGGCGCCGGGCTCGGCGGACTTCATGACCTGCGTGAGTTTCCTGGTGCACCTGGTGCCCGACGATGCCCGCCAGCAGCTCGAGGCGCGGGCAGGAAAACTCGAAACCGATATTGGCCGGCACGAGGGCGGCCTGCGCGCGCTGGCCCAACGGATCGGCCGCATTCACCTGGTGGAAGTCGAGTACTGGCTCGCGATGCAGAGGGCAGAACTCGCCTGGGTGCAGGGCATCGTCGAAGACATCCGTCGCGGCCGACTGCACTGGGACCTGTCCCGCATCCTGGACGAGGCCCGCCGGGCACGTCCGAAACCCGAGGTATAAGCCATGATGACCGCAACGAAGCTCGACACCGGCTTGCCCGCCAGCACCCTCCATTCCAGCCGCGCGGCGCCCGTTATTGCCTTGCTATTCCTGGCGCCGATCATCGGCGAGGTTTTGAGCGGCGCGACTCGCCTGAGTTACATCTTCGTGCTGGTGCCGCAGATCATGGTGTGGGGCTGCGGTGCGCTGCTCATCCGCGAACTCACCCGTCGTTGGAAAGCCGGCATCCTCACGTTCGTGCTCCTTGGCCTTGCGCTCGCCGTCGCAGAAGAATTCGTGATCCAGCAGACTTCGCTCGCGCCCCTCCCCTGGCTTACCACGCAAATCCACTACGGCCGGGTGTGGGACGTGAACTGGATTTACTTCCTGTACATGCTCGGATATGAAACCGTGTGGATCGTGCTGGTGCCGATCCTGGTCGCGGAACTTCTGTACCCGTCACTGCGGACCACGCCCTGGCTGCGCACCCGGGGACTCGTGATTACCGGCGCGGTATTCATCCTCGGGAGTTTCATCGCATGGTACCTGTGGGTCGTGCAGGCGCGGGTGCAGGTATTCAAAGCGGCGGAATACTATCCGCCGGCCGTAACGCTCGTCATCGGTGTCCTCATCATCGCCGCACTGGGCTTCGCTGCGTACACGCTGCGACGGCAGCGCCCCGCGCCGCCGGCTGCCGCCAGGCCGCCCCACCCGGCGACGGTGATGGCCACCGCCGTTGTTCTGGGCCTGCCCTGGTACGCGCTCATCACGCTGGTGTTCGTGCCGACGCCGTCGGTCCCGTTCTGGCTGTGGATGGCCGCAGGGATTGCCTGGGCCGTCGGCGCGTACCGGCTGCTCGTACGCTGGGCGCATGCCGCGGGCTGGGGCGCGATGCACGACTGGGCGCTTGCCTTCGGAGCGCTGCTCGTCAACATGGGCGGCGGCTTCCTCGGCAGCAGCTACTGGCCGCCGATGGACCTGTACGCGAAAATCGCGTTCAACGTGGTTGCCGTATTTTGCATGCTGATGCTCGCCCGGCGGATACGGCGCCGGCCGCCGAGCTAGCGGTCGGAGCGGCTGCCAACGCATTGTAGAAGCGCACCGTTGGAGCGGCTGCCAGCCGCGAGTGGTTCGCAGCGTAATTCTGCGTCGCCTCGTTCGCGGGCTTACGCGTGCTCCAACGGTAGAGGAACGCCCACTCCAACGGCAGCGATTGGCCGGTTTCTTCGGCGCCCGACGCCTTGGCTGATACCGGTGCCTTGGCCATAATGCGCGAAATGCATGCGCGTTCTCCTGAAGGTCAGTGAGTTGCGCGACCGGGTCGCGGCCTGTCCGCGCGCCTGCTCCGACCGCAAGAAGCGGGCGGGACGTCCGCGGCGTTGCATGCGGCAAGGTGATGGCGCCATGATCGGCCGATCGGAATCGTGGTGACCTGACAATGTCGTTTTTCGGAGAACTCAGGCGCCGCAACGTTTTCAAGATCGGCGTTTTCTACATCGTCTCCTGTTGGATCGTCCTGCAGGTCGCCGAGCTCCTGTTCAACGCGTTCGAGTTGCCGCCGGTATGGATCCGGCTGGTTCTCGGCATCCTGATTCTCGGCCTCCCGGTGGCGCTCGCTCTCGCCTGGCTCTACGAATTGACACCGGAGGGGTTCAGGCGAACACGCGAGTCCGACAGCGGCAGCACGGGGGCGTCGCTCACCAGGCGAAAGATCACTATCGGCGCGGTCGTCTTGCTCGTCCTTGCCGTCGGCGTGCTTGCATTGAACCAGCTGCTCCCGGCGTTACGCCCGGTGCCCGCTGCGTCATCGACCGGGGCACTCGAAAATTCGGCAACGCCGGATACGGACCGTACGCGTGCCGCGCAAACACACCTCAAACCCTCGATCGCAGTACTGCCGTTCGCGAACCGAAGTGCCCGTGAAGACGACAACTACTTCGTCGACGGTATTCATGACGACATCCTCACGCAACTCGCACGGATCGGCTCGCTCGTCGTGATCTCGAGAACGTCGGTCGAGCGGTTTCGCAATACGTCGGAAAGCCTGAGAGATATCGGGGCTGTCCTCGGCGTTGCGAATATCCTCGAGGGGAGCGTGCAGCGCGCCGGTGACCGGATCCGCATCAATGTACAGCTGATCGACGTGGCCAACGATGCCCACCTGTGGGCGGATACTTATGATCGGGAGCTGACCACGGCGAACATCTTCGCCATCCAGAGCGAAATCGCGAAATCGGTCGCCGAGTCCCTGAAAGCCACGCTGTCACCCGCCGAAGAAGGCCAGCTTGGCACCGCGCCGACGGAGAACCTGGCGGCTCTGGAGGCCTACTTTCGCGGCCGGCAATTCATGGAGGCGCGCACCAGTGCGACGCTCACGCAGGCCGAACAGCAGTTCAGGACGGCGGTCGAGCTCGATCCAGGCTACGCACTCGCGTACGTGGGACTCGCGGATACCCAGATCCTGCAGGCCTATTACGGTGATGCGTCGCTGGTCAAACAACGGGCACTGGCAAAGCCGTGGATAGAGAAGGCGCTGGCGCTCAATCCGCGTCTCGGTGAGGCCTACATTTCGATGACGGAGGTGGTCGACGATCCGACGTCTAAGGAACAGCTTTACAAAAAGGGCATCGATCTGGCGCCTGGTTATTCGACGGGCTACCAGTGGTATGGCGAATTCCTCGTCGGCCAGGGACGCCATGAAGAGGCGCTGCAGGTGTTCCGCGAAGGGGTCAGCGTGGATCCACTCTCGAACGTTGCCCGGTTCAAGCTCGGGTTTGCGCTGGAGGGCCTCGGCCGCTTCGACGAAGCCGGCCGGATCTATGAGTCCGTCGTCCGGGACAACCCGGACTTCGCGGTGGGACATTATCTACTGGGCCAGTTCCGGTGGGTTGCCGAAGGGAAACTGGACGAAGCGGTGATGAGTATCGGCAAAGCGGCTGCCATCGATCCCGACAATCCCCAGTTCGCGGCATATCTTGGCGGCTTGTGGTCGGATCTCGGCGACGGTCAGGCAGCGGACGCGTGGGTCGGTAAGGCGCGATCGATTCCCGGCAGCGGCAGTAACGCTGAACTCGCCGCCTTCTACCTGAAAATCGCGGACGGCGATTTTGCAGGGGCAGCGGCAGATGCGGAGGCACTCCTTGCCGAGATGCCGGGCATGACCTACGCACTATGGGCGCTGAGCCTGCGCGATCTGCAGGAAGCGCACCCCGACAGGGCCGTCGAGCGCTACATCAATGCGTACCCGGGACTGCGCGATCCGCTTGCGCTCGACGACACCAGCTATGTTGCTGCCGTGGATCTGGCGTACGTGTTGCGCGCAATCGGGGAGCAGGCACGCGCCAACGAGCTGTTGGCGAAGGCCCTCGAGCACCTCCGGGACCAGCCGCGACTGGGCAATTTCGGCTACGGGATAACGGATGCCCGGATTTACGCGATGCAGGGCCAAACGGCGCAGGCGCTCGAGACCTTGCATGCGGCGGTTGACGAAGGCTGGCGAGTCTACTGGCGTGCGCATCTGCTGCACGACCCGGTGTTCGCCGGGTTGCGAAGTGATCCGGCGTTTCAGGCCGTCGTGGACGAATTGCGGGCAGACATGGCCGCACAACTCACGCACGTGCGCGAGATGGAGGACTCCAGCGAGCGCCGTGCGGCTGTACCGTAGCGTTACGCAGCGTCGTTTCCGGTCACGTGCCGGCGTGGATATGCGCAAGCACCGCTCTCGTCGCCTCGTCCGCCGGGAACATGAGCTCGATGCGGACATCGGCGAGCGCGATGTCCTCGGTGGAACCGAAGGCCGAGATCGTGGAGAAGAACGCAAGCATTATCCCGTTCACACGGTAACGCGCGGCGAGTACCGCGGGCATGGGAATCGCGGCCGGTGGCGCATCCGGCGGGAGCTCTG
The DNA here is from genome assembly GCA_963713215.1 of uncultured Pseudomonadota bacterium. Taxonomy (GTDB): domain Bacteria; phylum Pseudomonadota; class Gammaproteobacteria; order Steroidobacterales; family Woeseiaceae; genus UBA1847. Next base: position 302,977 of record CAVQKY010000005.1, on the reverse strand, counting down.
CGGCGAACTTCGCAGCCGCGGCTTCGAGCACGGCATCGCCCCCCAGGTGACTGATCTCGGTGCGCAGGCGCGCGAGCATGTGCCGCAGGATCTCCTCGCGGTTCTCGAGTGCCGCAGCGAACGGGCCCTCGAGCATCGCCTCGAGGAGACTCCCGCCGATGCCGAGCCCCATCGGCTGCATCAGGCCGGCGGCACAGGCGTTCGCCTGCAGCAGGTTCCAGTGCCGATCGAGCGCGATGCCGGGGTAGGGATTGTGGCGTTCGAGCATCCAGTTGATGGCGGAGCGGACATACGCCATTTCTTCCGCGGCAAGATCGCGCTGCACGTAGGCGCGGGCGAAGCCGGCGGCCTGCAGCAGGACGTTGCGGTTGGCGCGCGGCACCTCGAGCGTTTCGGCGAGGGCGAGCACCATCGACTTGCTCGGCCGGGCCCGGCCGGTTTCGAGAAAGGAGATGTGCCGCGCGGAAACGTTCGCGGCGAGTCCCAGGTCGAGCTGGCTCAGGCGCCGCTGGCCGCGCCAGGTTTTGAGGAGGGCCCCGAACGGTTCGGGCATGGCAGGTCTCCGGATCGTGCTTTCGATGACGTCGATTCTACGGGAGACGCGCTGCCCGGCACTTACCTACGAGGTAATTGCCGGGGCTACCCCGCGCGCCTAGCCTGAACGTCGGTTCAAACAAGCCTCAGGAGAGCGTCATGACCATAGAGACTCGCGTTCGCTGGCTGCGCATCGGCGCCGGCATCACCATCGCTTTCGGTTTGCTCATCGCGGCAGCCGCCCTGCCCGCGCTCTCGGCCCCGGCGGGGCTGTTGCTGGACCTCGTGTACTTCCCCGTCGACGGCGTGCAGTCTCCTGACGGGCCGGCGGCCCGCATCATGGCTGCGATCGGCGGCGGCGTGATGGTCGGATGGGGCGCGATGCTGTGGCTTGTTGCCACACGCGTTTACCCGGCGGATCCGGCGCTCGGGCGGACGCTTATCGTGACGGGCGTCGGCTGCTGGTTCGTCGTCGACAGCCTGATGTCGGTCGCGGCCGGCGCGCCCTTGAACGCCTTCCTCAACATCGGCTTCCTGCTGGTGTTCCTGGTGCCGGTGTGGCGAAAATTTGAAATGGGGTCAGAGTACATTTCGCGAGCTGCATCAGACGAAGTCAGAACACGTTGATCAAAATGTACTCTGACCCCATTTTCAAGTCAGAACACGTTGATCAAAATGAACTCTGACCCCATTCCTGGAAAATTGAAGCTTGCCGAACGGACGGTTACCGCGCTGCTGCTGCTTGTCGCGTTTGGCCATGCCGTGCCCGCGCTCGCCTTCTTCGACGCGGGCCGGCTGCAGGCGCTCTATGGCATCGGCGAGATCGATGCGAACCTGGAAGTTTTGCTTCGGCATCGCGCCTTGCTCTTTGGCATCACGGCAGGAATTCTCGCTCTCGGTGCGTTCCGGCCGGCCTACCGGACGTTCGCTTTGACGGTCGGCTGGTTGAGTGTCGTGTCGTTCATCTTTCTCGAAATGTCCGTCACCGGTGTCAACTCGCTATTACACCGCGTCGCCATGGTCGACCTGGTTCTCGGCGCCGCCCTTGTCCTCGCGACGGGCCTGAGCGTGGCCTCGGCACGGCGAGCCCGATGACTGTGGGAGCGGGCCACCCCCCACCCGCACGTTCACTCCTGCCGGTAAACCGTGCCCTGTTTCATCACGAACCGCACATCCTCCATGACCTCTATGTCATCCAGCGGGTTACCCGGGACCGCGACCAGGTCGGCGCGCTTGCCGGGCGCTATGACCCCACGGTCGTCGACACCGAGGAGATCCGCGGCATAGAGAGTCGCCATCTTCAGCGCGTGCAGCTCCGGCACACCGTTCGCCACCAGGGCTGCGAACTCGCGGCCGTTCTGGCCGTGCGGAAAGACGCCCGCATCCGTGCCGAGTGCCATGTTGACGCCGGCTTTGTACGCTTTCTGAAGGCTTTGCACGACCAGTGGTTGCAGGTACTGGTTTTTCTCGACGGTGGCGGCCGGTGTTTCGGGCGGCAGCGGCAAATCGTTGATGTACAGGTTCGGCACGAGATAGGTGCCGTGCTCCTTCATCAGCTCGATCGACTCATCCGACAGGATCGAGCCGTGCTCGATCGATGAAACACCCGCCCGCACCGCGGTATTGATGCCCTCGGTGCCGTGCGCGTGCGCGGCCACTTTCAGGCCGAGCTTGGACGCTTCGCGCACGATGGCCTCGAGCTCTTCCAGCGAATACTGCAAAGCGCCGACCGCTGCATTGTTGGAGAAGGAGAATACGCCGCCGGTCGCGCACACCTTGATCACGCGCACGCCGTGCTTCGCCTGGTAACGAACCGCCTTGATCACCTCGTCCACGCCGTCGGCAATGCCCTGTTTCGGCCCCAGTTCCTGGATGCCCGGTGCGAGACCGGTGATGTCACAATGACCGCCGGTAATGGAAATATAGTGCCCGGCCGGCCATACATCCGGCCCAGGCACGGTGCCCGCGTCGATGGCGCGCATCAGGGCGACATCGGGAAAGCCCGGCCACGCACCGACATCCCGCACCGTGGTGAAGCCCGCCTGCAAGGTCTGCCGGGCGAATTGCACACCCATGATCGCCCAGTCGGGCGTACTGTGGAAAACCGGTGCGGTAACCCAGTACGAACCGGTGAAATAATCCATCGTCACGTGGGTATGCATGTCGAGCAAGCCGGGCAGCAGGGTGCTATCACCGAGCTCGAGCACGCGCGCATCGGCCGGCAGCCGGTCGGGATTGAGCGCCTCGATCAGGCCATCGCGTACGACAACCTGCACCGGGCCCGTCACTGTACCCTTCTCGACATCGAGCATGCGCGCGGCGCTGACCACGAGGGTTTCGGCAGCGGCGGGAGTCGCAATCAATGCAGCAACGACAAACGCCGTCAGCCTGGATGCGGTGCGATTTCTACTCATTGTTCTTTAATATCCCCGTAAGGAACGGGCGGGAGTGTAACCCAGCGTTGGAGCGGGCGTTTGCCCGCGACCAAAACATCGTGACATGGGTCAGAGTACATTTTTCTGTGACATGGGGTCAGAGTACATTTTTCTGGAGAATGTACTCTGACCCCATTTCCTAAACCATTCGCGGCTGACAGCCGCTCCAACCGCGACCGGCAGCCGCTCGGCCGCCCTAAAAGGAGGATTGACGATGAAGTATCCGTTATTTTTGAAGTTGGCAATGACAGCAGTCGTAGCGCTGTCGGCGACAGCGGTGCCGGCTGACGAACTCGATCGCGGTAAGAAGAAGGCGAGAGTGGCAATCATCAACTGCAAGGCAGAAAGCGACGGTTTCTGGGTCTTCACGGCAGGGGACATTGACGGGCGCCGACTGGAACTCTCAGATCAGACGCCATGCAGCAGAGTCCTGAGTAGTCTTGCAACGAACGGATTCGAAATACAGTCTCCCGTTACGCCGGTCTGCAGCGGATTTAGTCCCGATCAAGCCACGACCATGACTGCGATAGCACTTGCCGAATCGGGAGGCGAAACGACGGCTCACTGATTCCCACGCAGGAGCGGGCGTTGCCCGCGACCGGAACGTCGTACAATCGACCGGAAATGGGGAAATGGGGTCAGAGTACATTTTCCAGAAAAATGTACTCTGACCCCATTTCCACGACTGACAGCCGCTCCTGCGCGGTTCGTTTCAAATACCCGTTAAGAGTAAATCGAGCGCCGCGACGATGTCATAGCGGCGATGGGACACATTGCTTACCTCGGCGCCGAGTGACTTTCGGGAAATGCCGGCCAGCTCCGGCGTCACGGCGATGTACGACTTGCCATCGACCTCGATACCCGGCATCAGCATTGCAATGACGCCATCCTGCACGGCAGCCGGTACATACAAGGGGATCACGACCCGCGTATCGAGCGTGTCGAGCAGCTCGCTCTGGACATCCAGCAAAAGCGGTATCGCAGCACGCGTCGCCGGATTCGGGTTCCGGTGCACGGCGAACTGCGACATCAGAACTTCCGCAATCCGTCGCTAAAGACGCCGTCCGAATCGACCCGCTCGTTGTACGCCGAGATGGCCGTTTGGTTTTCCGCCAGCCAGCGTTCCCGGCGGGCTTGCTGCACAGCGTCGGCCAATGCCGCCTCCAGGGTTGCCGAGAGGTTGATGTTGAGCGCGCGGGCAGCGGCCAGTAAATCGCCGTTTACACTGAGATTGACCGGTTTCTTTGAGGCACTCATGATGCGCATAGATTATGCGCATTCAGTATGCGCGTCAATTGCGGAAAATGGGGTCAGAGTACATTTTGATGAATGTGTTGTGAGTGCAACTGAGGCAGCTCCCGAAATGTACTCTGACCCCATTTGCATGACCCCGTTTCCCTGTTGGAGCGGCCGCCGGCCGCGACTGGTCGTGGATTCGGGCTGATGGACGCAGTCGCGGCTGACAGCCGCTCCAACGAGGACTTGCACCCGTCCACCTCATCGTGCATAGTGTGTATGTCAATATGTACACTATGCTCACAATCTCCCAGGCCGACCGGCGCCCCATGTACCTCCAGATCATGGAGCAGATCCGCCATCGCGTGGCGACCGGCGACTGGGCGCCAGGCGCGGAAATACCCTCGATCCGGGCGCTCGCCATCGACCTCAAGGTGAGCGTGATTACCGTGAAGCGCGCCTACCAGGAGCTCGAGCGCGACGGCGTGATCGTGAGCCGCCAGGGCAAGGGCTCGTTCGTCGCCGAGAACGCGAACCTGGCGACGAGCCTGAAAGAGCAGGAGCTCGATGAGCACCTCGCGGCGGCCGTCGACATCGCCCGCCTCCTCGACCTCGACGCCGACGCCCTCGAGGCGCGCCTTCGCACCCTTCAACGCAACGCAGGGAAGAAAACATGAACAGCCCGGCGATCGAATTCCACGGCGTCAGCAAGCGCTACGAGTTCTTCCGGTTGGACAGCGTCTCGCTCGCCCTCGAAGAAGGCCAGATCATGGGCCTCGTCGGACCGAACGGCGCCGGCAAGTCCACGACCATCCGGATTCTCATGGCGCTCGTACAGCAGGACGCGGGCGAGGTGCGGGTCCTCGGCCACGCGATGCCGCGCGACCAGGTGCGCGCGAAGCAGGACATCGGCTTCGTCTCCGACGACATGCGGCTCTTCGCGCGGCGCGACGCTCGCCTGGCACATGGGCTTCGTGAAATCGATCTATCCGGGCTGGGACGACGCGTACGCGGCGACGCTCCTCAAGCGCTTCTACCTGCGCCCCGAGCAACGCGTCGGGAAACTCTCGCACGGCGAACGCGTCAAGGCGGCGCTCTTACTCGTGCTCGCGCGCCGGCCGCGCCTGCTAGTGCTCGACGAGCCGACCTCGGGCCTCGACCCCGTCGCCCGCCACGAAGTGCTCGCCGAGTTCATGGAGGTGCTGAAGGACGACGAGCGCTCGATCCTGTTCTCCTCGCACAACACGGTGGACGTGGAACAGATCTCGGACCAGATCACGTTCATCGACCGCGGCCGCGTCGTCGACTCGAACGACAAGGAAGTGTTCCTCGACCGCTGGCGGCGCCTGAGCCTCGACGTTCCCGCGGAAACGTCGCTGCCCTCGCCCGCCGGCGTCACCGAGATCGCCCGCGACGGCCAGGCCGCCCTCGTCACGACGAACGCATACACGCCCGGCATCGAGGCCGAGTTCGAACAGGCGGGTGCCCGGGTGCGCGACGTGCAGCGCATGACGCTCGAGGAGATCTTCATCGCGAACGTCATGCACGACCGGAAGGAGCGCGGCGAATGAACGCTTCAACGACTAAAACGCCCCCCGTTTCGATCGACGCGACCAGCGGCTCCATGGACATTCCCATGACTCGTTCAATGGTTGCCCGCCTCGTCGCGAAGGACCTGTACCTCTACCGCTGGCTGATCGTGGGCGCCACGCTCGCGGGACTCGCGTCGCTGTTCGTCTCCGGCCTGCACGGCATGACCGGGCTGATCCTGTTCATGACCACGATCGTGGCACTCGGCGTGTTCATCGCGATGTACGGGATCCTGGTGGAGCGGAAGGAGAAGACGCTCCTGTTCGTGCTGAGCCTGCCGGTCACGCCGCTGCAATACGCGGCGGCCAAGGTGCTCGCGGCGCTTGCCGCGTTCCTCATTCCCGTGCTGGTGCTCGCGACCGTCGCGCTCTCGCTCAATGCGGCGTTAGACCCGCCGCCGAACGGCGAGATGCCGGTCACCGTCGTAATGCTGGGCCTGTTCACCGCGAACTTCTGCTTCCTCGTGGCGCTGCTTCTCATCACCGGCCTCGAGATCTGGGCCGTCGCCGGCATCCTGCTCACGAACCTGTCGATTCCAATCTTCATGAATACGGTGACCGGCCTGCCCGGCATCCGCGAGTACGTTCAGGGCCCGGTGGCGGTGTGGAGCCCGACCATCCTCACCATCCTCGGCATCGAGGCGTTCGTCGCCGTGCTCTCGCTCGCCGTCGCGTTCTACGTCCAGTCCCGTCGCAAAGATTTCATCTAGAAACTCGTCCAGGAATTCAGCCATGTCCCAGGAAAACCGTCTTCATGCTTTGGACGCCGCACGCGCCTTCGCGCTGCTGCTCGGCATCGTACTGCACGCCACGATGTCTTTTTTCATGTTCATCCCGGCGCAGGATCCCTCGCAGAGCACGACGCTCGCCGTCACGTTCTACGTCATCCATATCTTTCGCATGAGCATGTTCTTCCTCCTCGCGGGATTCTTCGCGCACCTGGTGCTGCACCGCCGCGGCACCCGCGCGTTTCTGAAGGACCGGGCGAAGCGCATCGGCGTGCCGATGATCGTCGGCTGGGTGCTGATCGCGCCGCCGACGATCTGGATCGTGATCGTGGGGCTCACGAGGACCTTCGGCGAGCAGGCGGCCGCCGCCGGCGCTGCGACGATGCCGCAGGGCTTCCCGCTCATCCATCTCTGGTTCCTGTATTACCTGTGCATCTTCTATGCGCTGACGCTCGGCGTCCGGGCGGCGTTCGTGCGCTTCGTGGATCCGAGCGGCGTTGTCCGCGCGCGCATCGATGCGCTCGTGCGCGCAGGGCTTGCGAGCTACCTCGCGCCGCTTGTCCTCGCCGCGCCGCTCTTCGCCGTCCTGTACACGGACGCGGCCTGGATGATGTGGTTCGGCCTGCCGACGCCCGACATCGGCTTCACGCCGAAGCTCCCGGCGCTCGCCGGTTTCGGCACGGCGTTTGTGCTCGGGTGGCTCCTGCACCGGCAGGTCGAGGTGCTCGACGTCTTCCGCCGCCAGTGCGTCGTCAATCTCGCAATGGCCATCGGCCTCACCGCGCTGTGCCTGTCGCTCGTCGGCCTGAAGCCGAACATGATGAGCCTCACCGTGCTCGACGGCCCGGCCTGGAGCCGGCTCGCCTACGCCGGCGCCTACACGCTTTCGATCTGGTACTGGGTGTTCGGGCTCGTCGGCCTGGCGCTCCGTTTCTTCGACAAGCCGAACCCGGTGCGGCGTTATGTCGCCGATTCGTCCTACTGGCTCTATCTCGCGCACATGCCGATCGTGTTCGGGCTGCAGGTGCTCCTGGTCGACCTGCCCTGGCACTGGAGCCTCAAGTTCCCGTTCATCGTGGTGACGACACTCGCGATCCTGCTCGTGAGCTACCACTACCTCGTGCGGCCGACCTTCATCGGCGGGATGCTGAACGGGCGCAAATACCCGCGGCGTTCGGCGGTGAACGCGGCGGGCGCCCCGGGACCGGCCAGTACCTCGTAGCGTTGGAGCGGGCGCTGAAGGGAGTGAAAGGGGGTCAGAGTACATTTTCCTGGAAAATGTACTCTGACTGACCCCCTTTCGACATTGCGAGCCAACCCGGAACGTCCGCGGCCGGCGGGCTTGTATTATATCGTCCGTCGATATATCGTCGATCAACCTATCCGGAGTTGCCATGAGTGGAAGTCATGCATCCGCCGGCGAGCGCCGCTCGCCCATGCCGCACGTGGAGCTGCAAATTCTTCTGCAACTTGCAGCCCGCGCATGCCATGGCTACGAAATGATGAAAGCAATAGCCGAAGAGTCAGCGGGCCGCCAGGCACCCGGGCCGGGAACGCTTTACGTAGCGCTGCGGCGCTTGAATGAGGCCGGCCTGATCGAGGAAACCGGCCTTCCGGAAGAACGCTCCCGGCGCCGCTACAAGCTCACGCGCACCGGGCGGGCGGCACTCGACGCCGAACTGCAAAGACTTGCCGGGATACTCGCGCAAGCGCGCGATGCCGGGTGGCGTTCGCGCCGCGGGCGGTCACGGGCATGACGGCGCTGCGCACGCAAAAGCAGTGCGTTGCAAGGGCCCTCCGCCGCCTGGTCCGGTTGCTGCCGGCGCGATCTCGCGAGCGTTATGCCCGGGAACTGGCGGACGTCTACACGGCATTGCTCCGGGACGCAGCTCGGACCGGCAGCAGTTTCCGATTCTGGCGACAGGCCATCCTGCTGCTGGTTGACGTCGCGCAGTCACTCGCGAGGGAGTACCTCGACCTCTGGCGGGCATCCACGTTCAATCCCCATGCTGCGGGGATCGTCCTGCTCACAGCATCGGCAATCGCCTGGCTCCTCATCGTCCTCGCCTCTGCAGCGGACCAGGTGCTGGGCAGCGCGCCTGCTCGATGCCAGCCTGGGACTGACCATGGCCATTGCATTCGGTTTTCCGGCGGTGGCCTTCGGCTTGAGCCTTATTCGCCTGATGCCCTACGTCCGCACGTCGGACGCCTCGCAGCTCACCTGTAGCGCAGGCGCGGCCGCAGTGGCCGCTTGGGCAGTTCTGGGTGTGCACTTGGGGCAGATCGCTCCCTGAGCTGATGAATGCCATCGCCCGGACACTTAGAAGCATTGCTGCGATAGTCGCAGGCTACATCGCGCTGTTGTTCCTGACGACCGCCGTACAGGAGGGATTGTTCGGCGGTGTGAGTTTTCACCAGTCGACTTTGCCGGTGCTCATCGTGGCCGGCCTGTTGACGCCGCTCGCCGGCGTCGGCGCCGGTTATGTGACTGCACGCCTGGCCGGAACCCGCCCGTACCTGCACGTCCTGCCGATGTCGATTGCCGTCGCTGTCGAAACGACCTTCCTGTACCGCAGCGGACGCGTCGACGGCCCGTTGTGGTTCGAAGCGCTTGCGGGTGCCGCGCTCATCGCGGGAATTGTCGCGGGTGCGGCGCTCGCGGGCTGGCGTCGATCGGTGGGCTAGCCGCTATCAGAAATGGGTCCCATACCGTCGACGATCGCCGGTATCAGCCGGGACTTCCGACCGCTTCGTAGATGGACTCCAGCAGCTTGCCCAATGCCCCGGTGGTGCTCCAGGCAGAACGTGTAGCGGGGACTGCCTCTCTCGGAAACAGAGGTCCTGCAATGCAGCACAATGGTGAGATACGCCGCCCGTATTGTTCATCATGTTTCCGCGTGTGCCGCCATAGACCTTGCCAGGGAGGAATGGGGGAGGAATGGGGTCAGAGTGCATTTCCCTGGAAAATGTACTCTGACCCCATTTCTCGACAGCCGTTGGAGCGGGCGATGCCCGCGAATGGTACGTAGTTCCGACCGCAAACTATTCGCGGCTATCAGCCACTCCTACGCAGCGCTGATCGAATTATTCTTCGCCGCCCGCGTCCACTGGCGGCGCGGGATTCGCCGTATACTAGCCGCCACTGATGTCTGCCTTCAGCGCAAGCGAATTCTATCAGCGCAACCGACGCCTGGTCATCTGGGCGATCCTGTTCGGTCTGCTGTGGATGCTTCGCGACTTTTTCGGCCTGGTCTTCCTCACGTTCGTACTCGCGATCATTGCGGCGCCGCTTGCGGAGTTCGGCGTGCGCCGCCTGCGGTTGCCCCACTGGTTGTCGCTGGTGCTGGTCTACCTGCTGTTTATCGTCCTGCTCGCCTCCTTCGTGCGTTTCATCGTGCCAAGTGTCGCGTCCGAAGTGACGCGCGTTATCGTCAACCTGCCGGAGACGGAATCCCGCCTGATCGAAGCCAAGAATCGTCTCGAAGATCGGTACCCGGCGATGCGGCAGTCGTTGAGCGGCTTTCTCGCCAGTGCCGTGCCGGACGACGTCGTGATGGCCGTCGAGCGGCGGCTGGTCGACGAACGCATCAGGCTGGGCCTCTCGATGCAGCAGGTCGCGGAAGCCATGGAGTCGAGCGATCCGCCGGAAGGTGTTATGGCCGAGTACTTCAGCCGGCGCGACCAGCTTTACCTCGACGCCATTGCAGACGAACAGTTCGAGAGAGTTCGCAAATTCGCACCGGCGGTGGTCAACCTGTTGTATCGCGTGGCGGCGACGACGGCGCTCGCGCTGCTGTTCAGCTTCCTGATATTGAACGACCTGAAGCGCATCAAAGGCGGCATCGGACGGCTCAAGAATTCGCGGGTCGGCGATTTCTACGAGGAGGCTGCGCAGCCGATCGTGCGTCTCGGCATACTGGTCGGCCGCGCGATCGAAGCCCAGGCGGCCATAGCGGTCATCAACACCGTGTTGACGCTCATTGGCCTCCTGGTGCTCGGCATTCCGCTGGTCGCCATGCTCTCGGTCATCGTGTTCGTCTGCAGCTTCGTCCCGGTGCTGGGTGTGTTCATTTCGACCGCGCCGATCCTGCTCGTCGCATTGAATGCCGGGGGCCCTGCATTGTCGCTCGCAGCGCTCGCCATGATCATCGTCATCCATGCGATCGAAGCGTACGGGCTGAATCCGCTGGTGTACGGCCGGCACCTGAAACTGAACCCGGTGCTCACGCTGATCATCCTGTTCATCGCGTACCATGCCTTCGGCCTCTGGGGCATGCTGCTCGGCGTGCCGGTCGCGCGCTACGTCATACATGACGTGCTCGGTGTGCCGTTTCGGGACGAGGCCCCGGCAAGTTAATGGGGTCAGAGAGAAATGGGGTCAGAGTACATTCCAAAGGAAATGTACTCTGACCCCATTTCCCATTTCCACCATAGGATCTACGCCAGATCGAAATCCCGCTCGATCAAATCGCGGATCCGGCCACGCCCGGCCTCGTCTATCGGGGTTTTGCCGACGAGCGCGAGCAATCTCTTTCGATCGACGATGCGGCGGCGTGCAAGTTCCCGCGTGAAGACGCGGTCCTTTTCGCGGCCCGCCGCGTATTTCGCAATCGCGAGATCATGCGGGTCGAGGCACAGTCCCTGCACACCCTCGGTTTCCCCCGGCGGCAGTGCGACCAGGCGCCCCTTCCAACCTCGCGGCAGGGTTGCTGTGGTTTCGTCCACCGGATCGGCGTAGTAGCCAAAGGACTCATGAAACGGAGAGTCCTGGCCAATGACATTGAGCCATTCGGTGCGATCGACATTCGCCGTAGCGATAAGGTCGACTTCCGCGGAACGGGCGATGTCGTCCGGCAAGTCGGGATACGAGCCGTGCAGGGCCTGGCTACCGATGATCAGGAAGCGCTTTTCGCCGGTGATCCGGCCGGCGGCGTGCAGGACATGATCAAGCTGCTGCTTTTTCATTCAGCTTCCTGACTTCGTCGCGCGGCAACAGCCCGACATAGGGGGGAGACTGGCGCAAACGGTTGGCCCATTCCTCACGCGAGAGCATCGCCGCATACAGCTCGCCGTCGTCGCCGCGCTCGATCAGCGCCCGCCATTCGTCGTAGGCGGGTATCCACATGTCCTGCTGTTGCCAGCGATGCAGGTTGGAAAGGCTTTGCGCCCGGATCTCGCGGGGCGTGAATCGGCGCACGACGGCCAGGGCCAGGTCGCGTTTGAGTTCATCCAGGGCCTCCTGCGTAAGGGCGGCACGCGAGGACGGACGGATACCGCGCTCGCTCAACTCGAGGGTATCGCCTTCCTCGAGCCCCCACGCCTGGAGAACGGCCTTGGGCAAAATGATTCCAAGCGAATTGCCGACGCGCCGAAGGGTCAGTTTCATGGCCTGATTATAACGTGTTATAACATTGGTGCAAGAGTAGCCCGCGTTGGAGCGGGCGCCGCCCGCGAATAAGACAGTGCCGGAATTACATGCGTCTAATTCGCGGCTGGCAGCCGCTCCAACCGAGTTATGGGGTCAGAGTACATTTTCCAAAGAAAATGTACTCTGACCCCATTAGCCCATTAGCCCGAACCCAGCGGATCAAAGACCAATGAAGCATCGACCAGCCACAGCCCTCGCCGCCTTGAGCCTCGCCGCAGGTACACCAAACGCCACCGCCGACGACTGGTCCCACTACGGCCGCGACGCCGGCGGCAGCCGCTTCTCGCCGCTGACCCAGATCGATCGTTCCAACGTCGAGGAGCTCGAAATTGCCTGGCAGTTTCAGACGGGCGAGCTGGGCCAGGACGCGCGCCAGGGTGAGAACCTGACGTTCGAAGCAACGCCCGTCCTGTGGCGCAAGACGCTCTACTTCAGCACCGGTTTCGGCACCGCGTTCGCGATCGATGCCGCAACTGGCCGCGAGCTGTGGCGTTTCGACTCCGGTGTGCCTCGCGACCTGTACTTTGCCGAGATTACGTCCCGCGGCGTATCTGTGTGGGAAGACGCGCGACGCGACGAAGGCACCATGTGCAACGCGATCGTCTACCTCGGCAACATCATCGGCAAGCTGCATGCGCTCGATGCCGTCACGGGAGAACCCTGCACCGGCTTTGGGGATGTGGGCGTGGTCGACCTGCAGCGGGATGCGCGGCCGCGCGAACTCGGCCAGTACGCGATCACGTCGCCGCCGGCGGTCGCCGGCGACCGGCTCATCGTCGGTTCCGCCATCGGCGACAACAGTGCGGTCGGTGTCGAGCGCGGCATCGTGCGGGCGCTGGATGCAAAGAGTGGCGAGACGCTGTGGGCCTGGGACCCGATCCCGACCGATCCCGAGGACCCGGCTTACGCCACCTGGCAGTCCGGCGTCGAGGAGACGGGCGGCGCCAACGCCTGGCCGCCGCTCTCTGTCGACGCCGCGAATGGGCTGGTGTTCGTGCCGACCGGCTCGCCGTCGCCGGACTTTTACGGCGGACAGCGCGAAGGTGACAACCGGTACGCGAACTCCCTCGTCGCACTCTCGATCGAAACCGGCGAGGTGGCGTGGCACTACCAGCTCGTGCACCACGACGTGTGGGATTCCGACCTGCCCGCGCAGCCGCTTCTCGTCGAACTCGAGAAGGGCGGGCGATCGCGCGCCGTCGTGGTGCAGGCGACCAAGTCGGGCATGGTGTTCGTGTTCGACCGCCTGACGGGCGAGCCGGTGTACCCGATCGAGGAGCGCCCGGTGCCGCAGGGCGGCGTCGCTGGTGAAAAGCTCTCGCCGACGCAGCCGTTTTCGTCACTGCCGCCCCTGGCGAGCCATCGCGCCATCACGACAGACGATGCGTACGGATTCCTCTATTTCGATACGCGCGGCTGCCGGGAGAAAATTGCGGCGCTGCGCTCGGAAGGCATTTATACGCCGCCGTCGATCGGCGGCACGCTGATGAATCCCGGCTACGCCGGTGGCTCGAACTGGGGCGGGCTCGCCTGGAACCCGGCCTCGCAGACGGTGATCGCGACGGTGCTGGAATTTCCCATGTGGGTGCGCCTGACGCCGCGCGAAGAGGCCGAGAAACAAATGGCCGCGGAGACCTTCGACTGGGAGGGCTACACGGAAATGGAGGGCACGCCCTACGTGCTCAACCGGGGCTCGCTGACGTCCGCCCTCGACGTGCCCTGCACCCGGCCGCCGTGGGGCAAGCTCGTGGCGCTCGATCTTGGCCGGGGTGAGATCGCCTGGGAGCGACCGATCGGCACGATCGAGGACCTGGCCCCGGCGCCGGTCCCGAACATGGAGGTGGGCGTGCCGCTGATCGGGGGCGCGATCGTCACCGGCTCCGGCCTGACGTTCGTGGCCGCGACCTTCGATGATTACCTGCGCGCCTTCGACGTCGCGAGCGGCGAGGAACTGTGGAAAGGCCGGCTGCCCGCCGGCGGCCAGGCAACGCCGATGACCTACGCCATCGACGGACGCCAGTACGTGGTGATTGCGGCGGGCGGGCACGGGGGTGCGGGGACGACGCGTGGGGATTATGTGGTGGCTTTTGCGCTCGGGGATTGATGGGTGCGTGTAGGAGCGGCGGTAACGCCGCGAATTGGATGCGGTCGGATGCTGCGGCGCTGTCACCACTGCCCGTTATTACGAACCGTTCGGGACCTGACGGCCGCTCCTAAAGCCAGCGGCGGTACTTGAAGTAAAGGTACGGCGCGATCGCGCAGATCACCATCAGCAGCCGCGCGAACGGCTAGCAAATATCTCCAGGCTATCCTCGGCCACTTCGGCTATGACCACGGCCTCGGGATGTCCGCTCCCGGATTTGCTACCGCCGGTCCGCGGGACTACAGTGCCGCAACAAAACCAGAACAACCAGGGGAAATGCCATGGATCGTCGCCGGTTCATTCGTTCGACTTTGTCCGCCGCGGGCCTCGCGGCCATCCCGAACTTTCCCGCCCTCGCCGTCTCGCTGGTCCACAAGCCCACCCAGGTACCGGGTGATATCGAAGCGGTCACCGGCGACGGCCGCGAGGTCACGCTGGCACGGGCGGCGGTCCAGGAGCTGAGTGACGCGCTCAAGGGCAAATTGCTGCTGCGAGGTGGCGAGGGCTATGACGACGCGCGCTTCCTGTTGGTGCCGGCCTATGACAAGTACCCGGCGCTGGTGGTGCAGCCAACGGGTGCCGCCGACGTACAGCACGCGGTGGATTTCGCGCGCGACAACTCGCTGCTGCTCGCGGTCAAGTGCGGCGGGCACGCTGCCGCCGGCACGTCGAGCTGCGACAAAGGCCTGCAGATCGACCTCTCCCGGCTGCGCAACGTGCGTGTCGATGTCGCAAATCGAACGGCGCGCGTGGCCGGTGGCTGCCTGCTGGGCGACCTCGACTACGAGGCCATGGCCCACGGGCTGGTGACGACCGCCGGCACTGTGTCGCACACGGGCGTCGGCGGCCTGACCCTGGGCGGCGGGTTCGGCCGGCTCGGCAGGCGCTTCGGCATGTCGATCGACAACGTCCTCGAAATGGATGTCGTGACGCCGGACGGCAGGCTGCGGCGCGTCGGCCCGCAGAACGATGCGGACCTGTACTGGGCGCTGCGCGGCGGTGGCGGCAACTTCGGCGTGGTGACCTCCTTCCTGTTCCAGTTGCACCCGATGCAACGGGACGTCGTCACGGGCTACTTCGCGTACCCGCCTTCCGAGGCAAAGCAGGTCTTCCGTTTCTACGGCGAGCATTGCACGCGCGTGCCCGACGAGATGAGCCTGGGCGCCGGTATGGGCAATCGTCCCGGCCAGGACCCGTCCCTCGGCATCTCTTTCATCTGGAGCGGCGATGGCGGCGAGGTGGAAAAGTACATCGCACCGCTGCGCAAGGCGGGCAAGGTCCTGGCCGAGAACGTGCAGACAACGGATTACGTCGCGCTCCAGCGCTCGGGCGACGTGGACGACACGCGCATCTTTACCGGTCAGATGAGGTCCGCGTTCGTCAACGAGGTCAGCGACGAATTGATCGATGCGCTGGTCGACAATTTCGAAGTGCATCCGGAGCGCGGCGCACGCATCGTGTTCTCGCAAGATGGCGGCGCCATCTCACGGGTCGACCGGACGGCCACGGCGTTCTCGCAACGCGAGGCGCAGCAGATAGTGATGTCGTTCGTCAGCTGGACCCCGGGCGCCGACGGCACCGAACATGTCGAGTACACAATGCGCACTGGGCCAAGGCGGCGCCCTTCACCACCGGCTTCTACGTCAACGACTATTTCGACGAGACGCAGGAGCAGGTGAACACGACCTACCGCGAGAACTTTCCGCGATTGCTGCGCCTCAAGCAGCAATACGACCCGTCGAACCTGTTTCGGCTCAACGCGAACATCAGGAAAGCCTGAGGGACAAGGTCAGGGTTCCTTGAAAACGGGGTCAGAGTACATTTTCCTGAATGTACTCTGACCCCATTCTCCGCTATCTGCGCAAGTGGTACTCGAAGCGCTCCTCGCTGTCGATCCAGAGAATCAGCATGCCTTCGACGTCACGGGCATATTTGAGCGGCCCGAGGTCGATCGGCTCAAGGCCTAGCTCCGTTGCCAGCGCCGCAACCCGGGCCTTGGCATCGGCGTTGTCGCCGACCAGCGGGATCGAGATCGGCCCGCGGAGCTTTCAGGATCGACCATCTGCCGCCAGTTGAGCGTATTGAAGGCCTTGACCACATAGGCACCCGGTGCGGCCTTTTGAATCAGCTCGGCGTTCGAGCTCTCCACCGCCATTTCCAGCGATCCGTCCTCACCGCGGCGCAAGGCATTGGTCGGGTCGATAATGATTTTTCGGGAAAGATCTCCGAGGCTCCGGGTGATTTGCTCGACCGTCAGCCCGGGACAGCGAGTATGACGATGCCGGCTGCCGATGTCGCACGCTCCGGCGTTGTCGCAGAAGCACCATTGCCTGTTCGCGATACCAGTTCGACGACATCGTCGCGTTCAGGTTCGCGCGAGCCATAAACTATCGTGTGCCCCAGCGAGGGCACTCGGGGTCCAGATCGCCGCCGATTCCCCTGTACCGATTACTGCAACCGTCTCCGCCGCCCCGCTAAGGGGCACGATGAGAGCGGCCAACGAGAGCCAGACAACGAGCAGAATTTTCATTGTGGACATCATAAAGCCCCTGCCAGCGTAGGGCGAGGAATTGGGGTCAGAGAACATTTTCCTGCAAAATGTACCGCTCGGGACGGGACGGAACCAGCGGCCGCCGCGGACTTATCACCGCATCGCGTCCGGTAATTCGAGCAAGCGCTCGCTTCGCCATACCCGGGAAAAAATGGGGTCAGAGTACATTTCGGGAGCTGCATCAGAGGCAGTCAGAACAGGTTGATCGAAAATGTACTCTGACCCCATTTTCCCCTCGGACCAAACGCCGCGGCTCGGCCGCCTGCGGGTACAATCGCGAAACCCGGACGACTGGACCGCCACCGATGCGACACCTTGCTCCTGCCTACCTTCGCCAGCAGATCGTCGGCGTGGACTCGACGTTCGAAACGCCCTTCGGCGAGCGGCTCATGGTGTATTGCGATTACACCGCCTCGGGCCGTTGCCTCCGCTTCGTCGAACGATACCTGCAAAGCCTGCAGCGCGTATACGCGAACACCCACACCGAGGACGACGTCACCGGGCGGAGCATGAGCCAGCTCCTGCACGAGGCCGAGGCCGCGATCAAGGAATCGGTCAACGCCGGCCCCAATGGACGGATCATCGCCTGCGGCACCGGCGCTACCGGCGCCATCGAGAAGCTGCAACAGATCGTCGGCGTCGCCCTTGCACCCGCGACCCGGCAATCGATCGAGGACATGCTCGACAGCGATGTCTCCGGTATCGATCGCAAGGCCTTCGATGCGCTGCTCGCCCGCACGCAGCCGGTGGTGTTCATCGGCCCCTATGAGCACCATTCGAACGAAATCTCCTGGCGTCATTCGCTCGCGACGACGATCGAGGTGCAGCTGGACGCGCACGGCCGGACAGACCTCGCGCATCTCGAAGCGTTGCTGCAAGACGAGCGCTACCAGAACCGCTTGCGCATCGGGTCGTTCTCGGCGGCATCGAACGTCACCGGGATGCGGACCGACGTCAGGCGCATCGCGAGCCTCCTGCATGCCCACGATGCGCTGGCGTGCTTCGATTTCGCCGCCTGTGCGCCGTACGTGACGATCGACATGAACCCGGCGCCCGAGGGGCCGGGCCACGACCCGAGTATCGACGCGATCTTCATTTCGCCCCACAAATTTCTCGGCGGGCCGGGTTCGAGCGGCGTGCTGGTCTTCAATGAGCGCATCTACCATCGCGAGCTGCCGCCGTCGGTGAGTGCCGGCGGCACCGTCGACTATGTGGGCATGCGGGATGAAGACTTCATCACGCAGGTCGAAGGGCGTGAGAAAGCGGGCACGCCTGGCGTGCTGCAAACCCTCAAGGCAGCCCTCGTCTTCCAGATCAAGGATGCCGTCGGCGTGGACGTCATCGAGGCGCGCGAGCAGGCGTTCATGGCCCGCGCGATGCAGCGCTGGGGCGAGAGCGACACTATCGAGCTGCTCGGCAATCCCGATCCGGCCACCCGGGTGGGTATTCTCTCGTTCAATATCCGGGATCCGAACGGCAAATACCTGCACCACAAGTTCGTGACCGCCCTGTTGAACGACCTGTTCGGCATCCAGTCACGCGCCGGTTGCTCCTGTGCCGGGCCGTACGGCCACCGGCTCCTGAACATCGACGAAGCCATGTCGGAGCGCTACCGGCGCGCCGTCCAGGTCGGCTCCTGTGGCATCAAGCCGGGCTGGTGCCGCGTGGGCTTGCACTGGGTGATGGACGATGCCGAGGCGAACTACGTCATCGACGCCGTCCTGTTCGTGGCCGAGCACGGCCATCACTTTCTGGCGCTGTACGACTTCGACCTGTGCAGCGGCACCTGGGAACATCGGGAGGCCTCGCGATCCCTGCCGAGATTCTCGCTCGAGGCCGCCCTGGACGAGGTCCCCGGAGAACCTGCGACGCTGAGCCTGCCGCTCCGCGAGCAACTCTACGATCACTACATGACCGAGGCCCGCCGCTGGGTGCGGTGCCTGCAGGACGAGCCGGCGCCCGCGCGTGCGTCGCTCGAGGGTGAACTGGCGGAGCTGCAGTTCTTTGCCCTGCAGGAGCGGCGCTTTCAAACGTAGGGAAAAGGGGTCAGAGTACATTTCCCTCGCATTCTCGAGGAAAATGTACTCTGACCCCTTTCCCTCTTTTCCCTCGCCGGGAGGAGACGGACCGATGGGACCGCTATCCGGCCTCAGGGTGATCGCCACCGGCGGCATCGGCCCCGCGCCGTTCTGTGCGATGCTGCTTGCCGACATGGGCGCCGACGTTGTGCGGATCGACCGCGTCGAAAGCCACGACGGCCCGATCGGCGTCGACGCCCGAACGGAGGTACTGCATCGCAATCAGCGGTCGGTGGCGATCGATCTCAAAGCCGGGCCTGGCGTGGCGGCAGTGCTTCGGATGTGTGCCTCGGCCGATGCCCTGATCGAGGGGTATCGGCCCGGCGTGATGGAACGCCTCGGGCTGTCACCGGAACGGTGTTTCCAGGAGAACCCGCGGCTCGTCTATGGACGCATGACCGGCTGGGGACAGACCGGGCCGCTTGCCGGGCGCCCCGGGCACGACATCAACTATGTCGCGCTATCGGGCGTGCTCAGCCTGCTCGGGCGCGACGACGAACCGCCACTGCCGCCGCTGAACCTCATCGGCGACATGGGCGGGGGCGGTCTCCTGCACGCGTTCGGTATTTTGTGCGCGATCATCGACGCGCAAAGGACCGGCAGCGGCCAGGTCGTCGATACCTCGATGGTCGAAGGCTCCGCCCTCCTCGCTTCGGTGATATTCGCGCTCCGCGCCGCCGGATGGTGGCGCGGTACACGTGGCAGCAACCTGCTCGACGGCGGCGCCCCGTTCTACAGCGTCTACGCAACCAGCGACGGCGGTCACATGGCAGTCGGCGCCCTGGAGCCGAAGTTCTACAAAGAGCTCCTCGACGGGCTGGGCCTCGCCGATGACGCGCTTCCGGCACAGATGGATACCGGCACCTGGCCCGGGCTGAAGCAACGCTTCGCCGCGATCTTCCGCACGCGCACGCGCGATGAGTGGACGAGCGAATTCGAAAACCGTGACGCCTGCGTCGTACCGGTGCTGACGCTCACCGAGGCGGCAGCACATCCGCACAATAGGGCGAGGAAGAGCTTTTGTGCTCCGGATGATGTTTTGCAGGCAGCACCGGCGCCGCGTTTCAGCCGCAGTGAACCGTCATTGCATACACCGCCGCCGGAACGCGGCGAGAACTCCTGCGATGTGCTCGTCGACTACGGCTTTTCGACTCATGAAATTCAGCAAGCTGAAGCGAGACGGGATAATCCGCTGATCGCGCACGATGATCGTGCAGGCGATGAACTTTTCCCTCTTATGTTTCGAACTCAAAGGGATCGATCACTTCGATGCCGCAGTTTGCAAAGTCGAGGACATTCCGCGTCGCTACCGAGAGATGCCTGTGGCGGGCAATCGCGGCGATCTGCCCATCAGGTACGCTCATTGGAAGTCCGAGTTCCTTGCGATCGGCCATCAGCTCACCGTAGATGCGGGCCGCGGATTCGTCGTAGGCAAGCACACGCTGATCGAAGGCCAGGGCGATGAATTGCTCGAAGCGTTCGCGGAGCGCCGACCGGCGCTTGCCGCCAGGCAGGATCCGCAGGCCGTAGGCGATCTCACCGATGGTGATCGCGGAAACGTAGAGCTTTTCCGAGTCCTGACCGTTTAGCCAGGCCACGACGGCTTCCGCCGGCCGGGTCTTCATCACCTCGGAAACGACATTCGTGTCCAGCAGGATCATTCGGCCAGGTCCAGAGGTTCATGCGGTGTCCTTTCTGCCAGCGGCAGATCGATGCCGTGCTTCGCGCCAAAGATTCGAAGCGCCAGGTCACCGAGGTCATCCGGCGCGCTGACCGCATCCTTGAGAATGCGACGCGCCTCTTCCTCCATCGACACCCCGTGCTTGGCGGCGCGAACCCGCAATCGCGACAGCGTCTCGTCGTCGAGTTTCCTGACACTCAAGCTGGCCATGGTGGACTCCATCGGTCGGACGATAATTGCTGGCATACGCCAGCATTGCTGGCACATGATAGCAGCCATGCGTATTTTCCGGAAGTCGGGGGCGTCGTCCGAGCTTACCGGGCCGCAGGACGTTCAACCGGACGAGAAATCGCCACAAAGCTCCAAATACCGACAAAACCCGTTCGCCCTTCGAATCTGCCGCGGCGTCTTGCACTCGGGCTCGAACAAGGCCGGGCTGCCCACCAGGATGCACAGCGCCCTCGCCCGCGAGGTCGCGACGTTGAAGCGATGCCGGTCGTAGAGGAAATCCATGCCGCGCGGTGCGTCCTCGGGGCTCGATGAGGTCATCGAGTAAATCACGACCGGCGCCTCCTGGCCCTGGAACTTATCGACGGTGCCGATGCGGCCGGTGAGCGCCGGGATCGCTTCGTTCAATGCGGCCACCTGCGCGTTGTAGGGCGCGACGACGAGGATATCCTCTGCGGTCAGTGCCGCCACCTCACCGTGCTGGTTCCGCCAGGCGCCGCCCTCGAGCAGCTCGCGCACGAGGCCCGCGATGGCCGCGGCTTCCTCGAGGCTGCGCGCGGTGTTGCCGGCGTGTTCGACGGGCAGGTAGCGCAGGCCGGCGCCCTGCAGCGTGAGTGCCTGGCCCGCTTGCGGCAGGAGGGCCTGGTGCTCGAGGCCGGCCACCGAACTCACCCGGTTCTCGTAGTAGACCTCCGAGGTGAAGCGGGCGATGTCCGGGTGCAGGCGCCAGGTTTCCGACAGGAACAGGCCCTTGTTCGCGGGCATGGTCTCCTCGCCATCCAGCAGGTGATACAGCGCCGAGACTTCGCTGCCCTCGGGATGGCTGCTCTGCAGGGGCTGCTCGAGCTGTTGCGGATCGCCGAGCAGGACCAGCCCGCGGCCCGCCGGCGCGGCGGCCAGCACGTTGGCGAGCGACATCTGGCCCGCCTCGTCGATGATGAGGACATCCACGGCCTGTTGGAAATCCGGGCGCGCCCAGCACCAGGCCGTGCCGCCGAGCACGTCGATCGAGCCGTCCGCGAGCCCGCCCGACAGGTCCTCGTAGTCCTTGCAGTACTCGATGTCCCAATCGCCCTTGTACTCACCGGACTCGCAGTGCACGGCATGGAGCGTGAGGCCCTGCTTTTGCGCCTCTTTCATCGCGCCTTCCAGCAGGTGGTCGATGACTTTGTGGCTCACCGCCGTCACGCCGACCTTGAGGCCGGCGTTCTTCAACGCGCAGATGATGTGCGCCCCGGTCCAGGTCTTGCCCGTGCCCGGCGGGCCCTGGATGGCGAGTACGTGACTGTCGAGGTTCACGGCGAGCCGGCAGGCGGCTTCCACGGTGGTTTCGCCCGGCGCCTGGAGTTCGCCGTTCGCGCCTGCCAGCGGGGACGGGCGCCGCAGCAGCAGTTCGAGCGCGGCCTTGTAGGGCGCTTGTTCGCTGAAGCCTGCGTCGAGGACGGATTCGCCGAGGCGCATGAGGGACTTTCTCAACGGGCTGGAGTCGACCTGCTTGTGGAAGATGACGGCATCGGGATGCACGTCGCGCGCATCCATCCGCTTCTTGATGTCGATGCTGCGCCCGGCGTAGTTGACGGCGTCGACGGTGCCGATCCTGGTTTCGTCGATGGCTTTGACCTCGTCGCCATCGCGCGCGTCGAGCTCCTGGGCCGGGAAGCGGTAGCGCTGTATCGGCGCTCGGCCCGGTGCCACGACCTCGACGAACGCGAGTCCCGTCAGCGCCCGGCGTTCGTCCGCGTAATCCTCGGGCTCCACCTCGAGCAGCCGGAAATACTCCCACCAGCCGGCTTTGTCCTCGCGGCGATGGAACTCCATCATGTGGGCGAGTGCGAACCGCGCCTGCTGTTCGTCGCTCCGTTCGGCGGGGTCTTCGGGCACGCCCGCCAGCAGGCCGTCGCGCAGCCGCTGCAGTTCCTGGTCGAGCTCGCTGATCTCCTCGGAGGCTTCGCCGTCTTTCGGTTCGGGCCGCGGCAGTGTCGGCGACTGGCCTTAGCACGCAGGGTCTCCAGCCAGTCGCGCAGGCGCTCGGCCGATTCGCAGTCCTCGCGGTTGTAGGCCTCGACGATGGCGCGGTGGGCTTCGATCGACTCGTCGAAGTCGCCGGCCTCGATGGCGTGCTCGATGACGCGGCGGCTCATCGAGGCCTCGGCCAGGTTCTGCGCCCGGGCGTAACCGAAGAAGCGCTCGAGGTCCTTGATGGAATAACGCTCGACGCTCGCGATCAGCGCCCGGCGCACGACCCGGTGCAGGTCGACGAAGGCGCCGCCGCGCAGGAGTTCATCGAGTTCGACCTCGCGCGTCGCGAAACGGCCCATGAGGCGCTTGAGCGCGGCGGGCTCGTAGGGCGCGAAGTGGTAGATGTGGGCCGCGGGATTGCGCCGCCGGGTTTCGATCGCGAAATCCATGAATTGCTCGAAGGCGCGGCGCTCTTCCTCGAGCGTGGTGGCCCACAGCGCGTGGTAGACGTGCTCGCCCCTGGCATTACCGGCGACGAAGCCGGTGAGGTACTCCTGCACGCCGCCCTCGGCGAAGTGGCTGCCTTCGAAGTCGAGGAAGATGTCGTCGTCCGTCGGTTCGGGCAGGAGGGCGAGGCCGTGCTCGGCATCGAAGGGTTCGAGCAGCTCGTGATACGGCGCTCCGCTCTCGCGGCCGCGCGCCTGCACGCGGGCCTGCTCGCGGACTCGCTGGAGTGCCTCCTGCGAGCCGCGCGGCGGCTTCGGTACTGCCTCGAGCGCGGCGAGATCGCCCAGCCGGTTGACGCCCAAGGCACGCAGGCTCTTGATCTGGCTGCCGGAGATGCCGGCCACGTAACAGAGATGATCGTCCCCGCGGCGGCGCCTCTCGCAGGCGTCCCACCAGGCGCACAGCTCGCAATGTGCAACCAGTTCCGGGTAGGTCTCGCCCGGTGAGCGGACGAAGGCGCCGATGCCCTGCTCCAGCAGGCGCACGTAGGCGCTGTAGTCGTCGAGCCGGTACGGGATCGGCGCGAAGTCGCTGCCCGGCGTGACCACGTGCATGCGTTCCGGGCTGTCGGCCCTGCAGCTTCGCCAGCAGCCAGGAATAGACGCAAAGCTGCAGGATCGTCCCGGCCCGGGTATCACGGGCGAGCTTCGTGTCGGTCACTTCGTAGGACCAGTCGCCCAGGTCGCTCGGCGTCGTCACCCTGCACAGGAAGTCCGCACGGCCGTACCAGGTGTCGTCCGAGAGCGTGGCCTGGTAGATCACGTCGGCGCCGGCACGCATGGCCTGCAACGTTCGTTCGAGGCCCTGCTCCGCCGATTGATCGTCGTCGCCGTCCGCCCGAACGATGTTGAGTCCCCGGGACGCCAGATGTTCGAGGTACTGCTGCTCATGGGCGTGGCCGCGGGCTCGGAGCTCGTCCATCACCGGGCCGTAGCGGACAGGCCGTTTGGCCCCGTGAGTTGCCGCGGCGAGGTCGAGCGCCGACAGGTGGCGACAGCCCAGGTAGTTGCTGAGGTCGGTGGGGGCGAGGCGGATTTTTCCGGTACTTGAGCGCAATGGGTGTCCGTGAGCCGTTGGTCATGAAACGATGTGGCTCGGCCAGGATCAGTCCTGCGACATCATGTCAAACGCGAAAATCGCCGAAAACATTCAGTCATCGAACATCGACCGTTGGACGTTCTCACCCCACCACTCGTATCGTACCGGACGTGTCAGCTTTTTGATTTTTTTGTCGGCAGCAGCTTTTTTGAGCCAAATATTCATTTGGCTCTTTTGAAGCCCAAAGTGGCTCAATAATATAGTCAGGACTCCGGGGCTCATCTGAACATTCTTGTTGGAGCTTCAGCAGGAAAACATCGTATAGGCTCGCACCTGGATAACGCCTCATACATTGGCTCCGCGGGCTCCAGGACATCCCCACGCTCATCCCCGTGACTTTCCCCTCTTGCACTACGCTCGGGGTGACCAATTTCAGTTTTCGAAGATTGGCCGCTCAATGAAACCGTCCTCGGCATCTTGGTCTACACTAACATCGTTAACAGAATTGACGAATTTGAATAGTGCATCGGCAGATATTTTCTCGGGCGCCCACGGCGTTACCGAGGAACTGTCGAAGCTGTTGCTCTACGTGGCGGTTGTGATTCGGCTTCGGGCGTTTGATGAGCCGCTCGACGGGATCGTCTATGCGTCTTTCTCGCGCTTGGGTTTTCGTTTGTCGAGAACCTGTATTACCTGCAATTTGTCTCGACCACGGAGGCATTCGCCCGCGGGTTTGCAGGGCCGATTGTGCACATCGTGTTTGCCTCGGTCTGGGCGTACCCGATTGCCCTCGCCCGCCTTGAGAATCGCTCGGTGTGGCTCGTCAGCGCACAGTGGTTGGCGGTGAGCGCGGTGTTGCACGGCATCTACGACTTCATCGCGATCGCGTTTGAAGGGTCGGCGTTGGTCCTGGCGGCAGCGCTGGTGCTGGCGCTGTGGATCTGGCGGTTGATGCTGCTTAGGAGGTTGGCACGACCGTGAAAAATGCCAACCCCGCAACGGACATCATTTTGAGTCAAATCAGCCGATTTATGGCGGTTCCATGGATCGGCTGGCTTCTTCAAGATCAAAGTGCGGTTTCTTCCGCGCTGCTCATCAATGGGCCGCAGGCACAAGCTCTCACAATCTCGGGGACCACAGTGCTATGACGGAATATAGCAGATATGCTATATTCGATGCCTTGTTAGCTGGCGCATCTCGTTCTACAGCGCCAGGCTGGAGCAAGAGATCCTTGAGCTCCCGCCGCCCTTTGTGGCGCGGTTCGTCCGTTACGCGGAGCGAATGGAGATGTTCGGACCCGATCTCGGCATGCCGCACACCAGAGCTATGGGCGAAGGCCTGTTCGAGCTGAGATTGAAGGCAGCTGGCGGTATCGCGCGAGTATTCTATTGCACGCTCGGCAGACCCGAGATCGTGATGCTGCATCAGTACATCAAGAAATCGGAGAAGACGCCGCCGAAGGAACTTGGTACTGCCCGCCGACGAATGCGAGAAGTAAAGCGAGAGATCAACCATGAGCAGCCGCTTGGATAAGTTCAAAGCCCGCGCCTTGGCACGGCCCGGCGTTCGTGCCGAGTACGATAATCTCGCGGAAGAATTCGAACTGCTTGACGAGATCCTCAAAGCGCGCGCGGAAGCCGGTCTCACGCAGGCAGAGCTGGCGGAGCGGATCGGGACGACGCAGTCAGCAGTCGCCAGAATGGAATCGGCTATTGCAAACGGGCAAAAGCATTCACCGACGATCGCCACGCTCAGGCGCTATGCCGCGGCGCTCGGGTACCGGGTCCAGGTGCGATTCGTAAGGGACAAACGCGCACGTCGCGGGGCGCGGCGGGGAAGGTGATCGATTGGGCTACAGGCGGCCAGGATGGCCGCCGTTTATAGTGAGTTTAGTCGTATTGTGAGAAATCGCTAAACTTCCCGTTGACCTGCATGTCGATACTACGAGAGCTGGCCGCTCGTCCCAACAAGCTGGCGCTGGCGTTGCACGGCCTTCGGGCCGTATTACGTCGATATTGAAGCGGGCCAATCACTCCGGAAACGGCATTGCGGCTGAGCCGTTACTTCGGCAACAGCGCCCAGTTCTGGATGAATCTTCAGACCCGCTACGCCCTGCTCATGACCGACAAAGCTTGGGCGATCGCATTGATGCCGAGGTTGTGCACGCTGCGTGACTCGACGCCGCAAGCGCGCATGGGGTCAGAGTACGTTTTCCGCGAGTGCGTTAACCTGACCCCATTTTCCCCGAACATGCTCTTGCGCCTCTATCACGGGCATTCGCCGTGGTTTGCTGACGGACGGCGACGGTGGCGGCCACACATCAGCATGACGGACAGGCATAAGACTGCCGAAACCCTTTCCGGAGCGCAGTTTCAGGAAAAATCGCCGAATTTCGTCGGTCGCAGCGCACCCGCCTATGAGCAAGCATTCAAAGGGGATTTCGCTTCAGGATGAGCACCGAGCGATGCTTGCATACTGGCTGCAGCGCTGGCATTCTGCCAGCATGCCGATACAGATTACTATCCGCAACGTCCCCGAGAAGGTGCGCGACGAACTCGCTGCCCGCGCCGCACTGCAGGGCAAGTCCATGCAGGAATACCTGCGGGCCGAGCTCGAGCGCCTGGCGACGCGTCCCTCAATTGAAAGCTGGGTCGAGCAGGTGCGGAAACGGAAGCGCGCCTCGGAGTCCAAAATATCGCCCGAGATCCTGAAGCAGCGCAACGCTGACCGCCGTTGAGCATCGTCGTCGACGCCTCCGTGCTGGTTGCCGCGTTGGTGGATCCCGGGCGGGCGGGCCAGTGGGCCGAGGAGGTCATCGCGAGCGGCGACCTGCATTCTCCCGAACTCGTGCGCGTTGAATCCGCCAATGTCCTTCGCCGGCTGGAAAATGGCGGCAAAATCAGCACGTCGGATGCCAATGCGGCGTTCGAGGACCTGGTGCAGCTGGACATTCAGCTGTTCGGGTTCGACTCGTTCGCGGAGCGCATCTGGCAACTGCGCGACACCTTAACGAGTTACGACGCGTGGTATGTCGCTGTCGCTGAAGCGATTGGGGCACCATTGGCGACGTTGGATATCCGGCTTTCCAGGGCGAGTGGACCGACTTGCGAATTCAGGTTACCGGTTTGATCGCCGCTACTATAATTGACGTGCACCGACGAGGCGAGGCTTTTCGCGGCCTTACCGGCCTTGATCTATCCCGGAAGACCAGCCAATGCAGCTTTGCCGCCCTCCGTGAATAGCCACGCGAGCGCGGCGCAGTTTATCAGTACCGTGACCCAGAGCTGGATGCGGAAGCTGGACTTCCTCGACTTATGGCGTAGCACTTCCCGGGCGATCAGCGCGCCCGGCCAGCCGCCCACCAGGCCCAATAACAGCAGTGTAGTTCTCGGGTGTTCGCCAGGCGCGTCGCGTTGCAGCTGACTTGTCGACAGCGTAGGCCAGAAAGGTGATCAGGCTTGCCGCCCCATAGGCGGCCAGGACAATAAACGGCAGGCCGCCAAGCACCACAGATACGGCGATGGCGACCAGGAAAGCCTGTCGCGAATACGATGTTGGTCGTGCTGGCCTGTTGCGCCGACTTTTTCTTGCGCTTGTCACCGGCGAGCGTCGCGTTGGCCGCACATGGGCGCCCCTGTTTGTCTTTGGCGATCGAGTACGTTACGACTTCATCGATTTCAGGCCGCCGGTTTCGGTTACTGAATGCCTTGGCATGAATGAAGATCCGCTTGCCCCGTCCAGGGGGGCGACGAAACCGTAGCCTTTGTCGTCGTTCCAGGTTGCGCTCTTGCCCTTCGTCCGCATTCAGGTTCCCCGCAGGAAATGGGGTCAGAGTAAAAATGGGGTCAGCGCACGTTTTCGAACCCGAGTGTATGGCCTGACCGCCCTTCATGGAAAACGTACTCTGACCCCATT
This sequence comes from uncultured Pseudomonadota bacterium, assembly GCA_963713215.1. Lineage (GTDB taxonomy): Bacteria > Pseudomonadota > Gammaproteobacteria > Steroidobacterales > Woeseiaceae > UBA1847. Next base: position 274,927 of record CAVQKY010000005.1, on the reverse strand, counting down.
TCCCCGGCTTTCAGCGGATTCGACTGCGACAGGGCGATGATGTTGATCGCATTCCAGTCGTCGCCGATCCGGAGTTTGCCGGAGGGCTTCTTTTTCGTCTTGCGCTTGCGGGCTGGCCCGGTCGAGGGCATGGAGTGGTTCTCTGGATCGATCCCTGCATTATCGCGGATCGAACCCGGCGCTCAAACCTCCGTGGCGGTCAGCTGTTCTGGCTTCCGCGGAAAGATCGGCGACGCCGAGGCTTAGACGCGAAAATCGCCGCCCATCCGGAGAATAGAATGGCAACGGACGGTGGCACCACGTTTACGAAGATCCGCCGGCGCGTGCTGCCCGGGACCATGCCCCTGTTAGTGCTGGCCGGGGGTCCCCCGTTACTCGTCATCCTCTGTCTGCTCGAGCGCCTCGGCCAGGTAGTCGGCGAGCAGGGGCGTGCCGATCAGGTAGTCGGCCGTGTGGGTCGTCCAGTTCTCTTCGGCGAATTGCAGCGCCTCGTCCCACTCTGCCGCCGTGTAATCACCGCGGCCGACCCACATCATGGCTACGAGCGTCATCTGCTGGTCCGGGTCGAGATCCTCGATGGCGCCTTTCAACCGCTGGTATCCGGGGTCCGCGCCGTACTTGACCACCATCGCGTCGCTGAAGTCGCCGTCCCCGATGTCCGGCTCTACCTCGTCCTCGAGCGGCGTGACGTCGGACTCTTCGTTGAATTCATGGGCTTTGTCGATGATGGCCGAGACGATTTCGCGATTCAGTTCAATCTCCAATGAAACCTCCAGCGTCGAACGAGGGACCGGTGCCGACTGCGCCGTGCATACGCCGGATACTGTAATACCTCGCGCGCGGCCAGGCAAAAGACGTGCGAGCGGCGGCCGGCCGGAACAAAAGGCCGTGTTTGGATCACCAACAGGGAGTGAAGAAGGTCCTGTTTTCAGCCGGAATCCTGCTCGTCGCTGCGGTGGCGCTTTCCGTTTCGGGTTGTGTCGGGTCCATCCAATCTTCCACGCTACAGTTTGAGCTTTTCGGCTCGTGGCTGACGGGGGGGCTTCTGCTCGGCCACGGGGGCGGTCGCGACCTTCGCCTCTTTGACCGTCAACGTGCCGTCTTTGCCGCGGTATTCGGCATTGAGTTCGATGGCAGGCAGGCGCGGAGTGTTGACGGTTTGCAGGTGTACGACGGCATCGTGCTCGTCGAGGTCGATCGCGCCAACATGGGAGATCTCGCCCGTCGGGCGCACTCCGAACAAGTCCGCCGTGTCGCTGGTGCGCGGATGGCTCAGGAAGTACTCGTACACGTACCACGTGTCGGGACAATGGGACTCCTTGAGCAGCACCGCCACCACCGCTGTACTCGCCGCCACTCGCTTCGTCGCTTGCGCGCCCTCCACCTCCGCGCTCAACGCCAGCCAAAGGCGTTCGTGGCGGCAAGTAAAACGCAGCGAGCCGCGCTTCGCCAGCGGGATCCCCGGCAGCTCGCGCGCAAGGTAGTGCTCGGCCGCGCGGAAGGTATTCGGGCTCACGGTCTCGAACTCAAGGCCAACCGTGCGCTTGCGGCCCACCTCGAGCACCCGCTGCGCGGGTGGCCGCCGCAAGCGGGCGTCGTCGAGGCCGAGGCGATAGGCAATCAGGCTGCGGGCAAAGCGAACGGTGCGGGCATTGGCCGTACCGGACTTGACCTTGACGCGCTCAAGTGCTTCGAACGCCTTGCGGCCGCCGATGCGGCCGAGACTTTCAGCCGCACGCGCCTTGAGCGCCGGCTCTTTTGCCTTCAGGGCCGCGAGCAGGGTCTTCTCGGCGCCGGGATCAGGCGACTTGCCGAGCGCCCGGGCGGCGGTGGTGCGCAGCTCGAGCGGCGCCTGCTTATCGCTCAGAACCTCGTTGATAACCTTTCCTGCGCTGGGGGACCGGCGGCGCAGGAGTTCCTTGAGGGCGACCGTCCGCTCCAGGTCGGCGCGCCGGCCCAGCGCAGCATCGACGAGCTTCCGGTCGGAGACCGACGCCGGTACGCCTTCCTGGTCGAGCCCTCCGTTCATGTATTGCTGTCCTCCGGGTTCGCGGGCCATGCGGCGACTCAACAGCCGCTTCGCACGGAGCAGTGGCCGCGCATGGTCGAGCCCTGGTTGGTCGTCAGCAGCGTCGCCATGCGGGTGCCGCCGCCGCAAGAGTTGGCGCAGCGGGTCTGCGCCATCAGGTTGTTGCAGCCGTTGGTCGTGCCGGGGCAGTCGGGTGAGCCGCCGTGGTTGTGCTTGAGTCCCAGGTGATGGCCGATCTCGTGAGCGAAGGTGCGGGCGAAGTCGTCGCCGGTGCGCCCGATTTCGCCAGCGATGACGCCGTCGTCCTTGCTCTCCTTGTCGCACTCGCCGGGAATGTCGGACGCCTTACCGACAAAGTCCGTGTCGCTGATGTTGCGCACGACGAATGCATCGATGCCGTCGTTCGGCACCGACCACTCGGCGATCAGGTCGTCGGCTTCGCCTTCGCTGCCGAGATCGTCCATACCATCGGCCTGCGCCGCCGTAATGACCCAATGCTGTACCCGGCCGACGCCGAGGTTCACTTGCGAGTAGATCGTGCGCGTGCGGTAGGTGGCATAGTCCAGCGTTCCGAATGCGGCGTCCTGTGCCGCTGCGCCGCCGGCGAGCGCGTCGAAGCCGACGCGAATCACGTTCAGGTGGACATGCTTTCCCTGCACGCCCCGCACCTGGCCCAGCATCGAAACCTGCGCAGTGACGCCGGTCGGGTCGGCCGGCACGGCCTGGCGGATGAAGCCGAAAAAATGAAAGAGTACGGACACGTTGCCGCCGGTGTCGATGCCCATGCAGTTCATCATTGCTTTCACGCTGGCCATTGCCGATGCCGCTATTGCAGGGTCATGAGGACATCAACGAAGCCGGTGCCTTCGGCGAGCGGCGTCAAGGCCTTACCGATTACCGCGCCGAAGGCTCGTGCCGGGTCTGCGACGCGCATCGCGCAGCCCGCTGTCGGCGAGGTGGTGAGGAGATCGCCCACGGCGATGGCGCCGTGCCCCGCATCGGCCCGGCAGGCCGCCTTGCCGATGATGGAAATGGTTACGCGGACGGCATCGACTTCGCTCTCGCGGTGGTCCATCACGATGCCCGGGCGATAAGCGCCGGCGCCGGCGACCACACCGACGACCTTGCTGTCATACGGCTCGGTCGATGGCGTCAGCATGCCCCCGTCCGCCAGCACCATGACCGTGCCGGGTGGCGCCTCCGCGTCGGTCGCGAGGTCGAACTGCTCGGCCGCGTCGGCGTTGGAGAGCAGGATGTCGCCGAGGCCGCCGTCGAGCTTGATCGTCTGGTTGCCAGCGTCGTTGCGCAGGATCAGGTCGCCTTCGTTGCCCGCACCGCCGAGGTACAGCGCGGCGTACTGGCTGTCGAAATGGAACAGCAGCGTACCGGATGCATCCTTCACCCAGATGTCGCCTTCGCCGCCATCGAGCTTGATGCGTTCCTTGTTGGCGGCATCGCGGACGATCAAATCGCCCTCGTTCCCCCGGGCGACGGGCGAGCCCTTCCTCACCCGCTGCGACCGCCGGCCGCCGATATAGAGTGCGGCGTAGGTGCTGTCGAAATGCAGCAGCGGGTTGCCGGCCGCATCCTGGACCAGGATGTCGCCCTCGCCACCGTCGAGCTTGATCCTCTGATTCGTCGCGGCGTCGCGGACGATCAGGTCGCCCTCGTTGCCTTGGCCGCCCAGCGACAACACGGCGTTACTGCTGTCAAAGTGAAACAGCAGCTCGCCGGCGGCGTCTTTCACCCAGATGTCGCCGGCGCCGCTGTCGAGCTTGATGCGGTCCTTGTTGGCAGCATCGCGGACGACGAGGTCGCCCTCGTTGCCCTGGCCGCCCAGCCACAGGGCACCGTAGCTGCTGTCGAAATGAAACAGCGGGTTGCCCGCGGCATCTTTCACCAGGATATCGCGCGCATCGCCGTCCAGGCGCAATGCCTCGCCGCCGGCGGCGTCGCGCACCGAGACCGCACCGGCCGTCCCCGACGCGCCAAGGGTCAGCTCACCCGTCCCGGCCGTTACCTGCAGGATCACGTTGTCGCTCGCGTCGCGCACGACCAGCGCGCCGCCCGCGGAGAGCGTCCCGACCTCGACGCTCGCGGCATTGGCGTCGAGACGGATCGTGACATTGCCGTCCCCGTCCAGGACTTCGACTATCTGGTTGAATTGTGGCATTGCGGCGCTCCCTTCGACTGGTAATGCCCAGGCGGCCTGGTGGGGGCGGCGACGCGTGCGTGCTGAGACGCGATCTCGAGAATTCGACACGGTGCCTGCCCCGCCCTGCGTCCGTTGGTGGACGCATTGGGGATTCGATCACCGCAAACGATCTTAGCACAGCCAAAGACGCCCGTTGGCAACTCCGCAGCGGCCGGGGCGGCCGGGGTCAGAGTACATTTCTCGGTCGGCTGCCCGAAACACCCGTTTCCTGGCTCGCTGAAGCCGTCCAAGGTGGGCACTGCGGTGACGACGGAGACGGCGGGCCGCCAGCCACGGATCGATCTGGCGCCGAAAACGTACTCTGACCCCATTTTCATCTCTAAAACGTACTCTGACCCCATTTCATCTGGCCGAAATTCCGGCGCTCGGGGTAAAGGAAACGACCAGCGACGATGAAAGGATCCGCGCGATCGTCGTGGCCCAATTAGCGGGCGGCCGATCGCTCGTTCGTGAAGAATAGTAATCGCGCCCGTGGGGCGCTCCTACAATCGCAGAATCGTTCGTCCGAGTACCGGTCGCGGCTGGCAGCCGCTCCTACAACGCGGAGGCGTTGAGGTTGAGCAGCGCCGGGACGTCTTTCGGGTTGTACAGGCTGATCTGTGACAATTGCAGCGGATTGCTCGGCTCCGCGGTGATCACGAACGTCGACTTGCCGCCCGTGAAGTCGAGGTAAGGCGCGATGATCAACTCGTCGAAGACGATGCCCATCGCGTCGCCGAAATAGGCCAGGGCATCGAGGCGCGCCTGGGCCGTTTCCTCTTTTGTGAGTCCGAGGTCTACGCAGTACTCATCGACGCGCCTGTTCAAGGACGCGTCCTTGATTTCGAGCTTCATGCTACGAAGCGCCGGACGATAGGCGGTGCCTTGGGAAAGCCCGGCGGTCAGGTCGCCGTCCATCACGACCTCGAGGTCCCATTCCCACATGTCCTTGCTGCCGGCGCCGACCTCCATCGAGAAGCGGGAGGCGCTGTTGTTCAATGTAACGGCCGTGGAAATCACCTGCTCGTCGTACCCGAGGTTTTTGAGCGCCGCGGGCGAGAAGCCGTACTTGCCGACGCACTGCGCCGCCGGCAGCTCGGCATCGGCGACACCGAGCATGCCGACGCGAAACTCGTAGCCTTTCCGGTAGAGGTCGGAATCGGCGGCGATCCGCATGCCCTCGATCAGGAAGCCGACCTTGTCCGGGAATTCCGGCGCACCCGGTTCGCTGAACGACAGCGTGTCGCTCAAGGCCAGGAGGCTCAGGAAGCTGGACGTCGTAATGCCGATGCGGTCGATGGTGATCGGGTCGCGAAACCCGCTGACCTTGGCCGTCACGCCGTTCACGGTGAGTTCGCCGGACAGCGTGGAGCTGATGCCCTGGTAATCGATGTCCACCCAGGGCGAGGCCATGACCACGGCGTTATCTACGGTGTCGCCGACCTTGTGGTGCAGGTAGGCCTTGGCCCCGAGATAGGCGACGACGGCAAGAACCGCGATGGAGAGAAACCATTTCATGACGTGCTTCCGGCGGAAACCGCTTGGAAATCAGGGGTCAATGGTGGCTTTTTGGTTGCTGGCGTGGAGGGGTGGGCGTCACAGAAATGGGGTCAGAGTACATTTTTGCGAGAATGTAACCTGACCCCGTTTTACGTTTTACAGCGACAGACGTTCGGGGTACTGGGATCGGCTCATTCGCGGGCATGGCCCGCTCTTGCAGTGCGTACGTCGACGTCACGACGGCCCGTGCGTATTCCTACGTATGGTGCGCCTGCCCGGGCGGGAGTAGCGTTTTTGCGGACACCCGGCCGCATTCGCGGCCTCCCGCGAGGGGTGTCCGATGAAACACTTTACGCAGCCCCTGTTTCTGGTTTCCCTGTTACTGCCGCTGACCGGTTTCGGCCAGAGCTACGAGTGGGTGGACCGCATCCAGGGTGCTGGAGGTCAGTCGACCACGGAAGTGTCCGACGTATCGGCGAGTGAGTACGGGCTCTATTCGATCGGCATCGTTACCTGCAGTTCTGATTGCGAGAGCGTGCTGTCGAAACTTCGTCCGGAGGATGGCAAACGGATATGGCGTCGGCAGGTACGACTCGATCCGTACACGCTCGTACATGGCCTGACGGTCAACGCGCGGGGGGTATACGTCTCCGGCTATACCCGTGTTGGAGGGTTCGTCCGGCATTATTCGCACGAAGGCGATGTTGTTTGGACGCTGCGGCAGCCGGCGGGCGTCCGCAATCACGGTATTGCCTCTGATACGCATGGCCTGTATGTCATTGAGAAGTCGGAAGGAGACACCAGTGCGGTCCTGCGACAGCTCGATTTCGACGGCAACGAAACCTGGGCCCGGATGCTTCCGACGGACATCGCGGAATACCGGGATCCGGTGGTCGGCGACGGCCAACTCTTCGTGGCAGTGCAGCCGTTCGGGTTCGCCGTGTACCAGCCGAGCGGTGACTTCGTCCGCCAATTCGATCTTGGCGGAGACGGCGCTCGCTGGTACGGCACAAACGACGTTATCTACGATGACGATCATCTGTACTTTAGCGAAATCGGCCAGCTGACGAAGGTCCGCGTCGATGGCGTCGTGGCCTGGACGGTGCCGTTCGCCTGGAACCTGAACGGGCTCGCAGACCCGGGTGGGCTTGCCGTCGATGACGACGGGTTGTTCGTGTTGGCCCATACGGCGCGGCCCGACACGAGCGAAATCTCCCGGGGCTCGGGAGGCGCCCTGGTGCGCATGGATCTCGACGGTTCGATAACGGAAGTGACCGAGTTTCCTGGACAATCGGCCTGGGCGGGGCGGATCGCTCGTCTGAACGGCAATTCCTATGTTGCGGGCAGGAATATCTATTTTGGTTTTGGCTTCATCGGCCGCCTGTCAGACAAAGTTCTCATTCCGCGTTCGCTGCAGGTGCTGGCGGGCCATATCCCGGGAATGCCTCCACGGCTAGCGGTGCTTGACCACGACCTGGGCATCGGGCCAGTCCGCGTCGGCATACAGGACGCCACAGGCAGCGATGAAACCTATTTTCAATTCAGCGAGCACCTGAAACCGGTGAGCTTCGACAAGGTTGCCGACCTGAATGGCAATGGCTACGAGGAACTGGTCGTCGTCAGCCGTCTACCGGCGGTCGCCGAGGTGCGCGATAGCCTGGACGGGAGCCTGGTGTCGACCATCGAGCTCGGCAATCGTTTCGATCCGGCCACGGCGACGGTGGCGCAACCTGCGGGCGAATCGCCACGCCTCGCGGTGGTTGTCAGGAACGAACACGCAGGCCGCACACTGCTTCGGGAGTACGACCTTGGGAGCGGCGAACTCCTGGCGTCGATCCCCTACAACCCGAACTACCGGCCGATCGACGTTCTCGCGCTGCCGGAAGCGGGAGGCGGCATAGCCTATGCAGTGCTCGCACGTGACCCGGCAGAGGGCGCGCCGCACAAGGTCGAGATTCGCAGCGCGGGCGCCGGGCTGGTCGACAATGTCTGGATCGAACCCGCAAAGTCACCGTACGAGCTCGCGTCGTTGCCGAACGGGAATGAATTCGCCGTCCTGCGCTATGACAGCGGCGCGGAGCGTCCGAGCGTCCTGCAGGTCGCTCCGGATACCGGAGCAAGCACGACGGTGCGCTTCGTGTTCGAGCGCTACAGGCCGGTGAGCTTGCTCGTCGTTCCGGATACGGATAACAACGGTCATTCGCAGCTCGCGGTCCTGGGCGAGCATATGCACTTCAAAAACAACAAGGTCAGGGTCGAGATGCGCGACGCGGCGACCGGCATCATGAACTACAGGATCGATCTGGATCCCGATCTCCGCCCGAGCGACGCTGCCTATGTCGGCGCCATCCCCGGGTACAGCGACAGCGCCCTGGCGTTTGCGATGCGGCTGGGCACCGAACCATGGACCGACATCGTGATCGTCGATGCAGCGACGGGAAGCGAGCTTTATAAAATTGCTCTCAATTCATACGTCGACTAGATGAACTTCGGTTCCCTGTTCGCCACAACCGAATCCCCCTTGTGTCAGCCGCTGGCTTTCTGCCGGGGCCGAGCCCGTGTGTGCCAGGATGTTCTCGATGATGCGGCGCAACGTGTTGCCGACGCGGGCGATACCGGCGGCATCGCGCAACAGGTCATGCCGCACCTCGAGCCCGATGCAGGGCAGCGATCGCGCTTCGGCATGGTTGTCGATCGTGTAATCCTCCGGCGCCCTGCCGGAATAGGGTTCATTATCGCCTGTCTCAAAACCGGCCTGCCTGAAGCCCTCGACGAACGGTACGTGCAGCCCCCGGTCCCGGTCCCACAAGATGCCGATTTCCCAGCGACGCGACACACCGTTCAGCACCGGCGTAAAACTGTGTACACCGATGAACAGGGGTTCGACGTGCAACGCCGCCAGGCGATCGAGTTCGGTATCGATGGCAGCATGGTACGGTCCATAGATCGTTTCAGCGCGCCGGCGCTTCGCCGCGGCGTCGAGCCCCCGGTTGCCGGACACCGGAATGCCGTCGCCGTATTCGAGGAATGCGCTGGCATCCGCCAGGTCCCGATTGCAGTCAACGACCAGCCGGGAGTATTGCGCCAGCACTGCGGTCGCGCCCAGGCTATCGGCGACGTACTCCGTCAGCGGTCCCGCACCGATGTCGACGGCGAGATGACACCGTCGTGCGAACGCGTCCAGGCCGAGATTGCCAAGAACTTCAGGAAAACGGTCGCTTGCATGGTCGCACGCCAGCACCACCGGCACCTCGCTGCCGGGATGCATCACGAAATACGGTGGGGGCTCGCCGGAGGAAAGCAGTGGTTGCAGCGAGGAGCGGTCAGCGTTTTCGGGCATGCGCGGCCGGGAGTCGGGGAGACTCTGCATAGCGGAATCCCGCCAGTCTAGCCCATCGCACCGGTGGTCCCAAATCCACCTTCAGGCGCGCTGTTCGCCGCGCGCCCCGACTTCCCACGGCTCGAAAAACGCGATTGAAACCCGTCGCTCTTGAGGTAGTCCACTGGCAGGTTCTTGAGATAGGTGAAGGACGAAAGGCCGCTGCGCCTACAGCCGAGGTCACGGCCACTCCGTCACCGGCCGTCCGCTCTTCGAGAACCGCTGGTAGTCATGGACCATCGCTGCCAGCCCCTCCCAGCGGTCCCGATGCGTGTATTTTTCGAGCGTACGCCGCTGCCAGTCCGCGGGCGTCAGCCGGGCGTCCAGCCGGTCGCGGATGATATCCAGCAGGCGCCGTTGTTCGGCGGCGTCGACTTGCAGTAGCTGCAAACCCTGCTCCGCGACGGGCAGGAGGTCACGGCAGAGCTCTAAGACCGGAACCTGTTTCGGTGACGCTTCCTCGAAATCCGGCCAGAGCAGTTCGGCGTCGAGGCCGTGCTGGGCCGCGCGATAGAAGTTGTACTCCGCGTAGCGAAACGGCAGGGCGGGCAGCAATGAATCGATGCTGTCGCGCAAGCCCATCGTGAGGCCCGTGAGGAATGCGGCACTGGCCATCATGTCGAGGGGCGTCGGCCCGGATGGCAAGGCCCGGAATTCGATGCGCACGTGGCCGCCCCCGGCGGAATCGTACACCGCGCGGTTCCAGTTCCAGATCGTGCCCTGCTGCAGCCGCAGCTCCGCGAGTTCGGGCACGCCGCCGTCCCTTACGACCGCCAACGGATCCTCCTCGGAGCAGACCGGCACGAGTATCGGGTACAGAAAACAGGACTCGGCAAAGAGTTCGTGCGCGCCGTTGCGAACCCAGCCATGACCGAAGGGGACGCGCGCGGCACGGCGCCACTCGGGGCTCGTGGCGCCGCGGGTATCCACCGACTGCTTGAACAATGCGATACGTGTCTCCGCCCACAGGCGGTGGCCGAGAAAAAACGGGGAATTGCAGCTCACGGCCAGGGCGAGCGGTGTGACCAGCTGCGCGGCGTTGAACGTCGCCGCGAACTCGCGCGGGTCCACGCGCAGGTGCAGCTGGAACGAGGTATTGGCGCCTTCCGTCGTGAGGTGTTCGCACAACTGGTCGAGCGGGTCCTTGCCGTCGATACGGATGCGAAAGTGCTCGCCGCGGATACGTTTTACGCCCTTCGACAGAGCCTGGTAGCGGGGCATTTCGGTCATCGCGTTTTCCTGCAGCTGCGCAAGCGTCAGTGTCGGCAGGATGCCGATGGCGATCGTCGACCCGCCGTGTCCGGCCGCGGCCCGGTCGATGCGTGCAATACTCTCGTTGAGTTCCTGTTCGATGCTCGTAAACGGCCTGCCCGCGGCAGCGACAGGCGACAGGTTGTATTCGAGGTTGAACCGGTCCAGTTCGAGCTGCAGATTGGGGTCATTGCAATCCGCGAGGATTTCCCGGTTTACCGGCAGGGCCGCGGCATCCGCGTCGATGATCGACATTTCGAGTTCCGCCCCGAGGCTGGACGGACCTTCGCCGAAGCCCGGCCGTTGCAACAGCAATTCGAGAGCGTGCAGGTTTTCGCGGAGTCGCGCCGCGGCCGTCGCGTACTCTTCGTCAGCGAACTCGCTGCGGTCGATGGACAGCCCCATGTGCTCCCGCCGGATTCTCCCCAGTCGGCACTCTAGACGAGCCGGCCGACGGCCAATATTGGGACAAATACGGATCGTGACGCGGCGGATGGCGGGCGATTCGTAAATGGAGTCAGACGTACATTTTCGCAGCGAGGGAAATGGGGTCAGAGTACATTTTCGACCGTGAGTGTTTCGTCTGGCCATCCCTCATGGAAAATGTACTCTGACCCCATTTTCCCTTGAGAATGTCTCTGCTCCCCCTTCTCAGTCTTATTCGCGGCTGGCAGCCGCTCCAACAAGCATCGCTACGCCCAGCGCGGACCACCCGATGACGATCAGCCATTCCTGCGGCCAGGCCAGCGCCGCCGGGCTGAAGGGCAGGTACAAGCCCGCGAGACACACTGAAAACACCAGCGCCAGCCACCCGACGACCATCCCGTACCGCACCCGGTACGGCCTCTCCATCCCCGGCTCCCGTACCCGCAGTACCAGGAACGACAGCGCGACCATCGCATAAGCCGTCACGATGCCAAGCCCGCCGGCGTTCACGAGCCACACCATCGCGGGGCGCCCGGCGAGCGGTGCGATCACCGCGAGGCCGCCGGTCAGGAGGATGGCATTGCGCGGTGTGTGGTAGCGCGGGTGCAGTTCGCCGAAGACGGCGGGCACCTGCCTCGCCCGCGCGAGCGCGAAGAGCGCGCGGCTGCCGCCGATCAGGAAGGCGTTCCAGCTCGTCAGGATCCCGGCGATCCCGCCGATCACGAGCAACTTGCCGGCCCAGCTGCTGCCGAACAATGCCGTCGCCGCGTCCGCGGTCGGCAGGGTCGCCGCGGCGCGTTGCTCCTCGGACAAGCCCAGCGCCACGGCGCCGATGATGAGCGCGTACCAGGCGATCGCGCAGCCGATCGACAGCAACAGCAGGCGGCCGATCTCGGCGAACGGCAGGTCGATCTCCTCGGCCGACTGCGGGATGACGTCGAAGCCGACGAACATGAACGGCACCATGACGAGCACGGCGAGCACACCGGCCGTGCCGCCCGCGAACTTGCGGGAAAGGTTCGCGGCCTCGCCATTGACGGCGGCGCCGGCGACGAGGGCCGCACCGCTCACGAGAATGACGACGACCACGAGCACCTGGATTCTCGCGGCCGTCCGTATCCCTAAGATATTGATGACGACCATGGCGACGGCGGCGAGCGCCCCCGCCGCGACCCAGGTGGCCTTGACCTCCCAGCCGGCGACGGTCCAGAGGCTAGCCCCGGCTGAAGCCGGGCACGAGGTATTCGAGCACCGTCGGCAGCGCCACCGCCTCGAACGCGACGACGGAGACGTAGCCCAGGAGTATCGCCCAGGTGCAGATGAACGACGCCGTGGCACCGAGCGCCCGCATCGAGTACGCGTGTTCCCCGCCGACGACCGGCATGGCCGCGGCGAGTTCCGCGTAGGTCAGCCCCACGAACAGGAGCGCGGCACCGCCCGCTAAGAACGCGAGCATGGCCCCGACCGGCCCGGCGTTATCGAGCCAGACGCCGGTGAGCGCGACCCACGACCAGCCGATCATCGCGCCGAAGGCGAGGGCCAGCACCTGGCGGCGGTTGATGACTCTTTGGAAGTTGGTGGGCATGGGGTCAGAGTACATTTTTGGCAAAGTGTGGCAGGGCTTCTCACTCACGCTCGAAAATGTACTCTGACCCCATTTCCTCTACACCTGATTTCTGGCCATTGGCCGCGTTTTTTACTGCAGCTTCAGGAACAGCCGTTTCCGAAAATAGGGTCAGGCCGCCGGCCAGGTCCTCATCGCAGCCGACCTCGTCCTTGACATACCATTATTGGTATATATACTAAATAACGTATGTGGCAGGTCCTCGAACACCGCAACATCCAGCGGCGAATTCCTAAGCTGCCTCAAGAGGTCCTGAAGCGCTACGAGAAATGGAAAGATATCGTCCAGATCTCGGGCCCTGAAGGGCTACGGCTGATCCGGGGCCTGCATGACGAGCCACTCCACAGGGAATGGAAGGGGCATCGGTCCTCCCGGCTTGGCCTGCAGTACCGGGTCATATATCGCGTGGGTCGTGAGGAGGTCTTCGTGCTTGTTGTCGACCTGACGGCGCACGATTATCGGAGGAAATAGATGTGAAGGATTTCAAAGCAGCCAAGCGCCACGTCGAAGTCACGACCGGGGAGTCTGTACGGATCCTTCGCGAGCTCCAGGAGCTTAGCCAGAATGACTTGGCCGGGCTGACGGGCATCCCGCAGTCGACGATTTCAGCGATCGAGAACGATCGCGTGCGTCTTGGTGTGGAAAGGGCGAAGGTTCTGGCCCGGGCATTGAAGTGTCATCCTGCTGTCCTGGTGTTTCCAGGCTGGGATGTCGCTATCGAATCGGCGGCTTGAAACGAGGCCGTTACTGCGGCCTTACGACCGCTCCTGCAATGTGATCACCATGAAAATCGAATATCTACTGTTCGACTTTCATGGTTGGCCGGACCGGCTGGCCAGCGCTTTTTCCCGAGATGGAGATGGGGTCGGAGTACATTTTCGAATGCGAGTGTGGGCCTGGCTGCCTTTCTGGTTGATCGCGGCCGGGCACGAGCAAAAGGGGGTCAGAGGGTCAGAGTACTTTTTCCAGCGTAAGTATGGGGCCTTCCCGCCATTCATAGAAAATGTACTCTGACCCCAATTCGTTGAGGTGTGCCATGCGCGTGATGCTGTTGCTGTTCTGGGTGCTCTCCGGCTGTGACCTCGCATCGGCCGCTGAACTACCCGCCGAGGCGCCGCCCGCCGACCGGATCCTCGTGAACGGCAATGTGCTGACGGTCGACGCCCGTGATTCGGTCGCCGAGGCGGTGGCCATCCGCGACGGCAAGATCCTTGCGGTGGGCGCGAACGCCGACATCGAGGCTCTGGCCGGCCCCGCTACTGCGCGCATCGATCTTGCCGGCCGCACCGTCACGCCGGGGCTCATTGACACGCACGCGCATTTCGCGATTGGCGGGCTGGTCGAACTGACCCAGATCGACCTGAGCTACCCGCAGGTGAGAAGCGTCGGCGATGCCGTCGAGCTCGTCGCCGAGCGCGCTCGCGACGTGGCCCAGGGCGAGGGCGAGGACAAGCGCGGCTGGATCCTGGGCCGGGGCTGGGACGAGGGCAAACTCGCCGAACGCCGGTACCTGGTGGCCGCCGATCTCGACCCGGTGAGCGACGGCCGGCCGGTGTGGCTGCTGCACACGATGGCGCACTATGGTGTTGCGAATTCCAAGGCGCTGGCGATCGCCGGCATCGACCGGGATACCCCGGACCCGCCGGGCGGCGTGATCGATCGCGACGCCGGGGGCAAGCCCACGGGCGTGCTCAAGGAAACGGCCATGGGGCTGGTCGAGCGGCACATCCCGCCGACGGATGCCGCACAACTCCGCGACGGGATTCGCCTGATGGCGCGGGAATTCAATCGCGAGTGCATGACGGGCGTGAAGGACCCGGGTATCGGCGCGGGCATGGGCTTCGAGCTCGAGAGCGCGATGGAGACCTGGAATGCGTATCGCGACGTCCTGGCGGCGGGTGAGTTGACCGTCCGGGTCGTGGCGCTGTGGCGCTCGGGCGCTACGCTCGACGAGGCGCAACGACTCGTCGAAGCGATCGAGCCACTCGGCAAACCGCGAGACGCCGGCAACGATCGCCTGGTCTCGGGTGGCATCAAGCTCTTCGCCGATGGCAGCGGCGGCGCCCGCACCGCGTGGGTATGGGACGAGTGGAACCGGGACCGCACCGGGACCGATAAAGGCAATCGCGGCTATCCCGCCATCGACCCGCTGATGCTGCGCGACCTGTTCATGTTCTATCACGACGCCGGGCTGCACGTCGGCGTGCATGCCATCGGCGACCGCGCGATCGACTGGATGGCCACGACCATGGCGATGGCGCTGATTCGTAACCCGCAACACGGGCTCAGGCATTCGTTCATCCACGCGAACATTCCGTCGGACTACGCGATCCGCACGATGGCCTGGCTGCAGCGGACCTTCGATGCCGGCTATCCCGAGTCGCAGCCGAACTTCACGTGGTGGATCGGCGATACCTACGCCGGCAACTTCGGCGCCGGGCGCAGTCAGCGCCTCAATCCGTTTCGTACCTTCAAGGAGCAGGGCGTGCAATGGGCCGGCGGTTCGGATTTCGACGTTACGCCCTTCCCCGCCCGCTACGGTATCCGGGCGTCGATGAGCCGTGAGCCCCTGCTCGGGGTGTACGGCAAGGACGCGTTCGGCAGCGAGGAAGCCGTGGACGTGCAGACGGCGCTGCGCGCATTCACGGCGTGGGCCGCCCGACAGCTATTCATGGAGGACAGGATCGGCTCCATCGAAGCCGGGAAGGCCGCGGACCTCGCCGTATGGGACACGGACCTGTACAGCGCAGGCCCGGAGGCCATCAAGGACATGCAGTGCCAGATGACACTGGTCGACGGTGAAATCGTGTACGCGGCGGAGTGATTCTAGTAAAAGGGGTCAGAGTACATTTCTCGTGCAGCTGGCCCGAAATGATATGGGGTCTGACCCCATTTTCTAACTAGGGCGGTTCGGGGCCCCGGGCCGCTTCTGCGAAGGTGAGCTGCCCTTATCGCGATAACTTGACCCCGCGCACAGCGTCCTCCGCCCCATCCGGTTAAACATTGCCGATGGACAGCCTGGACCAGCAAGCCTTTGACCTGGGATGGGACTATGCGACTTTCCGCCTGCCGGTGCCGGAGGACGCGAACAAGCTGTTTTGTGACGGCTACCGGGCATTCGGCAGCGACCCCGGCAAGACGACGCGCAAGCCGGACCGCTATGTCCGCAAGTGGCTGCAGATCCGCTTCGGTGCCCTGGCTCGCGGCAAGCCCTTCTCCCCGGCGGTGAGCCCGGACTATCTCAGGAAAATCACGCCGAACTCCCGCCGCTGCCCGGTCGTCGGCGAGCCCTTCACCTATTCCACCGGCGCCGATACGGACTGGTCGATCGACCGGGCGAACAACGACCGCGGCTATGTCTGCGGCAATATCCTCATCATCTCGACCCGCGCGAATTTCGCGAAGTCCGACCGGTCGCTCGAGGAGATCCGCGCGCTCGCCGCATTGGCGACCGACACCGACGGTCTCACTCCCGCGCAATGGCACAGGCTCGCCACGCTCATCGAGCCCGCGTTTGGCACTGACGAGGCGAGCGCGAGCCCCATCCCGGTGCTGTTCGGCCAGCCGGTCGCGCTCGGCATGCCCGTGAGCCCCATCGCCGGGTTCCAGGTCGCACTGACGCGGGCCCTGATCGCCGGCTGGGACGCGGAGCAGCGCGCATTCATGGAGCGCTATGTCGGCACCATGGCAGACATGTGCTGCCGGACGAAGGCGCAGCGCCGGGCTTTCGCGCGGCTTGTTCGTGCCGTGCTTCGACGATCGACGCACAACCGGGACTATGCGGACCTCTGGTCGACCCGCCGGGTCCAGAAGTGCCTGTTCGAATTCATCGCTTCGCTGGACGGGCCCGGGCTCAAACGCCTGACCGAACTGCAGCAGGTGACGACCGGCGCGCAGAACACGCAGATCGTTTAGGTTTAGGGGTCAGAGTACATTTCTCGTTCGGCTGGCCCGAAACATCCCTTTCCTGGCTCGCTGAAGCCCTCCAAGCTGTTTACCTCCGGTGACGGCGGAGACGACGATGGCACGCCAGCCACGGATCGATTTGGCGGGAGTTCCACAACATCTCATTCAGCGTGGCAACAATCGAGAGGCTTGCTTCCTGGCGGACGGTGAACGACGGCTGTACCTCCACTGGCTTCACGAAGCTGCGCAGAGGTACGGCGGCTCAATACACGCGTATGTACTGATGAACAACCACGTGCACCTGTTGGCGACGGGTGCCGAAACCGGAGCGCTCGGGCGCATGATGCAAAGCCTGGGCCGACGCTACGTTCGCTACTTCAACTCGAAGTACGGGCGCACCGGCACGCTGTGGGAAGGCCGTTACAGGTCGAGCCTCATCGATACCGATCGGTACCTGCTGACCTGCTATCGGTACATCGAACTCAATCCGGTGCGCGCCCACATTGTCAAACGTCCCGGCGACTACCGCTGGTCCAGTTACCACGGCAATGCCGGCGGAGGAACAGTCGAGCTGCTAACGCCACACGACACTTATCTGTCACTCGGCAAAACTGATGCGGCGCGGGTGTCTGCCTATCGAAAGCTGTTTGCCGATGCCATGGGTGACGAGGAACTCCAAGCGATTCGCGATCACGTCAACCAGGGCAAAGCACTGGGTTCAGAGCGCTTCATACACCGCGTTGAAGCGACACTGAATCGCCGGGCGCGGCTGATGACTCCAGGGCGCCCATCCAGGAATGTGCCTGACATTTTTTGTAAATAACACTTGACATTTAGCTACCGAGTCCGTACGTTAAGTACACCTTACTTTACATTTTGACAAGTGACCCACACAAATGAACAGTGCAGACACCACCCGGAAACGCTGGGAAGACAACATCAAGCGGCAGACGGCAAGGCTCGCGGGTTGGACCTTTGCCTGGCTGGTCACCCTGGCAATCGCATCGTTCGGGCCGAAGTTCCTGTGGAACTCGAACGAGTGGATCTCGGCGGCCGCTACCGGCGTCAATGTGCTTTTCGGTATAGGCATGATCGTCGCCAACAAAAATCACCTGCGCAGCCTCGACGAGATGCAGCAGAAGATCTACCTCGAAGCCATGGCGATAAGCCTCGGCGTCGGTCTCGTCGGCGGTATTGCCTACTCCAACCTCGACGTGAGCAACGTGATTCCGTTCCATGCGGAGATCGCGCATGTCGTGATCCTGATGGGTCTCACTTTCATGGGTTCGCTCGCGATCCTGAACAGGAAGTACGGATGAAGAATCGGCTGAAGGTGCTGCGGGCCGAACGCGACTGGACCCAGGCGCAGCTCGCGAGCGAACTCGAGGTATCGCGGCAGACCGTCAATGCCATCGAAAAGGGCAAATTCGATCCCAGCCTGCCGCTCGCGTTCCGGGTCGCCCGCCTGTTCGGGCTGCCGATCGAGGCGATCTTCGACGACGAGGAAGTTTAGGGGTCAGAGTACGTTTTCGTAGAAGTTTAAGGGTCAGAGTACGTTTTCGTACGCAAGTGTCGGGATCGACCGCTTCAAATAAAAATGTACTCTGACCCCATTACGAAGAAAATGTACTCTGACCCCATTACGTGTCGTACGTCGTGCGGCCTCCCATCAGCGTTCGCGCCACGCCAATCCCTACAATCTCCCCCGCCTCCACCTTCCGCGGATCCTTCTCCAGCACTACCAGGTCCGCGAGTTTCCCCGGCGTGATCGAGCCCTTGATGCCCTCCTCGAACGAGGCATAGGCGCCGTTCACCGTGCACACCTTCAGCGCTTCATCGACGGTGATCCGCTGGCTCCCGCCCCACACCCGGCCCTGCTCGTCCGTCCGCGTCACCATGCTCTGGATCGCCATCAGCGGTTCGTAGGGCCCGGGCGGGAAATCGGAGGCCGGTGCCGCCGGGATGCCGGCATCGAGGAAACTCCGGTGCGCGAACATCGATTCCATCATGGGCGCGCCGTACTCGGTCCACTTGTTGCCGTGGTAGTACGCGTAGGTGTAAAACGGCGCCGGCACCACGCCCGCGGCCTTGATGCGTTGCAGGAGTTTCGGATTGACGAGCGAGCAATGCTCGATGCGAAAGCGCGGGTTCGGGCCCTTCCAGTTCTTTAATACTCTTTCGTAGGCGTTCAGCACGCGCTCTATCGCCACGTCGCCGTTCGCGTGGATGCCGATGCGGAAGTCGTGCGCCACGGCATCGTCGACGGCCGCGTCGATCTCTTCCTGCGTCATCGTGAGGATTCCGTAGTCCTCCGGCCGCCCGTCATAGGGCGTGCTGCGGCTCATCGTGCGTTCCGAGGCGGAGCCGTCGGCGGCGAACTTCACGGCGCCGATGCGGAGCATCTCGTCGCCGAAGCCGGAGCCCATGCGCGCCATCTTCAGGCCCTCGTACACCTCGCTCGTGCCGCCCGGCATGAAGGTGAGACGAAAATGCATCTCGCCCGCGGCGCGCGCATCCTGGTAGGCGATGAAGTCATCGCGATTACCCCAGGCATCGGTCGTCGAGGTCAGCCCCGCCGCCGCCATGCGTTGCAGAGGCAAGCATCACCGAACGTTGCCGCGTCGCGCGGTCCATCACCGGCCACACGCCCACCGCACGGAAGGGTTCGAACGCCGCGGGCTCGGCGATCTTGCCCGTGAGTTCCCCGCCCTCGCGAAAGTAACGCCCGCCGACAGGGTCCGGCGTTTCGAAGGTCACGCCGGCAAGCTCGAGCGCCACCGTGTTCACCACGGCCGTGTGCCCGCCGCGATGGGTGACGAACACCGGGCGATCCGGCACCGCGGCATCGAGGTCCTGCCGGTTGAGCGGCCGGTTGTCCGCCAAGCGGGTGTCGTCGTACATTGAACCCAACACCCAGTGGCCGGGCGCTGTCTTCTTCGCCTCCCTGGCGAGCGCGGCCTTGACGTCCGCGATGCGCGGCAGTCCGACGTAAACCGAGATCGCCTCCTCCGCCCCAAGCGGATGGCTGTGCGCATCGATGAAGCCCGGCGTCACCGTGAGCCCGCGCGCATCCATCACCTCGGTGTTTTTGCCCTTGAGGTTCAGCACGTCCTCGTCATTGCCGACGGCGAGGATCGTTTGCCCGCGTACCGCGACGGCGCTGGCGCTCGGGAGGGCGGGGTCCATCGTGATGACGGTCGCGCCCGTGATGATGAGGTCGGCCGGGCCTGTTGCGTCTGGCGGAGCGGCGGTGGCCCGGCCTGCGAGCGACGCGGCCGGGGCGATGGCGGCGGTGGCGAGGAAGTGACGGCGGGAAAGTTTGGTCATTGTTTTTTGCTCCACAAATTGCCATTCACAGAAATGGGGTCAGAGTACATTTCCTCGCTACGGCAGAAAATGGGGTCAGAGTACATTTGAGCGCACCGAAAAATGCATTTCCGGAAAATAAAGTACTCTGACCCCATTTCCCCGGAAAAAAAGTAGTTTGACCCCATTTCCCCCTCAACGGGCGACAACCGAAAAGAGTAGAGTGTTGCGACATGAACAAAAACCGCAAAGAGCCGCGGCTGGAGCGCGATAAGACGGATGAAAGTCTGCGCCAGGAGCGGAACAAGACCGACCAGGCGCTGGAGGCGACGCGCAGTCGCATCAACGAAGCGGCGGATGTCGTCATCGAGCGCGCCCGTGAGCAGGCGGACGAGGTCCTCGACACGGCGCGCGAACAAGCGGACAACAAACTCGAGGCAGCCGGAGCGGTAGCGCCGGCGCAGGCGGTACTGGCGCAGGAACGCCTCGAAGAGGATAACGCTCTGCAGGACGAGCGTGACACCGCAGACGAGGTCCTTCGGCGCGAGCGACAGGCGCAGAGCCGTAACCTGGCCACGCTTTTGCCCCTGGAGAGGGAAAAGACCGACCGTTACCTGCTGACGGAACGCGCCCGCTCGGACGACGCAGTCGCACATCGCGACGACTTCATGGGTATCGCCAGTCACGACCTGCGCAACCTGCTCGCCGGCATCGCGACGAACGCGACACTGGTGTCCCACCAGGCATCGGACACGGAAGAAGGAAGACGCACCGTTGCCGGCATGAACCGCATAGAGCGTTACGTCGCGCGCATGAACAGGCTGATCGGAGACCTGGTCGATGTGGTGAGCATCGACGCGGGCAAGCTCGCCATCCACCCCGAGCCCGCCGATGCTGCTGAGCTGATCAACGAAGCCGTCGAGCTGTTCGCCCATGCCGCTCAGGAAAAGAGCGTTTGCCTGAGTTGCACAGCCGGCGACCAGGCGCTGCCTGCGGTGATTGACAAGGAGCGGATGCTGCAAGTTCTTGCGAACCTGGTTGCCAACGCGATCAGGTTCACCGCCAGCGGCGGCACCATCACCATAGAAGCCGAACGCGCCGGCGATGATCTTCGCATCTCGGTGCTCGACACGGGTGAGGGAGTGGCCGAGAACATGCGCGAAGCCGTATTCGAACGCTTCTGGCAGGTGGGCTCGAATGACCGGCGAGGGCTGGGACTGGGCCTCTACATCTCGAGATGCATCGTGAATGCCCATGGCGGGCACATCTGGGTCGAGGGCAATCCGGGCGGCGGCAGCGCGTTTCGTTTCACCTTTCCGGCTGCCGGCCACGCCAGCGCCTGAGCGTTCGGGTCGCCGGCCTCGGCCGTGAAAGCGGCCGCCGGACGTTTACAGGCAAATGTCATCGAGAACGCCGGGCGGCACCATCCGTTCGCTCGCCGCGCGCGGACAACCGCCTCGTCTTCACGGATTCAGCTTCAGGCCGCCGCAAACGCCGGTGCTGCGCGTCGAGGCTCGGAGAGCGCGTCGAGCAGCGACTTTCTCGGCAGTGCGATGGGCTACCGGTCGCGCTCGATGTCGCTGCCGGTCGACCCCTCTCTTCACCACGCCGCTTCCGGGCGCGGGCCGACTCGCCGTGCCGACCGGCTGAAGCGTGCCTGCGCGAGTCGCCGGTTGACGCCCCGCGGTGACGGCTCGATGCGAGCGTGCGGGTCTTGTAGAGGCGGCAGTGTTATTTGCCGAGCAGATAGGGCACGCACGCGAATGGATGAAAATGCGGATGGCCTGCATTGGCCCATACGCCGCGGGCTATTCGCGTCAGGAACCCTGACGTCGCGAGCCGCTCCAGCCGTTTCGACGCGGCGGCGACCGACGTAGGGCGCGCGGCGGCGAAGTCACCGACTTTGGCGCCGGGGGCGCTCCAATTATGGTGAACCGGGGACGCTGCCGGCCATGGCTTCGCCCGAAATTTCTTATACACTCGGCAAATGCAGCACCTGTACCAGGAACTGAAGCGGCGCAACGTCGTTCGCGTGGCGTTCGCCTACGCGGTGGTTACCTGGCTACTGATCCAGCTCGCAGGACTGCTCGAGCCGGCCCTGTTGCTGCCGGAGTGGTTCGACCGGGTCGTCATCGTTTTCCTGTTGATCGGCTTTCCGATCGTCCTCATCTTCGCCTGGGCGTTCGAGATCACGCCGGAGGGGATCAAGAAGACGAAAGACGTCGACCCGGACACCTCGATCACGCCCCGTACCGGCAAGAAGCTCGAACACCTCACCATTGGCCTCCTGGCGGTGGTCGTGGTGTTCTTCCTGGTGCGTGAGTTCGCGCTGGAGGAACCCGGGCAGATCGTGTCCGGGGAGATCACGGCGACGGCGGCTTCGCCCGCGTCGATCGCGGTCCTGCCCTTCGTCGACATGTCCCCGAACAAGGATCAGGAGCACTTCTCCAAGGGTATCGCCGAGGAGATCCTGAACCTGCTCGCGAAGACCGAGGCGCTGCGGGTGGCTGCCCGGACGTCGGCCTTCGAACTCGCCGACGACGGCCTCGACATCCGCGAGATCGGCGAGAAACTGGGCGTCGAGACCGTGCTCGAGGGTTCCGTGCGGACGTCCGGAAAGAAGATGCGGGTGACTGCGCAGCTCATCAATGTCGCCGACGGTTACCACCTCTGGTCCGAGAACTACAACGCAGACAGCGAGGACATCTTCGAGGTGCAGGACCGGATTTCCGGGGAGATCCTCTCGGCGCTGCGTGTGCACCTGTTGCCGGACGAGGAATCGGCCGTGGCGGAGGCCGCGTCCCGCGAAATCGACCTCGAGGCCTACCGCACGTTCCTCATCGCCCGTGAGCGGCTCGCCAAACGCACGCGTGACGACATTCTCGCCGCGAAGGAGAATTTCGAGGCGACGCTCGCCATCGAACCGGATTACGCCCCGGCACACGTCGGGATCGCGCATGCGAACCTGTTGCTCGAGGAGTTCGCCTACGGCGGCCACAAGGACATGGATGCAGCAACCCGGGCCGAAACGGAAGCGCATCTCGACGCTGCCATCGCCGCAGACCCGAACCTGCCCGACGCTATCGGCGTCCAGGGCTATTACTTCGTGCAGACTCATCGCTTCGACGAAGCCGAGGATGCGCTGAACCGGGCCATCGATCTCAACCCCAGCTATGCGCAGGCCTATGCCTGGCGCGCCGAGACAGCGTACGAGCAGGAGCGCTTCCTCGACATGCTGGCCGACAAGGAAAAGGCCTACGCGCTGGACCCGATGTCGCTGCAGATCAGCGCCGAACTCGCCCGTGAGTACATCAGCTTCTGGCGGCCCGAGGACGCCGAACGCGTGATCGAGCGCATGTTCGCGCTGCATCCCGGGCATCCGCTGGCCTACGACACGGCTATCCATAACCTCAGTGCACATGGCCGCCTCGGCGAGGCGATGATCCTCATCGAGGAAGCGCTGGTCGAGCACCCCGACGACCCGAACCTGAAGGAATGGCAAGCCTGGCAGCTCCTGCAAATGGGCTTGTGGGAGGACGCCGCCGAAACGGACGTGCCGGAGCCGAAATTCTTCGCCAAGCTGTTCACCGGCGATGCGGCCGCCGCAAAAACCATTCTCGATACGGCATCGGCGAACGACGATGGCGTCGACTGGCACTTCGACACGCGCATGTACCTGCGGGTTTTCGACGAAGGCCCGGCGAGCCCGCAATTCGAAACGCTGGTGCAGGCTTCCATCGCGCGTTTCGAGGAGCGCAACGTGAAGTGGGGCGAGCGCTGCATGCTGTGGCTTATCCAGGACCTGCGGGATGCCGGCCGCGGCGCCGAGACCGAGCCCATGATGCAGGAATGCCATCGCGTCTTCGAAGAACGCCTGAAAGCACGTTACCTGTGCCCCTGCTCCTTCTATGGCGTCGTGGCCTACACGACGCTTGACGGCCGCTACGACGAAGCGCTCAAGCGGGCCGACCAGTGGCTGACGCAGGGCGACTCGAACGCGTTTCTCGACTTCGACCCGATCTTCAAGGAACTCGAGGACGACCCGTCCTTTCCGGAGATCCTCGCACGCAACGCGGCGCAGCTGGAGCGTCAGCGGGAGATCTATTTCGCGGGCCGTGCGCCGGAGGTGCCGGGCGCCGCAAGTAGTGTCGCGCCGTAGGGCCATGCGCGCCGCCAGGTGCGGCCGCGGAGGCCTCGGCGCTCAGTGACCGAAAACGGGGTGGGACCTCGGCCACCCAAACCCCGGTTCAGGCGCATAATCACCTCGCCGGTCGGGGTGGGGAGGACGCGCCATGCCAGGCATCTGGTCCGAGCTCAAACGTCGCAACGTCGTTAAGGCAGCCCTCGCCTACGCGGCGATCGGCTGGCTGCTGATCGAGGTAACCTCCGCTATTTTCCCGATCTACAAGGCGCCGGACTGGGTCCTGCAGGTGCTGGTCACGGTCATCCTGCTTGGCTTCCCGGTAGCGATGGTCCTGTCCTGGGTATTCGACGTCACGCCGGAGGGCGTGGTGCGCACCGGTGACGTGGCCGGCGATCGGCCGGCGCGTACCTATTCCGGTCGCCGGCTCGACGTCGTCATCGCCATTGTCCTGGTCGCGGCGATCGCCGTGTTCATCGCGGGCCGGATGCTCGAAACGAGCGACCCCGCCGAAACCGCGGACACGAGCCCGCCGGCAGTCGCCATGACCTCCGTCGCGGTGCTGCCTTTCGTGAATTTGAGCGGCGATCCCGAGCAGGAGTACTTCGCCGACGGCCTCACCGAGGAACTCCTCGATCGCCTCGCGCAGATCCCGGACCTCAGGGTGCCGGCCCGTTCCTCCGCGTTTCACTTCAAGGGCAAGACGGACCTGGAGGAAGTCAAAGCCAAGCTCGGCGTCGCCACCGTGCTCCAGGGCAGCGTGCGCATGTCGGGCTCCGCGCTGCGCATCAAGGCGGAGCTGACGGACGTCGATACCGGCTACAACGTCTGGACGAATTCCTACGACCGGGAGCTAACAGACATTTTCGCCGTGCAGGACGAGATCACCTCGGCGATCGTCGCGGCCCTCGAAGTGCACCTCGACGAATCGCTCCGGGCACGCATCTCGAGTAAGCCGGTGGACCCCGAGCTCTATCAACTCATGCTGCGCGGCCGCTACCACTGGAACCAGCGCAACGAGGACAGCTTCGCGAAAGCGCTCGAACTCTTCGACGAAGCGGTGACGAAGTATCCCGACTACGGCCCGGCATATGCCGGCCTTGCCGACGTGTACTTAAGCCAGTTCGACTACGGGCTCATCGGCTGGGACGAATCCACCGGGAAAGCGCGCATCGCGGCTACCACCGCGCTCGAGCTCGACCCCTCGCTCGCCGAGGCGCATACCTCGCTCGCGCACCTGCACCTGCACGAGTGGCGCTGGCCGCTCGCGGAACGGGCGTTCCGGCGGGCCATCGAACTCGACCCCGGCTACATTGTCGCCCGGCACTGGTACGCGCTCTGCCTGACGGCGCTCGGGCGCACGGACGAAGCCGTCACGACCATGGAACACGCGCAGGCGCGCGATCCCTTATCGGGACGCATCAACGCGGACCTCGGCATGGCCTACCTCGCGGCCGGCCGCTACGAGGACGCCGTACGCCAGGAAACCGAGACCCTCGAACTCGTGCCGGAGTCGGCGACCCCGCGCTGGATCCGCGGCATGGCCTACGTGCAGCTCGGCAAAACGGTCGAAGCCGAGACCGACATGCGCGCGGTGCTTGAGGCGTGGGAACGGGACCCGAGCATCCTCGGCTCACTCGGCCACCTGCTCGCGATCTCGGGCCGGCCGGACGAAGCCCGGGCGATGCTCGCGGAACTCGAAGCAAAGGCCGACAGCACGGACGTGACCTTCTTTGCGGCGCTCATCGAGGTCGGCCTGGGCGACACGGATGCCGCGTTCGCCTGGCTCGATAAAGCCGTGGCCGAGCGCTCCGGCTCCGCGCGTTATCTCAGGGCCGACGTGCGGCTCGATCCCCTGCGCGGGGACCCGCGCTTCGCGGCGCTGCTCGAGCGGGTCGGGCTGGGGGCGGAAAGCGCGGGCGGCGGTCGTCTGTTGCCAGGCAAACTGAATCCGACCTGAGGTTTCGCACATCTTTACAGATGTCTCAGACTGGCTATACCATGTGCTGAGCATGCTAACTGGCGTTTGAAACGTACCCCAATCAGCGATGATCACCGCCGCTCAACTGCGAGCCGCCCGCGCTTTGCTGGGAATCGATCAGCGCACGCTCGCTGAGACCGCGAGCCTGTCCTTACCGACGATCCAGCGTATGGAGGCGAGCGATGGGGTGATCCGTGGCAACATCGAATCCCTCATGAAGGTGATCGACGCGCTCAAAGCCGCGGGTATCGAGCTCATCGGCGAGGGCGCAGAGAGCAAGGCCGGCGGACGCGGCGTGAGACTGCTGGCTTAACGGCCAAAGCGATCCATCAATGCCATCAGTCATGGTCGTCTTGTCCTGCGTCGCCGTCTTGTTGGGCGTCGCCGTGCTTGCCGCTGCCATCGCCCGTCGTCCCTCGTCCTCGGCAATCGTCTATGGCGCGAGCCTCGCGGCATCGTTGGCCGCGCTAGTGGCGGCGGTCGCGCAGCTCGGCGTTGCCTCGCCGGTGACGGCGACGCTACCGCTCGGGCTGCCGTGGCTCGGCGCTCATTTCCGCATCGACGCACTCGCGTCCGTCTTCCTGGTCGTCGTCAATCTCGGCGGAGCCAGTACGTGTCTTTATGCGCTCGGATACGGAGCCCACGAATCCGTTCCGGGCAGAGTCCTACCGTTCTTTCCGGTGTTTCTTGCCGCGATGAACCTCGTGGTGCTGGCCGACGACGCGTTCACCTTTCTTCTGTGCTGGGAGCTCATGTCGCTGGTCTCGTGGGCGCTCGTGATGGCTCACCACCGGATCGAGGACAACCGGAGCGCGGGCTTTATCTATCTCGTGATGGCCAGCTTCGGCACGCTGACGCTGCTGCTCGCCTTTGGCCTCCTGGCCGGCCCGGACGGCGCTTATGGATTCGCTGCGATCAGAGAAAGCGCGCAGACGCCGGGCATGAACGCGATCGTGCTGGCGCTCGCATTGATTGGCGCGGGGTCGAAAGCAGGCGTCGTGCCCTTGCACGTCTGGCTCCCGCTCGCCCACCCGGCCGCGCCGAGCCACGTCTCGGCGCTCATGAGCGGCGTAATGACCAAGGTTGCCGTCTACGCATTCGTGCGGATCGTGTTCGATCTGCTCGGCGAATCCGGTTGGTGGCAGAGCATGGTGGTGCTGTCCGTGGGCGCCGGCACCGCGGTGCTTGGTGTGCTGTACGCGCTGATGCAGCACGATCTCAAGCGCTTGCTCGCCTATCACACGGTAGAGAATATCGGCATCATTTTCATTGGCCTCGGGCTAGCGCTCGCGTTCCAGGCGAACGGCATGAAGGCTCCCGCCGCGCTCGCACTGACTGCCGCTTTGTTTCACGTCTTAAACCACTCGCTATTCAAGAATTTGCTCTTCTTAGGCGCGGGCGCCGTCTTGACGTCGACGGGCGAGCGCGACATGGAACGGCTCGGCGGACTGATTCGGCGCATGCCATATACAAGCTTCGCGTTTCTCATCGGCTGCGTCGCGATCTCGGCGCTACCGCCGCTCAATGGCTTCGTTTCGGAGTGGCTGACTTTCCAGGCCATCCTTCAAAGTCCGGATTTGCCACAGTGGGGCTTGAAGCTGATCGTGCCGGCAGTCGGCGGACTGCTCGCGCTGTCTGCGGCGCTCGCGGCAGCCTGCTTCGTCAAGGCCTTCGGAATCACTTTTTTGGGCCGGCCTCGATCTTCCGCCGCAGAGAGTGCACGCGAGGTGGATCGCTTCTCGCTCACGGCCATGTTCGTTCTCGCGAGCCTTTGCCTCCTTGCGGGCATACTGCCCGGAGCCGTGATCGACGGGCTGGCGCCGGCTACGCTGTCGATGGTCGGCGAGCGTATGCCGGCACAATCGGACATTGCCTGGCTCTCGATCGTGCCGATCGCGGAGGCGCGCAGTTCCTATAACGGCCTGCTGGTCTTTCTGTTCATCGCGTCTTCGGCGTCCCTGGCGGCGTTTCTCATTCATCGGTTCGCCTCGCGCGCCCTGCGTCGTGCCCCAGCCTGGGATTGTGGTTTCCCCGACCCGAGTCCGCGCACGCAATACACCGCGGGAAGCTTCGCGCAGCCGATTCGGCGTGTGTTCGGCACGCTCGTGTTTCGGGCACGCGAACGCGTCGAGATGCCGCCGCCCGGCGATGCGCGACCCGCGCGGTTTCATCTTCAGCTGCGAGACCTCATCTGGGACACGCTTTATTCGCCGCTCGGAAGCCTGGTCAGCAGCGCCGCATCCCGCCTCGACCACTTTCAGTTCCTGACGATTCGCCGTTACCTGGGGCTCGTGTTTTTGACGCTCGTCACCCTGCTGCTGGTGCTTGCCGTATGGCTCTAGCCATTTCGCTTCTCGTGCAGGGCCTGCAAATGGCCCTCGTGTTGCTGGCGGCGCCGTTGCTGACGGGCTTCATCCGCAAGATCAAGGCGCGCCTGCAGCGTCGGCGTGGCCCGCCGATCATTCAGCCCTATCGCGATCTTTACCGCCTCTTACACAAAGAAGTGGTCCTGGCCGAAAACGCATCGTGGCTGTTCCGGGTCGCTCCCTACCTGATGTTTTCGGTCACATGGGTCGCCGCTTCGCTCGTGCCGACGTTCGCGTCCGGCCTCATGTTCAGCTGGGCCGCCGATCTCATCGCGATCATCGCTTTGCTCGGGAGTGCCCGTTTCTTGCTGGCGCTCGCGGGCCTCGACGTGGGTACGAGCTTTGGCGGCATCGGTTCGAGCCGCGAGGTCATGATCGCCTCACTGGCCGAGCCGGCCATGTTGCTGATCGTCTTCTCACTTGCCCTCGTTGCGGGCTCGACTCAGCTATCGGGGATCGCGGAGTACATGGGCTCTCCGGAAGTCGGCCTGCGCGTATCGCTCGGCCTGGCACTGATCGCGCTCATTATGGTCGGCATCGCAGAGAACGGAAGAATCCCGATCGACAATCCGGCCACGCATCTCGAACTGACGATGGTGCACGAAGCCATGGTGCTCGAGTACTCGGGCCGCCACCTTGCGATGGTCGAACTCGCGGCCTCCATCAAGCTCTTGCTCTACGTGTCCTTACTGGCATGCCTGTTCGCACCTTGGGGACTTGCGGCTTCGGAGATGAGTATCGCCGCGTATGCGGTTGGGCTGGCGAGCTACGTTGGCAAAGTGGCGGCCGGTGGTGCCTTGCTCGCCGTTTTCGAGACGGTCGCGGCGAAGATGCGTGTGTTTCGCGTGTCTGAATTCCTGGGCGCTGCGCTCATGCTCGGATTGCTCGGCACGCTGCTGCTGTTCTTGTCCAGGAGTCTATAGTGGACCGCCTGGTTCTCGACGTCGCGCATCTGCTTGCCGCAAGCCTCGTGCTGATCAGCTTCGTGCAGCTCTATCAGGATCGCCTTTACGCGTTGCTCAACACTTTCGCCCTGCATGCCTTCATGCTCTCCTGCTCGGTTGCGTGGCAGGCGTTCATCCAGGACGCGCCGCATTTGTACATCACGGCGGCAATCGCGCTCATCTTCAAGACGATAGTGATCCCGGTCGCCCTGCACCGAATCATCCAACGCCTCGGCATTCATCGGGAGATCGAGACGGCGGTCGGTGTCGGACTCACGATGCTGGCGGGCATCGCCCTCGTTGCTCTTTCGATGGTCGTGATGTTACGCGTCACCGCCGGTGCCGATCCCCTCGCGCGCGAGGATCTCGCATTCGCGCTCTCGGTCATCTTGCTCGGCCTGTTGCTGATGGTAACGAGGCGCAACGCCGTCAGCCAGGTTGTCGGATTCATGTCGCTGGAGAACGGACTGGTGCTGGCCGCCACTGGCGCGAAGGGTATGCCGCTCGTAGTCGAGTTCAGCGTGGCGTTCTCAATTCTGATCGCGTTCGTCGTCATCGGGATCTTCCTGTTCCGTATTCGCGAGCGCTTCGACACCGTGGACGTGCTGGTGGTCGACCAGCATCGCGGTGAACGGCGGTGAGCTTCCCGATGAATGTCGTCACATTGATCTTGTGGATCCCGATCGTCGCCGCTGCGCTGCTGGCCTTGTTGCCTGGATACCGCCTGACTTCGCGCCTGAGCGTGATCGCATCGCTGCTGACCCTGATAGCGGCTTTATCGCTGTTGGGAGTCGATCGAAACGGCCCCGGTACGTATCTCTTCGTCGACGACTTCAATATCGTCTTCGTCGTGCTCAATGCTTTCGTCGGCTTCACAACGAGCGTATTCAGCGCCAGCTATATAGGTCACGAGCTTGCGGTCGGCAAGCTGACGCCGCTTTACCTGCGCTTCTACCATGCGATGTACCAGATTCTGATCTTCGCCATGAATCTGGCGCTGATCGCGAACAACATCGGCCTGATGTGGGTCGCGATCGAGCTTGCCACGCTGACCACGGTGCTCATGGTCGGCATGTACCGCACTCACGAAGCGCTCGAGGCCGCCTGGAAATACTTCATACTTGGCAGCGTCGGTATCGGATTGGCGCTGTTCGGGACCATTCTCGTCTACCTTGCGGCACAGCCGGTGCTCGGCGAGGGCTTGGACGGGATGACCTGGACCGTGCTCATCAATCGCGTCGCGGAATTCGATTCCGCGCTGCTCAACGTCGCGTTCGTGTTTCTCCTGCTCGGCTATGGGACCAAGGTCGGGCTCGCGCCGTTGCACGCCTGGCTGCCCGATGCGCACGCCGAGGGGCCAACGCCGATTTCCGCCGTCCTTTCCGGCTTGCTGCTCAACGTGGCCCTCTACGCGGTGCTGCGTTTCAAGATGCTGCTGGCCGGCAACGCCGGCGCGATCGCGCCGGGCCCGCTGCTCATGACCATGGGCCTCACTTCGCTGATTTTTGCCGCCTTCATGCTCTACCGCCGGCGCGACGTGAAGCGTCTGTTCGCGTACTCATCGATCGAGCACATGGGCATCATTGCTTTCGCCTTCGGCATCGGCGGACCGCTTGCAAACTTCGCGGGTCTCCTGCACATGGTGATGCACAGCCTGACGAAATCGGCGATATTCTTCGCCGTTGGGCACATTGCGCAGGTTAAGGGAACACAGAAGATCGACGAAATCGGCGGACTCACCGTTACGCACCCCCGGCTCGGCTGGGGCCTCACACTCGGTGTCATCGCAATTGTCGGCCTGCCACCGTTCGGGATCTTCATGACGGAATTTCTGATCGTGAGCTCGACGTTTGCACGCGAGCCCTGGCTCGCGATCCCTCTCGTGTTCGGCCTGGTCATCGCTCTCGGCGCATTGTTGATGCGACTCAACAGCCTCGCCTTCGGCGAACCGCGCGGCGGAATGGCACCGTCCGAGGCGTCTTATGTGCCATTGTTCGCGCATCTCGGTCTGGTGCTTGTGGCCGGCATCTATCTGCCCGCTCCGCTGGTCGCCTGGTTTCAGAATGTCGCAAGCGTGCTCGGATGAGCTGAAGCAAAAGATATGTCCTTACTGTTCGAGCTGATCAGTCGATTTCGCAGCACGCCGGATCATCGTCCGTGGCCTCGGGTTACCGTCGATGAGGCCACCTGGCGACTCACCGCCGAATACCTCGCTGCGGGTCGCTGGAGCTTGCTCGGACTCTGGGGCGACACAGACGTCGTGCACGCCGCCGTATTCGAAGGCGATGACATGGCAGTCCTCAGCTTCGACTGCACGGCGGGAGCATTTCCTTCGCTGGCTCAGCATCACGCGCCGGCATTACGCCTGGAACGAACCATTCGCGATCTGTGGGGCCTCGAGCCGCAAGGACTGACTGATCGACGCCCCTGGCTCGATCACGGCCAATGGGTCGACCACGACCCACTGGAGAGCGACGGCCGTGTGACGACGGCTAACAGGGGATACCAATTCCTCGCGGCCGAAGGAGAGAGCCTGCACGAGATTCCCGTCGGCCCCGTTCATGCAGGCATCATCGAGCCCGGACATTTTCGTTTCTCGGCAAGCGGCGAAACGGTCGTGCGTCTCGAGGCGCGCCTCGGTTATGTGCACAAGGGCATCGAGCGACTCATGGCCGGCGCCGACCTGGGGCACGCCTCGATGCTGGCGGGCCGATGCTCGGGCGATAGTACCGTCGCCTATGGGCTCGCTTTCGCGCGCGCGACAGAGGCGGCGGCCGGTGCAGAGGCGCCGGCCCGGGCTCACTGGCTGCGTGCGCTCATGGCCGAGCTCGAGCGTCTGGCGAATCATCTCGGCGATATCGGAGCGATCTGCAACGACGCGGCCTTCGCACTCATGCACACGCATTGCGGCGTCTTGCGCGAGCGCGTATTGCGCGCGGCGGACACCTGCTTCGGCCATCGGCTCATGCGCGATCGGATCGTACCCGGCGGGGTCACCACCGACATCGACGCGCGGCAGGAAGAGGCTATCCGAGCGCTCATTGTCGAGATAGAGCACCGATTTCCCGCGCTCATAGAGCTCTACGACAACACGGCGTCGCTGCAAAACCGCACTGTCGGAACGGGCATCTTGACCCATCAGCTGGCAGGACAATATGCGGCCGGTGGCTATGTCGGACGCGCCGCAGGGCGCGACTTCGATGCGCGCCGAACGCCGGGTTATCCCCCTTACGATCAGTTGACGTTCTCCGTGCCTGTTCTTTCGGAGGGAGATGTGAATGCCCGTGTCTGGATTCGTATCCGCGAGATCCAGCAGAGCCTGATGATTGTCGGCAAAATCCTCGATAGCCTCCCGTCCGGTTCGATCAGAACGCATATTCCCCAGACGTCTGGCGAGGGCGTAGCGCTTGTCGAAGGATTTCGAGGTGATGTTTTCGTGTGGCTCCGACTTGCAGAGGATGGATCTGTACAACGATGTCACCTGCGTGACCCATCCTGGTTTCAGTGGCCGCTCTTGGAGGCGGCAATCGAAGGGAACATCGTCGCTGACTTTCCTCTCTGCAACAAATCCTTCAATTGTTCCTACTCTGGTCACGACCTCTAAGGAAAGGCCAGGATGCGCAGACTGCTCTTCGACAGCTTGATCCACGGACCGCTGACTGAGCCGACTCCACGGCCGGACGATGCCGCGCTCGAGGAGCTCGCCGCTTCGCTCGAGCGGGCGGCTCGCCAGCGGCTCGGTCGGAGTCTTGCCATTCGCGAAGTCGACGCCGGCTCCTGCAATGGCTGCGAGCTCGAAATTCACGCGTTGAACAACGCGTTCTACGATCTCGAACGGTTCGGCATTCATTTCGTCGCATCCCCCAGGCACGCAGATGTGCTGCTCGTGACGGGACCGGTTACCAAGAATATGCGAGAAGCGCTGGCGCGAACCTACACTGCGACACCGGACCCGAAGTGGGTCGTCGCTGTCGGCGACTGCGCGGTCGACGGCGGAATCTTCTCCGATAGCTACGCTGTCGAAGGGGGCGTTTCAAATGTCGTGCCCGTTGACCTGCACATTCGCGGGTGTCCCCCGAAGCCTGAGCAGCTTCTTCGCGGCCTTTTGTCGCTTCTGCAATCTTGCTCCAGGTGATTCTTTGCGCCGCCGGCCGGGCTTCAACTCGGCTGTCAACAGCGATCGGGACCCGAACTCTTACGGCAATATCATCCGATTCAAGGATGCGAAGAACTCGGTAGGGCGTAGCTCGCCTTCGGTGATGACGCCGTAGTTCTCCGTTTCGTGCGTGTGCGGCGGGATCGAGGTGCCGGCCGGGTAAGAGGCGAACAGTACCTCGCAGTGCTCGGCAGCGAGACGGTACGCATCGAACGGGCCTTCGAACGGCGGGCAGCGCACGTATCCGCCCTGGAAAATGTCTACGCGACAGCTCGCGTCCGCTCATGCGCCGGAGCCGAACCGCTTTTCGGCGCGCTGGCGCGCCTTGACGGACTCGGTCTCGCGGTCCTTCGGCGGGGCCGAGGTCACCAGCTGGTCGAACAGGCGATGCACGATCGCGGTGATTTCCTCGACGGCTACATCGAACGCCGCTTCGTTCGCCTTCGACGGACGGGTCGAACCGCTGACCTTGCGCACGAACTGGAGCGCGGAAGCGCGGATTTCCTCGTCCGTCGCGGGCGGTTCGAAGTTGTATAGAGTCTTTATGTTTCTGCACATGGGCGCCTCCAAAAAGGGGTCAGAGTACATTTCCTGCCGGCTTCAAGAGAAGCTCAGTTCAATCTTGCGGAGCCAGCCAATTCCAAAAAGTACTCTGACCCCACTCTGACCCTTCAACGCGACTTGCGGTTCCGAAGCAGGCGCCGGGTGCGCTTGTCGGGCCGACCGTCCGTTCTCGGCATCGCCTGGCGATCCTGGCTCAACGCGGTGGCCTGATCCTCCCGCTGCCGGGCGACCGCCTCGTCTTCGCGGTAACAGCTTCGGGCTTCCGCAGCCGGGCCGCGTCGGGCCGGGAGGGAGAGCACTTCGAGTGCGAAGGGCAGCCGGTCGCGCACGAGATCGATGCGGTCCCCTTCTTTCACCCGCCGCCCGGGCGCGGGCCGCTCGCCGTTCACCCTGACGTGCCCCGCGGTGACGGCTTTCGACGCGAGCGTGCGCGTCTTGTAGAGGCGACAGTGATACAGCCAGCGATCGATGCGCAATGCGTCACTCCTTAATAGTGCGCCGCCAGCGGGTTTCGATCGCCGAGCGAATCCGTGCCGGGTACGGCAAGTCACGCAGCATGCGTTCGAACTCGCCGGCGCGAAAACCGCTGTCCATAAGATCCAGCTCAGGCAGGCTCGCAAAGCGCCGGTTCTTGCGCGTCGACTGGTAGAACACGTCGAGCAGCGCTTTCTCCGGCGTGGCGATGAGATACGGCTGGCGCGTGTCGCTCCAGTCGACTCCCTCCAGCATCAACGCGGGCTTGAGCTTCAGAAACTCGAAAATACCGACCGGCGACTCGAGCCTGCGTGTGTGGCCGGTTGTCGCCACTTGTATCGTCGCGGGTATCTGCGAGATAAGGCCATGGAGGTGCAGCGCCGTCAGAAACGACACGTAACCCTGTTCGTTGCCGAGCAGGTAAGGTACGCACGCGAGGGGATGAAAATGCGGATGGCCGGTGTTGGCCCATACGCCGCGGACGACGCGCGTGAGGAACCCCGACGTCGCGATGCGCTCCAGGCGTTTCGATGCAGCCGCGACCGATGCATGGCTCGCGGTGGCGAATTCGCGCGTCGTGAACACGACGAATTCCGGCTTGTTCAACAGTTCAAGCATGGGCCTGCAGCGAATCGAAGACGCTTGTCTGCAATGCGTCCCATGCCGTGCGCGTGCCGAACTCGGCGCGGGCGTCGGTCGCCAGGAATTCGACGACCTGGCCGTTGTAGTCATCCCAGCCAAGCGCGCCCAGATTCTCGATGGCATCGGACACCGGTGCATTGTCGAGAACGCCGTGCGCGGCCGCGTCCGCGAAATGCCCTCCCTGGATGAGGAGGCCCAGATCGAAGACGTCCCGGGCCTGCGTAATTGCGCGCCCCCCCAGCGCTTCGATTTTTTGCACGACGGCCGAGCTGCCGTCGTAGTGGCGGCAACGGTACGGCAGCCTTCGATAGGGACGTGTTACCTCGGGATCGATGGCCTCCCGGGGTGCGGCATCGCCGGGATCGTCGGCACGCCGCGAGAATTCCACCCGGGTCGGCAAACGTTGCCCGGACTCGCGCAGCAGTGCGCAGCGGAAGCGCTGAGTGATCCCGGTGTGTTTCGCCTTAGCGGGGTCGTTGATCTCGAGGCGTTCTATGCCGAACACCTGAAGGCTGCGCTGGAATGCCGCATCGTGCAGTATCTTGTAGCCGTTCTTCTTCAGGGTGGCGACGCTGCCGCCGAACACGTCCAGGTCCATGTCCTCGGAATATCGTGGACTGCCGAAAAAGAACCGCAGGTTGACGCCACCCTTCAGGACATAGAGCGCCGGATCCGATTCCGCCAGAAGGCGATTCAGGAAGCAGAAGTGAAAGGCTTCGCGGAGCTCGGTGTCGGAGAACATGGCCAATTATGAATTTGAATTGCCGTATCTGTCAATTCAACTACATAATTATCGCGATCGGGGTCCGCTTTGGCGTACGGCAGGGGCAGCGTGTGGGATGTGGCATTCGGCCAGGCCGTTCACCCAGAGAAATCCTATAGAATTGGCCGACCGGTCAATCATTGGCCGGTGGCCGGCGGCGAAGCCGGCGAACAACAAGGCGGGCACGGATTGCGCCGAGCGGTCGGGGAAGCGTTCATCAATCCATGCCGGGTTTTTCTCCCGGCCCTTGTTCTTGTGCCGTTCGTCGGCCACGCCCAGACGGCCGCTCCTCCCGATGACGACACCGTCGAGGAAATCGTCGTCACCGGCTCCCGCCTGGTGCGGCGCGACTTCACTGCACCCAGCCCGATCACGACCGTCAATCGAGCGGCTATCGACAGCGCCGGTCAGCCGACGATCGAAGAAACGCTGAACCAGATGCCGCAGATTCTTCCGGATTACGGCCGCACGTCGAACAACTATGGAGACAGCACGGCGCGGATAAACCTGCGCGGACTCGGCTCCAACCGGACGCTCGTACTGCTGAACGGCCGCCGGCTGGCGCCGTCCGGAATCAGCAGCTCCGTCGACGTCAACAACCTGCCGCAGGCGCTCATCGATCGCGTCGAGATCATCACCGGCGGCGCGACCACGGTGTACGGGTCCGATGCCGTCGCCGGTGTCGTGAATTTCATATTGCGCGAGGACTTCGACGGCGTCGCCGTGGATGCGAGCGCCTATGCGACGGAGCAAGCCGATTCGGAGGCCTACGACCTGAATGTCGCGTGGGGTACCGGCTTTGCGGACGACCGCGGGCATGCCACGTTGTACGGCGGCTGGCTCGAGCGCGACGCGACCTTCGCAGGCGATCGCGCATTCACCGAAACGCCGTATATCGAGGACGGCGCCGGAAATCTTGTCGCCGGGGGAAGCTTTGTCATACCTGGCGGCGTCGTTCACGACCCCGAGGTCGACCTCGGCAACGGCGTGGCACCTGTCCGGTTCACGCCGGAGGGAATACCGGTGCCGTTCGAGTTCCCCGACGACCTCTACAACTTCGCACCGAGCAACTACCTCCAGATCCCACTGGCCCGGCTGGGCGGGGGGATCTTTGCCGACTACGAACTCGGCAGCCGTGCCGAAATCTATACGGAAGTCACGCACACGCGTAATGAAGTACAGCGCAATCTCGCCCCGAGTCCGGCGGACCTTGATTGCCGAGACGACGATCGGCAACCCGGTCATGACGCCCGAAGCACAGGCCATGTTTGCCCTGTTTCCGCCGACGGGCCCGGACACGGTGGAATTCACTTTCTCCCGGCGCATGGAGGAACTGGGTCCGCGCATCTTTGATGCGACGAACGACTACAGCCGGATCCTGGCGGGGTTGCGCGGCGAACTCGGCGTCGGGTGGGATTTCGACGCCTGGGTGAGCTACACCCGCGGCGAGGAAGAGGAACGGCTCCTGAACGACGCCTTGCGCTCGCGCATGTTGCAGGGCCTGCTCGTCGACCCGGTTACGGGACACTGCCGCGACCTGTCGAACGGCTGCGTCCCGCTCAACCTGTTCGGCGCCGGCCTGTTGAGCGACGAAGGCGCCGCGTTCCTGAGAGCGCCGACTTTTACCAACACCACGTCGCGTACCCAGACACTGGCGAGCGGCTTTGTTCGCGGCCCGTTGCTGGAGACTTGGGCCGGCCCGGTGAACGCGGCGTTCGGCGTCGAGTGGCGCAGTGACGACGGCGATTTCCATGCCGACGAAGCTTTGTTCGAAGGCGATGCGACCGGCTACGACGCCGACTCGAGCGTCGTCGGCGAGGAATCCGTGATCGAGGTCTATGCCGAAGCGGAAGTGCCGCTGGCGGAAAACGCGCCGTTCGCACGCCGATTGTCGCTCGAGCTGGGCGCGCGCTACTCCGAGTACGACAAGGCGGGCTCCACGAATGCGTTCAAGGCCGGCGCTGAATGGGAGCCGCACGAAGGCCTGCGGTTCCGGGCAATGTGGCAGCGCAGCGTGCGTGCGCCGGACCTCAGCGAAGCATTCCAGGAACCGTACCTGACGACGAGCTTCAACTTTTTTGTCTGGGAACCCGCTGACGACCTGTGCTCTGCGTCGGCCGATCCCGTGGGCCAGGGCAATGCCGCGAAGTGCATCGCGCAGGGCATTCCTGCCGACCAGGTCGGGCTGTGGGAGGCGACGCCGTTCAACCTGTTGGAGGACCGCCTCGGCGGGAATCCGGCGCTACAACCGGAAACGGCGGAAACCGTGACGGTCGGCGCCGTCTACACCGGTTTCGACGGCTGGTCACTTGCAGTCGACTACTATCGCCTCGAGGTGGCCGATGTCATCCGACAGCCGGACCCCTTCGGCGCGTGTTTCGACCGGCAGAACATCGACGGCACGCTTTGCGACCGCATCGGACGCACGAACATCGCCAACAATGATTTCAATGTCAGCGGCATCGATTACACCTTGCTGAACCAGGGCGAATCGGTCGTCGAAGGCGTCGACACGCAGGTCAATGTTGGCTTCGAGCTGCCCGGCCGGTTTGCGCTCGTGGCCGACTACGCCGACCTGTCGTTCGACCTGGTCTGGACCTGGCAGTGGAAGAACTCCACCCAGGCTCTGCCGATCCTGGAGCCAGTGGACTGCGCCGGTTTCTTCGGGTATCCCTGCTTGGTGCTGCATGACTACAGTTTGAGTACGTTCCCGGAGAACCGCGTGTCGGCGGCAGCTCAATATATCTCGGGCAACTTCGATGCCCGTGTCGCGTGGCGCTGGATCGAGGGCACGGAAAACGCTGCGGTGCTGTACAACCAGAGCGTCGGCCTGCCGCCACCCGACCTTGCAATCGACAGCGTCGATGCGAAAAGCTATGTCGACCTGTCCGCCGGCTGGCGCTTCAGTGAACAGCTGGCAGTCCGCCTGCAGGTATCAAACCTGTTGGGTACGGATGCGCCGATGATGGCCGATTCGGCCCTGGGCATAAACACGGATACCGGTTTTTACGACGTCTTCGGCCGAAGCTATCGTCTGTCGGCATCACTGCGGTACTGAGTCCTCGCG
Organism: uncultured Pseudomonadota bacterium; assembly: GCA_963713215.1. GTDB lineage: Bacteria > Pseudomonadota > Gammaproteobacteria > Steroidobacterales > Woeseiaceae > UBA1847. The sequence goes on along the minus strand of CAVQKY010000005.1, from coordinate 236,214 downwards.
GCGAAATCGCACTCGAGGTCGTCGTCGCCCACCGGGCGGCAGTACGCCGGCCAGCCCTTCTCGCGCCAGTACGCGACGAAGCCGTAGCGGCTGAGCGCCTCCTTACCGCGCGGATCGGTCAGCAGCGCTGCGCTGAACGGCAGCTCGTAATAGAGGTAGAAGAAGTAACGGGTGGCTTGCTCCTCGTACGCCGCGAAATACAGGTCGGCATCGCCCCGATGCGCTGCGAATGCGGTGTATTCGGGCCGGCCCACGATGGCGCGACGCACATGCGCGTCGTCGATGCCGGCGTCGTGTTCGGACCATCGAAACAGCTCGGCGTCCTGTGCGGCGGCTGCGGACGAGACGCATCGCTTCGGCCAGCGCCGCGCGCGCCGGCTCGATGCGGCCGTGCCAGAACTCCAGGTAGAAGTCGGCCAGCACACCCCAACGAAATGCCGGATCGATCTCGCGGATCCGGTCTCGCACCTCCTCGACGAGCGCAGGACGGTCCAGGCTCACGCCGACCATCGCGATCTTCCACAAAAAGTTGGCGACGAATGGCTCGAGCTTCACCAGTTCCCGTGCGGCGACCAGGGAATCCTCGTGACGCCCGACATTGTTGAGGAGCTCCGCGTGGTCCTCGCGCACGTCGGCGTAGGTCGGATCGGCCTGCAGCGCGCGCAGGTAGAGCCGTTCAGCCTCCGCGTACCGCGTCTCGCCCCGCGAGACATTGGCCTGGGCGTGCAGGGTGAGCGCCGCGTCAGGATCGAGCCGGGCGCTCGCTCGGCGGCCACGCGCATGTTGGCCAGCGCGTCACCGAGCATCGCGCGCTGCTCCGGTGTCGTGTACCAGAATGCGGCCTCGTGCGCGAGCGACAGCGAGGCCCAGCCCGCCCCGAACTCCGGCGCACGCGTTCACCGCGGCTTGCAGATGGGCGATCGCCTCCGGCAGGTCCTTGCGCTGGCGATAAAGGGTCCGTCCCTTGAGGTACTCGTCGTACGCCAGCGGATCGATCGCGGCGCGCGGGGCCGGCCTCTTCGCGACACCCAGCTTCGTTACGAGCTGCTCGACGATGTGCCGCGCGATGTCGTCCTGTAATGCAAACACGCCCGTGAGCTCGCGATCGTAGCTCTCCGACCAGACGTGGAAGCCGTCAGCTACGCGCACGAGCTGTGCGGTGACGCGCACGCGTTTGCCCTCGCGGCGCACGCTGCCCTCGACGATGTGACTCACACCGAGCTTGTGACCGATCTCGCGCACGTTCCCGCCCCGGCCCTTGAACTCGAACACCGAGGTACGCGCGGCCACCTTGAGCTGCGGCACTCGCGCGAGGACGTTCAGCAGCTCTTCGGTCATGCCGTCGGAGAAATACTCTTCTTCCGGCTTCCCGCCGATGTTCGCGAACGGCAGCACGGCCACGGAGGGACCGGCGGGCGCCGGCACGTCGTCTACTCGGTAGGAAGGCTGGCCCTTGAAGTACCAGGCGACCGCCAGCATGGCGAGCGCGCCAGCAACGAGGAAAAACCCTGCGCTCGCGCGCGAACCAGGCGCGGCCTTGACACCCTCTGCAGTCACGTCGAACACCCACGCGAACATGAGCGCGACGGGAAATCCGAGCATTACGACGAGGATAAATACGCGAAGCACCCAGGGTGGCGCCTCGAATGTTGGAAAACCGATCGATGCGGCTTGCACGATGAGCCACGCCACCACCAGGTAGGCACCGCCCACCTTGAGGACCTTGCGCCGCTTGAGCTCGGCGAGCACGCTCATTTTCGATCGTCGCGCGTGACGTTGCCGTCCTTTGGGAGCACTGGAGTTATCCTCCGAGACACCGGGGTTGTGTGCGCTCAGCCGCCGCGGAAGCCCCGACAGTCTGCTGCCTGGTGCGTGTGCCGTGGCAAATACTAGCATCGAATCGCGCGGATGCGCTCGGCCCCGCCCCGCCGCAGGGTCCCAACGATCGACCGCGGGCATGCGCACGCCGGCCATCGCGTCGAACGGCGGACCGGCCGTCGCGAGGCCGAGCCCATGGGCATTGTTGCGACCCACCGAACGCGCCGTCCATAATCGTGCACTGCCAACCGTGCACCGTAGATCCATGCTACTAGGTCTCCGCACTGCCCTGTACGCCGGTCCCGACCTCGCTGCCGCCAAGGCGTGGTATGCCAGGGTCACCGGAATCACCCCGTATTTCGACGAGCCGTTCTATGTCGGCTTTGAGGTCGGCGGCTACGAGCTCGGACTCGTGCCGGACGCGAAGCCGGGGAACTCCGGCATCGCGTACTGGGGCGTGAAGAATGCCGACCACGCCTACAAGCGTCTGTTGTCGCTCGGCGCAACGGAGAACAGCCCCGTGCAGGACGTCGGCGAGGGCATCAAGGTCGGGACCGTAAACGATCCGTTCGGCAACGTGCTCGGGATCATCGAGAATCCGCACTTCAAGGGCGGGAAATGACCGCCGACCGCCGCCGATTCCTTCAATATCTGGCCGCGAGTCCGCTCCTGGCCGCCGCGTCGGGCGACGTCATGTCGCTCGAGCAGGCGATCGCCCGGGTCGAGGATCCGCCGCTCATCCCGACCGCGCGGCACGCGCTCAATGTCTTCGACTTCGAACCGGTCGCGAAGAAGAACCTGCCGCTGGCGCATTGGGCGTTTCTGGCGACCGGGACCGACGACGACGGAACGATCCGCGCCAACCGCGAAGGGTTCAATCGCTTCGAGCTGCGCATGCGCCGGCTGGTGGACGTCAGCAAGGTGGACGCGTCCGTCACCTTGATCGGGACCAAGTGGCCCACGCCGATCGTGATCAACCCGGTCAGCAGCCAGAAGGCGTTCCATATCGAGGGCGAGATCGCCACGGCACGCGCCGCGAAGGCGAAGGACCATCTCATGGTCCTCTCGACGGTCGCAACGACGTCGGTCGAGGACGCGACCGCCGCCCGCGGCGCGCCGATCTGGTTCCAACTTTACCATCGCCAGGACTGGAGCCAGACGCGCGAGATGATCAAACGCGCCGAGCGCGCCGGCTGTCCCGCGATCGCATTCACCGTCGATCTCCTCGGCGGCAGCAATCGCGAGACGATGATCCGTGATGGGCGGCAGGACACGCGCGACTGCACCACCTGTCACGTCGGCGGCCAGCCGCAGCCCGGCAACCTGGCGGTGGACGTGCGCGACAATCGCCGCAAGCCGGCGCTCGCCGGCTTCCCCGCGGGCACGAACACCGAGACCGGCACGCCGACGTGGGACTACGTGAAACGCATCAAGGACGCCACGTCGATGAAGGTGTTCCTCAAGGGCATCGTGACCCGCGAGGACGCCGAGATCGCGATGGACAATGGTGTCGATGGCCTGTTCGTCTCGAACCACGGCGGCCGCGCGGAGAACTCGCTGCGCGCGACTATCTCGTGCCTGCCCGAAGTGGTCGAGGGAGTGCGAGGCCGCGCGCCGATCATCTGCGATGGCGGTTTTCGCCGCGGCACCGACATTTTCAAGGCGCTCGCGCTCGGCGCGACCGCGATCGGAATCGGCCGCCCCTATGTCTGGGGCCTTGCCGCGTTCGGCCAGGAAGGCGTGGAAGTCGTACTCGAGCTGCTGCGGAAGGAGCTGGAGATGACGATGCGTCAGGCCGGCACGGTCTCCGTCGCGAAGATCACCCGCGACTATGTCGTCGCGCGCGGCTAGCAGGCGGCGGGGAGAGTCATGGACGAAAAGCGCATTGAACTATCGACTGGAATCTCGATGAGTTACGTAGAGGTCGGCAACCCGCGCGGAGAAGTCGTATTGATGTTGCACGGTTACACCGATACGCGGCGCTCGTTCGCGGGCACGATCGCGCATCTCGCCAGGTTGCAACCCGAACTGCGTTTGATTGCGCCCGACCTGCGGGGACACGGGCGGACGTCGATGCCCCCGGCGGAGCTTCATCGCCATGCGCCGGAGCGGGCGTTCAGGCTGGTTGAGCTCGCTCGCGACGTGCTGGCGCTGCTGGACGCGCTCGGCATTCGCCGCGCTCATCTGGTGGGCCACTCGCTCGGCAGCTTCGTCGCCCAGGAAGTCGCGCTCGAACACCCGGAACGGGTCGGCAAGCTCGTGCTGATCGGGTCGAGCGCAAAGGTGGCCGGTAACCCGGTGATCCAGGAGCTGGTGCTCGAACAGCTGCTCGAAGACCAGTGGGGCAAGGCGCTCGAAGCGCGGGGCCTGGCCTTCCCGCAGGATGCGTACGCGCTCACGCCGCGCGATATGGACCCGGATGCGGAGGCCTGGCTGCTGGCCAACTGGGTCAGCGAGCCGCTCGCGAGCCGCGAATTGCTCGCGCAGATCGCCACCGAGACGGCGAGTATGCCGCTCGGTGCCTGGCTCGGCGTCGCGCGCGCCGTGCTCGAGATGGACAACCGTGAGCGGCTCCTGAACCTGACCGCTCCGACGCTCGTGCTGTGGTCGACGCAGGACGGCATTTGCCCCGAACATCCAGACCAGGAATTGCTGCTCGCCGCGCTGGAGGCGGCCTCGCAGCGCACCGGCCTGCGCTATGCGTCCCAGCGCTTTGGCGAGCGGCCGCTGCCGCCTTCGGGCGTGGCCGAGGATGACCTCGGCCACAACTTCCTGTGGGCCATCCCGGAGCAGATCGCCGCCGCGGTAGCAGAGTTTGTCGTTGACGCGGGGCGGCACACGCCGCCCGCCCCGCCGGCGTGAATCCGTCGTGAGAAATGGGGTCAGAGTACATTTTGAAACTTGCCGCACTTCGCAGGAAATGTACTCTGACCCCGTTTCTTCCTTGCCCGCTTCGCAGGAAATGTACTCTGACCCCGTTTCTTGCTACGCGTGCGCCTCGACCGTCCCGCGTCAAGCGCTCCTCCGCCTTGGCCACCATCGCCAGGTAGCGCGGTTCCTTGCGCAGGATTTCGAGATCCGGGTCCGCTTTCGCGTACGGCAGGAAGGTATCGGTGATCTTGTCGAATACCGGACCGAGCATGGCCAGCGCCGCGTCCTTGTCCTTCAGGTAAACGCACAGAGCGCAGCCGAAGTTGTAGCGCATGTTGAAGTTGTCCGGGTCGATCAGCAGCGCGCGCTCCATGCGGCTCTTCGCACGTTCGCTCTCCCCCAGTGCCGCCAGTGCGTAGGCACTGTAGCCGGCGACCATGGAATTGTTCTGGTCGTGCGCCAGCACGGCCTCGGCGCGCTTCAATGCCAGTTCGGCGGCGCGGCGCATGCCGGCGACATCACCGAGCGCGGTGTAAGCGCTGATCAGCAGGGAGGGCGAATTGAGGTCGGCCTCCATGAGCGCCGCGGATTTTTCGTAACAGCGAACCGCGTCTTCGTAGCGATGCAGCTGGTAGTTGAGCCGCCCGGCCGAACGATTGACTTCGTAGGACTCCGGATTCAGCTTGACGGCAATCGCCACTTCAACGGCCGCTTTTTCAGCATCGCCGTCGGCAAGCAGGAGCTGGGCTTTGACGGCGTGCGCTTCCGCAAGGTCGGGATTCAGCGCCAGTGCACGCTCGGCGGCCGCCATGCCCTCGTTGGCTTCCCCTGCGCGGGAATCGCGGAGCTTCATGAAGCCGATGGCCATCAATGCCCAGGCCTCGGCGTAGTTCGGGTCGATCTCGATGGTGCGCTTACACAGGCGGACGATGGCTTCCGCCGACCGTGCATCCGATTCCTGCCCGGTGATGTGCGTCTGCCGCGCCATGAGATACAGGTTGTGCGCCTCGGCGCTGTCCGTGCCGCGGCGCTCGATTGCTTTCTTCTCTTTCGGCAGGAGCTTGAGTCTGAGCGCCTTGACAATGGCCTCGGAGATCTCGTCCTGCAGCGCGAAGATGTCGCTCGCCTCGCGGTCGTAGCGTTCGGCCCAGAGGTGATTGTTGGTCTTCGCATCCACGAGTTGCGCGCTGATGCGCACCCGGCCGCCCGCCTTGCGCACGCTGCCTTCCAGCACGTGGCTCACCTTGAGCTCGCTCGCGACCTTCGGGATGTCGACGTGCTTGCCCTTGTACATGAAGGCGCTGTTGCGCGAGATGATGCCGAGGGCGGAGACCTTGCTGAGGTCGGTGATCACGTCCTCGGTAATTCCGTCGCTGAAGTACTCCTGCTCCGGGTCGCCGCTCATGTTTGCGAACGGCAGCACGCAGATGGTGAAGCGCGGCGCGGGCTTGTCCTCGGCGGCGGCCGCAGCATCCGCCGGGTTCACTGCCGTGGTCGGCGCCCGCGCGATCATCGCGGCGAGCGCGTGCAGGAATTCCTTCGCCTGCGGGTGGTTCGCATCGCCGTTCCAGCCGTCGAGGTCCGTCGTGTGGATGGCGCGCACGTCCATCGGCAGCCGTGCGTTGTCGAAGCGAACCGGTACCAGCTTATTGCCGTCCGCCGCCTCGCGGGCCTCGCCGCGCACCCAGCGCGAGGCTACCGAGGTCGGCGTCCACACCACCGCCACCGCCTTGGCGGCCGCGATCTCGGCATCGATCATGTCGTCGAATTCCTGCCCCGGCGTGATCTCCGGGTCCCACCAGACCGTCCAGCCTTTCGCGACGATGGCGGCCACCAGCGGCGCGACCCGGTCGCGGTCGGCGCGGGCATAGGAGACGAAGACATCGGCCATGCAGAGAGAACCCCGAGATATGAGCCTGGGAACTAACCCAGGAAATTCAGCTTCGTGGAGCCGTTCAGCCGCGAAGGATACCGCAGTGCCGTAGGACGGGGTAGCAAGGGACCGCGCGTCTGGACATAACCGGAACCCGGTCCGTCCTGCCGCGCAAGAAATGGGGTCAGAGTACATTTCGAAAAAATGGGGTCAGCGTACATTTTGAAACTGACCCGCTACGCAGGAAATGTACTCTGACCCCATTTTTTCATTTTTTCGCGGGAAAAGGACGGCGGGCGCTGCCCGCCGCCCTCATTGACGTCAGTCGAGGTCAGTCGCGTACCTTCGCCGCACGTACGCTTTTCGAGACGTACACGCGCGCATCGTCGCATTCGTCGATGTCGCCGAAAGTCGCCTCGGACAGCTCCCTGCCGCCGCCGTTCGCGACCGCTTCAAAGTCGGCGCCGATCTCCTCGAAGCTCGCGTAGGCAGAAGCGACCTTGTAGTCGAATTCGGCATCACCGCCGCCGAATAACGGCATCCAGTGGTAGTAGCCAGCCTTCGACCCCGACTTCGTCAGGTGCTGCGCCCATTTCAGTTCCGCCGCCTTGATTTCCTCGTACTCGTGGCCCTCGTTGAGCTTGCAGTCCATGATGGTGATGAAGCCGGAGGCTGGCGTGGTGCCCGCCGCGGGCGCCTTGTACATGGCCGACGCGTACGCGACGTGGGCGTCACAATCGATCACCTTGTCGAATGCCGCCTGCTGTTCCCCGCCTTTCGAGACCCAGTTCTGCAGGCCCTTACCCATGGCGTTCCCGTCCTTGTAGGCGCCGAGCCAGATGACGTCGAAGTCCTGCTCGGTGCCGTAGAAGAACGGCGTCAGCACCCATGCGGCGTAGGTGTCGGTCTTGTTCGCGTCCTCGAACTTGTTCCAGCCATCAATCACGCTGAAAAGGTTCGCAGCGCCCTGGCCTTCCTTGTACTTGCAGGTGTAGAGCTCTACGGGTAATACCTTCCCCATGCCGTCGGCGCTGACCTGGGCGAGTCCAGGTCCGGCGGCCAGCAGCAAGCCGGCAATCGCCGCCCACGTTGCAACTCTTAGACTTTTCATATGTTCCCCTGAGATTGGTTCTTGTTATGCGGGCACCGCCTTCGGCGCCCTGGGCGCACACTATATTCCTATTGGTAATAAGGTGCTTGGCCGCGTGCGGCAGTCCGCCGGCACCACGCGCCGTGCGCCGGGCACACAAGGGCCTGTCACCCTGGGCCTTGCGCGGCCCCGGAGACCGCACTACCGGTGCAATGCTGCCTCGATCTCGGGCGGATACACCGGGTTGAAAACGATGCGACCCAGATCCTCGTCCGACTTGCCGTATTTCGCGAGGAACGGCTGCCAGCGTGGGTCCGGTTTCAATTTGGCATAGAGGTCGGTCTTGACCAGGTCGACGGATTCCGGTCCTTGCTGTTCAACCATACGGTCCAGCCAGAGAAACGCTTCGTCGTTCTTGCCAATCCAGGCATAGACGCGGGCGATTCCCTCCGCGTTGTCCGCATGACTTCGCGGAATTGCGCAAATTCCTCCTTGAATTCGCTTGTCCGCCCGATCTCATGCAAAGCGAGCAGGCGGCCCAGATTCTCGCCTGGCGGCTGGTCCATCCGGTCGAATGCAGCGAGGGCTTTTTCCGGCTCGCCTGCCACCAGCCAGGCGACACCAAGGTACCAGAATAGAAAGGAACTCGGCGGGTGCCATTCGAGCAGCGCTTCCACGCGTGCCGCCGCTTCGCGGTGTCGCCCCATGGCGCGCAGCGCATTTACCAAATCCGTTACACAGGGGCCGCAGCCGGGATCTCTTGCGACGACGAACTCGGAAACGGCAATCGCCTCGTCGTAACGCTGCAGATCGCCGAGAAAGATGGAGATCGAGCGCAAGTTATCGAGATTGTGCGGGTTCAGGGCGGTAGCGCGCTCAAAGTATCCGGCAGCAAGCTGCAAATCGCCATGCCATTCCCAGGTGAGGTGCCCCTGCCAGCCATAGGCGAGATCACCCACCTTGTCGATCTTGAACAGCTCATCGAGCCCCGCCCATGCGAGTCTTTCATAGTGTGCCTTCTGGTCCGGCAGGATGTTAGACAGGAAGGCATACGCGAGGATCAACTCGGAGTAGGCGGACGCCCAGTCCGGCTGCAGCACAATCGCTTTTTCAAACAGCGCTGCAGCTTCAATTGCGTCGTCTCCATCGCCGCCGGACTCAACTTTGTGCAGCAAATGCCCGCCGCGGAGAAACAGTTCATGGGCCCGCGGATCAATCTTTTCGGCCCGTGGCGCGTTGCCAAGTAATTTGAGTTTCAGGTCGGCAACGACCTTTGCCGCTATTTCGTCCTGGATGGCAAAGATGTCCTCGAGCTCGCGGTCGTAAGTCTCCGACCAGAGATGCGTGTCCGTACGGGCATCGATCAATTGTGCCGTGATCCGCAGCCTGTTCCCGGAGCGCCGCACCGAGCCTTCCAGGATATGCGCCACGTTCAGCTTCTTCGCCACCTCGGAGATCGCAATGTCCTTGCCCTTGAAGGTGAACGCGGTCGAGCGCGAGATCACCCGCAACTCCGGAATCTTCGCCAACAGGTTCAGCAGTTCTTCCGAGATGCCGTCCGAAAAGTACTCCTGCTCCGGGTCTGCGCTCATGTTGACGAACGGCAACACGGCGATCGATTTGTTGCCGTAGGATTCGACGAAATGCGTCAGCCCGGCCTTCTTCCCGCGCCGTTTGCATTTGCTCGGCATCGCGTGTCGGATCGAATACGAACTTGTCGATCGCGAAATAGCTGATGCCGATGACCAGCAGGGCCGTGATCGTGCGATCAAGATAACGCGCCGTCTGCCGTGAATAGTCCGAGCCTCGCGCGCTGCCTTCGTCCGGCTGCAGGCCGGTCGCGGTCAGTTCGAATTTCCACGACAGTACCACCACCGGGACGATGCCCACGGCCAGCACGATTATCAGCATCGGCAGCGCTGCCGGCGGCAGGCTGAAGGCAGGAAACACGGTACCGCCGACCTGGATCAGCAACCATGACGCCGCCAGGTAGGCCAGCGCAACGCGAATCACCCCGCGCCTTTTCAGGTCTGCGACCAGCGACATGAAGTTGAACGTCTCCGACAAAACGCACCAGACAACCCGCATCGCGACCGGTCAACGCGCCATGCACGCATTATCGGTGCAACGCTGCTTCAATCTCAGCCGGATACACCGGATTGAAGACGATACGCGGAGGATAGTACGTTCAAACGCCCTGCCTCGGCGAGTCGCCGAGTGACGACTGTGTGGCGACGGCAAGACTGCCGCGCGGCGGTCAGCCCTTGGAGCGGCTGCCAGCCGCGAATGAGACTCGCGTCAATTCCGGCCTTGCCCTATTCGCGGGCTTTACGCCCGCTCCAACGGCGGGCGGCGCCGCTCCTTCGGTACTCGGCAACCGAAGCCGTTGGAGCGGCTGTCAGCCGTTGGAGCGGCTGTCAGCCGCGAATGAGACGCGCGTAATTCCGGCCTTGCCTTATTCGCGGGCTTACGCCCGCTCCAACGGCGGGCGACGTCCGCTCCTGCTACCGCGGCGTCCGCTCTTGCCACCGCGGCACCCGCTCCTGCTACGACGGCGCCCGCTCCAAGGCTCGGTTGCTTTTATCATAGGATTGATCATATGATTGATGCCGGTTCGATCGATCCGGGGGGATCATCATGCGCACAGGAACTCGTCGAATTGCCCTGGTGCTTGGCGGCAGCCTCGTTACAACACAGGCCGTTGCGCAAGAAGGCAGCACCTCTTCCGATGCGGACGACCCGATCGAGGAGATCGTGGTCGAGGGCATCCGCAGCAGCCTTGCGGATGCACTGCAAATCAAGCGATCGTCCGCACTCGTCAGCGAAGCGATCTCTTCGGACAGCATCGGTCAGCTTCCCGACATCACGATCGCCGAGTCGCTCGTTCGCCTGCCGGGGATAAACGGCGCCCGCGACCGCGGCAACGAGAGCCAGGCGGTCGTTCGCGGCATGGGGCCACGGCTCGTTCTCGGACTCGTCAACGGTCGCGAAGTGGCGTCATCGGAACCGAACCGGAATATTCGCTGGGAGATCTATCCGTCCGAAATCGTGAGTTCGGTGCAGGTCTACAAGTCCCAGTCCGCCGAACTGTTGTCGGGCGGCGTGGCGGGCACCATCGACCTGCGCACGATCGACCCGCTCGACTATACCGGCGAGGCGTTCACGGTCCGCGGCGGCCCGACCTATTACGAAGCCGCCAACGACATCCCGGATTACAGTCCCTGGGGTTACCGCGGCAGCCTGTCGATGGTCGGCAAATTCTCCCCGGATTTCGCCGGCTCACTTGCCGTCACCGCGCAGGACCAGCAAAACGGTTTTCCGTCCTTCCAGGGCTGGGGCTACAACGACGACAACATCGGCGGCCTGCCGGGCGACGTGAACGGCGACGGCGTCCCCGATTACACGCCCTGGGGCGCACAAACGGAAATCAAGAAACTCGACCAGTCGCGCTACGGGGTATCGGGCGCTCTGCATTGGCGGCCGGCGGAGCGGCTCGAACTGAAGTTCGACATGCTGTACTCCGAGGTCGATATCCAGGAAGACCAGGACCAGACCTGGTTCAGCCGCAACGGCAACTGGGGCAACTGGGACGGCGGCACGTCCTGGGCGTACAACGCGCCGGGTGCTTCGTACGAGTTCGACGGCCGCGACATCGTCGCGGCGGCAGTGGAGTGGGGCTCGGTGACCAACGTCATCGCGAAGTACGACGAGGACAAGTCCACGTTCGCGACCGGCCTGAATGCCCGGCTGAGCGGCGATGTGTGGGTGCTGGACCTCGACGCCTCGTACTCGCAGGCCGAGCGCCAGAACACCTGGCAGGCGGTCATGACGGAGGTGTATCCGCAGTTTTCCGATTACGACATGCAGGACGGCGTGCAGCCGTCGGTGACGGTCAGCAGCGATACGGCCGACCCTGCGGGCCAGTTCGCGCCGGATTGGCTGGCGGGCGTACACGACGGGCCGGAGCAGGTGGACGACGACCTGTATGCATTACAGGCGGATCTCGGGCGCAGCCTGGACCAGGATTTCCTGTCGGCGATCCAGGGCGGCCTGCGCTATTCCGGCCGCGAAAAGAAACATCGGCGCAACAGCTGGAACCAGTTTGCACCCGCGGGCGGCATCGCGATCCCGGCGGACATGCTGTCGTCCTATTCCGTCGCGGCGTTCACCGTGCCGCGCGTGCTGACCGGCAATTTCGACGAACTGGCGGAGTACGTCTACGGCGGGTTCATCGACCCGGGGAACAGCGAGGCGCTGGAGGACCGCTGGCAGGTGGACGAGGACGTGATCGAGGCTTACGTCAAACTCGATTTCGTAACCGAGGCGTTCGGCGTCCCCCTCGAGGGCAACTTCGGCGCCCGCTATGTCGATGTCGATACCGAGAGCGGCGGTTTCGAGTCCGTCGGCGGCGGTCCGTTCGAATGGATCACCGTGCCGCACGACTATTCGGAAGTGTTGCCGAGCGTCAACCTGAACTTCCTGCCGAACGACGAGTGGATCGTGCGCTTCGGCGTCGCCCGGGTCATGGCGCGCCCCCCGCTCGACGAGCTTCGGGCCGGGCGATTCCGGGACGATCCCGCCGTGACACCGCCGCCGCTGACGGCGTTCGGCGGCAATCCGGAACTCGACCCGTTCCTCGCCTGGCAGGTGGACCTTTCGACGGAGTGGTACTTCGCGGAAGAGGCGCTGCTCGCGCTGGCGCTCTATTACAAGGACGTCGACTCGCACATCGGCTACTCGACCGTGCCTGTCATCATCGACGGCGAAAACTATGCGCTGAGCGGCCCCGCAAACGGCGACGGCGGCTACATACAGGGCGCGGAGATTACGTTCCAGATGCCGTTCAGCTTCGTGCCGGCCCTGCAGAACTTCGGCATCTATTCGAACTACGCATACGTTGACTCCGATATCCAGGAGTTTTATCCGGCCAACAACCCGCTGGCCGTCTCCGGGCTCGCGAAGAATACGGCGACAGTGGACCTGTGGTATTCCGGCGACCGTTTCGAGGCCCGGCTCGGGTACAAGTATCACAGCGAGTACGCGCTGATATTCGGCTGGGACGGCTTCGACGTGCGGACGCTGATGCCCGAGTCGACACTCGGGCTGAGCCTGTCCTATCGGATCACCGACCGCTTCGACGTGCGCCTGCAGGCGAGCAACCTGACCAACGAGGAGCTGCGGATCTACCGGGACAACGATCCGGACCGGCTCGGCCGCTACGACGAGTACGGCTCGACCTACCTGTTCGACCTGACGTATTCGTTCTGAGGGTCGCGCCGGTGGCCTCGCGCAATGCCCTGCCGGCGCGATGGCTAGCCGGATGGCTCGCGATGCCGCTGGCGGTGCACGCTGCGCCGGAGTCCGCGGACGCTTACCGCCTGCCGTACATCGGCGCGGATCTCTCTTACGTCAACGAGATGGAAGACTGCGGCGCCCGCTACCGGGCCGGCGGAGAGCTCGTCGATCCGTTCACACTGTTTGCGGAAAAAGGTGCAAAGCTCGTCCGGCTGCGTTTGTGGCACACGCCCGGCTGGACGAAATACAGCACGCTCGACGACGTCATACAGAGCAGCAAACGCGTCCAGTCCGCCGGCATGCAGGTGTTGCTGAATTTTCACTATTCGGATGACTGGGCGGATCCCGGCGACCAGATCCTGCCCGCTGCCTGGCGGGATCTCGACGACGACGCGCTCGCCGAGGCGGTCTACGACTATACGGTCGACGTCCTGGTCGCGATGCGCCGCGCCGGCGCACTGCCGGAACTCGTGCAGGTCGGCAACGAGACGAACACGGAAGTCTTGCTGCCGGCGCCGGTACCGGAAGACACGCCGATCGACTGGGAGCGGAACGCAGCCCTCCTGAACGCAGGAATCGCGGGCGTGGCGGAGGCCGCGAGGCTCTCGGGCTCGTCGATCACGACGATGCTGCATATCGCCCAGCCCGAAAACGTCGAGCCCTGGTTCGATGCCGCGTTTGCCGCGGGCATCCTGGATTTCGACCTGATCGGCGTCAGCTATTACCCGAAATGGTCGACGCGTGACATGGCCGGCCTGGGGAAAACCCTGCGGCGTGTGTCGCTGAAGTACGGGAAAGACGTTCTGGTCGTCGAAACGGCCTATCCGTGGACACTCGACGGCCAGGATGAAGCCTCCAACCTGCTCGGCGAGGACGCGCTGATCGCAGGCTACCCGGCAACGCTCGACGGCCAGGATCGATTCCTCACCGACCTGACGCAGACGGTCGTCGACGCCGGCGGCGTGGGCGTCGTTTACTGGGAACCCGCCTGGGTGAGCACGGATTGCTCGACGCGCTGGGGTCGCGGATCACACTGGGAAAACAACGCGTTCTTCGACTACCCGGCGACGGAGGCGCACTCCGGGTTCGACTGGATGTCGAAGGACTACGACGCGCCGGCCGTCGTGCACTTCGAATTCGAAACGGGACGCCCGGTGACCGGGCCCGCGTACTTCTGGGCGAGTTTCCTCGAAGGCCGCGACTTTGCGGTGCGGCTGGTCCCGGTCGAAGGACGCTATACGTACAGCGCGGAGTTGCCGATCGGCATGGACTTCGAATACCAGCTCTTCGCCGATGCGGACCTTGCAACGCCGTTGCTCGAGGGAGACCGGGGCATGTCCGGTAATAACGCGATCGCGACCGTGCACGCGACGGTGCGAAGCGCCGCGCCCCTGCTGCGCCACGATCTCACGCAACGACCGCCGCGGGCGAAGTAAGGGCCACGGACTCCTGGAAGCGAGCCAGGAGCGCTTTGGATTCCTGGATCAATTCACGCATGGCAGCTTCGGCCGCTTCGGCGTCCCGGGCAATGATCGCGTCGAGAATTCGCGCATGATCGTCCGCGCTTGCAAGGTCGACACCCTTGCTGCTGTTCGACAGGCGAATGGAGAATCGCAACGCAACCTCGATCATGAATCGCAGGCTGTAGAAAAAGCGGTTCTTCCCGGCACGCAGCACGGCAACGTGAAACGCGATGTCCGCATCCAGCGGGTCCGCATGACCGAGCGAGGCGTCCCGCATCCCAGCGATCGCGGCCTCGAGTTCCGCGAGAGCCGCGGCATCGGCGACGCGTGCTGCCAGTCCCGCGGCCGCCGGTTCGATCGCGAGGCGGACGTCGGCGAACTCGAGGATCAGAGGCACGACATTCCTGCGATGCAACAGCCAGTCCAGGATATCGGGGTCCGCCAGGTTCCACTGGGTTTCCGGCAGGACGATCGTGCCGCGCCGGGGCCGGGTGTCGACCAGGCCCTTTGCCGCCAGCATTTTGACGGCCTCCCGAACGACCGTTCGGCTGATGCCGAGGCTCGCCACGAGGTCGTCTTCGGGCGGCAACGTGATCCCGGGCTGAAAGTCGCCGGTCGCGATCTGCAGTCCGAGATCGGACATGACCTGGTGTGCAAGGTTGGTTTGCTTGCGCCGCCGATCCATGTCGGCGAGGATTTCATACTATCATATGATTTACAAGCGATCGAAGAACGTGTTGGTGCGGCTGCCAGCGCGAATGAGCGTCGTACCGTTGGAGCGGCTGCCAGCCGCGAATCAGACGCGGCGTTCCGGCCTTGACCAATTCGCGGGCAGCGCCCGTTCCAACGACGGCAGCGCCCCCAACGGCCGGCGGCGCCCGCGCCTACGGCACGGGCGTAAGAAACCCGTTCACGTCCAGCCAGTGGATGAAGGCATCGAACCACTTGTTGCTCGTCCGGTCGGGATTGCCGAGGCCGAAGCCGTGGCCGCCGTTCTGGTAGAGGTGAAACTCGACCGGCCTGCCGGCCTCGTGCCAGGACCGGATCAACCCGAACTCGCCGCCGAACAGGAAATCGTCGGTGGCAATGACCGCGAACATCGGCGGCGCATCGACCGGCACCTCGACGGACTGCATGCCCCCATAGATGGGCCCGATGAAGGCGAGGTCCACCTTGTCGGAATTGAGCGCCGTCGCCATCGTGGCACCGGCGCCGGCCGAAAACCCGATCATGCCGATACGCCCGGGATCGACGCGCCACTCCCCGGCGCGCTCGACGATCATTGCGTACGCCGCTTCGGCGTCGGCCACCTGCTCCGCCGGGAACGGGAACTCGCGGCGCCGCTCGCCCTGCCCGTTGTCGTCCCCGACGCTCGCGAACAGCTCGTTCATGGTCTTTTCGAAATCCTCGATCTTCTCGGGTGTCGGGCGCAGGCGATACTTGAGTACGAAGGCGGCGATACCGTGATCCGCAAGCGCCTCGGCGACTTCCCAGCCTTCGTTGCCCATGGAGAGCCACAGGAAGCCCCCGCCGGGCGCAACGATGACGGCGGCGCCGGTGGCTCTCCCCGGATCCGGCAAAAACGGCGTGAGTGTCGCGGTCGAGATGTTCCGCGCCATCGGGTCGCCCCACTGGCGAAACCACGTCTCCTCGAGGGACTGTCCCTCGACCCCGCCGGTGTCGAGCGGGATCGCGTCCGGTTCCGGCGGCGGCTCCATCGGGTACATCGGCGCCTGCTGCGCCATGGCAGGAGCGGCAAGCACGAGCGTCACAGCGACAAGTGCGTGGCGCAGCCGGAAGAACGTTGTTGACGTCATGATTCCCCACCTGTTGCGGACGAGAAATGATCAGGCGGCATGGTAACCGGCCCGCCGGGCCCGGCAAAATGCCTGGCGCGGGAGGCGTACGGTGAACGCTATACAAACGGTGTCGAGGCGTTCATATTGGCGAGCCTGCCGGAACCAAAATCATTCGAGTCTGCTGCCCGATCAAGGCAGACGACGGGGAGAAACACATGTCCAAAACCATTCACGGGATCCCGATGCTGCTCGCATTGGGGCTATTAAGCTTTGCCGGACCTGCTTCCGCCGATGACGAACTGCCGGCCACGACGCCGGACGGGCTCAAGCTCGTCGAGGCCAAGGACATCGATGCCCTGTACATCCAGGACGGCGCCACGCTCGAGCCCTACAAGCGCGTTTATCTCGTGGAGTGCGCCGTTTCATTCCGGAAGGACTGGGAGCGCGACTACAACCGCAATGAGCGCGATCTTTCGCGGCGCGTCTCCGACAAGGACATGCAGCGTATCCAATCCAAGCTCGCCGAGGAGTTTAAGAAAGTCTTCTCGGACGAACTCGAGAAAGGCGGTTACGAGATCACCACCGACCTGGCCAGCGACGTGCTCATTTTGCGACCGGCCATCGTGAATCTCGATCCCACGGCACCGGACCTCCAGACGGCGGGCATTTCGTACACGATCGTTGAGTCGGCCGGCTCGATGACACTTTACGCGGAGCTCTACGACGGCGGTACGAACGCGAAGATTGCGATGATCATGGATGCCCGGTCCGACCCCGACAGCTTTGCCCAGCGTGCCAACCGCGTGACGAACAAGTCCGCCGCCGATCGCATGCTGCGCCACTGGGCGGATCGGCTGGTCAAGGGCCTGGACGAGGCAAAGAGAACGACCGGGAGCTGATTGCGGCGCACCCGGGGAGACTGCGCCATGCTCCTGCGTCGCGTCATCGCACCTTTTCGCAACCAGGAATGGACTGCCATCGCGCTCGACTTCCTCATCCTCGTCGTCGGCGTGTTCATCGGCATCGAGGTTGCAAACTGGAACGACGCGCGCGTCGATGAAGGAAGGGCGCAGGCCTACCTCGAGCGCATCGTTGCAGACTGGCAAGGATAGCGATGGCTGACATTTTCATTTCCTACGCCCGCCAGGACCGCGACCGGATCGGGAAGCTCGCCGCGGCGCTGGAAGAGGCCGGCTTTTCGGTGTGGTGGGACCGGCACATCGCCGGCGGCGCGGAGTTTTCGAAAGACATCGAAAGAGAGCTTGGGGCCGCGACGGTCGTGATCGTCGCCTGGTCCAGGCAGTCGATCGAATCGCGCTGGGTGAAAGACGAGGCCGTCGCCGCAGCCGATGCCGGCAAGCTGATCCCGATATCCATCGACCAGACCCCGGCGCCATTGGGCTTCAAGCAGTTTCACGTGATCGATTTCGCGCGCTGGAATGGCGATGCGCAGGCGGACGTATTCCAGGACCTGATGCGCGCCGTCGAAGCGCGGCTAAGTGGCGAAGCCGTCGCTGCACCGATGTCGGCCCGCGCCTCACGGATGCAAAAATTCGTGAAGCCGGTGCTGCTCGGAACGACGGGAACCGTCATCGCTGCCATAGGGCTCGGCATCTGGTTGACATCACGGCCCGGCCCTTCGCCCGGCGCGGTCGCGACGGCTGGGGAAACCGGAAGCGGCATGGAATCCCCCGGCGCGGCAGGGTCATCTGCTCGCATCGATCCCGCATCGATTGCCGTTCTGCCATTTGCGGATCTGTCGCCCGAGGGCGACCAGGAATATTTCTCCGATGGCATCGCGGAGGAGATTCTCAATGCGCTGGTACAGGTCGGAGGCCTGAAGGTCGCATCACGGACCTCGTCGTTCGCGTTCAAGGGCCAGGAAAGCACCAGCGTCCGTACCATCGCCGACGCGCTCAGCGTGAAACACGTGCTCGAAGGGTCCGTGCGCAAGGCGGGTACTGCGTTGCGCATTACCGTCCAGCTGATTGATACGTCGACGGACCGGCACCTGTGGTCGGCGACGTTTGACCGGCCGATGACGACGGAGAGCGTGTTCGCCGTCCAGGGCGAAATAGCCGCGGCCGTCGTGCGGGAACTCGGCGTCATCATGGGCCCCGCCGATGTGCCGGAGATTCGCATCGAGGCACCGACGGACGATCTCTCCGCTTACGATCTTTACCTGGAGGCTCGCGCCTTCTACCAGGATCGCATCCGCATCGAGGAGGCCAGTGCCTTGCTCGAGCGCGCCATCGAGCGCGATCCCGACTTTGTCGATGCATGGGCGCTGCGCGCCGCCGTCATTTCGCTGTTCCAGGAATACACCGACACGGAATTGACAGCGGAGGAACTGAACGCGCTTGTCGACGAGTACGCCGCGCACGCGCTTGTCGCTCGATCCCGACAATGCGCTGGCGATTGCGGCACGCGCAAACTTCCGAATGCAGGCGACATCGCACGGCCATGTTGCACTTCGATCTGGCGGAAATAATCGCCGATCTCGAGCGCGCCGTTTCGCTCGATCCGCGTAACTCGTCCGCGATGAACTGGCTGGGGCTCGCTTACGCGCTGATCGGCCAGTCTGCAAAGGCCCTCGATACATTCGAGGCTTGCGCCGCAGTCGATCCATTATTCGGCCCGTGCGCGGAAAATCATTACGATCAACTCGTTACACTCGAGCGCTACGACGAGGCATGGGAGCGATTTCAATCGGTCCTCGCCAGGGGCATGGTCGTCGACGGCTGGGTCAATTTTACGCTGCTCGCGCATTTCGACCAGGAAACCGCTTTCCTGGTGGCCGCAAACAGCGAGCCTGGCTGCCTCGTTGGCGACGGCAGGACGAGATTTATGACGCATTCAGGAATCCCGACGAAGATCATTCGGCGCTCGCCGCAGACCTGACGGCGTACGTCAGGGCAAACTCGCTCGAGAACGAACCGTACGTCAACATTCTGCTGGTCGCCGTCGGCGCCTATGACGTCGGGCCTCCTTACGCGGGCGTCCTGTGGGGCAAAGACTACGCTGCGTACAGGCTCTCGCCACAGTTCAAGGCGTTCATCGACAAGTCGGGCGTCCATGACTACTGGCAGGCACACGGATTCCCGACGCAGTGCAAGCCGCTTGGCGAGGACGATTTCGAGTGCGAGTGACGGGCTGCACTATCGTGGACCGGAACCGTTCATGATCCTGCGTCGCGTCATCGCCCATTTTCGCAAGCAGGAGTGGACTGCCATCGCGCTCGACTTCCTCATCGTCGTCGTCGGGGTGTTCATCGGTATCCAGGTCGCCAACTGGAACGACGCGCAGGCGGACAAGCGCCTCGGACGGGCTTACACCATGCGCCTGACGGCGGACCTTGAAAAGGACCACGGAGCGCGGCGCGGACTCGCCGCCTACTACAAGGCCGTCCTCGAGAGCGTCGAGCGCAGCAACGCGCTTCTCGCCGATCCCGGTTCCGACCCGACAGAGCTGCTCGTCAATGCCTACCGGGCCAGCGAGATCAATTACGTCCCGCCGACGCGGGCCACCTGGGACGAGATCGTGTCTTCCGGCGACACCGGCCTGCTGCCGGAGGCCGCCATCCGGAGCGGCGTCGCCGACTACTTCGCCGATGATTCGGCACGCAGCGTCCTCGACTCCCTGGTCGACGCCGTTTACCGTCACCGCGTGCGCACCATCATCCCGCTCGAGCTGCAAAAAGCCATGCGTGCGGGCTGCAGCGACGTCCGCAACGAAGCGCAGGAAATTGTCGGCTTCATGCCGGACTGCGCGCTGGATGTCGATCCCGAAATGATCGCCGCCACCGCTGCAGCGCTGCGGGCCGACCCGGCCGTGCGCGAGGAGCTTCGCTACCAGTATTCCGAGGTCTTTTCGGCGCACGCCAATATCAGCGGCGAGGTCGTTCTCCTCGAGCGCGCCCTGGCGGCGCTTGCGGGAGAGGAATCAAAAGGCCCGGGCAACGCGCCGTGAGGTCTGGAGCCGCTACTCGCGAAAGCCTACCTTGCCCGGCGGATACTTTCGCGCGTTCGCGGCGATTTTGTCATCCACTACCCGATCGATGTCGACACCGAGCTTCCCCGCGATGATGGCGAGATAGATCTGGATGTCGGCAATTTCCGCAGCGATCTCGGCGCGGGTTTCCTCGCCGACATTCGCCGATTCGTGCTCGCTCAACCACTGGAAGTGCTCGAGCAGCTCGGCCGCCTCCACGGACAGCGCCATCGCCAGGTTCTTCGGCGAGTGAAACGGGTCCCAGTCGCGCTCGGCCGCGAACTGCCGTAGCCGTTCCTGTAGTGAATTGAAGTCCATCTGGTCCCTCCGAACCTATTCTGCAAGTCTAATCGCGTGCGCCGCGGCACCGCCAGTGACCGTTGGAGCGGCTGATAGCCGCGAATAAGACGCGTGTAATTCCGGCCTCGACTCATTCGCGGGCTTACGCCCACTCCTACGCGCGATACGGCTTACGCCCGCTCCTGCGCATATGGCGTTGCTGCCGGGGAAAGGCGCAAAATCAATACCCCGACAATCGCGGAGACGGCCATGTTATTACGGCGCTTGGCGTGGCATTGCGCGCCGGTCGTAGTGCTGTTGGCGGCGACGGCCGCCGTCGCGCAGACCGAAACGGCCCGGGTGCAATTCCAAAACTCCTGCAAGCCGGAAGTGCAGGCGGAATTCAGCGACGCGATCACGCTGTTGCACTCCTTCGAATACAACGAAACCCGGCGGATGTTCGGGGAAATCATCGAGAAGGATCCCGGGTGCGCCATCGCGCACTGGGGCGCGGCCATGAGCATCTGGCATCCGCTGTGGTCCCCGCCCGGAAGCGAAGGCCTGGCCGAGGGCGCAAAGACGCTGGCCGCGGCCAGGAGCAAGACGATGACGCCGCGCGAAGCCGCGTATATCGAGGCGCTGCAGGCGTTTTTTTCGAGCACTGATCCGGCGACGCATGGCGATCGCGTGCGCGCCTATGAAGCGAAAATGAGCGAGGTGTACACGAACTATCTCGATGACCCGGAAGCGGCGATATTCTACGCGCTTGCCCTGCTCGCGGCTGCGGACCCGCGCGACAAGAGCTACGCGCGGCAATACAAGGCGGCGGCTCTCCTCAACTGGGTGCGCGAATCGCAAGCAATGCACCCGGGCACGCTGCATTATTTGATTCACGCCTACGACTACCCGGAACTCGCGCACCTGGCGCTCGGGGCGGCGACGATCTATGCCGGCGCCGCGCCGGATTCCGCCCATGCGCAGCACATGCCGTCGCACATCTTCACGCGCCTCGGGTTGTGGGACCGGTCGCTCGCCTCCAACGAGGACTCGACGCGCTCCGCCGCCGAGTACACCACGCGAGCTCACCTCGCAGGTCACTACGACGAGGGACTGCACAGCATGGATTACCTGATGTATGCCCTGTTGCAGACCGCGCGCGACGCCGAGGCCGCTGCGCTCCTCGCCACGCTCGGTGACATCGACAAGACCGACACGGAGAATTTCAAGGTGGCCTATACGTATGCTGCGTCACCGGCACGCTATGCGCTGGAGCGCCGGCAGTGGCGCGAGGCCGCCGAGCTCGAACTGATCCGCAAGGATTTTCCCTGGGATGAGTTCGGCTGGGCGCAGTCGATTCACTATTTCGCCCGCGGCATCGGTGCGGCGCGAGCCGGTGACGCCGACGCCGCGCGGGAAGAGCTCGCGACGATCGAGCGCCTGCAGGCAAGTCTCCCCGACAGCACGTTGCCGTACTGGAAGGAACAGGTGGAGGTGCACATCGAGGCGGTCGGGGCATGGGTCGCGTTTGCCGAAGGCCGGACGGAGGAGGCGCTGGCGCTTGCGGCCCGGGCGGCGGATCTCGAGGATGCCGTCGACAAGCACCCGGTCACGCCCGGCGAGGTATTGCCGGCGCGCGAACTCTACGCCGACATGCTGTTCGAAGCAGAGCGCTACGAGAAGTCCCTCGCCCAGTACGATGTCGTGCTGACGCGCGCGCCCAACCGTTTGAACGCCCTGCTCGGCGCGGCGAATGCGGCCGAGAGGGTCGGCGAGGTGGAGGTCGCGGAGCAGTACCGTGCAATCGCTCGCGACCAGACGAGGGCCGGCAATCGAGTTGGAGCGGCTGTCAGCGGCGAATGAGCCAATAGCCATATGAATACCCTCCGCGGCCGAATGCTGATGACGCTCGGACTCGTGGTCGCGGCCGGCTGCACGGCAAGCTCGGGGCCCGCGCCGGTTTCCCGCGCCCCGCTGGCCCCGGCGCCACCCGTTTTCATCGTCGGCCAGGATCTCGGCGCCATCCGCGACTACCTGGCGTCTGGCTGCTGTCCGGCGCCCGACGCGCTCACAGCTTACGTCGGCCTCTACAACCTGCTCGACCCGGCGGCGAATTTCGGCGGCCTGGGGCTGGACGCCGAAGGCGACGTCGTCGATTCCGAGGCCGGCTGGGGCGCGGGCCCCGTGAACGCCTTCAAGACCGCGACGGAATTCGGTATCGATGATCTGGCCCTCGGTCTGTACATCTCCGAAAACGGGCAGCCGGGCGCACTGGATGCATTGCTTGCCGGGCATTATGACGACGAGATCGACCAGCTCGCGACGTTTCTAGGCAGGGTCGACGGCGTCACGTACCTTCGTATCGGTTACGAATTCGATGGGGCCTGGAATCACGGGCTGGAGCAGCCGGGCCGCTTCGTGCGCGCCTGGCGTTACATCGTCGAGCGGCTGCGGGCGCGAAACAGCGGGAACGTGCGCTTCGTGTGGCAGGCCGGGACCTCGGTCATGGACGAACTGATCGACGGGCGGCACGAGGATATTCGCGACTGGTACCCGGGCGATGCTTATGTCGACTGGCTCGCCTTGTCCTGGTTCCAGCATCCCGATGCCCGTGCCGCCGTGGGTCGCAATCCTGAGCATGCGAGCCTGCGGCAACTCGCCGACGAAGTGCTCGCACTTGCGCGCGAGCACCGGAAGCCGGTGATGATTGCGGAGTCCACGCCGCAAGGCTTCGATCTCGCCGCGGGAACGAAGGCCAATGTCTCGGCGCTTTTCGACGGTCCGACCGGGGCGGATCGCCGGGTTGTCAGCGATGACGATATCTGGGAGGCCTGGTATGCGCCGCTGTTCCGTTACATGGAACAGAACAGGGACGTGATCCGCGGCTTCGCGTACATCAATGTCGACTGGGACGCCCAGGCTATGTGGGGCCCGCCCTACGAGCCGGGCGACTCGTACTGGGGAGACAGCCGTCTCGAAGCAAACCCCGGGCTCGCTCGCCGCTTCAGCAGAGCAATCGAAGCGTGGCGGCGCGAGTGACGCCGCCCACCCGCCGCCATTTCGAAACCGGCGGCGACGCTTACGCGAAGTACCGTCCCACGTACCCGCCGGCCCTCGCTGCGTTCCTTGCCGGACTTGCGCCGATACGCGACCTCGCCATCGACGTCGGCTGCGGCAACGGCCAGCTCGCGGTATTGCTCGCCGGGCATTTCGCCGCGATCGAGGCCTGCGACGTGAGCGCAGACCAGGTCGCCAACGCGAGCCCGCACCCGAAGGTCCGCTACACGGTCGCGCCCGCCGAAGCGCTGCCCGCGGAGGCCGCGAGCGTCGCGCTGATTGCGGCAGCGCAGGCCGTTCACTGGTTCGACCTGCCGGCGTTCTACGAAGAAGTCCGCCGCGTCGCGAGGCCCGATGCGGCGCTCGCGCTCATCGCGTATGCAAACGGTGTCCTCGATGGCCCGCTCGGCGAGTGCGTCGAGTCGTTTTACGCGACGGACCTCGAGGCCTTCTGGCCGCCCGAGCGGGCGCTCGTCGAGCGCGGCTATGTCGACCTGCCCTTCCCCTTCGACGAGGTCGAGGCGCCCCGGATGCGCATCGAGCGCGACTGGCGCCTGCCCGAGCTTCTGGGTTACGTCGAAACCTGGTCTGCGACAAAACGCGCCCGTGCGGCCGGTGCGGCAGCGCGGGTCGAGGCCTTCATCGACGAGGCCGGTGAACTCTGGGGCAATCCGGCCTTGCCGCGCCGAATCACCTGGCCGCTTCGCATGCGGCTCGGACGAGTGCAGGGCTGAGCGACGCTGCGACGCGACGGACGCGCCAGCTGCGCTTACAACCAGCGTCGCCGCTTGAAGAACAGGTACGGTGCGACGGCGGAAATGACCATCAGCCCGAGTGCGAACGGGTAACCCAGTAGCCACTTCAGTTCCGGCATGACGTCGAAGTTCATGCCATAAACGGATGCAATCAGTGTGGGCGGCAAAAAGACCACTGCGGCGACAGAGAATATCTTGATGATTGCATTCTGCTCGATGTTGATCAGTCCGAGCGTCGCGTCGAGCAGGAACGTCACCTTCTGCGTCAATGAGCCTGCGTGCTCGATCAACGAACGGCAGTCGCGCGAAATGATCTTGATGCGGCCGCGCAAATCCCGGTCGCCTTTTCTCTGCTGGATCGAATGGCTCAGAAACCCGAACATGCGCTCGAGGGAAACGAGACAGTCCAGCAGGTTCGAGACCAGCTCGCCTTTGCGGCCGATGGCCGCCAGGATCACCTGCAGGTCCGCGCTCTTGGTCGGCTTCGCGCCCTGGTGCTGGAATACCTGTCGTGAGAGCCCATGGGTCTCCCTGCCCGCCCGTTCGAGCACATCGGCGAGTCGATCGATCTGGAGTTCCAGCAGCACGACAAGTACGGATGCCCCGTCGTCGCCGGCAACCGGCGATTTCGCCGCACGCACCGGCAGCGTGCTGAACGCCCGCGGTTCGTGATAACGAATCGTCAGAAGTTGCCGGTCCGTCAGGACGAAGGTCACAGGCGCCAATATCGGCTCATCGCCGTCCGTATGCGACGGCAACAGTGCAGTCATGAACGCCGTGGACCCTTCGTAGTACAGGCGCGACGACACCTCGATTTCTTCCATTTCCTCGCGCGTCGGTACCTCGAGGCCCAGGGCCGTCTCGACCGCACGTTCCTCGTCCGGGGTAGGCTCGATGAGGTCGAGCCAGACCGGTTCAGCCAGGTTCGGCGACGGTTCCGGGACGCTGTGCAAGCGGCCCTGCGCATTGCTGTAGGCATTGATCACACTGTTTCCCTTGCATGATGGCAGGACGCGCCGTTGGAGCGGGCGCCGCCCGCGAATTAGACCTGGCTGTATTAAACCGCGAACCGGTCGCGGCTGACAGCCGCTCCAACCATTGAGCAGGCGCCAGATGCGGGTCAGGACGAGTTACCATTCGCAACGTCCCAGGCCCCCACGGAGGTTTTATGAATCTCGACACGCTTGCGCAGCTCGGCGAGTTCGTCGGCGGCTTTTTCGTGGTCGTCTCGCTCATTTATCTTGCGTACCAGGTACGCCAGAACACGCGATCGCTCAAAGCGGAGAATTACGCGCGCATCCTGAACCGGATGTCCGAGATGCAATCCCGGATGGCTCTCGATGCCGGGCTGAATCACGTCATCGTGGTCGGTGCTGAAGATCCGGGCCGGCTTACACGGGCTGAGCGCGTCCGCTTTTCCTGGGCGCTCTACGAACTCATCGGGACTGCCGAATTCATGTACCACCAGTCCCGGGACAATACCTTGCCGGCCCTCGTCTGGGCACGCTGGGAAGCGACGCTCGGCTGGTGGCTGTCACATCCGGGAATGCGCGCCTGGTGGCGTTCGAAGCCGACACCATTCTCCCGCGACTTCGAAGCCTTCGCGGACGACATCATTCGCAATGATCGCTTCGACTCAGCAGCGAT
This sequence comes from uncultured Pseudomonadota bacterium, assembly GCA_963713215.1. Classification (GTDB taxonomy): domain Bacteria; phylum Pseudomonadota; class Gammaproteobacteria; order Steroidobacterales; family Woeseiaceae; genus UBA1847. The sequence continues at coordinate 210,280 of CAVQKY010000005.1, read as the reverse complement.
CGGGCGATGGCGGGCATTCGTGGCCGGTGACGGTATCGTAAATGCCTCTGCGCAGACGCAGGAGGGGGCGCTGCCCGCGAATTGACGGGCGCTAAATCCGACCGCGAACCGTTCGCGGCTGGCAGGCGCTCCAACGGGCGGCCGACGCGACCCCGGTGGAGCGGGCGCTTGACCGCGAATAGAACGCGGTTCGGTTCTGCTGCGTACCATTCGCGGCTGGCAGCCGCTCCAACGGGGGCTTGCAGCGCACCTGCGAAAGCACGGTGCAGACAGTGGTAATTCTGACGCAAAAGTGCATAAATCGGCGGATCTGCTAAAGCGCATCCTGTACTGGAGAGAAGCGATGAACAGAAGGCAATGGATCGACTCCGACTCGCGCATGCGCGATGATCCCGACCCGTCCCGGCGCGCACTCGTCGCATTGCTGCTCGCGGGCCTCGTCGCGACGCCATCCAGCATGCGCCTCTTTGCCGCAGGCGGGCCGTCCATCGAAGTCTGGATGGGCCTCGGCTGCGGGTGCTGCAAAGACTGGGTGAAACACCTCGAGGAGAACGGCTTCGACGTGCGTCGTCACGAGGGCGGCAATACTGAGGCGAGAGATCGCCTGGGCATGCCGGTTCGCTACGGCTCCTGCCATACCGGCGAGATCTCAGGCTACGCCATCGAAGGACATGTGCCGGCCGCTGACGTTCGCCGACTCGTGGAGCAAAAACCGGACGCGATCGGACTTTCGGTACCGGCGATGCCGCGAGGCTCGCCCGGGATGGACGGCCCCGCGTACGGCAATGTGAAGGATCCCTACGACGTACTCCTGATCGGCCGCGACGGCAACGCGAGCGTCTTTCAATCGTATCGATAGAAGTCCGGGTGGCGATATGGCTTCATGCCTTCTCCTGGGCTCCTACAGTTTCGCTGCGCGCAGCCGCAACGCGTTGGCGATAACCGATACCGATGACAGGCTCATCGCGAGGCTCGCAATGACAGGCGACAGGAGCAGTCCGAAAAACGGGTAAAGAATGCCCGCGGCTATGGGTACGCCGAGCGCGTTGTAGCCGAAGGCGAAGACGAGGTTCTGCCGGATATTGCTCATCGTGCGCTTCGACAAGCGCAGCGCCCGCGCGATGCCACGCAAATCGCCTTTGACGAGCGTGACCCCCGCCGACTGCATGGCAACGTCAGTCCCGGTTCCCATCGCAATCCCGACGTCTGCCTGCGCAAGCGCCGGCGCATCGTTGACGCCGTCGCCGGCCATCGCGACGACCTGCCCTTCATGCTGCAAGCGCTTTACGATGGCGGCCTTGTCCTGCGGCAATACATCGGCCACGACGTCGTCGACGCCGAGCGCCCGGCCCACGGCCTGGGCAGTCCGGATATCGTCCCCGGTCAGCATCAGCACGCGAATGCCCGCCTTCCGGATCGCATGAATGGCCGCCGGCGACGATTTCTTGATGGCATCGGCGATGACGAGCAGCCCGGCGGCCCGCCCGTCGATCGCAACATAAACGGCGGTTGCCCCTTCGCTGCGTTCGATGTCCGCCTGTGTCGTCAGCCCTGCTACCGGCACGTCATGGCGCTGCATGAGCCGCAGGTTTCCGACCAATACCACTCGTTCGGCCACTTTTCCCCACACCCCAAGGCCGGGGTCGGAGTCGAATCCTGCGGCATCGTGAAGCTCATAACCCTGGGTCAACGCAGCATCGACGATTGCACGAGCGAGCGGATGTTCGCTCGCGGACTCGACCGAAGCGGCAGCGGCCAGCACCTCCTTCTCGGCAAAACCGTTTGCAGTAATGACACGCTGCAGTCCCGGTTTGCCTTCCGTCAGCGTTCCCGTCTTGTCGAGGACAATAGTCGTGACCTTCTCCAGACGTTCGAGGGCCGCAGCGTCCTTGATCAGCACACCTTCCCGGGCGCCGCGGCCAATGCCCACCATGATCGACATTGGCGTCGCCAGCCCGAGCGCACAGGGGCAAGCGATGATCAGTACGGATACGGCAACCAGCAGTGCGTGCGCCAGGGCCGGCGGCGGGCCGATGAGCGCCCAGGCGACAGCCGCGACCACCGCGATGACGACCACGGCCGGAACAAACCATGCGGCAACCTGGTCCACGAGCCTCTGCACCGGGGCGCGCGACCGCTGAGCCTGGGCCACCATGGACACGATTTGGGACAGCAGCGTGTCGCCCCCTACACGCTCCGCGCGCATAACGAAACTGCTGCTGCCGTTCGTGGTGCCCGCGGACAAGGGGGCATCGGCGGTCTTGTGGACGGGGTCGGGCTCTCCGGTCAACATCGACTCATCGACGTGACTTGCGCCTTCGATCACCACTCCATCGACCGGAATGTTCTCGCCGGGCCTTACGCGCAGGCGGTCGCCTGGGCGGACCTCGTCGAGGTCGACGTCACTTTCCACCGAATCCTCGTCGAGGCGATGCGCTGTCTTCGGTGCGAGGCGCAACAACGCGCGAATCGCATCCGACGTTTGCGCGCGCGCCCGCAGTTCGAGGACCTGCCCCATCAGCACGAGCGTAACGATCACGGCAGCGGCTTCGAAGTACAGCGGCGGCGCGCCGGATTCCTCGCGAAATGAAGCCGGCAGCAGCTCCGGAACGATCGTCGCGAAAACCGAGAACAGCCAGGCGGATCCCGTGCCCAGCGCAATAAGCGTGAACATGTTCAGGTTTCGCGTCGCGATCGATCGCCACCCGCGAACGAAGAACGGCCAGCCCCCCCACAGCACAACCGGTGTGGCGAGGACGAGCTGCGCCCAGGCAACCCGCATGTGCCCGAACAGCAGCATCGGGTTGATGGCGGGCCATAATTCGCCGAGCATGGACCACAGGAGGGGCACGGTCAGCGCCGCGCTGATCAGGAAGCGCCGTGTCATATCCGTGAGTTCCTGGTTCTCTCCCGCGTCGGCTGTTGGTGCCAGCGGTTCCAGCGCCATGCCGCAAATGGGACAGGAACCCGGCATCTCCCGCCTGATTTCAGGGTGCATGGGACACGTCCAGATCGCGCCGGGACGCGCGGCACTCATGAGCTCCATGATGTCCTCCGTGAATCGCCGATGCGCAAAGCCTACACCCTGCGGCAAGGTCAGGGGCCGGCGATCGACCGCGCACTGCCGGGCATGGTAGCGTCTCCCAGGAGACCGAAGCTGAGCCGCCATCAATCGCTAATCGAGAGAGTTCCGTGCGTTTTTTTCGTACCTGGCTGATCGTGCCCTGCATGCTTCTCGCGACCGGACAGAGCCCCGCTGCCACGTCCGCGCCGGACCCCGTCGAGCCGTCAACGCGGGTCACGATACTTGTCGACGCCTTTGGCCAGAGAGCCGATCTCCGTAAGGACTGGGGTTACGCTGTCCTGGTCGAACACGACGGCCTGCGCATTCTTTTCGATACCGGCAACGACGCAGAGATTTTTCGCCATAACGTCGAAGCTCTCGGCATCGATCTCAGGCAGCTGGATTTCATCGTCGTTTCGCACCGGCACAACGATCACACCGACGGCCTGCACTACCTGCTGCGTCTCAATCCGCAGGTAACGATCTATGCGCCTCGCGACGAGTATTTCGGTGGCACGACACCGCCGGTGTTCTTCCGGGATTCGGATACCTCGCTGCCCCCGCACATGCGTTATTTTGACGGGCAGGTGCCGGATACCGTGCCGCATGGCTCGCCGTGGAAGCACGCACAGATCAGGATCGTGGAAAGCGAGTTCGAGCCCGCGCCCGGTATCAGGCTGGTCAGTAACCTCTCTCGCGGCCCCGCGTTCAGCGAGACGCCCGAACTCTCGCTCAGCATCGACACGCCGGAAGGACAGATTCTCCTCGTGGGCTGCTCGCATCCGGGGATCGAGCAGATTCTCGATTCCGTCGACGCGAAGTCGAAGGACGTCCGTCTGCTGATCGGCGGGCTGCACTGGGTGACGATGCCGGAAGATGAGATTGAAGGTCTCGTCCGCGCCCTGCACGACGAGTACGAGGTGCAGGCTGTGGCACCGGGTCACTGCACGAGCGAGCCTGGCTTTGCCGCCTTGAGCAGGCTCTACGCAAAGCGCTACGTGTACGCAGGACTGGGCACCGCGATCGAGCCGTGAGGCGGCCGAGCGGCCTTCATCCCCACTTCGGGGCGGGGCATTGAAGCTCCCCCGGAGGTTTCGGCTACGCAGGCATCTTGCGTTAGACTCCGCGGCTTGACGAATTCGCGAGCCGTACGATGCCTTACACGAAGCCCTTGATCATTGCCTTCCTCCTGATATTCGCCCTCCCCGCCTCATCCGCCGAGGCGGACGACAAGGAGGAGGACGACGACGAGGAAAAATGGGACGTCGGCGAGATCCCGGGCGACGCCCGGACCATCGACATCGACACGCGCACCGGCACCTGGATGAGCGTCGATGTGAGCCCCGACGGCAAGACCATCGTCTTCGACCTGCTGGGCGATATCTACACGCTGCCGATCGCCGGTGGCAAAGCGACAGCCATCAACGCGGGACTCCCCTGGGCGATGCAACCGCGCTTCTCGCCGGATGGCAGCGAGATCGCGTTTACGTCCGATGCCGGCGGCGGCGACAACCTGTGGATCATGCGTGCCGACGGCAGTGACCCGCGCCAGCTCACCGAGGAAGACTTCCGGCTCCTGAACAATCCCTGGTGGTCGCCGGACGGCCGTTACATCGCGGCACGCAAGCACTTCACCACGCAGCGTTCGCTCGGCACCGGCGAGATCTGGCTCTATCACGTGCACGGCGGCGGCGGCGTCGCGGTCGTCGAGAAGCCCGACGAAAAACACCAGAAGGAGCTCGGCGAGCCCGCGTTTTCCCCGGACGGCCGCTATATCTATTTCAGCCAGGACGTCACGCCCGGGCCGATCTTCGAGTACGCGCAGGACTCGAACGCCGTCGTCTACGAAATCAAGCGCCACGATCTCGAGACGGGCGAGACTGCGCCCTTCGTTTCCGGCGCCGGCGGCTCGGTGCGGCCGACGCCCTCACCGGATGGCAAGACCCTGGCCTTCGTGCGCCGCATCCGCGGAAAAAGCGCACTGTTCGTGAAGGATCTCCGATCGGGCGCAGAGCGCCCGGTGTTCGAGACGCTCGCGCAGGATCTTCAGGAAGTCTGGGGAGTGCACGGCCTGTACCCGAACTTCGACTGGACGCCCGACTCCGGGAGCCTCGTGTTCTGGGCAGGCGGGACGATCCGGAGGGTGGATGTCGCCTCCGGCGATGCAGAGGAGATCCCGTTCCACGTGGCGGACACGCGCACGGTGTATGCCGTGCCGCGGCCCCGGATCGACGTCGCGCCGGCGACCTTCACCACCACCATGCCGCGCAATGCCGAGGTCTCGCCGGACGGCAGCCGGGTCGTATTCGACTCTGCCGGGCAGCTGTATATAAAGTCTCTTCCGGACGGCAAACCCGAACGCCTGACCCGCGACGCGGAGGATCGCTTCGAGTTCGATCCCAGCTGGTCGCGTGACGGGCGCACGATCGCGTTCATCGCCTGGAGCGACGAGGCGCTCGGACAGGTCCATACCGTGCGTGCAGGCGGCGGACGGAGCAAGGCCGTGACCACGCAGCCCGGGCATTTTTCGAGCCCGCGCTTTTCGCCCGACGGCGGCGCGATCGTGTTCGTGGCGGGCAGCGGCGGCTACCTGACATCGTCCGACTGGGGCCTCGAAACCGGCGTCTTCGTCGTCGACACCGCGGGCGGTGCCGCACGACGCATCACACGCAAGGGACGCAGCCCGCACTTCGGCGCCCGCGATGATCGGCTCTACGTCGTTCGCGAAGGCGAGGACGGCGAGGAGCTGACGAGTATCGATATGAACGGCGAGGCCCCGCGCGTGCATGCGAAAGGCGAGTACACGAGCCGCTTCGAGGTGGCGCCGAACGATCGCTTCGTTGCCTACGAGGAAAATTTTCACATCTACGCCGCGCCGCTGCCGCCGGGCGGCAAGCCGCTCGAGCTCGGCACCTCGGTGGATGCGATACCGATGACCCGCGCGACCGGCGACGGCGGCAACTTCCCGTCCTGGTCCGACGGCGGCGAACGGCTCAACTGGACGCTGGGTCCGACGCTCTACGGCGCCGGCACGGACGAGCTTTTCGTCCTCCCGGCCGGCGAAGAGAACGAGGAGGAGGAGGATGGCGGCGGCTATGCCGCGCCTGCAGCCGGTGTCTCGCTCGCCATCGAGCTTCGGTCCGATGTGCCCGAGGGCATGCTCGCGCTCACCGGGGCACGCGTCATCACGATGTCTGACGAGGACGGCGGCGTGATCGAGAACGGCGTGATCGTCATCGACGGCAATCGGATCGCGGCCGTCGGCGGCGCGGGCGAGATCGATGTGCCCGCCGGCGCGAAAACGGTCGATGCCAGCGGCAAGACCATCATCCCCGGGCTGATCGACGCGCATGCGCACGGCAGCCAGGGCGAGGGCTTCATTCCGCAGCAGAACTGGCAGAATTTCGCGACGCTGGCGCTCGGCGTAACGACCGTGTTCGATCCGTCGTCGGATTCGACCGAGTTTTTCGCCGCCGCGGAGCTGCAGCGGACGGGCGCAATCCTCGCGCCGCGGCTGTTCTCCACCGGCAACGTCGTCTATGGCGCGAAAGCGCCGTACTTCATGGAGATCAACGAGTACCAGGACGCGCTCGAGCACGTGCGGCGCCTGAAGGCGCAAGGGGCCGCCGGCATCAAGAATTACAACCAGCCGCGGCGCGAGCAACGCCAGCAGGTGACCGTTGCCGCGCGTGAGGCGGACATCCTGGTCGTGAGCGAAGGCGCCTCGCTGTATCACATGGATCTCTCCATGGTTGCCGACGGCAACAGTGCGATCGAACACAATATTCCGCAGTCGGAAATTCATGACGACGTGCTGCAATTCTGGGGGCAGACCGAGGTGGCGTACACGCCGACGCTCGTCGTCACCTACGGCGGGCTGACGTCAGAACACTACTGGTACATGAAAACGGATGTGTGGAAGCACCCGATCCTGTCGAAGTTCGTCCCCCCGCACGTGCTGCAACCGCGCTCGGTGCGCCGTGTGAAGGCGCCGGAGGGCGACTTCCATCACGTCGCGATTGCCGAGACGGCGAAGCAGCTCGCGGATGCCGGCGTACTCGTCACGATCGGGGCACACGGCCAGCGCGAAGGCCTGGCGAGCCACTGGGAGCTGTGGGGATTCGCTCAGGGCGGCATGAGCCCGGTGGAGGTGCTGCAACGCGGCACCGTCGATTCCGCAAAGAAGCTCGGCATGTGGGAGGACCTGGGCTCGCTCGAAGAAGGCAAGCTCGCGGACCTCGTGATCCTCGACGTGAATCCTCTGGAGGATATTTACGGCACCGACAGGATCGACCGCGTTATGTTGAACGGCCGGCTGTACGAGGCAGAGACGCTGGACGAGGTCATCACGGGCGAGCGCAGGACGAGACCGTTTTACTGGTAGGAGTGGCTGCCAGCCGCGAATAGGCGGGTGCGAGTCGGAGCAACCCCCCGCTCCGACGGCGGGGCAGCGCCTGCGTCGACTCGATCCGGCTGATCCGTTGGAGCGGCTGCCAGCCGCGAATGAGGCGGTCTGATCACACGTCATAGTCGCGGGCAGCGCCCGCTCCAACGGGCGAGTTCCGGTGCTACGCCTCCGGCAAGGCGTCGACGAATTCGGCCATGCGTTTCTGCAGTGCCGCGTCAGGCAGCTCACCGTAGGCGGCGCCCATATTGTCGATCATGTGCGCCGCATCGCTGGTCGCCGGCGTCACCACCGTGACCGCCGGGTGCGCGGCCGCGAACTTGATGAAAAATTGCGCCCAGGACTCGACGCCAATCTCTTTCGCCCAGTCCGGGACGGGCCGGTCGCCGACGCGCCGGAACAGGCGCGTCCGGCCGAAGGGTACATACACCAGTACACCGATACCTTTATCTTGCGCGAGCGGCAATATTTTTTCGGCCGCGGTCCGATTATCGACCGCGTAATCGACGCCGATGAAATCGAGCGGCTCCGAGCGCATGACCTCCATCAGGCGCGGATAGGCCTCCGGGTTCGTACTCGTCGTACCGATATAACGCACGCGGCCCTCCGCTTTGTATTCCTTGAGAAGACCGAGCTGGGTGGGAATGTCTGCGAGGTTGTGCACCTGGATAAGGTCGATCGGATCCTTGCCGATGTAATCGAACGACTGCTCGACCTGCTGCCGCGCCGCCGCCGGATCGGCCGACCCACCGCCGCCGCCCGCAACATTGAGCTTCGTCGCCCAGAAGATCTTGTCGGTCGCATCGAGTTCCTGCACAAGCCGACCGGCGACTTGCTCCGATGCCCCGTAGCCGGGCGCCGTGTCGAATACCGTCCCGCCGTGTTCGAACATGGCTTTGAACACCTTCGTCAAGTTGCCGATCTCGTCGGCTTCCGCGTCCTCGCGGAACGTCGCGGAACTGCCGAGGCCCACGATGGGCAGTTTTTCGTCGGTGCCGGGTACGGTGCGCGTTATCAGGTCGCCGCGTTCCATCGCCTGCAACAGGCGCTCGGGCAGGAGGCCGGCAAACCCGGCGAAGGCGGCAAATTTAAGGCAATCGCGTCGGTTGGTCATGGATTTTCCTCACACTGGTTGTTGTCGGGACTGCCACTAGCGTAACGAATTTTTGTGTGCCAGGGAGGTCACCCTCTCTTTTCTGCGGGCTTACGCCCGCTCCAGCGGCGACGGGTGATCTTTTTTCACCTGACACTCAAATAACTTTCCTGCTCCCTGTACTGCTATTTCATTGACTCGTAACCGGCGGCTGGTAGCGTGTCCTCCATGGTCCACAGCATTCACTGTGCGCGCGGAGCGAGGTACCCTGCATGATCGCCGTCGAACCACGTTTCTACCTTTTCGCAGCAGACTTCGACCAGGCGCTGAGTTTCAACGATGCGGGACCCGCGGTCGCGGGCCTGCTCGGCCTTGACGACTACACCGATCGGCTGGGCGCGCTGGGGGCGAGTCATCTCGTGCAGCAGGGTGGCGAACTCGCCTGGCTCATGCAACACGATCCGGAGTTTCGCCGCGTGCGCCGCGAGCTGCTCGTCGAAGCCGGGCAGCGCGTGCGACTGAAACGCGCGATCCCGCAACTCGTGCACCTCCTCGGCGGCGGCATCAGCGGGCTGGGCGCCCGGCTGTATGTCATCTCCGCGGCGCCGCGGGATATCGTCGCCACCGCGTTGCAGGACATCGTACGTCCCGATCACATCATTGCCACCGACGTCGAATTCGACCCGGCAACGGGCGAAGTGGCCCGTGTCCACCGGGTCGCTGCGGGACTTGGTCGCGTCAGGGTGATTGACGATCTGGCCGCATCGCTCCGCATTCCGCTCGATCACGTCATATACGTCGGCGACGGCAGCGCCGACGTACACACGATGCTGCATGTCAACAAGCACTATGGCTTTACCGTGGCGGTCGCCGAGAACCGGCTGCTGGCCCAGGTCGCACAGGCCACGGTGCTGAGCGAGCATGCCTGCAGCGTAATGATGCCGATTCTCGAACAGGTCCTCGGCTGGCGCCGGCCGTCGATTCAATCGACCATGGAACGGTCCGGGCTGCGCGTGGCTGCATGGCAAAGAAACCGGACGGATACCGTACGCCTGGCCGAGTTCGAGGCGGTGCCGGCGTTAGCCTGACCACGCCTCGAGGATTCCGCCCGAGGTCCTTGTCCCAGAAATCCAGGGAGCGCTGCAGCTACTCATAGCGGAGAGCGTCCACCGGATGCATTCGCGCTGCCTTGACGGCAGGCCACACCCCGAACAGCAAACCGATGCTGGCGCTGAAGCCAACCGCCATAGCGACCGCCGTCGGCGACACGACGGATTCCCACCCGAGCAGCCCCCGCAAGAGCGAAGCTGCGACAACGCCCGCAACGACGCCGCCGATGCCTCCCAGAAGGCACAGCGTGACGGCCTCGACCAGGAACTGAACCAGGATGTTCGATCGCGACGCCCCGAGAGACTTGCGGATGCCGATCTCGCGCACCCGCTCCGCTACCGTCACCAGCATGGTATTCATCGTGCCGATGCCGCCGACCAGCAGGCTTACGCAAGCGATGCTGGCCAGGAGGTAGCTGAACACCTGGTTCGTCGCTCGCCGGATTTCGAGGAACTGTGTCGGGTCGCCGATGCTGAAGTCGTTGCGTGCCCCGGGGGCTATACGATGTTCACGGCGCATGACCCGCTCGATGTCGACGATTCCGACATCGAGCGACACGTCCGGTGCGATCTTCACGTAAATGGCGTCGAGGGCCTCGGAGCCTGTGACGCGGTACTGCGCTGTCCTGACCGGCATCCAGATCTCCTCGTCGAGGTTGCGCCAGCCCGCGGTGCCGATCGGTGCCAGGACCCCGGATACGGTATACGGCTCGCCCAACAGGTAAATCGTGTTACCGACGAGCGCCTCCGGCATCGTGCCGAATTTTTGCGCTATGCCCGCGCCCACGACGACGACACGTTTCCGGAGTTCCACGTCACTGCGATCGAAGAAGGCGCCATGCGCCACCGCATAGCCGTTGACGTCGGGAAAATCCGGTGAAGTGCCGTAAACCGCCAGGTTGTGGTTACGGTTCTCGAGCCTGACGGACAAGCGCATCGTCGTTTCGGGGAGAACCGCCAGCGCGGACTCCGCGCCTGCAAGAATGGCCTCGGAATCCCTGATGGTAATGATGCCTGCGTCCCGGGACACGCCCAGACTGATCCTGTTGCCCGGTTTGACCGCCACGATGTCGGTACCCAGCGATTCGATCTGCGCCTCGATAGCATGCCGCGCGCCCGCACCCAGGCCAATGACGACGATGACCGACGCTATACCGATCACGATGCCGAGCATCGTGAGGATACTGCGAAACAGGGCTACGCGTATCGAGCGCAGCCCCACCATCATCATCTCGCCCAGCAGCATGAAGAGCCGTCAATCGCCGGGTCGGAGTTCCGCCAGGGCGGAACGCTGCTGTAGCGCGCGTTGCAGGCGCTGCTGGGATTCGACCAGACCGGAACTCGGCAACAGCAGTACCTCCGTGCCGCTGCTCAGGCCGCTTACTACCTCGCTGTAGGCGTGGTCCGTGAGCGTCGATGTTTCGACGACATGTGGCTGGAACCCGCCATCGACCGGTACCAGCACCCAGTAGCTCGAATGCCCGTCGCCCGGTGCGTCGCCGGTCGTATCCTGAGGCCGCGACGGACCCGAGCTCCCTGCCTGGTCAATGACGTCCCGCAGTTTTGCCTCGTCCACGCCCATCAAGCTTGCAGTTACAGGGATGTCGCCGGCCGTCCGGAGAGCGGCGGCCGGGACCGTGAGTACGTCCTCGCGTTGCTCCACGAAAATCTCGACGGTTGCGTTCATGCCCGGCCGGAGCACGCCGTTGTCATTTTCGAGCGCCATGACGACCGGAAACATCGTTATCGCCTGCTCGGCGACGGCCTGCGGTTCGATCTTCAACACCTTACCGGTAAATTGCATGTCCGGGTACGCCGCGGCCGTGACGGTTACGCGTTGCTCCGCTGCGACGCGCCCGATATCGAGTTCGTTCACGAGCGCCTGCACCTGGACGCGGCTCAAGTCGGCCATGCGGATGAGTATCGTGCCTTCGCCGACGTCCATTACCGGCGACGAAATGACCTGGCCCCGCTCCACGAGTTTTTCAATGACGGTGCCGGTGATCGGGGCGTTCACTTCGGTATCGTCAAGGGCAAAACGCGCGTTATCGATCGATATCTGCGACCGTATCAATTCTGCGCGGGCAGAGGCCAGCTCGAGCGACGCGTTCTCGTAATCGACCTGGTTGATCGACCGCGATTGCAACAGGCGCTCGGCCCGGTCCTTCTGCGCCTCAGCGATCGCGAGCCGCGCCCTGGCGGCGTCGAGTTGCGACTGCACGAGCGCCAGCTGGTTGCGCGGCATCCGTTCGTCGACCTGCACGAGCAGGCTGCCCTGCTCCACGACGTCCCCGGTCTCCGCATGCAGGGAAAGGATCTCGCCGGACGCTTTCGACTTTACGTCAACCGTGAGGAAAGGCCGGACGATGCCGGCCGCTTCCACCGTGACGGTGATGTCCCGGGCCGCAACCAGTCCGCGGCGAAACTCCGTCGCCTTCTCGACCGGCTCGCAGCCTGTCAGCAGCACCGAGACAGCGATCAGCGCCGATAGCGGAAACCCCCTCATGCCGGCGTCGCCTGGCCGCGGAGTACACGCCCGTCGAGTACGCGGATCGTGCGATCCGCCTGGCGGGCGACATCCGCGTCGTGCGTCACGCAGATGACGGTATTGCCGTCCGCGTGGATCCCGGCGATCAGCGCCATGATTTCGGCGGCCGTCTTTGTATCCAGGTTGCCGGTAGGCTCGTCGGCAAGGACGATCTGCGGCTTCACCACGAGTGCCCGGGCAATCGCAACTCGCTGCCGCTCGCCGCCGGACAGCTGCGCGGGGATGTGATCCATTCGCGCCGCCAGCCCGACCATGTCCAGCGCCTCTGCTGCCCGCCGCCGGCGCTGACTGCGCGGCACATCCGCGTAAACGAGCGGCACCTCGATGTTTTCCAGCGCAGTCAGGGCAGGCAGGAGATTGAAGGTCTGGAATATTATTCCGATGGAGCGATTGCGGATGCGCGCAAGGTCGCGATCACGCAACGCACTGACGTCGTCGCCGCCGAGACGGTAACTGCCGGAGTCCGGCGATTCCAGGCAACCGAGCACGTTCATCAGGGTGCTCTTGCCGGCACCTGACGGCCCCATGATCGAACAGAACTCCCCGCGAGCGATGTCGAGATCGACGTTGCGCAGTGCCAGAACGGCCGAAGCACCGACGCTGTACGTCTTGCAGACGGCGCGCATGCGGATTACCGGCGCGGCCAACGCAGGCGCGCCAGCATTCGGGTGCACAAACGTTTGAGGCTGCTGCAAGGGCATTCGCATCACGGTCGGGAAAGAATGGAACATAACAACGGACGCCGCCGATTTCCGGTACGCCCGTCACGTTCGCAAGTGCTACGCAGGGCCGGTTTTCGACGCGAATCTTTGTTTAAGCGGCCAATATTCGGTATTAGGTCAAACGCCTGCTGCAACGGGTCGGCGAAAAGGCGTAATGTCCGCTCACGGTCGGGAGAGTCATTCTGATTGACCGATAATAACGGCCCCGGAAGGGGCGACAAAAACATACGTTCCTCGAGGAAAAACCAATGAAAGCACCTATGCGCGCTGGCCTTGTTTCGGCCTGTCTGGCCCTGGCAATGAGCCCCGTCATGGCGAATGAAGACGGCGGCGGCGGCGAAGACAACAATTTCGACTATCTTTGCTCGCCCGGCTACTTCAAGAACCATCCCGAAGTATGGCAGGACCTGGCGGGCGACGATTTCGACGCCCTGATGACCTTGCTGAACGCCAACGGCAAGACGCACGACAATCCCGGCGCGCACAAGCAGGAAGCCGCTTCCTATATCAATAGCCTCGTGATCGACGCCTACGGCGAGCTGCCCTGCGAGGACGGCGATCCCGTCGAATAGCCGATTCGGGCAACACGCCCCGGCAAGTCCGACCGCCCGGCGACGGTGACCGAATGACATTCGGTCACCGTCATCGGCGCGGCACGCCGTCATCTGAGCGCAAATTCGCTTAACAAGCCTTATCCTGCGCTCGATGGATTCCCTTACCCAGCTCGTGCTCGGCGCGAGCGCGGCCGCGCTTGCAGTACCGTCCCGGCACCGGCGCAAAGCCCTCGCGGTCGGCGCCGTGCTCGGCACGCTGCCGGACCTCGACGTGTTCGTCGACTATGGCGACGCCGTCGCGAACTTCACCTCCCACCGCGGCTTTTCGCATTCGCTTTTCGTGCTGGCGCCATTCGCCGTTCTGCTCTGGCTGGTATTGCGGCGCTGGTGGGCACCGGCGCGTGAGGCTCCCGCCCGCTGGTTCGCGGCGATCGCGCTCGCCCTGCTCACGCATCCGCTCCTCGATGCACACACGGCGTATGGCACGCAGCTCTTCTGGCCGCTGACCTCGCCGCCGGTCAAGTGGGCGACGATCTTCATCATTGACCCGCTGTTCACGCTGCCGCTATTGGCGGCCGTCATCTACGCGCTCGCGAAACCGCGAGCCGAAACGGCGGCGACCGTGCTCGCTGCCGCCCTCGCGTTCGGCACGCTCTACCTCGGCTGGACCTGGCTTGCGCAAGGCATAGTGAGCCGGCATGCGGAAGCCTCACTCGCGGAGCAGGGTTTCGCCGGGGCACCGCGCTTCGTCACACCGACGCCGTTCAACACGCTGCTGTGGCGAGTCGTCGTGATGACGGACGGGGGCTACCTGGAGGGTTTCGATTCGCTGGTGCAGGACGAGGGCCGCATGCGATTTGCGTACTATCGCTCCGACACCGAAGCGCTCGCCGCGGCAGACCATGTCGTGGCGGTGCGCCGTCTGCGCTGGTTTGCCGGTGATTTCGTCCGCGCCCGCGTGGTCGGCGATCGCCTGCTGATCAGCGACCTGCGCATGGGGCAGGAACCGGTGTACGTATTCACGCACGCCGTGGCGAAACACGGCAACCCGGGGTGGGAAGCGATCGAGACGGAACTCCTGCCCGTGGACATTACGGAGCGCTCGCTCGGCGAAGTCTGGCAGCGCATCTGGCGGGAGTAGTTCGCAGGTAACGCCGCGAGTCCAGAAAGCCTGGCCCGTTGCGACGCCGTCAGTCGAAGCGCAAGGCGACGCCGATGGCGGGGCCGGACAAGGCGAGGTCCACCAGGTATTCGGGCGTGTCGTAGTCGAGCGACATGTAACGATAGCCGAAAACGACGGAGCCCCAGTCGTTGAAGCGGTAACCGAGGGTCGCAAACATTTGCCAGGTCATGTCCGACTCACCGAAGCCGGCGTCCGCGAGGACGAGTGCGTGCCAGTTCTCGTTCAGCCTGATACCCCAGCGTGCGCCGATGACAGCGTCGGTCCAGGATTGCGCCGACGTCGTCGTCAGCGGCTGCGGCAGCAAGGTGCCGTCGAAGCGCGCCTCGGCGACGATGTCGTAATAGCGCGCGCCGCCGTAGAGCGAGATCGTCGACCTGTCGAGGTCGAACAGGCGGTAACCCAGCGAGAGCTGGTAGATATTGCCGTCGATGCCGGCGCTGACCTCGGTGGCAGGCAGCAGGTTCGTCAGGTTTAGCTCTCCGTCCTGGGTGACGTTCGCCCACACGGAGTCGAAAAAGATGAGCCAGCGCTCACCGCGCCACTCGCCGAAGAACATGAAACCGATCTGCTCGAGCGCATCGTCCACGCTGACGTCCACGCGGTCGCCGCCGGGATCGATGGCATCGGATTGCGTTCCTATTTCGCCATCGAGTCCGGCGATCCACCCGTAAGGCACGAACGTAAAGCCGCGCTCCCAGCCGGGCGCCGCCTCCTCGGCCAGTACGCCAGGTGCGGCGAATGCAGCAGACAGGAGCAGGCAGGAACGACAGAGGTTTCGCGTCATGCACATCCTGGTGGCGAATTGCTCACAATGAGCCGATTAGAGCATCGCGCCGGTTCGACGTCACTGGCGGTACGTAAAAGACGTCACTGGCGGTACGTAAAAATACCGTTCCCTGTCAGCGGCCCGTGTCCGCGTACCATTCGCGGGCGGCGCCCGCTCCAACAGCCTCCGTCGGAGCGGCTGCCAGCCGCGAACGGTACGAGCGCGAATGACGACTCAGTCGCGGGCAGCGCCCGCTCCGACGGAGCCTAGGTCCCGATCGGGCGTTTCGCCACGGCATTGGCGGTGGTCCAGCAGGCGACCACGAACACCAGTATGTTCGCGACCACCACCGGCACGGAGCCGATCAGCAATCCATAGCCCATCCACAGGATGGCGCCGCAGATCTGCACCGCGCGCATACGCACGGCGTCGGCGAACAGGAACGAAATCGTGAACACCGCGGTCGCGATCCAGCCGACTGTCTCGATCAGTATCGAATCCATCATAGTGCTCCGCTCGCGGCCTGCCGGCCGACTTCGGCCAGGCTGACGGTGTCACGCCGCTCCTTGTCCCAGGCATCCAGGCGCAGCCCGCTCGCTTCCATCGCCGAGCGGATGGCGGGAAGCCGCCAACCGAGGACCTGCTCGAACACCGGCATCAACACGCTGCAGGCGTTGTCGCTGATCACGGTGCTCCGGGCGACGTGGGCAAGCAGGCGGTTTTCCGACACCGCGACCGTAAAGCCGTCGTGATTGTTCACGTGCAACATCGCGTGCACGTCCGAACTGCCGTCGCCGACGTAGATGACGCGATCGCGCGCAATGCCGAGTGCCTGCGTCAGTTGCTCGAGGACCGCGACCTTGCCAAAGCCGGCCGCCACCTTGTGAATGGCGGCCACTTCACCGCTTACGGGATCGAAGTCGAATTCCGTGCCGACGATGTACTCCGGGCGGACGATACCCTCGAGCGCGGAGACCACCACGTCACGGGGCGCGGCCGAGATGACGTAGAACGAGACGGCCATGCCGCTGAAGCCGCCCTCGAGCATCTCTATGAGCTGCGGTATCGCCCGCTTCAGGCGGACGCGTCTGCCGGCCTCGACCAGGTGCTCACGGCGCACGCCGCGAAAATCCGGGTCGTGCCGGATCAGGTAAGCGAGTTCGCCGCCCTGCTGCACGAGATTGCTGGCCGCGAGACCGTTGACACGCTTCTCGTAGTCATCGATCCCGAGCAGTTCCGCGAGAACGAAACCCGAATCGTTGAAACTCAATGTCTGGTCGAAATCCGACGCAAACAGGTAATGCTTCGTATCGGTCGTGTTCATAATGAATACCTCTCGAACAATGCTCCATGCCTTTACCGAACGGGAATCACGGTACCACTCGCCTGTTACGCGTCAATCACAAACGGCCGTTTTCGAGCCGTACAGTTTTTTGTCGCTCGGGTGAAAATTATTCGCACGCCAATGAATTCGATTGCATTCGCTTGCAAGCCCTGTCCCGCCTGCCTCTGATCGATGCATGCATTTGCGGTGTTTCGCGCTCGTTCTGGTGACCGTCGGCCTGCCGGGCTGCCTGTCGTGCGGGCGGGACCGGCAAAGTTGCGCAAAATCCGGCGGGAAATCTCGACCAGGCGACGGCGCACTGGGTGAGCGAATCCGTCATCGCGTGGGGCGCCGGCGGGCCGGGCGATCGCTACTCGCTGCACTACGCCGCCAAGGGCGGTCTCTCGATCGATGCGAACGAAATCACCGTGACCGCCGTCGCGGTCAGGATCATCAGGAAAAAGCGCACATAGGACATTCCGGCTCCTTCGGTTTTCTCAACGCTGGTCCGTGAGCCGGGCGTAGTCCTCGGCGGTCAGGCCCGGGAGCGCACTAACGAACGCGGTCAATGCGACGATTTCTTCGGGAGAGTGATACGAACCGAATGCGGGCATGCCCGTCATCCGGATGCCGTTATCGACGATCCAGTGGATTTCTTCCGCCGTCCACTCCGATGCGGCGTCGGCAAGGTGCGCGGCCTCGGGCCGCATGCCCCGCGTCCATTGCGCCGGGTCCTGCCCCGGTGCGCCGTGGCAGTAAACGCAAGTCTCGGCATAAAGTCCTGCACCCGCTGCCAGGAGGTCGCGAGACGGACGCTCCGGGAGGCTGACCGCGCCATCGGCGCGCCGGGCCACCGAACGGTGCATCGCGATGTCGAGGGTCCAACGGATCGCATCCGCGTGCGGGTCGGACGCGGCCACGTTATAGACACCGCTGTAGGCAACTCCGAGCCACGCGGCAAGAACTGCGAGAACGGTACCGACGACACCCAGTGCCAGGCCCCTGTAAAACTGCTTCGCCGGTTTGTTCCCCTGATGCGGGTCCTGGTTTTCGTCTGCCATTGTTCTCACGTCCCATGCCACCGCCAAAACAATCCATGCAAGGTCCGTACCGGTCCCGACACATACGCCGCACGACGGCGGCTGGCTGCGGTCGCCAGACGAGGCTGTGAAGCGCTTACGGGTGGCTTGTAAAGCTGCACGCGCGGGCGTGCGCGGCCCGGGCGACCGCCAGCCCTTGTCATGGTCGCGGAGCTGCCAAGGCGGTAGCATTGCCCGGCATCAATGCCGAGGGGGAATGCATGGAGAAGCCTGCGGGTGCGGTGACGCGCCGTCATTTCATGGGTCTGTCGGTCGCCGCCGGCGTCACGCTCGCGGGCAGCGCGGTCAGCGCCGAGCTCGGGTCCCTGACCGCGCGCTACCCCGATCCGGCCGTCCGGGCGCTGGAGCCGCGCTTCGGGTCGCTGGTCATCGGCAATACGCCGATCCAGCGCATCGCGACCGGCAATCTCTGGGCGGAAGGCCCCGCCTGGAACGGCGTCGGCCGCTATCTCGTCTGGAGCGACATACCGGCGGATGCGCAGCGGCGCTGGCTCGAGGAGGACGGGCACGTCAGTGTGCTCCGCCAGCCGTCCGGCAAGAGCAACGGCAACAGTTTCGACGACGCGGGCCGGCAGCTCAGCTGCCAGCACTTTCATCGCCGCGTCGTGCGTTACGAGTACGACGGCACAGAGACCGTGCTGGCCGACAGCTATAACGGCAAGCCGCTCAACAGTCCGAACGATGTCGTCGCGCATCCGGACGGCAGTGTCTGGTTCACGGACCCGGGTTACGGGCTCGGCTGGTACGAGGGACGGCCCGGCACAGCGGAGCTGAAGGAAGCCGTCTATCGCATCGACACGAACGGCAAGGTCGAACTCGTCACCGATGAGATCTACAAGCCGAACGGGCTCTGCTTCTCGCCGGATTACTCGCGGCTGTACGTGGCCGAAACGGGCTCGTCGCATTACGCCGAGGCGCCGCACGAGATCCGGGTGTGGGACGTGGACGGCCGGCGATTGCGCAACGGCCGAACGTTCGCCTCGATGGTCATCGACGGTGTCGGTGCGGGCGTAGCAGACGGGCTGCGTGCCGACACGAAAGGCAACATCTGGGCGTCCGCCGGCTGGGTCGGCGAAGGCTACGACGGCGTGCACGTGTTTGCGCCGGACGGGGAGCGCATCGGCCAGATCGTGCTCCCGGAGATCTGCTCGAATGTCTGCTTCGGCGGGGCGAACCGCGACCGCCTGTTCATGACCGCAAGCCAGTCCGTCTACGCCCTGTACGTGAATGCGCAGGGTGCGCATTTCGCCTGAGGCCTGCTTGCCTTCGGGCTTACTCGCACCTGATCGCGGGGATCGGGCATCGCGAGCCACACGGACTTTTCCGGAAAATCGATCGTCATGCGGAAGCTTCGCAGGATGGCGACGCCAAGGTTCGCATCCGAAGCCGTGTCCGTCGAATCGATCGCGGCAATGACATCGGGGAAACTCACTCCGGCAACGCCAAGGCTGTCCAGCCGGATGAGTTCGCGCGTAAGCGCACCGCCGATGCCGCCGCCCGGCTTCGTGCCCACGATGCGCTCCGGGGCGAGCAGGCCGTGCTTTGCGGCGAATTCGCGCCCGATGAGGACCTCGCTGCCGTTGCCGAGATCGAAATCCGCCATCGCCGCCCCGGCCCCGCCGATGTCGACGGGCAATTGCATGATGCCCCGGTGTTCGGCCAGCGGCAGCCGGGTGCCCGCGGGCGCGGCGTCATCGGCGCGCCGGAACACACCGCCTTCGATGTCGAGATAGAAGCGCCCGGCATCGAACAGTTCGCGACCGAGTATGACGTGGACCGGCTCCCCTACGAGCCGCTGCGAGATACCGGTGAGATCCAGGATCGCGACACGCCGGTCTCCGAGCAGGACGGCGGCCGCCGAAATGTCGACGCCTTCGGCAAAGTTCACTTCCTGCTCGCCCCCTGTACCCCGCGCCGTTTCCGACCCGGAGGCGCCGAGACCGAGCTGCGCGGCGAAGGCGGTGTCGACGAGCGTCATCTCGGCGCCGGAATCGAGCAGTGCCTCCGTGCTCACCCCGTTGATCGTCGCGGGTACGAAGAGCCGGTCGCCGGTAACGCGCAGCCCCCCGTCGTCGCGCGCGCAGGCGGCGAGCAGGACGGCGAGTCCCACGAGCTGCAGCATGCGAAAATGCTGCCTTTTCGAATTGCCGTCATCCCGCAACTTGTTTGACCGCATGGCTTGTCAGTAAGCTCGTGAACCCGTCGCATGATACTGCAGGATCGGCCAATGATTTTCGTAGCTACCGACGTTCCCCCGCGCATCGCAGCCGGCGCCGCGCCGCAGTGCGCGCGGCCATTCGTGCTCGCCGGCGCCTTCCTCGTACTGGCCGCGTGCAATGGCGAGCCGCCGGCCGGGGACCCTGAACCTGCGCCGGACGCCGCCATGGATGCGAGCCCCGCGGAGACCGCCGAGACCGCGAGGACCGCCGAGCCGGCGGCCGGGGAGGCAGCGACGGAGGGCCTCCTGGACTCCGGCACGGATTGCCCGGTGCTCGAGAGCCGGAACTGGAGCGCACGGATCGAGGGAGGCGGCGACACCCGCCGCCTGCAGGTCAGCGGCGAGATCGACCTCCCGACCCCCGGTTACAGCGCGAGCTGGTCCGAAGGTCCTGCCGACCGCCGCATGCCCCCGGCGCAGCACCTGCTGCTCGAGCTCACGGCGCCGACCGAGATGGTTGCCCAGGTCGTCACCCGGCTGCCGGTCGAATACGAGGGCGTCGCGACTTACGCGGAGTACCGCGCAATCCTGGTGCGCTGTGGCAGCGTCGTCCTCGCATCCATTACCGACATCGAGGTCCCGGACTGAGAACGACGATCGACCGGCACGCGGTCACGGGCTGCAGCGGCCGGACCAACCGCAGGATCCTGGCAAAAGACGACGGCAGGGGACGACTATGAAGAGGCACGACACGAGACTCACGGCGGCGCTTGGCGCTTTACTCCTCACGGCGGCGGCCGTGACGGTGGCAGCCGAACCGGCTGGCGAGCACCGCAGCATCGCGGTGACGGGGCACGGCGAGGCACGGGGCGCCCCGGACATGGCGACGATCAATGCGGGTGTACAGACCCGGGCGCCGGCCGTGATCGAGGCCTCGCAACAGAACCAGGCGATCGTCGAGCGGCTGATCGACGCGCTGGACGCGAAGAACGTGGAACCGCGGGACATCCAGACGGCGGATTACAGTATCTGGCCGGAACAGCGGAGCGACCCGAACGACACCGGAAACAACGTGATTACCGGTTACACCGTGAACAACACCGTGCACGTGACCGTGCGGGAGCTCGATCGCATCGGCGAACTCCTGGCGGCCGTGACAGACGCCGGGGCGAACACGATCCACGGCATCAGTTTCGGTATCGAGGATGATACGGTGCTCGAGGCGCGTGCCCGTGAGGCCGCGATGGAAGACGCGCGCCGGCGCGCCGACGCGCTCGCAAAGCTCGCGGGCGTCGAACTCGGTGAAGTACGGCACATCTCGATGTCGTCGGGCGGCTGGTCCCCCTTTCCCGGCAACATGATGAGTGTCAGGTCGATGGACGCGGCCCCGGAGCCCGGCATCATGAGCGGCGAACTGAGCGTTTCCGTCGAGCTGCAGGTCACCTACGCCATTCGCTAGGCGCGTCGCGGGCCAGCGTGCTCAGCCGCCGCCGAGCTGCTCCAGCATGCGCCTCGCATTCGCCGGCGCGTGGATCTTGTCGGTATTGTCGAAATACACGTAGACGTCCCGCGCCTTGCGGCGCGGCGGCTGCCGTGCACTCACCGTCTTCGCATCATCGGGCGCAGCCCCCGAGTGCCAGGCGCGGATGCGGTCCGACCAACGCTTGAGTGCATCCTCGTCGTAGGGACTGCTGTAGAGCTCGGCGGGCCCGTGGAGTCTCGCGTAGACGAATCCCGCGGTGATGTCCTCGAGATACGGCCAGCGCTCGCTGTGGCTGAAGACGAGCGCCACGCCGTGCCGGTGCAGCAGCGTCACGAATTCCTCGCAACAGAAGCTCGGGTGCCTGACCTCGAGCGCGTGGCGCATGCGCCGCGTGCGGTCCGTCGTCGTCGCCGGCTTCCCGGGCAGGCGCCGGTCGTGTTCTTTCGCGAGCTCCGCCGCCTCGCTCGTCGTGCGCGGCAGGAGCTCCAGAAAAGCCGCGATCCGGTCCGCGTCAAAGCGAAAGTTGGGCGGCAGCTGCCAGAGCTGCGGCCCGAGCTTGTCCCGCAGTTCGAGGACGCCGGACGCGAAGTGGTTCGCGAGCGGGACACGTACGTCCGAAAGCCGCTTCCTGTGGGTGATGTACTGCCCGCCCTTGACTGCAAAGCGAAAATGCTTCGGCGTCTGCTCGTAATAACGGCGGAAATGCTGCGGCTGCTTGAGCGAATAAAAGGTGCCGTTGATTTCGACCGTAGGGAATTGCCGCGCGAGATAGGACAGGCGTTCCTTCTGCGGCAGATCGTCCGGATAGAACCGGCCCTGCCAGTCCGCGTATTCCCAGCCGGAAATGCCGACGTAGACGCGGCTCACGTGCGGCGCTCGGACAGTGCACTCATGCCGCGATTTCAGCAATAAGCGTGCCAGCCCGGGTGTCGCGGCCTACAGCGAGCCGGTCAGGTTCAGGAACACGCCGTGGTGATCGAAGCTGAGATCGGTCAGGTCGTCGGAGAAGTCGGTGAAGTTATAGCCGATGCCGACCTTGAAATGCTCGCCGAAGTAGCGCGAGACCGCGGCCAGCGCGCCGCTCCTCCGCTCGCTGAGGTCCGGCATGCTGAGGACGCGGCCCTCGAGCAACAGCTCCCAGTTTTCCCGGAACGCGTAATCGCCGCGGAGCACGTAGAGACTTGCATTGTTGCTGAAAAACTCCGGGCTGTCCCGGTCGAGACTGATCTGGCCGAGGCGATAGGCGTACTTGCCGCCGATCGAGAATTTCGACGTCAGGTCGTATGTGAGGTCGATGGCGGCGATGTGGCTCTTCTGGATGTACTCTGCCGCCAGGTTCTGCAGCGTGACCTGGTCCGTCGTCGGCACATTGTAGAAGTACGTGTACTTCACGAGCGTATTGAGACGATCGTGGTACACGGGGCGGTAGGCATAGCCGAGCACCGCTTCGGTAAAGCCGCCGTCATAGAACGTGCCGAGCGAGCTTTCGCTCTCGGAGTGGTTCAGCTTGCCCACCAGGCGTGAGCCGTCGTTGACCTGGTACTGCAGCGTGTTGCGGAACAGCCAGGTGCTGCGCTCCGTACGGCTGAGATCGACCTGCTGGGCGTCGTCGTTGCGGTACTCGACGCCGGTCGCCGCCTGCAGGGCGTTCGTGCTGAACATCATCTGCATGCCGCCGGCGAGGCGTTCGGTCTCGGCGCCGGTCTGGAAGTCGGTGAGCGTGCCGATGTCGGTGCTGATGCCGAAGGTCCAGCGGTCGTTCGGCACGAAGTTGATGCCCGTGCCGTGCGTCAGGCCGGTCATCGTGTTGCTGTGCTGGTAGCGCTCCTCGAGGAAGACACTGGTGCTGTCCGCGATGCGCGACTTCACGCCCGCGACCAGGTTGCCTTCGCTGCCGCGGCCGTTCGACACCGTCGTATCGGTGCGTTCGGAATCCAGGGTATAGCTCAGGTACATGCTCGTGCGGTCCGAGTACAGGTAGCTGGTGCCGAGCCGGCCGCCGGCGCCGAGGTCGCCGTCCGAAACCTCGGCATCCATCCTGAGCTTCTCGGAGAAGCGGTAGGCGCCGCCGATACCGTTGCGCGCGTTCTCGCGCCGGTTGCCGGTGACATCGATCGTGTCCTGCGTAAACGCATAGACGTTCCAGTCCTTCTTCGAGTCGTAACCGACCTGCAGCACGGCGTCGGCTCGCTCGCCCTGCTCCTGGGTCAGCAGGGTCACCGGCGAATGATCGATGCGGTTGTCGAGCCGGTAGCCGGCGCTGACGTCCCAGTGGTACGAGAGCTGGTAGCCGAGGTTGTACTCCTGGATCGCGGTTTCGAGGCCTTGTTCCTGCACGCGGTTGTCGGCCTTCGCACCGAGCGAGAAGCGGTCCGCGACCGGCATCGTGAAGGTGCCGCCGTAGTTCCGCGTGTCCGTCAGCGTGGTGAGCCCGGGCGCCGAGTAGCCGGCGTCGACCTCCTGCACATAGGCGGTGATCTGCGTGTTGCCCCACTTCAGGATATCGTTCGAGGCGAGGCTTATGTCGGCGCGGCTGGCGTCCGCCTCGGCATTGACGAAGGATGCCGGGTTGTAGCCGATGAAGTCGAAGCCGCCGTCGTTCGAGTACTGGGAAAGTGACACCAGGCCCTCGCTCGTCGACTGCTGCACCTTGAACCAGGACTGGGCGGCAAGCCTGAGGGTCAGGTCTGCGCCATTGAGGCTCGTTTCCGCGTCGTCCTCTTCGTTGGCGCTCGAGGTCACGCCGAGCCGGACGTAGTCGCCGATCCAGGCGTGCGCCTGACCGCCGACCGACAGCGTGTCGATGTCTTCGAAGCCTGGCGTGTATTCGTAGCGCACGACCAGCCAGGCCTCGTCGCCCGAGAGCGCGCCGCTCCGGACCAGCAGGTTGTCGTCGGCCGTCGATGCGAGCGGTTCGGTGAGCAGCACGCGCCCCTGGAGGTAGTCGATGTCGTAGTCGAGCGCCTGCGCCAGGTTGATCACGCCGGTCACCAGGCCCGAGGCCTTGTCGCGCAGCTCGATGCGGACGCGCTCGGAGCCCGCCAGGATGTCCTGGGTCTTGAGGAAGTACAGCGAGCCGCCGGTGCCGCGGAACTCTTCGCGACTCCCGATGGTGCCGGGTTCGGCACCGAACAGGTCGACCGCGTAGCGCTGGTCGCCGAACGCGGTGGTGTTGCTCGACTGGTGATGCAGGTTCGCGCCGTACAGCCCGCGGTCGACCTGCGCCAGCTCGTTGTTCACGTAGCCGATTTTGAAATTGCCCCACTGCGCGTGATTGTTGTTGTCGTGCACGCGCACGAAGAACCGGCCCATCGTCGGCGCCAGTTCCTGCACCGTCCCGTCATCGCCGAAGGTCGGGTAGTAGTAGTCCGGGTCCATGCGCCGGAACAGCGCCTCCGGCGACTTGTCCATGAAATTCGAGAACAGGCTGTCCAGCGATCCTTCCCGCGTATCGGCGCTGGCGCTCAGTTTCCAGTCCTCGCTGAACTTGCCGTTGACGAAGAAGGCGAGGCGGCCGTCGGCGCTCGAATCGTAGTCGTACAGGGGATCCTCGCCCTGCAACAGGTCGATGGGCCCGCTGAATTCGCCGGCTGACAGCGTCAGGTCGGCCATGCCGACATAGAACCAGTCCCGCGTCTCGAACTCGAGGTCGCGAAGGTACAGTTCCCCGCTGCCCTCGCCGTCGACGACCGCGACCTCGACGGTATGCGCGCCTGCCGGCAGGATTTCCTCGGTCAGGAACGCGCCCTTTTCGTCGACCGGCACCGGCCGGCCCGCCACGTAGACCTCATGGCCGGGCGGAATGTCACTGCCCTGCACGCTGACGGTTCCGCTGCTCAGACCGATGTTGTGCGTCGCGAGCGAGTTGCGGCCGTACGCGGCCAGCAGGTTCGGGTTGTCGTCGACAGCGTCGGCGTCGGCCGCGATCTCTTCCACCTCGTCGTAGACGAACCAGAGTTTGCGCGGGCGTGTCTCGTCGAAGTTGCCGTCCTCGCCGTAGGCCCGGACGATGTAGGCGACTTCTTTCGTCGGTCCGCGGAACCAGGCGGCGGGCGGCTGCCAGGACACGGCCGCGTCCGGCTCGATCGGCACGACGGCGAAGGGTTCGGCCTCCAGCGACTGTTCGTTCTCGAATATCCGTACTTCCGCGCGCTCGATGAAATGCGAGTAGTTCGTGTACATACGGAACTGGATCGGGTTGACCAGCGTCTGCACGTTGATCTGCCGGGATACCGGAATGTGCGAGGGCCACGCCGTCACGGCGAGCCGCGGCGCCGAGCGCAGGTTATCGAAGCCGAAGCGGATGTTCGCGTTCTGCAGTGCGACGTCCGTGCAGCGCTGGATATCCGAGGAACTCCGTTTCGGGTCGTCGATCGGTTCGCCGTCGACGGTAATGCGCATCAGGTTCAGCGCCAGCGGGTTGGCCGGGGTCAGCTCGCGCGTGATCCGGGTGACGTCGACGCCCTCGTAGTCGTCGAACACCGCGAGTTCCTCGTAGACGACTTCGACCGCGACGTGCGAGGTAGCGCCCTGGATGAAGCCTGCATTCACGACATCGCTCGAGTGCACGTAGCCGCGGCCCTCGAACTCCGCCTGCTCCGCCTCGAGCTGCATGTCGGCCGCCAGCAATTCCATCGCCCGGCGCGCGCGCGAGGCGGACAGGCCGATGTCGTCGCCGTACACATTTGCAGTACGTCGGGCAAGCCGCTCGTTGCGCGTGTAGCCCACGAAGCGCAGTCGCGGGTTCGTCTTGTCTGCGACGTCGCCGAGTGCGCGACGAAGTTCGTCGGCATACGCCGGCGGAACTACCGGCTGGCCGTCGACGAACGGGATGGTTTGTATCGGTCCCCACGGCGGCTCGTAGATGCGCGTGACCATTTCGGCGCCGGCCGACTCGGGGCAAAGCTGCGGCTCGTCGGGCAGTTCCTGCAACGGGTCGTCATACCAGAATTCGACCTCCACGCGCCGGTTGAGGGCGCGGCCGTCCGGCGTCGTGTTCGTTGCCAGCGGCCGGAGCGCACCGACGCCGTCGCTCTCGATCGCCGCGGTCGGGAGCCCGAGTGCGTCCTGGATGGCGAGCGCGACGCGGCGAGCGCGCGCCTTCGACAGCCCGACGGCATCGCCGTAGATCCGCTCCATTCGCCCTTCGAGCGGCGCGTCGTCGGTGTAGCCGACGAACCTGACGACGACGTTTTCCTTGGCAGCGAGATTCGTGAAGCCCTGGCGGACGAACTCGACGAAGCCCTCGTTCACCTCGATCGTGTCCTCGTCGAAATGAAGCGGCGCAATGAGGTTCTGGACACGGGCGCGGCGCGCATGGCCGTCGACGTAGCGCAGCTTGCACACCGTCTCCATCCGGCAGACCTTGACCCGCTCGATCTCGTGCGGGACGAGGAATTCCTCGAGCGCCACGCGCTCGACCACCTCGTCGTACCACACCTCGACTTCCACGCGGCGGTTCTGTGCGCGGCCTTCCTCATCGCTGTTCGACGCGACGGGCTCTCTGTCGCCGGCCCACTCGAAGGAGATCGCCTCCGCCGGCAGGGCCAGCGAGGTCTGGAAGTGTTCGGCCACCTGGCCGGCGCGCTCGCGCGACAGGCCCTCGTTGTCACCGAAGATCTCGGCGAGCGCCGGTGAGAGCGGCCGGTTGTCCGCGTGCCCGATCAGGTGCAGGCGCACGTTGATGCGATCCTGCATGCGGGCGAGGATGCTGCCGAGCGACTCCACCGTCGTATCGGGGATCTGCGCAACGCCGGACTCGAAGCGGATCGGCGGCACGAGATTGCTGAGCTTGACCGTCTCGAGCCCGTCCTCCAGCGTCTCGCGCGTTTCCAGCGTGTCGCCCTGTTCCTCCTCGATACGCTCCGGATCCTGGACCCAGGGCGTCATCGGCTTGCCCACGAGGTGCCGTTCGACAGCTTCGCCGAGCGGCGCCTCGTTCGCTTTTTCCGCGGCCGCCGGCAATGCCGCGAGCGTGCCGAGCAATAACAACAGTGCAGGTTTCGACATGGCGCTCACCTGTCTCCCGCCTGGCCGGTATCCGGCGGTTCCCCGCGACGCCAGAAGATTTCCGGTTCGACGACCAGTTCATAACAGCACTCGAGCGCTTCCCAGGCCTGCATGATGTCGCCCTTGAGACGGTCGAGGCGGCGCTCGACGAGCGCTTCGTCCTCGACGTCCGCAAGGTAGGAAATGCGGAGCACGGCCGGACCTTTCTGCAATTCGTCGAGCAGCAGGCCGACCCGCGGCCGCCACTGCTCGCGCATTTCGTCGGTGCCGGGCTCGAACACCGCATCCGCGATATCGAGGCCGACGACACGATGTATCGATGCGCCGAAGTTCACACGCAGCGCCTTACCGCGGGTTGCGCGCAGCACCTGTACCGGCCGCGTCGAAGCCCTGAAGCCGCTCGGCAGGGTGCGGTCGTCGAGCTTCAGCACGAAGTTGCTGCCGCGGCTCTCGTTCGGCGTAATCGCACAGGTAATGTGGTAACGCCCGGCGCCGTCGGTCGTGGCGGCGAGGCCGCGCGGCGTGACGAGGCGAACGCCCGCTATGCCGGCCTCGCCTTCGTCCTGGTAGCCGTCACGGTTCCGGTCGTCGAACACCTTGCCCGTGACGTCGCTGCAATCGAAGGTCGGGTCGGGTACCAGGCGCACGGTGGCCGAGGCTTCCTCGGACATCGCCCCGCCGGTCAGGGCATTCATCGCCTGCGCACGGTTCGAGAACTCACCCTCGCTGACACCGGCGCCGACCGCGAGCAACAGCTTGATCGTGTGCTGGCCGTTCCGTGCCAGCAACAGGCTCGACCAGACCAGTTCGCGGCCGACCGCGACAGGCTCCGACACCACGTCGTCGAAGCGCGCCGAGCCCTCCACGTAGTGGAAGCCGGCCGGGAAGCGATCGACGATGTTGACGTCCTGCAGGTCGGCGCCGAAGGAATTGCTGACGGTGATGACGTACGGCACCATCTGGCCGCGCGTCACGTTCAGGAGCGGCGTGCTCTTCGTCACCGCCACCGCACCGCCGAGCTGCGGGTCGAGGGGAATGTGGTTGTTGAACAGCTGGCTCGAACCTGGCGCCTGCGCGTTGTTCAGGATCAGGTGCTTGTGATAGACCGTCGCCGGGCTGCGCGCCGGCGCGGAGGTCGGCGGCGCGAACTCCGAGGGCTGCACTTCGCAGTGACTGCCGGTTGTGAACACGGCATCGTCCACCGAGCCCGGGCAGGCGGGCACGTCGAACGGCAGCGTCGCCGCAGTGGTCGCGGGCGGAATCAGCCGCGACTCGCCGGGAACGTAAGCGTTCGACGGCGGAACGATCTCCATCGTGTAGTTCGCGCCACTCGGGCAGGCCGGATCCGAGAAATTCAGGTCGAACTTGTAATAGCCGTTCGACACCGTGACCTGGCCCTGCTGTGCCGGGTCGTCGAAGCAGGCCGCGGGCAGCGCGATGTTGCGCCTGGCGTCCTGCATGGTCAGCGTGGCGCCTGGCACCGGCACCCGAGTCACCGCGTCGTACACGACGCCGTTCGGGTCGACCGGAAGGTTCAGGTCACGCAGGTTGCTGCCGCCCTGCACCTCGATGTCATCGATGCGCTGCAGGCCGTCTGTGAAATCGGAGTCGGACACGCCGAGTTTCGCCGTCATGGAGCCGGCGCCGGGCGCGCTGAAGACGAGGGCGTAAGGCTGGCCGATCGAATAGTTGGGCGGCACGTTGCCGATGACCCAGGTACCGTCGGCCGCCGTCTGCATCGTACGCACGGGCGTCTCGTCGAGCAGCAGCACGACCGTCCAGCCTTCGAGGCTGAATTCGGGCGGGTCCCGCGTGTCGTCGTGGTCCGCGTCGTGCCAGATGTTGCCGCTCAGGATGCCCGCGTTCGGGATCCCGCCGACGTCGATGGTGGCGGTTGCGGACGCCCACTGCGGCGGGTCGTTCCAGCGGACCTGTGCGGTATTGCTGATCCTCGTCCCGTCCGCGAGGTTCGGGTTGATCACCGCCCGGAAGCGCAGGATCGTGGTCGCGCCGGGTTCGAGCGGCCCGTAGTTCGTGTAGTAGTCCGCGGTCAACGTGTTCGCGGCGGCATCGAAAGCAACGGCGTTCATGTTGCCGTTCAGTGTTGCGGAGCCGTCTACGTAAGCGAGGTAGCCGGGATTCGGGTCGTCCAGGTTGTCGCTCAGCGCGACATAGAGCGCCGGCACCGCGCCGATGTTCTGTACCGCGACCGTGTACTCGAGCGTGGCGCCGGCAATGGCCGGGCCGCCGTCGACGACGGCGACTTCCTTCGTGATCTGCAACTGCTGCGCATCGCCCACGACGACGACAGTGGGCTCCGGCCCGGTGGCGGGGTTGCCGTCGCCATCGCTCAGGAGGTTCGGACGCTCCAGGCTGTAGACCGTGGCCTGGTTCGTGATCAGCGTTCCCGTCGGGACGTTGTCGTCCACCCGCATGTCGAACTGGATCGTCGCGGCTTCGCCCGGTGACAGCACGCCGTCGTTGCCGGCCGGGATCGGCGGCGTCAGGTCGGCGGAACTGATCGGAATCTGCGCCTCGAGCGGGAACAGGCCGCCGTCCGGCTGCCCCACGGCGAGGCCGTTCATGGTCGTCGAATCCGGGACGTAGGTCGTATTCACCGGCACGCGGTCGGACAGCTCGGTGTCGGTCGCCGGCACGGCGCCGTTGTTGTACACCGTGATCGTGTAGCGCAGCACGTCGCCCGGGTCGACGATGCCCGGCGAGCCGCCATCCACTTCGAGGGCCGCCGACTTGGTTGCGAACAACAGCGGATAGTTGCCGACGATGTCGCGGGTCGGGTCGTTCTCGACCGGCGTGCGCGGATCGTCGGAGGGCTGGTCCGCGATGCCGTAGCCGATCGCGTTCAGGAACGCCTGGTTCTCGATGACCGTCCCGTCCGGGACGTCCGGGTAGACGACGACATCGAAGGTGATGGTCGCGGTATTGTCCGGCACCGCGGCATTCATGACGCCGGGCGTGGTGTCCTCTGGCGCGTTGACCGGGATCCCGTCGCCGAGCGGGGTCCCACCCGTTGCAGAATCCGGCAGCGCAATGCCGTTCAGCAGGGTGCTGCCGGGCACGTAGGTCGTGTTCGCCGGCAGCTGGTCGAAGATCTCGACATCGCTGGCATTGTCGGTCCCGGTGTTTTGCACCGTGATCGTGTAGCGCATCGTCTGCCCGGCGAGCAGCACCGACGGGTTGCCGCCGAGATAGGTCGAAATCTTGTCGATCGTGAATGCCGGCGCCGACTGTATCCGGACCCGGGTCGGGTCCTCGTCGTCGACGACGTTCGGGTCCGCCGCGCCGTTCAGGTTCGGGTCGTCGCTGACGGCCACCGTGTAGGTCGAGAACTGCACCTGCGACTGGTTCATCACGTAGCTGTCGTTCGCGATGGCCGGGGCCAGGTCGACCTGGAATTCGATCAGGATGCTCTCGCCCAGCCCGCCGAGACTCAGGTTGCGGATATCGAGGAGCCCGGACCCGGACGCGCCCCCGGCGGGG
Organism: uncultured Pseudomonadota bacterium; assembly: GCA_963713215.1. GTDB lineage: Bacteria > Pseudomonadota > Gammaproteobacteria > Steroidobacterales > Woeseiaceae > UBA1847. The sequence goes on along the minus strand of CAVQKY010000005.1, from coordinate 179,261 downwards.
TCGGTGTTCGTAATGTCGGCGCCGTCGGGGTAGGTCAGGAGCACCAGCGAACCGGGCAGGAACGACGGGATCGCATTGAGCGTATCGAGTTCGTCCCGGATCGAGAAGCCGTCGAGCGGCGTATCCGAAGCGTTCTCGAGCCGCAATGTATACCGCAGGCGCTCGCCGGGCGTGGCAACCGTCGCAGGATCCTCGCCGCTGCTCAGGTTGACGACCGTCTTCTCGAACACGAGGAGCGGCGTGAACACGACCGCTGTATGCGCGTCCTCGTGATCGAGCGTGTTGATGGTGCCGTCGGTGAGGACGCGCGCGTAGGTCCGTGCGTAGTTGAGCTCTGCCGGGTCCGACACGTCGATGCTGAACCACTCGGTCGCGCCCGCGACGTTCGTCAGGTTTGCCGCCTGCTGACTGCCGGTGTCCACGTAAGCCTGGTAGGTGACGAGCAGGCGCTGGTCGGCGCCGATCGCCGCCGCGGCCGTCAGCGTCGTGATCGTCAGCCTGCACTCCGGGTCGCCCGCAAATGACGTCTCGTAGTCGCTGCCCTGCGCGAGCACCGGTGAGATTGCTGTCGTACCGTCCGCCGCAAAGATCTGCGCGGTGACCTGCGCCGGCGGCGTGTCGCACATGCCGCCATCGGCCTGGTTCGGCAGCACGTCGTAGATCGTCAGGTTATAGGCCGGTGAATCCCCGGTGTTGTGTACGTTAAGCGTGTATTCGGCCGGCATGCCGAGCTGCACCTGCGGCGGGCCGGACTTTTCGAGCGTCAACTCGTCCGGCCCGACGATGGTCATCGGCGCGGTCGTGCCCGGGTCGCCGGGCAGGAGTGTCGCCGGTGAATTGTTCAGCCGGTTGTAGGTGTACGAGGCGGTGTTCGTGAAACTGAGTCCACTGACATTTCCCGCCGTGTCGTCCAGGCGCACGCTGATGTCGATCACGACCTGCTGGCCGATCGGTATGTCGATGCCGTTCGCCGTGTCCTCTATAACGAGGTTCGTCGCATCGCCGGTGTTTACCGGCACCCAGCTGCCCGGGCCGGAAACCGCCGTGACCGCCACGTAGCTCAGGTCCGCGGCCGATGCCCCGAGGTCGTCCAGGATCCGGACGTCGTAGAGCGGCAGCGGGTGCGGCATGGCGGGGACGGTGACCCGGTACGTGAAGGTCTCGCCGATCGCCGCGACGGGCTGCGTGTTCGCCTTGCTGAGCCCCTGCGGCGGCCCGACCGGATACGGCGTTCCGTTGGCCGAGGCCGGGCCGTAACAGTAGTCATCCGGCGGCGTGATGCTCGGGCAGCCCTCGCCCGTGCGCTCGTAGGTGCTGGCGTCCGCGAGCGAGGTCCAGTCGACCCAGACGATGTTCGTCAACGCGATGTTTTCATCGGCTGGCGACTCGAGGCGGACCTGGTAGGTCACTTCGAGCGTCGCGCCGGGCGGCACGTCGAGGCTGCCGTCGCCGTTGCCGGCACCCCAGGAGAGCGGCCCGTCAGGCACGCCGGCCGGCATGCCATTGAAGCCGGCGACGTCGATGCCGTCGATCTGTGCGAACGGCGTGTAGCTCGTCTCGAGCGTCAGTTCGGGCGGCAGCGTGTCGGTGATGTTGACGTCATACGCGACCGCATTACCGAGGTTCGGGATGCTGAGCACGTACTGGACGAGGTCCCCGAGCGCGATCGGATCAGCGGCCGCCTTGCCCGGCGTCACGTTGCTGATCGTCTTTGTCGCCGTCAGCGCCGGCTCGATCACCTGGATCGAAGCCGTCGTGGCGTTGACCGTCTCCGCGGCGCCGGTGTCGCCGTTCGTGAAATACAGCGACGCCGAGTTCTGCAGCATGTTGCCGACGTTCGTGTCGAGGTCGTTGTTGACCCGGGCGCGGTAGGTGATGCGGATATACGGGCTGACGGCCCCGACCGCGGTATCGTCCTCGACCGCGGTCGTGACCGTGCCGATATCCCAGGCGATGTTGTTCGCGGTGCCGTCAGCCGGAACCGCGTTGAACGCCGCGGCATCGGGCGCCTGGCCGTTGATGGCTGCGATGTCGACGAATTCATAGCTGACGTCGAAGTCCGCGTTGTCGGCAAAGACGTAGCTCGCATTGCCGAAGGCAAGATTGTCGTCCAGCCGGACGCCGTTGCTTCTGCCCTCCGGCAGGTCGAGCCGCAGCTCGAAGGACTTGTGCGCGCCGATCGCGGGCGGGAGCGCGGTGTCCAGGTCGGTCTTCGTGATCGCGAGCGGTGAAACATAGACGGAGTCGCTCGCCTCCGCTTCGTAGTCATTGACGGCGTCGGCCGCGTTCGGCAGCGCACCGATGCGCATGCCGTCGACCTCGCCGCTCGTGCCGATCGCTCCGCCGCTGTTCAGGGCCGTGGTTTCGTCCGGCAGCGAGGTCCAGTCGGCCTGGATCGTGTTCTCCAGCACCTGCAGGGGCTGCACGAGATCGCCGGCCTGGACTACGAACGTGAAGCTGACCTGCCCGCCGACCGGTACCGCGTAGCCGGGATCCCAGTAGAACAGCGGGCTGTTCGGGCCGTAGGTGCTGGTGTCGACCTGCGGCGGATTCGTGCCGGCGACCTCCCCGGCGTAGCTCAGGTTGACGCCGTCGAGCGCGTCGAGGAAGCGCGGATTGTAGGCGGTCGCGGTGCCGTTGTTGGTTGCCGTCACCGTCACGGTGAGGCGGTCGCCCGCATCGGTTTCCTCGACCGAGAATTCCTTCGTCAGTTCGAGCAGGGGCTCGGCGACGACGACCTCGGCCGCATCGAAGTTGATGACGACGGGATTCCCGGCCTCGTCGATGTACGTGACCTGTGTCGTCGTGTAGGTGCCGCCGTTACGGATGACGTAGCCGTCGACGTTCGCCTCGACGTTGTCGATCCGGGCGATGAACTGGATACCGAAGTCGAAGCGCTGCGTCCCCGGTAGCGACTGCGTTACGGTCTGGTTACCGAAATTCCAGACAACGTCGGTTTCCGTGCAGGTGGGCGTGAAACTGCCGCCGGGTACGAAGCCCGCGGCGTCATACGGCGGCGCATCGAGATCGACGACCGGAGCCTCGCTGCAACGCATGCCTGCCGGCAGCTCGTCGCGGATCACGAAATTGCGCAGTTGTGCGACCGGGATCAGCGTGCGGAGCTCGAACTCCAGTTCCTCGCCGATCGAAACCGGTTGCTGCGCCGGCGGTATAGCGACCGGCGTGTTCGAGAGCGTCAGGATCTGCTTCGGCTCGACCTCGACCGGGATGATCCGGATCGTCGCCTCGCCGGGCGCGGACACGTACTGGCGCGCGCCGCCGATCTCGCCGTTTGCGCCAAGCGGGTCGGACTGCGCGCCGCTCGGACCCTCGAGACTGTCGTAAGCTGCGACCGCGGAGTTGGTCAGTGCCTGCAGCGGTGCGACGTCGTCGTACGGGTCGACGCGGTAATAGAAGCTGACGTTGTCGCCCGCATCGATGCGCAACAGCGGGTCGCTATGGGTATATGCGGTGATGAGCTGCGCCGGGCTGCCGGAGAGGATCACGTTGTCCGGCACGATCTGGCCCTCGCCAGCCACCTCGTCGATCTCCGCGTTGCCGTCATTGTCGAGACCGTCGCCCTCGAGCGGGACGACGTACACGAGGTCGGTGGGATCCATGTCGGTCGTGACGGTAACGTCGTAGGCCGGCGCGCGGGTCACACTGCTCGCCGCCGCCTCGTTCGTCACCGAGACGCGGTAGATATAGGTATCGTAGGCGTCGCCGTCGTCGGCGAGCGGCACGAAATTGCTGCAGGCCGGGCCGATGCCGTAAATCGTCTCGTTGCAGACTTCCTGCTGGACGATGAGACGCGGTTCGGTCACCGTCAGGTCGACGCGGCGGCGGAACTCCGGCGGATAGCCGTAGGTATTGGCGCCGAGGGTGTAGGTCGCTTCCTCGCCCGTGAGGCGGCTCTCGAACACGGCCTGGAACGTCGACGTGAGCACGTTGCGGCTGTTCGCGGCGTGCTGGTTCGGCGGCGCGACCGTGTCCTGCGGATCGTTCAGGAGGCGCGTCGTCACGTCGACGCGGAACCAGTGGTCCTTCTGGTCGATGCGTTCGGCCGGCACGGCGGTATTGTGCGTCCAGTCGAATGGCGCCTCGGCAAGCGGCGCCGGCGGCGGGTTCAGCGTGGCGTTCAGGATCTGGCCGGTGCTGTAGCCCGGCGCGAACGGGTCGGTCGAGGAGATGTAGCCCTGGCCGTTCGGGATGTTGTCGACGACCCGGATGTCCTGCACGGCTATGTAGTCGTAACCGAGCGTCTGGAAACCGAACCAGCCACCCGATTCGACGCTGAATTCGCATTCCTCGCCGATCTGGATCTGGTTGTCGGGGCTTCCCGGCGGCGGGTTGTTCTCGGTGCAGATGCCGCGCTGGGCCTTCAACAGGTTGTAGCCCACGATGCGCCACCACAGGGCGTCGACCGTGTAATTGTTGAATTCCGGCACGACACCGTCGCCGCGGGCGATGGGCGCCGGGAACCGGAGCGGCGTGCTGTTCGCGAGCGTGATCTCGCCGATCACATCGACGCGGAAGGTGAGATCGTCCTCCGTCGCCGCGGGGTTCTTGACGACGTTGAAATTGAGTGCGCGGTTTTGCCCCGGGCCGATGCGGCCCGGGTTGCAGCGGTATACCGCCGCGGTCGCCGGCAGCACGACCGGATCTGTCCACACCGGTTTCGGCGTGGGGTTGCTTTCGAGGACACAGGAGTTCGCAGCCGACTGCACCGTCATCGCGTTGCCGAACGTGACGTACGCGAAGTAGTTTTCCGCGTCGTGCCCGCCCCTGTTCCGGAGGTTGACGGTCAGCGGCAGCACGTCGGTATTCGTCAGGATGAACACCAGGTCCTCGCCGTTGAAGTCCGGGTCGATGTCCTCGGGCTCGGCGGTATCCGTATGGTTGAAGACGGCGTTGTGATCGGTTCCCCCCGTCGGGCAGAAGTCCTCGTACCAGACCTCGAGCTGGTTCTGGAGCGGGAAGCTCTCGGTCGGGTCGGTGTTCGCCGGGTTGCCGCCGGGCTGTTCGACACGGGTTTCGAGATAGGCTTCCCGGTCGTAGTACTGGTCGTCGATCAGTACCGCGCCGAAGATGATCGTCAGCGTGTCGCCGTGGCGCAGCAGGTTGCGGTGGTCGGCAAATTCGGGGTTTGCGTTGCTGCTCGTTACGCGGAAACGGGGTTCGACGTTCGCGAGCGCGGCCGCGTTGGTCGTGGCGGCCGTGTACGGCACCGTGCCCGGCACCGGGTTGGTCCATACGACGGTGTTGAGCATGCCAGGATAGGCGCTGCCGTAAGCCGGCGCCATGCTGGCCGTCGGCGTGAACGTCGGGTCGACGACGTACTCGAGCGGCAACAGGTTGCGTAACTGCAGTCCGTCGGTCAGGTCGCCGCGGATCGTGCCGCCGGAATTGTTCGTGATGCGGATCCGGACCCGGCCCCGGCTGCCGATCGGCTGCCCGGAGTTGAAGGCGCCGATGAAGTCGACGGCGACCGAGAGCTGCTCGTTCGAGAGTGTGTTGAGGTTCGCCGTATCGATGAGTATGGGTACGCCGGCGGACGTCGCGCTGATGCCGCCCGCCGGCGGATCGGACTGGCAGCCCCATTCCGCGTCCTGCACCTGCGTGCTGCGATTCGTGCAGGAGTCGGTGATCCGCCCGACGAAGTAGTAAAAGCCGTTGCCGCCGGCGGGTGCGACGATATACGGATTCGCGCCGCCGCCAAACAGCGCCCGCGTATCCACGTCATACTGCGTAACGCCGCCAAGTGCGACGCAACTCCCGACGCCGGCGCCGTTCGCCGCCGACGTGGCGTTCGCTTCCGACGCGCAGACGTAATCCATCACGAAGTTGCCGGGCTGCATCTCCTTGCGGAAGATGAAGTCCTGCAGGTCGGCGTCGCCGGTGTTATTGACCTGGACGCGCCAGATGACGTCGTCGCCTTCGTGGCCGTAGACGGTGTCGCTGTACTGTCCCGCGGCCTGCCCGGCGTCTACGTTCCGTCCGGTCAGGATGACCTGCGGTTCGGGTTCGAGCAGCGGCAGCAGACCCGGGCCGGTCTCGCTCGTGTGGCGATAGTTGAGGTCGCAACTCGGCGTGAACTCCACGCTGGCGTCGATCGTGCGGTTGGCGGTGACGAGGCCTTCGTCGCCGACGGCGGCGGCTCGTCGCACCTCGAATTCGAGCGCGATCGTGCGGTCATTGCCGCCCCCGTTCGGCGCTGCTTCGAGGATGAAGGCGTTGCCGAGCGTCCAGGACAGCACCGATCCGTTCGGCCCGCCGACGGCCGGCTCTACGTTGCCCGGGGCCCCCTGGTTCGTCGCCGTGAAGTCCGTACTGTTCGGGACATAGGTGAGACCGGACGCGCCGAGATCCTCGGTGATGACGATGCTGCCGAAATCCGCGTCATCGTTCTGGCGATAGGGATTCTCGATCTCGAGGCGCACGGTGCCGGTCGCGCACAGCTCGCAGAAGCTGACCGTAAAATCGTGGTTGATGATGTCGGCCGTGGCGAGGCTGCTCGGGCAGCTCGCCGGCACGCTTTGTGCGGCGGCATAGCCCGGCAGTCCCGCGGCAGCGAGGCCGAGCAGCAACAGGGACAGCAACCGGCGCCATCCGGGCAACATAGCCGGGCGGCGCGGCAGGCGCGCTGTGTCCTCGAGAAACGCCATATCAGTCGCTGTACATCCGTGTGCGCATGGCTCTGCTTGTCGCCGTCCCGATCGACTGGGTTCGTCGAGCGGTCCCGCTGCCCAGGGCGTCGTGCCCGACAGCTCAGTGACTTTGCGAAGCCGCCTTTCGCCGGCCGTACCCTGGTCCGATTCGAAACGTGACTATGGCGTATCGCTCACGAGGAAATGTTGAAGCGAATCACAGCTTCGTTATGTGACGTCGGCGGTCGGAGACAGCGAGGCGTGATGCGGATTCCCGCCGTGCCAGGGGCCGGTTTTGACGCGCCGAACTGCGATTTATGTCAAACCGGCCCGGGCAATTTCGCTATCCCGGCCCTGCCGTTGGAGCGGCTGTAAGCCGCGACTTGATCCAGGTCCGATTTCACCGCGTTCGAGAGGATGGCGAGATCCGCGCGTGAGAGACGGATCGTGGACTTGTCGCGCCGGCTACGCGGTCGGCAGGAAATCGATGGGATAGATGATCGTCATGGCGACGATATCCGTCTTGGCGCCGAAGTCGAATGACAGCACCCGGCTGACGACTTCATCGGCGAGCACGGGCGCACCCATGTCCGATGATTGCAGCTGGCACATCGACACGCTGCCGTCCGGTTCGATGGTCAGACGCAGGACGATCTGGCCACGCAATGTCGGATCCTTGCGCAGCTCGCGGTTATACAGCCGGTACAACGCCGCCTTGTAACGGTCGAAAACGATCTGGATTTCCTCGTCCGTCCGGCCTGCCGATGCACCGGCACTGAGTGGCCGGTCGGGGCCTTCGGCGCCGCCGATCGAGCTCGAGACGCGCGTTACCTGTACGCCTTCGATGCCCTGCCCGCCGTTGCCGCCGACGTCGCGGCTGATGTCGGCCAGGTTGATACCGCCGCTGGAGCCGGGGGCCGAGGTTGTGACCATGAGCCGCTCGGTGCGTCCCACCGCATCCTCGCCGGCATTGCTGATACGCGCCTCTGAGCCAAGCTGCGTCGTGGTCTTCAGGTTTGCACGACTCGCGAAGGAGTCGCGGAATGCGAGCAGGCCTTTCGACTGCACCTGCTCACGGGTGTCCTCGGCTTCGGGCGCCGTGCCCGTGTCCGCGACCGCAGGCAGCTCGATGAACTCGGGCGGCTCGACCACCTCCGGTTCCTGTACGCGAGGCTCTTCCTCGGCCAGCACCGGCTCCGGCTCTTCGGGCAGGACAGGCTCCGGCTTCGGCTCGGGCGGCGGCGCTGGCGGCAGTTCCTTGCGTACGAGGCTCGCGACCCGCTCCGGGACTACGTTCGCAGCGGAGCGCTCGAGTATGGGCAGGTCGATGGCCGTGATGATCCAGGCGAGCAATGCGCAGCTCGCGGCCGCCGCTGCCAGCGACCGGCGAAAGCGCCGGTCCTCTTCGAAGCCGCGCGCCCAGGGCATGACCTGCGCCCGGTACGGCAACATCGCCGCCTCGCGTTCGACCGTCCATTCGTCGCGGCGGCTTTCCGCTTCCTCTACCGCGTCGCGCAGCTGGTAGTGCAAGCGGTCGAGCAGGTCGTTCTGCGTGTCGATCTTATCGCGCGACGCGTCGCGGCGTTCACGGACGGAGCGAACCTGGTTTTCGTAGTCGTCGCGATTGCGCCGTGCATGCGCGATGTGCGTGGCCGCCGCCGGCGAAAAGTCACTCCCTTCCCAGAACAGGCTTGCAGCGCCCAGTTCCTCGAGCTGCCCGAGCGCCTCACAGGCGCGAGTCAGCGCATCATAGACACCACGCTTTTCCACGAGCACGTTCTGCTCGGCGCGGATGTCCGCGAACTCGCTTTCGAACTCGAGCAGGACCTGCTCTTCGCGTTCGACGCGGTCCCGCAGTTCGCGCTCTTCGGTCTCCGCGAGCGCCCGCAATTTCTGGGTATCTTCCATGGCTCGGCCGTCTGTGAGGTCAGTACGCCGCCGCCACGCGTGACTCCTTCCGGGTCACGGCGAGCGAGACGTTTTCGTATCCTTCCCCGGTGCACGTCGACATGATCTTGCGGACCACGACGAACGGCACCGACTTGTCGGCGAGAATGGTAACTTCCTGGCTTTCGGCCACGACCATCGTGTTGATGCCGACGACGTTCTCCTTCAGCACGGCCAGCTCCGCCGCGATCGGTTCTATGAACTCTGCTTCGGCGTCCAGGATGTCGCTTACGTTCGCGACCGCGCGGCCCTGCACCAGGACTTCCTCGGGGCTCACGAATATCACGACCGTCTCGCGCGGCTTGGTTTCGACCAGCGATTCCGGCAGCAGCATGTTCTTCGGCGATTCCATGACCTGCACGGAACCGGTGTTGACGAGCAGGAAGAACACGAGAATGGTAAACACGTCCATCAGTGACGTGAGGTTCATCGACGTGACCCTGCCCCGGTTGCGGGACATGCGTTTTATCCGGCGAGTATTTCTCATCGTCTGTTACTCATCTCGTACCACGAGCGGCGCGTCACCGACGGAGATATCGCTGAACAAAGTAAACAGCTCGTACTCGTTTGCGGTTCCCGCCACCGGCAGTTCCACGCTGCGGACGATATCCATGACGCGGATCAGGTAGTCGTACGGGATGTGCGCTTCCATCAACACGGAGGCGGACTCCTGTTCAGGGTACTCGCGCTTCAGCTCCATGATGATCTCGGCAAGGCCGTCCAGGTCATAGGCTTCGCCATGCTTCGGCAGCGAGGCGATGACGGCCGAGCCGTTACCGATTTCAATGCCGGCGTCACGGACGATTACCTCGACGCGGAAATTCTCCAGGTCCGCTGCGGCACCGCCGGAGGAACTCGGCAGGTCCAGCTCGACGATGGTCAGCCGCGAAAATACCGCCGTGATCAGCAGGAACGGGACGAGCACCACCATCAGGTTCAGGAAGGTGGTTACATCGAGCTCATGCGCGTCCTTGGTACGGCGCTTGTAGTGGTGCCGCCTCGCCATGTCGCTCAGGCCTCTGCAACGCTGCGCTTGGCTCGTTTCGAAAATACGTTCAGGGCCTTGACCGTGGCCATCTCCAGGCTATCCACGATGTCGCCGGTCTTGCTCGTCAGTACCGCATGAACGATCAGCAGGGGAATCGCGACCATGAGCCCGAACGCCGTCGTGTTCATCGCGACCGAAATGCTGGCGGACAACAGGTCGGCCTTCTCGGCGGGGTTCGCATTCGCGACCGCCGTGAACGCCTGGATAAGCCCCATGATCGTGCCAAGGAGTCCCAGCAGTGTCGCTATGCTCGATGCGAGCGCGACGTAAGGCGTGCGCTTTTCGAGACGCGGCACGATTTCCATCATGCTTTCTTCCATCGCGATCTCGATGTCCTCACGACGGCGTACCGCGCCCTGGAGCGACAGACCCATGTTGAGCACCTGCGAAATCGTCGATCCGTCTTCGCTGGTCAGCTGGCGAGCCTCGTCGAACTCGCCGTTGGCGAGCAGCGGCTGCACTTTCTGCCATACGGCCTGGTTCTTCCGGGTCACCTGGACCAGTGTCACGTAGCGTTCCACTGCGATCGCGACACCGACGGCGAATACCGCCAGTATCGGATACATGAACAAACCACCCGATGAGAAGAAGCCTGCAATCGAATAGACAAAGTCCATCACCAATTCCTCGTTTGACAAACTGCCGCGAGATGAGCCTCAGGCATGCGCAGAGGATAGTCGCCGCCCGCCAACAGCGATGTGACATAGCGCACGTTCAGGCGCGCTCGACGGAAAAAGAAAATCCTTGTTTGCCATATGTTTACGCGTGTGCCGCGCAATGGGGCTGGAACATCGCGGTACCGCCGGCGGGCGGCCGGGCGCCGTACTCAGTCGGCGGAGCGGATTTCGTAAAACCGCAGTTCCCGCAGAAACACGTCCTTGTCCACCGGCTTCGCGCGGTCGTCGAGCGTGTCGGTCAGGCTGATGGCTTCGCCGAGTTCGGAGGATTTCCAGGGCACGATGACGAGCGCCTTGGGCGCCTCCTCGTTACCCAGAATCGACATGCCGGACATCGTCTTCGGGCTTGCGATGCCATCGCCATTGGGCGCAGCCGCCTCATCGGCGGCGGCGACGGCCGCGGGCTCGGCGCCGGCATCCGCGTCGTCCTGTGCCGCAACGACTGGCGACAGCAGGAACAGCGCAATGGAAAGAGCAAGTGCAATCGTCGAATTTCTCATGACAGCTTGTCCTACTCGGCGGTCCTGTTCTGCAGATCCGCTATCCACATCGCGGCCTCGTCATCGCTCGGCACCGTTGTCATGTACGCCTCGTAGTTTTTCAGCGCGCAGGCGCGGTCGGCGAGATACAGGTCGCAGAGCACGGCCAGGTTGCGACGCGCGAAATGATAGCCCGGATAGATCGACAGCGCCGCCTCGTAGCTCTGGCGTGCCGCATCGAAGCGGCCGGTCCGGCGATAGATGATTCCGAGTTCATTGTGGGCGATCGGGTGCCCCGGATCGAGCGACAGCGCTTTCTTCAGGCTGGTCTCGGCAGCAGCCAGGTCCCCGGAGCGGTGGTACGCAATGCCGAGATCGATGAGCGGCGCGCTGAGCTCGGGCGCTTCGGCGACCACTGCTTCGAGGCGCGCGATGCCCGCAGCGGAATTCCCCTGTTCGAGCGACAGGACGGCCGCTTCATACTCGCTGCGGACACTGCTGCTCACGCGCGCATCGACGGTGATCGTAAAGCCGACCGATTCCTCGATTTCAATGTGCGAGCTGCGTTGCGGGACCGGGTTGGTCGCGCACGCGGCAAGCATCAACGAAGCAACCGCCAGCAGCGTCAACCCGCTCGAGGCCCGCCGCATGCTGAACGTGTCGATCGGCGTCGTCATCTACGGCTCCATATCCTGGACCGCGGCCTGCTCCCAGTCCGCCGGCTCGCCGGTCTCCGTTCGCCCGGTGCCCGTCCCGCTCCCGGCTATTTGCGATGCGTCGTCGACCAGCGGCGGCGCTATCGGCATGCGGTAGGCATAGGTATCGATCGAGCCCAGGTAGCCGTCGCTGATCTCGGCCTTCGCGTAGCGGCCGGGCATCAGGCCGGCCAGCTTGTCCAGGCTCTGCTGGATCCACGGGTTGTATACGCCTTTCGCCAGGAGCTCGAAATTCTGCTCGTGAATCGCGATGGCCTGTTCCTCGAACGGGTAAGCTTCTTCCTCGATCATCATTTCGTAGTCGGTCAGTTCTTTCGCCGTAAGTCCTGACGGCCGCTCCGAATCCGTGAGCGCCGTGCTGAACTCGAGATAGACTTCGCCGATGTAGTACGTCGCCGCCGCCGTCACTTCCGCGACCTCATACGCGACCAGCGCTTCGAAGCTCGCGAGCGACTCATCCATGCGCCGCTGCTTTTCCGCAAGGCTCTCCTCGAAGGGCTGCCGCAGCTTCTCTGCCGCGAAGCGCTCGAAAACCTGTTCCGCCAGCACCAGTGCCGCCCCGGCGGCCAGGAAACGGCTGCGGTCGGTGCGATCGGCGCCGGCGTCCCGGTCGGCTGCGACGAGGGCGTCGAGAACCGCATAGTAACGGCCATACTCGCTCCCGGCCTTGAACAGCTCTGCGAGTCGCGTGCGGGTTTCCATCGCGATGTCCAGGGGCCGCGGGTACAGGAGCACGTATTGCTCGTAGACCCGCACGGCCTCGGGTACGACGGCGACTTCGTCGTACAGTTCACCGGCCTTAAGCAACGCGTCCCGCGCGAGTTCCGGGTCGCTCGCCTCCGCGGCTATGCGCTCGTGCTCCGCGGCCGAGCGCTCGAGATCGCCTGCTGCGTGGTAAACCACGGCCAGCTGCTTCGTCGCCTCGGTATTCAGCTCGTGCTCCGGGTGATCGGCGCGGAAGGTCTCGAGCACGTCCGATGCCATGTCCCAGTCCTCGAGCCGGATCAGCGCCGTGGCTGCGTCGTACTCCGCGATACTGCGGATGGCGGACGTCGGTGCGGCATCCTTGATGCGCAGGAAATGCCCGGCGGCCTGGCGGTAATCCTCGAGCAGTATTGCCTGCTCACCCTGCTTGTAGATTGCGGCGGCGAGACCGTCGATGACATCGGCACGTTTTTCATCGTCGTCCGGCGTCAGTGCGAGCACATTGGCATAGGCCATTTCCGCCTGCGCGTATTCCGCAATATCGATCGACGAATGAGCGACGACCGCCCATGCGGCGCGCAGGAGTTCCGGCTCGGCGTCCGGGTAACGGACAATCAGCTTCTGCGCGGCATCGATTGCGGTGGTGAATTGCTGCATATCGTACAGGTCGTCCGCGGCAGTGCCGAGTACGACAGCGGCCCGCGGATGATCGCTGAACGTGTCGGCGAAACGCAATGAACTGTCGACCGCTGCCTGCTTCACCGCGAGCTGGCGGGCGCCGGTCGCGATCTCGAGTTCCGAGCGGTAGGCGTACACCGCCGCATAACCGGCTGCAGACGCCTGCTCGTGCGGCGCGTAGGCATAGGCGGTCTGCTCGTAAGCAAGCGCCGCCTCGCCGAAGTCTTCGTTCTCGAGTAACAGGTCGGCGAGCTGGTAGTTGATCTGCGGCGATTCCGCATCGGCCGGGAAGGAAGCCAGGAACTGCCGGTACCAGCGCTTCGCTTCGGCAAAGCTCGCCGGCCGGCCGTCGGCGAGTGCCTCGTCCTGGTACAACGCGTGGTAGTGGTTCGCGAGATCCGTCAGGTTCGCTTTCAACATCAGCACGACCGCCGGGGTGGCGTCGAAATCGAAGTGTTGCCAGTATTCGGCGTCACGCGAATAGCGGGTCGCAAAATCCCGCTTGGCCTCGACGACCAGTTGCGGGAAGCCGGCTTCGCCATAGATCTCGATGATTCGCATGCTGAAATGCGGTGACACCCGATGCAGCGGATTGAGCCTGACGAAAGACTTGTAAACCGAGGCGGCGTCGTCGTAGCGGAGCTTGCTGAAATAGAACTCGCCCAGGTTGCCGTAGATCTTGTCGGCGTAGCTGCGGTGGCCCCGTTCCGAGAAGTACTCGTCGACGACCTCGGGACCGCCGAGGTTGGAAAAACTCAGGCTGATGACGCGAAAGGTATCGGCCACGCGATGCTCATCCGACTCCTCGAGCACTTCTTCGAAGTCGTAACCGATCGACTCGCGGTGGTCCAGCATGGCCACGAAGTTGTGCAGCGCGTCGTCGTAGAACTCCTGCTTGTACATGGTCCAGCCGAGCTTGTAGAGCGCGAGTTCATAGTAGTAAGAGGCGGCACCGAGGTCGATGATCGCGCCGTAGGCTTCCTCTGCGCCCTGGTAGTTCCTGCGGACGAAGTTGTATTCACCGCGCCGAAAGTGGACCTCGTCGACGAGCTTCGAGTCGGGAAACTCGGAGACGAGCCGGTTCATCACGGCCATCGCCTCGTCCGGCTGGCCGATTTCGTCGTAGGCGCGCGACATCTGGTAGAGCACCTGGTCGTTGCGCTCGTAGTGCGGGTAGTTGGCGAGGATCTTCTGATAGGTGGCGATCGCCTCGCGCGGTCCGGACGGTCCTTCCGTACCGGGTACCGCCGGCAGACCATCCACGAGTTCGGGACCGTTTTCCGGCAGGTCTTCGTGCCGGGTCGCCCGCTGCTCGAAAAGCGCGTCGGGCTCGACCGCTCTGGCAGGTGCAGGTGCCTCTGTCAGCGCAGCAGACTGCACCGCAGCAGGCTTTGCCGGATCCGGCGCCGCCATCTCCACGATATCCCCGTTACCGAGGACCCCGTACTCCTGCTCTATCTGCAGGTCGGCCAGGCGGCGCATCGCCTCCGGCGTCAACGAACTTTCCGGCGTTTCCTCGAGGTACCGGCGATAGCTCTGGGCGGCCCGCTCCAGGCTGTCGTCGAGATGCACTTCCCCGACATCGGGCTCCACCTGTTGCAGTTCCGCGAGGGTGCCGTGTTCGCTCACCGTCGTGCAGCCGCCGGCAAAGGCCAGCGCGAACATGGCGAGGCCCATTGCATGGCGCGTCATTCCAGCGCGCTCCGCGCCTGCGCTTGCGTCGCGCGGTCATAGCTGTCGGCGAGTGCGAAGCGGGCCTTGTCCCTGTAAGTCTCGAGACGCTCGCGGCGGGCGACGAGTTCGTCGATGGCAACGACTTCCAGTTCGTGGCCCTGGCGGTTCATCAGGCTGTCGATACGCGCCAGTGAATCCTGCACCGCCGTGCGCAGCTGCCTGACCGGGCCGGTGTAGCCCTCGTAGCTGTGACTTGCCGCCTGACGTGAGCGCACGTATTGCTGGTATTGGGAATCTGCGACCGCCATCGCCTGGTCGAGGCCACGGAGGTTCTGGTCGAATGCCGTCAGCCGCGCGTGATACTCCGTGTGCAGGGTCCAGGCAATGAGCCCGCGCAGCCGCCCGATTCGCTCCTGCACGGCACGGCTCGCGCCCGTGAGTTCGCCCTCGCCAAGGTCCTCTTCGAGTGCGTCGAGCCGCGCGAGTATGGCCTGTTCCGCGCGGGTCGCAAGGAACTCCGGCCGCGGCGTCGTGAGGAGGTCGTCCCGGCGTTTGACCAGTATGCGGTGCTGTTCGATGCGCAGGCGCAGACGCGAATCCAGCTCCCGGAATTGCGTGTCCACGGCCGGCAGCAAGGGTTCGTAATGATCGTGACGGATCGCCACCATGTCGTCGAAGGCATCGAAGGTGCGTTGCCAGGCGACGAGCTTGGCCCTGAGGTCGGCGAGATCGAGGTAGTTCTGCAGTCCGGTCTGGAACTCGTGCGTAGCGAGCAGCGCCATCAGGTAGTAGGTTTCGGGCGCTTCCGGCAGGGACCGCAGGCGGATGACCCAGTCCTTGTCCTGGCGCATTTCCTCGCGCGCGAGCGCAAGCAGGAACCGGCCATCGCGGATACTGTCGATCGACTCGGCGAGCTTGTCGATCTCGCTGCCGAAGGCATCCAATGCCTGGCCATAGTAGACGGCGGCGCGGCCGTGCAGCTCGAGCCTGCCGTAAGCGTAAGGCAGCGCAAGCTTCGCTTCCTGCGTCGCCGCATCGGTCAGTTCACGCTCCGCGAGCATGCTCCACGGGACCACCGCGCGCTGGTAGTTTTCGACCGACAGGTTTGCCCAGCCGGCGCTGAGCAGCGCCTGGTTCGAGAACGGTCCGTCGAGCCGGACGCGATTGAGGTAAGGCGCCGCAGCGAGATGCTCCCCCGCTTCCAGCAGCAAAGTGCCGAGGACGAGGTTTGCCTTGTCACGGATGGCAAGTTCCGCGCTGTCCTCAGCCGGGAACTGGCCGGCACGGTCGAGCAGCTCGATGGCGAGCTGGCGCTCACCCGCCTGCAAATGAGCGATGCCGAGGTTGTACGCGGCGAAGGCCGCGAATTCCGGCGACTTCTCGAGGCGCCGGAACGACGCCTGTGCCTCGGCCCACTGGCCTTCCGCAAGGTATACGCTGGCGCGAAGGAATTCGATGTCGTCGCGGATCCCCTCCGGCACGGTTCCCGAAATGCGCGCCAGTGCACGGAGCGCGTCTTCCAGCTGCCCTTTCTCGAAGTGTATTTTCGCGAGACGGTACGCGGCGTCGTTCCGCACCTGCTCGTCGACGGCGCCTTCCAGCACGGCGCGGATGGCACGCCCTGCCCGGTGGTGCATGCGATAGCGGAGTTCGAAGTCGCCGAGCGAGAATTCGGCATCGTCGATATGAAACCAGAGCGAATCGCGTTCGGGTTCGTCGACACCCTCGTGTTGCCGGACCTCGGCATCGAGACGCTCGAGCGCCTCGAACCAGTCGCCCTGGTGCGCGTAATAGAGCGCTTCGCCGAAGTACAGGTCCTTCAGCTCGTCACTCAGTGCGGGACTCGTTGCCTGTAGTGCGCAGAACGCGAGTCCGGTCGCCAGGAACGGGATCCGGTGCATTCGTCACCAGTCGCCGACGTGAATTCCGCTGCCGCCGAGACCCGGGCCCGCGAGCGTGATACCGAGCGCCTTGGGCGCGACACCTTTGGCAAAACGCACGTTTTCCGTGACGTTGAAGTCCTTGCCGTCGTCGTGGGTTCCGCTGATGGAAATGCTGAGTTCGTGGTCACCGGTCGGCACGTTGCCCGTATAGATGCGTTGCACGCCGCCCTTTTGCAGCGCTTCGAGCTCCCGGAAACTGTAGATGTGATGCGTTGCGGGCTGGCCGTCGATGCTGACCGCGATGGCATCGAGTTCGACGTCCTGGCCTTCCTCGAACGCCACGAACAGCGCAAGCTGGGTGCCCGACGGGTACAGGAGCCGTTCTTCGAGATTGTCGAGCTCGGCGGCGATGCCGAGGACGTCGGACTTGATCTCCTGGACCTGCCCGTCGAGGCTTTGCGTGTCCTCGCTGGCAATCTCTTCTGCAATGCAGGGCAAGGACAGGCCCCACGCGAGCAGGGCGAGTAACGGGTAATGCATCAAAGCTGGCATCGTTTTCGTCCCTTTATCATGCCTCGTGACTGCGCGCTGGCGTCCATTACGCGCGCCCGCATGTTGGCGGGGAGCGACAAGTCTTAGGGATTCCGATCCCGCAATCTGTGAGGGACTCCACAGTTCCACCAAGCCCCGAGGGGCGCTGGCGGGGCGGGTGCCCAGGGCGCTGCGCCGATGGGACGGGACAAGGACGACTGATACGCCGGCCACGGTTGCCGGATCGGGTATGAAAGGCCGGGCGACCCGATACGCCGATGGCATGACCTCTTATCGGTACTGGTACGGCCGATAGGCGGTTTGCGGGACTGTCACCTGGTAACGCGCTTGGAGAAACGCGACGATGTCGATCAGTTCCTGCACGGTCATATAGCCGTTGTAGTTGTACATTTTCGATTCACCGTCTTCGGCGACAACTCCCGCGGCATAGCCGTCTGCGAGGTCATGGGACGGGTTGATGATTGACGTCACGAGTTCCCCGTAGCTCTTGACCGCGCTCACCTCTCCGCCAAGTTCCACGTAGGGGTCGCCGACGGGCAGCACCGGCAGCGTCTCGTTTGCGATCGTGTGACACTGGTGGCATTGCATATACAGGAAAGCTTCCCGGCCCTGCACCGGGTCGCCTTCCGGCAGGCTGAAACCGCGTTGGGACATCGGGTCACTGTAGCAGCCGGCCATTATTGCGGCGGCGGCCGCAACGACCGGCGTAATGGTTGAGTTCCGCATCTGTTCGTTCCCCAGGATGACACGCAAGCCCATTCGAGCACGGGGGCCGCAGCCGCGGTATAGGGGTTTCCCGCAGGATGCGGGCGGCGCCCGTTCCTACTGGTAGTCGCGCGGGATGGTCTCGTCCCAGGACTTTTCACGAACACGTTTGCCGTTTTCGAGCACCCAGCGCTGAAAGCGCAGGTGAAAGTTCTTCTCGTCACTCCGGAACTCGACGGTCTGCTCGAACTCGAGCGTCCGGCCCTCGAGTTCCTCGGTCAGCTTGTAGCGGCCGGTGACGGACGTGGCGGCCGGATTCGTATCGGACGTGCGATGCTCGATTTCTTCCTCGAAGCGCTCGATACCCCAGGGATAACGTGAGGCGCCGGAGTTCCTTGCAAGGCCCGAGGCCTCGCCCGTTTCCGGGTCGCGCCCGATCGAGGTGATCGCGGCGTAACCGGTGATGTTCCCCGAATCGAGCGTCTCGTAGCCGGCCAGCACGGGCCCGGGTAGCGGTGGCTCGAAATCGGGCCGCCGTTCCTCGCCCGGCGGGACCACGGGAAGCACGACGCGGCTCCCCTCCTCGCCGCCGGTCGCGAGCGTCGTTTCCATCGGGTAGGGCGTCGGCCAGAGCATCGGCCATTGCGAGTTGCTCACGGCGACGCGAACCCGGTGACCCTCCGGGAACACCCAGGACGTGAAGTGCAATTCGACGTCCAGCGTGAAGATTTCGCCCGGGACGATGTCTTCGGGGGCGCGCGCAGAACTGCGATGCGTGCCGTTCGCGGCGGCGCCGGCGACCTGCGTCACCTGGCCGTCGGGTGCGACATCGGAGATCCGCACGACCCAGTTGGCCCGCGGCGCGCTGGCGGTAACCGTGAGTTTCGCGAGCGGCCGTCCGAGAATCTCGAGCGGTGCCGCGAGCGGCTCGCTCTCGTAGACGAGACTCTCGTCGTCCATCGGCTGCTGGTCGGGTACCACACTGCCCCACCACATCGTCGGCCCGCCGCCTTCGAGTCCCACGGATGGCTTGTAGGGCAGGCGATGCGTGGCCTCGCTCGCGGGCGCTTTTGTGAGCCCGTGCTCGCTGCCTGCGAACCATTCCTCCTTGCGGACGCGCTCGAGCGGCCAGCCGTCCTCCCAGCGCCAATGGCCAGGGACCACTGCAATTGCCGGGTCGGGTGGATGGTAATCCCGAACGTATACGGCAAAACGCGGCTCCTCGAGGATGCCGGTGTCCTCGTCCCGCAGCCAGTGATCGAACCAGCGCACGGCTTCGCGGCGCCACTCGACCTGCGGTTCCGGCCAGGCGTTGTGCGGAAAGTAGTGGTCCCAGGGTCCGATCATGGCTTTGACGGGCGCCTCGACGTGCTCGAGCATGCGCGGCAGGCTGTTCCGGTAGCCGTCGTACCAGCCGCCGATGTGATAGCCCGGCACACGCATCTTTGCGTACTGTCCGCGGGCCGACGCCCGGTCCCAGAACGGCCCGTCGCGCTGTTCCCGCATGTAGGTATAGACGCTCGGCGGCACGTCGAAACGATTCGTTTCCCAGTCCTCGTCGAGAACGAACCCGGGGGCGGCAGGCAGGGCATTGTAGAGGTCGTGGCTCATCATCCAGGAATCGGTGTGCATGATGCCGTCGATGTAGTGGACATCTTCCGCATACAGGTAATCGGTCGCCATGACCGCGACGAAGGCCTTCAGGGCCGGCGGATTGCGGAGCGCCATCTGGATGGCATTGAAGCCGCCCCAGGAGATACCGAACATGCCGAGCTTGCCGGACGACCATGCCTGCCTGGAGAGCCAGTCGATGACGACTTCGCCGTCCTCGAGTTCGATGTCGGAATACTCGTAGGGAATCGTCCGGCCCTCGCTCCGGCCCGTCCCGCGAATGTCGACGCGCGCGACGACGTAATCCCGGTCGAGGAAATACGAGTACAGCGAATGGTTGCGGGCGCGGGACTCGTCCTTGCGATACGGCAGGTACTCGAGCAGCACCGGATACTTGCGCCCGGCGACGTACTCTTTTGGCCAGTACAGGTCGGCCGCCAGGCGCACGCCGTCCGGCATCGGGATCCAGGCCTCGGCGATGCCTGCGGCGGCACGCGGCGCGTCGTCTGTAGCGGAGTCCGCTTCGGTCGCCGTATCGGGCGAGCAGGCCGCGAACAGGAGGGTCGTCAGTACGAAGAGCAGGATTCTCATCTGCATGCGGGGCTTCGCGGTTCGCGGCAAATGCAGCGCATGCTACGCACTCAGCGCGCTGATCGACAGCCGCTGCTCCTCGAGCGCAATGCTCCTTTCCTTGCCCAGCGCGAAGCCGGTCACCAGGTCGCGAACGATGCGTGTCACCACGATCTCGCCCGCAGCCGCCGCTCTGGCCACAGCGAGGACCGCCTTCACCGGGGCATCGCTCACTGACGCACCGGCACGCTGGCACTCGCCGACGTGCACGGCGAGTGCCAGCGCGAGCCCTCGTTCGCGGGCGCCGTCACGAACGGTGATGGCAGCGCGAATTGCGCGGCCGGTGCCGTCGAACGCGGCAAGCAAAGAGCCCTCGTCCGTCACGATTCGCGAGCCCTTGCCGGCCACGAGGGCCTCCTCGAAAAAGCGCAGGAATGCCTCATCGAATGCGGCTTCGCCCGCGGGTACCGCGGCCAGGAGCGTGACGAGGACGCTGTCACCGGCTGGTGCGGCGCCGGCCAGCGCCGTGACGAAATCTTCCACCGGCCCCAGCAGGTCTTCGGTGTCGCCCGTCCAGGGCAGGTGATCCGCCCCCGGCATTTCCACAAAGCGCGCGCCGGGAATGTGCTTCGCGATGTAACGCGCTTCGGCCACGCTCGCGTCCTTGTCATGCGTTCGATGGAGTACCAGCGTGGGCACGCGGATCGAGGGCAGCACGTGGCACATGTCGATGTCGGTGTTCATGCGCAGCATATCGGCGGCGCTCCGCGGGCTCGCACTGCGGCGCCAGTAGGCCATCAGCCAGTTTCCGAACTCCGCATCGCCGACCATGCTGGGCGCGTAGTGGGCAACGTCGAGACCCTGGTCCCAGTGCCGTTCCGCCGCCTCGATCTTGGCGAGCCGTTCCTCGCGCGTCGGGGCCCAGGGATAGTCGATCGAGCGCACACGCTTCATGTAGGTGCCGTACAGCACGAGCCCCAGCGTGCGTTCCGGGTAGGTGGCGGCGAAGAGCGCACACATCGGCCCGCCCTCGGAGTAACCCATCAGTACGGCGCGCTCGGAGCCGGCCGCATCCATGACCGCGCGGACGTCGTCCATGCGCTCTTCGAAAGTCGGCAGCACGCCTCGGTCGGAAAGCCCGGTGCCGCGCTTGTCGAAGTTGATGAGCCGTGAGAACGACGCAAGGCGTTCGAGGAAGCTGCGCGGCAGCGGATGCTCCCACGCGAGCTCGACATTCGAGATCCAGCCGTTCACCAGCACGACATCCAGGGGGCCCGAGCCGATCACCTGGTACGCGATCGAAACCGCGCCGCTCCGCGCGTATTGCGTGATCGCCGGGCTCTGCCGCGGCCCGCCGGCGCCGGACGCGCCTTCCGGCTTGCCGGCATCCTCGAGCGCAGCGATGAAGCGGTAGCCGTGGCCGTGGACGGTGCGAATGACGGCCTGCCGCGCCGCGTCGTCGCCTACCGCCCGCCTTGCCTTCATGACGCAACGGGCGAGCGAGGCCTCGGTCACGACCTGGCGCGGCCAGATGCGCTCGAGCAGTTCGTCCTTCCCGACCACCCGCTCGCGGTGCAGCAGCAGGCAGACCAGGAGGTCGAAACTGCGGGGCTCGATGTCGATGACCGCCTCATCCGCCCGCAACTCGCGGGCATCGCTGTCAATAACAAAGCGTCCGAAGCGGTGGATCATGGACGCTATTGTGCGTGCTCTGCCCGTCCGGCGCACGTGGGAGCGGCTGTCAGCCGCGACCGGTACTCGGTTGAATAGGACGCGTTCAATTCGCGGCTGGCAGCCGCTCCAACGGCGGGCTGCGATATGCTCCGGTCATGCAAAGAGCCGTCCTGTCCTGCCTCGCCGCGTTGCTGTTCGCCGCCTGCGGCAAGGAACCTGCTTCGCTGCCGCCGGAGATGCCCGCGGCGCCGCCGCACATCGACCTCAGGGTCATGAGCTTCAACATCGAGTGGGGCGGGACGCATATCAGTTTCGACAAGGTCGTGGAAGCGATCCGTCGCGCAGAGCCCGACATCGTCGGGATCCAGGAAGCGGAGGGCAACCTGCAACGGCTCGCGGATGAATTAGGCTGGCATTACGAGCTACGCAACTACGTCATTTCGAAGTATCCACTCGTCGAGCCGCCAGGCGCGGACGGCAAGTACCTGTACGTCGAAGTCGCTCCGGGGCGGATGGTCGCGCTCGCGAACGTGCATTTGCCCTCCGACCCTTACGGGCCGGACCGGGTGCGCGATGGTGCACCGCCGGAGGAAGTGGAAGCGCTCGAACGCGAGATTCGGCTGCCCGAAATCCAGGCGACTCTCGATGCGCTCTCCGGCCTCGTTGCCGCCGGCGTACCGCTGTTCATGACCGGCGATTTCAATGCGCCGTCGCATCTGGATTGGACGGAAGCGATGGTCGGCCGCCGGCCGTTTCTGCGCTATGCCCTCGACTGGCCCGTGAGCCGCGCCGTGAGCGCCGCCGGATTTCGCGATGCCTGGCGGGCGGTGTATCCCGACCCGGCGACGCACCCGGGCCTGACCTGGTGGGCCGGCCGCCCGCCCCTCGAGCTCTACACGCCGGGCGAAAACGATGCGCAGGATCGTATCGATTTCATCTGGTATGCCGGCCTCGCCGAGGCGACAGCGATCCGGCTGGCCGGTGAGCATGAGGGCCCGGAGGTATCGATCGCGGTGACGCCCTGGCCGAGCGACCATCGCGGGGTCGTCGCGGATTTCTCGGTGCAGCCTGCAGCGATGCCGCTGCTCGTGAGCCCGGAGCGGCGGGTGTACCGGCAAGGCGAGGATATCGGCATCGTGTACCGGAAGGCCGGCGGTGCCGTGCTACGCGTACGTCGGCTCGGCGACGGCGAACCGCGCCTGCTCGTGGAGAAAGCGGTCGCTGGCGATGGGCGCCTGCTTCTCCCGGCGGATGACGTCGCCGCCGGGCATTACGAGGTGCAGCTACTCGCGGGCGATGCCGATCCGCTGCGAAAGGCATTCTGGGTGCAGGAAGCGGGCGCGGTCCCGGCGATCACCGTCGACGCGAGCCGCTTCCAGGTCGGCGAGCCCATCGCGTTTCGCTGGCAGAACGGGCCGGGCCATCGCAACGACTATGTGGCGGTCTTCGAGGCAGGCACTGACGCAGGGTATGAGAACAGCCTCGACTGGACCTATGTACAGGCACTGCCGGAAGGCCGGATGCAGCTCGATGCCATAACGTCGGAACGGGGCTTGCCCCTGCCGCCCGGCCGCTACGTCCTCCGCCTCATGAAAGACGATGGCTACGAGCCACTCGCTGAATCTTCCGACTTCGAGGTGCGGTGACCGGCATTGAGGAAACCCCTCCCGGAGGGGTTTTAGACCAAGTCGGAAAAAAGTACGGCGCTAACGCGACGTGGCTGCTACTGCCCAGAGCTCTGATCATTGTCGAACAATGCGTCGACGTTCGGCAATTGTTCGAATCGAGAGAAAGTCCCGGCGTCAGCAATTTCCTTTGCGGCCTCCAGGAAACCAGCCCATGCGACGCGCGCGAGCGTGCCGCCGACGCTGATTCGCCGAACGCCGAGGGCCGCCGCCTCCGCCACGGTGATGAATGGAGCGTTGATCAGGAGATTCACGGGTTTCGGGGCTACAGCAGTGACAAGCGCGGCAACGTGCTTAAGGTTTTCAATCCGCGGAGCATAAAGACAGTCAGCGCCAGCGTCTGCGTATGCGTGCAGCCTTCGGATCGTTTCGTCGATATCGGGGCGCCCACACACAAAGCCCTCGGAACGAGCTGTGAGAACGATGCCGGTGCCGCTGTCATCGATGGCGCGGCGTGCGGCTTGCACTCGCTCGACCGCAAGTCTGAACGGATGCAGCGGGTTCGCTGGATCACCCGTGGAATCCTCGATCGATAGCCCGGCGATGCCGGTGGCGGCGGCAAGTTTGACGTTTTCGGCGACGTCGTTCGGCTCCACCGCGAAGCCGCCCTCGAAGTCGGCATTGACCGGTATGTTCACAGCGGCCGCGACCAAACCAAGGTGCTCCAGCGCCTGGTCGCGCGTAATCCGGTTGTCCGCGCGGCCAACCGTCCACGCGAAACCGGCGCTCGTGGTCGCCAGCGCCGGGAAGCGAAGCTGCTCCAATGCCCGGGCACTGCCGACATCCCACGGGTTCGGCATCACAAAACAACCGGACGCGTGCAGGCGGTGAAATGCTTCAATGCGATCCGTTGATCCTGTCATGCTGTGTCAATAGTGAGGCCGCAGTCAAACTGCGTGACGATTTCCCGTCTCGCTGGCGTGACAGATGGAAGCCGAACCAGGTCAGTTGCTCCATAGTCCTTGCCAGCTTGCGACAGGAGCGTTGTCAACTGCCCCCGGTGGTGTGTCTGGTGATTAAAGAAGTGAGCAACACAAACCCACATGTCATAGGTGAGAGTCTCGGGATTGACGATCGCCTGGTACTCTAGTTTCCCCGCAAGTACTTCATCCTCCAGGTCCGAAGCCCAAGCTTCGATCTCGATGTCCGTAGCCGTTCGCTGAGACCAGAGTTCAGAGAAGTTCGAGTAAAGCTCTTGATCCAGGCCTCTGACATGGAACGGTTGACCGTTAAACCGGCCCATCCAAACCCTGTCGGCAAGTAGCAGATGATTCAGCGTGCCATGAATGGAACTGAAGAATGCCCCGGAATCCGCCTTGCGCTCGTCGTCAGTAAGTTCTGCACAAACGGAGTACAAGCTCTCATTCATCCAACGGTTGTAGCTCGCCATCGTCTTTACGAAACTAGTGTGCACAATGGGTTCCCGGCTGGTCGGCGCGAGACTCGCGCAGTAAGTCAAGACGCGCCACACGCTGCTTGATCATGACGCAGGTTCCTCCAGAGTCATTGGTGACCTACGTCCCGCATGTCGGGCAAACAAGAAAATCCGCGGTCTTGCTGCCCGCCCCGATAGCGGATGAGCCTTTTATGGCCCCACGATGGCATGAGCCGCGACAGATCATGAGCGCACCATTTCAATCGTGAGCATGAATAGAGTTGCGATCAGTGAACGGCTGCAACGGCTTAGCACTGCCCGTCATGATACTACGAGCTCACTGTGACGATGATCGGGCGGCGCCCCTTCCTGCGCTATGCGGTCGACTGGCCCGGTAAGCCGACCGAAGAACGTCGCCGGCTTCAGGCATACGATGGCTACGACGCCCTGGCGGAGTCGGCCGGATTCGAGGACCGGCCGGCGAGCGGGCTGAAGAAAAACAGTTGCTTGCGCTGAATCCTGAAAGCACGATACCTGCGGATGGCTGCACGTGGCCATGCGGGCCGCTGGCCGTGATTCCGCTTGCTGGCGGGTTTTTTTGGGCGTAATACTGCTCGCGATTCGGGGGCAACAACGACAAAGCAAACGTCCCCGTTTGCGAACAACAACATCGAACCCCCGAAGTCGCGGCACAGCCACGCACGGGAAGCGCAATGCTCCTGTCGCGGAGCTTGGCCGCCTGACTTTTTCAGAGGGTTCTCCCATGTGTACCAGCAACAGAGTTCGCTGGACTACGGCAACATTTCTTGCCGTGGTTCTGGCGGCCACGTCCGTACCCGTTCACGCCGCCCAGGATAAGAGTGCCCAGGTCATCATCGACTGGGACCAGATTGCGCAGCAGAACATCGGCGGTCCGCCGTTTTCGCAGGCCCGTTCTTACGCGATGGTGAGCATCGCCATGGCGGATGCAGTGGTCGCAATCCAGGGCAGGTACGATCCCTTTTTCGTGCAGTTGAGTTCGCCGGTTCCGCACGGGGCCTCCGCCAAAGCTGCCGCCGCACAGGCTGCACACGATGTACTGCTTGCACTGGTTCCGGCGAACCAGGCGGTATTCGATGCGGCGCTCGCAGCGAGCCTCGAGGGCATCCCCCAGGGCCAGCGCTGGCCGGGCCGGCAGGTCGGCATACGGGTTGCCAAGAAAATACTCGCCTGGCGGGAGAACGACGGCTTCGCCGATGCCAATCCACAACCGCCGGCTTTCCTGCCTTCGACCCTGCCGGGTATCTGGCAGCAGACGGCCTCGGGTCCGGCGCAGTTCTCCAGAATAGGGGATGTAGAGCCATTCGGTTTGCTGTCACCGACGCAGTTCCTGCCGGTGCCGTTTCCGCAGCTCGAAAGCGCCGAATACGCCGCCGATTTCAACGACGTGAAGGACAACGGCAGCGCCACCAGCGTGACCCGTACCGAGCGGCAGACGATTCTTGCGCAAGCCTTCGCGGGCGCGCCGGGCGCGTACGCCAACGTGACCTCGTTCTTCCGCATATGGCACAACGTCGCACGGGACGTGTCGCTGGCGGAAGACATGAGCCTGGTCGATACGGCGCGGATGTTCGCGCTGATGACCGCCGCGATGTATGACGGCGTGCAAACCACGCAAACGAGCAAGTTCATCTACCGGCTGTGGCGGCCGATAACGGCAATCGCGGCGGCCGATACCGACAACAACGATGCCACCGTTGCGGACGCCGGCTGGGTGCCATTGCTCGGCACGCCGCCCTACCCCTCGCATGCGAGCAACGCGTCCTGCCTCGGCTCCGCCGCTGCGCAAACGCTGGGGAACGTGTTCGGCACGGACAGCAAGTCCTTTACCGCGACCTGGTTCACCGGCGACTCGCCGCCCGTGGTGGTGCATACGGAAACCTACGACAGTTTCTGGGCGATGGGCCGTGACACAGGAAGCAGCCGCGTGTGGGGCGGCATACATTACCGCTTCGAGATTTCGGCGAGCGAGGGCGCCTGCACGCAAATAGCCAACTACATTTTCGACAATTACATGCAGCGCCGACACAAGCACTGATAGTTTTCTCACCTCCACGAAACATCCGCGGATACTCACGCGTCCGCGGATGTTTTTTTATTGGTGCTCGCGGTCCTGTCTTGCCATGGCCGCCGCCGGCGTGGCTCGAGGTCCGCCCGGCCGGCGGGGAGAGCTGGCGCCACGGCGCATGCCGCGCTTTGTGCGTTCTTCACGCGCTTTTGTGACGCCCTTAACAGTCGCCTTTCCGGGCCACTCTACAATCAGGCTGTTATCTCACGGATCGAGATTCTCGATGTCTGCATGCCGCCCGGCATTCCGCCTGAACATGACATCGCTGCTGCTGGCCTGCCTGCTGCTCGCGGCGTGCGGCGGTGGCGGCGGCGGCTCGGCGCCCGAGGGACCGGGGAATGGCGGCAACCCGCCGCCGGTCTCTGATACCGAGCTCGATTGGGACGAAGGCAACTGGGATCAGGAGAACTGGCAGTGAACCGGACCCGCTCGGTAGTAGCAGTCATCGCGTTTGGCGTCACCCACGCCGCCAGCGCTCAGGTCGAGATTCCCCATTCCTTCGAGGCGGGCCAGCCGGCGAGGGCCGCGGAGGTGAACGAGAATTTCACGGCCATCGAAACTGCGGTGAACGAGGCTGTCGCCGCGGCCGGTCTGAATGCGGCGGACATCGCCGCACTCGCGGACCAGGTGGGTGTCGAGTGGCAGGGTGGCTGGCAGGACGGTGTCGCTTACCAGCGGCTCGACCTCGTGTCCTACGAGGGATCGACATACATCGCCGCCCAGGACACCACCGGCGCCGAGGCGCCGGACGACGCGGCCTTCTGGTCGCTGTTTGCGGCCGCCGGCGAGCAGGGGCCGGACGGCGCGCAGGGACTTCAGGGGCCGGCAGGACCGCAAGGCATTCAGGGCATCCAGGGTATCCAGGGTCCGGATGGCGCAGAGGGCGACGTCGGGCCACAAGGACTGGCGGGGCCACCGGGGCCGGAGGGCGCTACAGGGCCCGACGGGCCGGTGGGACCGCCGGGACCCCAGGGCGATCCGGGGCCCGAAGGGGCGCAGGGACCGCCGGGTTCCGGCTTCGGTGCATTCGTGCACGCCGGCGGCGAAAGCGTGGGCTACTTCCTCTCCGCCGTGCAAAGCAACCCGTCGGCAAGCAACGCCCCGCTTATCTTCAATACCAACTGGTGGTACGTGTTGAGCGACACCGGGTATGTCTTCTCGATCACACCCGCGGACCGCTCGAGTTACTTCCTCGGCAAGGACACGCCCGGCGAGCACTCGGCGTTCGAAGAACTCTGGTTCGACGGACCCGACTGCACCGGCGCCGTGTACGCGTTCGTCGACGACGGCCCTCGCCAGGCCATGGCGTTCCAGGGCTGGGTCGCTTCCTCGCTCGATCCCGCGGACACGGTGCCCCTTTATTATGTGCCGAAGGGCAGCGTGCCGTTCACAGGCATCCAGGCAATCAGCCGTCGCGAGGCCGACGGCTGTGAAGCCGTCGGCTTCGACACGCTCGAGACGCCCGTCGTCCCGGCTTACGCCAACGATCCGTTCGTGACCGGCGTGCCGGACACGCGCATTCTTCCCGCACCGATCACCCTGGAAATCGCTCAGTAGACGCGGCCGGTGTAACCGTTGGCGGCCACGCGCCTGAGAAGCTGCCGCCGGAAAAGGGCGTCGGCACACGCAGGAGCGCGGTTGGAGCGGGCGCAAGCCCGCGAATAAGAAAATGCGGCGAATTGAACGCGGCACGGTTCCGCGGCGAACCGGTCGCGGCTGACAGCCGCTCCAACAGCGCGTTCCCACGGCTTTTCGCGTACTGCGAGAAACTAAGACGCGTCCGGCCGCTCAAACAAGGATGCCTTTTCCGGCGGAGCGCGTGCATGCCCGAGACCATCGACGTCATCCTTCGAACGATAAACGTCATGGCAGCCGTGCTGCTGGCGGGCCTGCTGCTCGCAAAAGCGAGGCGGCACCGCGCCGCGCTCCCCGGTGCACTCTTCGCCCTGGCCGTGGCGGCGTTCTTCGTCACTTCCGTGCCCGGTTCGGCGGCCGGCGCCTGGTCGTATCCGCTCACGGCATTGTGCGTGACCAAAGCGGTCTGGTTCTGGCTCTTTGCGAAGACACTGTTCAACGACGACGCGCGCCTCATGCCCCGCCACCTGGCGGTCGCCGGCGCCGTTGCCGTGACCGGCGCCTGGCAGCAGACCGTGTTTCTCGGGCATTTCCGTGCCGGTACGGCGACGGCATGGGAGACGGCCGCCGGGTTCGGCTTCGACGTGGCACTGCTGGGATTCGTCGTGCTCGGCCTCTGGGAAGCCTGGCGCGACCTGTCCGTCGACCTCGTCGAGCGCCGGCGCCGGCTGCGCCTTGGGTTCATCATTGCGACCGGCGCTTACCTCGCGCTCGCCCTGGGCGTGCAGACCGGGAACCTGCTGAACGGCGTCGGCACGCCGGTGCTGGTGGCACGGGCCAACGCGGCGCTCGTCGCCGCCGTGTTCCTGGCCTCGGCCGCGTGCCTGCTTCAGCTGCGGAGCGCAAGCTGGCTCGAACCGTCGCGCCCGACCCGGGCCGTCGCGCTCAACCGGGTGGAAAGAGCGGTGCTGGCAGAGCTCGAACGCGCGCTGCTCAATGACCGTATCTACCTGCAGGAAGACCTGACGATCGGGGCGCTGGCCCGTCGTCTTCACACCGGCGAGCACGTGCTGCGGCGGGTGATCAACGCAGGGATGGGCCACCGTAACTTCAGGGATTTCCTGCACACCTGGCGCATCCGCGAGGCCTGCGCGGAACTGGCGCGGCCCGGGCAGGCGCGCCAGCCCGTGCTGTCCATCGCTATGAAGGTCGGCTACGGGTCGATAGGCGCGTTCAACCGCGCCTTCAAGGCGCGAGTCGGGATGACGCCGACGGCGTATCGCCGTCGCAACGGCAACGGCGCGTCGCTGGCACGCTGAACGACGCACGCGTTGGAGCGGCTGTCTGCCGCGACCGGTTCGCCGCGGAACCGTGCCGCGTTCAATTCGCCGCAGAATCGAAGTCCGTTCAATTCGCCCCAATTCGAACCTCGTCTTATTCGCGGGCTTGCGCCCGCTCCAACGCGCGCTCCTGTAAGGAATCGGCAAACATTCGTTCAGGTTCCGGCAAGACCGGAAGCGCCTGCAGGACTAGCCTCTCCTGCCCTGTTTATACCCGGAGCCTGCCATGCGTCTGCCGATCGGCTTTTTCACTCTTCTGATTTTTACCTCGGCCATGTCCGCCGCAGCCGACCTGCCGCGGCGCGCCGGCGGCGCGGACGAATCGCATCCCGGCATCGAAACCACGTACGGCGCGCTGGACGTCGGCGATGGCATTCGCCTGCGGAGCATCCTGACCCGGCCGGAGGGCGAGAAAAAGCCGCCGGTCATCCTGTTCGTGCAGTGGCTGTCCTGCGACAGCGTCGAACTCGCAGCGGATGCGGCCGATGGCTGGTCAGAGATGCTGCGCGGCATGGTGCGCGACTCCGGCTGGGCCGTCATGCGGACCGACAAGCGCGGCGTCGGGGATTCGGAAGGCGGGCCCTGCTCGGCGCTCGACTACGTGACGGAGCTCGCGGACCATCGCGCCGCACTGGCGGCGCTGGCTGCCCGGGACGACGTCGACGCCGACAGGATCGTGGTGTTCGGCGCGAGCATGGGCTCGCGCATGGCCGGGCAGGTTGCGGCAGGCAAGCAGGGGGTGGTCGGCGTGCTCGGCTGGGGCGGCGGTTCGAGGACCTGGTTCGAGCGCATGCTCGCGTTCGATCGCAATGCGATGGAGCTCGGCGGGACGGATGCCGCCGAAATTGCATCCCGAATGCGTGAACGCATCGCGTTTCACACCCGCTACCTGCTCGAGGGCCGGGACCCGCCGGACATCATCGCGGCAGAGCCCGCCATGGCGGCGGTCTGGTCGGGCATCATCGGCACCTCGCCCAAGGATCATTACGGGCGCCCCTTCGCGTTCCACCAGCAGGCGCAACAGGCCGACTTCACGGCGGCGTGGGGGCGCATCGACGTTCCGGTGCTGGTGGTGATGGGCGAATACGACTGGTTCGAGAACCGGGCCGGGCACGATACCGTCGTCAGGATCGTCAACCGGCGGACGCCCGGCCTCGCGCGTTTCGAAGAGATCCCGCGCATGGACCATCACTTCACACGCTTCGAGAGCGCCGAGGCCGCGTTTCGCGACGAGGGCGGCAAGCCCGATGCCGGACCGTTCCTCCAGGTTGCGCTGGAGTGGCTCGCCGTGCACGTTGGACGGTAGGCGCGCTACCGCTCCTACGAATTTGCGTATCGGGTCAGGAAGCGGTCGAGGCTGTTCGCGAACGCCTGCTTGTCGCGCTGCCCGTACGCCGCCGGGCCGCCGCGCATCTCCACGCCGCTCGAGCGCATGCTGTCCATGAAATCGCGCATGTTGAGCTTCGCGCCGATGTTCTCCCGCGTAAACGCTTCGCCGCGCGGGCTCAAGGCGTGACCGTCCTTGCCGATGACTTCGGCGGCAAGGGGAATATCGCTCGTTATGACGAGGTCCCCGGGCTGCACGCGCCTCGCAATCTCGTCGTCTGCGATATCGAAGCCTTTGGCCACCACGATCGAGCGGATGTTCGCGGCGCTCGGCACGCCCAGGGGCTGGTTGGCGACGAAGGTAAGCTGCACACCGGTTCGGTCGGCGGCCCGGATGAGAATCTCCCGTGCAATCACGGGACAGGCATCGGCGTCGACCCAGATCTTCATGTCGCCCGTTCCAGCTTTTCGCTCGCGTCGAGCCATTCCCATTCCAGCGCATCGGCGGCGGCTTTTGCCGCCGCGTGTGCCTGGACGAGCCCGGTCAGTTCGTCTTTCCTGCCCGGGTCGCGATAGATCGTCTCATCCGCAAGCAGCAGGTCGAGTTCGGCGAGCTTTGCGCGGTGCGAGGCCAGTTGCGTTTCGACCTTCCGCACCTTGTCCTGCAGCGGCTTCAGCCGCTGCCGCGCCCTGGCCTGTTCCTGCCGTTGCTGCTTCCGGTTGACGCTTTTTGCCGCGGCTTCCTGCGGCAGCGCCGCGTTCTCTTCCTGTTCCCGGAGCCAGGCAGCATAGTCGTCGAGGCTGCGGTCGAACGGATCGACGATGCCGTCGTGAACGATGAGGAGTTCGTCGCAGACACTGCGCAGCAGGTGCCGATCGTGTGATATGACGACCAGCGCGCCCGTGTACTCGATCAGCGCGACGCTCAAAGCCTGGCGCATGTCCAGGTCGAGGTGATTCGTCGGCTCATCGAGCAACAACAGGTTCGGACCCTGGCGGATCATCAGCGCCAGCACGAGGCGGGCCTTCTCACCGCCGGAAAAGGGCGCGACGGGCTCGAAGATCCGCTCGCCGCCGAAGCCGAAACGGCCGAGATAGTTGCGATGCTCCTGTTCGCGATCGCCCGGCGCGACCTCGCGGAGGTGGTCGATGGGACTTTCCGCCGGACGCAACAGGTCGAGCTGGTGCTGCGCGAAGTAACCGATCCTCGTGTCCCTGCTCAGGTTGCGCTCGCCGGCGATAAGCGTACTGCCCGTGGCAAGCGCCTTGACGAGCGTCGACTTGCCGGCACCATTGACGCCGAGCAGGCCGTAGCGGTCGCCCGCGCGGAGCTGCAGGTTGACCTGATCGAGAACGACCGCTTCCCCGTAACCCAGCCTCGCATCGATCAGGCCCAGCAGGTGCTGCGGCTGCTTGTCGGGCTCTATGAAATGGAAGTGGAACGGAGAATCGACGTGCGCCGGCGCGATCTTCTCCATGCGTTCCAGCATCTTGATGCGGCTTTGCGCCTGGCGCGCCTTGGATGCCTTGTAGCGAAAGCGGTCGACGTAGCTTTTTATGTGTTTGATCTGCTTTTGTTGCCGCACGTACATGGCCTGTTGCTGAGCGAGCTGCTCGGCACGCATCAGCTCGAACTGGCTGTAGTTGCCAGTGAACAGCCGAATCGTCCCGTTCTCGATGTGGGCGATTCGGGTACAGACCTCGTCGAGGAAGTCACGGTCGTGCGAAATGACGAGCAGGATGCCCGCAAAGCGCTTCAGCCAGCGTTCGAGCCAGAGGATCGCCGGCAGGTCGAGATGATTCGTGGGCTCGTCGAGCAACAGGATGTCGGAACGGCACATGAGC
Source organism: uncultured Pseudomonadota bacterium (assembly GCA_963713215.1). GTDB lineage: Bacteria > Pseudomonadota > Gammaproteobacteria > Steroidobacterales > Woeseiaceae > UBA1847. Next base: position 146,442 of record CAVQKY010000005.1, on the reverse strand, counting down.
GCGCGTGCGAGATTGAGCCGCATGCGCCAGCCGCCGGAGAACTGGTTGACGGCTTTGCCGTACTCGTCCGCGCCGAAGCCCAGGCCATGCAGGAGCCGGGACGCGCGCGATTCCGCAGTAAATCCGTCGATCGCTTCCATGCGCTCGTACAGGAGATGCAGGTCCGGCTTGTCCGCGCAGGCTTCGCCCGCCCGGATGGCAGCCTGCACCTCGCGCAGTTCGCGGTCGCCGTCCATGACATAGTCGACGGCGGAGCCGCTGCCCTGCGGGCTTTCCTGCGCAACATGGGCGATTTCGTACATCGGGTTGAGGTCGAGTTCACCGTGGTCGGGCTCGAGCTCGCCGAGGAGCATCGCGAACAGCGAGGACTTGCCGCTGCCATTCGCGCCGATGAGACCCATGCGCTGGCCGGCGTGGACCTGCAGCGTGACGTTCTCGAGGAGAACCTTGCGGCCGCGGCGCAGTGATATGTCGGTGAGTGAGAGCATGGCCGGCGCGATTATAGGCCAGGACGGCGAGCGTTCTACCCGCGGCATGTTTCTTGCATTCCAGCTCTTATCGGCTTTTCGCATCGAGGCAGCGGCGTTGAACATCTCCCTCTCCGTCAACGGCGACGACCGTTCGCTCGAAGTCGACACCCGCGACGTCCTCGTGGATGTCCTGCGGGACGAACTGGGGCTCACCGGCAGCAAGAAGTCCTGCGGTCACGGCAATTGCGGCAGCTGCACGGTGCTTCTCGATGACCGGGCGGTATACGCCTGCCTGGTGCTCGCCGTCGAATGCGAGGGCCAGCGCATCACGACCATAGAAGGTCTCGACCGCGACGGCCGTCTCGATCCGGTGCAGCGCGCCTTCATTGAAAATGATGCAATGCAATGCGGCTTTTGCACGCCCGGCCAGATCATGAGTATCAAGGGGCTGCAAGCGCTCGGCATCAACCCCGACGACGATGCACTGCGCCGCGAACTGTCCGGCAATCTTTGCCGCTGCGGCGCCTATCGCCATATCCACCAGGTCGCGAGGGCCGTGCTCGACGGCGCGCCGAAAAACGGCGGAGATGCCGCATGAACCGGCATGCACAGCTCGGACGCGCCACGCCGCGCGTCGATGGCGAGGCAAAGGTCACCGGGCGTGCCGAGTATGCCGGCGACCGGAAATTGCCGGGCCTCCTGTATGCCGGGGTACTGCGCTGCCCGCATCCGCACGCGCGCATTCAAAAGGTCGACAGCACCGCGGCGGCCGCGATGCATGGCGTCTACGCGATCCTGAGCCGCGACAGCACGGAAGGGCATTGCTGGTATGAAGAAAAGGCGCCCATCTTCAGTGACGTCAGCCGCTTTGCCGGCGAGGAAGTGGCAGCGGTCGCTGCCGGTTCGCGCCAGCAACTCGAAGATGCACTGTCGGCGATCGTCGTCGACTACGAACGCCTGCCATTCGTCGTCGATCTCGAAACGGCGAAGTCCCCGGGCGCGCCGGCCGTTCATGACGACGCCGCGGGCAACCTCGCCGGCGAACCGGATTGCTACACGCGCGGGGACATCGAGGCCGGCTTTGCCGGGGCCGACGTCATCGTCGAGCGAACCTACAGTACCCAGTGCGTCGTCCACAATGCGCTCGAGCCCCACGGTTGCACGGCGCAGTGGCACGACGGCGAGCTCCTTCTCTGGGTATCGACGCAGGGCATTTTTTCGGTTCGTGAGGGTGTGGCAAAAAAGCTCGGGATCGAAGAGCAGCGGGTGCGGGTCATCTGCGACTACATGGGTGGCGGCTTCGGCGCGAAGCAGGTCGACTGGAAGCAGACCCTGATCGCGGCGCTCCTCGCGAAGCGGACGGGCCGGCCGGTGCAACTGCTCCTCGACCGGCGCGGCGAAAATCTGGCGGTCGGTAACCGGAACCCGACCACGCAGCGCGTGCGCGTTGGCGCCACTTCCGACGGGCGCTTGTGTGCGCTGGACGTGGACATCGACTGTGGGATCGGCGCCTATTCGACGAGCGGCGAATCGAGCGACGTGGGCGGCATCTACCAGAAGTTGTACCGCTGCGACAACGTGCGCACGGTCCAGCACAATTACTACACCCATACCGGGCCCGCGGTCGCGTTTCGCGCACCCGGTTATGCCGAGGGCGCATTCGGCCTCGAGCAGGCGATGGACGAACTCGCCCGACGCCTCGGGATGGATGCGTGCGAATTGCGCCGCAAGAACTACGCGCGAACCGACCAGGCGAAGGACAAGCCGTACTCGGCGCCCGGGGCGCTCGACGCCTGTCTCGCGGCGGTCGAGGCACCGCCGTCGGAAGGCGCGGCATCGGGGCGGGTAGCGCCCGCGCCGTTGGAGCGGGCGATGCCCGCGAATGGATCGTCGCCGGCTGATGAGGCCTACAAGTCGCGGCTTGCAGCCGCTCCAACGGCGAAGAAGGTCCAGGCAGCCGCTCCAACGGCCTCTTCTTCCCGGGTACGCAGCGGCTCGGGCGTCGCAGCCTGCGTGTGGGCTGGGGGCTCGCCCAACCCGCCGGCGCGTGTCCGGTTGCGCCTGTACCGCCACGGGACGCTCGAACTCGTATCGGGCTCGCAGGACATCGGCACCGGCACGCGAACCGTGCTCGCACAAATGGCCGCGGACGCACTGGGCTACCCGCTCGAGAAGGTCCGCTGCCAGATCGGCGACACGGACCCGGGCCTCGAGGCGCCCACCAGTTCGGGCAGCGCCACCGTCGCGACACTCGCCCCCGCAATCTCGGCAGCCGCCGCCGCACTGAAGGCGAAACTCGGCCAGGCTGTGGGAACCGGCGATGAACGGCCAGGCGATCTGCAGGAGCTCGTCGCCGGCCTTGACGAGGACTACGTCGAGGCCATCGGCGAGTGCCCCGAGCCGCGTGGAGACGTGTCCATCCGGACCTTCGGCGCGCAGCGCGCGGAGGTCGATGTGGATACGGCAACGGGCGAGGTGACCATCAGGCGCCTGACGGTCGCAACCGACTGCGGGCGGATCGTCAACCCGTTGCTCGCGCGCGGTCAGGTCATGGGCGGCGCGATCCAGGGCATGGGCTATGCGTTGACGGAAGAACGCATCGTCGACGAGCGACTGGGACTCGTGATGAACGCAAATCTCGAGGACTACGAGGTGCCGACCGCCGCCGACGTCCGCGAGATCGAGCACGCCGGCATCGACCAGCCGGACGCGCACACGCCGGAACCGCACGCGAAAGGGCTCGGCGAACCGCCGCTGATTCCCGCCGCGCCCGCGATCGCGAACGCCATCTACGATGCAATCGGCGTACGGATTGCGACGCTCCCGATCACGCGGTCCCGGTTGCTTGCCGCGCTCGCGGAAAAGGAAGGGACTCGTGAAGCCCTTTGAGTACATACGGGCCGACTCCGTCGCCGACGCGAGCGCGCGGTTGGGCGGCGACCGCCTGGCGCTTGCCGGCGGGACTGACCTCATTCCCCTGATGCAAGACGGGCTGCGTTCGCCCGGGGCACTGATCGACATCAAGCACGCCGGCCTGCCCTCCGGGATCCGTGTGGACAAGGAGACGGTTTCCATCGGCGCACTCACGACGCTGGCCGAAATCGAGCGTGACGAGGACCTGCGGCGCGTATTGCCCCTGCTGTGCGAGGCCGCTGCCGTGTCGGCGACACGGCAGCTTCGTAATCGCGCCACGCTCGGCGGCAACCTGCTGCAGGAATCGCGCTGCTGGTACTACCGGCATCCGGACCTCCGTTGCTGGCTCAGGGGCGGTGAAGAATGCTTTGCGAAAGACGGCCGCAATGAGCGGCATGCGTTGACGAGCAATCTTCCTTGCGTGACAGTGCATCCGTCGGATCTTGCGGGCTGCCTTCTGGCGCTCGATGCATCCGTTCGCCTGGAAGCGGGCACCGCCGGCAGGGACATGGCCCTGAACGACTTCATGGTCGAGCCGGGGGAAGGGCATCGCGCCCTGCACAGGCTCGCGGAAGGCGAACTGGTGACCGACATCTCGATTCCGTTGCCCGCGCAAGGACGCCGCAGCACCTACCTCAAAGCGATGAGCCGCAAGGCCTGGTCGTTCGCGCTGGTCGGCGTGGCCGCCGTGCTGACGGTCGAGGACGAGGGCATCGTGAACGCAAGCGTCGTCCTGAACGGTGTCGCACCGAAACCCTGGCGCCTTGCGAACCCCGCGACGTCCACGTCGCCGCTGTCGGCGGCTGCGCTGGCCGATTCGCTCGGCGAGCAATTCGAACGGGACGCGGCGCCGCTCGCGCACAACGGCTACAAGATAGCCCTCACTCGCGCCCTTATCGCCCGGGCCATCGGCACGCTGATGCAGCCGGCGCAACAGGCTGAGGGATAGGCCAGGGATCGGGCTAGGGCTCTTGTTCTCCCTCAAGCTCGAGGCGCGCCAGCGGAGCCATCCGGGCGCGGTTCAGGTTCAGCACACCGTCCTCGACGGCGTAACTGTCGGCACTTCGCAGGACCTGGAGGAAAGCCTGCTCGATGGCCATGTGCGGGCAGGCCATCATCGTCAGCGCCATGTTTTCGCCGAATGAAATGCGGTTGCCGCTCTTGATGGCGTAGGGCCCGTTGAACGAATTGCAGGACGTGTGACCGCTGGCCATCGCGTCGTCGACACTCAGCATCAGGAACGCCTGGCCCGTGTTCGCGCCGCGCTCGAGCGCTTCGCCGCCGAGCTCGATCAGCACCCAGCGCTTGCCCTCGACGGCGGGGTCGCCAATGTGCTTGTCGAGTGTGTACTGGTTTGCAAGCTCACCGGAAATGCGTTGCCCTTCGCGGTCAAGGTGGAACAGCCTGCCTTCGCCCACCTGGTATAGCTGGCTGGCACCGTTGACGCTTTCGAGAATCACGGTACTGCCTGCCTCGTTCCATGAGAACGAGCCGGTTTCGACCTCCGGCACGGGGCCGCGGTCGATATGGACGAGCGTTCTTTCGAAGCTGCCGTCGTCCCGGAGGTGCACGGTCGTCCGGATGCCCGGGCAGTCCGCGCATGGCGTCACGCCGGAATAGGTGCCGGCCCAGTCGAGCGACGTGCGGCTCGAATCGCCGTCGCCAGCGGTCGAGGAGGCTCGCGTGGCGCCGGCGTCGTCGTCCGCCGACGAGCTGCCGTCCGGGCTGCATGCCGCCAACGCCAGGGCCGCGCACATTGGCACCCAATGGGAACAGGAGAACTTCATTGCGACATCCCTGAAAGCTTCATGCTGATGATAGCGGAACCGGCAGGCGACGCATGACCCGCCGTTGGAGCGGCTGCCAGCCTACAGGTGCCGCACCTCGAGTATCGAACCCCAGGATTCGTTCAAGTAGTTCGCGACGAGGCGCCGGTGGCAATGATAAGGCTCGTGTTCGCTGCACAGCAGGCAGCCCCGGTCCAGCAGGGACCTGTCGATGACGCGCTCGACGTTCCTCTGCGCCATGAGGTTGAGAAAGCGGTCCTCGAACTGCTCCCATGACAGGGCGTTCCTGCGATACGCGTGCAGCATGTCCGGCGTCGGCGCCAGGTCCGGAACGTGCAGGTATTGCGCAGCGCAGAGATGCTCGAGGAAATACTTGAGATCGTCGCGTTTCGCAAAACCGGCAAGTTGCGAGACATTGTTCAGCCGCACGTCGATGACCCGCGCGACACCGTTGTCGCGGAGCAGCGTGAAGAACGCCTCCGCCGACTTCCTGGTGAAACCTATGGTGCAGGTTTTCAATTCAGCCGGCCTGAGTGACAGCGACCTCAGGCATCCTTCTTACTCGCAAGCAATTCCTCGAGTTGGTCCTGCGCCATGGTGAGGCCCTCCTCCATGCCCATCTCGATGACCTTCTGCATGTCTTCGACACTCTCGTAGTCGACGACGACGATGACTTTCGTCTTCTTGCCCTCGTCGATGAACGAGGTGACGAACGTCTGTTTCGGCATGTCGGGGACGGCGTCACCGGACGCGTCGGCGAACACGTCGAGCGCCACGTAGTGACGGCGCGCTTTGATCTCGGAAAAGTCCATGCGGCCGAAGTGCTGCTCGCCCTCCGGACCGTTCATCGCATAGTGCCAGTAGCCACCGGCGCGAAAGTCCATCCCGATCGTCTCGGTCTGCCAGGGCTTTGGCGCCCACCACTGGTCGAGGATGCGGGGGTCGGTGTAGGCCCGCCAGACCCGGTCGAGCGGCGCATTGAACCGGCGTTCGATGGTGAGTGTCTTGTTCTCGAGGTCTCTCTGGATGCTGGTCTTGTTCATCGGGGTCCCTGCTCGGTATTGACATCCGGGGTATCCGGACTAAACTACACGGTTTATAAACCAAGTAGTTTACTAAATGCAAGCATCGCAGCTCGACGCCACCTTTGCGGCTCTCGCGGACCCGACGCGCCGCGCGATCCTGGCCCGGCTGGCGAAGGGCGACGCGCTGCTCAAGGACCTCGCCGAGCCCTTCGATATGTCGGTTCCGGCGGTCGGCAAACACCTCAAGGTGCTGGTGGCTGCCGGCCTCGTATCAAGGCGGCGCGACGCCCAGCGGCGGCCCTGCCACCTCGAGGCGGGACGGTTGCGGGAGGCGGTCGACTGGCTTGAAGAGTACCGTCGTTTCTGGGATTTGCGCTACGAGCAACTGGACTCCGTGCTCGCGGCCATGAGCGCGGCGAGCCCCGCCGATCCGCCGGAATAGGTGTTACAGTCCGTGCCATCCGCGCGGCTGGCCTTTCCCATGAGCAAACCCGAAGCCGGGACACCCTCGTTTCGCGAACTCGAGCTTGCCCTGCCCCTGCTGAAGGCGCTGGATGAGATCGGTTATGAATCGCCCTCACCCATCCAGGCACAGGCGATTCCGCACCTGCTCGCGGGGCGCGACCTGCTCGGCCATGCGCCCACCGGCACCGGCAAGACGGCCGCCTTTGCACTGCCGTTGTTGTCGCGTCTCGACATGCAGGCCACGCATGTACAGGTCATGACGCTCACCCCCACGCGCGAGCTCGCGATCCAGGTCGCCGAGGCATTCCAGCGCTACGCGAAATACATGCCGGGGTTCCACGTGATGCCGATCTACGGCGGACAGGAATACGGCGGTCAAATCCGGCAGCTGCGTCGCGGCGTGCAGGTCGTCGTCGGCACGCCGGGGCGCGTGATGGATCACATGCGCAGGGGCACGCTGAAACTCGACAGGCTGCAGGCAATGGTGCTCGACGAAGCCGATGAGATGTTGCGCATGGGGTTCATCGAAGAGGTTTCCTGGATTCTCGAGCAGACGCCCAAGGGTCGGCAGATGGCACTGTTTTCAGCCACCATGCCGAAAGAGGTCGAACGGATTGCGCGGCAGCACCTCGATGAGCCGCGGGAAATATCGATCGAGGCGCGGACCGCGACGGCCGAAACGATTCGGCAGCGCTACTGGCAGGTCAGCGGTTTTCACAAACTCGATGCACTGACACGAATACTCGAAGTCGAGCCGTTCGATGCAGTGCTGATCTTCGTTCGAACCAAGACGGCAACGGCCGAACTTGCCGGGAAGCTCGAGGCGCGCGGTTACCGGGCAGCGGCGATGAACGGCGACATGGCGCAGGCGCATCGCGAGCAGACGGTCGACCGGCTGAAGCGCGCAGCCCTCGATATCCTGGTCGCGACGGATGTCGCGGCCCGCGGCCTCGACGTCGACCGTATCAGTCACGTGATCAACTACGATATTCCCAACGATACCGAGGCGTATATCCATCGCATCGGACGAACCGGCCGTGCCGGGCGCACCGGCGAAGCAATCCTGTTCGTGGCACCGCGCGAGCGCCGGATGCTCGGCGTCATCGAGCGTGCTACGCGTCAGCCGATTGAGCGGCTGGAGCTGCCGACGACCGAGACGGTCAACAACAAGCGCATCGCGGACTTCAAGCAAAAGATCACGGATACGCTGGCGCTCGGCGAACTGGCGTTCATGCAGAGCCTGGTCGAGCAGTATCGTAACGAGCACGACGTGCCGGCACTCGACATTGCCGCGGCACTCGCCAAACTGTCCATCGGCGACCAGCCGCTGTTGCTGGAGCCGGAGAAAGTCCGGACCGGCTCGCGCGCCGAGCAGCGTCGCGGCGACGAAGGCGAGCGGCCGCGAGGGAAAGGCAGGCGCGATCCTGCGAGGCCGGCGCCCGATGAGGACAAGGAACGCTACCGGATCGACGTCGGACGCGAGCACGGCGTAAAGCCCGGCAACATCGTCGGTGCGATCGCGAACGAAGCCGGCCTCGACAGCGAGCATATCGGGCATATCGCGATCGAGCGGAACTTCAGCCTGGTCGACCTGCCCGTCGGCATGCCGAAGGCCGTTCTCATGGACCTGAAAAAGGTCAGGGTGTGTGGCCGGCCGCTCCGGATCAGCCTGGATGGACGCCCGGATGTGCCATCCCGCCAAAAGGATACGTCGCGGAACAAGGATTCCTCGCGGAAAAAGGCACGGAAAAAGGACCCACCGCGAAAAAAAAGCCCCTCCCCGAAGCGCTAGCGGCGCGTGCAGAGCGCCAGGCTATGTCAATCTGCGCGCTTATGCCCGCCATATCTGGCGAAAAAAACTCAATTTCAGGCCGTCCAACGCCCCGGGCGCCCATCGGGGAATCAGCCTATAGTCGATGCCGTCCGCCCGAGAGGAGTATCCGTGCTGCCTACACTTACCCCCGACGAGGCCCGCGTAATCGGCGCGCTCATCGAAAAGTCCCTCGTCACGCCCGACCAGTATCCCCTGACACTGAACGCGCTGACGAACGCGTGTAACCAGAAGTCCGGCCGCAATCCGGTAACGTCGCTCACCAAAGGGGAGGTGCAAAGAATCACCCGCTTGCTGAACGGCCGCAATCTTCTGCGCATCAATGAAAACTTCAAGAGCGGCATCGAAAAGTACCTGCAGACCTTCTGCAATACCCGCTACAACGAACTGAAGTTCGACGGCGCCCAACTCGCGCTCGTGTGCGTCCTGCTCCTCCGCGGACCGCAGACGCCGGGCGAACTGCGCACGAACTGCCGGCGCTTGCACGATTTCGCGGATAACGAGGCCGTCGCGAGGTGCCTCGAATCGCTCATTGCGTACCAGCCGGGCCCGCTGGTGGTCAGGTTGCCGCGCTCCCCGGGCCGGCGGGACTCGGAGTACATGCATCTTTTTTGCGGCGACGTGGACACCGCGGCTTACGAACCCGCGGCGGCCGACGCCGCGGCGAGTGCGCCTGCGGCAAACAATCGAATCTCGGAACTCGAGGCACGGGTCGAAAGGCTGGAGGCGGAACTTGCTGCGCTGCGGGCAGCGCTTGGCGAGGATCCGGCAGCGGCAAGCTAGTCGCACGCTGCCGTGTGCCGGCACATCCTTGTGCCGATGCCGCGCTTTTTCATGCCGGTACGATTACCGTGTCGTAGCACTTTGTATCCGGGGACCTGGCGGGGAAGTCCGCCTCACGCCGCGTCGGGCGGCGGACGCGGTGAACGGCCAGGCGCCGGTGCGGTCAAAGCGTACCGGTCGCCGGTAAAACGCGGACCCAAAATATGACCCTGCGCCCGCCTCGCACATTGGCCGGTATTCCGGCGATTTCTGCACTCATCCTGCTCGCGGCCTGCGGTGGTGGCGGTTCAGCAGAGGCGCCGGGGACCGCGCCGCTGCCGCCGGCCCCGCCCGGCCCGCCGGCATCGGCGGGCGTCCTTGCTTTCGTGGGCGTCGACGTCGTTCCGATGGATACGGAAATACTGCTCATCGACCAGACGGTCGTCGTGCGCGAACGCCGCATCGAGGCCGTCGGCGCGCGCGCCGACGTCGCCGTTCCCGGGGATGCGACGGAAATCGACGGGACGGGGCTCGTGCTCATGCCGGGCCTCGCCGACATGCACGTGCACCTGGTCGAGCAGGACCTCCCGGATTATCTCGCCGCCGGCATCACCTCCGTCCGGAACATGTGGGGCCACGATGCAGTCCGCGACATGCGTGAGCGTATCGCCGGCGGAACGCTCGCGGGTCCGACCGTCTATTCGGCCAGCCCTGGCATCGACGGCCCGCCGGCCAAGTGGCCGCTTACGCAGATCGTCGAGACGCCGGCCGAAGCAGAAGCCACGGTGGCAAGACTCGTGGACGAGGGCTGGACCATGCTCAAGGTGTACCAGGACCTGCGCCCCGACATCTATGCGGCCGTCGTCGCCGCGGCGGCCGGGCACGGGGTCCCGTTCATGGGTCACGTGCCGCACCGGGTCGGCTTGCGGGACGTACTGCTGGCAGGGCAAGCCTCGGTCGAGCACCTCGGGGGCTACGATATGGAACTTTGCGGCGCGCGCGGTGCGGCCGCCTGGTCGAACATGAACCCGGAGCGCATTCCCGAACTGGCGGCGTTGACCTGGGAGTCCGGCACCTATGTGAGCCCGACGCTGGTCGTGCTGAAGGCGCTGTCCGAGCGAAACAGTTCGGCCGCGGACGCCGCGACGGCGATAGCGAACCGGCGAGTCCTGGTCGGAGCGCTGCATAGCGCATACGTCCCGATCCTGCTCGGTACCGACTCGGGGATCGACATTGTCGTTCCGGGGCGCTCGCTGCACGATGAGTTGCAGGAGTTCGTCGCCGCCGGGCTGTCGCCGTACGAGGCACTGGCCGCCGGCACGCGCGTCGCGGCCGCGTTCCTCGGCGAACAGGACGAGTTCGGCGCGGTACGTGAGGGCCTGCGTGCCGACCTGCTGCTGCTCGCGGCGAACCCGCTGGAGGACGTGAGCGCCGCAGCCGAACCCCTGGGTGTGGTCGCAAACGGCGCCTGGTACCCGCACACCGGGCTGGCGTTGCGCACCCACTGATGTGCCGCTATTCAGCGATGCGCACGCCCGCTATTGCATCGAGTTGATGAAGCGGCTGGCCTCGGCGATGGACTGCTCCATCTCCGCGATGGCCGCACTTGTGGCGGCCTCTATATTCTGCAGTTCCGAGTCCAGCGACGCGATCGCGCGCGCATTCAGGTTGTGGCGCAGGAACAGCACCTGGTCATTGAACAGGGTCAGCACGGGCGCCATCGAATCCTCCGCCCGGCGCATCGCCGCCAGCATCTGCCGATACTCCTGTTGCGTTTCGCCGAGCAGGCTTTCGCTCTGGCGTCGAAGCTCGGCATCGGAGTACTCGCCGATCTCGGTTTTCCATTCCGCGAACAGGTCATCGGCGACCGTTTCGATCTCCTCGATACGATCGGTCACTTCCTGCGCACGCGATTCGCTCCGTGTGAACGATGCATTCAGGCGATCGTAGACTCGCTCGAGGTCACCGCCGTCGACATTGATGACCGCACGGTAGCGCTCGAGCGCATCGCTGAATTGTTCCTTGGCGTCGGTTTGCGCCTCACGCGCATCCTCGACGCGGTCGGCAAGAATGTCGCGCTTCTCGATCCCGAACTGCTCGAGCGTGCCGTAGTAGGCAGATGCGCAACCGCCGGCGGCCACGATCGCCGCGCAGGTAACACCGAATGTCCATTCCCGAATCGTCACTTTCATCTCCCGGCTGGTTTCATGGCGGCACGCCGCAGGTACCGTTCCGCGTGACGAAGGGTGCAAGGTTCATGCCACGGAACAGCCCGGGACGATGCGCGCGGCCTAAACGGGTAAACTCCTCACACCCTCCGGCAGGCACGCTGTCCATTGTATGCAGACGAACGACGTAGTGCAGAGCAACGATGACCCCTACGAGCTCATGAGCCTGCCGGCGCCGTCTGTTGCCGCCGCGGTCGCGCGCGGCTTTGCCGAAAGTCGCTTCGGACTCACCGGGGAGCTGCAACCCCTCGCCAGTGAGCGCGACCAGAACTTCCGGCTGACAACGGCGAATGGCGAGACGGCCGTGCTCAAGATCTCGAACGCCGGCGAGTCGCCGGCGGTACTCGATTTCCAGGCGAAGGCGCTCGAACACATCGCGCGGCAGGCGCCGCACCTGCCGGTGCCCCACATCGTCCGGGGTGTCGACGGCGAGGCGCTGCAACGTCTCGACACGCCGCAAGGCGTAAGCCTGGTTCGACTCGTGTCCTGGCTCGACGGAATGCCCGTCGAAACGGTTCCGTCGACGCCGCCCCTGCGGCGGAACATGGCGCGCATGCTTGCCGAACTGGGGCTGCACTTGCGCGGATTCTTTCATCCATCCGCCAGGCATCCGCTGCTCTGGAACGTCGGCGAGGCCGAGGCAGTAAGGCCGCTCGCCCGGCACATAAAGGACCGCGCGAGACGCTCGCTCGCGGAGTCCAACCTGGAGCGGCACGCCCGCTATTGCGCACCCTTGCTTCCCGGCCTGCGGGCACAGGTGATTCACAACGACTGCAACCCCGACAACGTGCTCGTGTCTGCGGCCGATTTGACCACCGTCTGCGGCATCATCGACTTTGGCGATATGGTTCACGCACCGCTGGTCAACGATCTCGCGGTCGCCATTGCCTACCAGCTCGTCGGGCAGCCCGATCCCTTGACGACGGCTTGCGAGATGCTGGCTGCTTACCAGTCGGTTTATCCGCTCGAGGCGGACGAGATCGACGTCCTGTTCGACCTGGTGAAGCTGCGCCTGACGATGTCGGTCTGCATCTGCAACTGGCGGGCGCTGGAGCACGCGGACAACGTCGCGTACATCCTCGGCAGCCATGAACGCTACTGGCAAACGCTAGAGACGCTCGCATCGCTCGATGCGCGCGCGGCAGGCGATGCCCTCCGCCGCGCCGCGGGCCTGCCGGGCCGGGGCGCTTTGCGTGCATGGACCGGGGAGGCCGAAGCGGCATTGCGCCGGCGGCGGGAGGCCCTGCTCGGGCCGAGCCTCAGGCTGTCCTACGACCGGCCGCTGCACATCGTGCGCGGTGAGGGCGCCTGGCTTTACGATGCCGGCGGCCGGCCCTACCTCGACGCCTACAACAACGTCGCGTGCGTCGGCCATTCGCACCCGGCCGTCGCCGACGCCCTGGCCGCACAGGCGCACCGTCTGAACACGAACACCCGCTACCTGCACGAGCACATCGTCGATTATGCGGAACGGCTCGGCCAGCGGTTCCCTGGTGAACTGTCGGTCTGTTTCTTCGTGTGTACCGGCAGCGAGGCGAACGACCTCGCCTGGCAGATCGCGTGCGCGGCCAGCGGCGGCAGCGGCGCCATCGTCACCGAGCATGCCTATCACGGCAACACGACCGCCGTGGCGCAGCTCTCGCCCGAGGAACTCGGCCCGGGCCGGCAGGAAGAATGGGTGGTCACGGTGCCCGCGCCGGACTCCTATCGCGGCGTCAACGGCACCCCCGCTCCGGACGTCGCGGCGGGTGAGCGCTTCGCGGCGCACCTCGATACGGCTATCGATACCCTCGCGGCACGCGGCCGCCGGGTCGCGGGCTTCTTTGCCGATACGATCTACACCAGCGACGGCATCCATATCGCGCCGCCCGGCTATCTCGCCGCGGCGTGGCAGAAAGTCCGCGCCGCCGGCGGGCTCTGCATCGCCGACGAAGTACAGGCCGGCTTCGGCCGGACCGGCGAACACCTGTGGGGCTTCGAGCAGCAGGGCGTCGTGCCGGACATCGTGACGCTCGGCAAACCGATGGGGAACGGACATCCGCTGGCTGCCGTCGTTACGACGCCGGCCATCGCCGCCGCTTTCGCCGCCGGGCGCTACTACTTCAATACCTTCGGCGGTAACCCGGTGTCCTGCGCGGCGGGCCTTGCCGTGCTCGACGTCCTGGAGCGGGAACGGCTGCAGGAGAATGCGCGGGAGGTGGGGCGGTACCTGCGCGCGCGCCTCGCAAGTCTCATGTCCGCTCATGCACTGGTCGGCGACGTCCGGGGCAGCGGCCTGATTTATGGTGTCGAACTGGTGCAGGACCGTGGCAGCCGCGCGCCCGCCGCCGACGCTGCACGGGAGATCGTGAACGAAATGCGGCGTGAAGGCGTACTGATAGGCCGAACGGGCCGCCTGGATAATGTGCTCAAGATCCGTCCGCCGCTGGTTTTCGCCCGCGAGAATGCGGACCAGCTGGCCGACACATTGGATAAGGTATTGCGCGATAAAGGTTGACTCTGCCCCGCTACCCTATAGACTCCGCCGGGCTTGAGCGTGCGCTTCTAATTTATGACACCATTTCGAAGTTCTCTGTGTGCCTCGTCCTGTTAACCATAAGTAACCAGCAATCCTTTAAAGCGACCCCTGCCACATCCACGCGATGCGGCGTACATTACTTTTGATTCAACAGGAAAAAACAATGTCTACAGTTACAGGTACCGTGAAATGGTTCAACGATGCCAAGGGCTTCGGCTTCATCGAGCAGGAATCGGGCCCCGACGTTTTCGCTCACCACAACTCGATCGTCGGCGAGGGTCACAGGACCCTGCATGAAGGCCAGAAGGTCCAGTTCACCGTGACGCAGGGCCAGAAGGGTCCGCAAGCGGACAATATCGTCGCGATCTGAACGATAACGGTCTGAATAAAGAGGCAGGATCCTGCGGGATCCTGCCTTTTTTATGCCGGTGCCGGGGACCCGGTTGGTGTTCTACAACGGGAGTCCGACGTAGTTTTCGGCGATCGATTTCTGCGCGGCCTCGCTCGAGGCAATGTAGTCGAGCTCCGCTACCTGCATCCGGCGCTCGAACGGGCCGTCGTCGGGAAAACGATGCATGAGTTTCGTGAGCTGCCAGGAGAACCGTTCCGACTTCCAGACGCGGGCCAGTGCACGGTCGGAGTAGCCGTCGATGCCGCGTGCGCTTCCCCTGGTGAACCACTCGACCAGCGCCTCGGACAGGTACACGACGTCGGATGCAGCAAGGTTCAGGCCTTTCGCACCGGTGGGCGGCACGATGTGCGCCGAGTCGCCGGCAAGGAACAGGCTGCCGTGGCGCATCGGCTCGAATACGAATGAGCGCAGGGGCGCGATGGATCTCTCCAGCGCCGGGCCGCGCGTGATATGCGGAGCGACTTCGGGACCGAGGCGGGTTTCGAGCTCCTCCCACAGCCGGTCGTCCGGCCAGTCATCCAGCTTTTCGTCAATCGGCACCTGCACGTAGTAGCGGCTGCGGGTCGCCGAGCGCATCGACGCCAGCGCAAAGCCGCGTTCGTGATTGGCGTAAATGAGCTCCTCGTTGCACGGCGGCACATCCGCAAGGATTCCCAGCCAGCCGAACGGGTACACACGTTCGAAGCTGCGCCCGAGCGAGTCGGGAATCGATTTGCGCGACGGCCCGTGAAAACCGTCACAGCCTGCGATGAAGCGGGCATCGATGCGCTTCGCCTTGCCGTCCTGTTCGAAGGTCAGGTACGGGGATTCAGTCTCGATATCGTGCAGGGCGACGGCGTTCGCCTCCCAGGCAATCTCGAGGCCGCGCGCCGACGCAGCATCGATGAGGTCCCGGGTTACCTCCGTCTGCCCGTACACCATCACCGGCCGGCCGGTCAGACCCCGGATATCGATGCGGATCAGACGCTCTCCGTCGGCCAGATTCACACCGCCGTGCGGCAAGCCTTCCCTGCGCATGCGGCCGTCAATTTCGAGCCGTTCCAGGATATTCGTGGTCGTATCTTCCAGGACTCCCGCACGAATTCGCCCCTGGACGTGGGCCCTGCATTGCCGCTCGACGATCACCGCATCGACACCGGCCTGTCGCAGCAGATGGCCGAGCATCAGGCCGGCAGGCCCCGAGCCGATGATGGCCACCTGCGTCTTCACGCTTTTGCCTGCCTGTGAACGGCTGCCAGAATCCTTTCGCTATCCCACAGATCCTGTTCGGGCAAGGGCATGGTGCTAAGCCGCCTGCGCGCGCAATTGCTGCTCGAGCCGATGCAGCACATCGTAGCAAGGCAGAACCTTGCCGACACTCGAGTTGGGTTCACGCCCTTCGGTAATAGCAGAGAAAAACTCCCTGTCCTGCAGTTCAATGCCATTCATCGAGACATCGACCTTCGAGACGTCCACCGGCTCCTCGCGGCCGGTAACCAGGTCATCGTATCGCGCGATCCAGGTGCCGTTGTCGCAGATATAGCGGAAGAACGTGCCCAGCGGCCCGTCGTTGTTGAAAGACAACGACAGCGTGCAGATCGCACCGTTGTCGGTTTTCATCTGGATCGACATGTCCATCGCGATGCCGAGCTCAGGATGCTCCGGTCCCTCGATCGCGTTGGCCTGGATGACCTGGCCCCCGGCCTGGTACTGGAAAAGGTCGACGGTGTGCGCCGCATGGTGCCACAACAGGTGATCGGTCCAGGAACGCGGCTCGCCCTTTGCATTCATGTTCTTGCGGCGAAAAAAATACGTCTGCACGTCCATCTGCTGGATGGCAAGTTCGCCGGCGGCGATCCTCTTGTGAATCCACTGGTGCGACGGGTTGAACCTTCGGGTGTGGCCGACCATGCACACCAGCCCCGTTTTCCTTTGGCTCTGGTGCACGGCCAGCGCATCGGACCAGCTGTCGGCCAGCGGTATCTCCACCTGCACGTGTTTGCCTGCCTCCATACACTGGATCGCCTCGGCCGCATGCTGCTGCGTAGGCGTGCACAGGATGGCGGCGCCGACACCGGGCAGATCGAGCGCCTCGGCGAGGGACGTGGTCGCATGGCCGATACCATATTCCTTCGCCACGGCCTCGGTCCTGGCCAGCGTCCGCCCGACGAGCGAGACCACTTCGATGCCGTCGATATTGCGGATGCCGTCGAGGTGCTTGATGCCGAACGCGCCGGGTCCGGCGAGTATTACCTTCATCTCAATTCTCCTGCTGCCTCCGGGTGCACGCCGGTCACGTATTTTCCAGCACGAGATGGCCGAGCGCCGTGTTCGACGCCGGCACATGATAGAAGCGGTGTTTCACCGTCACCTTGTCATGCAGTGCGCCGCGCATGATCAGCCACATGACGAGCTCGATGCCTTCCGAGCCTGCCTCGCGGACATAGTCGATATGCGGGATTCTCGACAGGCCCTCGGGATCGTCGACGATCCGGTCGAGAAACGCGTTGTCCCATTCCCGATTGATGAGTCCGGCGCGCGGTCCCTGCAGCTGGTGACTCATCCCGCCCGTTCCCCATACCTGCACGTTCAGGTCCTCGTCGAAGGATTCGATGGCGCGGCCAATCGCCTTGCCCAGTGCATAGCAGCGCCGGCCCGACGGCACCGGATACAGCACGACATTGACGGGAAACGGGATGACCCTGCACGGCCAGGCATCCGGCTGGCCGAACAGGAGCGACAGCGGCACGGTCAGGCCGTGGTCGACATCCATCCTGTGCACGATCGTCAGGTCGAAATCCTCCAGGATGACCGATTGCGCAACATGGGACGCGAGTGCGGGGTGGCCTTCGACGACGGGGACGGGACGCGGCCCCCAGCCTTCGTCCGCCGGCATGTAGCGATCGGCGCAGCCGATTGCGAAGGTCGGCACGATATCCAGGCTGAACGCCGTGGCGTGATCGTTGTATACGAGGAAAATGACGTCGGGCTTCTGTTCCGCCATCCATTGCTTCGAGTACTCGTATCCCTCGAACACCGGTGCCCAGTAGGGTTCCCCGGTCTTGCCGAGATCGATTGCCGCGCCGATCGCGGGGACGTGCGGGGTGGCGACGCCCGCCGTAATTCGTGCCATATCACTTTTCTCCCTTGTACCGGTTGCCTTCCGGGGAACGGCCGCCGCTCAGCATCATCTGTGCGTACTCCTCCTGCGTGAGGCCGGTCATGGAGGCTGCCGTATACTGGAAGCTCCTGCCGTCGGTCGAAAAAAGCTTGGCCAGGAAGTAGATGTTGCCGCCGAGCGAGATCATGCGGTTGTAGTCCCGGTCGAGGACCGCCTGCTTCTGCTCTTCCGACATCGGCCATTCGTCCAGGTAGGCCCGTTGATCGGCCTTGAATCGCTCGCGATTCTCCGCCTTCATCAGCGACATGCAGAACTGGTTGAGGTGATATCCCATGCGCGCCTGGTCGGCATCGAAGATCGTCGTGCCGGGCACGTCGCTGTAGGGTTTGTCGAGCGCCATGCTCAGTCTCCTTGCTTGATCCGCTGCATCAGGCGGCCCAGTACAGCCGCATCGGGTTGTCGACGAGCAATTTCTTCTGCAACCCCGGCGTCACGGCGATACGCGGTATGCAGTCGACCAGCGTCCCGTCGTCGGGCATGTGGCTTTTCATGTTCGGGTGCGGCCAGTCCGTACCCCACAATACGCGCTCCGGAAAGGACTCGACAATCCGGCGCGCGAACGGCACCACATCCTCGTAATCGGGCGGGCCGCTGTGCGACAGGCGTTCGGGACAGCTGACCTTCGACCAGAAATTCGGGTTGTCATCGAGCAGTTGCAGGAAACGCCCGAATTCCGGGCCATCGAGCGGCTTCGTTACGTCCGGCCGGCCCATGTGATCGACGACGACCGTGGTCGGCAATGACGTGAGAAAGCTGTACAACAGGTCGAGCTCCGCGGCTTCGAAGTAAATGACGATGTGCCAGCCGAGCGGCTCGATGCGCCGGGCGATCTGCGAAAGCGCGTCGAACGGCAGCGCGTCGACGAGCCGTTTGACAAAATTGAAGCGTACGCCGCGGACGCCCGCGGCGTGCAATGCGTGCAGTTCCTCGTCCGTCACGTCGGCCTTGACCGTCGCGACGCCGCGCGCGCGTTCGCCGGCATCGTCGAGCGCATCGACCAGCGCGCGATTGTCAGCCCCGTGACAGGTCGCCTGGACGATGACGTTGCGTTCGAAGCCGAGAAAATCGCGCAGCGCCCAGAGCCGCTCCTTGCCTGCGTCGCAGGGTGTGTACTTGCGCTCCGGTGCGTACGGGAATCGACGACCCGGGCCGAATACATGGCAATGCGCGTCCACCGCACCCGGTGGGACGGCGAACGCCGGCTTGCTCGGCGACGGATGGAACGGCAGCCAGTCGGGATCGGGACGGAAGTCGTTCATCCCGACGTCCCTCTGCGCTGTGTGCACTCCCGCAGGCGATTTGATTCGATTGGCGTCATCATCTCCACCATGACACCGCATGTTGTCGGATCGCAAGCACGTGTCTGAAATTTTAGGCCGCGGGAGCCTTCCGGCCAATGCAATCGGCTTGATAGTCGATAAATTCTCCTGACAGACGACACCCGGGCCGGACACCACGGATTCAATTGTGGCGGATCAGGGTCCGGCAAGGGTTTCTCCCTCAGTTGAACGCCTTGGGTCCTCGTGCCGCAAAATGGTCCGGCCGTTCGCTTGCTGTCGGACGGCAAGAGCCGCTCAAAGGAACGCTCATGTACGCCGTACGCCGTTGGGTATCGAGGCATCCGCGCTTTTTCGAACTCTTCTACCAGGGTTTCGAAAAAGTGCTCGTGTCTCTGCACCCGCTTTTCCGGCGCATCGGGTACGAGCGCCTGGACTCACCCGCGGCGGCCGCCGAGAAGGTCATCAAGGGATTCCTGTTCGATACGCAGATGTGCGGCGACTGCACGCTCGGCGCCACCGGCATGGTGTGCCCGATGAACTGCCCGAAATCGATGCGCAACGGACCATGCGGCGGCGTTCGCAGTAACGGCCACTGCGAGGTGAAGCCTGACATGCCCTGCGTCTGGGTCGACGCCTGGTCGGGCAGCCTGCGCATGAAGCACGGCGAGCGAATTCGCGAAATCCAGGCCGCCGTCGATCATCGGCTGAAGAACACGTCGTCGTGGATGCGCGAAGTGCGCGGGAAAGCCGGCGTCCCGGATGAGGGAAACACGCGACCATGAAGCTGTTGGACGATCCGGCCGCCGGGCACTTCCAGCAGCTCGAACCAGGGCACAATTCACCCGGGAGGCTCGAGAAGCTTCTGCGCGCCGGAAAGTTCGCGGTGACCGCCGAATTGTCGCCGCCGGATTCGGTGGACCCGGAAGAGGTTTTTGCGAAAGCCCGCATCTTCGACGGCGCCGTCGACGCCATCAATGCAACGGATGGGTCCGGCGCGAACTGCCACATGTCGAGCGTCGCAGTCTGCGCGATACTCCGGCGCGCGAACTACTCGGTCGTCATGCAGGTGTCCTGCCGCGACCGGAACCGGATCGCGATACAGGGCGATGTGATCGGCGCCGCCGCGATGGGCGTGGCGACCATTCTTTGCCTGACCGGCGACGGCGTGCAGGTCGGCGATCACCCGCAAGCCAAGCCGGTATTCGACCTGGAATCGATGACGCTACTATCGATGATCCGCAACATGCGTGACCAGTCGCAATTCCAGAGCGGCCGCAAGCTCACGCACCCGCCGCGGGTTTTTCTCGGCGCCGCCGCCAACCCGTTCGCACCACCCTACGACTTCCGCCCGACCCGGCTCGCCAAGAAAATCGAGGCCGGGGCGCAGTTCATCCAGACCCAGTACTGTTTCGACGTTCCGCGCCTTGAGGAATTCATGGCCCGGTGCCGCGACCTGGGGCTGCTCGAAAAAGTCTTCGTGCTCGTTGGTGTGGGCCCGCTGGCGTCGGCGCGCGCTGCCGAATGGATCCGGAACAACGTGCCGGGCGTGCACATCCCGGACCCGGTCATTCGCCGTCTCGCCGGCAGCGACGACCAGAAAGAAGAAGGCAAGAAACTCTGCATCGAGCTCATTCAGCGCGTGCAGGAGATCGACGGCGTCTCCGGCGTGCACGTAATGGCGTATCGCCAGGAGGAGACCGTGGCCGAGATCATCCGGGAGTCGGGCGCGCTCGGCGGCCGAACGCCCTGGTACCCGGGCCTGGACGATGCCTGATCCTTTCACTACACGATGACCCCGCTACCCGAAACATTCATGGTTCAGATCAATGACTGACGCAGTTCGACTGGAAAAACGTGGCCGGACGGGCCTCGTGATCATCGACAACCCGCCCGTGAACGCGATTTCCCACGCCGTCCGCCAGGGACTCGCGGAGTGCTTCCAACGTGCCGCCGACGATGACGCGATCGAAGCCGTCGTCTTGCTGTGCCGCGGCCGCACGTTCATTGCCGGCGCCGACATCGCCGAGTTCGACGCCCCGATCCGCGAGCCGAACTGCCACCAGGTTTTCGCGGTGATGGAATCGCTGGACAAGCCGGTCGTCGCGGCCGTGCACGGCACGGCGCTCGGCGGCGGCCTCGAGACCGCGCTCGCCTGCCACTACCGCGTCGCCGACAGCGGCGCTCGCCTCGGCTTTCCCGAGATCAATCTCGGCATCGTGCCAGGGGCCGGCGGGACCCAGCGCCTGCCGCGGATCGTCGGCGTGCGCAATGCCTTGCAGATGTTCCTGACGGGCAAACCCGTCGGCGCGGCCGAAGCCCTCGAAATGGGCCTGGTCGATGCCGTGACCGACACGGACCTCGAAGCGTATGCCGTTGATTATGCTGAATCCCGTGCCCGGGCGCGGCGCCGCCCACGCCGTTCGAGCGAGATCGTCATAAACCGTGACGCGGAGACGGCCGAGTACCTCCGTGCCGAGCGCGCCCGCGTCGCGGCGGACATGCCCGGCCGCGTCGTGCCGGGCATGGTGATCGATGCGGTGGACGCGGCCATCGACCTCCCGTTTCCCCAGGGGCTCGAACGCGAAACCGAGATCAGCGATGCGTCGCTGGAGACGGTCGAATCCGGCGCCCTGCGGCGCCTGTTCTTCGCAGAACGACTTGCCGGGAAGATACCGGGCATCGAAGCGGACAGCGGGCGGGACATCGCGGCCGGTGGCATCGTCGGCGGCGGCACGATGGGGCGCGGGATTGCCATGGCGTTCGCGAATGCAGGCTTGCCCGTCACGCTGCTCGACGTCGACCGGCCGGCCGTCGAGAAGGCGCTCGGCCTCATCCGGGAGGAGTATGGCCGACGCGTGAGCAGGGGGCGCATGACGGCGGACGAACTCGGCAATCGTATGGCTCTGATCCGGGGTACCGTCGACTATGGCGACCTTGCCCGCGCGGACGTCGTCATCGAGGCGGTGTTCGAAGTCCTGGCACTGAAGAAGGACGTCCTCGCCAGGCTCGACGCGGTCTGCAAGCCGGGGGCGATCATCGCGACGAATACCTCGACGCTCGACGTCGCGGAGATCGCGGCGGCAACGACACGGCCCAACGACGTCGTCGGCCTGCATTTCTTCAGCCCGGCACAGGTCATGCGGTTGCTGGAGATCGTGCGGACGACCGTTACTTCGGACGACGTCACCGCAACGTCCATGGCACTCGCGAAAAGACTGGGCAAGGTCGGCGTACTGTCCGGGAACAGTTACGGCTTCATCGGCAACCGCATGATGGAGCCCTACGGCCGCGAAGCGGAACGCATGCTACTCGAGGGGGCGAGCCCGCGCCGGATCGACGACGTCCTGCAACGCTTCGGCATGGCGATGGGCATCCTCGCGGTTTACGACATGGCGGGCGTCGACGTCGGCTACAAGGTCCGGCAGGAACGGCAAGCGACTTCTTCCGGACGACCCAGCCTACTGCCGCGCATCGTCGATGCTCGCCGAGCACGGCATGCTCGGCCAGAAAACCGGCGCCGGCTTCTATCGCTATGAGAAAGGGTCCCGCGAGCGCCACGACAACCCGGAGGCGCTGGCGATGTTCGCGGACGAGGCGCGCCGATTGGGCATCGAGCAGCGTGACATATCCGATACGGAGATCGAGCAGCGTTGCCTTTTCGCCCTGATCAACGAAGGCGCCCGGGTGCTCGAGGAACGAGTAGCGCTCCGCGGCTCCGACGTGGATGTCGTGTACACGGCCGGCTACGGTTTTCCCCGGCACCGCGGCGGACCGATGTTCTACGCGGACACGGCAGGCCTCGCGAAAATCTGCGAGCGCATCGACACCTTCGGGAAAACAGTCGATGCCCGCTACTGGCAGGCATCCGACCTGCTCCGCCGGCTGGCGCGCAACGGTGAGTCGCTGGCCGACTTCAGCAACCTCTGAGGCCGCAGGCGTATCATGTTCGTTCGAACCTGCACCATTCCGCGATAAACGACCAGGAAACCCGCAATGAACGTAGCAGAACTCGTGGCCATCGACGTCCACGTCCACGCGGAGGTGTCGGCGCGTGACCCCAGGGATGCGGAGAAGCAGAAATTCGAGGACGCGGCGAAAAAATACTTCAGGGAAGAAGGCGAGAAACCCACGATCGCCGAAACGGCCGCCTATTACCGGGAACGCAAGATGGCGTGCGTCATTTTTGCCGTGGACGGCGAGAGCGCCCGGGGCCAGCAACGAATCTCGAACGAAGAGGTCGCCGAATTCGCCCGCGAGAACAGCGACGTACTCATCCCGTTCGCAAGCATAGATCCGGCGAAAGGCAAGCTCGGCGCGCGTGAAGCGCGGCGCCTGATCGAGGACTACGACGTCCGGGGTTTCAAATTCCATCCGCAGTTCCAGGAATTCTTCCCGAACGACCGGATGGCCTATCCCCTGTATGAGGTAATCGCCGAAGCAAAATTGCCGGCGCTGTTTCACACCGGGCATTCCGGGATGGGTACCGGGATGCCGGGCGGCGGCGGCATTCGACTCAAGTACGGCAACCCGATGTATGTCGACGACGTCGCCGTCGACTTTCCGGACATGCCGATCATACTTGCGCACCCGTCGTGGCCCTGGCAGGACGAAGCCCTGTCGATCTGTCTGCACAAGCCGCAGGTCTACATCGACCTCTCGGGCTGGTCGCCGAAGTACTTCCCGCCACAGCTCGTGCAATATGCGAACACCTTGCTGAAGCACAAGATGCTGTTCGGCTCCGATTTCCCGCTCATCAAGCCCGATCGCTGGCTGGAGGATTTCGCCAAGGCCGATTTCCGCGACGAAGTCCGGCCGCTGATCCTTCGGGAAAATGCGATCCGGTTGCTTGGGCTTGACGCCTGAACGCGTACTGAAATGACAAGCCTCGGTCAAATCTTGTGGCAGCCACCGGCGGAATGGCTCGCGGCCGCCAACATCACCGCATTCTCGGCCTGGCTCCGCCGCACGCGTAAGCTGCGCTTTGTCGACTACGAGTCGATGCGGCAGTGGTCCGTCGACAATCTCGACGACTTCTGGGCTGCCGCCTGGGAGTATTTCGACGTGCAATCCTCCGCGCCGTACGAGTGCGTGCTGGCAAAGCGCGGGATGCCCGGCGCCGAGTGGTTCCCTGGCGCGCGGCTGAACTACGCGGAGCATGTCTTCCGTTCTCGCCGTGCGGATTCGCCGGCGCTGCTGTATTCGAGCGAGGGCGGCGAGCTGGCCGAACTGGGCTGGGACGAGCTCGAGTCGCAGGTCCGCTCGTTCGCCGGCTGGCTCCGTGCGCAGGGCGTGCAAGCCGGCGACCGCGTCGCGGGCTACCTGACGAATTCCCCGGAGGCCGTTATCGCCCTGCTTGCGACGGCCAGTATCGGCGCCACGTGGGCGGCAAGCTCACCGGAGTTCGGCACACCCAGCGTGCTGGACCGGTTCCGGCAACTCGAGCCGAGAATCCTGGTTTGTGTCGACGGCTACCGCTATGGGGGGAACGTGTACGATCGCCGCGCGGATTTGCGCGATTTGCTCGCGCAACTGCCCACGGTAGAGCGGGTCGTCATGCAGTCCGCGATGTATCCCGGCGCCGTACCGACTTTCCCTGTGCCATCGGAGACCTGGGACGAGGTTGTCGGCCAGCCGAACCCGCCGCTGCTCGAATTCACGCCGCTGCCGTTCGATCATCCCCTGTGGATACTCTTTTCCTCGGGCACCACGGGCATCCCCAAGGCCATCGTGCACAGTCACGGCGGCATCCTGCTCGAGCAGATGAAGCTCACGGCCCTGCATTTCAACCTGAAGCCAGGGCAACGGATTTTCTTCTACACCACGCTCGGCTGGATGATGTGGAACTTCCTCGTCAGCTCGATGCTGGTGGGCGGCGTGCCCGTTCTCTACGACGGCAACCCGAACTACCCCGATGCCAGGGTGCTGTGGTCTATCGCCGAGCGCGCCGGCGCGTCCGTATTCGGCGCAAGCCCCGCCTTCGTGCAATTGCAAAAGGACGCGGGCATCGTGCCGCGCGATTCGTTCGCGCTGGAGAAACTCGAAAGCGTGGTGCTCGCCGGATCGCCGGTGTCCCCGGATTGCATGGCCTGGTTCTACGACAACGTGAAACGCGACCTGTGGGTGATACCGGGCAGCGGCGGCACCGAAATCTGCTCGGGCTTCGTTGGCGGCGTGCCCGGCCCGGCTGTCTTCGCCGGGGAAATCCAGGGCAGGCACCTCGGTGTGGATGCCCATGCCTTCGACGCGCAGGGAAGACCGGTGATCGGCGAGATCGGCGAACTGGTCATCACACAGCCAATGCCGTCGATGCCGGTGCGCTTCTGGAATGATCCGGAGAATGCCCGCTATCTCGAGACCTATTTCGACACGTGGCCCGGGATCTGGCGGCACGGCGATTTCTTCATGATCAACGAACGCGGCGGCTGTTTCGTGCTCGGTCGTTCGGACGCGACACTGAACCGGCACGGTATCCGCATCGGCACGGCGGAGATCTATCGCTGTCTTGAAGCGCTGGACGAGATCCGGGACTCGCTGATCGTGAACCTCGACCTGCCCGGCGGGCGCTTCTTCATGCCCCTGTTCGTGCGTGTCGCGGAAGGCGTTGTCCTCGACGAACAGCTCGACCGGAAGATTCGATCGACGCTGCGGCACGAATATTCCCCACGCCATGTCCCGGACCGGATCTTCGCAGTCGACGACATCCCATATACGCTGACCGGCAAGAAGATGGAGGTGCCGGTACGCCGAATCCTGATGGGTTCGCCGCCCGAAGCGGTCGCCAACCCGAACGTCATGCGCAACCCGGAAGCGCTCGGCTTTTTTGTACGCTTCGCGAACGAGCGGACGGATTACTCGCTCGGGTAGCGCGTGCGCCCGCGCATGCGGCAGGCCGCGATCAGGTCCGGTTCGACGACTTGTCCGCCAGCTTTTGCGCTTCGTCGCCGCCGGCAACGGAATACTGCAGGCTGACGTTCCGCGTGCGCTGGAATTCCTCCAGCGTCTCGCCGCGCATCTGCGCGTAGACCTGCGGATTGGAGCTGCCGATGACGGCGGCCATCTTTTCGAGGCCGAAGAATATCGCGCCGCAGCGGATCAGGCCGATCCAGTCCCGGGCGTCGAGCAGCCGCCGTTCCTCGACGGTAAGCCCGAATTCGTCGTACAGGTTCGCGGTGTCATTGAGGAATCGCTCGCGGTGCACCGGGTCGACCAGCCGGTGCAGGAAGTCGTTCAGCCGGTATGCCCGATGACTCGTTTCCAGCGTGAACGGATGGGTGCCCGGCAACGTCTCGACACCGGCCAGCTGGCGGGCAGCGAGTGCCCGTTGTTCCCGCGCTTCGACCGCGTCGGACTCCTGGCGATTTTCGTAGATGACCGTCGCAATCGTCGCCATCGACGGCAGGCAGAAATCCCGGTGCACGCAGGTCACGTCGTCCGGCAGCGCGCCGCGCATGATCAGCCACATGATCACCTCGGAACCCTCCATGCCGCCGCGCTCCGCGTACTGGGCGTGCGTGATGCCGGTGAGGCGCAGGGGATCTGTCTCCAGCAGGTCGAGGAATTCCGAATCCCAGTCGGTGTTGTTGAAACCGCAGCGCTCGCCGTGCACCTGGTGTGACAGCCCGCCGGTCGCAACGACGACTACCGACAGGTCTTCGGGATAACTCTCGATCGCCCTGCCGAGCGCCTTGCCCAGTTTGTAACAGCGTTGCGCCGTGGGGATCGGGAACTGCAGGACACCGACCTGCAACGGCACGATGGCGCCGTCCCAGGCTTTGCCGCGATCCGTCATCATCGACAGAGGCGAAAACAGGCCGTGGTCGATCGGCTTCTTCTGGAAGAACGAGATATCGAATTCGTCGGCGAAGAGGGAATTCCCGATATGACGCGCGAGTGCCGCATGGCCGGCCACCGGCGGGTACCTGCGCGGGCCGCCGCCCTCGTCGGCCGTCACGTAGCGGTCGTCGACACCCAGGGCGAAGGGCGAGTAGTGATCGAGGAAGAAAGAGGTGATGTGGTCGTTATATATAAGGAACAACACGTCCGGCCGATTCGCCTCGAGCCAATCCTGCACCGGCTCGAAGACCCGGAAGACGCCCGCCCAGGCCGGGTCATTCGCCGATTTCGTGTCCTTGGCGAAGCCGATCGTAGGTGAATGTGACGCGCCGATGCCGGCGATGATTCGTGCCATGACCAATCCGGGTCGTTGGAAAATGGGATTTTGGGGTCAGAGTAAGATTGGGGTCAGAGTACATCTTCGACGATCAACCTGCTGATTACGTTCACTCCAGATGTACTCTGACCCCAATCTTACTCTGACCCCATTTTCCCTAGTCGAAATTGCGCTGGAAACTCAGGTTCCAGGTTGCCGGGATCCCGGGCTGCGCGATGACCGTGCCCTGGCTGTCGTGAACGTCGTAGGCGTCGATGTAATACACCTCGTCGGTCAGGTTCAGCCACTGCAATTCGATTCTCCAGGCGTCATCGGGTGCGTCCCAGCGGGTGATAAGGTTGACGAGCGTGTAATCGTCAAGCCGGTTCACGTCCCGGTTCGCCGGGTCCGCATACACTTCGCTCATGTAGCTGCCGTCGACCCGGACCATGAATTCGCCGAGGCCAAGTTCGGGGAACGTGTATTGCGCACCCAGGCTCCATTTGTCCTCCGGCGTGTACGGCGTGATCATGTCCAGTGGATCGATGGTAATGGCGTTGAAGGCGGCCGGATCGACTCTCGTGTATTCGAAGTCCAGGGTGCTCCCGGA
Organism: uncultured Pseudomonadota bacterium; assembly: GCA_963713215.1. Lineage (GTDB taxonomy): Bacteria > Pseudomonadota > Gammaproteobacteria > Steroidobacterales > Woeseiaceae > UBA1847. Next base: position 118,832 of record CAVQKY010000005.1, on the reverse strand, counting down.
GAAATCCACGAGGAAGTTTTCGGTCAGGTACCAGGTCGCTTCCAGCTCGATGCCCTGGATATCGGCGTCACCCACGTTGGCCGGCTTCAGGCAGGGCGGCCCGATACCGCCGGGCGCGAAGGGGTTCTCGCAGGCCTTCAGGACCAGCTGGATGTTGTCGTACTGCGTGAAGAACAACGCTGCGTTGAAGCGCAGGGTGTTGTCTAAAAAGGTGGACTTCCAGCCCAGCTCGTAGGAGGTCAGCTCTTCCGATTCGAAGGTCTTCAGCTGGTCCGGGAAGAACGGCCGCGGGTTGACACCGCCGCCCTTGTAGCCCGTCGAGGCACTGCCGTACACCATCGAGTCGCTGCCGACGTTGTAGCTGGCGGCCACGCGCCAGTCGGTACGATCGTCCTCGAACTCGGCCGTGAGGCCTTCGATGCCGAAGAGTCGCCAGTTGGGTTGTACGAGGCCGGGGACTGGCGGGCTGGGGACAATGTCCGTGCCATCCGGATTGTGGCGGTGATGCGTGTAGCCCTTGAACTCCTCGGAATACCGTACGCCACCGGACAGGGTGAAATCGTCGGTGAGATGCCACGCGGCGTGCGCAAAAACGGCTTTCGTGTCCGCCGGGGTCGGGTCCGGGCCGTGTATGAAGTCGATCAGCGCGTAGTTCAGCGTCACCCGGGCTTCGTAATGGCTGTTCTGGTCGAGGTAGAAGGCGCCGAGCGTGTAGTCGATCGACCCGGCGGTACCGTTCAGCCGGAATTCCTGGGTGAACTGGCGGTTGTCCAGCCGGTTGTCGAGCTGATTGAGCCCGACGGGCGAGGCATCCTCGTCCCAGGTGGAACGGGCGTCGTACTCGCGGTACGCGGAGATCGAGTTGAAGGTCAGCGTATCCGAGATGTTCCAGTCGAAGCGCAGCGACGTGCCCCACTGGGTGATGTGGTTCCGGGGCGGGATGACCGAGGGCTTCCAGGGGACCGGCTGAGTCAGCGCCGGATCGCCGCCCAGCATGTACATCTCGCCGTAGTCGGCGATCGTCGCGTAGGTAACATAGGGATCGTTGATCGGGTCGCTCGCGTTATGGTACGGGCCATAGGGCACGAAGATGTGGTCACGATACAGGATCGTGTTGCCCGTGCCGTTGTCGAGCGTAATCGTTGGATTGTTCAGATTGGCTTCGATGGCCGTGCGGTCCGCATAGGTTGCGACGCCCGGCGAAATCCCGGACTTGTCTTCGAGGTAATCACCCGCCAGGCTGACTTCCAGGTCGTCGGTGGCGATCCAGCGCAGCTGGACTCGCCCGGTGGCGTACTGCTTTTCGCCCTGGCGGCCGATCTCGCAGCCGTCGCCGAGGCGATTGGTCGGCGCACCGGATCCGGGGTGGGTGCAGTCGTAGTCCAGGACCTTGACGTAGCCGTCCCGGGTCTTGCCGGCTGCCGAAAAACGCGCGTACAGGCTGTCTTCGATCAGCGTCAGGTCGCCGGCGCCCCGGAAGTCGACCTGGTCGTAGGAGCCGAAGCCCACCCGGACGAATCCGCCGCTGTCTTCGCCCGGCTTTTTCGTGAACAGCTTGACCGCGCCGCCGATGGAGTTCCGGCCGGACAGCGTGCCCTGCGGGCCGCGCAGCACCTCGACGCGATCCACGTCCAGGAGTTCGAGCAGGGAGCCGGTGAGCTGCGCGTAGTAGACGTCGTCCACGTAGACGCCCACACCCGGTTCCAGCGCGGCGATGAAGTCGTACTGGCCGACGCCGCGGATGAAGGCGATCATGCCGGAACGTGCCTGGCCACCCTCTTTCAGGGTGACGTTCGGTGACTGGTTCGCCACCTGGAACAGGTTCGTCTGGCCCCGGTTATCGAGCATGTCGCCGGTGATCGCCGTGATGGCGATCGGCGTTTCCTGCACGCTGGCCTCGCGGAATTCGGCGGTGACGATGATTTCCTCGATCTGGCCCGCGGAGCTACTCGACTGGGCGTGAACAGCGAGTGGTACCACAGCGAACAAGATTCCAAGACCCATCGAGGATGGCTTCAGCAGATGCCTGCCTGTCGTTTCCATTGTGTGCTTCCCCCTGAACGTTGCTTCAGTTTCCCTGGCGAACTCCCGTTATTCTTTGCATGAAATACACTCGTTTGGTAATGAATTTAGCTTTTGCGTCAACGCAATTGCCGAGACCGCCAATCGTCAGAGCCGAATGATGACCGACTTCAGTTCCGTGTAGGCCTCGACGCCCTGACGGGCCTGTTCGCGACCGAATCCGGATTGTTTGAAGCCGCCGAACGGCAATGCCGGATCGATCACGGCGTGGCAGTTGCCCCAGACGGTTCCCGATTTGATCTTTGCGGCCAGCCGATGCATGTTCGACACGTCGCGCGTCCAGATGCTGGCAGCGAGACCGTAGTCCGTATCGTTCGCAAAGCGGGCCACCTCGTCGAGATCGTCGAAGCGCTGCGCAACCAGCACCGGGCCGAAGATTTCCTCGCGGCAAACGTCGGCGACCGGGTCGACGTCGACCATCACCGTCGGGTTGACGTAGTAGCCGTCCGATTCCGGCGCGTCGCCGCCGGTGACGACCGTCGCTCCCGCCTTCCTGCCCGCCTCGATGTAGCCCATGACGCGTTCGAACTGCTCCGCCGACACGAGGGGCCCCAGGTGCGTATCAGGGTTCAGGCTCGGGCCGGGCATCCAGAATGCGCGCGCGGCCTGCGATACCCCGTCGACGACCTCATCGAAAATCGAGCGGTGCGCGAACAGCCGGGAACCGGCGATGCAGACCTGCCCCGAATTGAAGAAGATCGCACCCGCGGCGCCTTGCGATGCGGCGGCCACGTCGGCATCGGACAATACGACGACGGGCGATTTTCCGCCGAGCTCCAGGGTCACCCGCTTGAGGGTCGCGGTCGCGTTGCGGTTGATGATCTTGCCAACTTCGGTCGACCCGGTGAACGCCACCTTGTCGATGCCCGGGTGCCGGACGAGCGCGTCTCCCGCCGTCTCGCCGAGCCCGGTGACGACGTTGATCACGCCCGGCGGGAAACCGGCCTCATCGACCAGGTCTGCCAGCCTGAGCGCCGTGACCGAAGTCTGCTCGGCCGGCTTCAAGACGACGGTGCAGCCGGCCGCGAGCGCCGGTGCGATCTTGAGTGCCGCCATGAGCAGGGGAAAGTTCCACGGGATGACCTGCGCCGCCACGCCGATAGGTTCCCGCCGAACGTAGGCGTGAAAGGACCCCGACGGCGCGGATATCGGCTCCACGGTTTCGCCGCCGAGTTTCGTCGCCCAGCCCGCCATGTAGTGCAGCATGTCGACGGCGTTGGGTATGTCGATGGCCGCGGCCATGCCGCGCGGCTTGCCGTTGTCGATCGCTTCGAGCTCGGCAAGTTCGTCCGCGTGCTCCTCGATGGCGAACGCCAGCTTGTGGATCAGTTTCTCGCGCGCAATGGGCGGCAGGCGCGACCAGCGGCCGTCGTCGAATGCCTCGCGCGCCGCTTTGACCGCACGATCGACGTCTTCGTCGCTGGCGTCGACGATGCGGCCGATCTCACGGCCGCGCGACGGGTCTATGATCGCGATGGTCCTGTCACCGGTCGACTCGACCCATTCACCGTTGATGAAGAGCCGTGGTTGCCGGGCAAGCGCTCTTGCCGCCGCGGTCGAGTAGTCCGGTTGCCGGAAACGCGCTTCGTTCAGTTGTTTTTCGGAAGCATTCATAGCTGGATCTCCTCTGATCAGGTTGCCGATTCGCGGTATCGCAGCAGCAACAGGCTGGCCGCGCCGACGAGTGCGCCACAACCCATGACGCTTGCGACCGCCGGCAGCGTGGCACCTGCAACGAACAGGAAGCCCGCGAGGACCGGCGCGAGCGCCGCGCCGCCGCGGCCCACACCGATGATAAAACCGGTTCCGCCGGCCCGCAGTTCGGTCGGAAACGACTGTGCGAACATCGCGTACAGGCCGACGATGGCCGCGTTCGTGAAAAACCCCGCGCTGGCGGAAACGATGGCCAGCGCCGTCAGTTCGGGCGGCGTCTGGCCGAATACTGCGACCATCACCGTCGCCGCCACCATCGCGCCGATGACCAGCCAGCGCACGTCGTAGCGCTGCGTCAGGAGGCCGAGCAATATGCCCCCCGAGATCCCGCCAACATTGGTCCACACCAGCACGCCGCCGGCGGACGACGCCGCGAATCCCATGTCGACGACGATCTTCGGAATCCACTTGATGATGAAGTAGAAGGTCATGATATGCGCGAAATAGGCCATCGTCAGCAGGATCGTCGTTCGCGCCATGGTCGGCGAAAACAGGCGCATCACACCGGACTGCGGGGACGATTCGGCCGGCGGCGGCAACTCGCTGACCGTCTCGCGGCGCATCCGCGCCAGCGTACGGTTGATCTTCTCCAGCGCACCGGCCGGCCTCTTGTGCTGCAGGAATTCGATCGATTCGGGCATCAGGAACCAGATCAGCGGGATGAAAGCCGCTGTCAGGAACCCGCCGAAGACGAATACGGACCGCCAGTCGAACGACACCAGCAGCAGCGACGCGATCGTGCCGCCGAAAATTGCGCCTGCCGGGTAGCCTGCCGCCATCAGCGTGACGCACAGGTTGCGGCGCCGGGCATTGGAGTACTCCGCCGTCATCGCGTTGATCGCCGCGAGCATGCCGCCGATGCCGAGCCCGGTGCCGAACCGGTAGACCAGCATTGGTGTCATGGCAGTGGCGGTCGATGCCAGGAACATGCCGATGGTCATGATCGCGAGGCATCCGAGGATCGTCGGCCTGCGCCCGATGCGGTCGGCCATGCCCCCGAGAATCGCGGAGCCGAGCGCCATGCCGACCAGTTCCGCCGAAAGGATGATGCCGAGCGCCGCCCTGTCGATGCCCCACTCTTCGGCAATGCCGGGTGAGGCGAAACTGATCGACAGCACGTCGAACCCGTCGAGCGCATTCAGGCCGATGCACAGGGCCACGGCGGTGATCTGCAGCGCGCCCATGGGCGAGTGCAGCAGGATCTCCCGCGGTGAGTGCATGCCACGCCCCATGAAGTCCCCCCGATCACCGACTATTCATCGATTATGCATCGACTATTCGTCGATTCACGGCTGTAACGGCCACGGGATCATAGCAACAAGCATTGCGGCACGCCGGGCAAATTGCCCGGCCGGGAACGCGTGTTCGCCGAGATCTGACGGCGGTTTCTGCCTCAGTCGAGTTCTCATGACAGGCATGTCGCTACACTCTCAAGCTGCGGTTCAAAGCGCCGCATCACCGCGCGCGGCACCAGCCGTCCGTCATAGAGGTTCCCCGACACATGACCGCGAAAAGTCTCGAAGACCTGTTAAAGAGCGCCGGCAATCCGGCGACAATGCTTCGCAACTCGAAGATCGGCGCCTACGTCTACCCGGTGGTGCCGTCCGAATACAGCAACTGGCGAGACGAGCAGCGCGCCTGGCGCGAGACCTGCGTGCTGTTCGACCAGACGCACCACATGGTCGAGCTGTACATGGAAGGACCCGACGCCGTGAAACTGGTCTCGGACACCGCGATCAACACGTTTTCCAACTTCTCGGTCAACAAGGCCAAGCAATACGTCCCGTGCAGCTACGACGGCTACGTCATCGGCGATGGCATCCTTTTCTACCTTGCCGAAAACCGCCTGGTGTTCGTCGGCCGGGCGCCGAGCGCGAACTGGCTCAAATTCCATGCCGCCACCGGCGGCTACGACGTGTCCGTGGAAGAAGACGACCGTTCGCCGTCGCGCCCGGACGGCAAGGCCGTCGTGCGCCGCTGCTACCGCTACCAGATCCAGGGACCGAACGCGAAACAGGTCATCGAGAAGCTGAACGGCGGACCGTTCCCCGACATCAGGTTCTTCAACATGGGGCACATCAGGATCGGCGGCCGCGAAGTCCGCGCGCTGCGCCACGGCATGGCCGGTGCGCCGGGACTGGAGATCTGGGGCCCGTACGAGCAAGCGGTCGAAATCCGGGAGAGAATCGTGGAGGCGGGCCGGGAGTTCGGGCTCGCACTGGTCGGCTCCCGCGCCTATGCAACGAATACGCTGGAGTCCGGCTGGATTCCTTCGCCGCTGCCTGCCGTCTATACCGGTGCGGCGATGAAACCCTACCGGCAGTGGCTGCCCGCGGCATCCTACGAAGGTACCGGCTCCATCGGCGGGAGTTTCTACTCCGACGATATCGAGGACTACTACCTCACGCCTTACGAACTCGGCTACGGCCCGTTCGTGAAATTCGACCACGACTTCGTCGGCAGGGAAGCGCTCGAGCGGATCGCGGACGAACCGCAGCGCAAGAAGGTGACGTTCGCGTGGAACGCGGACGACGTCACGGAAGTCTTCGCCTCCATGTTCGTGCCCGGTGCGGATCACTACAAGTACATCGACCTGCCGCTCTCGAATTACACGTCGGCGTCGTACGACAGGGTGATACACCAGGGCAAGGTCGTCGGATTCTCGATGTTCTCCGGTTACAGCTACAACGAGCGTTCGATGCTGTCGCTCGGGATCGTCGACCCCGGCATCGAGATAGGCGCCGAACTCGTCCTCGTGTGGGGCGAGGAGAACGGCGGGTCGAACAAGACGACCGTCGAGCGTCACAAGCAAAAGGAGATCCGGGTCGTCGTGAGCCCGGTGCCATACAGCGCGGTCGCCCGCGAGACCTATGCCGCGGGATGGCGAACCGCCGAAGCTTGAGACGAGAGGGGCTCCCCGATGCGTTACCTGAGTGACAGGGATCTCGAACGCACCGCGCCCGCCGAGACGGGTTCCTTTGCTGCGCCCGTCCCGACGCAGATCGTATCGAACGGGGAGTTCACGCCCCTTCCGCAATCCCCGGACCAGCGCCGGGTCGAGGCCAGGATCAAGGACATCGCCGACGAGTTCGGCAGGCGGCACGGCTTGAGCCGCCGGCAGTTCCTCGCGTCGTCCGCGGGCATGGCGGCGGCATTCGTCGCCATGAACGATGTCTTCGGGCCGGTGTTCACCGTGGCCGCGGCCGAAGCCAGTGAGGCCGGCGTCGCCGACGAACGCGCCGCCGGCCTCGCCGGGCAGTTCATCTTCGACTGCCAGACGCACTTCGTGCGCGACGATTACCGGCAGGAACGGATCACCGGCCTTGCGCGCTTCGCCAAGGCGCACTGGAATCCCGGGCTCGAGGGGGAGATCACGCTGGACCGGTTCAAGTTCGAAAACTATCTCAAGGAAATCTACGTCGACAGCGACACCAAGATCGCCTTGTTGTCGGGGTCGCCGGTCGACGATCCCTTCAACCTGTTTCTCACGAACGACCAGATCGCGGCGGCCCGCAAGTCGGTGAATGCCGTGGCCGGGTCGAAGCGAATGTTCGCGCACGCGATCATCCAGCCCCGATCCGAAGGCTGGCTGGACGCCGTCGACTATGCGATCGAGACGCTGCGGCCGGACAGCTGGAAAGGCTACACGATCGGCGATCCCCTGTTCCAGACGAAACAGCAATCGCAATGGCGCCTCGACGACGAGGACCTGGTCTACCCGTTCTACGAGAAGATCGTCGCCGCGGGCATCAACACGGTCTGCATCCACAAGGGCCTGATGCCGGCAGACTACAGAACGTCGTGGCAAGGCCTTTGGGAACATGCGACGGTTGCGGACGTCGGTAAGGCGGCAAAGGACTGGCCGCAGATCAACTTCGTGATCTATCACTCCGCGCTCCGGCCGTTCATCGAACTGCCCGATGCGGCCCTGCAGCAGTTCGAGAGCAGCGGACGCATCGACTGGGTCACGGACCTTGCGGAGATCCCGGAGAAGTTCGGCGTCGACAACGTGTACGGCGAACTCGGCACCTGCTTCGCGAACACCTGCGTGACCCATCCGCGGCTCGCGGCGGCGCTGATGGGCACGCTGATCCGGGGCCTCGGCAGCGACAAGGTCGTATGGGGTACCGACTCCGTCTGGTACGGCTCGCCCCAATGGCAGATCGAGGCCCTGAGGCGTCTCGAGATCCCCGGGGACATGCAGGAGAAGCACGGCTTTACCCCGATAGGCAGCGCGGACGGGGCCGTGAAGACCGCCATTTTCTCCGGCAACGCGGCCCGGCTGTACGACGTGGACGTAGAGGCCCGGGTCGGCGAGATAGCGTCGGATCACGTGGCCGAACTCAAACAGATCCATGCCGCCGCCGGCGAAGGGCGCAGCAACCTGCGCTACGGTTACGTGCACAGGGCGTGACGCCCTGTCCCGGTCGACGCAACGGAGGACCGGACATGAGCTACGATCGCAGGCGATTTCTTCGGGATTCCTCGCTGCTCGCCGCCGCCGGCGGCGCGGGCGGTCTCCTGGCCTGCAGTCCCCCGGGCGACGACGTCGGGACCGCCGTTCCGCCTCGACAGGACGTCGTACTGCTGGCCTCGTACTGGACGATCTGCGGCGCGTGCGTTCCCGCGACCGGCCCGGAATACAGCTCGTTCGACTTCCGCGATCGCGTCGAGGCGATATCCCGCGCAGGCTTCACGGGCATGGGCATCTGGCATGCGGACCTCTACAAGACCCTCGAGACCCGATCCCTCGCCGAGATGGAGCGGATTCTCGACGGCAACGGCATCGTGCACGTCGAGCTCGAATTCCTGTTCGACTGGTTCCTCGAAGGCGAGAAAAAGAAGGCCTCCGACGCCGAGAAAGCGCGACTACTGGGTGCCGCGGAGGCACTCGGCGCACGTCATCTCAAGGTCGGCGACTTCTTCAACACGCCGGTCGAACTCGACCGTGTTACCGAATCATTCGTAGCGCTTTGCAAGGACGCCGCCGGCGCCGGCACGAACATTCTCTTCGAGGTGATGCCGTTCTCCATGATCGACACGCTCGAAGAGGCGCTGGCGATGCTCGACGACGCCGACACGCCGAACGGGGGCCTGATGATCGACACCTGGCACATGGTCAAGATGGGCGTCAGCAACGAGACGCTGGCGCGCGTGCCGAGGAAACACATCCTGGGCGTCGAACTCAACGACGGCTTTCTCGAGACACCCGCCGGACTGACGCTTAACCAGGAAACCGTCGACCAGCGGAAGTTCCCGGGCGAAGGCGAATTCGACATGCCGGGCTTCATGGCCGCGGTCGCGGCGACGGGTTACGACGGCCCCTATGGCGTCGAGGTCATCGCGAAGTCGAGCCGCAACCTGCCGCTCGACGTCGTCGTCCGGCGCGCGCACGAAACGGCGATGGCCATGTTCGCCTGAGCGGGCGACGCGTCCTGCACAGGGCTGTGCCCGTCACTTGCCCTGTGCGAGCGCGATGCTTTCGTGTGCGCGCGAAATCACGTAGGCGCGCACGGCTTCGACATCCTGCGGACCCAGTACGCCGGCAAACGACACCATGCCGCGCTCCGTCAGCTTGCCGCCGGTCACGATCGATTGCCAGAGCTCGCCCTCGAGCGCGGGACTCGCGCGCAAATCGGGCAGCAATCCGCCGCTGATCGCCGCGTCGCCGTGGCAGGTGCCGCAGTGCCGGTGATACAGGGACTTGCCCTTCGCGACCGTCGTCTCATCCGCGACGCGCGGCGGCGGGTCGAACGCGAGCGGCGCGGGTGTCGTCGCCGGCGGTAACGCCGCGTCGCCGCCGAGCTTGTAGGCGACCACGCGGCTCCTGTTGCCGAGGCGGCCGGACATCAGCCCGATCTCCCCCGGCGCGAGCGCGTAGATGCCGCCCCAGCCGACGGGCACGGCGAAGTACTGTTCGCCGTCGACCGCGTAGCTGACGGGACCGGCCAGCACGCCGGTCTGCACGTGCGCGGACCAGAGCCTGTCGCCGTTGTCTGCACGATAAATGACGAGGTCGCCGCCGGCCGTGCCCTGCACGACGAGATTGCCGGCCGTGGTCAGCGTACCGCCGTTCGACGGGCCCGGGTACGCGACGCGCCAGGCAGCCTCCTGTGCCACCGGGTTCCACGCGAGCAGGTATGACTTGATGCCGCCGAATACCTGCTCCTTGACCGCGGGGATCTGCGGCATGGACGCGGCGTTGAAGTCGACGCCGACATTGAATCCCAGCGTCGTCGACTGGAAGTCCGGGTCGTCGATGAACGGGAACGCCGCGTCCTGCACGGGGATATACACGAGACCCGTACCGGGATTGAACGACATCGGGTGCCAGCTGTGCGCGCCGCCGGGTCCGGGAATGACGAACACCGGCGCGGCACCGAATTGGCGGGCTTGTAAATTCTCGATCGGCCGGCCGGTAACGGAGTCGATCCCGCTCGCCCAGTTGACGGCGGCGAACATCTTGCCCGAGATGAGCTGTCCCGTTTTTCGATCGAGCACATAGAAAAAGCCGTTCTTCGGCGCCTGCATGATGACCTTGCGTTCGGCGCCGCCGATCTTGAGGTCGGCAAGTATCAGCGGTTGCGTCGCCGTGTAGTCCCAGGTCTCCCCCGGCGTCGTCTGGTAATGCCACGCGTACTCACCGGTGTCGGCATCCAGCGCAACGATCGACGACAGGAACAGGTTGTCGCCTCCGCCGGGGCTGCGAATCCCCTGGTTCCACGGCGCGCCGTTGCCGACGCCGATATACACCAGGTTCAATTCGGGGTCGAACACGATGGCGTCCCAAACCGTGCCGCCACCGCCGAGCGCCCACCACTCGCCGTTCCAGGTCTCTGCGGCCGCGGCCATGGTGTCGGACTCGAAGCCGTCCGCCGGATTGCCGGGCACCGTGTGGAAGCGCCACACCAGTTCGCCCGAGTGCGCATCGTAGGCGCTGACGTAACCGCGTACGCCGAAGTCGGCGCCGCCGTTGCCTATCAACACCTTGTCGTTGAAGACACGCGGCGCGCCCGTGATCGAGTAGGGTTCGGTCGGGTTCGTGGTCTGCACGGACCAGGCCGGAACGCCGGTCGCGGCATCGAGCGCGATGAGCCGGCCGTCGAGCGTGCCGACATACACCCGGCCCTTCCATACCGCGACACCGCGGTTGACGACGTCGCAACACACTTCCACTGCCTTCTGTCCCGGGACTTCCGGGTCGTAGGACCAGGCGAGGGCCCCTGTCGCCGCATCCAGGGCCCTGACCTTGCTCCACGCGGTACTGACATACATCACTCCGTCCACGACGAGGGCCGTCGCTTCCTGGCCCCGGTCGGTGTCGAGGTCGTGGTACCAGGCGAGCCCGAGTTCCGCGACGGTTCCCGGATTGATGTCGTCGAGCGGACTGAAGCGCTGTTCGCTGTAAGTCCGGCCGTGCGTCATCCAGTTACCCGGTTCGGCATCCGCCGCACGGATGCGTGCGCCGTCGACGTCCGCGGCCGCGCGCTTTTCCACGGTCTGCGCGCCAGGGTCGTTACCGGGCGGCAGGTCGCGGCTGCAACCCGGCGCCGCGGCGGCCAGCAGGCAAATTACCAGGCAAACCTTAGCGCGGCCGACCGACCCGCGCGTCGCCCACCGCTTCGATTCGCTGTGCGAAACGCCACTCACGCCGGGGCGGTGTCCCGGTGCTCGGGGTAAAGCCGCAGGAACTCCTCGATGACGGTGGCCACGTGCTGCGAGATCTCTTCGCTTGTCGGCGCATCAATGACCCGGCATTCGCGCTGCAGCATCAGCCGGTGCAGGAGCAGCGCGACAAAATTCTGCGATAGCGTTGCCGCGTCGAAATTCGAATCGACCGGGTGCGACGTGAATATCTTCTCCAGGTAGTGGTACGCCGCCTGCGGACCGATTTCGTAGTAGAGCTGTCCGATATCCGGCGACTGGCTTGCTTCCTGGAAGACCAGCCGCCTCAGTGACAGGACGCGGTCGCTGGTGATCGCCCCCAGGATAGACTCGCCGATCTGGGCCAGCGCCCTGGCCAGCGGCATCGTTTCGTACTTCAGGTCAAAGAAATCCAGGCGCTCGCGATATTCCCTGAGTTCCTTGGCGATGACCGCTTCGAACAGCGCTTTCTTGCTGCTGTAGTAGCGGTATATGGATTCTTTCGAGATGCCGGACTCGCGGGCCATGGCATTGATGCTGGTGCCCTGGTAACCGTCGCTGAGAAAGTACCTGGACGCGACGTCGAGTACTTCCAGCTGCTTCTTTGTCTGCCGCTCTTCGTCGCGGCCGATGTCCGCCTGACGCCTGATCATTGGTCGAAACCCCCGGGATTGACAACCGCCTTACCAAACCGTACGGTTCGGTTTTGAGAAGTTTAGATTCGGTGACGCTGGGAGTCAAAGCTGCCGCTGTCGCCGATCGGGGTTTTCAGGGCATTTCGCGATGCCGGGGGGTTAGGATGGTGCAGCCGGTGTGGCACGGGCCGGGACAGGCGGCGGCTCGCAGGATCCGGAGCTGGAACGACAGCGCCGTCGCCGGACGCTCGGCACCCGCGCGGTCCGGCGCAAGCCGGGACCGGTATCCGGGGCACACCGTGATGGCCGGCAAAGGACCGCTCCGTATCGCGGAACTGTACTGGGACCCACAGGGGACGCGTTACCAGGGATCGCGGATGCTCGAGTCCCAATCCCAATCGCATTTCCTGCACCTGCAACTCGAAGGCGAAAGCACCAACCGCCAGGACCGAAGGGAAGCGTACCTTTCGCCGGGCGATTTCACGATTTGCGACAATAGCCGGCCTTTCGAAATCGAGTTTTCCCGGCCGATACGAATGCTCGTGCTCGGCTTTTCCGACGAACTCCTGCGACGCTACCTGCAGTATCCCCAGGGCATCACGGCGATGACCATCTCCGGCCGTCGCGGCGTCGGCGGGCTGGTGTCGGAGTTCCTGAACGCCATATGGAAACGCTGTCTCGACGAAAAGAATTTCGAGATCGACGCAGCCGTGACAGACGCGCTGCTCGGCCTCGTCGCGCATGCGTATCGCCAGGAACTGGGATCCACCATCGACCACACGACCCTGGCCGCGGCGCACAGGTCACGCATGATCAGCTACATCGAGGAAAACCTGAGTGACCCGAATCTGACCCCGACACACATTGCGCGCACGTTCCGAATTACGACCCGCTACCTGCACCACCTGTTCTCCAAAGAAAAAGAAACTATCGCGAAATTCATCCTGCGACGGCGCCTCGAGGATTGCGCCCGCGCACTGGCGGCTCCGACGTCCTGCAACCGCACCATCACATCGATTGCTTTCGATCACGGCTTCAGCAGCGCAACGCACTTCGGCCGAGTCTTTCGTGCGCGTTACGACCTCACCCCGAGGGAGTATCGACGCCGTTGCAGCTTCCAGAACTGACGGTCACCTGTTCAGCCATTCGAATAATGCCTGGCTGACCTGCGCGGGGACCTCCAGTGGCGACATGTGACCGGCGTCGTCGAACACGACGAGTTCTGCGCCGCGAATGGCGCGGGCGATGGTTTCGTGCTGCGCAACGGGGCTCCATTCGTCTTCGCGGCCCACGGCGACCAGGGCAGGCACGTCGATATCCGGCAATAACAGACTTGCGTCGGGGCGCGACAGCAATGCAAGAACCTGCCGCTCGAACCCATCGAGCCCGGCACTGAGTGCCATTTCGAACAATGGTCGCATGAAGTGCGCGTCCTGGCGGCGGCGTGGGTGAACCATGGGCGGCAGCCAGTCGGCGACGAGCGCTGCCATGCCTCGCCGCCGTCCGGTGTCCAGCAACGCCATGCGCTTTTCGAACTCGCCGGGTCGCACGGCGTGGACTCCGGTATCGAGCAGCGCAATTCGTTCGATGCGCTGCGGCGCCAGCCGCCACATTTCGAGCGCGACTCTGGCGCCCATCGAATGCCCTGCCACCGCCAGTCTCGGCGGTGCGCTTTCGAGCACCTGCCGCGCCATCGCCGGGATGCTGTCGGCGTCGCCGTATCCGGGCACGGCGAAGACCTGATGTCCTGCGAATGCCTCCACCTGGCTATGCCAGACGTAGTCACTGCAAATCAGGCCGGGCAGGAGATACAGGCAAGCGTCGCTCATTTCTGCATTGTCGCCCGGACAGCAATTCTGCGGAACCGGGAACTTCGCGTTGGCGCTACTCACTTTTCACTTTGATTCGATTCTGAGAAACGTGGTGCTCTAAGATGCCTGATGCAAGCTGCCGACGGCGGAGCGCCCGAGCATGGAAAGTCCAAACAATCTCGAGGAGGTCATCAGTGCCGCCGGCAACCCGGTCGACCTGTTGCGTAATTCGCAGGCGGGCCCGAACGTGTATCCCGGCGTGCCCGCGGAGTACACCAACTGGCGCGACGAGCAACAGGCGTGGCAGGAAACCTGCGTCCTCTACAACCAGTCGTTTCACATGGCCGACCTGGCGGTGGAGGGACCCGACGCACTGAAGCTGCTCAACTACCTCGCCATCAACAGTTTCGACGGATTCCAGGTCGACAAGGCCAAGCAATTCGTGCCCTGCACGCCTGACGGTTACGTCATTGGCGACGTGATACTTTTCTACCTCGCGGCGCGGCAATTCAATCTCGTCGGCCGCGCGCCCACGCTCAACTGGGTGCAGTATCACGCCGAAACCGGCGGATTCGACGTACGAGTCGAACTGGACCAGCGTACCGCGTTGCGCAAGGACCCGAGCCGGCGCCGGCACTACCGGTTCCAGGTGCAGGGCCCGAACGCCATGGCTGCCATCGGCAAGGCGCTCGGCAAGGCGCCGCCCGAACTCCGGTTCTTCAACATGACGTCGGTCGAGATCGCAGGCAAACAGGTGCGGGCGCTGCGTCACGGGATGGCGGGCCAGCCCGGCTTCGAGTTCTTTGGCCCATGGGACGATTACGAAGCGGTGCACGGCGCCCTCGTCCGCGCGGGCGAGGAATTCGGCATGCGCCTGGTGGGTGGACGCGCCTACTCATCCAACACGCTCGAGTCCGGCTGGATTCCATCGCCGCTCCCCGCCGTTTACTCGGGCGACAGCCTGAAGGCCTACCGGCAATGGCTACCGGCCACCGGCTACGAAGCCTGCGCTTCGATCGGCGGAAGCTTCTATTCGGACGACATCGAAGACTACTACATGACGCCGTGGGACCTCGGCTACGGCCAGTTCGTCAGGTTCGATCACGATTTCATCGGCCGTCCGGTTCTCGAGAAAATCGCCAACCGGCCGCATCGCAGGAAAGTCACGCTCGCGCTCGACAACGACGACGCCCTGCGCTGCATAGGCAGCCAGTTGTTCGAGGGCCACCGCGCCAAGTACATGGACTTTCCGTCGGCGGTGTACTCCATGCATCCATTCGACAAGGTGCTCTTCAACGATGAACTCGTCGGCCTGTCGACGTGGATCGGTTACAGTTCGAACGAACGGCGCATGCTGACACTCGCAGTCCTCGACGAGAAGCACGCCGAACCCGGGACAGAGGTGATCTTCGTTTGGGGCGAAGAACGCGGCGGGTCGATCAAACCCACGGTTGAGCAGCACCGGCAGGCGCGGCTGCGCGCGACGGTCAGCCCGGTTCCGTATGCCGAAGCAGCGCGAAAAGCCTATGCCGGCGCCGGCGGCTGGCGCAGCGGCATCTGACGCGGACGCGCGGCGCAATAGCTAGCGCAGGGTGGCCACCCCCTGTTCATGGTTTTTGGACTTCGCGTTCGCTGCCAATACCGATACCTCGCCGTCAAGTGCCGTAGCTGACCAGGGGCCTCGCAACGGTTGCCGGCTTGTCATACATATCCTCGCCGCTACCCGGAATTCCTTCACGAAGAGTTCCGCGGCCGGTGACAGGACGCCGTTCCGGCGGGAGGTGATGCCGAACGGCCGGCTGGTCCCGCGCAGTTCGAACGGCAGTACCGCCAACAATCCCGCCTGCGCTTCGAAACTCACCTGGTGCCGGGAAAGCACGGTCAGACGGTCGCTCTCGAGCAACAGGCCACGGAGCATTACCAGCGAACTGGTCTCGATGAGATGCCGCGGCAACGCGAGGCCGCGCGCGCGAAGCGCCTGCTCGAAGAGCTTCCGGGTCGGCGTCCCGTTCCGCGGCAGGATCCACTGGTACTCGAGCAGGTTCCGCCACTCGCACTTTTCCTTACCAAGCAGCGGATGCCCGTTTCGCACGATTACCGAGAGGTTGTTGCGAAAGACGGCTTCTTCCTTGAGGTCGTTGTCCCCGGCACCTTCCCGGAGCGCGCCGATCACGATATCGATGTCGCCGCAACGCAGCCCGGCGACCAGGTCATCGTAAGAACCCTCGATCGTCGCGACATCCAGGTAGCGATATTTTTCGAGCAGTGCCGTTATCGCCTTCGGCACGATCGCGGTGCGCACGAAAGGCAGGGTACCGATAACCAGGCGTCCCGTATTCACGCCCCGCAGTCCGGCGATCTCGTCGCACGCGGCGCGCAGGTGACTCCGTGCCAGCTTGACGTAGCGCGCAAGACCCGCCCCGAACTGCGAGGGTAAATTGGATGTCGGCGTCCTGTCGAACAGGCTCGCATGCAGGCTGTCTTCGAGCTTGCGCACCGATGCCGATACGGCGGCGGTCGTCACGCCGAGGTGTTCCGCGGCGGCCGCGATGTTCTGGTGTTCGGTAACAGCGATGAATGCGTCGAGCCACCGGTCGGAAACGTCCATACGGTAGAAGCGGGCAGCGCTTGCCGAGTCGCGGATGGCGACCGGTGGCACGAGCTCACCGGCCGCCGCGAAAGCGGCCTCGGCGTCCTTCGCGCGCTTGAGCAGGCATACGCCGAACGCCGTCAGCGTGACGCCCTTGGACGATCGATTGAACAGGGTCTCGCCGAGCTGGACTTCGAGATCCCGCAGCGACTTCGTCACGCAGGTCTGCGAACGGTTGAGCGTCTTCGCCGCCTGCGTGATGCACTGGCAGTCGGCGACCGCGAGGAACACGCGCGCCTGGCGAATACTGATCCGCGCGGGCGCAGCAAGCGTTTCGATGTTGGCCACAGACATAAATCCCCCCTGAGATTCCTGTGCTGCGCCAGAAGTATACCAAACCGTTCGGTTCGGTTCGGTCTTTTTTGTCAATGGTATGCAATGGGCCGGACCCCACTCGGTACGGACTCAGACCCTCGCGTTGCGGGGGATGTGGGAGGGAATCAGGTAGAAGCTGACGACCGTGATGACGATGACCCCGGCCATGAACAGGAAGAACGTGGCGACCGACGGCATGGGGTCGATGTTGAAATACCAGGCCGCCACCACCGGACTGATGACGGCGCCGATGCGCGACACCGTCTGCGCGATGCCCACGGCCGAACCACGCACTTCCGTCGGATAGGAATGCGCGCTGACGGCATAGAGAAAGGCCTGCATGCCGTTTACCGAAGCGCCGGCGAGCAGGCAGAGCGCGAGTAACTTGAGCGTGGATCCCGCCGCGCTCATCAGGACCAACGCAATCAATGCGCTCGCGATGCAACCGAGCGCGGCCAATGCCGCCCCCGTGTTTTTCGAGCCGTAGCGGCCTATCAGTATGGCGCCGCCCACCGAACCGAGAATCGCGCCCGAACTGAAATACTGCAGGCCACGCGAGGACACGTCGCTCACCAGGCCCGCGGCGTCGAGCAACAACGGGATCTGGCTCGTGAACACGTACAGGACGAAACTGTTGACGGTGAACGCGATCCAGATGAGAACCGTGCGAAAACGAAAGTCGGGGTTGAAGATCGTGGCGATCCAGCTCCCGGATTGCCTGCCCTGCTCGAGGACGAAGAACGCCTCGCTGCCGTCGAAGCGTTTCTCCTTCAGTAGCTGGTTGAGCGACCGGGCGAGCCTGGCGTGCAGGTGCGGCCGCTTCGCCATGAATTTCGGCGACTCCGGCAGCAGGTACGAGAAGGCGAAGAAGAGCACGAGCGGGGCGACGGCGCCGACCGCGAACATCGAGCGCCAGCCGTAATCGGGCGCCAGTGCGCGGTAAACGATCCCGGCAAGCGCGCCGCCCAGTGGCACGGACACGATAACCGCCGCCACGGCGACGCTGCGCATTTTCCTGTTGGTCCATTCGGCCACCAGGATCGTCGCCAGCGGCGTCACGCCGCCGAGACCGAGGCCCATGACCAGGCGCCACAGGAACAGCTCGGAAATACTGTCGGCGAAGTAGCAGAAGGCCGAGCCGATGCACATCAGCGCAAGACAGGATACATAGGCTTTCTTGCGGCCGACGCGGTCGCCGATCCAGCCGAGCGCCACTGAACCGATGGCCATGCCGACGAGGCCCGCGAGGACGAAGGGCTGGACGTCGGCCCGTGAGATACCCCACTCCGCCACCAACGCGGGAGCCACGTAGCTCGGAATGAACAGGTCGAAACCGTCCGTGAGCATGATGACGATCATCATCAGGGCAATTGCGAGCGGCTTGCCGACAAAACTGGCGTTGTCGATGATCTCGCCGACGTCGACTTTCATCCTGTCCATGTCCTGATGTATCCCCCGGGGACGCCTATTGGCAACGTCCCGCAAACTCAGTCGCTCATTTGCCTTTCGACCTGAGTACGGCATCGAGCCGCGGATAGACGGTTCGCGCGTTGCCCTCGAATACCTTGCGGCCGTCGGCAGCGGAGAGATCCAGGGCGTCGATATACCTCTTGGTATCGTCGAAGTACTGGCCGGTCTCCGGGTCGATGCCGCGCACGGCGCCGACCATCTCGGAGCCGAACAGGATGTTGTCGATGCCGATCACGCGAAACAGGAGATCGATGCCCGCCTGGTGGTAAACGCAGGTGTCGAAGTAGACGTTTCGCATCACGTGCGTGGCGAGCGGCGGCTGCTTGAGCATATCCGCGAGGCCGCGGTAACGGCCCCAGTGGTAGGGCACGGCGCCGCCGCCGTGGGGAATGATGAAACGCAGGTCCGGAAAATCCGCGAACAGGTTGCCCTGCAGGAACTGCATGAACGCCGTCGTATCGGCATTGATGTAATGCGCGCCGGTGGCGTGGAAGTTCGGGTTGCAGGTGGCGGAAACATGAATCATGGCCGGCACATCCAGTTCCACCATCTTTTCGTACAACGGGTACCAGCTCCTGTCGGTGAGCGGTTGCGACGTCCAGTGCCCGCCTGACGGGTCGGGATTCAGGTTGCAGCCGACGAAGCCGAGTTCGGCCACGCAACGCTCCAGCTCGGCAATGGAGCCGTCGATCGGGACACCGGGCGATTGGGGTAGCTGGCACACGCCGATGAATGTGTCGGGGTACAGGTCCACCACGCGCTTGATCAGGTTGTTGCAGGCTTCCGTCCACTCCCGCGAAACCTGTGCATCGCCGACGTGATGCGCCATGGCGGACGCGCGCGGCGAGAAGATCGTCATGTCGGCGCCTCGATCGCGGATCAGCTTGAGCTGGTTCTTCTCGACACTCTCGCGAATCTCGTCATCGCTGATGGCGGCCGGCTTCGGCAATGCCTTTCCGGCCTCGAACGCGGCGAGCTGCGCATTGCGATAAGCCTGGTGCGGCGCAGGCGCGGTCGTGTAGTGGCCGTGGCAATCGATGATCATGCGTCCCTGCCCCGCCAGACCGTGCCCGGCACGAAGACCTCGCCGCGCATCAGCAGCCGTGCGGTACGTAACAAGGCCGCGCGCTGCACGTGCGGGTCGCCGCCGCGGACGGCCAGGTCGATCTCGACCGTAAAAAAGCCGCTGGGGTGCTCGATGTCCAGGCTCACGGCGCCGGCCGCCGGCGTCGCGGCGGCTACCTGCTGTGCCACGGATCCGGGTAACCGGCAGGCGGTTGCCACGCTGACGGAACCGAGAACACCGATCGCCTCGTGCACGCGGTGTGGAATGAAGGTCCGTGTGCAAATCACGCCGGCGCCGCGCCCCGGCGCCACGAGGCTCATTTTCGGCACTGTCTTGTTCGTCACATCGCCGAGATTCATGCGCTCGCCGGCTTCGAGCCGGATCGATTCAATGCGCGCCTTGAGCCCGGCGTCGACCTCGAGTTCCGCCGGCGACTCGTAGCCGGTCTTGCCGCAATCGGCCGCCCGCAGGATCACGACCGGCATGCCGTTGTCGATGCACGTCACTTCGACGCCGCCGACGATATCGACGACCTTGCCTGTCGGCAGCAGCGAGCCGCAGCTGGAACCCGCAATGCCCAGGAACTCGAGCATCACCGGCGCCGCCGTGCCCGGCACACCGTCGATACGCGCATCACCTGCATACTCGACACTGCCACGCGGCGTCCGGACGCGAGCCACGGCAATACCGCCGGTGTTCACCATGTGGATGCGCACGTCGGTATGCTCGTCCTGCGCGGGCACCATGCCATGTTCGATGGCGAACGGTCCGACGGCGGCCAGGATATTGCCGCAGTTCTGGCTATCGCTGACGGTACTGGCATCGACGACGACCTGCAGAAACAGGTAGTCGACATCCGCGTCCTGGCGGGTGGACCCTTCGATGACGGCGATCTTGCTGGTGAGTGGATGCGCGCCGCCCATGCCGTCGATTTGCCGCGCGTCGGGTGAGCCCAGGGCGGCCAGCAGCACCCGGTCGCGCAGGTCACGCGCGGCCGGCAAGTCATGTTTGTGAAAGTAAAGTCCCTTGGACGTGCCGCCGCGCATCACGCTGCAGGGAATCGCCGTCTGCATGTCCAGAGACTCCCTAGTCGTCCTCGAGACGCTCGACGTAACGCAGTCCCCTGGCTTCGAGACGCTCGCGCATGCCGTACACGTCCAGGCCGAGTTCGCCGGCCGCGAAACGGGCGCGTTTTCCGGCTTCGTTGGCTTCACGCGCTTGCGCCCTGATGAGCACGCTTTCGGCATCCGCGCGGGGTACGATGACGACTCCATCGTCGTCGGCGACCACGAGGTCGCCCGGGCAGACCCGCGCGCCGGCGCAGATGACAGGGACGTTCACGTTGCCGATCGTTTCCTTGACCGTGCCCTGTGCGAAGATCGCCTTGGACCAGACCGGGAACCCGGCGTCCGTCAGCGTCGCCACGTCCCGCACACCGGCGTCGATCACCAGGCCCCTGACGCCCCGCGCACGCAGGGACTCGGCCAGCAGGTCGCCGAAGTAGCCGTCCTCGCAGGAACTGGTCGGCGCCACGACCAGGATGTCGCCGGCCCGGCACTGTTCGACCGCGACGTGGATCATCCAGTTGTCGCCGGGTGCAACCTCGCAGGTGACGGCCGTGCCGGCGATGTGTGCGGGCCGGAAGATCGGCCGCATGTACGATGCCAGCAGGCCTTTCCGATCCTGCGCCTCGTGCACGGTGGCAACGCCGAGGTTCCTGTATTCGGCAACGACCGGTTCCGGTACCCGGCCGATGCGGGTTACGACCACGCCCATGCACCCTCCGCGGAATCCTTTTTCATCCCGTCGATCCTAGACTTTGCCGTTGGGGCGGGCCAATAGTTCGGGCTTGAAAGCCCATGAGTTTTTCCTGACGGGCCCGCTGTCTCTGAACCGCTTCCTTGCCCTCTTCGGCGCGCGCGGACGCCGGCTCGGCATGGACTCGGACTCTTCGGCGAGATATTCGGCCTGGAGCTTTTCGTCGTTCTGTATTGCCTTGCGGAGGACAGTTTCTCGCGCGAGGGCGTCAACTCCGCAAGACTTGGTCGGGAACTATGTAGCATTCGCGGGCATCGCCCGCTCCAACGGCGCGGGTAGTACCCACTCCAGCGGCGCGGGTAGTACCCACTCCAGCGGCGCGGGTAGCGCCCGCTCCGACGGCGGGCAGCGCCCCGCTATTCGGTCAGAAATTTTCGCGGCGGACGTCAGACTAGTGCGCCGATTCGCGCGCGCGAGGGCCCGCCGTTTGGCGAACCTGTCCCAGGAGATCGAGTAAACGCCGCAGCGACTCTTCGAGAGCAACGAGGTCGTCGAATGCCAGGTTCAGGCTGTAGCCGCCACTGCGTGAGGCTCGCAGGTTGAACTTCTGGCCGAGCTCCGCGCGAAGCTGTGACTGCAGCCACTGCGTCTGCAAATCCGGGCCCGGCGCGGCGGCCCTCGTTTCGCCGGAATCTTCCAGTTCGCGGCGTACGCGGTCCTCGACCTGGCGGACGGACAGGCCCTTCCGGCTGCAACTTCGGGCGACAGCAACCTGGCTGTTCGCATCGAGCGGCAGCAGTGCCCGCGCATGCCCCATCTGGAGTCGTCCGTCCGACAACATCGCCTTTACGTCGTCGTGCAGGCCGAGCAGACGCAGCATATTGCTGACCGAGGCGCGCGAACGGCCCACGGCCTTCGCGGCTTGCTCGTGGGTGAGCTCGAATTCCGACACCAGCCGGGCGAGCGACCGCGCCTGATCGAGCGGATTCAAATCTTCGCGCTGCAGGTTTTCGATCAGGGCGACGGCGAGTGCCGCCTGATCGTCGAGTTCCCGCACCAGGACCGGTACTGTTCTGAGCCCGGCCTGGCGTGCAGCGCGCCAGCGCCGCTCACCGGCGACAATCTCGTAGCGTGCGCCGTCCGTCGCTGCGCGCGGACGTACGATCAACGGCTGGAGGATGCCCTGCTCGCGAATCGAGTCAGCGAGTTCGGTCAGCGTGTCCTCGGGGAATTCACCGCGCGGCTGGTAGCTTCCGGTCGAGAGCTCGTCGAGCGGCAGTTCCACTATGGCGGCATTCGTTGCACCCGGCGCAGCGCCCCCGTCCGGGGGCGTCCGAAGCAGCGCCTCCAGTCCCCTTCCCAGTCCCCTTTGCTTTTTCATACGGACCCCGTCGCTTGTCCGGGCCGATTATTGCATGAACGCTCGGGGAGCGGCTGCGCAGGAGCGGGTGCCCGAGTGCCCGCGGGCCCATCCAACCGGGGCGGCGGGCGCGTGCACACCTCGATCGCATCGTCTGCGCTACCATTGTGCGCGGTCGATCACGGAACGCCTGCGTGTCTCTCACAACACTCATCCCGGAACTGCGCCGCCGCAATGTCATCCGCACAGCGCTGGCATACCTCGCGGTGGCCTGGCTCGTCATCCAGCTGGTGAACGAAATCGGCCCGATTCTCGACGCGCCGGAGGGTTTGCCCAAGCTGGTTCTCGTGCTCCTGAGCGCTGGCTTCGTCGTCGTCGTGGTCCTGTCGTGGTTCTACGAATTCACCACGGCGGGCATCAGGAGCGCGGGCGACGTGGCGCGCGATGACACGCTGCGCTCCGCCGGCGGCCGGAAGATGGATTTCTTCATCATCGGCGCTCTCGTTTTGGCCGCCGGTTATTTCGCATGGGAAAGCCGCTTCCGGCCGGACCCGGGTCCGGCCGGCGACATCCGGTCGATCGCGGTCCTGCCCTTTCGAGATCTGAGTTCTGCGCAGGACCAGGCCTGGTTCGCGGACGGAATGGCCGAGGAGCTGTTGAATGCGCTGTCCCGGGTGCCGGGATTGCGGGTCGCCGGCCGAACCTCGAGCTTTACGTTCAGGAACACCGATCTGGCCCCGGATGTCGTGGCGGAGCAGCTGAATGTCTCGCACTTGCTCGAGGGCGGCATAAGGACATCGGGCAACGAGGTTCGTGTCACGGCGCAACTCGTCGACGCGCGCGACGGGCTGTTGCTCTGGTCGGATGAGTTCGAAGGCCAGTTGTCCGAGGTCTTTGCGTTCCAGGACGAGATTTCGCACCGGGTTGTCGAGAGCCTGACTGCCTCGATCGACGCTCCCGCCGTTCGCACCAAGACCGACGCCGAGGCGTACAAAGCATACCTGCTCGGCAGGTACCAGCTTGCCCGTCGCACCGCCGGCGCCATTGCCGAGGCCGAAGTCCACTTCAAAACAGCGGTCGAACTCGACCCCCGCTTCTCGCCTGCGTGGTCGGCCCTGGCAACGACGCTCGCAGTATCGCCCTGGTACGCACCGGTAGCGAATACCGACGAGACTGCACGGCAGGCTCGTGAAGCGGCGCAAAGAGCGCTGGCGCTGGATTCGGCGAACAGCGAAGCGTGGGCGGCACTGGGTACGGTCTACCAGACCTTCGACCGGGACTGGGAGAATGCCGAGCGGGCGTTGCAGCGAGCCGTCGAACTCGACCCGGATGATGCCGGCACTGCGAACCTCTACGGCGACTTCGCCTATATCACCGGCGACTACGACGCGGCCGAACACTGGGAGGGTATCGCCGCCGGACTCGAGCCCTTGTCCGCCGTGCACCAGCACGAACTCGCCCTGGTATACGGCCTGACAGGGCGGCTCGCCGAGGCGATCGCGCTCGAGCGCAAGGCCATTGCGCTCAACCCGGAGTTCAGCAATGGCTGGCATTCACTGGGCCGGTTCTATGCGCAGTCGCGGGACGCAGCGCGACTGGAAGAGCTGTTGCGGAGCCGTGGCACCGCGATGGGCGAACTGCCCGCGCTGTTGCTTGGGGTATGGCTGCACGAGCTGCGCGGCGAGGCGGAACTGGCGCGTTCGACAGCCGACGCCTTCCTGGAGCTGGCTCGCGCGAAGGGTGGCAGCCTTGTTCCGACGGCCCTGGCGTATGCGCTGTTGGGTGATGGCCCAACGGCAGCGGATCTCGTCCTCGAGGCGCAGGGAACGGGGGACCCGTTGCTGATCTCGCCAATTTATTTTTTCCTGCCTGAGGACTGGTCGGAATACCCGGATCTCGAACGCGCCCTGACGCAACCGGATCTCGCCGAGGTGCACGATCGGCGTCGCGCGAATATCGCCGCCGGCCGGGGCCGCGAACGACTCGCGCCGCAGCCCGCCGTACCCGGGGCGGTTGGAGCGGCTGCCAGCCGCGACTGGTTCGCGGATTGAATTACGTCTATCGAATTCGCGGGCGGCGCCCCCTTTTACGATAGCTCCTCTGCTATTTTCCGGATCTCCTCGGCGCTGCGCTCGCCGGCCAGCGGCGTGCCCGGCATCAGGTATCTCCCCATCGCCAGCCCGCCGATGAGGACGGGTTCGAAGCCGATGTCGCGGATCAGGCGAGAAGCGACGGCCACGGCCTCGGCGTCGTCGCCGGCTATCGGCATGCCGATGCGACCGGGCTCCTGGTAGACCGATCCCATGCGCGCCGCACCCACGGCGTTGAACGCTCGCACCAGGCGCGCGCCTGGCAGCAGTTCCGCGGATGCGAGCCCCGCACCCTTTTCGCGCGCCCAGTCGGCAATCTCGCCATCGCGCTCCGGGAACGGATTACAGGCGTCGATGACGACCTTGCCATCGATGAGGTCCCCGAGTTCCTTGCCGACCTCCGGCAGGGCGCCGTAAGGAACGGCGACGAGGAGCACCTCACCGAAGGCGGCGGCTTCGCGCGGCGTGCCGGCGCTCGCACCGGTACCGACGCTCGCGGCCAGCGCCCTGTCGTCTTCCAGGTGGCGGGACGAAAACATGACTTCGTGCCCCGCCCGGACCCAGACGCTGCCGAGTGCGCTGCCGACCTTGCCCGCGCCGATGACACCGATCTTCACCTTTTCTGCAGCGCGTACGGGAAAAGGCAGCGTTGCCGCAGTCATGGCAGCGCCGGCAACGACAAGAAACCTGCGACGGGACTTGCTCAGACGATACTGTTTCATTGGATATCCTCCGCGATAACCTTCTTGCTTTGCGGCGGCGGCAGGTAGCTCTCCTTCAGCCCGCCCGCATCGATCACAAAATGCTGGAATACGACGCCGGGGTCGATCATACGGATGCGCAGCGTATGCGGCCCCGGCTTGTCGACCTCGTGTTGCGTACGGCTCTTCCGGACACGGTCGGTCACGATCTCGTTCCACCACTCCGGGTATTCCCAGTCGGGTACCGTTTCGCCGTCGTGGATGTTAACGACCTGCGGTGTGGCGTCATCGATCGCGATCGCATACTTGCGGCCGTCACCTTTCCTGAAGTTCAGGGTGGGCGCGAGCTGTGCCTCGACCGTGAGCGTGCCGGCGCCGAACACGGTGAAGGTGTACTCGAGTATAGGCGCATCGCCGCCGGGCTCCCGGGAAGCGGCGTCGGCGGGCTCGATGGTGACCGAGGAGCCCATGCGCCCGAGGTTCGGCACCACGATCCAGGCCGCGTCATCGGCGTCGATCGCCCGCGTGTAGTTTGCCGCATCGATCGAAACGACGCCGTTGTTCTCGACGTAACCCGCCACCTCCGGCAGTCGGCGACGCAGCGGTATCCGTACCGCCACCTGCCCGTCAGCACCCGAAACCAGTACTTCACCCTCGGCGTCGCCGGCAGGGGCCCGCTCCCAGTCGACGCTGACCTGTATGCGTTCGTCGTAACGCGCCGTCCCCTTTGTGGACGAGAGTTTTATCCAGTCCTCGCTGGCGGCCGCCTCCCAGGCGAGTGATCCGCGGCCGGTATTGAACACCTCGATGAAGTACGCCGGGTCGTTCACCGGGTCGAAAGTCGGCAATGCCGGTTGCACGTCATTGCCGGCACGATATGCCGTGGTGTCCTCGGGCACGCTGACACCGAGCCCCGCCGGGCCTTCGACCTGCACGCGGGATACGGCCGGCATCGTGTCGGCCGGCGGATTGTTCCAGCTCGTATACCCGATGTGCGTCTGCGACATCATGTGCTGCCATTTGCCACCTTCGAGTTCGTGATACGTCTCGGTCAGTTCGGCGTCGCGCTCGAACAGCCGTTGCACCTCGTCGGCCCAGTGGTTGGCCGACGGCCGGCCGTCTGCCGCGTACCGCCGGTTCCGGCCTGCGGCCACGTACAGCGCCTCGAGATTTGCGCGGACCTCGATCGGGAATAGCACCAGCTGGAACCAGGCGGACCGGTAGGCGGGCGGCAGCCGTTTGCCGATTTCCTCCGCCCGTTCCAGCAGCGCTTCGTGCCGGGCGATGTTCCGCTCCGCCTCGCGGTAGTTCACGAGGCTCCAGGTATCGGGTGTGAGCATTTCCGGCGTGCGGCGGAAGGCGAGCTTTGTGGCGAGAGCCAGGATGTCGGCGATCTCTGCCGCAATGTCCGCGCCGAACTGCTCGGCCGCCCAGTCGACGTAGTATTGCGGCAGGTCACCTGCATCGATGGCGTCCGGGTCCCACGCCATGTCGAGAAAGAAGCTGATGGGCAACTCCATCGGCTTGATGTCGCCGACGTTGACGAGCCACATCTCGCGCGCGCCCCACGCCCAGGCCAGGTTCATCTGTTCCCAGACCTTCTCGATCTGCGTCACGTTGAGCCAGCGATAGCTGACCGGGCCGCCGACGAAATCGAAGTGGTAGTAGATGCCGAAGCCGCCGGGGTGGTTTCGTTCCTCCTGGGACGGCAGGACGCGAATGTTGCCCCAGTTGTCGTCGCACAGGAGGACCAGGACGTCGTCGGGCACGCGCATGCCCTTGTCCCAGTAGTCCTGCATTTCCTTGTAGAGCGCCCAGACCTGCGGCGTTTCCGCGGGCGGCCTGCCGGTGACGTCCGCGATGATCTCGCGCTGGTCGGCGATGATACGCTGCATCAGGCCGATCGCCGTGTCCTCGCTCATCGCCTCGTCGCCGTCGCCCCGCATGCCGAGCGTCACGAGGCTTTCGTAATCGCCCATGCGCCCGATGCCGCCGCGCCAGAACTCGCGCAGCCGTTCTGCGTTGATCTCGTAGTTCCATGCGCCGTTGTCGGCGTGATGCCACTCGTCATGCGCGCGCATCATCGGCTCGTGATGCGAGGTCGAGATGATTACCCCGAACTCGTCGGCGAGCCGCGCGTTCTCCGGGTCGTCGACCGCGAAAGCGCTCGGCCGCCACATCGCAGGCCACAGGAAGTTGCCCCGGTTGCGCAGGATCAGTTCGTAGACTTTTTCGTAGAACTCGCTATTGAAGCCGCCGAAGGTATCCTCGGCCCAGTTGCGCAACGCCGGCGCTTCGTCGTTGATGAAGATGCCGCGGTACTTCACCTTCGGTGCGCCGGGTGCGTGCCGGCCGGAGGCAACGTGCAGGGAGGCCTTTTCCTGCACCGGCACATCCGCCCACCAGTGCCAGGGCGAAACGCCGGCCCGCCCGGCCAGGTCGTACATGCCGTAGATCGTGCCGCGCTTGCTCGCGCCGAAGATGACGAGCGCCCGCTCGAGGCCGGGCAACGGGTCATCGAGCGTCTGCCAGGCATACGCGTCCCATTCGCCGGCGACGCCGGATGTATCGATCCGGCCTTGCTCGATCAGCGTATCGATGGCATCGCTCCTGCCGATCGTGCCGACAATGATGGCGACGTCCCCCGAGGGCCGGGCATCGCTCACCAGTCCGGGCCGCAGGCCCGTCACCCGCTCGATGTCGGACTGCAGGTGACCCGCGACCCGCAGCACGCCGGCGTGGTCGTCCGGATCGACATGAATCGGAGCCGCAGCCCCGTCCTCGACCAGCGGCAGGCTGCCGTCGGTGCGTTGGGCCGAAACGAGCGAATTTCCCGCTGCAGCAGCAGGAAGCAGCAGGCAGTACAGCAAGGCCGGCAACAGACATGCGTAACAGATTTGACGGGGAGCAGGCATCGTCCCGACAAATACAACGTCCTTGCAGGCCTGGCAACCCTGCGGCGTCTGACGCCCACACGCCGGCTGAGATTATGCACTCATCCGTCTGTTGGCATGGCATGGCGGATCATGGCGTCGACGGCCGGACTCGCATTCACGGGATGCAACTCCGTGTTTGGATGAGAAGCCGAAAAAACGCGGAACACCTCATCTGCGAATCCCTGGCCGATACTCTCGACTTGTCCGAAGTCGAGCTCGACGA
This sequence comes from uncultured Pseudomonadota bacterium, assembly GCA_963713215.1. Classification (GTDB taxonomy): domain Bacteria; phylum Pseudomonadota; class Gammaproteobacteria; order Steroidobacterales; family Woeseiaceae; genus UBA1847. The sequence goes on along the minus strand of CAVQKY010000005.1, from coordinate 90,378 downwards.
CCCTGAATTTTTCCAGGTTCACCAGAAGGCGGCGAGCTTCCGAGCGGGAGATGTACGTCTCACCGAGCAGCTTGACGTGGACTCTGCTCCTCGAGAACCGGTAGTCGAATTCCTTTGGAGCGAATTCGCTGAACACTTCGTCGAGCTTTGTCCTGGAATCCCGGCGTACTTCGATCTGAACGTGCGTTCCTTTCACGTGCCGGCGATTCGAAACGAAAACGTCTTCCAGGCGCGTGCTCCATTCCACCTGTATATTGTGGGAGCGAATGGCGAGCCTGTCGGCCGCTTTCGAAGAGAAGAAAATTCCTTCCCCGGAATGCGCCTCCGGCATTGTCGTGGTTTTTCCTTTGACAAGCTGGATCAGGGCATCGTGCTCGTCTGGAAGGCCGAGTTTCCGGGCAATGGATGCAAAGATGCCGATTCCGTTATCCCCGACATCGGCGGTGACTGACATAGGGCCGAGGGCAGCCGAGATCCGCACGTTCCTGGAGGTGGAGTGATCGATGGCGTTGTTCAGGATTTCGGTGAATACGTACTGGAACACGTCGTTCGCTTCCGGGCGCAGGGCATGACCCAGGTTCAGGCTCAACGCGAGGCGCTGGTACACCCGGTTCTCATCGAGGCCCTCGGCTGCGAACTCGCCGCGATACGGCATCGGCGGCGGCAGTTTTTCCGGCAGCGCATAACGCGTGTTGCGGGTGGCGCCGGTGCGAACCACCTTGCCCTCATCGATCAGCCGGTTGAGATGCCGGTTGAGCGCCTGGCGGCTTATGCCGAGGTGCGATGAAAGCACGCCGCTGGACGCGCTCGGATGCTTGCGCAAATAGGCAAGAATGGATGCGGGCGTGGACATCAGCAGAAGGCAGCCGCAGGAATCGTCAACATTACGTCAATTTGGGAAAATATTAATGTCAACGATCCTGTCGCGCTCGTGGTGTCTTGTCAATATTTCGACAACATTTAAAAATCACATTGTCAACACACGAGCCCCACCAGGTCGGCGGCAGGGCCGAAGCGCTTCTCCGGCGGGCACATCCGTCCGCTATTCTTTGCACCCATGGACGCTAGCCTGCTCTGGTACGGCACGGCGGGCCTGCTGATCCTGGCCGGGCTCGCCGGGACGGTGCTGCCCGCACTGCCCGGCGTGCCGCTCGTTTTCGCCGGCATGTGGCTCGCGGCGTGGGTGACCGATTACAGCGAGATCGGCATCGGCACAGTGGCGTTGCTGGGCGTGCTCGCTGCTCTCGCGGTGTTGCTCGACTTCGTCGCCAGTGTGCTCGGCGCACGGCGCGTCGCGGCCAGCAAGGCGGCGCTCTGGGGCGCGATGATCGGCACCGTTGTGGGCCTCTTCTTCGGGCTGCCGGGCCTGCTGCTCGGGCCGTTCGTCGGCGCACTCGTCGGCGAAGTCTCCTCCGGCGGCACGATCCGGCGCTCGGCGCATGTCGGCATCGCGACCTGGATCGGACTGTTGTTCGGCACGCTCGCCAAGATCGCATTGTCGTTCACGATGCTCGGAATCTTCGCCGCCGCGCTGCTGATCCCGTAATCCGTTCGCGGGATGCGCCCGACGCAGGAGCGGACCATGGCTCGCCGTTGGAGCGGCCGATGGCCGCGAACGGAACGCGCTTCGATCAAACACCGATCTATTCGCGGCTGGCAGCCGCTCCAACGCCCGATCAGTTCGCGGCAGCCGCTCCAACGCCCGGTCCAATTCGCGGCTGGCAGCCGCTCCTACGATTACTCTTTCTCCGGAACCGGCGGCGGTCCTTCCGGCAGGTATGCCTTGAATCTCGTGTCGCCTCGCTTCTCCTCGAATTCGTTCGTGACGGCGTCCACCGCCTCGGGTTTCTCGTACAGGTCGACCATCGTGGCAGCCAGCGTCTTTGCGGCCAGCAGCATGCCCTTGTGGCCGATCGACATGCCGCCGGTCGCAACCACCGGCCAGGCGTGCCACGGCGCGTCTTTCGGGGCGGTCGCCACGGTGAGGTGCAAGGTCGGCACTACCCAGCTCACGTCGCCGACATCCGTCGACCCGCCCTCTTCGACCTGGCCGTCGAGCGGGTGAATTTCCGTGTCCATGCCCGTCTCCGGAACGTTGGTGGCGCGCTGGATGGTTTTCGCGAATGCCTCCTCCTCGGGCGTGTACATCGGCGTTCCGAGCCAGACGAGGTTCTCGTTGATCAGTTCCGCACCGGCCCGGTTCGTGAGGAGCTCCCAGCTCCCGGCCTGCACGGTCAGCTTCGAGGTCGTCTCCGTCATGATGGCGGCGCCTTCCGCGAGCTTGCGTGCGCGCGCGAGCAGGTCCTCGACTTCCGAACGCTTCCAGTCGCGGAGCCACAGCCAGACCTTGCTGTAATCCGGCACTACGTTGGGCACGTCACCGCCCGCAACGATCGTGTAATGCATGCGCGACGTGGGCTTGATGTGCTCGCGCATCAGATTGACGCCATCGGTGAAGAGCTCCAGCGCATCCACGGCGCTGCGCGCATTCCACGGATCGCCCGCTGCGTGCGCCGTCCGGCCTTCGAACTCGACTATGAGGTCGACCATCGCCTGGCTCGAAGTCGTATCCGCCCGCGTGATGTCGCCCGGGTGCCAGGCGAGCATCACGTCGACGTCGTCGAACACGCCGTCGCGGACCATGTAGGTCTTCCCGCCTACCGCCTCCTCGGCGGGCGTGCCGTAGAAGCGGATGGTGCCCTCGAGTTCGCCCGCCTCGATCTGCTCCTTGATGGCGACGGCGGCGCCGATACTCGCGGCGCCGAACATGTTGTGGCCGCAGCCGTGACCGCCGGCGCCCTGCTCGAGCGGCGTCTTCTCGGGGACCGCCTTCTGCGAGATCCCGGGCAGCGCGTCGTACTCGCCCATGACGGCAATGACCGGACGGCCTGAGCCGTAGCTTGCGACGAACGCCGTCGGCATGCCCGAGATGCCGCGCTCTACCTTGAAGCCCTGCTGCTCGGCGTATTCGGCGAGTGCGGCGGCCGACTCGTACTCCTCGAGCGCCGTTTCGGCGTAAGTCCAGATGCGGTCGGAGAGCTCGACGAGTTCGCCGCCGTGTGCCTCGACGGACCTGACCACCGCTTCCTTCGCGGCATCGACGGCATGCGCCGGACCCGGGAAGGTCAGGCAGATCAGAAATGCGCCGGTTACACCGGATGCTCGAATCGAAAACGACTTGCTCATTGGGTTCGCTCCTTACAGGCAGGCGCCAATCTCAGCACAACCGGAGATCCCGCTCAATCCGCAGGCAGCGGCGCAGGCTGCGTTGCGGGCGCCTTCGCCGGTCGTGCGACGTTGGACCCAGCCACAGGACCGCCGCCTTTTGGCCTATAGTGAGCGCATGAAGAAGGCGGTCAAGGCAGCATTGCTCTCCGGCCTCGTATTTCCAGGGCTCGGGCACCTGTCCATCAAGCAACGGCTGCGCGGCTGGGCGCTCATTGCGACGGCCCTGGCAGCGCTTTCGATCATGGCCTGGATAGCCACACAACAGGCACTCACAGTCGTCGACAGCATTATGAGTGGCGATACGGCCGTTGGCAGTGCGTCTATCGAAGAGATGGTCGAAGCAACTTCCAGCGCAGCGGAGGATTCAGTTGCGAATGTATGCCTGCTGGTTCTCGGCGCGTGCTGGCTATTCGCTATTGTCGATGGATTTCGTCTGGGTGCTGTTGAGGACCGGCTGACAGGTCCTGCGAACTAGCAGGATCAGGGCGGAGGTACCTCACAGGACCCACGGATCGAAAAAAGCACAGCCGGCGCCGCGCCTCAATCCGCGGCCGCTGGTCGGGATACTGAATCCACACGGCAATGGCCGTGATGCGAAACGGGGCGGCCACCGGGAGGCTGGACGCAATACGCGATAAGGTCTACCGTAGAATGGGCTGCCGTAACGGCGCGCCGCCCGGGCGCGTGGCTGCGGTCCCTGCGCTGCCTCAACAGGTCCCCAAAAAACCGCAGCGCAGTCCTCACAGGAGCAAGCGCGAATGCCAACTGCCGCCAAGGTACGCCGAGAGATGGCAGCGACCGGGATTGCCGGCCTGGATGACATTCTGACGGGCGGCTTCTCCCGCGATCGACTGTTCCTGATCGAGGGGGTGCCCGGTTCCGGAAAGACAACGCTGGCGATGCAGTTTCTGATGGCCGGGGCGGCGAATGATGAGCCGGTGCTGTACGTGACGCTGTCGGAAACGGAAGAGGAGTTGCGCGACGTCGCCGAATCGCATGGCTGGAATCTCGACGGCATCACGATGCGGGAGCTCACACCGTCCGAGGCCGAGCTCGAGCCCGACGAGCAGAACATGATGTTTCATGCCTCGGAGCTCGAGCTCGTGCAGACCACGCAACGCATTCTCCAGGATGTCGAACGGCTGAAGCCCAAGCGCGTGGTCTTTGACTCGCTGTCCGAGCTTCGTTTGCTCGCGGGAAGCGCGTTGCGATACCGCAGACAGATTCTGGCGCTGAAACACTTCTTCGCGACGCGTTCGTGCACGGTATTGCTGCTCGACGACTTGACGGCTAACGACCACGACATGCAGATGCGCAGCATTGCGCACGGCGTCGTATTGCTCGAGCAGCTGCATCCGGAATACGGCGGCGAGCGTCGCCGCTTGCGAGTGCTCAAGTATCGCGGCGTGAAATTCCGCGGCGGAAACCACGACTACATCCTCCGCACCGGCGGCATCGATGTGTTCCCCAGGCTCGTTGCTGCCGAGCATCGCCAAAATGCCGACCGGCGGAAGCTGCAAAGCGGTATCCCGGAACTCGACGCGCTGCTCGGCGGCGGAATCGAGGAAGGGACGAGCACGCTTGGTCGTCGGCGCTGCGGGCACCGGGAAATCCACGCTGGCCGCGAAATTTGCGTCCCACGCCGCGGAGCGCGGCGAGCGCGCGGCCCTGTTCCTGTTCGACGAAAGCCCGCAGACGATGATCACGCGCTGCGAGGCGTTGGGCGTAAACCTGTACGAGCACATCAACGCCGGGCGTATCTCAATGCAGCAAGTGGATCCTGCCGAGCTTACGCCGGGAGAACTCATCCATTCGATTCGCACCGCGGTGGACGACGGTGCAAAGATCGTGATCATCGACAGCCTCAACGGCTATATGAATGCGATGCCGGAAGAGCGTTTTCTCATGATCCAGCTGCACGAGCTCCTGATGTTTCTGAGCCAGCGCGGAGTTGCGACGATCCTGGTCGGCGCGCACCAGGGCCTCATCGGCGCGCAAATGAACACGCCCGTCGACGCGACCTATCTCGCCGACGCGGTGGTGTTGCTGCGCTACTTCGAAGCCAAAGGCGAGGTTCGCCAGGCGATATCGGTCGTCAAGAAGCGCGGCGGCGAGCATGAGCGCACGATCCGCGAGTTTCGGTTGAAGGACGGTGCCATCCAGGTCGGCGAAGCGCTGCGCCAGTTCCGAGGCGTACTCACGGGCGTGCCTGTTTACGAAGGCGACGACGACCCGCGCATGTCGAAGCCGCGGGCATGACAAGCAGCGACGATCGCGTTCTGCTGCTGCCGCTCACGAGCAAAGACGGTTCTACGGCTCGCGCATTGCTGGCTTCGGCGGGCATGGACATCGAAGTTTTCCCGACGTTCGAATCGTTGCTGGACGAGCTTGCGGCTGGGCGCCGCCGCACTCATCATCGCGGAAGAGAGGCTTAACCTCGAGGCAGCGAAGTGCCTTGCAGCGAGGCTGAGCGAGCAGGGCGCCTGGTCCGATCTGCCGGTGCTCCTTGTCACGCGCCAGGGAGCCGATTCGCCCATATCGCGCGCGGCCGTGCGTACGCTCGGCAATGTGACGCTCCTCGAGCGCCCGCTGCGCATGACGGCGCTGCTCAGCGCGGTACGCTCGGCGATTCGGGCCCGGCAACGACAGTATCAAATCCGCCGCTACATCGAGGAGCGCGAGAAGTCTGCCGCAGCGCTGCAGCTGGCCGACCAACGCAAGGACGAGTTCCTGGCGACGCTGGGGCACGAGCTTCGCAATCCGCTCGCGCCGCTGGTGACGGGGCTGCAGTTGTTGCGAGCGACTGCGAATCAGGAGCCGGATTCCGCACGGATCCTGGCGATGATGGAGCGCCAGGCAACGCACCTGGTGCGGCTCGTGGACGACCTCCTGGAAGTGTCGCGGATCACGCGCGGCGTCATCGCAGTGCAACGCGAGGCCCTGGATCTCGCAGCCTTGCTGCGCGCTGCAATCGATACGACCCGGCAGATGTTCGAAGCGGCCGGGCACGAGCTCGGCATCGATCTGCCGGCCGCAGCCGATCGGGGTCCTCGGGCGATGCCGTGCGCCTTACGCAGGTGTTCGCCAATCTGCTCGGCAACGCCGCAAAATACACCAATCCGCGGTGGACGAGTTGTCCTGAGCGTCACGCGAGCACGGGGATCGCGTCGTGGTGTCTGTGCGGGATAATGGCATCGGCATCCGCGGCGGCCGACCTTGACTCCGTGTTCGACATGTTCACGCAGCTCGATCGGGCGCAACGCCGATCCCAGGGCGGGCTCGGCATCGGCCTCACGCTCGTCCGGAGCCTCGTGTCGATGCACGGCGGCTACGGTCGAAGCACGCAGCGAGCGGACCGGGCAAGGGCAGCGAGTTTCTCGTGACTCTTCCCGTGCTCGCCGGCCGACCGGCGAGCGTCGATTGCGCGGCGTCGACGGCCATGTTTCCGCCCCGGAAGGTGCTCGTCGTCGACGATAATTGCGATGCCGCCGATTCGCTCGGTGCGCTTCTGGATGCGCTCGGCACGACCGTCGCCGTCGTCCACAGCGGCAAAGCTGCGCTCGAAGTGCTCGAAACGTTCGCACCCGATGCGGTGCTGCTCGATCTGGCGATGCCCGGCATGGACGGCTATGAGGTGGCGCGGCGGATTCGTGAATCGGGCGCGAACGCAGACACCTTGCTGATTGCGCTCACGGGCTGGGGGCAGGAGCACGACGTGCGCCGGTCCAGGTCGGCGGGATTCGATCATCACCTCGTGAAGCCGCCCGACATCGACAAGCTCCGGGAGCTCATGGCGTCGGCGTAGGACCAGTGCGAGACGGGATGAGGCCATGGATACAAAAAAGCGCCTTTCACGACGCAGCATACTCGCGTCCGGACTGACAGCCGGCGCCGGCCTGCTCCTGCCATTTGCAAGGGTGCTCGCCTCACCCGACGCGGCGCTGGCGCAGCATACGGGTGACGGCGCGCCGGGCGACAGCATCGGCACCGATCTCCTCATTATCGGCGCCGGGCCCTTCGGCCTGGCGTTGGCCGCGTATGCGCAGGAGCAGGGGATCCGGCATGTGGTCGTCGGCGCTCCGATGGGCTTCTGGAAGACGAACATGCCTCAGGGAATGTTTCTGCGCTCGACCTGCGACTGGTCTTTGGATCCGCTGGACGTCCACTCGATCGACGCATACCTGAAGAAGATCCGCAGGAGCTGCACGGAGGTCGAGCCTCTGTCGCGTAATTTCTATCTTGACTATGCCGGCTGGTTCCAAGATGAAAAAGACATACGGACCCTGGACGTAACCGTGGCATCGCTGGACACGGACGAAGGCGAGCTGGTAGCGGTCACGGATCGCGGCGAGCGCATCCGCAGTCGCTTCGTCGTGCTCGCCATCGGCTTCGGAAGCTTCGCCCATGTGCCGGCGGAGCTCGCGCCCCTGTTTCCGCGTGAGCGGTACGATCATACCTGTCATCTAGTGGACTTCGGACCGCTCGAAGATCAGCGGCTGCTCATCATTGGCGGCCGACAGAGTGCATTCGAGTGGGCGGCGCTGATGAGAGAGTCCGGCGTGCGCCGGGTCGATCTCTGCTATCGGCACGACACGCCGTCGTTCACCCCCTCCGACTGGAGCTGGGTAAATGCGCTGGTCGCCAGGATGGGCGACGACCCAGGCTGGTATCGACGGCTCAGCGAGAACGAAAGACAGCAAGTCAACGAACGCTTCTGGACTGAAGGTCGCCTGAAGCTCGAACCGTGGCTCGCTGATCGCATCGATCACCCGAACGTCAAACTTCATCCCCGTACCGAGGTGACGGGAGCGCATGCCAGCGACTCCGGCATTCGCGTCGCCCTTAACAGCGGTGAAACGCTGATAGTCGACCACGTCGTCTTGGCTACCGGCTATGAAGTGAACCTGGCACGAGTGCCCTTCCTGGCGAGTGGACTGCTCTCGAACCTCGGAGTGCGGGAGGGCTTTCCCGTGCTCGACCAGCACTTCCAGACAAACGTACCCGGTCTTTACGTGACCAGTCTGGCCGCGACCAGGGACTTCGGAGCATTTCTCGGCTTCACCGTCTCGGTGCGCGCCCAGGCGAAGATCATCGGCCGGCACATCGCCGGCAATCTACAGCAGGCCCGAGCGCCTCATTCGCGGTTCGGAACCACTCGCGCCGTGACAGGATCGCGCTCGGTTTCTGAACGGCATTGAGAGCTGCCTTACAGTACATCCGTAGTGCGGATTCCCGGCAGCTGCCGGCATGCACGATACCCTGCCCTGCATGACATGCGCGGCTGATTCGCGCAGGATGCACCTTGTTTCGTCCATCATCCTGTATCCGCAATGTCCGAACCCGATCCGACACAAGCGCCGGCCCCGACTTCCGGCGTCGCCGCGCGACTCGAGGCTCTTTTCCGGCGCGCGCCCAAGCGGTCGATCGCGATCGCTGTTGATCGTCATGTTCGCGGGCTACGCCGTGACTCTCGGCGTCCGCGTGATCAGCGCTTTTGAAGGCCGGCGATGGGATGTTCCGGCGCACGTTTATGCGTCGCCATTGGAGCTGTATGCGGGCATCAGCCTGACAGCGGATGAGCTTGCCGCGCTCCTCCGCCAGATCGGGTATGACAGTGTCGCCACGGTCTCCAAAGCCGGCGAATTTCACAGCGACGCGAACGCGGTCACGTTCGAAACCCGGGCATTCAGGCACTGGGATGCCGTGGAACCGTCGCGAAAACTGATCGTCGCCTTCGAGGGCGGTCGAGTTACGGACGTGCGCAGCGGGGCGCAGGAAAGCGTGGCCCTGGTCCGGCTGGAGCCTGTGCGGCTCGGCAGCCTGTTCGCCGTGCATCACGAAGACCGGATCCTGGTCGAGCCGGACGAAGTTCCGCGGCTGCTCGTCGAATCCTTGAAGGCCGTCGAAGACCGGCGCTTCGACGCACATCTCGGAATCGACTTTGCGGCTATCCTGCGCGCCGCCGTCGTGAATGTGCGGCATGGCGAGATTCGCCAGGGCGGCAGCACGCTTACCCAGCAGCTCGTGAAGAGCTACTTTCTCGACAATCGCAGGACGTTTCGGCGGAAAATCCAGGAAGCGGTCATGGCGGTCGCGCTGGAGCTCCGCTATGACAAAGCCGAAATACTTCGCGCTTACATCAACGAAGTCTACCTGGGCCAGCTCGGTGCACGAGCCATTCATGGCTTTGGCCTCGCCAGTGAGTTCTATTTTTCCAAGCGGCTGTCGCAGCTGGAGGTGCACGAGGTCGCTTTACTCGTCGGCATCGTCAACGGCCCGTCGATATTCGACCCGAGACGACATCCGGAACGGGCCCACTCAAGGCGAAACCTCGTGCTGCGAATACTCGTGGACGAAGGTGTAATCCACGAGGACGAAGGCCGCGACGCTTCTGCCGAGGGCCTCGGCATCAGCGACGGGTCCGGGATGATGTCCCGCTACCAGCCGGCATTCATGGACCTCGTACGCAGGGAACTGGCGCACGACTATTCCCTGGAGGTGCTCGAGTCGGAGGGCTTGCGCATATTCACGAGCCTGGAGCCATCGGTCCAGACACAGGCCGAAAGCCAGCTTGCCGACGGCCTCGCGAGGCTTACGGCCGCGAACGCCGGGGTCGACTCGAAGCTCGAGGGTGCGGTGGTCGTCACGCGCTATCAGACCGGCGATGTCGTCGCGATGGTCGGCGGCCGGGACGCCGAGTTCGACGGCTTCAACCGGGCCCTGGCGGCAAGGCGGCCCGCGGGGTCGCTCGTCAAGCCGGTCGTCTACCTGGCCGCACTGCAGAGCGGCCGATACACTATTGCAAGCCACGTTGACGACGAACCCATCGAGATCGAGCTCGATAACGGCGATACCTGGTCGCCGGAAAACTTCAGCAAGACCTCGCACGGCGACGTGCCGTTGTTCCGGGCACTGGCCGACTCGTACAACCAGGCGACGGTACGGCTGGGGATGGACGTCGGTGTCGGTGCTGTGGCCCGCCTGCTGCTGGATCTCGGACTGCCGGAACAGCCACTCCCGCATCCGTCACTGCTGCTCGGTGCCGTCGAAGCATCGCCGTTCGACATTGCACAGGTCTATGGCAGCCTGGCCAATGGCGGCTTTCGCGTTCCGCTTCGGGCCGTACGCTCCGTCGTCGACGCCGGGGGCGAACCGCTCGGGCGCTACCCGCTTCAGATGACGCCGGTCGCGGATCCTGCCGCAGTCCAACAGGTGAACGCCGCACTGGTACAGGTGATCGAACGCGGCACCGGCCGATCTTCGCGCGCCGCACTGCCTGCGGCGCTCAACGTTGGCGGCAAGACGGGCACGTCGAGCGATCTGCGCGACAGCTGGTTCGCGGGCTTTACGAATGATCATGTCGCGGTGGTATGGGTGGGCTTCGACGACGGTTCGCCAACCGGCCTGACCGGTGCTACCGGGGCTTTGCGCATCTGGGCGCCGCTGATCGCCGGCCTGCGCCAGACGGCGAGCTACGCCCCCGGCCTTGCCCCGGGTCTGGAGGAGGTCTGGCTCGACTATGCTTCGGGCCTGTCGACCTACGAAGGCTGCGGCGACGCCATGCTGGTACCCTTGCCCCGCGACAGCGAACCACCGTACCTCGCGGGATGCCGTCGGGGATTGCGGGCGCTCAGCGATCGACTACGCGACTTGCTTGGAGGCCCTGACTGAAGATGACGAGAACCCTGCCTGCCGTCCTGCTTGTGCTGCTCCTGTCAGCCTGCGCGCCGCTGCCCGCGAGCCGCGACGAATCCAGTTCGGGCCGGGAAACCGACCCTCGGCCGGAACCTGAAACCGGCGCGCCGTCGGGTCCGTCGGCAGCACTGCTCCAGGAGAGTCGCCAGCACGTCGCGGCCGGCGAATATCCGGCGGCGACAGCGTCGCTCGAGCGTGCGGTACGCATCGACCCCGCCAATCCCTGGCTTTGGCTCGAACTTGCGAAGGTGCACTTTGCGTCGGGTAACCTGCCGCAGGCCGAATCACACGCGGGCAAGGCACTCAGTCTTGCGGGACGGGACGCCGCCGCGCAGGAAGCCGCCGAGGACCTGCTGGACGCTATCGCCTCCCGTTAGCACGTTCGATGTCGATGCCTATGACGCCCTTGCAGGACCTCCATAGTGCGGATGCTGACTGTCCCCGGAATCAATACGGAGGATTCGCCAGCATCTGCGGACTCCATATCCGGCTGCTCATGCTTGCGTTGGGCCTGGCGTTCGCGGCTGACGCCGCGTCTGCACCACTGCGGTTCTCCGTCACCGAAGGACGAATTCAAAACGAATTCTTCAGGGACGGGCCGGTTGCCGCCCACCTGTTATTGACCTCGGGACAGGCCCCGCGACTGATCGTCGCGTTTCCGGCGGGCAACAGCGGCACGGCGCTGTGGTTCGACAGGGCATCGACGGCCATGGCGTGGCAGCCGGGAGTAACGATCAGCGCGGCCAGTCGCGGCGCGCCCGGCGGCGTGTTGCAGGGTGTGCGGGCGGTGATCGATGTCAGCGGTGCGCCGCTGACGATCCGGCATGCAATTCTGAGCAACGTACGTGTCATCCGAGACTACGGCTATTCCGGCGAGACGCCGCCCGAACTCCTGGTCGCGCCGGCCGTGTCTGGCCGAACGGCCGTCTGGCAGCGCCGCCGACTTGACGGCGCAGCGGGTTACTACCTGTCCATCGAAGTCCTGAAAGGAACGGTGCAGGGCGGCGGCTCCCAACCGGTCGAACTTTTGCCGAACGACGACGGCCGGCTGCGCCTGGCCGTCACGGCATTGAGCGGGGACACGCCGCTCTCCCCTCTCGGCGAGGATACCTTGCTGACCGATGCGGCACTGTTGGATGCGCAGTTGCGTCGCACGCTCGCATTCCTGTGCTACGAGGAAAAGCTGCTTGCCGGCTCGTGGCGCTTCAACACGTATTTCGGCCGCGATACGCTGATGTCCGTGCAGTTGCTGATGCCGGTCCTGCAACCGGCGCTGGCGGAGGCCGGGCTCGGTGCCGTGCTCGGGAGACTGAACGCAGCGGGAGAGGTCGCGCACGAGGAAGACATCGGCGAATTCGCGATTCTGCGGCATATTCGAAATGGCGAGGCGGCGAGCGATGCGCCGATATTCGATTACAAGATGATCGACGATGATTACCTGTTGCCGATCGTCGCCGCACGTTATTTGCTGGCAACGCCCGAAGGGCGAGAACGCGCACCCGATTTTCTTGCAAGGCGAGCCAGCTCGGGCGAGACCTATGCGGCCGCACTGCTACGCAACTTTCGCTTCGTCGTAGCTTCGTCGGATGCGTTTGCGCGCGACACCGACTGGCGCAATCTGATTTCCCTGAGGGCGGGGGAAAGCGTCGGCAACTGGCGGGACAGCGAAGATGGCCTCGGCGGCGGCCGCATTCCCTACGACGTGAACGGTGTATTCGTCCCTGCGGCATTGGCAGCCATTCGTGACATTCACGATAGCGGCATCCTGGAAACCTACGTCGATGCGGATACGAAGTCGGCCATCGCGAGCGCGGGCAAACTGGCCGAGTTCTGGTCGCGCGAAGCGCCCCGGCTTTTCGAAGTCAGGACGACGGCGCAGGCGGCGCGTGCCGACGTCAAAGGGTATGCGCGTCGGATCGGCGTCCAGGCGAACGCAGCCCTGAACGCTGTTTCGGCAGACGGCGTGCTCTTTCGTGCCATCGCCCTCGACGGTCGCGGCAAACCGGTGCCGATACTCAGCTCCGATGAAGGTTTCGCGCTGCTGTTTCTCGACCTCCCCGGCCACGAGGTCGAACGCATCGTTTCGACGCTCATGCGGCCTTTTCCGGCCGGGCTCATGACGGACGTCGGGCCGGTCGTGGCGACGCCGGCATATGCCGATGGCGAATTGCAGCCCTTGTTCGGGCGTGGCCGTTATCACGGTACGGTGATCTGGTCCTGGCAGCAGGCCATGCTGGCCGCCGGCATCACCCGCCAGCTCGGGCGGCGCGACCTGGCGCCGGCGATTCGGGACAGACTCGCGGCGGCGAGCGCAAGCCTGGCGTCCGCTCTCGCGGAAGCACACCAGGTGCGCGGTTCCGAGCTATGGTCCTGGTCGGAGGCCGGCGGCCGATACCGGGTCGAACCGTTCGGACAGCGACAGGAAGACGAAACGGAATCGAACGCCGCACAACTGTGGAGTACGGTGCATCTGGCAACGCCGGAATAGACGGGGCGAAGTATCGGCGGAACGCCGGCCGTTCGAGCTTATCGCCCGTGAACCAGAAAGGCGTGCTGCGGCACCCGGTACTGAAGTTCTAAACAGTCTCCAGGCGGCGGCTGCTGCCCGGGCGGGCGATCCGGATACCAGATGCGACACTGGCCCGGTGGCGGCATGTGGCCGGGCGGAACCTGGTAACCGGGCTTGCCGGGACTGCCGGGAGCGCCACCGGCCACGCCCACGCCACCGGCGCAGCCGCCGAGGGCGACCAGCAGCAACAGCACGGACACTAATCTGGACATGTGGACGAGGCTAATGCCAGACCGCCCGCGTTACTGTGACTCAGTACGAATTTTCAGGCTAACCCCGGCGACTCCCGGAACTTCCGCGGCGCGTAGCCCGGAACGGGACCTAAGCCAGGTGAAATCAGGGTGGAAATACTTCAAGCACCGTGAAGTCGACCCAGTAGAGCCCTTCGGTGTTCGGCGCCGCGCCCAGGATACGGCGGCCGATGTCTGCCGGCGGGTCGTCGAGCTGCCGCCACCAGTGTCGGTCGGACCGATATCCGTATTGAAACGCCACCGGCGCGGGCGCGAACGCGCGGCCCCAGGCCGCGAATTCCTCGATCATCTCGTCAAACGAAGGGATCGCCTGGCTGTCGTCGACGAACAGGATTCCCTCGCGCGCGGACGGGGGCATCTTGCCGATCTCCCAGTGCTTGAGGAACAGCCGGTAGTGAGGATGGTGCGACCGCGCGGCGGCGAGCCAGGCCCGGGCCTCCGCGTCCGTCACGGCACGGCCCTCGGGAACGTCGGTCGATCGATACCACTCGACGTCGACCCCTACGCCGATCACGGAAGGATGCTGGCCGTAGCGATCGAGCATGAGGTGGATCAGCGTTTCGACCGGCGCGTGACCGGGTTCGACCTGCAGCCAGACGCGAAAGCCGCGACGGTCGAACAGTTCGAGCGCCTCTGCATTTTGATCCTCTCCGGAGAACCGGATCAGGCGTTCGTCGGATGCACCGGGAAAGCTGAGCCACGTACCCTCCTCGTGCAGCCGGCCGACGATCCAGATCGCTTCCGGGACGGAATCCGGAAACCGCGCCGCCATCTGTTCGCCGACGTCGGCCCAGTAATCAGCGCCGGGGTCGTAATCGGGCCCGTAGGTCGAGAAACGAAAGCCTGCGCCAAGCGGGCGCCCCCCCACCGGTATGGGCGGCCGCACATCGGACTCCGTTTCGCCGGCCGGCACCGACGGTTCGCCGCAGGCAAGCAGGCTGACGCCGGCCAGCCAGGCAGTCGCTTTCCACGTGCGGAACATGGCGCCCGATCGTCTGCCTGGCAAGCGGCAAGACATGCACTTGAGATTCATTGTCGTTCTGGACGGGACCCGCTGTCAGATGTGATTCAGGAAGAAAGGAATGATCAGTGCGTTGGCAATATCGATGAAGAACGCGCAAACCAGCGGCACGATGATGAATGCCAGGTGCGAGGCGCCGTAGCGCGTCGTCACCGCCGACATGTTCGCCATCGCGGTCGGCGTAGCGCCGAGCGAGATCCCGCCGAATCCCGCGGCTACGACTGCGGCATCGTAGTTCCGACCAAGCGCTGGAAACACGACGAACAAATCGATCGCGATCGCCACGATGAATTGCGCCATCATGATGGCGAGTATCGGCCCGGCCATTTCGATCAGGGTCCATAGCTGCAGGCTCATCAGCGACATCGCCAGGAACGTGCCGAGCGAGACATCGGCGATCAGCGCCATGGCCGCGGTGCGGCTGGGCCATTTCTTGCCGGACAAGCGCGGATAGGACGCTGGAATGAGGTTCGTTACGAGGATGCCCGCGAACAGGCAGGTAACGAACAGCGGCAGGTCGAGTCCGAGCGAACCAATGGCGGCGTTCAGGATTGCGCCGATCAGCACGCACACGTGGATCGCAAGAATCGCATCGAGGAAATCGAGAGGATCGTTGCTCATTCTCGGCGCATTTGCGGATATGCCGACATCCTGCGGCGCCGCTTCCGGCGGTTTCAGCTTGTAGCGAGATATGAGAAATTTCGCCGTCGGGCCGCCCATGAGGCTCGAAAGGATCAGGCCGAGCGTTGCACAGGCCATGCCGATCTCCATGGCGTTCGAGATGCCGAATCCTTCGCTGATCCGGGGCGCCCAGGCTATCGCCGTGCCGTGACCGCCGATCAGCGACACGGTACCGCCGAGGACTCCGACAGCTGCCGGTTGCCCGGTCAACTGCGCCACCGAAATCCCCAGCACGTTCTGCGCGAACATGTAGGCAATCGTGATGACGAGCAGAATGACCAGCGGCTTGCCGCCCGACAGGAGATCCCTGACGCTGGCGTTGATGCCGATCGTCGTAAAGAAGTACACGAGAAGGAAGTCCCGCGCGCCCAGCGCGAAATCGATGGCGATGCCACTGGTAGCGTAAATGAGGGCGGTTGCCAGGGAGAACAGCAGGCCGCCGGTCACGGGCTCCGGGATGCTGAATTCGCGCAGGAACCCGAACGTATCGTTCAGGCGCTTGCCGACAAACAGCACGATAATGCCGACCGTCGCCGTGACAAACGGCCCGACCTGCAATACACCGTCCTCGATTTCCAGCATGCTTTTCCCCCGGGGCTCGGGACAACGAGAAGCGCTACGCGCGCCGAGTTACCACCGCGCCCACGCTGGCATCCGATGCGGCATTCTATTACGCCAGGTGGGTTCCATCGGCTCGCGATATGCCGCGACGAGGTGCTGGCAGGTTGATGTGCCGGGCGTCCGCACACTGAGGACTTGCCGATTATCGATAAGTAGTTTATCGTTTATCGATATACCTCTCCGTGGACAGCATTCCGATGCCCCGTAGCTACTCCGCCGCGCTGCCGACCGCCCATGTGCTGCTGCGCCTCCTCATCGTGCTGAACTGGCTGTCCGGGGCGGCGATCCTCGCGCTGCTCACCGCAACCCTCGTCGCCGAGGAATGGACGATGACCGCGCTCGGCATCCCTGACGCCTCGGAGATTCGCCGGCTGATCATGCCGCTGCGCGCGATCGCCGCGTTCGGCCTGGCCGCTATCCCGCTCAACGATCTCATCCTGAGGCGGCTGCTCGCGATTATCGAAACGGTGCGCGGGGGCGATCCGTTCATCGCGGCCAATGCAGAGCGCCTGCAAGCCATCGCCTGGGCGCTGCTCGCGCTCCAGCTGCTCAGCATGGTCATAGGCGGCATCGGTGAGGCGATATCGACCCGGGCTTTCCCGGTGGCCGTCGATGCCGGCTTTTCGACCAGCGGCTGGCTCGCCGTGCTCCTGACGTTCGTCCTGGCGCGCATTTTCGCCGAGGGTACGCTGATGCGCGAGGACCTCGAGGGAACCGTGTGACATGACCATCGCCGTCAAGCTCGAGGACCTGCTGTACGAACGTCGCATGACGCTGACCGAACTCGCGGACCGGATCGGAATCACCCTTGCCAACCTGTCGATCCTGAAGACCGGAAAGGCTCGCGCAATCCGCTTCTCGACGCTCGACGCAATCTGCGCCGCCCTGTCGTGCCAGCCCGGCGACATCCTGGAGTTCATCCCCGATGCGGCAGAAGGTAAACAATCTTAATGCCGTTCCCCGACCCTGCTGCAAAAAGGACAAGGCCAATGACCCCGGTTTCACCAGTGCGCCTGTACGTGATGCGGGCAATGTACCTGTTCATGGCGGTCGGACTCGCTCTGACGATATGGCCCCTGGTCATCAGCCACGATCCCGCGCTGCCGCGTATGACCGGCGTTACATTCGCCCTGCTCGGGACCATCGGGCTCCTGTCGTTTCTGGGCCTGCGTTATCCGTTGCAGATGATTCCGCTGCTGCTCTTCGAGCTCGGCTGGAAAGCGGTCTGGCTTCTTGCTTTCGCCCTGCCGCGCTGGCTGGACGGTACGCTCGACGAGGGGATGCGTAGCAGCGTTTTCGACACGTCACTCGGGCTCGTGCTGCTGCTCGTGGTGCCGTGGCGGTACGTCTATGCGAATTACGTGGTCAAACCGGGCGACCCGTGGAAAAGTTCGCGAAGCCGGAATTGAGTAGTCTTTCACGTCTCCCCGGGCTTGCGATCAACGACGGCCTGAAGACAAGCATCCATTGCGGCGGCAACCTGTTCCTGTCGACCGACCAGCAGGTGTCCGCCGTCGCTGAAGCCGACGAAACGGGCATCCGGAATTTGTCCGGCAGTGTACCTGGCGCGCTCGAAGGTACCGTAGAGATCGTCCTCGGCGCTGATGACGAGCGTCGGGGCTTGCACTCCTTCGAGCTCGTAGCGCTCGAGCGTGGTCGTTACCACGCCGTCGTTCAGGAGCCCCGCCCGGCGCGCGGTGACGGGCAGTATGAGATCGAGCATCCGGTTAATCCTGTCCCGCTCCGCGTCCGGCAGGTCATCGAGCAGCTCCGGCGGCGTCCCGAGCATCGTGCGGATGAGCGGGCGCCGCGCGATCTTGCTCGCCGCCCACAACGGAAAGTCCCATTTGAGCGCGGTGTCGAAGATCATTGGAAGTCCTCGCGGCACGTCCGTGCCCGCGCCGCGCGAAACCGGCAGCCAGGTCGCCGGCACGAGCAGGACGAGTGCGGACAGGCGCTCGGGATGGCGAATCGCGAACAGGAGCGACGACGGCGCGCCCGCCGATGCGCCAAGCACGGCGACACGGTCCAGCCCGAGCGCATCGAGAAGACAGGCGTGCGCATCGGCCTGCGCTTCGGCCGACGCGTCGTCCGGCAGGGGTGTGGAGAGATAACCGAATCGCGACACCGCAATCACCCGGTAGCCTCGCTCGACGAGGTGCTCGGCCATCAGCAGCCCCTGATCGAAGCCGCCGCCCGCACCGTGCACGACGAGCACCGGCGGACCCGTGCCCGCAACCGCATACTCGATCGGTCCGCACGGCGTCGCGATCACGTCGCTGCCGACGGCAAGACGTTCCCGTGCCTCGTTCATGGCATTGCGATAGGCGCCAGAGACAATAGTCGCGACAATCGCGAGGAACAGGATGACCGAGACCAGGATGATGCGGCGGGGCAATGCGAATCGTTCCATCTAATCAGTTCCAGCTATTTGTGGAGTATGACCACCGGACAAACCATTTACGGCGATCATGTCTTCACGAGGTTCGCGTTTGCGCGCGAATAGCGGTGCCAGGACGCGGACCGTCGCGTCGCAGGTAATCTGATCCTCGGTGTCAGCGCGGCAGTGCGTTCCAGTTGATGATGGCGTTCCAGACCAGGCGATAGTCTCCGCGGTTCATGTCGCGGTGGATACCGTTGAAGTTGTAGCTCAGGACCTGGCCCTTGCCGAGGGGCACCGCGAGCACGGCGGGTTTGCCGGCGAGTTCGCCTGCGCCACGCATACCGCCGCTTATCACCATGTCGTCGTCGCCGCCCCAGGTCATGACCACGTGGCGCTCGTCCACCGGGCCCGTCAGGCAGGACGTGCAGTAGGCCATGGTCAGCCAGCGTCGGGGCATGTCGTAGACGGGTAAATTGGTGCGGAAGACGCCGGTTTCCCGCCCGTAGCCGTAGGCAAGGGGGTGCCCGGCGCGGGTGAACGTGGCGCGCAACTCCGAGCCCGGCGTAAACACGGTGCCCGCATCGGCGCGCCGCACGTTGCGTACGAGCCCGCCCTCCAGTGCCAACGTCGTTCCCGCGCCGAGGGTCAGGAGCACGCCGCCCGACTCGACGAAGGCCTGTAGCTCCGCAAGACCCTTGTAGCCCGGGCCGCCCGTGATGTCGTCGGAGGCGACCGGCTGGCCGAGGCTCGGGTAATCATCCGAGGCCCGGAACGGCATCGGGCCGTCGGTGTCGGCGATGCCGTGCAACTGCCCGGCGAGATCGAGGCGCGAGAAGGGCCCGTAGAGGATCACGTCTGCTTTGTCCCGCAGGTTCCCCGCACGCAGATCCTCGTCGCGCAAATACGTGTAGGGAACTTTTTCGCGGTCGAACACGTAGCGTATCCACCCCATCATGTCCGTGTCCGCCCAGGGCACCCACAGGCCGATCCTCGGCAGCCTGGCCTCGTGGTGCGACACATCGGGCATGCTGCGCGATGAGTACACGTCGAGCGCCAGTTCGCGGCTGACGACGGCGATGGCGTCGTCGAGCTCTGCGGCGGACTGTCCTTCGTTGGCCGACACGATCCACGACCCGCGAGGATAATCGACGCCGCCGGCGGTGCGCGCCTCGTCGGCGATCCGTACGCGAAAAGGCGCGAGACGAAAGCGCGCCGCGAGCAGTGCTTCCTGCCCGTGATCCGGCAGGAGGTACACCGGCCCGCGCCCGTTGACGGTGCCTGCGGGCGCCGGCGATTCCCCGAGTAACTCCATTGCCGCCTCGCGAATCTTTTCATCCTCGATACGCACCGCCGCTACGTCGAACCCGACCGGGTAGGCCCACGAGACGTCGTCGTAGGGGAGTGCCTCGTAGTCGTCCGGGAAACGCTGCGGCTCGAGCACGTCGAGTGCGAAGTTGCGGTACGGCTGGTCCATGCGTATGACGTAGTCGCCGCGCTCGAAGTCGCCCTCGGCGAGGGACACCGCCGCCGACAGGCTATGCACTTCGATGTGCTGCCCGCGCAGGCGATCGATCATCTGCGCGACACGCAGGCGGTCGGGCTGGCGCGCGGGGACGATGAAAGCGTAAGGCTTCTCCGTCATCCCTTTCTGCCAGCTGTTGTACGAGGTCGTGTAGAAGTCCTCGAGCATTTGCCGCGCGTGCCGCGCCGCCCAGTCGAGCACGGCCAGCGCAGCCGTCTGCTGGTAGTTCACGTTGTCGCGCATCGACCAGCGGAACTCCGCCTCCGGAGGCCACGGCCGGTACCATTCCCGGGTCAGGTCATCGGCATCCAGCCGGCGGGTCGCGGTCTCTGCCGTCGTATTGCCGAAGGTCTCGTAGCCGCGGCCGATCGCGTTGTGGTTGATCGCCACGGAATCGAGGTAGTGGTGGCCGAATCCCTCCCCGAAATTCCAGGTCCACACGCCGGGCATGCCCATCGTGCTCATCGTCGTCATTTCGTGGAAGCTCAGTTCGAGCCAGCGCGACGTCACGATGGGATCGAGATGCGGGTTGTAGGGGCCTGTCCCGTTCCAGCTCAACAGCAGGGGAATCGCTTCGTGCAGGTCGTGCACGACGACCGGGTAATAGTCGAAATACATCTTGTGAACGGCGCGTGTTGCGGCGAACGCCCGCTGATGCGCGTCACGGTTGATGTCGACGAAGACGTAGCGGCTCCAGTACGGCGGGCTCTGGCGCGGCAGCGCGTCGTAGTCTTTCCTGCCCTTCAGATACCGATAGAACCAGTCTGTCACCTTCGCGCGCCCGTCGGGTTCGGACACCGGGTTGACGAGCACCAGCAGGTTTTCCCGGATCGCCCGCATCATCGGCTGCTCGGAAACCGCGAGCCGGTACGCGAGCTCCATGCACATCTCGCCGCTGCCGGTTTCATCGGCGTGCAGGTTGCAGTTGAAGTAGTACGCCGGCCGCGCCGAATCGAACAGCGTTTTCGCCTGGGCAGGGGAGGTGCGGCGCGGGTCCGCAAGCGCCGCGGCAGCGGATTTCAGCCGGTCGAGTTCACGGATGCCCGCCTCGTCCGCGATCGCGAGTAATACGATGTCCCTGCCTTCCTCCGATACGCCGATCGTTTCCACGTGCACGCGCGGCGAGTCCGCCGCGAGCTTGCGTGCGTATTCCACGATCGTCGCCGGACGCGTCAGCTCGCCCGGTGCGCCGACGACGTGGCCAAGGAATTCATCGGGTGAAGTCACGCTCTCCGATGCCGGCACGTAGGCGACCCACGGGCTCAGGAATCGTGGCTCGGAGGTAGATTCGGCGATGGCCGCAATGGACCCGGGTTCGGCGACGTCGGGCCCGGTGTCGACGGTAGCTTCAGCTCCGACCAGGTGCCCGGGCGCGATGGCCAGGGCAAGGAGAACTGCGAGATTGGTATTCATGCTGTGTTCTGTTACCGGGGCACGCGATGCTTGTCAATCTGCGCCGCCCGCCAATCGGCCACGACACCGTCGCGCGCATGGCGCGCTCCTGCGGTTCTTTTCGCTACCCTGGCGCGTTGCCTGCAGGAGCGGCCATTGGCCGCGATTCTCATCCGGCCCTGGATGTCACCAATCGCAGCGCCGGTAGTCGAACGAAATCACGGCCTCCTCGCCGTCTTCGCCAGGCCCGGCGACCTCCGCGTGCAGGGTCTCCCCTTCGCGCCGGTATTCGATGCGCCGGGGGAAATCATGTTCGGGGTTCTCGAAACGAATCCATTGTCCACCTCTCGCCGTCTCTTTGAAGGACGTCGGCGGCCGGCCGCCCGGCTGTGCAATGTAGTGCAGGATGCCCCCGTCCTCCACGATGCGCAGGTACTCGAACGCGACGGTCTCGGCAGTGGTAACCGTCCGGCTCACGCCGAGCAGGGTGTTGCCCCTGGGCGGCAACCACAATTCTTCGGTGGCCTCATTGCCCGGTGCGGTGCACCATCGTCCGCTGATCCAGTCAATCCCGGTCGTCGTGTCTGCGGTGCAGACGCCGCCGATGAGAATGAAAGCAACTGTGGTGGCCAAACGCATCGACATGTTCGTCTCCTGTGGTGATCCGTTACGCGGGACTCTGGCAGAATCGCCCGGTTGGCGGCTTGAACAAAAGCGCAAAGCTTGCGTGATTTGAATGACAGAAACGATGGGCCACGCAGTTAAGTACCGCGAGTTCGCGCCGCCCGCTGCGCTTCGCCGCCACGTGCGTTGCCTGTGGCACCTCGAGATGGCAGCGGCGCCGGCGCACATCGACACCGTGTACCCGGACGGTTGCTGCGAAATCGTCGCGCATCGCCTGGCGCCCATGCATGCCTACAGCGAAGCAAGCGGTTGGCGGCAGCAGGAGCGCTGCATCTTCGCGGGACAACAGCGCGCCGCCATTCGCCTCGCGGCGCATAGCGATGCGGATTGCCTCGGCGTGCGATTGCAGCCGGCCGCGTCCGCCATGTTCCCGAACATGCTACTGCCACGCCTGCGCGACCGCATTGTCGAGCTGGCGGAGCTCCACGCAGACTTCGCCAGCCGATTTTGCGCGGCCGCCTCACTCGCCGGCGCTGAAACCGCAATTGCCGCGATATTCGCGCTGCTGCAGGACGCCATGCTGCCGATCGACGATCGTATCGAGCGGGCGGTTGCGGAGCTGGAAGCCTCGGACGGCACGCTGCCGGTCGCGGCACTGATCGCGGCGAGCGGCATGAGTGAAAGGTCGTTCCAGAGTGCGTTCAAGGCGAACGTCGGGCTCAGTGCGAAGGAGTTTTCGCGCATCCGGCGGCTGCAGGCCACGATCCGGATGCTGGAGGCCGAGGACTGCCCCGTCGCGGATCTCGCCCTTACGAGCGGCTTCGCGGACCAGGCGCACGCCACCCGCGAAGTGCGGCGCGTTACCGGCACGACACCGGCCCGCCTGCGTGCCGCGTTGCAGCAGGACCGCGGCGGCGATTCGTCGGTGCGGCTCGCTGCGGCATTTGTCCGTGGCCGCTCGGTGTAAGCGCGGCAGCGGGAGAGCGAGAATCTGGTGCGCTGCTTTTCATTGCACTGGCATGGAACTTGAATCTCCAGTGGGGCCAGTCCTGGCCTGGCAGGGCAACAACCTACTGAAGGAGATAAGGAAAGAATGGGAAAGTCTCTCAAGATCTTCGGCGTTGTCGCACTCGTGCTGGTTATCGCTATTGTCGGTGCCGTGTTCTACTTCACGTCGAACGTCGATGCGATCGTCGAGAACCTGATCGAGGAGCAGGGCTCGGCCGCGACGGGCACCGCGGTGCGCGTCGCTGGCGTGTCGATCGACCTGCGGGAGGCGACGGGTTCGGTGACCGGGCTTACGGTCGCCAATCCGGAGGGGTTCGGCGCTGATCCCGCGATCGAATTCGGCGCCCTGCAGCTGCGACTCGATGCGGGATCGCTATTCGAAATGCCGATTGTCGTCGAGAACATCGACGTCGGCGAAGCGGTGCTGCGCATGGAGCAGTCCGGCGGTCGCAACAACCTGCAGGTACTCCTCGACAATCTGCGTGGTGAGCCTCCGGCCGAACCCGACGCACAGGACGAACGCCAGCGCGTCGTGATCGAGCGCTTCGCGCTGAGCGACGCGAATGCCTCACTGTCCATCGCCGATCTCGACGAACAACGCACCGTCGATGTTCCCGACATCGTGCTGACCGACATCGGTCGAAAGAGCGGTGGCGCGACGGCCGCGGAGGTGGCCCGACAGGTTCTCGAACCGGTGATCCGGCGCACGCTCCAGGCATCCGCGTCGGAAGCCGTGAAGGAACGTGTTCGCGACGAGATCAGCGAGCGGGCAGGCGACGTGCTCGATCGGCTGCGCGGCGAGGGCGGCGACAAGCAAGACCCTGAGGATCCGGACGCGCAATGAGATTGAGCATCAGGCGCGGAAACGGCGTCAGCAACGTCCGACCGCCGGCCAGATCCCGCCGCGGTGCCCGATCAGTAGGTCAGGCCGAAGCCGAGTTCGAACCAGCGGGGCCTGCCGGGCGCGGACTGGATGAAGACCTGGTCGAAATAGGCTTCGTCCCGCAGGTTGCGTCCGGACACGAACACGTACCAGCGCCCGCTGTGCGGCACGTAGCGCAGGTACGCGTCCAGCAGGCCGAAAGCATCCTGGGAAAACGTTTCGACATTTTCGTTGGTGTGAAACACCTGTGAGCGGTAGCTGTAATCCAATCGGGCAACGAAGTCACCGTGAGCGCCGAGCGGCACCTGATAGGTGGCGCTCACGCTCCCGGACCATTCCGGCGCACGGATCAGCTTGTTACCGTCAAGCGAAATTCCGCCGGCTTCGGTCCGGTATTCCACGTAGTCCCGCTCCGGGAGCCAGACCACGCCGACGCCTAGGTTCCAGTATTCGCCCAGCAGGCTCTCGGCGGCGAAATCGATGCCGGCGATTCGCGCCCTGGCGGCGTTGTCGACGACGGGGTAGACCACGCCGTCGATCAGCGCGATGGTCTGGACCTGCAGGCCCTCGAAGTCATAATAGAACGCGCTTGCTGCCAGTGAGTTGCGCGAGTCTGCAGACCTCCACTTGCCGCCGGACTCCCACGCCAGGAGATTCTCCGGCCCGTAGTCGTCCAGGGATCCATCGTCCAGGCGCTGGCCCGTGAAGCCGCCGCTCTTGTAGCCGGTTGCGACACTGCCGTAGAACATCCATCGATCGTTCGGTGCCCAGGAAGCGTTCAGCCGCGAGGACACATTGTCCCAGGCATCGTCGGCCAGGACCGGGACCGGGTCGTCGGCGAAGCCAGTGCCGGCATGCGAGATGCCTTCACTGTCGTCGCTGTAACGCAGTCCCGCCGTCACGCGCCAGTGGTCGCCAATGCGCCGGGTCGCCTCGCCGAACAGTGCCCAGGACTCGCTGTCCCATTCGGACACATAGTCATTGATCGGTCGCGGCGCGTCAGCGGGCACCCGCGCCGTGTAGTGCACCAGCCCCTGTCCGTCGAACAGGAACAAACCGGCGAGCCAGTCGCCATCATCGCCCGACGCACCCACGCGGAACTCCTGGCTCCATTGCTCGTAGTGCCCCGGCAACAGCGTACGCACGCACAGCGAAAAGTCGGGCAGGCCCGCACAATCGTCCCGCGATTCCGTGTGCGACTCCGCGTAACCGGTCACCGAGGTCAACTCGGCTTTGCCAAGCCGCCAGTTCACCTCGGCACCGGCCAGGTCGTTGCGCATGTCGAGGTAGGGATTGGGGTCCGTCACCGTCGTGAGATGGATATCGTCCGGGTCCGGCAGGTAGGACTTGTTCGGCAGCCACAGGTCATTGGCGCCGCCGTCGTCCACGACCCGCTGCGCGAACAAGGTCACGCCGAGATCGTCCGTCGCCTGCACGCGGGCCGAGGCGCGGAAGCCGTAGTAGTCTTCTTCGGCAAAACGCCGGTCATCGACGGTATTGCGAATGTAGCCATCGCCGTCGGAAGCCGTACCCGCGATGCGCAGCGCAAGCTTTTCATTACCGAAGTTGACGTGGCCTTCCGCACGCAGCGTGTGGAAACTGCCCGCCGCCGCTTCGAACGCCGCGGTCGGCCCATCCTGCGGCATACGCGCCAGGAAATTGAAGGAACCGCCGGTCGCGTTGCGGCCATACAGCGTACCTTGCGGGCCCTTCAGCACTTCGACGCGTTCCATGTCGAACAGGCGCGCCAGTGCGAGGTCCGACTGGCCGAGGTACACGCCGTTCATGTGCGCAGCGACCGACAGCGTGCCTACGCCCTGGTCGACGACGCCGCGCAGCGAGATGCGAGCGCCGAAAAATCCGTGATTGGCGACGACCAGGCCGGGTACGTCGAATTGCAGCGTGTACAGGCTCGACGGATCCGTGACTTCCATGAGCTCGGGGTCAATAACCTGGATGCTCATCGGCACGCGCAGCACGTCTTCCTCGATCTTGCGCGCAGTGACGACGATTTCGTCGAGTTCGCCGGCGCCGGCCTCTTCCTCGATCGCCGCATGCGACAGGGCCGGCAGGGCAAGGAAACAAGTCAGCGCCCGGCAGCGCGCCACGACGGCCAGGGCAGACGTCAGCCACCGGCAGCGAATCATTAGACTCATTACAGCAATCCCGCGCCTGCGGCGACTTCAGTCGCCGCACGACCTACCCGTACCGGTCACTCTGCGGCTGGGACCTCGAATCCGTCAATACACCGGAGATCCGAGCGGCGGCGGTAACGGGCGCATGCTAAAGTCCTTCGCCGCGAGCGCCCGTTTCGGGCCACCGTTGCGCGGATTCCCAAGCACGATGCCGACGTATCGTTTTGACGAGTTTGAACTGGATCTGGACGCCGGACAGCTGCGGCTGCGCGGCGAACCGGTCCGGCTGGAGCGCCGTCCATTCGACCTGCTCGCCCTGCTCGTCACGAATCCCGGACGCCTGCACACGCGCGAAGAAATCATCGCGGCGCTCTGGCCGAAAAAGGTCATCATCGATTTCGATGCCGGGCTGAATACCCTCGTCCGCAAGGTTCGGCACGCGCTCGGCGATTCGCCGGAAGCGCCGCGCTATATCGAAACGGTGCCGGCGCGCGGCTATCGCTTCGCCGCGCCGGTCACCGTTGCACGCACACCGGTCATACCGGCGCCGGCATCGGTTCCGGAAGCCGCGGTCGTAGCAACGCCGGCAAGCGCGCCGGAATCTGCGCCAGGGTCCTCGCCGAGCACGGCACGATCGCGGCGGCCCTACTTCGCCGCAGCTGTCCTGCTCCTCGCGATCGTTGCCGCCTTTTACGCGTTGCGTGTCGATGAGCCGGCCGGGCCGGCGCACACACGCATCGCCGTGCTGCCCTTCGAGAACCTGTCAGGCAACGCGGAGCTGGGTTACATCGCGACCGGGCTCGCGCAGGAAACGAGCACGTCACTCGGCCAGATCGAGCTGCCGAACCTCGCGGTGCTCGGCATCGTGTCGTCACGGGCAATCTCCAAGTCAGAGCTACCACTGCAACAGATCGCTCGCGACGTCGGCGTCGATTTCATCGTCGACAGCTCGTTGCGGCTCGACGGCACCCGCATCCGCGTGACCTCGCACCTGATCCGCACGGCAGACGGAGAACAGCTTTGGTCCGCGTCATTCAACCGCGAACTGACGAACGTCCTCGGCCTGCAGCGCGACCTGAGCGTCGCGATCGCCGAACAGGTACGGCAGCGGCTCTCGCCGGAGGTCGCGGCGGCGATCGATCGCCGGCAGACGCAGAACCCGCAGGCTTATGCCCTGTATCTCAAGGGCCGCGAGCAATGGACCCGGTTCCAGCCGACCCTGGTCGAGGACGCCCTGTCCTGGTACGAACAAGCGGTTGCGCTGGATCCCGAGTACGGTTTGGCCTGGGCCGGTATCGCGCACGCGGCCACCACGGCAATTGTCACGTCCAACCTATCGCCTGCGGTCGCGATACCGCTTGCGCACCACGCACTCGAGCAGGCCCAGCGCTACGGGGCCGACCTCGCCGAGACCTGGGTCGCGCGGGCCGCCTTCCTGAATTTCGTCGAGGGGAAGCCCGAGCCGGCCGAGCACGCGGCGCGGCGGGCCGTCGAACTCGATCCGAACAGCGCGATGGCGCAGATGACACTCGCGATGACGGTGATCGCGCAGGCCCGGCACGCCGAGGCGCGCGCTTTGATGCGGCGCGCACGCGAACTCGATCCACTCTTCCCCCTCATTTTCGCGAACTCGGCGCATATCGAGCGCGGGGCAGGCAACAGAGACGCATCCATCGAACTTGCGACCCAGGCGATCGCCATGGACCCCGAATTCTGGGTCGGATACTTCAGCCTTGGGCTCACTCTTCTTGAAACCGGCGATTTGACCGGGGCATTGCGCGCGTTCGAGTCTGCGGACCGCTACTCCGGTGGGAATTTCTATATGACCGCCAACCGCGTCCACGCGCTGGTGTGCCTCGGCCGCGACGAAGAAGCGCGCTCTGTTGCGCGACCAGCTCCTGGAACGCTCCGTCGAACGCTACGTTTCGCCGTACGCCATTGCCGAGATGGAAGCTGCGCTCGGCAATACCGACAGTGCCATGGAGTGGCTGAACCGGGGAACCGAAGAGCGCGCCAGCGCCTCTTTCGGGAATCGTCACTCCGGCCACCCGCCTCACGACGGACGACCCGAGAATCAGCGACGTATTGCAGAGCTGCGGTCCCGAGCCGGAAACCGGCTGAAGCGCGCCTCGGCCTCAGGCGAAGGCGAAACGGTCTTTCTGGATGGCGCCGGTCAGGCCGGTCGGCAGCAGTTCGCCGACCTCGATGATGACGTCCGCCGGCACGCCATTGCGGCGTGCCGCCTCGCGGATCGCTTCCGGATTCGAGGCTTCGTACAAACAGTAGGTCTTCTTCTTGTCCGCGCTCAGGAAGGAGATGAGCCAGCGCACGCCGATCTCGTCATTGATCTTGTTGATGCCGGCGGCGGCATCCGGGGTGACAGCGAGCTTTTCCGCGAAATTTCGCTCAACGAGAAAAACGGCCATGGCAGGACTCTTTGACGTTCGGGCCCGGAATTTTATAACAAGCTGTGGCAGCCGTCACGCCTGGAGCCCCAGGATCCGGGCGAAACCGCCGTGCCGCGCCGCCGCCGCGGCGTCGTGCCTGAGGGTCGGGACCGACTTCCATGATGATGCGCTTCGACACGCGCAGGTACTCGCGGAGGCGGCTCGCGTTCTCCTCGGTCGTCATGCCCTGCGCGACGCGATCGTCGATGTCGCCGGCGAGCATGGCGAGCACTTCCCGGAACGGCAGGTAGGGGTCGCCGATGCCGGTTTGCGAGTTGCAGTCGCCGATCGCGACCAGGAGCTCGCTGTTGCGCTGCTGGGCCCGGCGGGCGAACTCGGCGGTCAGGCTGGTCTTGCCGAAGCCGGCCTCGCCGGTGACGAAGCAGACCTGGCCCTTGCCGTCGACGGCCTGCGACAGCAGCTGGTCCATCCGGTCGATCTGCTGGTCCCGTGAAACGAAGGTGCGTTGCAAGAATGGTCCCCGATGCCGATGGCGCAGCGTGCCAGCGGCCCCGGCGGCGGTCAACGCGAGCCGGCCCCCGCGGCCGCCGCCTTCTGCGGACACGCCCTACAGCCAAGCTACAGCGTTTCTCCAGCCGGCCTCCATGGCCTGCCGACCTGCCCGGCGCGACGCTTCAGCATCCGCAGCCTGTGCGGAAGCCAAGTCCGAAACCTCGGGAGAACAACATGAAAATTCTGAAAAAAATGGTGCTGGGAACCGCCGGGGGCGCAATCCTGGCCCTCGGATCCGCGGCCGCCGTCGGGGGCAGCTCCACGGACCCGTCGCTGGTCGGCACGTGGCAGTACGTGATGACCGTGCGCTTCGACGCGCCCGACTGCACGAGCTCGGAACCCATCCCCTTCGGCCCCAACCCGTTTCCCGCCCTGGCCTCCTTCCACGAGGGGGGCACCATGAGCGAGTACGCATCGCGCACGCCGCCGACCATACGCACCACGGGGTTCGGGAGCTGGAAGCAGGTCGGCACGTACCGGTACAAGGCCCGCCACACGTTCATGGAGTTCGACCCGAATGGCCTGCTGTGGCGCACCATGGTGATCGAATCGAAAATCCAGCTCGGCAAGCATGGCAGCAAGTACAAGGCAGAGGGCCGGCTCGAGCTGACGGATGTCAGCGGCAACGTCCTGAATTTCTGCGCAACGATGGACGGTGTCCGCTTCGGGCCCTGAACGACGCGTTGCGAGACGCAGCCGGGGTTACGGCCGTCGCCGTCCCCCGGCCGCAGGTTGCAAGGCTTGAGCCGTCTCACCCGTCGAACAAGGAAAAAACATGAACCGTCACCAATTCTCTTCACTCGTACTCATTCCCATGTTGCTTGCGGCTTGCGGCAGCCGTAGTCCGGAGCCGGCGACGGAGAGTCTCGCGCTTGATACGACACCTCCGCCAACGGATCCGCCCGGCGGCGATTCGCCCTGGACGTACAAGGCTTGCAACAGCGTCGAACCGGCGGGCCCGCCGCCCGCGTCCGCAGACGCGTCACCGGCCGGACTATGGGACGGCACCCTGACCAATGAGCTCCTGAAGCAGACCGAGCCCTATATGGCCATCGTCGCGCCGGACGGACAGTTGCGGCTGTTGTCGACCGGCCATACGCAGTTCGCGAGTACGCTCGAGATGAACGGCAACGCTTACACCGCCACGGGATTCGTCGAGTCGGGAGGAACGCCATGGAACGACGGTAGCTTGCTGAGCGAGCTGACGATGGGCGGCCAGATCGCGGAGCGGGACAGCCTGCAGGGTGAGTGGCTGCTTGCATCGGGCGATGCGGGCTGCTTCGACTTCGCCTACGACGCCGACCGCTATGAACGGCCGTCGTCACTCGACCTGGTCGAAGGGACCTGGATCGCCATCGATGCCTGGGGCGACGAATTCATGCGCTGGCCGGTGCAGGCCGACGGCAGCTTTGCGAGCGTGGACCACTATGGTTGCGGCTACGCCGGCCGCTTCACGCTGATCGACACGGAGCGGAACCTGTACGCGGCCGAGGTCCGGACGGAACCCAGTACGGCGGATTCCCTTTGCCTGAGCCCTGGACCCATGCGGGGGCTTGCGTGGATCGACAACACCGAGACGCTATCTCCGGATGACGACTCCCTCGGGCTCAGCCTGGTATCCGAAGGCGATACCTGGCGGGTGTATTTCGGACGATGAGAGTCTAACCCACTTTCACCGCCTCACCTCGACGGAAACCCGCATGAAGTCGCTGCGCCCCAGGTCGTCGACCACGAGTACGTCATGCAGTCCGCTGCCCGGGGGCCAGAGCAAGGACTCGCCGGATGGTGCCTTGCCGACGTAGCGATCGTCGACGAACCAGTACAGCCATTCGGCGTCCGCGTCCGAAGCGGCGGCGAGCGGCAGCCGCTCTTCGTCGATGCGCTCCGCTCTCAGCACATACCTCAAGTGTGGCGACAGCGACGAGATCCGCGGCGCGATCCCGGTGCCTGCGCGCAGGCCCGGCTCGCACTCCGGCGCCCAAGGCGGCGGGCGCCGGACGGCGATGCCCGCCGCCAGGAACAGCTTCGCGATGTCCGACGGCCAGAACTCGTAGACGGCTTCCTGCGTCGTTTGCGGGTCGAAACGGCAGCTCCGAAACCCCGTCGCGGTATCGATACGAACGGCGCGGTGAATATTCGACACCCTGATCGGCGATACGCCCGGAACGAACCAGGACTTCGTCGTGCGCGGGCAGTATCGTCCGGGCAGGTCGCCGGTGCTCGCACAGACATCGACTTTGACGACGTTGAGGCCCGGCGCAGGCGCGAAGGTCGCGTAGGTGTCGTCCAGTTCGGCCGCGAGATCGTCGGCGACCGCGAAGAACAACGGCGCGGCCGCCTGCCGCCCGACGAACGCTGCGTTGGCCGAACCGTCGAAGTTGCCGACCCAGACCGCCAGCACCCAGGGCCCGAATACGCCGACCGTCCATGCATCGCGAAACGCGTACGACGTGCCGGTCTTCCACGCGATCGCCGGGTGGCGTCGATACCCGCTGAGCCGCAGTCCGTCCGGCCGCGGGTTGCGGCTCAGCATGTCGAGCACGAGGAAGGCCGACTCGGCGCTCAGGATCCGCGATCCCGCCTGCGGCACCTCCGCATTCGCCGTCCGCACGAGGTCCCGCATAATGCCGCCGCCCGGCAGGGCCGCGTACATTGCAACGAGTTCCTCCATCGACAGCTCGAGCCCGCCGAGTATCATCGCGAGCCCGTAGTACTCCGCGTCTTCCAGACCCTCGATGCCGCCATTGCCCAGCAGCCCATGAAACGCGTCGAGCCCGACCCGGTTGAGCAACTCGATCGCGGGCACGTTGCGGCTGTAGACCAGCGCATCCTGCGCGAACACGGGCCCCATGAAACCGCGGTCGAAATTCTCCGGCGCATAGCTTGCATAGCGACGCGGCGCATCCTCGAGCAGGCTCATGGGGTGGATGAGTCCCTGATCGATCGCGAGTCCGTAGAGGAACGGCTTCAGCGTCGAGCCCGGCGACCGCCGCGCGCGCGTGCCGTCGACCTGTCCTGCGATCGCCGCGTCGTGGAAGTCGGCCGAACCGACCGAGGCGACCACCGCCATGTTGCGGTGGTCGATCAGAAGGACGCTCGCGTTCGCAATACCGTGCATGCGGCGGCGATCGACATGGCTCGCGACGTGCGACTCGAGCTTCTGCTGCAGCGCCAGGTCGAGCGTCGACGTGAGCGTGCCGCTGTCTCCGGCGCGGCCGGCGAGCAGCGCCGTCACGAAATGTTCGGCATGGAACGGTAACTGGTCCGGCGTACGCACGGCGAGCGGCAGCGAAAACTGGGCGCGCGCCGCGGCGTCCAGGCCGTACCTGTCGCTCCACGCCTCGAGCAGCCGCTGCCGCGCCGCATCCATCGCCGCGTAGCCGCTCTCGGATGCCGGATAGCGGTTCGCCGGATTCTGCGGAATTACGG
Source organism: uncultured Pseudomonadota bacterium (assembly GCA_963713215.1). GTDB lineage: Bacteria > Pseudomonadota > Gammaproteobacteria > Steroidobacterales > Woeseiaceae > UBA1847. The sequence continues at coordinate 57,976 of CAVQKY010000005.1, read as the reverse complement.
CGAGCGCGAGCGCCTCCGGCAGGCTCAGCCGCGAGGCGGGCTTGTCGAAGTAGACGAGCGATGCGGTGCCGATGCCCTCGACGTTGCCGCCGTAAGGCGCGAGATTCAGGTACGCCTCGAGGATCTCGTCCTTCGTGTAATGCCGCTCGAGCTGCACGGCCCGCGCGATCTGGACAAGCTTCGCGCCGATCGAGCGCGTATCGAGTCCGAAACGCAGGCGCGCGAGCTGCATCGTGATGGTCGACGCGCCCATGGTGCGCTCGCGCACCACATAGCTCGACCAGGCGGCGCGCAGCAAGGCGGCGGGATTCACGCCCGGATGGCGCGGGTAATAGCGGTCTTCGTAGAGCAGCGTCGCCTCGACGGCATGCGGCGCGATGTCGGCGAGGGCCACGGGCAGCCGGTAGCGCTCGTCATCGGCGAGCGCGAGCCTCAGGAGGCGATGATCACGGTCCTCGATCGCGGTCGAGAAGGTCGCGTCGCCGTAGAGCGAGGGCTTCGGGCAGCAGAACACGCTGAGCACGCCGGCGCAAAGGGCCACCGTCGCCGCCCACGCCGCAACCGGGCGCCGTCTCATTGCAACGGGCTCACCCGGAAGCGTCCCGGCGCCGTGCGCGACCGGATGCTGCGGTCGTACATCGACCCTGCGTGCGCGCCCGGCACGACGAAGTCGCCCGCGCTCGTAAGCTTCACGCGATAGCGGATCTCCGTGATGCGGTCCGTGAACGTGCCGTAGATCACGACGCGATCTTCGCGTACGTCGCGGTGTTCGAGGTTCCAGCCGCCGTACTGGTCCCGGATCGACTCGCTCAGCACTTCGAAGCCGCCCGGCAACAGGTCGACCACGGCGACGTTCGAGCGCGCGGCGCCCGTCGAGCGGACGCGCAGGCGTACGGTGAGTTCGTCGCCGATCCCGGCCGCGGAAACGGCCTTGTCTTCGTCGTCGAGGTAGTCGCGATGGAGTTCGAGGCCGTTCGCGATCGCATCGGCCGGCGCGACACGGTCGAATCCCGTCTGCGACACGACATAGTAGATGTCGTCGCCCGCCGCGCCCTGGATCATGAGTTGCCGCAGCGCGGCGTCGACGGAGGCGCGCACGACGCCGCTCGAGCTTGCGAGTTCGCGCCCGGCGCCGCCGCCCGCCGCCGTCGCCGCAATGGTCAAGGTCGGCGGCGGCGACCCGGCCTCGACGGCCTGTGTCCAGGCAGTGAGCGCCAGGATCGTGTACGCGGCCGACAGGGTATTGAAGCGGTTTTGCATGACCGGCGCGACGAGCGCCTGGATCTGTTCGGCGCCGATCGTCCCGATTCGCTCCGGGAAATGCCGCGCGAGCAGGTACACGTACTGCGCATCGCGCCCGAGGCGGGTGTCGAAGTCGTGGGTCATCTCGTCGCCGGCACCCGCCTCGTATTCGCCGATCAGCCGCCTGCCGAGCACGACCTGCTGCAGCAGCGCATAGCTCGCCGCCATGTATGCCGCCGTGATGTCGCGCTCCCACGCATCGTCCGGCCGCGCGTTCAGCCATTCGTGCAGGTTCGTGAGGTAATTTGTGGTGATGGTGCCGTTACGCGTCAGCACGTAGATCGCATAAGCACGCAGGCGGGCATCGTTCAGCGAGCCGGTTTGCCGGCCCGCGAGCTCCCGGAGATAGCCGAGCCCCGATCCGAGCATGTCCTCCGGCACGGCAAGCCCGAAGCCTTGCGCATCGCTCATGAAATGCGTGATGTAGACGCTCGCGAACTCGTGCGGCTCCGTCGAGGTCGCCCAGAAGCGGAAGCTGCCGTCGGCCATCTGCCGGCTGCGCAGCCGCTCGAGGGTCCCGAGGAACTGCCCGCGGATACCGGCTTCGTCGATCGCGGCGCCGGGCTGCCCCAGGAAGCCGAGCTGCGGAAACACCTTGCTCACGAGCTGTTCCGTGCAGGCATGAGGAAATACCTGCAGGTAATCGAGCATGCCGTCGGCGAGCACGAGCGGGCTCCGCGACGCCGCGGCCGACTGCTCCGCGTGATGCGGGTAGAGCTCGCGCGCGAGCGTGAGTTCGATCGGGTCGTCGTCCGACGCGCCTGCGAGCATCGTCGACACGTACGCCACGGGCGGGCGCACGCTCAGGGTCGCCGTTCGCCGGGTCGACTCCCCGGCCGCACGCGCCTCGAACAGGAGACTGCCCGCACCGGGCTCGTCCTTCGCGCGCACGCGGAACGACGCGCGCGATTCGCCGCCTTCGTCGATCGGCACGCGGACGGTATCGTCGCCGACGATCTCGAGATTGGCGGACGGGCGCACGCTGAGCACCACCTCCGCACCGGGGCCTGAGCCCTCGACGTTGTTCGCGAGGCCGACGTTGACGTAGAACTCGTCGCCGGGAGCCGCGGCCGTCAGGACATTCGGCGTGATCACGAACGGCCCGCGCACGGTCGTCTTGTCCGCGGCACTGCCGACAGCCGTATCGGACGCGGCGACCGCCATGATCCGCACTTCGCCGTTGAAATAGTCGGGCACCGTGAAGCCGACCGTCGACGGCGCCGGCCCCGCGTCGACGATGCCGGACCAGAATGCGACAGGGGCCTCCGACTTGCGCCGGAACGGGTTCAGGTTGGAGCCGGCGAGACCGGCGCCCTCGCCGCCGCCCGGCGCGGCCCGCCGTTGCCAGGCATCGAAATCGGGGAGGATCAGGTCGACGAGCTGTGTCGTGCCGACCTGGAGCGCCATTTTCGGCAGGAAAAACCCGAGCGGATCGGGCTCTGCGTAGTTCGCCACCTGCAGAATGCCTTCGTCGACGGCGTACACGACGACGCGCGCGTCCCGCGACGCGGTGACGCTCATGCGCAGCGCCTCGCCCGGGCGCACGAGGTCCGGCGCGTCGATACCGATATCCACGGTCCGCGCATTCGCATCGATCGAGAACGGCGCGACGGCGTAGCTCAGCGGGCTCACGTACACCTCGGGCGAGTCGATGGCGCGCACGAAGGCGACGTTGAGATAGGCGTTGCCTTCGAGGCCTTCGGGCACGCGGATGCGCTGCACGGACGTCGGCGTGTCGCTACGGAACCACTGGTGTGCATACACACGGTCGCGCTCGATCGTGATGAGGCCCGTGCCCGTGTAGGGTGCCGTGATCTCGAACTCGATCTCCTCGCCGGGCGCGAAACTCGTCCCGTTCATCACGAGATCGAGTTCCGCGTCGCGCTCGAGCTCGCCCGCGAGGTTCCGCGCGCCGGCCACCGCGAAGCGCAGCCTGCTGTAGACGAGTCCGTCCTCGCCGCTCAGCACCACCGCGTAGCGGCCGGGCTCGCCGGTCGGCAAGGCATAGCGGCTGCCGTCCGCCGCGATCGCGAACGGTTCGCTCGAGCGCGCGTCTTCCTGCAGTATCGACTGGTACGCATACGTGCCGTCCGGCCGCCGCACCAGCGTGGAGACGTAGCGTTCCTCGACGACGCTGAGCGTCAGCCCGTCCATCGGAACGGGCTTCGCGTCGCTGTCGACGGCGACGAAATGCACTTCGTGTTCTGCGGCGCGGTTGATGAAGGCAAGATCCGTGTCGGCCCTGTAGCCGACCAGGAAGTCGAGCGGCGACATCATTACGCTCGCCCGGGCCTTCACGCCGCGGCCGCCGCCTTCCTCGAAGCCTTCCGTGTTCACCACGAGGCGATAGATGCCCTTGTCGTACGGGGCGAGCGGCAGCGGCAGGCGCGCAACGCCGTCATCCCCGGTCGTCGCCGGATCGAGCGGCAGCGTGACATGCGGCAGCACGTTGGCCTCGTCGTACAGCGGATCGTCGAAGCGATGGTCCGGGAACGAGGGCACATGGACGGCGGACGGGACCAGCTCGAGTTCGCCGGTAACCTGCCGGGATTGGGCCGGCGTGCCGAACAGGTTCCGGAGCGCCACTTCGGCCACGAGATCGCCGGGGCGAATCCAGCCCTGCGGTTTCTGGCCGACGATCCGCGTGTCGATACGCAGCCGGTCGGGCTGGAATTCCTCGACCCGGAACGAGTCGCTGCCGATCGTGCGACGGCCGCCGTGCTCGTCTATGAGCTGCAGCGTCGCGACGTAGTTGCCGGTCGGCGAGGCGGCCTGCGTCGCGACCGCCTGGTCGAGGAACCCGTCAGCCGGCAGGCGCAGCCGCTTTTCGACGATGCGCTGCCCGCGCGGATCGCTGACCTCGAAGACGAGCGGCAGGTCGCCGGGCGGCAGCCAGTCGAGGCGCCGGACGATGGCCGCGAGCCGCACCGTCTCACCCGGGCGGTAGAGGCCGCGATCCGTGAACACGAGCGCGCGCAGCCGGTCCTCCTCGCGATCCGGGTTCTCGTAGACGCCACCGACGTCGAAGCGCGTAAAAGGAAGGTCGCGGTCGCCGGCGCCGAACGGCATGAAGACGGCATCTCGGCCGTTGCGCACGACGAAGACCGTCGGCGCCTGTTCGCGTTCGAAGTCGCTCACGGCCGGCATGCTCGCGCGCCCGTCGGCGGAGGTCGTGCGCTCGAACACGGCGACGCCGTTTTTGCCGAGCAGCGCAACATTCGCGCCGGCGACGGGCTCGCCGGAGCGGATCGAGTGGACGAAGATCTCCTGGCTGCTGTCGGCGTTTGCCTTGACCAGCAGGCCAAGGTCCGTGATCAGCACGAGTCGCCGGTCGAAGCCGCCGACCGGCTGGTCGTTCTCACGGTCCCAGCCCTGCAGGCGCAGGAAGTAATAGCCGCCGCCGTCCGTGAACTCGCCGAAGTCCACGCTTGCGTAGACGGCATCGCGCGGGTGGCCCGGCTGCACGTCTATGAGGCGCTCCGTGCGCACCGTGAGGTTGTCCTCGTTGAAGCTGTAGCTCTGGAAATACGGGCTCCGGAAGTCGCCGCCCGACTGGCTCGCGAGGTGGTTGACCTCGCCCTCGATGACGCGGCCAATCTCGACTTTCAGTGTCTTTACGCCGCGCGAGAGCAGGGTGAGCTCGCGCCTGCCGGTAAGCGGCAGGATCGCCCCGGGCATCGCGACCTTCGCCTCCCGCGGATACTCCGGGATATAGAGGACCTGGTCGTACGGCCGGTTCAGCGCAAAGCCGCCCTCGGACTCGAGGCCTGCGGCGATGCGCAGGTAGACGTAGCGGTTCTCGGGGACGTCGAGCGTCGCCGTGTGATAGTCGGATGCGTCACCCTCGACGGGGTTCAGCGCGATCGCGATCTCCCCCGACTGCGACAGCACCTCCGGCGTCACCTCGCGCGGGGACGACCAGTACATGTTGCTGTGTTCCTGGCCGTTGATGCGCACTTGCTCCGGCAAGAGGTACGCGACGAGCCCGGATTCCAGTGCTTCCCGCGACACGCGATCCGTGAACTCCATCGTCACCGTCTGGAAGGGCGCATCGCCCTCGCCCCGCGTGATCAGTGACTGCATGGCGCTGACGTTGAAGTAGGTCTCCGCGTCCGGAATCCGCACCGTCTGCCGGATGTCGGCGCCGATGCGGGAGCGCCCGCTGGCCGGCGCGAGGCTCTCGTCGATCGTCAGGGTCGCGTAGTTCTCGTGCGGCGGGATCGGTACCTGTTCGGAGTGCACATATGCCATGCGGCCGTGCCCGGCGAACTCGATCGTTCGCGCCAGCGTGCGCGGCGGCTGCGCGATCGTTTCGTCGGAGGCACGCATGGTAAGCGACAGCGCGGAATCGAGCGCCGCGGCGTCGACGGGATGCGTAAACGAGAGCGTTGCGACGATGCGGCGCTCGTTGCGGTCCACCGGGTTCTGGTAATACTCCAGTGCATCGACTGCCGCACCGAGCGGATGTGTCGTGAACTGCACCTGGTCATGCCGCAACGACAGCCCGGGCGCGAACAGCGATTCGTCGAAGCGCAGTGCGTAGCGCTGGCCCGCCGGCCAGTCCCGGGTCGGCTCGAACACCAGCCGTGTTTCCGTCTCCCAGCGCCAGGTGCCCGGCATCGCCGGATCGAGCGTCGCCCCGGCGTCCAGGGTTTCACCGACACGGTCGATGCGCGCGATGGAGCCGACCGTGTGTACCGGAAAGCGCGGGTCGGACTGAACGCTGAAATCGACCACGAGCGGCAGTGGCCGCAGCGTATCGTCGACGATCGGCGTGATACCCGGGACGCTCACCTGGGCGACGATGCCCGGCGGTTGCGGCAGCGACTCATAGTAACGGACGATGCCGATCCCCAGCGCGACGACGCCGGCCGCGGCGGCCAGGCCAATCGACAGTCGCCCGGCGCCGATGCGCGCGAGCCACGGTGGCGGCGTCCACTGCAGTTCCCCGACGATCTTTGTCAGCCTGGCCATTCACGCCTCCCATCGCTTGTGGCACCAGTGACCTGCAACGGGGAAATTCCGCTTCCCCGTTACAAGCACTGCTTCCCGACTGCGCGAAGTCTAACGCTGCCTGCGGGCGACGAGGTGACGAAGTGGTGGCGAATTGTGTCGGTGGGGCGTTCGGACGAACGGCGGTCCGGCAATTTTACTATCGACGCGTTTGCGGGTCTTATCGTTTCGGCAGGCTAGCGCTGAATAACGTCGAGCGTATCGCGGATCCGGTCTATGTGCGCCTGTTCGACTTTCGCACGCTGCGATGCTTTGGCGCCACCGTCCACGAGTTCCGCCGCCGTCACTCCGTAGGTCTCCTCGAGCGCGTCGATGAAAATGATCATGAGTTCCTTGCGTCGCGTCTCATCGGTCAGATACACCAGCCGTGCGAAGGCAGAGTCGCTCGGATACAGGTATCCCTTCGACTTCATGAACTGCCGGGCCATCGCGCCGTCCGAACCGGGTCGCCGCGGCTCGTTCGGGTCGGAGTGAACGATGTCGGTGTTGGTGTAGAACTCCAGATCGCCCAGGGTCACCCGCAGCGGTGAGTTGTCGTAGTCATACGAATAGTCGTTGTCGGCCAGGTATGCTTCGTACTGCACCCAGTACAGACTTTTCAGGGTCCCGTCGGCGGCGGTTTCGATGAAGAAGTGTTGCTCCGTGTCGGCAACACCGTAAAGGACGAACTTCTGGCCGCCGACATAACGAAACGCCGGGTCGAAGCGAAGGACTGCGGAAGGATCGTGGTCCGAAACCAGGTCGTTGCCGGACACCGTGCGGGTGAGTCCGGTGAATTCCGGTTCGGTCGTGAGGCTGCCGGGGTCCGGATCGTCCCCGTACGCGGCAGAGGCCCCTGCAGCCACGACCGCAGCGAACACGATTGCAGATATTGGTTTCAAATCCCGGCACCTTCTGTTGCGTCAATGTTAACAAGGCATCGGCCGGCCCGATACGGTAAGTCACCCGGACCGGGAAAACTCGCCCCCAATCTTGCAAATTCGCGTGGAGGGGCGTTTCATGGTCGACCCCGATATAGGAGTGACTCCCATGGCGAAGATTCCCCGTCCCGAAGGTCATCACACCATCACCCCGGCTTTCTCCGTATCTCACGCCGCAGACGTGATTGATTTCATTGCAGGTGCATTCGGCGGCAAGGTCGTCGACCGCTATGACGGCCCCGAAGGCTCGGTTGCGCACGCAGAGGTCAGGATCGGCGATTCCGTCGTCATGCTCGGCGAACCCATGGGCGATATGCAGTCCATGCCCGCCATGCTGTCCTATTACGTCGAGGACGGCCCTGCGGTCGATGCCGCGTACAAGCGCGCGCTGGACTTTGGCGCCATCTCGATCTGCGAGCCGCAAGACCAGTTCTACGGTTACCGCAGCGCGACGGTCGCCGACAAAGGCGGCAATCGCTGGACGATCTGCGCAGTCATCGAGCAGCTTTCCAAGGAGGAGATCGAGCGCCGCATGGCAAAAATGCAGGGGTAACGGCGGCGTTGATGTCGCACCCGGAGCGTCTGGACGCTCGTCGCTGACTCCCCCGTTCTGGCGTATCCGTCGCCGGGCGCGGACGTGCTCGCGACCCGGCAAGAGGTTTTCCTCAGGTGCCTCAAAAACCGCTGTAAATTCCGATTGTTTTCACTTACGCCAAGCGTATGATTTCGTCAGTCGACGCACACCCGTCTCTCGTTGAGGGACAGGTCGCGGCACCACAATTAAAAAAAACCGCGATGACCGGCTCATGCAGCCGACAAATATGAATAAGTAAACATCGACCACGTGGTCTCATCCGACCATCGGCGGTCAGGAGCAATGCCAATGCGCTCTCCAATAGTGTTGTTAGTGGTTTGGCTGTTGTCTGCAATGCTGGGTGCTTGCGGCGGTGGAACCCCTGAAGCCGTCGACCCGACCAAACCGATCGAGGGCCGGGAAATTCGCAAGGCCGGGGAACTCGAAGGTGTATGGCTGGCACTGAACGAAGGCGGATTCCTCGGGATTGAGTTCATGGATGACGGGCGGGCAATCGGCACCCTGTATTCCAGTGCATTCGAGAGTGTCACCCCGGCGATGTATGACTACAGCGTGCTCGACGACGGCCGGCTTGTGCTCGTAGGGGCCAGTGGCGTGGGACAGGAAGTCTTCACCACCACGATTGACGGCGATCAGCTCGAACTCAAGGGCTTCGTCAATTCGCAACATTTCATGCGTCTGCCGAAAGGGCAGACGCTGGAACAAGGCATCGAAGAACAATCAAAGCTGCGCGAAGCAGAATATGAAAAGCGCTATCAGGTGGTGAACGAAATGCTGCGCCAGGACGACCTTGTCATCGTTCCGGCCACGCCGTCCCCCAACGCGCCGCCCGCAATGGCGCTGCAGCTGACTGCAACCGGCAGCGGACAGGCCTGGTACGAGGCCGATCCGCCGCATCTCGATACGATCGATACCCAAATCGATGCCGATCGAAGGAATCAACCCACTGTCCAGGTGAACTTCGGGCAGCAGATTCGTCCGGCGACATCCCAGCAGTCCGGCGGCGGCTCTATTACATTCGTTTTATCGGGCGAGTGGGAAAATCCGACGCTGACGTCGCAGGTCGACTACGACGGTCAGGCGCTCGAGCTGGCGCTGCGTCGTGACCGCGGCCGCCACGCCGCCATCGTCGAACAATTCGATAAAGAGATGGCCCGGCTTGACGCTCTGCGCAAACCGGTAACCGACCTGCTCAATGAGTTTGCGGTTCTCGACGTTTCGTTGTCATCGGACAACCCGGGATCCTACCCGAGGGGCTACCTCGACCACCTCGTGCTTACGCTGGATGCCGAAACCGGCATGTACTCCGGTGGTTCGGTCGTGACCACGCTGGATTCCGGCGCCCAGGTGCAGTTTCCCAGTATTTCCGGCGAAGTTGCGCTGGCGGACAACGGTGTTCCGTTGCTGATCATCCGCACGCCAGTTCGCCAGTACCAGCTGACCCCCGACGGCAACAAGTTTACCGGCGCCTGGTTCCATAACAACTACCCGGACGGCTACGCGGCCGAGGCCGCAATTGTCAGTGCAAGCGACGCGGCAACACAGAAGCACCAGGGTGACAAGCAGCGTGAAGCGCTGCTGGCGCTGGATGGTTCCGTGGCATTCTTCGGCTTCGTGAATCACATGCCGACCTTCGATCACGGCGCAACAGCCCTGACACGTTTGACGGTTACCGCGCAACCGGACGGCACGTTCTCAGCCGAGGCTCGCTTTCCGGTGATAGACGGAGCCGAACGCATGACCGGCACGATCGTCGACGTGCTCGATCAGGGTCCGATGCTGGAATTGCGCTTTGCCGACTTCAGCATCGCAGGTCAACCGAACAACTTCGGCAACCCGTTGCGCAACCAGATCTGGATGCTGAAGGTTACCGAGACGAGTCCGGGCAGCCGCACGCTTTCGGGCCATGGCATCAATCTTGGCCCTGGCGAGCTCGAGTTCAAGGAGATGAGCGACAAGTGGCGAGGCGAACAAAAGCGCGCCGTAATCGCCGCTCTGACCGCCGGCGCGGACTTTGCCTGGCTGATACCGGCTGACGAAGGTGCGATTACGCACCTGCGCCTCGATCCGGCCTCCAACAAGGTGACCGGCCAACTCGCTGCGGGTGGCCCTGCGATGGCCGGTTACGTTGGTGTCCCCTACGACGGTGAGCTGGGCGAAATCGACGGGTTCCCGGTTGTAAGAGCCAGTTTCAAAACGAATGCGGACGCGCGCTACCCCGCCGATCAGAGCTTGACCTGGTTCGCATTGGAGACGCCGGATGGCGTGCTGCTCAAGGGCCGCGCAATCAACAATCGCAACACGTATGCCAACCAAAGCGAGTTGCTCGCGGCAAGATCCAACTGACAGGTGTCCATCGACTATTTTCTGGAGATAACAAAAATGAAAAACAACAGTCTGTCTTTTCCCGGTCTTCGAATGATCTCCGGGTTCGTCGTGACGGGTTTATCCGTCCTGCTACTCATGTCCTGCGGTGGCGGTGGCCAGGGCGAGTACTTCTGGGGCGAAGGCGACGAGGGAATCACGCTGGAACTGAAGAGTGACGGAGTGGCTACGGTAACCCTGACCGGAATGCCGCCGACGTCGGGCACCTACACGATAGAGGGCGACCAGGTCACGGTAATGATGCAAGGTGACATCGACATTTACAGGATCGTGGACGGCAATTTGACCGCCACAGGGTTTGGCGAGGAAATCGTATTCGTCAGGCAGTGAAGCGATTCCGTTGACCCTTATTGAATATTTTTCACTGTTCGGTAAATTTTGGCACAGGAAGTCGTCCGGTTCATCGGAGACACGTCCCGATCAGGCGTGGCCGATTGGGGGCCGAGAATTTTCCCATCGGGGCGAAGACATTGGCATGCCGTTTGCACGAAATAGAGTACGGCGCGCCCACGTGGCGTGGACTTTGATGAGCAACCGATAGTGTCGGGCCAGTGTATTCGCTTCTTTGGAGAATAGAGATGAGCAAATTTGGACGAAAAATCGCAGCCGCAGGCACTTCAGCTTTGGCTGTCCTTGCTTTGAGCGCATGTACGCAGGACACGCCGGACACGGCTTATGAGGATCAGGCTACCGATACCCGTGAAACGGAGACCACCCTGGATGACCAATCCTCCACCCTGGACACCGAAACATCGACCATGGACAGCCAGACACCGGCCATGGATAACGAGACTCCGATGGCCGCCAACGCGCAGGTTGAAGCTCGCCAGCTGGCGACAACCCTCGGCGTCTCCGAATTGAACGACATCGAAAACTGGAAAGTCACCAATGCCGGCGAGGAGCTCGGTGAAATCGACCGGCTCGGCGTCGACCGCAATACGGGTGAACTTCTTGCGGTTGTCGGGCTCGAGGGCGTCGTCGGCGTGAACATGAAGGAAGTCGGGATCCCGCTGAAGAATTTGACGAACGCCGGTGACGAAACCCTGTCGACGGACCTTACCAAGGATGAGCTGCAGCAGGAGCGTGACATCGATCCGTGGGACGATTCCGAGGTCAGCACCGAGGAAGTAATGGAATAGGTCTGGCGCCTTCGCGCTGATCTGCAGTAGCAACGATGCCGCTAATCTCTGGTTAGCGGCATTTTTGCTTGTGCGATGGTCGGTGCGAGGAGCAGATCAGATCCGTTCACAAACTGCTCCAGCAAGGCCATTATCCGCTCATCCTTTCCCCGGTAATCCCCACCCTCTGCCAGCGCATCCATGACAGTCCATTTCGCGCTCAAGAGTTCATCGGTATCGCGAATGGGAAATGGCACAATTTTACGAAACGCTGCTCTCACCTGGTAGGCAAGATCCAGCGCATCGGCGATTCGCAACGATGCTGTATGTACCTCGTCCGGCGCCTTCGCTCAGCAGGGGAAACAGTACCGGGATTGCCGCGTACCCGCTCTTCCCGTCCGTTGCGAGTAGCGAAAGAAGGCGGACGAAGCGGAGGACCTCCGCTTCGTCGACTGCGCTTGTGCGGGGTATTTGCTGTCTGAACATGGAAATGGCATCGACTTCTCCAACCGCCTCCAGGAGCGCACGGAGTTCTTCCTTGGTACCCAGCGTTGCAGTGTAGGTGCGCATACCCACATCGAAGGAAAGCCTGGCGACCAGCGTATCCGCATGTTCGCCCGCTTGTACCGCCACGCGAGGTTCTTCCGTCGCCTGTAGCGCGCCCAGGAATCTGCAGTGGGAAAACTCGGTCTGCAGGAAAAGATAGCGGTAGCGCTCCGGCTGACCCGGTGCGTTCACGAACAGTGCATCGGGGAGGCCACTGGCCACGGCGAGCAGGCTGCTGACCGATGCATCGCCGCCGCTTTCGAACACCGGACAAACCTGCATCGGGAAAATCCTGCTCTCATGGTCGACACCGGCCAGCAGACGCTCGCTCAGCACATCGAAGTACGTCGCAACGAAAAATGCCGGCCGGCCGACGGGTGTCAGGGACTGGTAGGTTGCAACCACGTTCGTCAGACGACGTTGTAGCGACGCCGGAAGCAATTCATCGTTGAGCATCGGTGTCGTCGCAAGGAAGCCGGGCCAGCTGTTCATCAGCCCCGGGTCGTGCAGGTCGAAAAGCTTGACGCCCAGCGGGGGGATGTTCGAGGTATCTCCGTGCTCGCCCGCCGGGGGCGCCACCCAAACCTCCGCGCTTATGGCCAACGCTGCGCCACAACAGAACAGCGACGCGAGGACCGCGATATCCCTGATGAGCAATCCGGCCGGGGATATGTAAGCCGGTGTCTTGAGCGCTCCCTGCACGATCATTCCCTGTACCAGGTACAGGGACCGTTTTATGTCATGGAGGGGTAAGCAGGCAGGCTACTGGTTCACAGAATCGCCAGAATGTTCACGCAGGCGAATTTTGCGGGTGAAGAAATGGCAGAAATGACCTCCACGGCGAAAAGACGGCGAGCCTGGGGCGGGCGTTCGGCTATGCCCGCAGGACCGGCTACGGAAACGACCAGCGTCACAAGGCCTGCGCGTTGATGGTCTGACCGACTGCTCAAGAACGGCCCGTCGCCAAACAAAAAAGCTGTTAACAGGAGATCGGCCCGCAAGCAGAATTTCAGGCGTCTTCTACAATAACGGTAAACGACGCGCGGTCAGCGCGGAACCGTCTCGTCGCTGTGATGCACAGCGATATCCGTCAAGGGGGTCCATATGAAAACAGCAATCTACGCCGGAGCCGGGTCGGTCGCTCTGGTCGTCAGCGCGTTGCTTGCACCGTCCGCAGTGATGCTCGCGCAGGAAGCCGACGAAATTGAGGAGGTGGTCGTCACGGGTTCACGCATCCGCCGCAACCCGCTCGACGAAGCCGTCCCTATCATGGATATCGGTAGTGAACAGCTCGACCAGACAGGGCTTACGAACCTCGGTGACGCGCTGCAACAGCTGCCGATCTCGGGCTCGGCAATCAATTCGCAGTTCAATGTGCCGGGCAACTCCGGTTTCCCGCAGGACGGCTCGGGCATTGGCGCCGGCGCCGTTGAGCTTTCGATCCGCAACGTGAGCGCCAAGCGCACGCTCGTGCTCGTCGATGGCCGGCGTTGGATTGCCGGTGCTTCGGCATCCGGCGTGCCGAGCGCCGTCGACCTCAATTCGATTCCGGACAACGTCATCGAACGTGTCGAGGTGCTGCAGGACGGCGCATCGGCGATCTACGGCTCGGACGCGATCGGCGGCGTCGTCAACGTCATTACGCTGCAGGACTTCGTGGGCTTCAGGATCGACGCGCAGGCCGGGAGCTACCTGTCGGACAATGACGGCGAATCCTACGAGTTTTCGGGCCTCTGGGGCGGCGGCAGCGACACAACGCACTTCGTCCTGAGCATGGGCTACCGGGACGAGCGGGCCGTCGAGACCTGGGACCGCAGCCGCTCGAAATACCCGTGGCCCGACGCCACGAGCTGCGAAGCCGGCGGCTGCTCTTCGTTCACGCCACAGGGACGAATCATCCTCGGGCCGAACTACGGGTTCCAGGACATCACTCTCAACGACGGCGTGCTGAACGACGGCGGCGCGAACATCCCGCAATGGGACCCGAACGACCCGGACGGCGGCCCGGATTTCCACGCGTTCACGACGGCCGACCGGTTCAACTTCAATGGACCGGGGTTCAACTACCTGCGCACACCGAACGAGCGCGTCAACATCTATGCCAATGTTCGCCATGAGATCGCGCCGAACGTCACGCTGTTTGCCCGCGGGTCCTATACCAATCGCGATTCCGCGACCAAGGCGGCGCCGGAGCCCCTGTGCCTCGGGAACGGCTGCGGCAACCGCATTCTCGACAACATCGTGGTGTCGGCTGCCAACCCGTACAACCCGTTCGGCGTCGATCTCTCGGTTGCCAACGGCAACCTCGAGTTTGTCGGCCGCCGGCCCCTCGAGTCCGGCCAGCGCCTGTACTTCCAAAATGTCGATACGTACATGGCCATGGCGGGCCTCGAGGGCAGCTTCGGCGCCGGCGATCGCGACTACTACTGGGACCTGACGGCGAGCTACGGCGACAACCGCGGCTTCCAGGAAAAATACAACTCGCACAATGCGGCGAAACTCGCGGTGGCGCTCGGCGACCCGGCCGCCTGTGCGGCGACCCCGAACTGCGTGCCGTTCAATTTCTTCGGCGGCCTGGGGCCGGACGGTACCGGCTCGTTCACGCAGGAGATGCTCGATTTCGTGACGTACACGCAGCGGGACTACAGCGAACAGACCCTGGTCAACTACGCGTTCAACATCGGCGGCGACATCATCGAGTTGCCCGGTGGCCCGCTGGGTTTCGCGGCGGGCATCGAATACCGCGATCACGAAGGCTCGTTCCGCCCGGACCCGATTGCTGAACGCGGCGAGACGGCCGGCATCCCCTCCGGCGCAACCGCGGGCGGCTTCGACGTCACCGAATTCTTCGGTGAACTGAACATTCCCCTGCTGGCGGACGTCACCGGAGCCGAATACCTCGAGATCAACGTCGCGGCTCGCAGCTCGGACTACAGTACCTCCGGCTCGAAGGAAACTTACAAGGTCAGCGGCCTGTGGCGGCCGATCGGCGAACTGTCGCTGCGCGGCTCCGTCTCGACCGGGTTTCGCGCGCCCGGCATCGGGGAGCTGTTCGGTGGCGCCGCGCGCGAGGACTTCACCTTCCTCGATCCCTGTGCGGACTACACCGGTATTCTCGGTGCGGCGAACGGCGGCCGGGACACGCCGCAACCGTCGCAGATCCAGGCCAACTGTGCGGCGCTCGGCGTTGCGCCGGGTCTCGCGCAGATCAATCCGCAGTTGTCTGCGGTGTCGACAGGAAACGAGGAGCTGGAGCCGGAAGAGTCCGACAACTACACCTTCGGCGTCGTGTACAGCCCGCGCTGGGCCGAAGGCCAGAGCTGGTCGGAAGGCCTGACGCTGTCGCTCGACTGGTACGAAGTCGAGATCCAGGACGCAGTGCAGGGACGGACCCCTGGCGAACTGATCGACGCGTGCGTCGAGACGCTGGATCCGTTCTTCTGTGACGGCACGCCGAGGACCAGTTCCGGTCAGCTCGATACCGTGCAGAACAGGCTGCAGAACATCGGCGGCATCGACGCGTCCGGGCTCGATCTTTCAGTGAGCTACCTGAGCCCCGACACCGGGGTCGGAAACTTCACGTTCAACCTGAATGCGACGTACCTGAGCGAGTACGTCGAGCGCACCCGGAACCCGGATGGAAGCGAGTCCCGCAACGAGCTGACGGGCCGCCACCCGAACGAGACCTTTTTCCGGGCGTTTCCGGAGTGGCGTGCGGTTACGTCGCTCGACTGGGGCCTGGACCGCTGGAACGCGACGCTGCGCTTCCGCTGGGTCGATGAGATGCTGCTCGACAGCGGCTCGACGCTGGATTCGGTCGTATTCACGGATGCTCTCGCAAGCTGGAACCCGGGCTGGATGGACGACGCGCTGACGTTCACGGTCGGCGTCAACAACCTGTTCGAAGAGGATCCGCCCGTCTGCGACGCCTGCGGCGTCATCGGCATGAGCCCGGTCTCGCACGACCTGCCGGGACGCGTCGGTTACCTGCGGCTGAGTTACCGGCAATGAGTGCCGGGTCGACGTCAGGGAGCTTTACGACGGGATTCCGATGACCTGATTCCGATTTCAGCGTTTGCGGTCGAAGCCGAAGCCCGCGGGCATCGCTGCCAGGTAGCGGTCGTGCGGATAGCAGTAGGCCCAACCCTCACCGGGCTCATAGGACGCAATGATCGGATGACCCGTATGCTGCGCGTGCCTCGTGGCATGCCGATTGAGCGAATTATCGCAGCAGCCGACGTGACCACAGACGAGACAGATACGCAGGTGCACCCACTCGTCACCGGTCTTCTCGCAGTCTTCGCAGCCGACGGCGCTCGCGCTTACCTGCCGGGGTTCATCGAAGTCGTGACAATCTTCGTTCATTGAGTCATCGATTAGCTGCAAAAAGCTAAACGGGAAGGCGGATAGTGAGTATAAACAGCCTTATGTGAGCTGGCGAGCTGCGGAGGCCTGAGCGCGCCGCCGAATCTGTATCAGGGTCACGGCCCCGTCACCGCGCTCGCCCGCGTCAGGCCGGCCTTTGCAGGTGATGCTTCGAGGTGTACTGTCAGAGTTTCGGTGGCAGAGCCGGAATTCGGTTGGCCTGGAAGCTCGAAGCCATGCTAAGAATCTCTTTCGTACTCAGTTTTGTCGTACTCCTGTTCTCACTGACAGAGACCCCGGAGCTGCAGGCTCAGACGCCTGTCGCGACCGGACATGAGCACTTGACCGAAGTGGCTTGCGTAGATGTACCGCCCGGCGAGAAGCACGCCGGGTTTGGCTGCTTCAACATCGGCACAGTCAGAGACCTCCGGTTCGATCAGGCTGCTGTCTACTGGCACCTGTATGTGTTCGGAAGCAGAACAGCTGCCGAATCAGCCAAGAGTTCCACGGGAATCGTTGTGGAGGAGGACGGCCGCGTTTGGCTGTCGGAATTTGGGGCGCGCGACATCGCTTCCCGTGGTGGTGAAGCTGTTGCCAGCATCGGACCGTTGCAGCTTCCAGAAGCAAAAACTTACGATGCCGTTCTTTCATACGCGATCATGCAGCCGGGTGACAGTTCGAGAGTACACACACACCCCGGTCCTGAGGGCTGGTACGTGCTCGCGGGTGAGCAGTGCCTCGAGACTCCCGCAGGCGCGAATAGAGCTGGCGCGGGACAAACGATGACGGTACCACCGAACGTCCCAATGGAACTGCACGTCACCGGTACGGTACCCCGGCGGGCGTTCGCCCTGGTCATCCATGATTCCACACAGGAGAGGGGGACTTCATCCAGCTGGAATCCATCGGGGGAATGTGACCCCTGACATTCGTATCGGGGTGCGCCGCGTCTGACCTGATTTCGTCCTGTCTCGCAGCGCCGGGAGAATAGCGCTGCTGATTGGCTGCGCTACGTGCCGTATTTCAAGGACGTCAATTGCCTTCTAAGTGCGTTGGCGTACAGACGTGTGCGGCCCCCGATGGACCTATAACGCCCGGATGGACTCTCCCGTGGCAGGTGGCGAGATGATCGAGTCAGGCACGATCACCGTCGGCCCCTAGCACACCCCGCGAACGTCCCACTCCCGCAGTGCGCCGTACGTCACTTACCGGTCAATGAGCAGGCGATCGTATTCCTTCTTGACCACGGCGTAGCACTCGCAGACGCGCAACTCGAGTTTCCTGCGATCAAGCACGACGATACGGCCGCGACTGTACTCGATCAAACCCGCCTTTTGCAGGCGTCCGGCTGCTTCCGTCACCCCTTCGCGCCGCACGCCCAGCATGTTGGCAATCAGCTCCTGGGTCATGATGAGTTCGTTTGTCGGCAAGCGGTCCAGGCTCAGCAACAACCACCGGCAGAGCTGCTGCTCCACAGAATGGTGGCGGTTGCACACGGCGGTCTGCGCCATCTGCGTGATTAGCGCCTGCGTGTAGCGCAATGCCAGGTGCTGCAGCGCCCCGCCAATGTCGAATTCCTTTTTCAGGAACGCTGCTTTGAGTCTGTAAGCGGAGCCTGCACTTTGTACGACGGCACGGCTGGGCGTGGTTTCGCCACCCATGAAAAGCGCGATGCCCACCAGGCCTTCGTAACCCGTGACGGCAATTTCCGCCGAGGCCCCGTCCTGCATCACATACAGCAGCGAAACGATACTGTTTGTGGGGAAGTAGACATATCCGAGCGTACCGCCGGATTCGTACACCACCATGCCGAGCGACATGGTCACCAGTTGCAGGTTCGGCAGCAGCCGCTCGTAGTCGGCCGCGGGCAGCGCTGCGAGCAGATGGTTCTGTCGCGGATTTTCGGGACCGGACTTCGTACGTGCTTTCGGCATGGGTCAAGGCTGGCGGCGTTGGCGCAAATGAATCCCGGCGGGTCGAGTCTCGTCCAGTTTACACCCGTACGGGCGTAGTGGCGATCCGCAGGTCAATCGAGCTGGCCCTTCGATGTTTCCAGTCGCCGCAGCTCCGCAACCCTTCCGGGCAAGCCGGCAGTAACCGTCCTGTAAGTACGCTGGCGAACAGACGGCACCGGCGCAACGAGGCATAGTCGCTTGTGTCAGGGGCCATTTGGCACCTGCGAAATCAACGGGACATTCAACATGACTCAGTCAATTTATAGAGCGTGCGTACGACAATTTCGTGCGCCCGTGATTACCATTGCCGCACTCGCCAGCGCACTGGCGCTGGGGGCGTGTGCAACGACGCCACAACCGCCGTCCGGAGCTTTCCAGGCAGCGGAATCGGCCATCAGCACGGCCGAGCAGGCGCGCGTAGCCGATTATGCGTCAGCCGAGCTGACGCTCGCGCGCGAAAAACTGGCCGCAGCCCGCACGGCGGCTCAAAACGAAGACATGCTCCAGGCCGAGTACCTGGCCCAGGAGTCCGAGGTGTATGCCGAGCTGGCCTCCGCGCGCGCGGAACAGGCGAAGGCGAAGGCCATCAACGACGACATGCAGAAAAGCATCGATACGCTGAAGCACGAGATGCAGCGCGTTACAGGAGCAACACAATGAAAAGCCAATCCAGGAATACTGCCAAACTCGTCGTCTCCACAGCCGCGTTGCTGCTGTTTGCCGCCTGTGCGACGCCGTTGACAGCACCGGAAGGCGCCGAGGCGGCCCGCGCCAAGCTGACCCGCCTCCAGTCGAGTCCGGACCTTGCGAGCCTCGCACCGGTCGAACTGAAGGACGCCGAAGCCGCGGTAATCGCTGCCGAGGTCCCGCGCACGCAGGATGCTTACGGACAACACCTTGTGTTAATTGCCGATAATAAGGTCGAAATTGCCGCGGCACGGGCGCAGAGCCGGCTCTACGAGGACCAGCGTCGCGCATTGACAAAAGAAAGCGAGACCGTCCGCCTCGAGGCCCGTACCCGGGAAGCGGACCGCGCACGCACCGACGCGACGGACGCTCGTGCGGACGCGACCGCAGCTCGCGACGAGGCCGACTGGCAAGGCAAAACACGCTTTCCGCTCAGGCCGAGTCCGATGCCCTGCAACTACAGATCGACGAACTGAACGCGCGCGAGACCGATCGCGGCCTGGTGGTAACGCTGGGAGACCTGTTGTTCGAAACCGGCCGGGCGGATCTCAAGGGTGGTGCGACCAGCAACCTGGAAAAGCTCGCCTTGTTCCTTGATGAGTATCCGGACCGCACCGTGCTCATCGAAGGCCACACCGACAATGTTGGCAGTGACGACTTGAACATGGACCTTTCGAACCGCCGCGCCTATGCGGTTCAGTCCTACCTCGCAGACCGCGGCATTTCGGCCAGCCGCCTGTCGTCGGCCGGAATGGGCGAAAGCGCGCCGATCGCCAGCAACGATACGGATACCGGACGCCAGCAGAATCGCCGGGTGGAGATCATCATCTCGAATGCTACGACAGCGTCGGCGACAAGCTGACCGGCCACGTACCTTCAGAACCCGCCGCGCCAACGCCCGGCGGGTTTTTTTGCGTCCGAGCCTTGGCTCGGTACATGGCGAGATCGGCGCGGCGAATCAGTTCAAAGCAGTCCGCACCATCGGCCGGAAAGGTCGCCATGCCGAGGCTCGCTGTCGCCCGGATCGGCGTCCCGTCTACGACATACGCAAGCGCGAGCTGCCTTTGGATTTTCTCGCAGACGGCGACGGCCTGTTCCCGGCGGTCAATGTCCGGCAACAGGACCACGAACTCGTCGCCGCCGTAGCGGCAGACGGTGTCAGAGCCGCGCACACAGGACACGAGGCGCGATGCGATCTCCTGCAGCAGCCGGTCGGCCGCGATATGACCGATGGCATCATTGATGTCCTTGAAGCCGTCGAGGTCGAGGAACAGCAACACGACGTTATTGCGCTTCCGCAGCGCCTGCGCCGCTGCCTGGTCAAAATGGTCTGCCAGCAGCCGGCGATTGGGCAGGCCGGTCAAGGGGTCATGACAGGCAAACCGGGACGCCTGTTCCAGCGATTCGGCAAGCAAGCCGCACTTCCGAGTGAGCTCTGTATTGAGCTTCCTGAGATCGTCAATTTCGAGCAGTGCGGATGCCAGCAGCCGTTGCTCACCATTCATACTGGCCGCGCGGGCATCCGGCGCAGCCGGGCAAGCTTGCGGCGGCCGGAAATCCTGCTTTCCGTCCATTGGTAAGATCCTGTATTTCCAGAGGAACTGGCTACCGCTGCATGATTATCGCTGCTTTTCGGCGCTCGCTCTGTGCGACAGCGTACATAAATGTAACGCCGGGTCCGGCCGCGCCATGCGCCCTTCAGTGCAGGAGTTGGCTGTATGTGAGAGTGCGGCTTCGTAGCACTCGCAACTCGCCGCCTCGAGCCCCTTGCGATCAACGATGCTGATTTCGCCCCGGGAATACCGGATGAGCGAACGCCGTTGCAGGGCTCCGGCAGCAACGGTAACGCCGCTTCGCCGGACGCCGAGCATACCGGCGAGGTACTCGTGCGTGAGGTGAAAATGATCGGCGTGTGCCCGGTCGTGCGTCAATAGCAGCCAGCGCGCCAGGCGAGGTTCCACTTCATGAAAGTGTATGCATGTCACCGATCTCGCCAGCTGTGCCAGTGATGACGTAGAGATATCGCTGCAAAACCCTGAGCAGGGCGGGGCTGGCGCGCAAGCGGCGCTTGAGCTGCGGCACCGTCAGCCGCAATGCCGTACCCTTGCCCTGCACGATGGCGCGCAGCTGGGCCTCGTCTGTACCCAGTATCAGGCTTGCTCCGAGCATCCCCTCGTTGCCGATGATGCCCATTTCGAGCGGGGTATGATTGCCGGCCATGTCCACCAGCGAGATGAAAGCGCTCAGGGGAAAGTACACGAACGACATGATTTCCTGCGGTTCGCAGAGTATCTCGCCAAACGACAGTTCGACCCGTTCACCCTGCGCGAGGAGGCCATCGGAATCCTTACGCGAAAGCCCGTCGATCAGGCGATTGACAATCCGCTGCGGTCGTTTGGCTGGTGTCTGCAATTGCGCTGCATGTTCAGGTGTGACCAGGTGTCGATAGACGGGAGCCTGGCGGGATGCAAGCTAGTGTCGGCGTACCACGGAAGGTCGTCTGTTCGGCAAAGCACATAGCGATGGAATTGCCTTGCTTGCCTATGATTTCCGGATCGACATGCCTTCGTTTTCACCGCGTTCAATCTCAAGGATTTCGTCGCGTGTGCGACGGGTTTGCCTTGCAGACTTTCGTGGTTGATTGTTGTTGTCTGCGGAATTCGCCGACAGGTTGGCCGAGGCCGGACCGGTTGCAGAGAGATTGTCGGGCCGCGTTTGGCGCATCGCTTTCACTTTGATAGCCACAGGCATTGATAGTGACCGGGCTGGGCAACAAGACAGCGGACGAGACTTTCTCGTCCGCTGCATGAATACCTGCCGGTACTAAGCCGCTTTCAGCGCGGCGGCGATTTTGTGGAACGTGGAATTGGCAACTTCGTAGGACTTAACCCGCGGAGTTCCGTCAACCAGGCTCGACAACAGTTTGGTTACCTCAGCATAGGTGTCCTTGCTGTAGGCTTCTGCACTTTCCTTGCTGTCCCAAAGGCTTATTGCGAAAGCGTCCTTGCCGTTGGGGTTAACAAAGGTAATTTCATCCTTGAATCCCTTCTGCTTGCGAAGCAGGGGCAGAATCTCTGACTCGATCTTCTGGGTGAAAGTGGTGCGTTTGTCCTGCTTTAGGTCCATCGATACTTGACGTGCGTACATGTGATTCTCCGTCCTTGTGATTGGCCAACCCGGCACTTCAAATAACTAATTTGGTTTAGAACTTCGAAGCCTGGTTGATCCGTTAACCATAATGAGTTAATTAACTTGAATAGTCAAGCGAAGTCTGCAAATATTTCGTAATTAACCATCACTGCCAATCAATGAGGCCGGCCCAATGGACGTTTGTTCTGCGATAAAGATGCGACTGAAGGAGCTGGGGCTCGAGCAGAAGGAATTGGCGGCCGCTGCGGAAGTGACGGAATCCTACATATCACAGCTGCTCACCCGGAAGAAACTGCCGCCGGCCCCGGACAGGACCGATATCTACGAGAAGATGGGCAGGTTTCTGCGGCTTTCAAAAGGCGAGCTGGCAACACTCGCACGTGCAGAGCGCCTGGACAAAGTGCGGCGCGGTTTCGAGGAGCCGCAAGGTGCGCTGCTGAAAGAAACCCGGGAACTGATACTGCAAAAGTGCGCGCCAGCCCGGCGGCAACAAATCCGCTCGGTATTCGAAAGACAGGCTTTCGGCGAACTGGAACGCCTGATAACGCAGAAGCTTCTCGATGTCGTCAGCCAGGCGGCGAGAGCAGAACTCGAGAATGAAACCTGGCTTCAACAGGTGGCGCAACTCAGCAACAAGAGCTACGCACAGATGCGAGTGATCATCCTCGAGTTTCTTGACACCGACATATTCAACGTTTCAAACGAAGACTGTATCTCGTTCCTGGATCCGCTGATCGCAGGCTGGGACATCGATCTCGCGACCTTCGATATGGAAATCAGGCTGAACGAACGACTCGTGCCCGGGCAACCGAAGAAATTTTCGTTCATGGAAACGGACTTCGACACACCCGGCAAGGACGAACCCGGGTTCACAGCGTTCCTGAAGGACAGCGCGCTTAGCGGTGATGTGTCCGATGAGGAAGTCGGGTTCCTGAAGCGCCTTCGATTCAAGGGAAAACGACCCACTGCGCTCTATTACTACAGGGCACTGCAGATCTTCAGGGACCCACTGCATTTTCAGCCGGCGTAAAAGTAGCCGCAGTAAGCCAAGCACAAATCGAATCGGGTCATGTGCCGAGGATGTCCTTTTTTTCTTTCTTTGCCTTCTTCGCGGCCTTTTTCTCCTTGGGTGTCATTGCCGCTTTTTTCCTGGTCTCCCTGTTGCTCCGTTGTTCCTTGCTCATCGGGCGATCTCCAGCTCTGAGTGTATGCAGAGCATGATCGCAATCGCGCGGACAAACAACGTCTATCGTGTGCTGATTTACGCACTGGATTGATCCTGCTTTGCATCGCGAAACTCAGGCGATGCAAAACAGCGGCTGCAAATCCTGGGTCAACTTTCCGTGCAAAATTGACACTCGAAGTATTTGGAGGTTCGGTAGCGTTCCCCGGCCCAGCTTTTCAACAGGCCGGGACTGTGCCGGCCGTTCTTGCGCCGGCCAGCTCGTTGAGGACCTACCTTGGCGACGCCGGGTAGGGACGCATGTGCCGGTACGGATCCGGATAGTCGCTGGTTTGCGCCCGCAGCGCTGTACTTCGGTTCGCTTCAATCGCGGCGGCTTGCCGGTCCGGGTCGATACCGTCCGTAATCACGAAGCCAGCCGACTGCGACGCGCAGCCGCAACTCAGAACCAGCAGGCCGCCTGCAACCAGAATACGCAGTTTCATCATGACTCTCCTTCCGCATCGGATTGACGAAATTCGGCACCCGCAGCGGAGCGGGTCTCGCCGGTTCCGATGTCATCGCAAAGGGAAGGTCCGGTCTTTAGCGCTGCATCAGCAAACCCTCAGGTGAGCCTCTCGCGAAGCTCAAAACCGTCTAAAATCCTGCAATGGACAAGGATTCGAGCCGGTACGATCAGCCGTTCTGTCTCGGTGCATGGCGTATCGACCCCATGCGGCTGTCGCTCACGGATCCGCAAGGCAAGGCGATTCCCCTGGCCCATCGCGCCATGTCGGTACTGGTCGAACTGGCGCGGGCAAAGGGCGGTGTCGTACGCAAGTACGACCTGATGGGCGCGGTCTGGGGCCCGGCGGCAATCACCGACGGCGCGCTGTCGCAGGCCATTTTCGAAGTGCGTGACGCGTTCGGCGATGATCCGAAACACCCGCAGGTCATTGAAACAATTCGGGGCGTAGGGTTTCGGCTGGTCCCCGCGGTTCTAGCGGCCGAGGAAGACGTCGTTCCCACCGCCACCCACGCGGCCAGCCAGCAAGGCGCGCCCGCGGCTGCCGTTGGCCGCAGGTCAAACCGGCCGCTACTCGCTGCGGTGATTGCGTGCGTCCTGATCATCGCAAGTTCGCTGGTCTACCGGTGGGGCGGGAACGAATCGAGAGCCCCCCTACCGACAACGGGCGCCTTTCGCGTCGCGGTTCTGCCATTCGAAGCGCTCGACGCGGAAAGCCGAGCCAACGGAGCGGTCGACGCCATTGCGCCCGCCATCGCCAGCGCACTCACTCTGTCCGGGCTGTCCGTACTCGCGCCGACGCAGACGAACATTTACCGAGGCGACGCCCGGGTGAAGGCAGCGAGGGAGCTCGGCTCCATCTTTGTGATCAGCGGGGAAGTTTCGAGCAACTCCGGGCAATACAACGCTATCGCCAGGCTGGAGGACAGCCGCACCGGGGTCGTGCTCGTATCTTACGAGATCCAGGACGATGTGCGGTCGGGTGTACCGCTACCCGAGCGGGTTGCCGCGAGGATCGCTGGCCACGGCTCGGTGCTGGGCATGTTGCCGCGCGGTGCACCGGAACCGGCGGTCATCGCAGCGATTTACCAAAGCCAGAATGACTTTGATTTTGAGAGCTACCGGTTGGAGAGCTACCGGAAATCCGTGCCCCTGGCCGAGGACTACCCGGATGATCCACTGGCACAGTTTTCTCTCGCTCTGTACTCGGGTTGGTCGTACTGGTCTCTGCCGATTAATGAAGTCGAAGGCGCGATGTTGCGGGCACGGCAGGCGGAGGCGCGCGCTCGTGCACTGGCCCCCGAATGGGGGCAAGCCTACACAGCGCTTGAAGGCCTGGTTCCGCGAACATCTTGGGTGCTCATTGAAAAGCATCTGAAGCGCGGCCTCGAAATCGATCCGGGCGAAACCAATGTGACCTGGCACCTCGCCCATTACTATTGGAATGCCGGGCGCATATCAGACGCCGAATACGAGTATCGAACAGTTACCCACCGGGACCCTTTCAATCGGCAAAAAGCAGCTGCACTTTATGGTTTGCAGCTACAACTCGGCGATACAGAAGATGCTACGGCCATCCTGAAACGAGCGGAGCGCCTCTGGCCCGGGGACAAGCTGTTTGCAGTTTCCCGGTTCGAACAGAGTGACTTCCGGGACCCCAGATCCGATGCCCGGCGCATGCTAGAGGACCCGTTTCTGACCCGCATTATCGAACCGCCGGGCACCGCACCCGTGGTCGCCCAGATGCTTCGTGCGCTCGACTCGGGGAAACCGGAGGACGCCGACACCGCGATTGCCAAATGCAACGACGGCTGGACCAGTGTGCAGGCTACCGTGACATGCCTCTCGGGCATGACGGCACTGGGCCGCAAGGACGAGGCTTTTCAGTACGCACACATGCTGTACCGGGATCCACGCGGGGCAACGCCGGAGGAGACCGACAAAATTTGGCTGCGCCGCGAAGTGACTGTGTTCATCACCGGCTATCTTTTCCGTGCCGACCTCGTGGCATTGCGCGCGGACGCGCGCTTCACACAGCTGGTCGAGAATGTCGGCCTGATGGACTACTGGCGTGAGACGGGTGTCTTGCCGGACGTCTGCAAGACAGAGTCGGCACCGTTTTGCGTGGAACTGAAACGGCGCATTGCGCAGTTCGGCGAGGCCTGAGCGAACACTGCGCTGCCGACGGTGACCGCCTTATGGAGTGGTGCTATTCGCGGATGCCCTCGAGGCCCATAAAGAAGGCGTAGTAGAGAGAGGTATCCTCGATGCGGCGGAAAGCGTCCGGTCTTGCCACTGTGGCCGGCGGACATGTCGGACTTCAATACCAAAACCTTGTCGTCCGTCTTGTATTCGCGAAGCTTGGCGACCCATTTCGCCGGTTCCCAGTACTGCACCTGTGAGTCGTGCAGGCCGGTCGTAACGAGGACATTCGGGTAATCGACCCGACGTACGTTGTCGTAGGGCGAGTACGACTTCATGTAGTCGTAGTATTCCTTCTCGTTCGGATTGCCCCACTCGTCCCATTCACCGGACGTCAGGGGAATGTCCGCATCCAGCATGGTCGTCACGACGTCGACAAACGGCACGGCGGCCAGCACGCCGTTATACAGCTCCGGCGCCATGTTCAGCACCGCGCCCATCAGCAGGCCGCCGGCGCTGCCGCCCATTGCGTACAGATGCTCGGGTGACGTATAGCCTTCGTCGATCAGGTACTTCGATACGTCGATGAAATCCGTGAAGGTGTTCTTCTTCTTGAGCTGGCGCCCGTCGTAATACCACTCGCGGCCCATTTCAGAGCCGCCGCGAATATGCGCTATGGCATAAATGAAGCCGCGATCGAGCAGGCTCAGGCGGTCCGTGCTGAACGTCGGCTCGGTGCTGGAGCCGTACGAGCCGTAAGCGTACTGCAGCAGGGGGTTTTGCCCGTTCTTTTCCATGCCTTTCCGGTACACGATGGAAACCGGCACCTGTGTGCCGTCCCTGGCCGTCGCGAACAGCCGCTCGGTGCGATAATTGTTCGCGTCGAAGTCGCCGACGACGGGCTGTTCCCGAATGAGTTTCTGCTCATCGGTCTCGAGGTTGATGTCGTAGGTCGACTTGGGCGTGGTCATCGATTCGTAAACGTAGCGAAACCAGTCCGAGTCAAACTCGTGATTGTCGTCGGAGTATGCGGTGTACACTTCCTCGCCGAAGTCGATGCGCTTGGTGTCGCCGGACTCGCGATGAATGATTTCCATCTGGGCAAGGCCGTTTTCGACGATGGTCACGACCAGGTAATCCGCGAACACCTCGACGTCTTCAATGAGTGCGTCGTCCCTGTGCGGCACGACTTCCTTCCAGGCCTCCTTGGACGTGTCGTCGAGCGGCGCCTGCATCAATCGGAAGTTCCTCGCACCGTCGTTCGTCAGGATATAGAAGCGGTCGGCACCGTCGGTAACCTGATACTCGTGGTCCGCTTCGCGGGGCAGGAATACTCGAGGCTTGTCCTGCGGGGAATTCGCCGACAGGTAGCGAACCTCGGTCGACAGTGTCTGCGAGCTCACCAGGTAGAAGTAGGACGACGACAGTGATTTGGTGAGGTACAGGTAATTGGTTTCGTCGGGCTCTTCGTAGACCAGCGTATCGTTCGCGTCACCCAGCGTATGGCGAAATACCCGGTACGAGCGCAGCGTGTCCGGGTGCTGCTTGCCGTACAGCAGGGTCTGGCTGTCGTTGGCCCATTCGAAATTGGCGGTCGTGTCGTCGATCCGGTCCGGCAGCAGTCGGCCGGATTCCAGGTCGAGAAAATACACGTCGTAGAAACGACGGCCGACATCGTCCACAGCATACGCGGCAATGCGATGGTCGGGGCTCACGGCGAAATTGACCAGCGAGAAGTAGTCCGCATCGCCGGCGAGCTTGTTCACATCGAGCAGGATCTCCTCGGGCGCGTCGAGGGAGCCCTTCCGGCGGGCGTAAATCGGATACTCACTGCCGTCGACGTAGCGGAAGTAATAGAAATACTCGCCTCGCCTGTAAGGCGCCGACTCGTCATCCTGGCGCAGACGGGCCTTCATCTCGTCATACAGCACGCCCTGCAGGCCCTTGAAAGGTTCGAGCATTTTTTCCGTATAGGCATTCTCCGCCTCGAGATACGCTATGACCTCAGGGTTGTCGCGCTCACGCAGCCAGAAATAGTCATCAACGCGAGTGTCGCCATGCAGTTCCAGTGTTACCGGGCGTTTTTCCGGGGACGGCGCCGCCGGCTGATCCTGAGTGCACGACGCGACCAGGACCAGGCAAAGAAACAGGAGGTGAACAGGATTTTTGATTGTCGCCATCATCGGACCGCCCGGGATCAGGAGTGCAGCGTGTATTCTGGCAATTCAGCGGCCGCTTAGACAGCGGTTCGCGGTATGTGGCGGCGATCGCAGGCGCCAGCCGCGGCCCGTCGGATGGCCCGGATATGTGTTGCCAGCGTGTCGAATTGCGGCCTGCTCGTTCGACTCTGTAGTGAAAGCAAACGCTCGCAGTCGCAAGCCTGACGTATCTCTCCCACCTGGCCGCGCATGCGGCGGAGTGGTGGGGCCGTGGCGCGCTATTACGCGACCGGCGATGCCGGAGAAGTCGAATTCGTGCGCGCGACGTCGGACGACACGAGCGTCGTAATTTCTTCAGCGAGGGCGGTCTCGGCGCGATCGGGTCTTGATTCTTAACACCAGGGCCATCTCGCTCGGCAACTCAGCCGGAAGCTCGATCGACAGGCCACCGGGCGTTTGATCCCACTCCACGCTGTCACCCAGCCCCTGCAAAGAGACGTCCATGATTTCCAGGGCCTGCGGCGCAGAACCTTCGGCAAACGCTGAAAGCAAGCGTTGTGAACCGCGATCGGGCTGGCCCAGCAGAATGGCGTACACGGTATCGCCCTTCGTCGTATAGCGGACATCCGCAGCCGTGTAGCTCAACTCGTGGTAGGCCAGCTCGGAATCCTCGCCGGCCTGTTCCGCCTCTTTGCGCGGCCCCTCGCCATAGGTATACCAGGGTCGTGTGCCGTAAATCGCGTCGCCGTTCCTTTCCAGCCACCCGCCGATGGCCAGCAGGATCTGCGCCTGGTCATCGGGAATGACCCCGTCGGCCCTGGGCCCGATGTTCAGCAGGTAATTGCCGTTCTTGCTGACCACATCCACCAGGGAGTGAAGAATATCCCTGGCTGGCCTGAGCTCCATGTCCTCGTAGTAGTTCCACGCAAAGGTGGAGATCGGTTCCTCGGTCTGCCAAACGCGGTCCGCAATCTGGTTCATGCGGGCCTTTTCCATGTTCAGGACACCGCTGTACGCGGGCAGATCCTCGTGTTTATAGAGAATGACTCCCTCGCCCTTTCTGTCGCCTTCCCCGAGACTCTCCTTGAAACGGGTCACGATCTCCTTGCGGTAGTCCACCCCGATATGTCCGAACCTCGAATCGAAATAGATCATGTCCGGGTTGTAACCGTCGATCACCTCGAGCACCTTGTCCGTAAACAAGCGGTTGAAGGCGTCGTCCGGGCGTTCGGCGTCTTTGCGATGCCGCCAGGCGTCTTCGGATACCACGGGGCCGTAGAGCTCGGCATACGCCGGGTCACCCGCATCGGCCTCCGACGCATCTTTGAAGGTGGGATACCAGCCCCAATGCCATTGATGATGGAAAGTGGCCATAAATTTGAGGTCGCGTGCCCGTGCCGCCCAGTCGGTAACTACTTTTAGCTACAACGCCGTAGCGGGGACAGCAGAACGGCTCAGTACGACTGCCGCGTTGAGCGATGAGGTACGAGCCAGGGAGTCCTCTAACTCCGCCGCCGAAATTCTCGTGCATCCCAGTGATCGGTTCGTTTACTCGTCCAATCGCGGACATGATTCGGTCACGGCTTATCGAGCTGACCCCGAGACCGGCAGGTTAACCGTGATCGAAGTTGAGCCTATCCGCGGCGCCTGGCCGCGCAACATCAACCTGGATGCGTCCGGCAAGTGGCTGCTGGCAGCCGGCGCCCACTCCAACACGGTTGCTGTTCATTCCATCGATCAGGATACGGGCGAGTTGACATACTTGCACAACCACATCATTAACGTCCCTGCGCCTATTAGCATCCTGTTGGTGGAATAGCCGAGTAGCTGATCATCGACATCGCCCTCGAGGAAGCCCGCGAGCTTCGCGCGGCGCAGCGCACGCCTTCCACGAGCGGCAGTGGTAAGTCAGAGATCGCCGACGCGCGCGAGCACGGCGTCGCGGATGAGCGATCCGCTCTCGCCGTTCGTGAAGATCACGAGCGCCGAGCCCTTGTCGCGGTTGAACTGACCGAAACTTGTGAAGCCCGAGCTGTTGGAGCCCGAGTGCATGACGATGTCGCCCTCGGCGGTGACGTCGATGCTCCATCCGAGCGCGCGGTAGTTGGCCACGGATCGCGCGAGGCCGGGACGCACGTAGGCATTCGAGTCGTCGACGCGCAGCTCGCGCGCGAGCAGCAGGTCGATGCTCGCCGGCGTGAATGCATCGGCGCCGAGGATCTCCGGAGTCACGAGCGTCAGCATCAGGCGCGCATATTCCGTCGGCGTCGTGTACAGGGAATAGGCGCCATTTGCCTTGCGGTAGTGAGTCCTGTCCTCGAAGGAGCCGTCGTCGCGGTGACCGCTCGCAAGGTCCTCCTCGAGGGCTTCGGTCCACACGAAGCTCGTGCGCGTGAGGCCCAAGGGTTCGAACAGCCGCCGCGCCGCAAACGCGTCGAGCGGCTCTCCGGTGATGGCCTCCATCGCCCGCTGCAGGAACAGGATCCCCTCGCCCGAATAGCCGTACTCCGACCCGGGCCTGAAGAGCAGCGGCAGCGGGCCGCCCATGTCGTCGTAACCCATGCGCCAGTTCGGCAGACCGGTGCGGTGCGTGAGCGCCATGCGTGCCGTGACGAGACGATGCGCGGGCGCGTCTGGAAGGTAGTCGTGACCGAGATAGCCGACGAGCGGCGCGTCGAGGTCGAGCCGGCCCTGCTGGATGAGCTGCAGGGCGCCGAGGGCGAGGATGGGCTTCGACATCGAGGCGGCCTCGAACACCGTGTCGACCGTAACGGGCTTCGTCCGCCGCGCGTCGCTCACGCCGAAGCCTTCCGCCCAGTGGAGACGCCCCTGCTGCACGATGGCGAGCGAGGCGCCAGGCACGTGATGTTCGCGCATGAGTAGCGGCACATTCTCGCGCAGCCAGTCTACGCGCGCCTCGATCTCCGCCGTGCCGAGGGGCCTGGGCGGCCGCAGGCTCTGCATCGCGTCGGCGGCCGCGAGCCGCAGCTCGGGTGACTCTTCGCCGAGGAGCGGCTCGATGTCGGGCAGGGCGGTCTGCGCCGGCGGGCCGATGGCGGCGAGTGCGCGGAGCGCGGCCCACCGCAGCTCGGATTCCTCGTGCCCGAGCAGTCCCCGGATTTCCGGCAGCGCGGGGGCGGCCGCCGTTCCGAGGCGCTCGAGCACGGCGAGGCTCGCGCGCACGGTGAGATCGTCGCCGCGGACGAGCTGTTGCCGCAGGTCCGGCAGGAGCGGCGCGGGATCCGCCGTCATCCGGTAGAGCGCGACGACCGCGCCCCAGCGCTGCTGCGCCGGGCCGTGCGCGAGGACCTCCCGGATCTCGGCGAAGGCGAGCGCGCCGTAGCGGCTTACCGCCATCGCGGCCTTGCCGGCGACCGCCTGATCGTCATCGTCGAGGAGGCGGATGAGCTGGGGCAGGAGAGCCGGGTCCGGAGACGTCACGTCGACGAGCCGGTCGAGCGCCTCCTCGCGCAGCGCCGGCTCCGGCGAGCGGAGCGCCTTCTAAGAGTTCAGGATCCGCGGGAGCGCTCGCGCCGGTGCCCGCGACGACGAGGAGCGTCAGGGCGCATGCACCCGAGGCGAAACGCTTCACGCTCGCCCGCCGTCCATCCCCGCGGTCGCCGTTTTGCAAGCTGTTGACGGGGCGTCCGTTGCCGGATTTGCAGTACTTTGGGCCCATGCTTGTCCTGTCAGGATCAATTGATGGCGTCGATCGCGTTGCGCGTGCTCGCGCGCGATATTGGTCGCCGCCTGCACTAGTCGAATCGCGCGATGACCGTGTCGTTTTCGGTATTGCGCCGGAAATCGAACAAGGACGGCTGTTGCGTTTTCGTAGCGACCGTCGCATCCGTGTAATAGTAAACGCCGACACCGCGCTGGAAACCGGCCAGTTGTATACCAGGCATGGCCGCGGCGCTTGCCTCGTCACGGTGTATCTGCGCGTACAGCGCCGGCACCTGCCCTAAAGCGTATTGCAACCATTCAGGCACGTAGACGTTCCGGTCGCGCGGCTCGAAGTCCGCATGCCGGTTCACCAGCCCGTCCTGCACCAGAACGTAGCTCAGCAAGCCCTGCTGTGTCTGGCTGCTTTCCAGTGCGACGTCGTCCGCGCGTGTCGAGGCAAGGATCCGCATTCCCTTGTCGTAAGCGAGCTGCCCCAGGCCGCTGGCCCCCATCGGCCCCGGCTTGAAACCCGTGCCCTCGACACTTGCCGCCGAATGACAGGCGTCGATGATCATCACGAGGTCCGCGGCGTCTATGTCGCGCAGCCACATCGAGAGTTCGTCGCTGGAGATGGTCCTCGGCAACAGCTCGGCGGTGACCTGCCTGCCCGCATGCCTGCCGATGTCGTAGGGAAACAGGTAGAAATTGCCGGACTGATCCGCATAACCGTGACTCGAATAGGCGATCAGCACGAGGTCCTCCGGCAAGGCAGGCCGCAACAGTTCGCCGTTAGGAATTTCGGCGAGCACCTCCTCGTCCACCGCCCTGCCGGCCAGGACATCGAGAACGCTTTTGAACATCGCCTTGGTGGCCTGCGCGGCGGTGACCGTTCTTGCCCCGCCAACGCCGCTCGCATCCCAATCCGAGATCAACGGCAGCTGCACGACGGCGGCGTACCCGCCCGTCCGCTCCAGCAACGGCGGCAACACGCTCAGCAGTTTCTCGGCATCTTTCGCCGCGTAGCGCAGGTCCCAGTCCCCGGTCTCGTAGGCATTCACGCCGACGGCGATGA
This sequence comes from uncultured Pseudomonadota bacterium, assembly GCA_963713215.1. Classification (GTDB taxonomy): domain Bacteria; phylum Pseudomonadota; class Gammaproteobacteria; order Steroidobacterales; family Woeseiaceae; genus UBA1847. The sequence goes on along the minus strand of CAVQKY010000005.1, from coordinate 25,216 downwards.
CATAGGCGCGACCCTTGCGCGGCGCCGGCTTTGGCAGCACGCAGCCGGCCGCATCGGCAATTGTCCCGGCGACACCGGGAGCCAGCAGGCAGCGCATTCGCGACGTATCGCTCTTCACCCGGTCCGCGTTGAAGGCGTATGCCGAAAACTCCAGTGCCTCGATCCCCTCGCGTCGCGGAATCCGGATGCCCTTGAAGGTCAGGGTGCGTTTGCCCGTCCCGGGATCGAGCGCGATCTCGCTGGTCCGACGCCATCGCACGATGTCCGTCTTCGCGTCCTCCGCTGACGTGGCGGGCTCGCGCTCGACTGTCGCGTGGCTGTCCGGCGCATAGCCTACGAGCTGGCCGTCGCGGAACAGCCGGAGATCGTATACGCCGGTGCGTTGCGTCCGGCGGGCGCCGTCCGTTCCGTACTCGCGCTCCGCGCCGGAGACCTCGACCGTCACCGTCACGCGATCCGCGGTCTCCTGTCCCGCATCGCCGGCCTCGAGCGCAACGCCGGTGATTGCGACGATCGGCTGCACGCGGTTCAGTTGGGCGAGGTCGCGCAGCTCGGGGAACTGCTCTCCGGCGAGCACCCTCGGCAGCAGCCGCGGTTCGTAGTAGTCCCGCATAAATATCTCGAGAGGCAGCGGGTTCAGCGGCTCGTCCTCCAGCAGCCAGTGAATGCCGAACAGGCCGTCCGGGCTGTTGGTATCGAAACGGCCTTCGGGATCGGCCACCACCCATGTGCCGTCGCTGAAATACACGACGCGGCAGAGTTCCCGGCCCGTCGCGCGGTCCCAGATGCGCACGGTCCCGTCCTCGCTGGCGCTGCCGATCCAGCGTTCGTCCGGCGACATGAACGCGGAGGATACGAGCGAACGGTGGCCGAGCAGGCGGAGCACCTCCCGTCCCGTGGCCGTGTCCCAGAGTCTCACCGTGGTGTCGACGCCGGCCGTAAGGATCGTTGCATCGCCGGGCGCGAACATCGCCGATCCGAACCCGCCAGCCTGGACCGCCTCGCCGGCGCTATTGGCGACGAATGACTGTTCGCCGCCTTCGTTCGCCGACAGACGCAGGATCTCCGATCGCTGTTCGACGTCCCAGAGCCTCGCGGTGCCGTCGTCACCGGCGCTGAGCAATAAATGCCCGTCGTCGGAAAAATCCAGTGTGCGGATCGGGCGCGAATGGCCCGTAAGTTCCGCGAGCGGTTTCTGTTTCGACGGCTGCCACAGGCGCACGATCCCGTCGTCGCCGCCCGTTGCGAACAGCTCCCTGCCGGGAGCGAGTGCGACCGCGGTTATGTAGGCGCGATCAACCCGATAACGGCGCAACTCCCTGCCGGTCTTCGTGTCCCAGATTCGCGCTGTGCTGTGCTTCGGCCTGGTCAGGGCCTGTCCGTCGTCGCCCCCGGTCAGCAGCCACGCGCCATCGTCGGAAAACGCCACCGCGCCGACCAAGCCCTTGTGCCCCTTCAGCGTCCGGAGTTCCCGGCCGCTTTCGACCTCCCACAGCCGCACCATGTAGTCCCAGCCGCCGGTCGCGAGCCAGCGGCCGTCGCGCGAGAACGCCACCGACTCGATCGCCACGGCTTCCATCCGCGCCACCTCGCGTCCGCCGGCGATCTCCCAGACGCGCGGCGAGGTGCCGTCGAGGCTGCCGGAGATGAGGAAATGCTCGCCATCGGGGGAGAAGATGACCCGCGAAGGGCGGCTAACGCCGCCGCGTTCGCCGAAAGCCGTCAGGGATCCCAGATCCTCGCCTGTCGCAGCGTCCCAGAGACGGCCGCTGCCGAGGATGAGACGACCATCCGGACTGACCGTTTTCGGCCAGATGTCGCCCCAGTTACTGATCTCGGCGATCTCCGCGCCGGTCGCGAGATCGATGACGAGCGTCTCCGAGGCACCCCCGGCCATGAGCTTGCTGGAGTCGGGGTAATAACCGACCCACGAGGTGTAGCTGGAGGTCAGCTCGAAGCTCTGCAGTTCCTCGAACGTTCGGGCGTCAAATACCCGGGCATAGCCCGGCAGGTGCCGGCCCATGAATGAATCGTCGTAGACGGGCGTCACGGTGGCGAAGGTGCGCCCGTCGGGTGCGTACGCCACGTGCTCGACTTTCGGATCGTGATTGATTTCGCCGAGCAGTTCCCCGTCCCACAAACCGTAGACACGGACCCAACGACTGCCGTTCCCCGTGACCAGGCGCGTGAAGTCCGGGGAGAAGGCTATGCTCTCGGGCGCTTCGGGAAGTTCGAGCCGATTCAATTCGGCGCCCGATTCGATATCGAGGTGACGAACGACGTTCTCGCTCAGCGTCAGGATGGCACGGTCCCGGTCGGTGAATGCCACCCACCGTACCCGGGACGGGTGCTCGAACAGGTCGAGCTGCTCGCCGTCGGGGGTATTCCAGAGGCGCGCAGTGTTATCCCAGCCGGCGGTGACCAGCCGCAGTCCGTCAGCGGAGATCGCGGCCGAGACGATCGCGTCCTCGTGACCCGCGAAGCGGCGGATTTCGCGGCGGGATGCGAGCTCGTACAGGATCGCGGTCTCATCGGCCGTGACAACGAGCCTGCCGTCCGGCGAAAACGCACTGGTCGCAATCCTGCCGGAGTTACCGAGCTGCATCACCAGCTGCGGCGCACCGGCTCGCGCTTCGGGCGTGGCGATGACTTCCGCGTCGGCGGGTGCGGGCTGAGTGGACGCCGGGGCTGCAAAGACAGCCGCGTGCATCGCGAGGACGGCGACCCGGAGCCTGTGCGCGCGCCCGTGTCGGCACTTGCAGCGTTTCGTTCGCACGAGTTTCGCCCGGTTCTTTTACGAAGTTTCCACAACGCATGCCTCTCCCGACGCGTCCTCGCTGAGGATACACCTGCGAGATCCTCGTCGCTCGTCGGCATTGGCAACAATTGCTCGGTCGCTTTCACGGCGTGGGCCGACGGCGTAGTCCCATTACTGAACCAGGAAATTGGGTAACAAAAGCACGCCGCCGAGTGATACCCAATTCAGACGTTCCGGCGACCGACACGGCAACCTTCGAGGCGATAGTCTGCAATCCGGGCCGGCGTCGATGCGTGTGTTTTTGGTCAAGGCTTCCAGTTCGCCGCACGCGCCGGTTCGAACCCACTCCAGATACCCGGAGATTTTGCGGAGTAACTATCATGCACATGCCGAGCGAAAGCACAGTCGAATTCCTGGTGACGGACGTGGTGGCGCCGCACTTCGTGGCCGGGCCACAATTGAAACGCCGAAATACGGCTACTCGCCTGACCGACTTCGACGGCGTCCGTGAACGTCGTACCGACAGCCGCGCCACCGCATGTGGGAGACATGGCAACGCCATTTACGGGTTGCGTTATGCGATACCGGCCGGTGCGTCGTTCTGGGTGCTGATCCTCGCGGCTTTCCAGCTATTCGGCTGACCTGGTTCGCAACGATCGTGTCCGGCGAATTTGAACCTGGCGCGCTTGGTTTTGCATGGCAACCGATAGAAAACACATCGTCGTCGTCGGCGGAGGCTTCAGCGGAGTAGCGCTGGTACTACAGCTGTTGCGCCAGGATAAGTTGCCGCTCTCGATTACCGTGGTCGAGTCCGGCACTCGCCTGGGACGCGGTGCGGCCTATTCGACGGAACAGGCGTGCTGCCTGCTGAATTCTTCCGCCGGCCGGATGAGTATTTATTCGCACCAACCGATGCACTTCGTCCGATGGCTCAACGCGAACCGGATCGAGGCAACACCAAGCTCCTATGCACGACGTCTTGATTTCGGCGACTATGTCGAAGATAGCCTGTTGGCGAAACTCACCGAAATATCCGGCCGCCACACATTTTGTTGTCGCCTCGGCACATCGGTGCTGGACGTATCACCGACGTCTGCCGGTTTCGCCGTGCGACTCGACGACGGCCAAGGGCTCACTTGCGACTCCGTCGTCCTGGCCGCGGGATTCGTGCCAGCGCGAAATGCCGCTGGCACCATGGGTCACAGGCGCGGCTGAACGCTACCTGATTGATCCTCTTGACGAAGTGCGCCTCGGTGCGATTCGGGCGAACGATTCCGTATTGCTGCTCGGTACAGGCCTGACCATGGTTGACGTCATGCTTATCCTGCGCGGACACGGCCGCAAGTTACCGATACAGGCAATCTCCCGACGCGGCCTTTTGCCCCGAGGTCATCAGTCCGCGCCCCGGGAACTGCCGACGATGATGGCAACGATTCTCGGGAAGTCAATCGAGCAAGGTGACCTCACCCATATCCTGCGCACAGTACGCCGACTTGCGGCGATCGCCGAGAAAGAAGGCGTCGGGTGGCAGCCGGTGGTCGACTACGTTCGGGACAATGCGTCAGACCTATGGCGGTCGCTTTCTCATCGCGAGAAGAAGCGATTCCTTCGCCACCTCCGTCCGTACTGGGAGACGCACCGGCACCGTATGGCGCCGACCGTATCGCAGTCAGTTGCTGCGGCGTATCGCGATGGGGGGCTGAGGGTTCGCTCGGCATCCATCGTCCATGCAGCGGACCGGGGCAGCAAGCTGCGTGTAACGCTGCGACCGAGGGGTACGGCAATACGCGTTGAGGAGTATTACGACTGGGTAATTCGGTGTACGGAACCCGGGTCATCCGGGCGGACCGGATCCGGTGTGTTCGATCGCCTGCTGCAACGAGGGTTGCTCAGGCATGACAGTCTTCAACTCGGACTGCGGTCAACACCCGAAGGATTGGCGCTCGGAGACGGAGGGGAGGTCCCGGGCCTCTATCTGCTGGGACCCGTGCGCCGCGCCACTGAATGGGAACAGACGGCTGTACCTGAGTTGCGGGATGCAGCGGTCACACTCGCCGGAAGTATCGTTTCGAGTCTGAGCATCAGCAGTGCAAGGTCGAACTCCGGTTTTTCGAGCCGGATCAACTGATCGCCGTTCGGAGGTCACCATGACGATAATACGCATCGCACGCACCAGGTTGGCCCTGAGTCAAAGAGCCCTGAGTTCCATGCAGCTTGTCGGCAAGGCCATCAGGTGCTGGCCACGTTCCTACGCCGCGTCGCGCCTGGTGGCAACGCTGCGGCGATTCGGCGCGTTTCGGGCTTCCAGGTTCCCGGCGCAGGGCATGTTCGATCCATCGTGTTCAGCACCGACCCAGTCGGCAACGGCAAATCAGCATTGACATGCCTGTCAGGCCCGTTGTGGAAACCCGTCGGCGCCATCATCGTTGTGGACATCGGTGAACTGGCAATACGACTGACCGAGCGCAAGCGGGTGCCGGATTTGTTATGAGTTTTTTACCGGCGCTCGACCGACAGCGTCACCGTGCATCCCTAGACTTTATCCGCCGACGCCGCCTGATGACAGGCGGGCGTCGTCCCCAATCGGAATCGGTTCACGGAGTGACCTACATGCGTTTGAAGAACTGGCAGGAGGCAGGCGGTGTCGCGGTAGCCGCGGCATTCATCGGTGCGGCGGCGGGACTGGCAGCGCCGGCGGCGGCCGAGCAGGCGCTCGAAACAAAGGCGGGCGACGTAGACGAAGTTACGGTGACGGCACGGCGGCGGGAAGAAGCGGCGCAGGACGTACCGATCCCAATGTCGGTGTTGCGCGGCGAATACCTTGACGACTCGGGCGCTTTCAACGTCAACCGCGTGAAGGAGCTGGTCCCCACGGTGCAGCTCTATTCATCCAACCCACGCAACACGAGCGTCAACATTCGCGGACTCGGCACAACCTTCGGGCTCACCAACGACGGCATCGATTCGGGCGTCGGCTTCTATGTGGACGGCGTTTACTACGCGCGGCCCGCGTCGACGACGCTCGATTTCATCGACGTCGAGCAGCTCGAGGTCCTGCGCGGTCCGCGCGGCACGCTGTTCGGCAAGAACACGACCGCCGGCGCGATCGTCGTGACGACGAGAAAACCCGACTTCACGCCCGGCGCCGACTTCGAACTCGGCTATGGCAGCGAAGGATTTGCCCAGGCCAAGGGTTCGGTCACCGGGCCGCTGAGCGACAGGATCGCCGGGCGGCTGTCATTCTCCGGCACCCGGCGCGAAGGGACGATCTACAACGTCGCCACAGAGGACGACGTGAATACGATGGACAACACGGGCTTTCGCGGACAGTTGCTGTTCGCAGCTTCCGACCGGACCGAGATCACGCTGGCCGCGGACTATACGCGCCAGCGCCCCGATGGTTATGCCCAGGTCGTGGCCGGCGTAGTGCCAACGCTGCGGATCCCGGAACGGCAATTCGAACAGATCATCGACTACTTCGGCTACGACCTGCCGAGCCGGAACCCATTCGACCGCGTGATCGACACCGACACGCCGTGGCTGTCTGACCAGGATCTCGGTGGCGCTTCGCTCAACGCCGACATCGAGGTCGGTCCTGGCACGCTGACCTCGACCACGGCATGGCGTTTCTGGGACTGGGGTCCGTCGAGCGACCGCGATTTCACCGGCCTGCCCGTGCTGACTTTGTCGCAGGCGCCCTCGCGCCAGGAGCAATGGACGCAGGAAGTGCGCTGGGCCGGCGAACTGTCACCCAGCCTGAACGGTGTCTTTGGCCTCTTCGCATTCGGCCAAACGATCGATTCCGATCCCGTGCACACGGAGGAGTCCGGTTCGGCGCAGTGGCGCTTCTCCTACAACCCGAGCATCGCGCCCTTCGACCTGTGGGAGCGGGCCGGCACGGCCGGCGTCCTGGATGGCTACGGTATCGCGACGACGCCCGATTCCGAAGCCCTGAGCGCCGCCGTGTTCGCCGAGGTCGACTGGGCGATCACCGACCGGTTGAGCCTGTTGCCCGGGCTGCGCGTCAACTATGACCGCAAGCAGGTCGACTATGACCGGGTGACCTACGGCGGCATAGACCCGGCGGACTGGCCGATCGAAGAGGAGCGCGAGCAGGTGGCCGCAATCAAGAAAGCCATCTACAGCTCACAATCCTTCGTGTCGGACATCGACGATACCAATGTGTCGGGCCAGCTGACCCTGAACTTCCGCGCAACCGACGACGTCAGTGCCTATGCAACGTATTCGACGGCGTTCAAGCCGGTCGGCATCAACGTCGGCGGTATTCCGAATGACGCTTCGGGCCAGCCGGACCTTGCGCTGGTCGAAATCAAGCCCGAGGACGTGCGCCACTTCGAGCTCGGCGTGAAATCCAGCCCGACGCAGACATCAACGGCGAACCTCACGTTGTTCCAGACGGACGTGCACGACTACCAGACACAGGTCCAGGACGTCTCGGATCTCGGCGTGAACCGTGGCTACCTCGCCAACGCCGAGAAGGTGCGCGTGCGCGGCGTCGAGTTCGACGGCGACGTCGAGCTCGGCGAGTACTGGTCGCTGCATACGGCCATTGCCTGGACCGACGGTGAGTACGTGTCCTTCCCGGACGCGCCAGTGCCGCTCGAGGAAACCGGTGCATCGGGCTCGGCCTCGATCAAGGACATATCGGGCGGCGTACTGCCAGGCATTTCGAAATGGGCAGGTAACGTCGGCGGCGAACTCGCCGTCCCGATCACGATCTTCGGCAGTGCCGGCGAACTCGTCGGCGGCTTCGATGTCTTCTATCGCGGCGACTTTTCCTCGAGCCCGACGCCGTCTGAGTACCTGAACATCGACGCCTACACTCTGGCCAACCTGCGCCTTGGCTTCCGCGCGGACAATGGCTGGTCGGGCTACCTCTGGTCGCGGAACCTGTTCGACGAGGAGTACTTCGAGCAGCTGCTGCCGGCCGCCGGCGGCGCGGGCCACTATGCCGGCGTGCTCGGCGATCCGCGTACCTACGGCGTCAGCCTGCGTTACAGCTTTTGAGGGCCGGTTGAGTGATCGCGCACTGGATTGATCCTGCTTTGCATCCTGAAAATGACCGACTTCATGTCGGGATCTCCTCATTCAACAAAATACTCGGAAATCCCACATACCGCATGGCTCGAATTATGGGGGTACGGTCAAAACCGGGCTGAGCCACCATCGCCAAGTGGGATTATTGTCTGCTGTGCAACAGTAGCCGGTGGAGTGATATTCTCCGAAATTGCTGTAAACGACTACAAGAAAAGAAAACCGTGGAGTCGATTTTGATGCGACTAAGGTTTTGGCTGCTTTCCGTACTGGGGCTGACCTCTGCAAGCGAGGTAGCCGACAGCGGCAGTGAACTCTCACGTTCTCATGAAAACATTTTGAAACTTCGGTTCTATACAGATGGCCGTTTTACTCTAAATGGAGGAGAAATCGAGCTAACTGCATTGCCTGGCGCTGCAAAAGCCGCAGCATCGAATGGCGGCGCTGTCTGGGTATGGGCAGACGATGGAGCATCCGTAGTTCACGTTAATGATGTCGTAGGACAAATAGTAGATGGAGCTAACCTGACGTTCGCATTTTGCGCGAATGAAGATTTCTCCGGCATGCCGTTCCCAAAGTACGGCATTAAACCTTCAAACGCTATGCTGTATCACTCGAATGATGAATTCCAAAAGTGCGTCGGAAATGCAACGGAGTTTTACGTTTACCTCGGTAACCTAATCCTGCATTTTGATATTTTCAGCGCTGGTAAAGAAGCTTCTGGTATTTTTCACATCGTCGGCGCGGTCCGGCCCAACGCATCGAGATTCTGGTTTCCGCATCCAGGGACGCACGATGACCAATACTATCGCTCGCTAGTTGATTCGCTCGAGCATCAGCCGCTACCTGGCATGAACGAAGGTGTGATCGCGTTTTTGATATCGATCAAAAGACCTCTAGAGGCAGGTGAGTCTCCGAAATTCGACATTGTTGTTCCCGACGAGTGGAAGGATGTTTCGAGGAAGCTCGGGAAGAGCATGTCCGTGTCCGAGATTCTTGACGTTGTATGGCCAGCAGCGCCATATTGAAGAGCAATTGTTGAGAATGCCCGCGCAATTTTCGGCCGGTCGCGCCGTAGTATCATGTCCGGCAGTTGGCAACAGTTTGCGGCCACTACTGCAACTCCGACGAGGCGATCATCCCGACCATTCGAACCGGAACTGGCGAACGAACCGGTCGTCGTCTCCGCTCATCGGCATCTCGAGGGCAGTTCCGGATTCGGCTGCACCGCGCAGTGCCGACCACGATTCCGGGCACAGCCTGACCATGAAGCCGTCTTCCGGCACCAACGCCGAATCCTCCGGCTGATTTCCGATGAGCACGAAAGCTCTTATGCGACGAATAAAGTCCCTGTATTTGACGCAAAATACGTTTTGTGTCGCATAAGTTGCATTTCGTCGCAAATGCGCCGGTAAGGGGTGGGTCGTTGGCTGTCGGAAGTAGCCAATGTGATTCGGGTCGAGTTCGAGGGCCGGGGTACGGAAACCGGCGCGGCGACAGTTCGCGGCGAGAGAAGAATCTTCCGACGTGGATGATAATCATTCATGGCGTGCATAAGAGCCGGAACCAGCCGTCAGATCTTCCGCTCGATCAAGCCCTTCGTCGCCCCTCTCCAACGATTTAAATGTCCTCCCAAACACGTGCCCGATAATTGGTGGCGTTCGTCGTGCCGAAGCTCAGGTATTCCTCCATGTCATATACATACCCAATTTGGGGATCTTGGTACCCAAAGTGGGGATGTCAAAGTCTCGCTTCATACTTGGCCGGGACCTGTGCCAGCCGTTCTGGCGCCGCCAAGCTCGCTGAGGACCTACCTTTGCGACGTCGGGTAGGGACGCATGTGACGGTACGGATCCGGATAGTCGCTGGTTTGCGCCCGCAGTGCTTTATTTCGGTTCGCCTCAATCGCAGCGGCCTGGCGATCCAGGTCGATGCCGTCCGGTATCACGAAACCAGCCGGCTGCGACGCGCAGCCGCAACTCAGAACCAACAGGCCGCCTGTAACCAGAATACGCAGCTTCATCAGCACTCTCCCTCCGCATCGGTTTGACGAAATTCGGCACCCGCAGCGAAACGGGTCTCGCCGGTTCCGATGTCATCCCAAAAGGAAAGTCCGGTCTTTAGCGCTGCATCAGGGAAGCCTCAGGTGACCCTCTGCGAAGCTCAAAACGGTCTAGACTCCTGCAATGGACAAGGATTCGAGCCGGTACGATCAGCCGTTCTGTCTCGGCGCATGGCGTATTGACCCCATGCGGCTGTCGCTCACGGATCCGCAAGGCAAGGCGATTCCCCTGGCCCATCGCGCCATGTCGGTGCTGGTCGAACTGGCGCGGGCAAAGGGTGGTGTTGTACGCAAGTACGACCTGATGGGCGCGGTCTGGGGCCCGGCCGCAATCACCGACGGCGCGCTGTCACAAGCCATTTTCGAAGTGCGTGACGCGTTCGGCGATGATCCGAAACACCCGCAGGTCATTGAAACAATTCGGGGCGTTGGTTTTCGGCTGGTTCCCCCGGTTCTTGAAGCCGAGGAAGTTGTCGTGCCCACCGCCACCCACACGGCCAGCCAGCAAGGCGCGCCCGCAGCTGCCGGCGGCCGCAGCTCAAACTGGCCGCTAATCGCCGCGATGATGGCGTGCATCCTGATCATCGCAAGTTCACTGGTCTACCGGTGGGGCGGGAACGAATCGAGATCCCCCATGCCGACAACGGGCGCCATTCGCGTCGCAGTTCTGCCGTTCGAAGCGCTCGACGCGGAAAGCCGAACCAACGGAGCGGTCGACGCCATTGCGCCCGCCATCGCCAGCGCACTCACTCAATCCGGGCTGTCCGTGCTCGCGCCGACGCAGACGAACATTTACCGAGGCGACGCCCGGGCGAAGGCAGCAAGGGAGCTCGGCTCCATCTTTGTGATCAGCGGGGAAGTTTCGAGCAACTCCGGGCAATTCAACGCTATCGCCAGGCTGGAGGACAGCCGCACAGGGGTCGCGCTCATATCCTACGAGATCCAGGACGATGTGCGGTCGGGTGTACCACTACCCGAGCGGGTCGCCGCCAGGATCGCTGGCCACGGCTCGGTGCTTGGGCATGTTGCCGCGCGGTGCACCGGAACCGGCGGTCATCGCCGCGATTTACCAAAGCCAGAATGACTTTGATTTTGAGAGCTACCGGTTGGAGAGCTACCGGAAATCCGTGCCTCTGGCCGAGGACTACCCGGATGATCCACTGGCACAGTTTTCTCTCGCTCTGTACTCGAGTTGGTCGTACTGGTCTCTGCCGATTAACGAAGTCGAAGCCGCGATGTTGCGGGCACGGCAGGCGGAGGCGCGCGCTCGTGCACTGGCCCCGGAATGGGGGCAAGCCTACGTAGCGCTTCCAGGCCTGGTTCCGCAAACATCTTGGGTGTTCATTGAAAAGCATCTGAAGCGCGGCCTCGAAATCGATCCGGGCGAAACCAATGTGACCTGGCACCTCGCCCGTCACTATTGGAGTGCCGGGCGCATTTCAGACGCCAAATACGAGTATCGAACAGTTAGCCAACGGGACCCTTTCAATCGGCAAAAAGCAGTTGCACTTTATGGTTTGCAGCTACAACTCGGCGATACAGAAGATGCTACGGCAATCCGGAAACGAGCGGAGCGCCTCTGGCCCGGGGACAAGCTGTTTGCAGTTTCTCGGTTCGAACACAGTGACTTCCGGGACCCAAGATCCGATGCCCGGCGCATGCTGGAGGACCCGTTACTGACCCGCATTATCGAACCGCCGGGCACCGCACCAGTAGTCACCCAGATGCTGCGTGCGCTCGACTCGGGGAAACCGGAGGACACCAATACCGCGATTGCCAAATGCAATGACGGCTGGACCAGTGTGCAGGCGGCCTTGACGTGCCTCTCGGGCATGACGGCACTGGGCCGCAAGGACGAGGCTTTTCAGTACGCACACATGCTGTACCGGGATCCACGCGGGGCAACGCCGGAGGAGACCGACCAAATTTGGCTGCGCCGCGAAGTGACTATATTCATCACCGGCTATCTTTTCCGTGCCGACCTCGTGGCATTGCGCGCGGACGCGCGCTTTACACAGCTGGTCGAGAATGTTGGCCTGATGGACTACTGGCGTGAGACGGGTGTCTTGCCGGACGTCTGCAAGACAGAGTCGGCACCGTTTTGCGTGGAACTGAAACGGCGCATTGCGCAGGTCGGCGTACCACTGGACCGAATGGCACTGTTGGGTGACAACTAAGTGCTTGCAGTCGGTTGTTGCTTAGTGTCGACACGCGCGATTGCAGAAAACCCCAGGTATGGGAGGAAAAACCAATGATGCGGAGTCACGATCGTGGATGAAATCATCCCGCCGACGGAGGCGAATTATTACGAATCGCTTGTCGATGTACAGGGGACCAAAGATCTGTTCGTGCAGCTTTGGGTTGATCGCGTGGGGCACTGCAATTTCACGGCGGATGAAGTTGCCGAAGCACTCTCGCGGCTCGATACCTGGATTCGCGAAGGCAAAAAGCCCGAAGCGGGTGAAGTTACAAGGAACCCGAAAGCGTGCTGATGGACTACCGGCGTGAGACGGGTGTCTTGCCGGACGTCTGCAAGACACAGTCGGCACCGCTTGTGTGGAACTGAAACGGCGCATTGCGCAGTTCGGCGGGGCCTGAGGGAACACTGCGTTTTCATGAACTGCATGGTTTTCGATTCTCAGGCGCGAATGGCCGGCGGTGTGACAACGCACAGGCTCTCGAACTATTCCAGCCGCATCTCCGCGGTGATCGCATCATAAGGCGCTGAAACGCCGCCGTCCTGTCGCAGCAGCAAACCGGAAGAGGTCAGCGTTTCTACATCTTCATAGACGCGCTTGTAGTCCCGCCGCAGTCGGATCGCCAGTGCCTTGATCGAAGAAGCAGGTTCCTTATGAACCGCCTGTAACAGTTCGAGCCGCTTGGGCGACAGGGCCTTCAACAGCGCCTGCAGATCCGGAAACGTCAAGTGTGTCTCACGCACTTCCTCGCCGTTCTTCAAACGATGCCAGGCGCTAACAAAGCGCCGTCCCATTTCGTCGATCGTGCCTACATGCAGGTCGACTCGCTTGCTCATGATTCACCTCGCAGGCGGCGCACGTCCGCCAGAAAATCCGCCACCAGTTTCTCCACGCTACGGAAGTTGTAAGTCACCTCTTCGCACTCGAAATGCCGATGATCGCCCTTGCCTGGTTCATTGTCGTATGCGACCAGCCGCTTGCCGGGAAATCCGTAGAACAAGCTGTACTTCAGCTTATGCGCGCTGCCGCGCACGGGCTTGGTCAACTGCCAGATCTTCATTTCGACGATAGCCCCGTCAGGCAGTACCTGCTTGTCATAAAACGCCAGTACCGCCTTCATATGGCGCACAATGCCATAGCCTGATTATGGCGTCAAGCGCCATAACTGTATGCTTCGGCGGGAAAATGACTTGGTTGGCAGTCGACCGCGAACGCCTGTGCGTTACGTCGCGGTGCCATCATCCCTGCTCGTGAAGCTCCCGCGGGCTTCAAGCCGAATGCAGCTGCGGCTTGTTCCGGCCCACCGCTTCGCGGAAGAAGAGGGTCGTCCAGGAATTCGAATCCTGGCGGGGTTGTTTCGTCTATCGGCCGTCTGGCGTCGTTGCCATGAACCGATGCAGCGGTAGCGGTTGCCGGTTTCGCAGCAGTTCCCGGACTTCGACAAGATTCTGCATCAGAAATGCTTCGTAGGGATCGATATGCGGGCCGGGAGTCTCAACCAGTTCCTCGAGCTGGTACAGCGCGTACCAGAACGTTCGCTCCCGCGGGTCCGGGCCTGCGATTTCATCATGGCGGAATTGTTCATGCCACTCTGTCAACACTTTCTCTATGTAGCCGAGGGCATCCAGGTCGCCCGCTTTTGCCGGCATCGCACCGTCGAGGTAGCTCAACAAAATCTGTTGATGGAAATCGACAAACCTCTGGTGACGATCCTGCGCATCGCTGTCGGCGCTGCTTACTGCAACGCGTTTCTTCCCTTGTAGCCATGGCGCCATTATCTGGAGGCCGCCCCGGCGCCCGCCAGCATCGCGGCGGCGACCACCGACCTTTCCGCCTATGATCTCTATCTCGAGGCCCGTGCGCTCTACCAGGAGCGAACGCAGATTGATCGCGCCGAGGCGCTGCTGGCGCAGGCGGTCGAGCGGGACCCGGAATTCGCGGATGCCTGGGCGTTGCGCGCCGGCGTCGCCTCGCTTTATCGGGAGTATGTCAAGACGGATTTGCCGCTGGAGGAGATCGAGGGACACGTGGACGAATATGCAGCGCGAACCCGCACGCTCGATCCGGTCAATGCGCTCGCCGTCGCCGCGCCTGCCAACTTTCGCATGAATCCGACAATGGCCCTGGCAGCACGTTACGATCTTGGCGACATCATCGCCGATCTCGAGAAGGCGGTAGGCCTGGATCCGAGGGATTCCTCGGTGCGCAACTGGCTGGGACTTGCCTACCTGACGGTTGGCGCAAAGGAACGGGGACTCGAAACCTTCACCGCCCGTGCGGAACTCGATCCGCTGTTCGGCCCCTGCGCCGAGAATCTTTATGACGTTCTTGTTACTCTCGAGCGCTATGACGGAGCGTGGACGCACTTGACGGTTTCGAATGCGGGTGAGGCAGTTATCCGCATCGACTGCCCTGCTCGAACGCGGCGTGCCTTGTCCAGCATGGTGATGCCAATGAGGGTAACCTGCACGCTCCTGCTTCGAGCGTCCTGCCGACGATGACCGAAACCAAGGCCGATCCTTTTGGTGTAACGGTGTTACAGGCTGCCGTGCCTGTTGCGCCCGAATCGTTGCGGCTGATCACCCTTGGCATCCGGAACCTCTGGGGCCGGATACTCGCGGCCGACCCGAAGGCCGACCACCGTCCGCTGATCCTGAGCTACGACGTCCATCCGACCGTCGACGGGCCGGTCCTCATCGAGGTCAACACGAATGCCGGCGGGATACTCACGGCCATCGAAGCTGCGCGCCGGGGCAACGAGTGCTGCGCGGAATGGGAGCGCGGGCTGCTGGAACAACGCGTGGTTGCGCTGTTTCGACGGGACCTGCTCGGCGACGACCCGGACAGCACGGGCGTTGTAGCCATCGTCGACGACCAGCTCGAGGCGCAGGCACTGCTTGCAGAGATGCGGGCGCTGGCGGACTTGATCCGGCCCCACGCGCGGCAGGTGCTCGTCATTGACGCTGCGGAACTCGTGTATTCCGGCAAGCGCTTGCGGCACGGAGGTACCGCAATTGATCGTGTCTACTGGCGCAGTACCGATTTCCTGCTCACGAATCCTGCACACGCAGCGATACGACTAGCGGTCGATGAAGACGCGGTCGTGATAGCGCCGACGCCCGATGCGTATCGCGCGATCGCAAACAAGCGCCGTTTCATCGAATGGTCACAGCAGGCGGAACTGTCGCGCGACGACGCAACAGGTGTGGCTTTCCGTATCGCCGAGACCTTGCCGCTTTCATCCCGGCCGGTTGCCGAGTGGTATCGCGACCGCGCGCAATGGGTGTTCAAGCCGACCCTGGGGCACGCCAGCCGCGGCGTGTATGTCGGCAAGCGCGTCAGCCGACAGAAGCTCGCGCAGCTTTCGCCCGAAACGTATCTCGCTCAGCGTTACGCGCCGCACCCCGTGGTGAGCCGCGACGGCACCGAGTGGAAGTACGACGTCCGCTTTTTCGCCGACCGCGGCCAGGTGATCGGGGCCGCGGCGCGGGTGTTCCAAGGCCAGGTCGTCGGCATGCGCGCCCCGGGAAGCGGATTTGCGCCCATCAAGGTCGGGAAGACGTGCTGCCTCATTGGGGCTCTAAGCCAGGCGTAACCGGATTTCGGTCGAGGCCGGGCCGATGTGGGCGAATTCCCGACGCATTGCCGCGGCCGATAGCCTCGCCCGGACCAGGAAGGCGACGCTTCACATACATAGTACTGCTATGTATAGTACCGTTGCGTATGGATATCGCGAAAGACCTGGTGGCCGCCTCGGCAACCCCGCTCGTGCTCGGCATTCTTGCCGACGGCGAGAGCTATGGCTATGCCATCAGTAAACGCGTCGCGGCCCTGTCGGGCGGCAAGCTGCAATGGACCGACGGCATGCTCTACCCGGTTCTGCACAGGCTTGAACGGCAGGGGCTCATCGATGCCGAGTGGGGCACCGCGGAGACCGGGCGGCGCCGAAAATACTACCGCCTGACAAAAAGCGGCAAACGCCACCTCGTGGTCCAGCGCCAACAGTGGGAGGCTGTGGACGGTACCTTGCGCAGCCTCTGGGCGGGGACGTCCCCGGCGTGAGTCGCCCGGCCGCAGGCAAGTCACTCGATGCGCAAATTGCGGCGTGGCGCACATTCGTCCGCCGGCGTGTCGCGATCCACGGCACGGACGCCGACGAACTCGAGGATCATTTGCGCGACGAAGTTGCGGCCCTCAGACACAACGGACTCGACGATGACGAGGCGTTTCTCATCGCCGTCAAGCGGCTCGGCGACCTGGATGCCATCGCGCGCGAATTCGCACGCGAGCATTCCGGCAGGCTCTGGAAGCAGCTTGTCTCCGTATCGGCTGCGACAGATGACGACACGATCCGCACCTGGCGAATCGTGGCGTGCCTTGCGGTGCTCGCTGCTGCCGCCGTCAAACTGCCCGCGCTGTTCGGCGTGCCGCTCGACGAGGCCAACGCAAGCTTCTATGCGCGCAATGCGAGCCTGTTCGTATTGCCGTTGCTGACGGCCTATTTCGTGTGGCACCGGGGCCTGTCCATGGTGATCGCGAGCCGGCTGTTTGGTGGCTTCGCCCTGGCTGCCGTGGTCGCCAACTCGTTTCCCTTCGCACCGGGCAGTGACACGGAAATCCTGCTGATTCTCCACCTGCCGATTTCGCTCTGGCTCCTTGTCGGTGTCGCGCACACCGGCGGCGCGTGGGGGCCGAGCGCGAACCGTATGAATTTCGTGCGTTTCACCGGTGAGCTGTTCATCTACTTCGTGCTGATAGCGCTCGGTGGCGGGGTATTGATCGCTTTCACGCTGATGATGTTCGCGACCATCCAGCTCGATGCCGAGCGCTTCGTGGCCGCATGGCTCCTGCCCTGCGGCGCAGCCGGGGCGTTCATCGTTGCGGCATGGCTCGTGGAGGCCAAGCAAAGCGTCATCGAGAACATGGCGCCGGTGTTGACGCGTCTGTTCACGCCAATGTTTGCCGCCGTCTGCATCGGCTTCCTGGTGGCATTCGCCTGGACGGGTAACGCGATCGATATCGAACGCGAAGTGCTGATCGGCTTCGATCTCCTGCTCGTCGTGGTCGTCGGCCTGGTCGTCTATGCGGTTTCCGCGCGCGACCCGGCGTTGCCTCCGAATGCCTTCGACGCTTTGCAACTGCTGCTCGTTGTCAGTGCCCTTGCCGTGGACGCGGTCGCCCTCACTGCCATCGTGTCCCGAATCTCCGAATTCGGCTTTACCCCCAACCGCGTGGCGGCTCTTGGCGAAAACCTGATACTGCTCGCGAATCTCGCCGGCTCAGCCTGGCTGTACGTGGCGTTGCTGCGGCAACGCCGGACGCTCGCGGCCCTGGAGCGCTGGCAAACCGCCTTTCTGCCGGTCTATGCCCTGTGGGCTGCATTTGTGGTGCTGGCGTTTCCGCCCCTGTTCGGGTTTCGTTGACCCTCATCCGCAAGGTACTGCTTCCGAAACACGCGGGGATCGATGGATCGACCCGCGCATATTCGCCGTCGTATGATGACCGGCATGCGACGAGCCCTCTTGATTCTGACGCTTTTCATGACCATGGGCAGCATCGCTGATGAGAAGGATCCGGTGCGGCTCGCCGTCATCGGGCTGACCCATACACACGTTCACTGGATCTTCGAGAGCGAGTCGCGCGAGAACTTCAGTATCGTGGGCATCGTCGAACCCGATCGTCGTCTCGCCGAGCGTTACAGTCGGCAGCACGGCTTCGACATGGACCTCGTCTACGAGTCCATGGACGCAATGTTCGAGGCGACAAATCCCGAGGGCGTGGCGGCCTTCGGTTCCATTTACGAGCATCTCGACGTGGTGCAGGCGGCTGCGCCGCGGGGTATTCACGTCATGGTCGAGAAGCCGCTGGCCGTGAGTCTCGAGCATGCAAAGAACATGCAGGCGCTCGCCGAGATGCACGGCATCGAGTTGCTGACCAACTACGAGACGACCTGGTATCCGAGCAATCACGCGGTCAAGTCGATCGTCGACCGGGGCGAGATCGGCGACGTTCGCAAGGTCGTCGTGAACGACGGCCACCGGGGCCCCGTCAAGCTCGGTATCAACGAAGAGTTCCTCGACTGGCTGCTCGATCCCGAACAGAACGGTGCCGGTGCGCTGTTCGACTTCGGGTGTTACGGCGCCAACCTGATGACCTGGGTCATGAACGGAGCCCGGCCGACCAGCGTGACGGCGGTGGTCCAGCAGCTGCAACCCGGCAACCACCCGCACGTCGATGACGAGGCGACAATTATCCTGACGTACCCGACGGCCCAGGCGGTCATCCAGGCATCCTGGAACTGGCCTATCGGGCGCAAGGATATGGCGGTCTATGGACTTACGGGCGTGGCCTACGCGGACGATCGGTCGACGCTGCGGGTACGGATGGCCGAGGGCTACGACGGATTCGAAGAGGAATCGGAGGTGCTGCCGGAACGGACGCCGCCGCTCCACGACCCGTTTGCAATGTTCGCTGCGGTGATTCGTGGCAAAGCGGACTTGCCGGCGGATGATCTTTCGTCGCTCGAGAACAATATGATCGTGATGGAGATCCTCCAGGCAGCGCGTGAGAGTGCCGAGTTGGGTCGGACGGTCTTTCTCGAGACGGACTGAGACGCGGCCGCAATGAGGCAGCGAAGCTGGCGTTCGTATACGTTCGTTCCGGACAGAATGTTGACAATGTGTCCGGAATACACCCGCAAATGTATGGTGGCCAGGGGCGGAATCGAATTACCTCAACAAGCTGCTGAAGAGAAAAGATATTTTATTGGACTTAACGTGCTGATGCCCCACTTTGTACCCCGCTGGGATATTGCTCTGACACCAACTCAGCGCAACGCCAAATCGGACGGAATGCGCAAGATCGGGACATTGGTGGTGCCCACGTCGAAGCGCTGAATGAACTGCGGAGCCCCGTACACGAAGTACCCGATCGCCACGCCGATCATCATGGCGATAAAGATCCAAAGGGTCAGGTAGCGATCGAGGAAAGACAGCTTGCGGCTGATGGGTTCGGTCATGTGGCCGGATCCTGTCGGGTCAGGGCTTTGGGCAGCGTCTCTATGAAGGCGCGGATCTCGTCGCGCACCCGGCGATAGAGATCAAGCGCGTCCTCTTCACCGTGCGGCGCAACGCCGGCCGAGTAAGCGTCGATCCGCTCGCCCTTGAGGTGACGCGCCCACCTTCGCTCATCTGGCTGCGGCAGGCGTTCCCCGTGCACAGGAAAAGCACCTTGAGTTTTTTCACGCCGGCATGCTCCACCCGATCAGCTGCAGCAGATGGCGCTGCTCTCGTTCGCCTGTCTGGCCGGCGCGCAGCAGGAGGCTTCGCCCTGCGACGCCGGCTTGCAGCATGCCGAGGCCGGCACAATGTCTGGCGCATCGTTACCGTACACCGTACTCTCGCCGGTGGTGAGGAAGGTCTCCCACTTCACGCCCTGGGGGTCCTCGATCCAGCTCTTCTCGCTCTGCGCATAACAGCAGGTGGTCGCGCCCTCCTCGAATACCGGTCCGCCGGCACGTTTCAAGCGCTCGTAAATTTCCGCGAGCTCGTCGCGATCCTCGACCTGGATGCCGAGGTGCTCGATGCCTGGCCGGGCAGCTCGTGCGCTGATCGCAAAGTTCACACGGGGGTCATCCAGCATCCATTTCGCGTAGTCCTGCTTCGACACCACCGGATCCGCGGCGAAGACCTGCGAGTAGAAGCGGGTCGAAGCCTCGAGATCGTCTACAGCGACGTGTACGTGCAGGCGTTTCATTTTCGCTTACTCCTTAAGGTTCGAAATCATGAACGCCGCGCTCGCGGGACAGAGCCTCGCAAATTCGGCGATAGCAGACGGTTGGTCGGCAACCCGCTCCAAATAGTCGGTGCTCATACGATTCGGGTGGACTTCCGGCGCGACTTCCCGCCCCGGGCCGCGGCTGCGGGTGCGCATCCCGCGCCACCGCAGCAGTTTTCCGTAAGGTAGCCGAGGAGCTCGTTCATGACGCCGAAGTCCGTGGCGTAAAAGAGCTGGCGGCCCACCCGTCGCTGCGTTAGCAGCCCGGCGCGTGCGAGGTGCTGCAGGTGAAACGTCAGCGACGACGGCACCAGGCCGATGCGCCCCGCAATTTCCCCGGCCGACAGTCCCTCCGGCCCCTTCTCAACAAGGAGGCGGAAGATGGCCAGCCGATGTTCGTGGGCAAGGGCCGCAAGCGCCAAGATGATGGCAGGCGTCTTCATGGACCGTACGATAATACGAGAATTATCGAAAAGCAATGATGGCTTCGCCGCAATCGCTGCGGTGCTCGAGGTCGTCTCTCTGCAGCCGCCCGAATGCGGCGTCGATGCGCTGTTGTATTGTGCGGCCGCTGGTCGCGAGCGGACGCTGCCGTGCCATTGTTCCCGGCGCCGGGTGGGTCCTGGTGGATCCCGGGCGGCGCCCTCCTGCTTAGGGCGTGGCGACGCGGGTACCGATGCCTCGCGGGAATGCCCCGGGCCGAAGGCGTTGGTTAGAGTACGGGGGCGAACAGGTATGCGGCGCGCGCGGACATGCGAAACCATAACGGTTTTGCCGCAAATTCCTCGGTTTCGATCTCACGTGAAGCGGCAAAGTCTCTTTCGAACATTGCCTTGACCTCCGTGACAAAATCCGGGTCGGCGACCAGCGCAGTGCTTTCAAAATTGATGCGCAGTGACCGATTGTCCAGATTAGCCGTACTCACGGCTGCATTGTTGTCATCAAAGAGAAAAGCCTTTCCATGCATCAGGCCGGGCTGGTACCGATAGATCCTGATCCCGGTTTCGAGCAAGGGGTCGATGAACGGGTAAGCGGCGAGCGAGACCAGGAGACTGTCGCTCTGTTCGGGGATCAGAAGGCGAACATCGACGCCGCGGAGCGCAGCGAGCTGTAGCGATGCAACAACGCCGGAGTCTGGCACAAGGTACGGGGTCGAGATCCAGACGCGCTGTTCGGCCAGGTTGACGAACTGCTGGATCATCAGGCTTGCCGTTTCTACTTCGTCGGCAGGCCCGGATGGCACAACAAGGACCGGCACACCCTGGCCAAACTGAGAATACGGCGACCAGGAAAGTTGCAGCAGATCATCCGCTGCCCAGTGCCAGTCTTCCTGAAACGACAGCTGCATGTGAAGGACGGCGGGCCCCTCAACGAGCAAGTGGGTATCCCGCCAGTCCTCGGCTTGATACTCGTTGCCAACATTCAGTCCCCCGACCCAGCCCCGCTTTCCGTCTGCGACCACGATTTTCCTGTGGTTGCGGAAGTTCAGCTGGAACTTATTCGTCCAGCCGCGGTTCGACCGGAACCAGCGAACCTCGACACCGGCGTCAGCCAGCTCATCAATGTATGACCGGCTCAATTTTGCGCTGCCGATCTCGTCCAGAAGCAGGTGGATCCGGACACCTTCCCTGGCGCGCTCGATTAGGCGGCGCTGCATCTGACGCCCTTGCTCGTCGTCGCGCACAATGTAGAACTGCACCAGAAGGTAGTCTTTTGCGGCCGCAATGCCTTCAAAGATGCTGGCGAACGTTTGCTCGCCATTGATCAACAATTCAACCCGGTTGCCATCCACGAAGTGCAGGCGGGCCAGCTTCTCGACGGCGCGGAAAGTCTGATGGCCATCCGCGGACCACCTCGTCCTGAAAGGCTTCAGGCCCGAGAGTTCCTGTTCCAGGGTCTCTTCCAGCGACGCAGCTAATTCGCGCCTCAGGCTTATGTAGTCCTGAAATTTGGTCCGCCCGAATACCCAGTACGCAGGCACAGCCAGGTAGGGAGTCGCATTTAGAGCTACGATCCAGGCAGTCGCGCCAGGCGCTGTACGGGCGCTCATCAGGGCGTGCATGGACGTGGCCAGGCCGAGCAGATGAGCGACCAGCACGACGGTGGAAATCTTCAGCGCGCGGCGGTGTTTGTGTGTCCACCTGACTTTTGGATGTTCAGGTAGCGATTCCGGACCCGCCCGTGAGTTTCCCGTCTTCCCGGTCACGATTCGCTCGTGTCGATACAGTCGGATGACAGTACAACAAGCTTTGTCCCGGACACCAGCATCAGCATACGCAGACGCGTTCGCGCCACAGTGGCCACCGTGCGCTTCGGGCTTTCTATTTCGTTGCCGGGACGTCCGTTGCTCAATTTTTTGCAGTACGCTGCTGGACTGTGCATAGCTCAGTCACGCAAAGCTCACGCGAGACTCACGCGCTCGTTCGGCTCGCGTTCGTCCGCCGGCGTGTGCTCACCGCAGGGCCGACCGCGGCGTCGGCTCGAGCACTAGTCGTTGCGCGGATCGTTCCTGGAAGTCAGCCAATCGCGTCGCGACCTCGGCGGTCCACGGCGGCAGGTCTGCCGGTGCACCCCGCTCGTTGTTTAGAGCATCCGCGGTTGCGAGTCGCGTGAACCAGACGAACACGTTCTCGCTCTGCCGGACCGGGAGCCGCGGAAAATTGTTGGGTGTGCGTTCCGGTATGTAGGCCGCGATCATCGGCATGCCCGCTGCGGCGATTTCAGGCATCATTTCGGTCACGAAGAAATCGGAAAAGCCTTCCTTCGGATCCTTCCAGAGGTAGTAAATCGTGGCGATTATGATCCCCGCCGCGCTTGGCTCCGCTCCGGGCGCGGCACGCGACGCACTGGCTGTTGGGAAGGCCAGATCCGAGGACGCTGGGCGAAGCAGGAGAACGTTGTCATTGTCCTCGAGGGTGGCGTTGGCGGCTTCCCGATGCCTGGCCCAAACGGGACCGAAATAGAAGGCGTGCAAGGCCCCCTCGCGCCCGGACATGTTGGGGAATTCACGGATCCAAGTGAATCGCGTGGGGTCGTTGCGATCGCAAAACTGCCCCACCAGGCGCATGCCGAGCGCTTCCTGGCTTTCTATGAACTCGCGCTCGAACAGCGCAATCAGGAAGTCACGCTGGCCCGGATGCAATTTGTATTGTCGTAATTCAAGCACC
This sequence comes from uncultured Pseudomonadota bacterium, assembly GCA_963713215.1. Taxonomy (GTDB): domain Bacteria; phylum Pseudomonadota; class Gammaproteobacteria; order Steroidobacterales; family Woeseiaceae; genus UBA1847. Next base: position 2,200 of record CAVQKY010000005.1, on the reverse strand, counting down.
ATCATTTTAGTCGGTTCTCCGGATATTTGCTCCGACAACGCCGACGCCCCCGGAAACGTTGCCAGTACGATTGCCAGGAAGAGTTGCGAGGCGTTGCGTGCGCAGACCAGTGGTTTCATCTTATTCACAAGGCAAATTGCGAATCCGGCAACGGCAGTCCTGATTCTCCGTGCCATCCGTACCGACGTGCAGCAGGGGCGCATAATAATGTTGCGGGCCGTGAGGTGGCACGGCATCAGGAACAGATGCGCCGTCGGCGCCGGCCGCCCAGGGCCACTCGACATTGCCGGTAGCCACCCGCGCCGGAATCAGCCAATAATCCCCAACGCGGTACTCCTTGTCCTCGGCAAACCACAGCTCCACGCCGTCTTCAAGGGCGATCCAGCCGTCGTCCGGGTCGGCCGATGCAACGACAGGTAAGGCGCCGTTGTAACGGCTCAGGTCGCCATTTTGGTCCCAGCGCCTCAGCAATGGGTGGATCGCCGGCGTATCCCCTTTTGCATAGCTCGGCACGTCGGCCAGGTCGTCCGGCCACTTCAGCGTGACCGTGAGCTCGTCTTGATCCACGCGCTCTACCTGGGCCAGCGGGCCTGACTGCCCGCGCAATGCCATTACATCGTCACACACTTCCACCCAGTTGCCGGGCGCGAGCTGCGAGCATTGATCTCGCCCGAGACTCGCGACGACTGCCACCGTCCCGTTTAACGACGCAAGGGGAAACACCACGCTGCCGTTGTCCCGCGACCATTTGAACGTGGCGATTGTGGCGGGCTGAACGTCGACCTCATGCACCTCCACGCGATAGAGGTGGTTCTCGAGGCCCCGATACTTTGATTCGGGTGCTACGGAACATAACTCGGGTGACGGTGAGTCACGCCGCGCACGGACCCGAAGTAAAGGAAGATTCTTGCGCGCCAGGAGCGCCGCGGCAGAGGCGCAGTCGAAAATGTCTGCGTTCTCGCGGAGCAATGGCTTGACCTGCCACATCACCTGCGCGCGCGTGCAGGTATCGGCGCCGCCAAGGGCGACTTCGCGAATAGTATCCTCCTGCTCGTGGGTGATGTGCCGCTCCCAGACGTCAAGGTAGAAGATCAGTTCCTTGTCCCTGATGTAATCGAGTTCCATGCCCGGGAAGAAAGGGTATCCCGGCTGCTCGGTGTAGAGGACCGGATGGTGGTTCTCCACCAGCATGCCCTGGACGTAATAGCGCCCCTTGCCCAGCGCGGCGTTTGCGTTGCTTTCCACCGCGTCTCGCAGCACCTTTCGGCGTACCTCGTCCGGTTCGATTCGTGTCCACTCCTGGTCTACGTCGAGCCCATTGTCGATCCAGCGCTGGACGGTCTGGCTGGTGATGACATCGAACCCCATGGCGAGTGCCGGCCCGGCATGCGGGCCGAGTACGTCCCGAGCGAGGGTGCGCAGATAATGAAGCAGGATGGACGTCTGCTCGTTCCAGTCGGCATCCAGCTGTACCCGCCCCTGCTGCATGAGCACGCGGCTGAATTGTTTATCGGGAGCGAACGTGTCCCGTGAAAAGTCGCCTTTCATCTCCCTTCTCCTAGTCCGCAATCAGGATGCCGGGCTCCATCGCTGCCGGCGTGAATTCTTCCAAGCGCGTCCGCAAATTGGCCAGACGCTGGGGCTGGTACAGGTCATGAAACGCCCCCATTTCCGCCTCGTCGTCGGCGCCACGCGAAAGTTCCTCGGCGCAGTCGCAGGCAAGCCGGCAATATTTCGGTGTGCCGTAGCGGAGGCTGTCGAACTGAGGGCGTACGCGCACCGCCTCCTGCTGTTCTGCGGCCGCGATATCGGCTCGGGCGCGCCTGCCGTTTGCATTCGCTCCGCCTCCGCCCGCTGCACCAGGTCCGGCTGGCAGTTGAAGCGCCTGGGAGTACGCGAACAGGGCGAGACATAGCAGAAGCGCATGCATCCGATCTGGCGTCGGCCGACGTTCACGGTGCCGACGAACAGGCTGTTTTCGGCGAGCTCGATTGCGTGCACCATGATGCGGCCGATAACGGTACAGCGCACGATGCGGACCGTGGCGTGGGCGCGCAGCAGGCTGGCTGCACCGATCGCTTCGCATGCCACGCTCTCGCAGTGGGCGCCGGTGGCATCGAGGATGCTGTCGCTTACGCGGATGCGCACCGGGTCCGCCATCACCTCGTCGTTGTTCACCTGGATCGAACCCACGATGCTG
>CAVQKY010000004.1:0-323112 GCA_963713215.1 uncultured Pseudomonadota bacterium | reverse complement strand
CCGCCAGGAATTCGTGGACGTCTGACGCGATGTACGCCGGGTCGAGCGCGTAGCTGCCGTTGGCGGCGCGGATCGCCTCGCGCGGCAGGCCGGGCATCGACCCGCAAGGATGCCGCGCAGCTCGTTCATCAGGCGATGGAAGCGGTTGCGCGCCTGCGCCGGGGCGAGATCCTCCTCGGGCCAGAGCATCCCGCAGAGCTGTTCCCAGCCGACGCTCCCCGGCGGCGTGCAGGCCAGCGCCAGGAGCAGCTGGAGGGTTTCGCCTGCGCCGCGAAGCGGGACGACAGGCCGTTGTCGGGTGTGAAGCTGACCGGCCCGAGCGCCCGGATGCGGAGGAGTGGCCCGGCCCGCGATGCAGCGCTCCGCTCGAGCTCCACATCGCCGGCAGCATCGCCGCGCCGCTGGACGCCCGCGCGGCGGCGAAACGGCGGGCGAACGCGGCCTCGCATCGCGTCATCCTCCAGCGACGTCGCCGGTCCGGGTGCGGGTTCCGAACCGTCGATGACCGCCCCGCAACGCCGCCGCATCGCCGCCACCGGACGCCAGCGCCGCACCTGCTCCGGGAGCGGGCGGATTGGTCGTCGCTGTCTCCGTAGGGACCGCGGCTTCGTCGGGTGGCGGGGCGAGGGCCAGGTCGTCGCCCGACGCCGACGCCTCCTGATCCATGACCGCGCCCGCATTAGGCTCGCCGCGGCTACCAGGACTGCATCGCCCCGAAGCGGCCCCGACGGCTCGATTTCGGAGACGTCGGGCTGCGCGTCCGGCGGCGTGGCATCCGAGGCGTAGTGGCGGCCGATCGCCGCTACCAGATCGATGCAGCTCGTCCGGCTCGATGCGGCGGGCGCGCGTGGCGTCCGGCGGGTAGTCCGCGAACGGCTGCGGCGGCGCGCCGCCCCACCGGGCGACCAGCCCGCCGTCGGCGTCCAGCTCCGCCGCGAGCGGCGACCCCAGCAGCAGCGTCGAGGTCGCCGCGTCGACCCGCAGGACGAGGCGGCTGCGGAAGTGGTCGAGCAGCACCCCGGCGTCGCCCGGCGCGGTCGCCCCGGCGAGCAGCCTGATGCCGTGCCGCGCGCCATCCCGGCCGAGCCGTTCGAGCGCGGTCAGCAGCGCCTCGTCGCCCGTGTCGAGCGTCGCCAGGTCCTCGATCACCAGCAGCAACTCGGCCCGCTCGCCATCCTCCTCGCCCTCGCGGAGCGCCAGCTCGGCCGTCAGGCCGCCCAGGAGCGCGATCAGGCCGTCGCGGTCGCGCGACGCCAGCGGCGCGTCGGCCAGGTGCGGCACGCCCGGCAAGGCGTCGCGGAGGAGCGCGCCGTCGCCGACGCCCCAGATCGCCAGGTCGCCCGGCGCCCGCCGCCCGACCAGCTCGGCGAGCGCGACCGCCAGCAGCTCCTGGACCGCGCCGGGGTCCGCCCCCGCGACGAGCAGGTGCCCGACCTGCGGCGCGGCCCAGTTCAGCGCGACGGTCGCGCCGCTCGGGAGGGTCGCGAATTGCAGCACCGGCAGGTCGCGCGGCACGTCCTGGCTGTAGAAGGACGCGACGCGCAGGCGCGTCAGCCTGAACTCGACCAGCCCGCGCGTGCCGCCCGGCAATGCCGCGGCGGCGCGGCAGCCCAGCCGTGCCCCGAGCGCCGGGGCAGCGGCGAGGAGGGCCTCGCGCTCCGCCGGGTCGGCCGCGACCAGCGCCGAGGCGCGCCCCTGCTCGTAGGCGGCGCAGACGACGCGCGCCGCGAACCCGTCGCTCGCCAATGCGCGATCGAGTACGGCGACCAGGCGGGTGACCGGCCGACCTCGCCGCCGATCGCGCGGTAGGCGAACGCCTCCGCCCTGGTCGCGGCCTCCGACGGCGAGACGCCGGGCTCGCGGAGCCGGCCCGATCCGGCCTGGGAGTCCGCCCCGGCGTCGTCCGCGGCCGGGGGCGGGGCGAAGCGCCACCCGCGCCGCGACCAGCGCCGCCGCCCGTCGTCGCCCGGTCGACGGCCCGCGCTGCGCGAGCATGTAGAGGTTGCGGATTGGGTGGCGGCCGAGGCGCGCGGCGAGGGTCGGCCCGGCGATGTCGGCCTCGACCAAAATCGCGGGCGCCACCGCGCCGAGCGCCCGCGCCAGGCCGCACGCGAGGGTCGTCCGGCCGTGGCTCCCCGGCCCGGAGGCGACGGCCACCACCAGCGCCTCGTCGCCCGCGTGGGTCGGGTCGGCGGTCGTGGGCCCGCTCCCCGCTTCTTCCGGCTGCCCCGCATCGGCGGGCAACGACGCCGCCTCGGCCCGCGCGCGATCCCGCTCGCCCGCTGTCGCCCGCCGCGCCGGTGCCGGCCGCCCCGCGCCTTGCCGGCCCTGCGGCGCCGGGAGGGTGGTGGCGAGCGCGGCCTCCCCGGGCGGCTCCTCGTCGCGGAGCGCCGCCTCGAGCGCGGCCAGCAGCGCCGGCAAGTCGGCCGTCTCGGGGAGCAAGTACGCCCCCGGCCAGTCGACCCGGCGTGGCTCCGTCGCCAGCACGACCAGCCCGAGCCCCGCCCGGCGCAGCGCGTCGTAGCCCTCGCGCCGCGCCGGCGGGAATTCCCGCCCATGATGACGAGCCGCAGCCGCCCGGCGGCGGCGTCCGCGACGAGCTCGGCCGGGCGCGTCGCGCGCACCAGCCGGTAGTCCGGCAGCCGCCCGAGCCAGCCGAGCAGCCGCCGCTCGATTGCCAGGTCGGTGCAGACCAGCCCGACCGGCACCGCCAGCGCGCGCCGGTCGGGCGCCGGGATTAGCCCGGCCCCGTCTCCCTCGCCCGGCCATTCGGTGCCCGGTCGCTCCTCGCCCACGCGTTCCTCGTCCGCCCACCGTTCGCCCGCGGCCCGGTCGTCCGCCGCGCCGCGCCCCCGCCTCGCCATCAGCGTCCCCCCACCAGCGCCAGGTCGATTTCCCCTGCCACTTCGCCTGCGCGACCAGGGCGGCATCGTCCGGGTGCAACGCGAGCGTCACCCAGACGATCGCCCCCTCGTCGTCGGGCGAGCGGTCGGCGGTCGTCCCGCCGCCCCCACTCGCCGAGAAGCCGACCAGGCGGCTCTCGCGGCCGACGGCGTGGACCGTCGCCCGCTCGAGCACGCGCCGCGTCTCGGCCTCCGGCCGCCCCTTGTTCGTCGTCACCAGGACCAGCACGTTGTCGCCGGGGCGCAGCTGGCCGCCCGCCGCCGCCGCCGGGCTGGTCGCGACGCTCAGCGCGACCAGCCCCTCGGGGAGGGCCGGGCCGTCGTCGAACTGGGCGCGCACCAGCGGCTGGTTCGGGTAGAGCGGGCCGACGGCCCGGCGCCCGACGAAGGCGTCTCGCTCGCCGCCGCCGATTGCCTGGGCCAGGAGGTCGGGCGGCAGGGCGACCTGGGCGGTCGTCAGGTCGCCCGGCCCGATTGTCGCCCCGGCCGGCACCGGCCGCGCCGCGACCAGGACGGCGTGGGTCGCGGCGCGGTTGGCCGATTGCAGGTAGAGTCCCGTCGCCGCCGCGAGCACGATCAGGAGCCCCAGGATCGCCCGACGGTCGAGCCGGGCGCGCCGGCGCACGGCCCGCGCCGGGGTGATCGCGATCTCGGCCATCGGCAACTCCTTTCTTCGTGTCACGCTCGGAGCGGGTCGGGGATCGGCGGCCTGGCGACGGTTGTCGTCGAGGGGAGGCGCGTCGGCTGCGCTTCAGGGGGCTACATGTCGCCGGAAACTTAACCACGAAAACCCGGTACCCCTGTTGCGGCAACAGGTACCGGGGAGTCGCACCGCTTGCTGAATCGAGGGAGATGCGGCGGAGTGCTGCTCTTGCCCCTACTCTATACCACCCGTCGTCGAGGCCGTCAATCCCTCAGGGCTATCGGTGATGGGTCAACTCTAATCGGTGGAGTTGTGACGGCTGCGGGGCCGCACGCCCATCCGCCAGTACTCGAGCTGCCCAACCCGCGTCTCGGCGTCGCAGATGGCTTGCTCCAGCCTGCTGATCCGCCGCTCCCACGCCGCGCGCACGGTGGGCGAGAGCGGCATGTCCAGGCGGCGCAGAGCGATGGTACGCAGGTCGTTGAGGGCGACCAGGGAAACCCCGGGTCTGAGGCGGGGCGGGCGGGAAATAGCCGTTCGCATCGGGCATCCCCTGACCTCCATCACGCCGCCAGTCATAGCCGGAGTATGCCACGAAAACGTCGTGCTCACCGAGGCGCGAATGAGCGGATTCAAATCGACCCACTCTTGGGCTATCACACCTTGTTGCAGCCCATGTGTCGCCGGCGCCCCCACGACTGGCGGGCCACCCGGCGGATGCTCGGCAGAGGGCCGGTGCCAGGTGGGCGTCATGAGCGCCAGGATGCTGCACGCGGCGCCCCAGGGTGTGGCGCGGCGCTGAGGCCTGGGGCGATCGCGCGGTCGCATCGGCCGAGCTGAGCCCGGGCAGAGACTGTCACGTCGCAATCACGAACGCGTCTGCTCCACAAGCCGATAAATGACGAAAACACGATGTGTTCGCCCTGCAATCGCCCGCGACTATGACGAGCGGGCGCATCGCGGACCGCTCCCCGCGCACGCTGCCGCGTTGGGCGTGCACGCGCGGGCTTCGACTCGGCGCGTCACCAGCAGCGCGATCGCGGACGTCTCGCCGGTCCCGGACATCCCCGCCACCAGGACTCGCCTCGCGGTTGCCTCCGCTCGACCGCCCACGATCCCTGCATGCCGCGCATCCCCGCATGTGTCGTCGCCGCGGCCGGGTACGGCCTTCGCCCGCCCTCGTCCGTGCGACTCGCGCCGGCGACGGTCGCATCGGGGCGGACGGGTTCGTGCCCGTCGGCACCACCGTCGAATCCGACCGGCCATCGGGGTACGGTCAGCCTGACAAGCCCGGTCCTACTGGTGAGAGCGGGCCGCCGAACCTGTCCCGAGTCGTCGGCACCTACCGTCGGACTATCGACCGGGGTACGCGCCGACTGCGCGAGCCATGCTCGTGCGCTAGAGAGTCTTTCGACGGGCACTTACGCGCCGAAGCGCCCGCCCCGACGCGCCAAATCCGGCGACAGTCCCATCGGCTCCGTCCGCGCGGTTTGGCCGCCGGTGAGCCGAGTTCGTCGGCGCGGTTGCGCCGCGTCGACGCCTCGCCTGGAGCATCGGCGGCGCTCCGAGCAGCGCGCGTCGCCTATCCGTGCGCGTCGCGGAGGGAGCGGCCGGCCGGGCGTGACGGAGGCACCATCGCACCGGCCGGCGGGCCGTGCCGCGTAAGTGGCGCGTATCCGGCGGTCGCTATACTCGGGGTAATCGCTGAAGTGGTTTCCGGACGGTTCGCCACCAGAAAAACCGTCCCTCTTCATGTCCGGGGCCTGACCGGTTGCCCCCGGCGGTGCGTTCGCGCCCCGCAAGATGGTCGCTCACCGGCGACCAGTACAGCCGGACGGCGGCGAGGCGGTGCCGTCGCGACCCCGCACACCCTCCGGGGCGTGCGAGGACACCGCCACTAATCCCGTTGCGCGCGGGAATGATCGGCAGGAACGCATCGTATGTTCCCGAATCGACGGCGCACGAATTCATCGCGGGCTATTGCGTATGCAACGATGTCTCCGAACGCGGCTTCCAGCTCGAACGAGGCAGCCAGTGGGACAAAGGCAAGGGCTGTGACACCTTCGGACCTATCGGGCCCTGGTTGGTGACGCCCGATGAGATCGCAGACCCGCTGAACCTCGACATGTGGCTGGAAGTCAACGGGCACCGCTATCAGGATGGTACTATCCGTACTATGGTCTTCGGGCCGGCGTTCATCGTGAGCTACCTGAGCCGCTTCATGAGCCTGCAGCCGGGTGACGTAATCACAACGGGAACACCGCCGGGCGTGGGCCTCGGGCAGAAGCCGCCCGTGTACCTCAAGCCCGGCGATCGCATCGAACTCGGCATCGGCTCGCTCGGCACCCAACGGCAAACGGTAGTGGCGTATAGCCGGTGAAGGTCGAGCGCTGCCTGAGTATCGCGGATCTGCGACGTGCTGCGCGCCGGCGCGCGCATCGAATGGTATTCGACTACATAGATGGCGGCGCCGACGACGAGGTGACACTCAGGCGAAATTCCTCGGCGTTCGACGACTATTTGCTGCACTACAAAGTCCTTACCGGTGTCAAGGAGCCGGACCTCTCGACGACGGTCCTGGGACGACGCATTGACGTGCCGTTCCTGTTGTCGCCGGCCGCCGGCCACCGGCTGTTTCATACCGACGGCGAGCGCGGTGTTGCCAGGGCGGCAGAGCGCGCAGGAACAATTTTCTCTCTGTCGACGTTGTCTTCAGTGTCCATCGAGGAGATAGCACGGCATACGGATGGGCCGAAGTGGTTCCAGCTTTACGTATGGAAGGACAAAGGTCTCGTACGGGAGATGATGCACCGGGCGCGCGACAGCGGCTACGAGGCGCTCATACTGACAGTAGACTTCCCGATCGCCGGGAATCGCGAACGCGACCCTCGTAATGGCTTTGCTATTCCGCCGAGGGTCGGGCTGAAGCAGGCGTGGCACGCGCTGATGGCGCCGGCGTGGCTGTATGACTATGTGTCGAAGCCTGCGATCAAATACGCCAACCTGTCACAGGACACGGCGGCGGTGTCCTTGCAAGCCTTCGTGGCGGAGCAATTTGATGCGGGCTTCAGCTGGAAAGACGCAGAATGGCTGCTCGGCGAGTGGGATGGGCCGGCCCGTGATGGTATCCAACCATGGCGGCCGCCAACTCGATCGGTCGCCGGCGCCGGTCGACGTACTCGCAGCGACCGTGGATGCGGTTGGCAGCAACGCAGACGTGATCCTGGACGGTGGCGTTCGCCGCGGCACGGACATCCTCATTGCATTGGCGCTCGGCGCCAAAGCGGTTGGTTTTGCGCGGCCGTTTTTGTATGGCCTCGCCGCCGGCGGTGAGACCGGTGCCATTCGTGCGATGGAAATAATGGCGGCCGAACTTCGCCGCGACATGGTGCTACTGGGTGTCCAGTCAGTCGCCGAAATCGAACGATCGATGGTGGGCGAAATTTAGCTCATTGACGCGTCGAGTAAACGTGTACCGTCCGGCTGCATGCCTCTCCGGGAGAATTCAGCCGCAGAAGGAAGCGCCAACATCGCTTGCGTGGCATTGTGCGGATCCGAAGTAGTAGTCCCGCAAAACTCACGCAAGGCAATTTCGTCACCGGCGATCGTCGACGTAAATGGTTGATTTAATAGGTAGCGTTCTGAAAGTCCGCGTGTTTCACGCAAAATTCACGCACCTCATTAGGCTGGATAGCCGGTCATCCTGATGGGCCCCGGCCGTTTTCGATGCCAGATCAAGTCTTCTTGCGACAGTCTGGTTCGTAGGCGCAACGTGAGATTTATCGACTAACGAAAACAATTAGTTGTATGGCTCGCCCTCACCTATTCTGCCGTTAGGCTCCCCTGAGAATCGCCTAGAATCGCCTAGAACCGCCGAGACGCTACGATTTCGCTACGTTACCAAACGTCCAATCATCGGAAAGCTGACGCTCGAGCGTCTAGAATTCCAAGCCTTGTGGAGCGGCAACAGGCCATAAGCTGTCGATCGCGCTAAGCACAGATAGAGAACTATCCCCAAAGAGTGAGCTGCGCTGGACAGAAAACGTCGCAACAGAATCGCACCGCGAGGCAACAACTACCATAAGAACGGCCGTTGCTATACGGATCGCGACGGAACGCCGATCTGCGTAGCCTTGAGTCAACTCCGACGTCGAAGGGGTGCCGACGATCTGATCATAAAATTGATTGCAAACCCTGATCGCATCCGCGAATCGGTGTGTCATCGTGCTTGCCCGGGCGAGCCACGCTCTGGGTGTGATTTAATTATCATGCACTCGCAGTCTATTATTGGCAGCGCGTTCGTCCTGATTCTCGCCCAGCCTGACCCGTGCGCGCGCGACTACCGGTACCGTACGCTGATACACCGCTTCGGCTCGGCGCTCAACTATGACGTTCACTTCCATGCTGTGTTTCGACGGCGTGTATCGCCCGGAGGGTCCGAGTCTGCAATTCGTCCCGCTTCGATCTTCAGCCCAGTAGGGCCATCATCGGAGCAACGGCGACGCGAACGTCTCAAGCGCGTCACCGGCGACTGATTGGCTGGCATCGCGCAGGTCGTCTGCATCGACACGGCGTTCATGCATCAGCAGGCGGACGACGTCGTCCAGGTCCTTATCCTCGTCGGTGCTCGCGCGTATCTCGGCGTCGAGCTCCTGGAAAAACAGTACGGCGCGAGCCGTGCGCGGCCCGGTCGAGTCTTTCGCGCGAAGGGTTTCGACGTCTTTGCTCCATTCCTGCATGAAGTCGCGGACTTTCCCGTAGCGCCCGTTGGTCATGCCGCCGGAGCGGCGAAGCAGTTCCACCGCATAGAATTCGGCCAGCCCTTCGGGGATCCAGTCATAGCCCTCCTCATCGCGGATGCCTGTGACGATGTGGACCAGCTCGTGCACCAGCGCCGAAGTGTGGTTGCCCGAAATCAGCGGCCGGTCGCTGTGCATATAGATCGAATTCGGCCCGGACAACGCACCGCGCCACATTGCGTCGTCGGCGCCCACGATCAGGATCTTGTTCGGCATGTCGTCGAACGCGCGCTGCATTTCGGGCAGAATCCAACTGCAGAACACCAGGATATCGTTGCGGTGCATCGCGCTGCCCTTGGGCGCCGCGATAGACAGCTCGACGCCAGCAATGCGTTCGAACCGGTTACCCACGCTGCCGGCGATGATCCAGCCGACCGGCCGATCAAAGCGCGTCTCGGGATTGGTCACCACGAAGCTGTCGCTGTTGTCGATCCGGTCGAAACCCGTATCCACCTTGGTCCAACCCTCGGGTAGCTGGAAATGCAGCCTCGTGCGAGAGTCTGCGCCTTTGCTCAGGAGGGCTTTGCCTGCCGGGAAAAGATCGTCGCCGCGCAGGATCGTCCAGTCTGCGGTGATTTGTGCATCGTAGACTTCGCCGCCGCGCCGGTGATTGATTGGACCGTAACGGTAGCGAAAGTGGCCACCGCCCTCGGGCACCATCCATTCGACCTGATCGCCTTCGATCGTGATGTCGCCGTCACCTTCGATGCCGGTGTAGAGCGCCGGGTCCATCGTGAATGTGAACCGCTTGGCGTGGCCGGTGTCCGGGCGCACCTTCATTGTCACATCGGCGCTTTTGTCCTCCGGCCGAAAGCTGGCGGTGTAGTCGATCTCATAGGCGGTATCCCCGGATGCGGCGGTCACCGCAGTACCCGCGAGGCCGATCAGCGCGATCATCGACAAAGCGCGCGACGCGCAGGCAGAGATTTGGCGCATGATGGAATCCGCTCCACGAAAGGCGTGCAGCTTACCACTACGCGCCCCTTGGCGCCTCGAGCAGGATTCGATCCGGTCCGGCGGCGTCGCTCTCACGATGGTGGTGGCGGGCAGCCTTATCGGCATGTCGCTACCGTTCCTGCTCAATCGCTTCCAACTGGACCCGGCAACGGCCAGCGCACCGCTGGTGACCACCACTTACCGTCAGATGGGGAACGTATTCCTGTGCGGCAAATTCTGATGTCTTTCTCAAATCCCACTAATCGGCCCTTCACAAACTCTTGCGCAAATTGGACCATATCACCGTCAGAGCCCCTGTGTGATGCAACGTTGCTCCCATTGTTGCCCCTAGTATTCGCTCCAACCTAGCGGCGACCTACGGGAGGTCTCCTCGTCCGAAAAATTTTGCTGATAGTCATCCAGACCATCGACTTGCCAACGGCAATCAACGCATCGACATTTGCCCAGTGATTACCCGGACGCGCGAGGTCGATTCGCGCGGTCACTCCGCCACTGGCGCAGGCGCGCTCGAAGCTCCGTTCACGCGTGAGCACTAGCAAGTTACTGCGAATGGTCTCGCGCTTGCTCATCCGGATTCGAAGCCTTCATCGACTCCCTGCGCCGACACCATTTCCAGGTACTACAGGTCCTCGGCCAATGACCACGGACACGCACGCGGCGTCACGAGCTGGCTCCTTGGACACGCCGGTTTGGAAGTGCTGAACGAAGATGCTCGTTGAAGGCCTGCGCGAGCAATTCCCTCCGTGCAGCCCAGAAGTCCTTGGCTCGATCAACCTGCCACAACTTAGGATCGGGCGGTATGCACTGGGTTTCCAAAACGTTGGGATCCAGCTTGGCAAGGTAGACCTCGGGAGCGTTTGCGCCGATGGAGCGGTTGGCGGCGCCACTCACGAACGCGATGTTTGCAATGCAATCCGCCTTCGGCCGTTGCCGCTCTCACTGGACCGTTGCGCTTGTGGATCGACTTTAAGCAGAAGGAGGGAAGAACACCCGGTACGATAAATCACGGCCTGAAGGTTGTTCGTCGCGTCTTAAGACTTGCGGAATTTGAATGGATAGACGAGAACGGTATGACCTGGCTGGAACGAGCTCCAAGAATTCGGATGCTGCCTGACACCAACAAGCGGAAACCTTATCCGCTAAGTTGGGACGAACAGCAGCAACTGTTTTCGAAGTTGCCCCCGCATCTCGCGGAAATGGCGTTATTTGCAGTCAACACCGGCTGCCGTGATGCCGAGATCTGTAGGCTGCAGTGGGATTGGGAAGTGAAGGTTCCTGAGCTCGAAACCTTTGTGTTTATCGTTCCGGGCACATTCGTCAAGAACGGTGACGAAAGACTGGTGGTTCTGAACGACATTGCCAAACGTGTGGTGGATGCACGGCGCGGTAAGCACCGCACTCATGTGTTCGCATACAAGGGCAAGCCCGTTCAGAGGATGCTGAATAGCTCCTGGTGTCGGATCAGAAGAGTCATCGGTCTGCCTCAGGTCCGTGTTCACGACTTGAAGCACACGTTTGGTCGACGGTTACGTGCCGCCGGTGTGAGCTTCGAGGACCGACAGGATTTATTGGGACATCGTTCGGGACGAATGACAACACACTACTCAGCGGCCGAGCTGACAAAGCTCATCGAGGCTGCCAATAAGGTGTGTGAAAGAGACGGTAGCAGGCCGGAGTTGGTGGTCTTGCGACGCCTAAATGTGGGGTAGGGGTCACGCAAAATTCACGCAACAGGCTTTTTGGCCAATCTTGAAGATGGCTTAAGTTGTTGAAAAGATTGGTGGCCAGGGGCGGAATCGAACCACCGACACGCGGATTTTCAGTCCGCTGCTCTACCAACTGAGCTACCTGGCCATTCCGGAGTGCGCGTTGCACGCGACGGAAGTCGCGACGGTCGCGGCCGTCGGTCGCTCCTGCAGGGGACCGAGCGAGCGGCGTATTAGACCGATTTCGCCCATTTCAGTCAAGAAAGCGCGCCCGTCCCGCTGATCGTCCTAAAGCTGCGGCTGCTCCTGCGCCTTTTCCATCCGTTCCGGCTCGTGGCCGCGCCTGCGCATATAAAGATAGAGCGCCGTGAACAACACGACGAGCGCCACCGGAAACAGCGCCAGGTTGCTCAGCGTGGCCTGGCCGGCGGCAAGGTTCGCCGCTTCCGGCGAGAGGCCTCTGGCCAGCGCTTCCGCACGCGCGGAATCGATCCAGCCGCCGATGACCGGGTTCCAGATGCTGACGGAGAACATGCCCAGCCCGCCGATCAGTGACAGGCCGAGAGCGCCGGTCCGCGGCCGGTACTCGCTGATGAAACCGAGCATGGTCGGCCAGAAGTACATCACACCGATGGCAAACAGGATCGCGGCGACATAGACCATGGCGCCGGACGCGCTGCTCATCAAGTAGATGCCGATGGCGGCGACGACCGAGCCCCCGAGCAGGACGCCCGCGGGATTCAGCGCGTGCACGATCGGCCCCGCGAAGTAGCGGCCGACCGCCATGAGGCCGGTGACCATGGCAAGAATCAGCATCGGGTGCGCGCCGGATTCTCCCAGGATTCGTTCCACCCATTGTTGGGTGCCGAGCTCGGTGGTTGCGGTCAGCGTCATGCAGACGAGCATGAACAGGTACAGCGGCGAAAAGAGGCTCGCGATATTGGTTGCCGTCGAGACTTCGGAATTCGCCATGGCCGGAAAGGTTCGCGTGAGAACGAGATACCCGTAGATTGCCGTCGGGATGAGCATCACCGCGATCTGCATCTGCCAGCCGAGTCCCATGTTGGTCATGAAGTACGCGACCAGGGCACCGATGACGATACCGCCGGGGAACCACACATGGAACCTGTTCAGCATCGTGGTCTTGTTGTCATGGTACATGTCGGCGATCAGGGGGTTCGCGCCCGCCTCGACCGAGCCGTTGGCAAAGCCGATGCAAAAGGTCGACACGAGCAGGCCCCAGAAGCCGCCGGAGAAGATCGTCAGTAACAGCCCGAGCAGGTGCCCGGCGAAGGCGATCAGCAACAGGTTCCTTGCGCCGAGGTGGTTGTAGACGAGGCCGCCGAGAATGGTCGCGACGGGAAAGCCGAGGAACGCCATGGAATTGATCCAGCCGAGTTGCGTATCGCTGAAAGTGAACTCGGCACTCAGCTCGCCGAGAATGCCGGCGCGGATCGCAAAAGTCATTGCCGTGACCACCAGCGACAGGCAGCAGGCGAAAAAGATCTTGTCTTGGTCGGACGTCGTCATGCTCTCCCCCCAATTCTCGTTGGCTTTTCTTCTGTAATGCTCCGCTCTCCCTCAGCCCCGCCCGCCGAGGAAGTCCAGCTTGCCGATATCGAGCCCGTTATATCGCAAAATCGCGTACGCGATCGATACGTGGAAATAGAAGTTCGGCAGGACGAAGCCCGTCATGTAGTCCTTGCCGGAAAACTTGAATTCCCGGGGACCGAACTTGAGTTCGATGTTCCGTTCCTCGGCACCGTCGAACTGCGCGGGCTTGAAGGTGCCGAGATAATCGATCGCCTTGTTGAGGCGCTCGTGAACCTGCTCGAAAGTCGCCTCATCGTCCGCCCACTTCGGCAGCTCGTTGCCCGACAGGCGGGCCGCCGCACCCTTCGCCGTGTCGGTGGCGATCCGGATCTGCGCGACGAACGGGATCATGTCCGGTCGCAAGCGGCCGCGAATCAGCACGTCCGGGTTGATGTCCCGCTCCTTGGAATAGGACTCCGCCCTGGACACGATGGCGTCGAGGTTCTTGAGCGCGCGTTGCAGCGAGACGATGAGATCGTAGATTTGCATTTGGGTGTCCGGTTTGCGTTCGTTCAATTCGCGGCTGGCAGCCGCTCCAACGAGTCGTATTCGTTCCGTTCGCGGCTGGCGGCCGCTCCAACGGCTCGTACTTGTTCCATTCGCGGCTGGCGGCCGCTCCAACAGTCGGCCGTGGGCCGCTCCAACCGGCGCTTATGATGGCACAATCGGTGGCCATGAGCCGCACCCTTCTCCTTGCCCTCTTCGCGCTCGCCATCGCCGCGCCCGGCCCGGCCAGTGAGCCGAAGCCCCGCTGGCAGAAATCGCCGGCCGAACTCAGCGCGTCCATTGCCCGCGTCCGCGCGGGCGCCGACCTGACGCCCGAAGCTGGCCGGGCGGCGCCCGGGTCGCGGTCACGCTCTCATTCGATGTCGACACCGAACTCGTGTGGCTCGCCGACGAGGGCGAGGAAAGCCCGTCCACGATGTCGCGCGGCGAGTACGGTGCGCGCGTCGGACTGCCGCGCGTGCTCGCCTTGCTGCGCAAACACGACATCCCGGCCTCGTTCTTCATTCCGGCGATGAGCATGGAACTGCATCCCGAGATCGTGCCGGCGATCCGAGCGGACTCGCGCCACGAGTTCGGCTTCCATTCCTACGCACACGAGAACCCGCTCGCGCTTTCGGCCGCCGACGAGCGCGCCGCCTACGAGAAGGGCCTCGCGATCTTCGAAAAACACGTGGGCAGGAAACCCGTCGGCTTTCGTTCGGCCGCGTGGGACCTGACGCCGGCCACCATCGCTATCGTCGAGTCGCTGGGCTTCAGCTATGACTCGAGCCTCATGGCCGACGACCGGCCGTACCGGCTGCTCGCGAACGGCAAGCCGTCGGCGCTCGTCGAACTGCCCGTCGAATGGATCCTCGATGACTGGCCGTATTTCCAGCTCGACTGGGCCGACGGCCCGATCGCGCTCCGCAGCGCCGGCGACGTGCTCTCGATCTGGAAGGCCGAGTTCGACGGCGCATACGAGGAACGCACGCTGTTCCTGCTCACGATGCACCCGCAGGTTATCGGGCACCGCTACCGCATGCAGATGCTCGATGAACTCATCACCTATATGAAGTCGAAGCCCGGCGTCTGGTTTGCGACGCACGGCGAGATCGCGGAATACGTGAGCCGGTAGCTCCGGCGGCTCTTCCGAGCCGCCCCGTTGGAGCGGCTGTCAGCCGCCAATTGGACGAGGCTGGATCGCCGTGGGAGCGGCTGCCAGCCGCGACTTGATCGCAGTTAAATCGGGCCGCGTCTTAGTCGCGGGCGGCGCCCGCTCCAACGGCGAATCGATCGAGGTTGAATCGGGACCCGCGCCGTGGGAGGGCTGCGAGCCGCCCCGTCTTAGTCCCCGGCGGCGCCCGCCAACGCCGTTCCGATGCCCGCTCCTTCGACTCGCGGGCGGCGCCCGCTCCAACCGGGGGACGGGTTAAGCTTTCGGCATGAGGGATACGCCTGCCATCGAACTCACCGGCGTCACGCGCCGCTTCCGGGAGGGCGAGCGGGAGCATGTGGTCCTCGACGGGCTCGATATCGCCGTGCCGGCCGGCGAGACGCTGGCGCTGCGCGGGCGCAGCGGTTCGGGCAAGTCGACGCTCCTCAACCTCATTGCAGGTATCGATACGCCGGATGCCGGCAGCGTCGTCGTCGCGGGCCGCGACCTCGGGCTGCTCAGCGAGCGGCAGCGCACGCTGTTTCGCCGCGAACACACAGGCTTCGTCTACCAGGCCTTCAACCTCGTGCCGACGCTCTCGGTCGCGGACAACATCCGGCTCGTCCTCGAGCTGAACCGCATCCCGAAAGCAGAAGCCGACCGGCGCATCGACGTTCTGCTCGACGCCGTCGGTCTTGCGGGCCGTGGCGACAGCTATCCGGACATCCTCTCGGGCGGCGAGCAGCAGCGCGTCGCGATCGCGCGGGCGCTCTGCCACGAGCCCGCCATCCTGCTCGCCGACGAGCCCACCGGCAATCTCGACGACGACAGCGCCGCCACCGTACTCGCCTTGCTGGACCGGCTGGTGCGCCAGGCCGGGCGCACGATGCTCATCGCGACCCACAGTGCGAGCGTCGCCGCGCACTGCGACCGGGTCGTCGAACTCCGGCACGGCCGCCTCGCCGAAGCCGGCAACGCGCGATGATTCCCGCGCGTTACCGCGCAAGCCTCGCCTACCTGCTGCGGCACCCATGGCAGCTCGCACTCGCCCTCGCAGGTATCAGCGTCGGCGTGGCGGTGATCGTCGCGGTAGACCTCGCGAACTCGAGCGCGCGCAAGGCGTTCCTTAACTCCATGGATGCCGTCGCGGGCGAAGCGACGCACCAGGTCCTCGGCGGTCCGCGGGGGCTCGACGAAACCGTGTACACCGAACTCCGCACGCGACACGGACTGCGCGCGCTCGCGCCCATCGTCGCCGGCGAGGCAACGATCGGCGAGCGCGAACTCATGCTCCTCGGCGTCGATCTCTTCGCCGAGCGCGGGCTGCGCGACTATACCGGCGCGCTCGCGGACACCGGACGCGATGCACGCCCGCTCTTTCGCGCATTCCTCACCCGTCCCGGCACCGTGGTCCTCGCGGCAGCGCTCGCGCAGTCGCTGGGGCTCGAAGAGGGCGATGCGTTCGACATCGGGGTAAACGGCGTGCCCCGGAAAGCCGTCCTCATCGCCACCTTCCCTGACGACGGCGGCCGGCTGGGCAGGCTCGTCATCGCCGACATTGCGACCGCCCAGGAATGGCTGGATGCAGCGGGCCGGCTCACGCGCATCGACGTCCGGATCGAGCCGGGCGACACGCTCATCGCACTCGAGGCCGCCCTGCCGCCGGGCGCGCGCGTGTTGAGCGCAGCCGGCCGCAGCCGCGCAACGGTGGATATGAGCGCCGGTTTCATGACGAACCTCACGGCGATGAGCCTGCTCGCCCTGCTGGTCGGCGTGTTCCTCGCGTTGAACAGCAGCAGTTTTTCGGTGCTGCAGCGCCGCAGCCTCATCGGTTCGCTGCGCGCGCTCGGAATGACACGGCGGGAACTCACCGCCATCCTGCTCGCGGAAGCCGCCGCCATCGGCCTCGTTGCCGCCGGCCTCGGCATCGCGCTCGGCATCGTTCTCGGGGAGCAGCTCCTGACGCTCGTCGCTCGGTCGATCAACGACCTGTACTTCCGGGTCGACGTGACGCGCGTCAGCGTCGAGCCGCTCACCCTCGCGAAGGGCCTCGTGGCGGGCGTCGGCGCGGCACTCCTCGGCGCCGCAATCCCGGCCATTGAAGCCAGCGGCTACCGGCCGCGGCTCGCGATGGCGCGCTCCGTGCTGGAAGCCCGCACGGAGCGGGCGCTGCCGTACGTGACGCTCGCCGGGCTCGCGACGATCGCACTCGCGGCGCTCCTCCTCCTTGCGTCCGGCCGCAATCTCGTCGCCGGCCTCGCGGCCGTGTTCATGCTCATCCTCGGCTTTTCGCTCTGCGTGCCGCTGTTCGTTCGCTACGCCGCGCGCGTGCTCGCCCCGCTCGCCGGCAGGCTCGGCGGCGCTGTCGCGCGCATGGCGGTCGGCGGCATCGCAGCGGGGCTGAGCCGCGTCGGCATCGCCGTCGTCGCACTCGCGATCGCGGTCTCGGCGACGATCGGCGTGAGCGTCATGGTCGACAGCTTTCGTAACGCCGTCTCCGAGTGGCTCGACCAATCGCTGCAGGCCGACCTCTACGCGCGTGCCGCGCGCGGCACGATCGATGCGGCGCTCGTCGCAGCGGCCGAAAATCTCGACGGCGTCACCGCGGTGAGCACGAGCCGGCGCGTCGTGCTCGAGGACGCGGGCGGCCGCACGCAGCTCATCGCGCTCGACATGGCGCCGGGCAGCTATGCCGGCACCGAGATCATGGACGCCGACCCGGAAACGGCCTGGCCGGCCTGGGAATCGGGCGACGCCGTGCTCGTCTCGGAACCCTACGCGTATTACCGCGACCTGAATCCCGGCGATGCGATCGAGCTGCCCACGGACCGCGGCGTACGTCCGTTCGAGGTCGTGGGGACCTACCGAAGTTACGATGCGAACGCGAGCTCGGTGCTGATGAGCCGCAGCACCTACGCGCGCTGGTTCGAGGACGACGCAATCGATTCGATCGGCCTGTACCTCGAAGACGACGCGCCCGGCGACATCGCTGCCCGGCTCGCGGCGTTCGACAGCGACACGCGCACGCTCGAGATCGAATCGACCGCGGGCTTGCGCAGGATGTCGCTCGAGGTATTCGACCGGACCTTCGTCATCACCGACGTGCTGTACTGGCTTGCGCTCGGTGTCGCATTCGTGGGGGTGCTTTCGGCGATGCTCGCACTGCAGCTCGAGCGCTCGCGCGAGATCGCGACCCTCAGGGCACTCGGTATGACACCCTGGCAGGTCGGCGGGATGCTCACCGCGCAGACGGGCCTGCTCGGTTTTCTGAGCGGCATCGCCGCGGTGCCACTCGGCCTCGTCATGGCCTGGGTGCTGATCGTCGTCATCAACCGGCGCGCGTTCGGCTGGCGCATCGGGATCGATATCGACCCGGCGATCGTGGCGGGCTCGGTGGCTCTTGCCGTCACGGCCGCAGTGCTCGCGGGGCTGTACCCGGCATGGCGCGCCGCACGGAGCAGCCCGGCGCTCGCGATGCGGGAGGAATGAGCGATGCCGGCCCGCGCCCTAGTTGTTGCTTCCGTTCGCCATGCTGCTCTTTGCGCCGGTGCTCGCGGCGGACCCACCGCCGGCCTCGCGCTTTGCACTCGCCGACGCGCTCGGCGCCGACGACGCGTCGGGCTTCGCACGCGCGCTTACGCCCCGGGAGTTCGTCTTCCCCCGCGATCACGGCCCGCACCCGGAGTTTCGGAACGAATGGTGGTACGTCACCGGCAACCTCGATGGCCCGGGCGGCGAGCGTTTCGGCTTCGAGCTCACGATCTTCCGTGTCGCGCTCGCGGCCACCGCTCCGGCATCGCCGTCCGCGTGGCGCACGAACCAGGTGTATTTCGCGCATTTCGCGCTGACCGACGCGGCGCGCGGGACCTTCCGCTTTGCCGAACGCTATTCGCGTGGCGCGGCAGGCCTCGCGGGCGCCGAGGCGGAGCCGTTTCGTGCCTGGCTCCACGACTGGTCGATCGCCGATGCCGGCGACGGCACCTGGCAGCTCCGCGCGACGGACGCGGACTTCGGCATCGAGCTGTCGCTCCGGCCGGTCAAGGCGCCGGTCGCGAACGGCAGGAACGGCCTGTCGCAGAAATCGCCCGCGCCCGGCAACGCCTCTTATTACTACTCGATGCCGCGGCTCCATGCGGATGGCACGGTCGTGAGCGGATCGCGCACGTTCGCGGTAGCGGGCCTCGCCTGGCTCGACCGCGAGTGGAGCACGTCCGCACTCGGCGCCGGCCAGGAAGGCTGGGACTGGTTCGCCCTGCAGCTCGATGACGGCGCCGATCTCATGTTCTACCTGCTGCGGCAACAGGACGGGACCGCCGGCGCGCTGAGCGCCGGCACCTACGTTGCGGCGGACGGCCGCGTCACGCCGCTTCGCCGCGAGGATGTGCGCATCGGCATCACCGATACCTGGCAGAGCCCGCTCGGCGGTACCTACCCCGCAGGCTGGACGCTCGCCGTGCCGTCACTCGATCTCGCCCTCGAGATCGAGCCTGTCATCGCGAACCAGGAACTCGACACGATCCTGCGCTACTGGGAAGGCGCGGTCGACGTGCAGCGGCAGCCACAGGGGCCGCGGCTACGTCGAGCTCACCGGCTACGCGGACGAATGATGGCCGCTCAGCGCCCGAGCGTGTAGATCGGCGCGAAGCCGCCGAAGATCATCCGCTTGCCGTCGAAGGGCATGTCCGGCGGCGGCTTCATGCGCTCGTCGTCCTGCATCTTCTTCTCGGCGGCGTCCGCAGTGGCCTTGTCCGGCCAGATGACCCAGGAGAAGACGATCTTCTCGTTCGAGGTGGCCTCCACCGCCCTGCGAAAGTCGGTGAGCTTGCCGTCGCGTACGTCCTCTTCCCAGGCTTCGACGATTTCGAGTGCGCCGTATTCCTTGAAGAGAGGGCCGGCGTCGGCGGCCATTTTTTTGTAGGCCTCCTGTTTGTCCGCTTTTACGGGAATGACGAATCCGGATATGTACATGATCTAGCCTCCGTGTTTCTGGTTTGCGGGTCGTGTTTCAAAGTCGGCAGCTTGCGCGGCGAGCGCCCGCCCGAACGCCGGCCGCGCCTCTCCACGCTCGACAAAGGCGGCAAGGTTCGGGAAGCCGCCGACGATGTCAGTGTGCCGCAGGTTGCGCAGCACCGTAACCATCATGATATCGGCAATCGAAAATTTACCGGCCAGCCAATTCTTGTCGCCCAATGCATCGGATACGCTCCGAAGCCGCGTCTCGATCAAACCGAGCGCCACCGGCCGTGCTGCTTTCGTCCAGTCCTTGCCGGCGTTGAAGATATCGTAGCTTGCGAGCATCGATATGGGTGGCTCGACGCTGTTCAGCGCGGCAATCATCCAGGCCGTGGCCTGCCAGCGGCCTTCCGGGTCGCTCGGCAACAGGCGCTCGTCCTGTTCACCGAGGTAGAGCAGGATCGCGCCGCTCTCGAAGAGGCGCATCTCGCCGTCATCGAACGCCGGTACCTGGCCGAACGGCTGCCATTCGCGATACTCGTCGTCCCGCGGCCGATCGGCGGCCAGGAGCGTGGTGTCATAGGGGCGCTCGATCTCCTCGAGTGCCCAGCGGACCCGGAGGTCGCGGACCAGCCCGCGCGCGAAATCGGGCACCCAGCGGAATGCGCTGACGGTGGGGTGTGTGCGGTTCAGGCTCGTGGCCATGTCGTTTTTCTCCCTGAAGCCTGGCATTACATGTCGAAGGCTTCGGCGAGCTCGATGGAGCCGCCGCTGCCGAGGATCGGGCAGCCGCGCGCCTTGCCGATCGCGTCGTTCAGGTTGGATGCCTCTACCAAAGTATAGCCACTCGTCGGATTGGCGCCGCCGTCATGCGTCACCGAGCCGTCCGGGTGCACCGTGGTCGACTTGCCGACCGGGTTGCCGCCGTCGATTACGGCCGAGCCCATGTTGCCGAGCCAGGCGCCCCAGGCGTCCATGACTTTCTGGCCCTCCTCCTCGGTGTCCGGTGCGCTGCCGCCGTGGTAAACAAACAGGTATTTCGCCATTTTTGTGCTCTCCATAAGATCAGGTTTCATCGGGACGTTATGGAGACTATGCTCATCGCTGCACGAGTACACTGGCGAATTTGCTGATAATATCGGCGCCTGACTGTGCACTTTCTCCAGTACGATGCCGGAAGCCGCCAAGCAATCCTCCCTCGACGCCGTGATTTCAAGGCTGCGCGCCATGGGCGTCGTCCCCGCCCTCGGCCGGCATCTGGACGCCGAGCGCAGCACGGTCGAGGCGGAACTCCGGGACACGATCCTTACGCAGATCCCGGCGTTTACCGAATCCGGCAACCCGGAGATCCTGCCCGACCTGGCGGAGCACGCCTCGCGGCACGTCGGCGAGATCGCCCGCCTGCTCGCGGGCGGCGCACCCGGTGATTTCGCGTTCGTCGCCGAGAACGCGAGACGCCGGGCCGAGCAGCGCTTCCCGCTCGAAGCGACGCTCCACGCCTACCGCTGCGGCCTGCGCTCGATGTCCGGGTGGATGCGCGCGAATGCCGTCGCCGCGGCGGGGGTCGACGAGCGCGAGGTCAACGATGCCGCCGCGGACTTCGCCATCGAATACACCGACACCATCAGTAACCTGCTGACGGCGGAGTACGTGACCCGCACGCGGCAACTTGCGGAAGCCGAAGGCGATCGCCGCGGCGAATTGCTGAACATCCTGCTCGGCGGCTACGACGAAAGCGACGGCCGGGTTGCGCGGATCCTGCGCCGTGCCGGTTACCTCGAACAACGGCAGTCCTACTGCATCGCGCTGGCGCAGTCTGCGGCGCCGAAGGAAATGGACAATCCGGCGCGGGTGCGCCGCATGACCGAGGCGCTCGCCGGCGTGCTGGCGCGACTGCCCGGGCGGCAACTGGTGGCCGTGCGCGAGGAACTCGTGGTCGCCATCGTCTCCGACACGCGGCGCCTGTCCGGCTGGACCGCGCCGCAAACGCGCCTCGCGGACCGCGTGTACCCGGCGTTGTTGAAACTCGGCCCCTCGGTCGTCATCGGCATGAGCGCCGACGTGCCCTCGACCTCGCATATTCCGAAGGCTTATGCCGAGGCCCAGGTCGCGCTCGATTTCGCGCATGTGGCCCGTCGCGTCGTGCGCTATTCGGAGATCCCGGTGCGGCAGATGATGCTGCGCCAGGCACGGGAGGGTCTGCAGTCGTCGCTGCCCGGCTGGGTCGACGTGCTGCTCGCCGCCGACCGCAAAGCAGGCGGCGCGTTGATCGCGACGTTGCGAGGCTATGCCGACGCCGACATGAACGTGTTGCGCGCCGCAAAAGCATTGCGCGTGCACGCCAATACCGTGTACGCCCGCCTGCAGAAGGTCCTGGACCTGACCGGCCACGACGCCCGCGAATTCAACGCGCTCTCGGAACTCCTGCTCGCCGCCGACTGCCGGAAACCGACGTAGCCGTTGGAGCGGCTGCCAGCCGCGACTGCGACGTGCGTAATTCTGTCCCTGTCTTATTCGCGGCTGGCAGCCGCTCCAACCAAAAAAAAGGCCGGGCGGGTGCCCGGCCTCAAAAAGCCTAACCTGTTGGGGGGAACGGGGGTCAGGCTGCAAGGGGTATGACAATTCTGCAGTAACTTCGTTGCGAACGTATTAAGCCGCTTTGAGTACATCCTCCGCGGAGCGGTACTCGTAGCCGAGATCCCGCGCCACTGCCTCGTGGTTGATGTGGCCCGCGTGCACATTGAGACCGTTGGCAAGATGCGGGTCGCGTGCCAGTGCCTCGCGCCAGCCCAGCTTCGCCAGTGCTTTTACGAACGGCAGCGTCGCATTGGTCAGGGCGAACGTGCTCGTGCGCGGCACGGCGCCGGGCATGTTCGTGACGCAGTAATGCACCACATCGTCGACGACATAGGTCGGTTCGGCGTGCGTCGTCGGCCGGCTCGTCTCGAAGCAGCCGCCCTGGTCGATTGAAATGTCGACCATCACGGCGCCCGCGTTCATGTCCTTCACGTTCTGTCGCGTGACGAGCTTCGGCGCGGCCGCGCCAGCGATCAGGACGGCACCGATGACGAGATCCGACTCGGCCGTAAGCTCGTCGATGATGTCGCGGGTCGAATAGACGGTCCGTACCCGGCCGCCCCAGATGTCGTCGAGGTGTCGCAGGCGCGGCAAGGAACGATCGAGGATGGTCACGGCCGCACCCATGCCGACCGCCATGTCCGCCGCGTTCGCGCCGGCCACGCCGCCGCCGATCACCAGGACTTTGGCGGGCCGTACGCCCGGTACGCCACCGAGCAGTATGCCGCGGCCCCCGTTCGCTTTTTGCAGTGCGAATGCGCCGGCCTGGATCGACAGCCGACCGGCCACCTCGGACATCGGCGTGAGGAGGGGCAGCGAGCCGTCCTTCGCCGTCACGGTTTCATAAGCGATCGCAGTCGTGCCGGAGCGGACGAGCGCTTCGGTCTGTTTCGGGTCGGCAGCAAGATGCAGGTACGTGAACAGCAAGTGGTCGGCACGGAGCATTGCGCACTCGTCAAGCTGGGGCTCCTTGACCTTGACGATCATGTCGGCCCGCGCGAACACCTCCGCCGCGCTGTCCAGAACCGTCGCGCCGGCGGCGACGTAGTCGGCATTGCTCACGCCGATGCCGGCGCCTGCCTGCGACTGGACAAACACCTCGTGCCCGTCGCTCGTGAGTTCGCGCACGCCCGAGGGCGTCATCCCCACTCGAAACTCGAGTGTCTTTATTTCCTTCGGCACGCCGATTTTCATTCGTATTCCCCCTGGAGCGGCCTCTTGCCGCGACTGCGTTGGAGCGGGCCTCGCGCCTCGACTGTTGGAGCGGCCGACGGCCGCGGTTGTTTTTCGGTGGCAATGTGCGAGCAGCGACATCATGATACGCCCGCCCCAAGGCCATTTAATTGCGAAATCGATGACAGTTGCCGCTATTTGTGGCAGATTCTGCCGCTTGACCGATATCAAGCGACGGATTCCGCCATGCCACTGGACCGTTTCGACCGTGCCATCCTGATCGCGCTGCAACGGGACGGGCGGGTCAGTAACGTGCAGCTCGCCCAGTCCGTGAACCTGTCCGAATCCGCGTGCCTGCGGCGGGTTCGAGCGCTGGAGGAGTCCGGGCATATCGACCGCTACGTCGCCCTGCTGTCACAGTCGAAGGTCGGATTGCCCGGCAACGTGTTCGTCAACATCGGCCTGCAGCGCGAGGCAGACAGCGAACTCGCACGCTTCGAGGAAGCCGTTCGCGACATCCCCGAGGTGATGGAGTGTTACCTCATGACCGGCGAGTTCGACTACCTGCTGCGCGTCGCGGTAGCCGACATGGCCGATTTCGAACGCCTGCACAAGGACGCGCTGACGCGCCTGCCCGGCGTCGCGCGCGTCAACTCCAGCGTCGCGATCCGCACGGTGCAGAAGAAGACCGAGCTGCCGTTGCGGCCGTAGGAGCCGTAACGCGGCCGTCGGCCCGCGTTGGAGCGGCTGTCAGCCGCGAACGGTTCGTAGCGGAATTGAACCGCGTCCCGGTCGCGGGCAGCGCCCGCTCCAACGGCGGCCGGCATGGTAATTTTTACAAGATTGTTGATGGTGGTGGCCGTTATACAAATGCGGTACGGTGAACGGCCCCGATGCGCTTCAGGGCACGACCATGGCAACGAGAGCGGAATTCTTTAAAGGCCCCGCCGCCGACACGCTGGCATCGCGTTATTCACGCGTCAGGACCTTGAGCGTCACGCTCACCGAAACTCTCGAAGTCGAGGACACGGTCGTGCAGACCATGCCCGACGTCAGCCCGACGAAGTGGCATCTCGCGCACACGAGCTGGTTTTTCGAACGCTTCATACTCGCCGCGTACCAGGCGGACTATGTCCCGTACGACGAGGCCTTCGACTATCTCTTCAATTCCTATTACTACACGGCCGGCACGATGCACCGCCGGCCCGAACGCGGATTCCTGACCCGGCCGACGTTCGCCGAAGTCCTGGCGTATCGCACGCATGTCGACGAACACATGCTGAAACTCATCCGGACGGACGGCGAACGCATCGCATCGCTCGTGACGCTGGGCCTCAATCACGAGCAGCAACACCAGGAGTTGCTGCTCACCGATATCAAGCATGTATTCTCGGTCAACCCGGTGCAGCCCGCCGTGATGCCTGACCTGCCGGTACCGGCGCCGGTCGCTGCGGGCCGTCTCGACTACACGAGCGGCAACGCCGGTATCGTCCGCATCGGTGCGAGCGGCGACGGTTTTTGCTTCGACAATGAAACGCCGCGTCACGACGCCCTGCTCGCCGATCACCGCATCGCGAACCGCCTCGTGACCAACGGCGAATTCCGGGAATTCATCGAAGACGGCGCTTACCGGAAGCCATCGCTCTGGCTTTCGGACGGCTGGACCGCCGTCACGGGGCGCGGCTGGGGTGGTCCCCTGTACTGGGACGACGCACACGAGACCGAATTCACGCTCGGCGGCCGGCGCGCCATCGACGCGCACGCGCCCGTCGTGCACGTCAGCTACTACGAGGCCGATGCGTTCGCGCGCTGGGCCGGCGCCCGCCTGCCGACCGAGTTCGAGTGGGAGCACGCCGCGGCGAACGAAGCCGTGGCGGGCAACTTTCTCGATACCGGTTTCCTGCACCCGGTGGCCGGCGACGGCCGCCAGTATTTCGGGGACGTATGGGAGTGGACCTCGTCGGCGTACACGGCGTATCCCGGCTTCCGGCCGCTTGCGGGATCGCTCGGCGAGTACAACGGCAAGTTCATGTGCAGCCAGTTCACCGTCCGCGGCGGCTCCTGCGTCAGCCCGGCGGATCATCTGCGCCTCACCTATCGCAGTTTCTTCTACCCGGATGCGCGCTGGCAGTTCACGGGCTTTCGCCTCGCAAAGGATGGCGCTGCTTGAACGCGGCCGCTGACCTCGCAGAGATACTCGCGGGCCTCAGCAAGTCGCCGAAGCGAATTTCTCCCAAGTACTTCTACGACGAGCGCGGCTCGCAGCTCTTCGATGAAATCACGCGCCTGCCGGAGTATTACCTCACGACGACGGAAGTCGCGATCATGCAGGACAGTATCGGCGAGATCGCGGACCTGGTCGGGCCCGAGGCCAGCCTGATCGAGTTCGGCAGCGGTTCCAGCCTGAAGACCCGCATACTCCTGCAGCACCTCCACGAACTCGCGGTGTACGTGCCGGTGGATATTTCCGAGGGACACCTGCTCGAGTCCGCGGCCAGGGTGCGTGCCGAGTTCCCGCATCTCGAAGTGCTGCCGGTCGTCGCCGATTTCACCAAGCCCTTCGGCCTGCCGTCGCCGCGCGTCATGCCACGGCGGAACCTCGTGTACTTTCCGGGCTCGACGATCGGCAATCTCGAACGTGCCGAGGCGCTCGAACTCCTCAAGGTCATGTACCTCGAAGCCGGCGCCGGCGGTGCGCTGCTGATCGGCGTCGACCTGCAGAAGGACCCGGCAATCATCGAGGCCGCTTACAACGACAGCGCGGGGGTGACGGCCGAGTTCAACCTCAACATGCTGCGCCGCATGAACCACGATTACGGCGCGGACTTCAACCTCGACGCCTTCGTACACCAGGCGCGCTACGACCCGGCCGCCGGTCGCGTCGTCATCTGTCTCGTCAGCCGGCGCAGGCAGGAAGTCACCATTGGCGGCCACGTCCTCAATATCGCGAAGGGCGAAGGCATCCTCACCGAGTATTCGCACAAATACACCCCGAAAGGTTTCGCCACGATGGCGCGCGAGGCCGGTTTCGAGGTCGAACACGTGTGGATGGATGAACAGCGCCTGTTCAGCGTCCAGTTCCTGGTGCGCCCGTAGGTAATTCGGTTTTCGCGGCGCGCCAGGAGCTTGTGAGTGAACGGGAGAGTTCTTTCATGACCGACGACGCACGCCTCGCGCGTCTCTCTGCGTTCAGCGACGATCCCTCTGGCGGCAACCCGGCCGGCGTCTGGGTGGACGATGCCCTCCCCGGGGCGGCAGTGATGCAGCGCATCGCGGCCGAGGTCGGCTACTCCGAGACTGCGTTCGTCGCGCCGCGCTCAGGCTTCGAGCGGAGCATCCGCTACTTCAGTCCGCTCGCCGAAGTTCCGTTCTGCGGACACGCGACGATCGCCACCGGCGTACTGCTCGGACGGCAGAGCGGTCCCGGCACCTACCGGCTGGATTCGGCGGTGGGGAGCATCGCTCTCGATGTGGTCGAAGTCGGCGACCAGCTCCGCGCCACACTCACATCGGTGCCGACGAAATTCGAGCCCGCGAGCAACTCGCTGCTGCTCGCCGTGCTCGACACACTACATTGGGACGTGCACGAGCTCGACAGCCGCATCCCGCCGGCGATCGCCTACGCCGGTGCGTGGCACTTAGTGCTTGCCGCGAGAACGAAGCAACGCCTGGATCGTCTCGACTACGATTTCGAGGCACTCAAGCGCCTGATGCACGGGCACGGCATGACGACGCTGCAGCTCATCCATGCGGAGGGTGACGACCTGGTCCATTCGCGCAATCCCTTTCCGGTCGGCGGCGTGGTCGAGGACGCCGCCACCGGTGCGGCCGCGGCGGCGCTCGGCGGATATCTTCGGGACGCGGGGATACGCAATGCGCCGTTCGAGTTCCTCATCCGCCAGGGCGAGGTCATGGGCCGGCCGAGCCGGCTGCACGTCCGCGTGCCGGAGCAAGGTGGCGTCGCGGTGACCGGCACCGCCGTCGAAATCCCGTCGTAAGCGCGGCCATCGCCGCGCACGAAGCTGCGCTCCGTCAGCCGGTCGGGGGGACGTATCCCTTCGGCGCCGACGAGCCTTCGCCGAAGAAGAACTTTTCCATCTCTCTCTCGAGAAACCGGCGCGCCTCCGGCTCGATCGCCGACAGCCGGTTTTCGTTGATCAGCATGGTTTGATGCGCCAGCCAGCGCTGCCATGCCTGCTTCGACACATTCTCGTAGATGCGTCTGCCGAGTTCCCCGGGGTACGGCGCGTAGTCGAGCCCTTCGGCTTCCGTCCCGAGTACTACGCATTCAACCGTCCGCGCCATGTGCCATGTCCCTCAAGCCGTCCAGGAGTTTTCGAACCGGCGCGGCGATGCCGCCCGGCGGTGCGTCGTCCAGACGATACCAGACCGCGTCGCCGGTATCCGCAACCGCCGCCACCGCGCGGTCGAACTCCACGACGACTGGGGAGATATCGAGGTCATAGTGGCTGAACCCGTGCCGCAGCACCGGCCAGCAGTGCATGGCCCGCACGGGCGCGTGCATGCGCTCGGCGCACCATGCATCGGCGCGGAGCCCGCCGGTCTCGGGCAGGCTCCACAGGCCGCCCCAGATGCCGGCCTCCGGCCGCCGTTCGAGATACACGGCGCCGCCGGCAAGAGCCAGCACCATGGTCGTTGCGCGGAGTGGCTTGTTTTTCGCGGGTCTTTCGCCCGGGGTACGCGGTCTCATTGCCCTGCCCGTGCGCGATGCATCCGCCGGCCACGGGGCAGGACAGGCAGCGCGGCTTGCTGCGGGTGCACAGCGTGGCGCCGAGATCCATGATCGCCTGGGTGTAATCCGCGACACGGGTGGCCGGCGTGTAGCGTTCCGCGGCGCTCCAGAGCTCGGACGCCACCGCGACCCGGCCCGGCCAGCCGCCGATCGCCTCGTATCGCGCCAGCACCCGCCTTGCGTTTCCGTCAAGGATCGCATGCCGTTCGCCGAATGCCTGCGCCAGGATCGCGGCCGCCGTCGAGCGCCCTACGCCCGGCAGGCGGCGGACGGCGTCGATGTCGCGCGGGAACTCGCCGCCGTGCGCGTCGCGAATGAGCCGGGCGGCGCGGTGCAGGTTCCGGGCGCGGGCGTAGTAGCCGAGCCCCGACCACAGTGCCAGCACCTCGTCCACCGGCGCATCGGCAAGCGCGGCGAGCACCGGGAAACGGGCGATGAAACGCGTGTAGTAGGGAATGACGGTCGCGACCTGTGTCTGCTGCAGCATGATCTCCGACA
Source organism: uncultured Pseudomonadota bacterium (assembly GCA_963713215.1). GTDB lineage: Bacteria > Pseudomonadota > Gammaproteobacteria > Steroidobacterales > Woeseiaceae > UBA1847. The sequence continues at coordinate 294,918 of CAVQKY010000004.1, read as the reverse complement.
CCCACACACGGTAGGGATCCTGCACCTGCCAGGGCAGGTCTTTCCGGCCGTGCTCGTCGAACCAGGCCAGGAGGCGCGCGGCAAAGTCAGCCATCGCCGGCCGCCCGCGCCTGCGCGATGGCTTCGATCCGCTCCAGCGCCTCGCCGCCGTCCTCGCGCAGCTTGCGCTTGATGACGTAGGGGCCGATGAGCGGCGGGACCCAGAACGATGGCGTCATGCGCAGCGAGTAGCTCACCCGGGTGCCATCGTCCTCGCTCTCGAAGATCCAGCGCTCTTCGCTCAGGTCGAAATCGCTGACCGCCGGGTCGGCGCTCGCGGTCAACTCGGTGACCGGCGTCGCCTCGACCGTACCGCGCCGTTCGACCGACCGGCAGTAGAACAGGAAACAACCCCGGTTCGTTACAAAGTAGCCACGCCGGCCGTTCTGATCGGCGGCGATGTTTCCTGCCTCGACGATCGCGCTCGAAAACTGCGGAGACAGGTCCCAGTCGGCAAACACCTCGTAGACGGCGTGCGGCGGCGCGTCGAACCACACGACCGAATTGACCGTATAGACGTCGCCGTCATAGCCGACCACGAGGTCGCGCAATTCGGCCGCGTGAGCCGCCTGCAGCAACAGTGCGGCCAGCGCGACCGGCACCAGGCGCGTCATCGGTCGAGCAGGTCCTTCAGCCGGTCCTTGAGCTGGTCTTTCACGGCGTCCTCCGGATCCTTCTCTTCCGGTGTCTCGCCCTCGGCCGGCGGCTCCTCGTCGTCCGTGAGTTCCTCGAGCAGGCGCTTGCGCAATTCGTCCTGCACGCGTTGCTTCGCCGCGTCGGCGATGTCGACGCCGATCTTCGGCTCGACGAGCGTGCCGCTGATCTTGAGCGGAATGACCGCGTTTGCGAGTTCCCCGATCTCCCCGGCGGCGGTCGCGCCGACGCCTTCCGGACGGTCGAACACCTGCCCGCTCAGTGCGTAGTCGATCTCGCCGGAGACGAGATTCACGGTACCTTTGCCCGCGAGCCGCATGAACGGGAGGTCGGCGACGAAATCGTCGTTGCGCATCACGCCGTCCGTCAGGGTACCGGTCGCCGACACCTCGCTGAAAGGCGTCCGCGGCGGCAGGCTGGGCTCGGGCGGCGTCTCCTTTTTCAGCAGCGCGCGGGCGCGGCGCAGCTGGTACCAGACGTCGACGCCTTCGTAGGCGCCGTCTGCGAGGGTGAATGCGAGCTTGCCGTCGAGCGTCTTCTGGATCTCGCTCATGTCGTTGCCGTCGCCGCGGAGCTCGAAGCTGCCGTTGACGAGTCCGGTGATGTTGTCCTGCTCGAAGGCGGCGAGCGCCAGCGGGGCGAGGCTCACGTCGCGGATCTTTTCGTTCGCCGTCAGGCTCGCCACGTCGCCGGTGGCATCGATCCGGATATCACCCTCGTAGCGGCCGTCGAAGAACGCCGCCGTGAACGGGTGAATGCGCAATTTGCCGTCCGCGCTGTTCACGCCGAGTTCGACGTCGGTGAAGGCCATGCCGCCGAGGAGAACCTCGCCGATGGCCAGCACGCCGCTCGCGTTGATTTCGCGGATGAGCGCCACGGGAATCTCGAGCGGCGGCTCGTCGCCCGCGTCCGCCCCCGCCGCCGCTTCATCGGCCGGCGCCATGTAGCGGTCGGCATTGATCGCATCGGCGGCAAGGCTCAGCTGGATGCGGCCCGCCGGGTCCATCGGTACGGACAGTTCGCCGGTGAAGTGCGTGTCATCGAGCGTCATGTCGAGTTCGTTCAGCGTGATCGTCTCGCTGCCCACGGCCACGCGTGCGTCGAGGACGAGCCTGCCGAGCGCCGCGGGATCCGCCGTGGCCGGCGCCTCGATATCGAGCGCCTGCATCAGGCTTCTCGGCGAGAACGCATCGATGTGCAGCGCCGCCGACGGCGTGATCTCGCCGTCGTAGCTGAACGGCTCCACGGTGGCGGTGCCGTTCACGTCGAATGCCTGGAAGCGGAGCTCGCCGGGGTTCACGCGGCTTTGCGCGGTATCGATGCTGATCGCCGGTGCGGCCAGTGAAAAATCGAGCGGCATGTCGCCGCCCAGCTGGCCGTCGAGCGCGAGGTCCGACAGGGCCAGCGTTTGCTCGTCCTGGTCGAGAGTCGCCCGGATGGAGACCGTGCCCGCCATGCCGTCCGGTTCCGTCGCGAACTCGAAACCGGCGTCGAAGGAAACCGGATCGCCCGGCCGGATCGCGCCGCTCGCGGCGTTGAGCTCACGCAGGTGGTAGGTCGTTCCGGCCTGCGCATCGGCATACGTGAGATTGGCATTCACGACTTCGATGCTGCCGATATCGAGCGAAGCCGGTGTCGCGGCCTCGTCATCCGTCACGTCGACCTCGTCCGCTGCAGCCTGCCGGTCGAGCAGATCCTGCCAGTTGCTCCGGCCGGTTGCGTCCACCGCGAGATTGAGGTGCAGGCCTTCGAGCCGCGCCTTGCCGACCTCGAACTCGCGGCCGAGCAGCATCGGCAGCAGGCGCACGCTGAGTTCGGCCGAATCGAAAGTCGCGAATGGCTCGGGCCCGAAACCCTCGGCGTTGCCGAGCTCGGTGCGGCCGACATCGACCGCAAGCCAGGGAAACAGGGAGAGCCCGAGTTCGCCCTCGATGACGAATTCGCGGCCCGTTTCGGCCTCGACGGCCTGTGCAATCCGGTCCCGGTAGTCGTTCGGATCGAACAGGAGCGAGAAGACCAGCACGGCCGCCACGCCGAGCACGAGCAGCGAGGCAATGAAAATGAGCAGGAGCTTGAGGACGCGGCCCATGAATCGATCCGGTTTCCGGGCTGCCTAGCGTATCAAATCGCGCCTGCGCATGGGCCCGGCGAGCACAGCCGCCGCACGATCCGGGCTTCAGCGCATGGCGGGCCCATCGCTTCAGCACATACGGATTCTTCGACGACGCCCGGACTATCCGGGTAGCCGGGCGAGGAGGCCTGTTCGACCGAAATAAAGCGGAGCGAGCCGAAGGCGAGTGAGCCATTCGGTCGAACAGGTCTGGAGCCCGGCTGCCGTGCGCCGAAGCTTTGGCACAGGGCGGGCCCATCGGGCATTGTCCTCGGTCATGGCTCGGCTCGCTGCGCTCGCCTCCGCTTTACTTCCCTCAGACAACGCCCGACGCGCCCGCCCGGACAGTCCGTGGAGCCGGGACTCCGCTTCAGCACAAGGCGGACTCTTCGACGGCCGCGCGCCGGACTGTCAGGCAGCCGGGCGAGGAGGCCTGTTCGACCGAAATAAAGCGCAGCGAGCCGAAGGCGAGTGAGCCATTCGGTCGAACAGGTCTGGAGCCCGGCTGCCATGCTCCGGGCTTCAGCGCAGCGGGCGGGCTCATCTCTATTTCTTGCAGATGTCCAGGCTGCCGTTCAGGGTGGAGACCGACACGCGGCCCTCGCCCGAGCCTTCGGTGAAGCTGAGCTCGAGTCCGGGCGCGTACTTGCTGGTGCGTTCCGCTTTCGGGCCGAAGCAGTTCCTGATCCGGCCATTGAAGGTCTCGATGTCGAAACGCGCCGAGACCTCGCCCAGGAATTCGATGTCGATACCGCCGTTCACCGATTCCATGTCCATTCTGCCGTCACCCGGCAGGCTGCCCGAAAAGCCGATGTCGCCGCTCACGGTCTCGGCACTCACGCGTGTGAACGAGCCGCCCGCGATCTCGATCTCGCCGCTCACGACTTCCGCTTCGAGTTCGCCGGAAAGGTCGGTGGCCGTAACGTCGCCGGAGACGGAGGACAGGTCCCATTCGCCGCTCGCCGATTCGTTCGCACCCGCCACCTCGACATCGCCGCTGACGGTGCCCGCGCTGACCGCGCCGTCGTAACCCTGGGTCACGATGTCGCCGCTCACGGACTGGAGTTCCTGCTCACCACGCACGCCGGTGACGTCAATATCGGAACTCACGACCCCGATGTCGAGAGAGCTTGCCTCGGGAACGCGGATGACGAGATACGCGGAAATGTCCTTCTGGCCCCAGCTCCGTTCCGGCGCCTTGACCTTGATCGTGACTTCCCGTCCGTCGCGCTCGAAAATGAATTCCTCGACGTCCTCTTCGTGCGTGCCGGTGACGTGTACCTCGTTACGATCCCAACCTTCAACTTCGATCGAACCGGAGATGATCGATACGCTGATTCGGCTGTTCGGCTCGGCGTCGAGCCTCTTGTCGACCTCGACGGCCGCGGCTTCACCACCGAGCAGCACGAGCACTGCGATAGCTGCGAACTTCTTCATGCCTTGTCTCACTATGTATCCGCCGTCCGTACCCCGGGCGGCGCGAATCTCAAATGTCGTTCCGTGACATGACGTCCTGCGTCAGCCCGCCGACCTTGCGCATTACCGCAAGCTCTTCACGATAGGTTTTCATCAAAAGGTCCTGCAGGAGCGCGTTGCCAGGCTCCTGTTCGAGCGCTGCGTTGATCTCGGCAATGGCGTCGCGAATCACCGCAAGATTCTGTTCGACACCCGCGCGCGTTTCGGGCGACAGCTTTTCCACTTCATGCTGCATCTGAGTTTCGAGCTTCGTGCGCGCCAGCTTGTAGCCGTCAGCCAGTTCGTACTGGCCGCCGAACGAGGCCTCCTCCAGCACGAGACCGCCGTCGACCGGACGCTCGACCACCACCGTCTCCTTGCCCATGAACGTGTAGGTCACGAACGAGGAGCCGGCGATCAACAGCAGCACTGCCGCAGCCTGGGCAAAGTACGGCGTCCACCGCCGCGCCGGCCGGCTGATGGCTGCCTCGATTTCCGGCCACAGGTCGCGCTCCGGGGCAATCTCCTGTGCGAGCCGTGCTCCCCTGGCCATCAGTTCGTCATCTGTCTGTGTCGTCATGCCTGGTACCCTTCCTGCTCGAGCTGCTGCGCCAGCAGGCGCCGCGCCCTGTGCAATTGTGCCTTACTCGTACCCACCGCGACGCCGAGCATCTCGCTCGTTTCCTCGTGGCTGTAACCGTATATGCCGCTCAATACGAAGGCGTGGCGCGCTCCTTCGGGTAAACGATCCACGGCCGCCGCCAGGTCCCTGAGTTCGCCGGTATCCGCGACGGAAGCCAGCGAGGGCATCACGTCCTGCGCCGCCTGGATCCGGTCCTGCTCGCGCCGGGACTTGCGCATCCGGCCGAGAACCGCGTTGACCGCGATGCGGTGCAGCCAGGTGCCGAATGCACTGTCGCCGCGAAAGCGGTCGAGCTGGTTCCAGGCCTGGATGAACGCTTCCTGTGCACAGTCCTCCGCCTCGCTCTGGTTGCCGGTCATGCGCAGGCACAATCCGTAGACACGATCGACGTGCATGCGGTACAGCGCCTCGAACGCACGCATGTCCGCCCGCTGCGCTTTCCGGATCCAGGCCGACTCCTCGTCAGCCGTCGGTTTTCTTGCCAATTCCATGTCCGGACTATAGTCGCTGCCTGCAACCCTAAGAAGCGCGGCCATTTCGACAAGTATCTCCCGTTACTGGCTGTTGGATGCCGTGCGGCGGCGCGCGGTTTGAATCCTGGCGCCGGCGGACCGCCTGGACGCCTGTCAGCGTTGGCAAATTGCGCTATCATTCGCCCGGCCCGTGTGGACACCGGCCACCTCTGGGGAAAACGAAAACCAAAAAGAACACTCTATGGCGGGGCACTCAATCCTATTTCTCGGCCGCAGCAGTTTCGCTTCCGCATACCTGTCAGAACTCGAATCCCTGCCCTGTTGCACGATGCTGATGAGGCACGGCGCGCTGGATGTGCCGGCCAACACGCCGTCGGCGATCGATCTCGTGCTGTTCGAGGCCGGCTCCAACCACGAACCGCTCGGCGCGGTATTACATAAGCTGCGGCACTTTCCCGTCGTCGTGCTGACCGAACGGAGCGCCGAGCAACGCGGTATCGCCGCCCGCAATGCGGGCGCACAGGCGTACCTCTGCGTCGACAGAATCAACGGCGTCTCCCAGGAGGCGATCTTCGATCGCGCCGTACAGCGCTTCGACCTGCAGCGCCGGCTGTCTGCGGCGGATGGCTCGGTCCTGTCCATCCTGCGTGACATCAATGACGGCGTTATCGTCGTCGATCGCGAGGGTCATATCCTGGACGTAAATCCCGCCGCCCGCTCCATACTCGGCGTGGGACCGCGCTGGCAGCCGGACGGCACCTGGGAGCAGGCGTTTTGCTGCCTCGACGCGTCGGGCCGGAGTCTCATCAATTCGAGCTTGCTGCCGCTCGTGCGTGCGCGCCGCGGTGAGAAGTTCGCCGGCCACACGGGCATCTGGCGCGCGCCAGGGCAGCCGGACACATGGCTCAGCGTGAACGGCCAGGGACTCTACAATGCCTGCGGCGAACTGGTCGGCGGCGTCGTGACCTTCCGGGATACGACCGAGTCGACGCGGCAGACCGTCGAGCTGCAGCGCCGCGTGCATTACGACGAATTGACGGGCTTGCCGAATCGCGGTGCATTCCTCGAGCACCTGGCCCGTGCTGTCGGGCGAAGCCAGCGCAAGAAGCACTCCCTTGCCGTCCTGTTCATCGATCTCGACCGCTTCAAGTCAGTGAACGACGCGCTGGGTCACGACGCGGGCGATGCGGTACTCCTCGAACTCGCGGAGCGGCTGCGGCAGAACCTGCGCATCGGCGATTATCCGGCACGGTGGGGCGGTGATGGTTTCGTCGTCTGCCTCGAGGACTTCGGCGAGGTGGCCAATGCCGCGGCCGCCGCCCAGAAGCTCTTGCTCGTGCTATCGGAAAAATACACACCGGGCTCGAGCGAGGTCTTCGCGACGCCGAGCATCGGCATTGCGCTCTGTCCCGAATCGGAGACCGAGCCCGAACGTCTCGTCAAGGCCGCGGAAATTGCGATGAACGAGGCGAAGAAGCGTGGCGGCGGGCGTTTCCAGTACTACTCGAACACGCTCAACAACAAGCTGGCGCAGCGTGAAGAGCTCGAAATCGGCCTTCGGCATGCGCTGGTGCGAAACGAGTTCGCGCTGCATTACCAGCCGCGCATAGACCTCGCCTCCGGGCGCCTCATCGGGCTGGAGGCGCTGCTGCGCTGGCAGCATCCACGCTTCGGCCTGCTGGCGCCGGCACGTTTCCTGCCGATCCTCGAATCGAGCGGCCTCATCCATTCGGCCGGCGACTGGGTCATCGAACACGCATGCCGGCAGCTGGCCGACTGGCAGCGCCGGTTCGAACTGCCGGACCTGTCGATCGCCGTGAACGTCTCACCGCAGCAGCTCTTGCATACGCGCCTGATCGACTGCGTCGCCAATGCGCTCGCCAACAACTCGCTGGATCCGGGCTGCGTGGAACTCGAGATCGGCGACGGCGACGTGGTACGCAAGCGCAGCGTCGAGATCGAAACGCTCAAAGGGCTGCGCAAGCTCGGCGTGCGCCTGTCACTGGATCATTTCGGCATCGGCGACGTTTCCTTCGAATCGCTGGACAACGGCTTCATCGACAGCTTCGTGCTCGACCAGTCGCTGATCATCGACATTGCCGACAACGGCAGCCACCAGCGTATCGTGCGCGCCGCGATCGCCATGGCGCGCGGGCTCGATATCGAGGTAGCGGCCGAGGGTGTCGAGACGCTGTCGCAGCTCGAATTCCTGAAAGAATGCCGCTGCGACCTCGCCCAGGGCTACCTGATCAGCCGGCCGATGCAGCCGGAGAAAATCGCCGCGGTGTTGCGCAGCGAAATCGCCGGCACCCGCCTCCTCGCCCGCGGCATGCCCTAGCCGCCGCCGCCGTTGGAGCGGGCATTGCCCCCTCCTACACGCGGTGTCCGCACTGCCAGCAGGCGGCGAACTGCCCCTCGTTCGTCTCCCCGCACTGCGGGCAGCGCCAGTCGTCTGCGGGACTTTCCTCGGACGCCGCGTCGCTGATGAGCTGTTCCGCACGGTCGTAGTGCAGGTCGTGCACCACCCAGAGTTGCGGCCAGGTCTCCGTAAACGGCATTTCGCCGAGTATGGAAACCAGATGGTCATTCCGGATGACGCTCGGTATGCCTTCGGCGGCGAGTAGATTCCTGTAATGATGGATGGTGACGATGGTCGGTGCGGACGTCAGTTTTTTCATCGGGCCAGCAGGCGTTTCAGGTAGTCCGAGGGACTGTCGCCTTTTTCCAGGACTTCGACAAGGGCGGAACCGACGATCGCGCCGGCGGCGTGCCGGCCGACATTCGCGACGTCCGCCGCGCTGCGGATACCGAAGCCGGCGCAGACGGGCAGCGCCGACATGCCGGACACCTTGTCGAGATAGTTCGCGAGACTGTCCGGCAAACCGGCGTCACCGCCGGTGATGCCGGTGATCGTCACGGCATACACGAAGCCGCGCGATGCGGCGCAGAGCTTCTCGAGCCTTTGGTCCGGTGTCGCCGGCGTGACCAGCTGCACCAGCCCGAGCCCGCGCTTCTCGAGCGCGAGGCGCAGCTCGCCGCTTTCCTCCAGGGGCAGGTCCGGCACGATGAATGCACAGACCCCGGCTGCCAGGGCGCGCTCCGCGAGCGCGTCGTAGCCGAACGCGAGCAGCGGATTGAGGTAGGACATCATGACGAGCGGCGTGCCGATGCCGCCGGATGCATCGAGCTCGTCGAATATCCATTTGAGGCTCACGCCGTTTTTCAGCGCCTCGAAACTCGATCGCTGTATCGTCATGCCGTCGGCCATCGGATCGGAGAACGGGATGCCGAGCTCGACGACGTCGCCGACGGATGCCACCTCGACGAGCGTCGCGACGAAGCTTGCGAGCTCGGGGTAGCCCGGCGTGATGAAGGGCACGAGTGCGGGCCGGCCGGCGCCGTTCGCCGCGCGGATTGCGGCCGTCACGCGCTCATGCGGCTGCACGTTGATGCCTCCGTGCGGGATACTTCGTCAGGGTCGGCATGTCCTTGTCGCCGCGGCCGGAATTGCCGATCAGGATCCTGCTGCCCGGCTTGTCCATGGCCCAGCGTCGCGCTGCCGCATAGGCATGTGCCGTCTCCAGCGCCGTCAGAATGCCTTCCAGCTCACAGAGCTCCTCGAGCGCGGCAAGTGCTTCGTCGTCCGTGGCGGAGCAGTACCGGACGCGGCCGATGGCCTGCAACAGGGCGTGCTCGGGGCCGACGCCGGAGTAGTCGAGGCCGGCGGAGATGGAATGTGTTTCCTGCACCTGGCCGTCAGCATTTTGCAGGATGACCGTATAGGTTCCCTGCAGGACGCCCGGCGTGCCCGTGGCGAGCGTGGCCGCGTTCTGCCCGAGCCCGTTGCCGATACCGCCCGCCTCGACCCCGATGAGCTCGATGTCGTCCGCGAGCAGCGGATAGAACAGCCCGATCGCATTCGAGCCGCCGCCGACGCAGGCGAACGCCGCATCGGGGAGTCCGCCGGCCTGCGTCTGCATCTGCTGCCGCGCCTCCATGCCGATGACCGACTGCAGTTCCCGTACCAGGTAGGGATAGGGGTGCGCGCCGACCGCGGAGCCGAGGATGTAATAGATGCCGTCGGGATCGGTCACCCACGCGCGGAGCGCCTCGTCGATCGCGGCGCGCAGCGTCTTGTCGCCTGCCTCGACGGCAACGACCTCCGCGCCGAGCCGGCGCATGCGGTCCACGTTCGGCGCCTGCCGGATGAGGTCGACGGCGCCCATGTAAACGGTGCATGGCAGGCCGACCCGGGCACAGGCAGCCGCCGCCGCAACCCCGTGCTGCCCGGCACCGGTCTCGGCGATCACGCGCTTCGCCCCGAGGCGCCTGGCGAGCAAGGCCTGGCCGATCGCATTGTTGATCTTGTGCGCGCCGGTGTGCGCGAGATCCTCGCGCTTCAGCCACACGTCCGCGCCCCAGCGCGCCGACAGCCGCGGGGCATGCGTCAGCGCCGTCGGCCGGCCGACCCACTCGCGCAATTCGCGGCGAAACTCCGCCTGGAACGCTTCATCGTGCAGATACCGGTGGACGCCTTCTTCGAGCCGCTCGAATGCCGGCACCAGGGTTTCCGGCACGTAACGGCCGCCGAACGGGCCGAACCGGCCGCGCGCATCCGGCAGGGTTCCGGCGACGCAGGCGGCAAGCAGCGCATCGCGCTCCTTCGGCTGCAGGCTCGATTTCATACGGAGATCTCCGCGGCTCTTGCCGCCGCTATGAACGAATCAATGAGTGAACGATCCTTGTGGCCGGGTGCCGTCTCCACACCGCTCGACACGTCCACCCCCCACGGACGCACCGCGGCTATTGCGCGGCCGACATTGGCCGGCGTGAGTCCGCCGGCCAGCAACATGTGGCCGCGGCGCGCGAGCTCAGCGGCGCGCCGCCAGTCAACGGTCCTGCCGACGCCGCTCGAGGGTCCCTCGTACAGCCAGGTGCCTGCCATCGCGCCTTCCGGCTCGATGCCGCCTTCCCGGTACACCGGCCAGGGAACGACGTTCGCCGGCAGGTCGAGGTCGTCGAAGTCCGCGGCATCGGCCTGCAGCGCATCGGGTGAAAAGTGCCGGAGTACGCGCTGCCACTCGGCATTCGTCGGGTGCCGCATGACGGCGACTTTCGTGACCGCCTCCGGCACGCTTTGCGCTGCTGCCGCTGCAGCGCGGGGCGTGACCCGCCGCGGCGAGTCGGCAAACACGAAGCCGACCGCGTCCGCGCCCGCCCGCACCGCGGCGGCGACGTCGGCCGCGCATGCAAGGCCGCAAATCTTGATGACGAGGCTCATGCCGGCAGGGCCTCCGTGCCGGCCCGTTTCATCGCGGCGATCAGCGCGGCCGGATCGTCACTCCGCATGAGCGCGGTGCCGACCAGTGCAAGCGTATAGCCACAGGCGGCGACGGCAGCGGCATCCGCCGCGGTGCGGAGGCCGCTTTCGGCAACCGCGGGGCCATCGGGCAGGGCCGGGGCCAGGGTTTCCAGCCGGCCCGGTTCGACCGCCAGCGTTCGCAGGTTGCGCGTGTTGATGCCGAAGAGCAGCCGGCCGCTGCCGGCCTGGTCGAGGTCGCGCGCGAGCAGCACGCCATGCAGGCGATCGAGATCCGCACCGTCGAATGACTCGAGGAGCACGAACAGCCCGTGTTCGAACGCGGCATCGAGCATGGCCCGCAGCGACGGGTCGGAGAGCATCGCCGTGATGAGGAGCACGCCGCTTGCGCCGGCGGCGCGTGCCTCGAGAACCTGTGCCGGCGCGACGAGAAAGTCCTTGCGCATCACCGGGAGCTCCGGCACGGCCGCGGCAACCTCGGCGAGGTGCGCCATGTCGCCCGCAAAAACTGACGGCTCCGTCAGCACGGATATTGCCGCCGCACCGCCCTCGGCATAGCGCCGCGCACGTGCCCGGCGATCATGATTGCCCGGGGCCAATTCGCCTTCGGCGGGCGAACGCTCCTTGATCTCGGCGATCAGCTCGAACGCTCCGAGCGCCAGCGGCACCACCGGCTTGTCGAAGTCGGAGGCCCGGAACCTGGGCAGCCGCGCTGCACGGGCCGCACTCGATTGCGCCATCTGTTCGAGAAAATCGCTCATCGCGCCGCGAAATGCTCGCGCAGGCGCTCGAGCAGCAGCGCGGCGCGGCCGTCGTCGAGCGCCGCGGCCGCCACGGCGACCCCGGCTTCCGGGCCATCGACGCTGCCCTGCAGCTCGAGCACCAGGGAGGCCCCCATCAGCAGGGCATCGCGGTGCGGTCCCCGGTCGCTCCCGTCGAAGACGCGCCGGAGCTCGCGCGCATTGTGCCGGGCATCGCCACCTGCCAGTGCCTCGGGGCTGCAGGTGGCGACGCCGTAGTCGGCCGGCACGCGCACGGACTCGACGACCTCGCCGGGACGGACGTCGAACAGCTGGAATTCGCCGACCGGCGTCGCCTCATCCCAGCCGGGCGCGCCGTGCACGACGAACGCGCGCTCGAGAGGCATGCCGGCAAGCGTCTCCGCCATCAGACCAGCCGCTTCCGGGCTCCAGGCACCGATCAACTGGAAGGGCGGCGCCGCCGGGTTCGTGAGCGGGCCGAGCATATTGAAGACCGTGCGCACCGCCAGCGCAGCGCGCACGGGCACGACCGCCTTCATCGCCGGGTGATAGGCCGGCGCGAACAGGAACGTGAAATTCGTGGCCGTCAGGCAGGCGACGGCCTCGGTCTCGTCGAGCGGCAGGGGCATACCGAGGCATTCGAGCAAATCGGCGCTGCCGGAGCGGCTCGATACCGAACGGTTGCCGTGCTTTACGACGCGGGCGCCGGCCGCGGCAGCGAGGAGCCCGGTGCCGGTCGACAGGTTCAGGCTGCCGGAGCCGTCGCCGCCGGTGCCGACCGTATCGACGGTGGGTGCACCGTCGGGAATCCGCGGATGCACGGCGAGTTCGCGCATGGCCGTCGCGAAGCCGCGGATCTCGTCGGCTGTCTCTCCCTTCGCGCGCAGCCCGGCGAGGAATGCGCCGGCCAGTGCCGCCGGCATCTGCCCGCTCGCGAGGCTCATCATCAACGCATGCGCCTCGTCCTCGGCGAGCGACTCGCCATCGAGCAGTCGATCGAGAACATCGTTCCGGCTCACGACCTGCCCTCAGTGCGCCGTGAGCCGCAGGAAGTTGGCCATGAGCGTGGGGCCTTCGGGTGTCAGCACGCTTTCCGGGTGAAACTGCACGCCTTCGAGCGGCAGCGACCGGTGCCGCACGCCCATGATCTCGCCCTGTTCGGTTTCGGCCGTCACGTCGAGCACTGCCGGCAGGGTCCTGTGCTCGGCGCACAGCGAATGGTAGCGGCCGACCTCCATCGGCTGGGACACGCCGTCGAACAGGCGTTTGCCGTCGTGCGAGGCGCGCGAGGTCTTGCCGTGCATCAGGCGCCCCGCGCGCACGATCTCGCCGCCGAAATGCTGCACCAGGCACTGGTGACCGAGGCACACGCCGAGCAGCGGCAGCGACTCCGCGAAGGCGCCGATCATCGCGAGCGATACGCCTGCGTCGTCCGGCCGGCCCGGCCCGGGCGAAATGACGAGGTGTGTCGGCTCGAGGGCGCGAGCCTCGTCCACGGTGATCGCATCGTTGCGGTAAACGAGCACCTCCGCCCCCATGGCCGCGAACGCCTGCACGAGGTTGTAGGTAAACGAGTCGTAGTTGTCGATCAGCAACATGCGAACGCCGCCGAAATCCCTTGCCGCCATTACAAACCGTCCCCCGCGATTTCGAGCGCACGCCGGAGTATGGCGCTTTTCGCCAGCACTTCCTGGTACTCGCGCGCCGGCACCGAGTCGGCAACGATACCCGCACCGGCCTGGAAACTGTATTCGTCGCCCGAAAACACGAGCGTGCGGATCGTGATCGCCTGGTCCATGTCGCCCGACACGCCGAAGTACCCTGCCGTGCCCGCATACAGGCCGCGGCCCACCTGCTCCATCTCCTCAATGATCTGCATGGCCCGGACCTTCGGCGCACCGACCAGCGTGCCCGCCGGAAAACTGGCTGCGAACAGGTCGAACTGGTCGAAATCGTCGTCCAGTTCGCCCTGCACGCCGCTCACGATATGCATGACGTGGCTGTAGCGCTCGATGGAACGGTAGGGATCCACGTGTACGCTGCCGGCCCGTGCGACCCGGCCGAGATCGTTGCGGGCGAGATCGACGAGCATCACGTGCTCTGCCGCTTCCTTCGGATCCGCGAGCAGGCGCTCTTCGTTGGCCCGGTCCAGGGCGGCGTCGGCACCGCGCGGCAGCGTACCCGCGATCGGCCGGAGCGACGCGCGCCGCCCGTGCAGGCGCACGAGCGCCTCCGGGGACGAGCCGACGATCTTGAGGTCGCCGAAGTCGAAATAGAACATGTAGGGCGACGGGTTGATGAGCCGCATCGCCCGGTACACCTCGAAGGGCGGCACGTTCGACCGGCCGCGAAACAGCACGGAGATCACGATCTGGTAGATATCGCCGGCGGCAATGTAGCGCTTGCAGGCTTCGACGCGTTCGCAGAATTCCGCTTCGCTCATGCTCGCTTCGGCGGCGCCGGTCTCGATCGCGGTTACCTGCCGCGGCACTGCGCCACGGAGGCACTCGATGACGTCCGCGCGCAGCCGCCGCCGTTCCGCTTCGGGTCCGTCGTAAAGGAGCGCCACGCGTCGCGTCAGGTGATCGAACACGAGCAGGGACCCGGTGGCCGTGAACGCCGCGTCGGGAACCCGGGTCTGGGGCGCGGTCGATCGCGGCAAATGCTCGAACAGGCGCACGACATCGTAGCCCGACACGCCGACGAGCCCGCCGGTAAACGGCAGGCCGTCTACGGCCGGCACTGGTCGCGGCGCCGCGTCGAGGATGCCGCGTAATGCATCGAGATACTCGGTCTGCGTGGCGGGCCTTTGCCGCTGCTCGCCATTTACATACAGCCCGCCGGCGTCCATGCGGACTTCGAGTGCGTTCCCGAAGCCGAGAAACGAATACCGCGCCAGCCGCTCGCCGCCCTCGACGGACTCGAGCAGGTAGCGCGGAGACATCGGCCCGAGTTTCAGGAACGCCGATACCGGCGTATCGAGATCGGCGGCTATGTCGAACGGTGCCTGCATTGATGATTCCGTGTGCGGATTCTTGCCTCCAACGAAAAAGCCCACCTGCGCGTGTGCGGAGGTGGGCTCGAAATTTCGTTTCGCTCAGGCGAGGCTTAGCCGGCCACCCACTCCTTTCGGGTCGCCCGCCACCATGCCATAGCCTTGCGAATGTTCATGGCGGCGAGTATCACCATCGCCGAATCGGCCGTCAACCGTTGCGTCGGCAACATTGGGCTCGTACTCAGAGGTCGTAGATCGCGGGCAGCAACAAGGAGAAGCCGAGCCACATGATGAGGGTCAGGGGAATACCGACCCGCAGGAAATCGGAGAACTTGTAGCCGCCGGCGCTCAGGATCAGCAGGTTCGTCTGGTACCCGTAGGGCGTCGCGAAGCTCATATTCGCGCCGAACAGCACGGCGAGTATGAAGGGCTCCACCGGCGCGCCGAGCTGCTGGGCCACACCGATCGCGATCGGCGTGCCGATGACCGCGGCGGCATTGTTCGACACGATGTTCGTCATTATCGTCATGAGGAGCATGAAGGCACTGAGGATCATCGGGCTCGGCAGAGCGGTCGTCGCCTGCACGAACCCGTGCGCCAGGTAGGTCGCGGTTCCCGTGCCCATGAGCGCCTTGCCGAGCGCAAGGCTCGTGACGATGATCATGATGACAGGAACCGACAGTGCGCTTGCAGCATCGCGCCAGTTGAGACAGCCGGTCGCGATCATGAGCCCGAGACCGACGACGGCGCTGACCGAGATGGGCATGAGCCCGACCGCAGCGACGAATACGACCAGGCCCATGATCACGAGTGCACGCTTCGCTCGGAGCGTATGCGGCAGATCCGTGGTGCCGTCCAGTACCAGGACCGAACCGGAATCCCTCAGGCTCGAGATGGCGACGCGCGTACCCTGCACGAGCAGCACGTCGCCGGCGCGCAGGCGAATCTGGTTCAGGTCGCCGGTGACCTGGGAGCTGGGCGCGCGAGCGCGGTGCAGCGCGAGTGGCATCAGGCCGTAGTTCGCGCTGAAACGCGCCGCGGCCAGGCTCCGCAAATGCAGCGGCGACCCGCGTGTAATCACGATTTCCGCGAGCTGCTGACCCTCGGCACGCAGCGGCGTTAATTCGTCGACCGGATGTTCGTCGTCCGACACATTGAACAAGGTTGCGCCCAGGACCTGCTCGTAGAACTTGAGTTTCTCCGGCGAGTCCTTCACGAACAGCCGGTCGCCGGGCTGTAACACGACCGACGGCAATTTTGCGAGGAACAGCGAATCACTGCGCTGGATCTTGTCGACGCGCATGTTTCCTTCTGCCTTCGCAAGCGCCTCGGACAAGGTGGCGCCATCGGCGAAGCCGCCTTCCTTGATATTGAGCTGTCCGCTGAAGATACGCGGCGAGATGTCCGCAAGCGGCGGTGTCCTGTCGCGGAGCATGTGCGGCGCGACCAGCCAGAGGAACAGGATCGCGACGCCGCCGACCAGCGCTACCGGGAGGACCCATTCGAACATCGTGAATTCGTGCAGGCCGAGGTCTTCGGAAATACCGACGACCAGCAGGTTCGTCGAAGTACCGATGCTTGTGGACATGCCGCCGATGATCGTTGCAAGTCCCATGGGCATCATGACGCCGGAGACGGGAAACCGCGCGCGCAGCGATGCGCCGACGAGGATCGGCATCAGGAGCACCACGATCAGCGTATTGTTCATGAAGGCGCTGAGCAACGCGGCGGCGACCAGTGTGATCAGCAATGCGAGTACGGGGCGGCTCGACCACGCCCTGCTGACGATATGGGCAAGCGGTTGCAGCGCGCCGGTGGTCTCGAGCGCCTTCCCCACCATCATGAGCGCACAGATCGCGATGAGCGCCTCGTTGCCGAAGCCGGCGAAGAAGTCGGAGGCGGAAACCGCCATGCTGCCGTCTCGTTCGTAGGGGAACAGCGTGAAGCCCCCGACCAGGAGAATGAGGACGGTCAGCGAGGAAGACTCGAGCGGAATGCGATCCCGCGTGAACAGGAACAAGGCCACGACGGTCAAACACAATACGGCGATGCCGTGAGCGTCCAGGGCAACCTGATTCAATAGGGCCTCTCTTCCCCTCGCGAGGGTAGACCCTATCCTTTTCAGTGCTGCTCCGCAACGACGTAGCCCGTGCACAAGCGGGCGAGAATTGCGCCGAGGCGCGTATGGAATGCGATGAACTTGTCGATGTTCCAGTGGTGGAGTGCAGGCGTGCCGTCGATCGCGCAGGCGTCGGCATGCGCCAGCAGCGGGAGCAGATTCGCGTAACGAAAATCGGGTGCAGCGCCGGGGAAGAGTGCGTACGGCGAGATGGCGATGAGGTTGCGGTGCCGTGTTGCCGATTGCCGCACGGCCTGCAACCAGCGTTGTTCCCACTCGATTCCGTCGATGCGCGACGGGCTGCACGCAGTGATGGCCGGCAGGGTCTCACTCGCCGCCGCGAGCTCGCGGGAACGTTCAATCAGCACCGCGCGGCAATGTGCCAGCAGGCGATCCAGCCGGTCGAGGGTCCGGTGGCTGCACGGCTCGAGCCCGAGAGCGGCGACGAGCTCGCCGATGCCGTCGAGACGAATCGCGACACGGCGGTTGAGCCACGCGTCCTGTTGCATGGCCGGCGTTGGCCAGCGGGCGGTCTCGTGTGCCCGCTCCGCCGCCAGGAGCACCGCCTGCAGATGTGCCTCGAGCATGCCGACGTCCACGCCGCCCGACGCTGTTGCATACCGATCGAGCGATAGCGTCGCCAGTATCCAGGCGGTCTGTACCGGCACCTGCAATCCGCAGGATGGCAGGACGTCGCCGGCCGCTTCCGTTGTCAGCAAGGGACAGGCGCTTTGCACGAGCGGCCAGAAACCGATGCGCCGATACGGATCGAGCCGTGTGCGCCACAACCAGCTCTGCCAGCGCGTAAACGCTGCTGCATCGGCCAGGATGTTCACGACGCGGGTGCGAAGGACTTGCCGTGCCAGATGCAGCGCGGCGTTCGGTGCGACCTCCGCTGCGTCGATCGTCAACTCCAGCGCAGCGCCGGCGCTACCGGCGTTCCGGATTCCCGCGCCCAGGAGGCCACAGAAGTCGCGAAGTTCACCGGTTTCGCCGGCCGTGAGCCCGCTCGGCCGCACAGCCACGGAAATACCCTGATTGAGGAGGTCCGCGAGCTGATCCACGCAGCGCGACCGTGCGAGCGCGCAGTTGATTACATCCGGAACTGATATTGCGATTGCAACGCCGCCTTTTTGCGGTGAGAGTTTGCAATCGTCGAGTACCTTCGCGTTTTCAACGCGTTGTGTTTCCGGCATGGCATCCGTCCCTGGACACTGAAAGCGCAGCGGATGTCATTGTCACCGACGAGGCCGGGAGCTGTTCAGCATGTAACTGTGAACAGCACCGTGATTTTGCTATTGTCGCGACGCTTTTTTGCCGCGACCCACACGACCGACGAACCCATTTGCGCCGCCAGGACATAACATTCGAGGATAAAGACCAGGCGTTGCGCGACGACGTGCGGACGCTCGGCGCAATGATCGGCGAGTTGCTCGTGGAACAGGGCGGCCAGGAATTGTTCGAGTTCGTGGAGAACGCTCGCGTGCGCTCCATCCGCCGCCGGGAGGAAAACGAAAGGCCCGGAGAGGAACTCGCTGCACTGGTCGAGAATCTCGACGCGAGGTTCGCGCTGTCGGTGATCCGCAGTTTCTCCACCTACTTCCAGATCGTCAATACGGCGGAGAAGGTGCACCGCATCCGGAGGCGCCGGGACTACCTGCGCGAAGTCGGGCACTATCAGCCGGGTGGACTCGAGGACAGCCTGATCAAGCTGAAAGCGGCCGGCCTTTCGGCTGCAGACGTACAGGCGCTGTTCGATTCGATGCTGATCGAACCGGTATTCACTGCCCATCCGACGGAGCCCACGCGCCGGACGATGCTGCGCAAGGAACAGAGTATCGTCAAACACCTGGTCGACCTCCTGAACCCGACTCAGACCCCGCAGGAGGTGGAGGCGGCACTTGCGAATATCCGCCTCCTCATCACCACCGGCTGGCAGACCGATGAGCATCCGTCCGAACACATGACGGTTGCCGACGAACTCGAGCACGTCCTGTTCTTTCTTACGGACGTTTTGTACCGTGCGATTCCGCCGTTCTACGAAGACCTGGAGGCGGCGCTCGAGCGCATCTACGGCGACACCGACTATGCCTTCGACATGAAGAACATCGTCCGCTTCGGCTCGTGGGTGGGCGGCGACATGGACGGGAACCCGAACGTCAACGCGAAGACGATTCGCGAAACGCTGACGCGGCAGCGCTCACTGGTTCTCGATCTGTATTACGCCGAATGCGGCGTGCTGGCGACCAAGCTCAGCCAGTCCCTCGAGCGCGTTCAAGTGAAGAAGGAACTGCTCGAGAAGGTCGAGGAGTATCGCGGCGTATTCCAGCAGGCCTATCACTCGGTGCCCGCCCGGCACCGGGATATGCCGTATCGGGTGTTCCTGCGCCTGGTGCAGCAGCGTTTGCAGTCGACTTACGATGACGACGTCTTCCCTTACGAGTCGGTAAGCCAGTTCCGCGACGATATCACCCTGGTCGCGGACAGCCTGCGTGAGAACAAGGGCAGGCACGCCGGCCTGTTCACGGTCAACCGGCTGCTGCGCCGGGTGGATACGTTCGGCTTTCACCTCGTGACGCTCGACGTGCGGCAGGATGCGTTCGTGCATCGCCAGGTCGTCGGTGAGTGCCTCGGGCTCGACGACTGGGAAGATTGGTCCGTGGAACAGCGATCGACCCGCATCGTCGAGGCGATCGAGGGCCGCGAGAGCCCGTCACTCCACCAGTCGGCGCAGGCGCGCAAGACCATCGCCGCGTTCCAGGCGATAGCGTTCTGCCAGCGAAAGTACGGGAGGGAAGCGATCGGCCCTTTCATCGTCAGCATGACGCAGGGCGCCGATGACATCCTCTCGGTGTTATTGCTCGCGCATTGGGGCGAACTGCATCACCGTGGCGGCGAAGTGCCGATCGACGTGGCCCCGCTGCTCGAAACCGTCGACGATCTCGAAAAAGGCCCGGAGATCCTCGGGCAACTGTTGTCCACGGCGCTGTATCGCCGGCATCTCGAGACGCGCGGCAAGCGCCAGACCGTGATGATCGGCTACTCCGACAGCAACAAGGACGGCGGCATCGCATCGGCGCGCTGGGCGCTGCAGGGTGCGCAGGAAACGCTGGTGGCGACGGTCGAGCAACAGGGGGTCGAGCTCACGCTGTTCCATGGCCGCGGCGGCACGATCAGCCGGGGCGGCAGCAAGACCCATGTCGCGGTGCTCGGCGCACCGCCCGGTACGGTCAACGGACGGCTGCGAGTCACCGAGCAAGGCGAAATCATCAACGAAAAATACGGGCTGCGCGGCATCGCGCTGCGTACGCTCGAGCAGGTCACGGGCTCGGTCGCGCTTGCAACGGCAATTCCCCGTCACCGCGGCAACGACCAGCCCGAGTGGCATCAGATGATGGATGTCATTGCGCGGGAAAGCCGCAAAACGTATCGCGACCTCGTCTACCACGACGCCGACTTTACCGCCTATTTCCGGGCGGCGACGCCGATTGACGTCATCGAACGCATGCGAATCGGGTCACGCCCGTCCTCGCGGCGGGCGAATGCCGGCATCCGCGACCTGCGTGCAATACCGTGGGTTTTTTCCTGGACGCAGGCGCGCTTCGTGCTGCCCGGCTGGTTCGGCTTCGGCGCCGGGCTCGAGGCGGCGCGCGCGCAGTTCGACGCCGCCGCATTCCGCAACATGTTCCAGGAGTGGTACTTCTTGCGCGCACTGACGGCCGACGTCGAAATGGTGCTCGCCAAGGCGGACCTCGGCATCGCGAAGATATATTCGGAACTCGCGGGCGAGTTGCATGAACAGTTTTTCCCGCGCATCGAGGCCGAGTTCGAAAGGACCCGCCGTCTCATCCTCGAGTACTCCCAGCATGAAGAGCTGCTGGAGGGCGACCGCACGCTGCAGCGCGCGATCATGCTCCGCAACCCTTACGTGGACCCGATGAGCCTGATGCAGGTCGACCTGCTGCGGCGCTGGCGCGCATCGGACTACGAGGACGGCGCCATCTTTCACGCGCTGCTCGCGAGCGTCAACGGCATCGCCCAGGGACTGCAGAATACCGGCTAGCCCTCGACGAAACTCGTGTATGCCGCGAGTGGCTTGCGTCGGATGTCCGGAACGCGCGCGCCCGCCGCGGGATAGCCGACGACCAGCAGCAGGAATGGCCGCTCGCTCGCAGGCCGGCCCAGGATCCCGTTCAGGAATTTCATCGGGCTCGGCGTGTGCGTCAATATGGCAAGCCCGGCTTCGTGCAGGGCGGCGATGAGAAAGCCGGTGGCGAGGCCGGTGGATTCCGTCGGATAGTAGTGCTTCACCTTGCGGCCGTCGCCGAGGCGCCCGAACTTCTGCATGAATACGGCGATGAGATAGGGTGCGGTCTCGAGGAAGGGCTTGTCGGAGTCCGTGCCGAGCGGCCCGAGCGCCTCGAGCCACTCTTTCGACGCGCGGTGCGCATAGAACTCGCGTTCCTCGACTTCGGCCGCGAGCCGGATACGTCGCCGGGTCGCGGCGTCGCTGACCACCACGAAGTGCCAGGGTTGCAGGTTGGCACCGCTCGGTGCCGTGCCCGCGGCCATGAGCGCGGTCTCGATGATGGCGCGAGGGACAGGCCTGTCCGAGAAGTCCCGAACGCTGCGTCGCCGGTCGAGGTTCTGGTGGAATGCGCGCACGCGCCGCTGCATTTCCGCCGGCGGGTACTCTTCGTATGCGAGCGGGATGCTCGGGTAGTCGTTCACGTCTCCTCCGCCTCTTCGTGCACGGTCCACAGGACCGTCCACTCACTGGTATCGCGTTCCGACACGACCCTGCCGCGCACCGAAATGCCGGCCTCGTGCACCGATTCCGGATCGCCGGTGACGAGCGGGTGCCACGCCGGGAGATCGCCGCCCCGCGACAGCAGGCGATAGGCGCAGCTGGCCGGCAGCCATTCGAAGGCCTCCGTCGAGGCCGGGGTCAGCCGCAGGCAATCCGACACGAGT
The DNA here is from genome assembly GCA_963713215.1 of uncultured Pseudomonadota bacterium. GTDB lineage: Bacteria > Pseudomonadota > Gammaproteobacteria > Steroidobacterales > Woeseiaceae > UBA1847. The sequence continues at coordinate 273,375 of CAVQKY010000004.1, read as the reverse complement.
TTCGCGCGCTGCGGGTAATTCGTGCAGCGGCACGTCTGTGTGTCGAGCAGCCGGCAGGCTAGGTTCGTATAAAAGACCTGCCCCGTGTCTTCGTCCTCCACTTTGTGCATGCAGCACAGGCCGCAGCCGTCGCACAGCGACTCCCACTCGAGCGCATCCATGTCCGCCAGGGATTTGCGTTTCCAGAAATCTTCGGCCATCGTCCCTCGATTGTCACTCGCCAGCGCCCGGAACGTAAGCCGCCAGCCGATGAAAGCCGTATTTTTGGACTTTGCGACGATGGGTCCGGACCTCGACCTCGGCCCGCTCGAGGCGAGCGTCGATGAACTCCGCGTCTTCGACGTCACCTCCGAACGTGAGCTCCCGACGCGCGTTGCGGATACCGAGTTCGTGTTTACCAACAAGATGCAGCTGAGGGCGGAGCTCCTGGCGGGCGCGCCGAAACTGAAGTTCATCGGGCTTACGGCCACCGGTTGCGACAACGTCGACCTCGATGCCGCGGCACGGCACGGCATCGCCGTTGCCAACATCCGCGCTTATTGCACCCGCTCCGTCGTCGAACATGTGTTCGGGGTGCTGCTGATGTTGACGCACCGCCTCGCCGCCTACCGTGCGTCGGTCGCGGCCGGCCGCTGGCAGCAGTCCCGCATGCCGTTCCTGCTCGATCACCCGATTACGGAACTCGCCGGGAAAACACTGGGTATCGTTGGCTATGGCGAACTGGGCAAAGGAGTTGCGCGGATGGCGGAGGCCTTCGGCATGCAGGTGCTGATCGCCGCGCGCCCCAAAACCCTGGACGTGCCTGCGGGTCGAACGGCATTCGAGGAGCTTGTTACGCGCGCGGACGTCATTTCCCTGCACTGCCCGCTCAACGACGACACGCGGAAACTGATATCCGCACGGGAACTCGAACGAATGAAAACGTCGGCCATTCTCATCAATACCGCACGCGGCGGCCTGGTGGATTCGCTTGCGCTTGTTCAAGCACTTGAAAAACAACAGATTTCTGGAGCGGCTGTTGATGTATTACCCGCGGAACCCCCTGTCGACGGCGACCCGTTGCTCGATTACACTGGCGACAACCTGATCGTGACCCCGCACATCGCCTGGGCCGGCGACCAGGCCCGACAAAGTGCAATCAATGAGCTGGCGGCCAATACCAGGGCATTCATCGCCGGTCAAAAAAGAAATCGGATTATTTGAGGCGCATTATCCAGGAGAGACGCCGTGAACCGCACTTACAGAACCCTCGAGGCCTTGTCGTTTTCCGCCGCCGTATTGCTCGCCGCCGGTTGCGCATCAGGGCCGGACCTGCGATCGGACTATGATCGCAGCGCGAATTTCGCCGAGTACGAAACCTACAACTTCTTCGACGACGCCGGTCCCGGCGGCAGCAACTACCAGGACCTGTTCTCGCAATACGCCGAAGCCGCGATCGACAAGGAGATGCAGGCGCGCGGATACCGCAAGACCCAGACCGATCCCGACCTGCTGATCAATTTCAACGCGATTCTCCAGGACAAGACCAAGGTCACGACCTCGCCCGCGCCAATGACCGGTTACGGCGTCGGCTATTACGGCTATCGCGGCGGCTTCTACGATCCCTGGTACGGTTACGGCTACGCCCAGGAAACGCATGTCTCGGAATACACGGAGGGCACCTTCAACATCGATCTCGTTGATGCCGAGAAAAAGAAGCTCGTCTGGGAGTGCGTAGGCGTCGGACGCGTCAGCGAGGACAAGCTCGACAACCTCCAGCAATCGGTGAACGAGGCGGTACCCAAGTATTTCGCAAGGTTCCCGTTCCGGGCCGGCAGCGGTACGCCCGCCGAAACGCCGTAACGCTGGTCGAGACCCCGTAGCAGCGGCTGTCGGCCGCGAACGAGTGGCGTGTAGCGGCTGTGCGTAGTTCCGTCCACGTCTTATTCGCGGGCGGCGCCCGCTCCAACGGCGTAAATGAGCGTTAGTTAACCGTCTTGGTCGCTTTGTTCGACGGCACGCTCGCTATACCATCGTCATTAATGGCCACGATGGTGAACTCGTACGTGCCCGGCGCCAGATTCTGAATAACATAGCTCGACACACTCGGATTGTTGATCGTCACCGAGCCCTTTGTGCCATTGTTCGTTCTCGTCCAGTTGATACGGAAGCGCGCCAGATCGGTAAGCGGCGTCCCGTCGGTATTCTGGGTCGGAATTTGCCAGCTTAGCGACACACTGCCGCTGCCGGCTTCCGTTACCTCGATCTCGAACGGCCCGAGCCTGGCCGAGGCCTGACCGTCGGAAACGGTTATCGAAATATTGCCGTGCACGCCAACCTGACTGTCTGTCGGGACCCCGGAAAGGCGGCCTGTGCCCGTGTTGAACGAGGCCCAGGACGGCTTGTTGCTGATCGAGAAGGTCAGGGGGTCGCCATCGGCGTCGGAAGCCTGCGGCGTGAAGCCATAGCTGGTATTCGCGATGACGGAACCCGGCGGATTGCCGGAGATCGTCGGCGCCGTGTTGCCTGTTCCGCCGGCAGAGCCCGTCGTTATCTCGAAGCGCATCGGCGAACCACTTTCACGGCTCGCAATTCCAATGCTGCTGGTGGAGGTGACGAAGGCGATGCCGTAGTTTGTACTGCGGTTCTTAAGGAGATTTCTTGCCACCGGCGTCGCGTCGATTGTGATCGTCGAGCCTGCGCTGGTCGGTTTCACGCTGAACGTTGCGAGTGCCGGTCCCAGGGCGGGTTTGTTCGCGTGTGTGAGGGTGCTTTCGCTCCAGTTGGCCGTCACGCGATGAATTGATACCGTACCGCCTACCTCGATGTGGCGGGCGTTCATATGGAGTTTCGCCGAGGCGACTTCGGCACCCACCGGTATGCTGTCCAGATTGAACTTTGCAAAGCCCGTTGCGTTTTCCCAGAGCATGCTGCGTACGAGTTGCAGGCCGCCGAAATTGCGCCCTGCTTCAGTCCGATTTGGTGTACGCATCGGCGGCAGCACGGAGATTGGCGGTAGTGCCTCCAGTCCCGCCCGATGAAGATGTCGAAACGTCCAGACGCATCGCCGAGCCATTGTTGTGCGTGCCCATGCCCACGTTTGCATTGGCGCTCGCAAACGCAATGCTGTTCGAACCGTTGCTGATCATCTGGCGGACGAGTTGCGTCACGTTGACACTGATGGTCTGACCCACGTTGGCGCCGCTCACGTTGAAGCTCGCGAGCGAATTGCTCAGACCGGGCTTGTTATTGTGCGTGATCCCGGTCTCGCTCCAGCTGCCGAGAACCCGGTGAACGGTCACCGAGCCCGACGTGCCGACGTCTTCCACGGGAATTCGCAGTGTCGCAGACTCTATTGTCGAACCCGCGAGGGCACCGAGATTGAATTTGACGAAACCTGTGGTCTGTGCCCATTGCTGCGCGCGGACCCTGGCCTTCATCCCATAGTTGGTATTCGGGTCACTGGAGCGCGTGTACGCGTCGGCGACTGCCGAGAACGTCGCAGCTTGTGCGGAATATACGGGTGCGAAGCCGGCGGCAAACACCATCGCACTCAACAGTGCCTTAATGCAAGTCCCTCTAAGCCGTTCAACCACTGGCATAAAAATCGCTCCTCTAAGCTGACCCAGGCGCCCACGTCGCGGAACGCGAAACAAACGGTTCCCGTGGGCGAGATAGCGCGCGCTACCACCCGTAATCAATCGCTGCTTGTGCCCAAGCAAATGTAACGGCGAGCTGCCAGCCATCTTCAGGCTGTGACAAACTGCCTAAACCGTCCGCTACGAGTTCCTTCAGATATAGTTCGGAATGAAGGCTCGAGTAGGATTATGTATAGAGCGGGAGCCTATCATCGTGCGGCAGAAAAAAAACCTGTCTCAAATTGCAGACGCAGCCACGTTAGAAATCTGTAGAAACGGTGTCGATCCGCTCGACCCGGCGACGCTACGTGGCGTCGAACGCGATAGATCGCGGGTTGGCACTATCGATAGTGACCGCCGCACGTCGCTCGAGCCGGCAGAAGATTCGATCGGTTGATTTGCGGGTCGCTTTTAGTCTAGCCGGCCGATGGAACCAAATGCGGTCGCCAATGGAGATTGCCGGGTCACCTGCGGCGGGACCCAACCGACGGAGGGCTGGATTTCATGCCTCGCGTTCTGGGCTCGGCGTTTACGGCACGGTGATGGTTGCACTCGCCGAATAGTCGCTCTCAGCGTTCTGCGAATTGAATGCCGTTGCCACGAATTCATAGGTGCCTGCTGCCAGGTTCTCTACGATGTAGGTGGTGACGCTCGGGTTGCTGATCGTTATAGAGTTCGCGTATGCGCCCGAGTCATTTCGCCAATACAGCTTGTAGCCGGCGAGATCAGTGAGCGCCGACCCGTCCGTATTCTGTGTTGGCGCAGTCCACGACAGCGTCGCCGACCCGTTACTGACGGCATTCACACTGATCGAGAATGGACCGAGGGTCGCGGACCCTGTGCCGTCCGACACGGTTATGCGAATGTCGCCGTAGACTCCGACGTCCGCGTCCCCGGGCGTGCCGGCCAGGCGACCGCTGCTGGTGTCGAAATTCGCCCAGGCCGGCATGCCGGTAATCGAGAAGGTCAGCGTGTCGCCGTCCGGGTCGTTCACTGTCGGTGTGAAGCTGTAGGCGGTATTGACATTGACGGCTGCAGCCGGCGTACCGCTGATCGTGGGCGCGCTATTGGGCGCCACCACGGTGATCGAAAACGCAGCCAGTGTCGCGGTAGCCGTGCCGTCGGTAACGCTGATGCGGATGTTCGAATACGCACCGCCAGCGCCGGTGCCCGGCGTACCCGAGAGCTGACCCGTAACCTGGCTGAAACTTGCCCATGCCGGCCGGCCGCTGATCGAAAAGGACAGGTCGTCACCATCGGCGTCGTTCGCCGTCGGCGTAAAGCTGTACGCTGTCCCGGCGTCCACCTGTGTTCCCGGCGTGCCGCCGATGGTCGGCGGCGAGTTCGGCACCGTCACCGTGATCGAGAACGCTGCCAGGCTGCTGGTCGACGCGCCGTCGCTCACCCGGATGATGATATTTGAGAACGTACCCTCGTCAGCCGCTGTCGGCGTACCGCTCAACCGTCCTGTTGCGGAATCGAATGCAGTCCACGATGGCGGATTGGTGATCGTAAAGCTCAAGGGATCGCCGTCCGGGTCGCTGGCGGTCGGCTGGAAATCGTACGCCGTGCCGGCTGCAAGCGTTGCCGCACCCGAACCGGCAATGCTCGGCGGCGTGTTGTCCGCCACCACATTGATGGTGAACGGCCCGAGACTCGCGCTGTGTTGTCCATCCGATACCGTGATGACAATATCCAGATAGGACCCGACATCGCTGCTACCGGGCGTCCCGGAAAGCCCGCCGGTCGACGAATTGAAGACTGCCCAGGCCGGCGAGTTCGAGATGCTGAATGTCAGTGTGTCGCCGTCCGGGTCGTTCACTATCGGTGTGAAGCTGTAGGCGGTATTGACATTGACGGCTGCAGCCGGCGTACCGCTGATCGTGGGCGCGCTATTGGGAGCCACCACGGTGATCGAAAACGCAGCCAGTGTCGCGGTAGCCGTGCCGTCGGTAACGCTGATGCGGATGTTCGAATACGTACCGGCAGCGCCGGTGCCCGGCGTACCCGAGAGCTGGCCCGTAGCCTGGCTGAAACTTGCCCACGCCGGCCGGCCACTGATCGAAAAGGACAGGTCGTCACCATCGGCGTCGTTCGCCGTCGGCGTAAAGCTGTACGCTGTGCCGGCGTCCACCTGTGTTCCCGGCGTGCCGCCGATGGTCGGCGGCGAGTTCGGCACCGTCACCGTGATCGAGAACGCTGCCAGGCTGCTGGTCGACGCGCCGTCGCTCACCCGAATGATGATGTTTGAGAACGTACCCTCGTTGTCCGCTGTCGGCGTACCGCTCAACCGTCCTGTCGCGGAATCGAATGCAGTCCACGATGGCTGATTGGTGATCGTAAAGCTCAAGGGATCGCCGTCGGGGTCGCTGGCGGTCGGCTGGAAATCGTACGCCGTGCCGGCTGCAAGCGTTGCCCCACCCGAACCGGCGATGCCCGGCGGCGCGTTGTCCGCCACCACATTGATGGTGAACGGCCCGAGACTCGCGCTGTGTTGTCCATCCGATACCGTGATGACAATATCCAGATAGGACCCGACATCGCTGCTACCGGGCGTCCCGGAAAGCCCGCCGGTCGACGAATTGAAGACTGCCCAGGCCGGCGAGTTCGAGATGCTGAATGTCAGCGGGTCGCCGTCCGCGTCATTTGCGGTCGGGAGGAACGAATACGTCGCGTCAACGTCAACGACCAAGGGCGGCGAGCCGCTGATGGTCGGCGCGGCATTGCCGTTCGTGACCTCTATGGAGAACGCCGCCAAACTGGTTGAATTGCTGCCGTCGGACACGCTGATACGGATATCGGCGTAGGTGCCGACGTCACTGATCCCAGGCGTGCCGGAAAGGCGGCCGCTCGACGCTGCGAACGTCGCCCAGGCCGGTTTGCCGACAATCGAGAAAGTCAGTGCATCACCATCGGCATCACTCGCGCTCGGTGTAAAACTGTACGCATCACCGGCTTCGACGGTTGCGGGCGGATTGCCCGAAATCGCCGGTGGATTGTTGTTCGGCGTAATCGTCGTGCCGCCCTCGCGAACGACGGTGTTCACCGTATCGACGACGCTGTTGTCGCCACTCACCACCATCCCTATGGCGATATCCAAGCGGGACTGGAAATCGTTAGGTAGCGCTATTCTGGCCAGCGATGCCGACATACCTGCCCGTATCCGATCGACGGCAGCTGCCAGATCCGCGATGTCGGGATCGCCGGTGATTGCCCAGGCGGCGCTGAGTCCGACTCGTGTCCGGTCGAGCATCGCGGTCGTGGCGGTCAGTTCCTGCAGGGACGGTTGCGGCGTACCCGTCGATACCCTTGTTATGGCCGCATCCATTGCCGACATTGCGTTGGAGCCATTCACGTACAAGGTGTTGGTGAGGGTTTCGAGCAGTACCTGGGCGGTTACCAGCGACCATACCGCCGCAATTCGCGGGTTGGCTGGAGCCGGACCAACACCGTCGACAATGCCGTCGGTAAGATCGGCGCTCACTGCCGCAATCACATCGCTCGCGGGAATCGCCAGGTGATCACGCGTCCGGCGAACGATTTCCGCAAGAGCCTCCGAGGCGCGCACGATTTCCGCGATGTTGGTTTCGTCGACCGGAGTCGCAAGCGGGCCTTGTACGAGCATCGTCGTCAGGCCGGTATCCAGGGCGGCGACGACGAGATCCTCTGCATCCGCGATGTTCGAGGCGGAGGGTCCACCTGCGAGACGATTCGCCACTTCGACAGCAAAGGTCGTGAAGGGGTTGACGTTGGCCGTTGCGGATCCACCCGGCGCCACCGCGGCGCCGCTCAACGCGAAGTCCGGGGCAAGGTTCGTAACCAGATCCGTACCGCCCGTGGCGGAAATGATGAGTGGAAAGTCGGAGCTCTCGACTTCCAGGACAACGCTGTATCCGGCCCCTGCGTCGCTCTCGAATTCGGCAATGACCTCGTCCGTAGGAGTCGTGGCCACCATTGCGGCACCGACAACGGGACCATCGCCAACACTACCCGTCAGAGTAATCTGCTGTCGTTGCTGGAAGTGCGGCGCCGCAGCGTCGTCCTCGGCGCCGCCGCTCAGGCACCCGCCGAGAGCGAGAAGAATTCCCAGATTGCCCAGGCAACGACTTGCTAACCTGGTAGTCTTCGATACCTGCATGGCGTGCTCCCTGCACTCTGCAGGGCAATCCAAGCATCGGCGCTAGCGCTAGAATGTGACACCGGTGTTGGCTAGCCTTCCGGCGCGCCGCGACACAAGCTGGCTCAATGCTGGCAGCCCCGCTGTCATAGGCAATTGCCCTTAGACCGGTTGCTTTGCGTGCCAGTCTTTCGACTGGATTGCCCTTTTCAGTTTGAGTTTCCTTCCTCGTCGACCTTGACCTTAGCTGGTCGACGTTTGTATCCCGCATCGAAGTTAGCACGTTCCTCGTGGGATTGAACCTGTCGCAAAAAATCGACAGAAGGGAATCTAGCGCGTCATTTGTCGCTACGCAAACTCTTGTTTTTTATAGCTATTTTCTTTACTCACAGCAGGCGTCCGGGGCGCTCGACAAACTATAACGGGTGTGTCGGACTTCACAAAATTGACAATTCATTATCGCGTCAACGTGCCCAGTCGCCGTCGCAATCGACGATGGCGGGATCCGGGTACTGCAGCCAGTGAGGGCCAGACGGGCAGATGTATTACGCCGACACAGCCACGATGAAAGGACGCATGAAATTGTATAGCGCCAATATCACATGTGCACCTGACGGAGGATGATCGAATCCATCGCTGAATAGTATTTTTTGCGGTCTTGGCGCTCACGCCAGGCCGCAATCTGAATACAAAGGAGTCGATTCCAAAGAAACATTGCTACGACAACGATATTATCCGGCCGAGCGTCGGGGACCACACTGGCCGCAGTCACCTGTCGCAAAAATTAGACACTTTACCGCGTTGCTGAACAACAGATACTAATGTTGCTGACATAATGGCGGATCCGGTTGCGCTTTTGTTCCAGCCGCTGATGCACACCTCATGCTCAAATCTTTGGTCTCGCTTCAGTTGAATGAGCGAGGTAAGGAGTCATGAGCATCATCGTTTGAAGTTGGCCTGCAGTGGTAGAGGCGGTTTCGAGAGTGACGTCCGCCGGCTCCGTACTGACCGTCAACCGAGGTCTGCAGAACCGATCGCCAGCGGCGGTGCGCACTGACATTCCATATAGGCAATTGGAGACAAAATGAGCACTTTTTCATTTCGATCGGGCGGACTTTCAATTCAAAAATCATTTTTGCTTTTTGCGTCGTGTTTTTTGTGCCTTTACATAGACCTGGCGCATGCCGATATTTTGTTAGAAGCCGAGAACATGCAGCACGACAATTACGTTATCGACGATGCGAGTCCTGGCAGGGACTGGGTTATGCTCGAACAAGGCGCAACTTCTGGCGGGCACCTCACGCAGCGCTTTCCCGGCGCGAGCGGAGTTTATGACATAGTCGTAGATGTTGTTGCCGAAAACGATGGACAGTCTCACCTCGAGATTTTGGTCGATGGAATCCCACTTCAAAAGTTCCTGTATCCCCTTGCGACGGCCGATCGGGAACTGCATAGGCTTAGAGTTCCAGCGATTCAAATTGAAAATGGGTCGCATATCAAGTTGACTGGATCATTGGGATCCGGAAGCGGCTTGGCCCACGCGCGTGTCGATTCTCTTCGATTCATTGCAACGTCCTCGAGTTCAGGCGATACCACGAATCCAAAAGTGAACATTACGTCGCCTGTAATGGGTTCAGTGGTTAGTGGGCGAATAAGTGTTACAGCCAACGCCTCTGATAACGTTGGTGTTGCTAAAGTGCAATTTAAGATCGATGGAATGGCACTGGGAGTCGCTGATACAACAGCGCCGTATTCCACAAGCTTTGATTCCACAGCGTACTCTGATGGTTCATATGTATTGACAGCGGTTGCCACTGATGCCGCTGGCAATTCGACCACTTCTGCTCCGATTACGATCAACGTTTCCAATTCCGCATCAGCTCCGGCGCCGGGATATTTCGCGGGCGATAACATTCAGGACACTCGCGTTTCAATTTCCGGCCAGAAGTTTCTTATCAATGGCCGGCCGACTTACCCGGGACGCGTTTGGAATTCCCGGTCGATTGAGGGGCTTTTGATCAATTCGAGGATGGCGAATGGGATTTATGACGACATGGACGGCTCGCCGCCATCCGGGATGTTGCCCTGGAATCCACGCACCAATACCGACGATTTCATCCTGAGAATGCCGAGTTGGAAAGCGCAAGGACTCGTTGCGATCGGTATCAACTTTCAGGGCGGCAGCAATCGCTGTCATGGCATTGCGGGACACAATCAGACGAGCAGTGTTGACAACAACCCCTACGGCTGGGAAGGAACGCGAGCTTTTGATGATTGGCACGCCAATCGCGACACGCCTCATGCCCGCTACCTGACCCGTTTGGGCAGTATTATTCGCGAGGCTGATGATCTTGGAATGGTTGTAGTTCTGGGGCTATTCTACTTCGGACAAGATGATGCGTTGAATAGCGAATCGTCTGTCATTCGCGCGACTGATGCCGCTACGAAGTGGATTCTCGAAAACAAGTGGACGAATGTCGTTTTGGAAATTGTTAATGAATCCAACGTTGGCTTCTCTCACTCCATTCTTGGGCCTGCCCGAGTCCCTGAACTGATAAGACGTGTAAAATCCATGTCATCTGGAGCCGTTGGTACGCATCTTCCGCACGGGCGGTTGTTGGTTTCCGTCTCTGGTGGCGGAGGATTTGTTCCGCCGAGTTCCTGGCTTACCGATGCAGACTACATTCTCCTTCATGGCAATGGTCTTGATGCAAGCGGGATAGCATCTTTGGTTAACACAGTGCGAAGCCAAAGCGCGTATAGTCAAAGACCACGGCCTATCGTCTTCAATGAAGACTCTACGAAACTCGATAACTTTGAAGCGGCAATCTCACGTAATGCCGCGTGGGGCTACTTCGACAGTGACGGCTATCAGTGTGTGTATTCAAGCAACCACCGATCTTTGCGGTGGAGTTTGAATGCGGCGACAAATAGTGGGTATTGGCCTCTTCTCAGCGAAATCACGGGAGTATCAAGTCCAGATCCTACGCCCACAGAATCGGAGGTCGTGAGTTTGTCTCTCGTCGATTCCAGTGGGAACGCGATTGCCGGTTATGGGGCAATATCCGGCGACGTTACGATTGATCTTAGTAATTCTGGACTTGCGGGGAAGCCACTCAGTATTCGGGCGAATACGAATCCGGGCGTTGTAGGGAGCGTTCGATTTGTCACAAATGGTTCGGCTCAGGTAGAGAACTCTGCGCCCTATTCGCTTTGTGGTGATACCGCTGGCGATTACATCTCATGCGGATTCAAGGCAGGATTGGTTTCAATTTCAGCGACACCGTTCTCGGCAAGTAATGCGACTGGAACAGCGGGTGGAAGCCTTTCGGTGACTATTCGATTTATTGATTAGACAAGTTACCTGCGCCAAGAGGTGCTACGCCTACTGCCGCTTGGGGTGAGTGAGTGGCAAATCACGACGATGCCGAGGCGAGCTTGACCCGACCATTATTGTGGTCATGCGGTCGCCCGATTTTGGGCCGACGACGTTCCCGCTTTCGGTAGCGGGTGGCTATGGCTTTGCACACCTTATGTTCAAACCATCGATCATTCCCCTTTTGTTTTCGCTCGGAGTCATGGCGCCTGCCGTCGCGGATGTACTGAGTATTGCGCCGGGTGGAGACTTACGTGCCGCGATAGGGTCTTTGCAGCCCGGCGACGAACTCGAACTCGCAGGCGGCGAGTATGCACTGGATTCCCGTTTCAACATCCAGCTGCAGGGCAAGCCGGAATTGCCGATCATCATCCGGGCGAAAGCCGGCGAGCGACCCGTTATAAAAATGACGACCGGCAACCAGAATATCCTTGAAGTTCAGAATACAAGGTTCCTGACGCTGCGGGGCCTGACCTTTACCGGCGGATCTCACGGTATCCGGTTAATGAGTTCCAACGACATCACTATCGAGGATTGTGAGATCTTCGAAACAGGCGACGTTGCAATTTCCGCGAATTCCGGTGGCACCTACGAACGGCTTACGATTCGCAGAAACCACGTACATCATACCAACGGCACCGGTGAGGGCATGTACCTCGGCTGTAACAATGATGCTTGCCGTGTACTGGACAGCGTCATCGAGTGGAACTACATCCACCACACCAATCGGGCAAGCGTGATTCAGGGCGACGGCATAGAGCTGAAGGAAGGAAGCGCCAACAATGTCATTCGCCACAACGTAATCCACGATACCAACTACCCCGGCATTATTACCTACAGCACCAGGGGCAACGGAGGACCGAACGTTATCGAAAGCAATCTGATCTGGAATTCCAATGACTATGGAATCCAGTCAGCCGCGGACTCTATCATCAGGAACAATATCGTCCTTGGAGCCTCGATTGCCCTGCAGGCACATCAGGCGGGAAGCCCGTCGAATCAGCAAGTCGCACACAACACCGTGATCACGACGGGGGACGGCATCCTCGTTCGCAATGTCTCGGGTCCGGTACTGATCGCAAACAACGCTGTCTATTCTCAGTCCGGCACAGCAATTCGTTTGATCAGTGGCGACCTCGCCCAGGTTACCGTGGCGGGAAATGTCGGCCAGGGCGGTCTGGCTGGCGGCAGCCACGGCTTTCGCAGCGGCAACGGCCTGTCCAGCGATTTTGTCGGCGGGAATTTCAGCGGTATGCCGCCGATGGACGTTTTTCCCGCGCCGGGCAGCGCATTAATCGCGAATGCCAGTCCGAACTACGTCGCCGAATTCGACTTCAACAATAATCCCAGATCGAACGCCGCAGATGCCGGCGCGTATCGGTATTCTGTCGGCGGAAATCCCGGTTGGTCACTGGCGGCGGAATTCAAAAGCTCCGATTTACCCGCCCTAACCCGCCGACGAACGTCACCGCAAAAACCACGAATGCAGCGGCACCGTACCGGCATCGGGCAACCTGGCCGTCCGGTGACTAGCCGACACAGGGCGGCGGAATAATCTCTTACCCACTGTCCCTGTCAGGATCCGGAATGGATGGCTTATGGCTCGAACCCCCTGTTGCCGCCGTGAAAGGGCGGTGGTCGGCGTGCGAAGGAAAGTCGGCCCGCCCACGGCCGTCCAGTTCCGGCGCTTGTCTCGACCGGACGGAATCCGACGGACTCAATTGCCGTTGGTTTTCAGAACCACATTGTCGAACGCGCGCCCCGAGAAATTTCGCTCATTTACTGAGTCCGTGAAAAAGCGGACCGTGTCCAGCACGACGGCATCATCCAGGAGCAAGGCCGAGCCGACGGATTGTCCATTTACGAGAACGTCGTACGTTGCCTGATCCAGGTCGACGAGGACGCGGATCGATGCCGGTCCGCTAACCTGCGCAAGCGGCATCGCCGCGCCGCCGCTTCGTGCCGCGAGCCGCTCGTGACCACTCACCTGAGACCACATCAGGTTCACACCGACTCCGGTATCCCATATGTTCGTATCCAACCGGCTGCTGTCACCCAGTTGCATGAACACCCGATAGCTGCCTTCGTTCCCCGTGCGAGCCCAGTCCAAATCGAAGTCCCAGACAAGCTGGCCGGACGTCACAGTCGCAAATTGATAGGAGACCAGTGGCCGGTTCGTCGCGTCCGCGCCCTGGACGAAAACGAGGCGACTACCCTGCCGCCCGACAGCCGTCCCTACCCCCTCGAGCTCAGTCCAGCCACTCCCGACCAGGGTGCTGTCGGCGCCGTCGAATGTTTCGGAAAGCAACGTCGTCTGCTCTGAAACGTTGATACTGACAGTCCCTTCATTCGAGTTGCTCAGCCCGTCGTTAACGACGAATGTAAAGCTGTCGGGGCCGACAAAGCCTGGATTGGGTGTGTACGTAACGAACTCGTCGCCGTCCATATCGTTGAGATTTCCACTCGCCGGTCCTTGAACGATAATGACGGAATACGGTCCCGGTCCATCCAAATCCGAATAGGTCAGTTCGATTGATTTTGCCAAATCGACTGTAACCACTACGACCTGGTCTTCGGCTACCGGGGCTGCATTGCCCCCTGCCGCGTGTACATTGATCGTGACGGTGGATGCGAGAGAGTCGTCCAGACCGTCGTTGACGACGAAATTGAATGTGTCAGTGCCCGTGAAGCCAGGATTCGGCTGATAGGTGAAGTATTCATCACCGTCATTGCTGCCGAGCAAACCGTTTGAGGGACCCTGGACCACGGAGACGGTATAAGGTCCGGGACCGTCACCATCCGAATAACTGACCAGGACATCTGCCACGGTACCCTCGAGCATCTGAACCACCTGATTTTCCGCTGAGGGGGGCACATTGGCGCCGGGACTGCCTTCCGATATTGCAGTCAGTACGACGTTGTCGAAGGCGCGTCCGGAGAATTTGGCGTCGTTTACCGAATCCGTGAAAAACCGGACTGAATCAAGCGCCAGGACTCCGTCCAGAGGGATTGTCGAGCCGACCTCCATGCCATCGACCAGAACATCGTACGTAGCCTGGACAAAATCCACGACAACACGGATCGATGCCGCTCCGCTGATCTGGGCAAGCGGGGTTACCGATCCACCAACGCGCGATGTGAGCTGCTGGTGACTGCCTGCCTGCGACCACATGAGGTTTACACCGATGCCCGCGTCCTGGCTGTCCGGGCTCATCAGCTCGCCGTCTCCGAGCTGCATGAAGACCCGGTACGAGCCCTCGTTCCCTGTTCGCGCCCAATCGAAATCGAAGTCCCATATCAACCTGCCCGAGCCTACGCGCTGAAACTCGTATGACACCATCGGCCTGTTCAAGGCATCCACAGTCTCATCGAACACGAGACGGCCGCCGCTCCGCACAACGCTCGATCCACCGCCTTCCAGTTCGCTCCAGCCATTGCCGACCGCATCGCTATCGGGCCCTCCAAAGGTCTCGAACAACAAGGTGGTCTGTTCGTTTACCGTTATGTTGACCGTTGCTTCATTCGACTGGGCGACGCCATCGTGGACCATGAAATCAAAACTGTCCGGCCCGGTGTACCCGCCATGGGGCGTGTACGTCAGGACGTCGTCGCCGTCGTCTCCGGACAGGGCCCCGTGCGCGGGCGCCTGCGAAACCGTGACTGTGTAAGGGCCGGGGCCATCAGGATCCATGTAGGCGACCGTAATGTCTCTGGAGCTGCCCTTCAGTACGGTGATCGCCTGGTCGGCAGCGACTGGTGCCGCATTGCTTGCAGTCGGATTGACCGTAATGCTGATCGTAGCCGGACCGGAGTCCGAGAGCCCGTCGTTGACGACAAACGTGAAGCTGTCCGGCCCCGTGTAGCCGGGATTCGGCGTGTAGTTCAGCAGGTCGTCTCCGTCGTCGCCACCCAGCACGCCGTGCGCTGGCGCGGTAACGACAGAGACGGTATACGGACCGGGGCCATCGACGTCTGTGTAACCCACAACGATGTCGACACTGCTATCCTGTAACAGACTGACTGCCTGGTCATTCGCATTCGGACTGACATTGCCAGTGCTCGACGCCAGCGTGATCAGGACTACCCAGTCGTTATCTGCATCTTCAGGGGGCGATCCCAGATTGAAAGCGGAAGCCCCATCAACGAGTATCTTCGAACCGACGAATTCTCCGGTACGCGGGTTAAACCATTCGAGTTCGTAGCTGCCTGCCGCACCGAGATCTATATTCGGGCTGGGCAGTGCGCTCGGCAGATAAACAGCGTAGATCTCTCCGGTTTTCGCGAATACTTCCGCACCGCCATAGACTGCGTCTTCGCCAGCCACAAGGGAATCATTCGGCTCCATCTCCCAGAACGGCAGATGGTCCTCGACGAAGCGATGCGCGATGCTCCCGAAGCGGAGGTACTGCTCGTACACCCGGAAATCGTCCAGGTCGGAGTCACCGAAACTCTTGAACATTTCGAAACCACCGCCTGAAAGCAGCGCGTCCCACATCGTGCGTTTGCGGTACTCGTCCGCGGTCATTTGATTCATGCCGATCGATTCATCGACCATGACCGGTATCGGATTTCCTCTTGCGGTCGTTTCTGCGCGGAAGTACTCGATGGCACTTTCGATGTTTTCCGGCAGTTGCCAGGTTTGAATCGACATGATGCGGAACCAGCTTGCAGCGAGGAACGGATCCAGTGCCGCTACGTAGGTATTGCCGTGCGGATGAACCGTGATTGGATGACCGTACGGGTCTATCGCCTCGATGTACTGTGCAAATTGATGAATCGTCGACGGACTCAATGGAAGATCGAGATTGTACTCCTCCGAAATATTCCACTGTAATGCATTGTGGTGGCCGAAACGTGCCACGAGTTCGCGGTAAAACAACTTGCGCTCCACACCCAGAGTCGCGTTGTCCAGCTCGTTCTTGTTAGCGATGGTCTTGTCACTCAGGACGAAATGCAGGAAAAGTTCCCTGTTCTGTGCATGCCTGAGCGCCGTCTCCCATTGAGAAAGCTTGCTGATATCGAAATGCAGGTTGTCGTTCGCCGCCGAACCATTGCGGTCGATCGTCGTACTTGAATATGGCCAGGCATCAAGCCCGTCGGCACCGATGTTCATCGGCATGAAATAGATCGAATTCATTCCCGCTTCGGACAGATAGTTGAGTATGCCAATGATGCCGCGACCGTCGTTGCCGGCCGCCGTATCCGGACTGTCCCAGTCCGGGTCTCCACTGTTCCAGTCCTGAACATGGTTGTCGTAGTCATGCCAGGCGAATGCGGTATTGTCGAATCCGTCATAGCCGAGAAGGTTCTCCGGATTGTTTACGCCCATCTTCAACCAGTAGCCGCCATCGCGGAACTTGAGGTAGTGCTCGTCCACGGATTCGAGACGCCCGTACCGGGAAAAGCCCCCAGCGCCGGGATCGCGGTCGAGAATCACGAACGTCCCGGTGGCGCCGTCGAATGCCACCGGCGTGCCTGCCAGGGGATCGAGGTCTACGGCAATGCTGCCGCCTGCCCGGAACGAAGCTCTGTATGTCCAGGTGCCGGATTCGTCCGGCGTGAAGCGGACGCGCCAGACAGACCCTGTCCCACCCCCGCTCCCATCACCGTCGAAATAGCCCGGCACCGAGTAGGTATTACCGCCCGGCGATGTGAACTCGACCTGCAGACGATAATCGAGAAACGGATTCGGACCTACGTCGGATTCCGTATGCAGCGGCCCCGAAAAATCGACAGACAGCGTTTGCCACTTGCGTAGCTCGCCACTGACAATTCCACCGGATCCGTCCTCCGGTTCAACGGAGACCGTCACCGTTGCCTCACTGGATACGTCGAGCCCATCGTCCACCACGAAGGTAAAGCTATCCGTACCGACAAATCCCGGATCAGGCGTATAAATCAACAGTTCGTCACCATCATCGTCCGCCAGCGTTCCGCTCTCCGGGGGCTGCGCAATGTTGAATGTATAGGGCCCCGGGCCGTCCGCATCGGTAAAGCCGAGAATCACGTTTTCGGTGCCATTCTCGAGCATGACGAGACTCTGGTCGACCGCGGATGGTGCGTCGTTGCCTGCTAGACCAAGTACCTCGAACGTCGCGTGAACAATCTCAGTATTTCCGGCGCTCCGGTCAACTTCGGCAGTTATCGTATGAATGCCATCTGCGAGCGACGCGGTGTCGAAAGGTACCGCTGAATTGGCCGTACCGCCGGCAAAGTCGTATGGCGGAGTATTCTCGGTCTGCACCGGCGCGGCGGAAGCAGCAGGGTCATCCAGATAAAACCGAACCTGGACGACGCCGGTTTCCGGGACCAGGAACGGGTAGATGGACGCAATTACCTGCGCGCCATCCAGTGGTATGGGATTCGTCCGATTGGCCTGGTTGCTGAACACGATCGTGAAGTTCCCGCTTTCTGTCACGGCGAGAGTGACCGGAATTCTGGCACTGACAAATCCAGCGGCCTCTGCGGTGACAGTGGCAGTGTGCGTCGTTCCAGGAGACAATCCGGCCGTCGTGGCTTCGACATTGAGAGTCGCAGGCGTCACGCCATTATCAGGCGTCAGCGTCAGCCACTCCGCATCGACACTGACAGTAAAATCCGCAGCATCGATCCCGGCCGATGCCAGATCGACCTGAGTCGACGCGACCGCACCGGACGCTGCAACCAACGACAGTTTCGCTGCGCCAAATCGCAACTCTGGGGGACACGTGCCACTCGTATACTGGAAGCTATCGACGACAACGGACGTCGTGCCGTCGCCGACGACGCCATAGGTATCCAACCGAATGTAATCGGCCCCCGATGCGGTAAGCACCGCATAATGATGATGCGAGTTGTTACGTATCGCCGTCCACGGAGGGGCCGGCGAAGTCTGGAACTGTGAAAACGACCCGTTAATGCTGCTGAGTTTTCCGCCAGGGCTCACCTTCGCCCAGGTCACACCGTCCGACATCGTATAGCAACTGCGTGAGGCCGAAGTCGGAGTGTTGCTCACGCCAATGTCCGTTAACGGATAGGTGCGTTCGTAGGCCTGATCGTGCGACGCCAAAACCAGCTTGACGCCATGCTGTTCGAACAGCGGCCCGAGCTGTTGGCGAAGGTTTACATTCGATGGGTGATTGCTGCCGTCCGCAAAGGGGGAAACGTGGAAGTAAGGTATGATCCAGGTCTTTCCCGCAGCCTTGGCTGCCAGTATGTCCTGTTCGATCCAGTCGACCGTAGTCGTCGGCAATGCACTCGAGTTCTCGACTGCAAAGATGGATACGAAATGGACCTCGCCGATATCGAATGAATAGTTTCGCCGCCCGTCATGCCCTTCGGGTGTAGGAAATCGAGACGCCCACGTACCATAACCCTCGCCCAGCAGAGCCTCATGGTTTCCATACGTCGGCATGAGCGGTGAACCGGCAGCCACCGGCTGCATCTGGTTGAACCACGCGTCTATCGTGGCGTTCAGACTGCCGTAACGCTTGTCGGTATCGAAGTAGGCGTAGTCGCCGCCCGGCAGCACGACCGTAGGCTGCAGCGCGGCGATTTCCTCAATGACTTGTTGGGTGCCGGTGGCGAGACCGTCCAGCCGACCAATCAGGCCCGTATCGGCAACATACACGGCCGAAAACTCTTCGGCCCCGGATGGTGCGGTGCGGCTGCTGAACACGTTGCTCCACACGCCACCATCGCCTAGTACACGATACTCGTATGCAGTATCCGGCGTCAGGGTAGTCAAAGTCGCTTCGTGCAACGTGCCACTGGTTCCCGAGGAACGCAGTGCGCCGGTCGCGGTCTGCCAGGTACTCGCAGCAGTCTCGCGATACTCGACTGTTGAAGGCGTAGAAAGATCGAGCGTTCGCCAGACAACGGTGAGTGTAGTGGCCGGATCGCCGACCCACGCGAGGTGCACCTGATCCGGAGCTCTCGGCACAGGTGGCGGGTTCTCAACATTGGCGACCGTGAAGCTGGCAGTTACGACCTCGGTGCTCGAGTCGACCAACTGGACTGCTGCAGTGATGGAATGGCTACCATCCGAAATCGAGGTCGTATCGAATGGGTTTGCACTGGTGACCAGTCCGCCATTGAAATCCCACGGCGGATTGCCCTCCGTCTGCCGCGGAGTGCCGCTTGCATTCGGGTTGTCCAGAAAAAAGCGAACTCGCGACGCCCCGCTTTCCGGAGTTAGAAATATATAGACATCATCGGTCAGTGCAGCCCCGTCCAAAGGGATCGCGTTGCTGCGGTCCGCTGATCCGCTGACCAGGAGTTCGAAAGCGGCTGCATCTGTGCACGCCGTTGCCAGCCACCCGACAATAAGTGTTGTCAGGAGATATCGAATACTTGAGAGTGTCACAATTTCCCCCGATTGCTCGGCCGCCTGGAGCTCCAGACCAGCATCCGGGTAGCGGCCGCGTGGTTGCTTATTCTTAGTCTCGCAGTCTGGCTAATCCTGCGGCGAAACCGGCGCACGTATCGTCTGATATGGTCCGTATCGACCATTTACGATCTTCGTCTTCGCTCCGCGAGCGTGCCACCGTCGCTGGGGATTAACCTCGGAAAGTCTAGGCGAAAGTGGCATCCCAGTCTGTACAATTTTTCGACGTGCGAACATGCCGGGATCGGCAAGATCTTGCCACATTTTCGTCAGGCGCGCCCACGTACCCTCGTACTCGCCAAGCGCCAGGCGATTTTCGTGAGGCGGAACTCGACGGCGGTGCGAGTCGCACCGCTGACTCGCCACAAGGCCATGAGGAGCACGACGTATATCAAAGATCCCATGAGAACCAGCACGGCCAATTGTACTGCCGACCCGAATGCCGAACCCGAGAACAGTTGTGCGTCGGCATAATGCAACGCCGCTACCATACCGATGCAGCTAAGGAACGGGCGCCATAAAACGCTAATCAACTCGGATGCCCGCAGGTTCAGCTGGGTGCAAAGAACGTAGAAATTGAAGGGCGTCAGGAGCACCGAAGTCAGCAGGTAAGCGGACGCAATGCCGGTCAATCCGTAGCGCGAAATAAGAAGCAGGGACAAAACGATCAAGACGGCGATGTTGCAAAAACCCGTGAGCGTAATCAACCATGGTTTGCCAATGGCGTTGTATACCGAGCCGCTGTTTGAGTGCAGTGAATGCAAAGCGGCGAATATACCGAGTATTCCGACGAGCGGCGCGGCGCCGCTCCATTTGTCGCCCAGGACAAGGTCAACGAGCGGCTGTGACACCATGCTCAAGCCGAAGCCGGCGGGCAAAGCCAGTATTGCAACAACGCCCAGCGTATCGCAAATGCTTTTTCTCAGAAGCTCCGGATCAGATGACAGTTTCGCGTATCCCGAGTAGACCACGCGATTAATCGGCGCAACGATCTCCGTAATGGGCATCACCGATATTTCGTATGCGATGCTGAAAAGTCCCAGCTCCGAGGTGCCCTTCAACCGTCCAATGATGAAGTCAGCGGACCTCATTCTGAAAAACTGGACCGCGTTATTCAGTACCAGCCACTTCGAGAATCCCAGCATCTCACCCGCACACGATAAGGAGAATCGAGGCCGATACGGGTGCATCAGGTAGGTTACGTAGACACTGAGGAGCTTACCGGCCACCATTCCGCTTACGAGTGCCCAATAACTACGCAACAGAAAAGCCAACGGAATCGTAATGGCAAACCCGATGAACTTTTTCGACAACATCACCCAGAAATCCTTGCGGAAATCCAGCTCCTTTCGAAAATATACAATCCCGATATTGCTGAAGCCGCTAGCAAAGAATCCCGCGGCAAGAACGTAGATTACGTTGACGAGCCGGGGCTCTTCGTAAAAGGCGGCGGCGGGGCGCGCAAGGACCACAAGCAGCAGCGAAAGTGCGGCATGGAACGCAACATCAAGTGTCCAGGCCGTATCGAAATGCCGTCGGTCGGCATTCTGGTTCTGGATGAGCGGAATATCGAAACTGAAAGCGGTCGCCAGCTCAAGTAACGCAATGACGGAAGTAGCCATTGCGATGAGGCCGAAATCGGCGGGAACCAGCAGCCGCGCGAGTATGACCGTGCTGATGAGCCCGAGCAGACGCACCGAAATCTTCAGGAGCGACATCCAGGCCACGCCGCGCGCCATCTTGCTGTTTAGCTCTTTCACCGACGTATCGCCTGTAGTCTCGTCTGGCTCCGACCGTACCCGATTCGAAGCGAAACGGTCATTTGAAGCTGTCGATACGACAGTCTACTGCCCAAGGGCCGACGCAATACAGTCTCGCAAGTGATTCGCCGCTCATCGACGCGCGGGCAAACATGGGCGGCCCGCCGCCCGCTCCGCGAGCGGCCGGCGAACCAATGTCACCCTAATCGCCGTAGGATTCGTTAGCGCTGGACGCCGATGATCCCGCCTGCACGCTGCCACCAATGACATAGACCCGGCTATTCACGGTTGCAGATGCCGCACCATGACGACCTCGCGTCATTGGTGTAATCGCCCGCCAGGTATTGGCGACCGGATCGTACTCCTCGGACACCTC
Source organism: uncultured Pseudomonadota bacterium (assembly GCA_963713215.1). GTDB lineage: Bacteria > Pseudomonadota > Gammaproteobacteria > Steroidobacterales > Woeseiaceae > UBA1847. The sequence continues at coordinate 251,764 of CAVQKY010000004.1, read as the reverse complement.
GAAGACCCCGTCGCCCGTCGGCGAGTCCTCGCCGCCAAAGACCTGGATTTTCCCGCTGATAGTTCCAAGCCCGAATGCACGGCGGCCAGTCGGCATCGACGCACGCGGTTGCCACATACCGGCAGCCGGATCGAAGGCTTCGACGCTGGACAATGTACTTTGGACCACGGTCCCGTCCGCATTTCTGGTGCGGCCACCAATCGCAAGCAGCTGGCCATCGGCAACGACAACTCCGAGATTGTCTCGTCTCGTCATCAATGGCACGCCTGTGGACCAGCTACCGGTGCCGGGATTGAAAATCTCGACGATCTGCGTGGAAGCACCGTCGTTCGTCATCCCGCCGACGACATAAATAAGTCCGTTGAGTGCGATGGCCGCGACGCCGCCCCGTGGGGTTGGCATCGGCGCCAGTGTTGTCCAGGTGTTTAGGACGGGGTCGTACAGTGAGGCGGTACCAACGGCACCGGTGAACGCCTGCGTCGACCCGCCGAACACGTAGACCTTGCCATTGAAGGCAGTCACCGCGGGATTCTCGACGCCGATGCCCGCAAACGATGCGCCCTGGCTCCAGGTTCCGTTCGTCGAGTCGAAGCTCAGGACGCTTGGGAAATAAGTATTCCCGTTCTTGCCGCCCACGACGTAAATATAATTCCCCACGGCAGCCGCCGCCGAATCCAGTCGGGCCTGCGGCATGGCCGTTTCTGTGGTCCAGCAGCCAGCCGAAACCGGCCTGAGCGCCGTTACGCGATTTCCGCCGAGTTCGCCGACGAAAATCACGCCATCGCCGTTCGTTGCAAGCGGCAACGGGTCATTGAAGCCGCCTTCCAAGCTCTCGCTGAATTCGACCGTCAGCCCGTCCGCACTCAACTTGACACGAGTCAGGTCGTTGCCGATCGAATAGTTCGCGATGATCAGGTCGCCTTGCAGCACGCCACAGGCTCGACCTGAGGTGTACTCGATGATGCCATTCGCTGAACGGTTGTTACCCAGATTGAGAATTCCGGGCATGTAATTGATCGGCGGCGCCACGCCCTGGTAACTACCGTTTTTGAACACACACTCGTTGCGATACGGGTTGGGGTGACCGTAGTAATGACCTTCCACGACACGCATCAGGAAATCGGGCTGGCTGCCCGGATTGTGTCCACCGGATGTCCAGGACGACGTATTGCCGAACCCGAAGCAAGGCGCTGTCGGTGACGGCGGAAACGTACCGGTTACACCCAGTCCGTTATCCGTCGCGTACATTTCACTGTTGGAGTGAAACACGAAGTCATAGGAGTTCCTGAATCCGGTAGCAAACGGCACGACATTGCACGGCGGCGGCCCGAAGATGTCCGCTACGTTGTTGCACGAGCCGTCGAATGACGGTGACTTGATATCTGCGACGAGTATAGCCGCCGATAAAGGCTGCTCCTGGAAATCACCAAACTCCGAGTTGGACGAGTTTGGTGCGCCCGCACCGGTGTTACCTCCTTGTGCGATGTACAACCTGCCATCCGGACCAAAGTGGATCGAATTGATGGCGTGATTGGCGATGGCACGCGGTAGACCGGTGATAACGTCCTCGATGACACTGAAATTCGGGCCGGACAGCCGGGTAACCGTACTCGTGTTGGGCAAACCGTTGTCGACCGACGGATTCGAGTGAGCGATGTACAAAATGACGTTGGCAGCAGTCGAGTCCGGGTCAACTGTTAACCCCAATGTCAGCCGCGGCCCGCGCGAGTCCGTCAGCGCTGTGATCGCCTGGTCGTTTATGACGTTCAACTCGTCGTCATACGTCAACGCTCGAATCGAGCCGAACAGCCCCGCGACATACAACCTGTCATCGGGTGCCCATACGAGTGCCGTCGGGCTCGAAACCGTATGGGACTTCCGGTCCAGTACCACGGACTCGTCCACAGGGATCGCCGCCCCGTCGATCACGGAGAACTGGTCGAAGGAATACGTAAGCGGCGTCGACGCGTTGCGATGGGTCGCAAAAATTCCACCAAAGCTACGGGTGCCAATACGGGGATCGATACCCGCCGCATCGAAGCTGAAGAACTCCGGCGGCGCATCGAATGTCCCGATAACCTGCGTATTTCCGCCATTCAGCGAATATTGTGCGGCAATTTGCCGGGTAGTCGGCGACGTAAGGAGCTCCAGCTCGAGACTTGCGCCGATCAGGCCATTCACGGGCGTGGTCACGGTCTTCGTGACGACTCCGCCCACCTCCAGCTGGTACTGGAGTACGGAACCTGTCGAGCGCGACAGAACGACGAACTTCACATAATTGTTTTCGTCCACACCGAACCACAGGCCGGCTTGCTCGGAATTCCCGGTGCCCGCCGGGACATTGACAATTTCCGTCGCAAGCAGGCTGTTCTGGCTCGCGGCATCGATACCTACGCCTAGTGCGTTGTCCTGGCTGTTCACATTGGAAAATGCGATGCCCGACGTGGTCGTGATATCCAGTGTCGTCGTTGTGAGATCCAGCGCCACGTTTGCAGGCAGGTAACCGGTGCCTGACGACGGCAGATCGATATACGTGAAGCCGGTGCCGAGACTCGCGCCGTCGGCAATAAACCCGTGCGCCTCGGAAAAATCGAGAACGTACGGTTTTTCGACGCGGATTTGCTCGCATTCGACCAGGTAACAGTTGCCGGAGTCCTGTACCGTGACATTTACCGAAACAACGGCCGGATCGTAGCCGGTTGCAGTGACCGTCAGCGTGCCGGAGTAATTACCGGCAATCAGCGTCGCGGGATTGACGGAGATGGTCAGCGTCGCCGGCGTCTGGCCGGTAGTCGGCCGTGCCGAAAGCCACGGACGGTTGCTGCTCACGGTGAAGCCGGGCGTTCGCCCCGTCCGTCGTCAGCAGATCGACTACCGCCTGCTGCACCGACCCGCCCGCATCGACGGTTACGGACACGATTCCCGGCGTCGCCTGTAAGGATTTCCCGCTCGATGCCACAGCGAAGGTAACCGGGACGGTGACACTGGCGTAACCCTGCGCCGTCAGGGTTATCGACCCGGAATAGCTGCCGGCAACCAGTCCGGCCGGATTCGCCGTCACTGTGACCGTACCCGGCGTTACACCGCTCGTCGGTGAGACCGAGAGCCAGCCGACATTGACCGCTGCCGAATAGCCGGCGCCCGGCGTGCCGACCGTCCCTATGTTGATGGCGGAAATCACAGGCCCCGCCCCGACCGTACCCGACAACGACAGCGTCGCCGGCATCGCCGTCAGCGATCCCTGCGTCGCAACGTTCGCTACCGTGAAGTTCGCGTGTACTATTTCAGTGCCGGCACTCGTCGTGATCCTCGCGGATATGGAGTGCGGCCCGTCCGACAGGCCCGTCGTTTTGAATGGCAGAGCACCGCCGCTGGCCGCAGTACCGGCCAGGTCGAACGGCCCGCTGTTCTCGCGGTGGTTCTGTGTTCCGGAGAGTGTCGGGTTGTCAATGTAGAAGTCGACACGACTGACTCCGGATTCCGGCTGTGTGAAGACGTAAATGTCGCCCGCCACGACTGCACCGTTCAGTTCCACAGGCGACGTTCGATCCGGTTGCGAACTCAACTGAATCGAAAAAGCGGACGTGCCCTGCACTACTACATCGACCGCGATTGTGGCCGGATCGTAGCCGGGTGCAGTGACCGTCAGCGTGCCGGAGTAATTACCCGCAATCAGCGTCGCGGGATTGACGGAGATGGTCAGTGTCGCCGGCGTCTGGCCGGTAGTCGGCAGTGCCGAAAGCCACGGACGGTTGCTGCTCACGGTGAAGCCGGCGTTCGCCCCGTCCGTCGTCAGCAGATCGACCACCGCCTGCTGCACCGACCCGCCTGCATCGGCGGTTACGGACACGGTTCCCGGCGTCGCCTGTAAGGATTTCCCGCTCGATGCCACAGCGAAGGTAACCGGGACGGTGACACTGGCGTAACCCTGCGCCGTCAGGGTTATCGACCCGGAATAGCTGCCGGCAACCAGTCCGGCCGGATTCGCCGTCACCGTGACCGTACCCGGCGTTACACCGCTCGTCGGTGAGACCGAGAGCCAGCCGACATTGACCGCTGCCGAATAGCCGGCGCCCGGCGTGCCGACCGTCCCTATGTTGATGGCGGAACTCACAGGCCCCGCCCCGACCGTACCCGACAACGACAGCGTCGCCGGCATCGCCGTCAGCGATCCCTGCGTCGCAACGTTCGCTACCGTGAAGTTCGCGTGTACTATTTCAGTGCCGGCACTCGTCGTGATCCTCGCGGATATGGAGTGCGGCCCGTCCGACAGGCCCGTCGTTTTGAATGGCAGAGCATCGCCGCTGGCCGCAGTACCGGCCAGGTCGAACGGCCCGCCTTTCTCGATCTTGTATGGCGTGCCCGTTAGCGTGGGCTTATCCACGAAGAACTCAACCCGAGTGACCCCGGTGTCGGGTCGGGTGAACACGTAAATATCGCCGTTTACGGTGGCACCGTGAAGGTCGACGGGATTTGCACGGGCGGGTGAGGTGCTGACCGAAAGCAGATAGGCGCTCGTGCTGTTTGGATCCGTCACGGCCATCGTGACATTCAGCGCAGCCGACGTATAGCCATCCGCTGTCGCGAGCACGACTCCGCTGTAGGTTCCGATACCCAGTCCCTCCGGATTCGCAGTAATCGCAATATTTGCCGGTAACCCGGCGCCCGATGCGGGTTCGATCTCCAGCCACGGCATCAGAGTGCTGGCTGAGAACTGCGGAGTTGATCCGTCGGTTGCGGACAGTGTCGTTTGCAGAGGGATGACCGGTCCTCCCACTTCTCCCGCAATGACGAATTCGTTGGGCTGAAAGACAAGTGCCGGGCCACTGTTCGCGACGGTGAATGTCGACGTGGCCGTTTGCCTGGCACCCGAGGTTTCGGTCACGACAATCGTCAGGTAATTGATGCCGTCACTCAGCGAGGCGCTATCAAACGCCAAGGCTTCGCCGGCGCTACCCGTGCCGCCAAGATCGTATGGCGCCGCCTTCTCGATTCTGTCGGGCGGACCGCTCATCTGCGGATCATTGACGAAGAAGTCGACGCGCTTTATTCCGGCCTCGGGGATCACGAAAACGTACACTCCCCCACTGATCGTCTGGCCGTCGAGAATCACGGGTGACGATCGATCGGGCTGCGCACTGAGGACGGCATCGTACGCGTTGCTGCTGGCTGCTCCGAGGAGACCGGCAGTAAGCAGAAACAAAGGGGCGAGTCGGCGCCAGAATCGGTGCGCCACGGCAGCCGGATACCTGTTCAACGAAGTCATGTGATTTTTATTTTCCTGGACGGAGGACGTCGGCGCAGTCCGGCGATGCCCGTCGAGAGCGATTGATCGCGTCCGCATGAGGACTTTCGATAGTGACCTGCGCGAACGATCCCCGTTTCGCCGCGGCCAATTTGCTATTTGCAGGAATCATACGCGCGTGACGGACCTGCGCCAAATCATTTGAATAATCGAGTCCTCGTTCCCTGCGCCGACACACCGATGTAAAGTATTCCGACATGTTCGCGCCCTGCTGCGGGCATCACGAGCATCTGAGAAATCGCTCCGCCGAAACGTGACCTGCCGGCGCGTGTCCGGATTTGTCCGCAAACGGGTACTGCTATGATCGCGTCAGGTGTGCCGGGGCACGGGCGGCGCGGGGAGATATCGCTTGGACATTGGCTATGTATATGGCTTTAACAGTTATCCGCCGGCCGGAGGGGGCGGCGTGCATGTTTTCAACCTGGTCAAGAATTTGGTGGTTCTGGGCAATACGGTTCACGCATTCGAGCCGGAGTCGAACAAGGCGTGCACGATTTATCCCGCGACTCCCGCCGGGATAGAGCAATTCCTGGATACCATTGACCTGCTGTACGTGCGCATCGACGGCAGTTTTCTATCCGACTCGGTCCTGAAGCAGGTTTGCCTGCGCGATGTTGGCAACAAGCCGGTTGTGTGGGAGATAAATTCGCCGACCGACGAGATACTTGCTCGGCTCAGATACGCCGCCAGCCAGTTCGTCGGCGCCTCAAACCCGCTGCTGAGACGCTTGAAGAGCATGGTGCGGGACGTGCTCTACCAGAGGCGCGTGACAAACGAACTGCAGTTGCGCCGTAAGCTGGGCAAACGCGTAAACGGCGCCATCTGTGTGTCGGAAGCACTTGGCAAGCATGCTCGTAACGACCTCAAGATCCAAAATTGCATCACTATCCCCAATGGATCCGATCCAGAGCTTTTTTCGGGCGCGTCGCAATCGGACCTGCTCTCGCAGTACGAAAAGTACTTCAAGGTCGTATACGCAGGGGCATCCCAGTGGTTTTGGCAGGGCACTGGCCTTGTCGCGGAACTGTCATCCCGGGCTGCGCACCGTGGCGACGATATCCTGTTCATAGTGCTCGACTATTCGAAGTCTCCGACGCGCGGCAAGTGGGGAGACAACGTGCTGGTAATGGACCCGGTCGATCAGTTCGCGGTACCGAGATACCTGGCGGCCGCAGACGTTTGTCTGTGTTTATACGCCGATTTTGCCTGGTCCCGGCACGGCTTCTACTTGTCGCCTCTCAAGTTGTACGATTACATGGCAGCCGGAAGAACGGTTATTGCCTCCGACAAGGGCCAGATTTCCACCGTCATCGAAGACGGGCGCGACGGCTTCCTCGTATCCGACGACGCGGACGAAATCCTCGACCGAATCTTGTTTTGCAGGGACAATCCCGAACTCGTGGCGAAGGTCGGCGCGGCTGCACGCAAAAAAATAATCGAGAACTTCACCTGGATGCACACCGCAAAAGCGACGATGAAACTGTTCGAGTCATTGTAGTTTCAGCGCTCCGGCCAATCGGGATTCGGGTGCACGGGCGAACTGCGTAACCTAAAGCCTGGTCCTGCTGATCCGTACGTTATCGATGGTTCGTCCACTAAATTGTTTTTCGTTCACTCTATCAGTGAAGAAGCGCACGGTATCGAGTGCTGCGGCACTATCCAGCGGGATCACCGAGCCTACCGTGGTGCCGTCAACGAGCACACGGTAGGTCGCCTGGTTGAGATCAACTATCACACGCACGGTTGCCGCACCGCTCAGGCCCGTCAGGTCCGTGGTCGAGCCGCCAACCCGGTAACCCAGCCGCTCCTGATCGTTCAGCGGCCCCCAGACCAGGTTTACACCCACACCGGCGTCCCGGCTGTCCGCACTCATCAGCGCCGAGTCGCCCAATTGCATCAAGACGCCGTACGTGCCTTCGTCACCGACCCGCTGCCAGTCGAAACTGAAATCCCAGATCAGCTCACCGGAAGCCGTGCGCTGGAACGTCCGCGACACCATCGGGCGGTTTTCAGCATCTCCGGTCTCCATGAACATAAGCAGGCCGCTCTGCAGACCCACGGTTGCGCGCGTTCCCTCCAGCTCTGACCAGCCATTGCCAATGGTCACACTGTTCGCCCTGTTGAAATCATCTTCAAGCAAGAGCGACGCGCTGACTGTCACCGTCACCGTTGCCTCTTCGGAATGTTCCAATCCGTCGTGGACTCGGAAGGTGAAGCTGTCCGTACCGCTGTACCCCGGCGCCGGCGTGTACCTGACCCGCGCATCACCGTCGTCGCTGCCCAGCGTGCCGTGTAACGGACCCTGCACCACCGTCACCGTGTACGGCCCCGGTCCGTCCGCGTCCGTATACCCCAGCACGATGTCAACCGGCGTGTCCTGCAGCGTCGCTACCGCCTGGTCCTGCGCCACCGGCGCATCATTACCACCACCACTACCATTCCCGGCACCACGCGTCACCCGGACGTCGTCGAACGCGCGGCCGGCGAAATTGACGTGGTTCACGGAATCAGCAAAGAAGCGTACGGTATCGAGGGCTACGGCATTGTCCAGCGGAATCGCCGAGCCCACCGTGGTGCCGTTAACGAGCACACGGTAGGTTGCCTGGTCGAGATCAACAATCACACGCACGGCTGCCGCACCGCTCAAGCCCGTCAGGTCCGTGGTCGAGCCGCCAACCCGGTAACCCAGCCGCTCGTGGCCGTTCAGCGGCCCCCAGACCAGGTTCACACCCACACCGACGTCCCAGCTGTCCGCGCTCATCAGCGCCGAGTCGCCCAATTGCATCAAGACGCTGTACGTGTCTTCATCACCGACCCGCTGCCAGTCGAAACTGAAGTCCCAGATCAGCTCTCCCGAACTGGTGCGCTCGAACGTGCGGGACACCATCGGGCGGTTCTCAGCATCACTCGTCCGGCCAAACACCATTCGGTTGCCCTGGCGCCCGATTTCTGTGCCCGCAACCTCCAGTTCCAGCCAGCCGTTCCCCAGCGTCGAGCTGTCTCCACCATCGAAACTATCGAGCAATGCTGTCCGCGAACCCACCGTGATGTTCACCGTGGCAACGTTCGAGTCCTCTGCCCCGTCATTGACCCGGAACGTGAAACTGTCCGTACCGGTGTAACCCGGCGCCGGCGTGTACCTGACCCGCGCATCACCGTCGTCGCTGCCGAGCGTGCCGTGTAACGGACCCTGCACCACCGTCACGGTGTACGGCCCCGGTCCGTCCGCGTCCGTATACCCCAGCACAATGTCAACCGGCGTGTCGATCGCTACCGACACGTTCAGCCCTTGGGCAACAGGCGCTACATTGGCCGCCGTTCCGACTGCCTCCATGTGCAGGAGCCAATCGTTTGTGTCCGGTGCTGACAGCCCCACTCCAGTAGACGATGTCGACATCAAACGGACATCATCGATGTTCCGGGGATTGATCCAGGTAACGCTGTACAGGCCTCCCGAAACCGCTACGTCAACAGATCCGCCATTCTCCAAATAAACAATGTACTGCTGGCCCGCCTCCCCCAAACACATCCCTTGGCTAACAGAGGATGGGCAGGGATTCATGCCCCCAAAGATCGAACCGCTCAAAAATATCCCAGGCCCGCTTCACTTCGTCATGGAGAGTTTGTCTTCTATCGGCGAGGTCAAGTGAGCCGCTGAACCCGGATGAAGAATTGCCGTCCATGTCACCGAAGTTTATTGACACCGCAGCCATCAACATCGCGATAGCTTTCCTCCGCGCTTCATCCGGAGAAAAGTCCTGATGCAAGCTATTCCCGGCCCAGAATACCTCTTGAGCATATACCGGCTTGATTCCCGAATGCACCGAAACCAGGCCGTCATAAACCGCTTGGGGTGAGCTCCGTTTGTACCCCTGGAAGGTGATGTAGGTGGACCACGAAGCATTTCGAAAGTACGTATCTTCTGGAAACTCATGAACAGAAAGCAAATGATCGAACGTGTTGTTCGCTGCAATCAACTGACCAAGTCTGTGAATTTCCGACTGGGTGAAAAGATTGCCCAAAGATTCCGGCCCGGCGACATTGAGCAACTGGTTCCAATACGGTCCGATACGCGCCGTGATGTACCTGACGTATATTTCCTGGTCCTCGGTGTCTGTCGGAAAATTCGAGTTTCTGCCAAAAAATCCTGCGGACGGATATACGAAAATCCGTCTGGCTGCCAGATCTTCCAATATTGTCTCAAGCCATCGGAACTCTTCTGGATCGATCGGCCAAATGCTCGGCGTATCCCACCCCAGACCACGTCCACTTACGTTGCGGTTGAGGTAGTAACTGGCAATTGACAGTGTGTTGTAACCCTGGCTTTGGAACCAATCCAGGAATTCGTCTCTTGGATTTCCGTCGGAGTCGACATTCGGATCATCCCAATTTTTTGCGAAAAATTTATCGCCGACATGAAAGCTGCGGATGAGTTCGTGATCGCCGTTCGGGTAACCGAACCACTTTTTGTTGTCAGGAAGGACGGTTAGTCGTCCCGGGATTTGCGAAGGTACTACCTCAAAAGTACCAGCAGCACTTGCTGAGCCGTCGGAGAACTTTAAAGTATAAGACCACTGCCCGAGTTGGTCCGGCATGTAACGAAATTTCCAAACCGTGCCTCCATCCCAGAAACCAAAGGCTGCGACTTCGGAATTGTCGGGCTTCGTGATAAATGCCCGCAGGGTCACGTTTCGAACCGGATCCGAATAGCTTTGAGCATTGGTTATGCTCGTTTCGAATTGCCCCCAGAGCGGGACTTCAGCATGAGCAGCCGTCAGCGCTAATAAAAGAATCAACGGAGAAAATTTCATTTCCAAACTCTCCCGAATTCAGCGTTCTTCTGGTGATGCACCTGTTGATTCAACTGAAGTATTTTTTGCGAGTAGCGGTATTAAGCAAATGCTCGCAATTCAATTGCCACTTCTCTGCCCGGAGCGAAGCATCGACAAACGTTATCGCCATGCTGGAGAAACGAGTGTCTCAGAGTTGTTATTACGCCAGGCCGTCGAAGCCCAAACGGATGCTGCCTGCGCTCGGTGAGCGGCGTACCGTCCTTCTCTTTCTACCGGCCAGGTCAAGAACATCATGACGGAACGCGTGCTCGAGTCGTTGGCAGCAGCCTCGGCGCGGCATCTCGGTCCTCGCACGGTTGGTCAAATACTACCGGCAATGCTCCTGCAGGTACAAGGATGACCCGCCGCAGGAAAACTGGCCCGAAGAATCTGATTAAGAAGAAGTGATTTATCGAGGATCAGATCATCCTGCAGGAAGCTGTGCCGAGCAGACGTTCTGGTGGTGGACGACCAATTACGGCGGCAGGGAGGTTGACGCGGCAACTGCCCAAGCAACGGATTTTACAGAAGTAATTTCATCGGGATCGATAATTGCGGCCGGTTGTGATGTGTCCGCGAGGAATCGCGTACACTCGGCCACGATCTACTTTCTTTAGCCGAATACAAGAAATTGTAAATTTTGCAACGCTGCAGTTAATCTTGGTGCGAAGGCACGCCCTGAGGCGGGACCGCAACATATATCGCCGGTGCTTTCTTCCTCTTGGCCTTCGCGAAGCGATATTGCGACTCAGTTACGGCCAAATATACTGCTGCACAATCGCTACTATCCACGGCACAGTTTGGGTGCTGGCGAAGATTTGGAAATTGGATTCTGCTTTTTCGACAACGGCTGCAACTATGTTCAAGCGAGTGATCAAATCCAGATTGCATTGTTCCCGCGCATTACGACTTCTTGCCAACGCCGGCCGTACAACGACTGGTACACCATAAATTGACCTTTGTGCCAACAAAGGGGTCACCAAGAGCTTCTGGTGTATCGGTAATCATACCGACTACGTGCGAAAAGAATCGCCAACCTGTGCTTTGGCGCGCCGTAAACAGCGTGATTGCGCAGGAAGGAGTCGATCTGGAATTGATTGTTGTGGTAAACGGCAGCAAGGTCTATGAGCCGCTTTTTTCTGGCCTATGCTCAATAGAAAACATCAGGGTTAGCCGCCTCGAGCAGGGCTTATTGCCGGCGGCGCAGCGGCATGGCAGAAGTCTTGTAACGAGGGAATACTTTACGTTACTGGACGATGACGACGAGTTGCTGCCAGACGCCCTCCGACTTCGGTCCTATTTGATGAGTCAAAAACCGCATGCCGATGTCGTTGCGAGCAACGGATATATTACGTACGACGGGCAGAAAGACCATCTGCACTTCGACAATTTTCATGAAGTTCAGGCCGATCCATTCACTGCCTTGTTGAAAAGCAACTGGCTCAGTTCTTGCGGATCGCTATTTCGCACTCGGACTATTCCAGTGGATTTTTTTGATGGTAGGACCAAGTACTTCGAGTGGACATTGCTGGCATTGACAGTTCTCGAACACGGCAGAGTGGTGGAATTTCTCGATGTCCCAACATTTCGCAAGCACGAAGAGATCGAAGGGTCGTTGTCGAAATCAGATGCTTATCGCGATGCGACCATTCCGTTCCTGACCGGTTTGACGGACCACGATCTACCGCCCCGTGTAATGCTGGAACTGGAAAAGAAGATCGGCCGGGCATTTCATTTCAAATCCGTCAGGTGCCGGAGAAAGGGGCGTTTTAGAGAGGCCTGGAAATACCACATACACAGCTTGCGGTGGCGGGGCGGAGCCAGGTATCTGCTCTACTCCATAAGACTATTGGTCCCGCTCCGTCGCTCGCAGCGAGTGTAAGCGCGTCACCCATCACCGCACGCTCCGAGCTGACAAATCGCGCTTCGCCTTGCCCGGAGTATTGTTTGCGAACCAGCTTTCCAGCGCCATGAACACCCAGACGGCGGTGCCGTAGTATCCGGCGTGCCCGGATCGGTGCTGTGCAATCAGGCTGTCGATGAACTCGGCCCGTACGATTCTGCGCTCCACCAGGCCGCCGAGCATCGAATATATCAACTCCTGGAGCCGATTCGATGTCTTGAGCCACTCTCCGAAGGGCAGCCCGAACCCATGCTTCGACTTCCCGATGATTTCGTTCGGCAGGAACCCGCGCATCGCGTTCTTGTAGAAATGCCGGAGTTGCAGCCGGCGCAACTTCATCTCCGAAGGCACCCGCAACGACAGGTCGACAACCCTCTCATCCAGAAACGGGAATCGGACTTCGACGCCCGCCAGCTCGCAGGTTCTCGTCACCTTGCGCAGGTCGTTGTCTGCCAGCGTGAACTGCCAGTCGAGATAGAGAAGGCGGTCCAGGTAGTCGCCCCCGGACACCTCCGTGAAACGCTCCTCGAGCGCGGTCGAAGGACGCCCGGGATCGATGCTGTCGATGAACTCCGGCGTGAAGATTTCTGTAAGCGGCCACCGCTCCAGGTGGTTGTACGATTGCAGTCGATCCGGCAGTGGCACGACAGCCTGCTCCACGTAGCGGCGAATCTTGCGAATCGGCGAAATATTCGACGTCAGCCAGAACCGTTAACAAGAGTGGCTGCACGAGATGCCGCCGCAGCGGCCCCGGCAGCCTCGAATATTGTTCAAAGAGCTTCTGCCTGGCGTACCGGACGTTGCCGGCAAACAGCTCGTCACCGCCGTCGCCGCCGAGCAGGACACGCGTGCCGTTTGTGGCGGCTGCACGCGCACAGAAATAGCTCGGGATGACCGAAGAGTTGCCGAACGGTTCGTCGAACGCACCCAACACCTCCGCCAGCGTGTCGACAGTTTGCTCCGCGGTGGCGACGATACAATGATGCTCCAGTTGGAACCGTTCGGCTGCGATCCTCGCGTAGTCCAGCTCGTCATACGCGTTTTCCGAAAAGCCGACCGAGTAGGCCCTGACCGGCGCGCCGGACAGCTCCTGAAGCAGGCCGCACACTGTTGAGCTGTCCAGCCCGCCGCTGAGAAACGCGCCGGGAGCAGTGTCGCCGGCCGCCCATGCCACCGCGTCGCGAAGAGCGGCAAACAGGTCACGCCGCAAATCGCGGAAATCTGCCCGCTTGGCCCTGTCAATCTGCGGCTGCCAGTAGGCCGTTTCTCTCACCTCGCCCCGGCTGACGACCACTTGTGTGCCAGGTTTCAACTTGAATACGCCGTCCCAGATCGTCGCGGGACTCGGCACCATGTGGAAATACAGGAACTCGAACACGGACTGGTGGCTGATGTCCGGCGTTTGAGCCAGTCCATTCAAGAGTTCCTTGCCGGACGATGCGAAGTGGAACCGGCCGGCTTCCGTACACCAGTACATCTGCTCGATGCCGAATCTGTCGATGGCCAGAACTGCGGTCCTTGTATCTTCGTCGACGAACGCCACGCTGAACGAACCGGCAAGGGATTCGGTTACTCGCTCGCCCGGTGCGTCCCACGCCGCGAGCAGCGCCTCTGCCGGCGAACGATTGTCGGCGAGTTCCTGGAGCCTCTTGTCTTCCCACCGGATCGTCCCTGACACCGCAGCGTGTTTTCGCCCGTCCGGCGAAGTCGCGGTCCAGCAACCGCGCGATCGGCCATCGAGGACCGTGTGGTCCCGGGGACGCGAGCCGGGCGCCGGCAGCAGCGTCACTGCCTCACCCCTGGCGTCGCCCATCTGAAAGGATCCGGAGATTGACAGCACTGCTTGTATGTTTCCGCTCAATTGGCGCCCGATTCGCGGCGTGAGGTGCTGTCTAGACAAATCATCTCGAACGTTCGCGTGGCGAACCCGACAAGCAGGCAAATCAATCCTCGATAAATCGCCAATGCTACTTGGTGACCGCCTGCCGACGATCGGACGGGACACCAGGGAAGTCTTGCTTCACTCATGCCATTCAGCGAGCGGCAGCCCAGTCAGTTTTCGCAGCGCGATGTTCCTGTCCCGAAAGAGGTCGGCGAGATATCGCTGATCCTCCTTGCTTAGCCGCGGTATCGGCTTCGTGATCGTGCGCCTCATCGCTCGACGAACGCCTTTGGGTACGTACGTTCGTATCAGATTCGAAAAACGATCGAAGGAACCACCTTTGGGCAACAGCGGGAAAATAGCCGAACCGATCCAGTTGTACTGGAAAGACTGATTCTTGTGGGAAGACTTCGACGGCGAATCGGAGCGCCGACTTAACGGAGTCAGACCCAGAAACTCAAAGCACTTGTTGGCTGCGGCTGGAATGTCGCGGATCACGTGCTCAAACTGCAGGAACAAAAATGATGACAGCGGAAAGAAATCCAGATAATTCTTTACTTGCCCGTAATAGTCGCTGGGCCTCAGATAGCTCAGATCCTCAGTCACCACGTCGCGAAAATTGCGAGTTTCCTGTCCCTGCCGCACCACGTGCCAATATGCTGAATAGGTTCGCATTACGGGATCCCGAAGAATGTAAATGAAACGAGCCTGGGGATTGACCGAGTGGATTCTCTCCGGCACTCCGCAGAAGGCGCTTGGCGTCCCATCGTCGCTCGGAAACTGGTCGGTGGGCGCGGCCGAATACGCCGTCGTTGCGTCAAGAAAAAGGCTGTTCTCGCTGCTGTCAAAACGTGCTCGGTACCAGTCCGGTCCGAGCGCCCAATTGCGGGTAAAGTAAGCAGGTTCTTTGGGCTTGGCGAGGCAGATCCGCGGATGATCGGCCAAGTGGCTTGCGAAACTCGTGGTTCCGGCTTTCATCGCCCCGATCAAGAACACTTCCGGCGGAAAAGCCATCTCAACTCGAATTCTTATGGCCACAATGGATGGGGATCGATCCGCGGAAACCAACGAACGATGTCGTGGCCGGCCCGCCGCGTATGATAACCTCTCGCCGGCCGAAAGTCTTTTCAGGCGCGGGGTTGACGAAGACCGGACCTGATACATCGCTCGAGCGTAACCGAGTTTTCATAATCCAAGTGCGAGCTGATTAACACGAATCCTCCGAACGTTGCTATAGACTCCGGCCACCGCCAGCCCGTAAAGAAACTCGACATGCGTGCAGTCCTCCACGAACTGGTCACCTCGGCAGCTTTGCATAATCCCGACGCGACGGCGATCGTCCATCGCGGCCAGAAGACCTCGTACGCGGAACTCGACGAGGCGATCCGCTCCGCCGCGACCGGGCTGGTCGGGCAGGGCCTCGCTCGCCGCGAGCGCGTGGCGATCTACCTGCCCAAGCAGCTCGAGACGGTCGTCGGCATGTTCGCAGCGGCCCGCGCGGGTGGGTCCTTCGTGCCGGTCAATCCCGTCCTGAAAGCGGCTCAGGTGGCCCACATCGTGCAGGATTGCACGGCTTCGATGCTCGTCACCTCCCCGGACCGGCTGGCCGCTCTGAAGGACGTGCTGCCCCACTGCCGCTCGCTGAAGCTCATTGTCCTGACTGATGCGACGGACGGCGAGGGCGACAGCGGCGGTATCCCCTGCCGGTCGTGGGAGCAATTGGTTTACCCTGAACCAACCGCCCTGCCCGCCGTCATCGACACCGACGTCGCGGCGATCTTCTACACGTCGGGCAGCACCGGCAAGCCGAAGGGCGTTGTTCTGTCGCATCGGAACCTGGTCGCCGGCGCGAAGAGCGTGAGCTACTACCTCGAGAACCGCCCGGAGGACCGCATCCTGGCCGTGTTGCCGTTGAGTTTCGACGCCGGATTCAGCCAG
Source organism: uncultured Pseudomonadota bacterium (assembly GCA_963713215.1). Taxonomy (GTDB): domain Bacteria; phylum Pseudomonadota; class Gammaproteobacteria; order Steroidobacterales; family Woeseiaceae; genus UBA1847. Next base: position 235,904 of record CAVQKY010000004.1, on the reverse strand, counting down.
CTCTCGACCGCCTTCTGCGTCGGCGCGACGGTCGTGCTGCACGACCACCTGTTTGCGGCCGACATCGTCAAGGTCGCCGCACGCGAACGCATCACCGGCATCACGGCGGTGCCGCCGCTCTGGGCCCAGATCGCCGACGTGAAATGGCCGGCCGAGGTCGGCGGAAATCTTCGCTATTTCGCCAACACGGGCGGCAAGATGCCGCGTCAGCTCCTCGGCCGGCTCCGGAAGCTGTTTCCGCGCGCCGCACCCTACCTCATGTACGGGCTCACCGAAGCATTCCGTTCGACCTTCCTGCCGCCCACCGAGGTCGACCGGCGGCCCGACTCGATCGGCAAGGCGATCCCGAACGCCGAGATCCTGGTCGTGCACGAGGATGGCAGCCTCTGCAAGCCGGGCGAGGCCGGCGAGTTGGTGCACCGTGGCGCACTCGTCGCCCTCGGCTACTGGAACGCGCCGGAGGTCACCGCCAGGCGCTTCCGCAAAGCCCCGCTCAGCGATCCGAACATCCCGCACGAGGAGATCGCCGTCTGGTCCGGCGACATCGTGCGCACGGACGATGACGGGTTCCTGTATTTCGTCGGCCGCAGCGACGACATGATCAAGACGTCCGGCTACCGCGTGAGCCCCACCGAGATCGAGGAAGTCGGTTTCGAGTCGGGCCTGGTCAAGGAGATCGCCGCGATCGGCATCCCCGACGAGCGGCTCGGCCAACGTATTGTCGTCGTCGCCGCGCCCCTCTCGGAGGGCGACGAGGACAGTGACGGCCTGCTCGAGCATTTCCGCGCCTCGGTGCCGGCCTTCATGGTGCCGGATCGAATAGAATGGTCGGCGAGCCTGCCTCGGAGCCCGAACGGCAAGATCGACCGCCAGGCACTCGCGAAGGCGCTCCGCGAGGAACCACAGGCCGCCGTGCAATGAGCCCCAGAACCCTTCCGGTCCACGCCCCGGTCGAAGCGTTCCCGGTCTCGGACAACTGCCTCGTCGTCGGCGGCGCGAAACTCACGCAGCTCGCCGAGCAGATCGGCCGGACGCCGTTCTACGTCTACGATTCGGCCTTCATCGCGAAACGCCTGCGTACGCTCAGGGACGCGATCCCGGATGCCGTGAAGCTGCACTACGCGGTGAAAGCGAACCCGATGCCGGCCGTGGTCAACTTCATTGCGCGTGGCGTCGACGGCATGGACGTCGCCTCCGCTCGCGAGATGCAGACCGCGCTCGACGCGGGCATGCCCGCCGCCGAGATCTCCTTCGCCGGCCCCGGCAAGCGGCCGGACGAACTGCGGCAGGCCGTGGCCGCCGGGATCACAATCACCATCGAATCCCCGACGGAGATGCAAAGGCTCGCCGACATCGCCGGCGAGACCGGCATCAAGCCGTCCGTAGCCATCCGTGTGAATCCGGACTTCGAGCTGAAATCGTCCGGCATGAGAATGTCGGGCGGGCCGAAACCGTTCGGCATCGACGCCGAGCGCATCCCGGACGTCCTGAAGCAGTTATCATCGTTGCCGCTGCGTTTCACCGGTCTGCACATCTTCTGCGGTTCGCAGAACCTGCACACCGACGCCATCGTCGAAGCCCACGCCAACACGGTCGACCTCGCCTTTCGCCTGCTGGAGGCTGCGCCCAACGCACCCAAGTTCGTAAACATTGGAGGCGGCCTCGGTATTCCCTACTTCAAAGGCGACACGCCGCTCGATCTCGCCGCCGTCGGCGAGAACCTGCACACACTCGCCGAACAGACGGCGTCGAGACTTCCCGAGACACACCTCGTCATCGAACTCGGCCGCTACATCGTCGGCGAAGCAGGCCTCTACGTCTGCCGCGTGCAGGACCGCAAGGAATCGCGTGGTCAGGTGTTCCTCGTCACCGACGGCGGGCTACACCATCACCTGGCCGCCTCCGGCAATTTCGGGCAGGTGATCCGCAAGAATTATCCCGTGATTGTCGGCAACCGGGTATTCGCCGACGACCTGGAATCGCAGTCCGTCGTCGGGCCTCTCTGCACGCCGCTCGACCTGCTGGGCGACCGGATGATGCTGCCGCGGGCCGATATCGGCGACCTGATCGTCGTCATGCAGTCCGGCGCCTACGGTTACTCGGCGAGTCCGCTCAATTTTCTCAGCCATCCGTATCCGGCGGAAATTCTCGCGTAAGGTCGCGCCGATGGCTCTAACGCCCAAGAAGCGCCTGCTGATCGTCGCCTTCCATTTCCCGCCGCTGAACCTGAGCAGCGGCGTGCACCGGACTCTGTCGCTGGTCCGCTACCTGCCGGACGACGGCTGGGACGTATCCGTACTGACCGTGAAACCGAACGTGTATCGGCGCGTGCACGATGACAATCTCTCGTTGGTTCCGGAATCCTGCCGCGTCATACGCACGCCGGCGCTCGATACCTCGCGCCATCTCTCGATCCGCGGCTGGTATCCGCGGTTGCTGGCCATCCCGGACAATTACCAGAGCTGGATTGCCACCGCCGTACCGGCGGGCATTCTGCATTGCCGACGTCATCGACCGGACGTCATTCTGTCGACCTACCCTATCGCCTCCGCCCACTACATCGGCTGGTTGCTCGGCAGGATCACCCGCATTCCGTGGGTTGCCGACTTCAGGGACCCGATGGCGCAGGACGACTATCCTCCGGATATGCGACTGCGACGCGCTCTACACAATCTCGAACACAGAGTTGTTGAGAACGCGAAGCGCATATTCGTCACTACGCCGGGAACGCATCACATTTACTCCAGACGATATCCCGGACTTCCGCCCGATCGGCTACGTGTCGTACCGAACGGATATGATCCGGCCATCCTTGACGGACCAGGCTGTAGCCGGTCGAAAAGACAGTGAAAAACGCATCACTGGTGCACAGTGGCAATATCTACAGGAACGAGCGTGACCCGACGCATTTCTTCGAAGCTTTGGCGCTGCTGAAGAATAAAGAACCGGAGTTGATGAATCGTGTCCGGATAATGCTGCGCGGCACGAGGCACACCGAATATTTTCAGGAGATTGTGAAGCGGCTGGACATCGGTTCGATCGTCGTATTCGGTGAGCCCGTCACGTATCAGGCCGCTGTTTCCGAGATGCAGTCTGCCGACGGCCTGTTGATACTTCAGGCCAGCAACTGCAATGAACAGATCCCGGCCAAAGTCTACGAATATATATACGTCAGGAAACCAATCATTGCACTGACCGACCCCGCGGGCGATACGGCCAGACTTCTTGCATCATGCGGAGTGACGTCCGTTGCCCGCCTGGACGACTCCGGATCGATCAGTCGTCTGCTGAAGAAGTTCCTGAACGGAGATTCATCGGGGTTCAATGTCGATGAGAATTTCGATGTAGAGCAGTTCTCGCGTCAACGCATTGCGCTGACTGTCTCGTCTGAGCTCTCGGAATTGGCAAGCTAGCCCGATGACGGCGAGATCGCCATATTCTGTCGGCGATGAGAGACATTACAATCCGGCGCGGATTTTTGTTAGTTTAGCCGCGCGAACGATCGGGAATGAGTTCGGGGCTGCCTCCACACTACCGGGCAAAGTCGCTTTATGTTGATTTCCCGCGCTTGAGGCGTGTCGACACGTTTCCGGGCGGTAGGCATTAACCTTCTGTTCTTCGTGGTTTTTCTGCTCGGCGAGAACGTTTCGGTGTTGTGCCGCCGGACGAGATCCGGCAATTTTGCGGGTAATGGAATGCGTGTCCTTGCTTTGGGGCCAAGAATTGTATAAACATCCTCCGACTACTGAAAAAGGCAAACTCATTGAAAAATGGGGACGCAAAGCCACCGGTCTACGGGTACATGCCTATGACAGCGGAGCCGCCAGAGACAGAATCGAGTCACGCGGTACCTGGCCCTATTCTCGGGCATGGCTTCTCCTACCTCATCCGGCGTGCGCCATCATCGTGATGGAGACGTGTGTGTTGTCTGTCTTGCAGGCTCGCACGCAGTGCTTAGAGCAATAGAACGTCAGCCACGTGCTACGTAATCGCGTGAACCCGTGAAGGAGAAAGTTTCTGTGTTAATCCAAGGACGGACGACCTGCCACGGCGCTAAAGCCAGGCCATTCATTCGCCGAGCCACCATTGTTGGTGCGTTTTCGCTCGCGATCTTCTACGTCTCTTCCGCTGCCGCGTATGACGGAGTCTGTCGAGACTCGAGCGACCTCGCAGAATTGCCTCCACGGCACTGGTGCGCTGTGCAAAACAGCCATCTCGAGTCGGCCGAGAAGCGCCCGGAGGAGTACGCTGACTGGGATGGAAATAGCTCAGCTTCCTATGACAGCTATCAGCGAAACATGGGTATCGCGGGAGTCACACGAGCGTGGAACGGAGGGGCGTTCGACAGTAGGAGGGATCGTCTCGTCATCTGGGGCGGCGGGCATAACGCCTATGGTGGCAACGAGATCTACGCGTTTCATTTGCATACGTTGAAGTGGGAACGGCTCACGGATCCGACGGTATCTCCGAACCGCTCACCGGCGACGCAAAACGCCGATGGAACGCCGATTTCCCGCCATACCTACGGTGGTCTCGCATACATTACCCATACCGACAAGTTCTTCGGTATGGGTGGCGCTCCTGACTCTGCGGGGGGAGGTTGTGGTGTCGAAGGCACGTGGCTGTTCGATTTCAGTACGGGCCGGTGGAGCAATATGCGACCGTCCGGCGAAGTCCCCGGAACGTCGTGCGAGGACAATGCCATATATGATCCGGTCAACAGGCAAGTAATCTATTACAAGGACGACATTCACGCATACAATCACGAAACCAATTCCTTTCGGCTGATATCGGGCGAGGGCGCCGGGCAGAGAACCAGCCTCGCGATCGATACCTCGCGGAAGTTGCTGGTTCAGGTGGGTGACAGCAACGTACATTCCGCGACGCGTGTGGCGGATTTGACAAACCTTGCCGCGGGTTTCAGAACGTTGAGCACGAGCGGCGTCAAGGCGCTGGAAGGCGAACAGAACCCCGGATTGGCCTATGACGAAACGTCAGACAGGATCGTGGGTTGGAACGGAGGCGGAACGATCTACAGCCTCGACCCGGATACCAATGCGTGGACGGCTCATTCACCGGCATCGGGCAACAAGGCCACGCCTCCGCTGGTCACGACATCGGGGGGAGTATACGGTCGGTTCCAGTATGCGCCGAGCTTGAACGTGTTCGTGGTTGTGAACGCTGTGGATGAACCGGTCTATATTTACCGCTTGTCCGAAGGTGCCGGTATCCCTCAAGACCCAGTGCCGATGCCCCCTGTTCTGTTCGGTGTCGAATAGTTTGGCCACAATGGGCGTGTCACCGAGTCTGCGGAAGCGTCCCAAGGAGACGGAAGTAATGAAGAAGACGGCGTTGCCGATAGCGCTTATTCTCACATCCCTGGCGACGCCGGGCCTGGCCATGGCGGAGGATCGCGAAAGCCTCCTGATGACTCTGCCTGATTGGAATGACGAGAAGGCGGCTTATCAAGCGCAGGGACTCACGATTGATCCGGGAGACGACGAGCACGTCGAGGGTGGTCGTTACAACTCCAACGAACTCGGCTAGTTTCGTACTGCAGGATGTCACCATACCGCGGCAGACGATTCCCGGTGTACAGGGGGGTCTATGGGACATCGTGCACATCAACAACACAACCGAAGCCGATGATCTCTGGACGGCGTATCACATGTGGCAGCGTCTCGACGGCATCAAGCCGACGACGCGCTGGCAGCAGCGATACGACAAGCTCAAGACGTACTTCATTGACGAATATCTTGGGGTCATCAATCCCGATGGTGAAGGGAGCGACGCGAACCACGAGCATCTTTACGGCTGGGGGCTCGCGGAGGCCGTGCGCGATGGCGTCATTACGGGGGCGGAGGCCACGAATGCCAGGACCGCGCTCAACAATCAGGTAAGCTACCTCACAAGCTGGGCCAACGCCTGGCAAGGCGGGAAAGTCGCAGGAAGCCAGATCGCCGACAACGGCCCCTACGGTCGCCGCTGGGCGCGCATGTTGCGGTTCGCGGTGGCGGCCTATGAAGCCTCACCGATTATCGCGAACAAGACGTGGCGCGATCGTGTCATCGATATCATCCTGGAAAACCCGGACCTGCATTCCGGGATGAACGTAACCTTTTTCAATCGTAGCCGAACGATCAGCACTCACGGCCTCGATTACGACGCCGGTGAGCGAGCCATCAACACGTTCCATATGGGAACCTGGATGGATGCGCTCTGGCAGACGTGGCGCGTCCTGGATGCTGAAAATGACAGTCGGGCTGCCACCGTCGCGCATCAACTGATTGATCTGGCAACGCTCTACCGCGATTTCGGTCCGAATCCGAGCGGTGCAAATGTTGGCAAGATACCTCTATTTCTGAATATCAACGCAGACACTGAGACGCGGCTCGCAGACGACGCTGGCTCAATAGCGCCTCAGTACGGCTCGCCAGACGGCGTCTACACGATCCCGCCCACGAACGGGCTGGTGATGGCGTACAAGTTGACCGGCACGCAGAGCTATCTGGACGCAGCGTGGACGAACTACAAAAAATATCTGGAACTGCGCGACGGGGGCGTGGTCGGGCATTACGTGGACAGCGTGCTCGATCCCACAAGGCGTGTATTAGGCAACAACAAGGGCGAATTGCAATACGTTTACGCGTTGTTCGAGAACGGGGGCAATCCTGCGCTGGTGTCCGGGGTCAGACCGAATCCCCCATCCAATCTGCGGGCAGAATGAATGAAAACCACGGTTCCATCAGAGCCAGGCATTGCCTATTTGCTCGTCGCGGCTCTTCTAGTCCTACCATAAGCAAGTTGAGAAACCGTCGCCACCGTCGATCATTCGCCTGGCGTTTTGGTCTTCGCCTGGATCAGCTTCACAATGTCCGGCAGCGTGTTCAAATAGTCGATGTTGACCTCATGCGCGTCGACTGAAACGCCATACGTCTTTTCAATGAATGAGACAAGCTTTAGCGTCGCGAGCGAGTCCAGCACCCCGTGAGTGATGAGTTGCGTCGAGTCCGTCAGCGCGCTTGGAGCTTCGCCCGGCAGGAACTCCTCGAGTATGTAGGCTTTCACTTCGGACTTGATTTCCTCGAAATTCGTCGTCACGTCGACTTGCTCCTTGTTAGCCCGGTTGATAGAAGTCTGTTGATTCGCTGAGCTGCGCGCTTCGAATGGATCCCGGGGAAGCGGCTATAGCCCGAGCCATCTGGCAATGATATTTCGCTGTACCTCCGAAGTTCCGGAATAGATCGTGCTCGCGACAGAATCACGCAGAGCTCGTTCCACGTCGTACTCCGCCATGTAGCCGTTACCGCCGAACAAATGCACGGCATCCAGCGCCGTCTGAACGAGCGCTTCACTCGTAAACGTTTTTGTAATGGCGGCATGCAGACTCCCCTGTGTCGAGCCCTCGAGCTGTGCCGCGGCGCGATAGGTTAGCAGTCTCGCCGCTTCGAGCCGGATTTTCATGTCCGCGAGACGGTGTGAGACCGCTTGAAACTTTCCGATAATCTGCCCGTGCTGTCGCCGTGTGCGAGCGTATTCGATCGAATGCTCCAAAAGCCGCTCCATCGTGCCTACATGGCACGCGACGAGACAGGCACGCTCCCAATCCATCGATTGAACGAATATCACGGAGCCTCCACCCGGGCGTCCAAGCACGTTTTCGTCTGGGACGAAGACATCGTTGAGTACGAGCTCTCCGATCGAAGATGTGCGCAGGCCCATCTTTTCGAATACCTGGCCCTTTTCGAGGCCGGGCGCGTCTTTCTCAACGATGAATGCACTGATACCACCGTAATAGCCTTTTGCTTCGTCGGTCACCGCATAGACGATCGCAACGTCTGCTATCGGCGCATTCGAGCAGAACGTCTTCGTGCCGGTGATTTTGAATCCGCCGTCGCATGCAATGGCGCGTGTGCGCATCGCGAACGAATCGGAGCCGGATTCGGTTTCCGTCATTGCGTTTGCAGCGATCAGCGTGCCGTCACACAAGCCCGGCAGATAGCGGCGCTTCTGTTCGGGAGTGCCGTGCTTCCATATCGGAATGACGCAGGCCAGCAAATGCGCGCAAACTGAGAAGTTCAGTCCGCTGTCGTGACAGGCGTAACCGAGTGCTTCGAGAGCGACGGCGGTCGAAAGAGCATCGGTGCCGCCGCCGCCGTAATCCTCGGGTACCGGTAGGCCGAGCAGTCCCATCTCGGCACATTTGGTCCATAGCGCCCGCTCGAAACGGTGTTCTCTGTCGCGCTCTCTGATGCCCTCGTTGAGTTCGGCATGCGCGAAGCGCACGATCGCCTCGCGCATGCGCTCCTGGTCCTCGGTTAACGAGAAATTCATGCCGCTGCTTCCTTGAGCCTTTGGTAGTCGACTTTGTCCGTCGAGGTTTTCGGGAGAGTATCGAGTTGGACGAACCGGTCCGGAATCATGTAGGAAAGAAGGTTCTCCGAGGCGAAACGCTTGAGCTCGACAGTGGAAGCCGGCCTGTCGCCCGTCCACTGAAGGAACGCAACGACTCTGAGGCCACTGCTCGCATCGGGCAAAGCGATTACTGCGACCTCCGCGATGCACGGATGCGCGTAGAGAACGCTCTCGATTTCGCCGAGCTCGACGCGGTAGCCGCGCCGCTTGACCATTCGGTCGCGCCGCCCCCTGAACACGTAACCCTGACTATCGTGCTCCACGACGAGATCGCCTGTCTTGTACCAGCGCGTGCCGTCCGCGTCGACATGAAACGCCGAGGCGTTCTGGTCGGGTAGATTCCAGTAGCCGAGATGCACGCTCCCGCCCGCGACCCAGAGCTCGCCTTCCTCGCCCGGCGCCACGCTCTGGCCTGCATCGTTCGCCACCATTGTCCGGTCGCCCGAACATGCGAAGCCGATACGCTGAGGCAGAAGCTCGTCGTCCGGGAGTGGCAGGCTAAGCTTGTAGTAGGTGCAGACGTTCGTTTCCGTGGGGCCGTAGAGGTTGTAATACTCCGCGAACGGAACGGCTTCGGTGAGACTGCGAAGGTGCTTCAGAGGAAAGACCTCGCCCGCGTAGAGGATGAGCCGCAGCGACGTGAGGTCGTGTTGTTCCGGCTTGCCATAGTCGAGCAACAGCCGCAGGATCGAGGGAGTCGAATACCAGACGGAGACGCCCTGCTCGTCGATTAGGGCGGAGAGCGCCAGGGGTTGCTTACCGTTCTCCTCGTTGATCAACACCAGCGTCGCCTGGTGTTTGATCGAGACGTAGAGGTCGAAAATCGAGAGGTCGAAATGAAACGGTGCGTGCGAGGAGAACACGTCCTCAGCCGTAGGCGCAAGCTCTTCCGAGCACCAATCGACGAAGCTCAATGCCGTGCGGTGGCTGTGCATGACACCTTTCGGTTTGCCGGTCGATCCGGATGTATAGAGGATGTAGGCAAGCAGCTCCTGAGTTGCAGGCATCGCTTGCCGAACCGATTTCCGCGGCAGCACCACCAGCACCAGGTCGATGCCCGCACCTGCCGGCAGCGCAACTGGCTGGGCGGCGGCGGAGCCGAGAATGTGGAACTCTGCCGCCAACGACTCGAGAAGCGGTGCATGGATCAGCAAGGCGGCGACGGCGCAGTCTTCGAAGATGAAGGCGCTTCTCGCGACCGGCGCGGCCGGATCGACCGGCACGTAACATGCGTCTGCCTTGAGGCACGCGAAGAGCGCTGCGACCGTGCCGATGGACTTCGGGGCACAGATGCCGATACGATCTCCGCGACGGATTCCAGCCGCCTTCAGTGCATCGAGGATAGATGTGCTGGCGGCGGCCAGGGAGTCGTACGTAATGTCTCCCGTGCCCGGATCGATGATCGCTGTATGATGCGGGCGTTGCTGGGCAGCCGAATCAAGGAAGGCGTCGAGTCGTCCGGAAGCCATAAGTACCCCCACAATCCATTTGACATCACAAAAAGCGAGCCGGCTCGAAAGCCGCTGTGAGTATAACTCGCTGTGTTACTGCGCGTAACCGTCCGTTGCAGCGCCGACGCGAATCGGCTATATAGAGTCGCAGCACGTCGGCAGAATCCGTTGCAGCATTACGATCTTACTATGCCAACAACAACGAGAACCGCGCACACGCCATGTCTTCCATCGCACCCCAGACGGGTTTAGTCGGCGAGTTTCTGAGCGCGGCGAGAGAGCGGGGCTACAATCTCGGGCAGTACCTTGCGATCGGGTTTCAGCTCGGCCTGTTCCTGATCGTGGTCTACCAGTTCGATCTCGAGAGCCGAGCCTTTTTGCACCTCGGCATACTGACTTTCTTCGGCTGGGCGATTCATTATCTCCTGCCGATCCGGATGCGCTTGCCATTCTTCGTGCTGTTGTCCCTTGCCGGCATCGAGCTCGTATTCGGGTTCCAGGAGGAGCGCTGGTCAGCGGAGGGGCTGTTGCAAGGCGCATGGATCATCGCTCTCGTTCTGGGCCTCATTGCCCTGTGCCACCTGCCGGTACGCTTCGGCGCGCGCGTGGCTCTGCTGCTGCTCGCGGCCGGCGTGCTTGCGCTGGGCCGCGCCGAGCTGCTTCCCGTGCCCTGGTCGAGCGCGATCTGGCCCATTGTCGCGTCGATGGTGATGTTCCGTCTGATCGTCTACGTCTATCACTTGCGACATGAAAAGCAGCCAGTGGGCGTTTTGAATACGCTCGCCTACTTTTTCATGCTGCCCAACGTTTGTTTTCCGCTGTTTCCGGTCGTCGATTTCAAGGTGTTTCGGCGAACGTATTACGACCAGGCGGATCGTCACGAGATCTATCAGATCGGTATTGTCTGGTTATTCCGAGGCGCACTGCACCTCATCGCGTATCGCTTCATCTACCAGAACTTCGTGATCGACGTCACGGAGGTTTCGGACAGCAGGGACGCGCTGCAGTACCTGCTCTGGCCGATCCTTCTTTATTTGCGCGTATCCGGGACCTTTCACATCATCACGGGGCTGATGCACCTCTTTGGCTTCAACCTTCCCGCAACGCACCACTTGTACTTCCTGGCATCCTCGTTCACCGACTTCTGGCGCCGGATCAACATCTACTGGAAAGACTTCATCATGAATGTCTTTTACTATCCGGTCTATTTCAAGATTCGCAGATTTGGCGACACCTTCGCACTCGTCATCGCGACGTTTTTGGCATTTTTCGTCACGTGGGTGCTGCACTCGTACCAGGTGTTCTGGATCCGCGGCGATTGGCTGCTGGCTTGGAACGACGGGCTGTTTTGGGCGATTCTTGGGGCGCTCGTCGTCGTCAACTCACTGTACGAGAGCAAGCGCGGACGTCGGCGCCGTCTGCAGGGCAAGGCGCTGTCGTGGCGAGCAACTACAGGTCTCGCATTGCGGACGGTTGGCGTCTTCGCGTGCATCACGGCGTTATGGTCATTCTGGAGCGCCGGTTCGATCGCAGAATGGCTATCCGTTTGGCGTGTCTTCGGCAATTCTGCGCTAGATCCCGGGGTCGTCTTCGCATTACTCGCCATCGCTGCGCTTGTTGGAGGCCCGGCCGTACTTCTCGCGCGCGGCCATCTCGATAGCAACGAGGGCGAAACGGGGGATTTTGCATGGTCAGCTGCGCGCGTGACCGCCACCGGCGCCCTGCTCATCGCTCTTTCGCTGCCCGGCGTACAACGTCCGTTGGGGCCGACCATCTCACCCGTGCTTGCGGGCCTGCAGCGCTCGCAGTTGAATCAGCGCGACTTTGCGGCATTCGAGCGCGGCTATTATGAGAATCTTTTCGATGTTGGGCAGTTTAGTCCGGAGCTTTGGGAAATCTACCGGACGCGCCCCGAGGAGTGGCAGGCATTGCGTGTTTCCGATCTTGTGGAGCAGACGTCTGAACTTCCATTTTTCGTGTTGCGGCCCTCGTTTGAAGGGCGGCACGCGGGCGCGCTCGTACGAACCAATAGCTGGGGGATGCGTGACGTAGAGTACGACAAGCTCCCGCCGCCAAACACGACTCGTGTGGCATTGCTCGGGGCTTCGTTCGTATTCGGTAACGGCGTCGAGAACGACGAGACGTTCGAGTCATTGCTCGAGAAACGCTTGAATGTGGAGGCCGTCGGCGATGATAGCACCCGTTACGAGGTATTGAACTTCGCCGTCGGTGCTTACAGCCCTCTCCAGCGCCTCGTGCAGCTTGAGGACACGGTGATTGGCTTCGAGCCCGACTACATTGTCTACGTGGAACACGCCGAGGCGGCGGGTACCGTTCGCTATAATGTCAACGAAGCGCTCAGAACGGGAGCCGATCTGCGCTATCGATTCATCGCGGATGTGGTGAGCAGAGCAGGCATCGAGCCAAGCGAGCTGGATGAGTCCACGAATTCCGCCGTCTTGACACAGCAGCTGGCACCATACGACGAGGAGCTGCTGGGACTGGTATACCGCCGAATCGCCGAGGTCGGGCGCCAGAACGGAACGCCCATTATATGGGTGTATCTGCCACGGCCCGAGCCGGACGTGCAGCCGGGCTTGCCGGAGCCGGAGGCGCGCCTTGCGCGCGAAGCCGGCTTCACGATCATCGACCTTTCAGACGTTTACGACGGACACGATCTTTCGTCTTTGTGGATCGAGCGCTGGGACCATCATCCGAATGCCGTCGGCCATCGCCTTATCGCGGACCGGCTGTACGAGGAGCTGCGGCGTGTGGCGAGCAACGTCAAGCTCGATTTGCTGGTTCCCACCGCGGATTCTACATCCGATGCGGCGGATTGACAGTGCCTCCCTTAGCCGCGGGTGTGCGAGCACCTGACCCCGGGACACACGCACTCCACACACGGATTTCCTCGACGAAACCGAGATGTCGTTATCATCGATGATCTCAAAGATAATCCATCCACTCAAAGTATTTGGGTTCGGACCCGGAATCATCTATGGACTGAGTCAATTGCTCGTCCGGGCGGGATTACGTTCTCGAATTCGTTTTTACGAAATAACGGTTCAGCCAATTACCGAGAGGACACTGATTCCAAGAAGGCCGGCGAAATCAATCGAGATCCGACAGATCCGCGATGGAGATCCCCTTTTGAAGTCGATCCCACGCCCCGAGCACGTGTTGGCGACGCGCTTTGCGCAAAATGCGATTTGTTTTGCCGCCTTCCAGCATGAAAAGTTTATTGGCTTATCAATGGTTATGTATTGGGCCCTATGAGGAAGACGAGGTGAGGTGCCGGTTTGAGCCGCAGCCCGATGGCAAGGCAGCCTTCGACTTCGACATTTATGTATTTCCCGAGTATCGACTCGGCTTGGGTTTTTTCTCCCTTTGGGAACACGCAAACAAGTATATGCGCGAACGGGGTATCAAAAGTACGTGTAGTCGGGTATCACGATTCAATACCGAATCACGAAAGTCACACAGTCACCTCGATTGCAAACAAGTCGGCGTGGCGATCTTTCTAACCGGCCCTAAACGCCAAATCATGCTCGCGTCGATCGCGCCTTATATTCACTTCTCCAACACCCCAGAAAAACGGCCGACTATCCAGATTCGGACCGACTGACTCATCGAGATTCGAGTTTCTCGAGCCAGTCTTGACTGTGGTTGGTCACTTCGCTCTCGCCAGTCCGATCTCGAGAACGTATGGTCCATTCCTTCCAATGTCCTGGTCTCCACGTTTGAACGGAGTACGAGATTCCGCCACTCTTTCGACGACTTGACAAACGAATCGAACTCTGCCGCAGTAAGGTCATTACCGCAGAGCAAGATCAAAATCGGACCATCAAATTTCTTGAAACCTATGTGCATGTTGGTGCGGAAATCGCCATCGGAAGAGGCCTGCATCGACTGACTTGACTCGCGCTCAGGCTCGGTTGAACGAGTGCATTGTTAACGCCAGATTCTCTCTGGAAGTTGCGAATGGCGTTTACGATTGGAAGACGTCCTGATAGCAGCTTTTTCCAGAAAGCGGCGGTCGTGATTCGTGCAAAATAATAGTGTTGCACGTAAGCCTTCGCCAAACCGGCGTCAGTACGAATCCACGGATTGAGCAAGATCATGGACTTGACGCGGTCATCACGGTAACCGTAAATCAGGCACGCGGAGGCAGCATCGCAAAGTCCCCAAAGGACGACGTAATCGAGCGAAGCTTGAGCTACGAAACAATCTATTGCCGCCCGAATGTCACTCGACACCTGATCAAACGTTGTCGTCGGCCCGCCCCCGTCGCCCATACCTCTGTAGTCGAATCGCATCGTGGCAAACCCGTTTCTCGCCAATGCGCGTGCAATCAGGACGAATTGCCGATGACTGCCTATCCGGTACTGAGGCCCGCCGGTAACAATCAGCATTCCGACCTTCCGGGGCTTCTCCGGCCGTTCGATGACACCTAAAAGCTGCTCACCCTGGCACTCGAAGACAACGGGCTGATGTTCTATGCCCATTTTCAGCCAGAAACCAGGATTTCGGATGTTTGAGATATGAGCTCCGGCACCAGATCAATCTCCGGACCCATCCAGAACTGTGCGCCGACCACTCTCGAATACGATACGGATTTGACGCGCTCCAGCCAGGCATCTTTCACTGACTCGACACCCGGCGGGACTCTGTCGGTGTCAACCGGCGATAACTCAATCCAGTGCACTTCCGAGTCGCGTGGCAGTTGCAGTCTCGAAAGCTCGAGGCGGTCGACAGATGAAACCAGATCATCCGTTATCCGATAACCGGCGATCTCCATGTCCCCGGCTCGCCTGATTTCGTCACGAACCTTCGCCACGCTTGCCGGATCCGTAATAGTGCTGTCTTTGATGACTTTGGATCGCAACAGCTGATCGATCATCTTTGAACCCCGCTGAACGGGATTCCAAAACACAATTCTCTGTCGGGCCGGGGTATGCGCTGCGCTCGAGTCCCGGAATCAGGAAAGCACCTGATCTCAGCGCGACGACATCAAGACTCGCAATGCCATGCTCCGTCAACGAATCCGCCACATTACGAACGTTCGACGTCCACAGCTCCCACGTCGCCTGTTCAAAATCGCCTTCGCTGTCACCGGTCCCGTACAGATCCGGCAAGACGTAGAGCATTCCAGTGCTCGCCAGACGCTGGCCCAACAATGCCAGCATGTGCCGCGACTTGTTCATTTCCTCGGCGAACGGCGGCAGGGCGATAACACCTCTTAGCGGCTGGACAGCATGTCTCGGCGCGATATACAGAACGAACAATCGGCCGAGTGGCGTGTCCAGGTACTCGGGTTTTAGTTCGAAGGGCCGTGTGCCAGCAACCGGCGCGCTCATTGGGATGCTGAACTTGCCCTCAACGACCGAGCACAATGAGCCCAATGTAGCAAAGGAATCGGCCGTGAAATCGTCGTCATCGAACTCGATACCGTAATGTTCTTCTATTACAGTGACCACCGAGACGACTGCCATGGAATCCAGTTCCGGAATGCTTCCGAGCAAAGCGCTATCCGCCTCGAGAGATCTACCTCGTTCTCCCAAACGGAGTACTTCCGTCAGAATATTTCGTATTTCATCGAGCATGGAAATGCCGCGTCCTTGGTTGGCAAACTGATTACTGAAAGGAACGATTGAATCAGAAGTGTCATTGCTTCAGAGGTGGCTCGGCCGGTTCCTGCGATTCCCATTCGCCGGCGCGTTGCAGCTTGTGCCGTAGTCCCGGCAATGGAAACCCCAACTCGTAGGCGCGTTTCGCGTGCTCCCGAGCACGAGCGTATTCCTTCCGGTCAGTGTACAGGAGACCGACGTTGTAGTGCGCTTCAGCGGAATCAGGTGACAACTCCAGGGCACGCGCATAACGCTGTAGAGCCTCCTGCGGCTTGCCTGATTTACTGAGGTAGTACCCATAAATCATGTGCACCGTGCTGTCGGTCGGTTTGAAACGCAGTGCCCTGTCGAAATAGCATTCGGGCGTGTATCTCATTGCTCTCTTTGTTTTATCGAGGCCGCGCAAATAGTACTTTGACATTGCGAGAAGCGCACGGTGGTGATTCGGAAATGCACGCAGCGTATAGTCGATATCTTAGCCACCATGCAACCGTCTCCTCCGCATTTCTGGTGGCCGACGAAAGTCTCCACTTCGGTGTGTGAAATGGTGAGTTTCTACGATAGGAAGTCGCTCGGAAAAGTGTTGCGGATTGGTGTAGTCAAACGGACCATAAGCATTGTCCAGATCTCCGCACTGCGTGAGACCCTGCGCGTAGGCGGTACTTGAAGCAAGCAACACAATGGATGTTGCGACGAAAAGGGCCGCGCAACGATCGAGCAGCGACATCCCACTACGAACAGTGGTTGCTTGTCCGTGTTTCAGGCATCATATCCGTCGATGATTCGTTGTTCGGATGCGTCAAGTCGCGCAACATTTTACTAGATCGTGCAAATCTGTGGGTTCACTTTTTGCAGGTTGTCCGACTGAACACTCGGGGATCGGCGCGGCCACCGCCAGCTTATGTCATGCCGCTCGACGGGCACGATCTCAAATCTGTTTCCATCTCTGAGAGTTATCTTATAAGTGACTGTTTTTTCACAGTTTAACGAATACAAGACACCCTATGGCCGGACCTTCACGAAGTCGATTTCCGGCGTGCGCATTATCGGAATACCATGACCTTCCCATGAAGCTCCTGTATATCTGCTCGTCCCAGTTTTCCGGCACGACGCTGACCTCATTCCTGCTCAACAGTCACTCCGCGATTGCAACTATAGGGCACACGACGGGTTGGCAGTACGCGGGCGACGAAGACTTTCGCTGCTCGTGCGGCAGCCGCATCAGGGACTGCCGCCTATTCAGCCAGATCAGAGCGACGTTCGAAGAGCACGGCCTCCCGTTTGACCCGCAGAATTTCGGCACGGACTTTCAACTCGCCGACAATGCACGCGTCAATCAGGTATTGACGGGCCCGGTTCCCGGTCTTCGTTCCTCGTCGGTCGAGCACGTTCGGGATGCCCTAGTCCGCGGCGTGCCGCGCTACCGGCGTCGACTCGCCACGCAGGAACGCGCCAATCTTCTCTTGATGCAAACCGTGCTGGATTTCTACAATGCCTTTGTCTATCTGGATAACTCGCATTCACCGTACCGTTTCCGGCGCCTCAGCCAGAGTGCGACAGTTCTCCGTTTCTCCGATACATCTCATTCGCGATCCGCGCGGCGTGTCCCTGTCGTTGATGACCAATTCCGGGTACTCGCCTCTCGGAGGCGGTCGAGAGCTGGCTTGGGCACCAGATCAACATCTACCGGGTGACGACCGAGCGCAGCGTGCCTTTCATCCTGACATATGAATCGCTTTGCCGCCATCCGGAACGGGAACTCGGCAAGGTCTACGAGTTTGTCGGCATAGCGCCGGAACCTTTGCCCGACGATTTCAAGGACCATGAGCATCACATACTCGGCAACAGGATGCGGCTGAAGTCCGGCGAGATTCGCCTCGACGAACGCTGGCGCAACGACCTTGCGCCGGAAGACCGGCGACTGATCGAGAACAGGCTGTCCCGCTTCTGCCTGCGTCATCGCAATCACCCGATCAGCGCGATTATTGAGACCTACCTGCAAGATTCCTAGATGTCAGACCGTGCCGCGGCCGGCCGGCCGTCTGCGTCGGCCACCGGTTGAACATCCTCCTGTGAAGGCGACTTTAGCGTCCGGTTCACCATTACTTGCGTAATCACCAGCATTGCCAATAAATGATAGTAGAGATCGAAATAGGCCAGGCCGACGAATGCGCCGGCCACGGCGTAACCGACGAGACACACCTGAACCATCGAGGCGAGATCGAACGCCCACTGCAACTCGTGACGATCTCTGCACAACTTGCGTATCCTGTTGCCCTGACGGAACGCGAGCCAGCCCAACGTGAGGAACAATGCGAGGCCGACGAAACCCTGTTCGCCGAGCACCTCGAAGTAAATGCTGTGCGCATCGTGAAAATCCTCGGGGTCGGGAGCGTATCGTTCGAACAAATTCGGGGTGAAGGCTATCGTACCCGCCGCCGACCAGCGGCCTGTCCTTGGCGAGATTGAACGCGAAATACCAGGAGTTGATTCGCCCCATGGCCGAAGCGTCTTCCTCGTAGGTCTGGATGGTCTCGACCCGTTCGAACCATCGCTCGGGCAGAAAAGCGAGCGACACCGCGCCAAGTGCGAGGAGTATCGGCAGCAGGGTCCAGCGTTGCCGCGATTTGTACACAAGATAAACGCTGACGGCCGCCAGTCCGAGGAACGCACCGCGAGAGTATGATCCCAGTATGGACAGCATGATCAGGACCGCGCACGCCAGCAACCCATGCCGCAACCACATGTTCTCTACGCGCGATCGCAGGTACCAGAACAGAGGCAACACCATCATCAAAGCGACCGCGAGACCGTTGTTGCCTTCGAAAAACGTCCCCGGCGGTCCCCACACCAGGTAGTTGCCGCCAGTCAGTCCGACGAAAGATGCCACCCTTTATCCCGTAGAACCCGACGGACAGGGCAACCACCCAGATGAGGAGTTCGAGTTTCTTCCGCGACTGCATCAAAGAGATGGTCAGGATGCTCGTCAACTGGATTTTCATCGCCCGATTCCATTCGTCGATCGCCTCGGCGGGATTGAGCGCGAACAGCGTCGTGAAATTCATCCAGAGGATCCAGAGGATCCAGACCACCATGAGCGGATACAGCGGCAGCCTGTCCTTGTCCTTCGTGAACAGGAATCCGAGGATGATCGCAGCACCGATCATCGCGGCAAACGGCATCGAATAGGCGAACCCCCACGTGTACCGGTGCGGATTCATGTAGCCGAGCCAGGCGAACACCAGTATCCCGATCCAGGGGCGGGCGATGGAGACGGGCACGAACCCTAAGACGATCGCTGTAAGAAGTATGTCCCGCATCGCTACCCTGCCGCGCGCCGGCCGTTCCTCCGCGATGCCATCAGCATTCTGACGCCGAAGGTCAAGCGGCGTCGGTCCCATGGTTTGATTCTGGGAACCTGGTAAACATCGTCACCGGCACCGAATCCCCCGACGCTGGTGGATACGGCTACTTCGAAGCCGGCATCCCGTACGATGCCGACGTGCGTTGCCGAATAATCGTCATCCGGAATGCCGTTCGGATACGCGAAGCACCGGATTTTGCGCTCTATCAGGGCCTCCAGCGTTTCCTTTCCGCCGATGATCTCATCCTCCGCTTCGCGCTTTGTGAGCCTTGCCAGTATCGGGTGTGACACGGTGTGCCCCCCTACGTCGGCCAGCGGCTCCCGCCCGAGGGTCCGCACCTGTTGCCGCGTCATCATCAGTCGCGGCGGCGGCGGCGCGACGGCCGCTTCCTCGACCGCGGCGACGAGTTCGCTTCGCTCCGTGGCTTCGCGATACTTGAGATTCCGAATCAGGCTCTTGAACGCGGCAGTTCTGTCCTCGTTCCCGGCTGTCTGTAACTGACCGAGTCCGAGCTTCCCGAGGTCGAGCATCCGGTTCGGCGTTGTCCGAATGGCATGCAAGACCCGATCGTTCCACATGACCCCCGATTCCAGCGTATCGCTGGTGATGAAAAACGTCGCTGGGACACCGTACTTCTTCAGCACCGGCAGCGCATTGTCCACGTTGTCCGCGTAACCGTCGTCGAACGTAATCGCCACGCTGTGGCCGTCATCGCTGCCATCGACCACGTCCGCGACCGCTTCGCGCAGCAAGCGCACCCGGAAGTTGTCGGCGAGAAACCTGATGAGCGTTTCGAACTCCTCGATGACCGGCTCGTTCGGCCGCAGCGAATCCCGCTCGCGCAGTACCCGGTGGAAGATCAGGACGGATGCCCTGGGCGTCCGGGAACGCCCCAGTATCAGGCGCTCCAGCGCCCGCCAGGCAAAGCGCCCACGCGCGGCTCTTTCCGCCAGCTCGTTCATGTGTTCAGTCACCCTCGTCGGCAGACGCCCGGTGCCGGCGCCCGCTCAGGTCGCGGCTTTCCGCCGCCCATGCGCCGGCAGCATCGCGAAATATCCTGAACTGGCCGTCGCTGGTCCGACGCCAGTCGAACGCCTCGGCGTAGCCGCCGCACGGCACCACGATCAGGGGGGCTCTCTAACAGGTTCCTCACCGCCTCTGCGACCGCGTCCGGCGTACGGCTCTCCGTCAGAATCCCCGCGCGCGGGTCCGCGACCACCTCCGGGTTGCCCCCGTATGGCGTCGCTGCGACGGGCGTTCCGCAGGCCAGCGCCTCCAGCAACACGTTTGCCATGCCTTCCCGGCTGGATGCGAGGACGAGAGCGTCGGCCGAACAATAGTACTTCACGAGTTCCTGTTGCGTCAGCACGCCGGCGAACGTGACCCGCTGCTGTACCTCGTGCCGTCGTGCAAGGCGGGCGAGATCATCTTTCATCGGTCCGCTGCCGACGATGACGAGATTCACGCCGGGAAGCGTGGCGAGCGCCTCGATGATAACGTGATGCCCCTTGAGCTCGATTAAATTCCCGACCGAGAGCAACGTCGGGCAGGTCATCCTCAGCTCGCTCCTGAGTTTCTCCCTGTCCGGCCGTGGCCGGAAAAACTCCAGATCGACGCCGTTTCGCAGCGTCTCGATCGTATCGGCCGCGACGCCAATTTCGGTGAGCTTCTCCTTGAGTGAATCGCTGACGGTAATGATCTTCGAACACCGTTTCGCCGCCCACAGCATCCACTTGCGCGGCATGCGATATTCAGGAATCAGGTTGACATCCGTGCCCCTGGCCGTGATGGTCACGGGCTTACCGAGCCACTGGCCAAGAAGTGCAGCGGCGACGCCGTCGGGATAGATAGTAGTGCGCATCGATCAGGTCGAACCCGATCGAATCCTGCAGGCAGGCTTTCATCGTACGATATGCCGCTGATGCCATCAGCAACGGTGCAGAACTCATGCCGATCTTCGGCAGCAGCGGATATCGCGGATGCAGAATCGGGACGTCATGCCGACATTCGAACTTCGGAACCGCGGCAAACGCCGCGTACGCTCCGAAAAACGAGGACCTGAGCGGGAACCACGGCACCGGCGCAACCACGCGCGAGCGTATCCGGCACCGCGACAGCAGCTGACGCAAGCGCTGCTCGACGAAGATGCCGTGGTACGGCATCGCCGCATTCGGGTAGAGCGTACTGAACGTCAGTATGCGTAACTCGTCACGCACTTCGGTGTCGCGGCCCTTACCAGTCATCGGCGTACGCCCGGCCGGGGACGGTATCCTGAACCACGGCCTTTATCCGGCGCACATTCTCCGTGTCCAGCTCCTCGCGCCACTTGCGCGCGGCAACGTCCGGATTCTTGAAGACGCCGTAGTAACTGCTCTCCTCCTGCGTTGTACTGGTACGCAGGAACTGCTCAGTTTGTGGCTGCCAGTCGAGTCCCGTAAACAGGAACAGGTCCTTAGCGGTGCGAATGGGGTCGGCACACAGGTCTTCGTAGCGGACGGTTCTGCAGTGGTCGCTCTCCCCTGCCGCCACTTGCGCTTCGTCGTTGAACAGCACCCAGCGCCAGGCGAGCCGCTCGACGGGCGACAGCCCTCGGAAATACGCCATCGACAGCTCGCGTTGACGGGCGGCGGTCGAATCGAGCAGCATCTCCAGTATGCCATAGTCCTCGCTAGCCCCGCGGTTGTCCTCGAACTGTCGGCGCGATTCGCCGCGAAGCACCGACGCGATGTAGCCGCAGGGGTGCCGTACGAGGTGAATCGCTTTCGCCGCTGGCACGGCGCGTATGACCAGTCGCAGCCTGCCGATCGATTCGATGGACTTCCACACCAGGTGCATCTCGTCGTCCAGGTGACCCGGCGCGCCAGCCACCGGCAGGTCCACCCCCAGTTTCCCGGCAGCGCGTGACACCGGAATGCCGATCTGCAGCAGGCGATGGCGAGCCGGCGTCAGGTACGTCTTTCTGAAAATCGGTGTCTTCGCGCAGACCTTGGCGGCCCGTATCCCGGCGATCGAATCGTAGAAGCGCCTAACGTGCGGGATCAGACGATCGAAGTCTTCCGGCTTCGGCATGATCGGCACGCTGTCGATCTTTCGCCAGCTATCGGGCTCGTGCCGGTAGAGCGTCGCCGGGTGGCTGTCGAAGATCTTGCCGAGCCAGGTCGTGCCGGATCTCGGCAGGCCGAAGACGAGGATGCCATGGTGTCCCGGCACGTGCTTGTCGTCTTCGCTTCGCACTGGAATCGAGCTTACAGCAGGCACATGGACGGCTGTTCCCAACCGACTGTCGGCGCATTACCTGCAACACATTCACGCGTCACGCAAGCCTCCTCGGTTGCGGCCTCTTCCTATTACTCGTTGCAGCTCGTTCGCATAGTTCGTTACCGATTGACGCCACCGTTCGAGCATTTCTGTCCCAGGTAAACGGCTGGGTTTCGATCCTCTGTCTGGCTGCTTTTCCATATCGTCGGCGCAATTCCTCGCTGCCGATCAACTGGACGAGCTTCCGGCGCATCGCGTCTATATCATCCTGTTGCACCAAAACTGCTGTTTCACCGTCGACGAGAATTTCGCGAATGTTCGACGTATCGGGCGCAACGATTGCAAGTCCGATTGCCATGTATTCGAAGATCTTCAGAGGAGATGCATATCGAACGACGCTGGGTTGTAACGCAATGTCGAAAGCGGACATATAACTCAGCAGATTCTCTCGCTCCACGAGTCCGGCGAACTGAACCCTCTCTACGACACCGATGCTCGTCGCCAACGACTCCAGCTGAGCCCTCGCGGGGCCATCACCAACGACCAGCAGGACGACATTCGCGAATTCCGCATCTGTAAGCAGCCGGATAATCGTGTCCAGTCTGTGCCATTCCCTTACAAACCCGACAAATCCTATGACGAGCTTGCCGTCAAGATGCAGTCGGCGCTTTGCAGCGCTGCGATCCATTCCACCCTTAAACTCGGCAAGATCGACTCCGTTAGGAATTACGGTCACCTTCGACTTCTCAACTCCCGCTGCGAGCAGATACTCGGCAAGAACTTTGGTTACCGGTAGTACGGCGTCAGCGTTCCTCCAGACGTACCGTTCACTCCAGGACGCTATTGCCTTGAGGCTTATTCCGCTAAAGACGGATCGTTCTTCGAACAAGGGCGCGTTGACTTCGAGCAGCAACGGTACTTTCGTCCGGTTGCGGAGCCATATCCCGGCCGGCTGAAAGAGATTGTAGCGCTCGTAGATGACGTCCGGCTTGTACTGGCGCGCCGCTCGGATGAGCCGGAAGTACGCCGGAATTGCGTATGCCAACTCGAGGAGCTCATAGGCGAACTTCGGTAGCAGACGTTTGAGTCGGTGGATGTACTTCCGCTCGGATCCGAATCGGCCGCTTTCTACATAGGCCGGGCCGACGACGCGCACGTCGTGCCCCGCACGCCGAAGTGCCTTTACGAGCTCCTCAACGTGTACAAACTGTCCGTCTTTCGATGCGATCCTGTGGTGATAGAGTATGCGCATCAAGCGTATTCCGCTGGAAACCGCAGACGAACGTTGCCGGTCGACATCCGGGGCGCGATCGAAAACGCGCGACATGCTACCCTCGAACATCAGCAGCGCCCATAGCACCGCGCTGTGCTCCCGCCGTGCCGACTGATGCTCGTTGACGAGCTGCTCTATGTAGGTCTCGTCGAAGATGCCCATGTCATTGAGCCGGCCGTTGAGAAGCCGGTTCCTTACCACGTCCTTCAGCGGACCGCGGAACCAGCTGCTGATCGGCACGCCGAAGCCCATCTTGGGGCGATAGAGCACGTCGCGCGGCAGGTGCGGTTCCATGGCCCTCTTGAAACACACCTTGCCTTCCCTGCCGTTCAGTTTCGCGGACGACGGGATCGTCGCCACCCACGTGACGAACTCGTGATCGAGGAGCGGTACGCGGACTTCCAGGCTGTGCGCCATGCTGGCCCGGTCGACCTTGGTCAGGATGTCGCCCGGCAAGTAGGTCTTGTAATCGAGGTACTGGATCAGCTCCATGCCATCGCTGACCGGCGCGTGCGCACTGTGTTTGCGAAAGACTTCGATCGCCGTGTACCCCTGCAGCTCGCGGTGGAACGCCGCACTGAACAAGCGTTCCCTGGCGCTCGCGGGCAGGATCGTGACGCTGTGAAAATAACCCTCCAGTGAATCCCTTGCGAGCGCCTGCAGCGTGGACTTGGCGCGCAGTACCCTGGGTGCCCAGTCCATCTTCGGATAGAGGATGCCGGCCGCGCCGAACAGCGGCCCGCGGATGCGCTGCGGCAGGCGGCGCCGCACCATTTCCTCGTACGCGTGCCAGCGGTATCGACGATAGCCGATGAAGTCCTCGTCGCCGCCGTCGCCGGAGAGCGCGACGGTGACGTTCTGCCGCGCGAGCTCACAGACGCGGTAAGTCGGCAGCGCGGAGCTGTCGGCGAACGGTTCGTCGTACAGCGCCGGCAGCTCGTCGATCAGGCTGAAATCGGAAGGATCCACCTGCTTGACGCGATGGCTGGTCTGGTAGCGATCCGCCACCATCTGCGCGTAACGGGACTCATTGTACGCCGGGTCGCCGAAGGAGATCGAGGTCGTGATGACCGGGCCGCTGGAGAGCTGCGCCATGCAGGCGACCACGGCGCTCGAATCGATGCCGCCCGAGAGGAACGCGCCGAGCGGCACGTCGGCGATCATGCGGCGCTCGACGCTCTGCTTGAGCCGCGCTCTCAGCTCCTCGTACAGCTCCTCGTCCTTGCGCGCCACGGCATCGCCGAAGCGGACGTTCCAGTACTGGCGTGGCGACAGCGATTGCCCGCGCCTGACCGTCAGCGTGTGCCCGGGGGAGAGCTGCCACGCGCTATTAAGGATCGTCTTGGGATCGGGTATGTAGCCGAAGGCGAAATAGTCCTCGACCGCGTCCGGGCGCAGCTCCCGCTCGAGCGCCGGATGCTCGAGCAGGCCTTTCAACTCCGAGGCGAACACCAGGAAGCCGTCGCGCGTCGTGCCGTAGTACAGCGGCTTGATGCCGATGCGGTCGCGTGCGAGGAACAGGCAATCCCGGTTGCGGTCCCAGATCCCGAACGAAAACATGCCGTTGAAACGCGTGACGCAATCCTCGCCCCACTCTTCCCAGGCGTGGACGATGACCTCGGTGTCGCAGCGCGTCCGGAAACGGTGTCCCAGGCACTCCAGTTCCTTCTGCAGCGGCTGGAAGTTGTAAATCTCGCCGTTGTACGTGACGGCAACGGTATCGTCCTCGTTGTAGAGCGGCTGCTTGCCACCTTCGAGATCGATGATGGCGAGACGTCGGTGGCCGAGGCCGACGCCCGGTTCCGAGTGAAAGCCGCTGCCGTCCGGGCCGCGGTGGCTCAGGACGTCCGTCATTCGTTTCAGCACTTGCCGATCGACGTCGCGGTGACCCTGGACGTCGTAAATTCCCGCGATGCCGCACATTCACGTGTGCCCCGTTGTTACTCGATGCCGGTCATAAAGGCATTGATCATACAGATTCCGGTAGTGGGAACTATTCATTCTTTCGAGTAGTGACCGGTTTATTTCTCGTCGAGCCTCGACATCAAAAATGCCCGTTATCCCACACATCGACTTCTCTCAGGTCGCCCGCCGCGCAGCCTCGGCAACTGCGTCGCTGTAAAGCTGGTCATATTTGCTCACCATCGTGTCGAGAGAAAAGCACCGCTCGACACGCGCCCGCGCTTCTGTACCATCGCGTTCGCGCGCAGCAGCGTCTTCCAGATACTCTTCGATCGCCATACGCAATGCAGGCTGTCGTTCGCGGGGACCAGACGTCCCTCCTTGCCGTCGCGGATCAGTTCGGGGTTACCGCCGACATTCGTCGCGATGATCGGCAGTCCGCTGGCCATTGCCTCGAGCACAGTATTCGAGATTCCTTCATTCAACGATGGCTGTACGAAAATAGTGAGTCGGCGCAAAAAGGCTGGCACGTCAGTGACTCGACCCGGCAATTCCACTATGTCATTCAGCCCATACCGGTCCCGGAGGTCCAGGCAGTTCTGGTGACTCGGTCCGTCTCCACCCATAAGTACCCGAAGGCGAGATCGCAATTCCGGCCTCAATTCGAGAAGGTCCCGCAGCGCCATCAACAGGACGTCCAGGCCCTTGATCGGCTCCTGACGGCCGAGGCTGCCAATAACAATAGGTGGCTCGCCACAGGGCCCGGCTGCTTCGCTGCCGGTCTTCCGGAACCGCTCCGAATCTACCCCATTATGTAAGGTTGTAACCCGATGCTTTGGGATACCGATCTCATCGACCAGCCAGTGCATGATGTTTTCGGATACCGCCACATACCTGTCAATTGCCGGATCACAGATCCTCCTTAGAAACCGGTATTTGACGGACGACCCATCGGGGTCATCTGCCGACCAACCGTGCTCACCATGGATCCTGATCGGACATCCGGCCAGACGAGCGATCCAGGCCAAATCCAATGTGCCGAGGTTCCGTGTGTGCACGATATCCGGCCGCAGCCGCCGCAGCTCCATAAAGATACGCCAGTAGGTGGGCGGATGTTTACCTCCGGGCTTGCGCAGCTCCAGGATTTCGACATCTCTCCGCTGAATTCGCTGGCGGAAATCCGTCGCATACGTGATGCACAGGATGACATGGCTAAATCGCTCAGCCGGCAGACGATTCACGAGATTTACGAGCCCGTTTTCCATCCCGCCGACATCAAGGCGGTAGATGACATGAGCAACCCGTATTCTGCGCTGCGAGTTCATCGGTCACCTCCGGCTGGCCAGTGGGATTCCGGGGTGGTACAGCCGACTTTTTGCCGCCCATGAACGACACATTCTCGAAGCGCCTCACCCGCGACTGTGACAAAAGCTGACAGTGTAGCCCGTGCACTCCCTTCGTCGCCCCAGCACGGCAATCGCCACGACCGCCGCCGGGCTCGGTTGGAACACGGCCAGCAATTCGCGCCACTTTGCTCCGTAACTACTTGCGGTAACCTCCGAACCCTGTTGATACCAATACCAAACAAGATAGGACTGCGCGCCTCGGACGATACGCTTAGCTTGTACTGTTGGTAATATTTCTGACCCGGTGTTTACGCCGCCCAGAGCTTCGATCTGCCAGCCGTCACCGGCGATACGATTGGTAGAATTGATCAGTTCTGCACCTTGCACCTGCCTGCCGTAGGCTGCGATGCGGACTTCTACGGCGCGATCTCCGCTCCGGTAGGCGCCCTCAACGAGGGCATCAGCGCATTTATAACCCAGCTGCCAATCGACGTCTGTCACGACAGGACCGCTCCACCCAGCGGCGACAAGCGTAGAATCTGGTAATGCAGGCTGCGGCTTCAGCCCCGCATGACTGCGGAACTCGACAATTGCGAAAGCGCCAACCACCATGAGCAATCCAAGCCCGGTCGCTGCAGCCAACTCTATTCTGCTTCTGCCCCATTCAGCGCTAACAGCGCCGTCGGAATGACTTAGTGTCGTAGAGTTCGACTGATCCGCGAAGCGCACACCGACGAAGAAGAACAGCAGCATGACGACGGCGAAGATGACCCAGCCATAAATGAAGTGATCGATACCAGTCGCCAATTTCATGTCGCTGTAGTGAGCGATCAGAACAATGACGAATGCCCGGAGCCCATTTGCCACAATGGGCACGACTGCGGAAGCAACAATGAAATACATTCGCTTCTTCCACCCCGAATATGCGTGGAATGCAAACGCTACACCGGCAGCCAGGGAGGCTATCAAAAAGCGTAGCCCAGCGCAGGCCTCCGCCACCTCGAAATTTCCGCTTGGGGTACTGAAATACAATCCATCCCGGATGACTGGAATGCCCACAAGGTACAAAGAACCTACGGTGAAATCGGCAGTCCACTCCATCAGCAGTGGCACGATTCCCTGACCGAACGGGACCATGAAAACCAGGTAACCGAGCGGCAACGCGAACAGCGCGCCCTGTTTCAGGCCGGCTATGCAAATCGCGATTGCACCGATCAGGGCAACTGAAGCGAATTGTGCAACTACCTGCACATTTACCAGAACCGCTAACGCCCAGAGCGCCGAAAGAGCTCCAATCCCCAGGAGCCCGGGCCACCACACCGACACTGGCCTGTGGAGCGCCTCCTCGCGTCTCTGCCATGCAAAAAATACAGCGAGCAACGGAATCGCAAAGCCATGTCTATAGGTAGAACTGGAAAGCCAGGTACCCACCATCGATTCATAAGTATCCCACTGGAGGAGTATCAGAGCTGCCACAAGTCCCACTATGGCGATGAGACGCACAGAGAGAACCAATATCAGACTCCAGCGCTGGCACAGGTTGTAGAGGTGTCCTCTACAATTCCATTAGCCGGCCGAATTGCCTCATCGATATGCGCGAGATTGGCTTCCCAGCCATAGTGTTGCCGGGCGTATGCCCTGCCGGCGCCGCAGCTACATACATTCAAACCGTTCAGACATCGGATCAAGGCCCCGGAGAAATCCTTACCGGACTCCGCAACCATGACACCGGATGGTAGAGGTGCCTCCAGGCCCCGAAGTGCTTCGGGTCGGGCCACCACGCACAGTTCCATGGCAAGCGCCTCGAGCACCTTGTTCTGCACACCCCGGGCCAGGCGCAGCGGCGCAACCGCAACGTTGGCATGCCGCAGCCACGGTCGAACATCGGGAACTCGCCCCGTCACGACAATACCGGCGTGCGCGCTGAGTGCCTTTACGACCGCGGTCGGATTGCTGCCGACGATGTAGAACCGTGCACTGGGGCAAGCCTCCCGCACCGCCGGCCAAACGCGCTGTGCGAACCAGCAGACACCATCCACGTTGGCGCGGTAGTCCATGGCGCCAGTGAAGACGACATTCTGGCCGTTGCCTTCGTACGGGTCCGCCCAGTCCTCTGCCGGGTCGAAATACTGCATATCCACGCCGTTCGGGACCACACGAACCTTGCGCATGCTCTCTTCGGAGGCGCCGGGCATGATGCGCCTCTCTGCCTGGCTGACGACAGTAACCACATCCGCACAACTCAACACAGCCGTTTCCCATTCGGCCAGCGCTCGGGATTCATAGGCATAAACGGCAGACCGGGGCCATCGTGTCTCCGCAGCGTACTGACGCCACTTGTCGGAATCTACGTCCACAAAATCCGCGATCAGACGTGGGTGTCCCTCTTTCCTGCGGAAAGTATTGGGCCATGGTGGAGGAAAAGGCGATGATAGTGTCGATGCGTCTCTGCGACAGCACCTTTGACACCCAATCGCGCATGTGCTTGTCGTGGAAGTAAGCGACGCTCAGTGACCCGTGACGTAGCAGGGCGAAGGCTGCGCGGATTACGGAACGCCAGCCACCCACGGGGCGCAGGAATACCCCGGCGCAGTACCGTTTCAGGTGGTTCTCGTACTGCAGATCCGCCGGGTCATCGAAAAAGGCACCGAGATAAACGTCATGCCGAGCACTGAGGTAACGAAGCAAATGCCACGATCGAATCTTGTCCCCCTTATCCGGAGGGAATGGTATACGGTGCACCAGGAGCAGGACATTACTCATCCCAACCGCCGCGCAAGGGGAGGCCCAATGAGCCGTGCTACCGGCAATGGCAGTCGCTTCCAGGCCTCGATCATGAACCGGTATCGCTTATTGGAAGGATCCAATTGCGGAACGCCTCTCGCGTTGACGAGATAGTACTCATAGCTGAGCGGTTCCGGTTCGAACCCCCAGTACTTCTTGAACATGTACGCACCAGTGTCTTTCTGGCTGCGCCCGAAATCGAAAATCCGAATGCCCTGTTTCGCTGCCCTCTCCATGACCTTCCAATAGAGAAAGTCATTACCGGCCAATTCACGCGCCCGCCTTCCGCCACCTCCATAGTAGGGGAGGATCTCGTCGCGGAAGCGGAAACTCATTACGCTCGAGATCGCTTCGCCAGCCTGGGTGACCGTGAGAATCTCCTAATCGTCTCCGAACATATCTGCGATCTTCTGAATGTAGCTGCGTGCAAAAAATGGTGTGCCAAGATTGCGTTTGCACTCACTCAGCACATCATAAAGTCGGTCTACCGTGGCATCCAACTCTGCCTCGAGACCTGCCTTGATTCCCTTTCGCACCATTGCCCGCTGCTTCCGAGGAATTGCCTGCAAATTCACATTCGGATCCGGGTCGATTTCCTTCCGGAATGTGACGTAGGTATTCTTCCGCGGCCAGTCAGTGATCGGGCGGCGGTTTCGAAGCTCTAGATAATCGACGCCCATTCTGGTGGCCAGGCTTGTCGCGTAGTCGATCAGGTGCTCAGTCGCTTCAGTGCTGTCGCTAACAGGACCGCCGTAGACCAGAAACGGAAGCGAAATAAGAGCGTCGCCGAACAACCGGCTGGTTATTCTGGCCAACGGCAAGACCGCCTCGATCTCTCCGTCGCGCTGTACGTAAAGATAATAGGTCGGATGCCGAAGGTGCTTCTCGAAAATTTCTTTCCAGCCACTGAGATGATAAAAGGTCCCGTCGGGATGCGCCTTGACGAAGATATCCCATCGCGAATAGTCGAGAGCCTTCAATTCCGTAACTTCAGACAACGGACTAGGAAGTCGATCATTGTTCATCCGCTGCTCTACAGGCGTCACGGCCCCTCCAGGTAGATACGATCCATTCGATCCCAGGGTAACTCTTCCAGTAATCGGACAAGCCGCGCTTCGAAGCGGCGCAAATTGACATAATGGCGAAACGATGTCTTCAGTGTAATATCCTTCATCCGCGGCTGGTCCGGGTCCAGCTCCCAGGGATGGAAATAGAAATTTGCAGGAACGTTGTACGACTCTCGTACCCGACCTATCAACCACTTTGACACCGCAAACGGAAACAGACGGAAATAGCCGCCGCCGGCTGCTGGAAGGTTACGCCCGAGATAACGTGGTGCACTTGCCGGGATTTCAAGCAGCCCGGAGTTCCGGACATAAAAAGGCCAGGCAGGGGCATCCGGGATGCCGTAATGGTCGTGCTTGATTGGATAGATACTCGAACTGTATCGATAGCCCGCCTCCGCAAGGATCTGGTGGGCCCAAGGCGTGCGGCTGTCGACTGACCAGCTCGCGGCCCGATAGCCCCACACATGCCTGCCACACACATCCTCAAGAAGCATTTTTGCCCGGGAAATATCGGCGAGGAACGTTTCCGGTTGCTGGTCCCGGACGCGGATATGCTGCATTCCGTGGCTCGCAACTTCGTGTCCGGCATCGGCTATTCGCCGTACGACCGTCGGATAATGCTCCGCCACCCAACCCAACGTAAAGAATGTACCCTTCACACCGGCGTCGTCATATAACTGCAGCGCTTTGTCTACGTTTCGGGGAATCCGGCACTCGAGCTCGCGCCAGCTCGACTTCGGCACCAGATGCTCGAACGCTGAGACCTGGAAATAGTCCTCTACGTCGCAGGTGAGGGCATTCGCAAAATTGGCTGTCCGCGCCTCCCATCGGCGATCTACGGCAGGAAACGGTGCCTGACTTTCTTGTGCCGATGCGGCATCGGATTGCATAGATTCTTCATCGTGATTCATACCTGCACGCGACAGTCCGTTCGTCCTGTTCCCGTCTAACCGCCCCCAAACCGCGCGATACTTCACTAACAGTGTCGTTTTGGTCATCAGTCGAGCAACTTGCAACAGCTAAAACGAGTACGTTGCGAAGAATGATAGGATATTTGCCACATAGTCGCTGCCCCTGGGTCCACCTTCTGAATCCTGCTGCGAGTAGCTATAAATGAAGTGCCAAATCGATAGTCCGGGACAGCTGATATTGTGCGCCCAGACTGGCTACACGGAACTCGTCTTTACCGGCATTCTCGTACTCACGACTGTTTACTGATGCACGAAAATTCATACTTGTGCGAACACCCACTTGCCAGGTAAAAGATGCCGACACCCCACGCTGCGCTTCGTCGGAAAGTGGAGTACCATCCGCCTGAAATCGCTCGGTACGCTTCTCATCGAAAAAATAGAATCGTGCTTGGGTACGACGAAGCTCCAGATCCAGAGTGACCTGACCGCGATTCGAAATGAACCGCTCCGCTTCACCGGGACGAGTCAGTAAATCGTAAGGATCGTCGGGATCAAACGGAATCGGGCGACCGTACTCGTTGTAGCCGGTTGTCGTTGGAACTTCGGCATACTGGAACGTGAGCGAACCTCGCCGGAACACGAAGTCCAGCTCCCCTCGCCACGAGGAACCAAAGCTTCGCTCGCCCGCCGCAAACTCCGCACTTAACCGGTCGCCGCTCTTGTGAGCGAATCCCAGCTCCCAGAAGCCATCCTGCAGAGAGCTATCGGTCGGATCGTCCCAGGGGCTTTCCTTACCACCGGACGCAAACAGTCGTGTCTTTCCATTCAGCCAGAGTCCGGCCTCGACGGCCGGCAGATCCGGTACTCCCATGGCAACGACAGCTCGTAATCAGTCTTACGCCAATCGTAGCGGAACGCCCACGTAGCGCCTTGCTCCCGGCGATAGTTGTTGAGTTCAAAACTTGCCGACTGGTTAGTGTTGTCCTGAATGAACTCCGTTTCGTCGAAGTCCGAATCGTCGTAGTCGATCTCCCTTAGGCCATATTCGGCGCTGGCCGTGATGGATCCGCCAAAGTTTTTCTCGAATCGGGGCTCAAGGTAATACTCATCACGATCGGCCAGGTTGTTACTGATGGGCAGCCGGCCAGACGGTATCGCGGCGTCTGGATTCTTCAGAGACTGGGACCGCGAAGCGCCGATTTCGAGGAACAATGTGTCCGGCGCGATCTCACCGGTAAGTTGCGCATCGTACGAATGGTAACTATCCGTCGTATCAAGTCCGGTGTAACGGTACCAGTCGAAACGGTATCGTACGCTCGCATCTACCCGCTGCTTCACGTAGTCGAGACTCAACTGGGGGCTTACCAGATAGACGGTTTCACTCGTTTCATCGGGCGAGGGCACCAGGAAAACGTTGTCTGTGTTGGATACGCCGACCTGTAAACTTCCCGAAAAGTCCATGCTCTGCGCCGACGTCGCGCCCCACATCGCGCACAGGACTGTGCCAACCTGCCAACGGGCCCAATGGCGCCTGGCCTCAGCCCTGATCGGGCTCGTTAAAACCATAATTTTTATAGCTTCCACCGTAGTATCCGCCAGGCTGCGCATAGATATTCTTGTTCATGACGACATTGATTGCTTTGCTCGGGTCAAGCAGCTCCAGGACCTCGTTGATCTCGTGATGTCCGGACTTCCCACACTCTATGACAAGTACTATCTGTCCGGCCTGCATCGCGAGCGCCTGAGCCTCGCTTGTCATCAGCAAAGGCGGCGAGTCAATCACGACGATGCGATCGGGGTAGCGTGTCGCAATCTCGTCCATCAACTGCTCCATGCGCGCACTGGAAAGAAGCTCCGTCGATTGCAAATGCTCACGCCCCGCCGGGAGCACTTGAATTTCATTGAGATCCGTACGAACGACCACATCCTTGATCGATAGTGATTCATCCTCGAGCAAATCGATAAGCCCGGGACGACCCTCCAGCCCGAACGCTTTGCTGATGTGCGGCTTGACTACATCGGCGTCGATCAACAAGACGTTACGTTCACGCTCCAGAGCCATACTCGCAGCGAGATTGACTGCAACAAAACGTCTTTCCGACGCCCGCGTACGCGCTGGCGACCAGAATGAGATTCATATGGTCTGCACTCGCCGACTCGAATTTACCCATATTTTCAAGCAACGGCCGCTTGATGCGGCGAAACTCGTCGGCAATCGGCAGAGCCTGATCCGGCGGTGCCAGCAGCCCGCCGCGAATCAATTCCTTCTCGTCCACGTGGTGGTGCTCACCGTCAAAAGGCCGAGCCATGGGGATAACCGCCTGTGGTGACGGCCTGTTGAACCTGCTGCGTTTCTCAGGCGTCTCGGTGGCTTGCAGCTGACTTTTTTGCAGCTTCCGCAACGCTTCCTGAATTTTGCTCAAACGAGGTTGCCTCCAAGCAAGTCACGAACAATAGTCGACATAGGATCCGCGAACACAATCACGACAATTGCCACCGCGATCAGCCCAACGTTCGCCCACGCCCAAAGCAGTGTCATGCGCCGCCGGGCCTCTTATTTCCGCCGGCAACATGATCATGCTCACGCTACCGAGTACCGGCAGGCCGGTCATACGCTTGATCGCATGGCGCGAAAAGAAGACCGGCCGCAACTGATTCAAACCGAATGCCAGAGCAACGCCGGCACCTAACGCAACAACAAGCGCGGCAGCGAGGAGAACAGGTCGGCTCGGTGCGACAGGCTTGGTCGCCGCGAAGGGCGGCTCAAGAATATCGAATTGCACCGGGTCGGTTACCGGATCGATTCTCTTTTTCGATTGCAGGCTTTCCCAGCGTTCGAGTAATTCCTGATGGCGTTCCGATACAACTCCGTAGTCCCGATTCAAACGCTTGAGATCCTTTTCGACCTCTGCGATCTTGTCGACGTCGTCACGCAGCTGCGCCACTTGCTGTTGTTGGGTACGGTGCTGTTCCTGTAAAGCAGCCAGTTGAACTTCGGCATCACTGAGTTGCAGGCGCAGACTCTGGTATACCGGATTCGCGTCCAGAGAATCGACACCCGGCATGACCACTGGCGCCGATGGCGTTGATGCGTGCTCGGCGCGGCACTGCTCCTCGAGCGTTCCTATGGTTTCACGAAGCATGACGATGCGCGGGTGCTTTTCGGTGAAGTCAACCAGCAACGCAGAAAGCTCGGATTGCAATTGCGCAATAGTTCGCCGCATGCGAACAACCGTGACGGCGTTCGCCGCCATGGACGGCATCAGGCCGAACACGGGCTCCTCGCCCTGCAGCTGTCTTGACAGCTCATCGCGCCTTTGACGAAGGAGCCGCATCTCGTTTGCAGTAGTCTCGACGGCCGACAACGCAGCTTGCAGCTGCGAATAGTAATCACCTTCGTCGCCTGGCATGAACCCAAGATTGCGCTTCTTGAAATCGGCGAGAGCGGCTTCTGCGTGCTCCATCCGCTGCTCATGATCTTCAATCTCCATCGCAAGCGCTCTTTCCGTCATATCGGCGTCGTCGCCCTGGGCAGCCCAGCGACGATTCGACGAACGTATCCAGCAGGGCTGCGACAACGCTCTGCGCCATCAAGCGGTCTGCGTCTTCAAAGGAGATACTGAAAATATTGTCCTTGCCGCCGCCAGTTACCTTGACGCGGGTTTGAAGTGCCGTGATCAGATTCTCGAGCTGCTCGGGACTTTCCGCACGCAGGTACAAGTCCGTTTCTCGGGCTACAGCCTCCAGGTTCGGGCGCGTCAGCAACGCTTTGCTTACAAGGTCGGCCTCGCCCAGATATTTTCACCGGCAGTCAGGCCCTTTGTCAGCGACGGCAGCAAGCTGTTGGTATCGACGGAAACCCTCGCCGACGCCAGGTAGATGTTGGGCATGGTGTACACGAAATACCAGGCACCGAGCGCCAGGATCCAGCTCAATGCGATCGCATACCAGCGAAAGCGCCACATGCCCCGGATGTGGTCGATGACTTCATCAATTAGATGCTTGAGTTCCATAGACGCCCGCTCTCAAAGCCAGGATTGGGGAATCACGAGGATGTCCCCCGGCCGCATGGTGATGTTTTCACTGATGTCGCCGTTGTTGATAAGGTCGTTCAAACGGACCTTGATCTCAATGTCTTCACCAGTAACTCGCCTTTCTCACGATCTTGGCACGGTTACCGGCCGCGAACTCCGTCAATCCGCCGACTTGTACCATGACGTCGAGCAAGGTCATTCCTTGCTGGTATTGCAGCGCTTGCGGCGACACGGCTTCGCCTACGATTCGCACTTGCTGCGCGTGCTCGCCGACAAAGCCCTGCATAATGACGGTCACGACGGGTGATCTCACGTACTCGGACAACACCTGCTCGACGTCACGCGCGAGCTGCGTCGGCGTCCTCCCTGCGGCCTGCAGATCTTCGACCAGCGGGGTTGAAATCTTGCCATCCGGCCGAACCTGCACGTCTGTCGATAGATCCTCATGTTCCCAGACGAAGATCTGTAACGAATCACCAGGTCCGATCAGGTACCTGGCTTCGGGCGCAGTCGATGCCCGCAAACTCATCGGCGTCCTTGGTCTGGGGACCGGCCGCGCATCCGGATAACCCGAATGCCAGCAGGATCGCGCCACAACTGAGCAATACAGTACGGTGCACTTGTCAGCCAACTGGTCATCGTGCTCCTTCAGAGACTCTTAAGCAGCGATTCCGCATCGGCACGGCTGGCAAAGGTCTGATCGCTGCGGAGAAGTTCTTCCAGAGTTTGTCTGGCTGCGCCGTGCTCCCCCAACTTCGCCAACCCTGCAGCCAGATGGTAATGATGTTCGGCATCGCCACCGGGTTCGAGCGCTTTTCGTATGATCTCCACGCCCTCAGACAGCTCACCGGTCTCGATCAGGATCCAGCCGAGGGTATCGGCGATGTTTGCTTCGTCTGGCCTCAGTGCGTAAGCCTTCCGCGCGGTTGCGACAGCCTTCGAATTGCCGGTCTCGTGATAGAGCCAAGCAAGATTATTGAGCGCAATTGCATTCTCGGGCTCGCTGTTTATGACCACTTCGTACTCGGAAATAGCCGCGGCGTAGTCGCTCGTGCTCTGATAGGCCCGTGCCAATACCATGCGTACGACGTTATCTGAGGGCCTCGCGTCAAGGTAGTCGAGCAGTGGCGTCAACGGCTGCTCAGCACCCAGGTCCTGGAGCACCCGGTGCGCACGGAACACGAGTTTGCGGTTCGGAGCCATTGCCAGCGCGCGCTGGTATGCATCAATAGCTTTTTGACCATTACCCGCGGCCAGATAGACCTCTCCCTCATAGGCGATCGCCAACGGTGATTCGGGATACCGCTGCTGCAGGCTCGATACCATGGCCAGTGCTTCTGGGTACTCACCGGCTTTTATCCTGGAAGCGATAAGTATTCCGGCCGTCGGGACGTCCGCGAGTGTCCCGATCCCACGCATTCTGGAGCGTGGCCGTTGCTCCGGCCGTATCCTCTGCAGCGGTCTTCGCAGCGGCCAGGTTACGATGGTATTCAGCGTCGGATTCATCGATCTCGATCGCCGTCGCGAAGCTCTTCGCGGCATCTTCAAAGCGCCCCTGGCGGAGCAGGGAAACGCCCAGCATATTGTGCAACGATGCATTGTCGGGATTAATTGCGATCGCCTCCCTGGCAACCGCCCCGGCCTCCTTGAAGTTCTGCTCACCAACGTAAACCCTGGCGAGCAGCGCACGTGACGCCATGTCGGCTGGATCGGCCTCGCGCGCTCGTTCGAGCCATCGAATGGCACTCACTTTGTCCCCACGTTCGCTCGCGATACCGGCCATCGCCACCATAGCCCAGGTCGCGTGAGGTTGCGTCCTCAGTATGGCCGCATAGCGCTCTTCCGCTGCATCGAGCTTGCCCTCGGCCATGTCGATGGCGCCAAGAAATCGTTGTGCCATGGCCCCGCCGCCGGTCTGGGATGCGCCCAATTCGAAATACTCCCTGGCCGCTTCCAATTCTCGCCGGCTCAGGTGAAAGTATCCAATCATGATATTGGCTTCTGATCTCCCCGGAAACCGATGAGCTGTTTCCTGACCTGACGCAATGGCCTCGTCAACCGCCCCTTCGTGGAATTTCACCAGCGCTTCCAACAGTTCGCGCCGGTACTCGTCGTTGTCCACCGAGCCCGGCTCGATCGAATCGAGAAGTGCCTGCGCTTCCGTGATTCTGCCGACCGATAAGTATGCCGCTGAGAGCTGCAACTTGAGTTCCGCGTTCTTTGGGCTGGCTGCTACGCTCTGCTCGAGATACTCGACACCCCGGTCAAAATTGCCGGTCTCGATGTCCAGCAGAGCCGCAACCGCCAGCATCCGCGAGTCAGGATTATCTTCCGAGAGCATCGGCGCCAGAGTCTCGCGGGCCTTGTCGAAGCGCTGTAGCTGCAGACGCGTTTGTGCCAGTAGCGTGCGCGCTTCGATATTCTCCGGCGAATTGGCGACGACGGACGACAGGTACATTTCCGCCTGCGCAAGATTGCCGTTCTCGAGATGCACAACGCCGAGAAGCATCTGCGCAGTCGTGTTGTCCGGTGCTTGCTTGAGGATCAGCTGCAGCTTTTGCTGTGCCGCATCCAGGTCCTTGTCCAGGTAGGCCAGGCGAGCGGAGAGTTGCAGCGCAGACACGGAGCCCGGCGCCAGAGCTTCAAGCCGCGAAACCGTTTCCCGGGCCGCGTCCGTGTCCTGCAGCGAAAGCTGCGCTGCGGCAAGTCCCCCCAGGGCGCGCGCAGCAGTCGCGCTGCTTTTTGCGCCATCCAACAACTCGAGCGCCCGGCCGAAACTTGTCGCCGCTTCCTCGTAGCGCTGCAGGCGAAGGTCGATCTCCCCCGAAACCAGCCAGGGCTCCGGGGCTTCCGGATGTGCGGCCAGTACTTCGTCAAGCGTGATCCTTGCCTGCAAGAGATTCTGTTCGGCCTCATATGTCGCAACGACACCCAACTTCGCCAGGACATTGTCGGGTTCCCTCGAAATTGCTGCGGCGTAGACATCCCTTGCGCTCTCAATCTGCTTGAGTTCGAGAAGCGCATCGGCACGAACAAGCATCCAGTCGACTTGTTCAGCAGCTGTGATTGCTGGCTCGGCGGGAAATTCGTCGAGTAGATCCTTATACCTGCCCTGCCGGAGAACACTAATTCCCAGGTCGAGGATGACGTGCTCGAGCGGCGTGCCCAGGTCCACAGCCCTGCGGAATTCCTTCTCTGCGGCGGCGACGTCTCCGGCCGCCAGAGAAACGCGTCCGAGCAACAGTCGGCCGCGAACATTGTCTGGCTCCCGCCGCAACACTTCTCTTGCATCGATCATAGCGGCTCGATAAGCGCCCTCCTGGAACGCCGCTTCCCCCCTGTCCAGCCGTTCCTCGCTACTGGTCGCCAATCCACAGCCGGCCATGGATAAAAGACAGAGAATCAAGACATTGCTGGCTCTATTCATTGAGTACCACGCACGACATATCGATCGCGAGGCCGGATACGTTCGAGCGCGTCCATCAATAGTGGAGAACGGCATTCTTTATTTTTCGCTGAGGTTCTCGTTGAACCTCGCAGGCTAAGGATGCACTGGAGCACTCAAAGCGTTAGTTCCCGAACCCGGACTTTCCAGTTTGCTTGCACGGGCATAACGCGCGCTTAGTGCTTGCCGTGCCCTGCCGTAATGTCGGTTCCCCTCTTCCGCCGAAGCAATCCGACCCGTTACGACTGGTCGATCAGGTTCGCGCTATGTCTCCGGAAAAAACTACGGGCAGACAACCCTCATTCAGCTCGCTACTATACGCGAGTTTTTTCTTGCGGAGCGCCCCTTGCAAACAATCCACTTGATTGCGGCCGCCCGACCTAATTTTATGAAAATCGCGCCACTTTTTCACCTTTTGGCGACGACGGACTGGGCGAAGCCCGTCCTGGTGCACACAGGGCAACACTACGACCGGAATATGTCAGATGCCATCCTGGAGGACCTCCGCATTCCGGCACCGGACTTCCACCTCGGCGTCGGCAGTGGCTCCCATGCCGAGCAGACCGGGAAGGTCATGATCGAGTACGAGAAGATCTGCGAAATGTACCGACCGGACTGGATTATCGTGGTCGGCGATGTCAACTCGACAGTGGCCTGCGCAATGGTGGGTACCAAACTGTGGATTCCCGTCGTCCACCTCGAAGCGGGCCTGCGCAGCCGCGACCGACGGATGCCGGAAGAAATCAACCGGCTGGTCACTGATGCGATAGCGGACGTGCTGTGGACCCCATCGGCCGACGCCGACGAAAACCTGCTGGCGGAAGGCATTCCTCCATCGCGGATCGATCGGGTCGGCAACATCATGATCGACTCCTTCGAAATGCTTCGCGACCAGATCATGGCAAGTAACGCCCGCGAATTGCATCGGCTGGAGGACGGAAAATATGCCCTGGTCACATTACACCGCCCTTCGAATGTCGACGCAGTGGAAGCTCTTACATCGATAGTCGGCGTTCTCGTCGACGCGGCACGAGATCTCCCAGTGGTATTCGTCGCGCATCCGCGCACCATGAAGAACATTGAACGTTTCGGTCTCAGACAGAAGCTGGAAAGCGCTTCCGGCCTGCTGCTTCTTCCGCCGGAACCTTACATTCGCTTCATGAACCTCGTTACCGGCGCAAAAGTCGTCATCACGGACTCGGGCGGACTGCAGGAGGAAACCACGTACTTGTCCATTCCGTGCCTTACATTGCGGGAAAACACCGAGCGACCCGTTACGGTCTCGATGGGCACGAACCGGCTGGCCACGCCCGCATCCCTGCCCGGGCAACTGACGGCGATCCTGGAGGGTCGATGGCCCAAGGGACAATGCCCGGAGTTGTGGGACGGGCGGACCGCGGAACGTGCCGTTGCCTGCCTGCAACGGAGATCACACCGGGACTGAGAAAATTCCGATGATTGCTTCAGCGTGCACCCTTACCCCACAGCACGACTTCCACCGTTTGCAGCAGGATCAATATATCCAGCAGCAAACTGTGGTTCTTGATGTAGTACAGCTCGTATTGAAGCTTTTCCAGTGCGTCCTCCTCTGTCGCTCCGTATGTATAGCGAAGTTGTGCCCAGCCGGTAAGGCCGGGTTTTACGGTGTGTCGAACCGAATAGTAGGGGATGACTTTTTGCAGATCCTGTACGAACTCCGGCCGCTCGGGCCGGGGCCCGATCAGGCTCATGCTGCCCCGCAGGATGTTGAACAGCTGAGGAAGTTCGTCGAGTCGGTATTGACGAATAAATCGACCGACCTGCGTCACCCGGGCATCATGCTTGCTTGCCCACCGCGCCCTGCCGTCCGCTTCGGCATTGACGCTCATGCTCCGGAACTTCCTGACGCGAAATGTCCTGCCGCCGCGACCGACACGTGTCTGGTAGTAGATCAACGGCGCTGCCAGCCCCTCTTCCCACTTGATGGCGATGGCAACGGCCAGCATTATCGGGGCGAACAGTAGTATCAGGAACGAACTGGCGACTATGTCGAGCAGGCGTTTGGCCGCCGTGCGGAATCGGCCAGTCCTGAACCCGTGCGAGAAAACCAGCCAGCCCGGTTTGAGCAGGTCGACCCGGATTTTCCCCGTTTCCCGTTCCAGAAACTCGGACAGGTCGACGACGTCTATTCCGGCCAGTTTTGCATCGAGCAAGTCACGCACAGGAAGCGTGCCGCGTCGTTCATCGGCTGCGATGACAATTTCATTCGCATGGTGCTCGATCGCCAGCATGGTCAGCGTTCGCTTGCTGCCATCGATGAGATTGCGATGATCGCTTACGTCGTCCCCTGGCACGGCAACCCGCCCCACCACCCTGAATCCCCGGCGGTCGGCGGCACGTCGCAAATCTGCGATTGCCGACGCTCGTACGCCAGCACCGTAAACCAGCGTGCGATGTCGGAATACGTTGCCGTCAACAGTTCTGCAGAATACGTATCGGACGATGGACAACGAGATGACGACATACCCTACCGCCACCGTAGCAGCCGAAAAAGACACACTGATAGTTGGAAAAAACAACTGAGGAATCAAGGCCAACGCCAGGGTGCCACCAATGACGCCGACAACTATGCGCAACACGGCCTGGTGAAAGTAGGTGCGCAGATTGAACTGGTAAAGCCCTACGGCGATCAGACTGAGCAATATGACCACACCGATCGCGCAAGCTTGCGGGAGAAGCGGGCCGACAATCGCCTCGCACGCCTCCACGCTGCCAAAGATTATGAGTCCGGCTACGTAGAGTGACGAGAAGGCGATAAGATACTCGGTCACGCCGATGAGCAACATCGGCGTACGAATACGTCCGTAGATCATCCAGGCTGGCATTTGCTATTTGTTATTCCGTGCTCGTCGACACGCGCGCTGAGACGACGTGCCGCCAACAAACACCAGCCGGTTCGTACTTTCGCTATCGCAACTTTAGCTATGGCACGTCAGAGGACTGCGATCCCGATCACACGCCAATCTGTGAAGCCTCGTCGCATAGCGGAAAAGCCATGCCGGCAGCTTTTGCTGTTCTGTGAAAATCCCCTGAAGAGTGCCTTGCAAGGCCACCGGTATTGTCCGGTATCGACCCTGGCACCTCCCGGTGCGAACACTCGTCACGCAGGCCACCCTTCCGTGTCACCCGCTTGTATCAATACATGCATGAAGCCCGTCAGGATCCAGGCGAACAGGACTTCACGCGGGCAATGTTTGCCGGCGACGCCGTCGTCCTGCCCAGATCCCAATCAGGCCAAAGCTTATCAAGGCCAGCGTACCTGGCTCGGACACCGCCAGGCTCCCATAGCGATGAACCGTTGCCGATACCGTTGTCCGGTTACCAAGGCCGCCCGCGAAAAGGTTCTCGAACGCCACGCCAAGGTAGCTGCCATCGCCGAGGTCTATCGGGTCCGGCTGCTCCCAGAAAAGGTACCCGGCATTTATGGCGAAAAACAAGGAAGCGAAACCGCCAATGCCGCTACCGCTGCTGGCGGCACCCGGCGCTGCAAAGGCCAGCGTTGCGTCCACGTTCACCAGCGCATTGCCAATCAACCCACCAACATAGACGTCGAAGAAATCAAATGTGAACGAGTCGCCGAGGCCGAGATAGCCCTGAGCGCCCTCGAGTCCCTCGGACAAATCGGCGTCGACGTAGCAGAACAAACATTGCTGCCAGACGATGTCGGCGTCGACATTCGATCCGGCCGCGGTCGGATCAACGAGAATAGGCCCCGCACTCGCAACTCCGCCTGCGAACATCGCCAGGAGCGAGAACAAAATTGCGTTTCTCAAACGCATGCGAAACCCCCGATTTTTTTTATTGCGGAATCAGCTGGCGCGCAACAGTATACATCCGTGCCGTGCAGAATATGCAATATAAAGGTCGCCTGTAAATACGCGGGTGATCTCAAGAACTTATCGAAAAAACGGCGCTACATTGACCGATTTGTAAATTTGTTTTTAAACATAATTCAACCGTTATCGCCGACGCCGGCGCCTTCGCACACTTGACGACGCCAATCGAGCGACTGCCTGGAGCCACCGCTGGTTCACACGCTCCATGCCTAGCCACCGACGATCTGGCGCGCCCAGCGCACGACCTCGCGTACACGAGGCGCGGCAAGGTCATAGGCCTCGTCGAAGCTCACCCAGCGCCACTCGTGATGCTCGGGCCGCCCGGTTTCCGGCGACGGCCCGAGGACGACCGCGGATGCCCGGGTTGCCGCGAGATAGTAGCGCGCGGTCTTGCCGCGACTGTACGGCCCGGTCTC
Organism: uncultured Pseudomonadota bacterium; assembly: GCA_963713215.1. GTDB lineage: Bacteria > Pseudomonadota > Gammaproteobacteria > Steroidobacterales > Woeseiaceae > UBA1847. The sequence goes on along the minus strand of CAVQKY010000004.1, from coordinate 192,735 downwards.
GATGAATCGCGCTTCCCAGCTGAATTCCACGTCACCGATGCCGGTTTCCTCTTTGAGTTCCCGAACCGCCGCCTGCAGCGGTTCCTCATGCTGTTCGCGAATGCCCTTCGGGAAATCCCAGTGGTGCCACGCGCGTAACATGAGGGTCCGAAATCCGTCCTCGCCGGCTCGCACGAGCACGATGCCGCAGGAGAGCTTTTCCTCGATCAATGGGAGGCCCCGCGCAACACGTCGACCGGCGCGGAATTTATTGCGCTGCGTGCCGCAAACCAGCCGCTCAGGCATACGACGACGATACCGGCGGCGAGGCCGGCAATCCATAACAGCGGATTGAACGTATACGGCAGGTTGAAGAGCTGCACCGCGACGATGGCGGCAAGTATGGAGGCGCCGGCCGCCGCGAGGAGCCCCGCGGCGATGCCGAGCGCCGCGAATTCCGCCATGACACCGGCAAATACGACACGCTTCCTTGCACCGAGCGCCCGCAGCATCGCGCTTTCGAAGCGCCTTTCGTCGATCGTCGACTGGACGGCGGCAAACAGCACGGCGATGCCGGCCGCAAGCGTGAAGACGAATACCGCCTGAACCGCGAGGCTTGCCTTCTCGATGATCCCCCGTACCTGGGCGAGCACGGAGTCGAGGTCGATGACCGAGATCGTCGGGTGCGCACGGACAAGTTCGACGAGTGCTGGCCGCTCATCCGGTTCGATGCGCAGGCTCGCAATGTATGTCGTCGGGAATTCGTCGAGAGCGCCGGGCGAGAACACGAGGAAAAAGTTAGGCTGGAAGGAATCCCAGTTCACGTCCCTGATGCTCGCGATCTCCGCCTGCACCTGCTGTCCCGCCACTTCGAAGTCCAGACGATCACCGATGCCCAGGCCCGTTTCGGCCGCCTGCTCCGCCTCCATGGACACGAGCGGCGGTCCGTCGTAGTCGGCTGGCCACCATTCGCCGGCCACGATCTCGTTGCTGTCCGCCAGCTCGCGCGACCACGAGAGATTGTGTTCGCGATTGACGAACCACTCCGCGCCCGGTTCGGGGTACTCGCGATCCCTGACCGATTCCCCATTGATCCCGGTCAACCGCGCTCTTACCAGCGGCGACAGCGTCGGCGGATCGATGCCGCGATTCGTGAAGATGCCGGTCACCGACTCTGTTTCCGCCGGCTGGATGTTGATCAGGAACTGGTTCGGCGCATCTTCATCCAGCGACCGGCGCCAGTCCTCGAGCAGGTCCGTCCGCACCAGGGTCAGCAACAGGAGAACGGTCAGGCCGAGCCCGAAGGCCACGACCTGGACCGCACTGACGCGTCCCCGGCGGGCGACGTTGGCGAGACCATAGCGCCACGCGACGCCGACCCCCGAACGGAAGCGGCCGAGCAATGCGACCAGGCCGCGGCCGACCAGGTAGAGGCCGGCGGCAATGACGACGATCCCGCTCAACACGATGACGAGCAGGCGTGCGTCGCCGATCGACTGGTACAGGAGCCCGGCCACGGCGAGCAGTGATGCGCCGGCGACCAGCACCCGCGACGGGGCCGGCGGCACCGCATCGTGCCGCAGGACCCGGAGCGGCGGCGTGTTGCGAAGCTGCAGGAGCGAGGGCAGCGCAAATCCGGCGAGCAGCAGGAGTGCACTGCCACAGGCCAGCGCCACCGGACGGAAACCCGCTGCCGGCAGATCTCCGGAGATGATCTCCGCAATCAGCCGCGACAGGATGGACTCGGCGATGAATCCCGTCAGGCTGCCGAGCGCCACACCGATCAGTCCAATGAGGACGATCTGGATCATCGCAACGGAAACGACAAAGCCCTGCGTTGCGCCGAGGCTCTTCATCAGTGCTACGGCATCCATCCGCCGGTGCGCGAAGCGTCGCGCCGACATGGCGATCGCCACCGCGGACAGGAGCAGGCTGATTACGGCGGTCAGCGACAGGAAACGTTTCGCGCGGTCGGCCGCGGCGAGCGCACGCTCGCTGCTTTCCTCGGCGGAACTCACGCGCAGGGAATCGGGCAGTTCCGGTTCGATGGCCGCGTTGAAATCGGCAACATCCGAGTCATCGCCGGCGACCAGCAGTGCATAACGGACACGGCTCCCGGCGCCGATCAGGCCGGTGGCTTCCAGGTCCACGCGGTTCATGATCAGGGTCGGCGCGAGCGACGCGAAACCGATCGACTGGTCCGGGCGGTAGGTCACCACCGCGGCGATCCCGAGCGCTGCCGTGCCGACATCGAGGACATCGCCGACATCCGCACCGACCCGGGCCAGCAGTGCGCCGTCCGCCCACACCGTGCCGGGTCCGGGAATGCCGCTCGCCGGCGCTTCCGTGCCGAACAATTCCGCGGCGACCTTCACCTGGCCGCGCAAGGGGTAGCCGTCCGTGACCGCTACAATCGTTGACAGTGCGTTCGCATCCCCGTGGTAGACGACACTCGGAAACGAGGCGGTATCGGCTGTCTCGAGCCCGTACTCCGCTGCGAGTTCGCGCCAGTCGTCGGGAATAGGTTCCTGCGATCGTAACCTCAGGTCCGCAGCGAGCACCTCGTTGGCCTGCCGCGTTACCGCCTGCGCAATGCGGTCGGTAAGAAATCCGACAGCGGTCAGCGCCGCGACCGCGAGCGTCACCGCCGCGAGCAAAACGAGCACCTCGCCTGAGCGCAGCTCGCGAACGAACGTACGGAATGCGAACGAGACCGCCTTCACGCCGCCGCCCGCACGTCACTCACGAGCAGCCCGGCATCGAGGGTCAGGATGCGGTCACAGCGTTCCGCGAGCGACAGGTCATGCGTCACCAGTACCAGCGTGGTCGCCGAGTCGTGATTGAGGTCGAACATGAGCTGCATGATCCGGGTGCCGGTACGGGCATCGAGATTGCCCGTCGGCTCGTCGGCGAACAGCACGGCGGGGGAGCTTGCGAAAGCGCGCGCAATGGCAACGCGCTGCTTTTCACCGCCGGAGAGCTGGGCGGGATAATGACTGCGCCGTTCGCTCAAGCCGACCTCGTCAACGATATCGAGCGCCGCCTGGCGCGCGTTCGCATGGCCTGCCAGCTCGAGCGGCAGCATGACGTTTTCCAGTGCGTTCAGGGACGGCACGAGGTGGAAGGACTGGAACACGAAACCCACGCTCTGCGCCCGGACCCGCGCCCTGCCGTCCTCGTCCAAGGCGTTGAGATCGCTTCCGTTCAGCGTCACCCGCCCGGAAGTCGGTACGTCGAGCCCCGCCAGGAGGGCGAGGAGTGTGGATTTGCCGGCGCCGGACGGACCGACCACGGCGATCGATTCGCCGGCACTGACCGCGAAACCGACGTCCGCAAGAATGGTCAGTGTACCCTCCGGGCTGCTAACCTGCTTTGTCAGCCCATCCGCAGACAACACGGGGCTCGCGCCCGACTCGATTCCTGACATGCAAAAAATCCTGGTCTTCGCTTTGTTACTGTTATCTGCCGTCGCCCGCGGGGGCGATGCACCGACGATTCTGGTGTTCGGCGACAGCCTTAGCGCCGGTTATGGAATGGAATCAGACCAATCCTGGACCGCATTGTTGCAGGATCGGCTCGCGTCCCTAGGGTACGAACATCGCGTCGTCAACGCCAGCATCAGCGGCGAGACCACGGAAGGCGGAGTCACCCGCATCGGCAGTGCGCTCGAGCGCTTCGAGCCCGATCTCCTGATCATCGAACTGGGCGGCAACGACGGCCTGCGCGGTTTTCCGCCGGAGCGCCTCCGGCGAAACCTGGAGGCGCTCATCGAGTCGGGCAAGGCAGCCGGTGCCCGGGTCGTCCTGCTCGGTATCCGGATTCCGCTCAACTACGGCGCCCGTTACTCCCAGGCGTTCGAACAGGCCTTCCGCGACGCGGCGGAAAGCACCGGTATACCCTGGATCGAGTTTTTCATGGAGGGAGTGGCCATGAACGCGGAGTTGATGCAGGACGACGGCATCCATCCGAACGCCGCGGCGCAGTCGTTGTTGCTGGACAATGCCTGGCCGATTATCGAGGATGCGTTGCCGGCGGCGGAACGCGCCGACTGAGGCCAAGCAGAGGGGGGACGCCGTGGAGAAGATCTGGCTCGACTCGTATTCTGACGATGTGCCCGCGACCGTACCCGAGCCCAGGCATCGGTCGATCAGGGATCTGCTCGAACACGTGTTCGTGGAATACGCCGGCAACCCGGCTTACGCGAACCTCGGTACGACCATCCGTTTCCGCGACCTCGACGAGCTGTCCATGCAGTTCGCGTGCTACCTGCAGAACACGCTCGGCCTGACGCGCGGCGAACGCGTAGCAATCATGCTGCCCAACATCCTGCAGTACCCCGTTGCCCTCTGCGGCATATTCCGGGCGGGGCTCGTCGTCGTCAACGTGAACCCGCTGTATACCGCGCGGGAGCTTCAGCACCAGCTCGAGGATTCCGGAGCGAAGGCGATCGTCATTCTCGAGAATTTCGCGCACGTCCTGGAAACGATCATCGATGCGACGGAAGTCCGGCATATCGTCACGACGTCGGTTGGCGAACTGCTCGCGAAGCCGAAAGGCTGGATCGTCGATTTCGCCCTCCGCTACGTGAAAAAGGCGGTACCGAAGTACCGGCTGCCGGAGGCGGCGAGCTTCCGTCATGCGCTGGCCACGGGCCGCGGGAAAACCCTGAAGCCGGTGGAACTCGGTTTCGCCGATATCGCCTTCCTGCAGTACACGGGCGGGACAACCGGCACGTCGAAAGGCGCGATGTTGAGCCACCGCAACATGATCTATAACGTCGCGCAGACGGATGCGTGGCTCGGCGACGCATACGAGGGGGTCGAGCCGATCACTGCGATCACCGCGCTGCCCCTCTACCATATCTTTTCGTTGCAGGGGAATTGTCTCGCGGTCATGGCCCGCGGCGGCCTCAACGTGCTGATCACCAATCCGCGCGACTTCCCGGCCTTTGTGAAGGAAATCGGCAGGTACCGGTTCAATTACTTTACGGCGGTCAACACGCTGTTTGCGGCGCTGCTCAACACGCCGGGCTTCGGGGACGTCGACTTCAGCGGTCTCAGGGTGTGTGTCGGCGGCGGCATGGCAGTGCAGCCGGCGGTCGCGAAGAAGTGGGCAGAGGTCACGGGTGTCGAGATTGCGCAGGGCTACGGCCTGACGGAAACCTCGCCGGCCGCCATCATCATGCCGACCGGCAGCGCTTTCACGGGCAGCATCGGATTACCGATCTCCTCGACCGACGTCATGATCGCCGGCGACGATGGAAACCCGCTGCCGGTCGGCGCGATCGGCGAAATCTGCATCAAGGGCCCGCAGGTCATGGAAGGCTATTGGAAGCGTCCGGCCGAAACCTCCGAGGTCATGCTTCCCGGCGGCTGGCTCCGGACCGGTGACATTGGCCGCATGAACGAGAAGGGTTACGTGTTCATCGAGGATCGGAAGAAAGACATGATCATCGTCTCGGGCTTCAACGTGTATCCGAACGAAGTGGAGAACGTCGTCGTCGAGATGGACGGTATCCTCGAGGCCGCGGCCATAGGCATTCCGGACGAGCATTCCGGCGAAGTCGTAAAGGTCTACGCCGTCAGAACCCAGGATTCGGTGACCGAGCAGGACGTGCTCGACTACTGCAAGGCAAACCTGACGAACTACAAGCGGCCGAAGGAAGTGGAGTTCCGCAAGGAGTTGCCGAAGACCAACGTCGGCAAGATCCTGCGCCGCAAGCTGCGCGAGGAATCCGCCTGCATTGGTCCCAGGCTCGCCCTACGTTCAACAAAACGACGCTCGTAGCTCGTCACACGGCAGCCGGGCTCCAGACCTGTTCGACCGAATGGCTCACTCGCCTTCGGCTCGCTCCGCTTTATTTCGGTCGAAAAGGCCTCCTCGCCCGGCTGCCCGGAAACTCCAGCGGTAGCGGCGGGTATTTCCGAAGCCCCGTAGGAGCCCGGCCGCCCAAACTATCGGGGCGGGCGCGTCGGGTGTTGTTTGAGGGAAGTAAAGCGCAGGCAAGCGCAGCGCAGCCGAGCCATGACCGAAAACAATGCCCGATGCGTCCGCCTTTGCGGTAACGCTTCAAGCCGGGCTCCCTTGCGGTGTACAGGAATCGGCGCCAGCGAGTCTGAGCAGTTGCGCGCAGTTATTCGTGGTATGGCGGGCTCAGCTCGTGGACCGCGTCAACGAGCACGCCGAGCTTCTCGGGATCGATGTCCGGCGTGATGCCATGACCGAGGTTGAAGACATGGCCCGGCCCACGGCCGTAGCTCGCGAGTGTGGCGGCGACGCCGTCCCGGATCGCCTCCGCGCTCTGCCGCAGTGTCGCCGGATCGAGATTGCCCTGCAGGGCGACCCGATCTTCCACGTACTCGCGGGCGGTGGCGAGGTCCGTGCTCCAGTCGACGCCGAGTGCGTCCGCGCCCGCCCGGGCGAGATCAGCAAGCATCGGTCCCGCAGCCTTGGTGAACAGGATGACCGGCACGCGCCGCCCGTCGGATTCGCGCATGAGCCCGTCGACGATGAGCTCCATGCTCGCGAGCGAGAAGCGCCGGAAGTCGTCGCGGTCCAGCACACCGCCCCAGGTGTCGAATATCTGGATCGCCTGGGCACCGGCGTCGATCTGCGCATTGAGATAATCGGTGGTCGTCCGCGCAACGTGCAGGAGCAGCTGCTCCAGTGCTTTCGGATCTTCGGCCGCGAGGCCGCGGATGCGGCGGAAATCGCGGTCCGACCCGCCCTCGACCATGTAGGTCGCGACCGTCCAGGGACTGCCGGCAAAGCCGATCAGCGGCACGCTGCCCGCGAGCGCGCGCCTTATGCTACGCACCGCCTCGAACACGTAAGCGAGGCTGTCGGACACGTCCGGCAACGGGAGATTGCGAATGTCGCGCTTCGACCGGACGGGGCGCCTGAATTTCGGGCCTTCGCCGGCTTCGAAGTACAGGCCGAGGCCCATTGCATCCGGCACCGTCAGAATATCGGAAAACAGGATTGCGGCGTCGAGCGCGTAGCGCCGGAGCGGCTGCATCGTCACCTCGCAGGCGAGCTCCGGATTGCGGCACAGGCTCATGAAGTCCCCGGCCTGCTCACGCGTCGCGCGGTATTCCGGCAGGTAACGCCCGGCCTGGCGCATGATCCACACCGGCGTGCGCGGTACCGCTTCCCGCAACAACGCCTTGAGAAGCAGGTCGTTTTCGAGCGGGGACATCAGGCCGGGAACTGCGCGGCAATCGATGCCTGCATCGCTTCGGCCGCGGCACGCGGGTCGGCGGCGTCGCGAATGGGCCGGCCGACGACGATGTAGTCGCAGCCGTTCGCAAACGCCGTGTCGATCGTCACCACGCGCTTCTGGTCAGCTTCCGGCTTGTTGTCCACGGGCCGGATGCCGGGCGCGACGACGAGGAGTTTTTCGTCCACGAAAGCGCGGAGCTTCGGCACCTCGAGGCCGGAAGAGATGACGCCGTCACAGCCTGCGTCGAGACACTGCCTCGCGCGGGACAATACGAGCGCTTCGACGTCGCAGTCGAATCCCAGGTCGTCCAGGTCGCCGCGGTCGAGGCTCGTCAGCACGGTGACGCCGAGTACTTTCAGACTGCTGCCCTTGTTTTCGGCGGCGGCCTCCATGATCGATCTATTGCCGTGCACGGTGACGAAGGACGCACCGCGGTCCTTGAGCTGCCTGACGGCCGATCCGACGGTCGCGGGGATGTCGAAGAACTTGAGGTCGCAGAACACCTTTTTGCCGCGCTCGAGCAGCCAGTCGAGCAACTCGAAGTATTCGCCGCTCATCATCAGCTCGAGGCCGATCTTGTAGAACGTTATGGTGTCACCGAGTTCGGAAGCGAGTTCGCGGGCGCGCGCAGGGCTCGGCACATCCATTGCAAAAATCAGCCGGTCGCGGGCGGGTATGTTTTTCGGGTTCACGCGGAGTCTGTTCCCTGGCCGGGTCGGAGCGGGGCGCATTCTATCAGCCCGGGAGGCGTTCGTGCGCCTGGAACGCATAGCGATCGGTCATGCCGGCAATGTAGTCGGCCACGACGCGTGCACGGCCGGTTTCGTCAAGCCCGTGCTGCACGTTTTGAAAAGTCGTCGGACATCAACGAGATATCCCGCATGTAGGCGGCAAACAGCTCGCTTATGACGGCCTGCACGCGATCGGTCATCGCGAGCTTGTTTTCGTGCCGGTACAGGTGGCGGTTCAGGAACTTCTTGAGCGCAAGGTGCTTTTCGTGCACGGCTGCAGACATCGCGACCAGCGGCCGGCCGGCGTCCCGCACCGCCTGTATCGAAGCCGGCGAGTGAGCGTCTATGTTCCGTTGTGCTGTTCTCGATGAGGTCCGTAACCACGGTACCCATCATGCGGCGGATCACCTCGAACACGAAGCGGCGGTCGTCCAGCGCCAGATCCCGGTAGCGATCGCGCACGCTCCGGTACTGCTCCCCGAACAAGGGCTGCCGGCGCAACTGCGGAAGCGTGATCAGTCCCGCACGCAGGCCGTCGTCCACGTCATGGTGGTTGTAGGCAATCGCGTCCGCGATGTCCGCGATCTGGGCCTCGAGCCCCGGTTGCCTGCGTTCGAGGAACCGGACACCGAGTTCGCCGAGGATGGCGGCATTTCTCGCCGAGCAGTGCTTCAAAATACCCTCCCGCGTTTCGAACATCAGATTCAGGCCGGCAAAGTCGGCGTAACGCTCTTCGAGCTCGTCGACGACCCGGAGCGACTGCAGGTTGTGCTCGAAGCCGCCGAAGGGGCGCATGCAGGCATTGAGTGCGTCCTGGCCGGCATGGCCGAACGGCGTATGGCCCAGGTCGTGCGCGAGGCAGATTGCCTCGGTCAGCGCCTCACTGAGCCCGAGCGCTACGGCAACCGTGCGACCTATCTGGGCGACTTCGAGGGAATGCGTGAGGCGCGTACGATACAGGTCGCCTTCGTGATTGACGAAGACCTGGGTCTTGTACATCAGCCGCCGGAAAGCGGTGGAGTGGATGATGCGATCGCGATCCCGCTGGTATTCGCCGCGCCAGGCGGACGGCGGTTCCGGGTGCCGGCGGCCCCGCGACTGCCTCTCGTCGGCGGCGTACGGGGCGAGCCGGCGGCCTCTCATCCGTTGCAGGCCTCGAGCACCGCATCGAGGCGTCCCTCGTCGTAGTCGCTCGTGGTGCGCGCATGCCCCAGTCGGTCGAGCAGGACAAACCGCAGCTTCTTGTCGAGCACCTTTTTATCCATGCCCATTGCCGCACGCATCCTCACGGCACTGACCGGCGGCGGGATCACCGGCAGCCCGGCACGTTCGATGAGGCTTCCGATGCGCCGGCGCGTCTCATCGTCGATGTCGCTCAGGCCTGCCGCCATCACCATGCCGGCAGCAACCGCCTCGCCGTGCAGCCACTCGCCGTAGCCCTGGCACTGCTCGATGGCATGGCCGAAGGTATGACCGAAATTGAGGATGGCGCGGCGCCCGGTCTCCCGCTCGTCCTCCGCGACGATCCCTGCCTTGATCTCGCAGGAGCGCTTGACGGCATGGACGAGCGATGCGGCATCGGCTTCGAGAAGTGCGTCGATATGGTCTTCAAGCCAGGTAAAGAACTCCGCGTCTGCTATTGCGCCGTGCTTGATGACTTCTGCGAGCCCGGCCTTCAATTCGCGAACCGGAAGGGTGGCGAGCGTGGCGGTGTCGATCAGGACGAGCCGCGGCTGGTGAAACGCGCCGATAAGGTTCTTGCCGTGCGTGTGGTTGACGCCGGTCTTGCCGCCGACGGACGAGTCCACCTGGGCCAGCAGGCTCGTCGGCACCTGGATGAAATCGACGCCCCGCATGTAGACTGCCGCCGCGAAGCCGGCAATGTCGCCTACCACGCCGCCGCCGAGTGCGATCACGGTCGTGTCACGACTCGCCCCGAGGGCAGCCAGCCTGTCGATGATCGACGCAACGGCTGCAAGGGTCTTGTACGGTTCGCCGTCCTCGAGTTCGATCGATTCGACCGCCTTGCCCTTCAGGCTTCGCTTCAGCTCCGAAAGGTAGACGGGCGCAACGGTGACGTTGCTGACGACGAGACAGTCCCGGCCGGCCACATGAGCGGCGAGATCGAACCCGCCGCCCAGCAGTCCATGCCCGATCACGATCGGGTAACTCCGTTCGCCGAGCTCCACCTTCACGGTCGTCGCCATGGCCGCAAGGTTACCGGATTTTCGGGATTCTGCGACCGGCGTGTTGGCCGGTATCGGCAGGACACTAGATGCTGATCGCCTCGAGGATTTCGCTCGCGACCGCGTGAACCTTGCGGCCGTCGGTCTGGATGGTCAGGTCGGCAATCTCGGTGTACAGAGGCTCGCGGTCCGACATCAAGGCCTCGAGGGTCGCGCGCGGATCGTCGGTGGCGAGCAGCGGCCGTTCGCGGCCGCGACGCGTCCGTGACAGCTGCTGGTCGATACCGGTCCGGAGGTAGACCACGAAGCCACGGGCCCCGAGGCGCGTCCGGCTTTCCGCGTCGATGACCGCGCCGCCGCCGGTCGCCAGCACGATGCCGTCGAGCCTGGACAGGTCATCGATGACCTTCTTTTCCCGAAGGCGAAACCCGTCCTCGCCCTCCTTTTCGAAGATAAAGGGGATATCGACGCCGGTCCGCGACTCGATTTCCTCGTCGCTGTCCACGAATGTGAGGTGCAGGGACTTGGCCAGCTGCCGGCCGACCGCCGACTTACCGGCACCCATGGGTCCTATCAGGAAAACGTTCTTCGGATTCTTCATGCCGGTAAGTGTCGGGTCCCCGCAAAGAGAAAGCCAACCCGAAGGTTGGCTTTCCTATAGTAAAGCCGGCGACGGACTAGTAGATACTGCCGCCTTCCTCGAGGATGCGCGGGGTTACGAAAATCAGCAACTCCGCCTTGTTATCGACCCGCTGCTTGCTGCGGAACGCGACCCCGACAAACGGGATGTCGCCGAGGAACGGGACCTTGTTCGTCGTTTCGCGGCGTTCCGTCTCGTAAATGCCGCCGAGGACGACGGTCTGGCCGTCGGCCACGAGGACCTGGGTTTCGACGGCGCGGGTATCGATACTCGGTACCGTTCCGCCGAGACCGCCGGTCGAGATGATGTCGCCGACGTTATCCTTGTGCACCTTGAGGTCCATGATGATGTTGTTGTCCGGCGTGATCTGCGGCGTGACCGTCAGGCTCAGAACCGCCTTCTTGAACTGGATCGTGGTAGCGCCCGACGAAGCGGACTGCTGGTACGGAATTTCCACGCCCTGCTCGATGATTGCTTCCTTCTGGTTCGCCGTGATGACGCGCGGCGTCGAGACGATCTCGCCGCGTCCTTCGGCTTCCAGTGCGGTCAGTTCGAGGTCGACGAGATAGTCCTCGCCGAGCACCGCGAGCGAGAAGCGACCCGCCGGTTCGGCGATCGGCACGTTGACGTTGTAGCGGCCGGGGATCGCCGGCAGGGTCACCGGAGTGCCTGGGTTGTTAATGGAGTCGGTGATCGAACCCAGGTAGTTGTTCGTTGCTTCGCCAGTACCGCTGAAGACCACGATCCGGTCGTCGCTGATGTCGTTGCCGGTTACACCGAGGCGAACCCCGAGGTCGCGGCTGAAGTCGTCATTGACGACCACGATGCGCGACTCGATCAATACCTGCTTGATCGGGATATCCAGGGTGCGGACCATGCGGCGGATGTCCTGCAGCCGCTGCGCGGTGTCGCTGACGAGCAGCGTGTTCGTGCGCTCGTCGACGGCTATACTGCCGCGCTCCGAGATCATGGCGTTTTCGGAATCGCCCGAGATCAGCGCAGACAGGTCGGCCGCCTTCGCGTAGTTGACCTGCAGGAACTCGGAGTAAAGCGGCTCGAGTTCGCTGATGGCCTGCTTCGCTTCCAGGTCGGCAGTCTCGCGCGCCGCGATTTCCTCGGCCGGCGCTACGATGATGACGTTGCCATTCTGCCGCATGTCGAGGCCCTTCGTCGTCATGACGATATCCAGGGCCTGGTCCCAGGGGACATTGCGGAGGCGCAGCGTGACATTGCCCTGCACGGTGTCGGAGACGACGATGTTCTTGCCGGACGTCTCTGCGAGCAGCTGCAGTACCGCGCGCGTCTCGATATCCTGGAAGTTCAGCGTAAGGCGTTGTCCTTCATACTCCTTCGACTCCGAGAACATGTTCGACTCGGCGGCATCGGCTTCCGGAGCGGCATTCACCTCGATCGTGAACTCGTTGTCGGACTGGTAGGCGAGTTGCTCGTACTTGCCTTCCGCGGAGATCACGATACGGGTGTCGAGATTGGTGCGGAGCGTGTCAACGGTCTGCACGGGCGTAGCAAAATCCATGACGTCGAGCCGCCGCATGAGTTCGGCCGGCAACGTCGTATCCTTGAAGATGGCAACGACACGGCCGCCTTCCTGGCGGATGTCGACGGGCGTTGCCGGGTCGGTCAGGTTGACCACAACCCGGCCACCACCGTCACGCGTACGGCGGAAATCGACGCTGGTAATTGCGCGGCCGGCGGTGCCGGCGGACGAGGGCCGGTCCGGCGAGGAGCTCGAGCCTGGCTGAGCGGCGGTGAACTGGGTGTTTCCGTCGCTATTGTCAGCTCCTTCTCCGAGCATCACCGTGATCGTGTTGCCGCTGCGGCTGGTCGTGTACGCAACCATGCTGTCGAGGTTGAGTACCACGCGGGTACGGCCGTTCGCCTCTGCGGTCAGGATCGTGTCCAGCGGACCGAGGTTCACGTCGCGGCGGCGCGAAGAGAGTCCGACGGCCGTTTCCGGCAGGTCGAGTGCAATCCGCGCGGGATTGTCGATGGTGAATGCCATCGGCTCGGGAGCCAGTTCGCTCATGATGAGCTTGAGTTCCACCCGCTGCCCCGGCAGGCTTTGCACCTGTATGTCCTGCAGGCGATTCAGTTCCTGCGCATTTGCGGTGAGCCCCGCAAGCGCAAGGATCGCGGCCTGTGCCATGGCGGCCACTCGCAGGATCGCCAGGCGATGCGCGGCCGTCGGTTTACTTTTGAGCGTCATTCCCATTACTCCCAGTTCCATTCAGGCATCAGTCCGAGAGACTGACGGCAGCGTCCCTTTCCACGTAGCCGCCGATCCCGTCCGAAATTATTTCCACCAGTTCGATTTTCGACTCGTCGATGCCGATGATCCGTCCGTCGTTCTGGCCCATGTAATTTCCGGGCAGGACACGATGGATCAGTCCGTCAGGCGTCTGTACGAGGCCGTAGGCGGTTTCGCCCAGATTCAGCGTGCCAACCATGTTCAGTGAATCCAGCGGTACGGATTCGAGGAATTCGCGCGGGCGGTCGGGGTCCGGGCGGGTTCCGCCGGCCGGCCCTGCCGACTGCGGCGTATCGGGCATGAAGGGCGAGCGAACGCCCTGCTGGTCCGCCGCGTAGGCAAATCCTTCGTACGGCGTGATCTCCGGCAGAGGCTCGATGCGACCGCCAGGCCGCGCCTTGATCGTGTTGATGTACTGGTCGAGTTCGTCCATGTCGCTGCCGCACGCCGCCAGGCCGATCACGGCCAGCGCGATGAGCGCGCCATTCCTCGTGATGACAGAAGCAGACATCATTGTGTCTCCTCGAGGTAACGGTAGGTCTGCGCCGTAACTTCCATACTCAAATCGTCGAAGCTGTCGGGGTTCTCGCGGGTGATCACGATGTTGTGCAGCGTCACGATGCGCGGCAGTGCCGCGATGCCGCTGACGAAGCGTGCGATCTCGTGATAGCCGCCGCTCAGCCGGATCTTGATCGGCTTTTCGGCGTAAAAGTCTTTCGGTATTTCCGGCTGCGGTTCGAACAGGCGCTCCTGCAGGCCCGCGCCGAGCCCGGTCTGCGAAATATCGACGATCAGACTCGGAATCTCCGTTTCGCCCGGGAGCTGGCGGAGCATGGTGCCGAACGACTGCTCGATCTGCGCAAGCTGTTGCTCGAAAGCATCGTAATTCGCAGCCTTCTTCTGTTTGTTCTCGAAGGTATTGCGATACGCGATTTCCTCCTGCTTGTAGCGCTCGAGCGTCGGCGCCTTGTCCTTGACGATCTTCCAGTACACGCCGAGACCCGCAACCGCCACGAACACGAGTGCGATGACGGCCAGGCGGAAAGGAAGCGGCCAGCGACCGACGTCGTTGGCGTCGAGACTTCTCAGTTCATCGACAAGATTCATTCCGAATCCTCCATGTCGGCGTCCGAGCCGACCTGTTTCAGGTGCACGGTGAACTCGGACTGACGCGACGAACCCGACGTCTTGGTTTCAACTTTCTGGACTTCCGGGTCGGTGAGCCACTCGGAAGAGTCGATCTGGCGCATCAGGGCGGAGACGCGGGTGCTCGACTGCGCTACCCCCTGCACTTCCACCCGTGAGCCGGTCTGCTTCATACCGGTCAGGTACACGCCTTCCGGCAACTGGCGCGCCACCTCGTCGAAGAGGTGCACGATTTCCGGCCGGCTCTTCTGCAACTGCTCGATGATTTCCATGCGGGCAATCAGGCGTTCCTTCTGCCGCTCCAGGCCGTCGATCTTCTCGATACTCCTTTCGAGTTCGGCAATTTCCGCCTTGAGGCGCTCGTTGCGCTGGTCCTGCGCGGAAATCATCTGCGAGTAGGCGAGCATCGTGAGGGCAACGACTGCCGCTCCCGCAACTGCGGCACCAATCACCGCAACACCGAACTCCCGCTGGCGCTTCTTGCGCTCTTCCTCGCGCCAGGGAAGTAGATTTATACGTGGCATTTTAGTCGAAGCTCCTCAGTGCAAGGCCACATGCCGTCAGCAACGCGGTTGCATCCTTGTGCACTCCCTGCGATTTCGCTTTCGACGAAATCTTCATCTGGCCGAGCGGATCGCCGACCTCGGTCGGGATACCGACGCGGCTGGAGATAACATCGGCGATGCCGGGAATGTTGGCGCAGCCGCCGCAAACCAGGATCATGTCGGGTTGCTCCCGCCCGCCGCCGGAGGCGAGATAGAACTGCAGCGAACGGCTGACCTGCTGCGTCATGTCGTCGATGAACGGCTCCAGCACTTCCGGCTGGTAATTGGAGGGCAGGCCGCCCTGCTTCTTGGCCCGGCCCGCGTCTTCCATCGACAAGCCATAGGTGCGCATGATTTCCTCGGTCAGCTGCTGGCCGCCGAAGTTGAAGTCGCGCGTGTAAACGACCTTGAGATCCTGCAGGACACTGAAGGTCGTCGAGGAGGCGCCGATGTCGACGACCGCGACGGAATGGCCGATGCCACCGTCCGGAATCTGGTGGCTCAGCAGCTGGCAGGCGTTCTCGAGCGCAAATGCCTCGACGTCGACGACTGCGGTCACGAGCCCGGCGGCCGTGACGGCTGCCTGGCGCTGCTCGACGTTATCGGTGCGCGTCGCAACCAGCAGGACGTCCATCAGTTCGGGATCTTTCTCGTTCGGACCGATGATCTCGTAGTCGAAGCTGACTTCTTCCATGGGGAACGGGATGTACTGGTCGGCCTGAATTTCGACCTGGCCCTCGAGATCCCGCGCGGAGAGACTCGACGGCATCTGGATGACCTTGGTGATCGCAGCGTCGCCGCTGATGGCGACGGCCACATCCGTCGCCTTCGCGCCCGCCCGCTTTACGGCCCGGCGGATCGCCTCACCTACGGCCTTCGCGTCGACGATCGCCTTCTCACTGACGGAACTCGGCGGCGTCGGTTCGGCCGAGTAGGACTCCACCCGGAAGCGCTTGCCGCTTTGCGACAGCTCGATCAATTTTACCGACGAGGTCGTGATATCGAGCCCCAACAACGGTTGAGATTTCTTTCCGAATAACACAGCTTTTCCCTTTTAGGTCGGTAAGTTGCGAGCCAAATTTAAGTCGCATCTCAGAATAACGATTTAACTATATAGCAAGAAAATGTTAAATAAACCGTGACTATGTTCACGAACAGGGGAACGCATGTTACTGCCCGGCGAAACCGTATTCTGTGAACTGGTCGGCGACTCCGAATCGAGCCGAAAAAGCCGTCGACCCGTTACGCCCCGTGCAACCTCGCCGCTGCGAGCTGCGTCACGAACGTTGCGGTCGCCGCCGCACGATCGCTATCATCCGCCCCGGCACTCCACACGGGAATGCCACATTCCCGGCACTCGTCCGACACCAGACTACGGTTAAACTCCCCGGTCCGCGCCCCCGGAAATCAGGGCGTTAGCCTCGAAACGCCAGCGACTATGCGCCACAGCACTGACCGCAACAAGAACGCAGATCACAAGTCCGCGATACGACTTGCCCGGATCCTGTTCGCCGTCCTGGGGCTCGGTGTGGCTCTCGGCGTCGGCGCCGTCGCCGGCATCATCGGCGCCTATTACTATGTGTCGCCGTCCCTGCCACAGGCCGATACGATTCGCGATATTCCCCTGCAGATTCCCCTGAGGATCTTCAGCCGCGACGGCTTCCTGATTTCCGAGATCGGCCAGCACCGCCGGGTGCTCGTCACCTATGAAGAAGTACCCGGTCATGTTGTCGAGGCGTTCATCGCTGCCGAGGACCGGCGCTTCTTCGAGCATCCGGGCATCGACTACCGCGGCGTGTTGCGTGCCGCCTTCCAGTGGCTTACGACCGGCGAGGTCGAGAGCGGCGGCAGCACGCTCACGCAACAGCTCGCACGCAGCTATTTCCTGAACCTCGACCAGACCGCGGAACGCAAATTCAAGGAAGCCGCGCTCGCGGTGCAGATCGAAAACAGTTTCACGAAGGAACAGATCATGGAGCTGTTCCTCAACAAGATGTTTTTCGGCCAGCGGGCCTACGGCGTCTCGGCCGCCGCGCAGGTATTCTTCGACAAGGAACTCGAGGATCTCTCCATCGCGGAAGCGGCAACGCTCGCAGGGGTCCTGCCGGCGCCGTCACGCTACAACCCGGTGCGCAGTATCGAGGGCGCGGAAATGCGCCGCGCGTATGTACTGGCGCGAATGCGAAGCCTGGGCTACATCACCGGCGAGGAATACGAAGCAGCGATGGCGACGCCGATGGTGTCGCGGCTGCACGGGGCGGCGGTGCAGCTGCACGCCGACTACGTTGCCGAGATGGTGCGCCGGGAGATGCTGGAGCGATACGGCGAAAACAGCTACACGGACGGCTACCAGGTCGTGACGACGCTCGATTCGCGCCTGCAGAATGCCGCAACCTGGGCAGTGAAGAACGGGCTGCTCGAATTCACGCGACGCCGCGGCTACCCGGGCCCCGCGAGCCATTTCGACATCGACTCGAGTTTGCCCGGGACGCCGTACGACGAGTGGCCGGACGCGCTGCGGAACGAGCTCGAGCAGTATGCGCCCGGCGGCCTGTCCGTCGCGCTCGTCACGGCCCTCAATGACGACAACAGCGTCGATGTCGTCACGGGCGGCGGTGCACGGCTGACCGTTCCGTGGTCGGGCATCCGCTGGGCCAAACCCTTCATCGACCGGGAAACGACCGGGGCTAAGCCGACCGCGGTAACCGAGGTGCTCGAGCCGGGCGATGTCATCCATATAATGCCGACGGCCGACAAGAGCTGGGCACTCGCCCAGGTACCGGAGGCGCAGGCCGCGATCGTGTCCATGGATCCGCACGACGGCGCCATCACGAGCCTCGCCGGCGGCTTCGATTTCGCCACCAGCAAGTTCAACCGCGTGACCCAGACTGCCCGCCAGCCGGGATCCTCGTTCAAACCCTTCATCTACTCCGCAGCGCTCGAACACGGCAATACCCCTGCGACGGTGATCGACGACTCGCCTGTCGTCATCCGCTCATCGGAACTCGAGTCCGACTGGCGGCCGATCAACTACACGGGGCGCTTCTACGGGCCAACCCGACTGCGCGAGGCGCTGACGCGCTCCATGAACCTGGTATCGGTGCGCCTGCTCCTTTACGAGACGGGGATAGGCAAGGCCATAGAACACATCCGGAAGTTCGGCTTCAACGATGCAGCGCTGCCGCGCAACGGATCGCTCGCCTTGGGCGGCGGCAATGCGTCGCCACTCGACATGGTGCAGGGCTATTCCGTGCTGGCAAACGGCGGCTACGGCATTCGGCCCTATGTGATCGACGCGATTTTCGGGCCGGACGGCGACGAGTTGTACCGCGCCGAACCGGAGGTCGTCTGCCCCGAGTGCGACGCGGAAGCGGTATCGGACTTCGGTGAACCGGAAGCGGAGCCCATGTCCCTCGAGGCCATGGCCGACGTCGCCCTCGAATACCGGCCCGATGCAGCCACGGACCCGGGGTTGTTTGCCGATGTACGCAAGGCGACCCGGGCAATCAGCGCGCAGAACGCGTTCCTCATCCAGGACATGATGCGCGATGTGATCACCCGCGGAACAGCGCAGCGCGCGAAGGTGCTGGGACGCACCGACCTCTCCGGCAAGACCGGGACCTCGAACGACAGGCGTGACGCGTGGTTCGGCGGCTTCAACGCCGACCTCGCCGCGGTGGTCTGGGTCGGCTACGACGACGATCTGCCCCTGGGTCCGGGCGAGGAAGGCGGCCGCACGGCATTGCCCCTCTGGATCGACTTCGCCCGCCTGGCGTTCGCCGGCGTCCCGAACCACCGCATGCCGATGCCGGATGGTATCGTCAGCCGCAAGATCAATCGTGCGACCGGCTGCCCGGCGGCCGCGGGCGACCCGAACGGGATGTTCGAGTTTTTCGAGGCGGGCCGACTGCCGGAGTGCGAGGACGTGGACGACTTGGATATTTTCAATGATCCGCTACGGCCGGGAACGGCGCCCGCCGGGACCGACAGCGACGAGGAAACCGAGGAAGAGCCGGAAACCCTGTTTTGAGTGATGCCGAGAAACACGCCCAAAGCCCTGCGTAACAACGGAGCCGACCGCAAGCGGAAGCTGGTGGCTCAGGAAACCGCACGCATCATCGTCACGCAGGGCATCCGTGACTATCGGGTCGCGAAGCAAAAGGCCGCCGTCCGCCTCGGGCTCGCCGATCGCGGATCGCTGCCGGGCAATGGCGAAATCGAACAGGCCATCGAGGACTATCACCTCATTTTCGGCGGCAGCGAACACCCGGCGCTCCTCAGCCGCCTGCGTACCGTTGCGTTGACGGCAATGGAAATTCTCTCTGTGTTCTCGCCGCGGCTCGTCGGACCGGTGCTGAACGGGACGGCGGACGAAAACTCTGTCGTCAGCCTGCACGTGTTCAGCGACAGTGCGGAAGCGGTCGGCTCGCACCTCGAGGCCTCCGGCATTGCGAGCAGGACTTATGAACGCCGCCTCAGGACCCGTAAGGACAAGGTGGAGAATGTGCCGGGCTACGAATTCCGCTGCGGAAATGCCACGGTGCACGCGACCGTATTTCCGTACGACGGTATACGCCAGGCACCTTTGAGCCCGGTCGACGGCAAACCCATGCAACGGGCGGACGTGAAGACCGTCAGTGATTTACTGACGTAACGGCGGCCGTGGCCGCGACCCGGAGGTGCTTATCATGACGATCGCGAGCCTGACGACGTTCTTCGGCTGGTGCCTGCTCATCAACCTGCTGTTCTACCTGGTCACCGCGATGAGCCTCGTATTCCTGAAGGGCATTGTGCGGCGCTTCAACCAGCGCATTTTCGCCATCAGCGAGGAGCGGATCATGCAGGAATCCTTCGCGTTCCTCGGCCGCTTCAAGCTGGCCATCATCCTGTTTTTCCTGACGCCTTACATTGCGCTGCGAATCATGGGCTGATTCCGGGAGCGGGCGGCGATTAAAGCGCTCATGCCCTCGCCGTCGCGGCTGACAGCCGCGCCAACGACGGCCAGAGGGTCGTTCCTACGAAGTACGCCTGGCGATGGGTAGGTAGTCGCGCTGCGGGGATCCGGTATAAAGTTGCCGCGGACGGCTGATCTTCGTCTTCGGGTCCGAAATCATTTCCCGCCAGTGCGCCGTCCAGCCGACCGAGCGGCCGATCGCGAACATTACCGTGAACATAGAGGTCGGGATGCCGAGCGCCCGGTAGATGATGCCGGAATAGAAGTCGACGTTCGGGTACAGGTTCTTCTCGATGAAGTAGTCGTCCTTCAGCGCGATCTCCTCGAGCTCGAGCGCCAGGTTGAAGAGTGGCGTGTCCTGCCGCCCGAGTCTCTTCAGCAGCTTGTGGCACATCTCACGGATGATCGTCGCACGGGGGTCGAAGTTCTTGTAGACCCGGTGGCCGAAGCCCATCAGCCGGAACGGGTCGTTCTTGTCCTTCGCCTTGTCGATGTACTTCCGGATCTGCCCTGCGTCGCCGATTTCCTCGAGCATGTCGAGCACAGCTTCGTTGGCACCGCCGTGAGCCGGTCCCCAGAGTGCGGAGATGCCCGCCGCAATTGCGGAATAGGGATTCGCGCCGGAGCTGCCCGCCATCCGCACCGTCGACGTGGAGCAGTTCTGCTCGTGGTCAGCGTGCAGGATGAACAGCAGATCGAGCGCTTCGGCCGCTATCGGGTCGATTTCGTACGGCTCCGCCGGCACGGCGAAAAACATGTGCAGCATGTTTTCGCAGTAGTTCAGGTCGTTCCGGGGGTACATGAACGGCTGGCCGACATTAAGCTTGTAGGCTGCTGCCGCAATCGTCGGCAGCTTGGCGAGGATGCGATGGGCGAATATGTCACGGTGCTCGGGATCGTCGACGTCGGTCGTGTCGTGGTAATAGGCGGACATCGAGCCGACGACCGCGGAAAGCATCGCCATCGGGTGTGCGTCGTAGCGAAAGCCGTTGAAGAACCGCAACATGCCCTCGTTGAGCATCGTGTGAGTGCGGATCGTGCGGTCGAACGTCTCGAGTTGCTCAGCCGTCGGCAGCTCGCCGTGCAGCAGGAGGTAGGAGACCTCGATGAAGCTGGAGTGCTCCGCGAGTTGCTCTACCGGGTATCCCCGGTACATCAGCACACCTTTCTCGCCGTCTATGAAGGTGATGTCGGAGGCGCAGCTGCCCGTCGAAACGAAGCCGGGATCGTACGTAAAAACGCCCTGTTCACGGTACAGGGCGCTGATATCGATGACGTCGGGGCCGACGGTCCCCTCGAGAATCGGCAGGCTGAGTTCTTTCCCGTCAGGGCTCGTCAGGCGAAAAACGTCCTGGCTCATTGTTATCCTCTTATGTCGTCTTTGACGGACGTCGGCGAGATCGCACCGAAGAAGAATACCGGTTGCGCTGCGTCAGCCGGCAGACAGCCATACGAGCATAACAGAACCGGGCCGCCGCCCGGGCGCGGGTCTCAGCGGCCGTACTTCTTGCGGAACTTGTCCACGCGGCCGCCCGAATCGACGATCTTCTGCTTGCCGGTGTAGAAGGGATGACAGGAAGAGCAGACCTCGATCGAGAGATCGTTGCCGAGCGTCGAGCGCGTCGTGAACTCATTGCCGCAGCTACACGTCACCTTGATCTCGTCGTAGGCGGGATGAATGTCGGCTTTCATTGGGTCTCTCCACGGTCGGGCCGTGCCAAAAGGGCGCGTAATATATCGGGAAGCAGAAAAGCCCGCAAGCCCTCCTGACGCTGCGGGAATTATCCACAGAAGCTGTGGATAAGGTTGTGGATCGAAATTGAACCAACGCTCTAAGGTCTGGATTTACAAAGCGCGTTGTAAATATGACTATTTTGTGGCCATATTATGAAACGCTGCAAAATCAGTTGCATGCACCCGGTTTACAAGCCTCCGACTCAGATCATTGGGCTTTCGCACTAAAATTACAGTAAGCCCCTGCGGCTTGTGTATAAATCATCACGGCAGAAACTCGGCCTGCAGGTCATTGAGGAAACGACGGCCGTGTTCGGTCGGCCGCCAGCGACCCGCGGCGGTTCGCTCGATGAGGCCTTTGTCCAGGGCGCCCGCGGCCTTGGCCGCGAGGGTCGCGGCGCTGAGTCCCGTCCGGCTCGAAAGCTCCTGTTCCGCGACGCCACCGGGCAGGCGAAGGCCGTTCAGCATGAATTCGAACAGGCGTTCGGCCGCCGCGAGCGGCGGCCCGAGGCGCTCCGGGTCGGTGCGTTCCTCGACGTCTCGCATGTACGACGCCGGGTGGGCCGGCTTGGCGTAGCGATGCACGCCCTCTGCCGTCGTCAGCTTGCCGTGGGCGCCGGCACCGGCCGCCACGTAGTCGCCGTAGTGCCAGTAGTTGAGGTTGTGGCGGCAATAGTTCCGGTCACGGGCATACGCGGACACCTCGTACTGCTCGTATCCGCGGGCCGCCAGCAGCGCTTCGCCGGCCTGCTGGATGTCCGCGCTTGCGGCATCGTCCGGCAGGCCGCGTGGCGGCCGTGCATGAAAGACGGTATTGGGTTCGAGTGTCAGCTGGTACCAGGACAGGTGTTCCGGGGCGAGCGCGACGGCCTGCTCGATGTCCCACAGCGCCCCGGCCAGGTCCTGGCCCGGTAATGCGTACATGAGGTCGATATTCAGGCGCAGGAAGCCGGCGCGCCGCGCGCCCTCCACCGCCCGGGCAATATCCCCCGCGCTGTGGATGCGACCGAGGCGCGTGAGCATCTCCGGCGCAAAGGATTGGGCGCCGATCGACAGGCGATTGACGCCTGCGGCCAGGTAACCGGCCGGGTCGCCGCTTTCGACCGTGCCGGGATTCGCTTCCATCGTGATCTCGACCGATGGCGAGACGCGGAAGCACCTCGCGACGCTGCCGAGGATGCGTCCGATCTCCGCGGGTGTGAAAAAGCTCGGCGTGCCGCCCCCGAGAAAGATGCTGTCGACCTCCCGGCCTTCCACCCGCGTGCTCTCGAGCTCGAGGTCCTTTTGCAGTGCATCGAGATAACGCGCCTTCGGCGCGGCGTCACCCGCGGTATAGGAGTTGAAATCGCAGTAGGGGCACTTGCGTACGCACCAGGGCAGGTGCACGTACAGCGACAGCGGCGGCGTCTCCATCAGCGGTAGCGCCGGTCCAGTGCTTCTGCCAGATGCCGGAGGGCAATGCCGCGATGACTGCGGGCATTCTTTTCATCCGCCGAAAGCTCCGCGGACGTTCGTCCGGAGGCCGGGTCGAGAAACACAGGGTCGTATCCGAATCCCCCGCTGCCGCGGCGTTCGCTCAGGATTTCGCCGCGCCAGCTGCCGTGCGCAAGTATCGGCGTATCCAGGTCCGGCGCCACGAAACACGCGACGCAATGAAAAGTGGCACCGCGCTCGCTCTGCTCCCCGAGCTCCGCCAGGAGCTTCTCGATGTTCGCGTCGTCGCTCGCGCGAGCCCCCGCGTAACGCGAGGAATAGACCCCCGGGCGTCCGCCGAGCGCGTCCACCGCGAGGCCGGAATCGTCCGCAATCGCCGGCAGACCCGTGGCGAGCATCGCGTGCCGCGCCTTGATGAGGGCATTGGCCTCGAAGCTCGTGCCGGTCTCCTCGGCGTCCTCGATGCCATAGTCCGACTGCGGCACGATCGTGAAGTCGAGATGCGCCAGCAACCGGTCGATCTCGCGCTTCTTGCCGGGATTGCTGCTGGCCAGGACGACGGTTATCGGCAGGCTCATCTCAGCACCGGATCATCGGCTCGCGGCGTCGAGCGCGACGTTCTGCTGTGTGACGATTGCGCCGACGCCGGTACGGGCCAGCCCGATCAGGCTGTCGAGTTCCTGCGCACTGAAGGCGTGGCCCTCCGCCGTTCCCTGCAATTCGATGAAGCGACCGGCTTCGTTCATCACGACGTTCATATCGGTCTCCGCTTCGGAGTCCTCCGAATAGTCGAGGTCGAGTACCGGTTTGCCGCGGTATATGCCGACCGAGATCGCGGCCACCTGCCCGTGCAGCGGGTCGCGCTTGAGCTTGCGAGACTCGAGCAGGCGACGTGTCGCGATCGCAAGCGCAATCCACGCGCCGCTGATCGCGGCCGTGCGTGTACCGCCATCGGCTTGCAATACGTCGCAATCGAGTGTGATCGTGTGTTCGCCGAGCGCCGCCAGATCCGTTACGGCACGCAGGGAGCGACCGATCAGCCGCGCAATCTCCATAGTGCGTCCGCTCTGGCGGCCGCGCTGGGCCTCGCGCGCCGACCGGGTATGCGTGGCTCGCGGCAGCATGCCGTATTCGCCGGTTACCCAGCCGGTCCCCTGGTTGCGCATCCACGGCGGAACCCGGGGTTCGACCGAGGCCGTGCAGAGCACGCGGGTATCGCCGAACTCGGCCAGGACGGAGCCCTCGGCGTGCCGCGTGTAGTCGGGTGTGAACGATACAACGCGCATTTCGTCCGCCGCGCGGCCGCTGGGACGCATTCGATATCTCCTGTGGGGCGCGGCGCGGCTCAGGGGCCGAGCCAGCGAAGCGCTGCGCCTGTCGTATTGTCGCTGTAGGGCGAGTTGGCGTTCAATGCCCTGAGACTCAGGCGTTTCAGGTTTTCGGCGAGATTGCTCTCGCCCGGAGCGCCTATCGAGGCCATATCGTCGTCACTAAGGCCGGACCAGAGGCCGTCGGAACAGACCAGCAACACGTCGCCGGGCAGAAGCGGCAGCTTCGGAGTGATGGTCATGTCCGGTACGGGCGCATCGCCGCCAAGGCAGCATTCGACGAAATTGCGCATGGGGTGGTCCTGCGCTTCTTCCTCACTGATTGCACCTTCCTGGATCAGGACCTCGACGTGGCTGTGGTCCCGGGACCGCGTCAGAACCCTGCCGTTTCGGACCTGGTAGATGCGGCTGTCGCCGATGTGCGCCCAGAACGAACCGCCCTCCTGAACCAGGCAGATGGCGCAGGTGGCACGGGGCCGGAAATCCACAGCGACCTTGCGGCCGAGCGCCACCACGGAATCGTGCGCGTGCGCGAGCACGCTGTACAGGAAGCCTTGGGGGTCGAGTACCGGAAGGCGAGTCGACGTGAATACTTCCTGCACGACGCCGAGCGCGGTCTCGGCGGCACGCGCACCGTCGGAATGCCCGCCCATGCCATCGAACACCAACAGCATCGCGGCATGCTCGGCGACGACCACGGCGCCACGATCCTGGTTGTCCTGCCTGTCGCCGAGTGCGGAGACCTTGGCGTATTCGACCTGCATGGAGTTTCGTTCTTCCTCGATGACCCATAATATGCCGTGGCGGGCCGCGATTTGCGTGACCCAACCGGCGCTTTGGGAGAAGGACGCAGATGTTACACAGTATGACCGGTTTCGCGCGAGCGTCCGCCGACTCGACGCTGGGTTCGCTGACCTGGGAACTCAGGGCCGTGAATCACCGCTACCTGGACCTCCAGTTCAAGATGCCGGATGAGTTGCGTGCCACCGAGCACGCGTTCCGTCAGCGCGTCGGCGAGCAGATCAAACGTGGCAAGGTGGAATGCCTGCTGCATTACAGGCGCGCGTTTGACGCCGACAATGACCTGCGCCTGGATGACGGTCTCGTTCGCCTGCTCGGGGCACGCCTCGGTGAAATTGCCTCCCTGCTCGACGTCGGCCAGATTGATCCCATCGACGTCCTGCGCTGGCCGGGCGTGGTGCAGGGTAGCGACATGGACAGCGAATCGCTGATCCGTGACGCGAGCACTTTGCTTGCGACGGCGCTGGATGCCCTCGACGCCATGCGGCGAAGCGAGGGACAGCGGATCGCGGACCTGATCGACGGGCGGCTCGTCGAGATCCTGCGCATCGCCGCCTCGGTGCGTGCACGCATGCCTGACGTTCTGGAGGCCGCCGGGGAACGCCAGCGCGAGCGGCTTGCCAGGCTTGCTGTCGAGGCGGACGCCGACCGTCTCGAAATGGAGCTCGCCCTGGTCGCACAAAAACTCGACGTCGACGAGGAACTGGACCGGCTGGAAAGCCACGTGCGGGAGATTCGCGACTCGCTCTCCGCTGCCGAGCCGGTCGGCCGGCGCCTCGATTTCCTGATGCAGGAACTGAACCGCGAGGCAAATACCCTCGGCGCGAAGTCCGCCGACACGGAGACCACCCGTGCAGCGGTAGACCTGAAAGTGCTGATCGAGCAAATGCGCGAGCAGATCCAGAATGTCGAGTGAAGCCCGGTCCGGCGAGCCGCGCCTGTACGTCATCGCGGCCCCGTCGGGGGCGGGCAAGACCACTCTCGTGCATGCGCTCGTCACCCATCGGCCGGACCTGCGTTTCTCGATTTCCTATACCACACGGCCGAAACGCCGTAACGAGGTGACCGGCGTCGATTACCTGTTCGTCGATCGCGGTGAGTTCGAGCGCCTGCGCGCTGCCGGAGAAATGCTGGAGTCTGCCGAAGTATTCGACAACCTTTACGGTACCAGCCGGCGGCAGGTCGAAGAGCACCTCGCGGCGGGGCACAGCGTCGTACTCGAAATCGACTGGCAGGGGGCGCGCCAGGTGCGCGTGGCCATGCCCGAGGCCATTTCCATATTCGTAATGCCGCCCTGTCTCGAGGAACTCGACCGGCGGCTGCGCTCGCGAGGAACCGACAGCGACGCGGTCATCGAGCGCCGCTTGCGGGATGCACTCGGCGACATGGGGCACTGGCACGAATTCGACCATGTCATCATCAACGACGACCTCGAGCCGGCGGTGGAGCGACTGCTCGCGGTCATCGACAGGCGCGGTGAGCAGACGGCGACCTCGAACCCCGCGCTCCGGCGCGCGGTCGAGGCGATACTGCCCTAATAACATTTGGTTATATGCCCTGGCGCGGCCGCCGGCGGCCGCCTAAGCTCGCGCGTTCGCACTCACCGGGCGTCGACAGCCCGACGTCCCCAAGGAACCGACATGGCCCGCATTACCGTCGAGGACTGCCTCGAGAACATAGACAATATTTTCGAAATGGTGCTGGTCGCCGCGAAACGCTCGCGCCGGCTGGCGCACGGCGCCGAGCCGATGGTGGATCTCGAAAACGACAAGCCGACCGTCGTTGCACTGCGCGAAATTGCGGCCGGGCACGTCACACCGGCAATTCTCGACGAGATCGAGCAGCCGCGGACCGAGGACTTCATGCAGCACCAGCACGACCTCGCCGACGACATCATGCCGCTGCGTGGCATTTCCATCGGCGACTGACGACGGTCGGGCCCGCTGGCGGCCGACCCGTAATCATCACAACGGCGGAGGGTGTGGTATGCCTGCTCGTCAATAATTCCTCGCAGGCATACCACACCCTCCGCCGCTTTTGAGTCCGTCTGGACGGCGGCGTGTTTGCGCGCCTAAGGGCGCCGGTGTTGCCCGGCGCCTTGCCGACCTGGTAGCGGCGGGGGCAGGGTGTTCCTCCGAGGAATTATTGACGAGGAGGAATGCCCTGTCCGCCGCCGTTACGATGATGACCGGCGTCGTAGCGGACTGCGCCCGAACCGCCAGCGGGCACCTGTGATAGCCGCCGGCGCGGTATGATCCTCGCATGGACTATGCCGCCACCCTGTTGTCGAAACTGCCGGCCGCGCTCCGGCGCGACCGCGGCTTCGAGCGCCTGGTTGCGACACTCGAGAACTACCTCCCTTCCGACCAGGTCGGCCTGATCATGCGGGCGTACGACTTCGGCGCGGCGGCGCACGAGGGTCAGACCCGCAAAACGGGCGAACCGTACATCACGCATCCGGTCGCCGTGGCGCAGGAACTCGCGAACATACGTCTCGACGCACAGGCGATCAGTGCCGCCATCCTGCACGACGTCGTCGAAGATACTAACGCGTCGCTGGCCGAGATCCGCGAACAGTTCGGCGACGAGGTCGCGCTGCTCGTCGATGGCGTCAGCAAACTCGACCAGATCCAGTTTCGCTCCCGCGCGGAAGCCCAGGCCGAGAGCTTTCGCAAGATGATGCTCGCGATGATCGAAGACATCCGCGTCATACTCGTAAAGCTCGCCGACCGGCTGCACAACATGCAGACGCTGGACGCCATGCCCATCGAGAAGCGCCGGCGCATTGCGCGCGAGACGCTCGATATATATGCGCCGATCGCAAACCGGCTCGGCATCAACCGCATGAAAGTCGAGCTCGAGGACCTGGGGTTCCGGTACCTGTACCCGATGCGCTACCGCGTACTCGACAAGGCGCGCAAGCGCAGCAAAGGCGACCAGCGCCAGATCGTAAAGCTCATCACCGCCGAGTTCGAGAGCGCGATAGTTGCCGAGGGCATCGAGGCTGAAGTGACAGGCCGTGAGAAACACCTGTACAGCATCTACAAGAAAATGGCCGAGAAGAAGCGGCTGCTGTCGGATGTGGTCGACGTGTACGGGTTTCGCATCATCGTCGACGAGGTCAGTACCTGCTACCAGGTCCTCGGCGTCGTGCACGGGCTCTACAAGCCGATGCCCGGGCGCTTCAAGGATTACATCGCCATCCCGCGCATCAACGGCTACCAGTCGCTGCACACGACGCTCTTCGGGCCGAAGGGCCTGCCGCTCGAGGTACAGATCCGGACACGCAACATGGATCGCGTCGCTGAATCCGGTGTCGCCGCGCACTGGCAGTACAAAGCCGAGGACCGGATCGACGCGACACCGCAGCGCCGAGCGCGCGAGTGGCTGTCGAAGCTGGTCGAGTTGCAGGAGTCGGGCTCATCCGAGGAGTTTCTCGAAAGCGTCAAGGTCGACCTGTTCCCGGACAAGATCTATGTATTCACGCCGAAGGGCGACATCATGCCGTTGCCCAAAGGCGCGACGACGGTCGACTTTGCCTATGCCGTGCACACCGACGTCGGCAATCACACGGTGGCGGCGAAGATCGACCGGGCGCTCGTCCCCCTGCGCACGCAACTGCAGAACGGACAGACTGTCGAGGCCGTGACGAGCCGCAACGCGAACCCGAATCCGAACTGGCTGACCTTCGTGCGCACGGCCAAGGCGCGCACGGCCATTCGCCAGTACATGAAAAACCTCCGTTCCAACGAGTCGATCGACCTCGGCAAACGGCTACTCGACCGCTCCCTCAAGGACCTCGGCTCCTCGTTACGCAAGATCGGCAAGACGCGTATGAACGAGGCGCTGCACGAACTCGGTTTCAACAATGCCGCGGAACTCTTCGAGCAGCTCGGCCTCGGTGAGCGCCTCTCGCCGCTGACGGCTCGCTTTCTGCTGGGTGCCAGCGTCCAGGGCGATGCTGCCGCACAGCGGGCAAGCCTCACCATCGCCGGCACCGAGGGCATGGTCGTGAGCTACGCGAAGTGCTGTTACCCGATACCCGGCGACGAAGTCATGGGATACCTGAGCTCGGGGCGCGGGGTCGTCATCCATCGCAACGTGTGCGGCAACCTCATCAATTTCCGCAAGCAGCCGGAGAAATGGATCGCGGTAGAGTGGGAGAAGCACATCGAGCGGGAATTCTCGAGCCAGATCCAGTGCGAGACGCGCAACAAGACCGGCGTGCTCGCCGAGGTCGCGGCGACAATTGCGGACTGCGGCTCCAACATCGAGCAGGTGGAGGTGCTGGGCCGGCACGAGGATTGCTCGATGCTGTCATTCCTGTTGCTCGTCCGCGACCGCCGCCACCTGGCGCAGATCATGCGTAACGTGCGCAAGATGCCGAACGTTATGCGAGTTAGCCGCGACTGCGCCTGACCGGAGGGGCGCGAACATGCAGAAGAAAGCAATTCACACCCATGCGGCCCCGGCGGCGATCGGTACCTACTCGCAAGCGATCAAGAGCGGCGATCTGCTGTTCCTCTCGGGCCAGATTCCGCTCGACCCCGCGACGATGACGGTGGTCGACGGCGATTTCGAAGCGCGCGCGAGGCAGGTATTCGAAAACCTGGCGGCGGTCGCAGCGGCCGCAGGGGCGACGCTCGACCAGGCAGTCAAGCTCACGATCTTTCTTACTGATCTCGGCAATTTCGCGACGGTGAACGAGGTGATGGCCGAATACTTTTCGGAACCCTACCCCGCCCGCGCGGCCGTCGGCGTGGCATCGCTGCCGAAGGGTGTCGACGTCGAGGCCGACGCCATACTTGCCGTTGGAGCGGCTGCCAGCCGCGACCGGTAATTCGGTATGTCGCTCTGCAGAGCCCGGGCCGACTCGCAGTCGCGGCTGGCAGCCGCTCGAACGACACCGTTATGACCGATACGGCTGGAGCGGCATCCGCCGACCCCTTACACCGCGAGCTCCTGACGCTCTCGGGCGTGGGTCCGGCTCTCGCCGGGAAGCTCGGTAAACTTGGTATTCATCGCATCGAGGACCTGTTGTTCCTCCTGCCCTCACGCTACGAGGACCGCACGCAACTCGTGCGGCTGGGCGAACTGCGTGCCGGCGAGCGCGCCCTCGTAAGCGGCGAAGTCCTGCTGGCCGAAACCGCCTTTCGCGGCCGCCGGAACCTGCTCGTCCGGATCGGCGACGGCAGCGGCCAGTTGACGCTTCGTTTTTTTCACTTCTCGGCGAGCCAGCAGGGACAGTTCCAGCCGGGCGTGGAAGTCACCTGCTATGGCGAGGCCCGCAAGTCGCCCGCCGGGTTCGAAATGATTCATCCCGAGTATCGGCTGCTGCGCGCCGGACAGGATGCCGCAGTCAGCGATGCCCTCACCCCGATCTATCCCTCGACAGAGGGAGTCGGCCAGGGCCGTTTGCGAGGCCTCGTCGCCGAGGCGCTGCGCCGGATGCGGCAGTCGCCGCCGGCGGACCTGTTGCCGCCGGCCGTTCTCGACAGGCTTGCCTTGCCGACGCTCGTCGATGCGATCGAAACCCTCCACCGGCCGCCACCGGATGCCGATATCGGCCGCCTCGCCGCCGGGACGCATCCCTGCCAGCAGCGGCTCGCCTTCGAGGAACTCCTCGCGCATTACCTGAGCCTGCGCCAGTTGCGTGCATTGGCCGCGACCGAGCGCGCGCTGCCCTTGAGCGGCGGCAATGAGCAACTGGATGCCTTCCTCGCGACCTTGCCCTTCACGCTGACCGGGGCCCAGCAGCGTGTCACGGCCGAGATTCTGGCGGACCTTCGCCTGGCGCACCCGATGATGCGCCTGATCCAGGGCGACGTCGGTTCCGGCAAGACGGTGATCGCGGCGATTGCCTGCGTGAAAGCAATTGCGAACGGCGTCCAGGCAGCCATCATGGCCCCGACAGAACTTCTCGCGGAGCAGCACTGGCTGAGTTTCAGCGACTGGCTCCGGCCGCTCGGAATCGAGCCCGCCTGGCTGACCGGCAGCCAGAGGGCGGCCGCGCGGCGCGCGGCGCTGGAGGCGATCGGGGACGGGTCCGCCTCCGTCGTGGTCGGCACCCATGCGCTGTTCCAGGAAGGGGTGCAGTTCGAGCGCCTCGGCCTGGTGGTCATCGATGAGCAGCATCGCTTTGGCGTTCACCAGCGCATGGCATTGCGCGACAAGGGCGCCGGCCGGCACGGCCAGCCGCACCAGCTGGTCATGACCGCTACGCCGATTCCGCGCACGCTTGCGATGGCGGCCTACGCCGATCTCGACACCTCGGTCATCGACGAGCTGCCGCCGGGCCGGCAGCCCGTTCAGACGATCGCGGTGCCCGACACCCGCCGCGACGAGATCGTAGCGCGCGTGCAGTCCGCCTGCGCCGCCGGCGGGCAGGCGTACTGGGTATGCCCGCTCATCGAGGAATCGGAGATCCTCGATTACCAGGCCGCGGAAGCGAGCTATGCGCTGCTCGCCCGTGCGCTGCCGCAGGTTCGCGTCGGACTCGTCCACGGGCGCATGCGAGCGGCCGAAAAGGAGCGCGGCATGCGGGCGTTCAAGGAGGGACTCATCCAGCTGCTGGTGGCAACGACGGTCATCGAGGTTGGCGTCGACGTTCCCGATGCGAGTCTTATGATCATCGAGAATGCCGAGCGCATGGGACTGTCGCAACTTCATCAATTGCGCGGCCGTGTCGGCCGCGGCACGGCGCAGAGCCACTGCGTGTTGCTGTACAAGCCGCCGCTCGGCCGGCTGGCCCGGAGCCGGCTGGCGGTGCTCCGGGAAACGAATGACGGCTTCCTGGTCGCACAACGCGACCTCGAGCTGCGCGGGCCCGGCGAACTGCTCGGTACGCGGCAGACGGGCCTGCCGGAATACCGTATCGCCGATCTCGCTCGTGATGCCTCGCTGATGCCGAAAGTGCAGGTCGCGGCCGAATCGCTGACGCCGCAAAACGCGCACGCGATCGTCCGGCGATGGCTCGCCGATCGTGGACATTACGGAAAAGTCTGAGCGTCGGAGGCGCTTTGCCGCCGTTGGAGCCGGGTTGCCCGCGAATCGAAGGAGCGCAAATTCACTCCGACGCATTCGCGGCTTGCAGCCGCTCCAACGGCGGGCAACGCGCGCTCCAACGGTCACGGCTGCAAGCCGCTCGACCGGGCGGGCGGGCTGGCAGCGGCTCCGACGAGTCACGTAGACTGCGCCGGATGAGAGACACCGCCGAATGGATTCCCCCGCAATTGCGGAAGCAACTCTGGAACTACGCTCGCCTGATGCGTCTCGACAAGCCCATCGGCATCTGGCTGTTGTTGTGGCCGACGCTCTGGGCGCTGTGGCTCGCAGGCAAGGGGCACCCGGACGGCGGCCTGTTCGTCGTCTTCGTCCTGGGCGTCGTCGTGATGCGTTCCGCGGGCTGCGTACTGAACGACTTCGCCGACCGCAACATCGACCCTTATGTCGAGCGCACCCGCGATCGGCCGATTGCCTCAGGCGCCGTTGCCCCGGCTGAAGCGCTGACGCTGTTCGTCGCCCTCGGCCTGGTGGCCATCGGGCTCGCGGCGATGCTGAACCGCCCGGCGCAGCTGCTCGCAATCGCAGGTGCCTTGCTCACGATCGTTTACCCGTTCGTCAAACGCTTCGTGTCGGTGCCGCAATTCGTGCTCGGTGCGGCTTTCGCCATGGCGGTGCCGATGGCCTTCGCGGCACAGACAGGCGGGGTGCCGCAACTCGGCTGGCTGGTGTTCGCGACCGCACTCGTCTGGGCGGTAATCTACGACACGTTCTATGCCATGGTGGATCGCGAAGACGATCGCAGGATCGGCGTAAAATCTACCGCAATCCTTTTCGGGGACCTGGACCTGTTCGTCATCGCGGGCCTGCAGCTCGTCATGCTCACCGGGCTCGTGTTCATCGGCCTGCGCGCCGAGCTCAAGCTCTGGTACTACCTCTCTCTGGTCCTCGTCGTCGGGCTGATGCTGTACCACCTTTTCCTCGCGCGGCATCGTGATCCGGCCGGCTCCTTCAGGGCATTTCTGCACAACCATTTCATCGGCCTGATCGTCTTCATCGGCATCGTCCTCGACTACAGCTTCAGCACGGGCAGCGCCTGAACGAGCTCAGTCGGTGATCGCTCGTGCCAGGGCGAGAACGCTGACTTCGCTGACGCCGTGCCCCTTCAGCAGCATCGCGATTTGCCGGCAAGTGGTCGCCGTCGTGATTACGTCGTCGACGAGGAGCACGTGGCGAGCGTCGATGCGGCCGCGCAGACGGAAAGCGTCACGCAGGTTGCGCCGTCGTTCCGCCGCCGGCAATCCTGACTGGTACGGCGTGTGCCGGGAGCGGCGCACCGCGTCGATCAGGGGCAATTGCAGTGCGCCAGCAACCGGTTTTGCCAGTTCCATGGCCTGGTTGAAGCCACGAAAGAGCTTTCGGCGGCGATGCAGCGGCACCGGCTGGACGGCATCGACGCTTGCCGGGAGCCTGCCCGTTGCCGATTGCAACAGCGCGGCGAAGGCGGGCGCGTAATAGAGCCTGCGCCGGAATTTGAACGCCTTGATTGCGGCATCGAGCGGAAATGCATAGGCGTACGGCGCCACGACTACCGTGAACGGCAGCCGTCCCTGCTGGCACGTGCCGCAGCGCGCATCGATCCCCTCCGGAATTGGCAGTGCACATCCGCTGCAGGCGGGCCAATTCCGGACCAGGTCGCGGTCACAGCCGCTGCATATCGATGCCCGCGTCACGAGGGTATCGGCGCCGCAAAACACGCAGCGCGGCGGGAGGAGTTCGTTTTCGAACGATCGGACGAGTCGTCGGAGCCGGCGGAACATCGGCCTGTGCATACGCGCGAGTCTGCGGTCCACGAGGCGACGAAGCGCCCGGAATTTCCGGCGGGAACGGCCAGAAAGCGTGTTACCGTACGGCGGACATCGGGCTGAACCGTCAGCTATGGCCAAATCCCATCGGGTCAACAGCGCGCACCTCGAGCGGCGCACCGACCGGGCAGCGGCGGGTTTCGAGGCCGCCGGCTTCGTGCAGGCCGCCACGTTGAGTGGACTCATGGAGCGCCTCGAACCCGTGCGGGTGGAAGCCAGGCGGGTGGTCGATCTCGGCTGCCGTAGCGGGGTCGCCGCCCGGGCCCTCGAGAGGCGCTTTCGCGGCGCGCGCATTCTCGGCGTGGAGCGATCGCAGCGCATGCTGCAAGAGGCCGTCCGCGGGCGGCGCTGGTTCTCGCATGTTTCCTATCTCCGCTCCGACCTGCACGCGCTGCCTTTTGCGGACCAGGGCGTCGATGTGGTGGTTTCGAATCTCGCCCTCGCGGCCCTCGATGATCCGCTTGCCATCGCCCGTGAAGTGGCGCGCGTGCTCCGGAAGGACGGCCTGTTCGCTTTCGTCACGCTCGGACCGGACAGCCTCGGCGCCGTGCGGCGCGCGTGGGAACAAATCGACGCGGACCCGCACGTGCAGCACTTTCCCGACATGCATGACCTGGGCGACCTGCTCGTCGGAGCCGGGCTGCGCGACCCCGTACTCGACGTCGACCGACTGGGTCTCGACTACGCATCGACGGCCGCCCTGTTCCGCGACCTGACGGCAAGCGCCGCGCGCAACGCGCTTGCCGGCCGGAGGCAGACGCTCACCGGCACCGGCCGCTTCCGGCGAATGCAGACCGAACTCGAGGGGAGTGCGGAGGGCGGCGCCATACGCATTGATCTCGAACTGGTTTACGGGCATTGCTGGGGCAGCGGGCAGACACGCCGCGACGGCGACGTGCGCATCGCGCCGGGCGCCATCCCGGTGCGTCGTCGATGAAGAGGCAAGTCGCTGGAAAATAGGAATTTTTAAGCACCCGCCGCCGTCCCGCAGGATTGCATGGCGGCCCGTGTTTCAGTAAACTTCGCGGGCTTTTTCTGCGGGCGAGCGTTTGCTGCCCGGCATCCAGACCAGCCACCCGACCATGATTACGGGGACCACGCGCCTGCGTGTGGTCCTGCAACAACTCGCCACGACAGGCGCGGGTGTACTTGAAGTGTGCGACGCCCCCGGGGCACGCAGGGTGGAACAATCAATGATTCGAAAAATCTCGACCGGCTTGCTCGGCATCGCCTGGGCGACAGCAGCGAATGCTGAGTGGGAACTCAACATGCCGCGCGGCGTGACGGAACTCAGCGCCGAGACATATGACCTGCACATGATGGCGTTCTGGGTCTGCACGGCTATCGGCCTGCTCGTGTTCGGCGCAATGGTCATTTCCCTGTTGCTGCACCGGAAGTCCAAGGGTGCCGTGGCCGCGCAGTTCCGGCACAGCACGGGCGTTGAAGTCCTGTGGACGGCGATTCCCGTGCTGATCCTGCTCGCGATGGCCGTGCCCGCCGCAAGGACGATGGTCAGGCTGGAGGACTCCCGCGATCCGGACCTCACCGTGGTGGTCACCGGCTACCAGTGGAAATGGCACTATCGTTACCAGGATCAGGACCTTTCGTTCTACTCGTCGCTCGCGAGGCCGAGTCTCGAGGCGCGGCTCAAGGATTCCGGCATCGATCCTTTCGGCGTCGAGAATTACCTGCTCGACGTGGACCGCCCGCTGGTCGTGCCGGTCGGCGCAAAGGTTCGCGTGCTGTTGACCTCGAACGACGTGTTGCACGCGTGGTGGGTCCCGGACCTCTCAATAAAGAAGGATGCCATCCCGGGGATGGTCAACGAGATGTGGTTTCAGGCAGTGACGGTCGGCACCTATCGAGGCCAGTGCGCCGAACTGTGCGGCAAGGATCACGGTTACATGCCGGTCGTCGTCGAAGTGGTCGAAGCAGAGGCATTCGACGAATGGGTTGCGGCCAATGGCGGCGTCGCGATCGCGACATTCGCCGGCAAGCGCTGATATCAGCGGAGAAACTCGGCCGGTCCCGGCTGAAAAATGCGACATTCGCGCCGGCAGGCCGGCGCGTCACGGAGTTTAGGGTATGACCACTGCAGTAGCAGGCGCGCACGAGGCGCACGATCATCACGGCCCCGCGAAGGGCATACGTCGCTGGCTGTTCACGACGAATCACAAGGACATCGGCACGATGTACCTCGTGTTCAGCCTCATGATGTTCTTTATCGGTGGCGCGATGGCGCTCATCATTCGCTCCGAGCTTGCAATTCCGGGTCTGCAGTTCGTGCATCCGGAGTTTTTCAACCAGATGACCACCATGCACGCGCTGGTCATGGTATTCGGCGTCGTCATGCCGGCCTTCGTCGGCCTCGCGAACTGGATGATCCCGATGCAGATCGGCGCGCCGGACATGGCGCTGCCGCGAATGAACAACTGGTCATTCTGGATACTGCCGGTCGCGTTCAGCATCCTGCTGTCGACGCTGTTCATGCCGGGGGGCGCTCCCGCATCGGGCTGGACCATGTACCCGCCGCTCGTCCTGCAGACCGGCGATGCCTTCCCGTTCCTGATCTTCTCGGTACACTTGATGGGCCTCTCCTCGATCATGGGCGCGATCAACATCATCGTAACGATCATCAACATGCGCACGCCGGAGATGACGCTCATCCGCATGCCGATGTTCGTATGGACCTGGCTCATTACGGCTTACCTGCTGCTCGCCGTGATGCCGGTCCTGGCCGGCGCCGTCACGATGCTGCTCACCGACCAGTTCTTCGGTACGAGCTTCTTTCTCGCGGCCGGCGGCGGCGACCCGGTGATGTTCCAGCACATCTTCTGGTTTTTCGGTCATCCCGAGGTCTACATCATGATCCTGCCGGCCTTCGGGGTCGTTTCGGAAATCATCCCTACGTTCTCGCGCAAGCCGCTGTTCGGTCACGATGCGATGGTCTACGCCACCGCTTCCATCGCCTTCCTTTCGTTCATCGTCTGGTCGCACCATATGTTCACCGTCGGCATGCCGCTGTCGGCGCAGCTGTTTTTCATGTTCGCGACCATGCTGATCGCGGTGCCGACCGGCGTTAAGGTTTTCAACTGGGTGGCCACGATGTGGCGCGGCTCGATGACCTTCGAGACGCCGATGCTGTTCGCGCTCGCATTCATTTTCCTGTTCACGATCGGCGGCTTCTCCGGGCTCATGCTCGCGATCGTGCCCTCGGATATCCAGTACCACGACAGTTACTTCGTCGTCGCGCATTTTCATTACGTCCTGGTGCCGGGCTCCATTTTTGCACTCATGGCGGCTGCCTACTACTGGCTGCCGAAGTGGACGGGCCACTACTACAACGAGACGGCCGGCAAGGTGCATTTCTGGCTGTCGGCAATTTTCGTGAATCTCACGTTTTTCCCGATGCATTTCCTCGGTCTCGCGGGCATGCCGCGCCGCATACCGGACTATTCGACACAGTTCGCGGACTTCAACCTCGTCGCCAGCGTTGGTGCAATAGGCTTCGGGGTGTCGCAGCTGATTTTCGTTTATATATTGCTGACCGCAAAAAAGGGCGCGGAAGCGACGGCCAGTGTCTGGGAAGGCTCCAGGGGCCTCGAATGGACGGTGCCGTCACCAGCGCCGTATCACACATTCGACGAACCGGTGCACGTCGACCGGACCGTCGCGTTCCCGAAGGACCCGAATGTCTGAGCGCGAGGAGGAAACCCGGCGCAGGATCCGGCGCACGACCGTCATTCTCGTGATCGTCGCGCTCGCGTTCTACCTGGGTTTCATCCTCTCTGGGGTCTTGAGGTCCTGAATATGAATCAGCCAGCGAAGAACAATGTATCGAACCGCTCACTGACGGTCCGGCTCCTGGCGTGGGCGATCGCGATGTTCGGCTTCGGCTTCCTGCTGGTGCCGCTGTACGACGTCTTCTGCGAAATTACCGGCTTCGGCGGCAGAACGAACGGCGAGGCGGTGGCCGTTGCCGAAGCGCCGGACTTGAGCCGCAGTATTCGTATCGAGTTCGTCACCCAGACGAATGAGTATGCTCCCTGGGAATTCACGGCCGACGTGCCGAGCATGGATGTGCACCCCGGCAAGCTCTATTACGCGACTTTCACCGCGAAAAACCTGACCGCCGGTGACAAGGTCGCGCAGGCAGTACCGAGCGTGGCGCCGACCTTAGCCTCGGGGCACTTCCGCAAACTCGAATGCTTCTGTTTCACGAGCCAGGCGTTTGCGGCAAACGAGAAGCGTGAGCTTCCGCTGCAGTTCATCGTCGACCCGGAGCTCCCGGACTACATCGACACGATCACGCTCCAGTACACCATGTTCGACACGCTGTCTTTAGCCAAAGAGAAAT
The DNA here is from genome assembly GCA_963713215.1 of uncultured Pseudomonadota bacterium. Classification (GTDB taxonomy): domain Bacteria; phylum Pseudomonadota; class Gammaproteobacteria; order Steroidobacterales; family Woeseiaceae; genus UBA1847. The sequence continues at coordinate 154,545 of CAVQKY010000004.1, read as the reverse complement.
AACATGTCTCTGCACGCACACGATCGCTACTACGTACCGCACGGCAGCCATTGGCCGATCGTCGGCTCGGTCGGCCTCCTGTTCCTGATGGTCGGCGTATCGACCTGGCTGAACGGCGCCGGCTTCGGCTTCTGGGTGATGCTCGCCGGCATTGCAACGATCATCGCGATGGTCGTGGGCTGGTTCGGTACCGTGATCAGCGAGAACCAGCAGGGCGTCTATAACGCTCAGGTCGACACCTCGTTTCGCATGGGCATGTTCTGGTTCATATTTTCCGAGGTGATGTTTTTCTCGGCCTTCTTTGGCGCACTGTTCTATGCCCGCACCGCAGTCATTCCATGGCTGTCCGGGGAGGGCAACAACTTTTTCACCAACTTCCTGCTCTGGTCCGGGTGGGAAGGCACCTGGCCCACGAACGGGCCGGGCAACATCGGCGGCGATTTCGAGTCGATGGGCCCCATGGGCCTGCCGCTCATCAACACCGCCATACTGCTGACCAGTTCGGTAACGGTCACGATCGCGCATCACGCACTCATAGCGGGAAACCGGGGCGTGCTGAAGACATTCCTGGCACTCACCTTCATCCTGGGTTTCACCTTCGTATTCCTGCAGGCCGAGGAATACATCGAAGCCTACCAGCACATGAACCTGAAGCTGACGACCGGAATCTACGGCTCGACCTTCTTCATGCTCACCGGTTTCCACGGGCTCCACGTTACGCTCGGCGCGATCATGCTGACGATCATCTGGCTCAGGGTGATGAAAGGGCATTTCACGCCGGACAAGCACTTCGCGTTCGAAGCGGTCGCCTGGTACTGGCACTTCGTCGATGTCGTCTGGGTCGGGCTGTACGTCTTCGTGTACTGGATGTAGGGAAAAAGGGGTCAGAGTACTTAATTCGCTTGTGGAGCGAGGCCGCGGTCTCCTGACTCGCGACGAATTAAGTACTCTGACCCCTTTTGGGTGCTAATTAAGTACTCTGACCCCCTACGAAATCCAGCCGAAGTAAAAGGCCGTGAGCAGGAAGACGATCAGGGTGATCGAGAGCGCGACGCGCAGCTTGAGTGCGTTGAGCATGCGCGTCGAATCGTGCTTGTCACGCGTCAGGAAGAACAGGCCCGACCCCAGACTGATGACGATCGCCGCGAGCAGTATGATGATGATGGCCTTCATGACGGCTCAGCCCGATGGATTCAACTCAGTATATAGAACCCGCCGAGAGTGAACACCGGATCGAATAAGTCGTGGCCCGGATGGCTGCCGTTCGTCATCGGCGCGCTGCTCGTGCTGCAATTTGCGGGACTCGGCATCTGGCAGATCAGCCGCGGCCTCGGCAAGCTGGAGGCACGCGAGGCATTCGGCGCACCGGCCGCCTGGTCCAACTTTCACCACGGTGCGGAAATTCGGCCCTACCAGCCACTGAAGGCGACGGGGCACTACGATGCCGCGCACCAGGTTCTGCTGGACAACATCATCCTGAACGGCCGTTATGGCTATTACGTGATTACGCCGCTCGAACTCGCAGCGGACGAGCCGGTACTTCTCGTAAACCGCGGCTGGGTCGAGAAGAGTGCGCGTCTGCCCGACATGGCCGCGCTGGCGCCGGACCTCGCCCTGCCGTCCGGCCGGCTGACCGTGCATGGACGGGTGGGTTCGCTGCCGCGGCCGGGCATGCGCATGGGCGAAGCGGTTACGCCATCGGCGGCGTGGCCCAAGACGGCGGTATTCCCGCAGGCCGCGGACCTCGCCGTGGCGCTTGGCCGCGAGGTGCAGAATTTCGTGCTGCTGCTCGACCCGAAGGACCCGCACGGTTTCGTGCGCCACTGGGTGCCGGAGGAAATGGGGCCGGGCAAGCACTTCGCATACGCCTTCCAGTGGTTCGCGATGGGCACGGCCCTGGCCGGCCTGCTCGTATGGCATTCGCGGAAGCGAAGACCTGTCGATGCTTAGGCCCGTAATACAGCGCGGCCGTCTGCAGCTGCTCTTGATCGCCGCAGTGTTTCTGGGGCCGCTCTTTCTTGCCGCGTGGCTTTACTTCGGCGAAAGAATGCTCGCGCCCGGGCGGCGGCGCCAATCACGGTGCGCTGCTCGAACCGATCGTCAACCTGGACGAGGCGCTGCCCGCCTCGGGACTTCGCGCCCTGCACCGCGGCCGTTGGTTGCTCGTGTACCCGGATGCGGGCCCCTGTGACAGCGGGTGCCGGGCAGCCCTGTACACGATCCGGCAACTCCGGCTGATGCTTGGCCGCGAGATGGATCGCCTTGGCCGGATTCTCTTGCACGGCGATATTCCGCCCGATACAGTGTTTCTCGCGAGAGAGCACGAAGGGCTGGTCGCGCTGGAAGACGGGGAACTCAGCGAGCTGCTCGCCGCGAGCAAACCCGCCTCGGCCGCCGACGGCGGTTACTACCTGGTCGATCCGCACGGTAACCTGGTCATGTATTTCTCGCCGGACCTTGCACCGCGCAACATCGTTGCCGATATCAAGCGGCTCTTGCGGCTGTCGCGGATCGGCTGACGGATTCCCGGGAACTATGAGCACTCAGATACAGACACTGACTGACTGGCGCGACTACTACGAGCTCACCAAGCCGCGCGTCGTCATGCTCATCGTGTTTACGGCCATCGTGGGCATGTTCCTTGCGGTGCCGGGGTGGCCGGGCGCCGGGCCCATGTTCTTTGGCACCCTCGGCATCAGCCTCGCCGCTTCGGGCGCCGCCGTGTTCAATCATATCCTGGACGCGCGGGTCGACATCCACATGCTGCGGACCCGCGGACGCCCGCTGCCGCAGGGGCGGATCTCCGAAGCGAAGGCGCTCCTGTTTGCGAGTGGCCTGTGCGCCGTGTCGATGCTTGTCCTCTGGTTCCTGGTCAACCCGCTGACGGCCTTCCTTACCTTTCTGTCGCTGATCGGCTATGCCGTCGTCTACACGGTCTTCCTGAAACGCGCGACACCGCAGAACATCGTCATCGGCGGGGCCGCCGGTGCAGCGCCGCCGGTACTGGGATGGGCAGCCATCACGAACGACGTGAACTCGAGTGCACTGCTCCTGTTCCTGATCATTTTTGTCTGGACGCCGCCGCACTTCTGGGCTCTTGCCATTGCCCGCAAGGACGAGTACGCAAAGGTCGGCATCCCGATGTTGCCGGTGACGCACGGCGAGGACTTCACGCGCCTGAATATCCTGCTGTACACGATCCTGCTGGCCGCCATCACGATCGTGCCCTACCTGACCGGCATGAGCGGCCTGATCTACCTGGCCGCCGCACTCGTACTGGACGCCATGTTTCTCTGGCACGCCGTCCAGATGCGCCGCTACCCGGACGATGTCGACCGGGCGATGCAGACCTTCCGGTTCTCAATCACCTACCTCGGATTCCTGTTCGCCGCGCTGCTGATCGATCACTATTTCCTGGTGCAGGTGTCGGTCTGGTAGGAGCGGCTGTTAGCCGCGCTGCCGCTGCCCGTTCTGACCTCGTTCAATTCGCGGCTAACAGCCGCTCCAACGGCGCGCGCCTATGGCTTTTTCCGGGCCAGCGCGCGCACCTTGCTCGCAACCGGCAGGACGCCGTACAACCAGTCGGCGAGCGGCTTGTTGGAGTAAGGCCGCCACTCGAGCAGTTCGAAGCCCGTCGCTCTGGCCAGGTACTCGAATGCCTTGCGATTGAACTCGTTGCAGTGACCGGGCCGCCAGTCGCCGGCGTATTTGCTGTTTCTCAGGCCCCGATTCTTCAGCAGCCGCTTGGACGCATAGGCAAAGGAAGCCGTGTTGGGCAGCTCGAGAAAGGCAATGCCATTGTCCTTGAGGAGCGCGCCGATCTTCTGCATTGCGAGTTGCGAGTCCGGCAGGTGCTCCAGTACGTGCCGCAGCACGACGACGTCGTAGCATTCACCCGGCGCCGGATCGTACTCCAGGAAATTCGAAACGACCACGTCGATGCCCTGGTCGGCGAGGATGGCGTCGGCCATCGTCTGGCTGAGTTCCATTCCCCGCACCTCCCAGCCTGCCTGACGGGCGAAGTGCAGCAGCGCGGCATTGCCGCAGCCGATGTCGAGAATCGACCCCGGTCCGGGGACACGCGACCGGAGGTACTCCCAGCTCCGCGCGATGACGCGATTCGATTTGTGACGCGGGTCATCCGGGCCGACGTAGGTCGCCGTATACTGCGTCTGGTCCATGCCACAGTCGAGATCGTAGTTCCAAAGTGCGCAGTTGCCGCAGCGAAAGTAATTGAGGTCGCGATTTCGCCCATCCTGCATCCAGAGTGTCAGGTCCTTGCTTCCACAGAGTCGGCACGCGCGCAGCATCGTGAAATCTTACAACGAATCGCCTCATCTGTTACAAATGCAGGTGGTTTATTGCCAGCGCCTCCCGAAACGGGCCAGCCCTCATGACCAGTAAATTTCTCTTCGTATCTTATGGCGGCCTGATCAGCGACATCGCCTGGCGGGTGTCGACCGAAGGAAACGAGGTGCGCTACCACATTTCCGACCCGGCCGAAAAAGACATCGGCGACGGTTTCGTCCCCAAGGTGGACGATTGGGAGTCGCACGTCGAGTGGGCGGACGTCGTTGTTTTCGATGACGTCCTGGGCCATGGCGAACTCGCCGACAGGCTGCGCAGACAGGGGAAAGCCGTGGTCGGGGGCACGCCATACACCGACCGGCTCGAAGACGACCGCACCTTCGGCCAGGAAGAACTCAAGAAGCACGGCGTGTCCATCATCCCGTTTCAGGAATTTTCCGATTTCGATTCCGCGATCGCGTACGTGGAAGAGCACCCGGCGCCCTACGTGATCAAGCCGAGCGGCGAGGCGCAGAACATCAAGCGGCTCCTGTTTGTCGGCCAGGAAGACGACGGCAAGGACGTGATCCACGTGCTCGGTTCCTACAAAGCCGTGTACTCGGACACCGTGAAGGTGTTCCAGTTGCAGCGGCGCGTGCGCGGCGTGGAGATGGCGGTCGGGGCATTTTTCAACGGCCACGAGTTCATGATGCCCATCAACGTCAATTTCGAGCACAAGCCGCTCTTTCCCGGCAATATTGGCCCGGCGACCGGCGAGATGGGCACGTGCATGTACTGGAGCGGGCCGAACAAGGTGTTCGCCGCGACGCTCGCCAAGATCGAGAAGCGCCTGCGCGACGAACGTTACGTCGGCTACATCGATGTGAACTGCATCGTCAACGGACAGGGTATCTATCCGCTCGAGTTCACGGCACGATTCGGTTACCCCACGATTTGCATCCAGGCCGATGGCATCGCAATGCCGATGGGCGAGTTCCTCAAGGAGATGGCGGAGGGGACGCTCACGAACTTCAAGACCCGGAAGGGTTTCCAGATCGGCCTCCGGATCGTGGTTCCGCCGTTCCCCTTTCACGACCCGAAGACCTTCGAGGCAAATTCCAAAGACCGCGTCATTATCTTCCGCAAGCCGAATTTCGAGGGCATCCACATCGAGGACGTGCGGCTCGTCAACGGCGAGTGGCTGATTACGGGTCACTCCGGCGTGGTCCTCGTCGTCACCGGCCTCGGCATCTCCGTCAAGCAGGCACAGCAGCAGGCATATCAGCGCGTCAAGAACATACTCATCCCGAACATGTACTACCGCACGGACATCGGCGACCGGTGGTTCGAGGATCACGACAAACTGCATTCCTGGGGTTATCTCCGCGAGTCCTGAGTGAGCGACAGCGTCGACGATGACTTCGCGCGGCTTGTGAAGCCTCATTACGAGCGGCTGTACGGGCTTGCGTGGCGTCTCGGCGGCGGCCCGGGTGAAGCCGAGGACCTGTTTCAGGAGCTGATGGTAAAGGCGCTCTCCGGGATGCACCGGCTGGCGACGGTCGACGATCCCGGGCCCTGGCTCGCGCGCATGCTCTACAACCTGTTCGTCGATCATCACCGGCGCGTCGCGAGGCGGCGCCTCGTCCTCGTCGACGAGGGGCGGCTGAGTGCGGACGGGCTGGCCGGCTTTGCGGGCGATGCGGATCCCGAGCGTGACAGCAGCGATCGGGAACTGGCCCGCATCCTCGAGAATGCACTCGCGAAGCTCGGCGAGGAACACCGGATCGTGTTGTTGCTGCACGATGCCGACGGCTACACAATCAAAGAAATTCAGGAGCTTACGGGCAGCCCGGCCGGCACGATAAAATCGCGCCTGCATCGCGCCCGCCTGCGCATGCGGGAGATGCTGGAGGCCAATGGAACCCTTTCCCGTGCGGATGCGTGTAACAGTACAGATCCGGAACCTGTATAGCCGTCCATGAAGACGAATTTGACACGAGTTGCCGACGAGGACCCCGAGCTCAGGGCCCTGCTCGCGCGTTGCAGCGTGCCCGCACCGCCACCCGGCCTGTTCGAGCGCGCGCTCCGGCACGCGGCGAGGCAGGAGCAGCAGCGGCCCGCCGCCAGGAGCCGGCTGTTTTCCGGCTTCGGCGCACTCATTGCCGCGAGCGTCGTCATCCTGGTCGTCGGAAGCCTCGCGACGGATTTCCTGCGCCCCGGCGCGGGCGAGCTTCCCATGGTCAGCATGGACCTGTACCAGCCGGAAACGGTGCGCCTCGTGTTTGCCGCGGACAGCGCTCTCGCAGGCGCAACGATGACGGTGAGACTGCCGGACGGTATTGAACTGCAGGGTTTTCCCGGCGAGCGCGAGATCCGGTGGGAAACGAGCCTCAGCGAGGGCAGGAACCTGCTGCCGCTCACGCTCGTCGCGACGACGCCCGCCGGCGGTCCGCTGGAGGCCCGGCTCGAACACGATTCACGGGACCGGACATTCCGGCTTTGGATCGAGGTAGGATAACGACGACCCGGCGCCTGACGCCGGCAGGACGGAGTTTTGAGAATGTTCGACGTTAAAAAGCTGCTTCCCCTGATCGCACTGGGCTTCATCCCGCTGACCGTCATCGCGGACGAGCAGGACGAACTCGACGATCTGGATGTGACGATGGAAGTGCTGGACAGCGAAGCCGAGCTCGATGTCCTGATGTCCCAGATGCGTGGACCGGCCCGAAGCGAAGCCGACCGCGAGCTTGGCGAGGAAAACGATCCCTCCGGCCCGGGCCTGAGTCCCTTCGAGTCGAATCCGCTCCCGACCGACGACGGATTCGACCACGACAACATCTTTCGCAATGAACCGTTGACGGAAGAGGACGACTTCGAGAGTCTCGAGGGCGAGGATCTCGAAGTCGACGAGCCGACGGTGGTCGAGCCGCCGGACAGCGGCCACTAGCGCTGATTTTCTTGTACCAGGTCATGGTTTTCTCAGCCAAACTCGGTAATCTAGCTGCCTGATCCTCCGTCATCGATCCGGGGCCGTCGTATTCCTCTGCAGGCACACAGTCGAACTCCTCGTGTACGCGCGCGCGCGGCATGCGTTGCCATGCTGGGCTTCGGGCTGCTGCCGGCAATCCCGGCCTATGCCCTGACACCGCTCGAGCTGTTCGAGGAAGGCAACCGGCTGTATCGGGATGAACTCTACTGGGCGGCCATCCTGCGGTATGAGCAGGCGGGCGAGGCGGGGCTGTCGATACCGCTCCTCTACTACAACACCGGCGTCGCCCACTACCGGGCGCGGCAGTACGACCGGGCTCGCGAGGCCCTGCTGCAGGCGGTCGGTTCGCCGGAACTGCGGCTGGCGGCGCAATACAATCTCGGCCTTACCGAATATGCCGCGGGCGATGAGGAAGCCGCCCTGCGCTGGTTGCGCCTCGTTCGCGACCAGCAACAGAATCGCAAGATGTCGACACACGCGACCGAAGCGATTGCCCGCATCCGCGCCGACGATCCCGGCGCCGATGACGAACCCGTCGTCGTAACGGCGGCTCCGGCCGAGGTCGAAGTCGCGCACCTGGAACTCGACGCACAGGCCGGTGTCGGCACTGACACGAACGCCTACCGGACACCGTCCGAGCCTTACATCGATTACTCGCAACCGGGATCGCCCGTCGTCACGCCGATCGTACAGTCGGGCGCCTACCTGCCCTTCGAGGTCGGCATGAAATTCCGGGTCGACGCCTACGAGAACGAAGGCTTTTTTGCCGCCTACCGGCTCGCCGGCCACACGTACGCGGACACTGCCCTCAACGACTCGGACGAGTATGCGCACGAGATCAGCGTCGGCAGCGAGTACCGGGCGCGCGACGACGAGCGGGACAGCGAACGGGAGATCTACAGCGCGTTCTCGATCGCGCAGCACGAGGAGTGGTACTACGACCCCGACACCGCCAGTTACTTCCAAATCATGGACGAAGATGGCCATATTCCGCGAGCTCGAGCATCGTATGAATTACATTCGCTACGGGCCCGAGGTCAACTGGCGCCAGACCTATTCGAAGCTTACCTTCGGCCTCGGCTTCAAGGGCCAGATCTGGAACTACGAAAACGAAGAGTTCGTTCCGGAGTACGACCACGAGTACCTGGTGCTGAGCGGGTTCGGACAATACAAGTTCACGCCTTCGTCGCTCGTCCGCTTCGCCGCCAGGGGGTCGACCCGGCACTTCGGCGAGCGCCCCGCCTATAACCTCGACGGGGACGTATTGCCGGAAAATCCGGACCTGGAATACGACTACATCGAGGTCGAGCTGACGGCGCGCCAGCGCATTACCGAACGCATGTGGTTCGGCCTCGAGTACGATTACACGGAGCGGACGGACAATTTCGAGGGTTACAACGACTACATCCGCGACCGCTACGGCGCGAACTTCCGCTGGCGAATCGGCCATCGTTTCGACGTAAGCGTCACCGGCAGCTACATGCTGTACGATTTTGCGAATGCTTTTGCGTTCAATAATCCCACGCAGGCACGAAAGACGCTCGAAATCGTCGACGTGGTGGCGGAGGCGATCTTCCGCCTGACCGAGCACTTCTATATCGTCGCCGACGTCAACTACTACGACAGCGCGTCGAACGACCTGCGCATCAACTACGACCGGGCACAGTACTCGATCGGCATCCGCTGGTCGCAGTAGGCGGTAGGCCTCCGGTTCTTCGCGGCTCGGCCTCGTCGCTCGCGGCGGGTCTCTGCAGGCAAACCTGCTAGAATCGCGCCCTTTCGCCGGCCATTGTCCCTCCCGCAGATGGACGTAACACCGATTCTCGAGTCCCTGAACGACGCGCAGCGCGACGCTGTGACGGCGCCCGCCGGGCCGACGCTCGTCATCGCCGGCGCGGGCAGCGGCAAAACGCGTGTGCTGGTGCACCGTGCCGCGTGGCTGATCGAGGTCGAAAACGTCTCTCCCCAGAGCCTCCTTGCGGTGACGTTTACGAACAAGGCCGCGGCCGAGATGCGCCACCGGATAGAGCGGCTGCTCGGCATCCCGGTGCAGCACCTGTGGATTGGCACCTTTCACGGGCTCGCGCACCGCTTGCTGAGGCGCCATTGGCGCGAAGCGCGCTTGCCGCAGAATTTCCAGATCATCGACTCGGACGACCAGCTTCGACTGCTCAAGCGGCTGTTGAAGAGCCTCGAGATCGACGACGGCCGCTGGCCGCCGAAAGAGCTGCAGTGGTTCATCAACGCACAAAAGGACGAAGGTCTTCGGGCGAAGCACGTCGACGACGACGGCGATCCGTATCGCCGGCAGATGATCGCTTTATATAAGGAGTACGAAGCGGTTTGTGATCGCGGCGGTCTCGTGGATTTCGCGGAGCTGTTGTTGCGAGCCCACGAGCTCTGGCGCGACGACCCGGCTCTGCTCGCCCATTACCAGCGCCGCTTCCGGCACCTGCTGGTCGATGAGTTCCAGGACACGAACGCGATCCAGTATGCCTGGTTGCGGCTGCTTGCGGGCCCGCAGGGCATTCCATTCGTGGTCGGCGACGACGACCAGTCGATCTATCGCTGGCGAGGTGCACGGGTCGAACACATTCGCCGTTTCCAGACGGACTTTCCTGGCGCGCGCATCGTCAAGCTCGAGCAGAATTACCGGTCCACCGCGACGATTCTCAATGCGGCAAACGCAGTGATTGCGAACAACAGCGCGCGCATGGGCAAAAAGCTCTGGACGGAGGGACCCCTTGGCGAAGCCATTCGTGTGTATGCCGCCTACAACGAACGCGACGAGGCTGATTTCGTCGTCGCCCGACTCCGGGAGTGGATCGAACAGGGAAACGCGCGGGCCGATGCTGCGGTCCTGTACCGCTCGAACGCACAGTCCCGGGTGCTCGAGGAAGGCCTGATCAATGCCCGCATCCCGTATCGCGTCTACGGCGGCCTGCGCTTTTTTGAAAGGGCCGAGATCAAGGACGCGCTCGCCTACCTGCGTCTCATGTCACACCGGGATGACGACCCCTCTTTCGAGCGCATCGTCAACCGCCCGGCGCGCGGCATCGGTGCGCGTACCGTGGACGAGATGCGCCAGTACGCACGGGCCAACGCGTGCTCGCTGTGGCGCGCCGCCGGCGCGCTGGCCAGCGACCAGCTGGCCGGCCGCGCTGTGAACGCGGTACGGGCCTTCATGCACCTGATCGAACGGATGGCTCACGAGACCGCCGGCCGCGAACTCGAGCACCAGGTCGACCACGTCATTCATGCGAGCGGACTCATCGACTACTTCCAGAAGGACAAGGGCGAAAAGGGCGAGACGCGGGTCGAGAACCTGCTGGAGCTCGTCAGTGCAGCCAAGAGCTTCGAACCAGGCCTGGCAGAGGAGGAAATGTCCCTGCTCGACGAGTTCCTGGCACATGCGGCGCTCGAGGCCGGCGAAGGGCAGGCAGATGCCTGGGAGGACTGCGTGCAACTCATGACCATGCATTCCGCCAAGGGACTTGAATTCCCGGTCGTGTTCTTGTGCGGTATGGAAGACGGCCTGTTCCCGCACCAGCGATCGGTAAGTGACCCGCAGGGACTCGAGGAAGAGCGGCGCCTGTGTTACGTGGGAATCACGCGGGCGAAGCAATGCCTGTACGTCACCTATGCAGAGCAACGGCGCCTGCACGGGATCGACAACTTCGCCCAGCCGTCGCGCTTCATCGCCGAGATTCCCGACGAGTACGTCGAGGAGGTACGCCCGCGCATACAGGTCACACGGCCGATGCACGTCCCGCGGAGCAGGTCGCCGTCACGCATGACCGCTACGACCGGGGCCGAGATGGGTGTCCGTCTCGGCCAGCGCGTCCGGCACCGCAAGTTCGGAGACGGCGTCGTGCTCAATTGCGAGGGGCAGGGCGCACATGCACGCGTCCAAGTCAATTTCGAGACCGCGGGCACAAAATGGCTGGTTCTGAGCTACGCAAATCTGGATCTGATGTAGACTTGGCGCCACAAAGCAGGACACCAGTCCGAACAAGAATTCATGAAAATTCTCATACTCGGCGCAGGTCAGGTCGGCTCCTCCGCGGCCTATCACCTGTCTCGCGAAGAAGCCAATGAAGTGACGGTCGTGGATATGCGGCCCGACGTGCTCAGGGACCTGCAGGATCGCCTGGACATCCGTACCGTTGTCGGCCACGCCGCTTACCCGGACGTTCTCACTCGCGCCGGCGCCAGCGACGCGGACATCGTGGTGTCGCTGACGGACAGCGACGAGACCAATATGGTCGCCTGCCAGGTCGCATACACGCTTTATCACACGCCGACGAAGATCGCTCGTATCCGCGCCGCCGAATACATGACCGCGAACAAGCTGTTTACGCAGGACGCTATACCCATCGACGTGCGTATCTCGCCGGAACAGCTCGTTTGCGAGTACGTCGAGCAGCTGATCCTTTATCCCGGCGCCACCCAGGTGCTCGATTTCGCCAACGGTCGTGTCCGGCTGGTCGGCGTCATGGCGGATCGAGACGGCCTGCTCGTGGGCCAGCGCATCGCGACGCTGAAGGACCATATCCCGAATACGGAGGGCCGTATCGCCGCCATATACAGAGGCGGCGAAGCCATGCTGCCGGACGGTGACACGGTGATCCAGGAAGGTGATGAAGTCTTCTTTATTGCGGACCGGAAGGACATCCGGGTGTTCATGAGCGAGATCCGGCGCCTTGAGGACCCCGTGCGGCGAGTCGTCATTGCGGGCGGCGGCAATATCGGTGTACGGCTGGCGCTGGCACTCGAACAGACCAACCAGGTCAAGATCATTGAGCGCGACCAGAAGCGCGCGCGGCATATCTCGGAGCAGGTCAACAAGGCGATCGTCCTGGTCGGTGATGCCGCGGACGAAGAACTCCTCCTTGAAGAGAACGTCGACAACGTCGATGTGTTCTGTGCACTCACGAACTCGGAGGAAGCCAACATCCTGAGCTCGATGCTGGCTAAGCGCCTCGGGGCTCACAAGGTCATGGCGCTGATCAACCGCCCGTCCTACGTCGACCTCGTTGAATCGGGAAGCATCGACATTGCCATTTCACCGCAGCAGGTCACGATCGGCTCGCTGCTCGCGCACGTGCGGCGCGGCGATGTGGTCAAGGTGCATTCCCTCCGCCGCGGCGCGGCTGAAGCCATCGAGGCGATTGCGCACGGCACTGCGGAGACCTCGAAAGTGGTCGGCCGTTCCATCGACGCCATCGAATTGCCGAAAGGTTCCGCAATCGTCGCGCTGGTGCGTGAGGATGAGACCATCATCGCCCACCACGACACGCTTATCGAATCCGATGACCACGTCATCATCTTCATGACCGATCGTCGGAGAATCGACAAGATCGAAAGGCTCTTCCAGGTCGATGTGTCGTTCATCTGATTTCGCAGTGGAATGAACTGGCCCGTAGTACAACGTATCCTCGGGCTGCTGCTCATGATGTTCAGCCTGACGATGCTGCCCCCGATCGCCGTCAGCCTCCTGTTCGACGATCATTCGTGGATTTCCTTCCTGCAGGGCTTCGGCGTTACCTTGCTCGCGGGACTCCTTCTGTGGGCGCCCGTGCACCGGGCAAAGAACGACATGCGCCTGCGAGACGGCTTCCTCATCGTCGCCTTGTTCTGGACGGTTCTCGGCACCTTCGGTGCGGCGCCGCTGTTCCTGGACGCGTCGATTTCCCTGTCATTTACGGATGCGGTCTTCGAATCAATGTCCGGATTGACGACCACCGGCGCGACGATCCTTGTCGGCCTCGACGACCTGCCCAGGTCGATTCTCTATTATCGCCAGCAACTGCAGTGGCTCGGCGGCATGGGTATCATCGTACTCGCGGTGGCCGTCCTGCCCATGCTCGGCGTGGGCGGCATGCAGCTCTATCGCGCCGAGATGCCGGGCCCGGTAAAGGACACGAAGCTCACGCCGCGAATCACCGAAACGGCGAAGGCGCTCTGGTACGTGTATCTCGCGTTCACGATCGCCTGTCTCCTTGGCTTCAAGGTTGCGGGGATGAACTGGTTCGATGCCCTTTGCCATGCCTTCTCCACGGTCGCCATCGGTGGTTTCTCCACGCACGACATGAGCATCGGCTATTTCGACAGCACCGCCGTCGATCTCGTGGCGATCGTGTTCATGTTTCTCGCGGGTATCAATTTCTCGCTGCATTTCTTTGCCTGGCGTTATGTCTCTATTCGACACTACTGGCAGGACCCGGAGTTCCGCGCGTACACGGGCCTGCTCGTCACGCTGTCCATTGCCGTTGTCCTGGTACTGTTCCAGTATCGCTATTACTCGACACCGTCGGCCAATATTGTCGAAGGCATGTTCCAGGCAGTGTCCATCGCTACAACAACCGGCTTCACGACGGATAATTTTGCGACCTGGCCCGCCGCGCTGCCGGTGCTCCTGATTCTCTCGAGCTTTGTCGGCGGCTGCGGCGGTTCGACGGCGGGTGGTATCAAGGTGGTCCGGTGCTTGCTGATTTACAAGCAGGGCGTGCGCGAGATCGCGCGCCTGGTGCATCCGAGTGCCGAGATCCCGGTGAAGCTGGGTAACCGGGTGGTGACGCACCGGATCGTCGATGCGGTCTGGGGCTTCTTCTCGATCTATATCGTCGTGTTCGGCGTGATGTTGCTGATCATGATGTCCACCGGGCTCGATCAGGTCACGGCGTTTTCGGCGGTGGCCGCCACACTCAACAATCTCGGACCCGGTCTCGGGGAGGTATCTTCCGGGTTCATGGCGCTTTCCGATACGGCGAAATGGGTGGCCATGGTGGGCATGCTGCTCGGCCGTCTCGAGATCTTCACTCTCCTCGTGCTCGTGACGCCGATGTTCTGGCGTCATTGAACGTGTTTCATTGGCGCGACGCGTCCCGGCGGGGAACGACGATATGACGGACAAAAGCCAGAGGGCGGTTGAGCGCTTCATCGATCTCACCGGCCGGCTCACGTCCTGGCTGACGCTCGCGATGACCGTTATTACTTTCGTGATCGTCGTGTCGCGCTACCTGTTCGACGCCGGCTATATCTGGATCCAGGAGTCGGTTACCTGGATGCATGCCATGGTCTTCATGCTTGGAGCTGCCTATACCCTGCGCCACGAGGAGCATGTTCGCGTCGACATCTTCTATCGGACCATGACGGCGCGGGGGCGGGCATGGGTCGATGCACTGGGTGTGCTGTTATTCCTGTTCCCGCTATGCGGCTACGTGCTCGTCGAGTCCTGGGATTTCGTCGCAACGGCCTGGGCGATCCGTGAAACGTCGCGGGAATCCGGCGGCCTGCCATATCCCTTCGTTCCGCTGCTCAAGTCCGTGCTGCTCGTGATGCCGGTTCTGCTCGCGGCGCAGGGCCTGTCGCTGTTCCTTGCCGCCGTCCGGACTCTCCGTAGCCCGCCGGCCCACGAGCTGCCCTGAGCATGGAGTGGGTGGCTCTCCTCATGTTCGTCACCGTCGTCGCGGTGCTGCTCGCGGGATTCCCGGTCGCCTTTTCACTCGGCGGTACCGCACTGATCTTCGCCGGTGCAGGAGTGCTCGCCGGCGGCTTCAACGATGCATTGCTTACGGGCTTGCCGAACCGGCTCTACGGGATCATGAACAACGAGACCCTGGTCGCTGTGCCGCTGTTCGTGTTCATGGGAGTCACGCTGGAGCGGGCACGGATCGCAGAGGACCTCCTCGACACCCTGAGTGCGCTTTTTGGCCGGGTCCGGGGCGGGCTCGGCATCTCGGTTACGATTGTCGGCATGCTGCTCGCTGCCAGCACCGGCATCGTTGGCGCGACGGTCGTTACGATGGGCCTGCTGTCGCTGCCGACGATGCTCCGGCGCGGCTACGCGCCGTCGATCGCCGCCGGCACGATTTGCGCGTCCGGGACACTCGGCCAGATCATCCCGCCTTCGATCATTCTCGTCATGCTGGGCGACGTGCTGAGTTCCGCGTACCAGCAGGCACAGCTCGAGATGGGCAACTACTCGCCCCGGACCGTTTCGGTGGGCGACTTGTTTGCCGGCGCGATTCTGCCGGGCCTTCTGCTGGTCGGCCTGTACATCGTGTACCTCGCCATCACCGCGACGTTCAGGCCGTCGATCATGCCGGCCCACGACCAGGACGAACCGGTTTCCCTGGCACGCCTGGTGCGCGCCCTGTTGCCGCCGATGGGGCTGATCATCGCCGTACTCGGATCGATCCTGTTCGGCCTCGCCACTCCGACCGAAGCCGCGGGCGTCGGCGGCATGGGGGCCTTGCTGCTCGCACTCGCGCGGCGCCAGCTCGACCTGCCGCGGCTCAAGGAAGTCATGCGCTCGACGCTCACGATAAGCAGCATGGTATTCATGATCCTGATCGGTGCGTCCGTATTCTCGCTCGTGTTTCGCGGCTACGGTGGCGATGAGGGCGTGCAATCCCTGCTCGAGGCGCTGCCCGGAGGGGTGCTTGGCGCCGTGTTCGTCGTCATGCTCGTGATGTTCCTGCTCGGCTTCGTTCTCGACTTCATCGAGATTACGTTCGTCGTCGTACCGATCGTGGCGCCGATCCTCCTGGCAATGGGCGTCGATCCGGTGTGGCTCGGCATCATGATCGCCGTCAACCTGCAGACGTCGTTCCTCACGCCGCCCTTCGGTTTCGCGCTCTTTTACCTGCGCGGGGTGGCACCGCCGGAGGTGAGCACCGCGCAAATCTACCGCGGCGTCGTTCCGTTCGTTGCGATCCAGCTCCTCGCACTGCTCATCCTGGCGCTGCTCCCGGACATCGCCACCTGGTTGCCCGAGCGAATTTACGGCGGCGGATAGTCGGCGCGGTCGAAACGGTACACGCAGCAGTCGTCCGTGCCGAAGCGCCGGCGCTCCACGAAGCGAAAGCCGATTCGCTCGTAAAAGCGAATTGCTGGCAAATTGCGCTCGAGCGGATCGATCAGTACGGCTTGCACGGCCGGGTCGGCAAAGCAATACCCGAGCGCCTGCCGCATCATCTGCGTACCGTAGCCGCGGCCGAGATCGCCCTCCTCGCCGATCCAGATATCGATCGCCCTGAGGTTCTCTGCGATTGCGCCCCAGTAATGCGAAATTTCCGCGTGCGGGTCAATGATCTGCAGCACACCAACCGGCCGGCCATCGACCTCCGCGACAAGTATCTGCTGCCATTCCGCATCGCGTGCGAGCGCCACAGCCCAGTCCATGTCGCCGTCATCGCCGCTTGCGTTGATCACGTGCGGCTTCGTGTCCCAGTATTCCAGCAGTGCCCGGTCCCCGGGTGTTGCGGCGCGAAGCCTTACCGGCCTCGGCATTTCACTCACCGCGTGTCTCGAGGAAGGCCTGCTCAGTGATGCGCTGGTTCGGTATCGACGCCCGGCGGAAGGCGTCGAACGACGCAAAAATCTTCGCCGCCGCAGGGTCGCGGTCGACAAGCTCACCAATGACGTCGTCGCTGATCGTCCTGAGGTAGTCGATCACCTCGTCCGGGAACCGGCGCAGCTCCACGGCGGAATCGTCCGCCAGTTGGCGCAGGGCATTGGTATTGCCGTTCATGTATTCCGCCGTAATATCGAGGTCGATTGCCTGTGCCGAGGTTTCGACGATCGCCTGAAATTCCGGCGGCAAGCTTTCCCAGGCGTCCCGATTGACGATGAACTCCAGCGTGGGACCTGGCTCCTGCCATCCCGGGTAATAGTAGTAGCGCGCCGCCTTGTGCAGCCCGAATGCCAGGTCGTTGTAGGGTCCCACCCACTCCGTGGCGTCGATCGCGCCGGCCTTGAGCGACGTAAAGATCTCCGAGCCGGGCAGCGTTACCGGCGTTCCGCCAGCCCGGCGAAGCACCTCGCCGCCCAGGCCGGGAATGCGCATTTTCAGGCCCTTCAGGTCCCGGATGGAATCTATGGCCTTGTTGAACCAGCCGCCCATCTGCACTCCGGTGTTGCCGCAGGGGAACGGCACCAGTTTGTGCGGTGCGTAGAGTTCGCGCCACAAGTCGAGGCCGCCGCCGTAATACAGCCAGCCGCTCATCTCGTGCGCAGTAAGTCCGAAGGGGATGGCGGTAAAGAACTGTGCCGCGTCGACTTTTCCCTTGTGGTAATAGGCCGCGCCGTGGCCGCACTCGGCGGTTCCCCGGCTGACTGCATCAAAGACTTCAAAGGGCGGCACGAGCTCGCCCCCGGCGTAGACCTTGATCGAGAGGCGGCCGCCCGAACAGGCCTCGATCCGATCCGCGAGCCTGTACATCGCAATGCCCACGCCGGGATACCTCGGCGGCCAGGACGTCACGGCGGACCACCTGAAGCGCTCTGCCGGGGCGGCAGTCCTCGCCGCATCGGCGGGACCCTGGCGATCGCAGGCGGCGAGAGCCAGGGCGGCGAGTCCGCCGACCACTTGACGTCGTTTCATGCCGTACCCCATCGACTGGCGAGGCGCTAGTGTAGGGTGCGCTCAAGGGATTGCCAATTGCCGGCCGCGAGCGCGTCCTCCGGTGCTTCGCGCCACCATGAAGTCCGGCAGGGCGCAGTCGGGCTGTCTTTTCCCACATACTTACAAAACCTTTGATTGTGGGCATAGTTTTCATACCATTGGGCTATTCCTTGATAAAAGTGGAACCGCGTTAACGGGCCGGCGCCTGAAACAGGTCCAGCCGGCGGGGCGGGCATGGTACTGCCGTCCCTGGCGGAACCACGTCGGACCGCCGTCGTTTGCGGAACGTCCCACCCGCCGGCCGGGGATACAGCCTGCCACGACGGCTTTCCCACTCTGTTCAACGTTAATGGCCTGTGCATTAATAAAGGCGTACGCCTCTCTGGCAAATCACGGATACCGGCATCAATGATCGGACTGCTACAACGGGTCAGCGCGGCGAGCGTGGCGGTCGAGGGCGTCACGATCGGGGAAATCGGGCCCGGCCTGCTCGTCCTGGCCGCCGTACAGCGGCGCGATACCGTACAGGACGCCGACCGCCTTGCCGAGCGCCTGTTCGGCTACCGGGTGTTCCCGGACGAGGCGGGGCGGATGAACCGGAGCCTGGCGGACACCGGCGGCGAGCTCTTGCTCGTTCCCCAGTTCACGCTGGCAGCGGACACCCGGAAAGGGACCCGGGCCAGTTTCACGGGCGCCGCCCGGCCGGATATCGGCGAGAAGTTATTCAACCGACTGGTCAGTGCCTGCCGGGACCGCTCGCACCGCGTTGGCACCGGCCGTTTCGGCGCCCGGATGCAGGTAAGCCTCGTAAACGACGGCCCGGTCACGTTCTGGCTCGAGAGCTGATGCCGGCTCGATAACAGGGGCGAACGCTCGCGCCAATTGCCGGTCCAAACTGCGACACCGGTCCTGTGTGGCCGCGTGGCCGCGTGAAATAGTGCGCCGTGTCGCGTGACGCGCTGTATCATGAGCATAACGCGCGCCCGGCCTGGCTCCGGCGCCTCGATTCACGATAAACACTAGGGAAGCCATTTCCCGGGAGTAATGTGATGTTTTCCAACATCGGTCCGGTGCAGTTGCTGATCGTACTGCTGATTGTGCTGGCCATTTTCGGCACCAAGCGCTTGCGGACGCTGGGTTCGGACCTCGGCAGCGCCGTCAAGGGTTTCCGCAGCGCCGTGGAGGATGCCGAGAAGGATACCGGTAAGAAGTCCGGCAAGCTCGGCGACGCGTCGAGGAAAGACGCGGATTTCGATACGACGCCGGCTGAAGAGAGCCGCAAAGACGCCTGAGACGCCGCTCCGTGTCGGGCCCGAGCTTCTGGGAGTTCCTGCTGCTGTGCATGATCGGGCTGATCGTGCTCGGCCCAAAGCGGCTGCCGCAGGTCGCGAACCAGGTCGGCACCTGGATCGGTCATGCGCGGCGTATGACGCGGACGCTCAAGCGACAGCTCGAGGAGGAACTCGAACTGGAAAAGCCGCTGAACGTGCGCCCGTCGATCCAGCATGCGCCGCCCCGCAGCGATGACAGCTATTCACCGCTGCACAAGCCGACCTCACTGAGCGTCGGCGCGGCCACCGCGGAAAGTGGCCAGCCCGTCACCGCAGAAAGTGGCCCGCCCGCCACTGTGGACGGCGACGCCGCCAGTCCTGGCGGGAGCGAGGCAGCCGGCGTTCCCGGAACCGATAGTGAGCAGCGAAGAGAAGCCTGATACAACGGACGAAGAGAAGCTCGCCGAAGGTACGCTCCTGTCGCACCTGGTGGAGCTGCGCTCGCGGCTCCTGAAGATATCGGCAGCCGTCGTCGGGGTATTCGTCTGCCTGCTGCCGTTCGCGAAGTACATTTATGAAATCGTGTCGGCGCCGCTGGTTGCGGTGCTGCCCGGCGGCAAGATGATCGCAACCGAAGTGGCGTCATCGTTACTCGCACCATTCAAGCTGACATTCTTCGTTGCACTGTTCATCGCGATGCCGGTCGTGCTCTACCAGGTGTGGGCGTTCGTTGCGCCGGGGCTGTACCGGAAAGAGAAGCGCTTCGCATTCCCGATGCTGTTTTCCAGCATCGCCCTGTTCTATGCAGGCGTTGCCTTCGCATATTTCGTCGTCTTTCCACTCATCTTCGGCTTCATGGTCGCCATCGCTCCCGCGGACGTCGAGGTCATGACCGACATCTCCAGTTACCTGAGCTTCATCACCATGATCGTGTTTGCGTTCGGCCTCGCATTCGAGGTGCCGGTCGCGACCGTGCTGCTTGTCTGGACCGGCCTCGTCAACGTTGAGAAACTGACGAAGGCGCGGCCTTATGTATTTCTCATGGCCTTCGTCGTCGGCATGTTCCTGACGCCGCCTGACGTCTTCAGCCAGACCCTCCTCGCGATCCCGGTCTACCTGCTGTACGAACTCGGGATCATCATGTCGCGGATCATGGTGCCGCAGCGAGAAGCCGACGAGGTCGTAGCACCGGACGCATGAAAGCACGCGCCTGGCAGCCACTCCAGGGGCCTCGATCTGGAAAGTAACGGGTGAAATGGTGTTTAATGCCTTGCCGCCCAAGCCGTGCGGGCCGCAGCGCTTCGAGTCGGGGTCGGGGGCCAGCAAGACTCGACTCAATAATAAACAGGGGAAAACATGACACAGTCCGTCGCCGCGACTGCGGAAGACCTGGCCGGCCAACCTGAACTCTTCGGTCACCCGAAAGGCCTGTACGTCTGTTTCGCTACGGAACTCTGGGAGCGGTTCTCGTTCTATGGAATGAAGTACCTGCTCCTGCTGTATCTCACGAAGTACCACCTCTTTACCGACACCATGGGCTTCAACGTGCTCGGTTCGTACGCGGGGCTCGTTTATGCCCTGCCGCTGATCGGCGGCATGATCGCGGACCGTTACCTCGGCATGCGCAAGTCCGTCGTGTTCGGCGGCATCCTGTTGTCGTTGGGCCATATCCTGATGGCCGTCGAGGGCCACCAGGCCGTCAACTACGCGGCGGGCACGACGCTCGCGCAGGATCTCCAGCTCGCGTCCGGCCAGATCCTCGCCGCCGGCACCATCCTCGCCGACGACATCCTGTGGCGGGACACGGCGGCACTCAAGGTATTCTATTTCGCGCTCGCACTCATCGTAATGGGGGTGGGCTACCTGAAGCCGAACATTTCGACGATCGTGGGACGGCTGTACGCGGAAGGCGATCCGCGCCGCGATTCCGGTTTTACGATCTTCTACATGGGCATCAATATCGGCTCGTTTACAGCGACCCTGCTTTGCGGCTGGCTCGGCGAAACCTATGGCTGGAGTTACGGCTTCGGCGCTGCCGGCATCGGCATGATCATCGGCCTCTTCACATTTCTCCTGGGCCAGAAGCACCTGATGGGCCATGCCGAGCCGCCGGACGCCGCGAAACTCAAAGAGCCGATGCTGGGTCCGCTGAACAAGGAGTGGGGAATTTATCTGCTGAGCCTGCCGGTGCTCGGCGCGCTTTGGTGGCTGGTGCAACACGAGCACATCGTGCTGATGTCGCAGAACGTTCTGCTGATTATTTCCATCGTCGGCCTCATCTGTTACTCGATGGTCCATTCCCGCAAAGGAGAAAAGAACGGCCTCGCGTACATGTTCGCGGGCGTGGCAATCCTGTCCGGCATCCTCGCCGTCGTCGCCAACCTGCAGCCGGCAGCCGGACTGGGCGGCATCTCCGAGATCGCCCTGTATGTCTCGATCGGCCTGATCGTGGCCTTCGTCGTCTATGGCTTTCTCACTCACCATTCGCCGGAGTTCACTCGCACCGTTGCGTTGATGGTCCTGATCCTGTCGACGGTCGTCTTCTGGGCGCTGTTCGAGCAGTCCGCCGGCTCGATGACACTTTATGCCGATCGCGTGGTCGACCGGAGCGTGGGCGCGGTCACCATGACCGCGGCACAGTTCGGTTTCCTGAATGCGTTCTTCATATTTCTTCTTGCCATTCCGTTTGCGGCGCTCTGGACATTCCTGTCGAAGCGGGATCGGGAACCGAGCACGCCGGTCAAGTTCGGGCTCGGCATCATCCAGGCCGGGCTCGGTTTCGGGGCGTTGGTGTTCGGCGCGCAATTCCCCAATGCCGCGGGCCAGGTAGCGCTGATCTGGCTGATTCTCGCCTACCTGCTGCACACCACTGGCGAGCTGTGTCTGTCGCCGGTGGGATTGTCCGCCGTCACGAAACTGTCGATCGGCAGCGTGGTCGGAGTCAGCATGGGAACGTGGTTTCTCGCGACCGCGTTGTCAGAGACCGTCGCAACCCGGCTCGGCCGCCTGGCGGCGATTCCGACCGACGGCGGCGAGACCAGGGACATCGCCGCGGCACTCGCGACCTACACGCAGTTGTTCGAGTTCCTCATGTGGACCGGCATCATTACCGGAGCCGTCGTGCTCGTGATTTCGCCCCTGCTGCGGCGCTGGATGCACGGTATCCACTGATGAAATTCCGTTCTGTCGCGCCGGTACGGATTCGATGGATCGCCCGCAAGCGGCTCCTGCAGGGAGGCCGGACGCGGGTCGGCTGCAAGCGGGGCCCCTAACATCAACATTTGGACTGCACCATGAAGCAATCGAGTCACCTGGCGTTTTTTGTCTTACTCACGCTCGCTGCCTGCGGCGAGCGTCCCGCCGGCGAGGACGCGCCGGGCACGGGCGCCGTCGTGGAAACCGAAGAGAGCGCCGAGGAATTCGTGGCCCGCGCCAACCGGGAATACGAGGACCTGTACAAGCAGGTCAGCGCGGCCGACTGGGTGATGAGCACCTACATAACACAGGACACGCAGGCGCTGAGCGCGGCGCAAAGCGAACGCTATGCCGCCTGGCACAGCGACATCGTCAAGCAGGCCATGCGCTATGACGGCCTGGAACTCGCGCCGGCAACGCAGCGCGCGATCGACAAGCTGAAGCTCGGCACCTCGAAACCGGCGCCGGCGGATGCAGCAAAGCGCAAGGAAGTCGCGCAGATCGCGAGCCAGCTCGAGGGTGACTACGGTGCGGGCAAGTACTGCAAGACCGAGGATGACTGCAAGACCTTGCGCGAGCTCGAGGATGTCATGGCCGAGAGCCGTGACTATGACGAGCTTCTCGACGCCTGGCAGGGCTGGCGTACGATCTCGCGCAAGATGCGGGCGCCCTACGCGCGCTTCGTCGAACTCGTCAACGAGGGCGCGAACGAACTCGGTTATTCGGACCTCGGCGAGATGTGGCGTGCCGGCTTTGACATGTCGCCGGCGGAGTTCGAAGCCGAGACCGAGCGACTCTGGCAACAGGTGAAGCCACTTTACGACGAATTGCACTGCCATGTACGGGCGGAGCTTGGCGAGTTCTATGGCACCGACAAGGTGCCGCCGGACGCTCCGATCCCGGCACACCTCCTCGGCAACATGTGGTCGCAGGGCTGGAGCTTTATCTACGACATCATGGAACCCTATCCCGATGCACCGGGCATGGACGTCGATGCGGTGCTCAAGGAGAAAAACTATTCGCCCGAGGACATGGTGCGCTCGGCCGAGAGCTTTTATGTATCGCTCGGAATGCCGGAGCTGCCGGCGACGTTCTGGGAACGTTCCATGTTCTCGCAACCTGAGGACCGGGATGTAGTTTGCCACGCCAGCGCGTGGAGCATGGACGGTGCGGACGACCTGCGCATCAAGATGTGCATCAAGCAAACCTTCGATGAGCTGCGCGTGATCTATCACGAGCTCGGCCACAACTACTACCAGTGGGCTTACAAGGATCAGCCGCCGCTGTTCTGGGACGGCGCACACGCCGGATTCCACGAGGCGATCGGCGATACGATTACGCTGTCGATGACCCCCGAGTACCTGGCTGAGGTCGGTCTCCTGGCAGCAGCGGAACAGGGCCGCGAAAGCATCATCAATCGGCAGATGATGCAGGCTCTCGACAAGATCTCGTTCCTGCCGTTCGGCAAACTCATCGACGACTGGCGTTACGGCGTGTTCTCGGGCGAGATACTGCCGGAAAACTACAACGAGGCCTGGTGGGACCTGCGCACGCGCTACCAGGGCATTCAGCCGCCGGTCGAGCGCACGGAATCGGACTTCGATCCCGGCGCCAAGTACCACATTCCGGCAAACGTCTCCTACACGCGCTACTTCCTCGCCCACATCCTGCAATTCCAGTTTCAGCGCGCCTTGTGTGAG
Organism: uncultured Pseudomonadota bacterium; assembly: GCA_963713215.1. Classification (GTDB taxonomy): domain Bacteria; phylum Pseudomonadota; class Gammaproteobacteria; order Steroidobacterales; family Woeseiaceae; genus UBA1847. Next base: position 130,692 of record CAVQKY010000004.1, on the reverse strand, counting down.
GCGGCAGGTTACCAGGGTGAATTGCATGCCTGCTCCATCTATGGCAGCAAGGAGGCCGGCGAGCGCATATGGGCGATGCTCGAAGCGGGCGCGAGCGAACCGTGGCAGGATACGCTCGAGAAGCTGACAGGAACACGCGAAATGGACGCAACAGCCATCATCGACTATTTCGAGCCACTGATGGCTTATCTCGAGGAACAGAACGAAGGCCGCAGCTGCGGGTGGTAGGCGCGGCCGGGTGCCGGTCCTGGGGCTGTTGGAGCGGCTGCCAGCCGCGAATACACCGGCGCCGATCTTGAGCTTGTTGCAGCGGCTGCCAGCCGCAACACGGTTGAACGTAGCGTTGTGTATCGACAAACGACGGGATAACAAAAATGACCGACGAACCAAGCTTGCCGCGCCCGCAAAAGGGCTTCCTCGCCGCCGTCGAACGCATCGGCAACAAACTGCCGGACCCGGCCATGCTGTTCGTCGGGCTCCTGGTGATCGTGTGGCTCCTCTCGTGGCTGATGTCCTATATGAGCTTCGAGGTCATCGACCCGCGCAATGGCGAGGCGCTGGTCGTGATCAACCAGCTCACCGGTACCGCGTTCACGACCTTCCTGGCCGGCATGGTCAACACCTTCGTCACCTTCGGCCCGGTGGGAACGGTCCTCGTCGCGATGCTCGGCATCGGTGTTGCGGAGCACTCGGGCTTCATCACGACATCGATACGCGCCCTGCTCAATGTGACCGCGAAGTGGCTGCTCACGCCGATGGTCATCCTGGTCGGCATCGTCAGTCACTCGGCGGTGGACGCCGGTTATGTGCTGGTCATTCCCCTGGGCGGCGTGATCTTCTATGCCGCCGGCCGGCACCCGCTGGCCGGGATCGCTGCGGCTTTTGCCGGCGTCTCCGGCGGCTTTTCGGCGAACTTCGTGCCCTCGTCACTCGACCCGCTGTTGCAGGGGCTTACGCAGGGCGGTGCACGGCTGCTCGATCCGGATATTGCCGTCAACACGCTCAACAACTATTTCTTCACGACGGCATCGTCGCTCCTGATCATTGGCCTCGGCTGGTACATCACGGACAGGGTCGTCGAGCCGCGCATCAGTGGCACGCCGGTCGATGGTAACGCGGACGATCTGCCGGAGATGCACGAGCTCACCCCCGCGGATCGCAAAGGCCTGCGCTGGGCACTCGCCGTAATGGTCCTCGGACTCCTCGTCCTGACGCTGACGCTGCTGCCGGCCGGATCTCCGTGGCGGGATGAGAACGGCGACCTCGCAAGCTTCAATGCCCCGGTCATGCGCTCGATCGTGGCCCTGATCTTTTTCCTGTTCCTGTTGCCCGGCGTCGTCTTCGGCTACGTGTCCGGCGCCTTCAGGAGCAGCAAGGACGTGATCCAGGGCATGACGCACGCCATGCACTCGATGGCCTATTACCTCGTCATCATGTTCTTCATCGCCCAGTTCGTGTACGCATTCGGCGCCTCGAACCTCGGGACGCTGCTCGCGCTGCAGGGCGCTGCGGGGCTCAAGGCGCTGGCGCTGCCATCGGCCGTTACGATCGTCGGCATCATTCTCCTGACAGCCCTCGTCAACCTCTTTATAGGCTCCGCGAGCGGCAAGTGGGGGCTCCTCGCGCCGATCTTCGTACCGATGCTGATGACGCTCGGGATATCGCCCGACCTCACGCAGGCCGCCTATCGCGTCGGCGATTCGAGCACGAACATCATCACGCCGCTCATGCCGTACTTCCCGCTGGTCGTGGTGTATTGCCAGCGTTACGTGAAGAACACCGGTATCGGCACGCTCGCCGCAATGATGCTGCCGTACTCGATGACCTTCCTCGTCGCCTGGACGGTATTCCTGCTGGTTTTCTACTGGATTGGCCTGCCGCTCGGCCTGCAGTCGAGCTACACCTACCCGTAGCCAGGGGCCGGCGGTGCTGGATTTCGAAAAGCTGGGTGCGTTCTATCTCGGCAGGCGCTATGACCCCGGCGCCGACGCACTGACGGACGAGCTGGTCCTGTACGATTCGAGGGACCTGACCACGCACGCCGTCATCATCGGCATGACGGGCTCCGGAAAGACCGGGCTCGGCATCGGCCTGCTGGAGGAAGCGGCGCTCGACCACGTCCCGGTGATCGCCATCGACCCCAAGGGCGACATGGGAAACCTCCTGCTCAGCTTTCCGGGGCTCGGGGGCAAAGATTTCCTCCCGTGGATCAATACGCGCGCGGCGGGCGAGGCCGGGCAGAGCCCCGAGGAATACGCCGAAGGCCAGGCTGCAGTCTGGAAGAACGGTCTGGCCGAATGGGGTCAGGACGGCAAGCGTATCGAGGCGCTGAGGGCGGCCGCCGAGTTCGGCATCTACACGCCCGGCAGCGCCGCCGGGCAGCCGATTTCCGTGCTCAGGACATTTGCGGCGCCGGATCCGAAACTGATCGAGGACCTCGACCTGTATCGCGAACGGGTGCAGTCGACAGCAAGCGGAATACTCGCACTGCTCAAAGTCGATGCCGACCCGGTGACCAGCCGGGAGCATATCCTCCTCGCACAGCTGCTGGATCACGCATGGCAAGAGGGGCGGAGCCTCGACGTCGCCGGCCTGATCGGCGAGATCCAGAACCCGCCGATGGAACAGATCGGCGTGCTGACCGTCGATTCGTTCTTCCCGCCGAAGGAACGCTTCGCCCTGGCCATGCAGCTCAACAGCCTGCTGGCAGCGCCAGGCTTCGAGGCGTGGCTCGAGGGCGTACCGCTCAGCGCCCGCGACCTGTTCTATACGCCGGAAGGCAAGCCCCGGGTCTCCGTCGTGTCGATCGCGCACCTCGACGAGCGCATGCGCATGTTCTTCGTGACGATGCTCCTGAACGAACTCATCGCCTGGATGCGGGCACAGCCCGGCACGTCGAGCCTGCGCGCCATTCTGTACATGGACGAGATCTTCGGCTACATGCCACCGGTTGCGAACCCGCCGTCGAAGAACCTGCTGCTGACGCTGCTGAAGCAGGCGCGCGCCTACGGGCTGGGCCTCGTGCTCGCAACGCAGAACCCGGTCGATCTGGACTACAAGGGTCTCTCGAACACCGGTACCTGGTTCATCGGCCGCCTGCAGACCGAACGCGACAAGGCGCGGGTGATGGAGGGACTGGAAGGCGCGAGCAATGCTGCCTTCGACCGGCAGGCGATGGAGCGCACGCTCGCGGGACTCGGCAAGCGCCGTTTCCTGTTGCACAACGTGCACGAAGACGCACCCGTGGTGTTCGGGACACGCTGGGTAATGTCGTACCTCGCCGGTCCGCTGACACGCGACCAGATCCGCAAGCTGTCGGCCGTCAGTCCGGCGGCCGCGACGCCGGCCGCTGCGCCGGCTGCGACACCGCCCGGCAACACTGCCGTTCGCGCAAGCGCTCAGGCTCCGACGCTGCCGCCCGGTGTCCCGCAGTACTTCGTTTCCGCCGTCGACAGCGCCGCCACCGTTTACTACCCGCGACTACTCGGCGCGGCGGAGATCGTGTTCGACAGCCAGCGCCATAAACTGCACGAGCAGCGCTCGGCGGTATTCGTGCTGGAGTTTTCAGACGGCCCGGTGGGCGTCGACTGGGACCGCTGCGAACGGCTCGAGATCGCGGTCGAGGCGTTGCAGGAGTCGGGACAGGAAGGCGCGGAATTCGCCGGCTGCCCCGCTGCGGTGAGCGAGCCGCGGGCCTACGCAGGCTGGGAGAAGCTGTTCAAAAACTGGCTGCGGCAAAACGAAACACTGACGCTCCATGCGAGCAAGCGCTTCGGGCTGACGTCGGTGGCCGGCGAGAGCGAAGGCGACTTCCGCATACGGCTGCAGGACGCGGCGAGCGAGAAACGCGACCTCGAGGTGCAAAAGCTGCGCAAACGCTATGCAGGCAGGACGAAGGCCCTGGAGGACCGGCTCCTTCGTGCCGAGCAGGCGGTCGAGCGTGAACAGCAGCAGGTATCGAAGAAACGCCTGGACACGGTCGTCTCGGCCGGCAATGCCATCCTGGGCGCATTGCTCGGGCGCAAGAAGCTGTCGAGCACGACGGCAGGCAGGATCGGCACCGCGATCAGGACGGCGGGCGGAGTGAGCAGGGAATCGGCGGACGTGGAGCGGGCCGGGACGGACGCCGCGAAGATCCGGGCGGATCTCGAGGCATTGAACACGGAACTGGAGCAGGACATCGCAGCCCTGGACACCGCGTACGATGCGCAGGCCGACGAACTCGAGAAAATTGTCCTGCGCGCGAAGAGCACGGACATCGCCGTGCCCGTTTTCGGCCTCGCCTGGTTGCCTTACGCCCGGGTCGCCGGGAACCGGTTGGCGCCGGCATGGTAACCGTACGCGACGCAACGCCCGCGGACGCACCCGGCCTTGCCCACCTCGCCGAACGGACGTTCAGGAATGCGTTCGGCGCCGCAAACTCTGCCGCGAACATGGACGATCACTGCGCGGAGAACTTCGGCCCCGAAAAGCAGCTCGCCGAAATCGAAGACCCCCGCTGGTCCACCCTGGTCGTCGACGCCGATGCTGCACTGATCGCCTACGGCCAGTTGCGCTGGCCCGCGCCGCCGGCCTGTATCGAAGGCGCCCGGCCGGCGGAAATCTATCGCCTCTACGTCGACCTGCCGTGGCACGGCCAGGGTGTCGCGCCGACACTCATGGAGGCCTTGCTCGATCGCGCAAGGCAAGGCGATGCCGACGCCGTCTGGCTCGGCGTCTGGGAGCACAATCCCCGCGCCATTTCCTTCTATCGCAAGGCGGGCTTTCGCGAAGTCGGGGCACAGCGCTTCATGCTGGGCAGCGATCCGCAGCGTGACATCGTCATGAGCCGCATGCTGGCAGTTTGACACGTCGCCGCGGTCATTTTCTTGTCGATCGGACCGCCCAGGCCCAAGGTATCCGCCTGCGCGCCCCGGCTCGCTCCGCGATAGATTTGGGTATCTCCCGGCCCCAGAGCCGCCGGTAAAAGCCCCTGCCCGGGACGAATATTCCTGCATCGCTTTCGATTTCCGCGACGCTGATGGTCGCGTCCCTGAGTTCGTCCGCGCGTTGACCGCAACCCGCGACAAGCGACCTGCCGTATATGCGCGGCGCAGGCGTCTCAGGACACCTTGCAGTAGTAGTCGATGAAACGCTGGTGTTCCGGGAGCTGGCTCACGAGCTTTTGTGCGGCGCCGTGGATGCCGGTAAGAAAGCGCTCGAGTTCCGCATCCGACATCATGTTCACGATCGGGTGGTATTGCTCGGGCACGATTCCCTGGCCGAGCATGACCTGGATCCAGGAGTTTTCTCCGAACAATTCGCCCGGCGCCTTGAACACGCGGCCGGTCTGCTTGAACAGCTCGATGCGGTGCGTGAGCGTGTCCGGAATTTCCATTGACCGGCAGTGCCGCCAGAACGCGGAGTCCGTGCGCTTCGTCACGTGGTAGTGCAGTACGATGAAATCGCGGACGTGCTCGATCTCCGAGCGCATCTGCTCGTTGAACTCGTCGACGTCCGGTTGCCGGATACCGTCGTAGGGGAACAGCTGCATGAGCCGGATCGCGGCTCGCTGGATGAGATGGATGCTGGTCGACTCCAGCGGCTCGATGAAGCCGGAGGCGAGGCCCATCGCCACGCAGTTCTTGTGCCAGTGCTTGCGCCGCTGACCGGCGGTGAAGCGGATGATGCGCGGTTCGGTCAGCGGCTTGCCCTCGATGTTCCGGCTCAGCACGTCGATCGCCTCGTCATCGCTCCAGAAGCGGGTGCTGAACACGAGACCGTTGCCGACGCGGTGCTGCAGCGGGATTCGCCATTGCCATCCGGCTTCCCGCGCGATCGATCGCGTATACGGGATCGGCGGGCCGACGGCTTCGGTCTGCACGGCCACGGCGCTGTTGCACGGGAGCCAGTGCGTCCAGTCCTCGAAGCCGACGTGCAGCGTCTGCTCGATCAGCAGGCCGCGAAAGCCGGTGCAGTCGATGAACAGGTCGCCTTCTATCCGTTCGCCGGAATCCATCTCGAGCGCCGCGATGTAGCCGCTCTCCGGGTCGACATCGACTCGATCGATCTTCCCTTCCTTGCGCACCGTGCCGTGCGCCTCGGCCATCCCACGCAGGTAGACGGCATACCGCGACGCATCGATGTGATAGGCGTAGTTCAACTGGTGGTTCGGCAGCACGGCGAAGCGGTTCTGCCGTGCTGCTACCCATTCCTTGCAATACTCTCCGAACTCGCGGGCGATACCGAGTTTCCTGCCCTTCAACCAGAAGTGCTGGAAACCGGCGGCCCAGCAATCCTGACCGGTCCAGCCGAACGAATGGATGTAGTCCTCGCCCCGATCTCGCCAGCTTTCGAAGGCGATCCCGAGCTTGAACGTGCCCTGGACGGCGGCAAGGAACTCCTTCTCGTCGACTTTCAGGAGCTCGTGCAGCGTCAGGAGCGTCGGAATCGTCGCCTCGCCCACGCCCACGGTGCCGATGAGTTCGGATTCGACCAGCGTGATATCGAGGGTCTTGCCGAGCAGCTTCGACAGCGACGCCGCCACCATCCAGCCGGCCGTGCCGCCGCCTGCAATCACGACCTTGTGTATTTTGCGCCCTTGCACACCCATTCCTCTGCAGCGATTACCGGTTCAACTTGTTCAGGAGTTCGGCGCGGAGCTGCCGGGCGCCGGCATCATCGAGCGGCGCCAGGCACCCGCGGCCCGGTGCGGGAATGTGTTCGTAGACCGCCGCGTCGGCATCGAAGACATAGTGCTCGAACAGGTGTTTCCACGCTGCCCGCTGCCGGGGCGGTAAATCACGCAGGGCGAGAATACCGTGCATGAGCGCGGTCATCGGTGAACCCATGGCCTGGGGCGAGGTGCACCACCAGTAGTTCACCAGCAGGTTGAATGGCGACAAGGACTCGACGTGATGCCACCACATGCTAGGGATGAAGATCGCGTCGCCGGCATCGAGCTCGAATACTCTGGCCGCGCGGAGCGCATCCCTGAACTTCGGGAAGCGGTCGAAGTCGGGGTTCGAAAAGTCCACGACGCTGATTGCCTGGCCGGACGGCGTCCGGTCGATCGGCCCGACATACAGGTTCTCCACCTGCTCCGGCGGAAACAGCGTGAAGCGGCGCCTGCCGGCGACGACGCAAGCGACATTGTCCGGGAAATCGAAATGCGCCGAGATGCGGGTGCGATTCCCGAGCCAGAAGCTCGCCAGGCCGTTTGCGACCGGCAGGCGGATGTCGTTTTCTGCGCGGAACCCGGGCAGCCACTGGTCGACGGGGGTCGAGCCCACGTAGATTGCCGAGGGCTGCCCGCTGCTCTCTGTCTCTGCGAGCTTCTGGAACACCTGCTTGAGCGGTGCCGTGCCGGCACGAAAATTGAAACCGGTGTAATCCTCGTTGTAGAAGAACCGGCCGTCGATGCCGCCATCGCCGACATAAACCGTCACCGGGTCACCCGTTGAGAAACGCGCCAGATAGCGATAGGCCGATTCCATCGAGGGCTTGCAGTGTTCGACCGCCGGCCAGCCGGCCACGAGGCCTTTCAACAAAACGGGCTCGGGCGACGCAAACACACTATCGGGAATGCCGTCAGGCGCTACACCATCGAGGATGTGCGTTGTCGCTTGCCGGGACGGTGAGGTGTTCATGCGTTTGCGCCCACGCGACGGTTCTTGAGTTCGATCAACTTGCGCACGTTGAGTGTCGAGGCGAGCACCATGAACAGGGGCAAAAGAAAGCCGCGCAGACTGAAATCCTCGAGCGTCAGGCCGGGCAACTGCCGGACCTTTTCCTCATTCAAAGCATAGAAGCCGAGCAGCTGGTTCCGTGAGCCGTCCGCGAGCTGGATGTCGAGCGTCACCTGTTCGAGCAGGCCGTGCGCCTCGAGCGCGCCGACGAACTGTTTGCCGTGGGCATTCCCGGCGTAGATACTCTCGAGGAGTGTCGCCGTCTCCTCGAGATAGGGCGTGCGCCCGCCGAGCGGCTGGAACAGGGCCTGGCCCTCGCTGGTACTGATCCGCGGATGGTCCAAGTCGAGCGACAGGACCCGAAGCGGGTCCGTTTCGCTGGCATCTTTCGGCTTCTGGAAGCCGATCATGAACGGTTGCCGCCGGATCATGGCGGGAATGTAAGCTGCGTGCCAGCCCGACTCGTCGAGAAAGAGGTTCTCGTTCTGCTCGAAACCGAACAGCGCCACGGGGCAGGTTTCTCCCGCGGGATTCCGGTGGAACAGGATCGGGTAATGGGCCTGGATACTCCGGAACTCCGCCGGGAACGTCGGGGCGAACATCACGTTGTCGCCATACTTCGCGGCCCGCGTCGTGATGACGCGGACCTCCTTGTGGTCGACGTTGTTCAGCAAAGCCAGGTTCGCCATGTGTTCAGGTTTCCTCAGGCGACCCCGGCGAGCGAGGTCATCGTATCGAGCAGTGCACGGTTTGCCGGAAGCCCGGCCAGCAGTTGCCGTGCCCTGGTTTCATTGTCCTGCAGCGCTTTGCCGGCCAGCGACCGTTCCCGCTCGTCGGCAAAACGCGTCGCAGATCTCGATGCCGGTTCGAAGCCCATCCCGTACAGCACGTACTGGTAGCTCGCGGACGGGAAGAGCTCGTCCACCCGGGGCGCATCGTCATGCCACGGCGCCTGCTGCTGCCACAGCGTGAGCTTGTCCTGGAGCGCCGGCGGGCAACTCGACAGGCTGCGCGTATCCCGCCAGTAGGCGCTGTCATCCCGGCGGCTGATCGTGTAGTGCAGCTTCAGGAACTCGACGACGCGCTGCCAATGATAATGCATCTTTTCGTTGAAGCGTTTTGCCACGACCGCCATGATGTCGCGGCTGGCCGGCAGCTGCCGGCTGATGATACCGGCCGCCTGCTCGATCAACGCCAGCGCGGACGCCTCGAGCGGCTCGATGAAGCCCCCGGAGAGGCCGACGGCGACGCAATTGTTGACCCAGAAGTCGCGGCGGTAACCGGGTTCGAAGCGCAGCGTCCGGAAGCCGAGTTCGCCCGCGTCGATTCCCGCCGCCGTCCGCGCCACGTACCCCCGGATTGTTGTCATCGCGTCGCCATCGTCTGCGTGCGAACTCGAGTAGACATAACCCAGTCCGCGGCGGGATTGCAGGCCGATGTCCCAGATCCAGCCCGCCGGTGCCGCCGTCGCCCGGGTGACCGACGGCAGCGCTCTGTTGCTCCGGCTCCAGGGGACCTGCACCGCGATGGCGGTATCGTTCAGGAGATACTTCTTCACGGACACGAAGGGCACGTCGAAGTGCCCGCCGAGGAGGAGGGAGCGCTGCCCGCTGCAGTCGACGAACAGGTCGCCGCCCACACGCTCGCCCGAATCCAGCAGGACCGCCGCGATATCGCCGTTCACGGCGGATTCCGCCGCCACGACGTTGGCGCGGAGAAACCTCACACCGAGCCGTGTGAGCGCGTGTTCATGCAGGAGTGTGGCAAAGCGCCCGGCGTCGAAGTGGTAGCCGTAGTTCACGGCAAAGGCATACGGCGGCATCGACACCTGTCGTGGCGCAAGGCCGGCGGCGATGACACGGGCCTGCGGCGTCACGAAGTCGGCGAAGGCCGGTCGCGATTCGAGATCTAGCCAGTACTCCGCGAGGTTCAGCCGTGAGTATTCGGCCGGCAGGCTGAAAGGATGATAGTAGCTGTCGGTACTATCGCCGGTCGCCCAGCCGATGAATTCCGTGCCCTGCTTGAAGCTTGCGTCACAACGCCTGACCATGTCGGCCTCATCGAGCCCGATGGCCTGCAGGCTCATGCGCATGGAGGGCCAGGTGCCTTCCCCGACGCCGATGCGCGGCACATCGGGCGATTCGATGAGCACGACGTCGGGCGATCCGCCGTCGATGGTCTTTGCCTTCGCGGCGACCAGGCAGGCGCTCAGCCAGCCGGCCGTGCCCCCGCCGACGATCACCACCTTGCGTGTTGGATTGTCCACTGCTTCGCTGCCTCTCGGAACTCAAGTTAGAGCAAGCACCGTTGCGTTGCAATTGGCGGCCGCTTCCCGGCCCAAAGCAGGAAGAGCCGCCCCGGCAAGCGAGGCAGCTCCTGGATCGGCGGGGGGATTATTCGCCGAACTTGTACCTGAAGCCCACGTTGTAGCGCGTGCCCTGCTGGACCGCGAACAGTGTCTGCAGTTCCGAGCGGCCGTAGACATGCGCCGTTTCGTTGGTCAGGTTCAGGACGTCCGCGAACAACTGCATGTTGTCATTGAACCACCAGCTGGCGCTCAGGTCCCACTGCTCATAGTCGGCCGTGTAGCTCGGCGGGCCCGCCCCGACGTTGTTCTGCCCGGTGCCGCCTAAGAAGTCGTCACGCCAGTTGTAGGCCAGCCGCACCCCGATGCCGTTCTTGTCATAGAAGGCAATCAGGTTGGCGCTGTCGCTCAGGCCCGTCAGCACGAATTGCTGTGCGAGGCTCAGGTTGTCGTAGCCGACATCGGCGTCGACGATCGTCGCGTTCGCAATCACGCCGAAGCCGCTTTCGCCGAAGTTGTGCTGCACGTTGAGTTCCCAGCCATCCATCGTCGCTTCCTCGATGTTGACGGGAATCGAGAGACTGAACGGCGTTGCGGGATCCCGACCGGCTACGCCGGCGATCGTGCCGGCGACGGCGTCGACACCTTCGGCATCCGGGCGGTTCTGCAGGATCCAGGTGTACAGGGTTCCGCCGTCGGAGGCCCCCGTTGCGGCACGCGCCTCGTCGCCGAGCGGGCCGAGCGCCGGGTGCGGTACATCCGCCGTTTCGAGAACGGCGGATGTGCCGATGAAGTTCTCCACGTCCTTGTGGAAATAGCCGACAGAGGCGTAGCTGCCCTCGGCGTAATACCACTCGAGGGACAGGTCGAGGTTGTCCGAGACGAAGGGGAGAAGCGCGGGGTTGCCGCGGTTACCGGTGCCGCCGTCGATCCGGACCGGCGAGTTGAGCGTGATGCCGCCCTGTATATCGGTATAGCTCGGTCGCGTCAGCGTACGGCTCAGCGACATGCGAGTGACCAGCGAGTCCGTGACGTCCATGGAGACGTCGAAATTCGGCAGCCAGTAGTCGTAGTCACCCTCGAGCGTGTTGAAGGTCGAGCCCGATGACTGCAAACCGAGTTCATTGCCGGCGGTCCACACCAGTCCCGTGTAATTCGGCGAAAGCGCATCCGACGTGACGTCGGTCGTTTCGTAGCGGACGCCGAGGCGCATGTCGACCGGCCGGTCGATGAGCTCCGTCCCCATGTTGACCTGCACGTATGCCGCCTGCGACTCCTCGGTGGTTCGCCGGTCTGCCGTGAAGGTATTGGTGGCGCATAGGCCGGTTCCGCAGGGACCGAAGTCGCCGGCACTCGGCGTCCAGAGGATGGCGTCACCGGACGCGATCAGCGCCTCGGTACGATTGATCAGCTCGACCATGTCGAAGGTAAAGAAATCCGTCTGCCGCCGCTCGTCGCCGGAGCCGGAAATCTCGTCGAAGGCGTCGCCGGTGTTCGCAGGCGTCATCAGGTCTGCAATCGCACCGAGCTGTGTCACGCCGCCCCAGGCATCGCGTTGCACGACCGCGCTTGCCGCACGGTTGTCGACATCCGTCAGCTGCACGCCGAAGTCGATGCTTTCGACGAATCCGGTGTCGAACGCAAAGTTGCCGCCGAGGAGCAGCTGGTCGATCTCCATCTTGGACCGGTCGTGGGCGAACACGCTGCCGGTGACGATCATGTCGTCCGGCGTCAGCGGGTCGGACAATCCGAGCTCGAGGACCGGGAGCTCGCTGCCGAACCATCCCGTCGTCCGGTTGCGGGTGAATGCCGAGATCGCGAGCTGGGCTGCGTTTCCGTACTGGCTGTTCGGCTCGTTTTCCGCCGTGGAGCTGTGATAGTCGAGCAGGAACGAAAGTTGATCGGTCGCCTCCCACTCCAGGTTCAGTCCCAAAGAACCCAGCTCGTTCCTGAACGCATCCTGGCCGGCACCCATGGCGAAGTCCGAACCCGCCGAGTTTTCGGTGTACTCGAGCGGCGAGGCCTGCGGACCGTCGGTCCACGCGGTCTCCTGACCGCCGAAGTTGAACCAGGCGGAGAGGTTGTTGAACGTCCGGTCGAGCTCCAGTTCCGCATAGGTATAGTCGAGGGTCGCGGTCAGTGTCTCGATCGGACGGAACTGCAGCGTCAGCTGGCCATTGGTCCGGGTGCGGTCGTAGTCTGCGAGTTCGTAGCCGATCACCTGCGGAACGGAGTAGATGTCGCTGTCGTCCGGGCGGTTCTCCTGGTTGGGATCGGTGGAGGGCGGGATGCCGCCCCACTCGGAGACGCCGATGCCGCACCAGCAATTGTTGACGTTGCCCTGGAAGGATCGCCAGCCGCCGACGCTGGCCGTCCCTGCGCCACTTTCCCGGTCCTGGTAGATCGCCGTCAGCGAAACACCGACTTTCCCGTCGGCAAAGGTGTTCGAGAACAGCGCCGAGATCTCGGGCGTGAAGCTCGAGTCCGAGAGGTCGGTTCTGGAGTCGTCGTACATGCCGCTCGCAGCAATCGTGGCCTGCAGGCCGGGGTGATCGAGCGGACGGGTGGTACGGATATTGATAGTCGCGCCGATACCCCCCGTTGGGATATCGGCCTTGCCGCTCTTGAAGACCTCAACGGCGGAAATGCCCTCGGATGCCAGGTTCCCGAAGTCGAAGGACCGGTTGAGGCCGCTCGTGGTCGGTATCTGCCGGCCGTTCAACAGGACGAGGTTGAAGTCGGGGCCGAAGCCGCGAACGGTGACTCGCGAACCCTCGCCGCGGACCCGGTCGATGGACACCCCGGTAATGCGTTGCAGGGACTCCGCGAGGTTGGTATCGGGGAAGTCACCGATGTCTTCGGCGCTGATGGCGTCGACAACGCCGTCAGAGTTCCGCTTCAGATCCATGGAGGCCTCGAGACTGCCGCGAATGCCCCGTACGATGATTTCCTCAACCGGTGCGCTCTGCGCAGCCGCCGACATGCTGGCGGTGGCGCCCAGCGCGAGCGCGATTCCCGCAGCCAGCGGCGTTTTCGAAAAAGATGGATTTCGCATGCTCGAGCCCCCCAGCCCGCAGTATTGAGTTTTGCCGCAGCCCGCGGCATTCGCCGTGAGCGGCGACGATCAACCCCTTGTCATGCAGCGCGGAAAAAGCTGACAGCGCTGTCAGCTCGTTTTATAGTCCATGCTGACAGCGCTGTCAACAGGTGCAGTCGGGCGTGGGAGCAACGACACGGGGGTCAGAAATGCTGCGAATATTCTTCGGCAATTTGCTGTCCGATCAACCAGCTAAAGCGTGCTTCGGCTGATGGCCAGGGCCACTATCAACGACGTTGCCAGACTCGCGGCAGTGTCGATCAAGACCGTGTCTCGCGTTGTCAACGGCGAGCCGAACGTGCATGCGTCGACGCGCGAGAAGGTGCAGAAGGCCATAGCGAAGCTCAACTACCGCCCGAATCCCTCGGCCCGGAACCTGGCGAGCAGTCGTGCCCGGCTGATAGGGCTTATCTACGATGACCCCAGCGCCTACAAGATTCCCTCTGCCGGTTACGTCATCCGCATGCAGCAGGGCGCGCTCAGTGCATGCAAGGCTTCGAGCTATGAACTCCTTATCCACCCGTGCAATTACCGCAACCGCTCCGTCTGCGGCGAGCTTCGGACGCTCATAGAACAATTCCGTCCGGCCGGTATCGTCATCGCAGCGCCCTTGTCGAACATGCCGAGGATCGTGAGTGCGGTGGCCGATACAGGAACGCCGCTGGTACGCCTGTCCCCCGGCGGGACGAACGGCGAGCACTACTCGGTGGCGACGACCGATTGCGAGGCGAGTGCCGAGATGACCCGCTACCTCGCCTCGCTCGGCCACAGGCGGATTGCCTTCATCAAGGGCCATCGCAACCACAAGGCAGTGACAGGCCGCTGGCGCGGTTACCAGCAGGGGCTGCTTCAAAGCGGCCTCGAACTGGCCGATGAACTCGTGATCGCCGGCGATAATTCCTTCGGCTCCGGCGAGACCTGCGGCATGCAGCTATTGAAGACGAGGCACCGGCCAACCGCTATTTTCGCTGCAAACGACGACATGGCGGCAGGGGTGATACGCGTCGCCGATCGCCTGGGGGTCCGTATCCCCGACGAACTCTCCGTCGCGGGCTGCGACGACATCGCGCTGGCGCAACAGGTCTACCCTGCGCTCACGACGATTCGCCAGCCATTCGCCGAAATGGCGGAGCGCGCGGCGACGGCGCTGATCGCTCACTCCCGGCGGCAGCAGGATCTCGAGGGCGACGAGATAATTGCCGCGACCCTCATCGTGCGGGATTCGACCGGGCCGGTGTCAGCATCGTAGGAGTGGGCACTGCCCGCCGCTCCTACGATCCGAGACAGGCGCCGGCGTAGGCTTTCTGCACCCCCGCGTTGTCGAGCTGGCAGTCGTTGTCATAGGTCACCCCGTCAAGGCCGCACACAGGCGCATATTCACGAGGGCAATTGCGGCCGAGGTCCTCACACACGCCGGCGTACTCGATGCGTTTGCCGCGCCGCTCCGCCTGGCAGGCGTTGCCGTAAGTCATGCCGTCGGCGCACACCGGTACGAACATCGACGGGCAGGGCCGAACGTTGCACATGCCGGGTGTGTAGCTCCCGATGCCGGCAGCTTCGGCGGTGCAGGCATTGTCATAGGTCTGGCCGTCACTGCCGCAGACCGGCGCGAACACGCGCGGGCAGTTCTCGAGGTCACAGGCACTCGCGCGCTGGACGGGCACGCGACGGGCATCGGCCTCGCAGCGGTTCACGTAGGTGCGCCCGTTCATGCCGCATACCGGTTCCTCGATCCCGGGGCAGCCCATGGCAGTGCACGCCCCGAGGCCGGCAATCGGGACGCCTGACTTCCTCGCGAAGCACTCATTGATGTACGTGTTGCCGTCGGCGCCGCACACGGGATCGAAGGTCTCCGCGCAGCCGTCCTGGCCCTCCCCGGCCGTACAGATACCTGCGTGCGCGACGGCGACGCCCGCGTGACCCGCCACGCATTCGTTGCTGTAGGTCTGGCCGTCACTGCCGCACACTGGCGCATACTCCTCGGGACAGCTCGTTTCCCCGGCCTGCGCCAGCAGGGTCTCCCGGGCGAACGTGCCGCGGACGTCGTGCTCTGCCGAATGCACGCAAAAAGTAGCGAAAATTGCAGCGAATGCCGCAAAACTGAATCGATCTGCCTTGATCATGCGTTGGAACCGTTCTCCAGGAAGAAGCTTGAATCCAGACGTTTAGAGTATGCTCCGCGCCGAGGGTTCGCCACGCTACGGCACCGGTGCCCGCTCCAAGCGTCAGCGGCGCGCCCGCGCGCCGACGCAGCGGGATTAGTTCGCGGCGCTGTGCATCACCCCGCGCTGTTGCAAGCGGTTCAGAGCTTCAATGAGCTGCAGGTCCGACTCGCGGTCGACGTTGCCCGAGAGACTCAGGTTGGGATAGCCGGGCGTGTCGCCCACGAAAACGTCGGGCGTGATACCGGTGTCGTGTATCGAATCGCCGGACGGTGTGTAGTAGCGCGAGGTCGTGAGCTTGATGGCCCGGCCTTTCGACAGTGGCATGACGGTTTGCACGAGTCCCTTGCCGAAGGTACCCGTACCGACGATGAGCGCCCGGCCGTGATCCTGCAGGGCGCCCGCAACGATTTCCGACGCCGACGCAGAGCCCCGGTTGACGAGTACCATGATGTCGGCGCCATCCAGGATGTCGCCGCGGTGCGCGGCCCGCTCAAACCGGGATTCAGTCGAGCGTCCGTCGGCCGACACGATGACACCCGCGTCCAGAAACAGGTCGGCCACGTCGACCGCGGCGTCGAGCACCCCGCCGGGGTTGTTGCGCAGATCGAGAACGAGGCCGGCCAGCATACCGCGGTTTTCATCGGCGAGCCGGTCCACCGCCCGGCTCAGTTCCCGGGCGGTCGTTTCGCTGAACTGGTTCACGCGAATATACCCGTACGCGGGCTGCATCAGTTCAGCGTGCACGCTCGCGACGCGAACGAGTTCGCGGCGCATGACGTGATCGATCGATTCGTCGTCACGCAAAACCGTCACGGTGACCCGGGACCCCGGCAGGCCGCGCATGCGGTGAATGGTTTCCTGCAGGTTATCCTGCTCGACGGCGAGCCCGTCGACCGCAATGATGCGGTCGCCGCTTCGGATCCCTGACCGTGCGGCCGGCGAACCGGCGATAGGCGTAATGACCAGTACCTCGCCGTCGACGTCGCCGACCTCGATGCCGACACCCGTGTAGCTGCCGGTCGTGCTGATGCGGATGTCCCGGTATTCCTCGGCGTCCAGGTATTCCGAGTGTGCGTCCAGGTCTGCCACCATGCCGCGGATCGCGCTCTCGAGCAGGGCCGCATCGTCGATTGGCTCGACGTAGTCGCGCTTCACCCGTTCCATGACTTCTGCGAACAGTCGCGCCTGTTCCCAGGCGAGATCGGGCTCACTCGCCGGGACCTCGCGCTCCGCCACGAGGCCGCCGCCGAGGCTCAGGCTGAGCCCCATGACGACGCCGATGACGATGACCAGTACCGCCCGTGTTTTAAGTGTCATGCCTCTCTCCGAACCGGTCCGACGATAGCACAGCACCCCGAGAGCGCCTACCGAACGACCGCCGGATTTCGACCTGCGGCGGCTGCCAAAAGTGCCGTTATGACAAGCGATTAGCCGGGCCCGGCTCCGGGCTGCCGGGTGACCCACTGGCCCGTGTTGAGCGGTGACTTACCCTGCCGGATCTCGAAGTACAGCGATGCCTGCTGCTGCCCGCCGCTGTCGCCCACGGTGGCGATCGCATCGCCCGGTGCAACCCAGTCACCCGCGTCCTTGAGGATGCTTTCATTGTATCCATAAAGACTCAAATAGCCGTCGCCGTGGTCGACAATCACGAGCAGGCCCATGCCGGCGAGCCAGTCGGCAAATACGACGCGGCCGTGGTAGACGGCGCGCACTTCGCGCCCGCGCGGCGCTGCGAGGACGACGCCGTTCCACTTGAGTTTGCCACCGACCCGCGGCTGCCCGAAGTCGTGCAGCAGCGTGCCGGCGACAGGCCAGGTCAGCCGACCCTTGTGCTCGGCGAACGGATCCTCGGAGCTGATCGGGTAGTCCGAGAGTATGCTGCTGAGCTCCGCGATCAGGCGGGCGAGATCCTTTTCCTCGGCCGCGAGCCGGTCGAGTTCGCGGCCCTCTTCGCTGAGCCGCTGCCTGAGCGTCACAAGCAATTGCTGCCGCTCGGCCTGCGCGCCGGCCAGGCGCTCGAGCTCGTCTACGCGGTCGGATGCGATGCGGCCGAGCCGCGCCTCTTCGGCCGCGACCTCGGCGCGCATTGAAGCGAGTTCCCGGATGCGGCCGCTGACGGACGCTATGTTGTCGCTGCGGTAGTCGTTGAGGTAACTGTAGTAGGCCATCAGGCGCCCGAGCGTGGCCGGATCCCGCTGGTTCAGGAGCAATTTCAGGCGTTCCTGGTCGCCGCTCATATACGCGGCCCGCAGTTGCGCCGCGAGCTCACCCGTTTCGGCCTCGAGTTCCGCCTCACCGCGGGCGATGTCGTCATCGAGCGCGGCCCGCCGCTTCTCGGTGAATGCCCGTTCGCGCTCCAGCGCATCGAGTGTCTGGCGCTTTTCGGCGATCGCCAGTTCGGCAGACTGCAGTTCGCCTGTCAGGCGATCGCGGTCGCGGGCCGCTTTGTCCATGCTCTTCTTGAGATCGCTGATTTTCTCGCGCACGTCCTCGAGTTCCTGCTCCTTGATTCGCGTGAGATTCTCCTCGTCGGCAGGCGCCATGGCGGGAAGGACCAACTGCAACGTAATCAAGAAGAGAGGGGCGGGCTTCATGGGCGGAGAGTATTGCTATAATGGCCGCTTTTCCACAGGCCCGCGCCCCGCGCGACAGATACCGGCAGATGGACAAAATCGTCGAATTTACCGGCAATCACCTGTTGCTGGTGCTTGCTCTCGTCGCCAGTTTCCTGCTGGTGCTGTTTTTCGAAGTCCGGCGCAAGGCGAGTGGTGTGCTGTCGATCGGCCCCGCGGACGCCGTCGCGCTGATCAACAAGGACGCATTGGTGCTCGACCTGCGGTCGGTGGAGGCTTTCAATCGCGGGCACATAGTCAACGCGCGCAACCTGCCCTTCGACGAACTGGATGCCAAACTCCCGAAACTCGGCAACCTGAGCGGCCGGACGGTCGTGACGGTCTGCGACGCGGGAGCGAATTCGGCGAAGGCGGCCCAGAGACTCCGCCAGGCCGGCGTCGAGCACGCGTACGGCCTCAAGGGTGGTATGAGCGGCTGGTCGCAGGACGGCATGCCCGTCGTGACCGGCAAAAAGACGGCGACGGCGACAAAGGTTCGGAAGAACAAGGGCTGACACTGTGGCCCGCATCAGAATCTACGGCACGAACAACTGTGGCTGGTGTATGGCCGCGCGCATGCTGCTGAAGCGCAAGGGACTCGAATTCGAGGACATCCTCGTCACCGATCCCGGACAACGCGCGGAGATGGAAAAATTGAGCGGACAACGCACGGTGCCGCAGATCTTTGTCGGCGAGCGGTCGATCGGAGGCTATGACCGGCTCTTCGACCTCGACAGGAGCGGGGAACTGGACCGTATCATCGCGGGCTGAGGCCCGGACGATTTCTCTCACAAGTCAGGAAGAATCTAAATGGCGGAAGAGCAAAAAGCCGGAGCCGACAGGCGTATGGCGATATTGAAGATCTATCTCAAGGATTTCTCGTTCGAGTCTCCTTTGTCCCCGGCAGTATTTCAGAGCGAGGACTGGAAGCCGAACATAAACCTGAACCTGCGCAGTTCCCACGGCGCGCTGGAGGCAAACCTGCACGAGGTCGTTCTTACCGTGACCATCGAGGCGAAGGAAAAGGAATCCGACAAGACCCTGTTCCTGACCGAGCTGCACCAGGGCGGCCTGTTCGAAATCGTCGGCTATAAGAAAGAGGAGATGGGCGCCCTGATCGGCAGCCTGTGCCCGAATATCCTGTTCCCTTACGCGCGCGAGTCTGTCGCGGGCATAATTCAGAAAGGCGGCTTTCCGGAATTCATCCTGCAACCGATCAACTTCGATGCCCTGTACCTGCAGCAACTGCAGTCGCAAAAAGCGCAGGCCGGCGGCGTGGCCGCGGAGAGCCACTGATCGAGACTGCGCCGGCAAGCGCGGGCGGCGTGGCGGCGGGCGAGCCGGCCCTGCCGGCTCCGCTTGCCGTCATCGGGGCAGGATCATGGGGCACCGCTCTCGCGCTTCAGTTCGCACGCAGCGGCCGGGAAGTCCGTCTCTGGGGCCGCGCTAAGAATCAGATGCAAACCATGGCGCAGGCACGAATGAACACCCGCTACCTGCCGGGTGCCGGGTTCCCGGACAACCTGCGCTCGCTGTCGGATATGAGCGCCTGTCTCGACAGCGTGCGGGACGTACTTGTTTCCGTGCCCAGTCACGCCCTGCGTGAGACGCTCACGGCGATCAAACCGTTCCTGGCCACCGGCGCGCGGGTCTGCTGGGCGAGCAAGGGATTCGAGCTTGAAACCGGGAAACTGCCGCACCAGGTCGCGCGCGAAGTTCTGGGCGAGGACCGGCCGATGGCCGTGTTGTCCGGTCCGACTTTTGCGAAAGAGGTCGGAGCGGGTCTCCCGACCGCGATGACAATTGCTTCGAATGACACGGCCTTTGCCGAAGAGCTGGCGGCCAATCTTTCGGGTGACAATTTCCGCGCCTATACCTCCGACGACATTGTCGGCGTCGAGGTCGGCGGAGCAGTAAAGAACATCCTCGCGATCGGTGCGGGCATATCGGATGGCCTCGGCTTCGGCGCAAATTCGCGTGTCGCCCTCGTCACGCGCGGCCTCGTCGAGATGACCCGCCTCGGCGTCGCGCTCGGGGCGAAGAAGGACACCTTCATGGGGCTGGCGGGCATGGGCGACCTGGTGCTTACGTGCACCGACGACCAGTCGCGCAATCGCCGCATGGGTCTCGCCCTTGCGAGCGGCAAATCGGTAGCCGAGGCGGCGGCCGAGATCAGGCAGGTCGTCGAAGGCGTGAAGGCCGCCAAGGCGGTGCACGACGTCGCGCAGAAGCTCGGCATCGAAATGCCGATCTGCCACCAGGTGTACCGGATTCTTTATGAGGGCGTCGCGCCGCTCGAGGCGGTCGGCACGCTCATGCGCCGGCAAATCAGGCCGGAGCACAGCTGAACGAGAGTCAGACTCCATCGCGAACCGGACGATCTTCAGCTAAATTGCAACGTGTCTACACAGGGGAGACGAGTATGAACAGGCGACATTTCTGCAGGACCTCGCTGGCAGCCGGCGTCATGGCGGCCACTTATCCGATACTCGGCGGATGCGCGAAAAAAGCGGAGGCGGGCATTCCCGCGGTATCGCTCGACGGGCAGGCGATCGAACTCGAGAAGGCTGCGGTCAACGAACTCGTCGAGGCCGTATCCGGCGACGTCATGCTTGCGGATCATGCCGGCTACGATTCAGCCCGCAGGATATGGAACGGTATGCACGACAAGTATCCGGCCGTGATCGTCCAGCCCGCGGGCACCGCGGATGTGGTAAAGGCGGTGGAATTCGCGCGGGACAATAACCTGCTGCTCGCGGTGAAGGGCGGTGGCCACAGCTGGCCCGGCAAGTCCACTGTGGACGGCGGCCTGATGATCGATCTGGGCAAAATGAACAGGGTCGAGGTGGATCGCGAGGCACGGAAAGCGCGGGCGGGCGGCGGCGCGCTGCTCAACAACCTCGATACGGCCGCGCTGGAAAAGGGCCTGGTGACCACGGCGGGCGTCGTGTCGCACACCGGCGTCGGCGGCTTCACGCTGGGCGGCGGGTTCGGACGCCTGAATCGCAAGTTCGGGCTCACGATCGACAACCTGCTCGGCGCGGAGATCGTCACCGCCGATGGGCAGGTGCGCTACGTCAGCGCAGAGCAGGAGCCGGATTTGTTCTGGGCGCTCCGGGGCGGCGGCGGCAACTTCGGCGTGGTTACCGGCTTCGACTACCAGCTGCATTCCTTCGACCGCAACGTCCTGTCGGGGATGATCGTCTGGCCCGCCGCAGAGGCGCGCGACGTACTCGAGTTCTACGGCGAGTGGCATGCAGGACTCTCCAATGAGCTCTACGTGGGTCCCGCAATGATGACAATGCCCGATGGCACCAGCGTCATCGCGATGGAGGTCGTGTATGCGGGCGATCCTGCTGCGGGTGAAAAAGAAATGGCCCCGCTGCGCGCTATCGGTACGCCTATGGAGGACGGTATCAAGTTGCAGGACTATATGGTGATGCAGACGCAGGAGGACGCGACCTTCGCTCATGGTATTCGTTCCTACGCCAAGAACGGCATGGCGAAGACGATTTCGCCGGAACTGGTGACGCAGCTTCTCGATTCGTTCCGGCCCGATCCGCGCCTCGCTTTCTTCACACACACGGCAGGCGGCGTCGTGAAAGACGTGGACGAACTCGACACCGCTTTCCCGCACAGGAATGCGGAGACGATGATCATCGTCGCCGGTGGCTGGACGGATCCAGAGGACGACGAGTCGGCAATAACATCGGCACGCGAGTGGTTCTCGGAACTCGAGGCGCACACGGGCGGCTACTACGACAACATCGAGTTCGAGGGTGCGGATTCGGTGTCGCGAAACTACGGCCCGAACTACAAGCGGCTCCAGTCGGTCAAGGCGCAGTATGATCCCGGCAACCTGTTCAGGATGAACAGCAACATACCGCCTGCATAGTGTCGTGAGTCAGAGGTTCGCACCTCTGATTCACGACACTAGCAGCCCCCGTCGAAGTCCTGCTGGCGCCAGGCCTCGTAGAGAAGCACGGCGGCAGCGTTCGACAGGTTCAGGCTGCGGTTGCCCGCGCGCATCGGCAACCGCAGCCTTTGTTCCGGAGGCAATGCTTCCAGAACCGTCTGCGGCAGTCCCCGGGTCTCCGGCCCGAGCAGGAATGCGTCATCCGGCTGGTACCGCGGGACGTCATAACGTGTACGGCCCCGCGTGCTCAGCGCGAACACCCGCGGCTCACCCACTGCGGCCAGGCAGGCTTCGAGCGATGGATGCGTCCGGAGCACCGCATATTCCCGGTAGTCGAGACCGGCCCGCTTCAGGCGGGCGTCATCGAGTTCGAAGCCGAGCGGTTCGATCAGATGCAGCGCCGCACCGGTATTGGCACAGAGCCGAATGATGTTGCCGGTGTTCGGCGGTATTTCGGGCTCGAACAGGATGAGCGAAAACATGTTGCTGCTATTCTATTCCCAATCACCCGGTTAGAATCGCGGACCCATGACGGCCCCCGATTCCTCCCTCCAGACCGAGCTTTGCGGCGTGTCGATGGCGTCCCCGATCGTCCTGTT
Organism: uncultured Pseudomonadota bacterium; assembly: GCA_963713215.1. GTDB lineage: Bacteria > Pseudomonadota > Gammaproteobacteria > Steroidobacterales > Woeseiaceae > UBA1847. The sequence continues at coordinate 108,331 of CAVQKY010000004.1, read as the reverse complement.
GTCGGGCTGTGTGGGCTTCGGCGAGGAATACACCCGCGTCGTGGGCTATTCCAACCGGGATGTCGGTGCCGTCGTCCTCAAGGGCACCACCGGCGACGCACGCCTCGGCAACCCGCCGCACCGCGTTTACGAGACGCCGATGGGCATGCTGAACGCGATCGGTCTCCAGAATCCCGGTGTGGACGCAGTCGTTGACCGGATACTGCCGGGCCTCGATTTCGACGAGACGCGTTTTTTTGCCAATGTCTCGGGGTCGACCATCGAAGAGTACGAACGGGTGACGCGGCGTTTCGACGATTCGCCCATCGATGCCATCGAGATAAATATTTCCTGCCCGAACGTGAAGGAAGGCGGCGTGCAGTTCGGCAATGACCCGGAGATGTCCGCGCGGGTGGTTGCCGCCTGCCGGGCTGTTACGTCCAAGCCGATCTTCACCAAGCTGTCGCCGAACCAGACCGACATCCGGGAAAACGCCCGTGTCTGCATCGAGGCAGGCACCGACGGTTTCGCAGTGATCAACACGGTGACCGGTATGTCTGTTGACATTCACAGCCGCAGGCCGGTGATCGGCAACCGCCAGGGCGGTCTTTCCGGTCCTGCCATCAAGCCGATCGCACTCCTGAAAGTAGCGCAGGTTTACGAGGTGGCGAAAGCGCACGGCGTCCCGATCATAGGCCAGGGCGGGATTTGCGATGCGCGTGACGCTATCGAATTCATCATCGCCGGCGCATCGGCAGTCGGCGTCGGCACGGCTTTGTTCTACGACCCGCTGGTTTGCCCGAAGATCAACGCAGGCATCGCGGCATACCTGCGCGAGCACGGCCTGGCTTCCGTCCGCGAACTGGTCGGCACCCTCGCCTCAGCCTAGAAGGCCCGCGGGTTGCCGCACGACGGGCAGCCGGGCTCCAGGTCTGTTCTCGCGAATGGCTCGCTCCGCTTCGCTTCGCTGCGCTTAAGTTCGGTCGAACAGGCCTGGAGCCCGGCTGCCTGATGCCCCGGCGTAGGTTCTGGCGGCCGCGTCGGCCGCTGTTTGAGGGAAGTAAAGCGCAGGCGAGCGGAGCGAAGCCGAGCCATGACCGAGAACAGTGCCCGATGCGGCCGCACTGTGACCGTCGCACTCAAGCGGGACTGCAGCAGCCTGGGGCGATCGTATGCGCATGACCGCAGCGTCGATCAGTCGAGGTGCAGCGACTTCATTTTTCTCGCGAGAGTATTGCGGCCCCAGCCGAGCAGTTTTGCCGCAGCCTGCCGATGACCCTTGGTGCGGGCCATCGCAGTGCGAATGAGTGTTTTCTCGAACTCCGGCAACGCCGTGAAGAGCAGCGGCTGGTCGTTCTCGCCAAGCTGGGTCTCCGCCCAGGCAGCGAGGCTGCGGGTCCAGTCCTGCACGGCCTTCACGTGGACGTCCTGGCCGCCGAGATCGGCGGGGATATCCTGCGGCGTGATCACGCTGCCCGGCGCCGTCACCGTGAGCCGCCGGGCCGCGTTCACGACCTGGCGCACGTTACCGGGCCAGTCATAGTTACGCAGCAATTCCATGGCATCGCTGTCGATCGACTTGACCGGCGCGTTCAGCTCGCTGGCCGCTTCGGCGAAGTAGTGTCTCAGCAGCAGCGGGATGTCTTCGCGCCGCTGCCGCAGCGGCGGCGTGGTAATACGAATGACGTTGAGGCGGTGGAACAGGTCTTCGCGGAAGCGCGCCTCCCGGACCGCGCGTGCGAGATCCTGGTTCGTCGCCGCGATCACACGTACGTCGACCTTGATCGAGCTCTGTCCGCCCACCCGGTAGAATTCGCTCTCGGCAAGTACGCGAAGCAGGCGCGTCTGCAATACCGGCGACATGTCGCCGATTTCGTCCAGGAACAGCGTACCGCCGTTCGCCTGTTCGAAGCGTCCGATGCGTTTCGTATCGGCGCCGGTGAATGCCCCTTTTTCATGTCCGAACAGCTCCGACTCCAGAAGCTCGGAGGCTATTGCCGACGTATTGAGCGCAATGAACGGCCTGTCCGCGCGCGGGCTGTGTTCGTGCAGTGCACGCGCTACGAGTTCCTTGCCGGTGCCGGATTCGCCGGTGATCAGCACGGTCATACTCGAGCCGGCGAGCCGGCCGATCGAGCGGAAAACTTCCTGCATTGCCGGCGCCTGCCCGATCAGGGCCGACATGCCTGCGGCGGCCGGCCCGGCCGGGGGCACGTCACCGCCATTCGCACGAGCAGCTTTCAGTACGAGCTCGATGGCCTCGTCGATGTCGAAGGGCTTCGGCAGGTACTCGAACGCGCCTCCCTTGTAGGCCGCAACCGCGTTGTCGAGATCGGAGTGCGCAGTTATCACGATGATCGGCAGCGACGGGCATGTATCCCGCAGTCGATCCAGCAGCGCGATGCCGCTCATCCCCGGCATCCGGACGTCGGTGATCAGTACGTCGGGTTCGCTGTGCTCGATGGCTTCGAGCAGGTGCTCGGCCCGCTCGAAACTTCTCGAGCCCATTCCTGCCTGGCGCAACGCCTTTTCGAGCACCCAGCGTACCGACTGGTCGTCGTCGACGACCCAGACTTCCGGCTCACCGGCGTTCATGGGCCAGGAACTCCTGTTGGTCGATCGGAAGGCGGATGGAAAATACGGTTTGTCCCGGGCGGCTTTCGAATTCAATGAGGCCTCCGTGTCGGCTGATGAGTTCCTGGGCGGCTGGCAGCCCGAGCCCCGTCCCTTCGGGCCGGCTGGTTACCAGCGGGTAGAAGACCGAGTCCTGCAGGTCGCGGGGGATTCCCGGACCGTCATCCTCGATATCGATGCTCGCAATGACCCGATGACGGGTTTCGCCAATCGTAAAATTCGTCGTCGCGCGCGTACGCAGCGTTATCGTGCCGTGGCCCTCGAGTGCCACGGCGGCGTTTTGCACGATATTGAGCAGCGCCTGGACCATCTGGTCGCGGTCGAGGCTGATGTCCGGGAGCCCGGGATCGTAGTCGCGGCGGATTGTCAGCGCCCGATGTTTTTCCGCACTGATGATCCGGACGACGTACTCGAGCAGCTCGTGCACGTTTTGCGGCTCCTTGCGGGGCGGACCCCCGGGCCCAAGCAGCGTGTCGACCAGGCCGGCAAGCCGGTCGGTTTCGCTGATTACGACATCCGTGTATTCCCTGAGGTCGGCAGACTCGAGCTGCCTCGCCAGGAGCTGCGCTGCACCACGGATGCCGCCGAGGGGATTCTTTATCTCGTGCGCGAGCTGCCGGATCATTTGCCGGCCTGCGCCGTGTTGGATGAGCAGCGCATTTTCGCGGGTGATCCGGGAGCGGCGGGTCACGTCCGTCATTTCCACCAGCACCGCGGCACGCCCTGACGTGACAGGGGACACGCGGCAGTCGATGATTCGCTCATCGGCATGCACTTCGGTCCTGGGGAGCGTCAGTTCGTTGGCGTAGTGGTCACCGGTTCTGATGACGCGCGCCAGTATGTCTTCGAACTCCGGCTCGTCGCCGACGAGTTTGAGGAGCGACTCGCCGGACGCACGCTTCTCGCTGATACCAAGGAGATTTTCGGCCGCCGGATTCAAAGCGACGATCAACAGCGCACGGTCGAGCAGGATGACGCCGCAACTCAGGCTGTCGAGTATATTGCGCGCTTCGCGGTCGAGGATACTGCCGCCGTCCGACGACGAGCGCCCGCCTCCAGTGCCCCGGTCTAGCGTTTTACCGTGTTCTGCTGCACGTAGAAGCGGTTGGGCTGGCTGCGGATCATGAGCTTGCCCGTCTCGTCCAGAACTTCCGCCTGGATATTGTGCACGCCGCGCCACACTTCCTGCAGCTGGAAGCTCGTGCCGCCGACCATCCTCGGGCTGCCGTCGAAGTACACCCGCACCTGGTGCCCCGGCTTCAGGCCGGGGCTCAGCGCCAGCGTCACGCTCAGAACGCCCTCGATATTCCATAGCGTTTCTTCTGCGGCCGGCGAACTGATCGCAAGGCTTTCGTATCGGCTGCCGTCAGCACCCGTTTGCTCGGACGGTGACGCAGCACCGCCGCTTGAATATTTGCGAACATTGGTGGTGTTCGCCTCCGGGAGCGCGATCTGTTCCGCACCGGGTTCCGGACGATCGGAATAGTGCACGACACCATCGCTGTCCACCCAGCGGTACGCGTCGGCCATTGCGTCGGCCACGAGCGACCCAGCCGCGAGTACCGCGGCGAGGAGGAAAGTCGGCCATTTGTCCATTTGTTTAGCATAGCAACGGGGGGCGGCTCCGAGCCAGTGACCGGGCGGCGAAAAACGCCGCCCAGTTCACAGTTTTGCGACTAAAGGCTGTAATACATGTCGAATTCGACCGGATGCGTCGTCATCCTGAGGCGCGTGACGTTTTGCATCTTGAGTTCGATGTATGCATCGATGAGGTCATCCGTGAACACGTCGCCGGCCTTCAGGAAAGCCCGGTCCTTGTCCAGATTGTTCAGTGCTTCCTCCAGCGAGAACGCAACCATGTTGAGCTTCTTCTCTTCTTCGGGCGGCAGATCGTAAAGATCCTTGTCCATTGCGTCGCCGGGATGGATCTTGTTCTGGATACCGTCAAGTCCCGCCAGCAGCATCGCTGAAAATGCCAGGTATGGATTTGCCATCGAGTCCGGGAATCGCACCTCGATACGGCGCGCTTTCGGATTGGACACGTACGGGATTCGAATGGATGCCGAACGGTTTCGGGCAGAGTACGCGAGAATCGTCGGGGCCTCGAATCCGGGCACGAGGCGCTTGTAGCTGTTCGTTGCCGGGTTCGTAAACCCGTTCAAAGCCTTCGCGTGCTTGATGATGCCGCCAATGTAGAATAGCGCCGTTTCGGACAGGCCGCCGTATTCGTCTCCCGAGAACAAGTTCTTGCCGCCTTTGGCCAATGACTGGTGCACATGCATGCCATTGCCATTGTCGTTGACGAGCGGCTTCGGCATGAACGTTGCCGTCTTGCCATAGGCGTGAGCCACGTTGTGGATCACGTACTTCAGGATCTGCACCTCGTCCGACTTCTTCACGAGGGTGTTGAACAGCGCTCCGATCTCGCACTGGCCCGCCGTTGCAACTTCATGGTGATGGACTTCGGTTTCGACGCCCATGTCATCGAGGGCAAGGCACATCGCCGACCGCAGGTCGTGCAATGAGTCCACCGGGGGCACCGGGAAGTAGCCGCCTTTGACGGTCGGGCGGTGGCCGGTGTTCGCGTCGTCGCTGCTGCGACCTCGATTCCATGCGCCTTCATCCGAATCCACCTTGTAGAACGCGCCGTTCATCGAGTCGTCCCAGGACACGTTGTCGAATACGAAGAACTCGTTCTCCGGTCCGAAGTAAGCGGTATCGGCGATTCCCGTGGATTTGAGGTAGGCCTCGGCGCGTTCCGCCAGCGAGCGGGGGCAGCGATCGTAGCCCTGCATGGTCGATGGCTCGACGACATTGCAGCGCAGGTTCAGCGTGGTTTCCTCGGAAAAGAGGTCGATCACCGCCGTCGACGGGTCGGGCATCAGGATCATGTCGGACTCGTTGATGCCTTTCCAGCCCGCAATGGACGAGCCGTCGAACATCTTGCCGTCCTCGAAGATGTCCTCGTTGACCGTACGTGACGGAACGCTGACGTGTTGCTCCTTTCCTTTCGTGTCCGTGAAACGGAAATCGACGAACCTGACCTCCTTTTCCTTGATGAGGGCGAGTACCTCTGCGGGCTTCATGTGCTTTCCTCCGAGTTGATGGCATAAGTGTCGACCCGCCCCGACGCGGGTCCTGGGCAGGCAGTAGGTGCAGTTTCAGTGCCAAAATGGTGCTTTGCGTAACTAACTGATGTTATTGACTTTGGCTGGTGCGGTGTGATCCTGTCGGCACTATAGTAGTGCATTTGCTCATGCAAACGCACTGTTCTGGTGCTTAGCCGACGAATGGCGTTTTCGCCCACCAACCGGAGGCGGCCAACTGCAGAACGATAATCGGGTCGCGGGCAGCGACAGTCACCGCGTGTTGGAGCGGGCGTCGCCCGCGAATGGAACGCCGCCCGGATTTGCCGTGAACCGGTCGCGGCTCGCAGCCGCTCCTACTATAATCCGCGGCTTTTTGCAGATGACACGGTAGACTTCCCGCGATGAAGAGCGACGCGGCGCCGGGGCGCCTCAGTTTCCAGGACCTCATCCTGCGTCTCCAGGAGTTCTGGGCCGCGAAGGGTTGCGTTATCCTGCAACCCTACGACAAGGAAATGGGCGCCGGCACGTTTCACCCGGCCACCTTCCTCAGAGCCATCGGGCCCGAGCCCTGGAGCGCCGCGTACGTGCAGCCGTCGCGGAGGCCGACCGATGGCCGCTACGGCGACAACCCGTTTCGCCTGCAGCATTACTACCAGTACCAGGTCGTCATCAAGCCGTCCCCCGAGGACATCCAGAACCTGTACCTCGACTCCCTGCGTGCCATTGGCGTCGACCTCCTCGTGCACGACATCCGTTTCGTCGAGGACAACTGGGAATCGCCGACGCTCGGAGCCTGGGGACTCGGCTGGGAGGTTTGGCTGAACGGGATGGAAGTCACACAGTTCACTTATTTCCAGCAGGTGGGTGGCCTGGAGTGCCGCCCGGTCACGGGTGAGATCACCTATGGGCTCGAGCGCCTCGCGATGTACCTGCAGAGCGTCGAGAGCATTTTCGACATCGTCTGGACCGACGGTCCGCTCGGCCGGATCACCTACGGCGACGTCTACCACCAGAACGAAGTCGAACAGTCGAGGTACAACTTCGAGGTCGCGGACGTCGAGGCGCTGTGTCGTGCCTTCGACCACGCCGAGCATGAAGTCGAAAGACTGATTCCGCTTTCTCTCGCCCTGCCGGCTTACGAACGGATGCTCGAAGCCTCGCACCTGTTCAACCTGCTCGATGCCCGGCAGGCGATCTCCGTCAGCGAACGTCAGCGCTACATCCTGCGCGTGCGAACGATGGCCCGGGCGATCGCCGAAGCCTACTTCAAAAGCCGTGAAGCACTCGGCTTCCCCATGGTCGACACGGTGCGTGCTGCCGGAGCGCGCGCATGAACTCGGCAGACTTCCTGGTCGAGCTCGGCACGGAGGAACTGCCGCCGAAGGCATTGCGGGCCCTGATGGATGCGTTTGCCGGAAACCTGGTCCGTGAACTCCGCGAGGCCCGTCTCGACCACGCGGCCGTGCACGCCTACGCCAGCCCGCGCCGGCTCGCGGTTGGGATAGAGAAGCTGGCCATCGCACAGGAAGACCGTACGACCGAACGGAAAGGACCGCCGGTAGCCGTCGCGTTCGACGCCGCCGGCAAGCCGAAGCCACCAGCACTCGCGTTCGCGCGGAAATGCGGGGTCGACGTCTCCGCACTTCGGCGCAGCCGGAGCGAAAAGGGCGAATGGCTTGCCTGCGATCTCACGGAACCCGGCCGCACGGCCGCCGACCTGATGCCCCGGCTCGTCGAGAATGCGCTGGCTGCGCTGCCGATCCCCCGGCGCATGCGCTGGGGTGCCGGTGAAACCGAATTTGTCCGGCCGGTGCACTGGGTGCTGATGCTGCACGGCGATGCGGTCCTTCCTGGAACGGTCATGGGCCTCCCCGCCGGCAGGATTACCCGCGGGCACCGCTTTCACGCCGACCGGGAGCTGGCCATACCCGAGCCCGCCGCCTATCCGGCTCTGCTCGAGTCCGAAGGACGGGTCGTCGTCGATTTCGACGAGCGTCGGCGCCGTATTCGGCAGGGTGTCGAGGCGGCAGCGGCGGAAGCAGGTGGAACCGTTGTGGACGCGGAGGCGCTGTTCGATGAAGTTGCAGCGCTGGTGGAGTGGCCGGTCCCGATCGTCGGCGTATTCGAGGAGCGCTTTCTCGCCCTGCCGCGCGAAGTCGTCATCTCGACCCTGACCGGCCACCAGCGCTATTTCCCAGTCGACGATGGGTCGGGGCGGCTTTTGCCGCGCTTCGTGACAGTCGCAAATCTCGAAAGCAAAGATCCCGTGCAGGTCCGCGACGGCAACGAACGCGTGATTCGCCCGCGCCTCGCGGACGCGGCGTTTTTCTGGGACAACGACAGGCGCTCGAGCCTGGACTCGCGCCAGGCTGCGCTGAAAGCCGTCGTCTACCAGCACGGGCTCGGCAGCCTGTACGACAAGTCGGAGCGGGTCGCGACGCTCGCTGCCGCAATGGCCACGGAACTCGGGCTGGCGCCGGCTACGGTGCAACGCGCCGCCCTGCTTGCCAAATGCGACCTTTTGACCGGCATGGTCGGCGAATTTCCGGAACTGCAGGGCACGATGGGACGCTACTACGCACGAGCCGACGGCGAGCCGGAAGCCGTCGCATCGGCGATAGGCGAGCATTACCAGCCGCGCTTTGCGGGCGATGCACTGCCTGCGACTATCGACGGCCAGGTCCTTTCCGTGGCGGATAAGCTCGAGACGATCGCCGGCATTTTCGCGCTCGGCAAACGGCCGGGCGGCAACCGCGATCCCTTCGCGCTCAGGCGTGCCGCGCTCGGCATCGTCCGCATTCTCGCCGGGTGCCGCCTCGATATCGACCTGAAGGCTGCGATACGGCGCGCCGTCGCCGCCCAGCCGGCCGCGCTCGCCGACGCGGACAGCCTCGCGGCCGACATTTACGGGTTCATCACGGAGCGGCTGCGCAGCTGGCTCATTGATCAGGACGCCGGACTCAGCACGGAAACCTTCGACGCCGTACTCGCACGCGAGCCGCGATCGGTGCTGGATTTCGCCGCCCGGCTGGCTGCCGTCCGTGCATTCGCCGGACTCGATGAAGCATCGAGCCTTGCAAGTGCCAACAAGCGCATCGGCAATATCCTGAGGAAGTCCGAGGGGGGCGAGGAGCAAGCGGCCGGGTGCGTCGATCCGGCGCTGTTCGAGGATAAGGCCGAGTCGGATCTGCACGCGGCCGTCCTGTCCGCCGCCGAAGACGCCGCACCGCTCCTCGAACAACGCAACTACACCGTGTTACTGCGTCGCCTCGCGCGTCTCAAAGCGCCCATCGACCGGTTCTTCGATGAGGTGCTCGTGATGGCGGAGGACGAGCGCCTTCGTGCTAACCGCCTGGCGCTCCTCGGCGACGTGCGCGAACTGTTCCTCCGCGTCGCGGACATATCTCGACTCGCGATTGATTAACGAATGCGCACGGGTCCGGTTCCACTGGTAATTCTCGATCGCGACGGCGTGATCAACCGCGACTCGCCCGGGTACGTAAAGTGCGCGGACGAATGGCTGCCGCTGCCGGGCAGCATCGAGGCAATCGGCCGGCTTTGCCGCGCGGGCTATATCGTAGCGGTTGCCTCGAATCAATCGGGCCTCAGTCGCGGACTGTTCGACGAGCCGGCACTTGAGGCCATGCATGGCAAGCTGCGGACGCTGGTCGCGCAGGCCGGGGGCGTCATCGACAAGATCGTTTTCTGCCCGCATGGTCCCGACGACGGCTGCGACTGCCGCAAGCCGAAACCCGGCATGCTGCAGGAACTCGCGCGGCACTACGACAGGGACCTTCGCGGCGTACCCGTAATCGGCGACTCGCTGCGCGACCTCGAGGCGGCGGTCGCAGCCGGCGCACGGCCTATCCTGGTCCGTACCGGTAACGGTGCGCAGACCGAAACCCGGTTGCCGGAAGCGTTCGTGGATGTCGAGGTATATGACGACCTTGCGGCAGCCACGGACGCATTGATCAGCGGGGGCTGAACGATGCTCGCGCTGCGCTCGCTGCTGTTCAACATCTTCGGTTTCTGTTCCGTTATCCTGTTCGCCATCGTTCTGATCGTGTGTTTCTGGGCTCCCTACCGGTTTCACTGGTTCATATGTGTGACGTGGTGCCGGCTCGCCCTCTGGGCCGCGCGATTTTTCTGCGGCATTCATATCGTGGTCGAGGGCGCGGAGAATGTGCCGGACACACCGTCGGTCCTCATGATCAAGCACACCTCGACTCTCGAAACGCTGTGGCAGGTCACTTACTTCCCGAGGTCGGCCTGGGTGGTGAAGCGCGAGATACTTTGGGCGCCATTCTTCGGCTGGGCTATCGGTCTGGCGTTGAAGCCGATCGCGATCAACCGTGCCGGCGGCGCTTCGGCCGTAATGCAGGTCGTCCGCAAGGGTACGGAGAAACTGAAACGGGGGGTCTGGGTAACGGTATTTCCGGAGGGCACGCGAATGGCGCCGGGCCAGACACGCAAATACGGCAGCAGCGGCGCCGCGCTTGCCCGTGCGGCAAAGGTACCGATCGTGCCCGTGGCGCACAACGCCGGCGACCTCTGGCAGCGCCGCTCGTTCATCAAGCACCCGGGCGTCGTGCGCTTCGTGATAGGTCCGCCGGTCGACCCGGCGGACCGCGAGCCGCGCGATACGAACCGCCTGGTGCAGGAGTGGATCGAAGCCCGCATGCGCGAGATCAGTACCGTTTATCAAACTCACACGGAATCTTCATGAACACAGGTCGCCTTGTTGCCGGTTTGGCAATCGCATTCGCCCTCGGGGGCTGTGGCAACGAGCCCGAAGGGCCGGCAGAAGAGCTCGATCCGTTACGGACCGCGTTGTCTGCAATCACCGCGGACACCCTGGAGGCACACGTCGATTTTCTCGCCGATGACGCGCGCGAAGGCCGGCTGACGGGTACGCCGGGTTACGATGCCGCGGCCGCCTACGTCGCGGAGACTTTCGGGGCTCTCGGCCTGCAACCCGGCGGCGATAACGGCTGGTACCAGCAGGTGCCCCTGCAAAGCTACCAGCTCGATACCGGCAGTGTGAGCATGCTTGCCCATCGCGACGGCGGCGACCGTGAGCTCCGCTACCGCAAGGACTACACGATGTCGGGTGACGCCGTACGCAGTAACACATCGGTGCGCGCCGAGGTCGTATACGCCGGTTTCGGCGTCCACGCCCCGGATTTCCGGTACTCGGATTATGAGGGACTCGACGTCCGGGGCCGCATCGTCGCGATCGTCGATAATGCGCCGTCTGTGCTCCCCCACAACGAGCGCGCTTATTACGCGTCGTCGCGGACCAAGTATCGGGAAGCCGTCGAGCGCGGCGCAGTGGGGATCATCGCCCTGCGTTCCCGTCATGCGCAGGCATCGCAACCGTGGGAGCGGATCGAGGCCGAGGCCGGCACCAAACCCGGCATGACCTGGCTCGCCCACGACGGGCGCGCGGACAACTACCATCCGCAATTGCAGGGTGGCGCCTTGCTCAGTGAAGCGGCGGCGGAAACTTTCTTTGCGGGCACGCCGATCAGTTTCGAGGCGGTTCTCGACGCAACCGAGGCGTCCAGAGTCGCCTCCGTGCCGCTCGGCTTCGAGGTAACGCTCGCGCGAGATACCGAGCACGGAGAGATCGCCAGCCCGAACGTCCTCGGTGTCGTGCGAGGCACGGATCCTGCGCTCGCCGACGAGTATGTCGTGTACACGGCCCACCTCGATGGACTCGGCCGCGGCGTCCCGGTCGACGGTGACGAGATCTACAACGGCGCCTACGACAACGCACTCGGCATTGCGCTGATGCTGGAGACAGCGCGCGTGTTCGCCGCGCATCCGCCACGGCGCTCCGTGCTGTTCCTCGCGGTTACGGCAGAGGAAAAGGGACTGCTCGGTTCGGACTATTTTGCGCACTACCCAACCGTACCGCTCGAGGCGATCGTCGCGAACGTCAACCTCGACATGCCGTTGTTCCTCGTGGCGATTGCCGATGTCATTGCCTTCGGCGCCGAGCATTCCTCCCTGGCGACAGCCGTCGAGAACGCCGCGGACACGGAAGGGTTCACCGTGACGCCGGACCCGATGCCCGAGGAAGTGATCTTTATCCGGAGCGATCAGTACTCGCTAGTTCGGCAGGGCGTGCCGGCGATTTTTCTCGTGCCGGGTTTCACCGCTTCGAACCCGGAGGTCGACGGCGGGGCTCTGTTCCGGGACTTCCTCGCGAATGATTACCACCGGCCGTCCGACGAGGCCTCGCTCCCGGTCGACTGGGCCTCCGCCGTTCGTTTCGCCCGGACCAACGCGCGGATCGGCTACCTGACCGGCAACCGAGACGCGAGGCCGGTTTGGAACGAGGGTGATTTTTTCGGCGAAATGTTCGGCCGCGCCATCAGCCGACCGCCCCCGTAGGGCTGCGGCGGGCCGTGCGCCGCGATACCGGCCAGAAGCGCTGGTACCGGCGCGTCCACAATTGCCTCGCACGGGGCCGGGTGACAGCCGACGTGGGTGTACGCCGACCGCTCGCGCTTACCAGATCTTTACCCGCTCTTCCGGCGGAAGGTAAAGCGCGTCCTCCGGCGTGACATTGAAGGCCTCGTACCATTCCGGCACGTTGCGCACGGCGCCGTTCGCGCGGTACATGGACGGTGCATGCGGATTCGTCTGGATCAGGTTCCGCAGGGCTTCATCACGGTACTTGTTGCGCCAAACCTGGGCATAGCCCAGGAATACGCGCTGCACACCCGTGAAGCCGTCAATCACCGGCGGCTCCTCACCGTCGAGTGACATTTTATAAGCCAGCAGCCCGATGCTGATGCCGCCCAGGTCACCGATGTTTTCGCCGAGCGTGTATTCGCCGTTGACGCTCAGATCGTCGAACGGCTGGAACTCGCTGTACTGTTGTACGAGTTTCTCCGTACGCTTTTCGAATTCCGCTCGGTCTTCATCGGTCCACCAGTTACGGAGTACGCCGTCACCGTCGAAGGTACTTCCTGAATCGTCAAAGCCGTGCCCGATTTCGTGGCCGATGACGGCTCCGATGGCGCCGTAATTGACGGCGTCGTCCGCTTCAAGATTGAAGAACGGCGGCTGCAGGATGGCGGCCGGAAATACGATTTCGTTCATTGGTGGGCTGTAGTAGGCGTTCACCGTCTGCGGCGTCATGCCCCACTCCGTGCGATCGACCTCACCGCCCTGTCGCGCCGCTTCGCGCTCATACTCCGCCTGGATTGCCCTCTCGAGATTCCCGTAGAGGTCATTGGCGTCGACGGTGAATTCATATTCGCGCCACACGTCCGGGTAGCCGATTTTAGGCTTGAACTTCGAAAGCTTGTCGAGTGCCTGCGCTTTGGTTTCGTCGGTCATCCAGTCGAGCTCGGTGATGCTCTTCTCGTAAGCCTTGATCAGGTTGCTTACGAGTTCGTCCATACGCTCCTTCGCCTCCGGCGGAAAATGCTTGTCGACGTAAACCCGGCCGACGACCTCGCCGAGCGTGCCGTTGACCGTGTTCACTGCGCGGCGCCACAGCGGCAGCTGCGCCTCGGTTCCGGAAAGTACCGTGCCGTAGAACGCAAAGTTCTCCTTGTCGAGCGCCTCGTTGAGCGACTGCGACCTGGCGTTCAGGGCAACCCAGTTGAAGTAGGTTTTCCAGGTATCGAGGCTCGTATCCGAGACGATTTCATCGAGCGCTTTGACATAGTCTGTCGTGACGACGATCAGCCCTTCATTCGCACCGGTATCGATCTCGGCGGCGTCGAGCCAGCCGTCCCAGTTGAAGCCCGGCATCAGATCATCGAGTTCGTCGAAAGGCACCTTGTTGTAATTGGCCGCCCAGTTCCGGGTGTCTTCCTTTTTCATGTTTTCGTCAGCAAGGCGAGTCTCGAGCTTCATTATCGTCTGTGCGGCGTCCGCGCCGTTCGGCAGGCCGGCGAGCTCGAACATTCTGGCAATATGGCTGAGGTACTTTTCGCGTATTTCGACGGATTTTGCGTCGGTATTGAAATAGAACTCCCGGTCCGGCAGTCCGAGGCCACTCTGGAACGCGTAGACGCCATAGTGAGTCGGTTTCTTGAGATCGGGGAACTGCGTCAGCCCGATCGGAGCGTCGAGCCCGCGTTTCACAGCCTCCGCGAAGTACACGGCAAGATCATTGTGATCCTTGATGGACGCGATGCGTTCGAGTTCCGGCTCCAGCGGTTCCATGGCGCGGGAATTTCGTGTTTCCCAGTTCATGTAGGACTTGTAGAGATCGCCGACCTTCTGCTCGTCGCTGCCCGCCGGGAAATCTCCCGAAGCAGATTCCTCGATGATCGACTTGACGTGTTCCTGGGCTTCGTCGTTCAGGATCGCGAAGCCGCCATAGCTGGCTTTGTCCGCCGGTATCTCGGTCCGGTCGAGCCATCCGCCGTTCATGTACATGAAAAAGTCGTCACCGGGATCGACGCTCTTGTCCATGTTCTCGAGGACCAGCCCGGATTCGAGTTGCCGCTCCCCCGCCCCTTCGTGCGCTTCGACGCTCGTCGCTGCATCATCCTTCTGACCGCAGGCGGCCAGTGCACACAATGCCGCGGTACCCAGTAAATGTTTCTTCACTTCCATTCCTCTCTCATCGCGGCGCAAGCGCCGCCGGTTTCGCTGCATAGACCGCGGGACAGAAACACGGTTCCGCGTTGCTCTGGCGGCTATTCGTCCGCGGTTTCTTTTTCCTGACCGACCTCGGCGTCGCCTTCCGTGCCGGCATCGTCCGGGAGGTAGACGTCGGCGCCGGGCGCATCGCCCAGTTCGGCAAGTTCGGTGGCCTGGGCCTGGGTGATCTCGTAAATGGTGCCTATGCGACAGCCACGAATCGTGTCGAAGCGGGCCCGGAGCGTCCGGTTATCATCCCTGTAGTCCACCATTTCAGACGTAAACCGGTTTTGCCGTAATTCAGGACAGCTGCGCGTGAATTCGACGAGGTAATCGCCGGTGGTCGTCGGGATGGTGACGTATTGGTCGTTCACGTAGGTGTAGGTGTACTGCTGAAAGAAACGAATCTGATCGACTTCTTCAAGCTCATTAGCATAAATGAAGTCGAGTACCGCCTCGTTCTCCTCCGGCTGGAACGGGTTCAGGTTGCAGGCAGATAGCCCCACCAATAACGCCACTCCGGCGGGCAACACCGGCCTCAGTCTTTTTGTGATCGCATACATGGTCGTTCCTCCGCGTACAGGGACTGGACCCAGGCCACCGCATGAGGGTAGTCCTCGATCCAGCGGTCGATGTCCGCACGCATCGGGCTGGTGGCCCGGCTCCGTTCGATCCGTACCTTGTCCGCGCGGCCGCCGCCGTAGTTCCGGGGCTGCAGCCAGAGGCCGCTCATCGCGGCGAACTGGTAGTCGGTGTAGTTCGGCCGGTCACCGCCCAGTATAGATGCACGGCCGTCGGAGAGCGTTGCATCCATTTCCGCGAGCAGTCGCTCGATGTGCTGGCAGGCCTTCTCGTAATTGGTCGGCGTAATCCGGAACGAGCGGCGAATTAGCGCCGCGAGTACGGGAAACAGCGGTCGCAGCAGCAGCCGCTGCCAGTAAGGCACCTCGGGATTGTCGACACCCCAGGCGTGCAGCGTCAGTTCCCGGTCTTCCAGGAGGTGGTGGTAGACCCATACCTGAAGATTCACGCCGTGCCGATCGAGCGTTGCTTCGAGCGCGACGCGCTCGGGCGTGGGTTCGAGATGCGCGACGCGCTCGCCTGCCGATGCCGCATACGCACCCCAGAGGTAGCGCAGGATCTCGGCGGAGTTGCCGATATCCGACCGCACGGCACCGGTACGCACCCGCAGCCTTGGCACCGTCCTGCCCAGAAAATAGGCGCCGAGCGTCGCGCCCGCGGGCTTCTCGACGTACTCGATGCCGGCCCGGTCCATGTTCCAGCGCACTTTCTCCACGAAATGGCTGACAGCGGTGCTCTCGAGTACGAGATTCGGCTGTTTTTCCGGCCTCACGTAGCCAGACAGGACGATCAGCCAGCGCCAGGCAAGCATGAGGAGCACGACGAGAACCGCAGTCCAGACCGACCAGTCCCAAGCCGCGACGATGACCGGCAGGAGGAACAGGAAAACCGTGTGAACCAGCCTGCGGCGGTCTGTCATCAAACGTCCAGATTGGACACAGTGAGCGCATTGCGTTCGATGAATTCCCGGCGTGGCTCGACCTGGTCGCCCATCAGCGTGGTAAAAATCTCGTCCGCCTTCACGCCGTCTTCGATCTTCACCTGCATCAGTCGCCGCGTTTCCGGGTTCACGGTCGTATCCCACAACTGCGCAGGGTTCATCTCGCCCAGGCCTTTGTAGCGCTGGATCGACTGGCCGCGGCGAGCCTCGCTCATGAGCCAGTTAATCGCGCCGGCGAAACTATCTACCGGTTCCTGCCGGTCAGCCCGGCGGACGAAAGCCCCTTCATCGAGCAAGCCGTCCAGTTTTTGTGCGAGCGCCATGATGTGGCGGTATTCGTTGGTGTCGAAGAATTCCCGGGGAATATAGCGGGTCGTGCCGAGGCCATGCTGGATGCGGGTAACCCCGATGCGCACGCCTTCGCCGTCCTCGCTGCCGCGATCGAGCACGGCAGTATAGGTACCGGCATCGCCGTTCGTCTGGCGATGGCTGCCCGCCTTCGGCAAGGCCTCCGACAGCTGTCGTGCCCAGCCCTCGAGGGTGTCGAGGTCCTCTGCCTGCTCGTGCGTCAGGGCCGGCAGCCCGGCGATGGCTCGCAACACGACGTCGTCATAGCGCCGTGCGAGGCGCTTGATGATGTTTTCGACCGCGTTGTATTCCGCGGCCAGGGCTTCGAGCGCAGCGCCGGACAGCGGCGGTGCCGTAGCATTGACATGCAGTGCCGCCTCGTCGAGCGCGGAGGTAAGGAGATAACGCGTCAGCTCCGCGTCGTCTTTAACGTAGACTTCCTGCTTGCCGCGCTTGATCTTGTAGAGTGGCGGCTGCGCGAT
The DNA here is from genome assembly GCA_963713215.1 of uncultured Pseudomonadota bacterium. Taxonomy (GTDB): domain Bacteria; phylum Pseudomonadota; class Gammaproteobacteria; order Steroidobacterales; family Woeseiaceae; genus UBA1847. The sequence goes on along the minus strand of CAVQKY010000004.1, from coordinate 91,664 downwards.
GTAGATGTGCCCGCGCTCGATGAGTTCCGGCATCTGACGGTAGAAAAACGTCAGTAACAGGGTGCGGATGTGCGACCCGTCGACATCGGCGTCCGTCATGATGATGATGCGATGGTAGCGCAGCTTGTCGGCATCGAAATCGTCGCGCCCGATGCCGCAGCCCAGCGCCGTTATCAGTGTGCCTACCTCGGCCGAAGACAGCATCTTGTCGAAGCGCGCCTTCTCGACGTTCAGGATCTTGCCCTTGAGCGGCAGTATGGCTTGCGTACGCCGGTCCCGTCCCTGCTTCGCCGAGCCGCCTGCAGAGTCGCCCTCGACGAGGAACAGTTCCGACAGCGCCGGGTCCTTTTCCTGGCAATCGGCAAGCTTGCCGGGCAGCCCCGCGATGTCCAGCGCACCCTTGCGCCGAGTCATCTCGCGGGCTTTCCGCGCCGCCTCACGGGCACGCGCGGCGTCGATGATCTTGGAGACGATCGCCTTGGCCTCGACGGGATGCTCGAGCAGGAACTCCTCCAGGCGCGCCGACATGGCACCCTCCACGACGCCTTTTATTTCAGATGAAACCAGTTTGTCCTTGGTCTGGGAGGAGAATTTCGGGTCCGAGACCTTGACGGACAGCACCGCGGTGAGACCTTCGCGTGCATCGTCGCCGGTGGGCGTGAACTTGTCCTTGCGCCCGGACAGCTCCTTTTCGATGTAGGTGTTCAGCGTGCGGGTCAGCGCGCTGCGAAACCCCGCAAGGTGCGTGCCCCCGTCCCGCTGGGGAATGTTGTTCGTGTAGCAGAACATGTTCTCCTGGTAGCCGTCATTCCACTGCAGCGCCGCTTCGACGCCGACGCCGTCCTGCATGGTCGAGAAATGAAAGGCGGCTTCGTGAATCGGCGTCTTGTTGCGGTTCAGGTGCTTGACGAAAGCACGGATGCCGCCCTGGTACTCGAACAGGTCTTCCTGCTCGTCGCGCTCGTCCACCAGGCGGATCCGAACGCCCGAGTTCAGGAAAGACAGCTCCCGCAGCCGCCTCGCCAGGATGTCGTAGTTGAACTCGATGTTGGTGAACGTCTTCGGACTCGGCTTGAAACGGATCGTCGTGCCCGTCCGATCCGTCTGGCCAACCTCGGCCAGCGGCGCCTGCGGCTCACCGTGCACGTATTCCTGCTGCCAGATGCGATCGTCGCGGTAAATGGTGAGGACCAGGTGCTCCGACAGCGCGTTGACCACCGAGACGCCCACACCGTGCAGGCCGCCGGAAACCTTGTAGGAGTTGTCGTCGAACTTTCCCCCCGCGTGCAGGACGGTCATGATGACTTCTGCTGCGGAGCGGCCTTCGTCCGGGTGCAGGTCCACCGGGATGCCGCGGCCGTCGTCACTGATCGTTACCGATTCATCGGCATGGATGGTGACGGTGATCGCGTCGCAATAGCCCGCCAGCGCCTCGTCGATGGAGTTGTCGACGACCTCGAAAACCATGTGATGCAGACCGGTGCCGTCATCGGTGTCCCCGATGTACATTCCCGGTCGTTTGCGTACCGCCTCGAGACCCTTTAACACCTTGATATTGCTGGAAGTATAGGTTTTTTCGTTCGTCATTCGGGTTACTCAGGCGACAACCGGCGCATTGTATCAAAACGCCGCACCCGGCAGGTGAAATACGGCCTCGTCCGGTGCGGGAAACCGACAATATTTTACCTAGTTGGAAATTAGCCTAACGGCCAAGGATTCGAGGGGGCGGCTGCCCGTCTTCGACAAATCAACGGGGCGTCAGGCGGCCCTGTTCCACGTGGAACAGCGCGGGCGCCGTCGGAAACGCCAGTGCGTGCCGATCGAGCGCGGTGGCGATCACCTGGCTCTCCAGTTCGAATACACCGGCCATCAGGCGCTCGAGCGAATCCTGGTCGAGTTCGGCCGCCGGATCGTCAAGCAGCAGCAACAAAGGGCGTCCCAGTGCCCGTTGCGCCACGTCGGTCGCGGCGAGGATCATCGAACAGGCCAGCAGCTTCTGCTGCCCCCGCGATACCAGCCGGCGGGCCTGGCGCTCATCGACATGGAGGCTCACATCAGCCCGATGCGGTCCAACCTGGCTGCTGCCCTGCTGCCGATCCCGTTCGCCGGCATCGGTCACTGCGGCGTCGAGTGAGCGGTCTTTCGGCCAACCCGGGCGATATTCGAAGCGTACGGGCGCACCAAGCAGCTGGCCGCTGTAGCGTGCGAGGCTCTCGCCGGCCCTCGCCAGGACCGACCGACGGATGGCGTCGACCCGCGTCCCGAGTTCCGCGAATTCGGTGCTCCAGGCCGACACGCCGTCGCCCGCCTTGAGAGCGGCGTTCCGCTGTCGCAGCGCACGCCTGAAGCGGCGCCACGTCGCAAGGAAGTCGCGTTCCACGTGGAACGCCAACCAGTCGAGGTAGCGCCGTCGGTGTTCCGGGCCCCCGCTCACGAGGTTATGGACCTCCGGGTCGATAAGCTGCAGCGGCAGGGCCTCGGCCAGGCTGGCCGCACCCCCCGAGGAATCGCCGTCCACCCGCACCTCCAGCCCCTCCCGGCTGTTCCGAACGCCCAGCCGGCTGTCGCGGCCCTCCCGCTGTACGATCCCGAACAGCGTGAACTCGCTCGCACCGTGCCTGATGAGGCTGGCGGCCGGCGCACCGCGGAAGGATTTGCCGCGCCCAAGATACGCGACGGCCTCGAGCAAACTGGTCTTGCCCGAGGCGTTGGACCCGTAGACCAGGTTGTACGCCGGGCTGGCGTCTAATGCGACGTCCTGCAGACAGCGGAAATTCTCTGCCCGGAATGTGCGGATTGGCACCGTGGTCTGTCCCGAGCTACGGGACCGCGGCTAGAGCCGCATCGGCATCACGACGAATTTTTTGCCGTCATCGCCCGGCTGCCGGACCAGGCAGCTCGAGTTGCTGTCGATGACCGACAGGGTCACCTCGTTCCCGTCCACTGCCCCGATCGCGTCGAGCAGGTAATTGACGTTGAAGCCGATTTCGATGTCGTCGCCGCTGTATTCCACCGCGACCTCTTCCTCGGCCTCTTCCTGCTCCGGATTGTGCGCCTGCAGGACCACGCCACTATCGCGAATGATCAGGCGGATGCCGCGATACTTCTCGTTGGAAAGGATCGCTGTGCGCTGCAGTGCACTGCGGAAGGTCTCCTTGTCCGCCTTCAACTCGTTCTTCGACTCGCGAGGGATCACTCGTTCGTATTCCGGGAATCTGCCATCGATCAGCTTCGAAGTGAAGCGAATGCCGCCGATCTGGATACGAACATGATTCTCCCCGAGTTCTATGTCGACGTCCTCCTCACCCCCGAGCAACCGACGCAATTCCAACACACCCTTGCGCGGAATGATCACCTGCTGTGTAGCGAGGTCGACGCCGCTGAGTGCCGCCTGACAAAGGGCCAGGCGATGGCCGTCGGTTGCGACTGCCCGCAAGTGCGAGCCGCCGGCTTCCAGCAGCATGCCGTTCAGGTAGTAGCGCACGTCCTGCTGCGCCATCGAGAAATGCGTCTTGTCGATAAGCTCGGCCAGCGCATTCTGCGGGACGCTGATCGTCTGGCTCGACTTGATGTCTTCGACCGACGGAAACTCGGCCGCCGGCAAGGTCGTCAGGGAGAAGCGGCTGCGGCCGGAGCGCACCGTCATCTTTTCGCCGCTGACCGAAATCTGGATGCGCGCGCCGTCGGGCAAAGCCTTGCAGATATCGAGAAGCTTGCGCCCAGACACCGTGATTTCACCGCCCGTTTCGACGTCCACGTCTGCTCGCGCCACGAGTTCGACTTCGAGATCCGTCGCGGTCACCAACAGCTCGCCGTTTCGCGCAACGAGCAGGATGTTCGACAGGATCGGCATCGTCTGGCGCCGCTCGACAACCCCGATCACTGCCTGCAAGGGCTTCAGGAGCACGTCCCTTCCAGCGCTCAATTTCATACGTTCCACCTGTTAATAAAATATGGAGATATATACTTTTTGTAGTTATTAGGGCTCTATGAGCCTGTGCATAACTTTTATAATCGCTTTACTATCAACGGCTTATATCCGATCCGCCGTAGCTCAAAACCCTGTGCCGTTCGCCTGTCACCTGTGCATAGCCTGTGGATGAAAAAACCCCTCGATCTTATCCACCGTTTATCCACACTATCCTGTCAGGGTTCTCAACAGGTTCAAATAGTCGTCATCGACACGCTTTTCCGTTTCCCGCAACAACTCGATGCGCCGGCAGCCATGCAACACCGTCGTGTGATCCCTGCCGCCGAATGCATCCCCGATCTCGGGGAGGCTGTGATTGGTAAGTTCCTTTGCGAGGGCCATCGCGAACTGGCGTGGCCTCGCAACCGAACGACTGCGCTTTTTCGAGAGCAGGTCGGCTACCCGGATCTTGAAGTAATCCGCCACCGTTTTCTGGATATTCTCGATCGACACCAGCCGGTCCTGGAGTGCCAGCAGGTCACGCAAGGCCTCTTTGGCAAAATCGAGGCTGATCGGCCGGCCGGTGAAGCGGGCATTCGCCATTACCCGCCTCAAGGCGCCTTCCAGTTCGCGTACGTTCGAACGGATCCTTTTCGCGATGAAAAACGCCACCTCCTCGGGCAATACGACATTCTCGGCGGCCGCCTTGCTCATCAGGATCGCGACCGAGGTTTCGAGTTCCGGCGGCTCGATCGACACCGTGAGCCCCCACCCGAAACGTGACTTCAGCCGTTCCTCGAGGCCGTTGACTTCTTTGGGGTAACGGTCGCAGGTGAGGACGATCTGACGCTGCCCTTCGAGCAGGGCATTGAAGGTGTGAAAGAACTCTTCCTGGGAGCGCTCTTTGCCGGCGAAAAACTGAATATCGTCGATGAGCAGCGCGTCGAGCGAACGATACGATCGTTTGAATTCCGAGATCTTGTTGTGCTGCAAGCCCTTGACCATGTCGCCAACGAATCGCTCCGAATGCACGTAGGCGACGCGTGCGTTCGGCTGTTGTTCCACGATCGTGTTGCCGACCGCGTGCATCAGGTGCGTTTTTCCGAGTCCGACACCGCCGTAAATGAACAAGGGATTATAGGATTTGCCCGGGTTCTGCCCGACCTGACTTGCGGCCGCACGAGCCAACTGGTTGCTTTTGCCCTCGACAAAACTCGCAAAGGTGAAGGTGGGACTCAGGCGCGATGCCACCGGTGCCGGCATTGCCTCTCGCGAATCGAGCGCAGCCACGCGGCGTGTGGCGACCGGCGCCGGTTTGTCCCTGGAGCCCACTTCGACCAGGACCTCGACGTGACTGCTGCCAGAGTCGATGATCTCGAGAATGCGCTCGATGTAATGTTGCTGCAGCCAGTCGACAACGAAACGGTTCGGAGCGAGGAGCTTGAGCCGGCGTCCATCCTCGATAGCCTGCAATGGCCGGATCCAGGTGTTGAACTGTTGCTCTGGAAGCTCCGCCTGCAAAAGACGGACGCAACGATCCCAGAGCGTCGTTTCAGCCGGCAACGAGTTCCCCATCAGGCGTATTTTTTCTGAATGTGGCGCGGAAAGATCGGGCAGTCTATACCCCTTTGCCAATGCCTGCCACACGCCACTCCGGCACTGAAAAAACCGGCTAAAACCACGCTCCGGAAGGACCTCTATTGACACCCGGAAGTGGCCCGCGTACCCTTGCCGCCCTTTGTTCGGCCGGGTCTTTTTGCCCGCCCGCTGATCCAGGTACAGGCTCATGAAACGTACGTTCCAGCCCAGCACTTTGAAGCGCGCACGCACGCACGGCTTTCGTGCCCGTATGGCGACCAAGGGCGGCCGCCTCGTACTCAAGCGCCGTCGTGCCAAAGGCCGCGCAAAGCTGACGCCGTAACCCGTTCGGTCGTCGCCCCGGCAACCTGCAACAACTTGGAACGGACGAGCTCCTGCCGGTTTCCGCTACAACACCGGCTGCTGGATGCTCGTTCGTTTGCGCGCGTGTTCGACAAGGCGGCGCGAAGCCGCGACCGGCTGTTCACGGTCCTGTACCGGGACAATGATCGCGAGATCGCGCGGCTGGGTCTCGCCATCTCGAAAAAGCACTGCAAGAAAGCCACGGACCGTAATCGGATCAAGCGCATCATCCGGGAATCGTTTCGGCATCAGGGCACACGGCTCGCCGGTCTGGACATCGTCGTTCTGAACCAGCCGGCGACAGCGCAGGCACCCAACCCGGTGTTGTTCGAAAGCCTCGATCAGCACTGGCAGCGTTGCCGCCCGACAGGGGCCAGCGGGAATCGATAGGGATGGACAATCAGAGACTGATCACCTGGGGCCTGTTCGCATTCCTCGCTTTCATGACCTGGCAGGCATGGATGCAGGATTACGCAACGCCGCCGGCGCCGCCCACGGCCGACACGGCTGTCGAGGAACCCGCTCTCGACGCGTCGGATGATCTCGGCGATCTGTCCGTCGAACCCGGTGACCTTCCTTCGATCGATGCGGCATCGCCGGACTCTGCCGAGTCGCCGCCGGCACCCGATGAGGCGGCGTCCGCGCTTATTACCGTTCGCACCGACGTATTCCTGCTCCGAATCGACACCCGCGGGGGCACGATCCGGCATGCGGAGATGCTGGAGTACCCGGTGGAAAAAGACCGGCCGGACGAAAAGATCGTGCTGCTCGATTCCAGTAGCGCGAACCTGGGGCTGATCCGCTCCTGGCTGCGGGCAAGCGAGGCGCCGGACACCGCTCCCGGCGCAGATGCCGTGTACACAACGGCAGCGACCGACTATTCGCTGAACGGCGCGGACGAACTGGTCGTGCCGCTCACCTGGACCGGTCCCGGCGGCATCGTCGTGGAAAAGCGTTTCGTGTTCCGTCCGGGCGAATACGCGATCCGCCTGCAGCATGTCGTCCAGAATGGCAGCGACGCGGCATGGCGCGGCGACCAGGTCACCCAGGTCATCCGCCGCTTCTTCGAGCCGGAACGCTCGATGTTCGATATCGATTCGTATTCATTCGACGGTCCGCAGATCTACACCGGCGAGAAGGCGGAAAAGCTCGAACGTGACGACCTCCTGGAGGATGGGCCCGCGAGCTTCAACAGCGAGGACGGCTGGGTGGCGGCAATCCAGCACCACTTCCTGACGGCGATCGTGCCGGTCGGGACCACCGAAAACGTGTTCCAGGTGAAGGCGGACGAGAAGCACCTGACGGCGAGCGCAATCGGCACGCGCGAAGCCGTCGCACCGGGTGAGACCGGCCTGTTCGAACGCCAGTTGTTCGTCGGCCCGAAACTGCAGGACCAGCTCGAGGAACTCCATCCGAAACTTGAACTGACCGTCGATTACGGCTGGCTGACGCTGCTCTCGGCGCCGATGTTCCTGCTCCTGTCCTGGATTCACGGCTTCGTCGGCAACTGGGGCTGGGCGATCATCATCGTCACGATCCTCATCAAGCTCGCGTTCTACAAGCTCACGGCGACGAGCGGCCGCTCGATGGCCAAGATGCGGGAACTGCAACCGCGCATGAAAGCGCTGCAGGATCGTTACAAGGACGACCGGCAGGCCCTGTCGCAGGCGATGATGGACCTGTACAAGCGGGAGAAGGTGAACCCGGCGGCCGGATGCCTGCCGATCCTCATCCAGATGCCGTTTTTCCTGGCGTTCTACTGGGTGCTGGTCGAATCGGTCGAGATGCGCCAGGCGCCGTTCGCGTTATGGATCACCGACCTGTCCTCCAGGGACCCATACTTCATCCTGCCCCTGATCATGGGCGCAGCGATGCTGTTCCAGCAAAAGCTGAACCCCGCGCCGGCCGATCCGGTTCAGGCGCGCGTGATGCAGATCATGCCGATCATGTTCACCGGCTTTTTCGCGTTCTTCCCCTCGGGGCTGGTCCTGTACTGGGTGACGAACACACTCCTGTCGATCCTGCAGCAATGGCGTATCAACAAGGTCGTGCACGCGGAAGCCGTGGCACGAAAGCAAGGGAAACCCAGGAAGGGCAAGAAGGGCAAGGCGGAAGAGGCCGATCCGACCTAGGCCGGCGCCTCCTCGCACCGGCGCCGTCATCCGGCATGCGCCTGGCGTTGCCGCTCAGGCGTTCGTCTCTGCCGCCTGGCCGAACCAGCGCGTCTTCATCCACAGCGCTACCGAGACCAGCGAGATCAGCACGGGCACTTCGACGAGTGGTCCGATAACCGTCGCGAAAGCCACGGGGGAGGCGAGGCCGAAAGCCGCGATGGCGACGGCGATGGCCAGTTCGAAGTTGTTGCTGGCTGCCGTGAAGGCAATGGCTGTCGTGCGCGGATAATCGGCGTGGATCAACCGGCCCATCCAGAAACTGACCGTGAACATGATCACGAAATACAGCGTGAGCGGTACCGCAATGCGCACCACGTCCAGCGGTAGCTCCAGCACCTTGTCGCCCTTCAGGGAGAACATCGCGACGATGGTGAACAGCAGGGCGACCAGGGTGATGGGAGAGATCTTCGGCAGGAACCGTTGCGTGTACCACTCCTCGCCACGGCGCCCGATCAGTATTAGCCGCGTCAGGAAGCCGGCGGCGAAAGGGATGCCGAGATAGATCAGGACGGCCTTGGCGATCGTTGCGAAACTGACGTCGATCACGCTGCCCGCGAGCCCGAAAACGGGAGGCAGAACGGTCAGGAAGAGCCAGGCATAGACGCTGAAAAAAAGAATCTGGAAGAGCGAGTTGAACGCGACGAGCGCGGCCGCGTACTGGTCGCTGCCACCGGCCAGCTGGTTCCACACCAGCACCATGGCGATGCAGCGGGCGAGCCCGATCAGGATCAGGCCAGTCATGTATTCGGGGTAGTCGCGCAGGAAAATCACGGCGAGCGCGAACATGAGCGGCGGGCCGATTACCCAGTTCTGTATCAACGACAGACTCAGTACCCGGATATCCCTGAACACCATCGGCAGTTTCTCGTAACGCACCCGGGCGAGGGGCGGATACATCATGAGGATCAGTCCGACGGCGATCGGGATGTTGGTGGTGCCGACCGAGAGGCCGTCCAGCCAACCGGGCAGTCCGTCAAAGATCGATCCGAGTGCGAGCCCGAGCAGCATCGCGGAGACGATCCACAGGGTGAGGTAGCGATCGAGGAAGGACAATTGTTTTGTCAGGACGGGCTGATCAGTCATGAGTTACACCAGTCGGGTTGTATCTCATCGACTCGCCAGGCGCTCGAGCAGGTCGGCGACCCGATTCCGTATCTCGTCGCGTTTCGCCCGGAAAACATCGAGGATTTCCTCATCGCTCCCCGTCGCCCGGGCCGGATCCGCGAGCGGCCAGTGCTCTTTTTTGACGCCCGGCGGCAGAATCGGGCACTGCTCGTCGGCATGGCCGCAGACGGTTACGACGTAATCGGCAGCTGCCAGCATGGCGTCATCGAGCCGTGTCGATTCCTGTTGTGAAATGTCGACGCCCGCTTCGAGCATCACGGCGATCGCTCGCGGGTTCTTGCCGTGCGCCTCGATTCCCGCGGACATAGCGTTTACGGCGCCGCCGGCCAGGGTCCGGGCAAAGCCTTCGGCCATCTGCGAGCGGCAGGAATTGCCGGTACAGAGAAACAGCAGGTTCACGGTCGCATCCGGGGTTGCGGCTTTCATGCGCAGCGGCGGCTATCGGGACGGGACGACATCCCTTCGAGCCGCTCGGCATCTTTCCTGAAGGCCGGGTCAGCGCCTGCGGCGGCTGCCGCACTGTCGATGACGCCCGCCGCCCAGGCCGGCAGGCCGGGATGCAGCCGGTAGTAAACCCACTGGCCGTCGCGCCGGTCCAGGACGATCCTGGCCTCGCGCAGGAGCGCAAGGTGGCGCGACACCTTCGGCTGTACGACCGCGAGGGCATGAGCGAGCTCGCAAACGCAAAGCTCGCCTTCGGCACGCATCAGGACAATTGCGCGCAGGCGGGTGTCATCCGCGAGTAAGCGGAACAAGGCGCCACAGGTCTGCATTGCCGAAACATATGCCCACTCATATATACGGTCAAGCGAATATCAGTCGAGAACGGTGCGGATCCTGATCTCGCTCTGTAGCGTGCGGTGCACGGGACACTTGTCCGCAATCTCGAGCAGGCGCTGGCGCTGGTCCGGGTCGAGATCGCCGGCGAGCGAGACAACCCGGCGGAACTCATCGATGCGACTGGCATCGGACGTGCAATCGGCGCAGTCGTCCGCGTGCACCTTGTCGTGACGGACGCTTACCTTCACCGATTCAAGCGGCAGGGCTTTTCGCGTCGCGTACATCCTGAGTGTCATGCTCGTGCAACTGGCGAGCGCGGCCGCCAGGAAGTCATAGGGCGACGGGCCCAGGCCGTTGCCACCCTTTTCGGCCGGCTCGTCCGCCACCATCCGGTGCGTGGCCACCTGAAGCTCGGTCGTGAAGCTGTCGATCAGCGTCCGCGCTACGCTCTCCTTTGGATCGCCCTCGAGCCGGCGGTTGTCGCTCGTCTTTTCATTCTGCATAGTGCCTCCCTCGTTCCCGCTGTCATCGTATGCCTTCATCGATCGATACCATTGTCGCCGCCGCGACCCCGCCCGGCCTCGGCGGCATCGGCATCGTGCGCCTGTCAGGCGCGGAGGTTCCTGCGCTGGCCGACGCCCTTCTCGGCAGTCTACCGAAGCCGCGGCACGCCACGCTCGCGGCGTTTCGGGCGCCCGGCGGCGTGCTCATCGACCACGGCATCGCGCTGTATTTCCCCGCGCCCGCGTCCTTCACCGGCGAACACGTACTCGAACTGCATGGCCACGGCAGCCCGCTCGTGCAGGCAGAACTCGTGGATGCCGCGGTGGCCCTCGGCGCGCGGCGGGCCGAGCCCGGTGAATTTTCGAAACGCGCTTTTCTGAACGACAAGCTCGACCTCGTGCAGGCCGAGGCGATCGCCGATCTCATCGGCAGCGGAACCACCCAGGCGGCACGTGCTGCAATGCGCTCGCTCGCCGGGGAATTCTCCGCAGCCGTTTCCCGTCTCGTCGCAGATGTCACGAGCCTGCGTGTCCACGTCGAGGCGGCCATCGACTTTCCGGAAGAGGAAATCGACTTCCTCGCCGATCGCGCCCTGGCGCGCCGGATCAACGCGTGCACGGCGGCTTTCGACGATCTCCTCGACCGCGCGACCGTCGGCCGGGTGCTGAGAGACGGCTTCCGGGTCGTGATCGTCGGCCGGCCCAATGCCGGCAAGTCGAGCCTGATGAACCGGCTGTCGGGCGAAGAGACGGCGATCGTCACCGAAATCGCGGGCACGACCCGCGACATCCTCCGCGAGACGATCGATATCGACGGCCTGGCGGTGGAAATCGTCGATACGGCGGGACTTCGCGACGATCCTGGCGTCGTCGAACAGGAGGGCATCCGGCGCGCACGCGCGGCGCTGGCAACGGCCGACGCGGTCCTGTGGATTCGCGACGCAAGCTGCCCGGCCACGGACGCCGTCGACGGCGTGCCGGCCGGAGTCCCCGTCGTCGACGTGTACAACAAGATCGACCTGGTAGACAGCGTCCCCGGCGACGGCATGGCCGTGTCCGCGAAAACGGGCGCAGGCCTCGCGGCCTTGCGGTCCCGGCTGAAGGAACTGGCCGGTTACCGGAACCTGGGGGAGGGAGCGTTCACGGCGCGGCGGCGTCACGTCGCGGCGCTGGAACGGGCGCGCGGGCATTTCGAGGCGGGCCGACGGGCGCTTGCGGAACAGGGCGCGGGCGAGATCCTCGCCGAGGAGCTGAGACTTGCCCAACAGGTGCTCGGGACGATCACCGGCGAGGTGAGTTCCGACGAACTCATCGGCCGCATTTTCAGTGAGTTTTGCATCGGCAAATAGGGCGTACGGAAAAAAACGCGGGTCCGGGCGTGGAGCTCACGTGGTTGTGTCGGCAGCAAACGCATGTGTCACACTCACCGCACGGCGTATTCATTCTGCGTACAGCCTGCCGCAGCAAAGCTGTGACGCAGCAACAAGAACCCACCACCAGGGAGGCACATCCAATGCGAACATGCGCAATCGTCCTGCTGCTGGCGCTCAGCAGCCCGCTGCTGGCACAGGAACTCAGCTACAACTACATCCAGGCTACCTGGAACCAGACGGACGTCGACGCCGGCCCGGACGATGACGACGGTGACGGCTACGGTCTCTACGGCTCGATCGAAGTCGGCGACATGTGGCACACCTTTGCGAACTTCACGCGTGCCGATCTCGATCGCGGTGACTTCGACCAGGTGTGGATCGGTGGCGGGCTGCACACGCCCATCGCACCCCAGATGAGCCTGTACTTCAACCTGGCCTACATTAACGTCGACGCGAGCGGCAATGCAGCAAGCCTGGACGACGACGGACTCGGAACGGCACTCGGGGTGCGTTGGTTCGTCTTGCCGCAGGTCGAGGTCTCGGGCGCGATCAGCTACTCCGATCTCGGCGACGCCGGCGACTTCGTCGGCATCGACGCCGAGGCCTGGTATTACCTGAACCGGCAGTTCGCACTGGGCGGCGGTATCGGGTTCAACGAAGACGTCACCCGTTACGGCATTGGCGGCCGCTACTTCTTTCAGTAAGACGACGCGTCGAAGCTCGGTGCCGTGATCGGGATCTCCGTCACGGCGCCGTACCGGGCCACGTCCCCCCGAATCACGTCGGCATCGCCCAGGATCACGAACACCAGTTCCTCGGGCACCGGGTAGACCGCATCGATCACCGGCAGCAGCGGCTCCGCCGTCACCGCGGCCAATGCGGCGCCGTAATCGTCGATCGTGTCCCGCTCGAGTCCGTAGAACTCGAGCATGGCGAATTGCCCGGCTAGCTGCGTTGCCGTCTCGAAGCGCGTCGGGTAGCTGCCGAGAATGTACTGGCGCGCGGATTCGATTGCCTCGGGCGCGGGAGCACCGTGAAAGCGGGACAGGACCTGGAGCGCCATATCGATAGCCTCGACGGTAGCGTCGGTGCGCGTAAACGAGCGGATGGCCACGGTACCCGGCAATCGGGGCTGCAGGAGATGGGAGGACGCACCGTAAGTCAGGCCCGACTCCACGCGAAGACGGGTATTGAGCATGGACGTGAAGCGGCCCCCGAGGAGCGTATTCGCGAGATCCAGTTCCGCGCGCCGCGGGTAGTCGCGAGCGACACCCAGGTTGCCGAGCCAGAAGTAGGTCTGTGTGGCGCCCGGTTTGTCGATGAGCAGCACCTGCCCCGCGCGCGCCGGGACGGGTTCCGGTAGGGGCTCGAGCGCGATGCCAGCCGGCGCCCAATCCCCGAAAGCCTCGGTGAGCAGGCCCCGCATCGAGGCTGTTTCGAAGTCGCCCGCCACCGCAAGGATGAGCCGGTCGGCGCCGACGTGGCCGTCGTAGTACTCGACGACGTCCTCGTGGGTAATTGCGGCGAGCGTCATCTCGTCCCCTGAAACCGGGTTGCCGTAGGGATGCTCGCCGAAGACCAACGCATGGGCGTAGATCGGCATCAACTCGCCTGGATCCGCATCCTTTGCCGCGCGGATGAAACTGATTTCCCGATCCCGGAGCTTGTCGAGTTCTGCCGCTTCGAGGGCGGGCCGGCGGAGCAGGTCGGCCAGCAAGCCGACCATGAGCGCAGCATCCCTGGCCAGGAACTCGCCCGATATCGCGATATTTTCCAGGCCGGCCTCGACCGTCAACTCACCCCCGACCGATTCGATCGCCTCCGCAAACGCCGCCGCGTCGCGGTCCCCGGCCCCCTTCGCCAGGAGCCCGGCAAGCAGGCTGGCGACGCCATTCAAGCCGTCCGGGTCGGCAACCGCGCCACCGCGGATTTTTGCCTCGACGCTGACCAGCGGGACCTCGTGCTTTTCGATGAGCAGCAACACGGCGCCGTTTTGCAACTCGCTGCGCTCCGCCGGGGGGAGCAGCGCGTTTTCCGCGCCCGCGTGGCCCGCGATGCCGAACACCAGCAACGCCGCGGCGCTCCGGACACGGAGCCTCACTGCCCGAGCGCCTTCGGCTCGACCGGCATGAAAACGCCGACGGTCGCGTTCGTCGGCCGTAACACCTCCCGGGCGGCCGCCTGAACGTCAGCGGCGGTCACCGCCGCAAGCTCGCCGGACAAGTCGAACAGGGCCTGGTAGTCCCCGTGGAAAACGGCAAAGTTCCCCAGTGCCTCGGCTTTGCCGTCGATCGTCGCCATGCCGCGCCAGAAGTCTGCCTGCATGCTGTTGCGCGCCTTGTCGAGTTCGGCATCGCTGACGCCGGACTCGCGCACGTCCGCCAGGAGATCGAACAACAGCGACTCTGCGGCGGCGGGGTCGCCGTCCGAGGGCAGCGTCATGAAAAAATAGACAAAGCCGGGGTCGAAACTGTCCGGGAGGTAGACGTCAACCGAGATTGCGAGCGCTTCTTCCTCGACCAGCCGCCGGTGCAGCCGGGACGATTCGCCGCCGGCGAGGATGCGAAGCAGCATTTCGAGCGGCCCCCGGCCCGGCTCCGCGGAACGGCCCGCGTGAAAAGCGACGTGCAGCAAAGGCGTCTGCGCGGGGCCTTCGATGCGGACACGCCGCATGCCCTGCTGCGGCGGTTCGACGGTGCGGACGGCAGCGGGTGGTGCTTGCTTCGGGATTGGCGCGAGGTACTCCTCCGCCAGCTCGTACACCTCTTCCGGCGTCACGTCGCCTGCCAGCACCATCGTGCAGTTGTTCGGCGCGTAATAGGTTCCGAAAAACGACACCAGGTCATCGAGGGTCCAGGACTCGATATCCGACGGCCAGCCGATGACCGGGAACTGGTACGGATGGGCGACGTACGCCGTCGCGAGCACCTGTTCGAAAAGCTGCCCGGTGTTGTCGTTGTCGACGCGGGTACGACGCTCCGAATACACCACGCCACGTTCGCTCTCGACGACCTCGGGGTCAAAGGACAGGTTGGCGAGCCGGTCGCCCTCGAGACGGAAGATCGTGTCGAGCGCGCTGCGCGGGAACCAGTCCATGTACACCGTCACGTCGTTGCTCGTATAGGCGTTGTTGTAGCCGCCGGCCGCCTCCATTTGCCGGTCAAATTCACCCGGCGCGAGGTTCGTGGTGCCGTTGAACATCATGTGTTCGAAATAGTGCGAGAGCCCCGTGATGCCGGGATACTCGTTGCGTCCGCCGGCCCGCACGAAATTGTAGAGAACCACGTTCGGGATGTCGTGATCGGGCCAGACGATGATCTCGAGACCGTTCACGAGCGTAAAGCGCCGGATCTCCGGCGGTACATTCGGGCCGCGGGGGCGCTCGAACAACACGGACGCGGGCCTGAAGGCCAGCCAGTACAACAACGCTCCGCCGATGATGCACGCGACCGCAAGCATCAACAGCTTGCGGCGGCGGGGTTCAGCAATGAGGGGCATGTCAGGCACCGTGATCACGCGGGCTCCCATCTTGGGCGAAGCCCTTCTTTTGTCAATCGACACGGGCGGCGCCCCGGGCAGCCGGCGGTCTCAGCCCAGGAGCGCCTCGCGGCGGTACAGTCGCGCACATAGCCAGGTCAGCAGGACGCCGATCGCGAGCGTGCTGCCGACCGAGATCGCGATATGAACAGGGTCCAATGCTTCGTTCTTGACCATGTCGACCAGCAGCAGGTGCTGGCTCAGGCTCGGCACGAACATGAACTCCGTGCGCGGGCGAAGCTGCAGGACGCTGACGACGAGGATCGGCAGGGTAGGAGCCAGCATCAGGACACTGAGCCAGGTCTGCGCTTCCCGGTAGCTCTTCGTGAACGAGGCAACGAGGGTCATGAGCGCCGCACCCAGGAGGACGAAGGGCAGCAGGATCAGGAACGCCTGGCCGACGGTCTCGGGGCCGAAGTTCGGCGTCATGCCGAGTTCCTCGAGCGGCATGTACTTCAAGGCGACGAAGAAGGCCACGAGGCTCAGCGCAAGCGACAACATCATGAACAGGCATGCGGCGAGTATTTTGCCGAGGATCAGCCGTTCCCGCGTTACGGGCAGTGCGAGCAGCGGCTCGAGCGAGCCACGTTCGCGTTCGCCGGCCGTGGAGTCGATCGCGAGGTACATGCCGCCCATCAGCAGCGCAAAGATGAAAAAGTAACTCATCATGCCGAGCAACAGGCCCGAACGGCCGGAAGGCGTAGACACATCGATGTCGTCCACGTTGAACGGTTGCGCGACCAGGGGACTGATGCCGCGCGCGCTCAGGCGCATCGCGGCGAGTTCGCGGTTGTAGCGGTCAAGGACAGAACGCACGCGCCGTGCGTCGCGCTCGGCCGCGGAATTGGCGCGGTCGGAAATCAACTCGATCCTCGCCGGCAAGGATGCCCGAAGCCTCTCGCCGACATCCGGCGGAATCAGGACGACGACGTCATGAGTTCCGTCACTGACGGCCCCGAGCGCGGCCTCGCGGGACCCCGGGCCGTCGATCGGGCGCAGGTTGTTGCTCACCATGTAAGCGGCGAGGTTTGGCGCGTAGCCGGCGCCGATCACCGGCACATCGAGAGTCTTCTCGACATCCGAAAGGGAGCGTTCTATGGACAGGTTGATCAGGAAAACGAAGATGATCGGTCCGAATAGCGGCCCCATGAGCAGCGCGGACAGCAGCGTGCGGCGGTCGCGCACGTTATCGAGCACTTCCTTGCCGAAGACCGTGAAGATGGTGCGCATCAGTCGCCGGCGACCCGTCCGAGCGCGGCGACGAAAGCATCCTCGAGATCCGCGCAGCCGGTCAGTTCGCGAATCTCGTCCGCCGTTCCATATGCCGCGACGCGGCCGTTCGCGATGATGACGATGTCGTCACAGAGCGCCGCGACCTCCTGCATGACATGGCTCGAGAACAGGACGCAGCGTCCGTCGCCCTTGAGTCGCAGGATCAGCTCCCGCAATGCCCGTGTCGCCATGACGTCCAGGCCGTTGGAGGGTTCGTCGAGTATCACGTTTTGCGGATCGTGGACCAGCGCCCGGGCGAGCGCGACGCGCGTACGCTGGCCCTGTGAGAAGCCTTTCGTGCGCCGGTCGGCGAACTCGCCGATGTCGAGCGTCTCGATGATGCGCGTGAGCTTTTCGTGGAGCTCCTGTCCGGCGATGCCGCAGAGCCGCGCGTAATAGGCGATGTTTTCCCGTGCGGTGAGGTGCGGGTAGAGTCCGGCGCCGTGCGGCAATGCGCCGGTGCAGCGCCGTGCCGCGAGGCTCTCGCTGACCACGTCGTGCCCGTCGATCGACGCGCCGCCGCCGTCCGGTTTGAGCACCGTGTACAGGATGCGGAGCGTCGTCGACTTGCCTGCGCCGTTCGGACCGAGCAGGCCGGTGATCCGTCCGTCCGGCGCCTCGAAACTGACGCCGCTGACGGCCTGCACCTTGCCGAAGGCCTTGTGGAGGGCCTCGACGCGGATCATGGCGCCGGTCCGCCGTAGTCTACGAAGAAGGGCATGACGAAATTCGTCGCCATGCAACTCGTATCGACGGACTCGAGTCCCGCATTCTCGACGAATTCCGCAACGATTTTCGGCATGCAGCCAACGGCAAGCTGGCCATGGCCCTGGTTCCGCCCGGTCAGGAGCCATGCCTTCATGAGGTTCATGGCCGCCATGTCCGCGTAGCGCGGCGGGGTAATCGGGTCGCTGTCGCCCGACAGGAGCAGCACGGGCGCCGCCGTCGACAGGGGTTCGTGAAAATCGGCATCCACCGGCCCCCGCGGCCAGACGGAACAGACGGCCTCGAGCGCATCCATCTGCATGGGGCCCATGTAGCTCGCGGCAATGGACGCCTCGTCGATGAGCGTCTCGTCGAAATGCGGCACGTCCTCCGCACACATCACGCTGTTGTGCATGCCGAGGGCGATGCTCGCCGCGATGTCGGCCACCGTCATCTGGAACTGGGCAACCAGCGGCCGGTAGTTGCCGTCCGCGGCTTCGGAGACCAGGAGCGGGACCATGGCGATGGTGTTGGCGTGATAGGCGAGCAGGCGCAAGCCCGCCGCGAGCTCATAGGGACCGAAAGAGACGGTGCTGAATTCACCCGTCAGCGGGTCTGCAATCTTCACCCGGACGGCTTGCCCGCCGAGCTTCGCGCGCAGCTCGGCGAAGCGTGCCGCAAGTTCCGGGAAGCGTGCGCCGCAGGCAGGCTCCTCCGCACAGCGCGCGAAGATCCGCTCGATTGCAGCCTGTGCCTCGGTCGCGATTTCCGGGCCAAGGGGCAGCTGCGGCGGGACGACGCCATCCAGCACGACCGTGCGCGTCGAGGCCGGGTAACGGCGGGCGAAATGCTGTGCCACGCGGCTTCCGTAGGACACGCCGTAAAGATTGAGGCGCGGATAGCCCAACACCGTGCGGAGCGCCTCGAGATCGCGCACCGCGAGACTGGTCGTGAAAAAACGCGGGTCGTGAGGCAGCGCGTCGAGGCACTCCTGGGTGTAGCGGACGGTGTCCTCGGGCGAATAGCCACCCTCGACGAACTCCGCCTCCACGGGGCAATCCATTCGTGCCGATTCGCCGGTGCCTCGCTGGTCCAGCAGCAGGATGTCGCGATCGCGGCGCAGCGGTTCGAACGCCCAGGAATAGCCGGCATAAAACTCGACGGCGCCCTGGCCCGGTCCGCCGGAGAGCGGCACCACAGGATCCGGCAGCGGCTCCAGGTTCAGCGCCGGCACGACGGCGACCCTGAGATCGAGCATCGGCGAGTCGGGATCGTCGGGATTCTCCGGCCGCTGGAATGTGCCGCAGCGCGCTTTGAGGCTCGGGAAGGACGGACCGGCGCTGATACGGCAGTCGCGGAGTTCCAGGGCGGATGCGGTGCCGGGCGGCCAGTACAGGGCGACGAGCGCGATCAGCATCGTCGAAATTGACAGGCCGTTACGGGGCATGCGGGTCCGGGGCTATCGAGCGAGCCGGCTATGTTGGGCATTCGAACCGTGCATGTAAAGCGCCCGCCCGTTAAAATGCGCCGCCTTCACACACCGGAAATCGTCCGTCCATTACGAATGAAGAAAGCCGCTGCAAAGCCCTATGACGTCGTCGTGGTCGGCGGCGGTCACGCCGGTACGGAGGCCGCCCTGGCCGCCGCACGCTCGGGTGCGCGCACCTTGCTCGTGACACAGTCGATCAGCACCCTCGGCCAGATGAGCTGTAACCCTGCGATCGGCGGCATCGGCAAGGGTCATCTGTGCAGGGAGATCGATGCGCTCGGCGGCGCAATGGCGCGCGCGATCGACCGCGCGGGCATCCAGTTCCGGACACTGAACGCGAGCAAGGGTCCGGCGGTGCGGGCTACGCGGGCGCAGGCTGACCGGCGGCTCTACCGGCAGGCCATCACGGCAGAACTTACCCGGGACCCGAAGCTCGAAATCGTCGAGGCGATGGTGGATGACCTCGCGGTCGACGGCGAGCGAATCGCCGGCGTCGTCTGCGACGATGGCCGCCGCTTCGACACGCACACGGTCGTGCTCACGGTCGGCACCTTCCTCGGCGGCCGCATTCTGGTCGGCCGGACCGAGACGCCGGGCGGCCGCGCCGGCGATGCGCCCTCGCGCCGACTGGCCGCCCGCCTGAGAGAGATGCCTTTCCGCGTCGCCCGCCTGAAGACGGGAACGCCGCCGCGCCTCGACGGCCGGACGCTCGACTATTCGGTCATGCAGGCGCAGCCCGGCGATTGCCCGGTGCCGGTGTTCTCCTTTCTGGGACGGCGTGACGAGCATCCGCGGCAGGTGGCGTGCCACATCACGCACACGAGCGAGGCGACGCACGAGATCATTCGCGGAGCGCTCGACCAATCGCCTATGTATACGGGCCTGATCGAGGGCGTCGGGCCGCGCTATTGTCCGTCGATCGAGGACAAGGTCGTGCGCTTTGCGGACCGGAACGCGCACCAGGTTTTCGTCGAGCCGGAAGGTCTCGACACCGACCTGGTATATCCGAACGGCATCTCGACGAGCTTGCCGGCGGACGTACAGGAAGCTTTCGTGCGCTCCATACGCGGCTTCGAAAACGCCCGCATCACGGCACCGGGTTACGCCATCGAATACGACTACTTCGACCCGCGCGACCTCCGGCCGACGCTCGAAACACGGCACCTCGCGGGGCTGTTTTTCGCCGGGCAGATCAACGGCACGACCGGCTACGAGGAGGCCGGCGCCCAGGGGCTGCTTGCAGGCATCAACGCGGCGCGGCAGGCCGCCGGCCTCGATGGCTGGTACCCGGCGCGCCACGAGGCGTACATCGGCGTGCTGGTCGACGACCTCATATCGCGCGGTGCCAGTGAGCCTTACCGCATGTTCACGAGCCGCGCGGAGTACCGGCTCACGCTGCGTGAGGACAATGCCGATGAGCGCCTGACGCCTGCCGGGCGCAGGCTCGGCCTGGTCGACGACCTGCGCTGGGCGCATTTCGAACGCAAGCAGTCTGCCATCGCGCGGGAAGACAGCCGGCTCGCGGCCCTGACCGTGCATCCCGGGCGGCTGACGGACAGCGACCGGTCGATTCCCGGGCTCGACCTCGCGCGGGCCTCCACGGCGCTCGAGCTGCTCGCCCGGCCCGGTCTAGGCTATGCCGGGGTGTCGAGTCTTTCAATGGTCGGCGCGATGCCGGTCGAGGATGCGCTGCCTCAGGAGTTCGCGGAGCAGGTCGCAAGCGCGCTCGAGGTTCGCGCGCGCTACGCCGGCTACATCGAGCGACAACGGCGGGACATTGCAAAGCAGGCGAAACAGGAATCGCTGGTCCTGCCCGGGAATCTCGACTACGCCGAGGTGCACGGCCTGTCGAACGAGGCGCGGCAGCGCCTTGCCGCTGCGCGCCCGGTGACGCTCGGGCAGGCATCGCGTCTCGAGGGCATGACGCCCTCGGCTGTGTCCCTCGTCCTGATACATCTGAAGAAGCGGGCATTGAAGCAAACGGCATGAGCCTCGCGCGCTATGTCCTGCGCAGGTTGCTGGGGGCCATACCCACGCTGTTCCTGGTCATAGCGCTCGCGTTCCTGCTGGTGCGGCTCGCGCCCGGAGGTCCGTTCGACGAGGAGCGGGTGCTGCCGCCCGAGATCGAAGCCAATATCCGCGCCTCCTACGGCCTCGACGAACCGCTTCCGAAGCAATTTACGCGCTACCTCGGCAGGCTTCTCCACGGCGATTTCGGACCTTCCTACCGTTTCCGCGACCACAGCGTGAACGAACTCATTGCCGCATCGCTGCCATACTCGCTCACGCTCGGCGCACTCGCCATGCTGCTGGCCCTCACCGTCGGCATCGCTGCCGGTTCGCTCGCGGCGCTGGCGCGCGACAGCTGGGTCGATCGATTCGTGACGGCTCTGTCGCTCACCGGCATCTCCGTGCCGGTATTCGTCGTGGCGCCGGTGCTGATCCTGCTGTTCGCGGTGCAGCTCAACTGGTTGCCGGCCGGCTTCAGCGGCAGTGCGGGCGGTGGCCGTTACGTGCTGCCCGTAATCGCCCTGGCGCTGCCGCAGATCGCCTACATCGCGCGCCTGACCCGGGCCGGCCTCATCGACGTACTGTCGAGCGCTTACGTGCGCACGGCGCGCGGGCAGGGCCTCGGTACCGCGGGGGTGCTTCGACACCATGCACTGAAGCCGGCGCTGCTCCCGGTGCTGTCCTATCTCGGACCCGCCGTGGCCGGCATCCTGACCGGGTCGGTGGTCGTAGAGGAGGTTTTCGGCATTCCCGGCCTCGGCCGCTTCTTCGTCAACGGCTCCCTGAACCGGGACTACACGCTCGTGCTCGCGATCGTGATCCTGTACGCGGCCCTCGTCATCCTCATGAATCTGCTCGTCGACATCGTCTACGGCGTCATCGACCCGCGGGTTCGCCGGTGACCGGCAGAAGGGCAGGGAGGGCGGGGCGCGCAAATGCCATGCTGCGCACGAGTACGGCCATACTCGCTGTCGTGGCCTTGAGTACGTTCCTGCTGCCTGGCTTGAGTTCGAACAGCATCGAGGGAACCGACTTCGGCCACATCCTCGCTGCGCCGAGCCTGACGGACATGCACTGGTTCGGGACCGACGACCTCGGCCGTGACCAGCTGGTGCGGACGATGCAGGGCACACAGGTGACCCTCCTTGTCGCGATCGTCGCGAGCGTCGTCAGTGTCGTCATCGGCGTGCTGTACGGAGCGATTGCCGGCTACGCCGGCGGACGCGTCGATGCGCTGATGATGCGTCTCGTCGATACGCTCTATGCGATGCCGTTCATCTTTTTCGTGATCCTGCTGATGGTGGTATTCGAGCGGAACTTCTTCCTGGTGTTCGTGGCCATCGGCGCGGTGAACTGGCTCGATATGGCGCGAATCGTGCGCGGCCAGACGCTGTCGCTCCGCGAACGGGAGTTCGTATTGGCGGCACGGCTGATCGGCACGTCGCCGTTCAGGATCGTGCTGCGCCATATCGGGCCGAACCTCGCCGGTATCGTCGTCGTGTACGCGACCCTCACGATTCCGCAGGCGATCCTCGTCGAGTCCTTCATCAGTTTTCTCGGGCTCGGTATCCAGGAACCGAGGGCCTCCCTCGGCACGCTCGTAGCGAACGGCGTACACCACCTCGAGAACGCACCGTGGGTCCTGCTGTTACCGGGCGGTTTGCTTGCGCTGATTCTTCTATGCTGCAATTTCCTGGGCGACGGGTTGCGCGACCGTTTCGACGCAAGGAGTGGAATATGACGCTCCTTTCCGTCCGCGAACTCCGGATTGCCTATGCGGGTAATCCGGTCGTGGACGGCATCGGCTTCGACATCCACGCCGGCGAATCGCTCGGCCTGGTCGGCGAATCAGGCTCCGGCAAGTCCCAGACGGCCCTGGCGCTGATAGGACTCCTGCCGGCATCGGCCACGCTCCGCGGCAGTATTCGCTTCGAGGGCCAGGAGCTCATCGGCCGGCCGGAGCGCGAGCTCAACCCGCTGCGTGCGACCCGAATCGCGATGGTCTTCCAGGATCCGCTCGAGGCACTGAATCCCTATCTGCGGATCGGCGAGCAACTGGGGCTCGTATTGCGCCGGCACAAACTTGCAAAAGGCCGGGACGTGCCCGGGCGGGTCGTGCACATGCTGAGCGAGGTGGGGCTGCCGGATCCGGCGCGCCAGGCGCGGGCGTACCCGCATCAACTTTCCGGCGGTATGCGCCAGCGCGCGATGCTCGCGGCCGCACTGATAGGGGAGCCCGATCTGCTCATCGCCGATGAGCCGACGACGGCACTCGATGTCACCGTGCAGGCGCAGATTCTCGATCTCCTCTTCCGGCTGCGCCGCGACACCGCCCTGCTCCTGATCACACACGACCTCGGCATCGTTGCCGGCCATTGCGACCGCGTCCTCGTGATCGACCGGGGCCGTGCGGTCGAGACCGGGCAAACGCAGGCGGTGTTTGCCGAGCCCGCATCGCCGGTCACGCGTGAGCTGCTGGCGGCGGTGCCGCGCCTGGGCCTCGGGGCTCCGCCGCCGCTCGTCGCGGTGGACACGATTCTCCAGACGAGGGCGCTGTCCTGCGCGTACAACGAGCGCGGCGAGGGTACGCTGCATGCAGTGAAAAGTGTCGACCTGACGCTCTCGAGCGGCGAAACCCTGGCAATCGTGGGCGAATCGGGATGCGGCAAATCGAGCCTCGTGCGCAGCATACTGGGCCTCGTACCTGCCGACGACGGCACGGTAGTGTTTGCTGGCGAGAGCCTGCCGCGTTGCCTTCGGGATCGTGCGCAGGCGACGCGGCGCGACCTGCAACTGGTGTTCCAGGATCCCGTTGCTTCCCTGAACCCGCAGATGACCGTCGCCCGCATCGTCGCGGAGCCGCTCGTCGTGGCCGGCGTGGCGGATGCAGGCGAACGCCGGCGGCGGGTCCTGGAACTCCTCGCACAGGTCGGACTGGAAGACGCCATTCTTGGCCGATATGCCCACGAACTGTCGGGCGGTCAGGCACAGCGGGTAGCCATCGCACGGGCGCTGGTTCTCGAACCCCGCGTGCTCGTTTGCGACGAGGCCGTCGCCGCCCTGGACGGCACTGTGCGGACGCAAATTCTCGCCCTGCTGTCGGACGTGCAGCGCCGGACGGGCCTCGCGATACTATTTATCGCGCACGATCTCGGCGTCGTGCGGCAGATCAGTCACCGGGTGATGGTGATGTACCTCGGACGGGTCGTCGAGGTGGCCGATTGCGCGGCTTTGTTCGAGCGGCCGCGACACCCGTACACGCGGGCGCTGATCGATGCAGTACCGGCACTCGACGGCCGCAAGGCGCCGGTCCTGGGTGGCGAAGTCCCATCACCTCTCGCGCCGCCCGCGGGTTGCTCGTTCCACCCGCGCTGCCCGTTTGCCGAGACGCGTTGCCGGGAGGCCCGACCGGCGCTCGAGACGATCGGGCCGAACCGTGCCGCGTGCCTGCGCGCCGCGGAACTGGACCTGTCCGTGCCTACATCGTGGACAGCGGAATCGGCATCGGCGCCCCATTGATCGTGAGGAGTCCCTGCCGGTACTCGGCGGCAAGTTCATAGTCATCGCCGCTTCGTACGAGGAAGCCAAGTGCGAGCATCGAACGGGCGTCCGGCTGCAGGCTTGCGATGTACTCGAACAGCGGCGCGGGGATCTTGAGGTGCGCGCGCGCCTCGGTGGACAACAGCAAACCGGACCACGCGAACGCGTCCGGATCGGTCTCTTCGACCGCGAGCGAGAGCGTGGTCGCAAGCGTCCCCTGCGGCAGCGTTATATCGAGCTGCCCGATGTCTGCGGACAGCCCCCCGGCCATCAGGGCTTTCAAATCGCCTTCGATCGCATCGAACATGAGTGCCGGGTCGTCCTCGTCGCGGAATTCGTCGAGTCCCTTTATTACCCGGCCGAGCGCGGCGGCATCGAGGCCGCCGAGCGAACCGTGCATCTGCCAGGTGACCTCGCCCACGCCGGGCAGGTCCTCGAACAGCATGTCGATTGAAAAGTTACTGTCGACCTGGCCCTCCTCGAGCTCGGAGTCGGTGTGCACGGTCAACGGTCCGAAAAACAGGCGCTCGCCACCCACGACGCGCGCCATGGAACCCACCGCGACATCGACGTCCCCGACGTAAAAATCGTAAGGCGTGTCGAGCATGTCGCCGACAAAACGGAAGTCGCCGGCCGTGAACGTGTCCTCACCGGAACGGAACTCGATCGAGTCAAGCCGGCCGTCAATCCCGAGGCGATGCGCGCGCGCATTGCTGTCGACCTTCAGATCCGCCGCACCCCAGGTGACATTGCCGGCGCCGCCGGGTTCGACCGAATAGCGCGACGACACCGCGCCGGACAGGCCGATGTTCGTATACACGACGCCGGGCAGTTGCGTGACGCTGCCGTCCGGCGCCTCGTAACTCAGGCGCGACTCGGCGCGGCCGAGCCCCGGCTTCAGCGAGCCACGCTCCCGGCGCATTGACGTCACGGGGACGATCCCGTGGTCGAGTTCGGTATCGATAATCAGTGCCGGGCCGGCGTCGGCCTCACCGAATCCCATCACTTCCCTGAGCTCGCGACCGGCCGGCGTCGACGCGAACTCGACCCGGTGCCGCCCGGCCGAGGAAAACCAGCCGCGCTCGAACGCGGTCGCCGTAATCGCAAATTCCCGGTTTTCATCGGCTGCCCACTCGACCTGCCGGTCCACCGACCGCTCGGCCAGATAGCCGACGATCCCGGGCGAAATCAACACGATGAGTGCCAGCACCACCAGGCCGGCAACGATGCTCTTTCTCACTGCGGCGCCTCCGCGACCGGGAACCTCATCTCCTGCGATGCTAGCAAAAGCGGCCGGCGTCGCCGCTGCAATCTCTGGAATTTGCTGCCAACACTCTCTAACATAGCGCCTCCCGCGCGCCCGGATCGCGGGATCGCATGGACAATCCCTGTGGAATATCAACTGGTTAGAATGATGAAAACCGCTGCCCTCCTTGCGTTCGCGCTCCTTGCCTATGCTCTCGGGGCGCAGTCCGCCGTCGCCGAAGGGGATGCCGACCGTGGCAAGGCCATCGCCTATTCATGTTTCGGTTGCCATGCCGTGGACGGCTACCGGAACGCCTACCCGTCCTATCGGGTGCCGAAGCTCGGCGGCCAGAAGGCGGCGTACCTTGTGGTTGCGCTGAAGGGGTATCGTGACGGCACGCGCACGCATGAAACCATGGCAGCGCAGGCGCAAAGCCTGAGTGACCAGGACATAGAGGACGTGGCAGCGTACCTTGCGGCACTCGGACCCCAGGCGCTCGAAGGGAGCCGTCCGGCTGCGGGTTTCGATCGTGCGTCGACCTGCCTCGCCTGCCACGGAGAGAACGGGATCGGCGTATCCCCGGCCTGGCCGACCCTGGCCGGGCAGCACGAGAGTTATCTCGAGCATTCATTGAACCAGTATCGCAACGGTGAGCGGACGGATGCCGTCATGACGCAAATGGCCGCTCCGCTGACCGACGAAGACGTCGAGGTGCTGGCCGCCTACTACGCGGCCTTGCAGGGCCTCGAGACGATCGACGTTCCCGATACGGACTGAAGCGAACGCGATGACAACGCCCGCAGCGAGCATCCTCGACCTCGACGGCGGCATCTTCGCGATCGATACCGAGTATGCCCGGCCGCAACAGGATGCGAGCCACCTGCTCGTCGAAGGGGGGCGCGCGGCATTCGTCGATACCGGCGCGAACAACGCCGTACCCCTGCTGCTCGATGCCCTTGCGCAAAAGGATCTCGATCCGGCCGACGTCGACTACGTTTTCCTGACCCATGTCCATCTCGATCATGCCGGCGGCGCCGGGAAGCTCCTCCAGGCCCTGCCGAATGCGCGCTGCGTGGTGCATCCGCGCGGTGCGCCGCACATGCAGGATCCCTCGAAACTCTGGGCTGGCACCGAGGCCGTGTACGGCAAGCAGCGCGCCCGCGAAATCTACGGCGTCCTGCAGCCGGTCCCACGCTCACGCCTGCATATTGCGGACGACGGTGAGCGGTTCGATCTCAACGGCCGCGAACTCCGGGCCCTGTTCACTGAAGGTCACGCCCGTCATCACTACGTGCTCGATGATCCCGCCTCGCGCGGCGTGTTCACCGGCGACAGTTTTGGCGTCTCCTACCGCGAGCTCGACACGGCAGCCGGACCGTTCATCTTCCCGTCTGCGACGCCGATCGACTTCGACCCGGAGGCGGCGCATATGGCGTACGACCGGGTCATGGCTTGTGAACCCCGGCACGTGTACCTCACGCATTACAGCCGGGTCGGCGACCTCGAACGCCTCGCCGCCGATCTGCATGCCGCCGTAGACGCTTACCGGTACATTGCGCTCGAGCACGAACGTGACGACCGGCGCCTCGTCCGCCTGCGCGAAAGCATGTTCGCCTATCTCGCGGAGCGGCTCCGGGAACACGGCTACGCCGGCGGGAGCGACGATATGTGGGCGGTGCTCGGCATCGACGTCGACCTGAACGCGCAAGGCCTCGACGTATGGCTGAAACGCCGGCGGCACTGACATCAGGAGACTGGGATGGACACATTCCGCGCTTATCGTATCGACGAAAAAGACGGCAAGGTAGTCGCCGGCTTCAGGGACATGCGGGTCGACGATCTCAGCGAGGGTGAGGTCGTCATCAAGGTGAGCCATTCGACCATCAACTACAAGGATGCGCTCGCGGCCACCGGTGCCGGGCGGATCCTCCGCAAATTTCCGCTGAACGGGGGTATCGACCTCGCGGGCACCGTGGTGAGTTCGAAAACAAACGAATTCGAGCCGGGCACCGGCGTGCTCGTCAACGGCTCCGGCCTCGGCGAAACGGTAGACGGCGGTTACGCCGAATTCGCCAGGGTGAAGAGCGACGCGGTCGTCCCGCTTCCCGACGGCATCGGCCCGGAGCAGGCGATGCAGATCGGTACCGCGGGCTTTACCGCGGCGCTGGCAATCCATCGCATGGAGCAGAACGGGCAGCGACCGGAGAACGGGCCGGTCGTTGTCACCGGTGCCACCGGCGGCGTTGGCAGTATCGCCGTCGACATGCTGGCGGGGCGCGGCTACGAGGTGGTTGCGCTGACCGGCAAACCCGGCGAAGAAGCGTACCTGAAGGACATCGGTGCGCGGCGCATTCTTCCGCGGGAATCGCTCGATCTGGGCAAGCGGCCGATGGAAAAGGCGGAATGGGCCGGAGCAATCGACAATCTCGGCGGCGACTATCTCACGTGGCTTACACGCACGATGGGCTACGGCGGAAATATCGCGAGCATCGGGCTCGCCGCGAGCCACGAACTGCACACGACCGTGCTGCCGTTCATCCTCCGCGCCGTGTGCCTGCTCGGCATCAATTCGGTCGATACGCCGCGCCCGCTGCGCCTCGAGGTGTGGTCGCGCATCGCTACCGACCTCAAGCCACGGCACCTCGAGCGGATCGCGCAGCGCAGGATTGCGTTCGACGATTTGCCCGGCGCGTTCCAGGATTACCTCGACGGCAAGGTCACCGGCCGCACCGTCGTCACCATTCCCTGAGCCCACTGGATTTGGGAATGGGGAGGGGCGTGGTTTAGAATCGCTGCCCCGCCGATTCCAGGCAGCATCAGAATCCGGCGGCCCTCGTAAGGAGTACCCATGAGTGCAGGAGCACGCTTCCGGGCCGCGCTTGCCGCCGAGCGCCCGCTACAGATTGTCGGCACGATCAACGCGTACACAGCCCTGTTGGCGGAGAAAGCCGGGCACAAGGCCATTTACCTGTCAGGCGCGGGCGTCGCGAACGCGTCGTTCGGAATGCCCGACCTCGCCATGACCACGATGAATGACGTTTGCGAGGATGTGCGCCGGATTGCCGGAGCGACGGACCTGCCGCTCCTCGTCGACGCCGACACCGGCTGGGGCAGCGCCTTCATGATTGGCCGCACCGTCACC
The DNA here is from genome assembly GCA_963713215.1 of uncultured Pseudomonadota bacterium. Classification (GTDB taxonomy): domain Bacteria; phylum Pseudomonadota; class Gammaproteobacteria; order Steroidobacterales; family Woeseiaceae; genus UBA1847. Next base: position 62,917 of record CAVQKY010000004.1, on the reverse strand, counting down.
GAGATGATCCGCGCCGGTGCCGCAGGCTGTCATCTCGAAGACCAGGTGGGCGCAAAGCGCTGCGGGCACCGCCCCGGCAAGGCGCTGGTCGAAGCTCAGGAAATGTGCGACCGCCTCAGGGCGGCCGTCGACGGCCGTACGGACCCGAACTTCGTCATCATGGCCCGCACGGACGCGCACGCCGTCCTGGGCCAGCAGGCCGCGCAGGACCGGGCAGGAGCCTACGTCGAGGCGGGTGCGGACATGATCTTCGCGGAGGCACTGACCACGCTCGACGAGTATCGCCAGTTTGCGGCGGCGATCGACGTCCCGGTGCTCGCCAACCTGACCGAGTTCGGGAAGACGCCGCTGTTCACGACGCGAGAGCTTGCCGAAGCGGGCATCTCGATGACGCTGTATCCCCTGAGCGCCTTTCGTGCGATGTCGAAAGCGGCGCTTGACGTATACGCCGCGATTCGTAACGACGGCACACAAAAAAACGTCGTCGGCCGTATGCAAACGCGGATGGAACTGTACGACGTGCTCGGTTACCAGGCTTATGAGGACAAGCTCGACGCACTGTTTGCCGACCAGGGTTTGAAGACCGGCGAGTAGCAGTGTCGCCTGGAAGGCAGGGCGGGAAAGAGGACCCAGGACCGGGAAAGAGAGGAGCTGTGAGCAAACAAAAATCAGGCGGGCTTGCCGGGGTGACCGCGGGCCAGACCGCGCTCTGTACGGTGGGCAAGGAAGGTGCCGGGCTGACGTATCGCGGCTATGACATCCACGACCTCGCGGACCAGGCGAGTTTCGAGGAAGTCGCTTACCTGTTGCTGCACGGGCACCTGCCGAACCCGGGTGAACTCGAGGAGTACGTCGCGAAAATCGTGGCGCGTCGCAGTCTGCCCGACGCGCTGAAAAAAGTGCTGGAGATGATTCCGCCGGACACGCATCCGATGGATGTCCTGCGCACCGGCGTGTCCTTTCTGGGCAACATGGAACCGGAGAGGGATTTCAGGCGGCAGGCCGAGGTCGCCGACCGCCTCCTCGCCTGCTTGCCCTCGATGCTCCTGTACTGGCACCGGTTTCACACCGACGGCAAGCGCATCGAGACTGCGACGGACGATACGAGCATCGCGGGACACTTCCTGCACCTGTTGCATGACGAAGTGCCGGGCGAGCTGCATCGAAGGTGCCTCGATAAAACGCTCATCCTGTACGCGGAACACGAATTCAATGCCTCGACGTTCGCCGGCCGGGTGATCACGGGCACCTTGTCCGACATGCACTCGGCAATCACAGGCGCTATCGGCGCGCTGCGGGGTCCGTTGCACGGCGGCGCGAACGAAGCTGCGATGGAACTGATCGAGTCCTTCGACTCGCCGGCGGCGGCAACGAAAGGCATTCACGACATGCTGGCGGCGAAATCGCTCATCATGGGGTTCGGGCATCGCGTATACACGACGTCCGACCCGCGCAACGCCGTGAACAAGGCAATGTCGAGGCAGCTCGCAGAAGTTGCGGGCGACACGACCCTGTACGAGATCTCGGAAGCCATAGAGAAAGTAATGTGGGACGAGAAAAAGCTGTTCGCCAATGCCGATTTCTACGCCGCCACCGTTTATCATTTTCTCGGCATCCCGACCTGTCTGTTCACGCCGATTTTTGTCTGTTCGCGCGTGACCGGTTGGGCCGCGCACGTGATGGAGCAGCGCGCGAACAACAAGCTCATTCGCCCGGCAGCGGACTACGTGGGCCCGGGATTGCAGGAATGGATACCGATCGATGAACGCTGACGTGGTTGGAGCGGCTGTCAGCCTCGTGGGAGTGGCTGTTTGCCGCGAATGGTACGAAGCAAAATTGACCCCTGTCCTGTTCGCGGGCAGCGCGCGCTCCTACGACGGGAAAATCTGAATGTCGAGCTTTGATGCAAAGGCCGCCAGGCGGCCGGAATGGGACCCGGCGCTGATTGCAATTGCGGACTACGTCTGTAATTACGAGATCGAATCGGATCTCGCCCGGAAGACGGCGCACCACTGCCTGCTGGACACGCTCGCCTGCGGATTCCAGGCGCTCGATTACCCGGCCTGCACGAAACTCCTGGGTCCGTCCGTACCGGGGGCGACGCTCGCCGGCGGCGCCCGGGTGCCCGGGACCTCCTACGAGCTCGAGCCGGTGATGGCGGCATTCAACATCGGCACCCTGAACCGCTGGCTCGACTTCAATGACACCTGGCTGGCAGCGGAATGGGGCCATCCCTCCGACAACCTGGGTGGCATCCTCGCCGTTGCGGATTACCTTTCGCGCCGCGCGCGCTCACAAGGCAAGCCGTCGCTGAGGATGCAGGACGTGATCACGGCGATGATCAAGGCGCACGAAATCCAGGGAGTACTCGCGCTCGAAAACAGTTACAACCGTGTGGGCCTCGACCACGTGCTGCTGGTGCGCATCGCGTCGACCGCGGTCGTCACGCGGCTCCTGGGCGGCGACCGAACCCGGGTACTGAACGCCGTCTCGAATGCCTGGATCGATGGCGGAGCGCTTCGCACCTACAGGCACGCACCGAACACGGGCTCGCGCAAGAGCTGGGCGGCGGGTGATGCGACGAGCCGTGCCGTCAGACTCGCCATCATCGCGATGACGGGCGAGATGGGATACCCGTCGGCACTTTCGGCACCGACCTGGGGCTTCTATGACGTGTTGTTCAAGGGCCGCGAGTTCAGGTTCCAGCGGCCGTATGGCAGTTACGTCATGGAGAACGTGCTGTTCAAGATTTCATACCCGGCCGAATTTCATGCGCAGACGGCCGTAGAGGCCGCGATGACGCTGCACCCGGACGTGAGGGACCGTATCGATGCCATCGACAAGGTCGTCATCGAGACCCAGGAAGCCGGCTGCCGGATCATCGACAAGACCGGGCCTCTCGCGAATCCCGCCGACCGTGACCACTGCATTCAGTACATGGTCGCGGTACCGATGATTTTCGGGCGCCTGACGGCGGCGGACTACGAAGATTCCGTCGCGAACGATCCGCGCATCGACGCGCTGCGCGGGAAGATGGTGGTCCGCGAGAACGACGTCTTTACCAGAGACTATTTCGACCCCGCGAAACGCTACATCGGCAATGCCGTGCAGGTATTCTTCAAGGACGGCACGAGGACCGAGCGCGTCGCGGTGAATGTGCCGCTCGGCCATCGCGAGCGCCGCGCCGAGGGCATTCCGGTGCTCGAGCAAAAATTCATCGACAGCGTGTCGCCGAAGCTTGCGGAGCGGCAGTGGGACAATCTCGCAAAGCTGGCGGCCGAGCCAGGCAAACTCGCCGGAACCGACGTCGACGACTTCATGGCTTTGCTGGTAGCGTAAGCCGGGCCGCTGGAGCGGATGCCAGCAGCGAACGGCTAGCGGATCGGTAGTCGCTTGTTGGAGCGGCGGTAACGCCGCGAATGGTGCACGGATCCGTAACCGCCCGCAACCGGGCACTTACCAACATAAAATGCGAGAGAAAGTCTTGAACGACGACACCATTCACACCGACGCACTGGTCATTGGCGCCGGGCCATGCGGCCTGTTCCAGGTCTTCGAACTCGGACTGCTCGGCATCAGTGCGCACGTCGTCGATACGATGCGTGTGGTCGGCGGACAATGCGCGGAGCTCTATCCCGACAAGCCCATCTACGACATCCCCGGCATCCCGAAATGCTCCGGACAGGAACTCGTCGACAATCTCATGGCGCAGATCCGGCCCTTCAACGCGGTGTTCCATCTCGGCGAGGAAGTCGCGACCCTGGTGCCGACGGCCGATGGCCATTTCGACGTCCGTACCGATGCCGGCACTCGCTTCGATGCGAGAACGATCTTCATCGCCGGCGGGGTCGGCTCGTTCCAGCCGCGCCGCCTGCGTCTCGAGGGCCTGGAGGCGCACGAGGAAAAGTCGGTTTTCTATAGCGTGCGCGATGCACAGAGTTTCGCGGGCAGGCATATCGTCATCCTCGGCGGCGGCGACTCGGCACTCGACTGGACGCTGGCGTTGCAGCCGATCGTGCGCTCGCTGGTACTCGTCCACCGGCGCACCGAGTATCGCGCGGCGCCTGCATCGGTCGCGCAGATGAAGGCGCTCGCGGCCGCCGGCAAGTTGCGCGAACTGACCGGCAAGGTCAGCGAGTACCGGGCCGACGCGAACGGCATCGCCGGGATTAGCGTCGACACGGACACAGGACCGGTCGAACTCGACTGCGACCGCTTGCTCGTGTTCTGGGGTCTCGCGCCGAAGCTCGGGCCGATCGCCGAGTGGGGCCTCGATATCAACCGCAAGACCATCAACGTCGACACGGAGAAGTTCGAGACCAATGTGCCGGGCATCTACGCCATCGGCGACATCAATTACTACCCGGGCAAGAAAAAGCTGATCCTGTCCGGCTTTCACGAGGCGGCATTGGCCGCGTTCGCCGCCAAGGAACGGCTGGAACCGGGCAAGAAGGCGCACCTGCAATACACGACGACGAGCCCGATCATGCACGAGCGGCTCGGCGTATCGGGGGAATGACCCTCAGCCGCATGGCGACGCTGCTTTTACCGGCCGCTCAATACACTTTTTGCCGTACTTTGTCGATCGCGCTAAGCTCGGCGCACGACTGGCTTGGGCCGGCCTCCATAGAACTCGAATAAACCTCTCGGCTGGAGAAGAACTCATGAAGCGATGGAAAACGCGCGCAGGCGCATGCGTCACGCTGCTGGTGACGACTTTATCTGCGTGGGGACGGCGCTCGCGCAATCGGATAAACCGAATATCCTCGTCATCTGGGGCGACGATATCGGCATCCCTCAGATCAGCGCATATACGCGGGGCCTGATGGGTTACCAGACCCCGAACATCGATCGCATCGCCAACGAAGGCATGCTGTTCACCGACTCCTACGGGCAGCAGAGCTGCACCGCGGGCCGGGCGACGTTTCATCCTCGGCCAGGAGCCGTTCCGGACCGGCCTCCTCACGATCGGCATGCCGGGCGACCCGCACGGAATCACCGAATGGATGCCGACGATCGCCGATGTCCTGAAGGAACAGGGCTATGCCACCGGCCAGTTCGGCAAGAACCACCTAGGCGACCACGACGAGCACCTGCCGACGAACCACGGCTTCGATGAGTTCTTCGGCAATCTGTATCACCTCAATGCCGAGGAAGAACCGGAAGGCTACTTCTATCCGAAGGATCCCGAGTTCAAGAAACGCTACGGCCCGCGCGGCGTCATCAAGTCCTCGGCCGACGGCCAGATCCAGGACACCGGCCCGCTCAACACGAAGCGCATGGAAACCGTGGACGAGGAGTTCCTCGCGGCCGCCAAGAATTTTATCGAACGCCAGGTGCAGGCTGACAAGCCTTTCTTTACCTGGTTCAACGCCACGCGCATGCACGTCTTCACGCATCTCAAGGAAGAGTCGATCGGCGTCACCGGCAAAGGCATCCATGCCGACGGCATGGTGGAGCACGACGGCCACGTCGGCGAATCTGCTCGATTTGCTCGACGAACTCGGCATTGCCGACAACACGATCGTCATCTACAGCACCGATAACGGCGCCGAACTTGCGCTTTGGCCCGATGGCGCGATGACGCAGTTCCGGAGCGAGAAGGGCACGACCTGGGAAGGCGGATTCCGCATTCCGATGATGGTCCGCTGGCCCGGCGTCATCGAGCCGGGCACGGTCTCGAACGAGATCATCTCGAATCATCGACTGGTTCCCGACGCTGGTCGCCGCCGCCGGCGGCGGTGACATAAGAAAAGCCATGGCCGACGGGCACCCGTGCCGAACGGCAAGCGCTTCAAGGTGCATCTCGACGGCTACGACTTCGTTCCCTACTTCAGGGGCGACGAAGAGAGTGGCCCGCGCGACCGGATCATGTACTTCGACCAGGGCGGCAACCTGAACGCCATCCGCTGGAACGACTGGAAACTGAGTTTCGCCGTCAACAAAGGCAACATCGCCACGGGCACGCGGGAACGCCCTCCTGGGCACTGATCACGAACCTGCGTATGGACCCGTACGAGCGCGCCATGGAAGAAGGCGGCGGGTACTGGGACTGGTACGCCCGGCAGATTTGGTTGCTGGTGCCGATCCAGGGCGTCATCAAGGACTTCTTCGCGGACTTCAACGATACCCGTACCAGACCGGATCCACGCTGAACGCGAGCAACATCAATTACGGCCTGTTGCGCCAACAGGACGCGCTCAAGCGCCTGAGTGATTTGGAGACTCTCAAGCCGCAGTAGTCCCGCGCGTTCGCGCAGGATCGGATACCGGGAGGGGCATTTGTGAATAAGAACAGCCTCGCAATACACCGTTCGATGCATCTCGTGCTGCTGGTGACGACGGGCATCACGGACGCCGCCCTGGCAGAGGACCCCCTGCGGTCCTGGAGCGACACCGCGACGAAGTCGGCCATCGTCGAGTTCGTCGAATCCGTGACCGACGAGGCGTCGTCCGCCTTCGTGCCCGTCGCGGAGCGCATCGCGGTCTTCGACAACGACGGCACGCTCTGGTCGGAGCAGCCGGCGTACTTCCAGCTCTTCTATGCGATCGATTACATACGGAAACACGCCGACGAGCACCCGGAGTGGCGTACCACGCAGCCGTTCAAAGCGGCGATCGACGGCGACCTGCAAACGCTGGCCGCCGGCGGCGAAGAAGGGCTGGTGAAGCTCATGATGGCGAGTCATGCGGGAATGACCAATGACGAGTTCGACCAGTCGGTCGCGGACTTCATCCGCAGCGCCACCCACCCGACGAAGAAGAAACTCTATATCGAACTCGTGTTCCAGCCGATGCTGGAGTTGCTCGATTACCTTCGCGACAACGACTTCCAGACCTGGATCGTCTCCGGCGGTGGCATCGATTTCATTCGCGTCTTCACCGAAGAGACCTACGGTATCCCGCCGGAACAGGTGGTCGGCAGCCAGATCGAAATGGCTTTCGAGATGCGCGACGGCAATCCCGTCATCGTCCGCCAGCCGAAGATCAATTTCATCGACGACAAGTCCGGCAAGCCTGTGGGCATCGAGCGGCACATCGGCCGCAAACCCATCGCGGCGTTCGGCAACTCCGACGGCGACCTGCAGATGCTGCAATACACCTGCATCGACCGTCCGGGCACCCTGTGCCTCATCGTGCACCACACGGATGCCACGCGCGAATGGGCCTATGATCGGGAATCGCACATCGGCAAACTGGATGTGGCGCTCACGGAAGCGAAATCCCGCGACTGGCTCGTGGTGGACATGGCGAAAGACTGGGAGCTTGTATACCCCTTCGAGTCAGACGCAGACTGACGAGCGTGCGAGCACGCGCAAACGCCGCGCTTATCAGGAGCAATCTACGATGGCAAAGATCACGGGAATCGGCGGTATTTTCTTCAAGAGCAGGGGCGATGACGCGGCGCTGAGAGCGTGGTACGAGAAGCACCTCGGCATGCCGCTGGAAGATTTTGGCGGGGCAATTCTGAAATGGCCTGACGACACGGCGGAGGACGGCGGCCTCACCGTGTGGCATATAGCCGAAAGAGACAGCCAGTGGTTCAGCCCGAGCGACGCCTCATTCATGGTCAACTACCGGGTCGACGATCTGGGCGAGTTGCTGGCACAGCTGCGTGCGGACGGTATCGAAATTGTGAGCGGGCCCGAATCGCATGAAAACGGAAAGTTCGCCTGGATCCTGGATCCGGACGGCAACAAGGTCGAACTCTGGGAGCCGATGCCCTGGGACGATAAGAACAAGTCGTAGGAGCCGTTGGAGCGGCTGGCAGCCGCGCCTCGAAGGCGGCGCGATCGAAGCGTGCTCAATCCGCGGCCGGCAGCCGCTCCAAGCAGCGCTACTGCCGATCAGATGTCGATATTCTTCATCGTCGGGCGCCGCGCCAGCGCTGCCTGTGCCACCCGGCGAATGGCCAGTACGAACGCTGCAGTTCGGAGATCGAGATTTCGTTCTTTTGCGATCTCGGCGACGGCCCGGTAAGCGAGTCGCATGGTCTTCTCCAACTCGGAATTGACCCGTTCCAGGTCCCAGCGAAACTGCTGAATGTTCTGGACCCATTCGTAGTAGCTCACACTCACGCCGCCGGCATTGGCCAGGATGTCCGGCACGATCAAAACACCGCGTTTGCGAAGGATCTCGTCGGCTTCCGGGGTGGTCGGCGCATTTGCGCCTTCCACGATGATTTTCGCGCGTACGTCGCCGGCATTCTCACGGGTCAGGGCGCTCTCCAGGGCTGCGGGTATCAGCACGTCTGCGTCGAAGGCCAGGACCTCGGCGCCGTCGATCGCATCGGCGTCCGGAAAGCCGTGGATCGTCTGGTGCTTGGCCGCCCAGTCGACGAGTGCGGGCACGTCGAGGCCGCCGCGCCGGGTGATGGCTCCCCGGTGATCGGCGACGGCGACGATCCTGCCTCCCTGTTCGGCGATCAGCCGAGCCGCATGGCTGCCCACGTTCCCAAACCCTTGCAGCGCTACCGTCGTCTTGGACAACGTTTTGCCGGATTCCTTTAAAGCCTCATCCAGCACATACATGACCCCCCGCCCGGTGGCCTCTGCGCGGCCCGGCGAGCCGAACAGGTGCAGAGGCTTGCCCGTCACCACGCCAGGCGCGAATCCGTAGTACTTGGAGTACTCGTGCATGATCCAGCCCATCACCTGGTCGTTGGTGTTTACATCCGGAGCGGGAATATCGAGGTTCGGCCCTATGATTTCCTTGATGCCTTCGACGAAGGTACGAGTGATGTTGTAGAGCTCCGTGCGGCTCAGCTCCCGGGGGTCGCAATCGATTCCGCCTTTGGCGCCGCCAAAAGGAACGTTCACGACGGCCGTTTTCCAGGTCATCAGGTTGGCGAGCGCGGCGGCATGCTCCTCATCCATATGCGGGTGATAGCGAAGCCCGCCCTTGTACGGGCCCCGGGCATTGTTGTGCTGCACACGGTATCCGAAATGGTGCAGCAGCCTCCCGTCATCGCACTCCGTGACGATTTCCACCTTCACCGTGCGCTGCGGTGCCAGCAGGATCTCCCGCACCCGCGGGGCCAGGCCGAGAACGTCTGCGGCTCGCGTGAAGTAGGAGTGGCTATCCTCGAGCATGGGGACTCCTTATTATTAGTTGGAGCGGCTGCCAGCCGCGACTGGAAGGCGGCACGATCGAAGCTTGTTCACTTCGCAGGATATGGTACACGCCGGAGCAGCGCTGTTGGAGCGGCTGCCAGCGGCGACTGGAAGGCGGTGCGATTGATTGCGGTCAATTCGCGGGCAGCGCCCGCTCCAACACTGTTTCCCAAGTAACGGAGCGCACCATGGACAACATCGTAGTCAAGCATGCAATCCCGGCCCGACGCGTGACCGGCCTGATCGCTGCGGCACTACTGGTTACTGCCTGCGGGCGCGACGACCCGGAACCGGCGACAGAGATGGATGCGGAGCCCGTCACGAACGCCGCGCCGAGCGTCCCGGTTCCCCCGAGCAGCGCGCCCGAATATCCACAACAGGCCTACTGGGGCGACACGCACGTGCACACCGGCTGGTCGGCGGACGCCGGCCTGGACGGCGCGATCACCGGCCCCGAGGACGCCTACCGCCTCGCGCTCGGCGAGAAGATCAAGTCGAACAGCGGCCTCGACGTGCAGCTGCACCGCCCGTTCGACTGGTTCCTGGTCAGTGATCATTCCGACGGCATGGGCACGATCAACGAAATCGTCGCCGGCAACCCGGAAATGATGGCGAGCGAGACGCTCAAGCGCTGGAGCGAGGCGCTGAGGTCGGGCGACGAGAAGCGTTCTGCGGCCGCCAAGAGCGAGCTCATCGTCATGCAGTCTGAGGGCCGCCTGCCGAAGGAGCTCATGGACCCGAAATGGATGGTCTCTGCCTGGGAGAAGACCATCGAGGCGGCGGAGCAGTACAACGAACCCGGCAAATTCACGACGTTCATCGCTTACGAGTGGACGGTGAATGCTGGCGGCGGCGACAACCTGCACCGCAACATCATCTATCGCGACGGTGCGGACAAGGCGAAGACCCGCCTGCCGCTGACCACGTTCGAGACGCAGGACCCGGAGAAACTGTGGGAATGGATGGCGTCCTATGAGCAGGAGACCGGTGGACGCCTGCTCGCGATACCGCACAACGGCAACATGTCGAACGGGCGCATGTTCGAGGAGCAGCGCTTCGACGGCTCGCCGATGACGTCCGCATGGGCCGAGCAGCGCGAGAAGTACGAACGCCTGTATGAGGTCACGCAGATCAAGGGCCAGAGCGAGTCGCACCCCTATCTCTCGCCGAACGACGAGTTCTCGGCCTGGGACCTGTGGGACCGCGGCAACCTGATCCTGAAGGCGAAACCGAACGGAAATGATGACTACAAATACGAATACTGGCGCGAGGCGCTGAAGTCGGGGCTTCGACTCGAGGACGAACTCGGCACGAATCCCTTCAAGTACGGCGCGAACGCGGCGACCGACACGCACACGGGCCTGTCGACGACCGAGGAAGACAATTTCTTCGGCAAGTTCAAGACCGTGGAGCCCGCGAACGAAGAGCGCTGGAATTTCCCGCTGCTGCAAGGCCCGACGGACACGTACTGGGGTTGGGAGCAGGCCGCGTCCGGCGTGATGGCGGTGTGGGCCACCGAAAATACGCGCGAGGCGATCTGGGATTCCATGCACCGGCGCGAGACCTATGCCACGACCGGGCCACGCATCGGCTTGCGCTTCTTTGGCGGCTTCGACTTCACGGATGGAGATCTCGATGACGATGTGGTGAAGAACGGTTACGCACGCGGCGTGCCGATGGGCGGTGACCTCAGGTCGGCGCCACACGGCACGGCACCGACCTTCCTCGTCGTCGCGATGAAGGACCCGGAAGGCGCCAATCTCGACCGGGTGCAGGTCGTCAAGAGCTGGGTCGACACCGGAGGAACGACGCAGGAAAACGTGTACGAGGTCGCCTGGGCCGGTGATCGCCAGCCCGGCGAGAACGGCAAGCTGTCGGCGATCGGAAACACGGTGAATCTCGGCGACGCGACCTACGAGAACTCCATCGGTACCCCGGAGCTCAAGGCAGTATTCATGGACCCGGACTTCGATCCGGCGCAGAAAGCGGTTTACTACGTGCGCGTGCTCGAGATCCCGACGCCGCGCTGGACGTTGTACGACATGATCCGGCTGAACGTCGAGATGGACGTGAAGGTCCCTATGGTCCACCAGGAACGCGCGTTCTCCTCCCCGATCTGGTACACACCGTAGGCGCGGCAAGATAGCGGTGCGGTAACCGAGCCGCTAAGCTAACCTCAACAGTGGAAATCTAAAGTAGCGAAAATGAAACCCGGACTGTGTGTCGTTTTGCTCGCCTTTGTTTGCAGCGGGATCGCTGCCTGCGCAACAACCGGTTCGTCGTCGACGTATCGCCTGGCGGTCGTGGCGTTGGCGGAAGACCCGGCCACCCGGGCGAGCTTCGAGGACGGACTGGCCGCAAAGCTACGCGCCGACAACTACGATGCGGTTGCGAGCCACAACACCGTGCCGGCGGTGACCGACTTCCATGACCCCGGCCTGGCCCGCCGCCTCGAAGATGCCGGCATCCAGGGGGTCGTGATGGCGCGGCCGGCCGCGGTCGGTCCCGGTGCGTCGCTCGAGTCCGTCAAGGGCGAGGTCTCGGCCGCCGACTATGCGGACATGCGCGCGTTCGCGAGCGAGACCAGCCCGGCGCATGACGCGGACGACCTGGTCGCCGTCGTTCACGCGGGCTTCTACATGATCAAAGACGGCCGCGTTGAACTCCTGTCCTCGGGCGCCGTGTGGCTCGATGAGCCCGTCGGCTCGCGCGAGGAAGGCATCGACAAGCTGCAGGACCTGATCGTCGCGAACATGAACCGGGCCCGGCCGGCGGCCCGCGCGTACCTGGGCCTGCCGCCGCTCCGTAGCTCCGATTGATCAGCCTGCGAGTTCGTCTGAGGTCAGCAAGGGGAAGTTCATGAATGTCTGGGCAATTCTGTTGGCGGCCGTTTCGAGTTTCCTGGTCGGCGGCCTCTGGTACTCGCCGCTGTTGTTCGGGAAGTTGTGGAACGCCGAGAACGGCAGTGTGCCGGCAAGCGGTCATCCCGCGAAGGTCTTCGGCGTCAGTTTCGGCTTCTCGCTGCTCGCCGCCGTGTGTTTCGCGATACTGGTCGGGTCCTCGCCCGGGCTCGCGGACTCGCTCAGGCTCGGTGCGCTGGTTGGCATTGGTTTCGTGGCGGCGAGCTTCGGCATCAATTATCAGTTCGCGCAACGGACGTTCAGGCTCTGGCTGGTGGACGGCGGATACCATGCCGTGCAGTTTCTGCTGTTCGGCGTCGTGTTCGGGCTGTTGGCCTGACGTGCCGTGTCGGCGAGGACCGGAATGTCAGCCTACCGGCATGCGATCGTCGTTGCTGCCGGCGATTCCGGCGAACGACTGGCGGCGGCAGCGGCGGCCCTGGCCGACGGAACGGGAGTCGTACTGTTCGACGGACGCATCGCACTGCGCCCGTTACATGACCTGATTCGTTGCGAGGTTCTCGACCCGGCGCCGTCGGAACGGCGTTGCGCGCACGAGTACGAAGTGCTGGTGGAGAACGCAAGACACGCGCTCGACGCGTCCGGGTTCCGGCGTCTCATGCCGCGCCGCCCGCTGGAGTGGCGGGTCGTGGAAGATCGTGGAACCGGCGTGGGCGAGTTGTGGCCTTGCCAGTAGGCGCGTTTCCGGCCCGGGCGTCCCCTGTTGCTCGCACTCTGCGGTGATTTTCCAAGCGCGTCGTTCGGACGCGCCGGGAGCTGGATTCTTGACCAGGGACTCGAATTGCTCCGTTCGGCGCGATGGCAGTGTCTCCGCAATCTCAGTAAGCTCGATGGCGATAGGTTCCGAAGATCGAATCGAGGAGTCGGCATGAACTGGCGAATGGCGGTCATCGTGGTTTCGATCCTGTGGGGCTTGAGCCCGGCCATGAAACCGGCCGCGGCGGATGAGGTCCTGAAGTACAAGCTTGCGATGGTCGCCCTGGTCGAGGATCCGGCGACCCGGGCCGGATTCGAAGATGGTCTCGCGGCAAAATTCCGCGCCAGCGATTACGATGCCATCGCAAGTCACGCGATTGTCCCGAACGTGACCGACCTCGGCAGCACGGATATCGTCGGCCGGCTTGCAGCGGCCGGCGTCCAGGGCATCGTCATGATGAAGCCCGCCGCCGTCGGTGCGGGGTCTTCCCTCGAGTCCGTACGAAACGAGATCTCGAGCGACATCTACGCCGACATGCGCGCCTTTGCGCGCGAGATCAGCCCGGGCACTGGCGAGGACGAACTCGTCGCCGTCATGCACACGGCTATCTACATGGTTGAGGACGAGCGCGTAGAACTGCTGTCCGCCGGCGCGGTCTGGCTCGACGAGCCGGTCGAAACCCGGGAAGAGGGAATCGGCAAGTTGCAGGATCTTATCGTGTTGAATATGAACAAGGCGCGGCCTGCGGTGCGGGATTACCTCGGGCTTCCGCCAATCGACGACTGATGCCCCTCGTGCCGCCGCATGATGACTGCTGATTCGCAAACCCCACCTGCGGAAAAAGACGGCGCCGCCGTGCGTTTTCCACCGCCGTTGTTGCCGCTCGCAACGATCCTGCTCGGCGTGGGGCTCGAACGCCTGTGGCCCTTCTGGGCGGGCCCGGAGCTACCGGCGCCCGCGCGTTACTGGATCGGAGGCATCGTCGTTGCCGCGTCTCTGCTCGTGCTCGGGCTCTGGCCGGTCGTGATGTTCCGCCGCTCCGGGCAGAGCGAACTTCCCTGGCGTCCCACACCACTCGTGCTGGAAAACGGCCCCTATCGCTTCACCCGCAATCCCATGTACCTGATGATGGTCCTGGTCTGCATCGGCGTCGCGATCATTCTCTCGAATGCGTGGATTCTGCTGCTCACGCCGCTTTGCGCGTGGTTCCTGTATTACTTCGCGATTGCACCGGAAGAGGTCTATCTCGAACGCAAGTTCGGCGAGCCGTACCGCCACTACAAACGACGCGTTCGGCGCTGGCTCTAGTCCCGGACGGATCCTGCCGCTCCTTCAACGGCGACGCGCCCGCGGCGCGGACCGCCGTGCGCCGGCGCCGCTCTCGTAACGGGAATGGCGCTCGAAGCCGGCTTGCCGGCTCTGGTAGTCGCGATCGAGCCGCGACGTGGAGCTGTCGTACTGCGACCGGTCGATTCCCTGCGTCGCGCTGGACGCGGGTGTCCCGGGGTTTTCCACCGAGGACCAGCCGCCGTCGGTTTTCTTGTACACGTTGCCATCGCGCCCGGCATACATGTCGCCCGATGCGGACTCATAGGCGAAGCCGCTGTTCTCGCCGCTGCGGTAACTCACACCCTGGCCGCCCTCGCTGCCTTCGAACTCACGCTTCACGCCTTCTGCCGTGCGCGTCACATCCGATTCGATCGTCCGGCCGTCCTTTGTGAACTCGCCGGTTCCGGTGATCTGCCCGTCCTCGACCTGGCGCTCGAGCTGGCCGGTGCCGCCTTCGGAGCCTGCTACCGAGGCCGACCCCTGGCCGTCTTCCCAGCTGCTCTCGAAGGTCGCCGAACGGTTCTCGCCCTCGATCGTGCCTTTGCTCGTGATCGTGTCGCCATCGCGCTCCCGGTACACCTCGCTCTGCGTGCCCAGCGAGGACTCGGAGCGGGTGTGCATGCTGCCATCTTCCCACTCGCTCTCGCGGTAACGCCATTCGTCGCCGCGGCGCGCGGCGCCCTGGCTCCAGCCTTCGCCGTCCTCGTAATCCACGTAGCGATTACGCGCAAAACTGGTATCGGTGTTCGGGTTGTAGGCAAAGGCACGACCGGCGAATTCGTCGCTGTCCCACATGGCCTGCCCGCGGCCGTACACACCGGTTTCCGGGTTGTAGACGGAGGCGCCGGCGGCGGCGCCGTAGGGCCCGTAGCCGACGACGGTTTCGCCGTAGCGGCCGGTCGACGGATCGTACCAGGCACCGTAGCCGTAGGTCGGCGGCCACGGGTAATACGGATAATAAGGATAGCCCCACCAGCCGTCGTAGATGCCGTACGCGAAGGTGATGGACATCGCCGTCGACACGTAGCCCGTTCCCTGGACCACCGTCTCCTCCTCGACGTACATGCCCTCGTAACCCGAGGTGTAGGCGTACTCGACGACTTCCTCGTCGCTGTCCTCCACTTTCACGAACGTCGTGTTATACGCCGGGGAGGAAGGTGGAATGGTGGCAAACGCGTCGGGGATCGAATCGGCGTATGCCCAAGGGCCGCCGGGAGCGCTGCTCGTGAGCCACACGGCGTTGTGGCACAGGTAGTACACGCCCTTGTAGCGTAATACCTGGTAGCTCGTGTTCATCGCGAGTTCGATGCTGGTTCCTTCGATGGGTGCGAACGCCGGCTTGCCCCCGGCATACGTCACGTCGAGGCCGAGCGCGCCTTCCGTGCCGCGGACGATCTCGGCCTTGCGCGGTATCGAGGCAACGAGTGCCGCCTCCCAGGCCTCGCGCGTGCCGGGGACGCTCGCCCGTACGTAGCTTTTCGGATGCGGCTCGGCGGAGCTTTCCTCCGGGATCTCCCGGAACGCAGCGGGCAGCTCGTGCGCCATCGCCCAGGGGCCTTCGAGCGCCGGCGCCCGGAACCACCGGCCGCTCGCCAGGAAGTAGATTTCCCCGCCGTACCGGAACAGTTCCTGCTTGGTGTTCCCGGCCCAGGAGAGCCCGGTCCCGCCAAACGCCTGCCACCCGGGCTCGCCGTCGGTCACGATCATCTCGGCAGGCACGGTCGAATAGAACACGGCCGGACTCTTCGCGCGCGGCGGCTCCACCTGCGCGAGATCCTCCGGCAGGCACGCGACGACGTTCGCCCAGTTCGCGTCCCGGGGAATCGAACCCAGTTCGGCCGGGAGGCTCTCGGCCCAGGTCCAGGGACCGGCCAGGTCCGTGGCGGTCAGCCAGGCATCCTGGTAACAGAGATATAGCGTATCGCTGTCCCCGACGCGCAGGACATCCCAGTTGGTATTGAGCAGGAACTCGAGGCCGGATTTGTCCACCGGCACGAACATCGGTTCGCTATCGACGCTCAGCAGTATCGCGGGCCGCGCTGAATAAAAGATGGCAGGCGGCTCGGGACTCAGTTTGCTCCCCTCCGGCAGCGGCATGTCCTGCGGCAGGTACTCGAGCACGAGATCCAGAGGCACCTTCCGGGAGTGCGCGTTGATGGCCTCTTCCGCGAGCTGGTACTCGGGCGATGTCTCGTCGAGTCCCTGGATCGTCATCTCGACGATATTGAGGTCGTACAGGAGTACTTCGCGGGCGGCGACGTCGGTGTCCGTGGCCGCCTCGAACCGGACCGAGCCGACATAGGTCCTGTCGCTGCCGGCGCGTGTGATCTCGAACGCGACCCAGGCCTCGAGCGTATCGAAGTCGCGCCATGCATCGACCTGTGGCGCTTGAATGATCATCGAGCCTTTGTCGCTCTCGACCGTCCGTGGGTACCAGGGATCCATTTCGGCCGGCGTGCTTGCAGTGTCTGAAGCCGGCTTTGGCGATGGATTGCCGGCCGCCGTCGCCTGTGTTCCCTGCGTTGTGCAAGCCAAAACGGCCACCAGTGACGCCAAAGCGCAGGAAAACGAAATCGAATGCCGCATCGCCGGTCTCGCCAGGTTTTATCCAGTGAATACTCTCGCCCGCGGCCCAAAGCAAGCGCAATCCGCAGGAAAACTACCTACGGCGGCGGGGCGGCCGGCGGGCGCGCGCGCATCGGTATGTGCGCTCAGGTTGTTGTTTTTGCACGCCGTAATGGCGCAGCACGCGCATCGTAGAAATGCGTATCGAGTGGATCCCGCGTGCAGCATAAAATCAGTGTGGGAGTGCCCATGATCCACACGAGAGTCACGTCCTGATTCTGGCTCCAGGCAGGTCAGCGACTTGCCTGCAACAACAAGTACCTTGAAGGGGAAGAGCATGAAAATCATCAATGTAGCGGTCGGAATTTGCGGCCTGGCCCTGGCTGCAGCAGCAGCAGCAGACTGGGATCCCGCGGAAGTCGAGAAGCTCGACGCCGGGGCCAAAGAGGCGGTCTCGGAGATGCTCGCGAACGATCCGGACATGAAACGCTTCTTCGACAGTTCCGTCGCGCACGTCGTGATTCCCGACGGTCGGCAAGGCCGGCGTCGGCATCGGCGGCGCCCGCGGCAAGGGCCTGTTGTACGAGGGCGGCAAACCGACGGCGATTGTCACCCTGTCGCAGCTCAGCATCGGCTTCCAGTGGGGCGGCCAGGCTTACAGCGAGTTCCTGTTCTTCAAGGACGCGAGCGCGCTGGAGGAATTCAAGCGCGGCGACTTCGAACTGGGCGCACAGATGTCCGCCGTTGCCGTGAAGACCGGTGCATCCGCGGACGCCGAGTTCCAGAGCGGCATCGCGATCTTCACGCAGGCCAAAGGCGGCCTGATGTACGAAGCTGCAGTCGGCGGCCAGAAATTCAAGCTCGAGCCTGCGAGCTAGGCCTGTCGCCCGGAAGCGTCCGCGCGCCGATCCACCGGGCAGTGCATCGGCGGCCGGGGGCGTTCGCGTGAAGTAGCTACGGCAGCAAGTCGCCGATGACGGCGTATATGTCGGGCCGATTGGCGGCGATTTCGTCGTGGGTGAGGCCTTCGAGCGAGTGCGGGTACTTGAGCCACACATCGGTCTCGTGAAGAAAAAAGTCAGGCGTCAGGGAGGTCTTATTGTGGGTCAGCTTGTAGTACGGGACCGCCACCCGTACGTCGGCCGGCATGTTGCGCCGCAACTTCGCTGAGAGCTCCCGGATAATTGCTTCAATCGTATGGCCGGTGTCGAAGACGTCGTCAACGATCAGCAGTCGGTCGTCACGAGTCAGATTCTTGATGAGATAGCTGAGCGCGTAAACCCGGACTTCGCGGGGCGACTCGATACCGTGATAGGAGCTCGTGCGTATGGAGATATGGTCCGTCCTGACGCCGGCGAAACTCAGAAACTCCTGTATGGCGACCCCGATCGGCGCACCGCCTCGCCAAATGGCGGCAATGAACGTGGGTCGAAAACCGCTGGCGTACACATTTGCGGCGAGCTGGAATGAATCCTCCAGCAATTCCTGGGCATCGAGGTAGTATTTTTCGGTCATTCGCAGGCGGCCTTATGCTCCCATTGCTATTCTACCCTGATGTCCAAGCTCTTCCTCACTGAACGGGACCACTTGCTCGACGGTTTTCGCCTCGGGCGAAAGGTCTTCGAGAGCGGTTTTCGGCCAAGCTTCATCGTCGGGCTGTGGCGCGGCGGCAGCGTGGTCGGCATCGTCGTGCAGGAATGTCTCGCGAGCCTTGGTGTGCGCACCGACCACATCGCTCTACGCACGTCGTATGAGGGTCCGGACGAGTACTACCGCACGATCCGGGAGCAGGGTTTGATCCATGTGCATGGTCGACAGTATCTGGTCGAAAGCATGAACGCGGAAGACCGGCTGCTGATTGTCGACGATGTGTTCGCGAGCGGGCGGCATACCGACGCCGTCATAGAGGCGCTGCGTTCCAGGCTCAAACGCAATATGCCTGCCGAGGTGCGTGTCGCCACCACCTGGTACCGTACGTCGCCGGGTCAGGAGGCGGGGCCCGACTACTTTGTGAATTCGACGGATCGCTGGATCGTTCTCCCTTGGGAGCTGAAAGGCCTGTCGATGGAGGAAATAGCGGAGAACAAGCCGTTCCTTGTTCCAATGGTCGCGCAATGCGGGCTTTTGTAATGACCGAACCACTGTTCAGAGACGACGCGTACCTGCGGAATTGCACGGCCACGGTCGTGTCCTCCGCAGACGGCGCCATCGTCCTCGACCGCAGTGTCTTCTATGCCCAGGGCGGCGGTCAGCCGGGCGACACCGGCACGATACGCTGGGACGGCGGGCGGGCTCTGGTCGTCGACACGCGCTACGGCCGGGGCGGCGAGATCCATCACCTCGTTTCCGCCGATACCGTATTGCCGTCGCCCGGCACCGCGGTTGTCGCGGATCTCGACTGGGACCGTCGTTACCGCCACATGCGCATGCACACCGCCCTGCACCTCCTCGGTGCGGTTCTTCGCTACGGCGTCACCGGCGGCAACATCGCTGCCGACAAGAGCCGTCTCGATTTCGACATGGAAGATACCGTGGACAAGGACGAGGTAACGGCGAACCTGCGGGCGCTCGTCGCGGCCGATCATTCCATTGCCTGCCGCTGGATCACGGACGAGGAACTGGCGGCGCAGATCGAGCTCGTGCGTACCATGTCGGTGAAACCGCCCACCGGCGCCGGCCGCGTGCGGCTCCTTGAAATCTCGGGCGTCGATCTCCAGCCCTGTGGCGGCACGCACCTCAACTCGACCGGCGAGGTCGGCGCCGTGCATGTGAGCAAGGTGGAAAAGAAAGGCCGGCGCAATCGGCGCGTGTACATCGAGCTCGATGACTGATGCCGGTCGTTACGGCTTCGCCATTCCTTTCGCGAGCCTGTCGATCGCCGCCGCGAGCAGGTTCAGCACGGCGCTCAGGATGTTTCGAAAGCCCGGCACCAGGAACAGCAACGCCAGGATGACTGCACCGGCCAGGAGCCACTTGCCGAACGCAGAGATGCCCAACAGGCCTTCCAGCCAGTCGAAGAAGCCGCGCTTTGGCGGCGTCTTGGTCACGATCTCGAGTTCATCGGGCGCGGGCGCCACCATCTCCTCGTTGGCGACGATGTTCGCGTCCGGGACCATGGCCACCGTCATCTTGATTACGAACTGCGCATAGCTGTCGATCGGCACGACATTGTCGATGCGGGTGCCGAACAGCCCGCCTTTCCGTATGAGCGCGCCGGCCCGCAGGTTTGCGCCGACCGCAAAGCGGGTCTGTGACGGCAGGTTCGGCACAAGCACCGCTTCCGCCTCCCCGAGCCGACCGGTTTCGCGCTGCGCCATCGCGGGGATGCCCTGGCTCATTGGCAGCTTGCCCGAGACCGTATCCAGAGATGCAACGGGCGGGGCGACGCCGTAGCCGTCGGGCGGGTCGTTGAGGTCGAGATTCTTGTCGTCGCTGTCGCAGCGAATGACGGCGCAGAAAGCGCCGTCTCCGCCGGTGTCATCGCCGGTGCGAACGCGCCCGAGGCCGGCCCGCGCCGCCACGAGATCGATGCCGACAAACCCCGCAACGAATCCGGCGTTGGATCCGTCGACGGACGAGCCCGGCTCGTCGCCTGCGTCCACCTCCCACGGGCGCGCGGAGGCGACGAGCCCGACCCGATAGATCGTCGAACCGCCGTCGCCGTCGACGGTCTGCACGTCCGGGAGTCCCGGCACGGACGAGGCGGCGACCTGGCCTTGCAACAGGTCGAGGAGGTACGGGTCGGCGCCGTGATCGCGGCGGCTGTAGGAAGACCAGAAGCGTGGATCGGGCGGTGGCTTCAGGCTCGCACTGGTTTCGTGGCTGAACCAGCGCTTGTTGCCGCTGCGCCCGACATCCCTTGCCGAGAACGTCCGCACGCCCGCGTTCGTATGCAGCGTGACGATCGTATAGTAATGACGAATGTCGATCGCCGTGGCGGCAGGCCCGAGGTTGATTTCACGGTCGGGCAACTCGACCCAGTTCAACGCGCCGAATTTCGTCGTATGCCCTTCGACGCCGGTGAGGTGGCCTGTGATGCTGTCGCGCCAGTTTTCGCGTGCGTGCCAGGGCGTCGACACCTGCACGCCGATGCCCGCTACGCCGGAATCCGCGCCGTCGAGATCCGCATCGCTGATATTCCCGTCCGTCGCCCACAGCGACCACCACGCACGTTCGTCGCCGCCGGTCGAGCGCGGCAGTTCGCCATGTCCCGAGCTCACTTGCAGCAGGGCCGGCGTGATGTCCACCGACCAGTTACCGCCGGAGGTGCGGATGTCACGTTGTTGCCCGAGTTCCGCTTCCGTGGTCACGCGATGGGCGCGCCAGTCGAGGATCTCCCGGCGATCGCCGTCCTCGCGCACGAGGATCGTAAGAAATGTGCCGCGGCCGAGGTCGTCCGTGTCAAAAGACCGCGACAGAGACCATTTGTCGCCGTCCGCTGCGAAGGCCACGGCGCCTCGATCGGGGATCGCGTCCGTGAACGTCGGGTTCCCGGCATACAGGCGCACGGACGCTTCGCCGCCTGCCGGATCCGAATCGCTGGTCCAGGAAATATTTACCGTTGTGGAGTGGGCAGGGATGACGAGAAGGTTGACCGTGCGGTCGTCACCGCGATCGCCGCAGTTGCTGCAAGCGACGTCGATCGCCGCAGCTGCCGTTGAAGGGAATGCCGCTGCCAGGACCGTCAGAAGCAGCGAGACGGCCATACGCTTGCGTCGACTCACATCAAACACCTTCCCCGGTGCCGGCCGGGTACGAGCCGCTGGCCGGCCGGGACCGGACGGCCGCTGACGAGCGTAGCACGCGGCACCCGGGATTTCATACGCGGAATGAACTATGCTTGCCGGAAGAACCACCGCCCCCGGGCGAGCGGCTCCTTCGACAGCGCAACAATAATGCGATAACCAACCGAAGGCAGCAGAACCATGTGTTAACCGCTCCGATTCCGTGCCGGCTCGCGTGCGTTTCGCGGCCAGCGCGTTCCTTATGCTTGCCTTGCTGTGTGCCTGCGGGGATCGCGACACGGCCGGCAACGATGCGGCGGGCGCGACGGGCCAACCGAACGCCAGCGTGTGCAATCTTCCGGCTGTCGCCGGCGACGACGCGCCACGCAGACTCGCACTCATCGTCGGCGCCGGCAAATACGCAAACACGGATGTCAATCCGCTGCCCGGCGCGACCGCCGATGCGGGGCGCATCTACGAGCTCCTGACCGGTGACAACGGCTACGGGTTTCTGAAGGAAAATGTCTGCCTGTTGCTCGACGAGCGAGCCACGAAGGCGAACGTGCAGCGCGCGTTCAACGAAGCCCTGGTCGAGCGGGCGGATGCGGATGACGTGGCGATCTTTTATTTTGCAGGCCACGGTTCGCAGGCCAGGGACCTGAACGGGGACGAACCCGACGAGTGGGACGAAACCCTGATGACCTACGACGCCCGGCAAGGCGACGTCATCGATATCCTGGACGATGAAATCAACGGGATGTTCGCGGCCCTGCACGCGAAGACCCGGCACATCGTCTCGATACTCGACTCGTGCAATTCCGGCACCGCGATGCGCGGCGCCGCGGCAGGCATTCCCCGTTTTCACGAGCGGCTCGAGCGGCAGGCCGTACCGGCAGCAGAGGAGCTGACGGACGCCGGTGACGGCAGCGCATCGTTCGTGCCGGAAGCATTCGAAGGTATGGTGGCTTTGACGGCCGCGAGCGACGGCACCTCCGCGCTGGAGATTGGCGGGCGGGGCGTGTTCACGGATGCGCTGATCGAAGTCCTGGCAGCAGGCCCACGATTCGCCGCCGAGCTATGCGGCGATTGCCCGCCAGATTCCGCCGCTCGTCAGCGCGCGCAGTTACCAGGTGCCCTATTTCCACGGCAACCTCGAACAGGCCGCATTCGATTCCGAACGAGAGGAAGTCGCCGCTCGGATTTCGCGTCACGGCAGTCGCGCCGGAACTGCGCCTCAGCGGCCCGCCGCTGCCAGGCGTCAGCGCGGGCGCGGAAATGTACGTTTACGACGACGGCGTCACGGGCTCGGATACGCTGGACCCGTCCCTGGCGAAAGCGCGCATCGTCGTCGACGAGTTTACCGGCATCAATGCAGTGGCGACAGGTCGTCAACCGCCAGCCCGGCGCGGAGGACCTCCGCGAGGGTGACCTTGCCGTCCTCGCGCGGGTCGGCGACGACGCGCTGAAGATCCGGCTGTCGATTCGCCCCGAATCGTCGGCCGGCGGCATATCGTCTGAGCAGCGTGTGGCGCTCGGGCAAAAAATCCTGGCCAACCCGGAGAACCGGCTGCTGGTCGAACTCGTCGACGCTGCCTCGGATTTCGAGTTGAGCCAGAGGCCCGACGGCAAGTACGTGCTGCGCGGCCCCGAGAACCAGGTTCGCAACGTCTACGATGACGAAAGACGAAATTGCCGACAGCCTGTGGCGACATTCCCGGCAGCGGGCGCTCATGCTGCTGCGCGGCGAGGGCGGCGGCGACTACACCGACAATGCGACACTGAAGGTACAGCTCGTTCCGGCGGCAAAGCAGACGCCCTGTGCGACGGGCGAGTGGATCCAGGGGAAGCCGAACACCGAACAGGTGGTGCCGCTGTGCCACTCGTTCAACGTGAAGGTGGAACTGGATACGGATGCACCGGAACCGGGACTCCTGGTCGGCGCCGTGCTCCTCTCCACCGACGGCCAGGCCTTTGGGCTGCCGGCCGACGGCCGCCAGGTACTCCTCGGCCCGGGCGAAAGCACGGTCTTCAACGCGAAGAGCGAGACCATGGTCGGCCGGCCCCCGCTCGATACCCAGGACCGGATCATGGTGTTCGGCACGCAGGAACAGAACCCGGTGCCCTGGCATCTCCTGACGCAACCGGCCGCTACCCGCGGAAGCCGTTCCCTCGAGAGCGGCCTGCACCGCGTGCTGGACCGGTACCTGACGCCGGGCACGCGCGGCATCGGCGTGACCGCGGAGGAGATGAACGTCAGCACCTGGACGATGAGCACGGTCGTCGCGCGTGTCGAGGCGAATTCCCGGTTCCTCGAACCCGAATCGCGGGAGGCAAGGTCGACGATCAACGCGCGCGAGTACACGATTCCCCGTTTCAATATCTCGCCATATCTGCCGGACGATCATGACAGCGCTCTCTACAAAGTCCTGACGACGGCCGACTGGCTGGCCAACAGCAAGGAGTCGGACGGGTTCGATTACAAGCAGCACGAGTGGTCGGAGCCGAGCGACGAGGAGAACCTCAAGGTCGGCATCGACTGTTCACGCGCCATCTGGTACGCGTTCACGCGCGGCGGTCTGCCCTACAACGAGGGCAACGACTATCTGACCACGGCGATGATGGTCTCCGGCGACAGCAAAATGCGGCAGGAATTCGCGAGCTGTCCGGCCAACGAGGACTATGCCCTCGGCGACATCCTCGTATACCGCAGTGACGAGCGTCAGGACGGTCACGTGGTGATGGTCATCGACCCCGCGAAGCGCATCGCCTGGGGCTCGCACGGCTGGGACGGCAACGCGCGAGGCCCCAGTCCCGTGATCGAGCCGGACAAGGGCGTCGAGTACCAGCTCATCAAGGTGAAACAGGACTGGCAGCGATGGGACCGCGCCGACATGCAGCTGAAGACCTGCTGGCGCTACAAGCGCTTCGACACGGAGCGCGAATCGGGTGCCGGGCAACCGGGAGTCGAGGCGCTGGGCGAGGCCTGTGCCGTGGCGAAGTGCCGCACGTGATTGCAAGGCATGTCAAACGCGACGGTCGGGCACGAACATCCGGCGCGGGAATCCCGGTACAAGAAATGAGGAGTTCATGCATGAAAACCACCCAGTCCGGGTCACGGCACCTGCATCGGTGCGCGATCTTTCTGTTCGCGATGCTGGCAGTCCCGGCGCTGGCCTGGGCGGCGACGCCCGGGAGCGGCGCCAGGATCATTCGTGTCGACGAGACGAGCGAACAGGAGTACTGCATCAACGGCCGCAGCGACGAGATCTTCCTGCACCTGCGGAGCTTCGTAGCCGGCAAGGACCGTAATATCTTCAAGGAGGACGCCAGCATCGGCATGGTGATCGACACGACGGTCTCCGGCGACGTCCGGCGGCAGCCCGAGAAGATCAGTTTTCCGATCGCGTTCCAGGCTACCGTGCGCAACTACGGGGAAGGGCTCGTGTCGATTCCCATCGAGAAGGGCATCCTGTCGAGCTTCGCCCTCAGCGACGGCGACGCCCGCTATTCCCAGGTGGACCTGTCGTTCCGTTTCGTCAAGGTCCAGGAAGACACGACGATCGGCCGCGCGATCAAGTCGCTCGCGACCGTGTCGGAGGACTTCAGTCTGCCGACGGAACTTTTCGGGGCGTCGTTCCAGATGTACGCATCCATCGCGTCCTCGCTGATCGATAACGTGTTCACCGACAACCGCAACAGCACCCAGGACCCGCTCGCGTCGATCGTCCTGGCGTTCGACCCGGACGGCACCTGCAGCAACCTGTTGTTCGAGAAGACCGGCACGAAAGCTGTCGTCATGGGCACCGAGGGCCGCGAGCAGGACGGGATCGTCGATATCGGCCAGATGAACAGCTACTGCTTCCAGACGGAGCTCAGGCCGGCTTTCGAAGTGTGGTTCTGGAAGCGCCAGGCCGGCGTCTGCGAGGGCCGGCCGGCCGACGCGCGCCAGCTCAGGAATCCCCATTTCGGTTTCTATGTCACCGCACGCCCGATCGATCCGGAAGCGCCGACCCGCGGCGACAGGGAAGCCCGCATGCTCGACCTCTGCAGGGCGCACGGCCTCACGGACCCGGAGCTATGTGGCGGCATTGCGCCCGGGACCTGATCCGCTCCGGCGTACCGGTTTCGATCCTCGCCGCGACCTGGAGTTGCGCTCAGGGCAGCGAGCCCGACTGGGCGAACTTGAGCGAACTCGTTCCGGCAGCGCGGCAGGCCGATGCCTTGCCCGCGGCCCTCGAGACTCTGGATCGCACTGCGAAGCGGGCGTCGGCCGAGGGTGACCGCCTCGGCGTGGCGGTCGCGCACTTCGTCACCGCAGAGATGCTCGAGCAGGCACGGCGCTATCAGGACGCGCTCTCCTGGTACGAAGCAGGCCTTGACGGGCTGGCGGCGGGCGAGGCCGAGCTGGCCGTCGACGTAAGCGAGCTGCTGGATACGATCCGGAGATTCGAGAAAGGCTATGCGGGCGACGAGGCCGAATCGCCGGGCAGCCTGGACCTGTACCGTGGCCGGGCGGACTCGCGCCGCCTGGCGTCCATGCCGGAGACGGAGGCGGCCACGGCGCTGGCAGCGGCACTCGCCATCAACGCCGGCAACATGTACATGCTGCAGAGCCAGATGGCCCCGGCGGACGCGTACTACCGCCAGGCGATGGCGTCGGCGGACCGCTCGGGCGACCGGCTGGTCGAAGCCGAGGCGCGCTCCAATCTCGCCTGGAGTGCGATTCGTGCCGGACGCCACGACGACGCGGCAGCGCTGCTGACGCAAACCCTGACCCTCTTCGCCGGCACGGAGGAACGGACCGAACTGCGCAAAGCCGTCCTTGCCGTCGGCGTCAACGCGCGGGAGGCCGGCGAACTCGACGAGGCCGAGTCGCACTTGCGCGCCGCGATCGATCTTTACCGGGAGGCCGGCGACGACACCGGCCGCGGCCGCGCGCTCGCGCACCTAGGCAGCACCCTGCTGCTCGAGGAAGAGTTCGAAGCGGCGCGCGATGCCTATCTCGCCGCACTCGCCATAGCCGACCCACTCGCCGAACAGTACGCCGATGAGCACGCCGGGAAACACGCCGATGAGGAAATTCTTCGCCACGCGCACGGCGGCCTCGCGCGGACCTACCAGGGGATGGGCGAGACGCAAGCGGCGGTGGACGAGTATGGCCGGTACTTCGACCTGCTCGGCGTGTTCCTCACGCGCTGGTCGACCGACCAGGGCCGCGTCGGCATCATCCAGAACCAGGAAGGCATGCTCGACGGTTACGCTGCCGTCGCGAGCGACCTGGCGCGAAAGACCGGCGACTTCGCGCCGCTGCGCGAGGCCACGCAGAAGATCCGCGGCAGCGCCCTGGCCTGTCTCATCCAGTCGCGGCAACAGCGGGACTACCGCCCTCCGGGCCACGTCGACGGCGGCCAGCTGCTGTACGGCCGCGACTGGGATTACGTGCAGGTCGAATACGCGTCGGCGATCGACACCGACCGGTCGCGCGACATGATGGCGCAGCGGACGATCGACGTGGACCTGCGCCCCGCCGCGTCAACGCTCGAGATCGCGGACTACTGCGCAATGCCGGCAGAGGTCGCCGCAATAGACCCCGATGCCCCGACGATGATCGAGTATTACGTGGGGCCGGACCGCCTCGTCATCCTGGTGATCAGCGACGGCGCGGTCTCGGGCGAAGTGGTGCCGGTTGGCAAACCGGAGCTCGCCGGGCTCATCGACGATTACCTTCGGGCGATCGCCGTGGATCGCCCGCGGGGAATCGGCGTTGCTGCAAGCGCCGCGGCAGGTACGGCGGCGGCCAGCGCGGACGGGGGCGCGCTCGCGGAGCGCTTGCATGAAATCCTGATTGCGCCCGTGGCAGGACAGCTCGCCGGCGCCGCGGAGCCGCGCCTCGTCGTCGTTCCCGACGACGTACTCTGGCGCCTGCCCTTCGCGGCGCTCAACGACAAGGAGGGCGACTATTTCGGCGATCGCTTCCGCCTGAGCTACATCACGTCGCAGGAGGCGTGGAACCTGCTCGATGCGAAGTCGCGGCCGGCCGATCACCGGAACATCTCCGCCTGGGTCGTCGGCAATCCGGCGATGCCGGAACACATCGTTGCCTGTGGCGAATTCGCGCTCGAGAGCCTGCCCGGTGCGGAGGAAGAGGCGCGCGCAATCGAGGAAATCCTCGGCGCCGGCAAAACCGAATTATTCACCGGCGACGCCGCCGACCGCCTGCGCCTCGATGCCTGGCACGGAAACTACTCCGTCATACATCTCGCCACCCACGGCGTCGCCTGTCCCGATGATCCCCTGAGTTCGTTCATCGCCCTGGCGGAGCTCGAATCCACGGCCATCCGGGTGTCGCCGGACCAGACGCACGCCGCGCTCGCCATGGATCCACGGCTCGGCGTGCAACTCGACCTGGCGTTCGACCCGCGGCAGATCCAGCGAGCCCCGGCACCGGCCTATCCGGGACTGCTGACGGCGCGTCACGTCGTCCAGGAATACGCGCTCGACGCGGACCTCGTGACGCTGAGCGCCTGTCAGTCCGGCCTCGGCCAGCTCAGCGGCGAGGGTATGATCGGCTTTGCGCGCGCATTTCTCGCGGCGGGCGCACGTTCCCTGGTCGTGAGCCTGTGGAAAGTGGACGACGTCGCAACGACAGCGCTGATGACGCGCTTCTACGAAGAATACGCGGGGCACGGCGACAAGGGCCGTGCGCTGCAGCGCGCGATGCTGGCCGTTCGCGAGCAGTATCCGGACCCGCGCTACTGGGCAGGTTTCGTATTGCTGGGCTTGCAGGAGTAAGGGTGAGGGTGAGGACAATGTCACGTCTGGCTACTAGTATGCGCGGCCGTTCGCTCGTCCTGGCGTTGATGATCATGGCGATCGCCGCCCCGACGGCCGAGGCATCGGCGGAGAAGCGCGCACTGATCGTGACGGTGAGCACCTACGGCACGGAAACCGGGTGGGATCCGATCAGCTCAGAACGTGACGAACCGATGATCCGTCACGCGCTCCTCCGCCACGGATTCACGACGATCGAACATGTCGAGGAAGGCGAAGCGACGCGGGCCGGAATCGTCGAGGCCTTCAGGCGCTACCTGCTCGAACCGGCGGTGGCCGGTGATGTCGCCGTGTTTCATTACTCCGGCCACGGGCATCAGATTACGGACGACGGCCAGGACGAACTCGATGGCTACGACGAGGTGCTGGTGCCGGTCGATGCGCCCATGCGGCCACCCGAAGGCTACACCGGCGACAGGCATCTCCGTGACGACGAACTCGGCGACCTGCTCTATGCGCTGCGGCTGAAACTCGGCCCGTCGGGCGACGTCCTGGTGTTCCTCGACTCCTGTTACTCGGGGACCGGCACCCGCGGCGGCGGCTATCCGGATCCCGTACGCGGCACGAACGAGCCGATCGGGGAGCCGGCACGACACGACGGCCGGCAGCTCACGGCGGACATGGCGAGCGGCATTGTGGACCAGGCCGCCGCCACGCGCGGAACGGGGCAGGAAACTCCGGCCGAACTCGCACCGATGGTGGTTTTCTCCGCTGAGATGCACAACCGGCTGGCGGAAGAGACCAGCAACGAGGACGGCGAGCGGGTCGGCGCCCTGAGCTGGGCACTGAGCAAGGCGCTCGTCGACGCCGGGGCAGAGGCTTCTTACCGTGACCTCTACGAGACCGTAAAGTCCCATACCGCGGCCCGCCACATCCCGAACAGTCCCGCAGGCGGAATCCGAGGGCGGCCTGGATCGGCGGCTGTTTGCCGGGCAGGCCGTGGAGCAGCGACCGTATTTCGCAATCACGTCCATGAACCTCGCCGAAGGATGGGCCGAACTCGACGGCGGCGGACTCGTCGGCCTGCTGCCCGGGTCGGTGGTCGAGATCCACAGGACAGGCACGCGCAAACCCGGTAACGATAGCCTGATCGCGAAGGGCGCCGTGTCGCACTCGACACCGTTCGTGGCCGAAGTCGAAATGTCCGAGGTCGCCGATCGCGAGGCGGAAACCGGCTGGGCTTTTCTCACGGAGCAGGTTTTCGGATCCTTGCGCGTCAACGTCTATGTCGATGCACCGGCGACCGCAAGCTGGAAGGAACCCGTCATGCAGGCGCTGCAACACGAGGCAGGGCGCCAGCGCGCCTTCATGGAGTTGCTCGATGCCCGGCCGGACGGGCTGGTTGCCGACGACGCAACGAAAATCGTCGTGGTCCATGAACTCGCGGAAGGCCCGCCGTCGCAACGCGGCGTCATGCTCGAGACCTGGGAATCGGGCCAGCGCCTGCTGCCGCAAGCGATCCCGCCGGGTGACGAACTCCTGGGACAAATCCTGATCGAGCGGATCAGGACCTATACGCAGAACGCCTACCTCCGCGCACTCGACGCTAAGGCCGATGGTATGGAGGTCGAGCTGGAGCTCATTCCCTGCACGCTCAGTTGCTCGTCGACCACGCGCGTCTGCGGCGGCGAGCAGTGTTCCTGCGCCAGCGAAGGCGACCCCCAGGACCTGTTCGACGCGGGCAACAACATCCGCATGACGCTGGGAACCGGCTTCGGCGTGCGGCTGAAGAACGTCGGCTCGGCGCCCGTCTACACGTCGGTACTGGACCTGATGCCCGACGGCAGCATGGCCTTGCTCTGGCCCTTGCCCGGCACCTCCAACACCGACACGCTGATCGATGCGGGCGCCGAGTACCGTATCGCGGACCCTCGCAATCGCGACCAGCTTCTCGTCTACCGTGCCTGTCCGCCGTTCGGTACCGACATGCTCAAGGTCATCGCGACGACGCAGCCGGTCGACTTCGGCCCCATTACCCGCGGCACGCGCACCCGCGGCGGCGAGCGCGGACCGCTGGACGTGCTGTTCGAGAACAGCTTGTCGGGCACGCGCGGTTTTGCCCCGGCGTTCGCCGTGGGCACGGTGAGCACGTCCGCCGTGACGATTACCGTGGTAGAGCCGGAGCCTTGACGGCTCACGCAGCGTGCTGGTACGTCGTTCGAGGCGGCGCAGGCGCGAAAGCGACGCACACGGCCGAGTCTCAAAGTGCTTTCTGCGAAACCCCTCCGCGGAGGGGTTTTTTACCGGACGACAAAGATGTTTCTGCGGTAACGCGGAACGACTTCGCGCGCGGCAGCAGCGATCGACGAGCCTGATGCGGCCATACCAAAGGGTCAATACCGGAAATTATTGACTATCATTTGCGAACAATCAGTGGCTAGGGTGAAAGGCATGAGAAGAGCAGCAAAACCAATACCAATAGTGGTTGCACTTTGCTTACTCGGAGCGTCAATTGGCGCGGCAGAAAATGATCTATCAGCAGCCGCCGAAAATTTTCTGCGCTCACTGTCTGAAGAACAGGCACGGCAAGCAACTTTCCCTTTCGCTGGCGACGAACGTATTGACTGGCACTTCGTTCCCAAGGCGGACAGAAAAGGCCTTCCCTTGAAAGCAATGTCAGCTGAGCAAAGCTATCTTGTGCATATACTGCTCAATGAATCACTGAGCCAGGCGGGCTATTCGAAGACGGCCGGTATCATGTACCTTGAATCGATATTACGTCACATGGAAGTGGAGCAGGGCAGCGCCGGAGCGAATGAAAACCGCGACCCGACAAGATATTTCGTTGCGATATTTGGAAACCCGCAATTGAACGAGACCTGGGGCTGGAGCTTCGAGGGCCATCATATATCCCTGAATTTCACGGTAGTTGACGGCAAATTGGCCGCATCCTCGCCGGCTTTTCTCGGTGCAAACCCACACAGAGTGCCCAGCGGACCGGCGAAAGATCTGCGGGTCTTAAATAGCGAAGAAGATCGTGCAAGGCAGTTGATGGAGTCTTTGAGCAAGGAGCAAATGAGCAAAGCCGTGATCGGATCGGAGGTGCCGGAGGACATTTTTTCCGGGGCCAGTCCGCGTGTATCGCCGGAGAGCCCACAAGGGATCAAGGCAACTGAATTGACGTCTGATCAGGTTGAGCTTTTGCACCGACTGATTGATGCGTACATTGAAAATGTCGCGGATGATGCGGCACTGGAACGCCGGACCCAGGTCGACACAGCGGGCGGCGATATTTACTTTGCGTGGATCGGGTCCGTCAAGGCCGGCGAGGCGCATTACTACCGTGTTCAGGCACCGTCATTCCTGATCGAATACGACAATACTCAAGATAGCGCCAATCATAGCCATACGGTCTGGAGGGACTACTCGGGTGACTTCGGCCGGGATCTTATCGGGGAACATCGTCAAGCACACGTTCACCAGTAACTGGATTCGCCACTGACAAACTTCAGCGAGCAGCGTTCGTCGGCTGCCACTACGATTCAGGCGATAGCATGATCGACAACAGTCCGGATGAGATTCGGCCCGGATCGTTCTCAGTATTGTTCGTGAACACGGCGATTAACGTGCCTGACTGGCGATCGAAATAAAAAAGGCTTCTGAATCCGACAATGTATCCGCCGTGTCCGATAAGCCGCTCGCCTACACCTATCCCATAACCGTAGCCGTGAATTGGGCCGCCTTGTTCCATCGAGATCTGGCTGGTCGTCATTGCATCTATAGACGCCGGCGTGAGAATGTTCTGGTCACCTCCAGCATACAGCCGAATCCACTGCATAAAGTCACTCAAGGTGGTGACCAGACCGCCATCAGGGGCGGTCGCCGGCAGGGTTACGACGTCGTCCTTTACATATGCCTGTTTGTCTTCATCCCAGCGATGGCCGGCCGCCTCGTTTTGCGTCGGTACATGGCCTTCTATGTGAATGCGTGAAGAGCGCATTCCCATCGGCTCCAGAATGTTCTCCTGCATGTACCTGTCGTATGGGATACCGGCCTGTTCCTCGATAATCTCGCCGAGAAGGGTGAAACCGATGTTCGAATATGACCATTTTGTTCCGGGAGCAAATTCAAGGTTCTTGCTCATGGCTTCCCGGATCATGCCGTCCACCGTATTGCCGAGGCAGAAGCCGTCCACGACGTGGTAGTAGTCCCGGGTGATTCCGTAGTCGGGAATCCCACTTGAATGGCTGAGCAGGTGATGAACACGAACGTCGTTCCACGTCGGCGTGATGTATCGCTCCGGCAGGAAGAGGTTTATCGAATCATGGAGATTTAGAACACCTGCCTCGACAAGCTGCATAATTGCTGTGGCGGTAAACTGCTTCGTAACCGAGGCGACATGAAAAGCTGTGTGTACGTTGTTGGGAGCGTCTTCGACTGCAATACCGTAGCCTTTGGCGTGAACTATTTCGCCGTTCCTGGCGACCAGCGCCACGCCAGAGAAATGCTCCTCATCACGCATTTCCTGCAGAAATTCTTCGATACGCGGCTCAACGACTTCGTTGATGGCCGAATCAGGAGCACCGGACGAATCCCGCGACGTATCTCCTGCGCATCCGGAGAGCAACAGCAACACAGGCAGCCAGTTTCGACAGCGATCAGCGGACGACTGAGTCATATGCGGATTGCGCCGTAATCTGTGAGAGTGTCCGCGCCACGTACTGTCATACCCCCCGTCAAAACGCGGCAAATGGCAACCGGGCGAAGGGGCTAGCCGTCTTTTGCTCTGTTCTGGCCAATCCAGAGATGGTTGCCATCGGGGTCGTCGAGGCGAAATTCGACCATGCCATAAAAGGTTTCGTCCAAATCGGCGATGGTTAGACCATTCTCACGCAATACGTTGTGGTATTCGAAAACATCATCCGGATAGAGATAGACTACTCCAAGTCGCGGTATACCGGGATGCGGGTTAATCGACTGATCCACCATCACGCGACATTCGTCGTACTTAAGCATCGCCCAACCCCAGTCATCGTTCCGGTTCTCCACGCCAAAGCCGAGCTTTTCGTAAAATTCGACACTCCTTGGCATGCTGCTCACCGGAAGCATTGGTATCAACCGATCCATTTTCATTGAAGATCCTTTATGCTGTTCCCGCTAATCGTCAGAAACCATAGCTCAGGTTCATTGGCTCATTCGATATCTTCAGGCTACATGACCGACCAAGCGGCAAGGGCGGCGAGTTTCTGATCGCGGCCCCACGGCGGCGGCGCGAGCTTGCCCACCTTGGATACGTCGAGCGACGCAGGTGGAACGATTTCAACCGGAACGGTGCACGCGTCGCGTACAACGTCACGATAGAACCACCCTTCGGCTGTGTGAATACGCGGATGCGAGGCGAGGATCTTGTCGAGATCATCGGCGGCACCCTCTTTTGCGACGATCGCGCATACAGCGACGTCCTTTGCCACGAGTGGCGCCAGAGCTCGCCGTGCATTCCGGATCGCCTTTCTCCGCACCTCGGCAAGCCACTTCTTTGCCGCAGCATGGTTCATCTCCGCCGCCATATGGAAACAGAAGCGCTCCGAATCGCCGAGGATCTCGATTACGTCGTTGGCAAAGACATCCGGTCTTCGCAACGAGCCGCCCACAACGACGCAGGCTCCCCAGCCGGTGTGTATGCTGATGCCCATCGCGCGTCGGGTAGCTGGAGACATTTCATCGACCCTGAGAAACCGCTCTCGGCCCGCGCTTGCGCCGACCGCTGGAAAAACGTCTGCGCCATCGACCGAGCGACTTCCGTTACGAAACGATAATCCGCTTCAGATTATCAAGCGTCATTGTAGCTCCACAAGTAAAAGCGCCGACCGACAGCTTGGGGTGTAACGCACTGACCCGCCAGGTCGCGAGACTCGTTCTAGACGGCTGCTACTCATTGTTGCGGTCGTTCGAGCGCGATAGCGACGCATTTACGGCCATGCCTTAAAGTGCTTTCGAGGAAACCCCTCCGCGGAGGGGTTTTTGACCGGATAGGCAAAGATGCTTCCGCGAAAGCTCAGTCGCCGAGATACGGTGCAACATTGGCGGCGATCAAACGTATCTCCTCATCGGTCAACGGCATCGTGTCACGGAAGAACTGCCACGAGGCGGCGGCGTCGGCATGCCCCTCGATCGCGGCATCGGATCCGTAGAACATCCGGTCCAGCCCGATGGTGCGCATGTGAGCGGCGATTTCCGCGGCCCTCTCCTCGCTCTGCGCGGCGCCGAATGTCGCATCGGTGAGATCAAAAAGGAGATTGCGGGTCACAGGCCGGCGTTCGTCGAAGGCTTCGGCGAAGGTCGCCAGCGCCTCTCCGGAATAGGCTCCGCCGCCCCAGAGGTGTGCTATCTGCACAACGACCTCGGGCGCCGCCGGGAGGACCTGCTCGAGCAGGATCGTCGTCTCCTCGCGACCGAAGTCGTCGCCATCGCGCGTGTGGACAACGATCGGCAGATCGAGCCGATTGGCAGCTGCGAAGACGGCTTTGATGCGCTTGGCGTGGTCCGGCTTGGTAAGGTCGACTTCGGAATTGGCGAAATGGAGTTTCAGCCCCAGCATCCCCATCGCTCTACAACGTTCGAGTTCGGCAACCGCATGCGAGCGGACAGGGTTCACGCTGCAAAACGGAACCAGCCGATCCGGAAACTGCCGTGCCTGCGCCAGCGTCCAGTCATTCTCCGCCTTGACCCGTGCAAAATTCTCCGGCGTATCGGGCTGGTCGGGTGCATCGAACCAATAGGCGACTGATAGAACGACCGCCTCGTTGATGCCCGCTTCGTCGAGTGCATCGATCAGCGTTTCCGCATCGATCGGATCATCGACCACGGGCCCGGGAAAGAGGCCTTGCTCGGCCGCAATGCGCCAACCGTCCGGGAGGCGGACCAGGTCGAGCGTAAAATGCCCGAAATGCCGGACGCCTCCGTCGGCTTCGCGGCTGTAATAGCCGTATACCCGCGCATCATCCTCGTCGATCGCGAAGGCCGCCGGGGTCAAGCGATAGGCACGGGCAAAGAGCGTCGAAAGGAACGTCGACACCGCCTCGCGCCCCCGGACATATTCGTTATCGAACGGGTTGAAGGCGAGGGCGTCAGCGACGAACAAGGGCGAAAGCGCTTCCGCCCGGTCCCAGGCCGCCGCCCGCCGTTCGAGTAGGTTGGCGATGCCGGCCGGCACCGGCACGGAGAGTTCGGGCACCGCATTGATCATCTCGGCCGCCGCGGGACTGAGCAAGTGCTGGTGATGATCGACCTCTGGAACCAGCCGGTCCGAACTCTCGTTTGCCTGGCCCACTGCATGCGCCGCCAACGCGATTCCAGCGGCGAGCCATATGACCCTTTGCCTCATCATGTTTTACCTTTTGAAAATCAACGTACGGGTTCTCGACACGGCTTGCAGATTAGTTCAGCAGCCCTTGCGAGCCTGCTCGAGGTCTCGCGCCGAGGGCGCCCCGCCATTCAGCTATTGTTTCGCGTACGCAAATAAGAGCATCGGAAAATCATCAACTGTTACTGTCCACCGTGCCATTCGCGGTAGCACTTCGAGTAAATGTATTCCTCTTCGTAGTCTTCAATCGTCGGAAGCCCGCCCATTTCCCGAATTTGCTCCGGCGTGCTATTAGCTGCAATTTGCTCGTTTCCAGCTTCCATTTGGCGCACAAATTCTTTCCTGCACACGTCATACCAGCGTTGGCTCTCCGAAAAGTGGCGTTCGCTTTGTTGGTACAGGACGAATCCTACAGCCAAAACAGCCACGGTTATTACGCCAACTCCGAAAGAATTTGTGATGTTCATAGCCTGACCCTAACAAGAGACCTGCTGATACTAATCAGCTGCATCGGGTCATCAGCGGCGATTATAAGTCCGTATCGCATGATTGTCGGCTTCCAGGCGCAAAGCAGAATGTCAGATATTCTCCGTCTGTGGTTCGCCAGGCGGGCCATTAGCAGTCACTCGTTAGTCGCGAACTCCTCAAGCCCGAGCATTTCCTCTCAAGTCTGTGAGCCTTTCGCTCCCGAAACGAAGGGGAGGATTGCCAATGATTCGCGCGTAAGTTGCGTCGGTACGCAGAATGAAAAATCCGCCTTTACATGCTCATGTGAAGAGCTAATGAGCTCGTAATTTCTTTGGCCGCCTTCGTCGTAGCGCACGATGGCACCGTATCGCGCCGTGCTATCGAATCCGGCGACGGGGATCGCCTCAGTGGAATAGAAAAAGAACAACTTTCCCAATTCGACCTGCACTTGAAGCGCTCTCAGCTGACCACGCTCATCCCCGCCGCAGTGTTCCGGAAACTCTTGCGCGGCTGATACTGTTGCTTGAAGCCGGGCATACGTGGGCCGAGCTGCGCGACAAACTGGCCTGCAACGACGATTTCATTGCGCGTTGGAGTAAGCGTTTCGCGACCGAGCGATTGGCCGGACTTTTCAGCCGTCACGCCGGGCAACCGGCGACCAAGCTTTCGCCCAAGCTTGAGGCGCGGATTCTCGATTGGACGGTGAAACGCAAGCCGCCCGATGGGTCCACGCATTGGAGCACGCGCAAGCTCGGGCAAGCGCTGGGCGTCTCGCACATGATGGTGGCTCGCGTATGGCGCAAGCATGCGCTTCGCCGCCGCATCGCCTCGATCGCTATATGACGACGAGCGATCCGGATTTCGAGACCAAAGCAGCGGACATTATCGGTCTGTACCTGAACCCACCGCAGCATGCGGCGGTGTTTTGCGTCGATGAGAAGACGGCGATTCAGGCCCTCGACCGCAAGGATCCGGTGCTGCCGCTCTCGCCCGGGCGGGCGGAACGGCATGGCTTCGAGTATTACCGCCATGGCACGTTGTCTCTGTACGCGGCCTTCAATACCAGAACCGGTGAGGTGCTGGGCAAAACCGCCGCACGGCATACCTCGGCCGAGTTCGTCGCCTTCCTTACGGATATCGTCGTCAATCAACCTCGCGGCAAAGAGATCCACGTCATCGCGGACAACCTCTCGGCTCACAAGACCAAGCAAGTCGAACGGTTCCTCGCCGATCATCCGAACGTGCATCTGCACTTCACCCCAACCTACTCGTCCTGGCTCACCCAGGTGGAGTTGTGGTTCGCGAAGATCGAGCGCGACGTCATCGCCCGCGGTGTATTTACCTCTGTTACCGATCTTAAGAGAAAGCTCATGCGCTACATCCGGCAATACAACAAAGCTCCGAAACCCGTGAAGTGGAAATACTTCGACCCCTCACGACGTGTTACTCCCACTTCAGCAGTTACAGGCCACTAGGAGCCACTCGGTCGGCAGTTGCGATTATAGCTGGGCAGGCGAGCCTCGCCGGGTTTGTCTAGTTGAAGCCGGCACTCGCGAGCCGCCGAGAATCAAAGCACAAAGCGCCCGGTCACTGTATGAGCCGCGCCGCGCGCTCCGCGAGCGCGCCGATAGTCCGCGTCGGATTTCTGCCGACAGCTTCCGGGATCACGGACGAATCCATGACGAAGAGATTCTCGTAACCGAACACGGCGCCCTTGTGGTCGACGACGCCGACGTCGGGGCCGATGCCCATGTTGCAGCCGCCGAGAGGATGCGGCGTGACCAGGTTCTTCAGCACCGTCCAGGTCGGCGGCACCTGGGGGTCGCCGCCGGTCGCATGCGACAGCTTCTCGTGCATGTCGACGATCGCGTCGATCACCGCTTCGGACTTGTCGATTTCCCAGTCGAGTTTCAGTGTGCGTGACCATGGCCAGTACCATTTGCGGGCCAGGTACAGGCGGCCGTTCGCCGCATCGATGCCCTGCGAGAACCAGGGCATCATGTGCTTCAGGGGGTCGCGGGCGCGCAACTCGTCGAGCAGCTTGTCCAGTATCGGCCGGTAGGCTGCAAGCTTCTTCCTGAGCACGCGTTCCTCGCGAAAATTTCCGACGAGGTCCGGCAGCCCGCCGTCTTCGATCCAGAACTGCTGCCCCCCCTGGCTGCCGTCGAGAAAGTCGATAGCCGAGGTGATCGTCGGACCCTGCGTTGGCGAAATGCGCCGCTTGTCGTAGAACGCCGGCGTGAGGAAATCCCCGTTCGAACTCCAGTTCCTGCCGAGGAACGGGCTTATGCCGGGCAAGGTCCTGTACTGGTTCCGGCAGCGCAGCAGCAATTCCGTCGAATTCAGCGAACCGGCCGCTATTACGAGACGCTCAGCGTTCACGCGCTCCCGGATCAGCCCGCCTTTGTCGATACGATCGTACTCGATGCGATACCCGTTCCCGTGCGGATGGATGACACGAACGACGTGCAGTGCACGAATCTCGGCGCCCGCCTTCTCGGCGTCCGGGAGGTAGTTCATCTCGAGCGTGTTTTTCGCCCGCACATCGCAGCCGATATCGCAGTTGCCGAGATGTACGCAGGTCCCCTGCCGTACGCCGTGGGCATTGGTGAATTCCTTCGAGTGCTCGCGCGCGAAAGGATTCTCGAGCTCGTAATTCCAGTCCTTGTCGAATGTCACCGCGATCGGCAGCTTGCGGAAACGGCCGCCGTGCCCGAGTGCCTCGGCGCCGTCGCGCATGAGCTTGAAGCGCTCGGTGAGCTGGCCGTCCGGCAGCTCCTGCACGTCGAGCATCCTGCCGAAGGTTTCATAGTGCGGTGCGAGCTCATCGTAGGTGATCTCCGGCGGCCAGCCCTTGTCGAACACCTGCCGCGGCGCCTCCACCGAGATGTTGGCATAGATGAGCGAACCCCCGCCGACGGCGGCACCCTGGGCGACCGCCATGTCGGGGAAGATTCGGAGGTCGATCCAGCCGTTCTGGCGATGCGGCTCGTCGACGTCGTAGAACCACGCATCGCCGGGCTCGCGCGGGTAGTCTTTCACCTCCCAGCGCCGCCCGCGCTCCAGTACCAGCACCTTCGCGCCTTTTTGCGCCAGCCGGCAGGCCATGACCGCGCCGCCGAAGCCGCTGCCGACCACCACCGTGTCGAACGTTGCCATCGTCCCTTACTCCTGGGCCTGTATCCGGAACCCGACCGTGACGGGTGCTTCGATCAGCCGGGCGTACGTCTGTATCGGCGCATCCGCCGGCTCGAACCAGGCCTCGCTCCCGGACGCGCCCGGCTGGAACACCCACCCGGCGAGGCTGCGCCGCACCGCGTCGGGCGACCAGCTCCGTTCGGCCGGCACCTTCGGCACGCCGACCGCGTAGATCGTGACCGTTCCGTCCTTGCGGACCCGGAGGCGCAGGAAATGCTTGTAGTTGGGGTCGCTCTGGCCGAGCAGGATCTCGTCGTCGTGCAGGTGCAGGAACCGGTTCGACAGCCAGAGATAGACGCCGAACACGAACCCGCCCAGCAGGCTGCCGAACACCAGCATCTCGATGCCGAACAGGATGACCTGCCGGACGTCGTCCACATCGAAGGCGAGGACACCGAGATTCAGCCAGGCGAACGCCGTCAGCAAGCCGAAGAACAGGGCGACGTGCGCCAGCGTGTGCACCGTGCCGTGGAGGATCTTTTTCGGCAAGCTTTCAAACGCCGAGAACGCGATGAACCCGAACAGCAGCACGAGCAGGAACGCGACGCTGCCCGGGCTGTGCGCCAGGATCGCGATGAAAGCCACCAGGTCCGGTCCCGTCTTCAGATCGTCGAGCAGCGTCGCGTCCGGGACCTGCGCGGTCCGGATCTTGCTGACGCTCTGCACGACCCATGCGATCAGCAGGTACATCGAGCCCATGAGCAGCGACAGGCCGCGGTTCTGCCGGAAGAGCGGGAAGGCGACGGTCTTTGCCGCCAGCCTGCGCGACCGGGATTCGTCGGGGAATACCTTCTCGCGGCGATAGCGCTTGCCACCGAACTTGTCCGGCAATTGCAGCGCGACCGGCATGTCATGCGTGGGAAAGAGGGACGCGCCGCCGCCGCCCGCCACGATACGCTGCTGGTCGGACGACTCGTCCTGGTAGCGCGTGTAGTTGTGCGCGTCGCCGGCCAGCGCGATGACGATGTCATGGCCGTACTTGTTGACGATCGTTTTTTCGAGGTGGCCGAGATTGTTGTAGACCTGCTCTTTCTCCTTTTCGCGCCGATCTGCGTTGCTGTTCCTGCCAGGTGTTCATCTCGGCGTACGCCCAGCTCGGCTGGGCCGTGCACAGGATGATGCGCGAGCCCTGTGGCATGAGGGCCGCCAGTCCGTCGAAATAGTCGAGCTGCGGCTGGTCGATGTTCGCGCACAGCTGGATGTCGATGCCCCACACCCACAGGCGTTCGTCGATCCTGAACGCAAAGTAGCTGCGCCGCTGTTGCGTCTTCCAGGCGCCGATCCAGCGCTGGTGGCAGAAAACCTGGAAGAAGCTGCCGAGCCCGTCGTACCAGTCGTGGTTGCCCGGCACGGCATACAGGTGCGGTGCCTGGTCTTCATAAGGTACGGAGGGCAGCGCGGAGCGGTAAGGCCCCACCAGCCGGTTCGCATATTCGTCGAGGCTCGCGGTCGGGTACACCTGGTCCCCGCCCAGGATCAACACTTGCCCGCGCCGCGTGAGGCAGGCGGCACCGGACGTATCGGCCCTGCCACGGCCCTCGCCGTCGAACGCGAGTTCAGGCTCCGCGATCAGCCGCGCGATGCTGTAGGTCGGCGCCCAGCCATCGCCGAGGTCGGCGACGAAGTCGATCCACAGTTCCCCGTGCCGCTCGAAGTGCGGCGTATAGTCGTGCCACGCCGGCTCGGCAAGGAGCGATATGGTCTCGCGCTTGTCGGCATACGTCCCGAAGATCCCTGAAACGACCGCGCGGAAGGCCGCGACGAACAATTCCTTCGGGCTGTACCACGCCACCATCGGCTGCGGCTCGAAGTCGAGTGCCTCGAGCGACGCGGGCGCGTGAATCGAATACGGGACTTCCGTGGGACTCCGGGGTGTCGAGTCGTCCGCCCATTCGTGCGAAAGCGCCGTAAACGCGGTACTGCTCATCGGCCCCCGGTCAGTCATCGTCGCCGGCCAGGCGCGCATAGCTATCCCAAAGCTCGCCCAGGAAGAATTTGCCGAACTTGAGAACCGTCTTCGCCGATTCGCCGGTGCTCGAAGCGCTCGTCGCTTTCATCGTGGAGACG
Organism: uncultured Pseudomonadota bacterium; assembly: GCA_963713215.1. Taxonomy (GTDB): domain Bacteria; phylum Pseudomonadota; class Gammaproteobacteria; order Steroidobacterales; family Woeseiaceae; genus UBA1847. The sequence goes on along the minus strand of CAVQKY010000004.1, from coordinate 21,702 downwards.
AGCCGGGAGAGCTCTGCGACACCGAGTGTCAGCACTCCTGCGCCTGCGATTTCGCCGCTCGTGTCCCTGCCCCGGTGCAGGACCGTAAAGAGCGTCGTCGTGTCGGACAGGAGGTCGAATCCCGGGTCGTCGCGCACGACCTTCCGGCCGGCGAGATAGTAGGCTTCGCCGCCGTGCTCGAAGCCGAGTTCGTACACCATGTACTTCGTCTCCGGCGCGTCGGACGGGGAGAACAGCTTGAACACGCCGTGGGTCGCGGGGATCCCGATCCCGAATGGCGGGAAATCGATGCTGCCGATGATCTCGCCGGCATGCGCGGGATTCGCAATGAAACGGTCGAGGTCCCGGATGTTGATGCTCGCATGCATCGCGAGCTCCGTGCCTTCCGCCTCGCCCTTCCGGGCGCCGGCCTCGGGATCGGTTTCACCCAGGGCGAACCCGCCAGCCATCGTTTCGCGGAAACTTATTCCAGGAGCCGAACTCTTCATTTGCGTAACCTCCGGCAGGAACCCCACGCCCCCGTCCGTCTTCCGGTGCAGATAGGCCTTGGTGTCTGCATAACCCATAGCAATCAGGGAGGCCGAATCGATGCGTCCCAGGTACAGGTCGGGATCGAGCGGCAGCGGATGGTCGGGCTTGACGACGTGCAGGACGATCGGTGCCCTCTGGCCGTACGGGCTGTCCCCGCTTGCGATCCGGCGGTTGATGTCGCCGATGCGATCGAACTCTTCGGACAGGCCGCCCGCGGCACTCATCTCGATCATGTGTACATATTGCTCGAACGGCCCTGCCTTGTACTCCGCGGTGTTGCCGATGCACCAGATGAGCCAGATCTCCTCGGCGCCGCGGCGCACGGCTTCCATGCAGTTGGCGTCCTTGATCCACACCGAATCGGTGTAGGTCGTGCCGTTCCTGACGACCGACGGCATGAAGATCGGCAGGGAGATGCCGGCAACCAGGATGTCCAGGTCGACGTCGCGGTGGCCGAATGCCTCGTTGGTCTTGCGATCGAAGTTGCAGACGTTGAACGTGCCCTCCATCCCGGTCGCTGCATTGATCTTCGCGACGTCGATGCCGAGATGGGGAAATACCTTTTCGACGATGCCGTCGGCATCACCCATCGCCATCATGTCCGCCGCGTTCAGGTACTTGTGGAACGGCACGAAGGACACGAAGTCCCGGACCTTGAGCGAACGCCAGCGCTCGCACATTTCCGGCGGCGACAGGCCCGAGAACAGCATTGCGAGATTGATCGTGCCGCCCGAGGTCCCGTCGCCATGGCTGAAGCTGAGGCCGGCCTGCTCGAGCGCCAGCAGCACGCCGGCCTGGTACGCGACGCGGATGCCGCCGCCCGCGAGCACCAGGGAACGGCGCTTGTCGCCGCCGGGCGGTGGCGACAGGTGTACCCGGCCCGCTTCGCTGATGGGCACGCTCAGGCTCCGCCGGGTTCGTCGTGGATGCCGAGCCAGTAAACGAAGATCAGGATGGCCGACAGGAGGTCGAAGCCCGCGACGCCGAGGGCGAGCCAGGACAGGAGATCCCGGCTGACGGCGAGCCCGACGGCAGCCGTTGCGCCGAGCTTCTGCAAGCCGCACCAGAAGACCGGGATCGGCTGCGGGCGCGGCGCCGTGAGCGCCTGCCAGAGCAGGCCGCCGAACAACACCATGAACATGCCGACGATGGCGAAGAAATGATTGGCGGCCGGCGTCGTCTCGCCGCCGACCAGGGCGAGTATCCAGTGCGGCCGCACCATCTGCAGCAATCCGCTCACCACCGTGATCGCGGCGATGGCCTTCAACAGCAGGATGAGCTTTGCTCTCATGTCGATTCCTCTCCGCTTCGACGCGTCAGCGCTGCTCGGACAGGCTCGGCTTCAGCAGGAAATAGATCATCAGGGTGACCCACATGATCGTAATGACGATCCAGCGAATGTCGTTCAACGACATCCACTCCTGCAAGAGGCCGGTGAGCTGCGATTCTTCGACGCCCGCGGCGATCGTCTTGTTCACCGGAATGATGAGGAACCAGCCGACGACCGTCGCTGCCGTGATGCAGAGAAAGGAAATGATCGCGTGCCAGCGGAACTTCGTGTTCCATTCCAGCCAGATCATGATCGCGTTCGTCAGGAACATGATCGGCACGACAATAGTGAAGAACTTCGTTGCGGCGCTGGTCGGCACGATGAAGTGTTCCTGCACGTTGCCGGTGTTCATGGTCTCCCAGCTCGGATACCAGAAAAAGCGCAGTGACCACAGGACACCCATATATATCGTCGTACCGAACATCAGCAGGATGTGATTCAAGCCTGTCAGCAGGGATTTCGAATTCATGTCTCGCTCCTGTTCAGATATTCCGGCCGTCCACCGCGCCGCGGCCAGGCGGCGCAAGCCAGTCCTCGCTCAAGCCCAGGTCGACGACGCTCTCGAGACCTTCCGGCGCTGCGCCGACGGGGTCCGCGTAACTCAGGAACCATGACTCGAAGTAATCGTCGAGCACACCGTTCGAATCCGGAAGCCAGGCCGTAAAAATCGGGTCGGGCCTCACGTTCAGGGTTTTCAGCGGCGCCAGCCGCGGGTGGTCCCCTATGATCAGCTCCGCGGCGCCCTTTTTGAGGAACGTGAAGCCGAGCTTGCCGCGGAAATAGATGTAGGACTTCATCAGCATGCCGCGGAACTGGCAGAAATTCGCCGCGCCGACATGCATCGGCGGCCGGATCGGCGTGCGCTTCGGGCGGTCGATCGTGATGCGCATGGCGAGCTGGCCGTCCAGGTCGTACTGGCTGCTGACATGGTCGTCCGTAATGACGAAGTCCAGGTTCGCCTGGTGCTTCGGCATGCCCCAGATGCCCTTGCCGCCCTTGACCGAGATCTCGCTGCTCACCGGCAGGTCGAAAACGAACTGCCCGACGTCGTAATGCTTGAACAGCAGAGCGTTCAACACGGGCGGCGCCGGTTTTCTGCCGTGCGTACACGCGATGGCGATGCTGTATTCCACGTACTTGCCAATGTCCGTGATGCGGTAGTCGATCACGGTGATCATCAGGATCGATGTGTTGCCCCACAGCCGGAACGGGTGCAGTTCGTTGCCCGGCATCAGCGCTCGCGGCACGGTCATAGTCGATCGCAAAGCCCGCCATCAGGGCCGGGGACTGCTCGGAATGCACGGGCAGGTGAAACGGGATACCGTCGACGAGCGCGTGACGGCCGGACTGGCGTAACAGGCGTTTCGGGATGCCCACGGATATCTCCCTTCAGGCCGGACGGGTGTCTTTCTCGAGTTCCGAGACCATCAGCGGGAACACGTCCCGCGCGGCGTTTTGCCCCATGAACATGTCGAGGTGCCCGTAACCCGGCACGATGTGCAGCGAGTCGATGTCGCGATGCCGGGCCAGGTACCGATAGGTGCGCGACTGGCTCTCCGGCAGGAAGCACAGATTGTCCTCGCCCGCGAACAGCGCGAATCGTGCGCGTGTACGCGGCGGCTCACTGGCGGGGTCGCCGGGCAGCTCGTCGGGGTGGTCGTAGGGGATAAGGCTGCCGTGATGAACGCAGCGCGTGATCTGCTTGTAGAAGGTCATCGGCACGTCGGCGAACTCCCCGCGCAGCCACTCGTGCGTCGGGTCGTTGAGATTCTCGTGACTCCACAGCGCCGGGAACCCCGCACCGTAATAAAAGCTGACCTGGTGGCAGACGGAGTTGTCACACTCCTTGTGAAACAACTTGCTCATGCGATACAGGAAACGCGCGATGAACGTTTTCGAATCCGCGTTCCATTGCGGGTTCAGGTAGCGGGTCATCAGGCCGACGACCGGCACGACGAAGGTCAGCTTGAACCAGGACCAGCGAGGGACGACCGGATGCAGCGACACCGCATTGCTGACGATGGTGTCCACCTGCGGCAGGAGCCCGGCCAGCGCGGCAATGGCGAAGCTCGTCGAACCCTGGCAGTGGATGACGGCCTTGACCGTCTCGGCACCGGTTTCCTCGACAACTTTGGCCACGGCACTGGGATGGTCATAGAGCGCCGCCTGGTCGAGCGTCCATTCGTTCGGCTCGAGGTCGATGCTTGCACGCCAGTTCTCGAGCCATACGTCGTAGCCGCGCGCGACGAGATAGTCGACGAACGTCGTTTCGACCGGGGCACGAAAAATGTTGGCGCGAACGCCTGCGCCGTGGACGAGCAGGACGGGGCCGAGGGTGGGAGGCGTCTCACCGCGGACGTTGACGAGATTGCACGCCAGTCCATCGGCTGCCGTGAACGGCACGATGCGTTCCTGCAACTCAGCTCTGCGGATTACCATGTGATCGGCGGTCTCCCGGGCCTTTTCTTGGCGAAGGCCTCAATGCCGTCGCGGAATTTTACGCTCTTTCCTGCAGGCACGCGACAAGCGGCCCATTTTGTTGCGCTGCATCGCGAAATCGCCTAAGTAAGGGGTCAGCAGCCAATGTATTGCGATACGAAATCAGACCGTACGGCTCCGTGATGGGCGGTCACAAGATTTTGCAGCTGGAAAAGGTTGTGAGATAAGGCTGGCGCGCCTCTGCTGGCAATGCGACCAACGGCGGCGGATTCCGGGAGAGGTGAGAAACGACATGACCCGCAGGAGCGCTTGCAGTCTCGTCCTTGCGCTGGTGCTGACCGCGGCGTGTACGCACATCCGCATCCACGACCTCGACTCGTACGCGCCGGATCAGACCGTCGGGACCAAGAACCGGGACGTCAGTGAATGGCTCAGGCACTACGAGGGTGCCGACGTACCGCCGATCCGGTTTTGCGACGTCGGGGAAGAGTCGGCAAAGCTCGTCTGCGATTCGCCGATGCCGCCTTCCGACGGCCGGGTCGTGTTCTCGTTCGTCCACCTGTCGGATGCGCAGCTCTACGACGAGCGCGTGGTGATCGTCAGCACCGCCGTCGCCGACCTCTTCGACCGCGTCGTCGATTCGGCGCGGCTCGATCCCGGCCAGGCGAAGCACGATACCGCCGTGTTCCTGGCGCTCGTCGGGGCGATCAACCGCTGGAACGCCTCGCTCTGCGAGACGAACGGCGGCGCAACGCCTTTGAACCCGATGTTCGTCGTGCATACCGGCGACGAGATACACGCGGACGTCTACCAGGAGCTCTGGGAATTCCTTCACGTCGCGGCGAAGCTCCAGTTGCCCTGGTTCCCGCTGATCGGCAATCACGACGTCATGACCTTCGGCACGCGCCCGGCCGACAAGGAAACCGTGACGACGATAGAGACCGACCGGCCTTCGCTGGCGATGAACCTCATTCGCGAACCCTCGGAGTTCATGGGTTTTCACGGCACCGGCAAGAGTACGAGGCTGCCGCCGGGCATCGAGATACCCCTGCCGGCCTATGCGCCGGTCAGCCCGGCGTGCGATGCCGGCGTGCGTGGAGCGGCCGCTCAGCCGGTCGTCGGCAATCCCTTCGACGCGTTCGGGATTCCGGCCGCGCGCGGCGACGCACCGGCCTGCAGTGCATGGTCGGCACATCAGGAAGCGTTGCAGGAGAGGGGCGAGCCACCCGGCTATTATTCGTGGACCTTCAATACCAGCCCGTCACGAATCCCGGGGTCCTGGCGCGACCGCACGCTCGGCAAGAACATCCGGCTGCGACTGCTGTTCCTCGATACCGCACAGGACATCACGTTCAGCGCCGGCGGCGTGATGGACGACCAGCTCGCCTGGGTGCGATGCCAGCTCGAAGCCGCCGAACAGGACCGCGACTACGTCATCGCCTTCGGCCACCATCCGCTGTCCTCGCTGTTCTCGAGCCGCGAGGGTGTCGGCTTCCGCAATTCCCGCTACTCGGAGATCGCGCAGGAGCTCATCGATGCGTTCGCCGCCAGCGACCGTTTCCTGGGCTACTTCACCGGTCACACGCATCGCTATGCCAACGAGAAGCTGTGCGCCGCGTCGGGCCGCTGCTTCCACGAGGTACAGGCCCCTTCCGCGGTCCAGCAGGTGCCGCAGGGCGGCCTCCTGGTGCGTATCGTCGAACCGCGGCTCTCGGAAGGAGAGCATGCGATCCTCGAGGTGCACCCCTTCATCGGCCCCTATGTCGAGGCCGGGTACCGCTCACTCGATTGCGCTGCCGGGAAACCGGACCTCGGCCAGGAACTCCCGGACCTCGCCACGGCCGCCCGCCTGGGATCGGAAGGGGCGCTCAGGCATCTCGGCTGCCGCAAGGCGGACGCCACCTACCGCGAGGAGATCGGGAAACTCGAGAGCCTGTATCTCGAGACCGGGGTCCCTGCGCCGTTGACGCCGTAAGGCGGCCGACGCCGCCCTCGAGGACGTCGAGCCGGTAGCATTCGAGCTCGAACCGTCCCGGCCGAGACTGAGCACAGGCAGGCTGCCTGTCGATTACTGCACGCAAGCGCCTGCCGCATCCGTGCAGCTCGCGAGTTCAAGCTCCTCGTCACGGACGATGCCAATGCCGGGGCAATAGACCTTCTCGTCGCCAGCGCCCTTGCTCTTCGGGTCTTCGAGCAGGTTGCGGTCCAGCACGAGAACGCAATCTTCGAAGACGCCGTTGGCCGGATCGTCGACGGTCAATCCGTTCTCCGCGTTCGTGGCCCAATCGAGCGCATTGCCCGCCAACTCCTGGAAATACCGGGCTCCGAGCAGAAATGCCCCGCCGGGAAACAGGATTCCCGGCCTTGCGTCATCGAGGCCCGCGCGCCAGGCACCACCGCCGTAGGCCATGCCGATCGCCTCGCAGTCGACGTGGTCCGCATATGGCGGCTCATCGAGCGCGCTGTCGCTGTCAGACGTAACGCAGACGTCCTCGCCCCAATAGTAGACGTCCTGCGTGTTCGGGCACTGATTGACAAAGTTGAAGGACCGCTCGCTGATTTCACCCTCCTCCGACTCCAGCTCCTCCATGACCCGGGTCAGTTGCCCGCCGACCATTTCGGTGTCGTTGAGAATGGTGACAGTGACCGCCTCGACCTCGTCGCAATCGTCGCAACCGGAATTGTCCAACTCCCAGGCGCGGCCCACGATGAGCGGCAGGTACTGATTGCAATCGGCATCGACACAACTGGTGACCAGTCCGACCGAATCGATGCATCGCTGCAGTGGAAACTGGTCCGTGATTTCGACGTCCTTCAGATTATCGGCAACTGCGACAGCCGTCGAAGCCATCAAAGCGATGGCGCTGTAGCTGCTGATGATGCGCATTTTCATTATTCTGTCCTCCTGCTCAGAGCGTCCCGCTTCAGTGACAGAATCTGCAGGCCTCGCGGTCGCCTAGAAACCACCACCGACTTACTTCCTGAGACGGACGGCGCAGGGGAAATCGGTCGTCGGGAGTACGAAGAACCAGCGGCTGCTCAGAATCCTTTCCGGAAACCGAGCACGATCGCGTTGCGGCTGAGATAGCGATGCGACGATATGCCCGTGTACTCCAGCATCCACTCCCAGTTGTTCGCAAGCAGGAAGCGCGTGATCAAGCTGTATTGCAGGAAATCGCGATCCGGTTCGTCCGTCTGGTAGGTGAAGCGCTTGTCGCGAGGATCGCCGGCGAAGCTGACCTCGACGTTGCGCTGGTCCATGCCCGTTTCATAGCGATAGAACAAGTCCTGCTCGACCAGCACGACACCGAAATTGGTGCTTATCGCAACCGAGCCGGCGACACCCGCCGAAAACATGCTCGAGTCTTCGGAGTCGTCATGGAACGTCAACTCGAGGCCTGAGTTTTGCGGGTCGGTCTCGGTGTAGGTATCGTAGTCCGTCTTCATGTAGTCGTAGGAGATGCGCGGACCCAGCGTGACGTTGTCCAGGGACCAGTCGTAGCTGAAGTTGACGCCGAACAGGAACTGGGCTGAATCGAAGTCGGCTTCGGGGGCTCCGACGACGGTGAAAGGAGTCGCCGGCTCGTCAGGGGGATCCGGAGGCGGAAACAGCGAATTCGCGTCGGTGTAGGTCGCACGCCGAGCCCGGTCATGCGACTGGCCGGCATAGCCTGCATAAAAGTCGAATGAGCTCGCATCGCCGATGAGATACGAGCCGAAACCCGTGATGCCATAGGTGCTGGTCTCGAAGTCGCCGCCGTCGAGGAAGTCGCCGCTTTGGTTCGAACCGTCGCCGACGATCCCGAGTACCCAGTCATTGCCGATCAGCATATCGAAGCCGCCGGCGAGCCGGACGACGCTGGAGTCATAGCCGTCCTCGAACGGCGAGACCTGCTTGTCGATCGAATCGTAGCCGGCGGACATGAAAAATCCGCGTCGAACCTCGCCCGCCTCCTTCTCTTCCAGTCTCGATTCGACGGACGACGGCTGCGAAGGCGGCGTCGCGGCAAAGCCACCGCCGCTGGAGGATGGTTGTCCCTCGTCGCTGACGGGCCGGGTACAGATTTGAAACAACGGGGTGTTCGGGCCGAGTATGTCGCGGTCATCGTCGCCCATCAATACAGCACACGGTCGCAAACCCAGGTCGGTTTCGCCTATGTCGAGCTGCTCTTCGACCGCGTCGTTCAGGGTTTGCGCCTGCGCGTCCGGCAATATTGCCGTGAGCGAAACGGCCACGAGGGACAGGACGGTGCGTCGTGCGGATAGTGCCGGAATTTTTGTATTTTTCATCGTTGCTCCCCCCGAGAGCCGGCGCAATGTTTCTGTCGCTACGGCCTCGCGTTGCTGACCAGCTGTTGCTTTGGAACGAACAGGAACTCGCCGAATTCGTGGCGAGCGAAATTTATGGGGCCGTAGGTCGGTACCTGTTCGAAGCGATCCCGGTCGTACGCGGACTGCGCGACGCGGCTGCGGATCTGCAGCAGCAGGCTTTGCGAATCCACGACCTGGTCGACCTCGTTCAGTGCGTCGAGCAGCGCGCTTGCGAACACCGAGTGACCGTCCCGGCCCTGGTCGAGGACCGGCTGCAGCCCGCCGGACGTGAGCGCGGTACGCGAGCGTTTCTCGTTCATCACCGCGTAGTCTGCAGCAAGTTGCTCCCGCGTCCGGCCGGATCTGAGGGCCGTCGCGCTGCTACGGGTGATCGTGCCCGAGTAGCACGAGTCGGATATCACCAGTATGTGCCGCGCACTCATGATGTTCAGCAGGTCGGTCAGCTGGTAGTTCGGTATCCAGTTCGTATTGTCATCGGGCTTCGCATCACGCGGCAGCCAGTAGCCGCGGTCGTTGACTTTCTCCAGCGTCCCGTGCCCGGCATAGTAGATGAGCAGGTTGTCGTTCTCCGTGAGGTCCTTGCGGAGCGTATTGAGCATCTCCAGGATCTCGTCGCGGGTCGGATCCGGCAGGTAACGTACGCGGAAAGCGAAGCGCTCGGTCAGTACCCGGCGGATCGCCTCGGCGTCGTTGACCGCGGTTTGCAGCGGGTTCATGAACTCGTAGTCGTTGATGCCGATCACGAGCGCGTGATACGCGCCGAATTCGGTGTCTATCCGCAGGGGCCCTTCGTCGGCGTCCTCGTGGATCGAGCCGGAACGAACGCGAGCCGCGCCGGCCGGCTGCGTCGACTGCCACGATAGTCACGAGGGTCCCCTCGCTGCCGATCGGGACGCGGGTCTGGAAGATGCCGTTGTCCTCCACGCTGAGCGATTCGTCGTTGACCGTGAGCGAGCGCAGCTCCGAGCCTGAGCCCGACGTACGCGGCCGATGATCAGGCGTTCCGTGACGCCCGCAGCGACATAGAGCGGTGTGACGCCGCGCGTATCGGGCACCACGGGATCGATCAATTCGATCGTGGGTGCGCCGTCGGCCGCGCCGGCGTCACCGGGCAGGTCGCCGGGTTGCAGCTCCGGCGCCACGCGCAGTTCCGGCAGCCCGGATGCCTTCCGGTACCAGGACAGTGCCTGCCCGGGATCCGCTTCGCCGAGCAAGCCGGTTTCGTACAGCTTGCCGAGATTGAATTGCGCGGCGGCATAACCCTGCGCGGCAGCGCGTTCGTACCACAGTTTCGCCTGCTCGTAGTCGACGTCGGTGCCGAGGCCTTTCTCGTAGATCTCGCCGAGGTAGTTCTGCGCTTCGGCGTCGCCGCCATCGGCCTTTTCCTCCCACAGCGCCTTCGCGGTGGCGAAGTCCGCCCGGTCGTAAACCACGGATTCGCCGCCACGGATGGCGCATTCCGAGGCCGTCGTACGGACGGGCCGGCGCGGCCCGGCAAAGGACATGCGGTTGCCGATGCGGCGGACCTGACCGGGCAGCAGGCAGTCGACGACCAGGTATCGGTCCGCTCCCGGGGGCGGCTCTCGCGGATCCTGCGCCGTCGCAACCGGCGCACAGGCGCCGAGCGATGCCAGAACCAATATCGCCGCAACGTGTCGCGCGAAAGTTTCCCGCGCCGGTAACCGGCGATCCGGGCCTGCTGTTCTGGTGAATCGTGTTGCCATGGGCGACACCGATTCCGGATGGGTGGGCCTGCCAATTTACGCGGCAGTCTTTAGTTTTCCATAATCTTGTCGCACCATTCATGGCCGGAAGTCAAATCTTTCACGCCGCGAGAACGATGTTGCGGATCGTCGTGGAGTAGCGGTTTGCACCAAGCGGAAAACTTTTGCAGCGCCGGCGGCAAGGGTGACGAGCGCAATGGGGAGAAGTCGGGATGGAAGCAGTTCTTACGGCGCAGTACCAGGAAACCCTCGAACGCTTGCTTGCCGGCGAGGCAGACGGGCAACGGATGCAGGAAGTGCTCGACATCGTTCAGTCCGTTGCAAGCAGCAAGAACCGGACCTTGCGTGCCGACGCGTTGGTCCTTCTGCTGGTAAATCTTCAGTACATGCTGAGCGAACCCTATTCCGATTATCCGCGCACAGGCCCGTCGTTCGAGGTGGACAACAAGTTGGTACGCGCAGCGGAACTCATAGTGGAGAATCTCAGCGGTGAGCAGCCCTACTCGTCCCACGCGGTACTGGTGGCTGTAGAGGACAGTTGGGAAGACCTGGCCAGTTTGTTTCTTTGGGCGTGAACTATGAAATTCGATCAGGCTGCGATTAAATCCGAACTCGACCAGATCCAGGCCAAGCTGGGTGGGAGAGAGGTCGTAGACGGCATTATCAATGCTATCTCCGAGAAAAAGCGCATCGCGGGGCAAACGGCGCTCGATGCCGCGAAGACCTTCATAACTCTTGCGAGCGGCATTCTGGTCGGTCTGATCGGATTCGTCAGCTACACGATAAAGCCCGATGACGTGCTGAATCTTGTTCAGCTCGTGATCTACGCAGTGGCCGCGCTTTCCCTCGTGGCGGTCATGTACAACGGCATGCTTGCGCTTTCCAGGACATGGAAGGATGACGCGTGGACTGCGGATGCTGTGCGCAGGAATCTGAATTTTCAGGCGGGTTTCGGCCTCTTCGCGATCGCATTGTTCGTTGCTGCATTTGCGGTCGGACACGCTGGAAAGGCGGTCGCAGCGCTGACGCCGGCGGTTTCGATAGCCATAAGCACACCGACCGCCCGCGCGACCGCAGCCGACCGGAAGATCACGGTCAGCGGCAGATGGTCCGGCGATTTGCTGCTGACGCCAAGGATGGGCCCGGCAATCACCGTTCCCGCTCCGGCCGATGGGCAGCAGGGCTCATTCGACCTGGAGTGGAAATAGCTTCTTAATCGTCGTCGTGCTTATGATCCTTATGGCCCTTCTTGTCGCGCAGCATTTGTCCCCGGTGTTCGCCGGCCGGGAAGACATCGGTGTGAACGTTTGCGTAGATCAGCCCATTGCGCATGGCAAACGCCAGAGCAGCGATAGTGTTGACCGGCCGTCCTACCAGTTCCGTACAATCGGCTCCCGTAAAGTCGAGGTTCGTCAATGTCCCACGGACGCCGTTACCATCAAACTGGAGCGGGCCAGGAGCCACCAGTCCGAAAACCACCGGACCATTTTGCCCCGGCCGTCCGCAGTGGAAATGAGCCGCGGCGAACGTGCCGATCAGGTCGTCGACCCTCAGGTTGACTCTGACTTTCGTGAATCCCTTGTCAAAGCTCGCCTCGATTCTGCCGGTTGCATCTGTATCCGTTCCGCCCGGTATGAAAACTCCGCCTTCTATCACAACTTCCTGGGCACCGGACAGGCTCGCATCGAAACGCAACTGCTCGGCGAATGCCAGACCGCCTGCAGCCAGGGCTGAGAGGCAAGACACGCCGGCAACGATTCGGACACAGAATTTCTTGTTCATGGGTAGACTCCTGCGACTTTCTGAGTTGGGTGACGTAGCTCTTGCCGCGCCATTTAAGCGTAGTAGAAATTTTGGCAATTTCTGCGTCGGCGGTGGCTAATAGCTTTTTGGCATATGCCGGCCACGACCAGCACGGCCAGGATGACGCCGGAAATCCAAGTTCGCCGCCCGGCTTCTCTAATCGCTCAGGCTCTCGTCGAGGTAGCGGGCCAGTGCTTCGAACAGCACCTCGCGCGGAAACTCGTTGTTCAGCGCGGCGTCGACGACCGGCCCTCGCTTGCTGCGTTCGACCGGTACGGCCACGGCCCAGTGGTCGGCGTTGAGGTAGGCCAGTAGCTCGCTGCCCGGGATGATCTGGTCGAAATACACCATCTGGCTGTCGTTGCGCGGATCGACGGTCGCGAGCTTGTTGTAGCTCCGTTTCAGGATCGGAGACACATGTTCTGCGTCGGTGTAGGTGACTATCGAGTAGTAACGGATGTCATCGGGCAGCTGGTGCTGGTCGAACCACAGCTTCCTCGTGATCGGGCGCAGCGACTCGATGGCGGTGCCGTCCGTGGCCGCGCAGTCCGACCCCGGGACATGCTGCAAAAGGTTGAGCATTGAATTCGATGCGCCTTCCGCCAAAGGCGAGCCGCCGACGGCGCCCGCGACGCTGACGACTGCGCGCACGTACGGCCTGATCTCCGGATAACGAACGAGGCTCTCCATGATATCCGGGGCGCCCTTGGAGTAGCCAAGCAACACGAGATTCCGCTTGCTGGGGCTGCCGAGTGCCAGCACCTGGTCGCGGATGATCTCGGCATTTCGCGCCGTACCGGCGAGCCCGTCTACCGCGATCAGTTCCAGTGTCAGTCCCAGGGCGCTTGCATGCTGAACTGCAGAGTAACTGGGCTGCTTCACCAGTCCGGCGATGCAATCCCAGCCGAGCCCGGGTACGAGCAGATAGTGAAGGTCGGACTGCACCGGACCGAGCGGAACCGGTTCTCTGGCCGCCGTCGACGGTTCGTCGAGCGGCCACAGGACCTCTTCGCAGGGACGATAATCCGGAAGGTCGCGGCCGCTTGCTGCGGTGACGGCACAATAAATGTCGCGGAAACGGGCGCGCGCGTCGACATAAGGCGGCATTGCCGAGCGCCGCCTCTCTCCCGGCGATTCGCCGAGGTCCCTGATCTCGATTTCGCTGATGCTGACGGGGGAAGCGGATAGCCACATCAGCGCACGGAGCCCGTCCGTGAAATACGGGTCCCCGGTCAGGTTCTCCCGCGGCTGCTCGAAGGGCGCTGCGCCGACGCCGACGACGTGACCGATGGCGGCGAGACCCTGCGCATAGGCAAGATCCTCGACCAGGAATTCGCGGGTTTCGTCGACGTCGGGATCGATCTTGTGCGTCGTGATCGTTTTCCGCGTGAAGCGAACGCCGATGTCGCGGCTGATCTGGCCGATCCAGACAGGCTTGTCCGTCGAAGCGCATCGGCGTCAGCCAGATGCGCATGTGATTGCGTTCGTTGATGGTGGAGCGGGCGCGCTGGAACGCCGCGTCCTGCACCCGCCCGAACGCGTACAGCGCGACTGACGGGGGCGTATCGGTATTCACTGCCGAACAGCGCCGAGGCACCGGTCTTGAGTACCGATTTGCCGTAGACCGTCTCGGTTTCGTCCCAGCCGGCGCGAAGCAGGCTGTAATAGAGATCCTCGACGTCACCGACAAAAGCGATGTTGAGCGGATCGCCCACGAGTTTGCCTTTTTTGTCGGCGGCACAGCACGGGAGGGCCTCGAGACCGGCAATGAGCCCTTCCTGATCGACGTGCCGAACTTCGTTTTCGGCGTACAGACTCATCGAATTCTACGTCGTAGTGGTCGACTCTCAGCCCGGGCACCGGCACGAAAAAACTCATCTGGTACGGTTTACCGCCGACCGGGAAGACATCGACGTTGAAGGACTTGGTCCCCTCGTCCACCCGGGTAAACACGTAGCCGGAGCGCGAGCTGCCGGCGTCGACGAGGATCTGGATATTCCTGCGGCGGAAATCCTCGCCCGCCAATCGACTCAGAATGCGGTCCCAGGGAAAATAGCGCGAGGCGGTCTCGATCGGCGTGTAGTACGCCGGGTCGAGGCCCACGGGCAGGAAGTACATGCCGGTGTCGCCCTGGTTCTCGATCTGCACCCATACCGGCTGCACGTTTTGCCGGTACAGGTTCACACCGAAAATCGCCTGTGACTCCGCGGCCGACGGGACCGCGGTCGACACGCGCACGTCGCCGAACTGCTGTTCGTGCAAGCGGTCGTTCGGCGGCGGAAACGACTGCGGCTCGGTCATCGAGCTCTCCGAGGCTTGCGCTGCCCCCCGGATCGCCTGCCCGAACTGGCCCCAATTGATGAGGACGGTGTCGTCCATCGCCACCGGCTCCTCGGACAGCCAGGCAACCGCACGGTAGCCGGTCGTAAAATAGGTGGAGCGCGTGAACGTCGTCTTCGGGTTCTCGACGGGCGCGACCTCGTAGGCCTTGATGAACGTGGCCTGGCGCAAGCGACTGCGTATACCAGAGGTCCTGCAGGAAAAAATTCCGCGCTTCGTCGACGTCGGGATCGATGCGATGTTCGCCGGAGGCGCGTGTCGAGTCGCTGAGATTGTAGACCACCTGGACCGCCCACACGGCTTCACCATCCGACACGTAGGGCGTGTACCAGATCCGGGCTTCCTTGCGCTCGGTGCCGTCCGGCCGGGCCTTGATGAACGTGCCATCCGGCCGGCGGCCGCGATAGTGCTGCATGCGTGCGACGGCCGTGTCCGGGCTGTCGACGGCGGTCTCCTGCCAGCCCGCCCGCAGCAACGCGCGGCGCAACGCGAGCGGTGTGGCCACGATGACGACGTTGAACGGGTCGCCCTGCAGGGTGCCGGTTTCATCGGTAGCACAGCAGTGCTCACGGCGGATCGTGCCGGACAGGTCGTCGCTCGATACGTCGATGAATTCGTCCTGTTCGTGCAGGCGTTCGAAATCCACGTCCATGTAATCGGCCGTAAAGCCGGGCATCTTCACGAAAAACGTGAAGTTGTACGAGGTGAGCTCCTGCGATATGACATCGACGTTGAATCCCTTCGTACCGGGGGTCAGGTGCGTGAATACGAAACCGGCCCGGGACTCGCCCGGCGGAACATGGCGGCGGATGGCATTCGCATAGAACCACCGTTCCATTTCGGCCCTCGCGTCGTCGCTGTAGCCGCGCCGATTCATCCAGGCCACTTCGTGCGCCGCAAAATACGCGGGGTCGATGCTGGAAACGGACAGTCGCACCTGGCGGGGGTCGTTGTTCGTGACTTCGACCCAGACCGGCTGGATGCCCTGCTCGTAAAGCGGCAGACCGGTAAGGGCTTCCGTCTCGGCGGCGTCCGGTACCGCGACCGTAACGGTCACCGGGCCTTCCTGCTGGGTCATTCGACGTTCGAGAAAGCTTGCGGACTCCGGCTCCTCTGCGAGAAACGCCTTGCCGCCGCAGCCGGACAAGGACAGGTACAGGCATGTGGCCGCCAGGAAGCCGGAGAACGTTCCTGGACACGACGACCGGTTTCTCGAGCCTATGACATTTCCCCCTATGACATTCCCCCTATGACATTTGCACAAGGGTTCGTCGGCATCTGGCAGGCACAGGATTCGCTTTTGCTAAGTGCTTGCAGCGTACCCGATTAACACCGTATGCGTCACGCGGGAGCAAGGCAGCCCGCCGCTGCCGCGGCGCCTGCAGACAGGGTCTTAATTCGCTTGCGAAGGGGCGACGGGCGAGGGTTTGCTGTCGCTCGCGACGACGGCGCGGCGGTCTCCGCTGCTGCCGATGTAGCGGTACACGTAAGCACCCAGCACGCCGCCGACGAGAGGCGCCAGCCAGAAGAGCCACAGCTGTGCAACGGCCCAATCACCGACGAAAAGCGCCACCCCGGTGCTGCGTGCCGGATTCACCGAGGTGTTGGTGACCGGAATGCTGATCAGGTGGATCAGCGTGAGGCACAGGCCGATCGCGATCGGCGCCATTCCGGGCGGCGCCCGGTCATCCGTTGCGCCCAGGATCACGACGAGGAACATCATGGTCATGACGACTTCGCAAACCAGCGCCGCGGTCAGCGAGTAGCCACCCGGGGAATGCGCGCCGTAGCCGTTGGATGCGAACCCTGCCGAGACATCGAATCCAGCCTGGCCGCTTGCGATGAGAAAGAGTACGCCGCCGGCGATGAGTCCACCGGCGACCTGTGCGCCCATGTACGGGAGCAGCTGGCTGGCCGGAAACCGCCCACCGGCCCAGAGTCCCAGTGAAACGGCGGGATTGAGGTGGCAACCGGAGATGTGTCCGATGGCATAGGCCATCGTAAGGACCGTCAACCCGAAGGCCAGTGAAACGCCGAGGAGGCCGATACCGACGTCGGGAAATGCCGCGGCGAGAACTGCGCTGCCGCATCCTCCCAGTACCAGCCAGAAGGTTCCGATCAGCTCGGCGACATACTTTTTCATGGCGAAGCCACCCTGTTAGGGCCCGGGCGTCCCCGGCCGGATGGCTCCCGCGTGCTCTGTCCGGCCGTCGGCGCGCTGAGGCAGGAAATCCGCGGGCCGGGAGGGGTTCCAGGCCCGCAGGAAATCGTTGGAATCAGCTATGGCGTCGGTGCGCGCGGATACGGACCCAGCCGAGGATGCTGCCGATCGTGGCAAAAAGCGCACCCAGCAAGCCGAGGAGCGGCACCACGCTGGCAGTAGACGGCAAGGTCGAAGGACCGCCGGTTCCGGTTCCTCGTCAACTACGGTTGCGGCATAGGTCGACACGGCCGGTGCCGCAGTGAACTCCTCTTCAGTCTCGGCGAAAGCGACTTCGAAGCGATCATGCGGCAACCAGATATCGATCTCGTCGCCCCGGTTCAGGTCGCGGACGCGGTAGTTGCGGCCGTCGATATTGACCCGCTGGTCGTCGGGTGGCGTTATCTGGATCGGATCCGAGAAGGTGCCGTCAGGCTTTTTGAAGCGCAGCACCACATCGGATCCCGACCTGCGGACGAACTCGGTCGCGAAATGGGCATAGAGGTCGCCATCCTTCAACGCGACTTCGAGGCAGTAGTCCTTGGCGTTCGGCACCTGATTCAGTACCTGACTCGTAAACTCGATGCTGTCGCAACTCGCCGTTGTGGTCATGTCGGTCTGCGCCACCGCTTGCTGCGCCATAGCCGCGGCAAGCAAAATGCCGGCCGTCGCCAAAATCCTGTGCTCACTCATACATCATCTCCCAATTGGTAAACTTTTAGAATTCTTCGTCGCGCGGGCGTGAGGGCTACCAGCGCTACCCACGTCGAAATTCTAGCCTTGTTCCTGAAAGGTGCTATAGGGACTTTTACGCACGCCGGTGCGCAATAGTCCGTTATCCGCGGTCAGCCGCGGACCTTCTTCGTCCCCCGCGGCCACGAATCCTTGAACAGGTCCGGGTTGAGGCGCAGATTACGGGCCACCGCCGTGTAGTCCACCGTCGTCACCGAGCGGTCGGCCAGGCTGAATTCCTGGCGCCGCGGCATCCAGGAGCCCTGGTCGATCCACAGCCTTATCTTGGCGATCACGGCACGCTCGTCGTCCTTCGTGGGTGTCAGCTCGAACACCAGCGTCCGCATCTCGCCGACTTCCTCCTCGCCCAGGATGGTAAACAGGTAGCGGTCCTGCATCTCGCGTACCGGCACGCTGAAGCCGAAGCGATAGTAAGGCTCCAGCCGGTTCTTGTGTTTCGACAGCGAGTACTCGGTGACGGTGCCGGCCGCCTTGTCGTAGTCCGAGACGGTCTTCCGGTCGACGACGACGATGCGGTTGCCGCCGTCCTGGTTGTAGCGCATGTCCCCGTCTTCATTAATAAACCCGTCGCCGGCGATGTTTCGCGGTGGCCGCGCCGTCCGGGCCCTTTGTGACGATCGCGACGCGGGCCATGGCGGAGTCGAAATTCTCCGCCTGCTGGTCGATCTGCTTGATGGCGTCCTCGAGGCTCCAGTCGATTTTCGGCATGTCGGCAAGCGCCGCCAGGGAACACAGCGCAATCGTGCCCAGCGTTGCCAGGCGTAAACTCGGTTTCATTTCAGGGCTCCTCGGATTGATTGCTTGGTGTTTGGTTTTCTTGCTTATTGTTCGCCCTTCCACGCGATGTGGAACAGGCCGTAACCGGACAGCACGGGCTGCGGCACGGCCATCCCGATGATCTCGCCGGCGATCGGGCTGATGACCGGATACTCCTGATCGGTCAGGGGATCAATTACCTTGCCGAGAGTGTCTCCCGCTGCCACGACCTGGCCCAGGCCGGCCCCCGGAAAAAAGAACCCGCCCTCACGAGGTTTCGCGCGCACCCATTTCGACTTTTCGAACACCCGGGCCGGCGCCGGTTTGTCGCCGCCAGCGGGAATCATCTCCAGGTGGATCATAATGTTCGTGACGCCGGCGGCGCCATGCGCAATCTCTTCCTCCTGGAACCGCAAGGGTTCACCGGCCTCGTAGATGATTGCGGGAATACCGGCCTTGGCCGCTTCGCGGCGGAGGCTGCCATCGGGGCCTTTGCCGCCGATGACGACGCCGAAGCCGAAGTGAGTTGCGAGATCCAGGATGGCGGGATCATCCAGGTCGGCACGGATTTGCGGCAGGTTGCTGCGATTGTTGGAGGCTGTGTGCAGGTCGACGAGCGCGTCACAATGTTCAACAATTTCGCCGAATACGGATTTGGCAATCAGCGAAGCGACGCTGCCGCCGCTGGTGCCGGGGAAGGCGCGGTTCAGGTCGCGCCGGTCCGTCATGTAGCGATTGCCTGTCCGCACACCTTCCGCATTAACGGCCGGAAACGCGATCAGCGTACCCTTCAGCGCTTTGGGATCGGTCGCCGCAAGGCTTCGCCGGGCCACTTCGAAGCCGTTCAGTTCGTCCCCGTGAATTCCCGCGGTCAGGCACAAGGTCGGCCCGGGCGATGCACCGCGAGCGACGAAGACTGGCGTGTTCAGGTACGACGCCTCGAACGACCGGTCGGGCACGTAGGCAAAGCGGCTGCTCGTGCCTGGAGCGATCTCGCGACCAGCCAACTGCAGTGACGACCATGTTCCGGACTCGGCTGCGACGGCATGGGGCGGCGCAAGGAGCGCGAGCGCCATAATGATCGCAACGCCGATAAAGCGAAGATTCAATGTCATCATGGCAGGGTACTTTGCGCCTATTCGTCTAGTAAAGGGTACGCCAGCGTCAGGCGATACCGGCATTTCTCATCACCATTGGCCTGGATAAGGTCACCGCCATGCGAAACCGTGCGTCGTCCTGCGCGGAATTGATAGCGCGTTGTGCGTGCTGCGTGCAGGATACGCGCCGGGGATTTCCGAACCCTTCGGCAAATAAGGTGAAATATGAACGGACTGGCAAAGTACGTTGTTCTCGTCTTCTGCGCAACGCCGGTAGTTGCGTCTGCCCAGGAGGCAGCACCGCCGGCTGACGTCCTGGAAGGCGCGTTCCAGAAGCAGGCGAGCTACTCGCCGTACGCCGGCCGCAACTTCGCAACCAACGTCTATTGGGGCGACACGCACGTGCATACCGGCGCATCGATGGACGCCGGTGCCTTCGGCGCGAGGTTGGGGCCGGCAGATGCGTTTCGTTTCGCGAGCGGCGACGAAGTCACCGCGGCAAACGGCATGAAAGTCAAGCTTGCCCGCCCACTCGATTTCATTGTCGTCGCAGACCATTCCGACAACATGGGCTTCTTCCCCAAGTTGTTCGCCGGCGACCCGGGATACCTCGCCGACCCCACGGGCAAGCGCTGGTACGAACTCGTGCAGAACGGCGGCCAGGACGCGGTAACGGCTGCCACCGAAGTGATCGATCGTTTCTCGAAGGGTACGTTCCCCGCCGGCGCTTGCTTCCGTGCCCGGCACGGCGACCTATCGGTCCGCCTGGGAACTGACGATCAAAGCGGCCGAAGACTATAACGAACCCGGCCGCTTCACGGCCTTCATCGGTTACGAATGGACCTCGAACACCGGCGGCAACAACCTGCACCGCGTCGTGATGTTCCGCGATGGCGCCGACAAGGCAAGCCGGGTCGAGCCCTACACCACCGTTCCGCCCCGTCGGCAGCGACGACCCGAAAGACCTCTGGAAAGTATTGCAAAGCTACGAGGACATGACCGGCGGACAGGTTCTCGCGATCGCCCACAACGGCAACCTGTCGAACGGCATCATGTTCCCGGAGAACGACTCCTTTACCGGCAAGCCCATTACGCGCGAGTACGCCGAAACGCGAGCGAAATGGGAACCGCTCTACGAGATCACCCAGATCAAGGGCGACGGCGAAGCTCACCCGTTCCTTTCGCCGACCGACGAGTTTGCGGATTACGAAACCTGGGACAAGTTCAACCTGAACATGAGTGTGCCGAAGGAAGACGACATGCTGCAGTACGAGTATGCGCGCACGGCGCTGCAGATCGGGATGCAGCAGGAAGCGAAGCTCGGCACGAACCCCTACAAGGTCGGCATGATCGGTTCCACCGACACGCATACGGGGCTCGCGACCGCGGAGGAGGAGAACTTCTTCGGCAAGCACGCCGGCACGGAGCCGAACGCAAAGCGCATGGAGCATCCGGTCGGCTGCTTCGGTGAGAACTGCCTTCTGGGATGGCAGCAGGCCGCATCCGGTTACGCTGCCGTGTGGGCCGCCGAGAACACGCGCGAGGCGCTCTTCGATGCGATGGAACGCAAGGAGACCTACGCGACCACCGGGTCACGCGATGATCGTGCGGTTCTTCGGCGGCTGGGATTTCGTCGCTGCCGATGCACAGAACCGCTTGCCGGCCGGCGTCGGTTATGCGAAGGGCGTGCCGATGGGCGGCGACCTTCGTAGCGCACCGGCAGGGCAAGGCGCCAAAATTCCTGGTGGCGGCCGTCAAGGACCCGATGAGCGGCAACCTCGACCGCATCCAGATCGTCAAGGGCTGGGTGGACAACAGGGGCAAACGCCAGGAAAAGGTCTACGACGTAGCCTGGTCCGACGACCGCAAGTCGGGCGCCGACGGCAAGCTGCCGCCGGTCGGCAACACCGTCGACGCCGAGAACGCGACCTGGACAAACACGATCGGCGCCTCGGAGTTGATCACGGTCTGGACGGATCCGGACTTCGACCCGAAGCTTCGCGCCGTCTATTACGCTCGTGTCATCGAGATCCCTACGCCGCGCTGGACTACCTACGACGCGAAGTACTTCGGCGTCACGGTGCCGGAAGGCGTGCCGCCGACGACCCAGGAGCGGGCTTATACCTCGCCAATCTGGTACACCCCGTAGGCGCGTCTGCCACCGCAAATCGAGTTGCTGTTGGAACGGGCGCTGCAAGCGAATGGGACGCCGTTGAATCTGCCTTGTACCATTCGCGGCTAACAGCCGCTCCAACGGAGGCCGACGCTCAGCAGGTCTTCCGGTTCTTTCGGGAATTTTTCGACGGGAGCCGCGAAGGATTCCCAGTCGCCATCGGAACGCCGAAGGCGTATCGTGCGCGCTGGTGCCACAACAAAGTGCCGGGTGCGGGTCATCCA
>CAVQKY010000003.1:0-202100 GCA_963713215.1 uncultured Pseudomonadota bacterium | reverse complement strand
GTAAGGCGGTCTCAATGGGTCAGAGAAACACCTTCAGCTATTCTTAGCTCGGGAGGTGCCGCATGAGACCAGGACGTTTACTCGACAGTTACAAGCGCGCAGCGGGAAGAGCTCTGGCGTCGATATAGGGCTGGCGAGGCGGTCCTCTGGATTAGCCGTGAATTGGGCCAGCGACCTACCAACCTGTACCGCGTGCTGCAGGCCGCTGGTGGTATCGAGCCACCGCCACGCACTCGCTCCCCACGGGTGCTCAGCCTTGGCGAGCGAGAAGAGATCCCGCGCGGTATCGCCGCGGGCGCGTCATTCCGAAGCATCGCCAAGAGCCTTAATCGGGCCGTTTCCACGGTCAGCCAGGAAGTGGCTCGGCATGGTGGCCGGAGGCACTATCGGGCCGCTGAAGCCGATAGGATCGCCTGGGAGTCGGCACGTCGTCCAAAGCCGTGTCTGCTCGCCAGAAACGAGCAGTTGCAGCGGGTTGTTGCGGCTAAACTGATGCAGGATTGGTCCCCTCAGCAGATTGCAGGTTGGCTTAGAGTTCAGTATCCCGGCAAACCGGAGATGTGGGTGTCACACGAGACGATTTACCGCAGTCTTTTCGTCCAAGCGCGCGGCGCCCTGAAAAAGGAGCTGATGGGCCATCTTCGCTCACGGCGGTCGGCCCATGCAACCGATGGCCGCCGTGGCGAGAGGATCGCCAATGCAGTCTCCATACGCCAGAGGCCGGCGGAGGTGGAAGATCGAGCGGTCCCGGGACACTGGGAAGGCGATCTGGTGGAGGGCTCTCGCGGGACCTTCATTGCAACGTTGGTCGAGCGGCGATCCCGGTTCGTCATCTTGGTTAAACTGCCTGAGAAGCGAACTGATGTTGTGGTGAGTGCCCTTATCAAAGCAGTACGTAAGCTGCCTACCGCACTTCGAAAATCCCTGACTTGGGACCGAGGTTCGGAGCTCGCCGATCACGCCAACTTCACTGTCGCAACCGACGTCAAGGTCTTCTTCTGCGATCCGTATAGCCCGTGGCAACGCGGCAGCAATGAGAACACCAATGGGCTACTGCGACAGTATTACCCGAAAGGGACGGATCTCTCGACTGTGAGCCAAGCGCAACTCGATATCGTCGCCAGAAAGTTAAATACCCGTCCCCGCAAGACTTTAGACTGGAAGACTCCAGCCATCGTTCTCGAAACACGTGTTTCGACGACCCATTGAACTCAAGTAAATCATGTGACCGGAATACACCGGAGGTGAATGGTGGGGCGTGTAGGATTCGAACCTACGACCAGTCGGTTAAAAGCCGAATGCTCTACCTCTGAGCTAACGCCCCGCACGACCTGCATGTGGCCGGCCGGCCCGTCAGGCCGGCGGCATGATACCGGATCGGTCCTGAATGACAAGTCCGGTCCGAACGCCCGAATCGCTCTACACACCTTCTGTTTGCATGCGCTCGAGACGCTGGCCGGCGAGGCGCGCGGCCGTCGTGTCCGGGTACTCGGATTGCACTCGTACCAGTGCCGACTTGGCGGCGTCCCAGCGCTTGAGTTCGTAGTTGCAATAGCCGATTTTCAGCAACGCATCCACGACCTTTCGGGACGTTGGATACTCCTGGACGACGGTCTCGAAAGACTGCAACGCCGATTCGTACTCCTGCCGCACGTAATAAGTCTCGCCAAGCCAGTATCGGGCATTCGGCGCGTTCGTACTGTCCGGAAAGGACTCCAGGAACTCACTAAAGGCCGCCTCTGCCTCGTCGTAGCGCTGCTCCTTGACGAGTTCGAAGGCGGCGCGGTAATTGACGTCCTCGGAACCGCCGGGTACCGGCAGCTGGCCCGGCGCGAGACTGCCGCCGTCCATCACGCCCGGCCCTGCCGAACTGTCGAGTCGCAATTCCAGAGCCTGGAGACGTGCATCCAGGTCGTTGTACAGGTCCCTTTGCCGTTCAGACGTCGTCGCTGCATCGTGCTCGAGCGTCTGGGCGAAACCAAGCAACTCGTCGGCACGCCGTTCGAGCGAAGCGACTTCCTGCGACAGGTCGACGAGGCTCTGATTGTGGATGACACGCTCTATCGATGTGAGTCGCCGGTCCATCTCGTCGAGCTTGATGAGAACCGGGTCCTCCTCGGGGGGCGTCGCGCAGCCTGCGGCCATCAGCGGCAACAGGGTCACGATAATTTTGAAATGACTCCCATTCATCGACGGATCCGGCTCAGTTGGTGTAGCGCAGCTCGACGCGGCGATTCTGCTCGTAGGCTTCTTCCGTGCTGCCCTCGACAGCCGGCCTTTCCTCGCCGAAGCTCACGGTCGCGATCTGCTCCGCGGTAGCGCCCTGGATCAGGAGCAAGCGCCGAACGGCCTGCGCGCGGCGCTCGCCGAGCCCGATATTGTACTCCCGGGAACCACGTTCGTCCGCGTGTCCTTCGAGGCGCACCTGCGCCGCGGGATTCTCCGCCAGTTGCAGCGCGTGCCGCGAGACGATTTCCGTATCGTCGGACCGCACCTCCGCGGAGTCGAATTCGAAATAGATGACGTTTGCGAGCTCGCCGGCGGACGGGTCCTGGTCCCAGCCGACATCTTCCCCGTCCTGCGCGCCCGAGGTTTCCCATCCCTCGTCTGCAGCGGGTTCGTTCATTACCGTGTCCGCCGGCTCGGGATCCGGCACCGTGTTCTTGCCGCAGGCCGCGATCGACGCCAGACCCAGGATCAGGAAAATGAGTTTGCAATGTGACATGTCTATGCCCTTTAGCGGATCGCAATGGAAGTGCTACAAACAAATACTTAAAATACAATAGCTTAGTATATAAATATAATCTGTTACATCAATAAAGCGGGAACGGCGACCACACCGGCTCGCGTACATCTCCCTGCCCGGACGCCATGCGTTGCCGGATGAGTCCATTGGCCGTAACCGTCTCGAGGACGCCGTTTGCGGCCTGCCTTGTTGCATAAATCAGGATATCGCTGTTGGGAGCAAAGCTCGGCGATTCGTCCTGTCTCCCCGTCGACAGGATCAGCAGATCCTTGCGCTCGAGATCCACGATTCCTATGCGGAAGTTTCCGTTATCGTTGTGCACGAGTGCCAGTTTCTCACCGTCCGGCGACAGACGGGGGCGCGCATTATAACTCCCCTCGAAGGTCACGCGCTCGGCCGATCCCCCGAGCGCCGGCGCCCGGTAGATCTGCGGGCCGCCGGCCCGGTCGGACGTGAAATAGATGTAACGGCCATCCGGCGACCAGCTGCCCTCGGTGTCGATGGCCCGGTGCGTGGTCAGCCGGGTCTTTTCCCTCGTGGCCATGTCGATCGTGTAGATGTCGAGATTGCCGTCCACGCCGCCGAGCGTAACGGCCAGCTTGCGGCCGTCCGGCGAGAACGACGGTGCACCGTTGATGCCCGGCTCTGCCGATATCTGGATACGGTTGCCGGTCCTGAGCTGTTGCACGTAGATCGACGAACGGTCGCCCTCGAATGAGACATACGCGAGACGACGGCTGTCCGGCGACCAGCCCGGCGACATGATCGGGTCGTTGCTCTCCATGATCGTGTGCTCCGTCTCACCGTCGTAGTCGGCAACGACGAGGCGGTAGCGCGTGCTGTCGCCCTGCCGGGTGGCGGACACAAACGCCACCTGCGTGGCGAAAACGCCTTTGATGCCGGTCAGCTTCTCGTAGATCATGTCCGCAGCACGGTGCGCAACCCGGCGTATGTTGCCTCGGCTGGCCGGCATCCGGTAGCCCACCAACTGGGTACGCTGGTACGGGTCGAAAAGCTGAAATTGCACCGTGTACGCGTTGTCGCCGGTCTGCTCCACGTTGCCGATGACTACGGCTTCGATGCTCAGGCGTGTCCAGTCCTCGAAGTCGATATCCGTGCCGGCCGTCGGCTTCTGCAACATCTCCGTTTCCGGCACCGGATCGAATCGTCCGCTGCGATAGAGGTCGGCGCCGATTACTTCCGCAAGATCCAGCGGGGCGGCACCGTCCTGCCCCTGCCAGCCGAACGGCACGACCGCGATCGGTGCCCGCTTGACGCCGCCCCCGCTCGTGATCTCGATGGTGATTTCGGCACCGGCCGGGCCAGCAACAATGCCAAGCAGCATGGCCATCGCCGTCAAGCGCAATAGTGTCAGGGTGTTGCCGGAGAATCTTGTCACGGTGGAGATCGCCTCGCTGGGATAGCCCTATTGTTCAGGTTTGAATATAAACCGCAAGTTTGTATCAAACAGAAGCGGATTGGGAGGCCGCGGCAGGGGCGATGCTTTCATGACCGCTGTTTCGATGGATCGCACGACAATCGCGTCGCCATTGCAACTGATGACATTTACCGTCAACACGTCACCGTTCTGGTTCTGTCGAACCGCCACCGTGCATTCCAGGTCGCGGGGCGCGTTTGCCGGGGCGACCCACGCACGTTCCACCTTTTGCTTGATCGCGAACTGGTAAGCCGCCATGTCCTCGGAACTGCGGGCGGCAAGCCGCTCAGCCTCCTCGTCGATCTGCGCCTGCAGTTGTGCCGCCTCCGCCTCGCGCCGCAGTCGTTCGTTTTCACGTCTCTGCCGTTCCTCCTCTTCCTTTCGCCGCCGTTCGGCCTCGGCCCGCTGGCGCTCCAGCTCGGCTTCCGCGGCAGCTTTGCGCCGGGCCTCGTCTTCCGCTTTCCGTTGCGCTTCCTTCTCCTCTTCGATCCGCTGCAGGCGCGCCCGCTCCTCGTCCTGCTGGCGCTGCTGCTCCCGACGAAGCTCATCGAGCCGCGCCTGTTCTTCGGCCTTGGCGCGGGCTTCCGCCGTCAGGTCGGGTTCCGGTTCGGGTTCCTCTATTTCCGGTTCGGGTTCGGGAGCAGCGACCGGCGGCGCCACCAGCGAATCAGCCTGGACGAGTGTGGCGGTCACCGCCAGTGGCAGGGGTGCCGGATGTTGCCGCGCCCAGTCGAACGCGAACACAAAGGAGGCCATGACCAGCACATGCAGGATAATGGCGAGCGTGATCGGGATGATGTTGTGCGAGTCGCGCGGCACGTCTTACTCGGGAACGGGGTACGTGTCCAGCGGGTCCGTTACGAAGCCGACCTTGTCCGCACCGCCCCTCTGCAGCAACACCATGGCCCCGACGACGTTGCCATAAGGGACGTTGCGGTCAGCCTTGACCAGTACCGGCGTCTCCGGCTGGTTCCGCAAGACGATGCCGACGCGTTCGACGATTGCGCCGGCGCCCAGCGGTTCTTCCTCGTCGTCGCCGACATCCAGATACAGGTTGCCGTCGGCATCGACGCTCAGCACCAGCGGTGTCGTGTCGGCGACCTGTTCGATGGGTGCCGCGCCAGCCTTCGGTAGTTCCACCTCGACGCCCTGCGTCAGAAGCGGTGCTGTCACCATGAATATGACCAGCAGAACGAGCATCACGTCGATATAAGGCACGACGTTTATCTCGCCCATCAGTTTGCGCTTGTGAACGGGAGTCGGCATGTCAGCGCTCCTTGCGATTTCGGGCGTGGCGTTCGAGGATGCTTGTGAATTCCTCGCGGAAGGTGTCGTAGCGGTACTCCAGCCGCACGACCTTGTCGGCATAACGGTTGTACGCCACCACCGCAGGGATCGCGGCGAACAGGCCCATGGCTGTCGCGATCAATGCTTCGGCGATCGGTGGCGCGACGATGGCCAGCGTTGCCGTCTGGGCCATGCTGCCGAGTCCCATGAACGCAATCATGATTCCCCATACCGTCCCGAACAGCCCGACGTAAGGACTGGTCGACCCGATCGTCGCCAGTGTCGCAAGGCTCTGCCCGAGCCGGTCGACCTCGCGCATCTGTGCCACGTGCATGGCGCGACGGCACTCCTCAACGATCTTGCTGGGACTGCTGTCGCCCTGCTGGACCTGCCGGTTGAATTCGCGAAAGCCGGCCTCGAATATGCTGGCCATGCCGTTTGCGCCGCCTTTTTCGCGCGTCGCACTGTGATACAAGGTATTCAGGTCGCCGCCCGACCAGAATGCCGCCTCGAAATCGTCGGAAGCCGCCTTGGTTTTGCGAATGAGACGGCGCTTCGTGAATATGATGCTCCACGACACGACCGACGCAGCAAGCAACAGCAGCAGCACGATGATGACCGGCCAGCTCGCCCCCAGGACGAGATTGACGACTGACATATCCAGTTCTGGTTGCATCTCAGTTTCCTTCAAATAAAGTGCGGGGAACACGTTGCGGCTTCAGGGTGTCCGCATCCAGCAGGGCGACCTTGACTCCGCTTCGTAGCAGCAATGAATTCCCGCGATGAATCGTCTGCTCGATATCGAACGTCGCGCGCGACAATCCTGCCAAAGCCGCGGTGACGGTGACCTGGTCGTTGAAGCGTGCAGGGGCGATGAATTCCGCGTGGGTACTGACCACGACGAAGATGCGTCGTTCCGCGTGCATCATGTGTACCTGGTCGACGCCGAGTGACCGCAGCCATTCCGTACGGGCGCGCTCGAGAAAACGAAAATAGTTCGCGTAGTAGACCACACCCTGGGCATCGGTATCTTCGTAGTACACCCGAATCTGCCACTCGAAGGGCCGCTCGCTCACCGCCACCGCCCTGCCCTAGTCCGGATCGAACAAGGGTAATTCCTGCGCCCCCGCCCGCCGCGGCGGAGCAAGGCCCAGGTGCAGGTAAGCGTGCTGGGTTGCAACGCGACCGCGCGCCGTACGCATCATGAAGCCTTGCTGGATGAGATACGGTTCTATTACGTCCTCGATCGTGCCGCGCTCCTCGCCGACCGCTGCAGCCAGGCTGTCTATGCCCACCGGACCACCCTCGAATTTTTCGATGATGGTCTGCAGCAGGCGCCGGTCCATTGCATCGAAACCGTGCGGATCGACCTGCAGCAGGTCCATGGCACGTATGGCCACGTCGCCGGTTACGACGCCGTCCGCCTCGACCTCGGCGAAGTCCCTGACACGACGCAACAGGCGGTTTGCGATACGCGGCGTACCCCGCGAACGGCGGGCAATCTCCCCCGCTCCGTCGTCGTGGATCTCGAGGTTCAGTATGCCCGCCGATCGCTTCGCAATGGCCTCGAGATCCGCGGCGCTATAGAACTCGAGCCGCTGCACTATGCCGAACCGGTCGCGCAGCGGCGACGTGAGGAGTCCGGCCCGCGTCGTCGCGCCGACGAGCGTGAACGGCGGCAGCTCGAGCTTGATCGATCGCGCGGCCGGGCCTTCGCCGATGACGATGTCGAGCTGGAAATCCTCCAGTGCCGGGTACAGGACCTCCTCGACCACCGGGCTCAGGCGATGGATCTCGTCGACGAACAAAACGTCGTTCGGCTCGAGATTGGTGAGAATTGCGGCGAGGTCACCGGGGCGCTCGAGAACCGGCCCGGAGGTCTGCCGCAGGTTCACGCCCAACTCGTTGGCGACGATGTGCGCAAGCGTCGTCTTGCCGAGACCCGGCGGTCCGAAGATGAGGACGTGGTCGAGCGACTCGCGCCGGCGCCGCGCCGCCTCGATGAAAATGCCCATCTGCTTCTTGACGCCGGGCTGTCCGACATAGTCGGCCAGGGTTTTCGGCCGGATCGCCCGGTCGAAAGCCCTGTCATCGGCTTTCGGTTCGGCGCTCGTCAGCCGGTCACGATCAATGCTCGCCATGCTCAGTTGACCGCCTGCCTGAGCGCCAGGCGGATAATGTCTTCGGCCGACTTGTCGTCGATAGGCAGTTTCGCGAGCAGCCTGTTCACCTCCTGAGGCTTGTAGCCGAGTGCAACGAGGGCATCGAATGCCTCGGCTTTCGGACCCTGCGCAAGGCTCGGGCGGGTACCGCTGCCTCCCGTAGCCGCAGCGACCCGGTCCCGCATCTCGATCACCAGCCGCTCCGCTGTTTTCTTGCCTATTCCGGGAATCCGGGCCAGGGCTGCCGTATCTTCGCGTGCGATACAGCGACTGAAGTCCGCAACGCTCATGGCCGACAGAATCGCAAGCCCGATGCGTGCGCCGACACCGCGAACCTTCAGGACATTGCGAAACAGCGCCCGCTCCTCGTCGGTCGCGAATCCGTAGAGAATCTGCGCATCCTCACGCACCAGCAGGTGCGTGAACAGAAAAACGTCCCTGCCGGTCGCCGGCAGGGCAAAGAACGTGGACATCGGGGTCTCGACATCGTAACCGACGCCATGACATTCGACGATGATGACGGGCGCCTGCTTGAACGTGAGCTGGCCGCGCAACGAGCCGATCATGGATGGCTTACCTCAGCCCGGCGACGACAAGCTGTTCGCCCAGCCGGTGCCGAATTCGCCGCTGGTGGCCGTGACACAGCGCCGCCGCCAGTGCGTCAGCCGCATCGGGCGCCGGAACCGCCGACAGGCGCAGCAGCGCGACAACCATGTGCTGGACCTGCTCCTTGCTGGCCGCACCCGTGCCGACGATCGCCTGCTTGATCTCCCGGGGCGCATATTCGTGTACCTCCAGGCAGCGGCTGAAGGTGGCGCACAAGGCAGCGGAGCGGGCCTGGCCGAGTTTGAGGGCGCTGGATGCATTCTTGTGCATGAAGACCGACTCGATGGCAACCACGTCGGGGCGAAATTCGTCGACGATTGCAGCAACCGATTCGAAAATCTGCCGGAGCCGGCTCGGAAAATCGCCGGAAAGGCTCCGCACCGTGCCACTCGCGACATACACCGAGTCGGATCGAACGATATCGACGACGCCGAAACCCGTCAGGCGCGACCCAGGGTCGATGCCCAGTATGCGCCGCTTCCGGCTCACAGCCGCCTCGCGCCTGCGGCGGCCGCCCGGCTCACGTCACGCACCGGCCAGCACATCGTCGGATACCTCGGCATTCGAATACACCTCCTGCACATCATCGAGGTCTTCCAGCATTTCGAGCATTTTGAACATCGCCAGCGCATCGTCACCGGCGAGACTCGTGCTCGTGGATGCGCGCATCGTGAGCCGGGATTCCGCGGGTTCGAGACCGGCCCGTACCATGGCCGCCCGGACCTGCTCGAACTCGGCCGGATCCGTAAGCACCTCGATGGACCCGTCGTCGCCAACGAGCACATCCTCGGCGCCCGCGTCGATCGCCGCTTCCATGATCGCTTCCTCGCTACCGCCGGGCGAGTAGAACAGTTGCCCCACGTGGTGGAACAGGTAGGCCACCGAGCCATCCGCGCCGAGGTTGCCGCCGAACTTCGAGAACGCGTGGCGGACATCCGCCACCGTGCGGTTCCTGTTGTCGGTGAGGCAGTCGACAATCACGGCGCTGCCGGCGGGTCCGTAACCCTCATAGCGGATTTCCTGGTAGTCGGCATCGCCAAGCGCACCGGAGCCGCGCCTGATAGCGCGCTCGATATTGTCCCTCGGCATGCTCTGCGCCTTGGCCTTGTCGATGGCGAGCCGGAGACGTGCATTGGCTTCGATCTCGCCACCGCCCATGCGCGCCGCAGTCGTGATTTCGCGAATGAGCTTCGTGAACAGCTTACCGCGCTTCTTGTCCTGGGCGCCCTTCCGGTGCTGGATGTTTGCCCACTTGCTGTGTCCTGCCATGGTTTCCTGCCGCAAGGGCGTATCAGTCGATGCTGTTTCAGCGAAGTCGCGAGCGGGCCCTGATATCGGGTACGGGGTTTGCCAAGCAGCGAATCCGGCCGGGCCACAGAGTCGGAAACTGCGCGTATGATAACGGCAATTGACAATACAGGCACAGGATTGAAGGTATCCCCGATGCCCGTCGCTTTGTCCGACAACAGCGCACCGCCTGCCCCGGCAACACCCTCCGGCGACGCGGTCGCCGGCCTGCTCGGGTCGCTTCCGGATTCGCCGGCTGCTGATGCAGCCCGGGCGGAAGGTGAGGCGATCGCGTCAATCGTCCGCTCGCTCGGACTGCCGGAGGACGTGGTCCTCGCCGTCCGCCTCGCGCCCGCCGTGCGGGATAGCGTCCTCGATGTTTTTTCATTAAAAAATAATGAGTTAGAAAATATATCTGATATTGTTTCTGAACTCGTTTCCCTGAGCCGTTTTACCCTTCCGGCCGACTGGTCGCCCGGCGAGGCGCTGGCCACGCAGCAATCGGATGCACTGCGCAAGATGCTGCTGTCCGTGGTCTCTGACGTAAGGCTTGTTCTCGCGCGCATTGCAGAACAACTGTATCGGCTGCGTCGGGCCAAAACGGCACCGGACAGGGTACGGCGCGCGCTCGCGATCGAGACCCGGGAAATATATGCGGCGCTCGCAAGCCGCCTCGGTGTCTGGCAGTTGAAGTGGGAGCTCGAGGACCTCGCATTCCGCTACCTGGAACCGGACATCTACGCATCGATAGCAAAGCTCCTGCACGAGAAGCGTGGGGAGCGCGAGGGGTTCATCGAGAAGGTGACGGGCATGCTCGGCGCGGAGCTCGATAAGGCGGGCATCGAGGCCCGGATCTCCGGGCGCCCCAAACACATCTACAGCATCTGGCGAAAGATGCAGCGCAAGGATCGTGGCCTCGAAACCCTTTACGATATCCGCGCCGTGCGGGTGCTGGTCGGCGATGTCACCGCCTGTTACGCCGCGCTCGGCGTCGTACACAATCTCTGGTCCTACCTGCCCGGCGAATTCGACGATTACATCGCCAACCCGAAAGACAATGACTATCGCTCCCTGCACACGGCGGTAATCGGCCCCGACGGCAAGACGCTCGAAGTCCAGATTCGCTCCGAGGACATGCACCGCCAGGCCGAACTCGGCATCGCCGCGCACTGGCGTTACAAGGAAGGCGGCGGCGCGCCGGCCGCCTTCGACCGCAAGATCCTTTTCCTGCGACAGTTGCTGGAGCCATCGGCCGACGGCGGCGACCTGCTCGACCAGCTCCGTGACGACGTTTTCGAAGACCGCGTCTACGCGGTCAGCCCGAAAGGTGACGTCGTCGAGCTGCCGGCGGGGGCGACGCCCCTCGATTTCGCCTACCAGGTCCATACCGAGGTCGGCCACCGATGCCGCGGCGCCAAGATAAACGGCCGCATCGTGCCGTTGACATACAAGGTGCGCAATGGCGACCAGATCGAAATCATCACTGGCGGGCAGCCGGGCCCGAGCCGGGACTGGCTCGTACCGCGCCTCGGGTACCTGGCCGGCGTACGCAACCGCGCGAAAGTGCGAAGCTGGTTCAAGCAACAGGCCCGCGAGCAGCATCTTCGCCAGGGGCGCGAAATTCTCGAGCGTGAAGTGTCACGCCTCGGCGTTCGCGACACGGCGACGGACGCGATTGCCAGGCAGCTGAAGCAGAAGGACACGGAAACCCTCTGCGTGCTGCTGGGTGCCGGGGAACTCGCGGCGTCGGCAATCGCCACGGCACTGCAGCAGCTGCACGGCGCGGAGCCGCGCCGAAACGTGCGGCCGAAAAGAACGCGCAGGAGTGACAGTTCGACCGACGGCATTTCCATCAGCGGCGTCGGTGATCTGCTATGCAATTTCGCGCGCTGCTGCCGGCCGGTGCCGCCGGAGCGCATTGGCGGCTACATCACGCAGGGACGTGGTGTCACGATCCATCGGCAGGATTGCGGCAACTTCACCAATCTCGAAGAGCGCTGTCCGGAGCGTGTCATCGAAGTCGACTGGGGCGACGCCGAATCAACGGCCTATCCGGTGGACCTGACGCTGCGGGCGTTCGATCGCAGCGGCCTGATACGCGACATCACCATGGTGCTGGCCGACGAGGGCGCCAATATCCTCGATCTGCAGAGCCACGTCGACAAGCGCGACCAGCAGGTCACGATGCGACTGAATGTCGAGATCGCCGATTTGCCGACGCTCAGCACGGCCATCGCCCGCCTCGAACAATTGCAGAGCGTCGTATCGGTCAGCCGCAAGGCATAGTAGTATGCCGCCCGAGACCGAACCGTCGGGGACGGCATGCAGGAAATCGTCGGGACGATTAACGGCTATATCTGGAGCAGCGCGCTCATTTATCTCTGTCTCGGCGCAGGCCTGTTTTTCTCGATCCAGACGCGCTTCGTACAGGTTCGCCTTGGCCGCGAAATGATCCGCCTGCTCTTTTCGAGCAAAGAAACCGACAAGGGCATTTCATCGTTCCAGGCACTGGCCGTGTCGCTGTCAGGGCGCGTAGGCACCGGCAACATAGCCGGCGTTGCCGCAGCAATCGGCTTCGGCGGCCCCGGTGCAGTATTCTGGATGTGGCTGGTGGCATTCCTGGGTGCATCGACGGCCTATGTCGAGTCCGCTCTCGGCCAGATCTACAAGGAAGTGGACGAGGGCCAGTACCGGGGCGGCCCGGCCTATTACTTCGAGAAGGCGCTGGGCCAGAAGTGGTACGCGTGGCTGTTCGCTATCTCGACGATCGTCGCCACCGGCCTGTTGTTGCCTGGCGTGCAATCGAACAGTATCGGCAATGCCGCTGAACTCGCGTTCGGCGGCGGCGGCGTGGTCAACACGTTCTTCGGCGACTACAGCACCACGAAGCTCGTTACGGCGGTCGTCGTGGTGGCCTTGCTCGGTTTTATCATCTTTGGCGGCGTGAAGCGTATCGCGCACGTGACCCAGGTCATCGTGCCGTTCATGGCGCTTGGCTACATCCTGATGGCGCTCGTAGTCATCGCGCTCAATATTACCGAGCTGCCGGGTATCGTTGCGATGATATTTACGGATGCGTTCACACCGATGGCCGGCTTCGGCGCGGCGATCGGCTGGGGCGTCAAGCGCGGCGTCTATTCCAACGAGGCGGGCCAGGGCACCGGCCCGCACGCCGCCGCCGCATCCGAAGTACAGCACCCGGCGCAACAGGGCCTCGTGCAGGCATTTTCGATCTACGTGGACACCCTGTTCATCTGTTCGGCGACGGCGTTCATGATCCTGATTACGGGCGCCTACAACGTGCACCCGGAGGGCGCGGGCCTGATCGTACAGAACCTGCCCGCCGATACCATCATCGACAGTCCGGCGTTCACCCAGCTTGCGCTCGAGAGTGTCGTGGGCGGCAGCGGCAAGATATTCGTCGCCATTGCCCTGTTCTTCTTCGCCTTCACGACATTGCTCGCTTATTACTACATTGCCGAAACCAACGTTGCATATATACGGCGCACGTTCAGGATTCCCTACGAACTCACGATCCTCAAGCTCGCGCTGATGGCGTCGGTATTCTATGGCACGCTGCGTACGGCGAGCCTGGCGTGGGGGCTCGGTGACATCGGCGTGGGCCTCATGGCCTGGCTCAATATTGTCGGAATCCTGATCCTGTTTTTCATGGCTTCGCCGGCGATACGGGCATTGAAAGACTACGAACAGCAATTGCGCAGCGGCACCAGGGACTACCGCTTCAACCCCGAGGAGCTCGGCATTCGCAACGCCGATTTCTGGAAACCGCATTAGGCGTGGCCTGTCGCCTACCGACGCGGCAATCAGGCCGTCCTGCCGGAGGCACCGGCGCCAAGCCTGCGACGGCAGGAGGAACCGGCTGCACGATCAGGCCGAACGGCTGTCGATGGAGTACGTGCCGTGTGCATCCTGTGCCAGGCGCCCGGCCAGCCAGGACAATGTGGGTTCGAATGATTCGGCAAGGGTAAAGGGCGGATTGACGACGAACAGACCGCTGCCGAAAAGCCCGCCGTGCGCGGCATCGCGCACCACCAGGCGCGCATGCAGCCATTTCGGTCCTGCCGCGGCCTCCAAAGCCTGCGGAAATTCCCGCGCAGCGCGAAGCCGCAGCAACGGGTACCAGATCGCGTACACCCCGGTCGCAAAACGCCGCCGTGCGTCGGCGAGTGCAGCAGCCACGTTGCGGTAATCGGACGTGACGTCGTAGCTCGGATCGATCATGACGAGCGCCCGTTTGGGGGTGGGTGGAAGCAGTGCCTTGAGCCACAGCAGGCCATCGCGCCGCTC
Organism: uncultured Pseudomonadota bacterium; assembly: GCA_963713215.1. Lineage (GTDB taxonomy): Bacteria > Pseudomonadota > Gammaproteobacteria > Steroidobacterales > Woeseiaceae > UBA1847. The sequence goes on along the minus strand of CAVQKY010000003.1, from coordinate 188,266 downwards.
GATCCGGGTGCGGCGGTCACGATCGCCGAACGTATTGAGGAGACTGGCGTGCTCGGCCGGATGCAATTCGCTGAACCACAGGCGGTCATGCGCGCGCAGTATGTCGGCTGCAATCCACGGCGACCCGGGATAGAGTTCCAGCTTGCCGGAGGGATTCAGCCGCGCAAGCTGCTCCAGGTACGTCAGGACCATCGGCGGGGCGTCCGTGGCGTTCCAGAGGCGCTGGATGCCGGTCCCTGCTTCCCTGGCGGCCACCTCGCTCTTGCCAAGCTCGTACATCCCCGCGCCGGCATGCGTATCGATGTACCAGAGGTCCTTCGGCTTCGCCGTCAGGTAGCGGAGCAGCGCGATGAGCGCAACGTGCTTCAGCACATCGGCGTGGTTGCCGGCGTGAAACGCGTGTTGGTAACTGAGCATGGGGTCAGGCTGGCGCGACCCCGGGCCGCTGCTGCACCAGCCACGATCCGGTCGCGGCCATCGGCGGCTCCTACTTGTTGGGATAATTGAGCGCGCGCCTGTCGACGGCGAGCGCTGCCTCATGCAAGGCTTCTGCCAGCGTCGGGTGGGCGTGGATCGTACGCTGGATATCCTCGGTGCTCGCCGAGAACTCCATGGCAAGTACGGCTTCACCGATCAGCTCTCCGGCCATCGGGCCGACGATGTGCACGCCGAGAACTTCGTCGTCGTCGACAGCGGAAATGACTTTGACCATGCCGGTCGTTTGTTCCATGGCTTTCGCCCGCCCGCTTGCCGCGAACGGGAAAGACCCGGCCTTGTACTCGCGCCCGCTCTCCTTGATCTCCTGCTCCGTCTGTCCAACCCAGGCAATTTCAGGCGACGTGTAGATGACGGAGGGAATCACGGCATAGTTCATCTCTGCGACTTCGCCCGCGATCAGGTCAGCCACCATGACGCCTTCCTCACTGCCTTTATGTGCGAGCATCGGCCCGCGCACGCAGTCGCCGATCGCGAACACATTTTTCACCCGCGTCCGGCACTCATCGTCTACGGCGATGAAGCCCTTCGCGTCAACCTGCACTCCTGAATTCTCCGCGAGAAGCTTGTCTGTAAAGGGGCGCCGACCGACGGCAACGATGAGTTTGTCGACCTCGAGTGTCTGCGGTGAGCCTTTGTCCTCGTACTCGACCGTAACGCCGCCGTCGCCGACACTGGCGCCGGTGAGCTTGGCGCCCAGCCGGATATCGAGTCCCTGTCGCTCGAAGTCCTTGCCGGCGATTGCGGCGACCTCCCGGTCAGCCATGAACAGAAAGTCGTGCATGGCCTCTATGATCGTCACCTCGGCACCGAGGCGCTTCCAGACACTGCCGAGTTCGAGTCCGATGACGCCCGCGCCGATGACCCCCAGCCGAGCGGGAGCCTCGGAGAGTTCCAGTGCATCCCAGGAATCGATAATGCGGTCGTGATCGAACTTCGCGAAGGGCAGCTCGATCGGCGTGGAGCCGGTCGCGATAATGATATTGGCAGCCTCTACGGTCTCCGCCTTGCCATCAAGCGGCGTGAACTCGATTTTCCGGTCGGCGAGCAGCTTACCGTGCCCGATGAGCCCGTCGACCTTGTTCGCCTTGAAGAGCCCGGCGATGCCGTGAGTCAGCTGCCGCACGATGCCGGCGCGGCGCTTCTGCATCTGTGCAAGGTCGAGCCCGACCTTGCCGGTTGTGATGCCGTGCTTGCTGAACTCATGCTGCGCACGATGAAAAAGTTCGGACGATTCGAGCAGTGCTTTCGACGGGATGCAACCAGCGTTCAGGCAGGTGCCGCCGAAGGCGTTCTTGCCATCCTTGTTCTGCCACTCATCGATACAGGCCGTCTTCAGGCCGTTTTGCGCAGCTCGAATTGCCGCCACGTAGCCGGCCGGCCCGGCTCCGATAACGACCACGTCATAGCTCTTGCCCATTCCCTTTCCTAAAGTTGCAGCAGCAAACGGCTCGGATCTTCCAGCAGCTGCTTGATCGTTACCAGGAACTGCACCGAATCCTTGCCGTCGATGAGACGATGATCGTAAGTCAGGGCGAGATACATCATCGGGCGAATCTTTACTTCACCATCGACCGCCATCGGTCGCTGCTGGATCGCATGCATGCCCAAGATCGCGCTTTGCGGCTGATTGAGGATCGGGGTCGACATCATCGAACCGAATACGCCGCCGTTGGTGATCGAGAAAGTGCCCCCGGTCAGCTCCTCCATGCCGATCTTCCCGCTCTGCGCCTTGCCGGCAAGGTCGCCGAGTTCCTTCTCGAAATCTGCAAAGCTCTTGCGATCGACATCGCGAATGACCGGGACCATCAGCCCGCGCTCGGTAGATACCGCGATGCCGATATCGTAGTAATTGTGGTAGATGACGTCGCCGTTCTCCACTGAGGCATTGACCACAGGAAATTTTCTGAGCGCCTCGACGGCCGCCTTCGCGAAAAAGGACATGAACCCGAGTTTCACGCCGTGTTCCTTCTGGAAGCTTTCCTTGTACCGGGACCGGAGCGCCATGACCTCGGTAAGATCCACTTCGTTGAACGTTGTGAGCATCGCCGCCGTGCGCTGCGCCTCGACGAGGCGTTCGGCGATCCGCGCCCGAAGCCGTGACATCGGCACCCGTTCTTCGCTGCGCTCGTTGCCGGCCGCAACCTGTCCGCTGCCGGCGGGCGTTTTCGTATCTCCCGGCGTCGTGTCGGTGCTGTCATCGGATTTCAGGAAAGCCATGACGTCGGCCTTCGTAATCCGCCCGTCCTTGCCGCTACCCTGGACCATCGTGGCGTCGAGATCGTGCTCATCGAGCAGCCGGCGGACAGCGGGGCTGGTCTTGAGCGTTTTCGATCGTTCCGTCGTCGATTCGGAGGCGTGCCGATTCTCCGGGTCGTCATCGCCTTCGTCCGAGTCGTCGTCCACGGCCGCGGCGGTCGCCGTTCCGGTCCCTGCGATCCCGCCGGCGTCTGCGGCACCCTGAGTGGCGCCCGCCGCGGCCCCGCCGTTGCCGGTCCGGGACCCGGCTGATTCCGGTACGTCACCCCCATCCTCGAGGATGGCAATGATGTCGCCGGCTTCGACGGTCGCGCCCTCCTCGACCCGAATCTCCATGAGCCGTCCCGAGGCGGGCGCCGGTACCTCGAGCACGACCTTATCCGTCTCGAGATCGACCAGGTTGACGTCGCGTTCGACCGAATCGCCGGCCTTCTTGTGCCATGCAACCAGTGTCGCATCGGCGACGGATTCGGGAAGTTGCGGAACCTTGATCTCGATAGTCATTGCTTCCTTGTCTCTCTGGGTTTTTTGGCCTTACTGGCCTTGGACTTGATGCCGAGAGCCGCTTCGACCAGTGCCTGCTGCTGTTTTAGGTGAACCTTGTAAATGCCTGAGGCTGGCGCTGCGGCGCCGGCCCGGCCTGCATAGTACAGCTGTTGTTCGCTGCCGAGAGACTCCTGCAAGCGGTGCCGTATCTGGTACCAGGCTCCCTGGTTTTCCGGCTCCTCCTGGCACCAGACGATGTCCCGCACATGCGCGTATTTCCCGATCAGCGCCGCGTACTCCGACACGGGAAACGGGTAGAGCTGCTCTATCCGGATCAATGCGACGTCTTCAATCCCGTGCACATCACGCGCTTCGTACAGATCGTAGTAGACCTTGCCGCTGCAGAACACTACCCGGCGCGTCTTTGCGACCGGCAAGCCTTCGGCCTCCGGGATGATGAGCGCGAAGGCGCCATCCGAAAGGGAGGTAATATCGGATACCGACAGTTTGTGCCGCAGCAGGCTCTTCGGCGTCATGACGATGAGGGGCTTGCGGAAGGAACGCAGCATCTGCCTTCGCAGCATGTGGAACATCTGCGCCGGCGTCGACGGGATGCACACCTGCATATTGTGCTCCGCGCAAAGCTGGAGGAAACGCTCGAGACGCGCCGACGAGTGCTCGGGCCCCTGTCCCTCGTAGCCGTGCGGAAGGAAGAGCGTGAGCCCGCAAAGGCGTCCCCACTTCGCCTCCCCGGAACTGATGAACTGGTCGATCACGACCTGGGCGCCGTTCGCGAAATCGCCAAACTGGGCTTCCCAGATGCAAAGCGTGTTCGGGTCCGTGGTCGCATAGCCGTATTCGAACCCGAGCACGGCCTCCTCGGACAACAGGGAATCGATGATCCGGAAGGCATTCCTGCGTTCGGTGAGATGCCTGAGCGGCGTGTACTCGACGTTATTGACCTGGTTGTGCCATACGGCATGCCGATGAAAAAACGTACCGCGTCCGCTGTCCTGGCCCACCAGCCTGCAGTCGTACCGGTCACGGATCAGGGATGCGTAAGCCATTGTTTCGGCGAATCCCCAGTCCATCTCCGTTTCACCGCGCGCCATGCGACCGCGCTCGTCGATGATACGCTGCACTCGACCGTGGAGTTTCATGCCCGCGGGAACGGTAGAAATGAAACGGCCGAGTTCAGCGACGGCCTTGGGGCTGATCGTCGTATCGATTTCCTGGTCCCAGGCGGCGCTCATGAACCGTGTCCAGTCGACCGTAAACTCGTCGCCGATCATACCCAGCGCCGATTTCGGCACCGGTTCGCCGCGATCGAGGCGATCGCGATACCGATCCTGCATTTGCGACACGTCCGCAGCCGACACCAGGTGACGTGCGATCAGTTTTTCCGCATAGATTTCCCGCGTCGTGCGGTGCTTCTTGATCGTCGAATACATGATCGGCTGTGTCGCCGCCGGCTCGTCGGCCTCGTTGTGCCCGTGCCGGCGATAGCAGACGAGGTCGATGACGACGTCTTTGCGGAATCTCTGACGGTAGTCGAGCGCCAGCCGGGTAACGAAAATCACTGCCTCGGGATCGTCGCCATTGACGTGAAAAATGGGCGCCTCGATCATCTTCGCCACGTCACTGCAGTATTCGGTCGAGCGCGCATCCGAAGGCCGGCTCGTCGTAAACCCTATCTGGTTGTTGATCACGACGTGTAGCGTACCGCCGGTTCGGAAGCCGTTGGTTTGCGACATCTGGAAGGTTTCGGTGACTACGCCCTGCGCGGAAAACGCGGCGTCCCCGTGCATGAGCAATGGCAACACTTCCTGCCGCTCCTCGTCGTTGCGGCGCTGCTGGCGGGCGCGTACCGACCCCTCGACGACCGGGTTCACGATCTCGAGGTGCGACGGATTGAAAGCCAGCGCGATATGCACGTTTCCGCCATCGGTTTTCATATCCGCGGAAAAGCCCTTGTGATATTTCACATCACCGGAGCCTTTCAATTCATCGGGATCGTAATTGCCCTCGAATTCCTCGAACAGCAACTCCGGCGACTTGCCGAGGATATTGACCAGCACGTTGATGCGGCCCCTGTGCGCCATGCCGAGGACAATTTCCCGGATCCCGGACGCGCCCCCGCGCTGGATGACGTCATCGATCATCGGAATCAGGCTTTCGCCGCCCTCCAGCGAAAATCGCTTCTGACCCACGTAGCGCGTATGCAGGTAACGCTCGATGCCTTCTGCGCTCGTCAGCTGCTCGAGAATCGTCAGCCTGTCCTCGTCCGTCAGTGTGTCCGACGCCATTCCGGCTTCAAACCGCTTGCGCAGCCACAGCCTCTCACGCGCCCGGGAGACGTGCGCAAACTCGGCGCCAATCTTGCCGCAATAGATCCGTTGCAACAGAGCGAGGATGTCCCGGAGCTTCATGCGCTTGTTGCCGGTTCCGGCGAGGCCACCGGTGTAGAACTCGGTGTCCATGTCCCCCTCGCTGAGACCGAGGTAATCGCGCTTGAGCACCCCGGGCACGGGTCGCTTCATGAGTCCCAGGGGATCGATGTCTGCGATCTGGTGGCCGCGCAGGCTGTAGACCTGGATCAGGCGGGAGACGGCAGCCTGCTTTTCGCCATCGACGGCTGACGCGGCGCCCCGCAATGTTTGTACGCTCGCTTCGCGGTGACCGGACCGGTCGGCCTGCCGGAGCCGGTGGCGGATTTCCGAGTGTGCGATCGCCGTGGCGGCATCGTCCAGACCGTCGAAGTAATCTCGCCAACCTGGCGCTACGGATGCCGGAGCCTCGATGTACTGCCGGTACAGCGCCTCGATCGCGCCGGCATTGCCGCCGAACAGCGGCGTTTCAGCGTATTGTTCCTGAAGATTCTTGCTCATTTGTCCAGGCGCGTTCTGCACCGGATCGGTGCGCCGCTGGCGGTTGCCGGCCCCTCGCGGGACCGGGTACGGCGAAAGGGCCGCTAGTTTAGCCTATGCCAATGTCGGGGGGAATGGAGCCGGCCCTAGCCCGATTGCAGCAATGCGACGATTTCGTAGCACACGAGGCACGCGTAGCCGGAAAAAAAGGCGGTCAGGAACAGCCCGGCCCGAATTCGGTTGAGGAACCGGGCTTTGGCCAGGTAGACGAGCGTGAGTATGCCGAAAGCCGTCAGCGCAAGCTTGCTCAGTACGAACATCGCGATCCCGTAGTCCAGGGCCCATGCCATGATCGGGTTCGCCTCGATCATGCCCCGGTTCAGAAGCTGCAGGGTCATGAATGCGTCGGTGACGCTCAGAAGCATCGTTCCCGTGGCAAGAAAGAACAGCCAGGGATGATGCCAGTCGAGAAACAGCAGCTCTGTCTCGTCGCTACGCCTGCCGCTCCTCCGGCGCGACCGCAGGAAGCCGTACATGACCGTACGCCACCCGAATGCCCGTCTGTCCGTCCGCATACGCCTGTCCTGTACCGCAACCGATACCGTTTCGCTCATTTCGCTCCTGATTGTGCTGCCGGCCCTGCCGGCCCCTCGCTATTGCCCACTGTCCTCCGCCCGGCTCGGACATTTTTTGTTTTTGCTCCGTTCGCCGCTTCCGCATCGCAAGTTCGTCGGGCCGCGTCCCGGGCGTTCGTATGCGGCATGATAAGCACCCCGACCCGAATAGCATAGCGCCGCCTATGAAAGTCTGCTCCACCGTGCTGCCCGGCGGCCAGTGTGTGGATTATGTTGACAGGAAGCGCCGGTACTGGGCCCTGTCCGCCTCATCCGCCCCGCTGGCGGGATGGTCCCCGGGCGCGGATGCAAAGCTGTGATCCCGGTATGACGGGAAGGCTGTTTTTGCTGGATTCGCCCTGAAACGGCACAAACAGGAAATGGCCCGGCGTGTCAGCGTGCGAGCTCGCCACGGTATCCGACATGTCAAACGGCTATGCACCCAGCGTATCGCGTCGCGCGCTCGTCGCGGTCACCCTCGCCCTTACCGGTATCCTTTTCTTCCAGGCCTGGGCCGTGCTCCAGCTTCGCGCGGCAGCGTATCCCGCGGGCTACGCGGAGCTGTTACCGAGGTTCATCGGCCTGCCGTTATTGTTCGCCGCCGTCTGCCTGATTGCGACGAGCGACAGGCAACAGCCGATGCGGCTTTTTGCGGCCCGGGTGTCCGTCCGCCCGGTGCTTGCTGCAATCGCCATCGGCCTGCTCGCCCGTACTGCCGAATGGGCGCAGATTACGGCGAGGGGCGCCTTCGGCCTCCTCGAAAAGTCCCGGCTCGCGGATGCGCATTCCTTCTTTGCGCGATGGGACTGCCCGGAAGCAGCGCTGATCGTGACCAGCGCGATCGTGTGGTTATTGCTCGTTCCGGTGACGGAGGAATTCGTCCACCGCGGAATCGTTCAGAACGCGTTCCGGCACCGGGGGCGATTCTTCGCCATCGCGGCCGCGACGATCATTTTCGTGCTTTTTCACCCGCTCGAGGCCTACGGCACCGTCTTCGTCATGGGAGTGATCCTCGGGGTCCTGTACTGGAACACACAGGTCCTTTGGTATCCCATCATTGCCCACGCGGCCTACGACGGCATGAATCCGATCGACAAACTTTGCCTGAAGGTGGGGTGGAACCCCGCCGTCGAATCCCTGCCGGTATTACCGACCGGACTCGTCGCCACAAGCCTGGTTGCCGCAACCCTGCTGGCAATTGTCTGGCTGCTCGGAACGATGCAGCGGGTTGAGCCGGACACGACTCAACCCGCCCGAACGGCAAACCCGCCCTAGAGTGCATCAGAGTGCATCAGATGCATTTGCCACGCGTTCGATCACATGCGAGGTGGCACTCACGAGCCCTTCGTAAATTCCGATCAGGACCTCTCCCACGTCATTGGCCGATGCCCCGCCGAGATAATCGTTCGGCTCCCCGGCGCCGCCCGTATTCTCAGGTGTGCATACGCCCGTACCGCCGATTACGCAGGCAATTTCGTTCAATGTCAGTTCGCGCATGATTCGCTCTCCTTGTCGGTTGGTGGTCAGCGCCGTCCATGGCGCACTGTCAGCCTAGCGGGCCGCGGCCGGCCGACGCGACCGGCAAATCGATCGGTTCGCACCAGATTCCCCGTATATGGAAACAGCGCAAATTGCCGGGAAATCCTGAACGGATAATTCAGTCGCAGAACGCGTCGGCAATGCGCTCGATGAGACGTGATGTTGCGTCGACCAGCGTGAGGTAAACCCCGGTCATGTTCGAGTGGCCGGCTTCAGATCCGGCAAGCTGCCGGCCGGGCCCCAATTCCCGGTGCTGTGAAACAGAGCACGGAACCCGCACCCGGTCCCCGTCTAGTCTGCCTGCTGTTTCAGGAAGAAACCGGAGCGCGACGATGAAGTTGCTTCTGTTGCGGCTGTATGCCGTCATTCTTATGTCACTTGGCACTGCCGTTGCCCACGCCGACATCGACGTCGGGGTCGGAATCAAGGCGGGCACGCTCGGTGCCGGTATCGAAGCTAACTGGCGGCCGTTTCCTTACCTGGACCTGCGCGTTGGCGCCAACAAGTACGACCTGGACGACAACGGCTCGCAAGCCGGCATCAACTACGATGCGACGTTCGGGCTGGAGTCGTTCTACGGCACCGTCAACTTCCACTTTCCCCTGTCGCCGCTCCGCCTGACCGCGGGCGCGTTCTCCAACGGCAACGAGCTGCTGCTCGTAAGCCAGGAGACGAACCTGATCGATATCGGTGACGCGACCTACCCGTCGGCGGCCGTCGGTACGCTGACCAGCACGACCTCGTTTCAGAGCGTCGCCCCGTATCTTGGTGTCGGACTGGATTTTTCGCTCTTCAGCCGGGTCGGGCTGAATCTCGACTTCGGTCTGTTGTGGCAGGGCGAGCCGGAAGTCACGCTGACGGCCAATGGTGCACTGGCCGGCGATCCCGGCTTCCAGGCGTCGCTCGAACAGGAACGGCTCGAGCTCGCCCAGGAATTCAGCGACTTCAAGGCCTGGCCGGTGGTTTCGCTGGGGTTCTTCGTCAACTTCTGAGCGCCGCCGCGCTGCGGCTATCGCGGCGGCGAATCATACCCGTATAATTTCACACGTGACTGACGAACCCGGTGACGACGACGTCCTGCGCGTCGGCGAGAGCATCGCCATTCCGATGCGTGAGATCGAGATGCGCGCAATCCGCGCCCAGGGTGCCGGCGGACAACATGTGAACAAGGTCGCGAGCGCAATCGACCTCCGCTTCGACCACGCCAACAGCGTGTCGTTGCCGGGCGACATCCGGCGGCGTCTCGCCGCTCTCGAGGACAGCCGCATCACCGCACGCGGTATCCGGATCAAGGCGCAGGAGCACCGCACGCAGTCGCGCAATCGCGAAGCGGCGCTCAACCGGCTCAAGTCACTCATCGAAAGCGTCCTGGAGGAGCCGCGACCACGCGTCCCTACCCGCACGCCCCGCACGGTCAGGGAAAAACGCCTCGAGGACAAGCGCCGGCAAGGCCAGCGCAAGCGTACCCGCGGACCCGTAACCGACGAGTAATCGCGCGCAATCAGAACAGGCCTTCGACCTGTCCCTCTGCGTTTACCCGTATGTCGTAAGCCGCTGGACGGCGCGGCAGGCCCGGCATCGTCATTACCGACCCACAGACGAGCACGACAAATTCCGCGCCTGCTGCAAGACGGACCTCGCGAATGGGCACGACATGCCCGGTCGGCGCACCGAGAAGGTTTGGATCGGTCGAAAAACTGTACTGCGTCTTGGCCATGCACACCGGGTAGTGCCCGTAACCCGCCGCGTCGAGTTCGTGAATTTCATCGCGCACCTTCTTGTCGGCGATGATGTCGTCTGCGCCATAGATCTCCCGCGCGATGCGCCGCGCCTTTTCCCAAAGGGGCACGTCGTCCGTGTACAAGGTCCGGAACTGGGCACCGCCATGTTCGCAAAGTTCGACGACCGCCCGGGCAAGTGCCTCGGCGCCGGCACCGCCATCGGCCCAGTGCGTGCTCGGTATCGCAGTCACGCCGAACTGTTCCGTGTAGCGCTGCACGGTCTCGATCTCCGCATCGGAATCCGGAGTGAAACGATTGATGGCAACGACGGCCGGCACACCGAACTTGCCGATATTGCGAATATGCCTGCCGAGATTCTCCAGGCCTTTCTTCAGCGCCTTGGGGTCCTTCTCGCGCAGCCGCTCGCGATCCGCGCCGCCGTGCATCTTCAGCGCCTTGATCGTCGCCACTATGACCGCGGCATCCGGCTTCAGCTTTGCCTTGCGGCATTTGATGTTGAAGAACTTCTCGGCGCCGAGGTCGGCGCCAAAACCCGCTTCCGTGACGACGTAGTCGGCAAGCTTCAGCGCGGTGCCGGTGGCCATGACTGAATTGCAGCCGTGCGCAATATTGGCGAACGGCCCGCCATGCATCAACGCCGGATTGTTCTCGAGGGTCTGTACCAGGTTCGGCTGCAGCGCATCCTTCAGCAGGGTCGTCATGGCGCCCTCGACGCCCAGCTGGCGCACCGTGACAGGCACGCGGGTTCGCGAGTAACCGAGCACGATATTGCCGAGCCTGTTTTCGAGATCCTCGAGACTCGTCGCGAGACAGAAGATCGCCATGATCTCAGAGGCAACGGTGATGTCGAACCCGGCTTCCCGTACGACCCCGTTGTGATACCCGCCGAGCCCGGTGGTAATGGAACGCAGGACACGATCGTTCATGTCGAGAACGCGCCGCCAGGTAACGCGCCTCGGATCTATATTCAGTTCGTTGTCCCAATGCATGTGATTGTCGATCAGCGCGGCCAGCAGGTTGTGTGCGGCGCCGATGGCGTGAAAGTCGCCCGTGAAATGCAGGTTGATATCTGTCATGGGCACGACCTGGGCGTAGCCGCCACCGGCGGCGCCGCCCTTCATACCGAAACAGGGACCGAGGCTCGGCTCGCGCAGGCAGATCGCCGCGTTCCTCCCCAGCCGGTTCAGCCCGTCGCCGAGGCCGACGGTCGTCGTGGTCTTGCCTTCCCCCGCCGGTGTCGGCGATACGGCGGTGACGAGTACCAGTTTGCCGTCTCGGGCCTTGCCGTTGGCGCGAATGAAGGCGGCGTCGATCTTGGCCTTGTCATGGCCGTAGGGTATGAGTTTGTCGGCCGGAATCCCGAGCCGTGAACCGATCTTGTGTATGGGTTCGAGAGTTGCGGCCTGCGCAATCTCGATATCTGATTTCACCGCTGTCATAAGCCCCCGCGCCACGACGGCACCGACCGTCGATGCCGCCCGCGATTCTAACGGAAAGCTCGCTCAGGGCGCAGCCAGGATCCGATGCAGCGTGCCATCCGCGTAGTCGACGAGATACAGCTCGCCGTCGAGGTCCTCGCCGAACGTCGAGATGCGCAGGTCGGTATCAAGGAGCTCGTCTGGCGTAACGGTCGGCTGGCTGTCGTCTGGAACCGCAAACACGATGCCGGCGATGAAGTCAGCGAATACGTAATAACCCTGCAGCGCGGGAATGCCGTTGCCACGATAGACGAAACCGCCGGTCACGGCCTGGGCGCCGGCGAGGGTGTATTCTGCGATCGGGTCGAGTGTGTCCGTGACACAGCCGCTGGGCGGCTCGAAACAATGCGCCCCCTCGCGCTCGTCCCAGCCGTAATTGCCACCGGCTTCGACGCGATCGACCTCTTCCCAGGTGTCCTGCCCCGCGTCGCCGGCCCAGAGAGTGCCGGTCGTACGGTCGAAGCTGAAACGCCAGGGATTCCTGAACCCCCATGCGAAAATCTCCGGACAGCCGCTGGCCGCAGCGGATACGCCGGTGGGGCACGGCAGGTTCGCCGCAAAGGGGTTGTCCGGTGCAATGGCGTAGGGTGTTCCGCCGTCCACGTCGACCCGAATGATGCTGCCCAGCAGGTTCGTCGGATCCTGGCCGTTTTCCTCGGGGTCGCCGGCGCCGCCGCCGTCACCGAATGCGGCATACAGGAAACCATCGGGGCCGAATGCCAGGTGTCCGCCGTTGTGGTTACCGGCACTCTGCGGCACCACGAGCAGTACCTCCTCGCTGCCGGGATCGAGGCTCATGCCGGCGTCGGTGCTGCTGAAGCGCGAGATGCGTGAGATGAGGGGCGTCACCCCGCCGGGGCCGGTGGCGGTGTAGTCAACATAGACGTACGGGGTGGCCGGGAAGCCCGGGTGGAACGCCAGTCCGAGCAAACCGGATTCCGAAAAACCATCGTTGACGCGGCTTTGGATATCCAGGAATACCGAAGTCGAGGCCGCCGCGTCGTCGTTGTCAAAGACCCGGACGACGCCCGACTGCTCGACGACAAACCAACGTCCCGCATCGCCGGGCGCCTGCTGGAGCAGCACCGGCGACGCAAAGCTCAGGTTCGGAAATGCGGCTTCCAGGCCGATCGCGGGCAGTTCTGGCGGCGGTGGCGGCGGGCTGCCGGGCCCGGCCCCGTCACTCCCGCCGCATGCCGCGAGCAGGACGAGTGCCGGAAAAACCGGGGTGATCGAATAGACGCGCTCACGGGCCTGCATGCTTCTACTCCAGGAAATACGGTGTGGGTCGACTGCGGCCAGCATAGGGCTGGGATGGCGCCCTGTCACGGGACGGACCGGGCGGCCACGCAAAGCCCTGCCTGGATCACGCTTCCGGCGTTGCCGTCGACCTATACTCTCAATGTGTCGAATTTGTCTAGGTTCATCGACATATACGCCCGTACCTGTCGACTGTGTCGACGCGTCCGGCCGATATGTCGAATCCATTGCCTGCAATCGACAGTTTTCCGCCCCTGCACCGCAGTGGCACGACGACGACGACATGATCGGGAGTTCCCATGGGCCATTTCAATCCGAAAGCGCCGTACAACGACCTGCCGTTGCTGCCGCCACCGCTGGATCGGGTGGAGACGACGCGCATCCTGAAAAAATGCATCAGCGCTCGCGTCGCACTGGCCGAACTCAAGCAAGCCGCGGAACTGATTCCGAATTCGGCGGTGCTGGTCAATGCCTTACCACTCCTCGAGGCGCGCGCGTCCTCGGAAATCGAAAATATCGTTACCACGACCGGCAAGCTGTTCGAGTACGCGGACGTCGCGGACGACAGGGCCGATGCAGCCACCAAAGAGGCCCTGCGCTACCGGACGGCGCTGTATGAAGGAACAAAAATGGTGCGGCGGCGGATGCTGACGACCGACATGGCGATCCAGGTCTGCAGTACCGTCAAAGGCCGCGAGCTCGATATCCGGTCAGAGGCGGGAACGACACTCAAGAACCGCATGACGGGCGACGTCATTTACACGCCGCCGGCGGGGCAGAAACGGCTCCTGGAGATGCTCGACAACTGGGCGCGATTCATGCAGGAAACGACAGAACTCGATCCGCTCGTGCGGCTGGCGATACAGCACTACCAGTTCGAAGCCATCCACCCCTTTCCCGATGGCAACGGACGTACCGGCCGCATCCTGAATATTCTCTTCCTCGTCGAACAAGGACTCCTCGACTCGCCCATTCTGTACCTCAGCCGTTACATGATCGGCAAGAAGGCGGCCTACTATCGGCTGCTGCAACGGGTCACGGAGGAGCAGGCCTGGGAGCCGTGGATTGTTTTCATGCTCGAGGGTATCGACGAAACCTGTACCTGGACTACCGACAAAATCAAAGCCATCCGGGAACTGATGGAGCATACCGCCGAATTCGTGCGGAAATGCCTCCCCAAGATCTATACCTGGGAGCTTTGCGCAATGCTCTTCAAGCAACCATATTGCCGCATCGGCAACCTGGTGGCGGCCGGAATCGCCAAGCGACAAACGGCATCCGTGTACCTGAAGCAGCTTGCCGATATCGGCGTCCTGCGCGAGATCAAGTCCGGCCGCGAAAACCTCTTCGTGCATCCGAAGTACATTGAACTGCTGACTGGCGAAGAAAACGTTTGGGTGTACTATGCAGGCGTCGAATCGGACTCGCCGGAGCCCCGGACTTGACGTTGAATCGCGTAACTCTCTTCCAGGTTTTCAAGTACGTTGTCTATTCCCTGCTCGCCCTCAATGTCTACCTGTTCTGGCGGGAAGAATTTCATGCTGCGCTCGTCGAGTACCCGCGCGGCATCCCGCTCGCGTACCTCATCGACGCCTACGCAACGACCATCGATACGGCCGCATGGCTGGTATTGCTGCTCATGTTCGAGCTCGAGACCTACCTGCTTGACGACCGGCATTTCACGTCAGGGGTAACGCACTGGCTGCACGCCATCCGGATCGGCAGTTACTTGTTCATTGTTTACGCCTTCTATGGCTACGTCGGCAATTCACTGGCCACTTACGACGTTCATATCCTGCCTGACGTCAACGACCTTTGCTCACTGGTGGGCAATGGCTACAGCTTCGCCATCGACTACGACGAATACCTGGCAATCACGGCAGACAATTGCGGAAACCTGTCGGCGAGCGCAGGGTTCCTGCGCTTCGCGGAGCTTCAGGCCGTCGTGGATGCGGCGGGTCTTCGCCACATACAGCTGCTTGCAGCCGCCGACGCCGTCAACGCGTTTGTGTGGATCCTGATCGTGGTGATCCTGGAGATCGAAGTCCGGCTGCAGGAGCGCGAGCGACTGACCGATGCGGTGGTCCGCGTGTTCGGCAGCATCAAGGTTTTGCTGTATACGACCTTGATGTTGCTCGCGATCTACTGGGGCCTTGACGGCGATTTCGTCGACTTCTGGGACGCATTCCTGTGGCTCGTCGCGTTCTTTTTCATCGAGCTCAACGTCGTGGAGTGGCGGCATGAAGAGCAGGCCTCGCAGGATTCTTCCGGGCTTGCGTCAGCGTAGGACATCGAGCGCGTCATCGCGGCCGGCGAGTCGCGCAAGCCGGGGATCGTCGTCCTGCACCCTGAGGTGCACGAGTTTGCGGTCCGTGTCGAGCCTCATCAGGAATGCATGCCATTCGTCGCTGGCGTCCCGCCGGTAATAACCCGACACTTCCCATCCGCCTTCGGCAGGATAAACGTAGCTCTTGCCGACGCTGCGGCGCGGCGCGAGCGGATCGACGAGTTCGGCGGCATCGAGCCGCAGGCGCTCGGTCAGAAGCACGCGCGACTCTGCGACGACCGCCTCTTCCAACAGGCGCTGGTTCCGCGCGTCCGGTGCAGTGATCCAGCGATACGCAAAAACGGCAATCACCAGGCCAAGCGCGAGGCCGAAGACCAGGCTCCCGGGCTGCCGGGGCATGCTCAGTCGATGCCCACGAGCTTGTGCGTCTGCACGCTCAGTCGCCACTGCGGGTGCCGCAGGCAATAATCTATCGCCGCCCGCGTGTTCTGTTCCCGGCGCTCGTCGTCCTTCGGCTGCAGGAAAAAATGGCGAAAATCGAGCTTGGCAAAACATTCCGGCTGCGCCTCGGTTTCAGGCTGCGGATAAACGAGTTTGAGTTCGTCCCCACGCCGCTGGATGAGGCCCGCATTCGCCTTTGGGCTGACGCAGAGCCAGTCGATGCCGTGCGGCGCGGCCACCGTGCCATTCGTCTCCACACCGATTTCGAAGCCGCCCGCATGCAGCGCCCCGATGGCGGCTGCATCGAGCTGCAGCAAAGGCTCACCGCCGGTGCACACGACGTACGGCTTGGCCGCCGGTGACCCCGGCGGCCATTGGCCGGCCACGGCTGCCGCAAGGGCCGTGGCTGTCGCGAACTTTCCGCCACCGGGTCCGTCGGTGCCGACGAAGTCGGTGTCGCAGAAGCGACAGACGGCATCCGCCCGATGCGACTCGCGGCCGGACCAGAGATTGCAGCCGGCAAACCGCAGGAAGACCGCGGCCCGCCCGGTCTGGGCGCCCTCGCCCTGCAGCGTGAAATAAATTTCTTTCACCGAGTACGTCACGCCCGTCTGCACCGGCCTGCATCCGCCAGGGGATCCGGAATGCCCGCTTCGGCGAAGCCTTGTGCGCGCAACCGGCACGCTGAACACTGGCCGCAAGGCGGACGGCAACCGTTGTAACAGGTGTGCGTCAGAGCGAGCGCCCCGAACGCACCGAGGGTAACGGCCAGTTCAACGGTTTGTTTCTTCGAAAGAGACATCAGCGGCGCATGAATGCGTATGTCGGTTTCCATACCGAGGCGCAGGGTCTGCTCGAGGGACGCCAACGTGCCCGCGCGACAATCCGGGTACCCGCTGTAATCGGTCTGCGCAACGCCGGTCACCAGGTTACCGATATGCCGCGGCCAGGCCCACGCTGCCGCGAAGCTTAGAAAGACCAGGTTGCGGCCGGGAACGAAGGTATTCGGCAGGCGGCTACTGGGGTCCGCCTGTTCGCTGATTTCGACCGTAGCATCCGTCAGCGCGTCGCCGCCCAGGGCGGCGAAAGTGTCTATCGGGAGGCAAACCTGCGGTACACCGGCGTGCGCGGCGACATCGGCGGCACAGTCGAGCTCTATGCGATGGCGCTGGCCGTAGTCGAACGTTATCGCGTGGACCCTTCCGGGTCCGAAGCGATCGAGCGCCCAGTAAAGGCAGGTCGTGGAGTCCTGTCCGCCGGACAGCACGACCAGCGCAGTTTGCGGATCTGTCTGCATTCGGCATCCGCCGGTAAACCCGCAGTATGCCGCAGTATAACGTGCGGGTCAGTCGGGTACGCTCGGGACGAATTCCTCTAACAGCGCTTCCCGGAGTATGTCCGGCGGCAACAGGCCCTGTTCCAGGACGAAGTCGTGAAATGCCCGCTGGTCGAAGCGGTCCTGGAGTTTCAGCTCCGTCAACAGGCGCAGGGTCTGCATCTTGCTGTAGCCATAGTAGTAAGCCGTCGCCTGGCCCGGCATACGATACGTATAGCGTTCCACCTCGTTCTGCGCCCATGATTCGCCGATCGCCATGTCGTCGACGATGAGTTGTTTCGCCTCTTCCGGGGAGATCATCCCGAGGTTCAGCATCGGGTCGAGGAACATGCGGCCGGCCCGCATCAGCCGGTACTGCAGGCTGATCATCTGGGCTTCGAGCGGCAGGTACGGCCGGACGATCGCTTCCGCGTACAAACCCCAGCCCTCTACATTGGCGCTGTTGAACGCAAAGACGGCGCGCGCAATCGACACACCTTCCTCGATGATGCTGGAGAACTGCAATTCATGGCCCGGACGCGCTTCATGCGCGGTCAGCGTCCAGGAGCCCGCGACGTAGGTGTCGTCGGTTTGCACCCAGCTGCCATCGGCATTCTGGGTCAGCTGCGGGAGAACGAAAATCGGGTATTCACCGGTATTGCCGATCAGGCGCGGCGGATCGAGATGCGCGGCCGGCTGAACCACCGTTTCCGCGGCGGTTGCAACGCGGATGCCGGCGTCGCGATCCGGCAGGGTGAGCAGGTTTTCACGCTTTATGATTACCTCCAGTTCGCGCAATACGTCGTAATAATGGTCGAGAAGCTTGTCGCCATCGATCGCGCCATCGCGCTTCAGGAGGGCGATGACCTCGCGATAGTCATCGCTTTTGTAGCCTTTTTCCTTTGCAATGAGCGGCGCCAGTGCTTCCATCTCATTGCGAATGTCCATGTAGCCTTTGGTCGCGGTCTCGATCAGCTGCTCCGGCGTGGCATCGACCCCCCAGTTCTTGAGTGCGTTCGCGTACATGACCGGCGGCAGACGGAAATCGTCGCGAGCACGCGGCAGAACTGCCGCTCTCACCCAGTCGTTATAATCCCGGAGTTGGCCGGCGAGTGTCTCGTATACCGGTTCCCAGCCTTCGAGGTCCGTGCCCGCGAGAAGCTCCTCGATCCCCTCGATCAGGGTATCGGCGCGTTCGAGGTCCTGTTGCACCTCGCCGCGATAGGGTCCGACGAGGTCCGCCACGTCGAAGCGCTCCTCGGTGCGAGCGCGGGCCAGCTCCGTGATCGGCGTGCCGCCGTCCTCCAGCCCGGCGTACTTCTTCATCCGGGCCACCGCAGCGGGATAGCGCTCGCGCGCGATCTGCGGGTCGATCAAGGCACGAACGCCGCCGAACACGGTCTGGTTCAAATTGAAGTACGGCAGCATGTTTTCCCGTTCGAGCCGTGCCGTTTCCATACCGTCCTGCACGGCCCGGATGAGGATTTCGAGATCCTGACGGACGCGCAGGTCCGACTCCCGGGCGAGACCGGCCTCGAGTTCTTCGAGAACCGCCTCCGACGAGGCAATCACACGCTCGTAAAGTCCGGAGCGGAGGTCGACGATCCGCCCGTCGACTCCCTCGACACCGATCCCGCCGGCGCTTTCGGGGTTGTAGCGAGCCAGCTCTTCCAGCACCCGCCCGGCATAGGCGTTGCTCTTCTCGACCCAGTCCCGGTCGTCGGCCATGGCGACGGAAGCCGCGAGGACGACCGCGGCAACGGGCAGATTCATGAGCGAGAGCATACGGTGCGACATCGAATATCCCCTGTTCAGGACGCTCGCGCGGCGAGCGGGTTTACGTATTATCCTCGAAGGATGCGCGAGCACAGGGAATCGTTCCAGGGGCAGCCCGGCCGGCGCGCACGATCCTTGGCCGGCATCGTGTTGTTCGCCTTGCTCGAGGCCTGTGCCCCCGCGCAGCCGATGCTCAACTCCGAGCGGATCGAGGAGCGTTTCGGGTCGTTCGGAATCGAAGTGGCCGCGACTGCGGCCGGCGTACGGCGCGCGAACCTGTACTCCGTACACGAGAATGGACCGGTCTGCCGTACCTTCGCCATCGTCCGGTTTCAGCCGCGGCCCACCGGAGCAGAGAATGCGGCACTGCTTTCTGCCGAACGCGCGATCGACAGCGGCGCGTCCCTCGGAGCGACCCTCCGACGAGCGGGCTGGCAGGTCGAGAAACGCACACGTTATGTCGGGACCCTGCCGGCTCTGGAGCCGCCGCCCGACTGGGTGGACTGGATGCAGATCGACGGCACGCAGGGACTCGCCGTTCACGTCTACGAACTTTACATTAGAAAAGGCCAACAAGTATTTGAATTTGCGCGAATAACCGAGGTTCATCACCCCGACTATCTCACGCGAGAAGCGGTCGCGAGTCTGTATCCAGTCGCAGCGGATGGGACCCTCGACGAAAGCACGATCGCGGCGGCGGTCGCCGAGCTTGCCGCCGGCACCTGAGCACCGATTGTTGCCAAAATGCTTTGCGACTACACTCGGTTCAATTCGTCACTGAAGCGGGGATCAGCGTCAATGTCACTGGCAGCACGAACGAGTATCGCACTTCTGGGGATCGCACTTTGTTCCGTTGCCGGCGCGCAGGATCCAGGTAACGACCAGGCCGACGTCTGGGCGGTCGTCGAACGCCAGTGGAATGCGGACGAAAGTGGCGACGCGGAGTGGCTCGACGAATTGCTGGCGGAGGAATTCGCGGGTTGGGAAACGACCTCGCCGGCGCCGCGAAACCGCGCGTCGACCAAAATGTGGGACCGCGCCATGGACGGGGTGAACACCATGAAGGCGCACGAACTGTACCCGCTCTCTATCGTTGTGCGGGACGATGTCGCCGTGGCGCATTATCTGTACACGTCGGCAAGCGAGGGCCAGGACGGCAAGGTCGAAATGGAGAACGGCCGCTACACGGACGTTCTCATTCGCACGGATGACGGCTGGAAGTTTCTCGCCTGGCATGGCGGCGAAGACGACTGAGGGTATGCGCCGGTGAAGTCGACCGGCCGGTTCGCCATGCAGGCATGTCGAATTAAGGCCCGGTTCAGGTAGCAGGATCTAGACTCGTCCCTGAAATCCGGAATTCCGTCCCGGCGGAGGAGTCAGGAACGATGAACACGCAGAAATCGATCATTCGTGCCGGTGCCACGCTCGCCATCGTCGGCCTGGCGCTCGCTGCCTCGCCATCTGTCGGACAGGTGCCGGTCGACGATGAGGGTAATGTCATCGGCGACGGTTCCGGCCCGCTTGGCGATGAAGGCGTTCCCTTGCGCAGCGCGGGCGAACTCGAAGAGCTCGTCGGGCCGGTCGCCCTCTACCCCGACGACCTTCTTGCCATCGTGTTGCCGGCGGCCACCTATCCCTTACAGGTCGTCGAGGCAGCGCGCTTCCTGGAGGACCTCGAGTCGAATCCCGGGCTCGAGCCCAGCGAGGACTGGGACGAATCCATTGTCGCACTGGTGAACTACCCGGAGGTTGTCGAGATGCTGAACGGCGATCTCGACTGGACCTGGCAACTCGGCGAAGCCGTTGTCGCTCAGCAGGCCGACGTCATCAAGGCGATTGCATCGTTTCGCGACCGCGCCTACGCTGCCGGCAACCTGAAGAGTGACGAGCACCAGACGGTTGCCCGCAACGAAGAAGTCATCGAGATCTCGCCGGTCAGCGAAGAGGTTATTTACGTACCTTACTATGAGCCGGAACGCGTCGTCGTGTACCAGCCGCGCCCGGTCTATTACTACTATCCGCGCGCTTACCCGGTCTACTACTACCCGTACCCGTCGTACTATGCCTTCAGCTATGGCTATTTCTGGGGCGTTACCACCGCGTTCACCATCGGTTGGAATTCGCATTGCCTGAACGTATACCACCCCTCGTACTATGGCCATCCGTATTATGGCTACAGCTACTGGAACAACTGGTGGTATCGAAGCCCTTCGATCAATGTCCACAACGACTACTATTACGACCAGCGCGAGGTACACAACCGCTATTCGGAAGGTGATCGCTGGCGGTCGCAGGGCTACACGCGCTTGCACCACGGCGACCAGCGGATCACGCGTAACCGCTATTACCCGAACCCGGCAACGGCAGACGGACGCGCGGCACAGAGCCGTGCCGTGGGTTCCGGTCAGCGCGCCGCACGTAGCGACAGTGCGGAAATTGAGGCCAACCGGGTGCAGCGGTCCGGCGTTCTGCCCCGGCAGCATGACGGCGTGCGGGAGATCCGGCAGGCATTGGTCGATACCCGTACCGGCTCCAACCCGGCCGTTCGTGTACCTCGAACCCAGGCAACAACATCCGGGACGTCGCGTAACACAGGTGTGCGCGTCAGCGAGGTCCGCGACGCACTCTCGGCACAGCGCGAAACGCAGGTTCCGGCCCAGCGCGGCGCCGCCACGGCGCCGAGGCCCGATGCCACGGTAGCACGCCCTGCCATCCCCTCCGCTCGCGAGGCAATCCCGGCAGCGCGTCCGACGATCACCACCTGGAACGGAAACAACCCCCGCCAGTCGACCCGGGCCGCACCCGCCCGCCAGGCACCGCAACACGCGAATGCGCAGGTTCGGCAGGCGCCCGCACGCGCGTCGACACCGCCGCCGCGAAGCGCCGCCGCCGATAGCAAGGCGGCACCATCGCGATCCGCGGAGGCGTCGGGTGCAGCCCCGCGTCGGTCCACATCGGCGACGTCTTCGCACGCACGAGCGAGTCGCCCCCGGTAGATCCCTGCGCGGAAAATGGCGGCCGCGCCGGGCGGCCGCCGCGGCGATCGCCGGACCTAGCGTTTCAGGGAAGCATCGCCTGCGTGGGACTCGCCCGGGCCGGGCTCTACCGGCCCATCGATACCCGCGGTTTCGGCGGATGCCGGGTCATCCGGCGCGCTGTCTCCGGCGCCGCCGCGGCCCAGCGATCGCTCGAGCACGTCGTGGATGTCTTTCGACGTGAGTTCCCAGGCGACATAGACGATGGAACCTGCAGCCACCAGAGCCAGGATCACGACAGCGACCGGGATGAGTTCGCTCATGCACCGATCGTAGCACTTCGGAGCTCAGCGTTTTCTTTTCTCGTCAGGCCCCGGCAATCGGCCGTTCCTGCGCAAGGCTTCACGTAGCACGAACTCGATTTGCCCGTTGAGACTGCGCAGATCGTCGTTAGCCCAGCGTTGCATGGCCTCGAGCGTCCTTTCATCGATTCGCAGAGCGAATGGCTTGCGTGCAGCCACGGGCTATGGCACTCGCCGGCGGCTCACGTGTGCAGCGTACCGGTATTGATCACCGGCCTCGCAGCCTCCTCGCCACACAGGACCACCAGCAGGTTGCTGACCATGGCGGCGCGACGTTCCGGGTCGAGGTCGACAATGTTGTTTCGTTGCAGCTCGTCGAGCGCCATTTCGACCATGCCGACCGCGCCCGCCACGATCTGCGTCCTGGCAGCGATGATAGCGGACGCCTGCTGTCTCCGGAGCATTGCGCTCGCAATCTCCGGCGAATACGCCAGATGACTGATGCGCGCTTCGATGACCGTGACGCCAGCCTTCTCGAGCCGATCCTGGATCTCGTTGCACAGCGCGACCGCAATTTCACCCGGATGACTGCGCAAGGCGATGCGTTCGTCGTCATTCGGTTCATAGGGATAGGTTGTCGAGAGGTTTCGCAAGGCAGACTCGCTCTGTATGCGCACGAACTCCTCGTAGTCGTCGACCTCGAACAACGCTTCGGCAGTATCGAATACCTTCCATACCACCACCGCCGCAATTTCGATCGGACTGCCGCTCGAGTCATTCACCTTCAGCCGCCCGCTTTCGAAATTCCGGATGCGCGTGGAGACCCGGGTCTTCTGGTAAAAGGGATTCGCCCATTTAAGGCCCGTATCGTGCACGGTGCCAACGTAGTTACCGAACAACTGCAGGACTTTCGCCTCGTTCGGATGGACCATGAAAAAACCAATCCAGAGGATTACGACGAGGATGAACGCCAGGCAGGCGGCTATCACGGCGACGACCGATTGGGCTCGCACTGCCGCGAACACCGCATAGCCGCAGGATAATTGCAGCAGTGCGAGTACGGCGATCATCAGGTACCCGGATACAGGCCTGCGCGTTTTTTCCTGGAACATGTGTTTCTCCCCGATTGACGTCACTTCGATATCAATTTGATATCATTGCCAACTACGAGTCAATAGCGGAGCAGCTGAATCCATGCGGATTATGTCGTCAGCCGATGGGGCAACCGGTCGTCAACCGACAGGCAACCGGACTTCGAAGACGGCCCCCTGCGGGCTGTTTTCCTTGAGTTCGAGGGTACCGCCGTGCGCGCGTGCAACCAGGATGGCGAGGTAAAGGCCCAGTCCCGAGCCCCCTGTCCTGCGGGTACGGGACGGGTCGCCGCGGTAGAACGGCTCTCCGAGACGCGCGACCTGCCCGGGCAGAATCCCCGGCCCATGATCGCGTACGCGAAAAATGAGTTCGGCACCCTGGCGCTCCACGGTCAGATCGACGGGCCCCGACTCCACCGGGGAATAACGGAGTGCATTACTCAGCAGGTTCTTTAGCAGGAGAGTAATGCGCGCGGGGTCCAGGCTGACCGGCTCGTCTCCGGCCCGGTCATGGAAGCGGATTCGGGAACGGTCCCGGGCGAAGAAATCGCTGAGCATGTCCTCGATGAGGTCGGATACGATGATGTCGCTCTGGAGCGAGTGGTGCGTGGCGGGCGTTGAGGCGTTCCGCTTCCAGCAACGCCTGGACGATTTTTTCCATTTCGTCGACCTCCGCGCGCACCGATTCCTTTTCCTCTGCATTGTCGATGAACTCGGCGATCAGCCTCAGCCGGGACAGCGGCGACCGCAGTTCGTGGCTGATCCCCAGGAGGAGTGCGCGTTTGGCATCCAGCATGCCTTCGACGTCGCCGGCAAGGGCGTTGATGTCCGTGGCGAGATCGCCGAGCTGGTCGTTGCGGATATTCCGTATTCGATGCTCGAAATAGCCGCGACCGATCTGGTTCGCACCGGCACGAATGTCCCGGATCGGCCGGAACAGCCACTGAACCGCCATATATCCGACCAGAAGGAAGGTCAGGCCGAGTCCGACAATGAGCAGCATCAGCGGCGGCCCCTGCGCCCCGTCGGCGATGCGCGGTGAGACCACGATGATGTCGTACTCCCCCTGTTGCATCTTGAGGAAATTGTGATCCCCGCGGCTTGCGAACTGGACGCCCTTGAGTTCGTTGACCCATGCGCCCGGATCATCGCTGAACGCCGGACTGGGCCCGAACTCGAGGTCGGACGGCGACGGAAATGCCGGATCGGATGTCCAGTCGACATCCGGGCCGATGATTCGAATATCGACGGGCACGCTCTCTGTGATGGCCAAGGCGTTTTCTATGCTCGGCGGAGATCCGATGTCCTCCCGGACGTAATGGACGTGCAGTGACAAATGACCGCTGATCAGGCCACGGATGTTGTCGCTGTTGTAGACCCAGCGCAACGCGACGAACGAGCCCCAGACAAACAGGAAACCGAGTAGCAGAAATATGGCGAGGAGCCGCACCGACAGCGACCGCCAAAGGCGCCGGATCAGGCTTTGCATCACCCTGCCGTTCTGTCGGTCGCCGGCACGCCGACGAACGAGTAGCCGCGGCCCCAGATTGTCTGAATGAAACGTGCCGGCTTTATCGAGTCGCCGAGTTTGTGTCGCAAACGGCTGATCATTATGTCGACCGAGCGCGTGAGTATCGCGGCGTCGATGCCGCGCAGCTCGCTCAGGATTTCGTCCCGCGAAAGCTTCTTGCCGTGCCGTCGGGCGAGGATCACGAGCAGTTCGAATTCCATTGACGTGAGATCTATGGCCTGGTCGTCGACGTGGACGGTCCGCGTATCCGGGTCGATCATTAGACCTTCGAATGCGAGTTTGCCGGAGCGCGCGCCGCCGGGCTCCAGGCGGCGCAGGATCGCCTGGACGCGCGCGACGAGCTCACGGGGTTCGAAAGGCTTGCCCACATAGTCATCCGCGCCGAGTTCGAGTCCGGAGACCCGGTCGATGACATCGCCTCTGGCAGTCAGCATGATGATCGGGATATCGCTGGTCCTGCGGATCTCGCGGCAGATTTCGAAACCGTCCTTGCCGGGCAGCATGACATCGAGCAGCAAGAGGTCCGGGTCCTCCCGGCGCAGTCTGCGCATCCCCTCGACGGCGTCGCCCGCGCAGAGAAGCTGGATTCCGAATCGCTTGAAATAAGCCTGCAGAAGCTCCGAGTGCTTCTTGTCGTCATCAATCAGCAGAATCTTGGCCATGCGCGGATGATAGCCCGTTCAAGTCCCGGAGGTGCAGACCGGCGCGATGCGGAAACAACCCGAAACAAACTGAAACGGCTGTGAGATCTTCGGAGACCGCGTCTCCGGCAGTCTCGTCTTACCTGATCCGACGAGAGTCCCGTGATGAAACCTGATCGATATTTTCTGCTGCTGCCGCTTGTGTTCCTGGTCGGCGCATGCGACAGCGACGATGACGATAACGCCTTCGTTCCGCCTGTCACCCAGGCAGAGACTTTTGATGTCCAGGTCCTGCACGCTGCTGCGGATGCTCCGCCGGTGAACGTGCTGTTCGCCGGCGATGAAATCCTATCCGGTGTCGACTACAAGCAGGGGTCCGGCCGCCTGACCGTTGACGAAGGGACCTACGCGCTGCAGGTCGACGGCATCCTGCCGGGAGGCGCCGCGCCGGTAATCGGCCCGGTCGACGTGGCGTTCGCGAGAGATAATCTCTACAGCATTCTCGCGATCGGCAGTGTCGCCGATACGACGCTCGAGCCCCTGGTGCTTGAACAGCCGCGGACTGCCGTTGCCGCGGGCAGCGCCCGTGCATTCGTTGTGCATGCGGCTCCCGATGCACCGACCGTCGACGTGTTTGTGACCACGCCCGGCGCGGACCTGTCTGCTACCGCGCCGCTCGGCACGTTCGCCTACAAGGAAACGCTGGGTCCGGCCGAACTCGCCGCCGGCGACTACCAGATCCGGGTGACGCCCGCCGGCGATGCCGCGACGATCGTGTACGACTCCGGCACGATTGCGTTGAATGACGGCGACGACCTGCTGCTCGTGGCCGTACCGAATACGAGCACAGGGGACTCCCCTGTTTCGCTCGCCGTGCTGACCGGCACGGGCTCTGTAGAACTGCTCGACGCGACCACGCCGGCGCGGCTGCGTGTCGTGCACGCGTCACCCGACGCACCTGCTGTGGACGTGATCGCGAACGATGCTGTGACGCTCGTCGGCAACCTGGCGTTTCCCGGCGCAACCGGCTTCCTCGACGTGGAACCCGCCACGTACAACGTAAAGGTTACAGCTGCCGGTAATCCCGGTGCGATCGTGATCGACGCGGACCTCGCGCTGGATGCCGGTGCAACATACGACGTCCTGGCGATCGGCACGCTAGCCTCGATCGAGCCGCTCGTCGCCAGCGACGACTATCGACGAATCGCAAGCGAAGCGAAGGTTCGCATCATTCATGCGTCCCCGACCGCTCAGGATGTCGATATCTACCTCACGGCGCCCGGCGCAGACATCAGTGCCGAAACACCGACACTTGCCGCCGTGCCCTTCGGTGACAACACCGGCTTCCTGTCGATCCCGGCCGGTGACTATGAAGTGACCGTAACGCCCGCAGGCATGAAGACGGCCGCCATCGGGCCCGCGACGATCTCGGTGCTCGGGGGTGGGCTGTACACCGCGGTCGCGCGCGATGCCCCCGGCGGCGGCGCACCGCTCGGCCTGATCCTGCTCGATGATTTTGCACCCTAGGCGTCCACCGGACC
The DNA here is from genome assembly GCA_963713215.1 of uncultured Pseudomonadota bacterium. GTDB lineage: Bacteria > Pseudomonadota > Gammaproteobacteria > Steroidobacterales > Woeseiaceae > UBA1847. Next base: position 161,626 of record CAVQKY010000003.1, on the reverse strand, counting down.
GATTTGCGAGCCTCTCCCCTGAGCTCGCTCCCACTGGCCCCGTTCTCCACGGGGCCTTTTTTTGCGGCGATGCCGTGTCAGGCGTCCACCTTGCCAAGGGCTATCCATAACAGCGTGAAGGCCACCAGGGTGACGGCCGCCACGCCGAGGAACAGGCTGATCCCAAACACGATACCCGACATTCCGTGATCCTCCGCGTTGCCGGCGGGCACGAGCCGCCGCTACCGCCATTGTCCCCGGCTGTCGCGGGCGGTGCCACCCTCCTGTCCCGGCAAATGCGCGTTACTTTTGCGTTGATCAGGCGTTACAATGCCCGCATGCCAGGTGCCAAGGTCTCAACCCTCAATTTGCGTATCAGCCCGGCGCTCAAGAATGCCGTCCGCCAGGCTGCCGCGCGGGAACACCGGAGTATCGCCAACATGGTCGAAGTCCTGATCCGCCGGCACTGCGACGAAGCCGGCATCACCGTTGCGGACGCACCCCGCCACGGCCGGCAGCATGGCGATGGATGAGCGAACCCTGCGGGCGCTGGTCGCGGCCGGGGCCGTACGGCGAATCGACATCATCGCCAACGGCGCGCGGTTCCATATCGAAGCAAGCACACCGAGCGGCCCGGTCGCCGCCGAGACACGTCACGGCAAAGTGCGGACCTGGGTCACCCTGGATGCAGCAGCCCGCTGGGTACGTGGTCTCGGCATGGCCGGTGCGCGCATCAACCTCACGCACTGGCAGCCTGCGCAGCGCGAACTCGCCGTCTGAAGCGCCGTGCCGGCCGCTAGACCCGGACCGACCCCTGTGCTTTGATGCTCCACCCCGGCACAACGACCGCGACGATGCAAAGACCTTTCCTGGCTGCCTGCCTGGCGGCATGCTTAATTACCGCCTGCAACGGAGCGGTCGACCCGCCGCAGGCACCGGGCGCGGCCGCCGGTGCCGAAGAACCGGGCTCGGATGAACTCGGTGACGAGGCGCAGCGGATTGCGCACCACTACATCGTCGTCGACACGCATGTCGACGTTCCGTATCGACTCGAATCGAAACCCGCGGACGTCGCGGTGGCCACTGACGGCGGCGACTTCGACTACCCGCGTGCCGTGGCAGGCGGCCTCGACGCGCCGTTCATGTCCATCTACACGAGCACGGCCGTTGCCGATCGCGGCGAGTCTTTCGCGCACGCGAACCGGCTGATCGACCAGGTCGAGGCACTCGTTTCTGCCAATCCGGACAAATTCGCAATCGCGCGGAGCCCCGCCGACGTTCGCCGCCACTTCGCAGACGGCCTGATCTCACTGCCGCTCGGCATGGAAAACGGGTCGCCACTCGATGGCAGGCTCGAGAACGTTCGTTACTTCTACGACCGCGGAATCCGCTACATCACGCTCGCGCACGGCAAAAGCAACCGCCTGGCGGATTCTTCCTACGACGACAATCGCCAGTGGAATGGTCTGAGCGATTTCGGGGCCGAGGTCGTGCGCGAAATGAACAGACTCGGCATGATGGTCGACGTCAGCCACCTGTCCGATGCGGCCTTCTACGACGTGCTCGACGTGTCAGCGGCGCCGGTCATCGCGACACATTCCTCGGCCCGGCATTTCACGCCGGGCTTCGAGCGCAACATGAGTGACGACATGATCCGCGCACTCGCGGAGAACGGCGGCCTGATCATGATCAACTTCGGTTCGTCGTTTATAACCCGTGCGGCGAATGAGTACACCGCGGCCCGCAGCGAGGCGGAAGATACGTACAAGGCATCGCACCCGGAGATTCCGGAGAACATTGTCGAAGAAGAATTCCAGGCACGCTACGAAGCCGAGCACGGTCCCTTGCCGTTTGCGACGCTCGATGACGTTCTTCAGCACTTCGACCACGTAAGTCGATTGGTCGGCGTCGACCATCTCGGCATCGGTTCGGACTATGACGGCGTCGGTGACTCCCTGCCGGTCGGCCTCAAGGATGTCTCCACGTATCCCAATCTCGTCCGCGGCCTGCTTGCCCGCGGCTACAGCGAGGCGGACATCGAGAAGATACTCGGCGAGAACCTGTTACGGTTGTGGCGCGAGATCGAGCGCCACGCAACGGGTTCCGGGTGACGCCGCCTCACGCGACGACGTCGAGGAGCACGAAACGAAGCAGCACTTCGTAGCTGCGAGTATCGAGCTTCACGCCCTCCGGCAGCTCGAGTGTGTGAATGGATTTTCCGTCCGGTTCGCGAATTTCCTGGTAACAGTGCTTGCCGTCGCGGTACACGCGATACTGCACACGGCGATGTTTGCCGAAGGTGAGCAATACGTCGCTTGCGGTCCAGTCCTGAATCGTCGTCAATGCCATGTGATCCTCCTGCTGTCCGTTCGGGCGCCCAACGCCGGTACTTCCTGCTCGCTTTTGCAAATGCTGTGCCAATCGCCGCCGATGTCCCGCGTCGGTTCGAGTCCATTCGTATCAAGCACTTGCTCGAGCGCCGTCGCGTCGGGCTTCGGCACCCGGCGAACGCGGGCTGTCAGTTGCTGACATGGATTCGCGCGATTGGCGACAGTCACTTAACATAACGCTGGCGGCGGCCGCGCTGCCGGGCCCGCCACTGGCGCATCCCGGCAGGCGGGAATGCACCGGCAACGCCTGCAAAAGACGCTGCCCGGGCGGGCCGTTGAATTCCGCCGGGACGGTGCAATATCCAATGCCGGCGCGGCCCCGGACACTGGTTTAGCGGCGAACGCGCTGCTATTATCCGCGCCCGAACGGCCTGCGCCGCCCGTGCGCGGGCCGGCTTGGCACGAACGGCAGTTCCATAGGCCGGCACGGAAACGCCAGGCCGCCGCTCCACCGCACGCTGAAACGGCCGCCCTGGAACGCCAAGGCGCACGGGGGCGATCATGCTCCCGAACGGGTGGCGAACGAAACGAACGAGCAACGAGCACTACCGAAATGAAAGATCTGAGCACGTACCGCAATATCGGCATCTTTGCCCACGTCGACGCCGGCAAGACCACGACGACGGAGCGGATCCTCAAGCTGACCGGCCGAATCCACCGGACCGGCGAGGTGCATGACGGTGAGGCCACCACTGACTTCATGGAGCAGGAGCAGGAGCGCGGCATCACGATCCAGTCCGCGGCGACGAGTTGCCAGTGGAACAAGCACCGGCTGAACATTATCGACACGCCGGGTCACGTCGATTTTACGATCGAGGTTTACCGCTCGTTGAAAGTGCTCGACGGCGGCATCGGCGTATTCTGCGGTTCAGGCGGCGTGGAACCCCAGTCCGAGACCAACTGGCGCTACGCGAACAACTCCAAGGTGTCGCGTGTCATTTTCGTCAACAAGCTCGATCGGATCGGCGCCGACTTCTACCGTGTGGTCAAGCAGATAAGGGACGTCCTGGCGGCCGAACCGCTGGTCATGGTCCTTCCGATCGGTATCGAGGACGATTTCAGGGGCGTCGCCGACATCCTCGAGCGCAAGGCCTACATCTGGGGTCCGTCGGGTACACCCGAAGACTTCGAGATCATGGACCTGCCGGAGGAGATGGCCGACACGGTCGAGGAATGGCGTGAGAAGTTGATCGAAACCGTGGTCGAACAGGACGATGCGCTGCTCGAGCAATACCTCGAAGGGACCGAGCCCTCGATTGCAGACCTGAAACGCTGCATACGCAAGGGCACGATCAAGCTCGATTTCTTCCCGACCTATTGCGGGTCGGCATTCAAGAACAAAGGCATACAGAATGTCCTGAATGCCGTCGTCGACTATTTGCCGAATCCGACCGAAGTGCCGCCGCAACTGGAAATGGACCTCGAGGGCAACCCGACGGGCGGCGTCGCGATCGTCGATCCTGACAAGCCCTTGCGGGCACTTGCTTTCAAGATCATGGATGACCGCTACGGTGCCCTGACCTTCACACGCATCTACTCCGGCAGGATCGCCAAGGGCGACAGCGTGCTCAATACGTTTACCGGCAAGACGGAGCGCATCGGCCGCATCGTAGAGATGCATGCCAATTCACGCGAAGAACTCGATTCGGCACAGGCTGGCGACATCGTGGCACTGCTCGGCATGAAGAACACACGGACGGGACACACGCTCGCGGACCCGGACAAACCGGCGACGCTCGAGCCCATGGTGTTCCCGGACCCTGTGATTTCAGTCGCGATAGCGCCGAAAGACAAGGCGGCGCAGGAAAAGATGGCGATCGCTTTGAACAAGATGGTCCAGGAGGATCCCTCGTTCCACATGGCGACGGACGAAGACTCCGGCGAGACCCTGATCAAAGGCATGGGCGAGCTGCACCTCGATATCAAGGTCGATATCCTGCGGCGGACGCACAAGGTCGACGTCACGATGGGCAAGCCGCAGGTGGCCTACAGGGAAACCATTACACAGTCCGTCGACGACGTGTACACGCACAAGAAACAGTCGGGTGGTTCCGGCCAGTACGCGAAAATCGAATACCGCATCGAGCCCGCCGAGAAAGGCGCCGGTTACGTATTCGATTCCGAGGTCACGGGCGGCAGCGTACCCCGCGAGTACTGGGGCGCGATCGAGAAAGCGTTCGGCGGCTGCATGGGCGAAGGCACCATGGCAGGTTACCCTCTGCTGGACGTCAAGTTCGTGCTGGTCGACGGTGCGTTCCATGCGGTGGATTCGTCCGCGCTGGCGTTCGAAATCGCGACGCGCGCGGCCTACCGGCAATCGATACCGAAAGCGAGCCCGCAATTGCTCGAACCGATCATGAAGGTCGATGTATTTACGCCGGAGGATCACGTCGGCGACGTCATCGGCGACCTCAATCGCCGTCGCGGCATGATCAGGGCACAGGAGTCCGGCCCGACCGGCGTGCGCGTCAAAGCGGATGCCCCTCTGGCCGACATGTTCGGCTACATCGGGCATCTCAGAACGATGACGAGCGGCCGTGGCCAGTTTTCCATGGAGTTCTCGCATTACGCACCCTGCCCGCAGAACGTCGCGGACGAAGTAATCCGGGAAGCGAAGGAACGAAAGGCCCGCAAGTAGGCCGGTTCGAGCGAGCAATCAGGCCCCCGGCGGTGCCACCGCCGGGGACTTTTTCCTGTTCGCGTCCAGCGCATCGACGCTGAAGGCCAGCACCGCCACCCAGATGAAGCCGAAACAGGCGAGGTGTGCCGGCGTCAGCGATTCGCCATACCACACACCGGTCATGAACTGCAGCGTCGGCGCGATGAACTGCATGAAGCCCAGCGTAGTCAGCGTCACATTTCGCGCCGCTGTCGCAAAGAACAGCAACGGCAGCACCGTGATCGGTCCCGCCATGAGCAACAGGGCGGTCAGCGTCGCGTCTCCTGACGCAATCGATGCCTCGCCGGTCGCGACGAAGTAAATCAGCCAGCCGCCGGCGAACGGGACCAGCATCACGGTCTCGACGAAGAGGCCCGGCATCGCGCCGATCGAGACGCGCTTGCGGATGACGCCATAGGCGGTAAACAACCCGGCGAGCGACAGGCTCACCCAGGGCAGGAACCCGCCACTGATAGTCAGGATCGCCACCCCGGTCGCCGCAAGCGCCGCCGCTGCCTGTTGCAGCCGTCGCAGGCGTTCGCCGAAGAACATGACGCCGACCAGGACGTAGACGAGGGGATTGATGTAGTAGCCGAGACTCGTCTCGAAGATGCGCTCGTTCATCACCGCCCAGATGTAGACAAACCAGTTGCCCGCAATCGACAGCGCGGCCAACGCAAGCCAGGCCAGCATGCCGGGATTTCTGATGGCCTGCCGCAGCTCGGAGAGCTGTCGTCTCGCCAGGATAATGGCGAGCCCGAAGGGCACGGCCCAGACGATCCGGTGCGCCAGCACTTCGAGCGGCGCCACCGAGCCGACGAGCTTGAAGTACACCGGGAACACGCCCCACAAGCTGTAGGCCAGCAGTCCGGCGATCACGCCCGTGCGGGCGTTCGCTCCCGCCCGGCCGGTCACCCCGCAGGTTCCGTTGCGCGCCTGGACCGGTTTCGAGCCATAAATCAGGACCTTGCAGAAGCCTTTCGAGCGGCGATAGGGACCGGACCGGTGCAAATCTGTGACATAACTCCGCGAAAACCTGTGACGATATCCGCAAAATTCCGGTCAATCTCGCCGCATTGTGCACTGCGGTAGCCGACCCGGGATAGGGACGCACATGTACGAAGAGTTTTTCCGGCTGAACCGCAAGCCATTTCGCGCCCATCCGAAAGGCGCCGACGTATTTGTCGGTCCACAGACCGCCCGCATCGTCCAGAGCATGAAAACGGCCCTGGTCGGCAGCGACACCGTGGTGGCCGTAAGCGGCGCCGCGGGCATCGGCAAGACTACGCTGGTGACGCGCGCCCTGGATGCCTTCTCGAAAAACCTCAACGTGCTGCGTATGCCCCGGGCCCGCCTGGGCCACGACGAAGTCCTGGATTTCCTGCTTGCGCACGCGAAGGTCGAGCAGCCCCCGGCAAGTACCATCCGGCGGGTCCTGCTGTGCCGGGACGTCCTGTCACGCTTGTCGCAGGCCGGCCAGGGAATCTGCATCGTGGTCGAGGATGCGGAACGCATCGGCGAGGACGCGCTGGTCGAGCTGGAAGCCCTCACGTGCGCCGACAGCCACGATGGTCAGGGCGCGCGGATCGTACTCCAGGGCAGCGAGGGAATGCGGGAGATGCTGAAAACCCCCGCCCTCTCGCGCCTCACCCAGCGTATCCGTTTACGATTCCACGTCGAGCCACTTGGCGCCAGTGAACTGCTTGCGTACCTGAAGCATGGCCTGCGCCTTGCCGGTGGCGATTACGATCAGCTCTTCGACGGCGCGGTCGTCCACTCGCTGCATCAGCTCAGCGGCGGCGTGCCGCGGCTGGTGAACAACCTGGTCGACGCCGTCCTCAGCAGCGCGGCGCAGCAAAAGCGTTCCCGTGTGGACGCCGCGATTCTGGCGCGCGTCGCCCGCGAGCAATTCGGGCTGGCTTGCGAAGTCCCGATATCGGCGGATATGCCGCTCGCAACGAGCACCGCGTCGACGCCGCGACCCGGCGCGCCCTCGGTACCGGCGGCCGGCGCGTTGCCGGTCAAACGACAGAACGACCACCACGATAAGGACGCAAAGCTGATCCAGGATACGCTGCCGGACCTTGAGCAAATCGCTCCGGAACTCGCGAGCCTGCCGAAGGACGATGACGAATCCGTGGAAATCCCCACCTTGTTCAGTTCGACGAGGATGGAGGCCCCGAGCCCTGCGCCGGCGCCGCCCGCTGCTTCGGCGCCGCCCTCTGCTCCGGCGCCACCATCTGCTCCACTGCCGGCCCCTGCGCCGCCGGCATCCGCCGCGCCGCCGGCCAGTCCCCGGCCCCCCCCGGTAAAGACTGTCGAGTCGTCCCCGTCCGTCGTGCGAAAAACAATGCCCGAACCGGCGGCGCCAGGGCCTGCCGCCCCACCAGAAGCGCCGCAGGCGGCGCCGCCCCAATCTCGCGGCGAAGCGACGGCGCGCAGCGCACCCGTCGCCGCCGCTCCGGCCGGTGCGGGCGACGACGTGCCGGCCTGGGACAAGGACCCGACGCTGGCCGAACTGCGCCCTGACCTCGAAGCGCTGGAAATGGCGATGGCCGAATTCTCGCAGGAGGAGCCGCCGAAGCCCAAAGCTACGGACGACGATCCGGTGATCGAGCTCAAGGATCCGACGCTCGCGGGCATTCCGGCAATCACGCTCGATGTGGCCATCAGCCAGAAGATCGCGGAGGCCACGGAGGCGCTGAAAAAACACGACCAGACCATCGCCGCTCATGAACCCGCGGACACCAAAGCTCCCGCAAGGAAACCGGCCGGGACCAATGGCAAAGCCGCCGCCGTGCCGGCGCCCGCCGTGCTCGACCCGGTCGCTGAGGACCTGAAAAAAGTGGCGGCGGGAATTGCCCGGGCGAAGTCCCTGGAAGACGTGGACGACAAGATGGCCGAAACCCTTTTCGGCGAGGAATTCAGCGCCATAGCCGCGGCCGTGGCAGCCAGTGCGCCATCGTTCTAGGCCGAGGCGCCGGGCGCGCCGCAAGCCGAACTGCAGCTCGCGGGCGAACCGGCGCAGGCTGCGGGGGTGCAGAGCGAAACGGTCGAAGCGACCATGGAGCGCGAGTTCAGGGAAGTCTACGGCGCCGATGCAATCGAAGTGTCGCTGCAAGGCGATATGCCTCGGGGCGGTCTCGACCTGTCCGCGTCGCAGCGCCTCGCAACCGTGCGTGCGCTCAACGCCGAACGCAAGCTGTCGGAATCGGCGCGTATGCGGGCGGCGGCAGCCAGGTCCGGTGCCGCAGCCGCGACCCGGATCATTCCTTCGCAGTCGATCGAAGAACAGATCAGCACCTCGTTGACGCAGACTCTCAAAATGCTCAATCCCCGTCCCGCCAATGACGACGATGATGACGACAATCCACGGACCGGCTTCTTCAGTCGCTTTCGGCGGCATTAGCGTCAATCCGCCGGCTTGCCGTCTGATCAGGCGCGAATAGCTGCTATAGTCTCGGCCGTCCTGAAACCGGCAGCATCGGAGTGGAAGCAAACAAGCGGCAGTCCGGGATCGAAACCTGGACCTCCATCACCCGCCTCGAGTACCGCCCCGCGGACGTCGAAGGTGCGCTACCCCTGATTCTCGCCGTTGCCTGCTCGCTCGGCGTGGCGCCCTTCGCGATCATGCGGCTGATGCGTGAGGAGTACCTCATCGCAATCATCGACATACTCATAATCATAGGTATGCTCGTGCTCGGCACATGGCTCTACCGGACGCAGAAGATACGCGTCGCCTGCATCATTCTGTCGTTGATGTGCGTGCTTGCCATCTGCGCGTCCGTGTATGCAACAGGCCCGCAACAGACCCTGTGGGCGTACCCTGCGGTAATGGCGATCTTTTACCTCCTGCGGCCGAAGGAGGCTGTATTCCTCGTACTGGCATTGATCTCCGCGCTGATGCCGATGCTGCTGTCCGAAACCAGCAATTTCCAGACGACGACGATCGTCATCACGCTGTTGTTGATGGCCTCGTTCGCCTATTCTTTCGCTGCCGTCAGCAACCGGCAGCGCGAAATGCTGCTAAGGCTCGTGACCAAGGACCCGCTCACGGGCGTCGGTAACCGCCGCGCGCTGGAATCGAAATTGGCGGAAATCGTCGCCGCGCATGCGCGGAACCCGGAGCCGTCCTCGCTGATCCTTCTCGATCTGGACAACTTCAAAGGTGTCAACGACACGCACGGCCATGCAAAAGGCGATCAGATCCTGAAGAGCATTACCGAAATCGTCAACCTGAGGATCCGGGTCACCGACAGCCTGTATCGAATTGGCGGCGAGGAGTTTGTGGTCGTCGCCGAACACCAGTCGCTCGACCGGGCTGCACACCTGGCAGAACAGCTGAGGCTGCTCGTCGAGGCCAACGAACTCACCAACGACCATGCAGTCACTATTTCGCTCGGGGTCGCAGAATTGCAAAGCGGTGAACGCGGCAGCGACTGGCTGCAACGGGCGGATTTCGCACTGTACAATGCGAAGCGCAACGGCCGTAACGCGACCGCCCTCGCCTGTTGACGAATCCCTAGTCGCGCGCCGCGAGCGCAGCGTCAATATAGCGCTCTACCACCGACTCCAGCATCGCGATCGGCAGGGCACCGTTCTCGAGCAGGACGTCATGAAACTCCCGCAGGTCGAAACGTTTACCGAGCAGGCGCTCGGCATCGGCGCGCATCCGGCGGATGTGCAGCTCGCCGAGCTTGTACGCAAGCGCCTGGCCCGGCCAGGAAATGTAGCGATCGATCTCGGCCCGGATATTGCCTTCAGACAGCGAGGTGTTCTCGGCCATGAAATCCAGTGCACGCTGCCGAGTCCAGCCCTGGCTATGAAGGCCGGTGTCGATGACCAGCCGGCAGGCGCGCCACATCTCGTAACTCAAGCGGCCAAAGTGTTCGTAAGGCGTTCGATAGATGCCCATTTCGACCCCGAGTCTCTCGGTATAGAGGGCCCAGCCTTCGCCGAACGCACTGAAATACAGGTCCTTGCGGAATTCCGGCACGCCCTGCATCTCCAGGGCTACCGCGTTCTGATGGTGATGGCCGGGCACCGCTTCGTGCAGCGTCAGCGCGGGCAGCTCGTACAGGGGGCGCTGATCCAGCGCGAACGTGTTGATCCAATAGGCGCCGCCATGCTCACCGCCCGCGGGCGCCCCGAAATAGGCGCCGGTCGTGTAATTCGGCGCGATCTCCTCCGGGACCGGGACGATACCGTAGGGTTGCCGGGGCAGATTCCCGAAAAAACCCGGCATCACATAGTCGATGCGCTTCGCCGTCCAGGCGGCTGCCATCAGCAATTGCTCACTGCTGGCTGCATAGAATTGCGGATCCGTGCGCAGGAATTCCGCAAACGCCTGAAAGTTCCCATCGAACTCGAGTTCGTCGATGATCGCTTCCATCTCCGCGCGTATGCGCTCGACCTCGCCGAGCCCGAGTCCGTGGATGCTGTCGGCGGTCACGTCCTCGAGGGTCGTGTACCGCCGTACCTGGAACGCGTAGTAGTCTTCGCCGCCCGGCAGTGCCTCGGCAGCGAGAGACGTCGAGGCGGCATACTCCTCTTCGAGATAATCCGCCACGGCCGCGAATGCCGGCATGACGGCGTCGCCGATGACCGCACGGGCTTCTTTCCGCAGCCGATCCTGTTCCCCGTCGCTCAGCCGTGCACTCATGACACGAAACGGCTCGAAGAAGCTGCTCTTCTCCGGGTCCTCCTTTAGCTGCGCCCGGACGGTCGGTAGCACGCCGTCGATCACGACCCGTGGCAGTACGAACGCGGTCGCCGCGCCGCGCCGCATGTTGTCCAGGTTCTCGTCGAAGTAACGCGGAATATCGCGCAAGCGGGAAAGGTATGCCTCATAGTCCTCGACGCTGTCCATGCGCACGCCGTTACTCGCCGTCAGCGCATTCATGAAAAAGCCCGAGAAGGTGTTGAACGGAATGCGGGCGAGATCGAGTTCATACGCAGCGATCGAGTCGCTGAGCACCCATTCGAACAGCTCCGCATTCAGCCGCCCGTCCTCGCTCAGCGCTGTCCGGTCGATATCGAGGACCTGTCCGCGAAATCGCCGTTCGCTCGCAAGCCGCCGCTCGAGATCCTGCGGCGCGACTCCCGGCAGCCGGTCGTTTTCGCTATTGACGCCGGCGCGGGTTGCGGCCACGGGGTCCTCTTCCAGGCTGTAGCGCCAGTATTCCGCCATCAAGGCATCGAGGCGCGCGTCCGCGACGGATGCCGTATCGGCGCTGGCGATCCCGGCGGCAGACGCGAGCACGGCGCCGCAGAGCGCGGCCGTCATCCGCCGGCAGACTGGCGCTGGCATCACTCCCCGGCGGCCTCGAGGGCGCGCTTTCGGGCTGCCTCGAACTCGTCTCCGGGCGTCCAGGCCGGCAGCTCGTCGGCGTTTGCAATCGCGAGGCCGGTCCAGTAACCGAGCCGGGCGTCCTCGATCATGCCGTCGAAATTCCAGGTATCGTCGTATTCGTCGCTCGGCTGGTGGTAATTCACGTCGGTATAGTGATCGACCTGCGCACGACCCCACTCCGGCGGCCGGTCCACGAAATCCGTGCCCGTGTCGAGGTACATGGCCGGGACACCGATCTTGGCAAAACTGAACTGGTCGGAACGGTAGAAGTATCCGCGATCGGCGAACTGGTCGGGCTTGACGACGCGTCCCTGCTCGGCAGCGATCAACTCGACAATCTTATCGATGGACGACTTGCCGAGTCCGACAAAAGTCACGTCGTGCGTATGCCCCCAGATATTGCCGCCGTCGTAGTTCAGGTTTGCGGCAATTTTACCCGGCGGGAATGTGGGGTTTGCCGCGTACCATTTCGAACCGAGGAGGCCCTGCTCCTCCGCGCCCACCAGGGCGACGAGAATCGAGCGGCGCGGGGCTTCCGGCAATGCCTTGATGGCTTTTGCGATCGCCAGCGCCTGGGCAACGCCGGAGGCATTGTCCATCGCGCCGTTGTAAATGGCGTCGCCCTCCTCGTTTGGCGTGCCTATCCCTAAGTGATCGTGGTGTGCGGTATAAATGACGGCCTCGTCGCTTGTTTCCGGATCGCTGCCGGGAATCAGGCCGAGCACGTTCGCCGATTCGACGCGCCGGATCGCGACGTCCATTGCGATCGAGGTGGTGATGCCGAGCGGCACCGGTACGAAATCCCGGTTGTAGGCCCTCTCCCGCAACTCGTCGAGATCCTGGCCTGCCATCGCTATCAACTCCCGGGCGGTATCCTCGGTCACCCAGGCATTGACCTGGTTGCGCGGTTCGTCGCCGGCCACGAGCTCGAACTGTTCCCCTGTCCAGGACGTCTGCACGACCTGGAACGGGTAGCCGGCCGAGGGCTGGGTGTGAATGATAATTGCACCGACGGCGCCCTGGCGGGCCGCACTCAGGTACTTGTAGTCCCAGCGCCCGTACCACAGCCGGGTTTCACCCGCGAACAGTTCGGGGTCCCAGTCCGGGTCGTTGTTCATGATGACGAGTACCTTGCCCTGGAGATCGGCATCCTTGAAATCGTCCCACTCGTATTCCGGTGCCTGGATGCCATAGCCGACGAAAACGAGCTCGGCGTCCTCGACGACGGCTTTTTCGGCCTGCACGCCGCTCGACACGATGAACTGGTCCCACTGATCGAGCGTCATCGTCTTGCCATGGCCCTCGAACGTCCAGGCATCCGGTTGCGTCGCCTCGATGCCCACGAGGTCGAAGGTTTGTTCCCAGCTGCCGTCCGCGGCCCCCGGTTCGAGCCCGAGCGACGCCATTTCACGAGCCAGGTAGGTCCGCGCCTTTACATCCCCGGCACTGCCCGGCCCCCGGCCTTCGTATGCATCGCTCGAGATCTCGACGACGATCTCACGCATGTACTCTGCGGTGATCGTCCGGGCCGCCTCCTCGGCCGCGTTCTTACCTTCGGCAGCCTCGCCCCGGGCCGGCGGCGGCGCCGTTTCAGCGGCGGGCGGAGCCGGCTCCCCGCCACAGGCGGCAAGCATGACAATCAGTGATAAAAGCGTAAGGGCGTGTCGTTGGTACACGTGTCTGACTCCTTTCCGGATGGGCAAGACGCACCGGGCCTGCGGCCGCTTCAGAACCTATTGACCGAACAATTCAGCCAGGTAGTTCGTCATCGCAGCCCACGAGCGGCGATCTGCGCTCGCGTCGTACAGGGTCCCGGCCTCCCGGTTTTTTGCGGCCGGGTTGGTAAAAGAATGCAGCGTATTACCATAGGCATGAATTTGCCAGTCCGCGCCCCTGGCGCTCAATTCGCCGGCAAGCCGCAGCACGGCTTCGGGCGGCGCGAACGGATCGTCCCATCCGTGCAGGACGAGGACTTTCGCACGGATCGGCGAGTCTGCACTCCCGTACGGATCCTTCAGGACCGCATGAAAGCTTACGACACCCAGTAAATCGGCACCGCTTCGCGCGAGTTCAAGCACGCACAACCCGCCGAAGCAGTAGCCGATAGCGGCGATCCTGTCGGCATCGACCGCCGCCAATGCACGGGCCGCGTCCAGCCATGCGAGGAGCCGGCGGGACAGGCGCGGCCGGTCCGCGAGCAGCGCGTTCATTCGTTCGCGCTTTTTCTCGAGCGGCTCGTCACGCCTGCCGCCGCCATAGAGGTCGAGAACGAGAGCCGAATAGCCGCAGGCGGTCAGCATCTCCGCACGAGCCTCCTCGAATTCGCTGGGACCACGAATTGTCGGCGCGATGAGTACACAGGGCAGCGGCTTTGCTGCGCGGTCGGGCCAAAGGAACAAGCCTTCGCACCGAACCCCGTCATCCTCGATAAATACGGTTTCGCTCGGCATGCAGGATCACCCGCGGCAAGGCGTCAGCCTCGCCTAGAAAACGACGACGTCCGGCCGCGCCCTGGGTTTGACCAGGTGCATCTGCACATTGCCGATGACGCGCTCCAGGAAAGCGCCCTCGCAGTAGCACAGGTAATACTGCCACATCCGGACGAATTCCTCCGGATACCCCAGGGCTCGTACCGGATCGAGATTCGCCTCGAATCGCTCACGCCAGTGCCTGATCGTCCTGGCATAGTGAGGCGCTATGTCCTCCAGGTGTACCAGGCGAAGATCGGTCGCCGATGTCAGGAACTGCAACATTGAAGTGACCGACGTCAGGCAGCCTCCTGGAAACACATAGCGCCTTATGAAGTCGACGCTTGCGCGATAGCTGTCGAAGTTCTGGTCGGCAATCGTGATCGACTGCAGAAGCATTTCTCCGTCTGCTGTCAGCAGGTCGCTGCACTTCCTGAAAAAAAGCTCCTGGTACTCCCAGCCGACGGCTTCGATCATTTCCACGGACACGAGCTTGTCGTAGCGCCCCTCGAGTTCCCGGTAATCGAGGTCCAGTACATCGACGCGATCATTGAGGCCTTCGCGAAGAACCTTTTCGCGGGCGTACGCATGCTGCCGCCTGGAAATGGTTGTCGTGGTGACATGGCATCCGTAGTGCTTGGCGGCATGCACGGCGAACCCGCCCCAGCCGGTGCCGATCTCGAGTACCCGGTCGCCCGGCCCCAGGGAGAGCTTCCGGCATATGCGGTCGAGTTTTGCCACCGACGCTTCCTCGAGCGACATATCGGCCCGCTCGAATATGGCGCTGGAGTACATCATCGTCCGATCCAGCCATAGTGCGTAGAAGTCATTCCCGAGATCGTAGTGAGCGGCTATGTTTCGCCGGCTGCCGGCGCGTGTATTGCGATTCAGCCGGTGCAGCATTCTCTGCAACGGACGGGCCAGTGCCGCCGCGCCGGCATTCAGGTTGGTCAGCACGTAGCGGTTTCTGAGGAGTATGCGAACGAGATCCGTGAGTTCACCGCAGCTCCAGTAGCCGTGCATCCAGGCCTCGGCCGCACCGATTACGCCGCCGAAAGCCACTTGCGGATAGAAGCGCGGATCGTGAATCGTGAGCAGCGTCGTCAATGGCATTTCATCGGTCAGCGATCCGTACGCGTCGTGCCGTCCGTTCTCGCAAACGACTAGTTGGCCGTTCTGTATGAGCTGCATGCGCGAACGCACGGCACGCCGGGCGAACTGATCGAAGCCCGACGGCTTGCGGCGTCTGTCCAGGAACTCGCCGGAACCTACTGACAGTGACTTCATTGTTGACGTTCTATCGTGACGAAACCGCGATCTTCTGTCGCTTGCCCGGATGCCGGTATACCGGGCATCTCTTCAACCACAATCGCAATGCCTGCCAATGAATCGCGGCGATGACCCTTGCGGTCATGACTGGAAACCGAAACAGCGCGCTCACCAGCGATGTGGTGCTGATCTCCGTCCTGTCGAGGACGACAGCAGCGTCGAACACGCGCTTACCCTTATGCAAATTGGCCATATGTATAGCCAAGCGCTCCCCCGGATTAGTAAAGCACCATTCATATTCGATGTCCATTGGCATGAACGGCGAGACGTGCAGCGCCTTCGCAGCGCGGTAGCGAAGGCTCGTACCTCGCGCGATCGAATTGCCGGCCGACAACACATAGGTCGCACTTTCCCCCCACGGCGTGTTCGTCACCTCGGCGACGATCGACTCCGGCTGCCGGCCTTCCTCGTCGAAGCAATAGTAGTAGCTCACCGGATTGAAACAGTAGCCGAAGTAGCTGAGATTGGTCAGCAAACGTATCGGCCCGCACGGACGGCGGCCGGTCGAGCCCTCCACCAGGTCGCGTACGCACTCGTCGAGTGGCCGATCGGAGGGCCCCAGATAATTCTCCCTTCGAAACCGCGCAAGCGCCGGCCGTCTGGCCGACCACAGCCAGCACTTGTCGAAAACAGCCGGCAGTTCCGCGAGGTCGAGGTACATGAGGAAGACGCGATAAGCAAACCGATGCCGTACCGGCGCCTTTCTGGAGTGCCTAACCTGCCCTTCGTAAATGCAACTCTGCATTTCTCCTGACCTTTTCGAAGTGTCCGAGCGCATCCAGTGCGCTGACCACGCCATCCTCGTGAAACCCGTTCCTCCAGTAGGCGCCGCAATAGAATGTCCGGTGCACGTTGAGCTCAGCCTGCCGTTGCTGCGCAGCGACAGCCTCTCGCGAATAGACCGGATGCTCGTAACGGATACGTCGAATGACACTGTTCGAATCGATGTGGCGATCGTTGTTCAGCGTAACGAAGTACCGGCGGCCGGCCTCGAGCCCCTGGAGCATGTTCATGTTGTACGTGACTGCCACATGACGCGCCGGATTGCGCGGCACATGGTAGTTCCACGCAGCCCAGGCGCGACGGCGCCGGGGCATTACGGACGCGTCCGTATGCAGGATCGCTTCATTCTCCTGGTAGCGAATCGCCCCGAGGACCTCCGACTCGAGCGGAGTCGCGTCGGCCAGCAGCGTCAGCGCCTGGTCGCTGTGGCAGGCGAGGAAGACGGCATCGAACGCTTCCGCGCCACCGACATCCGTTGTCACTTCAACGTGCTCCGGCAGGCGCCGGATGAGGCGCACGGGCGAGTCCAGCCGAATGCGGTCGCGATGTCCCTCGACCATCTTTTCGACGTAACTCCGGGACCCGCCCTCGATGACGCGCCATTCGGGCCGGTCTCGCAGCTGCAGCAGGCCGTGGTTCTCAAAAAACGTCACGAGAAACCGGATTGGCATGCGATGCACAGCCACCGGTTCTGCCGACCAGATTGCCGCAGCCATGGGCACAAGGTAGCAATCGATGAATTCGTTGCTGAATGCGTGCTTCAGAATGTAGGCGCCAACGGTCTCGGACGGATTCTCCTCGCAAAGACTCGCCAGCGCCTGACGATTGAATCGAAGGATGTCGCGCACCATCCGGTAAAACGGCGGACGCAGTATGTTACGGCGTTGCGAGAACAGGGAATTGAGCGAAGCGCCGTTGTACTCGATGCGGCGATCCTCCGTTCGTACGCTGAAGCTCATGACGCTCTTCGTCGTCGCTTGACCGAGTTCATCGAGCAGCGCCAGGAAATTCGGGTATGTTCGGTCGTTGAAGACGATGAATCCCGTGTCGATCGGCACCGTCCCCTGATCGTCTTCCACGTCTACTGTATTCGTGTGCCCGCCGACATACCTGGCAGCCTCGTAAACCGTTATGTCGTGGTGTTGGCGCAGCCGATACGCGGCCGTATTGCCGGCGATGCCGGTGCCGACGACAGCTATACGCATTCCGGCCGCTCCGTCACCATTGCTGCGGCACCCGCCTCACCTTGCCTGTGTCATAGCCGAACCCGGAGACGCGCTCGAGCAGTTCGAGGTAATCGGACTCCGCAATCTCCGGCGAACGGGCCATCACCCAGACATGATCGCGCTTGTTGCGGCCGATGATGGTCTGCGTGTAAAGCCGGTCCAGGTAGACGATGCGATAGTCGGCTTTGATGGGCCAGATAAATTGCATGCCCCACTCCGCGTTGGTTTCCTTATCCTGTACAAATCCTGTTGGCGTGTAAGTTTTGAGTTCGCCGTCAAAAGCTCCGTCACGGAAGGTGAAAGTCGTTTCGATCGTGCCGTCGGGTTTCAGCGCGTAATTCTCGACGGCGTTGTACGCGTCCTTCTCGATGAACGTCGGAATACTGGCAATGACATACCAGTCGCCCATGAAGCGTTCGAGATCGACATAATCCACGGTCTGCATTTCATCCTCTCCGGACGCGCAAGCGGCCAGTAGCGCGCTGGAGACCAGCACTGCCAGCCTGTTCAATTCTCCGCCCCCCTGCGCTTTGCCGGCGTCCTGGGCCAGCCGGGGAAAAAGGCGTTCGTGCGCCCGGCGTACCCGGCATAATCCGGGCGGCGCTTCGCTATCGACTTTTCGAGCAGGGCCACACCGGATACGCGAAGCAACAGGATGCTCATGACGATCGGCGACAGCAGGGACCACCATCCGCCCGCCGCAACGGCGAACAGGTAGAATGCCCACCAGATGCAGAATTCCCCGAAATAGTTCGGGTGCCGCGTGTAACGCCACAGACCTGTATCGAGTACCTGGCCGTGATTGGATGGATCGCCCCGGAAACGCGCGAGCTGCCAATCGGCTGTGACCTCGAAGAACATGCCAGTCAGCCATAACAGGACGGCCGCGGCGTCGAGTGGAGTAACCGCGGCAGGACTCGCGAGCGCCGGAAGCAATGGCAGCGACACGAACCATGCCAGCGTCGCCTGCAAGCCGAACACGAGATACAGGCTGGTGACGGCAAACCGCGGGTGTGCCTCCCGCAACGCCTGGTAGCGGTGATCTTCGGGCTGGCCCCGGTTGCGCAGCCCGATATGGACAGCAAGGCGCAGCGCCCAGGCGGCCAGGAGGGCGAAAACCAGGAGCGTTCTCGTGCCGCCCGCGCCGGCGATCGCGAGGTAAATGACGGCGGCAAGCACGAAAAAGATCGACCATAAGCTGTCCACGAAACCGACCTTTCCGACGCGGATGCTGACGACCCACGCGGCGCCTCCCAACGCCAGCAGCGCGATCAGAGCGGTCACTGCCGGCAATGCGATCTGTGACGGCGCCAGTGCGAGCGTCATCGTACGGATCCGGAAAGCGACGGTGACTTCACGGTCACGCCGTCGAAGCGCATGGCAACGGTCGTCAGCGCAGGCAGTACAACAGCCCAGCCGAGGGCGAGTGCAGTCAGCGCAGCCTGCTGATTCACGAACTCGACACCGCCGAGTTCGGCGCCTGCGATATAGCTCAAAGGTCCCGCCACGAAACCTGTGCCGGCGGACAGGGCGCTACGATCGCGCAGCCACCGCAGTGACGAGTTGAGCGTCGTGGCGAACAGCATCCACATGGCGACGATCCAGTAGGGCGCCAGTGACGCAGACAGCACCCCCGAGGGGTAGCTCAACCATCCTGCCGCAACCAGCGTGCTGTCGAAGGCAGCTCCGACAATTCCACACACCAGGATCAGCATGGCTTCCGCCCCGGGCCTCGCAGCAATATTGAGGTGCCAGGCGATCACCAGCGCTACGACGACCGGTCCGACCCAGGGCAATTGGTGCGCCCCGCCCAGCACGGAGGCGAACCAGCCGATCTGGCACAGGAGGAAATTGAGCAGGGGGAGCATTCAGTCTTCCCGCCTGCGAAAGCGGTAATGGCTGACGAACCACTCACGCCCGTCGTCCCATGCGAAAAGTTCAGCACAGGCCATGAAGAACATGCGCCAGCGCATCCACCAGCGTTCCGCTTCGCTGGCCCCGTACGTGCTGCGGAGCAGCGGCATGACCTGCTCCCGCCGGGCGTCCAGTTGAGAAAGCCAGGCATTGCACGTGCTGGCATAGTGCGTTCCGCTCCATCGCCAGTGCTTCTCGATACCGAGATGCTGCTGAAAAAAGAGGGGCAGTTCCATGGAGGGCATGATGCCGCCGGAAAAAAAGTGCCGGCTCATCCAGTCGCCCGGTCCCTTGTCGACGTACTCGTAGGGCGTACTGCGGTGCGTAAAGATATGCAGGAAGAACCGGCCGTCGGTTTCGAGCCAGCCGGCAATGCGCCGGAACAACTCGCGATAGTTTCGCATGTGCTCGAACATTTCTATCGACACGACGCGGTCGAAGCGTTCGCGCGGGTCGAATTCGTTCATGTCCGCGACTCTTACCTCGACGTTCGACAGGCGTCGTTCTGCCGTTTGTCGAAGTATGGCGTCACGCTGCGCGTGGGAGTTGCTGACAGCGACCACGGACGCCCGGGGAAAGTGTTCGGCGATCCATATCGCCATCGAGCCCCACCCGCACCCGAGATCGAGCACCCGCATGCCGTCGTGAATATCCGCACGGCGCGCCGATATTTCGAGCGCTGCGGTTTCGGCCTCATTGAGATTCGCCGCATCCGTGCTCCAGTAGCCACAGCTGTACTTGCGGTGCTCGCCCAGTACGTGTTCGAAAAATTCCGCGGGAAGTTCGTAGTGCTGTTCGTTTGCGAGTTCGGGAACGAGCGCGATCGGCGATTCGTTCATGCGGGTGATGAATTCCCGGGTTGCGAGGGCGGCAAACTCGGGATCGCCGGCGCGTATCAGCCTGAGTTTTTGTTCCAGCAACCGACGAATGCCTTTTCGGACGATGGCGTCGGGCACCATTCCGGCTTCGCTCCAGCTCAGTGCCCGCGCGGTCATTCCGTTCATGCTGTTCTCCGTGTTGAGTTTCGGAGAGTACAAAGCGGTGCGCACTGCGCCTATGGCCGGAAATGCTTTGTTACATTCCTTTACAACCGGACAGAAACGGCGCAGGTACACTGCCGTCATGGAAACCCTGCTGACCAAAATTCCCCGTATCCGGCGAGCGCGTGCGTCGTGACAGCGCCCGTCATCGTCTGGTTCCGACGTAACCTGCGGCTCGCCGACAATGGGTCGCTCGCCGCCGCCGTCGACACCGGCCAGCCGCTGTTGGCGGTGTACATCCGTGACGACGACGATGCCGGCGCCGCAAGCGACTGGTGGCTGCATCACAGTCTGCGTGAACTGGAGACCGCCCTCGCGGAGCGGCGGTCCCGGCTGTTCGTACTCCAGGGCAGCGCAGCGGAGTTGATGCCGAGAATCGTGCAGGCGTCCGGGGCAGCAGGGCTCTATTTCCCGAATGCCGCTTCGGCACTGGGCCGTGCCGAGCAGGACGCCGTGACGGCCGGGCTGCCGATCGATTGCCATGCGATCGACGACACCTACCTGCACCCGCCGGGCACCGTGCTTACCGGCGACGGAACGCCGTACAAAGTGTTCACGGCGTTCTGGAAGGCCTGCCGTGACATCGGCGAGCCCCCGCGTCCGCTGCCCGCACCACGCGACATCCGCAGCTGTTCCGCAGAGGTCGTCGGCGCCATCGAGCGCGCCCTGCCGCTACGCCGGCTCGAAGCGCTGCGCCTGCTGCCGGAAAATCCGGACTGGGCCGCCGGATTGCGCAGCACCTGGCGCCCCGGTGAGGCGGCGGCCTTGCTGCGGCTCGAGGCGTTCGATGCGGACGTTCGGACTTACGAGGACAATCGGGACCGGCCGGACCTGGACGCCACGTCGCGTCTCTCGCCGCGCCTTCACTTCGGCGAAATCAGTGCGCGCCAGGCGTGGCACCATGTCAACGACCTGGCACAGGCAGAGGCTCTTGCCGACGGCGCGGGCGCGTGGTTGCGGCAATTGTTCTGGCGTGAGTTCAGCGGGCACTTGCTCTTTCACTTCCCCGAACTGCCCGCGGTGCCGTTGCGTCGCGAATTTGTGAACTTCCCCTGGCGCGAGGATCACGACAGCCTCCGCGCGTGGCAACGAGGGCAAACCGGCTATCCGATCGTCGACGCCGGCATGCGCGAATTATGGTCGACGGGGTGGATGCACAATCGCGTGCGCATGATTGCCGCGTCCTTTCTCGTCAAGAACCTGATGATCCCGTGGCAATCCGGCGCCGACTGGTTCCTTGATACCCTCGTCGACGCGGATCTCGCGAACAACTCCGCAAGCTGGCAATGGGTCGCCGGTTGCGGCACCGATGCCGCACCGTACTTTCGGATATTCAACCCGGTCGTGCAGGGCCGTAAGTTCGATCCGCACGGCGACTATATCCGCCGCTGGGTGCCTGAACTCGCGAATCTCCCGGTCGAATTCATACACGAACCCTGGCTGGCGGACGGCTTGACGCGGCGTCTCGTATCGATGGACGACGGCTATCCGGAGCCTATCGCCGATCTGCCGGGCTCGCGCGAGCGCGCGCTGGACGCCTATCAGGCTTTGCGCAGTTTGTTACAATCGCCCGCGGCACGCCCCGGTAGCTCAGCAGGATAGAGCACCAGATTCCTAATCTGGGGGTCCCATGTTCGAATCATGGTCGGGGCACCATAATTTCAAAGGATTCCAATTAGTTCTGTCACAGAAATGGGCTAAAAACGCCAAACCGGCCCCGACTGCAGCCACAAGCAGCCGGTCAATTCTGCCGTAGCTACGTTGGCAGGTTCGAGCGAATAAGGTTCGCAATTTTTACAAGCTCCTCAGCAGAAACCTGAACGCGCTCGCGTCGTTGCGCATCCCCGCTCGGATCGTGTGGTGTGCCTCTCTGACGCCCCGCGCCTGCAAAAGTTGCGATCTGAGGCGGGCCTATTCCCCAATCACTTCCCTTCTGGCGGGGAACCACATGAAAATGGAAGTGTGGCGTCTCCTGTCCACTATAGACGCCGTTGTTTTGAAACGTGAGTATTCCGAGCGGCTGATAAGTCTGCACAAGCGCTTCAGCGACCCTCTTTGCGGAGCATGCAACGGCTCCGCATTCTTCGTCGGAGAGATCGAGTAACGTCGCGACATGACGACGTGTGATCACACAACATTGACCAGTTTCGAACTGCCACGGGTTGATGACGATGAGTGTAAGGTCACTTTCATCAATGATCGCCCACTTCTGTTCTCGGCCCGCCATTCCTTCGCAAAAATCGCAGGGGTCTCTTACAGGAAGCTCGATCAATCGCACTCTCCGACTCATGCCGCCATTCGACCTGAGAACTCTATCTGAGTCCGCTTTGGGTTGCGGATTCAACCGGTCGACGCAACATGTTCGGCAAATTTCTCTGCCGGTGAATGAAATTGTAACGTCTCTCGCGGTCGTTCGTTCAGTTGTCGTGCGACGGCATTGAGCCGGTTCTGATGCACGTCGGACAAATCCATTCCCTTGGCGAAGTACTGCCGGAGCAAGCCGTTGGTATTTTCGTTGGTCCCGCGCTGCCACGGCTGCTGCGGATCACAGAAGTACACTTGGATATCGGTTTTGAGACTAAAGCGTTTGTGGTCCGCCATCTCCTTGCCGCGGTCCCAGGTCAGGGACTTGTAGAGTTCCCGCGGCAACTTGTGAGCTTGCCGAATGAGCGCATTGATCACCGTGGTCGTGTCCTTGCTCGGCACCTTTACCAGTAATACGTAGCGCGTTTGCCGCTCCACCAGGGTCGCGATCTGGCTGTTATGGCTGCCGAAGAACAGGTCGCCTTCCCAGTGACCGGGGACCGCCCGATCCGCCGCTTCCGCCGGCCGCTCCCGGATCGATACCGTATCCAGGATGCGGCCGTGATCGGCGTTCTTCTGAGTATGATGGCGCGAGCGACGGATCGCACGGCTGCGCCGCAGGTGGTGGATCAGCTCCTGCTTCAAGGCGCCACGGGCCTGGATAAACAAGGTCTTGTAAATCGTCTCGTGAGACACCTGCAACGTCTCGTCGTCCGGATGGGTGCGCTTCAGCCACCCGGCGATCTGGCGCGGCGACCACCGGCAGACTAGTTTCTCCGCCACGATCCGTGCCCATGCCGGATTGCATACCAGTTTACAGTGCTTGCTGCGCTTGGCGCGTTCCCAGGCTGCTTCGTCCGCCCGGTTGGCACGGTAGCGGCGCCGACCGCCGTTGCGCCGGATCTCTCGGCACACCGTCGATGGGGCGCGGCCGAGCCGGGTGGCAATCGCCCGCAGCGACAAACCCATCGCAATACCCCGGGAGAGTTCCTCTCGTTCGGCCAAGCTCAGGGCCCGACTCGAGCGCCGCTGCCGCGGTGGACGTATGCCGCCGGTTCTAGCCAACGCGCCCTGTACCGTGGAATGACTTCGATCCAGGTCGCGTGCGATCGCATTGAGCGATTCACCCTTCTGCCAACGGTCCCAAACGACTGCCATCTCCGACGGCGTGAAATAGCGCCTCGTCCTCTGCTTCATCGACAACACCTCCTGCTCTATAGTTAGAGCTTAGGTGGTGCGTCGACCGGTTGAATCTGCAGTCAAAAGCAGTAGTCGGTGGTCATACCAAGCGAGGGGCTGCTATGGAGTTGATAGCGGACAATAAGCCGGAATCTTCATTAGATGAAACTTTGTCGCCCTTGTCGCTGGTCTGAGCACAGATGCGAAACCGCCAGATCCCAGTCCATGTAATCACCGGCATAGACTCTGGAGACACAGGTATTGCTGTCGATGAGCCTGGTGTCGAGCTGTCGTTGCAGCCAGGCAACGGGATCCTCGCCGGTCTCGATCCCGGGTAGTTCGGACCAGGGCGCGAGCGGCCGCGTGTCCGGCGCGCGGAAGATCACTTCGCCGCTCGGGGTCTTCTCGCAGAGATAACCCCCTTCGTGCACCAGCCCGTGATGGTGACGGCAGAGAAGCACGAGGTTGTCGAGGCTCGTTTCGCCGCCATCGGCCCAGTGCCGGATGTGATGGCCGTCGACGAATCGGGTGTGGGTGCAGCCCGGGAAGCGGCAGCCGCCGTCCCGCGCCTGCAGGGCGCACCTTAGCCACGGCGGGATACTGCGGGTCTGGCGGCCGACCGACAGCGGAATGCCGCGGGCGTCCTCCATCAGCCCGACGAGGGCGGCATCGCAGCAGAGCCGCCGCGACGTTTCCGCGGAAACGTAGGGGCCGTTTTCGAGATGCGAGGTTTCCGCGGTAACGTGCAGCACCACGCGGTAACGATCCGCGCTGCTGCTGCCGCCATCACTATCGGCAAGTGAGGTCTCCGCGAGCCGCACCAGCGCATCGGCCCGCTGGGCGTGCTTCGGCACCCGCGTTTCCGCGGTAACGTCCGCCGTGGCCTTTGCAACCGGCTCCGAAAAACCAGTGTCGACCGGCGCCTCCGTCGGCAGTCCCTCGGCCTCGGCGGCGGCCATCGCCTGTTCGAGTGCCCGGATAAACACCGCACCGCGATCGGCGGGCAGCCGCGCCTTGATCACGAGGCAGTCGTCGCCATCGTAGTACCAGTTGAGCGAGCGCAGCGCGTGCGGCGACTGGTCACGCTGGGCGTCCTGCACGCGGAGCACCCGCCGGTATTTCCGCACGAGGGTCTCGACGTGATAGGCGGTCCCGTGCGTCGCGATCATCATCAGGTAATCTTCGTTGCTGCTGTCCGCTATGCGCGTCATCGCCCGGACCTTCGAATAGCTCAGGCGGCCGGCCGCGAAGGCCGCGGCGATCTTCGGCAGGTCCGCAAGCGCATGGGCAACCCGAAGCTTCTCCCGCGCCGCATTCAAGCCGATGCTGCACTTCAGGTTCAGCCAGTGCGCACAGGAATGAAAGCCCGCAGTCTCCCAATAGCGTTCGGTGTCGAACTCCCGGAGCCGGTCCAGGAAGCGCGCCTCGAGCGCAAAGCGATAGGCGCAGAGTTCAGTAATCTCGGCTTCGAGTTCCTCACCACGCCGCCACCGGCGTTCGGCGCGACTTTCACACGTCGCCGGTGCCATGAGCGCCCCCATTAGTACTGTGGATGCATACACTATACGATCATAAGCCAATGACATCTATAGCAAAAACGAAAGAAAGAGAGGATCCCGGGCTGCCGAAAAATCTAGTCTGTGCTCCTTGCGGAACAATCCGCCGCGCTGCTACAAAGAGCCGGATGAGCCGCGCTCCCCTGTGCATCCGTGACGCCACGCCGGACGACGGGCCCGTCATCGCCGGGTTCAATTCGCGTCTTGCCGCGGAAACCGAGGGGGGTCCGCTGGACGCGGCAGTCATCCGCCGCGGCGTGGCCCGGATCCTGGCCGATGACTCGCTCGGCCGTTACTGGGTGGCCGAGTTGGCCGGCGGGATCGTCGGCCAGATCATGGTGACGTCCGAATGGAGCGACTGGCGCAACGGGGAGCTGTGGTGGCTGCAGAGCGTCTACGTTCATCCTGCGCACCGGCGCGATGGCGTATTCACGGCACTTTATCGGCACGTCGAGGCTCTGGCGCGCCAGTCGGCGGACGTCGTCGGAATTCGCCTGTACGTCGAGAAAGGCAACGCGCGGGCGCAACAGGTGTATGGCAAGCTCGGTATGACCATGACCGACTATCGTGTAATGCAGGTGATTTTCGCCGACGCGGTGCCGGGGCACGGGACGGCCGATGCTTGAGGTCGGCAGCCGCGCACCCGAGTTCGTGCTCCAGGACCAAAGCGGTGCCGATCAGTCCCTGAGCGGATTGCTGCACGACGGTCCCCTGCTGTTGTACTTCTATCCGGCAGATTTCACCCCCGGCTGCACAAGGGAAGCCTGTGCGATACGTGATCTGCACACGGAAATAAACAGCGTCGGGCTTTCGGTAGCCGGCGTCAGTCCCCAGGACAGTGCCACTCATGCGCGCTTTCGGGTCCAACATTCCTTGCCGTTCACCTTGCTCGCCGATCCCGACAAAGTCGTGACCCGCATGTACGACGCCGGCGGACCATTCGGCATCGGCGTCCGCCGGTGCACGTACCTGATCGACCAGGACCGGACGATCCGCGACGCGGTGCTGGCCGATTTCCGCATCGACCGCCATCGGGTATTCATCGAGAATGCAGTGCGCATGCGGGAGTCAGCCGGTATGAAAGTGTCGAGCGGGGATCAGCCTTCCGCTTCGTAAGGATCGCCGTAACGCACACGAAGCGTCTTCGTCTTGCCGAACCACGGAATCGAGACGATATACATATTGTCGTACTCATTCTCGGCGATCGGCGGCACGCGCTTGCTCGCACCCAGGTTCGCGATCAATTCCGGCAAGGTATCGCTATGACCGGCAACCAGTATGATCTGGCCCTTGTAGCCGGAAAGAATCTCCTGCAAAACGGTTTCCGTGTCGTTTGCGTCATAGGTCCTGATCGGGATATCCAGAGCGTCCGCGAGCGGCGCGACCGTTTCCTGGGTTCGCTTGTACTGCGTAGCGAAAATCGCATCGATGCCCTGGATGACGTCAGCGTCGACCATTTGTCGTGCGAGCTCGGCGGCGCGCCGGCGGCCGGCCTCACTGAGCGATGGGTCATCGCCATCCACGACTGCTTTTTCGGCATGCCGCACGAATATGATGGTGGTCGTCGCCTGGGATTCGAAAAACCATGCAAGGCCGACAGCGATGGCCGTGTACAGGAGGATGATCTGGATACGACGGCGCCGTCGGCGGCGGCGCTTGTTGCCATTATCCAGGGCGCTCTGCATGAGGCGCGACTTTACGGCTTTTTGACGGGCGTGACCAGATACACGGGCGCGCGTGCCGCCCGGCAACCCTTACGCTTCAAGACGAGCTAGTTTTCGTCCTGCCGCTGCCGGGAATCGACTACCCGGAATTCGCCTTCGATCACGTCTTGCGCCCGCCCGGCTGCCGCTCCGGGAGGCCTGGCTTTCTGCAGCTTGCGTTTGAGCCACCACACCCGGATGCCGATGATCGCGGCGAAAACCAGCATCAGGGATGCGACGACGACGAGAGCAAAAAAGCCGAGTACGATCGACGCCGCGATGGTCAGCGCGCCGACGATGATGACGAGCGCATTCGCGATCGGATTGCCCGCCGGAAAGCCCCTGTTCGATGAATACGTCACTCTGATCCTAATCGCCATCACTGCGGCGAGAATAAAAACCCTCGAACCACGGCGTCCAGGTGCTCCCGCCGTCGTCCGCCTGCTCGAAATATTGTCGCACACGTCCGTCGGGAAGTGGGCTCCATAGTCCACGGAACGGCAGGGACGTGCCGGTGGCAACCGAGTGAATCGTGCCTTGCAGCAACATTCCCTCGTCGGTCATACCGCCGCGGATGTCGATCTGGCTGCCGCTTGCATCGTTCCAGACCTGGACCCACTCCCCGGCAGCCTTGTCGAAATAGTTGATGCTCATACCGGAGCCGCCGGTCGCGCTCTGCCATTCCTCGATGAGCACGCAGCCCCGATGTTCGCGACGGATAGCTGTTCGTTCCCGCCTTGCGACCGTCGGCGAGGTGCACATCCCATTCGCCGACCCAGAAGTCGAATTCGGTGAACACCGGGTCATGTTCACAAGGAAATTCTTTTGCCGCCATGCCGGCCAGGAGCGCATCGAATGCCGGGTCTCCGGCAAGCTTGCCTAGCGCGGTATCGTTCCTGATCACGTCGGCACCGGCGAAGCCGCTCTCGGCGAGTTCCTGCAACGCGGCCACGGCACCTTTCACATCGCCGGCCTCTGCGCGCTCGCGAGCGGCGTCGAGCAAGGCCTGTGCCGGCGACACCGGGGCCGGCGCCTCCGACTCTGCCCATGACTCTGTCACTATGTTAAGACTCAGCAAGGATGAAATAACGATAGCAAACAATGTAGTACGAGACATTCCCAGATTCCCCCTCACCGCGTTGGACGAGTCTTTAATACTCTGACAGCAAGTCCCGCGTCCGGTTCGCGCGGCGGCGAGCGCGTCGGTAAGGAATTTGCGGCGAAGGGACACAACGTAGGCCGCCATCGCGCCTGTCGTGCGCGTGTTGAATCGAAATCCGGCCGACTGCAAAATGCGCCGTTCCGATCGCACCCGGAGAGGTGGCAGAGCGGTTAAATGCACCGGTCTTGAAAACCGGCAAGGGTTCATAGCCCTTCGTGGGTTCGAATCCCACCCTCTCCGCCAGCCAATAAAAAGGGGCCCCAGCGGCCCTTTTTTGTTGGCTCGGTGAGGGTATGGGCTTTCGAACCCTGTTTGACAATATCGCGCAGCGATTTTGGACGCACAAAGTGCGCCCGAAGGGCGAGCGCCGCAGGCGCGAGTCAATCCCACCCTCTCCGCCAGCCGGACGGGATCGCGTCGCTAGCGCGGCTCGCACTGGTTCACGAGCGCTCTGCCGGCGGCCGGTCCCGGTTCTTGCGGCGAGCCAGGACGTAAATGAACCCGCCGCTGGCCAGCAAGGCGAGACCCAGCAGGCCTTCCGCAGGCCGCGAGTACAGGACATAGCCCAGCGTCCAGCCCATCACCACGAGATACACCAGCGGCGTCAACGGGTAGCCGAAAGTGCGGTACGGGCGCGGCAGCCCCGGCTCCCGGGCGCGCAGTACGAAGACGCCGAGTACGGTCGCGAAGCTGTTCAGAGCCAACGTGAAACCGGCAAAGACCAGTATGCGCTCGAAGGCCGACGTCATGATGAAGGCGATCGCCAGGCCGGATTGCAGGCCGATGGCCACGTACGGCAGGCCGTCGCGGTTGACCTTCGCAAGAACGCCCAGAGCGCGAAAATCCTCGCCGATGACCTGCAGTACGCGGGGACCGGCCATCGTCATCGCGCTCACGGTCGAGACCAGGAGGAGCGCAAGAACCAGCCCCGTAAACCGTCCCCCGTCCGCACCGAAGGCCGCTACGGCCGCGACATAGGCGACCTCGACCTTGCCAGCCAGGAGGTCGATGGGCGCGACCTCGAGGAACACGTAATTCAGCGCGACATACAGGCAGGTCACCGTGGCGGTGCCCAGCAACAGGATCCCCGGCAAGTCGCGCTGCGGTTGTTCCAACTCGCTCGACAGGTAGGTTGCGGCATTCCAGCCGGTGTACGCGTAACTGACGTAGATCAGGGAGACGGCAAAGGCACTGCTCGCGATCAGCGCGCCGTCGCCGGCCCCCGGGTGGAATCGGAGCGGCTGAGCGGGACGCCGCAAGGAGTGCGAGGACACAGAACAACACGATGACGCAGAGCTTCAGCAGCGTGAAGACCGCCTGCAGGCCGCCACTCTGGCGGCGGCTGACCGAATGCGCGGCAGTAAGAAGCAATACGAGCATCACGCCGAGCAGCTTCTCGAGCCAGGGGCTGCCTTCCGGTTCGAACGCCGCCAGCACATACGCAGCGAAGGTCATCGCAGCGAGCGCCGTCGGGGCTGCAAAACCGATGGTGGCCGACACCCAGCCGGATACGAAGCCGGCCGCAGGGTGATAGATTCGCGACAGGAAGTTGTACTCGCCGCCCGAGCGCGGCAGGGCTGCACCGAGTTCTGCGTAGGTCATGGCACCGCAGAGCGCGACCCCGCCACCGAGCGCCCACAGGACGAGAATTACGAAGCCCGAACGGATATCGAGCAACTGGAAGCCGAGACTGGTAAAGACCCCGGTGCCGATCATGTTGGCGATGACGACGGCCAGTACCGTCGTCCGCTTGTACTTGAAATTGTCCGCGGCGCTCACAGGTCTCGGAGAATACGCGAACCCGCAGAAACAGAGGTACAAGCATGGCCACCGTACTGATCACCGGCTGCAACCGGGGTATCGGCCTTGAACTCGCGCGGCAATTCAGCGAGCGCGGCGACAAGGTCATTGCCGTTTGCCGTTCCGCGAGTGACGAACTTCTGGAACTGGACGTGGAGACGGTCGAGGGTATCGACGTCGCCGATGGGTCCTCGGTCCAGGCACTCAAACGTGCCCTCGGCGGCCGGCCGATCGATATCCTGCTGAACAATGCCGGAATCCTGAAGGCGGACCGCTTCGGCGACATCGATTATGACGCCATGCTGGAGCAGTACCGGGTCAATACGCTCGGGCCTCTGCGCGTCACAGAGGCTCTGGCCGACAACCTGCACGAGGGCGCCCGGGTCGTCATCATTTCGAGCCGGGTCGGCTCGATCCAGGACAACGGGTCCGGAGGCTATTACGGTTACCGGGCCTCCAAGACTGCGGTGAACCAGGTCGGCACCAACCTGGCGCTCGAGTTCAGGCCGCGCGGCATAGCGGTGGCCCTGCTGCACCCGGGAATGGTGGCCACGGGCATGACCGGCGGCAGCGGTATCGAGCCGGCCGTCGCCGCGAGCGGGCTGATCAAACGCATCGATGCGCTGACGCCCGACAACAGCGGCGGCTTCTGGCATGCCGAGGGATACCGGCTGCCCTGGTGAGTTACGTCCAATACCCGGCTTGCCGCGGCGTCCGAAATGCTATGATCCGTGACGACGCCTCCATCGAAGGAATTCTCTCATGCAGGACAAGTTGAGCTATGTAACGCCGGTCGCCGACGCTTCGGTCGAAACCCGGTCGGATTTCATCTGGAAATGTTACGCGCACGTGATCGGCGGGATCCTCGCGTTCGCCGCCGTCGAGTATTACCTGATCAGTTCGGGCATCGCCGACCAGATTGCGCCGGTGTTGCTCCGAAGCTGGCTCCTGACGCTCGGTGCATTCATGCTGGTCGGCTGGGGTGCATCGCATGTGGCGCACCGCCTGACGTCGAAACCGGCACAGTACGCGGCATTCGCTGCATTCATCGTCGCGGAGGCGTTGATTTTCTCGCCGCTCATCCTGCTCGCGGCGATGCGGGCGCCCGAGGTCCTCGACAGTGCAATCGGCGTCACGATCGTCGGCTGCGTGGGGCTGATCTCGGTGGCGATGATCACCCGCAAGGATTTCTCGTTCCTGCGCGGCATCATGCTGTGGGGCTTTTTCCTCGCGATGGGCGCGATCGTCGCGGCCCTGGTATTCGGTTTCCAGCTCGGTACCTGGTTTTCCGTCGCGATGATCGGCTTTGCCGGTGCCGCAGTGCTCTACGACACCTCGAACATACTGCACCACTATCCCGAGGACCGTTACGTCGCTGCGTCGATGGCGCTGTTCGCGTCCATTGCGCTGATGTTCTGGTACGTTCTCCAGCTGTTTCTGAATCGCGACTGACCGTCAGCGCGTGATCACCGAGGCTCCGCCCATGTACGGGCGGAGAACCTCCGGCACCTCGATGCTGCCGTCCGCCTGCTGGTAGTTCTCGACGACCGCGATCAGCGCCCGCCCGGCCGCTACACCCGATCCGTTCAGCGTGTGAATGAGCTCCGGCTTGCCGCCTTCGGCATTCCGGACGCGGGCCTTCATGCGCCGGGCCTGGAAGTCCGTGCAATTGCTGCAGGACGAAATTTCGCGGTAGCGGCCCTGCCCCGGCAGCCAGACCTCGAGGTCATAGGTTTTCGACGCGCCGAATCCGATATCGCCCGCGCACAGGGCGACGACGCGGTATGGAAGCCGCAGGCGTTGCAGAATCGTCTCGGCGTGACGCGTCAATTCCTCGAGCGCCTGCCCCGACTCCGCGGCGCGCACGAGTTGCACGAGCTCGACCTTTTCGAACTGGTGCTGCCGGATCATACCGCGCGTGTCCTGGCCATAGGTTCCGGCCTCTGAGCGGAAGCACGGCGTATGCGCCGTATAGCGCCGCGGCAGGTCGGCGACATCGAAGATCGTGTCCCGCGCGAGGTTCGTGAGCGGCACTTCCGCCGTCGGGACGAGGTAAAACGGCGACTCCGTATCGGTCCGGAACAGGTCGGCGCCGAATTTCGGCAACTGCCCGGTACCGACCAGTGCGGACGCATGCAGGAGATACGGCACGTAGGCTTCCTCGTAGCCGTGCTCGACGGTATGCGTATCGAGCATGAACTGGATAAGGGCCCGCTGCAGCCGCGCAAATCCACCACTCATGACAACAAAGCGCGAACCCGCGATCTTCGCGGCGCTGTCGAAATCGAGTAACCCGAGTGTTTCGCCGAGTTCGATATGGTCGCGAACGGGAAAATCGAAGGCTCTCGGTTCGCCCCAGCGGCGAAGCTCGACGTTCGCCGTGTCGTCCGCGCCGTCGGGTACGTCGGCCGCGAGCAGGTTCGGGAGGCCGAGTTCGACATCCTCGAGCGAGGCCTGCACGGCTCTTAGACCCGCTTCTGCAGCGTCGAGACGCTCGCCCGTGTTCCGTACGGCTGCCAGCAGGGGCGCGATATCGGCGCCCCCGGCTTTGGCCTTGCCGATGGCTTTTGCGCTCGCGTTGCGTTCCGCCTGCAATCGCTCGGTCTCTACCTGCAGTGATTTGCGCTGCTCCTCGAGGGCCCGGTAACCGTCGGCATCGAAGTGGAAGCCGCGACGGGCGAGATTGCCGGCAACCTCATCGCTCGCCTGGCGTAGAAGTTTCGGGTCGATCATTTGTCGTGTTTCGCCTGCTGTTCCAAGTCGCGCCTCTGCCGTTCGATGTCCTCGAGTTTTTCGCGGATCCGGATCTCGAGGCCGCGCGGCACCGGATGATAATACCTGGCCGGCGGCATGTCGTCGGGGAAGTAAGTTTCGCCGATGGCAATCGCGCCCTCCTCGTCATGGGCATAGCGATAGTCCTTGCCGTAGCCGAGGCCCTTCATCAGTGCCGTGGGGGCGTTGCGAAGGTGCATCGGCACTTCGAGCGAACCCCTGTCGCGGGCGTCCGCCGCTGCAGCGCCCGCCGCCATGTAAACGGCGTTACTCTTGGGCGCACAAGCGAGGTAGACCACTGCCTGCGCAAGAGAGAGGTCACCCTCGGGACTGCCGAGCCGTTCGAGCACATCCCAGGCGTTGAGCGCCATTTGCAAGGCGCGCGGGTCAGCATTGCCAACATCCTCGGAAGCCACACGGACCATGCGTCGCGCGACGTACAGTGGATCGCAACCGCCGTCCAGCATGCGCATCAGCCAGTAGAGCGAAGCGTCCGGATCGCTGCCGCGAATCGATTTATGCAGGGCCGAAATCTGATCGTAAAAATAGTCGCCCTTGTTGTCGAACCGGCGCCGCCCGCCAGTAAGCACGTCGCGCACCGTGGCCGGACTTACGATGCCGTCTTCCGCCAGGTCGGCTGCCAGCTCCAGGAAATTCAACGCACGCCGGGCATCGCCATCCGCGGCAGAGGCAATCAGCCTCAGGCTGTCGTCGTCGATCGCGACACGGCCGGCAAGACCTTGCACCGTGTCGGCCAGGGCCCGGTCGAGCAGTTGCCTGATCGCCATTTCGTCGAGCGGTTTCAGTACGTAAATCCGGGCGCGCGACAACAACGCGTTGTTCAACTCGAAGGAAGGGTTTTCCGTCGTTGCACCAATAAATACGAACGTTCCATCCTCGACGAAAGGCAGAAAAGCATCCTGCTGCGACTTGTTGAAGCGATGCACTTCGTCGAGAAACAGAACCGTGCCCTGGTCCCTCACCTGCCGGTGTCGACGCGCTTCGCCGACTGCGGCTCGAATATCCTTGACGCCGGCCATCACCGCCGACAGGGCGATGAATTTCGACTCCGATTGTCGTGCAACCATGCGCGCCAGCGTGGTCTTGCCGGTGCCGGGCGGGCCCCAGAAAATCATGGAATGCAAGCGCCCGCTCGCTATCGCCTGCGCCAGCGGCTTCCCTGGCGCTACGAGGTGTTCCTGGCCCACGAATGTGTCGAGCGAGCGTGGCCGCACACGATCGGCGAGCGGGCGGGCCGGATTCTGCGGCTCGTTCGCGGCAAACAGGTCGTCCGTCATTCGTTCAGTCCCTGGCTGCTCCGCCAGCAAGCCAGGACTCGACGCGCACCGCCCATCCGCCCATTCCTGCGGCGGCGACGAAGATGCCTGCTCCGATGCCGCCGCAATCGGCGATGACATCGAGCCAGTCCGCCGTCCGGTAGCCGACCAGTCGCTGACAGAGTTCGATGAACAGGCCGAACGCAAGCAGCCCGAGTACAACTCGCCAGTACGCCTGCCGCCGGTACTGTCCTGCAAACCAGATCGCGAGCAGCGCAAACGTAACCCCGTGCGCCCACTTATCGGCCGCACCGAACCAGAAGCCGAAGGTATCACCGCCGGGCCAGACCGCCGGCATCAGTGCAGACATGAGCACGATGATGAGTATGGCAATGCTTGCGAAGCGCCAGCTCAGCGGGTAGCGGAGTGGCAGCATCAGTCGTTGCCCGCCGCTGGCGTCGCCGGCGTGCCGACGACGTCGACGCCGTCCGGTATCCCGAACTCGAAGACGGCGCTGTCGAGTTCCTGGTTCTCGACGACATTGTCGAGCGTTACCACGGTGGTCTGTTCCAGGTTGTCGAGAAACACCATGCGCGCGAGCGTTTCGCCGCTGAAGCCGAATTCGACGTGACGAAAACCGCTGTCGGGATCGAGCGGCACGAGCCGGACCCAGGTGAGGCCACCGTGCGTTGCGTTGCCTTCATAGCGAAAATCAGCCAGGACCTCATCGGAGCCGCCGAGCAATAATGCGGGTGTACTCCGAAGTGCCGTCAATTGCGGCTTCACGCTGACCTGGGCGAGGTCCACGTCATAGCTCCAAAGGTTGAGGCCATCGGCGACCAGCCATTGCTCATACGGCTCGCGGTACGTCCAGCGGAACCTGCCCGGCCGGCTGATCAGCAACGAGCCCGCCGATTCCTCGATCAGTTCGCCGTCAGCATCGATCAGCGTCTGTGTGAAATCCGCCGACAGCGTCGCGACCTCGGTCAGGTAACGATCGAGCAGCGGCGAGTGCAGCGCCTCGTCGTCCGCGCCCGCAAGCGACGCACCGGCGGCAAGCAGGGTCAGCAGGGCGGCGCCTCCGTATTGCCGGAGCCCCTGCATCATTCGTCGTCCACGGCAGTCGGTGCGAGAATCTCACGCGACCCGTTGGACTGGAGCGGGCCCACGAGCCCCGCCGCCTCCATCGACTCGACCATGCGTGCGGCGCGGTTGTAGCCGATCTTGAGGCGCCGCTGCACACCCGAAATGGATGCCTTGCGGGTTTCCAGGACGACCTGCACGGCCTGGTCGTACAACGGATCCTGTTCCGCATCGCCGCCGTCCGGCCCGAAGCCCTCGAGGCCGAGGAGGCCCGGTGTCGGCGCTGTCGGCCCCTCCAGTATCTCGTCGAGGTATCGAGGCGCACCGCTCTGCCTCAGGTGACGGACTACCGCATGTACCTCGTGGTCCGCCACGAATGCGCCGTGCACCCGAACAGGCAGCGACGTGCCCGGCGGCAGGTAAAGCATATCGCCGTGGCCGAGCAGGTTCTCCGCACCCTGCTGGTCCAGGATCGTCCTCGAATCGACTTTCGCTGACACCTGGAACGCGATGCGCGAGGGAACGTTTGCCTTGATGAGTCCCGTAATGACGTCGACGGAGGGCCGCTGCGTAGCGAGCAGCATGTGGATGCCGGACGCGCGCGCCTTTTGCGCCAGTCGCGCTATCAGTTCCTCCACCTTCTTGCCGACGATCATCATCATGTCCGCGAGTTCGTCGATGATGACGACGATGTAGGGAAGCGGCGTCAGCGTCGGATGCTCGAACGGCTTCTCGATGTCCTCGAAGGGTGGCGGCAAGAATGTCGGATCCTTGAGCGGGCTGCCTTTGTCGATCGCTTCCTTGACCTTCCGGTTGTAGCCGCCGATGTTGCGGACGCCGAGACCCGCCATCAGCCGGTAGCGGCGATCCATTTCCGCGACACACCAGCGCAGTGCGTTTGACGCCTCGGACATGTCCGTGACCACGGGCGTCAACAGGTGCGGAATGCCCTCGTAGACCGAGAGCTCCAGCATTTTCGGATCGATCATGATCATCCGCACCTGCTCGGGCTGCGTCTTGTAAAGAATCGACAGGATCATTGCGTTGATCGCAACGGATTTACCGGAACCGGTGGTGCCCGCGATCAGCAAATGCGGCATACGCGCGAGGTCTGCCACCACCGAATGCCCGCCGATATCCTTGCCGAGAGCGAGGGTAAGCGGCGAACTGAGATCGTCGTATGCGCGTGATTTGAGGATCTCGCCCAGTGTGACGAGCTGGCGGTTCTCGTTCGGGATCTCGAGGCCGATGTAGGATTTGCCGGGTATCACTTCGACAATGCGCACGCTGACCACGGACAGGGAACGCGCCAGGTCCTTCGCCAGTCCGGCTATCTGGCTGACTTTTACGCCGGGAGCCGGATCCAGTTCGAAGCGCGTAATCACCGGTCCGGGCGATACTGACCGCACCTCGACTTCGATATTGAAATCCGCCAGTTTGAGCTCCACCAGCCTCGACATCGCTGCGAGCGACTCCGGCGAGTAGCCCTCGCGCTGCTCCGGCGGGCTGTCGAGCAGCGACAGCGGCGGCAACTCGCCGGCGGCGGGCGGCTCGAACAGCGGTACCTGGCGCTCCTTTTCCGCACGGATACTCGGTTCCAGCGCCGCGATGACGGGTTCGATTCGCGGCTTCTGCCGGCCCTCGATGCGTTTCTTCTCGACCTGGACGACGTCCTGGCGCGCCGCAGCCTGGCGCCGTCCTTCGGCGCGATCTCTCATGTCGTCGAGCCACGCGGCCAGCTTCTCCCAGGAGCGCAGGCTCCGGCGGCCCACGCCGTCCATCACTCCGATCCAGGAAAAGCCGAGGAACAGGGAAATGGATGCAACCCAGAGTACGAACAAAAGCACGCTCGCACCCAGGAGTTTCATGACCGCGACGAGCTGCTCGCCGACCACCGTACCGATGATCCCGCCGGCGGACTCGTTGAAGCCTGCCGCCGAAAAGTGCAGCGTCGACAGCGCGCAACTCGTGACGAGCGTCGCAAGGAATCCGCTGCCGCGCAGCATGAAGTCGGTCCGGGTGAGGGCCGTCTGCGTTCTCTGTTCCCTGTACAGCATCCAGCCGAGGTAAAAAACCATCACTGTGA
Source organism: uncultured Pseudomonadota bacterium (assembly GCA_963713215.1). GTDB lineage: Bacteria > Pseudomonadota > Gammaproteobacteria > Steroidobacterales > Woeseiaceae > UBA1847. The sequence continues at coordinate 124,564 of CAVQKY010000003.1, read as the reverse complement.
ACAGGTAAGCCGGCCGCCCGAAGAGGTTGAAGAGGATGTCCGCGGTCAGTGCACCCACGCGGCCGACACCGTTTTTTATTTCCGCCGCGCTCGTCGCCTGGCTGAAGCCGGGATCGGCCGGATCGTAGGTAAAAAGTGCGAACCAGAGGATCAGCGCGAGCGCGCCGAACACATAGAGGGCACCTTCGCGAAGTGCGCGATGCACCTGGGCCGACATTGCGGCGCCGGACTGTGTGGCTTTTACGGCTTTGGCCATGGCGATGAAGAGTGCTTTTCCCTAAACTGGGCGATCACGCGTTCGCGTCCCGCAGGCGCCCTTGATTCCGGGTCAAAGGGCCGTATTTACAGGTTTCGCGTCAGCATGTCGCCCCCAAGCGAACAAGGATCCAATTATACATGAGCCCTCCCAAGCATTGCCGGGTCCTCATCCTCGGCTCGGGACCTGCCGGTTACGCGGCTGCCGTGTATGCCGCCCGCGCGAATCTGAAGCCGGTGCTGGTGACGGGCATCGCGCAGGGCGGACAGCTGATGACGACCACCGACGTCGACAACTGGCCGGGTGATGTCGAGGGCCTGCAGGGCCCCGCACTGATGGACCGGATGCTCAGGCATGCCAGGCGCTTCGACACCGAGATCCGGAACGACCACGTCCACAAGGCCGACCTTTCAGAGCGCCCGTTTCGCCTGTACGGCGATTACGCTTCCTACACCTGCGACGCGCTGATCATTGCCACGGGTGCGACAGCCCGGTACCTTGGTCTGGCCTCGGAGGAGGCGTACAAGGGCCGGGGTGTCTCCGCGTGCGCGACCTGTGACGGCTTTTTTTACCGGGGCAAACCTGTCGCTGTCGTGGGCGGCGGCAACACTGCCGTGGAGGAAGCGCTCTACCTCAGCAACATCGCCTCCGAGGTACATCTCGTCCATCGGCGTGACGAGCTGCGCGCCGAAAAGATCATGCAGGACCACCTGTTCGCAAAAGCACAGAGCGGTAACGTCACGATTCACTGGAACAGTGTCGTCGACGACGTCTTGGGTGATGCGACCGGGGTGACCGGTCTGCGCATCCGGCGCACGGCGGATGAATCCGCAACGGAACTCGCGCTCGATGGCGTATTCATCGCGATCGGGCACAATCCGAACACAGGCCTTTTCGACGGGCAGCTCGCGATGAAGAACGGGTACATAGTCGTTCGCTCCGGGATTGCCGGAGACGCAACGGCCACCAGCGTTCCCGGGGTCTTTGCCGCCGGTGACGTCATGGATCAGGTGTACCGGCAAGCCATCACCTCCGCCGGCGCAGGCTGCATGGCTGCCCTCGATGCGGAGAAATACCTCGACGCGCTCAAGGCCGGAGACGCCGGAAGCGGCGCCGGAACAAGCGACGCTGCCGCCTGAGCCGCCCCGGCATGCGGGTGTCCGTTCACGATGCCATCGGTGCGATCCCGGCGGCCGACTGGAACCGGCTGGCAGGGGACGATTACCCGTTCCTGAAACACGAGTTCCTGCTGGCCGCCGAACAGTCGGCCAGCGTCGCGCCCGAGACCGGCTGGACCCCCCGGCACCTGACGCTGCACGCTGAGGACGGCATGCTGCTCGCAGCCATGCTTCTCTATGAAAAGACCCATTCCTGGGGAGAATTCGTGTTCGACTGGGCTTGGGCGAACGCCTACCGTCGCGCCGGCCTCTGCTACTACCCGAAACTCGTGTCGGCCGTCCCGTTCACGCCGGCCACCTGTCCCAAGCTGCTTGGCACGGGCAGCCCGCTGCACCGGAAAGCATTGCTCTCCGGTGCGCGCGACCTCGCCGCTTCCTCCGGCTGTTCATCGGTGCACGTACTGTTTCCTACGGCAGACGAGCTGGCGCTTCTCGAGCTCGCAGGCTTCCACCCGCGCCAGGACTGCCAGTTCCACTGGCGCAATGCGGGATACGGCGATTTCGAGGATTTTCTGTCGTCATTCAGTGCCGCGAAACGCAAGAAGGCGCGGCGCGATCGCCGCAAGGTCGCCGAGGCCGGCATCCGGTTCCGTCACCTGTCGGGGCGCGACCTCGACGCATCGCACTGGAACCGGATTTTCGACCTCATCAGTCGGCCGTTCATCGAGCGCGGTTCGATGCCGTATTTCACGCGCGAGTTCTTCGTCGCCCTGTCCGCCATGCTGCCCGACGCGGTGCTCGTCGTTCAGGCGGAGCATCGGCAGGCCATCGTTGCAGCGGCCGTGTTCTTTGTCGGGACCGACACCCTGTACGGCCGTTACTGGGGCAGCGAGGGTCACCATGACGCCCTGCATTTCGAAACGTGCTATTACCAGGGGATCGACTACTGCATCGCGCACGGACTGGCGCGTTTCGAGCCCGGAACGCAAGGCGAACACAAGATCAGCCGCGGGTTCGTACCCGCCGTGACTCGCTCCGCGCACTGGCTTGCCCACGCCGAATTTCACGCCGCCATCGGCAAGTACGTGGAGGCCGAAGCGGGGCAGGTCGAGCAGTATATTAGGCTCGTCCATGACCACACACCCTATCGGCACACGGGCGGGAACTGATGCGAAACCGGCGTATTACCTGGCTCAGTCCCGCGGACCCGCCGACGCGATTTCCGCCTGTGGAGCTCGCCATGGATGAACCGGACGGGCTGCTCGCCGCCGGCGGCGACCTGTCGACCGCGCGTCTCCTGCACGCGTATCCCCGTGGCATATTTCCGTGGTACGACAGCGGCCAGCCTATCCTGTGGTGGTCGCCGGACCCGCGCTGCGTCCTATACCCGCGGGATTTCCGACTCGCACGGCGCATGCAGCGGGACCGCCGCCGCTCTGCACTGGAGGTGACGTTCAACCGGTGCTTCGGCGAGGTCATGGCAGCCTGCGCGGCGCCGCGCAGGCCGCTGCACGGCACATGGATCACGGCGGACATGCAGAGCGCTTACCGGGAATTGCACGAACTCGGCTGGGCCCATTCGACAGAACTCTGGCGCGATGGCCGCCTCATCGGCGGCGTCTACGGCCTGGCCATGGGACGGGTCTTCTTCGGAGAATCGATGTTCAGCCGCGAAGACAACGCCTCGAAATTTGCCCTGTTCGCCCTGTGCCAGGTCCTTCGCGACGAGGGCTTTGCGCTGCTCGATTGCCAGACGGTGTCGAATCACCTCCTGACGCTCGGCGCGGTTACCGTGCCGCGCAGGGATTTCGTCGCGGCCCTGGACCGCCATTGCACGCCGTGTACGGCGTTCGACGGATGGCCGCGCGAGCCAGTCATGCTGCGTGACCTCGAGGCGCCGGCCGGCGGTATCGCGTTGCAATAGGCAGCCCGTTTCTGCACAATTCGCGAGCCTTGAGGCACACGGAGCATGAAAACCTTGGCGAAAGAAGAAGCCATCCAGATGGAAGGCGTGGTTACCGACACGCTTCCGAACACGACGTTTCGAGTGGAACTCGACAACGGACACGTGGTGACTGCGCACATTTCCGGCAAAATGCGCAAAAACTACATTCGCATCCTGACGGGCGACAAGGTCACCGTCGAACTGACTCCCTACGACCTCAGCAAGGGACGCATCGTCTACCGCGGTCGCTAATTCGCGTCGCCCGCACGGGCCGCGCTGCCGTCTCGATCAATCAGCTTTCGTCCCGCAGGTGCTCGAGCTCCTTGAGCGCCGGCTCCGCAATCAGTTCGAGCGTGTCATCGGCGCCGACCTGGATACGCACGTGTCCGCCATGCTCGAGTTTGCCGAACAGCAATTCCTCGGCCAGCGGCCGCTTGATGTGTTCCTGGATCAGCCGGGCCATGGGTCGTGCACCCATTTTCGGATCGTAACCGCGATCCGCGATCCATTGCCTGGCCGCATCGTCGAGCTCGAGTGTCACGTGATTGTTGTCCAGTTTTGCTTCCAGCTCCACGATCAGCTTGTCGACGACCCGTGCGATGGACAAACCGTCCAGGGCACCGAACTGGATGATCGCATCCAGCCGGTTGCGGAACTCGGGAGAGAAGGTCTTGTTGATGATGCTCATCCCGTCGCTCGTATGGTCCTGTTCCGTGAATCCGATCGACGCGCGGCTCATTTCCTGGGCTCCGGCGTTGGTCGTCATGACGATGATGACGTTACGAAAATCGGCTCGGCGGCCATTGTTGTCCGTGAGCGTGCCATGGTCCATTACCTGCAGGAGGATGTTGAATACCTCCGGATGAGCCTTCTCGATTTCGTCGAGGAGCACGACGGCGTGCGGATTCTTGTTGACCGACTCGGTGAGAAGTCCGCCCTGGTCGAAACCGACGTAGCCCGGCGGCGCGCCGATCAGGCGCGATACCGTATGCCGCTCCATGTACTCCGACATGTCGAAGCGTATGAGTTCCAGGCCGAGGGAAAGCGCGAGCTGCCGGGTCACTTCGGTCTTGCCGACGCCGGTCGGCCCAGCAAACAGGAAACTGCCGATCGGCCGATCCTCGTCACGCAGGCCGGAACGGGACATCTTGATCGCCGCCGCAAGGGCCGTGATGGCGGTGTCCTGCCCGAAGATGACGAGCTTCAGGTCCCGGTCCAGCGACTTAAGCGCCTTGCGATCCGACGAGGAAACGCTCTTCGCCGGGATGCGCGCGATTTTCGCCACGATATTTTCGATCATCTGCACGGATACGGTCTCGTCCCGGCGGGCGGCAGGCTGCAGACGAACGTGAGCGCCGGCCTCGTCGATGACGTCGATCGCCTTGTCCGGCAATCGCCGGTCGTTGATGTGACGATGCGCCAGTTCCGCGGCGGCTTCCATGGCGCCCTCCGCATATCGAACGCCATGATGCTCCTCGAAACGCGACTTCAGGCCGTGCAGGATAGCCACCGTCTCGTCCAGGGTGGGCTCGGGCACATCGATTTTCTGGAATCGCCGCGCGAGCGCGTGGTCTTTCTCGAATATGCCACGATACTCTTCGTAGGTCGTGGACCCGATACAGCGAATCTCGCCATTCGCGAGTACCGGCTTTATGAGGTTGCTTGCATCCATGACGCCGCCGGACGCAGCGCCCGCGCCGATGACGGTGTGAATCTCGTCGATGAACAGGATAGCGCCGGGGTCCTCCCGAACTTCCTTGATGACGGCTTTCAGACGCTTCTCGAAGTCACCCCGGTACTTGGTGCCGGCGATCAGCGTACCCATGTCGAGCGCGTAGATCGTCGCATCGAGCAGGACTTCCGGCACGCGCTCCTCGACGATCATGCGCGCCAGTCCTTCCGCGAGTGCCGTCTTGCCGACGCCCGCATCCCCGACGTACAGGGGATTGTTTTTCCGACGGCGGCAGAGAATCTGCACTGTCCGCTCGATCTCCACCTCGCGGCCGATGAGCGGGTCGATGCGTCCGTCGATGGCGCGCTGGTTGAGATTCGTGGCATATCGGTCGAGCGCGGTCGCATCGCCCTCGCTTTCGCTTTCGAGCGAAGAATCCTGCTCTTCCTCCGCGTTGTCGCCGGGTACCTGCGGCAAGCCATGCGAGATGTAATTGATCACATCCAGTCGCGTGATGTCCTGCATCCCGAGAAAATATACCGCCTGCGATTGCTTCTCGCTGAAGATCGCCACGAGCACGTTCGTGCCCGTCACTTCCTTTTTTCCACTCGACTGGACGTGGAAAACGGCCCTCTGCAATACACGCTGGAAACCGAGCGTCGGCTGAACGTCGTTATCGTCATCGAGCTGCAGCAGAGGGGTTTGTTCCTCGATGAACTCGGTCAGTTGCCGGCGAAGCTCCGGGATATTCCCGTTGCAGGCCTTGATGATCTCGTGAACCTTCGGAATATCGAGCAACGCAAGCAGCAGGTGCTCTACGGTCATGAACTCATGCCGCTGCTCCCGCGCACGTTGAAACGCCTCGTTCAGACAGAATTCCAGTTCACTGCTCAACATCAGCGGGCCATACCTCCTTATCAGGTTTCTTCCATCGTGCATAACAGCGGATGCTGGTGCTGCCGGGCGAGTCCCATGACCTGCGCGACCTTGGTTTCCGCTATCTCATAATTGTAGACGCCGCACACGCCTTTTCCTTTCGTATGTACTTCCAACATGACCTGTGTAGCGCGGGTTCGTTCCATGCCGAATATAGTAACGAGTATGTCGACGACAAACTCCATCGGCGTGTAGTCGTCGTTGAGCAGTACGACCCGATAGCGCGGCGGTTCCTGGACGCGCGGCCGCGCCTCGTCGACCGCGAGGTCAAAATCCTCCGAAATACGGGGTTGGTCACGCTTCTCACCCATGAGCCCTTTTATAGCGGCTCCATTGCCGTATTCAACCGATTTTGCGGTATTGTCACGCATTATAACGACCTGCCCGCCTTGCGAGGCCGGTCTGCCGCGCGCAATTGCGAACCCCGTCACAGGCCGGTGCGCGGCCTGGCGGGTCCCGGTAGCTGTTATATCGTTGTAATTGCTGAAATTTAGCGGTTTCGGGGCTCGGTTTGAATCGCGCCCCAACCCGTATCATCATGACGCTGCGTTCAATACGGGACGCGGATGCCGAATTTGGCCGGGCAGGACATGGCAACGAACTACAGATGGTCCGATCTTTGGTCGGGCGACCGCGGTCGCGCCGTCGCTGCAGCAAATTCGCTGCTGCCGGCCTGGGTGAGCCTCGTGATCGTCGTCCTCATGGGTTGGCAGCTCGCGAAAATCATCTGGATGCTGGTGCCGGCACCGTCGGTGGGAACGGTCGACCTGCCGCAGAACAGCGCCGCGATCGCCTCGTCGTCGCAGGCGCAGGGCGCCGATACGGCAAACATCGCCGACGCGCACCTGTTCGGGGAGGCTGGCGCCGAGGACGAGAGCGCCGCGCCCGAGGTCGAGCTCGCGGACCTCGAGGAGACGAACCTGCGCAATCTCAAACTGCGCGGGACCATAGCATCGGAGCTGCAGGAGTTTTCCATAGCGATCATTGCGGACAGTGGTAACGAGGAAAAGGTTTACGTGGTCGGGGATCCGGTTGCGGCCGGCGCCACGTTGCATGCGGTATATCCCGACCGCGTGGTACTGAACGAACGGGGCGCGCTCACGAACCTGTCGCTGCCGCGCGAATTTGCGTCAAGCACGTCGAGTTACATCGCGCCGACCATACCGACCCTCGAGGAAGAATATGTCGAGGAAGAATATGTCGAGGAAGTCGTTGCGGATGACGAAAGCATCCAGTCCGTCGTCGCGCAAAACGTGTCGAGGCTGGCGGACGTGATTCGACCGACCCCGTATTTCGTCAACGGACAGCAACAGGGTTACAGGGTATACCCGGGTCGCGACCGTGAACTGTTTTCGTCGATGGGCCTGCGTCCGGGCGACCTGATCAGGGAAATCGACGGCCAGTCGCTGACGGACCCGACCCAGGCGATGGAAATCTTCCAGTCGCTCGGTACGGCGACGGAGGTTTCCGTTACCGTAGAGCGCGACGGCACACCCGAAACCATCGTGTTGCGCACCGATCAACTGGACATAGGCAAAGAAACGCACTGATGAATGCTAAAAAATCCCACTCTCAGGGCGGTCTCCGCCTTGCTGCCCTTGTGCTCGCCGTCCTCGTGGCGGGGCCTGCCGCCCTGTCTCAGCAGAACGGCCAGGCGACGATTACGCCGAATTACAAGGAAGCCGACATTCGGCAGATCGTCGAAGCCGTGGGCGAAATCACGAACCGCACGTTCATCATCGACCCCCGGGTCCAGGGCGCCAAGGTCACGATGTTGTCGTCGACCCCGATGACCCCCGACGCGTTTTACGAGGCGTTCCTGTCGATTCTCGACGTACACCAGCTCGCTGCCGTCACGACCGGCAACATCACGAAGATCATTCCGAATGCTACGGCACGCCAGTACGCGGGACCCGTCGGGGGCGGCGATTCCGACGGTCCGGACGACCTGATTACGCAGGTCATCCAGGTACACAACGTGGGCGCGACCCAGCTCGTCCCTATCCTGCGGCCGCTGGTGCCGCAGTACGGCCACCTCGTCGCCCACCCTGGCTCGAACATGCTCATTATTTCCGACCGGGCAGCGAACGTCGATCGCATGGTCAATATCATTCGCCGTATCGACACGGCGACCGACGAGGAGATCGAGGTCGTACCGCTGCAGCACGCGTCCGCGTCCGAAGTCGTCCGCGTCGTGACCCAGCTGACGCAGCAGCCGCGGGCCGATGGCGCGCCGGTGGCCATCAGCCTCGTTGCCGACCCGCGAACCAACACGGTTCTCCTCGGCGGCGAAAAGTCCGCCCGATTGCGCCTGCGCGCGCTGATCGCGCACCTCGACACGCCGCCCGAAGACGGCGGCGATACCCAGGTCAAGTACCTCCGATTTGCGGATGCCGAGGACCTGGCAACGAAGCTGCAGCAACACCTCACGGGAAGCGAAGCCGCCAGTGCCGCGGCCGCCGGCGGCGCGGAGACGCCGCAGCAGTCGGTCACCGGCGTCTGGGCGGATGCGCAGACGAACGCAATCGTCGTCACCGCGCCGCCGAAGACGATGCGCTCGCTCATGAGCATCGTCGACAGACTCGACATTCGCCGCGAGCAGGTGCTCGTCGAGGCCATCATTGTCGAGGTGCTCGAGGACCGCTCGGCCGACCTCGGGGTGACATGGGCGATCCAGGGCAGCGACGACGATGCGCCGATTGCAGTCACCAATTTCCCCTCCTTCGGCCCCGGTATCGTCCAGCTCGCCGGAGCAGCCGCCGGCGGCGGCGACGGTACCACCGATCCCACGAGCCTCATTGGCGAAGGCGTGACCATAGGTGTCGGCCGCATCACCGATAACGGCGTGAGCTTTGCGGCGATTCTCCGTGCGCTGCAGGGCGATGCCAACACGAACATCATTTCCACGCCGACGATCCTGACGACAGACAACGAGGAAGCGACCCTGAACATCGGCCAGGAGGTCCCGTTCGTCACCGGCCAGTACGCCGACACGGGGACGACAGGGGGCGTGAATCCTTTTACCACCGTCAACCGCGAATCGGTCGGCGTGAAACTGACCATCACGCCCCAGATAAACGAGGGTGATTCGCTGCTGCTCGAAATTTCTCAGGAGATCTCGAGTATCGCGTCATCGTCGGCCGGCGCAGTGGACCTGATCACCAACCAGCGCATCGTCGAAACGACGGTGATCGTCGACGACGGGACCATTATCGTGCTGGGCGGGCTGATTGAAGATACGCTGCGCGAGTCCAACCAGCAGGTACCGGTGCTCGGCAGCATCCCGATCGTCGGCAACCTGTTCCGCACCCGCGGCACCGAAAAGGTGAAGACGAACCTGTTGATTTTCATCCGGCCGCAGATCCTGCGCGATGCCGACCAGTCGTGGTCCGTCACGAACGAGAAGTACAACTACATACGGAACATCCAGCTCGGCTCGGAAGGCGAGTCGGTACCCTTGATGCCGGGGGCGGACCGCCCGGTACTGCGGCCGCTTGACGAGACGAGCCGCCAGCCAATGCCGCCAAAATCGAACGAACCGGAAGAGTGACAGTCGGGCAATGCAGGAAGAACTCCTAAAAGACCCCGAACCCGCCCCGCTGATGGATGACATAGAGGCCGCCCGGGAAGCACGGGTGCTGCCGTTTTCCTTTGCAAAACGCCACGGCGTTCTGATACGCGCGATCGGCGGCGGCACTGCCGACGCCGTGTACAAAGCGTCGGCGTCGCCGTTGAGCCTCGCGGAGGCGCGCCGCTTTGCCCGCGTACCACTACGGCTGTCGCGCGTCCCGGACGACATGTTCGATGCCCTGCTCCAAGCATCCTACGAACAGGGCTCTCACAACGCCATGCAGATGGTGGACGGGCTGAACGAGGACATCAATCTCGACCAGGTCGCACAGGAGCTGCAGGAGCCGTCCGACCTGATCGACAGTGACGACGATGCGCCGATCATCCGTTTCATCAATGCCGTCCTTACCGAAGCCGTGAAAGAAAATGCATCGGACGTGCACATCGAAACCTACGAAAACCGCCTCAACGTCCGCTTCCGGGTCGACGGCGTGCTGCGCGAAGTACTGCAGACCCGTCGCGCGCTGGCGCCCCTCGTGGTGTCACGCATCAAGGTCATGTCAAAACTGGATATCGCCGAGAAGCGCCTGCCGCAGGACGGCCGCATATCCTTGCGCGTCGCAGGACGAGCCGTCGACGTGCGGGTTTCGACCATGCCCTCGGGTCACGGCGAACGCGTCGTGCTGCGTTTGCTGGACAAGCAGGCCGGACGTCTCGATCTCACGTCGCTCGGCATGGACCCGCATTCACAGCAGACGATGGGTGAACTCATTCACAAACCTCACGGTATCATCCTCGTTACCGGCCCTACCGGCTCCGGCAAGACGACGACGTTGTATGCCGCACTCGAGCGCATCAACGACAACACCCGGAATATCATGACCGTCGAGGACCCGATCGAATACTTTATCGACGGCATCGGGCAGACCCAGGTCAATACGAAGGTCAACATGACCTTTGCGCGCGGCCTGCGGGCCATTCTGCGCCAGGATCCCGACGTGGTGATGGTCGGCGAGATCCGCGACCTCGAAACGGCGGAGATCGCGGTACAAGCCAGTCTGACCGGTCACCTGGTCCTGTCGACCTTGCATACGAACACCGCTTCGGGCGCCGTCACGCGCCTTCGCGACATGGGCGTCGAACCGTTCCTGCTGTCGTCGAGCCTGATCGGTGTCCTGGCGCAGCGCCTGGTGCGCGTACTGGACGAGGAAACGAAGGTGCCCTACGCCGCGACCGACTACGAATGCGGGCTGCTGGAGGTGGACCCGTCGAATCCGCCCACGCTCTACAAGCCGGGGCCCGGCGCAAATGGCGGCTTTGCCGGCCGCACCGGCATCTACGAAATGATCGCCGTCAATGACCGCATGCGCAGCATGATCCACGACGGCGTCAGCGAACAGGAATTCGAGCGTTACGCGCGCGGCTTCGGTCCCAGCATCCGTGCCGACGGGCGACGGCTGGTGCTGAAGGGCATTACGACGCTCGAGGAAGTATTGCGCGTCACGCGGGAAGACTGATGGGCGCATTCGAGTACGTGGCACTGGACCCGGCCGGCAAGGAGTCCCGGGGCCTCATCGAGGGCGATACCCCGAAACACGTCAGGCAACTCCTCCGGGAACGGCGGCTGCTGCCTGTCCGGGTTACCGAAGTGGCGCAACGTGAAGCCCGCCGCCAACGCTCGTTCTCGCTGCGACGCGGCATCTCGCCTTCCGAACTGGCGCTCGTGACCCGGCAGCTCGCATCGCTGTCGGAATCCGGCTTGCCGCTGGAAGAATCGCTGGCCGCCGTCTCGCAACAGAACGAGCACGCGCGCACGCAAAGCATCCTGCTCGGCGTCCGCGGGAAGGTCATGGAAGGTCACACGCTGGCCGACGGCCTCGGCGAGTTTCCGCAGGCCTTTCCGGAACTGTACCGCGCAACGATTGCGGCGGGCGAGCAATCGGGGCACCTCGACGCGGTCCTTGATCGCCTTGCCGATTACACGGAGGCGCGGCACGAACTGCGCCAGCGCATTTCGAACGCAATGATCTACCCGATAGCGCTGGTGGTGATGGCGGTAGCGATCATCGGTTTCATGCTGGCGACGGTCGTGCCGAAAATCGTCGGCGTCTTTGAAAACACCCAGGCCGAACTGCCGGCCCTGACCCGCGGCCTGATTGCGACCAGCGATTTCCTGCGGGACAACTGGATACTCGTCATGCTGGCGCTGGCGGCGGCAATCTACGGTTTGTGGTGGCTCTTGCAGCGCGAGGGGCCGCGACGCCGCTATCACCAGTTATTGCTCGCCATGCCTATTTTCGGGCGGCTGACCCGGGGCATCAATACCGCCCGATTCACCCGAACGTTCAGCATCCTTGCCGGCAGTGGCGTACCGATCCTCGAGGCAATGAAAATTTCCGCTGCCGTGATCGAGAACCTGCCGATGCGCGATGCGGTCGGCGATGCCGCCATTCGCGTGCGCGAAGGCGGCTCGATCAGCAAATCACTGGGTGCCAGCAAGCTGTTTCCGCCAATGATGATTCACCTGATATCGAGCGGTGAGGCCGGTGGCAAGCTCGGCGAAATGCTGACCCGCGCAGCCGACGGCCAGGAACGGGAGGTGGATGGCCTCATAGCCGCTTTGCTCGGTATCCTGCAGCCGCTCCTCATCGTCCTGATGGGCGGTGTCGTACTTATGATCGTGCTGGCAATCCTGTTACCGATCTTCGAGATAAACAACCTGATTCAATGACCTGAGCTGGCGCCGAATGCCGCCGGAAAGCGGCCTTGCGATCCCATTTGGTTCGCGGTATACATGCGGCAATCTCGGGCCGGGAAGCCGGCCACGGCGCCACCGCCAGCCAGCGCTCGGCGGCTGCCGAGGAACCCCAGACGACAGGCCAGATGAACAACGAAAGAGACCCGGAAGAAGTAGAAGAAGAGCTCGACTCGGAAGAGGAGGACGACACAGTCAAGGTCCGTCGCTCCGACGATGACGAGGATGAGGTTGATAACGTCGGCGACATGTCGGTGGAAATCAATATAGAGGAACTCGTGTCTAAACTGGATGCAACGGACGACGACGACGTGGCTCGTCGCCGCGCCATCAAGAGGCGCATTGAAGAACTTCGTGAGCTCAGGGATGCCGAGCGGGATCTCGAGAGCACGTACAATTTCGATTTCGACGACGACGAGGACTAGCAGGAGCGGGCACTGCCCGCGACTGTGACGCTGCCCGATCTGACCTCGTTCAATTCGCGGCTAGCAGCCGCTCCAACGGCGCTCATACGAGCCTTGCAGAGCTTCCTAGCGGAAATCCCGGGATTTGACGTCCAGGTCCCCTAATAAGTCCGTGTGATCGATTAGTTGTTTCGCAATCACATGGATGACTTTTCCTTCGATCTGCAATTCACCCCTCACGCCGAGCAGTTTCGCGTTCAGGAGCGCGGGCCGAAATTGCTCCGCAACCTGCTTCCATACGACCAGGTTGATATACCCTCCCTCGTCCTCCAGGGTCACGAAGGTGACGCCGCTCGCGGTCCCTGGGCGTTGCTTTGTAATGACGAGTCCGGCCACGCTGATGGCCTGGCCATGAGCCAGTGCAGGAAGTTCTGCCGCCGGCTGGTAAGCATAGCGATCCAGTCGCGAGCGTAACAGCTGCACCGGGTGCCGCTCGAGTGTCAGGCCAAGGCTCCGGTAATCGGCAATGATGTTCTGTCCCTCGTCGGGTTTCCTGAGCAGCGGCACCGCCTCGTAACGGTCCTGCGAGCGGAACAGGACGCTGGGTTCCTCGACACCGGCAACGGCCCAGCGCGCCCGGTAACGGTTTCCTTCCAGCGATTTCAGTGCGCCTGCCGTGGCCAACAGCCCGAGCTCACGCCGCTCCAATCCGGTGCGTTCGACCAAGTTTTGCGTACTGGTGAAGCGCTCACCGCCACGCCGCGACACGATCGTCTGTCCCGCCTCCGCTGACAGGCCCTTCACCATGCGCAGACCAAGCCGCAGTGCGGCAACGTCGCTGGCAGCGGCTTCGAGCGTGCAATCCCAGGCACTGGCATTGATGTCGGCAGGCCGCACCTCGACGCCATGACGCTGAACGTCCCGCACGAGCTGTGCGGGCGAGTAGAAACCCATCGGCTGGCTGTTCAGGAGCGCAGCCGTAAAGGCAGCGGGCGTATGACGCTTGAGCCAGCAGGAAACGTAGACGAGTAAGGCAAAGCTCGCGGAATGCGACTCCGGAAAGCCGTATTCGCCGAAGCCCTCGATCTGGCGAAAAATCTGCCGCGCGAACTCCTCGCCATAACCACGCTCGCGCATGCCCTCGATAAGCCGCTGTTCGAACGGTCCGAGCCCGCCACGCCGCTTCCAGGCCGCCATTGCGCGGCGCAGGCGATCGGCTTCGCCGGCGGTGAATCCGGCGGCGACAATCGCAAGCTGCATGACCTGCTCCTGGAAGATCGGTACGCCGAGCGTGCGCTGCAATACTCCCCGGACCTCGTCACTCGGGTAGTCGACGGCCTCCTCGCCATTACGGCGCCTCAAGTACGGATGCACCATGTCGCCCTGGATCGGACCCGGCCGGATGATCGCAACCTCGATGACAAGGTCGTAATAGCACCTGGGCTTCAGGCGCGGCAACATCGCCATCTGGGCGCGTGACTCGATCTGGAAGGCTCCCATCGTGTCGCCCTCGCAGATCATGTCATAGACGGCGGGGTCTTCGGCCGGCACGGTCGCAAGCGTGTAATCGCGGCCGTCGAAACCGCGAACCAGGTCGAAACTGCGGCGGATCGCTGTCAGCATGCCCAGGCCCAGCACGTCGACCTTCAGGAGGCCCAGGTCCTCGAGATCGTTCTTTTCCCACTGAATGACCGTGCGCTCCGGCATCGCGGCATTCTCGACCGGGACGAGTCCGGACAGGGGGCCGTTCGAGATGACAAAGCCACCGACATGCTGCGAAAGGTGCCGCGGAAACCCGATCAGTTCGCCGACGAGATACAAGAGCCGCCGGGTGACCGGGCTGTCGGGACGGAGCCCCGCTTCGATGATTCGGCTGTCGTCGACCGTCTTGCCGTCCCACCACTGCATCGAGCGGGACAATCGGCTCACCTGCAGCTCGGACAGCCCCAGCGCCTTGCCCACGTCACGCAAGGCGCTTCGCGGCTGGTAGGTAATGACCGTCGCTGCAAGTGCCGCCCGCTCGCGGCCGTATTTCGAATAAATGTACTGGATGACCTCCTCGCGGCGTTCATGTTCGAAGTCGACGTCGATGTCCGGCGGCTCGTTACGCTCCCTGGAGATAAAGCGTTCGACCAGCGTTTCCATGCGAGCCGGATCGACTTCGGTAATGCCGAGACAAAAACACACGGCCGAGTTGGCCGCGGAACCACGGCCCTGGCAGAGGATGCCCTGCGAGCGCGCAAACGCCACGATGTCATGGACGGTCAGGAAATACGCCTCGTAGCGGAGATCGGCGATGAGCCGAAGTTCGTGCTCTACGAGCTGCACGACTTTGCCGGGTGCGCCGCCCGGCCAGCGTCGCCGCATGCCGGTCTCCGTCAACTGGCGCAGGTAAGTCGCCGGCGTCTCCCCGGCGGGTACGAGTTCCTCGGGATACTCGTAACAGAGCTCGTCGAGCGAAAAAGTCAGCAGAGCGGCGATGTTCACCGACTCGGCAAGCAGTGCCGCCGGGTAGATACGTTCGAGCAATTCCCGCGACCGGAGATGGCGCTCGCCGTTGGGGTACAGGAGGAAACCCGCGCTATCGATCGTGGTCCCGTGCCGGATCGCCGTCAGGGTGTCCTGCAGCATGCGGCGTATCCGGCGATGCATATGCACGTCACCCGCGGCGACCAGCGGCAGCCCGAGGCGTTGGCCGGTTTCGCAAAGGGTCTCGAGCCGTTCGCGCTGCCGGCCATCGGCCAGGAGCTCGACGGCAATCCAGAGACGATCACGAAAACATTCGCGCAGCCAATGGTCCTCGGTGTCGAGCGAGCACCGTGTATCCGGTACCCACAGTGCAATACAGCCAGGGATGCCGGTTTCGAAATCCTGCCGGCAGAGCCGGTAATGGCCTTTGCCGGCGGCGCGGCGCGCCCGGGTGATCAGGCCACACAAGGCGGCATAGCCGTCGCGATTTTCTGCCAGTACGACCAGCCTGCGACCGCTCGGCAGGCAAAGTTCGGAACCGATGACGAGTTTTTTCAGGCCACAGTCTTTCGCTGCCATGTGGGCGCGTACGGCGCCTGACATGGAACATTCATCCGTGATGGCAAGCGCGTCATAACCAAGCGCCGCTGCGGTTGCCACGAGTTCTTCCGGGTGCGATGCGCCTCTTAGAAACGTGAAATTGCTGAGTGCATGCAGCTCTGCGTAGCGCGCCGGCATGTCAGCCGAAAAAGCCGTGCAAATACCAGTCCGAGCGGGGATTACGGTCGCGAAAGACCCACAGGCGCATGCCGCGCGGATTCACCGCCGTGTAATAGTCACGTGCTATTCCGTCCTCGTCCCACCAGCCCGTCTCGAGCCGCTCCGGTCCTTCGATGAGCTGCAGGCGGCCGAGATGCACGGGGCATCCTTCCTCGGCGTGCAGCAATGCCGGCTCGGGCAACATCCACAAAGGCCGCTTGTACCCGTCGATCGCGAACACCGGCGGCGCGTCATCCGGTTTTCCCGTGAGCAGGCTGCGGGGCGCCCAGGCCTGTTGCGGACGGTGGTCGGCGACGGTCGTGACGCCGTGCACCCACTGCCGGCCGACCCTGGCGCTCAGGCGTTCGGCGAGATGCAGGATGGAACAGTCCGGGGCAGACCGCCGGCGCGACTCGAAGGCAAGCGCTCCGGTACCTGTCTGCAAGGCTTCGGTAGAACTGCTTTGCAGCCGCACGGCGATGACCGGCTCCGCGAGGCGCACCCGCTCGAAACGCAGCTTGAGCAAGTCGAGCCAGCGGCTCGCGGAACGATCCGCCCGCGCACAGCCGAGCGACAAGGTCGTGGCATCGGCACGCAGGTGATAAAAGCTGAAATCCAGCCGCAGCGTGCCGATCTGGCGCACGAGCAGGAAGCGTTCCAGGCGCTGCAACAAGGTTTCGCAAACCGCGAGCAGCATTTCCCGCGCCGACTGTTCCTCCATGAGCTCGTAATCGGCGATAAAGGCTTCCGGAGCCCGCCATCCTGGCCGCGGATCCGGCAGGCGGCCGAGCGCCCGATCGAGTTCAATCAATCGGCCGGCGCCGAAACGCCGCGCGAAGCCCTCGCGCGGCAGGCGCAGACAATCGCCGACCGTGGCAAGTCCGATGCCTGTCAGCGCCTCGATGGTCGGCGCCGGCCAGCCGAGGCAGGCGAGTGAAACCTTCCGCAGTGCTGCAGGGAGATTCGCCGGGTCGCGCACGCAGGCACGCCGGCCGCTTCTCGCGAGCCAGGTTGCTGCGAGCGGGGTTGGTGCGATCGCGAGCGCCGCCGTGAACCCCCGCTCCCTGAGCCCGCTCGACACCTGTTGCCGGAGTGACTTCAGCCCGCCGAACAGGCGCAGGCTGCCGGCAATCTCGAACAGCAGTACATCCTCTGCAGCCAGGGAAACGAACGAAGAAAAGCGTTCCAGCCAGCCGGCCAGGCGTTCGAACACCTGCTGTTCACGCAGGCGGTTGCGTTCCTCCAGCACGAGTTCCGGGACCAGGGCCAGGGCGGCGTTCGACGACAGGCCCGGCAGGACACCGGCCGCCGCGGCCGCGGCATTGATCATCAACACCCGATGCATACCCTGCCGTTCCTCGATGATGGCGACGGGTTCGCGCGCGGTGCTCAAGGCTTCGAGCGGCAATTGCGGCAAGCCGATGCAAAACCAGAGCTGCCGGCTGGCGGGCATCGCGCCTCGGGAGGGGCGCGACGCCGGCGCGTCGAGCGGCAACGCCTGCTGGATTTCGGGCCGCGTGCCCGCAGGCGACGGAGACACCGGGGCCGGGGTCCTCGCCGGGACCGGGAAACGACGTGCCCGGACCATCAGCCCGAAAAAATACTGTGCAGCGTGACGGGACGACCGCCGCGACTTTTGAAGATATCGAGATGAGTACCCGCTTCGTCCGCGCGCATCTCGATGCGCAGCGCGGCGGCTGACGGCTGGCGCCGGGCCGCCCGCGGCCGAAAGGCGACGGCCCAGCTTTCACCCTTTTCAGCGGCAAGCTGCAGGCGCCGGCTGTCCTGGTCGGAGAGCAGCGGTGGCCACAGCAGCACGGCGGCACAGGTACCGGAAGACAGGGCCTGCTCGGCGGACCACAGAATATCGCCGTTGTTTTTCGGCCGTACGATCAGGAGGCGCGAGAGATTGACACCCCACTCGCGGAGCGCCGGCGGATACGGCTGGAACGGCGGTGCGATCCAGGCGATCCAGCCTGGCTCGCCGAAGGCCGCAACCGGGTCCTCGGCACTGAGACGCGCGAGTGCCGGCATGAGTAACTGCAGCTCCCCGACGCCATGCTGCTCCGTGAGGATTTCCGTCAGCGTCTGCGGCGGCCAGCCGCCACCCGGCAGGTGCCGGTCGAGCATTTCATAGCCGCTGGATAGTCCCGGAATCGTTTGCGCCTGCGTCGAACCGCGCCAGACACGCGGGTTTTGCAGCACTTGCTCCAGAGAAGATGCAAGGGAAGATGCATCGGATGACGAATTGCGCCGCATGCCCTGCCCTCGTGATCCTCGCCACCGTCATCAATGCAGCGGTATGCCATCGCGAATGACACCGACAACGACTCCTTCGATAACCATTGTCTGTTCCCGCAGATCGATGCAAATCGGTTCGAACTCCTCGTTCTCCGGCAGCAGCCAGACCAGGGACCCGTCCTGCCGGTAGCGCTTCACGGTCACCTCGTCGTCCAGTCGCGCGACGACGATCTGCCGGCTGCGCACTTCCGGCGTGCGATGCACCGCGACGAGATCGCCGTCGAGAATGCCGGCATTTTTCATACTCATGCCGTAGACGCGCAGCAGGTAATGCGGTTTTGGATTGAAGAGTTGCGGATCAAGCTTGTAATGCGTTTCGATATGTTCCTGCGCGAGGATGGGACTGCCGGCGGCGACCCTGCCTATCAGCGGCAGGCCCATCTGTTCGCGCAGGGAATCCTTGAGCTGAATTCCGCGCGAAGCTCCCGGAACCAGTTCCAGGACGCCTTTTTTCTGCAAGGCCCGGAGATGTTCCTCGGCCGCATTTGCGGACTTGAAACCGAGCTGGCTCGCGATGTCGGCACGGGTCGGGGGCATACCGGTCTCCGCGATAAAATCCTGAATCATTTCGAGAATTTGCGTTTGCCTGGGGGTCAGTTCGCGCATTTGAGCTTTCCTGTATGAAATTACAGTACCTGCGATTATATACAGTACTTTGCCCGGTGCAAGCCTCTCGTTACACACAGCGAACCGTCCGCGAGCGCAGCCATCCTCCTGCCGTTTACGACACAGCCCCGAGAGGTTTCCGACCCCGGTTCGATGCGTACTCGCTACGCTCGCCCGGCATCGATCGGCAAGACGGTCGCGACAGCTGCTGAAGGATGACCGGAGGTGCTGCGGGTCCGGTCAACGACCGCTGACCCGGCACCGACACCGGCCGTCGCGGGGTGTCCCCGGAGTGCGACAAACTGCATTGAAAAACAACATCTTCATTGCAGCCTCAGGTGATTTGGGAAATAATGCGTCTGCAATTATTTCCCCACAGAGGAATCAATGAAAATGAAAAGTACCGCACTAAAAATGAGCGCACTGCTGCTCACGCTCGGCCTTGCTGCCGGTTGCGCCAACACTTCGCTCGAGGAAGTGCGTGCAACGGCTGACCAGGCCGCTGCCGACGCTGCCGCTGCCGCCTCCGCTGCAGAAGCTGCACGCGCCGCCGCTGACCGGGCTGCCCAGGCTGCTTCCAGCGCTCAGAGCACTGCCGATCGTGCCCTGTCCGCAGCAACCGAATCGCAGGCTTGCTGCGAGGCAAACCGGGAAGCTATGGATCGGATGTTCCAGAAGTCGCAGTCGAAGTAAGGTCGACGACCAAGGACTCATTCAGACGCCGCGCTTGTCGCGGCGTTTTTTATGCCCTCGCCCACCACCACCGGCATGCCGTCGGACCGCGCGATCGCCTCTTCGACGAGGGCCCAGTCAAGTTCACCATTCCGCTCGGCGGTCGCCGTGATGTACTGCTCGGTCGCGTAAGTCAACGGATCCTTGGGCGGCGGTGCAAAGCTTTCACCGTCGTCGGCAGCGAGGATTTCGGCGGGCGCCGCATCCACGGGGTCGACGGTCGAAGCGGGTACCGGCACGTCCGTCGTCGCAACCGCCCCGGCTGCCAGAACCGGGTGCACCTCCATTAGCAGCGAATCACCGTCCCAGCCGATCTTGACCGGTTCATTGATGATGCGCACGGGGGTGCCGACCGGAACGCGTTCGAACAGGAACTCGATATCCTCGGGAAACATGCGCAAGCAACCGTGCGTCACTCGCATCCCGACGCCGGCGGGTCGGTTCGTTCCATGAATGAGGTAGCCCGGCAGGTTGAGTCGCATTCTGCGTGAGCCGAGAGGATTGTCCGGGCCGGGCGGTACGATTCGCGGCAAGGGCCGGCCGTCGGCTTCGTGTTCGTCGAGCACCGACTGCGGCGGATACCAGGAGGGATTCACCGTCTTCTCCACGACGCGTGTGACGCCGATCGGCGTGGCCCAGTCCTGCCGGCCGATACTGATCGGGAACGTCATCACGACCCGCGGTTCACCGTTCCGGGCGGGCGGATAGTAGTACATGCGGTATTCGGCAATATTCACCACGATGCCCTCGCGCGGCACCGCCGGCAATACGAAGCGGCCAGGCAGCACCACCTCGGTTCCTGCCCCGGGCAACCACACGTTGACGCCCGGATTCGCCCGCAACATGTCCTCGTAACCGAAGCCGTGCGCGCGCGCGATGTCGAGCAGCGTATCCTGCTGCTCGGCGATCACCGTAGCTCCGCTGCCAACGACGTCGATGCCGTCGGCCGGCAGTTCGAAGGTCGCTGCCATGGCCGGTGCCGCAAACGCCGGCACGAGCGCAAGAATCAACTTGCGTACCATGCCCGGCAAATGCCAGTCAGCCTTTTTCATCGTGTTCGATCACCTCGCTCTCGACCTCGGCCGCAGCCAGCCACTCCTTGAGCGCCGCGCTTCGGAGCAGTTGTTCCGGGTAGGCGCATGCTGCCTGCGGGACCTTCACATCATACGTGCGAAAGCGCAGCACGACGGGTGCATACATCACATCGGCGATACTGAACGACCCGAACAGCCAGCCGCCGCCATAGCGGGCACGACAGTCGGCCCAGATGGCGAAGACCCGGTCGATGTCGTCCTGGAGGGCGTCGGTCAGCGGCACCCTGCGCCCCGTCGCGCGGCAATTCATCGGCATCTGTTGCCGCAAGACCGGGAACCCTGCGTGCATTTCGGCGCTGATGGAGCGCGCGTGCGCGCGCATCGCCGGATCGGCCGGCCAGAGCCGCTTGTCCGGGTGCCGTTCTGCAATCGTTTCCGCGATGGCGAGCGAATCCCAGATCGTCTCGTCGCCGGTAAGCAGTACCGGCACGCGGCCAGCCGGCGAGATATCGGCAATAGCCGCGCGTGTCCCGGGTTCATCCAGCGCTATGCGGCGTTCCGCGAATTCGATGCCGGCCTCGCGCAACAACAGCCAGGGGCGCAATGACCAGCTGGAATAATTCTTGTTCCCGATGACGAGAGTTGCCGTCAAGGTTTGTCCCCGGCTCCGCAAACGGCCATCGTACGCCATCTGCTCGCGCGTCAGAAGCGCATGAGCACCGAGCCCCAGGTGAAGCCGCCGCCGAAGGCCTCCATCAGGATCAGCTGGCCGCGCTGGATGCGGCCATCGCGGACGCCGACGTCCAGGGCCAGCGGTACAGACGCGGCAGACGTATTCCCATGATCCTGCACGGTGACGATGACCTTTTCCATCGGCAACCCCAGGCGCTTCGCAGTAGCCTGGATGATGCGTATGTTCGCCTGGTGCGGCACCAGCCAGTCGAGTGCATCCTTGCTGATGCCAGCGCTCTCCAGCGCCCGGGTGGCGACGTCGCCGAGCGTCTGTACCGCAACCTTGAAGACATCCTTGCCGGTCATCATGATCGCCGCTTCGTCGGTTCCGGCCTTGGCCAGGTCCTTCGATGCGCCGACCGGGTAATACAGGAGATCCCGGTACTGACCGTCAGCACCGAGGTGCGTGGCGAGGATGCCGGGCTCCTCGGAGCGCTCGAGAATTACGGCACCCGCCCCGTCACCGAACAGGACGCAGGTATTGCGATCCTTCCAGTCGATCAGCTTCGTGATACATTCGGCACCGATTACGAGGGCCCGCGCGACATCGCCCGACTTGATGAATTTGTCCGCCGTCGTCAATGCGTAAATGAAGCCGGTGCAGGCGGCCTCCATGCTTACAGCGGGACACGCGGGAATGCCCAGCCGGTGCTGCACCAGCGTACCGACATTGGGGAAGATCAGGTCCGGCGACGTCGTTCCGACGATCACCATGTCGATATCGGCCGGCCCGATTCCGGCGCTTGCCATTGCCTTCTTCGCTGCCTCGACACACATGTCGGAGGTGGTCTGATCCGGCGCCACGCAATGCCGCCGTTCGACGCCCGTGCGAGTGCGTATCCATTCGTCGGTCGTGTCGACCATTTTTTCGAGATCGAAGTTCGTGAGGATCTTTTCCGGCAGGTAACGCCCCGTACCGGCAATTCTGGAGTATGTCATGCCGCTTCCCGGCGCAGCAGGTTACCGATCTGCTGCGGCACCTGATTCCGCACTTCGACGATTGCAGTGTCAATCGCGTGCTGGAACGCATACGCGTCCGCGCTGCCGTGGCTCTTGATGACGATACCATTCAGTCCTACCAGCGTCGCTCCATTGTAATTTCTCGAATCGGTTTCCTGGGCAATGCGTTGCAGGACAGGGCGAGCCAGTACGGCCTGCAGACGGGAAAACCAGTTACGCGTGAAAGCACGCCTCATGTGATGCTTGATCAGCCCGACCATCCCTTCCATGGCCTTCAGCGCGACATTGCCCGTGAAGCCGTCGGTGATCACCACGTCCGCTTTCCCGGTAAAGAGGTCATGGCCTTCGATGAAACCGACATAGTTGAGCGAACTGGCGTGCAACAGGGCCGCGGCTTCGCGAACGGTATCGTTGCCTTTGGTGTCTTCGGCGCCAATATTGAGGAGAGCCACGCGCGGCCGTTCAATGCGCATGATGTCCGCGGTCACGATGGAACCCATGACGGCAAACTGGAACAGCTGTTCGGCGCTGCACTGGGCGTTGGCCCCGAGGTCCAGCATGTGAAACGAGCCTTGCAAAGACGGCAATTCGGCGATGATGGCCGGCCGGTCGATGCCGGGCAGCATCTTGAGTACGAACTTCGCGGTCGCCATCAGCGCACCGGTGTTGCCTGCGCTGACACAGGCCTGCGCCTCGCCCGCTTTCACGAGGTCGATAGCCACCCGCATTGACGAATCTTTCTTCTTCCGCACCGCCTCGCCGGCCGCATCACTCATTTCGACCACTTCGGAAGCGTGGACGATGCGCAAACGCGAATCTTCGCCGACGATGCGCCGCACCAGGTCTTCGAGCTGGTCACGGTCGCCGACCAGCACCAGTTCGATATGGGTGTATTTCTGGAGCGACGCGTACGCGGCACGAACGACCACCTCGGCACCGAGGTCGCCGCTCATCGCGTCAAGGGCAATTGTCGACAGGGTTCCCATTGAGCTCGCCCGAAGCCGCGCAGCGTTCAGACAATCCCGGCCAGCGTGCCGGGAGACAGTTGTCGACTAATCGTCGTCGTGCGCGAGTTCGGGCTGCGCGATGACCTGCTCACCGCGGTAGAAGCCGTCCGGCGATACTCGATGGCGCAGGTGCGTCTCGCCGGTCGTCGGATCGACAGACAGCGCCGGATTCTTGAGCTTGTCATGCGAACGCCGCATGCCACGCCGGGAGGGGGTCTTGCGACTCTTCTGAACAGCCATGTGTCTTCTCCAATCAGGACGAACGGCAACCTACGGCACCGTCGTCGAACCTATTCCCTAGTCTGCGTCGTCCATTTGCGTCCGAAGCCTCGCAAACGGCCGGGTCGTATCGTGCTCTGTCGGCGCCGGCGCAATTGCCGCACAGCGCGCAGTATCCTCGTGCCGTGGGGACAGAGGCAAGGCCATTACCAGCAATTCGTCCACCATGTCGGCCGGCCGCAGGCCGTCCCCGGGCAACTCCCACGGTTCACGGTCGCTGTCGTCCCGGGCGGAGATATCCCCGTCGCCGATCGCGACGCGCAATTCGACGCTGCTCCGCAGCGGCCAGTCGAAGGGCTCGAGACAACGCTGGCATACCGCCGGTACGCTGGCCTCGAGGCGGACCGACACGTCCGCGCCGCCCATGGACAGGCCCGTCGGCACGAAACGCAGGCGGCCACGCACCGGCAACTTGCGCCAGTCCGGCGGCAACGCATCGCCCCCGAGCACGGCGAACTCCCGCTCGACACTTTCCGCCAAGCGCTCGAAATTTCCCAATTCACCAGAAATTTCAATGACCTGTCGATTAACGGCCAGTGCCTCAAGTGACTGCCTGTCGCGCAGCGGATCGCCCATGGCGCGCGCATGATAAGGACCTCGGGGTTGGGTGTCAAAGCGCAGGCGGCCCGCCGGCGAAAAAACCGTCGGCGCATCCCGCCAAAACGGTACACTCGCACGCGTCACCTCCAAGCTCCTGATTCTTTTATGCAAAACCCCTCCTGCGGGCCGATCGTGCTCGCTTCGTCTTCGCCCTATCGGCGCGGCCTCCTGGACCGCTTCCTGGACGAGTACGAAGCAATCTCACCGGATGTCGACGAACGCAATACCGAGGGGCTCGAGCCGGCGGCGCTCGCGACGCAGCTTGCCCGCCGGAAAGCCGAGGCCGTGGCCGCTACGGCGCGAACGGCACTGATCATAGGCGCGGATCAGTTGGCCGTGCTCGAGGACCGGGTCGTGGGCAAGCCCGGCACCGCGCAGAAAGCGGTCGAACAACTGCTTGCGGCCTCCGGCAAGACGATGCGCTTCCTGACCGCGGTCTGCATTCTCGATCCGCTCTCGAGGAGTCGTTTCGAGCACACCGATACAACCACGGTCCGTTTCCGGCAATTCGACCGGCGGCTCGCCGAGGCTTACGTCCGGCACGACGAACCGCTGGACTGCGCCGGCAGTTTCAAGCTCGAGGGTGCAGGTTTCGTACTGTTCGAAGCCGTCGATACCGAGGACCCGACGGCGCTGATCGGCCTGCCGATGATCTGGGTCGCCGACCGCCTCCTCGCCCTCGGCTACCTCCTTCCCTGAGCCTGCTCAGCGGCGCCGCGACGGCCGCTCGCCGCGCGTGAAGGCGCGGTCGAGAAAACCCTGCAGATCGTCGCCGAGCGGCGCCGTGAAATGCAGCTCATTGCCGTTTGCATCGGGGAATGCGATCGATTGTGCATGCAGGAACAGGCGCGGCAGGCCCAGCACCGCGAGCCGCCGGTTCGCCGCGGCATCGCCATAGCGTTCGTCGCCCGCCAGCGGAAAACCCGCATGTTGCGCGTGCACACGTATCTGGTGTGTGCGGCCCGTCAGGGGAGCGCACTGCAGCAGGCTGTACTCGCCGTAACGACGCGACAGCCGGAAGCGCGTTCGTGCGGGCTTGCCGTCCGGGCTCACGATGACGTGCCGCTCCCCGCCCTGCCGATGCGTGACCCTGAGCGGCGCATCGATCAGCTGCGGGCCGAGCTGCCAGTCGCCGACGGCGAGCGCCAGGTAATTCTTCTCGACGATCCCGTCGCGAAACTTCTCGTGCAGCTCCCGCAGGGCACTGCGCCGTTTGGCGAGGACGAGACATCCCGAGGTCTCGCGATCGAGGCGGTGCACCAGGGCCAGATCTTGAAGGTCGGGCCGGGCGTGCCGCAGAAGCTCGACGATGCCGTGGCGGACGCCGCTGCCCCCGTGCACCGCCACGCCGGAGGGCTTGTCGATGACAAGCAGGCGCTTGTCCTCGTACAGGACCCGGCCGAGTACTGCGGCTGCGGCGTGAGCCGGCGGCGGTGCGCCCGCCGCATTGACCCGCACCGGCGGCAGCCGCACCAGGTCGCCGTCTGAAAGCTTGTAGTCCGCGCCGATGCGCCCGCCATTCACACGGACTTCGCCGCGGCGCAATAATCGATAGATGCGGCCGGCCGGAACCCCGGGCAGCTCGCGCCGGAGAAAGTTGTCGATGCGCTGCCCCGCCGACTCCGCATCGATCTGCAGCTTGCGCACCGGCATGGCCCGGACACCCGGAGGGGAATGTGACTTTTCTTGCATGATCAATAACTTGATGAGGGCCGGCCTTGTGGTATATTACCGCCCCGTGGGGGAGTACGTGAGCATCCGGCAGTCGCCGATGAGACCGGCATCCTCGCACGAAAGCTTCGACAAGTAATTTCAATAAGTTGGATTCAGGTTTATCGAACCAAGCGGCGCCGGCTCCGGATATGCCGCCTGTTTCCATAAAACTCAATACCGGTCGCCGCCAGAGGCGCGCCCGGGTATTTCCGGCAGCGAGCGCGGATCCCGCCGAGCGCCATAGCGGCAACACCGCAGGGACATCATGCTGATTTTTTTCCGGGCAGTGAACGCTCTGATTCACCTGTTCCATGTTCAGGACACACCGAACGTCAGCGTCAATGGTCGCCACGAAGTCGTGCGCGCCCCCCTCCACGTGACTGCACTGGCTCCTCACCGGGCCTCCGGCCCCGTTTCGCTGCCCTCAGACCACATACAAGTAGGGCAACATGAAAAGAATGCTAATCAACGCGACTCAGGCAGAAGAGTTGCGCATGGCGATGGTCGATGGCCAGCGTCTTTACGACCTGAACATTGAAGGACCTTCGAGCGAACGCAAGAAAGCCAATATCTACAAAGGTCGCATCACCCGCATCGAGCCGAGTCTCGAGGCCGCGTTTGTCGACTACGGCGCGGACCGCCACGGCTTCCTGCCCCTCAAAGAGGTCTCCAGCGAATACTTCCTGAGGCCGGCCGACAGCAGCAAACCGAACATCAAGGATGTCCTGAAGGAAGGCCAGGACATCGTCGTGCAGATCGACAAGGAAGAGCGCGGCAACAAGGGCGCCGCCCTCACGACCTTCGTCAGTCTCGCCGGCCGCTTCATCGTCCTGAAACCGAACAAGCCGCGCTCCGGCGGCGTTTCGCGCCGCATCGTCGGCTCCGATCGCGATCTTGCCCGCGATTCACTCTCGGAGGTCGAGATCCCCGAGAACATGAGCGTCATCCTGCGCACGGCCGGCATTGACCGCTCCGCCGAGGAACTCGCCTGGGACCTCGAAAACCTGCTGAAGGTCTGGCAGGCGATCCTGGACACGGTACTTAAGCGGCCTTCGCCGTTCCTGATCTATCGTGAAAGCAACGCCGTCATCCGGGCCCTGCGCGACTACCTGACCGCCGACATCGGCGAAATACTGGTCGATGACGAAGCGACTTACGTTGAAGCCAGGGAATTCGTCGAGCAGGTGATGCCGCACAATGCGCGCAAGCTGAAACATTACACCGACGACGTGCCCCTGTTCACGCGTTTCCAGATCGAATCTCAGATCGAGTCGGCGTTTGCACACCAGGTGAGCCTGCCCTCAGGGGGCAGCATCGTCATCGACCATACGGAAGCTCTGGTGTCGATCGACGTCAACTCTGCGCGAGCGACGAAAGGCGGCGACATCGAAGCGACGGCGCTGAATACGAATCTCGAAGCGGCGGATGAAGTCGCGAGGCAATTACGCATTCGGGATCTCGGCGGCCTCGTCGTAATCGACTTCATCGACATGGGTCCGCAAAAGAACCAGCGCGACGTGGAGAATCGCCTGCGTGACGCCGTCCGCCAGGATCGTGCCCGCGTGCAGATCGGCAAGATCACGCGTTTCGGGCTCCTCGAAATGTCGCGGCAGCGCCTGCGGCCGTCCATCGGGGAATCCGCGTACCACTCTTGTCCGCGTTGTTCCGGCTTCGGCACGATCCGCTCGATCGAATCGCTTGCGCTCGCTATCCTGCGCATCATCGGAGAAGAGGCGCGCAAAGAGCGTACCGCGAAAGTGATCGCGCAGTTGCCGGTCGAAGTCGCCACTTACCTGCTGAACGAGAAGCGCGACTGGGTACAAAGCCTCGAAACAAACAACGACACGCAGGTCATCCTGGTAGCGAATGCGGCACTGGAAACGCCGCACTACGACATACGCCGGGTACGTGATGATCAGGCGGATCTCCCGGAAAACGCCGGCGTCAGCTACAAGCTTGCCGAGTCGGATCCGCTGGCCGAACCGCCGCAGTACACTCAGGAACCGAAAGTCGCGGAACAGGCGGCGATCGGCGTCATCGCGCCCGCAGGTCCCGCGCCGCAGCCGACGCCGAAACCGAAACAGAAAACATCCGGTGGCCTCTGGGCCTGGCTCAGGAGTTTGTTTGCGGGCAGTGACGTGAAGCCGGAAAAGGAACTAAGCCGGCCGTCGAACAAGCGCGGCAGCAAAGGCGGCAAGCAGGCGCGCAGCGGCGAACGCGGCCGTGGCGAGCGGACGGCTAATCCGGAGCGGACGCGGCAACGACAGAAAAAGAAGTCCAGCAAAAAGAAGTCCACCGAAGGCAGGGACCGAAAACGCAAGCCCCAGGCCCGTGAGGCAGACGCAGCGGCGCCGACGACGGCACCGGAGCAGGTGAACGACCGGCGTTCACCGGAAGCACGGCCGGCGGACGGCGAACAAAAACGTGCGGCACGCAGTCGCCGGAGCCGCGGCGGACGGCGGCGGCGGCGCAATGAGCAGCGCGGCGACGCTGGCGACAATGCGGCCCAGGTGGATGCGGGAGACGCGTCCGGGCCGGGCCAGCGCAGCAGCACCGCGCAGGCGTCCGCGCAGAGCGCAGAAGCCCGGCAGGACACGGCGGAGCGGTCAAACGGCAAAGTCAACGGCAACCCGGCGCCGGCGCCTGAGACGTCTGTCGCACCCCGGGACGTCGTGAGCAGCGCCCCGGTCACCCGGGACGCGCGGCCCGAGCCGCCGAAGGATGGCCCGCCGCGGGCACGAACGGATTCGGAGCGCGCGGCGGATGCCGCGAAGACGCAGGTCGCGCCGCCCGCCCCGCAACAACCCGCGTCCGCCCGGGCGGAGCCGCGACTCCTCCCGTGGGAACCCGCGACGCCCCCGGTGGCAGTCGAAAAGCCCGCGGCACCGAAGCCCGCGACGGACACGCAGGAACCGGCCTGAAGCCGGAGGATGTCCGGGGCGCCTTGAGGTTAGAGGGAATGTCGTGAGCGGAGCGTCTCGAGCAGCGCTCGGGACGCTTCCTCGATCATGTCGAGCACGCGCTCGAAGCCCGCGGCACCCCCGTAATAGGGATCGGGGACATCGTCGCCGATACCCGCCGCGAAGCTCAGGAACAAGCTGAGCCGTTGCCGGTGTCCGGCACCCGCAAGCGTCTGCAGGTGTGCCAGGTTGTCACGGTCCATCGCGATCACGTAGTCGAAGCGTTCGAAGTCCGACGCGTCGACGCGTCGCGCGCGCAGCGTATCGAGGCTGTAGCCGCGCCGGGCCGCCGCGGCCAGTGTCCGCGCGTCCGGCGGTTCGCCGACGTGATAGCCATGAGTACCCGCCGATTCGACATGCACTGCCCCGGCCAGCCCGGCTTCCGTGACGACGTGACGGAACACGCCCTCGGCCGTTGGCGAACGACAGATATTGCCCATGCAAACAAACAATACGGATACTTTTGCTTGATTTTTACCCATTCAGGTATTGCTGAACTGCCCCTTGTCGTCGGGTTTGCAGCTACAAGTATCCGATTCGCTTGAATGGACGGCAAGGATAGGAGGCAAATTCCGGCAGGATTGACGCGCGATCGGCGCTGACCCCACCGGCACAGATATGCCGGCCGAGTCAACGACAAATAGCTTGCAATCTAGTTTCGCGCCGCCGGTTCGCTCATCTGCCGCATGACCTCGGCGAGGTCAAAGCTTGCCGGCTTCTGCCGCGGCGGGAATTCCCGGAATGACTCCAGCCATTTCGCGGCAGCCGCCTGCGCGGGAACGATAAGGAACATGCGGTGTGCCATCCAGTCTCCATAATCCATGCTCTCCGTGCCGCGCTCGAACGGGTCCGCACGCAGGTTGTAGATGTTCGGTGCGCGCAGGCGCGTGAACTGGCCCTGCCACGGACCCGCCGGCATTTCCGTACTGTGCTTGAAGTTCTGCTCGAGGAACGAGACCTTCCAGTGGCCGAGGCGAATGGCCATCAGGTCGCCGTCGTCCGACCAGTAGATGAATTCCTTGCGCGGCGATTCCTGCACGTCGCCTTTGAGGAATGGCAACAGGTTGTAGCCGTCGAGGTGTACTTTGAACTTCTTCCCGTTCGCGGTGTAGCCCTTCCTGACCTTCTCGACCAGCTCCGGTTCGCCCGCGGCTGCGGCAAACGTCGGAATGAAATCCTCGTGCGCCGCCATGTCGTTGATCACTTTGCCGGGCTCGATGACGCCGGGCCAGCGGATCATCGTCGGCACGCGGAAGGCGCCTTCCCAGTTGGTCGCCTTCTCGCCCCGGAATGGGGTGGTGCCGCCGTCCGGCCAGGTGAAGACCTCGGCGCCGTTGTCGGTGGTGTAGACCACGATCGTTTTGTCGGCTATACCGAGTTCGTCCAGCTTTTCCAGTAGCTTTCCGACGTGGCCGTCATGCTCGACCATACCGTCGGGATAGACGCCGAGCCCGGTCTTGCCCTCGCTTTCCGGCTTCAGGTGCGTGAAGACGTGCATGCGCGTGGAATTGAAGTAGCAGAAGAATGGCTTGCCGGCCTGCGTCTGGCGTTCCATAAAATCGAGTGCGCCGCTGAGGAACTCCTCGTCCACCGTTTCCATACGCTCCTTCGACAGCGGACCTGTGTCCTCGACGCGCCCGTCGGCGTACGAATGGATCACGCCTCGCGGTCCGAAGCGCTTTTTGAACTCGGGGTTCTTGGGATAGTCCGGGTTCTCTGGTTCCTCCTCCGCATTCAGGTGATACAGGTTGCCGAAGAACTCGTCGAAACCATGGTTGGTGGGAAGGAATTCGTCCTTGTCCCCGAGATGATTCTTGCCGAACTGCCCGGTTGCGTAACCGAGTTGTTTCAGGAACTCCGCGATGCTCGGGTCCTTGTCGCTCAGCCCGATGTCTGCGCCCGGCAGTCCGACCTTGGTAAGGCCTGTGCGAATCGGCGACTGCCCCGTTACGAATGCCGCACGACCGGCGGTGCAGCTCTGCTGGGCGTACCAGTCGGTGAACCGCGCGCCTTCGGCGGCAATGCGATCGATATTCGGCGTGCGGTAACCCATGATGCCACTGTTGTATGCACTGGGATTAAACCAGCCGATATCATCCCCCATGATGACCAAGATGTTCGGTTTCGAAGTGGATTGCGCGCATACAGATGAGCCTGCGAACAGGACAGCCAAAACGAGCATATGGAACGGTTTCTTTTTCATTCTGGGGACTCCGCTGAGGGGGCCGAGTGAAACGGCTAAAGCAGCTTAAACCGTTTTTTCTGTTCCGCAAGCCAGACAGTGTACGGAGCATGACGTCGCCTTCGTCCATGACATCCAGGTACTATCCGGTCGGTAAAGTTTGTACCGACAGACGACGTGTCGAACGAGCATCCGGTTGCGTTTCAGGGCAAATGCCGCCCGGTGTGCGGTCGTGCTAATGTCGGAACAGAGCGTGACCTGGCGGCAAGCTCACCGCAGGACAAGCAAGTCCACGATTTGAGCGGTTACAAATGGGCGCTACGCACAGGAGAACAGGAATGAACGTCCCGGCGCGACGCCGCGGGTCCGGCAAACTCGCCCTGCTCGCCGCCTGGCTGCCGGTCCTGGCAGCGGCGCATGGCGGAGTCGTCGCCGAGAATGATCTCTGCGTTATCAACATCGGCTACCTTAAAGCGCATTTCAAGATCTATGTGCCGACCGCGAGCGGACACCGCGAATATTGCGAAGACATCCCGGTCCGGGGCGAAAGCGTGTTCGTGATGGAATATCTGCACGATGGCTTGAACAGCGCGCCCGTCGGCTTTCGTATCATTCGCAACACGACGGGCAAAGGCAGTTTTGCCCGCCTCGCCGACGTCGAAGCGCTGCCGGACCTCGACGCCGTTACCTTACGTTACGAGGCGCCCGTCACCGTGCCGGACGTCTATACGCTCCTGCACGAGTTCGACGCCGACGGGGAGTTTATCGGCATCGTTACCGCCGGCGGCGCAGAACCGGGCCGTACCTACACGGCCGTATTTCCCTTCAGTGTCGGGACCGGTAACGTCGGGGCCTGGCCATGGCTCCTCGTGGCGCTGCTGCTGCTGCAGCTCAACTACGTATTCTGGCGGCGGGGATTCCCCGGAACGGCTGCGCTGCTGCCGCTCGTCCTGCTGGCGCTCGCCACCGGCGACGCGGTGGCCGGCGAGCTGGCGGTCGACGACACCGGTCGCTACGCTCTGGAGATCGCCCCGTCGCTCAATCCCCTCGTCATCAACCGCATGCATCACTGGGACATCACGCTTCGAGACCGCACCGGAAGCCCGGTCAGTGCGGCCGCCGTGTCCGTCGAAGGCGGCATGCCCGTCCACGACCATGGACTTCCGACCGTACCCAAGGCCGTTGAACTCGGCGACGGCCGCTACCGGATCTCCGGCCTGCGATTCCACATGCCCGGCGACTGGGTGCTCATTCTCACGATCGACGACGGCATGCACCGGGACCGCGTGACGGTCCGGTTCACCCTGTAGGGCAGTCTGTGCGCCGGCCTCAATTCGTCTGCTCGCTCGCAGTACTCGCGGCTGCACTGGCCGGCATCGCGGGATACGGCTGGCACCGCTACGCGCCGCCGGCGCCGTGGTCGCCCGCCGAACTGACGCAGATTCGCTCGCTCTGGATAGCCGCTCTGCCGCCGCTCCCGCCGGACCCCAGCAATGCGGTGGCTGACGATCCGCAGGCCGTTGCACTCGGCCATCGCCTGTTTTTCGATCGGCGCCTGAGCGCGAATGGACTTATCGCCTGCGCGCACTGCCACCAGCCGGAACGGCGCTTCACCGACGGCCTGCCGAGGGCCGTTGCGCTCGGCATCGCCCTGCGCAACACGCCGAGTATCGTCGGCACCGCATACAGTCCCTGGTATTACTGGGACGGGCGAAAAGACAGCCAGTGGGCACAGGCCCTCGAACCGCTCGAGGCGAGAAACGAGCACGGTACGACGCGCGCGCGCGTGGCAGAAGTCCTGCGGGACGATCCGGGTTACCGTCGCCGTTACGCCCGCCTGTTCGGCCCCCTGCCGGCATCGCCCGCGGAGACGGATCGCGTGTTCGCGAACGTCGGCAAGGTACTCGCCGCGTACGAGCGGCAACTGATGCCCGGCACGACACGCTTCGACGCGTATGCCGCACATCTCGACGCGGGCGGCGATCCGGTTGAGCAATCGCACCTGTCGTCGCGGGAACTCCGCGGGCTGCGCCTGTTCATCGGTGCCGCAGCGTGCACGCAATGCCACAACGGGCCGCTGTTTACGAACAACGAATTCCACAATACCGGCCTGCTGCCACCGCCGGGCCTGTTGCCGGACCGGGGCCGGGCCGACGGCGTACAGAGGGCACTCGCGGACCCGTTCAACTGCGCGGGCGCCTTCAGCAGCGACTCCGCCAGGAATTGCCCCGAACTCGACTTCGCGCGCCGCGGCCGCGAGCTTATCGGCGCGACGCGCACAGCGTCCCTGCGCAACCTCGGCGACACCGCGCCATTCCAGAGCCGGGGACAGTTTGCGACGCTCGCCGAGGTGCTCGATCACTACAATACGGCGCCCGGCGCGGTCATCGGGCACAACGAGGCCAAACCGCTCGGTCTTGCGGGCTGGGAGCTCGACGACCTCGAAGCCTTTCTGCACGCGCTCGATGCACCGGTCGATGCGGACCCCGGGCTTCTCGAGCCTCCCACGGCCGAACAGGAACATTAGAGCCTGTCTCGTAGTTGTTCGAGGCCGCGACCTCGAAATTGCGAGATAGGTTCTAGTCAAGTTCGGTGCTGACCGCCTCGAGGTCGGCTTCTGTATCGACACCTCGTCCCGGCCGGGTCAGCGGGACGCCGACCCGGATGCGCAGGCCTTCCGAAAGGGCTCGCAGCTGTTCGAGCTGCTCCGCAATTTCCAATGGCGACGGCGCGCTCGCAACCAGCCGGCGGAGCACCCCGCAGCGGTAGGCGTAAAGGCCATGGTGATGCAGCGCTGCATCGCGTGCCTGCCCCGCGTGCGCCGCATCGCGTGCATAAGGGATCGCGGCGCGACTGAAATACAACGCGTCGCCGTCCTGGTTTCGCACGACCTTGACGACATTCGGGTTTTCGAAGTCGGCCTGTGACAAAAGCGGCGAAGCGAGCGTCGCAATATCTGCATTCGACGCGACGAGGAGCCCGGCAACCTGATCGATCAACGCAGGCGGCATGGCCGGCTCATCGCCCTGCAGATTGACCACGATAGTGCTGTCGTCCCAGTCGAGCAGATCGGCGACTTCTGCGATGCGCTCGGTTCCGGAGCGATGTCGTTCGCCGGTCATGCAAACAAGCGCGCCGAATGCCTCCGCTGCGGCCACGATGCGCTCGTCGTCGGTCGCGATCACCACCTCGCCGGCACCACTTTCCCTGGCGCGATGCCAGACATGCTGCAACATCGGTTTGCCGCGTATCAACCGCAGCGGCTTGCCGGGGAGCCGGGTCGACGCGTAGCGCGCAGGGATGACTACGACAAATGGCTTCATGTTTATCCGCGAACCGCCTTCATGCGGGTTTCCACCTGGGCGAGCCAGGGGGATGCCAGCGCCGGATCGATGACAAGGCTCACGGGGACGAACCAGTAGCGATCGTCTGCGTGGCTGCCGACCTTGACGGCGTCCTTTTCCGTCATGAGGATAGCGAAGTTGTCGGCAAAGGACAGAGTGGCGAGGTCCAACGCGGCATGATCGGGCCAGGCATGCTCGATGACCTGAATATCCCGGGCGCGCAGCTCGGCAAAGAAGCGCTCCGGGTTGCCGATCGCCGCTACCGCGTGCACGGTCGTCCCGGAAAAATCGGCGAGCGGCCGTGTCAGGCTGCCGTTCAAACGACGTGCCGCGTCGGCAAGCAGTTCAAACACGATCGCGTTCTGTTCGGCCGCCGATTCACAACACTGCGAGTACCGCCCGTTTACCAGGATCTGGTCGACCTCGAACAGCCTTGCCGGCGAGTCGCGCAGCGGTCCGGCCGGCAACAACAAGCGATTCCCCAGCCAGCGACGGCCGTCGATCACGCAGATTTCGTAATCGCGTGCGAGCCGCAGGTGTTGCAGGCCGTCGTCCGCGATGACGATATCGACCCCGTCCTCGACCAGCATCTCCGCGGCCCGCAGCCGGTCGCGATCGACACAAACCGGCAAGCCGGTGCGACGCGCGAGCAGCACCGGCTCGTCCCCTACGGTCGCAGGGTCGCTCCTGCCGTCGACCCGCATGGGCGACGCGGATTTGCTGCCGCCGTAACCGCGGCTGACAATGCCGGGGCTGAAGCCGCGCGCCCGCAGTGCCTCCGCGAGCCAGATCGTGACCGGCGTCTTGCCGGTACCGCCGGCCGTAAGATTGCCGACCACGATGACGGGCACGGGCAATCGCACGGCGCGCAGCAATCCCGACGCGTACAGGAAGCGGCGAATCATGACGATGAACCAGAACACGCCGGACAAGGGCAGCAGCAGCCAGCGCCCCGCCCCGCCTTCGTACCAGGCGCTCTGCAGCCATCGATAGAGGGGGCCTTGCATTACCCGTCGCTGAACTGCATCCGGTACAACGCAGCGTAGTGGCCGTCGGCGGCAAGCAGTTCCGCATGCCGGCCCGCCTCGACGATCCGGCCCGCATCGAGCACCACGATCTGATCGGCGCGTTCGACGGTCGACAGTCGATGTGCGATCACCAGCGTCGTACGATTCTTCATCAGCGCACTGAGCGCGTCCTGGATGCGCCGCTCCGACTTCGAATCGAGCGCGGACGTCGCTTCGTCGAGGATCAGTATGGGCGCGTTTTTCAATAACGCGCGGCCAATGGCGATGCGCTGGCGCTGTCCGCCGGACAACAGGATGCCGCGGTCACCGACCGGCGTTTCGAGTCCGTTCGGCATACTGTCGGCAAAATCGCTGACATGCGCTGCGTCGGCCGCCTTCCGCACGTCTTCCGCACTGCTGCTGTTCAGCTCGCCGTACGCCAGGTTATTGGCGATCGTGTCATTGAACAGGACGACGTCCTGGCTTACGAGGCTGATGTTGTCACGCAGGCTTTTGAGCGTGTAATCGCGAATCGGACGCCCGTCGAGCAGGATATCCCCGCCGTCGAGATCGTAAAACCGGGGCAACAGGCTTGCGAGCGTCGACTTGCCGCTGCCCGAATGGCCGACGATCGCCAGGGTTTGCCCCGCACCGACGCGGATCGAGACGCCATCCAGCACCGGACTCTGGTCCGCACCGTAAGCGAAGCGCACATCACGAAACTCGACCTCGCCACGCAAGCGACCTGCATCGACGGCGCCGGTGTCGGGTTCATCGTCCTCATCGATGACCCGAAACAGGCTGTCCGCGCCGGCGACACCGCGCTGCAGCGTCGCACTGATGTTCGTGATGCGCCTTATCGGCTGGAGCATCAGCATCATCGCGCTGAAGAACGAAATGAACTTGCCTTCCGTGAGCGCGTCCTGCTGATACTGGTAGCTCGCAGCGTAGATGACGGCCGCGACCCCGATCCCGAACAGGATCTGGGTCACGGCGACTCCGAGCGCCCGCACCCGGATCAGCTTGAGATTCTGCCGACGATTCCGGTCGTCCACGGCATGAAACCGCGCCTGTTCGTACTCGTAGCCACGAAACGCCTTTACCACCCAGCTGCCGCGTATGACTTCGTCCGTGACCTGCGTGACCTCGCCCACCGAATCCTGGATGCGGCCGGAATAGCGCCGGAATGCAATACCCAGTACCCGCACGAGCAGCGCAATCACGGGGAAAAGGAATGTCACGAACAAGGACAGAAAGATGCTCTGGTACAACATGACGGCAATGGCGGCAATTACCGTCAGCACGTCTCGAATCGCGATCGTTACGACGCTGGTGACCGACTCGGCCACCATCTCGACGTTATAGGTCATCCGGGACAGCAGGGGGCCGGCGGCATGACGATCGAAAAAAGTTGCCGGAAGCGTCAGGTACTTTTCGAAGACCTGGCGCCGCAACGAGCTGATGACCGAGCGACCGATGTAGCCGAGTGACAATTCCGTCGCGAAACCCGTGGCGCCGCGCAGGAAAAACATGCCGACGAACGCCAGGGAAATCCAGGACGAAGCCTGCAGGCTGTCAGTGCTGAGGCCTTCGTCCAGCAGCGGCTCGAGCAGCCAGACCAGGCCGCCCTCGACAGCCGCGGTGGCCGCCATGGAAAGGGCGGCCACCAGACCGATGAGCTTGTGCGGCATGACGTATTGCCACAGGCGCCCATAGACGACGCGCACCCGAAAGTTGGCCGGCCTCGTCACGCCGCCACTACGGTTCGGCGTCCGTCGGGTCATTGACGGTGGCGATATTGATTTGCGTAAATCCGAGCCGCCCGGCGACATCCATGGACGTCACGACGTCCTGGTGCCGCGCGTTCGCGTCGGCACTGATCGTGAGAGGCAGGCTCCTGTCACCGCCGGAGACCTTTTGCAACGCATTGCGAATGGTTTCCGGCCGGTTATTGATGAGCTCGCGGCCGTTGATGAATACGGTACCGGTCTCCGTAATCATGATGTCGATAGCGGCCGGCGGCTCTTCGACCTGCTCGTCACTATCGGTCTCCGGAAGCCGGATCTCGATCTGCGACTGCTTGACAAAACTCGTCGAGACCATGAAAAAAATGAGCAACAGGAGCACCACGTCGATCAGCGATGTCAGGTTGACTTCCGGCTGGGGACGGGTCCGCAGATTGAGTCTCATTCGAGTCCCCGCTCCTGCCGGCGGTGCAGGGCCTCCACCAGCTTGATCGCTTCTTTTTCCATCGTCACGACCAGGGTGTCGATACGGTTTCGGAAATAGCGGTAGCCGATGAGTGCCGGAATGGCCACCGTAAGGCCCGCCGCCGTCGTAATGAGGGCCTCGGCGATGCCGCCGGCGAGGACGGTCGGGTTACCGACGCCATGGGTCGTTATCGCCGAGAACACCTTCACCATGCCGATGACGGTGCCGAGCAGGCCGAGCAGCGGGGAAATCGCGGCGATGGTGCCGAGCGTCTCCAGGTAGCGCTCGAGCTCATGCACGACGTGCCGGCCCGTATCCTCGATTGTGTCTTTCATCACGGACCGTTCGCGGTCACGATTGATAAGGCCGGCTGCGAGAATCTGCCCGAGCGGTGATCCCTGGTGCAGGCTCTGGATCTGCTTCTGATCGAGCTGGTCTTTCTTGACCCAGCCCCACACCTTGCTTGTCAGGTCCTCCGGGATCACCCGCTTCGGCCTCAGTGTCCAGAAGCGCTCCAGGATGATTCCGAGCGCTATGATCGCGCACAAGATGATAGGCGCCATCAGCCAGCCGCCGGACTTGACTATTTCGACCATGCAAACGCCCCCGCGAAAACCCGGAATATACTAGAAGCGATCGTCAATTACCCCGTGCGCATCAGGCGCCGCGTCCCACAACCGACGTTCGTCGACACGATACGCCTCGACGAGGCTCGCGCTCTCTGCTGAACACATCTCGATGCGAATCGCTCCGGCCTCCGCGGTGTTCAGTACCCGGGCGCCCACGTTGCGCCAGCGTTCCACGATGTCGGGTTTCGGGAAGTCCCACTGGTTGTGGCGAGCTGCGGATACGAGGGCGTAACGCGCGTTCAGCGAGCGCAGATAGGGAACGGTCGACGAGCTGCGGCTCCCGTGATGCGGCACTGTCGTTACGTCGACGGTCGGCAACACGCGTGCCTGCACGAGCCGGGCTTCGGCCGGCGCCTCGATATCACCGGCGAGCAACATGCGCCGGTCGCCCGCCTCGATCAGGAGGACACAGGAGGCATCGTTGCGATCGAGCGGGCTGTCCGGGGGCGGGTAGAGGACCGTGAAGCGGACTCCGTCCCACTGCCACGCCTCGCCCGTGCGGCAGCGGCCGATTGCGCGATCGGGCAGGGCCAGGGCATCGCCGGATTCGATATAGCGAACACTGATCGCGTCGACGATTACCCGGAGCCCGCCCGCATGGTCGAGATCCGAGTGCGAGATTACGATGCGATCCAGGCGGTCGATGCCGCGGTGGGCGAGAAACGGCAGCACGACGTGCTCCGCTGCGGTACCGCCACTGCGGAAAGCCGGGCCCGTGTCGTAAAGCAGGGCGTGATTCGCGGTGCGGCCGGCAACGGCGAGACCCTGACCGACATCGAGCATCGTGAGTTCGATACAGCCCGGTTCCGGCGGCGGGGGCCGGAGTGCCAGCAGGCCGGCCAGACCGAGCCAGGCCAGTCCGCGCCCGGGCCAGCGCCGCGGCAAGGCCCACAGGAGAGGCAGGCCGAGGCACAGCCACGCGAGACCTTCGCGGGCAGGGACTGTGCGGGCCGCAGCATCCTGCTGCGCGACCCACCCGAGCACGTGTTCCAGCCCGCGGATGCTGGCCGCGCTGGCCCGCAACAGCCCGTCGCCCAGGGTGGCGAGCGGCCCATCGAGAATAAATCCCAGCAGCGCGAGCGGCACCGTGCACAGGCTGAACAAGGGTACGGCAACGAGATTGACGGCCGGGGCTGCCAGAGAAATGCGGTCGAACAACAGCACCGTCAGCGGTGCCAGCCCGAGCAGTAACGCGCATTGCAACGCAATCAGCCTGCCCGCGGCATTGCGGGCGCGGGCCCACAGGCCATTCGACGCCCGCGCCCGCCCCCGGGCAATCCAGAGCAGCAGTGCCACCGCCGCGAAGGACAGCAGGAAGCCGGGCGCCATTACGGCCAGCGGGTCGGCGATCAACACCACGATGACCGCCGCTGCAAGAATCCGCGATGCGTACGCCTCGCGGCGGCCCAGCACCGCGAACACGACGAAGCCGAACATCAGGCTCGCGCGCCGGGCCGGCACGGCAAACCCGGACACCGCGGCATAGGCACAGGCGAGAACCAGCGCAATGCACATCGCCGGCGTATGCACGTTGCGCTGGCCGCCCGCCAAGCCGAACAACGCGGCGAGCAGGATATAGGCGCCACCCGCCGCAAGCCCGATGTGCAGGCCCGAGATAGCCATCAGGTGACTGGTGCCGGTCATTGCGTAACGCTCCCACTGTTCGTCAGTGAGCAGGTGGCGCGTGCCGACAACCAGGGCGGCCAGTACCGCCGCTGCGTCCCGATCGGCGACGACCTGCTGCACGCGTTCCGCAAAGTGCTGGCGGAGCTGTCCGAGAGGGCGATGAGTCCCGGAATCGTGAAGCCTGTTGCGGCCGCTGCTCACCACGTAGCCGCTTGCGCCGATCCGTTCCCGAAACAGCCACTTGCCGATGTCGGCCGTGCCGGGGTTGCGTGCGGCATGCGGCGGCTTCAGGCGCAGTTCGAACTGCCAGATGTCCCCCATGCGCAGGCTGACGGGTGCATCGAACCACGTCAGGCGGAGGCGCCGCGGCACGCGCGAATCGTCCCGTCGGACCGCCGTGAAGCTCGTGCCGGCGGCGCTCTCGCGCGGAAAATCGACGATCCGCACGAGCACCGGCAGACTGTCGCCGGCATAGGCCGCCGGCAACCACGCTGCCCTGACGAACCCGGCATCAACGCAAAACAGCGCGATGCCGGCCACCGCCCAGCAGAAAGCACGCCGGCAAGATCGTGACATTGCGCCCGCCGATAAGAGCACAGCGGCGGTCGCCGCGAGCCCGAGAGCCGGCGAAACCTGCACGACATTTCCGTCCGCAAACAGATCGGCATAGCGGGGAAAGCTGCTAAGCTGCGGCACCAGCATGCCGGCCAACAGGCACAGGCTCGCGCGCAGCATGGGCGTCAGGCGCGGCTCCGGCAGCTCGCTTCCCGCAGTACCCGATCATCGAGGACCAGCGCCAGCGATGCCACGGCGATTCTTCCGAAAATTTGCCATAAAGCGCCACCAGGTCCGCGACAGCCGCCTGCTCGCCCCCTTCCGGCATCTCATGCACGAACCCCGCTACTGGGGAATCCGGCGCCGCACCGCCGTGCCGGCGTTCGCGGTCGGGCTCTTCATCGGATGGCTGCCGTTCCCCGGACATCCGCTGTGGGGCACATTCGCCGCGCTGGCCTTGCGCATCAACATCCCGGTCACGGTGCTCACGACCTTCATCAGCAATCCGCTGACGATGTACCCCATGTACTTTGCCGCGTATCAGCTGGGACGGCGTTTGCTCGGCACCCCGCCGCTTGCGTTCGACTTCGAGATGTCGCTGGACTGGCTCACGGAAAAGTTCGTCACCATCTGGCAA
This sequence comes from uncultured Pseudomonadota bacterium, assembly GCA_963713215.1. Taxonomy (GTDB): domain Bacteria; phylum Pseudomonadota; class Gammaproteobacteria; order Steroidobacterales; family Woeseiaceae; genus UBA1847. The sequence goes on along the minus strand of CAVQKY010000003.1, from coordinate 83,565 downwards.
CCGCTGACGCTCGGCTGCCTGCTGCTCGGTACGGCAAGCGCGCTCATCGGGTACGTCGTCCTCGACCTGCTGTGGCGCGCTTCCCTGCGCGATTACAAACAGAAGAAGCGCTCCCGCCGCCGTCCCGACGAATGAGCGCGGACGGCCCGCCGGCCGGTGTGCGGAGGTTCATGCCTGGCGCGGCAGCGCGGGTTTCTCGGACAGGCGTCGGTTTTCCAGGACGAGCACACGGTCCATGCGTCCGGCGATCGACAGGTCGTGCGTCACGACCACGAGGCTCGTACCGAGCTCGCGGTTGAGCTCCAGCATCAGGTCGAATACGTGTCGTCCGTTGCCCGCGTCCAGGTTCCCGGTCGGCTCGTCGGCCAGCACGAGACTGGGTTCCGTGATCAGTGCTCTGGCGACGGCCGCCCGTTGCCGTTCACCGCCGGACAGTTCTCCCGGTTTGTGTGTCAGCCGCTCGCCGAGCCCGACGCGCGTGAGCAGCGCCTCGGCCTGCGCCAGTGCATCGGCCTTCGGGAGGCGGCGGATCAGCAAGGGCATCGCCACGTTTTCTGCCGCCGTGAATTCCGGCAGGAGGTGGTGAAACTGGTAGACGAACCCGATATGCCGGTTACGCAGATCGCCACGCCGCACTTCGCTGCCGTTGTGCATGGCGAGCCCGGCAACCAGCACTTCCCCCTCATCCGGGTTGTCCAGGCCGCCCAATATCTGCAGCAGCGTCGTCTTGCCGGAACCGGACGCGCCGATGATCGCAACCCGCTCGCCCGGGGCAACCGTAAAATTCACGTCGCGCAGTACTTCGAGTACCGTATTTCCTTCCCGGAAGCGCCGCGCGACCGCGCGGCATTCGAGGACCGGGGCGGCCCGCATGTCATTCATAACGCAACGCCTCGGCCGGCACGGTACGCGCCGCCATCCATGCCGGGTACAGCGTCGACAACAGCGCCAGTACGAGCGCAATCGCGGCGATACGCAGGACGTCTCCTGAACGCGGTTCCGACGGAAGGTCGCTGATGAAATACACATCTGCTGCCAGGAATTTGATGCCGAACGCCGATTCGAGGAACCCGACCACGCTTTCGAGATTGGCCGCGAGCAGCGTGCCCGCGCCGACGCCGACGAGGGTGCCGACGATACCAATGATGCTGCCCTGGGTCATGAATATGCGCACGATGCCGGCGGGTCTCGCGCCGATCGTCCGGAGGATGGCGATGTCGGATTGTTTGTCCTTCACCACCATGACCAGCGTCGACACGATATTGAACGCCGCCACCGCGATGACGAGCAGCAGGATCACGAACAGGATCGATTTAGTGATCTGGATCGAGCGGAAGAAATTGACGTGCCGCCGGGTCCAGTCGGTCACGAGCACGAGGCGGCCGCTCTCGATCGCGACCTCGCGCACGATGTCCGGCGCCGCAAAAACATCCCGCACCGCGAGGCGCACGCCACTGACCGATTCGCCGCGGCGGTAAAGGCGCGCCGCATCCTGCAGACTGATGAAGGCCAGTCTTCGGTCGAATTCGAACATGCCGATACGGTAGATGCCGCTGACCGTAAAACGCTTCGTTCGAGGCACGACGCCGGCCGGCGTGACCACGCCCTCGGCGAGCGTCACCGTCACCTTGTCGCCCAGGTTCACACCGAGGGACGTCGCAAGTTCGATGCCGAGCACGACGTTGAACGCGCCTGCCGACAGGCTGTCGAGGCGTCCCGCGGTCATCACGCCGGAAATGCCGGAGACGGCGTCCTCGCGTCCCGGATCGATGCCACGTATCTCGGCGCCGCTCAGGAATTCGCCGGCCACGAGCAGTGCCTGGCCGTCGATATACGGGGCGGTGCCCGCCACCCGCGGATTTGCCGCAGCCACCGCCGCAATGGCCTGCCAATCCGGGAGCCGGCCGTCGGTGCCTTCGATCGACGCGTGCGAGGTCATCGCAAGCAGACGATCCTTGAGCTCCCGTTCGAATCCGTTCACGACGGACAAAACGACGATCAGCACCATTACGGCGATCGCAATCCCGAGCATCGAAATCGCCGAGATCAGCGAAACGAAGCGATTGCTGCTTCGGGCGCGGACATAGCGCCTGCCGATCCACCACTCGTAGGGAACCGGCATCATTCGTATCTCAGCGCAGCCGCGGGATTGACCAGCGCGGCCCGGCGCGCCGGATACAGCGTCGCGAGCGACGTCAGCAGCAACGCGGCGACCGCGATGATGGAGACGTGACCCCAATCCAGCCGCGATGGAATACGCGTCACGTAGTACACGTCGCCCGGCATGATCTGGAAGCCGAAAGCACGCTCGAGCACGGGCACGAGCGTCGGCACATTGAACGCCAGCAATACGCCCAGCAGGACGCCGATCAGCACACCAGTCCAGCCAATCACGGCACCCTGCACGAAAAACACGCGCACGACTCCGCCCGGTTGCATACCGAGCGTTCGCAACACGGCGATGTCGGTCGTCTTGTCGGTGACGACCATCACCAGACTGGCAACGATATTGAAGGCTGCGACGCCGATGATCAGCGACAGCAACAGCGACATCATCATCTTTTCGAGCCGAATGGCGCGGAAATAGCTTTCGTTCTCGATCGTCCAGTCACTCGTTCGTACGCCGTCCACCCGGCCACGGATTTCAGCTGCGATCGCGGGAGCAGCCATCACGTCCGCGGCCCTGAATCGTACCGCGTGCACTGCGTCACCGAGATCCATCACACTTGCAGCATCGCTGACATTGACGAGTGCCAGCCCTTCGTCGAGTTCCTGCAACCCGGCTTCGAAAACGCCGCGCATGACAAATCGCTCGAGCGCAGGTTCCATCGTACCGTCGCCCACCGGGCGGGGGATCAGTAACACGATGCCGTCGCCCAAGCGCGCGCCGACGTCGTAGGCGAGAAGCCGGCCGAGGATGATGCCCCGGTCGCCGGGCGTGAGCGCGTCCAGCCGCCCCTCTACGAGATTTATCGTATCGCCCGACAGGCGGGTTTCCGCCGCAGGGTCTATACCCTGCACGAGCACCGCTTCGAGATCGCCACCGGCAGCCAGCATTCCCTCCATGCTCACGACCGGTGCTGCCGCGACGACGCCCGGCGCCGCCTCGACGAGATCCGCGAGTGCGCGCCAGTCCTCCAGCGGTCCCCCGGGGCGGCTCACCGAGCCGTGCGCGGACATGCTGAGGAGCCGGCTCCTGAGTTCCCCCTCGAATCCGTTCATGACCGACAGGATCACGATCAGTGCGGCGACGCCCAGGGCAATCCCGAGCAGGGAAATAAGGGTAATGAACGAAACGAAACGCGTGCGCCGTTTCGCGCGCAGATAACGCAATCCGACGAACAGTTCATGGGCTCTCAGCATCGGCAGGGATTAAACCACAGATGACGGCCGCACACGGGCCCGGAATTCTGTGACCGCCATCACGCGCAAAGCCGTCGCGCCGGTGTAAAAACCTGTTTGTACAGCTGTTTTGTCCCGGCCGGCGGCAGCGGCGGACCGGGATCGATCCGGAGATTTCTCATGGCCCCACGCTTTATCGTGATTTCCAAACTGATTCTCCTGGCCGTGACCGGCGGCCTTGGCAATGCCGCGCTTGCGCAAAACCTGGATATGCAAGGCACCGGTGGCGCCGCAAGCGACGGCCGCCCGGCCTCAGGCACGACGCAGGCGAGCGTGGAGGCGGCCTTCGGCGCGCCGGTCACGAAGATTGCGCCCGTCGGCGATCCGCCGATCGCCCGCTGGGAGTACGCTCATTTCATCGTCTATTTCGAGTATGACCGCGTAATCCACGCCGTGCGCAAGCGCTAGGCCCGCATCCCTATCGGTTTCGCCCGGGCCGGATGGCCCGGCTTTTTCGTGCCCGGCGTGCATGTGGCCCGCGCATTTTCTTATAATCGCCGGCCGCCCGTCTCCGACTGCCGCCGTGACCGCTCCCGAACAAGCCGCGACCACCGTTCTCCTGCCACAGTCCATCCGCGCGCCCGAGCCCGGGAGGCCACTCGCATGGGGGCGGCTGCTCGGCGCCAGCGTGGCGCTTGCCATCAGCGAGTCGGCGCTGACGTTCGATCGACCCGTTTGCGTATTCGCCGAGGATCCGCGGCAAGCGGATCGGCTCGAAGCCGAGATTCGATTTTTTGCCGACGGCGCCTTCGACGTGTTGCATTTCGTCGAGTGGGAAACGCTGCCGTGGGACAGTTTTTCACCTCACCAGGACATCATCTCGCAGCGCCTCCGCGTGTTGGCGCAATTGCCCGGGCTCGAACGCGGCGTACTCATTGCCTCGGCGCCTGCGCTGCTGCAGCGGCTGCCGCCGACAGGCTACGTCTCCGCGCGTTCCATGGCGCTGGCCCGCGGCCAGCGGCTCACTCGCGACGCATTCGTCGATTCCCTGGTGAGCAGCGGATACTACCGTGTGCCACAGGTCCGTGAGCACGGCGAGTTCGCTGTGCGGGGTTCGCTCATCGATGTGTTTCCCATGGGTTCCGGCGAACCCATCCGCATCGATTTTCTCGACGACGAAATCGAATCGCTGCGCTGTTTTTCGCCGGATACGCAGCTGTCCGGCGAGACGCTCGATGCCGTACGGCTGCTGCCGGCCAGGGAAGTCCCCCTGGACGCCGCAGACATACAGGCGTTTCGCAGCCGCTACCGGGAGCGCTTCGAGGGCCAGCCGGGCAAATCACGCGTCTACCGCGAAGTATCCGAGGGCATAGCCCATGGCGGCATCGAATATTACCTGCCGTTGTTTTTCGACGCGACGAGCAACCTGCTCGATTACCTGCCGCGCGACTCGATCCTGTTCGCGCCCGAGGGACTCACGCACATCCTCGCCGACGCATGGCGGGAAATAGAGGAGCGGCAGGACCTGTGCAGCCTCGATGCCGAACGCCCCGTGCTCTCCTCCGCGGAGAGTTTCTTCCCGCCGGACGACGTCGACTCGCGTATCGGGGCAGCAGCCTGTATACGCTACTCGGCGCAAAGTGTCGCCGGCACGGCAGCAACATTGAACCTGCCGGTGCGCATGCCGCCCGCGCTCCGGATCGATGCCCGCTACGAGGATTCGGCCAGCGCCCTGATGAGTTTCCTCGAGTCCTTCCCGGGGCGAGTCCTGTTCACGACGGACTCGGCCGGCCGGCGGGAACAGATTCACGAGCTGCTGTCGGGGCGCGGCCTCGGGCTGGCCCGCTCGGCCGGCTGGAATGCGTTCCTCGCCGCCTCGCAGCGCATCGGTGTCGCGATTGCGCCGCTCGAGGACGGCGTGCTCCTGCCGGACGCCGACATTGCGATCGTGAGCGAGCAACAACTGTTCGGCGAGCGTCCGCGCACGCGCCGCCGCCGCCGCGCCTCCGAGCGCGATCCGGAAGCCATCATAAGGCAGCTGAATGACCTGCAACCCGGTGCACCGGTGGTCCACGCGGAATACGGCGTCGGCCGCTACCTCGGCCTGGTGGCGCTCGAGGTCGGCGGCATACCGGGCGAATTCCTGCAACTCGAATACGCAGACGGCGACAAGCTGTACGTGCCGGTGCATGCGCTGGAGATCATCTCGCGCTACACCGGCGCCTCACCCGAAACGGCGCCCCTGCACCGTCTGGGCAGCGACCAGTGGGCCAGGGCACGCCAGCGCGCCGCCATGCGCGTGCGGGACGTTGCCGCCGAGTTGCTCGACGTGTACGCGCGGCGAGCCGCACGCCCCGGCCACCCTTACACCTGGTCCGAATCGGACTACCGCGCATTCGAGTCCGGGTTTCCGTTCGAGCTGACCGAGGACCAGGCTACGACGATCACCGATGTGCTCGGCGATCTCGCGTCCGAGCAGCCGATGGATCGCCTGGTCTGCGGCGACGTCGGCTTCGGCAAGACCGAGGTAGCACTCAGGGCAACCTTTGCTGCCGTGCATGGCGGCAAGCAAGTCGCAATCCTCGTGCCCACGACCCTGCTCGCGCAACAGCACGGCGACAACTTCAGGGACCGGTTTGCCGATTGGCCGGTGCGGGTCGAAGTCCTGTCGAGATTCCAGTCGACCAAGCAGCTGCGGGACATAGTTTCCGGTATGCGTTCGGGCAGCGTCGATGTCGTGATAGGCACGCACCGCCTGCTGCAGTACACGAAAGACTTTCGCGACATCGGGCTCGTCATTATCGACGAGGAACATCGTTTCGGCGTCCGGCACAAGGAAGTGATCAAGTCACTGCGCAGCGAAATCGACGTACTCACCCTGACGGCGACGCCTATCCCGCGCACGCTGAACATGACCCTGGGCGGTCTGCGGGACATGTCCCTGATCACGACCCCGCCGGCGGAAAGACTCGCCGTCAAGACCTTCGTCAGCGAGTGGAACGAGGTCGTGGTCCGCGAAGCATGCCTGCGCGAGATCAAGCGCGGCGGCCAGGTGTATTTCATCCATAACCGGGTGGAGGACATCGAGCAAATGCGCGAACAGCTCGAGAAACTGGTTCCCGAAGCGAACATCCGCGTCGGCCACGGCCAGATGGCAGAGCGCGACCTGGAACAGGTGATGTTCGATTTCTATCACCGGCGATTCAACCTCCTTCTGTGCACGACGATCATCGAGAGCGGTATCGATGTGCCTACCGCCAACACCATTATCATCAACCGGGCCGATCGCCTCGGTCTCGCACAGCTGCACCAGCTTCGCGGGCGCGTCGGGCGCTCGCATCATCGTGCGTACGCGTACCTGATCGCCCCGCCGAAAGCGCAGATGACCGCGGACGCCATCAAGCGCCTGGAGGCAATTGATTCGCTCGAGGATCTCGGGGCGGGCTTTACACTGGCAACCCACGACCTCGAGATTCGCGGCGCCGGCGAACTCCTGGGCGACGAACAGAGCGGCCAGATCCAGGAAATCGGATTCTCGCTGTATATGGACATGCTCGGCCGGGCCGTCGAATCCCTGCGTGCGGGCCGGGAGCCCGACCTCGATGCCCCTTTCGATTCCGGCGTCGACATCAATCTGCATGTCCCTGCCTTGTTGCCGGAAGACTACGTGCCGGACGTGCACTTGCGCCTGATCCTGTACAAGCGGATTTCCACTTGTCGCGGGGAGGCGCAACAGCGTGAGCTTGCCGTCGAGCTGATCGATCGTTTTGGCCTGCTGCCGCCGGCGGCAAAGAATCTGCTGCGCATTGCTGCCATCAAACAGCGTGCGGCGGCGCTCGGTATCGTCAAGATCGACGCCGCCGATGCCGGGGGTTATCTCCTGTTCGGAGACGAGAGCAATATAGATCCTGTCGCGCTCGTCCAATTGGTGCAAAATAGCAGCCGGACGTATCGCCTGCAGGGTTCGCATCGCCTGCAGTTTCGAACCGATCTCTCGGATATCGAGAAGCGCTTTGTGCTGATTGAAACTCTGTTGGAAACCCTGGGCCACAAACGATGAGACGACTTCTGCATGCCTTATTGCTGGCGGCGCTGCCTGCCGCTTTGTTTGCGCAGGAGGAGCCGGAAGTGGCCGAGGATGGGACCGCACGGCGCTACACCGTCGAGGTCATCATTTTCGCGTACAAGGAACTCGACTCGGTGGGCACCGAAGCGTTCGTCCCGGAACCCGCCGCAGGGACGGACGCCGTACCGGTCTTCGATGATCGCAGCCTGGCGGAGGAAGGCATGGTCGATGCAGAGGCCGACCCTCGCTACCGCATCCTCGCCGGCGACGAACTCGAGCTGCAGGACACCTGGCGCATGCTTTCACGCTTGCAGGCGTATGAACCGCTGATGCATTTCGGATGGGTCCAGGAGACCGTACCCGACGCGACGATGCCGGCGCTGCCACTGGAGCGCTTCGGCACCCCGCCGGAGCGCCTCGAGGGAACGGTGTCTCTGAACCTGAGCCGGTTCCTGCACCTCGGTGTCGACCTGTCGCTTGGCGAATCGAAGCCGGCGGGCACCCGTACCGCTCCCTACGATGGCGGCGGCGTGGCTGGTGTAACGGAGCCTGGGGACGGCGCCGCGATTGATGGGCCCTTGCGCTACGAACTCGAGGAGACGCGAATCATGAAGAGCGGAGAGACCCGTTATTTCGATCATCCATACTTCGGCGTCATCGCGCGCGTCACGCGGGTCGAGGACGAAGGCGCCCCGGCTGGCGGGCGCTGAGAGCGTTTCCTCCCCGCGCTTCAGCCGTCGTCCGCTTCCAGAAGCAGCCGGTTGAGAAACTCTGCAGCCGTCGCCGGCTCGTCGCTGGCCTGGACGGCACGGACAAGAGGGCTTACGGTCACGAAGCGCGCCACGGACGAACGCGGATGGTGCAGGCCGAGCTCGCGGACCGTCGTCGAAATCTGGCTTGCAAAATCGCGGACCGCCTGGTCGTCCGAGGTGTGCGACAGGACGACCATCCGCTGGCCGTCGAGCCGCGCAACCACGTCACTTGCCCGCCTGAGGCACCGGCGAATGGCCTGCCCCACGCGTCGCAGGCACGAGTCGGCGGCATGGCGGCCGAACACTTCCGTGTACGCATCGAAGTCATCGAGTGTGAACAGAACGAGCGCCAGCGTGCCGCGCTCACGCGCCGCTACCGCCCAGTCATGCTCGAGGACCTCGCGGAACGCGCGTTCATTCAGGAGCCCCGTGACCGGATCTTCGCGAGTGAGGTTGCGGATCCGCCGCTTCGCGTTCAGCAGGGCATGCTGGGTTTCGTTGCCCGCCGTACCGCGTCCGCTGCCGCCACCGTGAAAGTACATCGCCGCATGGCGCGCTGGCGCCTCGCCGGACGTCGCGAGCGGCTTGAGGACCAGGAGGTAGTCCGTACCCCCGATTTCCACGGGATAACTCGTTTCCTGCCGGCTCCGCAGCGACTCGCTGATTTCGAGCGCGAGGTCCCGCCCGAGCAGGCCTTCGACGACGTCCGCAACCGGCTTGCCGGTCGGCCCCTCGCCGCCGAGTTGCAGGTATACACGGTTCGCCAGCAACACCGGCCAATCCGGATGATCAAGTTTGATCAGCAGTATCGCTTCGCCGCACCCGTCGATCAGGAGCTCGAGTACTTCTCGTTCCGCTTCCGTCATGCGCTGCCCCGTAGTCCTGTCATGATCGCCCGGTGACTCGTGCACCGCCACCGAAAAACCTATCGAGCACGGTGAGCGCGGCAGTTCGGGCCCGTACCGTATGAGCCTCGACGTCTTTATGAATCGGCCCGGCGCCGCGGCCCGCCGCCGTATTCACCAACAACGCAAGGCTCACATACTCGACGCCCAGTTCGGCGGCCAGTACCGCTTCCGGCATCGCCGTCATGCCGACGAAGTCGGCACCGTCGCGTTCCAGCCGGTCGATCTCGGCAGCCGTTTCGAGTCTCGGCCCCTGGGTCACGGCATATACCCCGCCCGCATGGCAGGCAACGCCGGCACGTCCTGCTGCCGTAAGCAGGTCAGAGCGCAAGGACGCCGAAAAAGGCCTGGTGAACTCGATGTGTCGCAAGCCGTCGGGTCCGCCGTCGAAATACGTCTGCTCGCGTCCCCAGGTGTAGTCGATGAGTTGTTCCGGCACGGCAAGCTCTCCCGGCCCGCATGCCGTGGTAATGGCGCCCACGGTATTGAGCGCGAGGATGCGGCGCACACCGGCGGCAGCGAGCAGTGCGACGTTCGCGCGATAGTTGACCGCGTGTGCCGGGATATCCTGGTGCTCGCCGTGACGCGCCAGCACCCAGGCTGAACCCGCGCCGAGCAGGACGCGCTCCAGCGGCGCCGATGCGAGACCCCAGCGCGTCTCGCGGCTGCCGGCGGTCTCACCGGACAGTGATCCCCGGAAGCCGCTTCCGACGATGATGCCGCAGGACTCAGGCATCCAGCTTGAGCTCCGGGGGGCGGCTCCAGCGCTCGAGTTCCGCTTTCGCCTGCTGCCACTCCTCGCTCGCCTGCAGGGATTCGAACAGCACCTCCCCGGTGCCGTGCAACCGGGCAAGCCGCACGAGCGACAGGGGATTCGAATGCTCTCCCAGCGCCGTCACGGACGCGCGTGCTCCGGGACGATCGTTACAGATGAGGACCATATCGCAGCCAGCATCGAGCGCGCGGCGTGCACGCTCCGGCATGCTGCCGAAGCGTGCCGTGGCTTTCATGCTCAGGTCGTCACTGAACACTGCCCCGTCGAAGCCGAGCCGCGACCGCAGCTCGCGCTGGATCCAGAATGGCGAAAAGCTGGCCGGCAGCGCATCGATCTCGGCGTAGACAATGTGTGCCGTCATCACGGCCGCAATTGCGCCGCCCGATATCAGGCGATCGTAGGGCCGCATGTCATCCAGCAGACTGCCGTAATCGCGCCGGTCGACCGGCAGCTTGTGGTGCGAATCGGCGAGTACCGCACCGTGTCCCGGGAAGTGTTTCGCGACCGCGCTCATACCGGCACTGCGCATTGCGCGCGCAAATGCTGAAGCGAGGTCGGCCACCTGCTCGGGCGAGCGGCCGAAGGAACGATCACCGATAATCTCGCTGTTGCCCCAATCGAGGTCGACACAGGGGGCGAAGGCAAGGTCGATGCCCAGCGCCCGCAGTTCGGAGGCAATGAGCCAGCCCGCCCGCCGCGCCAGCGCGAGTGCCGCTTCCGGCGAATCGCGATACTGCTGGCCGATCGCGCGCATGGGCGGCACGGCAGTGAAGCCCTCCCGGAAACGCTGGACGCGTCCCCCTTCATGATCGACGCCGACGAGCAACGGCGGTCGCCTGAGCGCGCGGATTTCGGCGACGAGATCACTGACCTGCGACACCGAGCGGAAATTCCGTGAGAACAGTATGACGCCGCCGACGGCGGGCTCACGCAACAGGTCGCGATCAGCCGGCGTCAGGCTGACGCCGTCGATGTCCAGCATGACCGGTCCGAGAGACATGGACAGACGATAAGTAGAATCTTAGAAAAACACAATAACTAACTGTTCTCTTTAGCGAAAACTGCGACGGATTCCACATGCGCCGTGTGCGGGAACATGTCGATGATGCCGGCCCCCTCGAGACGGTAGCCCTGCTCGTGCACGAGGACCCCGGCGTCGCGGGCCAGGGTGCCCGGATGGCAGGACACGTAGACGATGCGCTTCGGTCCGATGCGGTGCATTTGCGCGACGACGCCGGCGGCACCGGTACGGGCGGGGTCGAGCAGCAGCCGGTCCCACCCTGCACGCACCCAGTCTTCGCGGCCGTCGATCTGTGATAGGTCCGCGCAGCGAAACCCGGCGTTCGTGATGCCGTTCAGTTCTGCATTGGCGCCTGCTCGCATCACCAGGCCCGGTTCCCCCTCGATGCCCAGCACCGTCCCGGCGCGGCGGGCAATGGGCAGGGAGAAATTGCCGATGCCACAATAGAGATCGAGCACACGGTCTCCGGGAGATGGTGCCAGCAACTCCACGGCGCGCTGCACCATCTTTTCGTTGACGGCGGCATTTACCTGGATGAAATCGACCGGCTCGAAACGCATGCTGATGTCGAATCCGGGCAGTCCATAGCTGAGCGGCGGCGGTGTGGCAGGTGCGAGCGGCGCGATGGAATCGAGTCCGCGGGGCTGGAGCCACACCTGGACCGCATGCGTCATCGAAAATGCCTGCAACTGCTCGCAATCCGCGGCCGTCGGCGAGTCCAGGACGCGAAATACCAGTGCGACTGCATCGTCGGCTATCGCCACCTCGATCTGCGGCACACGGGCACGAATCGACAGACTCGCCACGAGTTCGCTCAGCGCGTCGATCAACCCGTCGGCCGGCGGCGCCAGGACCTCGCAGCGTGCCATGTCGGTGACGAATGGCGCATGGCGTTCGCGAAAGCCGACCAGCACCCTTCCCTTGTTCGGCACATCCTTGACCGCAAGCCGCGCACGACGACGGTAGTGCCACTCGTCGCTGGACAGAGGTTCGAACCACGCGGCGGGGCGCAGCTTGCCGATGCGCTCGAGACTGTCGGCCAGAGCCGCAAACTTGATCGCGCGTTGCTCGCCGGCCCCGACGTGTTGCAACGAACAGCCGCCGCAGCGGCCGTAAGCCATGCACCGGGGCGTTACACGGGACGGCGACGCCTCGAGCACTTCCAGCAATTCCGCCTCGTCGTAATTGCGCCTGCGCTTACGGCGCAAAAACCTCACCCGTTCACCGGTCAGAGCCCCGGCGACGAACACTTTCTTTCCTTCTGCGCTCACGATCCCGTGACCGTCGTGGGTTACGGCACCGATCGTTCCCATCTCCGGCTCGGGCCGGCCACGCCGCCCCAACTAGCAGGCCCTCCAGGCCGCAAGGAACTCGTGCAGATGCGGCTGGTCTTGCGACTCGAGCGTGGCCCGGACGAGCGCAAACTCGCGCTCGAGCTCCCTGTCGTCGATCCGGCCGCGCATGTATTCGAAGCGCAAATAGATGAGCCAGGTGTTGAGCACGTCGGTTTCGCAGTAGTTGCGTATCTCACGCAGTCCGCCCGCGCACCACGCGTCCCATACCTTGTCGCCGCTCATGCCGAGCTTGCCCGGAAACCCGAGCAGGACCGCAATTTCGTCGAGCCTTGCGAATGCACGATTGTTGAAGTTGGCGAGGACATCCATCAGATCGACATGCCGCCAGTGGAAGCGGCTGAGATAGTTGTTCCACTTGAATTCCCGGTCACGCTCGCCCGATTCCCAGTAGCGGGGCGCGCGAACCCGGTGTTTCAGTGCGCGGTATTGCAGGACGGGCAGGTCGAACCCACCGCCGTTCCAGGAGACCAGGTCCGGCGTATAACGTTCGATGCCGTCGAAGAAACGCCGTACGAGTTCCTCCTCGCCGGCCGACTCGTCGCCCAGGCTCCAGACCCGGAACGAGTCGGCGGTCCTGAGTGCGACCGAGATCGCGATGATACGGTGCTGGTGGAGCGGCAGGAAATCATTGCCTGTCGCCTGCTGCCGCCTGAAGGTCATGGCGGTAACGACGTCTTCGTCGCTGAGGCCCTCGAGCCCAAGCAGGGTCCGGCCGAACTCGACGTCAGGAATGGTCTCGATATCGAAGGAAAAACAGTGCATTCCTTACTCCGTTGCCGCTGCTCTCTCGACGACGGCAAATGCGATGACAAGGCCGGCGTCGTCGGTCAGGCTCACGTGACCTGCGCCAATGCCGAGTTGCTCGCAAACACGGCGGCCACGCTCCGAGAAGGTCACCAGCGGGCGCCCGCGCGCATCGTTCGTGATGCCGACGTCGCGAATCCATACGCCGTGTGCGAAACCGGTGCCCATGGCCTTGACCGTGGCCTCTTTGCCGGCGAAGCGCATGGCAAGGAAACGCACCGGCTGCCGGCTGCGGCGAAACAGCGCCAGCTCTTCCGGCATCAATAACCGGTCGACGAAGCGCTCGCCGAAACGTTCCCAGGTGGCATTGACGCGTGCCAGTTCGACAATGTCGGTACCAACGCCGAAAATCATCCGCTCGCTCTGCCGTTGAGCGGCCGGCTCAGTTCATCCATCGCGCGCTTCCAGCATGCGGCGCTTCATGTCCGCGACCGCGACGGCCAGGCCGTCAAAGAGGGCCCGGGCTATGATCGAATGACCGATATTCAGTTCGACGACTTCGGGAATCCGCGCGATCGCCGCGACGTTCTCGTAATTCAGACCGTGGCCGGCATTGACCACGAGGCCGAGTGCGTCGCCGTAGGCGGCAGCGGCGCGGATCCGCTCGAGTTCCAGGGTCCGGGCCGGGCCCCGCGCCTCGGCGTAGGCCCCGGTGTGCAGCTCGACGACCGGCGCGCCCGCCTCGCGCGCGGCGTCGAGCTGGCGCGGTTCGGGATCGATGAAGAGCGAAGTCCTGATGCCTGCCGCCTTGAGTTGCACGGCCGCTGCGCGCACCCGCTCGAGCTGTCCCGCCACGTCCAGACCGCCTTCGGTCGTCAATTCATCGCGCTTTTCCGGGACGAGGCAGACATCCGCCGGCCGGGTTCGTACCGCAATCGCAAGCATCTCGTCCGTTACGGCGCATTCGAGGTTCATCCGGGTTTGCAGCCGGTCGCGGATTTCCGCCAGATCGTGGTCCTGGATGTGGCGCCGGTCCTCGCGAAGGTGCACCGTGATGCTGTCCGCACCGGCATTTTCCGCCAGATTCACGGCATCCGCAGGCCGCGGATACGTCGTACCGCGCGCCCGACGCACCGTCGCGATATGGTCGAGATTCACGCCGAGCTGAATACCATTTGGCTGCAAGCCTCACTCTCCGGGCTCATCCTGCGAACCGCTCATTCTAGCGCGCCCGCGATGGAGATCGAGCAGTACTTTGCGGCTCTTCAGTTCGCGGCCGCCAAGATGATGGCTTATGAGTGCGCGCAGCAGGCGGCCGGCCGCGCGCAACACGCCGGGATCGTCGAACCGCCGTGCGTGGATACCGAGCAAGTCGGCGCCGGCGAACACGAGCCCGCCCTCGTTGCGTTGCACGCGCACCGGTCCTTGCTCCGGCCGGTATTCGTAGAACGCATCCGGCTGCAGTCCGGCGTCGTTTGCCGGCACTTCGTCCATCACCACGCCGTAACCCATGAGGCGCAGGAGTTCGAGTTCGAAGTCGCGCAGTACCGCCGAAGTGTTTGAGGCGTGTCCCAGGGCCGTGACCGTTTGCCGGTACGTCCGGTACACCTCCGGCTGCGGATCGTGGCGATGCAGGAAATGCAACAGCAATTCGTTGAGATAGTACCCCGAAAGCAATACGTCGCCGGACAGCACCAGCAGCGGGCCGTCGAGTTCGGCACCGGTCAGGGTGCCGAGCTCCGAGCGCTGCACCCAGGACAGCCGCAGTGGCAAAAACGGCCGCAGCACGCCCCGCAGCCGCGAGCGTGCCGAGCGCGCCCCGCGTGCGACGAGAGCCAGCCTGCCGTAATCCTTCGTCAACACGTCGAGCAGCAGGCTTGAATCCCGAAACGGCCGGTGATGCAGCAGGAAGCCCGGATGGAGCACGACTCGGCGGCTGTCCTGCGTCATTACGCCCAGCCTTCAGACCGGATCGAAGCCCAGTGCCTGGAGATCGGCTTCGTTATCGGCCCAATTCTCACGCACCCTGACCCAAAGCTCGAGATGAACGGGCATCCCCGTCGCTTCGCGAAGCTCGAGGCGAGCGGCTCGCCCGGCACGCTTGAGCTGCTGCCCACCCTTGCCGACTACGATGCCTTTCTGGCTGTCGCGCTCGACCCAGATGACGGCGTCTATTTCGAGACCGGCGCCTGCCTCCTCGTAACGCTCCACCTGCACGCTGATACCGTACGGCAGTTCCTGGTGTAAGGTCATCATCAGTTTCTCCCGGATGACTTCAGCGGCGCGGAAGGCAGGCCCACGGTCGCTCACCATGTGCTCGGGAAACAGCGGTGGCGACGGCGGGAGGTACGCGGGTATCAACGCGCGCAGGGTGTCGATGTTCGTGCCCCGGATCGCGGCGACCGGCACCAGCTCGGCGAACGCGTAACGCGACGAGAGCCGGGCGAGGGTCGCCAGAAGTTTTTCTTTCGGCTCGACCTTGTCGATCTTGTTGAGCACGGCGATCACGGGAGCCCGCGCGCCGGCCAGCCGTGCCAGGACCGCGTCATCATCCGGCGACCAGCGGGTGGCGTCGATCACGAACAGGACGACGTCGGCATCGGCCAGCGCGCTTGCGGCTGTCCGGTTCATCAGCCGGTTCACGGCCTTGCCCGCATCCCGGTGCAGGCCGGGTGTGTCGACGAATATGATTTGTGCGCCGGGCCCCGTTGCAATACCCAGGATCCGGTGCCTCGTGGTCTGCGGCTTCGCGGTGACGATGCTGACCTTGCTTCGCACCAGCGCATTGACGAGCGTGGACTTGCCGACGTTCGGGCGACCTATGACGGCCGCATAGCCCGCGCGATACCCGGCCTCAGTCAAGCTCGTCTCCGCCGAGCACCGCCAGCATCCGTCGAGCGGCCTGCTGTTCCGCACTGCGTCGCGAGGTTCCGGTACCCGTCGTCGGCAAGGCGCGGCCGTCAACCCGGCAAAGCACCTCGAACAACTGCTGGTGTGCCTTGCCGGTCACACCGACGAGCTCATAGGTCGGCAAGGCAAGTCGTGCTGCCTGCAAGCGTTCCTGCAAACGGGTCTTGGGGTCCCGAAGTGCGCCGGCCTCGGGCAGGTTCCGGAGGCGGTCGCCGAGTGCGCGCAGGACAACGGCGCGCGCCGCGGCGAAACCGGCATCGAGATAAACGGCGCCAAACAAGGCCTCGACGGCGTCGGCAAGTATCGATTCCCGCTGATGGCCGCCGGACCTCTTTTCACCGCTGCCCAGCACGAGCTGATCGCCGATTCCCAACTCTCCCGCTACCGTGGCGAGCGATTTGTCCCGGACGATCGACGCGCGCAACCGGCTCAGGTCGCCTTCGTCCGCAAGGGGCTCGGCACGGAAAACTGCCTCGGAGACGACGACGTCGAGCACTGCATCGCCGAGAAACTCCAGGCGCTCATTGCTGTGGCCAGCCGCGCTCCGGTGCGTCAGGGCCTCGGCCAGCAGCTCCGGATCGCTGAATTCGTAATCGAGAGTCGCCTTAAGCCAGGCAGCCGCCTTGTCCAATATATCGCTCTTTCATTGTTACCGGCGCCGCGCACGCTGTGCGGCCCGAGACTGCCGTTTCGAGACCCGGGCCGCCAGTAACCGGGGAGCTCGAAATACTGCCGGAGGCCCGCTGCCTGACGCGCCGCGCGGCACCTCCGACAAGCAAAAACTAGCGGCGGACGAGCGCTGTTTTGTTGAAGTGTACCGCGAACGACACGTTGCCGATGAACGGCGCAGCGTGGGTGTAGTCGGCAATGACCTCGAAACCGCTGTCTACGGCCTTGACCTCGACATCTCGCGCGGAGATCTGCGCCACCGACTCGATATCGAAACGTCGCCCGATGGAGTTGCGGATCGCAGCGCGCGTCGGATTCTGACCGTCGAACTCGTCGCGGACACCGTCGACGACACCGATGACTTTCATGTAGTTGAGATAGACGGGCGTCAGTCGGATTGCCGCGAAAGCGAACAGGCCGACGAAAGCAACGAGAATCAGCAGCCCGAGCGTGGTCATGCCTGCTTGTTGCCGATAGCCGCGCTGATTTGAAAGGCGATCCATTGCTACGAACTCCGGTCCTGCATGAGCGCTTGGCAGCCCTGCACACGTGAGCCTAGCCCAATTCTAGCGGGCAAATAGTGACTGAAACCACATTATTCTATCTTGTTGCCGATGCGGCTCCAGTCCGGCCACGACAGTCCGTCGAGGTGCAGCCAGATGCGACTCGCTTCACCGACAAGATTTGCCTCAGGCACCGGCCCGACCTCCGGGAACCGGCTGTCGGTACTGTTGTCGCGATTGTCACCCATCATGAAGTAGTGCCCGTCCGGAACCACGTAGCGGCCGTTCTCCCGCCCGCCCGGCACCAGTATCTTGATCTTGTGGAGTCGATCGAACAATTGTTCCTCATGCACCGCTATACCCGTCCCGACAGGCGGCTCCACGCGCATCGGCTGGCCATTCACGCTCAGCCGGTGCCCCACGTACTCGATGACGTCTCCCGGCAGGCCGACGACCCGTTTGATGTAATGGATGCTCGGATCGGCGGGAAGTCGGAAGACGACGACATCGCCGCGCTTTGGCGAACCGGTATCGAGTATCTTGGACTCGCTAACGGGCAAGCGCAGCCCGTACGCGTATTTCTTGACGAAAATGAAGTCCCCGGATTCGAGCGTCGGCTCCATCGATCCGGAAGGGATGCGGAACGGCTCGAAGACGAACGAGCGGATAATTAGCACGAACAGGAGCACGGGGAAGAACGACTGGCTGTACTCCACGAGAGTCTGGCGTGGAGGAGACGCCTTCTTCCAGCGATTGGCGCGCTGCCAGTAGAACTTGTTGATCGCAACGACGGCCCCGGAAAAGACGGTCAGCACAGTGAGAATCAGTGCCAGGTTGTAGCTCACAGATGCGTCTCCGTTCTCTTCACTTGTCGACCCGCAGGACGGCCAGGAACGCTTCCTGCGGTATTTCTACGGAGCCAACCTGTTTCATGCGCCGCTTTCCCGCCTTCTGCTTCTCGAGCAGCTTGCGTTTTCTGGTCACGTCGCCACCGTAGCATTTGGCTGTCACGTTTTTTCGCAGGGCCTTCACCGTGCTGCGGGCGATGATCTGGCCACCGATTGCCGCCTGGATTGCAACATCGAACATCTGCCGTGGTATGAGTGCACGCATCCGGTCGACGAGATCACGACCGCGCGATTGCGCATGGTCGCGATGTACGATAATCGACAGCGCGTCCACCCGTTCCTTGTTGATGACGACATCAAGTCGCACGAGGTTTGCCGTCTCGAACCGCAGGAACTGGTAGTCGAAGGACGCGAAACCGCGGCTCACGGATTTCAGCCGATCGAAAAAGTCGAGCACGACTTCGGCCAGGGGCATTTCATACTGCAGGGAAACCTGCTTGCCCAGGTAGCGCAGGTGCTTTTGCGCACCGCGCTTTTCTATACAGAGTTTGATGACGCTCCCGACGTGCGCCTCCGGCACGAGAATATTCGCCTCGATGATCGGTTCCCGCAGCTCCGCAATCTCGTTCGAGGGCGGCAAGCGAGAGGGATTGTCGACCCGCGTCACGTTGCCGGCATTGTCGATGACTTCGTAGATCACGGTCGGCGCCGTGGTAATGAGTTCGAGATCGTATTCGCGTTCGAGACGCTCCTGGACAATCTCCATATGCAACATGCCGAGGAAGCCGCACCGGAAACCGAACCCCAGCGCCGCCGAGGTTTCCGGCTCGAAGTGCAGCGCGGCATCGTTCAGGCGCAGTTTCTGCAGTGCTTCGCGAAAGTTTTCATAGTCTTCGGACTGAATCGGGAACAGTCCGGCAAAGACCCGCGGCTGCACCTGCTTGAAGCCCGGCAGCGGCTTTTCGCTGGGATTCTTCGTCAACGTCAGCGTATCGCCGACCGGCGCACCATAGATGTCCTTGATGGCAGCGATGACAAAGCCGACCTCACCCGTCCCCAGCGCGGGGCGATCCTGCATTTTCGGGGTAAAGCTGCCGACCCTGTCCGCGTTATAGCTGTCGCCGGTCGACATGACCTTGAATTTCGCGCCCTTCGCAAGCCTGCCGTTCACGATCCTCACCAGCGAGACTACGCCGACATAATTGTCGAACCAGGAATCGATGATGAGTGCCTGCAAGGGCGCCTCCGGGTCACCCGACGGCGGCGGGATCCGGGCCACGAGCGCCTCGAGAACGTCGGGGACGCCCTCTCCTGTCTTTGCACTCACCCGCACGGCGTTCCGAGCCTCGATCCCGATCACGTCCTCGATTTCCGCGGCGACGGCGTCCGGGTCGGCCGCGGGAAGGTCGATCTTGTTCAGTACCGGTACGACCTCAAGGCCCTGGTCGATCGCCGTGTTGCAGTTCGCAACACTCTGTGCCTCGACACCTTGCGCCGCATCGACGACGAGCAAGGCGCCTTCACATGCCGCCAGGGAGCGGGACACTTCATAGGAGAAATCCACGTGCCCGGGCGTGTCGATGAAATTCAACTGGTAGACCTGCCCGTCGCGCGCGGGGTAGTTCAGCGAGACGCTTTGCGCCTTGATCGTTATCCCGCGTTCGCGCTCGATGTCCATCGAGTCGAGTACCTGCTCACCCATCTCCCGCGCACTGAGCCCGCCACAGATCTGGATGAACCGGTCGGCAAGCGTCGACTTGCCATGATCGATGTGGGCGATGATGGAGAAATTGCGAATGTGCTTCATTGGGAGGGACGGGCGCGAAAACCGGCGCAGTATACCGGTTTATCGGCCGGCTGCGAGTATCGCGAGGACCGCATCGCGATCGAGGCGATAGCGGCAGAGTTCCCTGCCGCCGGATTCGACGACCGGCACGGCATTGCCATACTGCTTGCGCCACGCCGGGTGCGTGTCGACGTCATGCACGACGAGACGCGCCCGATCCCGCACCAGGATCGTAATTTCCTCGATCAGGGTTTCGCAAAGATGACAGCCGTGGCGGCTGTAGACGTCGAATTCCGGCACTCAGGCGTCGATCCGCAGGATCCTGAGGCCCGCCCGATCCAGCGCGGCGATGCGGTAGCGGGCGCTCGCGATTCCCGCGACAAGCCCGGCGAGCGCTGCGAGCACGGACAACCGGTCATTTGCGCCGGCGATCCATGCAGCAACGCTCGCAATCGCAGCACCCGCGAGTGGCTGGCCGTAGACGAGCAGCGCGGCGCCGAGCAGCGTCCGCTCGCCAAGGCTCAGCCGGACCGGCTGGCCCGGTATGAGTTCGACGGACGGTGCGAGGGGAACGGAGACGATGCCCTTGCGCGACGTCCGCCCGAAGAGCCCCGCGCCGCAGCCGCGGCCTTCGGCACAACGCGGACAGGCCGGGACCGGGTCGAACGAGAGATCGGCAACGCGGCCGGCAGCGGTCGTCCGTACGTCACGAACGATGGCCTGGAGCGCAGCGGGGCCGGAGTTCACGCTCAGAGGCGGCGCATGGCCCGCGCCACACGCTCCACCGTCACGGGGGGTACTTCGCCGACGGCCGTAATTCGGACGCCGTCCTGCAGGGTACTGTAGGTATTCGATGCGCCGGTCGTGGACCGTTCGGCCACCTGCTGGCCTGTATCGTCCGTGATAAACACCGAGACGTTGGCGAGACCGTCGGAGTAGAGGATGTGGGTCACCTGCTGGTCAGTGCCGGGGACCTGCTCCGCCTGCACCGACACCGGCTGGAAACCGGGTGGAAGGTCGTCGTTCTGCCAGGGGCTTTCGGCAACCGGTGTGACGCTGCGGCGCGGCTGCGTGTACCAGGTGAAATTATCGGTGCTGTAACTCGGCGTCAGATCGTTTTCATCGAGTTCACCGACGAAGCGAATGTCGACGAATTTGATCTGGTCTACCGGCACGCCGTTCGCCCCAACGAGTTCCGTCTGTAACGGGAAGGCGGTGTCCCGATCGAGCCAGATGTGGTGTTCGTAGCGGAACTCGTCGTGCGGCTTGATGGAAAGCTTGACTGCCTTGCGGCCGGCGACACGGGCATCGCTCACCAGGCGTACGTCGTATTCGCCGCCGATTTGCAATTCGCGGCTCGGCAGTGTCGAGAACAGGGTGCTCTGGTTCGTCCATTCTTCGACCAGTACCGACTTGCGCTCCGGGAGAATGCAGTGAACCTCGTTACCCACGCGCACGATCTCGAGGCCGTTGCCTTCCTGTGCGATGAGCCGTTCACGAATGACACCGTCCGCGACCGAATGCGCGACTTTCAATGCCTCCGCCTTGCCATCCGACACGCGCACGACCGTCCCTTCATAATCGGTCGTCTGAACCGCGCGCGACATGCGCTGCAACCATTCGCGGGGACTGTCACCTTCGTTCGCAGCGGCGGTGCCGCAAAGCCCGCACACCAGCAGGATAGCCAGGCTGTGTCGGGAGCGCGGTATCATTCCGGGATGGCGTCGGGCACTTCAGCATCGCCGGTCTGCACATCCTCGGCGCCGGTCTCGCCGTTCTCCTCGATTCCGTTTTCCTCAGTTCCTGGCGCCGCGGCCGCGCCGGATTCGACGGCCAGGCCCTGCCGCAGTTCGATCGACGTGAATCGTGTCCGCATGCTGCTGTCGGCGGCTTCCGTTTCGTGCATCAGGCGAAACCTGTCCAGCAGGTTGTCCGGCGGCGGCTGGGTGGAGAAACTCGCATCCTCTGCGACCGCCGGTGCAGCGGGCGGCAGTTCCGGCAGTTCTGAAAAGCTTTGCAATCCGAAAATCGCAAGCAAGGCGACCACGGCCGCTGTCGCCAGCCCGGCGATGGGTCGCACCAGGCGCCGGCCGGACGGGGCATCCGCGTCGGCAACCGGCGGCGAAATCTCGTCGGTATGCGCATCGAGCGTACCGATAGCCGTCGCGATCCTGTCGCGCAATGTTTCAATGCCGCGGATCGGCACCTCGCCCCGCATGGCGCGGCCGACGGCCAGGTATTCGGCGACCTGCCGGCGCATGTCGGCATCCTGGCTCAGTCGCCGCAGCAACAATTCCTTCTCATTGTCCGGCAATTCGCCGTCGGCGAATGCCGACAACTGCATACGTATCGCTTCATTCATGTTGCACCACGTGCGGCCCCCGCGCCTGTCGTTCGTCCTGTTGCCGTAACCCGGCCCTGTCGGCAACCCCGGCGTCTACGCCGGGATTCTACCGAATCAGGGACCCAACCTTCTTGGAAATTGCATCCCGTGCGCGAAAAATGCGCGAGCGGACCGTGCCGACCGGGCATTCCATCGTTTCCGCGATCTCCTCATAACTCATGCCGTCGAGTTCGCGCAGGATGATTGCCGTGCGCAGATCGTCCGGCAGCGACTGGATCGCCTGTTCCACGGTTTCCTTCATCTCCCGGCTGATCGTCAAAGCCTCCGGGGTGTCCGTTTCCTTCAGACGTGCATGCAGGTCGTATTGTTCCGGGTCCTGCAGGTCCAGTTCAATGTCCATGGGCCGGCGCCGCTGCGCAGCCAGATGATTCTTCGCGGTGTTCACGGCGATCCGGTACAACCAGGTATAAAACGCACTGTCCCCGCGAAATCGCGGCAGTGCCCGGTAAGCCTTGATAAAGGCTTCCTGCGTAATGTCGAGCGCCTGTTCGGGATCGCGTACATACCGCATCACCAGGTTGACGATCTTGTGCTGGTACTTGAGCACCAGCATGTCGAACGCGCCTTTGTCGCCCTTCTGGACGCGCTTGACGAGCTTGCTGTCGGTCGATTCATTCGACATACGCGCACGCCCGCTTGAGCTTCCATCGGTGCAGTCGTCCGATGCCCAGATAGACCGGGGCCTTCCCGGAAAGTTCTCTGTCTGTCACCGCTTTGCTCATTATCTTCCTGGCTTTATCGTCGCACCGGCCCGCGCCATGGCGCCGGCGTCGGGCGGCGCGCGGCCGCAAATACTAACATGCTGTCAAATGTCGGCATATGACCTGAAAACGCCGCCATTGCTCACGATCCTGCCGCCGTGATCCGAGCGGCTCGGCCCATGCCGGTGCCGCCGGCAGGCCTATCCGCAGCCATGCCCAGCGCCGCAGCACCACGCTTCCCGGCAGCAGCCGCCCGGACCCATGTACGCCGTCCGTACGTTCGATTTCCACGCTGCCGTCGGCATGCAAGGTTACCGCGACGCAGGCCCGGTAAGCCCGGACGAGAATCAACAGTTCCGTCGCGCAAAAAGCGCTCCAGGCGACGGCGACGAGCACGACCCAGCCGATCCCGATCGGCAACACAGCGACCACGACGAGACCGGACACGCCGAACAGAGTCCCGGAACCGACAACCACCCGGCGCCCGAGTGGATCAGCGCGCAAGGTCGCCGAGTATGGCGCGGACGATTCGATCATACCCGACGGACTCCGGCCGTTGACCGTACAACAGATAGCCGAGCAATTCCGGGTCCGGAAGCTCCAAAAGCGCCTGAAAGGCCGCTTTATCCCCGCTGGACGACGCGGGGTAATGGCACTCCAGGTAGCGGAGCAACAGCTCGTCGAGTTCCCGCATGCCGCGCCGGCATTGCCAGCGGAGCCGGGCTTCGTTCACCGCGGGGCCCGGCGCGGTCACAGGCAGCGACGGCGGGCGCCGCTCAGTCGCATCCGCACCGATTCAATGCCGGCGCTCAACCAGCATTTTCTTGGTCTCGGCGATCGCGCGCGCCGGGTTCAGGCCCTTGGGACAGGTCTGGGTGCAATTCATGATCGTGTGGCAGCGATACAGCCGGAACGGGTCTTCGAGGTCGTCGAGTCGCTCGCCGGTTGCTTCGTCGCGGCTGTCGACGAGCCAGCGGTATGCCGCGAGGAGTGCCGCCGGACCCAGGAAACGGTCGCTGTTCCACCAGTAGCTCGGACAGGCCGTGGAACAGCACGCGCACAGGATACAGGCGGCCGGCTCGTCGATGCGCTCCTGGTCTTCCTTGCTCTGCAGCCGCTCCCGATCGGGCGGCGGCAGCGTCCGCGCCTGCAGCCAGGGTTTGACGGCAGCGTATTGCGCGTAGAAGGTCGTCAAATCCGGTACCAGGTCTTTGACCACCGGCATATGCGGCAGCGGATAAATACGGATATCGCCCTTGCTCTCGCCGATCGGCCGGGTGCACGCGAGCGTATTGCCGCCATCGATGTTCATCGCACAGGAACCGCAGATTCCCTCGCGGCACGACCGGCGAAACGTCAGGCTTGCATCGACCTCATTCTTGATCTTGATGAGCGCGTCGAGAACCATCGGCCCGCAGGCATCGAGATCCACATCGTAAGTATCGACCCGCGGATTCTCGTTTTTGTCCGGATCGTATCGATACACCGCGAAACGGCGAACTCTCGTGACCCCGTCCGGCGCGGGGAAGTGGCGGCCCTTCCGGATTCTCGAATGGGGAGGTAAGCGAAATTCGGCCAACGCGAAGGCTCCTGCTTCTCTAATAAACGCGTGCTTTCGGCGGCACGGGTTCGACGTCGCCGGTGAGCGTGTACTCGTGCACCGGCCGGTAGTCGAAGCGGACCCCGCCGCCTTGGTCGACCCACGCCAGAGTATGTTTCATCCAGTTGGCGTCGTCACGATCGGGGTAGTCTTCCCGGGCATGCGCGCCCCGGCTTTCGGTGCGGTTCGCCGCAGACTCGATGGTCGCGATGGCGTTCAACAGCAGGTTCTCGAGTTCCAGAGTCTCGATCAGGTCCGAGTTCCAGACCAGCGAACGGTCGGTAGTACGCACGTGGTCGAACGAGCGATACGTCCTGCCGAGCCGCTCGACACCTTCCTTCAGGGTTTCGCCGGTGCGGAAGACGGCGGCGTGCTCCTGCATCACCTTCTGCATCTCCAGGCGGATTGCCGCAGTGGAATGCCTGCCGTCCGCGTGCCGCAGCCGGTCGATTCGTTCGACACTGTTCCTGCCCAGAGCGGCGGCGAGCCGACGGTGCCGCCGCCCGGGCGTCGCCGTTTCGGCCACGTGTCGGGCCGCTGCGCGCCCGAACACGACGAGGTCGAGCAGTGAATTGGAACCCAGCCGGTTGGCACCGTGCACGGATACACATGCCGCCTCGCCGACCGCCATGAGGCCGGGCACCACCGCCTCGGGATCGCCATCGCGACGCGTAACGACCTCGCCTTTGTAGTTGGCCGGGATGCCCCCCATGTTGTAGTGCACGGTCGGCAACACCGGGATCGGTTCACGCGTCACGTCTACACCGGCGAAGATTCGCGCGGACTCCGCAATGCCCGGAAGGCGCTCGCCGATGACGTCGGGCCCGAGGTGCTCGAGGTGCAGGTGAATATGATCCTTGTCGGGGCCGACGCCGCGGCCTTCCCGGATCTCGATCGTCATCGAGCGGCTGACGACGTCGCGCGAGGCAAGGTCCTTCGCGTTCGGCGCATAGCGCTCCATGAAGCGTTCGCCGTCGGCGTTCGTGAGGTAGCCGCCTTCCCCTCGTACGCCCTCGGTGATGAGGCAACCCGCGCCATAGATGCCGGTGGGATGAAACTGCACGAATTCCATATCCTGCAGGGGCAGTCCGGCCCGGAGGACCATCGCGTTGCCGTCGCCGGTGCAGGTGTGAGCCGAGGTGCAGGAGAAATAGGCCCTGCCATAGCCGCCGGTCGCCAGGATCACCTGGTGGCTCTGAAACCGGTGCAGGCGGCCGGTCGCGAGATCGATCGCGACGACGCCGCGGCATGCGCCATCCTCCATCATCAGGTCGATAGCGAAGAACTCGATGAAAAATTCGGCATCGTGCGCCAGGGACTGCTGGTAAAGCGTATGCAGCATGGCGTGCCCGGTGCGATCCGCCGCGGCACAGGTGCGCTCCGCCCTGCCTTCACCGAAGCGTGTCGTCATGCCGCCGAATGGGCGTTGGTAAATGAGACCGCTCTCGGTACGGGAAAAAGGCACGCCGAAGTGCTCGAGTTCGATCACGGCGTCGGGAGCCTCCTTGCACATGTACTCGATGGCGTCCTGGTCGCCGAGCCAGTCGGAACCCTTCACCGTGTCGTACATGTGCCAGCGCCAATCGTCCTCGCCCATGTTGCCGAGCGCCGCGCTGATGCCGCCCTGGGCGGCCACGGTGTGGCTGCGTGTCGGGAAGAGCTTCGAAATGCAGGCCGTGCGGAAGCCCGCTTCAGCCAGGCCTAAAGTGGCGCGCAGGCCGGCGCCCCCGGCACCCACCACGAGGACGTCGTAGCTGTGTTCGATGAAGTCGTAATCCGCGTTCACAGCCCGTTCAGACCGATTGAAATGACGGCGTAGAGCGCCGCTACCGCGATGAACGCGTGCACGAACCGGTTGGCGATGAGCGCAAGGAACTTGGCCAGCGGCGCATGTACATAGTCCTCGATGACCACCTGGATGCCGAGCCAGGAGTGATGCGCCATGGTGACGGCCAGGAGCATCAGCAAGACGGCGCTCATCGGCTCACCGACGAATCGCTGCACTTCGAGAAATGCGAAGCTCTCCAGAGAGAAGAGGCGGTACAGTAGCCACACGCCGAGAAAGAGCAGCGCGACAGAAGAAACGCGCTGCGCCACGAAGTGCCCGGTCCCTTCCCCCGCCGCGCCGAGGCCGAGGACACGGGCAAGCGGCGTATGCAGTCTCACAGGCGGGTCCCCCACAAGAGTGCCGTACCCAGCACCGAGAAGACGAGCGCGAGCCATGCACTCGCGTTGGCATGCCGGATCTCCAGGCCGCGGCCCGTATCCCATACGAGATGACGAATTCCCGTCGCAAGATGCAACAGGAAGGCGAAGGTGCCGCCGATCATCAGCACGATGCCCGGCGGCGACGCCATTGCCTCGCGGAAGTACTGGTACTGTTCCGGGCCGGCAGCGGCGCGGATCAGCCACAAAGCGAACACGACCAGGCCGAGCGAGAGGAAAACACCGGTGACCCTGTGCAGGATCGACAGCAGCATGGTTATCGGCCAGCGATATACCTGCAGGTGTGGCGACAGCGGTCTGCCGGACGGTCTCATGCGATGATTTCGGTCAATGGGCGGGGGCATCGGTCTGCCCGGCGTATTATCCGTATTCGGCCACGCGGTACAAGCACGGCCGGCCGCTCAGAAATCAATGCAGCGACCGTCTTTTTCCCAGTCGCCGAATCGCGTCGGGTCCGCTCCGACGCGGCCACCGATCTCGATCGGCACTGCGGTATTCCCGGACCTTTCGCGCGCGTTATCATGCTCATCGCCAGTAGCACGCCCCTCGGGATGTCCGGAATTCCCTGCGACTCTGGCGGATGTTGTCGTGCCTCTGCCGGATTTTTTAGTCATTGCTTCGATTATGGCCGTAAAGTCGCCTGCATTGACGTAACAGTTTATTACAAATGACCCGTCGAACAGACAAATGACCGTCAACGCCTACTCGCGAATCGATGTGACCGGTGCGGATGCGCTGGTATTCCTGCAGGGGCAGCTCACGAACGACCTCCGCCGGCTCGACCGGGAACCGCGCCTTCTCGCAGGCTGGTGCAACCCGAAGGGGCGGGTAATCTGCCTTATTCGCGTGGCCCGCGAGGGCGACGGCTTCGGCCTGGCGCTCCCCGCGGAGCTCGCCGACCCGGTAGTCCGGCGGCTGACGACGTTCCGGTTCCGCGCCAAAGTCGATTTCGCCATTACCCCGGGGGCCGCGGGCCTCCTCGCGGACGGGAACCCGGGCGACTTTGACCTGGCGGCCTGGCAACGCTCGAACCTCGAGCGCGGCATTCCGGAGATCGGGGCTGCCCAGTCGGAAGCGTACACGCCGCACATGCTCAATCTCGACCGGCTGGATGGCCTGAGCCTCGACAAGGGCTGCTACACGGGACAGGAGGTCGTCGCACGCACCCATTACCGCGGCGCGAGCAAGCGCCGGACCTTGCGCTATTCCGCCGCCGCCGCGCCCGCCCCGGGCGACGTCGTGCTGGCCGGCGACCGCAAGGCCGGCGAGGTACTGAACGTCATCGACTGCGATCTGCTGGCCGTAGTGTCGCTGGCCTTCGCGGAGGCCGAGCTGAGCGCCGGTGCAGCGCGCCTGCGGCCCGTGCCGCTGCCCTACGCGCTGGCATGACGGCGCAGGGCGCGCCACGGCTCGACACGCGCTACTCGAAGACTTCCGGCCGCATGTGCGGGAACAGCAGTACGTCCCGGATCGACGCGCTATCGGTAAACAGCATCACCAGCCGGTCTATGCCGACACCGATGCCGGCCGCGGGCGGCATGCCGTATTCGAGGGCGCGGATGTAATCGTGGTCATAGGCCATGGCCTCGTCGTCGCCGGCGTCGCGGCTCTTGCCCTGCGCACGGAACCGCTCCGCCTGGTCCTCGGGATCGTTCAGTTCCGAGAAACCGTTCGCGAGCTCGCGTCCCGCAATGAAGAATTCGAAACGGTCGGCAAGAAACGGGTCCGCCTCGTTGCGCCGGGACAATGGCGATACCTCGATCGGGTAGGCGGTGACGAAGGTCGGCTGCCGCAACCGGTCTTCGCCGGTTTTCTCGAAGATCTCGATCTGCAGCTTGCCCGGCCCGTCCGTGGCGCGGACCGGGATATCGAGGCGCCCGCAGATTTCGCTGAGGTAGGCCCGATCCCGCAGGCGCGCGCGATCTGCACCGGGGTTGAACGCAACGATCACGTCCTCCACGCTCATGCGCTCGAACGGCTTCGCGAAGTCGAATGTCTCACCCTGGTAGCTGAGCGTCGTCGCACCGAGCACGGCGTCCGACATGCCGCGAAGGAGTGCCTCGACCATGTCCATGAGGTCTTCGTAGTCGGCATACGCGCGATAGAGTTCCAGCATCGTGAACTCGGGATTGTGTTGTGTCGAGACGCCCTCGTTGCGGAAATTGCGATTGATCTCGTAGACCCGCTCGAGGCCACCGACGACCAGTCGTTTCAGGTTCAGCTCCGGCGCGATGCGCAGGTAGAGCTTCATGTCGAGGGCATTGTGATGGGTCGTAAAAGGCCGGGCCAGCGCTCCGCCGGGGGTGATCTGCATCATCGGCGTCTCGACTTCGAGATAGTTCTGGGCATCCAGGAACGCGCGAATGTACTGCACGATTGCCGAACGCGTTCGAAATACCTCGCGGCTCGACGCGTTCATGATCAGGTCCACGTAGCGTTGGCGATATCGGATTTCCTGGTCGGACAAGCCGTGAAACTTTTCCGGCAGGGGCCGCAGCGATTTGGTCAGCAGCCGCAGTTCCCCGGCGCCCACCGTCAGTTCGCCGGTCCTGGTGCGAAACAGGAGGCCGCGAGCGCCGATGATGTCGCCGACGTCCCATCGCTTGAATTCCGCGTAAGCGCCCGCGGGCAGCCGATCTCTCTCCACGTGGACCTGGATCTGCCCGGAGCGGTCGGCGAGTTTGATGAAGCTCGCCTTGCCCATGACCCGCTTGGCCATCATGCGCCCGGCTACCGCTACCGGGATCGACATCGCATCCAGGGTGTCGCTGTCGTGGCCGCCGTACATATGCGCCAGCTCGTCGGCCAGTGCATTGCGCCGGAAATCGTTCGGAAACGCATTGCCGGCCTGCCGCAAACTTCCGAGTTTGCGGCGCCGTTCGGCAATCAGCTTGTTCTCGTCGTCGTGATCGCTCACCGTCTGCCTCAGAGACCCTGCTTCAGGCTGGCCTCGATGAAGTCATCGAGATGGCCGTCGAGCACGGCCTGAGTGTTACCGGTTTCGACGCCGGTTCGCAAATCCTTGATCCGGCTCTGATCGAGAACATAAGACCGGATCTGGCTGCCCCAGCCGACATCGGCCTTGTTATCTTCGATGGCGGCCGCCGCGGCATTCCGCTTCTGCAATTCGAACTCGTAGAGTTTCGCCTTGAGCTGGTTCATGGCCTGCGCCTTGTTCTTGTGCTGCGAGCGGTCATTCTGGCATTGCACGACGATATTGGTGGGCAGGTGCGTGATCCGCACTGCCGACTCCGTGCGGTTGACGTGCTGGCCGCCGGCCCCGCTCGCGCGATAAACGTCGATGCGCAGGTCGGACGGGTCGATATCGATGTCGATGTCGTCGTCTACTTCCGGCGAGACGAACACCGAGGCGAAGGACGTGTGCCGCCGGTTGCCCGAATCGAAGGGGGACTTTCGCACCAGCCGGTGCACGCCCGTCTCGGTCCTGAGCCAGCCATACGCGTATTCCCCCTGTACGTGCAGGGTCGCGCTCTTGATGCCCGCGACTTCGCCCGCCGACGCCTCGATCACGTCGACATCGAAACCGTGAGCGTCTGCCCAGCGCAGGTACATGCGCAGGAGCATGTTGGCCCAGTCCTGCGCCTCGGTGCCGCCCGCACCGGCCTGTATGTCGAGGTAGGCGTTCGTCGGATCCATCTCGCCGGCGAACATGCGCCGGAACTCGAGACCTGCGAGCGCAGTTTCATAGGTCGCGAGTTCCCTGGCCACTTCACCGGCCGTGGCGTCGTCGCTTTCGTCTTCCGCGAGAGTCAGCAGTTCGCCCGCATCCGCGAGACCCGTCGCCAGTTCATCGAGCGTCTCGACGACTTGTTCGAGCGCGGCGCGCTCCTGGCCGAGTGCCTGGGCACGATCGGGCTTGTTCCAGACGTCGGGCTGTTCGAGTTCCCGCCGGACTTCGCTCAGGCGTTCCGCTTTTTGCTCGTAGTCAAAGATACCCCCTCAACGCGGCGGCGCGTTCGGCGAGATCTTCGATTTCCTGGCGGATGTGCGTGGTTTCCATGCGTCGATCGTTCAGCGGATGTGCCGCCCGGCGCGGCAAACGCGGAATGTTATCACCAATCCCCGGCGCTTGTGGCGCCCAGGGGACTGATCTGTTCCACCACGAGTTGCGGACTCTCGATGCCCCGGTAATCATTCACGTCGAGACGGTAGACGAGGTGCACA
The DNA here is from genome assembly GCA_963713215.1 of uncultured Pseudomonadota bacterium. Lineage (GTDB taxonomy): Bacteria > Pseudomonadota > Gammaproteobacteria > Steroidobacterales > Woeseiaceae > UBA1847. The sequence goes on along the minus strand of CAVQKY010000003.1, from coordinate 52,773 downwards.
CGGCCGCGGTGGCCGGCGCCCGCCTGGTTGAACGCGATCGCGTCGATCGCATCGCCGCCAGCGGCCGGGCGCACCCGCAGCTTCAGGTGCTGCTCCCCGACCGTGCGCTGTTCGACCAGATCGAAATCTCCGCTGAACACCGGTTCCGGAAATCCCGCGCCCCACGGGCCCGCGTCCCGGAGCCGCCGGGCGAAATCGAGCGTGAGCGCCGTTACCGGCAGCGGGCCGTCCGTCACGAGCGCCCCGCTGAAATCCGCCTCCGGATACAGCGTCTCGAGCCGGCCGGCGGCGCAGTGTCGAAAAGTCCTCGAAGGCGCCCTCTGCGATCGTCAGGCCGGCCGCCATCGCGTGTCCGCCGAACCTGTCGATCACTCCCGGACTTGCCGTCGCAATGCTCTCGAGGAGGTCGCGGGCGTGCACGCCGTGCACCGATCGGGCGGATCCCTTGAGGCGGCCGGCACTCTCGTTGGCAAACGCGATGACCGGCCTGTGGCAGCGCTCCCGGACTCGCGCCGCAATGAGGCCAACGATGCCCTGGTGCCATCCGGCATCGTAGAGACAAATGCAGCCGGGCAGTCGCGCCGGGTCCATTCGATCGATGAAGGCGAACGCCTGGTCACGCATCCTTGACTCGATGCCGCGCCGGTCACGGTTGATTGCGTCCAGCGTCCGGGCATGGCGCAGGGCGTCCGCCGGATCGTCCGCCAGGAGACACTCGATACCGAGCGCCATGTCCTCCAGCCGGCCGGCGGCATTGAGGCGCGGCCCGGCGGCGAATCCGAGGTCGGCACTGGTGGCGCGCGTCTCCGGCCGTCCGGCTATGCCGAGCAGCGCACTGATGCCCGGGACGCACCGTTTGCTCCGGATCCGGCGCAGGCCCTGCTCGACGAGAATGCGGTTGTTGCGGTCCAGTGCGACGACATCGGCGACCGTTCCGAGCGCGACGAGGTCGAGGTAACGGGCCGGGATACGCGCGGCGCCGACAGCCCCCTCCCGCTCCAGCGCCCTGCCCAGCGCCGCGAGCACGTAGAAGGCCACGCCCACGCCGGCAAGGTTCCGGCCGGGAAAACCGCTGTCCGGAAGATTCGGGTTCACGATGACGGACGCCTGCGGCAATGTCCTGCCGGGCAAATGGTGATCGGTGACCAGCACCTCGATACCTGCCGAGCGTGCCGCAGCGACACCGGCAAGGCTCGATATACCGTTGTCGACCGTCACGATGAGGCCGGGTCCGCTGGCGGCCGCGAGCGCCACGATCTCCGGCGACAGGCCGTAACCGAAGCGAAAACGGTTGGGAACGAGGTAATCGACATGAGTGAAGCCGAAGTCGCGAAGGCAACGCAGGAACAGCGCGGTGCTCGTCGCGCCGTCGACGTCGAAATCGCCGATCACGACGATGCGTTCGTCCCGCTTGCACACGAGCAGTGCGACGGCGGCGTCGACGTTGTCGAGCCGGCCGACCGGCGCGAGCTGCGCGAGGCCATAGTCGAGATCGCTGGTTGCTGTCACACCGCGTGCTGCGTAGATCCGCGCAAGCACCGGGTCGAGCCCGGACAGCGATCGGGGAATGCCCGCATCGTGAGAGCGGCGCAAACGGACGGGTCGGCAGCCAATCACGCGCGTTCCGGGCCGGGCTCGAGGAGGGTATTGCGCAGCCGCCAGACGCGCCTGCCGTGCGCGCGCCGTACGTCAGCGCGCAGTCCGTCCCGGAACCACAGGACCAGCCTGCCCAGGCGACCGGCGGCGAGCGCCGCGCGCAATTCGCCCAGCAGGGACTCCAGCAAGGCCGGATCGTCCGTTGCGGGGACGACGGCGGCGAAGCCCGCGACACTCGCGTCGAGACAGCCGGCGATCGTGCCCGGCCACGCCGCGCCGACGCCGGTGCCCGACAGCCAGTAGCCCTGCAGCACGGCATCGTCCGCAAACAACGGCGGCAACGGCAGTGTCGTTGCCGCCGGAACCGTGCCCCCGCCCCAGAACCACAGGCTGTTGACCGGCCGTTCGCCCGCGGCCTCGCGTTCGGCGTTCAGCGGGTGTCCGTGCAGCGCCATTTCCACTTCGGATACGAGCCGCCGGTGTCCGGTCGCGGCATCGCCGGCGGGGAGAAACGTGTCGGGCCGATGGCCGTGCAGCGCCTGCGCAGGCACGGTGGCGGTGGCGAACGCAGCGTCCGTGGTGACATAGCCGCAGGTGCCGTAGCTGCACGAAACCGAGGCCGCTTTCCCCCCCGAGCGTTGTCTGCAGATGATCCATGAGTCGCCGAAAATCCGACGCGGAGATCGCGTCCTCCAGCGCGTAAAGGCACAGAGTGCTGAGCTCTGGCTCCAGATACACCGGGTCCGCGGCGGCGATCCAGGCAGTCGGCCGATCGCCGGTCTGGCCCCAAAGACGCAGCGCCGCCAGGCCCGACCCGGGCATCGGCAGCCCGAATTCCGCGAGCACCGACGCGAGCACGGGCGCCGCCAGCGGCTCGCGCACCACGTCCGAACGGCCGAGCCACAGCCGGAGCCCGCGGTCCGCAATGCGGCCGCCGCGGGCGGCCGGCAGCACGACGACCGCGGTCGATATGTCATATGATGGGTGCACTCGAATCCCGCAATGGCCGGACGCGGGCAAGAATAACGGAATTTGCTGTTGAAATTTACACGCGAGCCCACCGGGTCGATTTCGATTCGTGCCATCGGCGCAGGCGAAGTGCGCATCGGCGACCGGACGTACAACATGCCGGTCGCATTGACGGACGAGCGGGTGCTGGAGGAATGGAAGGCGACGCCCGTCGCCGAACTCGCACAGGAGGACTTTCGCGAACTCATAGCTACCGAGCCCGAAGTCATCGTCCTCGGCACCGGCTCCGCCGGCCAGTTCGCGCCCCGGGAACTCATATTTGCATTTGCGCGGCGTGCGATCGGGTTCGAAGTCATGAACTCGGCTGCGGCCGCAAGGACATTCAACGTGCTGGCGGGGGAAGGGCGCAAGGTCGCCGCAGTCCTCTACCCCTAGAACCTATCTGGTCTCCGGCGCCGTCAGTCGAGCAGCACATCCCCGGACATACCCTGCGCTTCCATCATCTGCCGCAGGTTCCTCAGTGCGTCGATCTGGATCTGCCGCACGCGTTCGCGCGTGACGCCGATTTCCTCGCCGATTTGCTCGAGCGTCGCGCGGCGGCAGCCGTGCAGGCCGAATCGACGTTCGACGACCGCGCGTTGCTTGTCGCTCAGCGCCTGTACCCAGCGCTCGACGATTGCGCAGACGAGCGCCTGTTCGGTCCGATTCGCGGGTTCGGCGTCGCGGCGCGCCTGCAGGCGCTCGACCGGGTCGTCGTTGTCCTCGCCATTTGAGGAGTGCAACGTGACCCGCTCGTGCAGACTGAGCAGACGCTCCACCTCCTCGATGTCGCGGCCAAGCACTGCGGCGATCTCAGCGGTGGACGGCGACCGGTCCTGTGCCTGGCGGATACATCGCGCCGCGCGCAGGCACGCGTTGATCTCCTTCACGATATGTATCGGCAGGCGAACCGTGCCAGCCTGGTTCATGATGGCGCGCTCGATCGTCTGCCGGATCCACCACGTCGCGTAGGTCGAAAAGCGAAAACCTCGGTCCGGATCGAATTTCTTCACGGCATGTATCAGACCGAGGTTGCCTTCCTCGATGAGATCGAGCAGCGGCAGACCGCGATTGATGTAGCGCCGCGCGATTTTGACGACGAGCCGGAGATTGCTTTCGATCATGCGCCGCCGCGCGCCGGCGTCACCGGCGCGCGCGCGGCGCGCGAGGCATTTCTCCTCGTCGGCGCTCAGGAGCGGCGACACGCCGATTTCGCTCAGGTAGAGCTGCGTTGCATCCGGTGTGCCTGCCACAGGCCGCCGCTCCGGCGGAGCGCCGGCGGCCGAACCATTGTGGCCTCGCAGAGATCCCACGCCGAACTCCTCTCAGGCTCCGCTGTGCGCGACGGATACTCCGTCAGCGCGACTGGCGGGCCGGCAGAAACTGCCGCGGATTTACCGGGTTGCCGTTCCGCCGGATTTCAAAATGCAGCCGTGGTTTTCTTTCCGGACCCTCCCCCATCGTCGCGATCTGCTGCCCTCTTTTGATCGTCTGGCCTTCGCGGATCAGCAGGCTCGCGTTGTACCCGTAGGCACTGAGGTAGGTGTCATTATGTTTGATGATAATAAGCTGACCGTATCCGATCAGTCCACTTCCTGCGTAAACCACCGTACCGGGTGCCGCTGCGCGAATCGCCTGTCCCGCGCGCCCGTCGATCAGCACGCCCGTGCCGGTCCCCGGCTTGCCGCCGAACTCGACGCCGATTCTGCCCTCCGTCGGCCAGTCGAATCCCGGCGAGGGTTCGGCGGGCAGCGAGGGAAGCCTGGCCGAGGGCGGCGCTGCGGCGCCGCCGGGCGGCGTGAGGCGAAGGACCTGGCCGGGAAAGATCAGGGATCCGTCGCCCAGCCGGTTCCAGCGCGCGAGTTCCGCGGGTGTCCGTCCGTAACGTGACGCGATGGCGTACAGCGTCTCACCGCGACGGACAACATGATGCTCCGCGCCCGATGAATAGTCCGGCGAGGATCCGCACGCACAGAAAAGCAGCAGCAGCAAAAGGATCGGCCAGCATTTCGTACGCGCCCTCATGTCAGCGCATCATGAGGTACCCGATGACGGCCGCTGTCAGCGCCACCATGGCCCAGCCGATCCGCTCGATGTATGCGAGCAGCGTGCCTTCCACTCGCGGACCCGCGTAACGGACGACCGCCGCGACCAGGAAGAATCGGGCGCCCCTGCCGATCAGCGACGCGACGAAGAAGCCGGGCAGGCTGAGCGAGGCGACGCCGGCGGCGATAGTAAACACCTTGTACGGAATCGGCGAAAATCCGGCGACGAACACCGCCCAGATGCCGTAGCGATCGAACCAGCCGCGAGCGACGAGATAGGCATCCCAGTATTGCGATGCCTTGAGCCAAGGCTCGAGGGCTTCGAACAGCAGGTAGCCGATCGCATAACCGGCCAGCCCGCCCAGGACGGAAAAAGCGGTGGCATTGAGCGCGTATCGCCAGGACTTTTCCGGCGCCGCCATGCACATCGGCGCGAGCATGACGTCCGGCGGTATCGGAAAGAACGACGACTCCGCAAAGCTCAGGACGCCAAGATAGCGCTCGGCATGGGGATGCCTGGACCAGCGCATCACACGCTGATATAGCGGGCCGAATACGGCCATCAGCGTCCCGCAACCAGCGGCACGAAACTGACCGCACCGAGCAACACCTGCTCGTAATGATCGTCACGGCGCGTCACGACGGTCAGGTCCTGTCGGCCCGGCGGGCCGACGGGCAGTACCAGGCGTCCGCCGGGAGCGAGCTGATCGAGCAGCTTCTGCGGCACGATCGGCGCCGCCGCCGCGACGATGATGCCGTCATAGGGCGCGTACTTCGGCCAGCCTTCCCAGCCGTCACCCGGCCGGAACTGCACGTTGTACACATCGAGGTCGCGTAGCCGCTGCCTTGTTTTCACGAGCAATTCGCGGATGCGCTCCACGGAATATATCTGCCGCACCAGCGGCGCCAGGATGGCCGTCTGATAACCGCAGCCGGTGCCGATCTCGAGTACGGATTCGGCCGCCGAAGCCGTCCAGAAGCGCCTCCGTCATGCGCGCGACGACATAGGGCTGACTGATCGTCTGGCCGTGCCCGATGGGTAGTGCGGTGTCCTCGTAGGCACGGCTGGCGAGCGCCTCGTCCACGAACAGGTGACGGGGCACGCTGCGAATCCTGCCGAGCACCTGTTCATTCCGGATGCCTTGTTCGCGCAGCCGTTGTACCAGCCGGTCGCGCGTCCGGGCCGAGGTCATGCCTATGCCGGCACGGTCGTTCATTACGAGGACAGCCATTCCTGGAGTCTCGGCAAGGTGTCGTGACGCGTCAGGTCGATTTTCAGCGGGGTCACCGATGCCGCGCCTTCGCTGATCGCAAAAAAGTCGGTGCCCTCCCCGGCATCCTGCCCCTGCCCCGCAGGACCGACCCAGTAGATGGTTCGACCGTGCGGATCCCGGGACTTTACGATCGGCTCCGACTTGTGGCGAAAACCCAGCCGCGCCGCTCGCACGCCCTTCAATTCCTCGAACGGCACGTCCGGCACGTTCACGTTCAGGATCACGTCCGCGGCGAGTGCGGAGGTCTCGAGTTTCTGGACCATTCCGCACACCACGCGCGCGGCCGTATCGAAGTGGGAGAGCTTGTGGCCCACCAGCGAGACGGCGATCGTGGGCCAGCCGAGGAAACGGCCTTCAATGGCAGCGGCGACAGTGCCCGAGTAGATGACATCGTCGCCGAGGTTCGCACCGTGGTTGATGCCCGAGACGACGAGGTCGGGTTCATAGTCGAGGAAGCCGCTGAGCGCGAGGTGCACGCAATCTGACGGCGTTCCATTTACAGAGTAGCGATTTTCGCCGTTTTGCTTGACGCGCAAGGGTGACGACAGCGTGAGTGAATTGCTGGCGGCCGAACGGTTCCGGTCGGGTGCCACGACGACCACGTCCGCGACCGCCTCGAGTGCTTCGGTCAATACGTTGATGCCGGTAGCCAAATACCCGTCGTCGTTACATACCAGGATTCTCATTATTCAGGTGACGAGCGAAATCTGCGATTGGCTGCCAGGAAGGCGCTCACTATACTCAACAACCGTCGCTTTCCATAGCCGCGAGGAGGCATCGCCGTGAGCGACGATGACCAGGAACTCTTTCGCCGCGCAATGCGTGATGCGCGGCGGCTGAATACCGAGCCGCGCGCGCCCGACGGTCCGCGTCCGCCACCGCGCGCGCGATTCAGCCGTGCCGACGCCGCCGCCGTGCTGCGCGAGACCCTCGCCGTCGACGCCGGCCTGATCGACGAGTACAACGGCGATGCGCTCCATTTTCAGCGACCGTCTGTCAGCCGGCGAACCATGCGCCGCCTCGCGCGCGGCCGCTACGCCGTACAGGGCGAGATCGACCTGCACGGCATGACGACGTCCGATGCGCAGTACAGGCTCGCGGAATTTCTCGACGATGCCACCCGACGCGGCTGGCGATGCGTCAGGGTGGTGCACGGCAAAGGGCTCGGTTCCGGCGAGCGCGGCGCCGTCCTGAAGCCGAACGTGAATCGCTGGCTCCGGCATTGGGACTCGGTCCTTGCCTTCGTTTCCACCCGCGCGGTGCACGGGGGGACCGGCGCCCTGTACGTACTTCTCAAGGGGGCGCTGATGACTTCCCGAAGTACGCTGGTCGCGAAGCTGCCGGCCGGCAAAGAGAACGAGAAGCTGCCCGTATCGGCGTCGCAAGAAAAAGCCGTATCCCGGGGCCGCACCCGCAACGCCCGCGAGCCCGCCTCGATGCGGGCCCGCTCGAGGCCGCGGGACAGTGCTTCTTCGCCCGCGATTGCCGCGCGTTCGCGCAGGGCGGCGGCGCCCGCCGCGAGGGGTGCACCGTCCCCCCACAGGCTGGCCGTGGGATGCAGGTCGAACGCAGCACAGCGCTCGGCAAGCTCCGCGCTGACCTCGTCTGCGCGGAAAACGCTCCCGCTGCCGTCGAGATTCACCCGTTCGCCCTGCAGCAGCCGGTTCCAGCTGCCGTCCCGGATGCGCTCCGCAAGGATGCAATTGAACAGGTAGGACCGCGCGGCGGAAATCGCGATGCTGCGTTGCTCGCGACGAACGCGGCGGCCGTCGAGCACGGCGCGGGCCAGATCCAGGTTGCCGCCGTCCCTCCCGAAGCGCTGCTCGCCGAAATAATTCGGCACACCGGCAGCCGCCACCAGGGCCCAGCGGGCCGCGAGCGGCGCCGCGTGCTCGCCGAACCCGTCGGCGCGGGCGATGATCCGGAATCGATTGGCGGCATGCGCGCCGCGGCGCAGTTTGCGGTGGTGGCGGCGCCAGTCGAGGAGCCGGACGCCGTCCGCCGCGAACGCCGCCCAGTCCGTACCGGCGCGGCCCGGCCGGCGTACGGTGAAATGTTGCGTCGTTACGGCCTGCCGGTCCTTCTGGCCGCAAAAGCCGACATCGTTGATGGCCACGCCGGCATGGCGGGCGAGCTGGCGGGCCAGCCATTCGGTATTCGCGCCGGTTTTTTCTATGGTAAGGAAGTCATGCTCGCCGTCGCCGCTCGCCGCGAAGCCGAGTTCTTCGACCACGACGAAATCGGCGGGCCGGGTGCGAAGCGTCGCGGCGAGGACGGGTGCGCCGTGAGCTCTTGGCCAGTCAGCTTGATCCGCTGGGACTCACTCGCGCGCGGCTTCGGGCCGCGACACGACCTGGTAGAACGTCTCGCCGGCGCCGATCAGCCCGAGATCGGTGCGCGCGCGTTCCTCCGCGGCTTCGCGGCCTTCCTTGAGATTCAGCACCTCGGCATCGAGCGCCCTGTTGCGGACTTTGAGTTCCTCGTTCAGCGCCTGTTGCTCGGAGACCGCCGCGCGGAGATGCAGCGTTTTGCGGTATCCATCGTCCGAGAGGAACAGCTCGGCCAGCAGCATGGCTGCGATAAAGGCAAGCAAGACGAACAGGCAGCGTATGGGTGACAAGCGAATCTCCGTCTCTACGGCACTCTTACCGAAAATGCGTCACGACCGGCGTACCGGGCTCTTGCGCCCAGCTCTTCCTCGATACGCAACAGTTGGTTGTACTTCGAAATGCGATCCGACCTCGACAGTGAACCCGTCTTGATCTGCGTGGCGTCGGTGCCGACGGCGATGTCCGCAATCGTCGCGTCCGAGGTCTCGCCGGAACGGTGTGAAACCACTGCCGAAAAACCGGCGTCCACTGCCATAGTAATTGCATCAAGAGTTTCGGATAAGGTACCGATTTGGTTGGGCTTTATCAAGACAGAATTTGCGATCTTTTCTTCGATGCCGCGCGAGAGGATCCGGGTGTTCGTGACGAACAGGTCATCCCCCACCAGTTGCACGCGCTTGCCGAGCCGCTCGGTCAGGAGCCGCCAGCCCTCCCAATCGCTTTCATTCATGCCGTCTTCGATGGTGATGATCGGATAACTGTCGACGAGTCCGGTGAGGAAATCGGTGAATCCCGCGGCATCAAAGCGGCGTCCCTCGGATGCGAGTTCATAGTGACCGTTGTCGTAAAATTCGGAGCTCGCAACATCGAGGCCTAGCAGGATGTCGCTTCCCGCCTTGAAGCCGGCCTTCTCGATGGCCAGCATGATCGTGTCGAGCGCCGCCTGGTTCGACGGCAGGTCCGGTGCGAAGCCCCCTTCGTCGCCGACCGCGGTGTTCAGCCCTTTCGCCTTCAGCACCGCCTTCAGGGCATGAAAGATTTCGGCGCCCTGGCGCAGAGCTTCGGCGAAGTTCGGCGCCGCGACCGGCAATATCATGAACTCCTGGATGTCCACGCTGTTGTCCGCATGAGCACCGCCATTGATGATGTTCATCATCGGCACAGGCATCGTTGTGCTCTGGCCCAGGCTTTCATACAGCGGAAGATCCCTTGCGACGGCCCAGGCTTTGGCCGTCGCCAGCGACACCGCCAGCGTGGCATTGGCGCCGAGCCGCGACTTGTTGTCGGTGCCATCGAGTGCCAGCAGGCAATCGTCGAGCTCGCGCTGGCTGCTGAACTCCGTGCCCAGCAATTGCCTCCGAATCTCCCCGTTTACGTTGCCAACCGCCTTCAGCACGCCTTTGCCCAGGTAACGGGACGCATCGCCGTCACGAAGCTCGACAGCCTCGCGCGTTCCGGTAGAAGCGCCGGACGGCACCGCGGCGCGTGCAAAGCTGCCGTCCGCAAGCGTCACGTCCGCCTCGACTGTCGGGTTGCCGCGCGAATCGAGGATTTCCCGGCCGCGAATCTGGCTGATCCTTATCATGCATTCTCCGTTTTGCCGATGGGGTCGGGAGCCGCGTTAGCGGTCGAGCCCGAGTTCTGATTCCAGGAAGCCTGCCGCTTTCACGGTCCGGTCGATCGCGACGAGTGTTTCGAGCAACGCGCCCAGCCGTCCCAGCGGCATCGCATTCGGACCGTCGCTCAGGGCCTCGTCGGGCCGCGGATGAGTCTCCATGAAGAGCCCGGCCACGCCTGCTGCCGTTGCTGCGCGCGCCAGCACCGGGATGAATTCGCGCTGTCCGCCGGAGGCCGAGCCTTTGCCTCCCGGGAGTTGCACGGAATGCGTTGCATCGAAGACGACGGGACAGCCGGTGCCGCGCATGATGGCAAGCCCGCGCATGTCCGATACGAGGTTGTTGTAGCCGAAGGAAAAGCCGCGCTCGCAAACGAGGATCTGCCGGTTGCCGGTCGACCTCGCCTTGTCCACGACATTTTGCATTTCCCAGGGCGACAGGAACTGGCCCTTCTTGATATTGACGGCTTTCATGGTGGCCGCGACGCGCAGGATGAAATTCGTTTGCCTGCACAGGAACGCCGGCGTCTGCAACACGTCCACGACCTCCGCCACCTCGTCCATGGGCGTGTCCTCGTGCACGTCGGTCAGCACCGGCACCCCGATCTGGCGCTTCACTTCGGCAAGTACCCGCAGCCCCTCCTCCATCCCGGGGCCCCGAAAACTGCCCTTCGAACTGCGATTCGCCTTGTCGAACGACGATTTGTAGATGAGCGGTACGTCCAGGCGGCCACAGATCTCCTTGAGTGTGCCGGCGACGTCGAGGGTCAGCGCTTCGGATTCGATGACGCAGGTGCCGGCGATCAGGAACAGCGGCCTGTCATTGCCGATTTCAAAGCCACCGAGTTTCATGCTTCCGCGGCCTTCGGCAGTTCACCGTTGCGATACTGGCGCGCCGCGCGGATAAAACCCGTGAACAGCGGATGACCGTCCCTCGGGTTCGACGTGAACTCCGGGTGAAACTGGCTCGCCAGGAACCAGGGGTGCGACGGGATCTCGACCATCTCGACCAGGTCGTCCACCGACACGCCGGAAAAGCGCAGCCCCGCTTTCTCGAGCACCGCGCGGTAATGGTTGTTGACTTCGTAGCGGTGCCGGTGACGCTCGCGAATCGTCTGGCTGCCGTAAACCGAGGCGGCGAGTGAGCCCCGCGCAAGACGCACTTCCTGTGCGCCGAGACGCATCGTCCCGCCGAGATTGGACGTTTCGCTGCGTTCCTCGATGGCGCCGCTGGCCGTCTGCCATTCCGTGATAAGGCCGACCACCGGGTGCGGCGTTCTCCGGTTGAACTCCGTGCTCATCGCGCCATCGAGGCCTGCCAGGTGCCGTGCCGCCTCGATGACGGCGACCTGCATGCCCAGACAGATGCCGAGGTAGGGGATGCCGTTTTCCCGCGCAAAGCGCACGGCTTCGATCTTGCCTTCGATTCCCCGGTCGCCGAATCCGCCGGGCACCACGATGCCGTCCATGGAAGCAAGGCAGGCAACGCCGTCGTGCTCGATGTCCTGGGCCTCCATGTAGTGAATCCGGACCCGGGTACGGGTGTGTATGCCACCATGCAGGAGCGCCTCGGAGAGAGAGATATACGAGTCCCGAAGGTCCACGTACTTGCCCACCATGGCGATGTTCACCTCGCCGTTCGGGTTTTGCTTCGCGTCCACGATGGCCTGCCATTCGTGAAGATCCGCCGGCGCAAGTTCGAGCCCCAGTTGCTTGACGACGATGTCGTCGAGCCCCTGTTCATGCATCATTCCCGGGATCTTGTACAGGTCGTCGGCGTCGTAGGCCGAGATGACCGCAGCTTCCTGCACGTTGGTGAACAGTGCGATCTTCTTGCGCTGTTCTGCGGGCAGCGGCAGCTCGGACCGGCAGACCAGGATGTCCGGCTGAATACCGATCGAGCGCAGTTCCTTGACCGAATGCTGTGTCGGCTTGGTCTTGATTTCGGCAGCGGTCGTGATGTAGGGCACGAGCGTCAGGTGCACGTACACGACGCGCTGGCGCCCCAGGGTTACGCCCATCTGGCGAATGGCTTCCAGAAACGGCAGCGATTCGATGTCGCCGACGGTGCCTCCGATCTCGACGAGACAGATGTCCGCAGCGCCGGCGCCGCGTTCGATGGAGGCACGGATCTCGTCGGTGACGTGCGGGATGACCTGGACGGTGGCACCCAGATAGTCGCCCCGACGTTCCCTGGCGATGACGGATTCGTAGATGCGGCCCGCGGTGAAATTGCTGTTTCGCCCGGTCGTCGTGCGCACGAATCGCTCGTAATGGCCGAGATCGAGGTCGGTTTCCGTACCGTCCTCGGTAACGAAAACCTCGCCGTGCTGGAACGGGCTCATCGTCCCCGGATCGACGTTCAGGTACGGGTCCAGCTTGATCATGCTGACGGACAGGCCGCGCGCTTCGAGCAAGGCGCCGAGGCAGGCGGACGTAATGCCCTTGCCGAGAGACGACACCACGCCGCCGGTTATGAATACGTACGAAGTCATGGGCTAGCTCGGTCAGCAATGGCGGAAACAAGAAAGGGCTGGAAGAAAAGCACTGCGCCTGGTGCTCTTTTCCAACCCTTCGTATCCCGCGCCGTCGTTGGATTAAAGACGGTGTTAGACGTTAACAGATCGGCCCCCGGCAGACAATCGCAAGCACCGTCGCCCTTCATGCGCAGTCCGGTGCGCCGCGCCAGTGCACGACGTATCCGGGTACGGCCGCAGTATCCGCGGCAATCCACAGATCGGCCACTGCAACCAGTTCGTCACCGGCATACATGAGCGGCAAGGCGTCGCGCATCCAGGGATATACACCGTGCTCCTGGAGCAACTTTTTCAACTTGCGCCGGTGTGCGTGCCCGACGGGACGGATCGTCTCACCGCCCTTGCGCGCTGACAGATGCAGGCCCATGCCGGCGACGCGAGGGTCAATGCCCCCGGCAGGCGATTGTTCGAGCGCCAGGATACCGAACCCGGCGCCGAGCTCGACCGGCCTGCCGGGCCGGAGCACCTGTCCCTCGAAGTCCGGTATGGTCGCAGGGCTGCGAAGATACAACGCATCACGATACCGGCGGCATTCCCCGCCGGGCCAGCAGACCACCGGGTTTCTGTCCGCACGTGCATCGAGCATCGAGGCGAGGATGGCGCCGAGGGTTTTGGCCGGCAGTTTCGCCAGTCCGGCGAGAGCGACGGCGCGGCGAAGTACGCGTGCCTGGGCTGCCGGCGGCAGGCGCCGGAGGCCCGCTACGGGTAAACGCCCGGGCGTGGCGCCAAGGCCCTCGAGTTCCTGGTCCGCAATATCACGAAGCCGGTCGGCGCACTCGCGCAGCAACGCGGCGCTTTGTCCGAGCCGCCGCGCCGCATCCGGCCAGCGCGCCGTAAGTCTCGGAAGTACCTCGTGTCGCAGGTAATTCCGGTCGAATGCGAGGTCGCGGTTGCTGGTATCGTCGATCCACTGCAGCCTGAATGCCGCCGCGTATGCCTCCAGCGCGGCGCGCGGCAGGTCGAGAAACGGACGGACGAGGTAGCCGGGTCCGAAAGGTCGGACGTAGGGCATGGCAGCCAGTCCGTCTGGCCCGCTGCCGCGCAGGAGGTTCAGAAGGAGCGTCTCCGCCTGGTCGTCGAGATGATGGGCAGACAGCAGCCACTCACCTGCCTGCATCCGCGCCTCGAGCGCGGCGTAGCGTGCCTCCCGCGCCGCTCCCTCGGGACCGCCGCCGTTGCCGACGACGACCGGCACGACCTCGCACGCCACGCCAAGGTCCCGGGCGACGCCCCGGGCCACCGCGGCCCAGCGCACCGAATCCGGCTGCAGGCCGTGGTCGACGTGTATGGCGCTCAGGGGTACGTGGTGACGGTCGCGGGTGACGGCCAGCGCATGAAGCAGGACGGTCGAATCGAGCCCGCCGCTGAATGCCACGCGATAGGCCGCCGGCCGAAGCGCAGGCCGCTCGAATCCCTTGAGGATACCGAGCAGGCGCTCCGCGTCGATGCTCACGTTTCCCGGAACTGGCCAAAGTCTGCCAGGCGACGCTGGCGCGCTTCCAGCAACTGCTCCACCGACAGTTCGGCGAGTTCGTCGAGATGACGCACGAGCGCCTCGCGAATGTCTGCCGCCATGACGTCCGGCCGGCGGTGTGCGCCGCCGAGCGGTTCCTCGAGAACTTCGTCGACCAGGCCGAATTTTTCCAGGCTGTCGGCGGTAATGCGCATCGCTTCGGCGGCTTCCTCGGCCCTGTCCGCGCTCTTCCAGAGGATGGATGCGCAGCCCTCCGGCGAGATCACCGAGTAGATACTGTACTGCAGCATCAACAGCCGGTCCCCCACCCCGATGGCCAGCGCGCCGCCGGAACCGCCTTCACCGATCACTACGCTGACAATCGGCGTCTCGAGCCCCGACATCAGGTAGAGGCAGCTCGCAATCGCTTCGCTCTGTCCCCGCTCCTCCGCGCCGACGCCGGGATAAGCGCCGGGCGTATCGATGAACGTTACGACCGGCAAGGCATATTTCTGGGCAAGCCGCATCAGGCGTTGCGCCTTCCGGTAGCCTTCCGGCTTCGGCATGCCGTAATTCCGGCGCACCCGTTCCTTGGTATCGCGTCCTTTTTGCTGCCCGATAATCATGACGGGGCGGCCCTCGATCCGGGCAACGCCGCCGACGATGGCCGGATCATCGGCATACATGCGGTCGCCGTGCAGCTCCTGAAAGTCGGGCACGATGAAGTCCAGGTAGTCGAGCGTATACGGGCGGCTGGGATGCCGGGCCACCTGTGCGATCTGCCAGGCCGACAGCCTCGCGAAGATGCTGCGGGTCAGTGATTCGCTCTTGCTCTTGAGCCGCGCGACTTCCTCGTTGATATTGACTTCGGCGTCATCGCCGACGAAACGCAGCTCGTCGATCTTCGCCTCGAGTTCGGCAATCGGCTGCTCGAAATCCAGAAATTTCAGGTCCATAGGCTGCGCAATCGTTACTTCGCGGCAAACCTTACATGATTTCCCGGCCGGGTGCGTAGACCAGCCGGACATTGTTCGCGCCGAGGAGCTCGACCAGCTTGTCGCGCAGGTCGCGACTCGGCCTGACCGCCCATTCCGGACCCAGGTTGAGCCGCGCCGCTGCCGCGTCGCCGTAGTACTGGACGGCTACTTCGCAGTTGCCTTCCCGGTGCGGCAGGAGCACGTCGTGCAGGCGGGTCAGGAGCTGTTCGCCCCCACCGTTCGGCGCGAGGCACAGCAACATGGCCTGGGCGCGGCTTTCGATGACGCGGTCGATGTGCAGCACGTTCTTCGCATTGACGGCCCAGGCGCCGAGGAAATCATCGTACCGGAGGCTGCCCGTGACGACGACGATCTCGTCTTTCACCAGGAGATGCCGGAACTCCTGGAACGCCTCGCTGAACAAGCTGACTTCCATACGGCCGGTGTCGTCGTCGAGGGTGACACTGACGCGATTGCCTCTCTTGCGGACATCGACGATCAGCCCGGCAACCGACACTTCGCGCCGTGCCTGCGCATAGCTGCGCTCGCCGTCGCCCCGCACCGGCGGCGCCTCGCTCGCGAGATCCGCGAGCCGGCCATGGACGAAATGCCGTGCGTCCGAGCTGACGGCGTGGAACGGATGTCCCGTCAGGTACAGGCCGAGCGCGTCTTTTTCGTTGGCGAGCCGCGTACGCTGTTGCCATTCGCCGATTTCCACAGGCTCACGGGCGGCCGCGGCAGGCGCCGGCACCTCCAGACCGAACATGTCGTTCTGTCCCGCCGCTGAGGCCCTTGCATGCTGTTCAGCGCCCTGCAGCGCCTCGGGCAACTGATACATCAGGCTGCGGCGCGTGAGACCGAAGTCGTCCATTGCCCCCGACTTGATCATCGCCTCCAGTGCACGCCGATTGACCTTGTCGTGATCGAGGCGCCGGCAAAGTTCCACGAGGCCCGAGAACGTCCCGTGGCGTTCCCGTTCGGCGACCAGCGCCTCGACGGCACCGCGTCCTACGCCCTTGATGGCGCCCAGGCCGTACAGGATGGTCTCCCTGTCCGAGACGCTGAAATGGTAGGTCGAGCGATTGACGCTCGGCGGCTCGAGCGCGATACCGAGTTGCCGGCAATCGTCCTTCAGCGTCACCAGCCTGTCGGTATTGTCGAGATCTGCGCTCATCACCGCAGCCATGAACGCCGCCGGGTAGTGCGCCTTGAGATAGGCGGTCTGGTAGGACAGCACGGCGTACGCCGCGGAATGCGACTTGTTGAACCCGTAACCCGCAAACTTCTCCATCAGGTCGAAAATACGCGTCGCGGTGGACATGGTCACACCGCGCTCGGTCGCGCCCGTTGACGAAGATCGCCCGCTGCTGCGCCATCTCTTCCGGTTTTTTCTTGCCCATGGCGCGGCGCAGCAGGTCTGCACCGCCGAGCGTATACCCGGCCAGCACCTGCGCGATCTGCATGACCTGCTCCTGGTACAGGATGACGCCGTAGGTTTCCTCGAGCACCGGCTTCAGGTTCGGATGGAGGTAGTCGATCTCGGCCTTGTTGCTCGCGTGCTTGCGTTGTATGAAGTCGTCGACCATGCCGGACTGCAGGGGTCCGGGGCGAAACAATGCGACCAGGGCAACGAGGTCGTCGAACTGATCCGGTTTCAGCCGTTTGATCAGGTCACGCATGCCGCTCGATTCGAGCTGGAACACCGCTCTCGTCGCCGTGCTCTGCAGCAAGCGAAAGGTCCTGGCGTCTTCGAGCGGAATGCGGCCGATATCGATGAGCTCGGTGCCTGCGGTCTCGTTGATGATCCGCACGGCCCAGTCGATGATCGTCAGTGTCTTCAGGCCGAGGAAATCGAACTTGACGAGACCTATAGCCTCGACGTCGTCCTTGTCGAGCTGCGTGACGACGTTCGTTCCGCCTTCTTCGCAATAAAGCGGTGCAAAAGCCGTCAGCTCACCGGGCGCGATAACTACGCCGCCCGCGTGCTTGCCGGCATTGCGCACCAGGCCCTCCAACGATCGCGCGAGATCGATGATAGCCGCGACTTCCTCGTCGTCGCGGTACATCTGGGCAAGCTCGTCGGACTGGGCGAGCGCCCGCTCGAGCGTCATGCCGATCTCGAACGGCACCTGTTTGGCGATCCGGTCGACAAAGCCGTACGGCTGGCCGAGGATTCGCCCGGTGTCGCGAATGACCGCCCGCGCCGCCATCGTGCCAAAGGTTATGATCTGCGCGACGCGCTCCCGCCCGTATCGTTCCGCCACGTAGTCGATGACCCGGTCCCTGCCCTCCATGCAGAAGTCCACATCGAAGTCGGGCATCGATACGCGCTCGGGATTCAGGAAGCGCTCGAAAAGCAGCTTGTGCGCCAGCGGGTCCAGGTCGGTGATCCCCAGCACCCACGCGACCAGCGAGCCGGCGCCGGACCCGCGTCCCGGCCCCACCGGCACGCGGTTCTCGCGCGCCCAGCGGATAAAGTCGGCAACGATCAGGAAGTAACCCGGGAAGCCCATGTCGCAAATGACTGAAAGTTCCCGCTGGAGCCGCTCACGGTACGGCGCCATGTCCGCCGCGTGGGTCCCGCCGGCGCCCGATTGCGACACGAAACGCTCGGCCATCCGCCGATCGAGCCCGCGGCGGGCTTCGGCTTCGAGGAATGCGGCTTCCGTCTGTCCTGCCGGCACCGGGAAAGCCGGCAACACGCTCTTGCCCAGCTCGAGATCGAGATTGCAGCGCTTCGCAATCTCCAGCTGAATTCACAAGCGCCGACGGGACGTCCGCAAACAGGGCTGCCATCGCGCTCGCCGGCTTCAGGTACTGTTGATCGCTGTAGTGGCGGGGCCGGTCGGCATCGGCGAGGCTGCGACCCTCGCGTATGCACACGCGCGCTTCGTGCGCATAGAACCCGTCGTCCTCGACGAATCGTACGTCGTTGCTCGCGACGACCGGCACGGCATGTGCCGCGGCGAGCTCGAGGTTCGCCTGAACACAGGCTTCCTCGCCGGGACGGCCGGTGCGTACGAGTTCGAGATAGAAGCGGTCACCGAAGATCTGCCGCCATTCCGCCAGTCGCCGCAGGGCGAGGTCCGGATGGCCGTGCGCGAGGGCCTGCCCCACGTCCCCGCGCAGCCCCCCGGACAGGGCGATGAGGCCTCGTGTGCCCTGCATGTCGAGCCAGTGACGCTGCACCATTGGCTGGCCCCGGTGCTGGCCTTCGAGCCAGGCACGGGACAGGAGCCGGGACAGCCGGCGGTAACCTTCGAGGTCCTGCACGAGCAGGATCAGTGTATAGGGGCGATCCGGTTCATCCTCGTTGAGGATATCGATGTCTGCACCGATGATCGGCTTGACGCCCGCCGCGATCGCCTTGCCGTAGAATTTCACCATGCCGAACAGGTTGTTGCGGTCCGTGAGTGCCACCGCCGGCATATCGTTCGTCACACAGGCATGGACGAGGGCCGGGATTCGCACCGTGCTGTCGACGAGCGAATACTCGGAATGTACGTGCAGGTGCACGAACGGGACCGGCGACACGCTCAAAGTATTTCCCGCACCGTCACGAACGTGCGGCGGTGATGTACACATGGACCGCGCTCTCGCAGGCGCCGCCGGTGTTCGGGCGTGCAGTAGCCCTTGTGCCTTGCGAATGCGTACTCGGGAAAGAAACCGTCCAGGTCGACCATGATTGCATCGCGCGTGGTTTTCGCAAGGATGGATGCCGCGCTGATCGCCGGCACGCTGGCATCTCCGCGCACGACCGCGTTGCCCGGTATCGAGTGCGCGCCGAAACAAAGGTTGGGCAGGCGGTTCCCGTCAACGAGCACCGAGTCTGGCAGGCACGGCAATCCAAGCAGGGCTCGCCGCATGGCGAGCATCGTCGCTTGCAGGATGTTGAGAGCATCGATTTCCGCCCGGTCCGCCCACGCCACGGCCCAGGCGAGGGAATTCCGCCGGATTTCGAGGGCGACCTCGCTACGTTCCACGGCATCGATCTGCTTCGAGTCAACGAGTCGAATCGTCGCCTGGCCGGGCGCGAGGATCACGGCCGCCGCCACGACGGGTCCGGCCAGCGGGCCCCGTCCGGCTTCATCGACGCCGGCGATGAGTCCGTCGTGCTTAACGTGAGTTCCTTGTTGCATCGTGGACAAGTGACAGCACCGCCTCGGCGGCTCGCTGATCGGCGCCGATCGCCAGCTCCGCACGCAGTGTAGCAAATCTGTCCGCGATCGCGGCGCGCCGCGCCGGATCCCCAAGCAGGTCGGCAACGGCCGTTGCGATCGCAGCGGGTTTCGCCTCCTGCTGGATGAACTCCGGGACGAGCGGCGTCTCGGTGAGCTGGTTCGGCAGCGTAAACCGCTCCACCTTCAACAATCCCAGCCCGCGGATCAGGGCGGCCGTCAGCGGCGCGACTTTATAGGCCGCCACCATGGGTTTCTGGAACAGGGCGGCCTCCAGTGCGGCGGTACCGGAGGCAAGCAGGACCGTATCGGCGGCAGCGAGCACGACCTCCGAGCGACCGTCGTACAGCTGAAACCGGTCGCTGATGCCCTGGTCGGCCAAAGATTGCCGGATCCCGGGCCCGAGGCTCGCCGTTGCAACCGGGCACGCAAACTGGAGGCCGGGATGGCTCGCCGCCAATATGCGGCAGGCAGCGGCGAACACCGGCGCAAGGCGGCTTACCTCGCTCAGCCGGCTGCCCGGCAACACCGCGAGCACCGGCCGCCCGGTGTCGAGGCCGAGTGCCGTCCGGGCCGCGCCCATGTCCACCACGGCAGGAATTCGATCGGCCATCGGATGACCAACGAACTCCGCATCGATGCCCTGCCGGTCATAGAAGGCCTTTTCGAACGGCAGTATGCACAGTACCCGGTCTGCCGCGGCGCGGATTTTCGGTATCCGCCCCTGGCGCCAGGCCCAGACGGAAGGGCTTACATAGTGCGCCGTCGGCACGCCCGCGCGGCGCAGGCCGGCTTCGAGCCGGAGATTGAAATCAGGCGCATCGATACCGACGAACACGTCGGGCGGGCGGGCAATCCAGCGACGCGTCAGCGATCCGCGCAGGTAGAGTAGCTGCGGCAAGCGGCGGAGCGGCTCGACGAAACCCATCACCGCCAGCAGTTCGGCGTCGGCAATCGCCTCGCAACCTGCCGCCTGCATCCGCGGGCCGGCCACGCCCGAAAATTCGGCATCCGGCACGCGCTCGCGCACCGCCCGGATCAGGCCGGCGCCGAGCAGGTCACCGGAGGCCTCGCCGGCAACCAGCGCGACCTGCACGCTGACTTACCGCGTCACGCCGCGCTCGGAAGAGCGCAGCGATTCGAGCAGGATGGCGAGCTCCGGCTGCGCCGTCGCCAGGCCCGCGATTTCCTCGATCGCATCGGCCAGCTTGTTACCCTGCCGGAACACGATCCGGTACGCGTTCTTGATATTGCGGATCTGCTCTGCGGTGAAGCCGCGGCGCTTCAGGCCTTCACTGTTGATGCCCTTCGGTTCCGTCGGCTGGCCCGCCATCATCGTGTAGGCCGGAACGTCGCGGTTGATGATTGCGTACATCCCGAGAAATGCATGCGCGCCGATCCTGCAGAACTGGTGGATCCCGGAAAAACCGCCGAGGATGACCCAGTCACCGAGATGCACATGCCCCGCGAGCGTTGCGTTGTTCGCAAGTATGCAATGGTCCCCGATGACGCAGTCGTGCGCGATATGGACGTAGGCCATGATCCAGTTGTCGTTGCCGATTCGCGTCTCGCCAGCGTCCTGAATGGTCCCGCGGCTGATCGTGCAGTATTCCCGGATCGTGTTCCCGTCGCCGATCACCAGCGTCGTCGGTTCGCCGGCGTACTTTTTGTCCTGCGGGTCGTCGCCGATCGAGGCGAACTGGTAAATGCGGTTGTCGCGGCCGATGCTGGTCGGGCCGTTGACGACGACATGTGCGGCTATGCGGGTCCCGTCTCCGATATGCACCCCGTCGCCGATCACCGAGTACGGCCCGATGCTGACACCGTCGCCGATTCGCGCCTGCGTCGAAACGATGGCGGTCGGATGAATGCTCACCCGGGCTTCTTCTCGAGTTCCGTGACGCGGTTGAACAGGGTATCGAGCCGGCGGAGCCTCGCCACTTTCCTGTTCCAGTCCCGAACCGGCTCGCAGGGGAAACTCGAGGCGTAAACGCCGGGTTCCGTGATGTCCTTCGATACCATGGCCTGCCCGCTGACGACCACATCGTCGCAAATACGAATGTGGCCGACGGCGCCGGACTGGCCGGCGAACAGGCAGCGGGCGCCGATCTCCGTACTCCCCGCGATACCCGTCATTGCTGCGAGCGCGGTGTGCGCGCCGATCCTGACGTTGTGCGCGATCATGCACAGGTTATCGATGCGCACGCCTTCACCGATGACGGTATCGCCGAGCGCGCCGCAGTCGATTGTCGTGTTTGCGCCAATCTCGACGTCATTGCCAACCTGGACGCCGCCGAGCTGCGGCACTCTCACCCAGCCCTCCGGCGTCATCGCGTTGCCGAACCCGTCCGCACCCAGGACGGCGCCCGGGTGCACGACGGCGCGCTCCCCGAGCGTCACCCGCCTGACGAGGGTGACCCTGGCAATGAGGCGTGAATCGGCGCCGAGTTCGCAGTCCGGACCGATAACGCTCCCGGCACCGACCAGCACGCGCTCACCCACGACGCAGTTCGCGCCGATGCTGACGTGCGGCCCAATCTCGGCGGACGGCGCCACCCGGGCGGAAGGATCGACCACCGCCGATGGATGTACACCGGCGACCGGTGCCGGTTCCGGATGCAGGAAGCCCGCTATGCGCGCGTAGGTCGCGTAGGGGTTCGCGCTGATCAGCGCGGCGCAAGGCGCGGACGTCGCGTCATCCGCGCGCAGGACGACCGCCGCCGCGCGCGTCGACGAGAGCTGGGGCAGCAAGCGGCTGTTGGTATAAAAGCTCAGGCTGCGAGCGCCCGCTGTGCCGAGCCCTGCCACACCATCGACCACGGCATCCGGATCGCCATACAGGTCGCAGCCGAACCGGGTGGCGAGTTCTCCCAGGCTGATCGGCATTCGTGCCGCGCGCCTAGTTCTTGCTGGCGGCGTTGTAGCTCGTTTCGATCGCCCGCAGGACTTCTTCCGTGATGTTCACCGCAGTGCTGGCGAACAACACGCCGTCCCCCACCACGAGATCGTATCCCTGCTGCTGTGCGTAACCCTGGACCTCGACCAGCAGCGTGCGCTGCAGGTTGCCGAGCTCTTCGTTCTGACGCAGGTTCAGATCTTCCTGGAACTCGTTTTGCATGCGCGCAACTTCGCGCTGCAGGTCACGCAGATCCTTTTCGGCATTGCGGCGTTCCGCCTCGCCCATCACGGCTGCGTCCTTCTGGACTTTGGCCTGCAAATCCTCGAGTTCCTTCGCTTTCGCGGCGAACTCCCGCTGGCGCGGTGCAAATTCTTCCTGCAAAGCGTCCATGGCGGCTTTCGTCTGCGGCGCACGATCCAGCAACAGCGGCACGTTGACAACGCCTATTTTCAGCTCCTGCGCCGCAGCCGGCACTGCAAAGGCGCCAACCAGTGCGACCGCAAGTACTGCCTTAGCCAGGGTTTGCTTTACAACACTCATAAATCTCTGTCCTTAAAATGCTTGACCAATCGAGAACTGGAATCGTTCCAGTTCGTCTCCGAAGTACCTGTCATTGCCACTGTACGCGTTCAGCGGATACGCATAGCTGAAGCGGAACAGGCCCAATGGCGCGAGCCACTGGACGCCGATCCCCACCGAGGCGCGCAATTCGTCAAAATCGGGTTTGTACTCGAGAGGGGCCCCGAGCCGGTCCGTGAACTCGACTTCGCCGGTGTTGAACACATTCCCCACGTCGTAGAAGATACTGGCCCGCGCCTGGCTGGCCCACTTGTCCGGAAGCGGAAGTATAAGCTCAACCTGACCGGCAACCAACACGTTGCCACCGTACGGGTTGCCGAAACTGTCACGCGGGCCGAGGTAGGATTCCCGGAAACCACGTACAGACTCGGGTCCGCCGCCGTAGAACTGCTTGTAAGGCGGCACGGCGGTGGTGTCGCCGAGTGCCTCCGCAATGCCTGCATCCGCGTTGAAAGCCAGCACCCACTTGTTGGTTATCGGCAGGTATTTGGTAAAACTGTAGCGCGCCGAATAGTACTCCACATCACTGCCCGGCACCGCCAAACCGAGGTACAACTGCTGGCGGGTACCGCGATTGGCGAACAATGCACGGTTGCGGCTGTCGTAGGTCCACCCGGTGAGCAGTTCGAACGTGTCGAATTCGGTCCCGAAAAAAACGACTCCGTTGCCGACACTTTCAACGTAGGTATCGCCGTTGTTTCGCACCCAGTCCTGTGCCTGTTGCGAGCTGCCGGCACTTGTCGCAAGTTCGGCTTGCTGGTAGGAAAGGCCGAAGCTCAATGACTGGTATTCGCCGATCGGGTAGCCGTAATCGATCGAGGCGCCGAGGGTCTGCGTGGAGAAATCCGAGGTCGCATCCGCATAGCGCGTGATGTCGCGAAAATTGAACGACACCGTGCGGCGAATGCCGTCCATCGTAATGGCCGGATCGGTGTGCGAAAGGCTGTACAACTTGGAGTAGCGGCCTGAATTCAGTTCGAGCGCCACCCGGTTGCCGCTGCCCATGAAATTCGTATGAACGATGCTGCCGTTCAGGAGCAGCTTCTGCGATTCGGAATAACCGATGCCGCCGGAGAACTGGCCCGGCATCCGGTATTCGATGTCGAATTCCACGTCCACGAGGTCCGGGCTGCCGGGTACCGGCTTGTTCTCTACCTCGACGCTCTCGACATAGGGCAGACGCTGCAGGAGGATCTTGGACCGGTCGACAAGCAGATTGGAAAGATATGCGCCTTCCATTTGCCGCATCTCGCGTCGCAGGACCTCGTCCTCGATCTGGCTGACGCCGTTGAAGTTGATGCGCCGCACGTATACGCGGCTTTTCGGGTCCACGAAAAACGTGACATCGGCGGTCTTTGCCTCCCGGTCCAGCTCCCAGACAGGCTCGACCTCGGCATTGGCATATCCTTCTTCGCCGAGCCGCATGCTCATGAGCTCGCTCGTACTCGTAAGCAGCGCCTGGTTGAAAATCGAGCCGGGCTTTGCAAGGATCATGCCGCGCAGGTAAGCCTCCGGCACTACCATCTCACCGACCAGCTTGACGTCTGTTACGGTGTACTGGTCGCCTTCCGCGATCGTGATCGTGACGAAAATGTCTTCCTTGTTCGGCGAGATCGCGACTTGCGTCGACTCGACCTGGAAGTCGGCGTAGCCCCGGTTCATGTAATAAGATCGCAGGGTTTCGAGGTCGCCCTCGAGGGCCTCCTTCGAATAGCGGTCGTCCTGCCGGATCCAGGACAGCCAGTTCGCGGTGTCGAGTTCGAAATCCTCGCGGATCTCTCCCTCCGAAAATGTCTTGTTGCCGACGATATTGACCTGCCGGATCTTGGCCCGGTCGCCTTCCGTGACATCGATCTTGACACGAACCGTGTTGTTCGGACGATCCTCGACAGTAGTCCGGATCTGCACGCCGTACTTGCCGCGGTCGAAATACTGCTCACGAAGGAACATCTCGACGTTGTCGAGGACGGAGCGATCGAAGGTCCTGCCTTTCGCAAGCCCGACGCCCCTCAGCGACTCCATCAGGTCCTCGGTCTTGATGTCCTTGTTGCCCTCGATCTCGAAACTCTCGATAGACGGACGTTCGCGTACCGCGACCACGAGCGTGTTGCCGTCCTGCCGCATTTCAATATTGTCGAACAGGCCCTGGCCGTACAGCGCGCGGATGGCTTCCTGGATACGCACACTATCGACCGTATCGCCGATGTTGATCGGCAGGTAATTGAAAACGGTGCCTTCGGATATACGCTGCAGGCCCTCGACGCGCATGTCGCGGACGACAAAAGGTTCTTCGAGCAGGGCAAACGCGGGCGCCGCGACGAGCATGAATGATGCGAGCAGGAGGGCTCGCAGCCGGCCGTGAGCAGGTTTCGAGTTATCGGTCATGACCTGTCCCGTCGATCACGATCAGCCCAGTATCCGGGCAATGTCGTTATAAAAGGCAAAACTCATCAGCAGCAACAGCGCAAATATGCCGACTTGCTGGCCGAGCAGCTGGGCGCGCTCCGACATCGGGCTCCCTTTCACCATTTCGACGACCTGGTAGACGATCTGACCGCCGTCGAGTATCGGCAGCGGGATCAGATTCAACACGCCCAGGCTGATGCTGACGATGGCAAGGAAGCCGAGATAGTAACTGACTCCCGCCTGCGCCGAGGCACCGGCGAATTGCGCGATGTTGATGGGACCGCTGATGTTCTTGATCGACACATCGCCGATCACCATCCTGCCCAGCATATTGACCGTAAACACAGCTGACTGCCACATGCGGTCCGCGGCGCGGCCCACCGACTCGAGCGGCCCGAACTGGCGCATGTAATAGTGGTCCCCTGCGGCCGCTACGCTCCCGACTCCGAGCCGGCCGACCGTTCTGCCGTCCACGCTGGCCGACCCGATCACGATATCGAGGCTGATCGTCGCGCCGTCCCGCTCGATTTCGACGACCGCCGAGTCGCCTGCGCGCTCTGCCACGGCAGCCTGCAGGTCGCCGAACCAGCGCACCGGGTTGCCGTCGACGGCCACGATACGATCCCCGGTCTCGATCCCCGCGAGGTCCGCCGGACCCCCGGCCACGACCTCACCGACCTCGGCCGTAGGCTGCCAGGGATCGAAGCCCAAGCCTTCGAACAGTTTCCCTGGTTCCGTGAGGCTGCGTGACTCACCGGCCACGTCGAGGACAGCCGTGCGCTCACCGTCGCTGTTCTCGAGCCGCAGTGCAACGCGTCCGTCGGCAACGAGTTGATCGAGCATTGCCACGAGTGCCGACTCCCAGTCACCGGTTTCGACCTCGCCGACAGCGAGGATCCGATCGCCGTACCGGAGCCCGGCGTCGTCGGCAAACGAGCCCGGCTCGACCTGGCCGACGGCGGGCCTCATGGTCGGCACGCCGTAGACGAACAGCACCCAGTAAGCAAGGATTGCGAACAGGAAATTGAACAGCGGCCCGGCCAGAAGGACGGCGATGCGCGCCGGGACCGGACGCTGATCGAAGGCGCGGCCGGCGTCACGCGGCGGCACGTCGGCCTCGCGGCTGTCGAGGAAACGGACGTAGCCGCCGAGGGGGATCGCGGCGATGCAGTACTCGGTCCGGTCCGGAGCAGGCCCTCGCCGCATCCACAGAGGCTTGCCGAAGCCGATCGAGAATCGCAGCACCTTCATCCCGCACCATCGACCGACGAGGTAGTGGCCCCACTCGTGGACGGCTACGAGCACGCCGATCGCGACGATAAAGGCCAGGATGCTGCTGACGGCGTCAACCACGATTGATCCTCAGGGGCAGGGAAACGACACTATAAGGTGGACTGGCGCCCGGCGCTGCAGTTCCCCCGACCCCTCGCCGATCCTGGCGCAGCCACGCTGAATGGCCCCTGAACGCCGGCCGGCCCGTCATGCCAGGCCCAGCCACGGCACGCCGAGCGCGAAGAGCGGCGCCGCCGCCGACACGCTGTCGATCCGGTCGAGCACGCCGCCGTGGCCGGGAAACAGCGTGCCGCTGTCCTTGAGCCCCGAGGTGCGCTTGAACATGCTCACCGTCAGGTCGCCGACGATCGAAACCCCGGCTATTCCGAGGCAGAACGGCAGCAACGCCGCGAACTCGGTGTCCACCCAGAAGCTGCGCACGAACGTCAGTACGATGACGAATGCCAGCCCACCCAATACGCCTTCCCAGGTCTTGCCGGGACTGATTTTCGGGGCCAGCTTGACGCGGCCGAAACGCTTGCCGGTGAAATAGGCCCCGATGTCGGCCGCCCACACGATGAGCAGCGCGAACAGCAGCAATGAGGGGCTCAGTTCGTAAAGCAGAACCAGCGCCGCGTAAAGCGGCACGAGGACGAACGCGCCGCACAGCCAGCGCCAGGCGAGCGGAATCCGGGTCGGGAACAGGAAAGTCCACCCGAGCGCCAGCAGCCACCAGAGCAGCGCGATCTGCAACACGGGCATGACGGCGAGGGGCCACGCCAGGTTGATGGCGGCCATTGCCGCTGCGATGAGACTCACGAAAACGATTCTCAGTGCGATCGAGCGCGACTCCAGGAACGCGGACCATTCCCAGGCGCCCGCGAGGACGACCAGGGCTATGACGAGTTCCGCGACAAACCGCGGCAGCACGAAAATCACGACGCAAAGCGCACCGAGCGCGATGACTGCCGTGATGATGCGTTGCTTCAGCATTTCATCGTTTCCAGCTGCTCCCCGGTGTGTCCGTACCGC
Source organism: uncultured Pseudomonadota bacterium (assembly GCA_963713215.1). Taxonomy (GTDB): domain Bacteria; phylum Pseudomonadota; class Gammaproteobacteria; order Steroidobacterales; family Woeseiaceae; genus UBA1847. Next base: position 25,572 of record CAVQKY010000003.1, on the reverse strand, counting down.
CGCTGCCGCTGCCGGTAGAACTCGATCGCAACGTCGAAGTCTGCATCGTCGAAGTCCGGCCACAGGACATCGCTGAAAAAGAGTTCTGCGTAAGCAAGGTTCCAGAGCAGGAAATTGCTTATCCGCCGTTCGCCTCCGGTGCGGATCAGCAGATCCGGATCCGGCACGCCCGCGAGCTGCAGCTCTGCCTGAAGCATCGACTCGTCGATAGCCGAGGACTCGAGTTTGCCCGCGGCTATTCTCTCGCCAAGCCGGCGCGCCGCTTCGACGATATCCCAGCGGCCACCGTAAGCGATGGCGACGATCAGGTGCAAGCCGTCATTGCCGGCTGTTTCCCGTTCTGCCGCCTCGATCTTGTCCGTAAGACTCGTCGCCAGGCGATGTCGCTCGCCAATGAAATCGAGTCGCACGTTATTGCGGTGCAGTTCCGCGAACTCGCGTTGCAATGCCTCGACGAACAGTGCCATGAGCGCACTCACCTCGTCGGGCGGGCGCCGGAAATTCTCGCTGGAAAACGCAAACAAGGTCAGGTGGCGAATGCCGAGCCGGGCCGCATACTCGATGCTGCGTCGCACGGACTTGACGCCGGCACGATGACCTGAATGCCGCGGCCTCGATCGATTTCGCGCCCAGCGCCCGTTGCCGTCCATGATGATGGCAACATGAACCGGCAGGTTCGGGTCGATTGGCGCGGCGGGCGACACTAGAACCTGGCTCAAATTTCCAGTAGTTCGGCCTCTTTCTCGGCCAGTACAGCGTCGATTTCGGCAACATACTTGTCGGTAATGTCCTGGATTTCGTCTTCGGCGCGACGCTCCTCGTCCTCGCCGATGAGTTTTTCCTTCTTGAGATCCTTGACGTCGCCGAGCGCGTCCCGGCGGACGTTGCGAATAGCAATGCGGCCGCCTTCAGCCTCGTTGCGCACGACACGGATCATGTCCTTGCGCCGTTCTTCAGTAAGCGGCGGCAAGGGTACGCGGATAACCGTCCCTGCCGTCGCCGGGTTCAGGCCCAGGTCGGACGTCATGATCGCCTTCTCGATGACGGACACCATGCTTTTGTCCCACGGCGTGACGACCAGCGTGCGGGAATCCTCCACGCCGACATTGGCCACCTGGTTGAGCGGCGACTGCGCACCATAGTAATCGACGGTGATGTGGTCGAGCAGGCTGGTGTGCGCGCGACCGGTACGGATCTTGGTCAGTTCGTGTTTCAGCGCGGCCACACTTTTCGCCATGCGATCCGCGGCGTCTTTCTTGATTTCTTTCAGCACGCCAATGTCTCTCCCTGCTGTCAATCAGGCCCGGACCAGGGTCCCGACGCTGTCACCGGATATAGCCTGCACCAGTGCGTTCGGCCGATGCAGGTCGAACACCCTGAGTGGCAGGTCGTTGTCACGGCACATGACGATTGCCGTCGCGTCCATGACGCCGAGTTTGTCCGTTATCACCTGGTCGTAAGTCACCACGTCGAAGCGCGTGGCACCGGGATTCGTGACCGGATCAGCATCGTACACGCCGTCGACTTTCGTTGCCTTGAGCAACACGTCGGCACCGATTTCAATTGCCCTGAGGCTCGCGGCGGTATCCGTCGTGAAAAACGGATTGCCGGTACCCGCCGCGAGGATGATCACCCGCCCCTTTTCCAGGTGCCGGATCGCGCGGCGGCGGATGTAATCTTCACATACGTCGTGGATCTGCAATGCCGACATCACGCGGGCATGCAGGTCGATGGCTTCGAGCGCATCCTGGATTGCAAGCGCGTTCATGACCGTGGCGAGCATGCCCATGTAGTCGCCGGTTACGCGGTCCATGCCCGCCCGGGCCAGTCCGGCGCCACGGAAGATGTTGCCGCCGCCGATGACGATTGCGATTTCTACTCCCGACGTGTGCGCCGCGGCGATTTCACGCGCGAGCCGCTGGATGACGCGAGGCTCAATGCCGTAATCGAGCTCCCCCATGAGCGCCTCGCCGCTCAGTTTCAGCAGGACACGGCGATACGGACCCGGTGTCCCGGACACTCAGCGGGCCCCTTTGACCTGGGCCATCACTTCCTCGACAAAATTGTCTGCCCTTTTTTCAAGGCCCTCGCCAACCTCGAAACGAACGAATGCGACCACCCGGGCACTCTTCTGCTTCAACAGCTGGCCGACGGTGCTTTTGTCATCCTTGACGAACGGCTGCCCGACGAGCGTGACTTCTTTCAGGAATTTCTGCACACGACCCTGGACCATCTTTTCGACGATGTCGGCAGGCTTACCCGAGGAAGCCGCCTGCTCGGCGAAAATCCGGCGCTCCTTTTCGATCGTTTCCGCGGGCACGCCGGATTCGTCGATACAGGCCGGGTTTATCGCCGCGACATGCATGGCGATGTCGCGTGCCAGCACCTCGTCGCCGCCATCGAGCGCAACGATCGCGCCGATCTTGTCGCCCTGGTGCGTGTACGCGCCGATCGGGCCCGGGTTCACGACCTCGGCGATGCGCCGAACGGAAATATTTTCCCCCACCTTGGCGACCAGTTCCGTGCGGGCGGTTTCGACGGTGCGGCCGTCGGCAAGGGTAGCGCTCGCAAACGCCTTGACGTCGGCGTTGCCTGATTGCAATGCCGCATCTGCAATGGCCTCCGCAAACGTCACGAAGTTATCGTCTTTCGCGACAAAGTCGGTTTCGGAATTGATTTCGACAATGACGGACCGGTTGTTGCCTTGCCGGATGACGATGCGGCCGTCGGCCGCGACGCGACCTGCTTTCTTGTCGGCCTTGGCCTGGCCGGACATCCGCAGGTTTTCCGCCGCGGCGTCCATATCCCCGCTCGCTTCGACGAGAGCCTTCTTGCACTCCATCATGCCTGCGCCCGTACGTGCGCGCAGTTCTGCGACCATAGATGCGCTGATTGCCATCGCCCTTCCCTCTCGAATCAGTGGGTCTACCGGCCGTCGTCTGCCGCGTCCCCGGCGGGCGTATCGCCCTCGGGCGGGTTCAAGGACGAGGTATCCGCCTTCGCTGCCGTGGCCGGCTTTTCGGCCGGCGTCGCGGCCCCGGCAGTTTCTGCCGCCGGCTGCACCGCGGCCGCCCTGTCGTCGCCTGCCCGTTTCGGCACATGCTTTTTCCTCGCACCCGCCTTCTTCGCCGTCTTTTTGCCCGCCGGTTTCTTGCGTGCACGCGACTTTTTCACATTGCCGGCTTCGTCCAGCTCGACGAACTCGTCCTCCCCGAGCGCGACCTCCGGCAGGGAAGCCTTGCCGTCGTCCACGGCATCCGCGATCAGGGAGGCATACAGTTCGATCGCGCGCATGGCATCGTCGTTACCCGGGATGACATAGTCCACGCCTTCAGGGGAGCAGTTCGTGTCGACGATCGCCACGACCGGGATGCCGAGTTTTTGCGCCTCGCGCACGGCGATGTCTTCGTGATCGACATCCACCACGAACATGACGTCCGGGAGCGATTTCATTTCCTTGATGCCGCCGAGCGAGCGCTCGAGCTTTTCCTGCTCGCGTTTCAGGCCGAGTATTTCCTTTTTCGTGAGCCCTTCGAAACCGCTTTCGCCGGCCATCTGTTCCAGGGCGAGGAGGCGCTTCACCGACTGGCGAATCGTCTTGTAGTTGGTGAGCATTCCGCCCAGCCAGCGCTGGCTCACGAACGGCATGCCGCAGCGTGAGGCTTGCTCGCGTATCGCGTCGCGCGCGGCACGCTTGGTGCCGACGAACAGCACCGTACCGCCGTCCGACACCGTCGCCTTGACGAAGGCATAGGCCTCCCGCGCCAGCGGCAGGCTCTTTTCCAGGTTGATGATGTGGATCTTGTTTCGCTCGCCGAAGATGTAGGGTGCCATCTTCGGGTTCCAGAAGCGGGTCTGATGACCAAAATGCACGCCAGCCTCTAGCATCTGGCGCATGGTAACGTCTGCCATGAAGTGTCTCCGGGTTGGGCCTCCGCGGGTCCCGGTCCGCAACCCCTTGTTTTTGTGGGGCACCCAGCGAACCGTGTCGACGCGCGTGTGGATTAATTGCCTCTTGGGCGCGCGCTTTATACCATAGCCAGCCGCGCCCAACAACGCGGAAAATCAGCACTATTTTGTTATCTCTACCGGAACGGGCCGCAGGCGAGGCGCGGCGCGGCGCCGGCGGGCGCCCACGGCCCGTTGTTCCCGCCACCAGCCGCCAAGAGCTTCTATGACCGTTACGATCAAAAGCCCCGAGGAACAGGACAGGATGCGAATCGCCGGCCGCCTTGCGGCCGATGTGCTGGACATGATCGGCGAGTTCGTGAAGCCCGGCGTTTCAACCGGGGAACTGGACCGTATCTGTCACGAGTACATCACCGGGATCCAGGAAGCGATTCCGGCACCGCTCCACTACCGGGGCTTTCCGAAATCCATCTGCACCTCGGTCAACCACGTGGTCTGCCACGGTATACCCGGCGACAAGACTCTGAAGTCGGGCGACTGCGTAAACATCGACGTCACCGTGATAAAGGACGGTTATCACGGGGACACGAGCCGCATGTTTTTCGTCGGCAAGCCTGCGATTCAGGCACAGCGCCTGTCCGAAGTCGCCTACGAGGGCATGTGGCGTGGGATCGAGGAACTGGCGCCGGGGAAGTATCTGGGTGATGTCGGCGAGGCCATCCAGAGTTTCGTCGAGCAGAATCGATTTTCGGTCGTACGCGAGTATTGCGGTCACGGTATCGGGCGCATATTTCACGAGGATCCGCAGGTGCTGCACTACGGCCATCGCGGCGCCGGCATGGAGCTCAGGGCCGGTATGACGCTGACCGTCGAACCGATGATCAACGCCGGCAAGCGGCATGTGAAACTCCTGAACGACGGCTGGACCGTCGTGACCAAGGATCACAGCCTCTCGGCGCAATGGGAACACACGATATTGATCACCGAAGACGGCTACGAGGTGCTGACGCTTGGCGCTGACGCTCGTTGACACGCGCGCCGCCCTGGAAACGGCGGACGCGGACCTGAAACGGCGCTTTTCGGCGGGCGAGTCCGTAATCCGCCTCGTGCACGAGCGCGCACGGATCGTCGACGACATTCTCCGCGATCTCTGGCATACGCATGCGCCGGAACTCGCCGACACTGTGGCACTGGTCGCCGTCGGCGGCTACGGCCGCGGCGAGCTGCACCCGTATTCCGATGTCGACATCATGTTGTTGCTGCCACCGAATTTCAATCCGTCCGGCAACGACGCTTTGTCAGCGTTCGTCACGTCGCTCTGGGATGCGGGTCTCGAGGTGGGCCACAGCGTCCGCACGGTGGATCAGTGCTGCCTCGAATCGGCCGCGGACCTCACCGTGGCCACCACACTCATGGAGGCCCGGCTGCTCGATGGGCCGAAGCCGCTCTTCCGAGCGATGGAAGATGCCGTCGGTCCGGACCGGGTCTGGCCCTCCAACCGGTTTTTCGAGGAGAAGCGCAAGGAACAGATTGCGCGGCACCACCGCTACGACGATACCGCGTACAAGCTCGAGCCGAATGTGAAGGGCAGCCCGGGCGGGCTGCGGGACATCCAGATGATCGGCTGGGTGGCGAAACGGCATTTCGGCTGCGCAACGTTTCGCGAACTCGTCGATCATCAATTTCTGACGCCGGGCCAGCTGAAGCGGCTGCAGGAGGGCCGCGCCTTCCTGTGGCGGGTGCGGTTCGCACTCCACATCCTGACCGGCCGCCGCGAAGACCGCATCCTGTTCGATTACCAGATCAAGCTGGCCGAGATGCTGGGTTACGAGGACGCAACCTACACGCTCGCGGTGGAGCAGCTCATGCAGCGCTACTACCGCACGGTCATGGACCTGTCGCGCCTCAATGAAATGCTCCTGCAGCTGTTCGAGGAGGCGATCCTCCTCGATCCGGCCGCGGAACCCGAACCGCTGAATGATCGTTTCCAGGTGCGCAACGGTTTTCTGGAGACGGTCAGCAACAAGGTGTTCGCGAACGAGCCGTCGGCGCTTCTGGAATTGTTCGTCCTGTTGCAAGACCACCCGGGGATCCGCGGTGTCAGCGCGTACACCATCGGTCTCATCAAGCGCAGCCTGCATCTCATCGACGAGGAGTTTCGGCAAAATCCGAGGAACCACCGCCTGTTTTTCACGATACTCCGAGCGCCCGAGGGCGTAACGCACGAGCTTCGTCGCATGAACCTTTACGGCGTTCTCGGTCTGTATCTCCCGGCGTTCGGCCGGATAGTCGGCCGCATGCAGTACGACCTGTTCCATGCCTACACGGTCGACGAGCATACGCTGTTCGTGGTGAGCAACCTGCGGCGTTTCGCGCTCAGCCGCTTCGATCACGAATTCCCCGAATGCAGCCGAATAATGCAACAGCTCGAAAAGCCGGAGATCCTTTACCTCGCGGGACTGTTTCACGATATCGCCAAGGGCCGCGGCGGCGACCACTCCGAACTGGGCGCGGTGGACGCGGAGTCCTTCTGCATGGAACACGGCCTGGGCAAGTACGACGCGGCAACCGTCGCCTGGCTCGTTCGCAATCACCTTATCCTGTCTATGACCGCCCAGAAGAAGGACATAGGCGACCCTGACGTCATCAACGAGTTCGCGGCGCTGGTCGGCGACCAGCTGCATCTCGACTACCTGTACCTGCTGACCGTAGCGGACGTACGCGGGACGAATCCGAAACTGTGGAACTCCTGGAAGGCGAGCCTCTTGCGCGACCTGTACGACCTTACCTCGCGGGCGCTGCGGCGCGGTCTTGAAAACCCCATCGACCGCGAACTGCTGATCTCCGAGACGCGGGAGCAGGCGCGGGGGGCCCTGCACGAAGCCGGGCTGGACGACGCGGCCATCGATGCAGTGTGGCGCTTGCTCGATGAGGACTATTTCATTCGCCACAAACCGGGCGAGATTGTCTGGCACACCGAATGGCTTGCCGACTCCGACACCGGGTCCCGCGTCGGCCTGATCGATGTGCGGCGGAAACCCGGCGGCGACGGCGTGGAGGCGGTGCTCTACACGCCGCGCCGGCGCCACACGTTTGCCCACGCAACCGCAGTCGTCGACGAACTCGGCATGACCATCGTTGATGCCCGGATCGTGCCGCTGGAGAATGACTACAGCCTGGACACGTATATTTTCATGGAGCTGGACCGGCGTATCGAGATCGATGACTCGCGGCTGACGAAAATCCGGCGCATGCTGACGCGGGTCCTGACGGCGGACGACGGTGAGGTCACGAAGGTAACGCGCACCGTACCCCGGCAGGCGAGGATGTTCACGACAAAGACCTCCGTGGATTTCCTGCGCGTATCACGACAGGGCATGAACGTCATGGAACTCGTCGCCGCGGACCGCCCCGGCCTCCTGAGCAAAGTCGGCCAGGTCTTCCTCGCACACGGGGTCGACATTCACACCGCCAAGATCATGACGATCGGCGAGCGCGCCGAGGACGTATTCTATATTTCTGACGAATCGGGAGCGCCGCTCGATGCCGACGCCCGCGAGCGGCTGCGGGCGGCGCTCATGGAAAAACTGGATGACCGTACCGACCAGTAGCGGGGCGCCGACAGCGATGCATGATCCACGAGCAATCATCGAACGCGCTTTTGCCGAGGGTGTCGGCGCCGTCGACCGGCAGGCGCTCGAGTCGGCCGTCGACGCCGCGATCGAGAGCCTCGATCGCGGCGAACAGCGCGTCGCGGAGCCTGACGGCGACGGATGGCGGGTGCACCAGTGGCTGAAGAAAGCGGTACTCCTGAGCTTCCGGCTGCGCGACAACCGGCTGCTCGAGGGCGGCTACAGCCGCTTCTACGACAAGGTACCGATGAAATATGCCGATTATACGGACGCGGACTTCGCCCGCGACCGCGTGCGCGTCGTCCCCGACGCTATCGTCCGCAAAGGTGCTTTCGTGGCGCCGGATGTCGTGCTGATGCCGAGCTACGTCAACATCGGCGCGTGGATCGGCAGCGGCAGCATGATCGATACCTGGGCCACGGTAGGAAGCTGCGCCCAGATCGGCAGGAACGTGCACCTGTCCGGTGGCGTCGGCATCGGGGGCGTGCTGGAGCCGGTGCAGGCCGGCCCTACCATCATCGAGGATGGCTGTTTCATCGGCGCGCGCTCCGAAGTCGTCGAAGGCGTCGTCATAGGCAAGGGATCGGTCATCTCCATGGGTGTGTACATTGGCCAGAGCACACGCATCTACGATCGCCAGACCGGGGAGATCAGTTATGGCCGCGTGCCCCCCGGCTCGGTCGTGGTTTCCGGCAGCCTGCCCGCCGCCGACGGCAGTCACTCCCTGTACTGCGCCGTGATCGTCAAGACCGTTGACGAGAAGACCCGGGCAAAGACCGGCCTGAACGATTTACTGCGGAACGCGCAAAACCAATGATTCGACGCCGTTTGATGACGCGGGCCCCGGCGGTGGCCGCGGTGCTGATGACTCTCGCATGCGCGTTCGCCCGCGCCGACGACAGCAGACGCCAGTACGCCGACGCGCACCTGCACTACGTCGACTTTTTCCAGGAATCGGAGGGCATCGGCGCCCTGATCGAGCAAATGAACGAGAACGGCGTGACGGACGCCGTACTCATGGGCCTGCCGATCATCAAGATGTGGGCGGCGAGCGAGCCGAAGCGGCCGGAATATGTCTTCGCCGACGACGCGAAGGTCTACTGGTACTCGCTCACCGATGAAATTCTCGCCCGCGCCGTGCTGTCACTGCCCGACGAGGACAGGGACAGAATCCACCCCTTCATCTGTGGTTTCAACCCGGTGGACAAGCTGGCGGTCGAACACATCGAGCGTATGCTCGAATGGTATCCGGAGCTGTGGGCAGGGATCGGCGAGGTGATGACGCGTCACGATGACCTGACGGCGTTCACCTACGGCGAGCCGCCACGCGCCAATCACGAGGCGCTGAACCCGGTGTACGAAGTGGCCGCGAAACACAATCTGCCGGTGCTGCTGCACAGCAACATCACCTCGGTACGCATGCGGGAGCCCCTGTACCTGGGGGAACTGGAAGACGCACTGCGGCGGCATCCCGGCACGCGCTTCATCTGGGCGCACGCAGGCACGAGCGACAGCATCAACCGGCGCATGAACATGAAGTTCCTCGACGACGAGGTGAGCCGACTGCTCCGCACCTACGACAACCTGTGGATCGATCTGTCCTGGAGCATCCTCGACGACTATCTCCTGACGAATGACAAGGACGACGTCCGCAGCCATTGGCTCACGATCATACGCCAGCATCCTGACCGCTTCGTCATCGGGTCGGACCTGGTCGGCAAGTTCGGCCGGCTCGGGGACAAGCTCAAGGAATTCGACGTGCTCCTCGCCGAACTCGATGAAGAACGAGCCGCGAAACTGGCCCGCGGCAATCTTCTGCGCGTACTCGAAGGCACCGGGCGGCGCTAGGGTCTCGAGCGCCGGAGGGGCATTATCCGTCGTACGCGGTATGCGCGATCGGCCGCCGGCCTCAGCCGATGCGGCCGGTAATGTAATCTTCGGTAAGCTTGTGCTGCGGGTTCGTGAAGATCTTGTCGGTGTCGTCCACTTCGACCAGGCGGCCGAGATGGAAATAGGCAACCCGCCGGGAAACCCGCGCGGCCTGTTGCATCGAGTGCGTGACGATGACGATGGCGTAGTCTTTCGACAACTCGTCCATCAGGTCTTCGATGCGCGCCGTTGCGATCGGATCGAGCGCCGAGCAAGGCTCGTCCATGAGGATCACCTCGGGATTCACCGCGATCGTCCGCGCTATGCACAGGCGTTGCTGCTGGCCGCCGGACAGGCCTGTGCCGGGTTCGTCAAGGCGGTCTTTCACTTCCTGCAGGAGCCCGGCGCGCTCGAGGCTCGAATGGACGATGTCGTCCAGTTCCGCGCGATCCGCGGCGAGGCCGTGGATGCGCGGGCCGTAGGCGACATTGTCGTAGATACTCTTCGGGAACGGATTCGCCTTCTGGAAGACCATGCCGACTCTGGCGCGTAGAACCACCGGATCGAGGTCCTTGCTGTAGATATCCTGGCCGTCGAGAAAAATATTGCCGGTGACGCGCGCCGTTTCGATCGTGTCGTTCATCCGGTTGAGGCAGCGCAGGAACGTCGACTTGCCGCAGCCCGACGGCCCGATCAGCGCGATGACCTCTTCTTTGCCGATCTGGAGGCTGACGTCCTGAATCGCGTGATTGTCACCGTAATAGACATTGACGTTCTCTGCGATCATGAACGGCTGTTCACAGTGGGTATCCCCCACCGTCTTACCGGTAAGTTCCGTAAGTTGTCCGGTCGGGCCGGAACCGCGAACCGGCCTGCGGCGAGGCTCGCGCAGCCCGGGGCTGTCCACTGGCGCCTCGGTATGATCGTCCTTCACTTCAAGCTCTGACATGCCGGCCATTGTCATACAGGATACTCCCGGGCTCAAACACGGTGCTTACCATTTGAGTTCCATACGTTTCCGAATGATTACCGCCGCCAGGTTCATGACGAGCAGGAACCCCAGCAGGACGATAATCGCGGCAGACGTGCGTTCGGCAAACGCACGTTCAGGGCTGTCCGCCCACAAATAAATCTGTACTGGCAACGCGGTTGCGGGATCCGTGATTCCGGCGGGTACGTCGACGATGAAAGCGACCATGCCGATCATGAGGAGAGGCGCCGATTCCCCCAGCGCCCTGCTCATGCCGATGATTGCCCCCGTCAGCATCCCCGGCATCGCGAGCGGCAGGATATGGTGGAACACGACCTGCATTTTCGACGCGCCGAGGCCAAGCGCGGCCTGACGAATCGACGGCGGGACCGCCTGGATCGCGGCACGCGACGCGATGATGATCACCGGCAATGTGAGTAAGGACAGGACCAGCCCGCCCACCAGTGGCGCCGAGCGAGGCAAGGCCATCCAGTTGATGAATACCGCGAGCCCGAGAAGGCCGAAAACGATCGACGGCACCGCCGCGAGGTTGTTGATATTGACCTCGATCAGGTCGGACCAGCGGTTTCTTGGCGCGAATTCCTCGAGATAGATTGCCGCCGCGACGCCGATCGGGAAAGCGAGAACGATTGTGACGGCGAGCATATAGAACGAGCCCATCAATGCGCCCTTGATTCCCGCGAGCTCGGGTTCCCGCGAGTCGCCATTCGTGAACAGTGCGACGTTGAACCGGGTTTCCAGCCGTTCCTGCTCGATCAGCCGGTTCGCCCACTCGATCTGCCGGTCCGACACCGGGCGCATAGCCGCATCGACGGACGGGTCGATCTTGCCTTTTACGAGCATGTCGATGTTGGCGGCGGCCGGCACCCATATCTCGCGAGTTTCGCCCAGGAGCGCCGGCTCGTTCACGATCATGTCACGAACCTGGAAACCTGCGCCGATGCTCAGCAGGCGATTGAGTTCACGACGATCGGCACGTGAGCTGACCTCCGGAAACAACCCCCGCAGGGCGTCCCGCACGACCGCGTCGAAATCCGCATACTCGAGATCGAGCGTGCCGTCCGGCGCCAGCGCGTCGCGATCGAAGCGAACGTCGAGCCGGATGCCACTCTGCACGAATGCGGAAGCGCCTTTGGCAACCAGGCTGTAGAAAAAGACCCCGAGGAACACGATGCCGATCGCCGTGGCGAATACCCCGGCACCCTTGAACAGCTGCTCGCGCCGGTGGCGCTGCGCAAGGCCTGCCGCAACCTTCTGCCGGGTCCGGCGCTGCTCGTCCTGAACGCGGCTACTCATACTGCTCACGGTATTTGCGCACGACGCTCAGCCCGATGATGTTCAGGCAGAGCGTCACCGTAAAGAGCACCAGTCCGAGCGCAAAGGCGGCGAGGGTTTTGGCGCTGTCGAACTCCTGGTCACCGACGAGCAGCGTCACGATCTGCACCGTCACCGTGGTGACAGCCTCGAACGGGTTCGCCGTCAGGTTCGCGGCGAGACCAGCCGCCATCACGACGATCATCGTCTCGCCGATTGCGCGGGACACCGCCAGGAGGATGCCGCCGACAATGCCGGGCAGCGCCGCCGGAAGAATGACACGCGTCATCGTCTCCGAGCGGGTCGAACCAAGACCCAGGGCCCCGTCGCGCATCGCGACCGGCACGGCGTGGATCGCATCATCAGCGAGCGACGATACCAGCGGGATGATCATGATGCCCATGACCAGCCCCGCGGCCAGCGCGCTCTCCGAAGCGACCTCGAAACCCAGCGCCTCACCGGTCCGCCGGACCCAGGGCGCCACGGTCAATGCGGCAAAAAACCCGTATACGACCGTCGGTATGCCCGCCAGGATCTCGAGCAAAGGTTTGGCCACCGACCGCACGCGCGGCGGCGCGTACTCCGCGAGGTAGATCGCGGTCATCAGCCCCACCGGTACCGCGACAAACATGGCGATGGCCGTGATCAGCAGAGTCCCGGCAAACAGCGGCACCGCACCGAAGCTGCCGGACGAACCCACCTGGTCGGCGCGTATGGCGGTCTGAGGACTCCAGTTGAGGCCAAACAGGAACTCCGTGAACGGGACCTTCTGGAAGAAGCGGATGGCTTCGAACAGCACCGACAGCACGATGCCGATTGTCGTCAGGATCGCAATACTCGACGCAGCGATCAGGAGGAATTCGATGATCCGCTCGACGCGGTTCCGTGCGCGCAGGTCGGGCCGGATACGGCGCCAGGCCAGCACCGAGCCCAGCGCTCCGACGCCGAGCACGAGAGCAGCGAGCGTCCACCGGCTGTTCCGCTGGTACTGCCTGTAATGCTCCGCCGCTTCCCGGAGTGCGCTGTCGACGTCACCCGAGACGGCGTCACCGGCTGCAAGGTTCTGGATGTTGTTGACAAGAAGGTTGAGTTGTCCCGCGGAGAGGTCACGGCTGCCGGCGGGCAGGCTGTCGATCACCATCGAGACGATGACGCGCGGTTCCACGAGCACCCATATCAGCATCAGCGCAAGCGCGGGCAGGAGGCACCAGGCGACCGCAAAATACCCGTAGTAACCCGGGAGCGAGTGCAGGTGCGCACTCCGCCTCGCCCCGCCCACCAGCGACAGCGAGCGGCTGCGCCCGAAATAATACGCCATGAGCGCAATTCCGCCGAGCAACAGGAGCAAAGTCGTGTTTTGCATGAGTCCGTCTGCGCACTGCGTCAACAGACGGCGGCGGCCCGGGGCCGCCGCCGGTAATCGTCATGGTCGAGCGAAACTAGTGGCTCGCGGCCGACAAGGGGTTCAGCTCGCGAACGTTCGTCGCCACACGTTTGCGCTCGTCCTCCGGCAACGGTATCAGGCCACGGTCGGACAGGTAACCTTCATCGCCCCACGCGCGTTCGCTCGTGAACTCCTTGAGGTATGCCTTCAAACCGGGAATGACGTCCACGTGGGCTTTTTTCACATAGAAGTACAAGGGCCGCGCGACGGGATACGTCCCGTCGGCAATCGCTTCGAAGCTCGGCAGGACACCGTCAACCGCGGCGCCCTTGACCTTTTCGGTGTTCTGGTCGAGAAAGCTGAAACCGAATATGCCGAGCGCGCCGGGATTGGCCGCGAGCTTCTGCACGATGAGGTTGTCGTTTTCCCCGGCTTCCACGAATGCGCCGTCTTCCCGTATGGTATGGCATATCGCCTTGAACCGCCCGTCGTCGGTTTCGGATAATGCTGCGATCCACGGCACGGCCCTGCAGCCGCCTTCCATGGCGAGTTCGACGAATGCATCGCGCGTCCCGGACGTCGGCGGCGGCCCGAGCACCTCGATCGGGCTGTCGGCCAATTCGGGATTCACCGCGTGCCAGGTGGAATACGGATTTTCGATCAGCTTTCCGTCGCCGTCAGGGACTTCTTTGGCGAGCGCCAGGAACAGGTCGAGTCGGCTCAATGACAGCGCCGGTGCCTCGAGCGCGTTCGCGAGCACGATACCGTCGTAGCCGATCTTGACTTCGATGACCTCGTCCACGCCGTTTGCTGCGCAGGCGGCAACTTCGCTTTTCTTGATCGCCCGCGATGAATTGGCAATGTCGGGGTAGTCCACGCCGACACCGTCGCAGAAGAGCTTGATGCCGCCGCCGGAACCGGTCGACTCGACTTTCGGCGTCTTGAAATCGCTACTGCGGCCGAAACGCTCGGCGACCACCGTTGCGAACGGATATACGGTCGAGGACCCGACAATGTAAATGTAGTCACGCGCGGATTGTGCGGCGGCCACGCCGACCAGTATCACGCTTGCAAGCAGCAGTGCCGCTGTGCTTCTCTTTGCCACGATTCCTCCTGCACCCGTCTGGACTCGGGCTGAAAGCTTACCGGCGTATTGTTACCGGATTGTTGCAGCAACGCATCGCGCAGGCTGCGTCGCCATCCGCACGGAATTGATAATGTCCTTTTTCTTCATGGTCTTACGGAGGATCCCGAGAACCCATGACAAGTCCAGCTTCGCTGTCCCTGCCGGAAGACGCGACCGATCTGTTGTGCCAGCTCATTCGCCGCAAATCGGTAACGCCGAGCGATGCCGGTTGCCAGCAACTGTTGGCCGATCGGCTTGCGGCTGCAGGCTTCGTCTGCGAGACGCTCCGCTTCGGCGACGTAACGAATCTCTGGGCCCGGCGCGGTACGGCATCGCCGGTGCTTTGCTTCGCCGGGCACACGGACGTCGTGCCGCCCGGCGCGCTCGAGGAGTGGGACACGGACCCCTTCGAACCCGTGATCGACGGCGGGCTGCTTTATGGCCGCGGCGCCGCCGACATGAAGTCAGGACTCGCGGCGATGACCGTCGCCGTCGAGCGCTTCGTTGCCGCGCATCCCGAACATGCCGGCAGCCTGGCCTTGCTGATCACCAGCGACGAGGAAGGGCGGGCACGGGACGGCACCCTCAAGGTCATGGAAACGTTGACGGCGCGCGGCGAGCAACTCGACTGGTGTGTCATCGGCGAGCCGTCCAGCGAACAGGCGCTTGGCGACCTGGTGCGCATCGGCCGGCGCGGCTCGCTGAGCGGCACGCTCACGGTCCGCGGGGTACAGGGGCACGTTGCCTATCCCCAGCTCGCTGACAACCCGATCCGGCGCTTCGCGCCGGTGCTCGCCGAGCTTTACGCCTGCGAGTGGGACCAGGGCAATGACTGGTTTCCGCCGACCAGTTTCGAGTTCGTCCGAATCGAATCCAACGCTGGCGCCGTCAATGTCACCCCGGCGGAATTGAGCGCCCGATTCAACTTCCGCTACTGTACCGAGTGGAACTATGCGCGCCTGCAGCAGCGGGTCCACGAAGTGTTCGATGCCCACGGCATCGACTACCGGATCGACTGGCATTTATCGGGCGAACCCTTTCTCACGCCGCCGGGCATCCTGATCGATGCCGTCAGCGCCGCCGTGCAGGCGGAAACCGGCGCGATCCCGGTGTTGTCGACCGGCGGGGGCACGTCGGACGGCCGTTTCATCGCGCCGGCAGGGGTTGACGTCGTCGAACTCGGACCGGTCAACGCGTCGATCCATAAAGTGAACGAGCATGTCCGGCTCGACGACCTGGCGACGCTTGCGCGCATGTACGAGCGCATCATGCAGGAACTGCTGCCGGACCTCGAGCCCGGCGACTGATTCCCTGGGCACTCAGGTGCGCAGGTTGTTCCAGATCCCGGATGCCGTCAATCCGGCAATTGCGATCAGCACCCATGCCGGCATCGTCAACCCGAGCAGCTGCCAGTCAATGGCTGCGCAATCACCCGGGCCTGTGAACACCAGTTCGACGACGCGGCGAAACGGCAAGGTGTCGAGCATGTAATCGAGTCCGGCAGCGCAGGACGCAAACGGGTCGGGCGGCTGCTGCTGTTTCCAGACATGCCAGCCGGCCACACCGGTTCCGAACAGGCCAGGCAGCAGCAACAGTGCGGCATACACGTAGCGGCCGTGTCGGGCGGGATGATGCAGCGCGGCAACGAGAAAGACGAGGCCGAGCAGGATCACGGCGATCCTTTGCAGGATGCACAAGGGACACGGGATATAGAGCAGCACATGCTCGGCGTACAGCGCGTAGCCGAGCAGGCCGGCGCACAGTACAAAACCCGCAAGATTCAGCGCCCGCCGGCTTGGCAGCGTCATGCTATTACTCGGCCGGGGGGACGTCGTCGTCCTCGCCGATCACCGTGTGGCGTACATCCTTCCCTTCCACCATGTAGATCACGTATTCACAGATATTCTTTGCGTGATCGCCGATGCGCTCGAGCGAGCGGGCGGCCCAGGTTACGTTCATCACGCGCTTGATGCTGCGGGGATCTTCCATCATGAACGTTATGCACTGGCGCGTGATGAGGTCGTATTCGTCGTCGACGCGCTCGTCTTCGAGCACGACGTCCGTGGCTTCCCCGACGTCCAGGCGAGCAAATGCGTTCATTGCGTCCCGCAACATGTGTGAGACATGCGTTCCGAGATTCTTCAGTTCCCGGTAAGAATCGGGCGGGCGATCCATCGCGGCGAGATTCGACGCGAGATAGCCGATCTTTTCGGCCTCGTCGCCGATGCGTTCGAGATCGGTAATCGTCTTTATGACGGCCACAAGCAGCCGCAGGTCGCTGGCCGCAGGCGCCCTCGTGGCGAGGATCCGGCTGCACTCCTCGTCGATGGCGACTTCCATCTTGTTGACCCGGTAGTCATCGTGCGCGACCTTGAGTCCAAGCTCGCTGTCGCCGCTGACAATCGCGGCGATGGCGCGTGAGAGTTGGGTTTCCACGACGCCGCCCATGGACAGGACCATGTTGCGCAGGTCCTCGAGTTCCTTGTTGAAGCGTCTCGAGATGTGGTCCGTGAGGTCTGAGGCTTGCATCGTTCGTACCGGCAGGTTCGATCCGTCAGTAAATCATGAAGAACGTGTCATGTCTGTGACATATAAGCATTTTTTTGTCGCAGCGTACAGGGTCAGTCGAATTTGAATTCGAGGTCGAGTTGCAGTCGCTGGTAGTCGCGCTCGTCGCCTGCAAATTCGCCGCTGTCGTTCAGGAACAGCGTGCCGGAAAGCGAAATGCGATCCCGCAGCATGTAACGGGCGCGCAGCACGTGTCCCTCGACGTCCGTGCCGCCGCCGCCGAAATCGGACTCGGTGAACGACCCGAGGACCGCGTCGGCTTCGACGTCCTTGTAGTGCCAGTCCGCCTGCGCACTGCCTTGTTTCGCTGCTTTGCCGAGCTGCAGGCCGAGCGCATAAGCGGCGTCTTCCCGGCTGACATCGACGTTCTCGGTGTAGTGGGCGAACACCAGCACGGGCCAGCCCGCAAGTTTCGCTTCCAGCTCCGCGAAGACCTCGGCATTGGCATAGTCGAACACGTAGTTGCCGGCCGAATCGACGGTGTTGCCTGCCGGCAGCCCGAAGATGAACGGCTCGTTCCCCACCGTGTTCGTGTACTCGAGATAACCTGTCCCGAGCGTCAAGGTCGCGTCCTGGTGCAGCGACAATTCGAAGCCACCCTGCAGGTGATAAAGATAGGTATTGCCCGACGCCCGGCTCTCGATCTGGAAAGCGCCACCGTTGGCAAACCACGCGCCGTTCGCAAACACGGCCGCGACGCCACTCGGATTCAGGTCGTTGTCGTAGACGAGCTGGGCCCACCCGGGCTGGACCATCGGGTTCTTCATCTTGCCGGCAAGGACCGCGAGGACGCCGGAGGCCTGCCACTCCGCGTAGGCAAGATCGACGCCGAAATCACTGTCGACCTGATTCCCGCCGAACGTGACGTTGCGGGACACGGGGTTGTCCGCGGCCGTAGCCAGCGACAGGACGAAACGGAGGTCCTCGTAGAGCGGCAGCCCGGCACCGAACCGTAGCCGGTAGCGGCCGCGGTCCACGTCAGGGCCGCCCTCGGGATCGATCGACTCATAACGCAGGCGGAAATCGCCCTGCAAATCCAAAGCCTCGAGCGCACCGGACGATCCGGCATCGGCCGAACCTCCGCACCCGACGGCCAGCGCACAATAAAAGCCCTTCGTAACGCGGCGCATGGAATCCTTTCATTACGGCCAGGTGAGGGGAATGTGAACGGCACGTTAACGGCCCTTCGTGATCCTCTTGTGTCAGGAATGTTGCAGATATGTGACAGTGCTCTCGCGCACTGTATCGAATCGCGACAAAATAATCAGCGCCGGGTTCAGGCCTTGCGCGCCTCGCCAGCGAGCGGTATCGGGGGACGGATGATGATCCGGCTGGCCGGGAAGTGGCAGGTGAACGTGCTGCCGCGACCCCGCTCGCTGTCGATGTCCAGTCGACCGTCGTGCCGCGTGAGCACGTGCTTGACGATCGCGAGGCCGAGTCCGACGCCACCGTCGTCGCGGGACCGCCCCCGGTCGCCCCGGAAGAAGCGTTCGGTCACCCGGGGCAGGTGCTCGGGGTCGATCCCTTCCCCGGTGTCCGAAACGCTCAACTTCCCCCCGGTCTGGTCCGACACCCAGCGCATCGAGACCTGGCCGTCAACCGGCGTGTGCCGCACGGCATTCGACAGCAAATTCATGACGAGAGATTCGATCTCGTTCGCGCTGCCGCGCAAGCGTGCTTTGGATTCGGCGAAAACCTCGATACTTGGCGTTTCGCCGGGTTTGTAGAGCGCCCGCATCGCCGACCCGAGCAGCCCGCCGACATCGACGAGATCCTGTTCGCTCGCCGGTCCGGCACTTTCGAGCCGGGATAACTCGAGCAGCTCGGCGACGATGCGATTCATCCGCCGGGCCTGGATCTGCATTTGCGTTACGGGCAGTGCCCATTCCCGCGGCATGTTTCTGTCGTCGGCGAGGCTGTCGAGGTATCCGGTGATTACGGTCAACGGCGAGCGCAGTTCATGCGACGCATTGGCAACGAAGTCACGGCGCATGCGGGAAAGCCTGACGCGTTCAGTCGTGTCACGCATGAACAGCAGTTTCTGGTCGGCGCCGTAGGGAACGACGCGGCAATTGAGCCAGCCGTCATCTCGCACCGGCGACGGGATCTCGATTGCCTTGGTGAAATCGCCCGACCGGAGGAGGCCCGTGAGTTTCGGGTCCCTCAGGATGTTGTCGACGCGCTGGCCGCGATCCTTTTTTGGCTTGAGCCCGGCCAGTGACTTGGCAGCCCGGTTGCACATGACGATTTCATTGTTCGTGTCGAGAATGACTGCACCATCGGGCATTGCGTCCGTCGACTTGCGGAACTCCCGCAGCAGCTGCCGGTATTCGTCCTTGTGCCGCGCTGCGCGCGCCTGCTGGTAGGAAAAGCCGGAGAAAATCTGTTGCCAGACCCCTTCCCCCTGGCGAAAGGCGTCGAAGTTGCCTGTGCGCATCGCCTGGATGAAGGCAAGGAGCTGCCGCACCTGCCAGAACAGCGCGACGAGCGCCGCGCCGAGTATGCCGGTGGACGGCACGTCATACATCCAGCCGATAAGGCCGCCCGCGACGAACAAGAGGAGCAGGCCGACGAGGAACTTGCGGGAGGCCTCGGGCATCGACTCAGGTGTCGACCCGCGTCGAGAATCTGTAGCCGGCGCCGCGTACGGTCTGTATGTAGTTGTCGGCACGAGCGTCCGTCAGCGCCTTTCGAAGCCGTCGTACGTGGACATCGACGGTACGCTCTTCCACGTAGACATTGGCTCCCCACACGCGATCGAGCAGCTGAGTCCGGCTGTACACACGGTCCGCGTGGGTCATGAGGAAGTGCAACAACCGATATTCGGTGGGGCCGAGCCTGATCTCGCGACCGTGGGCTGTCACCCTGTGGCCGGCGGTGTCCAGTTCGAGTACGCCTGCGTTTACGATCTCTTCTTCGGCGGTTGACGCCGCACGCCGCAAAACAGCCTGCACACGGGCGATGAGTTCCCTCGGTGCAAAGGGCTTGGTGACGTAGTCATCCGCGCCGCCCTCGAGGCCCGCAACCTTGTCGTACTCCTCGGCGCGAGCCGTCAGCATGATGATGCCGAGGTCCTCGTTGCCCTTGTCGCGTTTCAGCATGCGGGTGAGCTCGAGCCCGCTCATGTCCGGCAGCATCCAGTCGATCAGCGCGAGGTCCGGCCGTTCGTCCGCCAGCAACTGCCTTGCGCTCCGGCAGTCCGCCGCCTCGAGGGTTTCGAATCCGGCACGCACGAGGTGAAAGGCGATCATTTCGCGTATGGGCGTCTCGTCCTCGACAATCAGTATCTTGGCGGCAGCCATTCCGGTACCTGCATTTCGACGGCCCTGCACCCCTGCCCGGCCGTTCGGGCAGGAATTACAGCATTGTCATATTACAGGACTGTTACGAGGGCCGTCCTCCGGCCGTTTGGCCACCTCGTGTCGCAGATAGGCGGGCATGAGCTCTTCCGGCGCCACGGCGCCGCCGTCTTCGTACGCTCGCCAGCCGAGCCGGAGCAGCGATTCCGCCCGCGGATAAAATTCGTCGCTCAAGCGTGCGATCCCCGCCCGATTCAGGGCGGCGAGCCCGGGGTAACGGCGCCAACCCGCACCGGCGGCGACTGCGGAACCGTCGAGTTCGACGATCCGCTCCTCGCCCTGGAGCCGCTCCGGCGCTACTGCGATGGGCAAGCCCTGCCCGTCGAGGCGGTAGAGGCCAAGCGATACCTCCCCCATGTGCGCATCCTGCGTCACCGCGACGAACTCCCCCGGCCCGCCCGCCTGCATCGCTACCACTGCGAGTGAAGAAACCGGCACGACCGGCCGGCCGATTGCGAACGCGATACCCTCTGCAACCGATGCCGCAATGCGCATGCCGATGAACGAACCCGGGCCGTTGCCGAGCACGACGGCATCGAGTTCTGCAGGCTCGAGACCCGCCTCGGCGAGGACCGCACGAATCATCGGCAGCAGCAGCCTGGTGTGCTCACGCTCGCGCTCCGCATGCCGGACGGCGACGCGCTGGCCGACACAGACCCCGACCGCGCAGGCGAGCGAAGACGTGTCCATGGCCAGCAACTTCACGCGACCGCCCCGCGGCCTTCGTGGCGCGCAAAAAAAACGGCGACCTCCGCGAGCGAGCCCGTGACCGGCATGGGCTCGAGGGACGACAGAAAATAGC
This sequence comes from uncultured Pseudomonadota bacterium, assembly GCA_963713215.1. GTDB lineage: Bacteria > Pseudomonadota > Gammaproteobacteria > Steroidobacterales > Woeseiaceae > UBA1847. The sequence goes on along the minus strand of CAVQKY010000003.1, from coordinate 4,618 downwards.
GGCCGTAAGCCTTGCTGCGAATGCGCGGGTCGCAAAGCACGATTACGCCGTAGTCGCGCTCGTCGCGAAGCAGGCGTCCTGCACCCTGTTTCAGGGTCAATACCGCCTGCGGCAACTGATGCTCGGTGAAGCCATTGCCGCCGTTGCGCCGAATGTGCTCGAGACGCGCCATGAGCAGGGGATCCGACGGTGAACCGAACGGAAGCTTGTCGATGGCGACGATCGTAAGCGCCTTGCCACGTACGTCAACGCCTTCCCAGAAACTGCTGGTCCCGAGCAATACCGCATTGCCCAGCCGGCGAAAGCGCCTCAGCAATTCGTCCCGCGGCACCGTCCCCTGCACGAGCAGTTTGCGGCCGGCAAGCACCTGTCGATTGCCGCGAAACCAGGACCGGGCGAGGTTCAGCGCCCGGTGGCTCGTGAACAGCAGGAAGACGCCCCCCTCGGTCATCCCGAGCAATGGCGTGACGGCAGCGAGGACCTCGTCCGTGTAGCCGAAAGCCGAAGGTGCCGGCAAGCCGCCGGGCAGATAGACGAGCCCGTTCTCTGCCGCCGCGTACGGGCTCGGGAACGCCAGCGACCGGGCATCATCGAGCCCCATCCGCGCGTTGAAATGGGAGAAATCCTCGCCGACGGCGAGGGTCGCGGAGGTAAATATCCAGGCCTGGTGATCGCGGCCGAACAGCCCAGCGAGCGTGCCGGAGACATCGAGCGGCGTGAGGTTAAAGCGCAGGCTGCGCGGATTGACCTCGAGCCAGCGCAGTCCTTCCCAGCTGTCCTCGCTCACGATCATCGCGAGACGCTCCGCCGCCGTGTCGAATTGCTGGCCCAGCTTTTCGAGCTCGGGACCCGCCTCCGCCAACTCGCCGAGCCCACTGGCGAGTTCATCGATCGCAGCCCGCAACGCGTCAATCGCCGGCAGAAGGTCGGCCATCAACGCAGCAAGATCGTGACGGCCTTCGGTCCGCGGGGACTGCGCCCGCAAGTCGCGTAACGCCGTCTCGACGCGGTCAATCCGGCGGGCGAATTCCGTGCTGGCGACACCGAGGCTCGCCGCCCGTGTCTCCTCGATGAGCCTTTCCAGCTCGCGGCTGCCGATAGTCATACCGAAGAATTGCACGGCGAGATCCGGTACCTGGTGCGCCTCGTCCAGTATGATGGCGTCCGCGTCCGGCAGGAACTCTACGAATCCCTGTTCCTTCATTGCCAGGTCGGCGAGCAGCAGGTGATGGTTGACGACGACCAGCGCCGCGTCCTGGGCCTGGCGCCGCGCCTTCACGACGAAACAATCCTCGTACAGCGGGCACTGCTGCCCAAGGCAGTTGTCTACCGTGGACGTGACAAGTGGCCAGACCGGTGAATCTTCGGCCACATCACCGAGTTCTGCGCGGTCGCCGCTCGTCGTGGCATGCCGCCATTCCCGCACGCGTGCGAGATCGGCAGCGAGAGCCGGTGGCGTATCGTCACTGCGCTCGAGGCGCTGCAGACACAGGTAGTTGGCACGGCCTTTGAGCAGGGCCGCCCGCACGGGCTGCCCCACGGCCTTACCGAGCAGCGGCAGGTCCCGGTGGAACAGCTGGTCCTGAAGGGCCTTGGTTCCGGTGCTGATTATGGTCTTGCCACCGCTTTGCAGCGCCGGCAAAAGATACGCGAAAGTCTTGCCGGTACCGGTGCCCGCCTCGACGACGAGTTTGCCGCGCCCGGCGATCGTCTCGGCGACCGCCTCGGCCATCCAGCCCTGGCCGGCACGCGGCTGGAAGCCCGGCAACAGCGTCTGCAGCGGACTATCCGCACCAAAAAAATCGGAAAGTGCAATCACGCGGCAAAGGGTACCGCGAAGCAGTGTCCGCGCCTATTGCTCCGCCGCCGCGGCGCCTGCGCTTCCATCGGCGGCCGGCACTAGCCCGGGGGCCAATCGAGCGGCCGTCCTCCGAGGACATGCAGGTGGATGTGAAACACGCTCTGGCCTGCGCCCCTGCCGCAATTCATGACGAGGCGATAGCCTTCCTCTGCCAGTCCGTCGTCCTGGGCAACCTGCCGGGCAATCGTGAACAGCTTGCCGACGACGGATTCATGAGCGGGCAGCAAGTCGTTGACGGTGGCGACGTGTTCACGCGGAATGACGAGCACGTGGGTCGGCGCTTTCGGATCGATATCCCGAAACGCGATCGCGTCGTCGGTGGCGTGCAGGATTGTCGCCGGAATGTCGCCGGCAACGATCTTGCAGAACAGGCACTCCGTCATCGTCGCCTCCTCTGTTTCCTCAGTCGACCGTGCGCCGGCCATAGAACGCGTGCGACAGGGTGCCGCCGTCCACATATTCGAGTTCCCCGCCGAGCGGAATACCATGCGCGATACGGCTCGCCTGCACCTTGTGACGAGCCGCGAGTTCCGCCAGATAGTGTGCTGTGGCGTCACCCTCGACAGTGGGGTTGGTGGCGATGATGAGTTCGGTTACTTCCGCCGAGCGCAGACGCTCCTCCAGCGCGTCGAGCCCGAGTTCATCCGGGCCAATGCCATCGAGAGGCGACAGGTGGCCCATCAGCACGAAATACAGCCCGCGAAAACCGGTGGCATCCTCGACAGCCATGACGTCCGCGGGCGATTCCACCACGCAGAGCAGGCTGCCGTCGCGCCCGTTGACGGCACAGATTGAACAGATCTCATGCTCCGTCAGCATTCGGCAGCGACGGCAATGACCGATACCGTTGGCCGCTTCGGCGAGCGCACCGGCCATGCGCCGCGCACCTTCGCGGTCCCGCTCCAGCAGGTGAAAGGCAATGCGTTGCGCCGATTTCTGTCCCACGCCCGGCATGCAGCGCAGGGATTCGATAAGCCGGGTCAGGAGGGGTGAATAGGCCACGAATCAGAACGGCAGCTTCATGCCCGGCGGCAGATTGAGCCCGCCCGCGAGTCCGGCGAACTTGTCCTGTAGCGCGTGTTCGACCTTCCGCTGGGCGTCATTGAACGCCGCGACCAACAGGTCCTCCAGCATTTCCTTGTCATCACCAACAAGGCTGTCATCGATGTCGAGCGCCTTCACCTCGTGCCGCCCGTTCATCGTGATCCTGACCATGCCGCCGCCCGACTCGCCGGTAACCGTCAACTTCGCCATTTCTTCCTGGGCCTTTTTCATTTCCGCCTGCATTTGCTGCGCCTGCTTCATGAGTTGGCCGATGCCGCCTTTCATTCGGTGTCCTCTTCAATCGGATGGTCGTGGGCTCAGGGGTTCTATCGTGTCCGTTTTCAATTCAGCGCCAAACATACTCTTCAACGCTTTGACATTGGGATCGGCTTCGAGTGCCCGCCGCGCCGCCGCATAGCGTTCGTCCGTCGCTCGTGATTCCTGCTGCACGGGCGTTTCACGCTCCGGCGCCGTGGGGCCCGTGCCGAGGTCGATCTGCACATTGAGTGACTCGCCGTAATGCGCGGAAAGCGCGGCGGCCAGTGCCTGCTGTCGTTGCCGTGTCAGCACCGGTTCCGCCTTGACATCCGCAGTGAACTGCAATGTGTTGCCGGAGCGCCGGAGGTAGGCGCAGTTGATTGCGAGCATGCGCACGGCGCCTTTGAGGTCGAGCCGGTTGATGAGTGCGTTCCAGTCCGGGTCATGCCATGCCTGCGCGGCCGCTGCCGGCGACGCCGTCACTGCGGGCGCGGACGCCTGGCCGGACTGTGCCGGCCGCGCATCGTCACGGCGCGTACTGCCGCCGCCGCTCGGTGCCGCTGGCGAATCACCGGCCGGTGCCGGTCGAAACGCCAGCATGCGCAGCAGGGCCATTTCCGTGCCGCCACGGGGATCGGGCGCCAGGTAAAGATCCCGCCGGCCGATCAATGCGGTCTGGTAGTAGAGTTGCACGTCGGCCGCCGGCAGTGCATCGGCCAGCGCTGCCAGCAGATCGTTGTCGAACTCATCATCATAGTCTGCCGGGCCAACCACCTGGTGTATTGCGATCCGTTGCAGCAGGCGGGCGATATCGTCGAGCAGCCGCGCATAGTCCGGAAACTGCTTGTCGATATCCGCGACCGCCGCCAGCACGCCCCGGGCGTCGCCGTCCGCCAGCAATCGCACCAGGCGGACGACGTGATCACGATCGATCGTACCGAGCATCGCCGTGACGGGCTCCGCTGCAACGGTGCCGCCGCAATACGCAATGGCCTGGTCGAGAAGGCTGAGGGCGTCCCGCAGGCTCCCGTCCGCCGCACGCGCAAGCAAGGCGAGTGCGCCTGAGTCCACCTCGACTTTTTCCTCGGCGCAGATATACGCCAGCCGCTCGCCGATCAGTTTCGGCGTGAGCCGGCTCAGGTTGAACTGCAGACACCGCGACAATACCGTCACCGGCAGTTTCTGCGGGTCCGTGGTCGCGAGCAGGAACTTCACGTGCGGCGGCGGCTCCTCGAGCGTCTTGAGAAGCGCGTTAAAGGAGTTTCTCGACAGCATGTGTACTTCGTCGATGAGATACACCTTGTAGCGGCCGCGCGCCGGCGCGTACTGGACGTTGTCAAGAAGCTCGCGCGTATCGTCAACTTTGGTCTTCGAGGCGGCGTCGACTTCAATGAGATCGACGAAGCGGCCCTCGTCGATTTCGCGGCAGGCGCTGCAAATTCCGCAGGGCGATGA
>CAVQKY010000002.1:0-11937 GCA_963713215.1 uncultured Pseudomonadota bacterium | reverse complement strand
ACCGCTCCTTAGTTTGGAACAGCGAAATTGCACAGCACCGCGAGCTCTGCGCGATCCCGCGACTATATTCCTGCAGCCTCGCTGCGACCCCTCCGCGGGCGTTCGAATAGGCGTACTGGGGCCGTGTGCTACCCTTCCGCCGCAACACCAACAAGGTATCCCGTGAAGAATTCTCGCCTCCTTGAGCGCGCGGCGGTCGCGATGTGCTTTACCGTCTCCGGCGTTTCCGTTTACGCGCAGGGCAGCACCGAAGAGCTCGCGAAACAACTCTCGAACCCGGTTGCGTCGCTGATCTCGGTGCCTTTTCAATTAAACCTGGACCACGACATCGGTTCCGAGGATGCGGGCGATCGGCTTACGCTCAACATCCAACCGGTCGTGCCGATATCGCTCAACGAGAACTGGAACCTGATCAGCCGAACGATACTTCCTGTTGTCGACCAGCAGGATATCTTTCCGGGTGCGGGTGACCAGTTCGGGATCGGCGATGTCGTACAGAGCATCTTCTTTTCGCCCAAAGCACCGACGGCAGGCGGCTGGATCTGGGGCGCAGGTCCGGCGTTTCTGCTGCCTACCGCGACAGACGACCTGCTGGGCGCCGACCAGTGGGGTCTCGGCCCGACGGGCGTTGCACTGAAACAGGTCGGCCCCTGGACGTACGGCGCTTTGGCGAACCATATCGTTTCAGTGGCCGGCGACGAGGACCGGCCCGAGGTCAACGCGACTTTCCTGCAGCCGTTTCTCACCTATACGACGCCACTGGGCTTTACCTACGGCGCCAACATGGAAGCCACGCGCGACTGGGAAAACGACACCTGGACCGTGCCGCTCAATGTGTTCGCATCCAAAGTGACGACGCTCGGTGGCCAGCTCGTGCAGGTCGGCGGTGGGCTGCGCTATTTCCTCGACAGCCCGGACGGCGGTCCCGAAGGGCTGGGCATCCGGATCAACTTCGTGCTGCTGTATCCAAAGTAGGTAGCTCAGGTATCCGGCGCTGCCGGATTTGGTTTCTACCGGCCGCTCAATACACTCATTTGCCATACTCTGCTAACGACGATCGCGCTAAGCTCTGCGCAGGATGACTGGCTTGGGCCCGGCTCCGTAGAACTCGAATAAACCTCTCGGTCGGAGATGAACTCATGAAGCGATGGAAAACGCGCGCAGGCGCTTTTGTCACTGTATTGGCGGCGGCTTTACTCGGCGCGGGCACGGCGTTCGCGCAATCGGACAAGCCCAATATCCTCGTCATCTGGGGCGACGACATCGGTATCCCGCAGATCAGCGCATATACGAAGGGCCTGATGGGCTACCAGACACCGAACATCGACCGCATCGCCAACGAGGGCATGCTGTTCACCGACTCCTACGGGCAGCAGAGCTGCACCGCGGGCCGCGCCAGTTTCATCCTCGGCCAGGAGCCCTTCCGGACAGGTCTCCTCACGATCGGCATGCCGGGCGACCCGCACGGCATCACCGAGTGGATGCCGACGATCGCGGACGTGCTGAAGGAGCAGGGTTATGCAACCGGGCAGTTCGGGAAGAATCACCTGGGCGACCACGACGAGCACCTGCCGACGAACCATGGCTTCGACGAATTCTTCGGCAACCTGTATCACCTGAACGCCGAGGAAGAACCGGAAGGCTACTTCTATCCGAAGGATCCTGCGTTCAAGGAAAAATACGGCCCGCGCGGCGTGATCAAGTCCTCGGCCGACGGACAGATCCAGGATACCGGGCCGCTCAATACGACGCGCATGGAAACCGTGGACGAGGAATTTCTCGCGGCCGCCAAGGACTTCATCGAGCGCCAGGTGCAGGCGGACAAGCCTTTCTTCACCTGGTTCAACGCCACACGCATGCACGTATTCACGCACCTGAAGGAAGAATCGATCGGCGTCACCGGCAAGGGCATCCACGCCGACGGCATGGTGGAACACGACGGCCATGTCGGCGAACTGCTCGATCTCCTCGACGAACTCGGCATTGCAGACAACACGATCGTCATCTACAGCACCGATAACGGCGCCGAGCTTGCGCTTTGGCCCGACGGCGCGATGACGCAGTTTCGCAACGAGAAAGGCACGACCTGGGAAGGCGGATTCCGCATTCCGATGATGGTGAAATGGCCCGGCGTCATCGAGCCCGGACAGGTCTCGAACGAGGTCATCTCGAATCTCGACTGGTTCCCGACACTTGTTGCCGCGGCCGGCGGTGGTGACATCAAGAAAACCATGGCCGACGGCGCCCGCGCGAACGGCAAGCGCTTCAAGGTCAAGCTCGACGGCTATGACTTCGTACCCTACTTCAGGGGTGACGCAGAAAAAGGCCCGCGCGACCGCATCATGTACTTTGACCAGGGCGGCAACCTGAATGCGATCCGCTGGAACGACTGGAAACTAAGTTTCGCGGTCAACGACGGCAACATCGCCACGGGCACCCGGAAGGTGACGGCATGGGCCGGCATTACCAACCTGCGCATGGACCCGTACGAAAAAGCGCAGGACGAAGCCGGTGGCTATCTCAACTGGTACGCCCAGCAGATGTGGCTGCTGGTGCCGATCCAGGGCGTCATCAAGGACTTCTTCTCGGACTTCAACGATTACCCCTACCAGGCCGGGTCCACGCTGAACGCCAGCAACATCAACTACGGTCTCTTGCGCCAGCAGGATGCCCTGAAACGCCTGGACGACCTCGAGGCGCTGAAGCCCCGATAGTCCGGATCGGAGACGCCGCGCAAGGTAACCGAGAGGGGGCGCGTGCCCTCTCTCCCTCTACGTCAAAGTCGTTCAAGCCCGCCGGATCGACCGCATGAGCACACACGACCAGATAGTCGAACTCAAAAACCGCCTGGCGGCGTCCGTGATTGGCCAGGAAGAGGTGATCAAGCACCTGCTGTATGCCCTGCTGGCGAACGGCCACGTGCTGCTCGAGGGTCTCCCGGGCCTCGCGAAGACCCGTACGATCAAAACGCTCGCCGCGAACGTGGAAAGCGAGTTTCGGCGTATCCAGTTCACGCCCGACCTTCTTCCGAGCGACATCACCGGCACCGAGATCTACATCGGCGAAGCGGAAACCGACAAGTTCCAGTTCCAGCCGGGCCCCGTGTTCGGCAACCTGATCCTCGCCGACGAGATCAACCGTGCGCCGGCCAAGGCGCAGGCCGCACTGCTGGAAGCGATGGAAGAACGCCAGGTTACAGTGGCCGGCAAGACGCACGGACTCCCCGACCTGTTCCTCGTCCTCGCCACGCAGAATCCCATCGAACAGGAAGGCACCTATCCGTTGCCGGAAGCGCAGATGGACCGCTTCCTCTTGCACATCTTCGTCGACTATTCGAGCGACGACGACGAGATCAAAATACTGAATCTCGTGCGCAGCGAAGATGCCGGACACGGCGCAACGAATACGGACAAGATTCGGGAACAAGCCGTGCTCGACGCGCGCCGGGAAGTGCTCGCCGTACAAGTTGCCGGACCGGTCGAGCGCTACATGGTGGCGCTCATCGCGGCCACGCGGCGGCCGTCGGATTACGACAGGTCCGGACTCGCCCAGTGGATCAAGGTGGGCGCGAGCCCGCGCGGCACGCTGGCACTCGATCGCGCCTCGCGTGCGCACGCCTGGCTCGACGGCCGCGATGCCGTGACGCCCGATGACGTCAAGGCCGTAACCCACGCCTGCCTGCGGCACCGCCTGATCCTCTCCTATGAAGCGGAAGCGGAAGGGGTCACGAAAGACCAGGTGCTGGACGAAGTCCTGACGCAAGTCGCGGTGGCATGAAGGGTAATTGGGGTCAGAGTACATTTTCTGGTTCGCAAACCAGAAAATGTACTCTGACCCCACCGAGCTACGGCGTCTACACCAGCCTCTCCCACCTCGTCGCGTTGCGTCATCGCGCGCGCGGCTTCAGTTTCCTGCCGCGGCAGCCGGTGCACTCGCTGCTGGCCGGCCGACATGCGTCGCGCCTGCGCGGCCGCGGGCTCAATTTCGAGGAGATCCGCCGTTACCAGGCAGGCGACGACATCCGGCAGATCGACTGGAAGGTGACCGCCCGCACCCGCAAGACCCACAGCCGCGTCTATACGGAGGAACGCGAACGCAGCACGCTGCTGCTGGTGGACCAGCGCATCTCGATGTTCTTCGGCAGCGTGCAGCGAATGAAATCCGTGACGGCGGCGGAAGCGGCGGCGCTCGCCGCGTGGCGCGTACTCGAGCAGCACGACCGCGTCGGTGCGCTGGTATTCAACGACAGCGACATCGTCGAGCTGCGGCCGCACCGCAGCCAGCCGGCGGTCATGCGCATCCTGCAGGCGATCGTCGAACAGAACCGGAAGCTCACGGTGCACGGCGAAATCGAGAGCAACCCGGGCATGTTCAACGAGGCCCTGCGCCGCTGCGACCGGCTCGCAAAACACGATTGTCTGGTCTGTATCGTCAGTGACGGGTCGGGTAACGACGACGAGACACGCCATCTGCTGACGCGCATCGCGTACCACAACGACGTCCTGTTCGCGTTCGTCCACGACCCCCTCGAGGAAGCGCTGCCCGACGCCGGCCCGCTCGTGTTCGCAGACGCCACCGGCCAGATCGAAGTAGACACAGGCAGGCAGGCGCTGCGGGCGCATTTCGAGAACGGGTTCGCGGCCACGAGGGCCGGCGGCAGAAAATTCCTGTCCCGGCGCGGGACACCGGTGATTCCGCTCAACACCCGTGACGACGTCGCGGAACAGGTCCGCCGTCGCCTCGGCGCGGCGGGGCGATGACGGCGGACCCCGCAAGTCTCGGGCGCCTGCACGACATCGTCGTGCCGCCGCCGGTGTCGTGGTGGCCTCCGGCGCCTGGCTGGCTCTTGCTCTTCTGCTTTGCGGCTCTTGCCATTCTGATGCTGATTTTGCGTGGCGTGATCCACTGGCAGCAGAACCGTTATCGCCGCGAGGCGCTGGCAGAGCTTGCCCGGCTCGAAGCGTCCGCCGGGAACGCAGGCAGCCCGGCGGGCGCCGTAGCGGGAATGTCGAAGCTCCTGAAGCGGACCGCGATAACGGCCTACGGCCGCGAGCAGGTCGCGTCGCTCACCGGCACGGAATGGTTCGCGTTCCTGGATCGTACCGGCGGCACGCAATTCAGCAGCGGGCTTGGCGCGGCCCTGGAAGAAGCGATCTACCGGCCCGGCGCCGAGAATCAGGTACGGACGAGGATGGCCGACGCTGCCGGCGAGGTGCGCCAGTGGATCCGGGCCCACAAGAGACAGCATGAGGTATTGCCGACGCCCGGGGCTCGCGGCGGGGACGCGGCGCCGCCAGCCGCCGACAGGAAGGCCGCGTGAACGCCTTCATCCTCGCACAGCCCTGGCTACTTGTAATATTGCCGCTGCCGCTGGCCCTGTGGTGGTTCGCGCCGCCGTACCGCGAGCCGCGCCAAGGACTGGTCGTGCCATTCCTGCCGCGGCTTGCGGCGCTTGCCGGCCAGCGGCCCGGCGCCGGCGCCGCGGCATCGAGGCGCAGCTGGCCCCGTCTGCTGTTGCTGGGTTTCTGCTGGCTGTGCGCCGTGCTGGCGCTGGCCTGTCCGCAGGTCATTCAACCGCCGGTAACGAAAGACACCCCGGTGCGCGACCTGCTGCTCGCTATAGACCTGTCGGGCTCCATGGCGACGCGGGATTTCACGGACCCGAGCGGCGCAAGCATCGACCGCCTTAGCGTGGTCAAGATGGTTCTCGACGATTTTCTCGCGCGGCGCCAGGGCGATCGCGTCGGGCTGATATTTTTCGGCAGCGCGGCGTTTGTGCAGGCGCCGTTCACCGAGGATCTCGCGGTTTGCCGTGAACTGCTCGACGAAGCACAGGTGCGCATGGCGGGTCCGCAAACGGCGTTCGGCGACGCGCTCGGGCTTGCGATCAACGTGTTCGACCGCAGCACTGTGAAAGAACGCGTACTGATCGCACTGACCGATGGCAACGACACCTTGAGCCAGGTGCCGCCGAACAAAGCCGCGCAGATCGCGAGGGACAAGGGCATCGTCATTCACACGGTGGCGGTCGGGGACCCGAAGGCGGCGGGCGAGGACGCACTCGACGAGGCCACGCTTGAACAGGTCGCCGCCGAAACCGGCGGACTCTATTCGCACGCGGGCGACCGCGATGAGCTGCAGGCGGTCTACGATGAGCTCAATGCGCTCGAGACCCGCAAGGTCGAGACCTTGTCGCAGCGCCCGCGGCGCGACGTGTACTGGTGGCCGCTGGCTGCGGCATTGCTGGTGTCGATGGGCTCGTTCGCTGCTGCTTTGATCGCAGAGACGGTGGCCGGGCACGGACGAACCGGCATGTCGCCGGTGACGGCCTCGAACTCATCGGCAATAGCACCGGCGGGCTTCTCCGTATCGCTGTCTGCGTTCCACTTCGTCCGGCCGGAATGGCTGCTGCTGCTCGTGCCGGCGACATTGCTGTGGTGGCTATTACGTCGTCAGGGCGACGCCGGGCGGGCGTGGCGCCGGATCGTCGCGCCGCATCTCCTCCGGCACCTGTGGGGCGGCGAGGAGACGAAGCGCCGTCTCGGTCCGGTCGCCTGGATCGGAGTGGCCTGGCTCGTTGCGACCGTTGCCGTTGCAGGGCCGTCCTGGCGGCACGAGCCTGCGCCTTTCGCCGAGGAAACCGCCGCGCTGGCCGTGGTGGTCAGGGTCTCGCCGTCCATGATGACAGAGGACATCCGGCCGAACCGCCTCGCGCGCGCCACTTTGAAGCTCCATGACCTGCTCGAAGCGCGCGGCGACGCGAAAACCTCGCTGATCGCGTACGCGGGGACGGCACACCGGGTTATGCCGGAGACAACGGACGCCGGCATCATCGACACGTTCGCGGATGCGCTCGACCCGGCCATCATGCCCGCAGACGGGGATGCCGCCGCCGCGGCACTGACGCTGGCCGACGCAAGCCTCGTCGAAGCCGGCGGCGGCTCGATTCTCTGGATCACCGACGGCGTCTCGCCCGAGCAGGCGGGCGAGTTGGCCGAGTGGCGCAACGCCTCGTCGACCGCCGTTCGCCTGTGGCCGCCGCTACTCGAAGGCGAGGAACTCGAGACGCTCGAGAGCAATGCGCACCCGGCCGGGCCGAGCGTCGTCAAACTTGCAGCCGACGATTCGGACGTGGCTCGCTTGGCCAGCGCTGCGGAATTCGCGGCCGTTTCCGGCGGCGATTCGGATACACGATGGGCCGAGAGCGGCTACTGGCTGACACCGGTGCTCGTGCTGCTCATGCTGCCCTTCTTCCGCCGCGGCTGGACGGTGTCGCTCGCGAGGGCGGCTTGATGATTCTGCGAGTCGCTGCGGCGTCGTTGCTGCTTGCCGTGCTCGTCTGGGGCAGCTGGCGAAATCCGGACTTCTGGTCGCGCCCGACCCAGCGCGGCGACCGGCTGATGGAAGCAAAGCAATTCAAGGATGCCGAAGAAGCGTATGCAGATCCATGGCACATCGCTGTCGCGCAGTACAGGAACGGCGACTTCAAGGAAGCGGCGGCAAGCTTCGCACGCGTCCCCGGTGCGGTCGGCGCGTTCGACCAGGGCAATGCGTTGCTGATGCACGGGGCCTATGACGAGGCGATCGCAAGCTACGACCGCGCGCTCGGCTTCCGTCCGGGCTGGCTGGAGGCCGAGGAGAACAAGTCCCTGGCAGCGGCGCGAAAGAAGCGTATCGACGATGCGGGCGAGGATCGTGACCAGGAATCCGCCGGCGCCTACAACCCCGACGAAACGGTGCTCGACCCGAACGGCGAGGACAGGACCAGCGAAACCGAGGACATGAACGGCGAAGCGTTGTCCGACGAAGACCTGCGCGCGACGTGGCTGCGGCGCGTGCAGACAACGCCAGGCGATTTCCTGCGCGCCAAGTTCGCGTACCAGGCAGCGCACCCGGAATCGCCCGCGGCGCCGGCAGCGCCGGTCGAGCCAGGGAGAGACGCGCCAAGGGGAGACGCGCCATGAGGTCGTGGTTGGTATCGACGGACTTGGGAGTGCTGCTGCTGTTTGTGCTGCTGCCGTTCGCCACGGCCGGTGCACAGGAAGCCCGCGTACGCGCGAGCCTTACCGATGATGAGCAGGTCTGGGTAGGGCAGCGCGTCACCGTCATCGTGGAGCTGCTGGCGCCCGGGTATTTCGCGAGCGCCGCCAGCTTCGACATCCCGGATCCAGAAGGCGTGCTGCTCATGCCGCCGCAGGGACATCCGCTGGTCAGCAACGAGACGGTCGACGGCGCGTTGTACTCGGTACAGCGTCACGAATTGCTCGCCTGGCCGATGCGTGCGGGCGACCAGTCGATCCCGGCTGTCACCGCGCGGTTCAGTTTCAAGCGCCATCCCCTCGACAAGGACGACGAGCAGGCCTCGGTCGCGACCGGCCCGATGCCCTTCACGGTCACACTGCCGCCCGGCGCGGAAGGCCTGGGCACGGTCATCAGCGCGCGCGACCTGGAAGTCACGGATATGTGGGACCCTGAGCCGGGCAGTGAGGAGATCAAGGCCGGCCTGGCGTATACGCGGACGATCACGTTCACCGCACCGGACCTGCCCGCGATGGTCTTCCCGCCGTTTCCGGCGGGCAAGATCGACGGGCTCCGGGTCTACGCGAAGCAGCACATCGGTGACACTGAAAACCGGGGCGCACTGACGGGCATGCGTCGCGACGAAATCACCTATGTCTTCCAGCGGCCCGGTGAGTACACGATACCCGCGGTGAAGCTCACCTGGTTCGACCTCGACGCGAAGCAACTGCGAACCGAAGAGTTGCCCGGGCAAAGCTTTGCCGTCGTTGCCAATCCCGCGATGGCGACGGCGGGTGCCGCGCAGGCAGCGGCTTCGAGCAAGGCCTGGACATGGGGCAGGCTGGCGGCCGGGCTCGCGCTCGTGCTGCTGACTTACCTCGCTGTACGCAATGAACGACTCCGGCGACGCATTCGCCTGCTCGTAACCCGATGCGTCGCCCCGTTTCGCCCGGTGCACCTGCACGCACTGAATCCAAGCTCATTCGACGAGAGGACAAGGCCATGAAGAACAATAGCCTCGCAATACAACTCGCCAGGTATGTTTTGTTGCTCACTGCCAGCGGACTGTCGCTGCCCGCCGTGGCGCAGGACCCTTTGCCGTCCTGGAGCGACACCGCGACGAAGTCGGCCATCGTCGAGTTCGTCGAATCCGTGACCGACGAGACGTCGCCTGCCTTTGTGCCAGTCGCGGAGCGCATCGCGGTCTTCGACAACGACGGCACGCTCTGGTCGGAGCAGCCGGCGTACTTCCAGCTCTTCTATGCGATCGATTACATACGGAAGCACGCCGACGAGCACCCGGAGTGGCGTACCACGCAGCCGTTCAAAGCGGCGATCGACGGCGACCTGCAAACGCTGGCCGCCGGCGGCGAAGAAGGGCTGGTGAAGCTCATGATGGCGAGTCATGCGGGAATGACCAATGACGAGTTCGACCAGTCGGTCGCGGACTTCATCCGCAGCGCCACCCACCCGACGAAGAAGAAACTCTATAACGAACTCGTGTTCCAGCCGATGCTGGAGTTGCTGGATTACCTTCGCGACAACGACTTCAAGACCTGGATCGTCTCCGGCGGCGGCATCGACTTCATGCGCGTCTTTACCGAAGAGACCTACGGTATCCCGCCGGAACAGGTGGTCGGCAGCCAGATCGAAATGGCTTTCGAGATGCGCGACGGCGATCCCGTCATCGTCCGCCAGCCGGAGATCAATTTCATCGACGACAAGTCCGGCAAGCCCGTGGGCATCGAACGGCACATCGGCCGCAAACCCATCGCGGCGTTCGGCAACTCCGACGGCGACCTGCAGATGCTGCAATATACCTGCATCGACCGTCCGGACACCCTGTGCCTAATCGTGCACCACACGGATGCCACGCGCGAATGGGCCTACGACAAAGATTCACACATCGGCAAACTGGATGTGGCGCTCACGGAAGCGAAGTCGCGGGACTGGGTCGTCGTCGACATGGCGAAGGACTGGGAACTGGTGTATCCCTTCGAGGCAGGCGCAGACTGACGAAGGTCCGACGGCGGGCAAACGCCGCGCTTATCAGGAGGAATCTACGATGGCAAAGATCACGGGAATCGGCGGTATCTTCTTCAAGAGCAGGGGCGACGACGCGGCGCTGAGAGCATGGTACGAGAAGCATCTCGGCATGCCGCTGGAAGATTTTGGCGGGGCAATTCTGAAATGGCCTGACGACACGGCGGAAGACGGCGGCCTCACCGTGTGGCATATAGCCGAGAGAAGCAGCCAGTGGTTCAGCCCGAGCGACGCCTCATTCATGGTCAACTACCGGGTCGACGATCTCGGCGGGCTGCTGGCGCAGCTTCGTGCGGACGGTATCGAAATTGTGAGCGGACCCGAATCGCATGAGAACGGAAAGTTCGCATGGATCATGGATCCGGACGGCAATAAGGTCGAACTCTGGGAGCCGATGCCCTGGGACGACAGGAACAAGTCGTAGGAGCCGTTGGAGCGGCTGGCAGCCGCGCCTCGAAGGCGGCACGACATCGAGCGTGTTCAGTTCGCGGCTGGCAGCCCCTCCAAGCACCGCTCCTGCCGCTCAGATGTCGATATTCTTCATCGTCGGGCGCCGCGCCAGCGCTGCCTGTGCGACCCGGCGAATGGCCAGTACGAACGCTGCAGTCCGGAGATCGAGATTTCGTTCTTTTGCGATCTCGGCGACGGCACGATAAGCATGCCGCATGGTCTTCTCCAGCTCGGCGTTGACCCGTTCCAGGTCCCAGCGAAACTGCTGGATGTTCTGGACCCATTCGTAGTAGCTCACGCTCACGCCGCCGGCATTGGCCAGGATGTCCGGCACGATCAACACACCGCGTTCGCGAAGGATTTCGTCGGCTTCCGGGGTGGTCGGCGCATTCGCGCCTTCCACGATGATTTTCGCGCGCACGTTGCCGGCATTGTCACGGGTCAGGGAGCTCTCCAGGGCTGCGGGTATCAGCACGTCCGCATCGAACGCCAGGACCTCGGCGCCGTCGATCGCATCGGCGTCCGGAAAGCCGTGGATCGTCTGGTGCTTGGCCGCCCAGTCGACGAGTGCGGGCACGTCGAGGCCGCCGCGCCGGGTGATGGCTCCCAGGTGATCGGCGACGGCGACGATCCTGCCTCCCTGTTCGGCGATCAGCCGAGCCGCATGGCTGCCCACGTTCCCGAACCCTTGCAGCGCTACCGTCGTCTTGGACAATGTTCTGCCGGATTCCTTTAAAGCCTCATCCAGCACATACATCACCCCCCGCCCGGTGGCCTCTGCGCGGCCCGGCGAGCCGAACAGGTGCAGAGGCTTGCCCGTCACCACACCGGGAGCGAAGCCGTAGTACTTGGAGTACTCGTGCATTATCCAGCCCATCACCTGGTCGTTCGTGTTTACGTCCGGAGCGGGGATATCGATGTTCGGCCCTATGATCTCCTTGATGCCTTCGACGAAGGTCCGAGTGATGTTGTAGAGCTCCGTGCGGCTAAGCTCCCGGGGGTCGCAATCGATACCGCCTTTGGCGCCGCCAAAAGGAACGTTCACGACGGCCGTTTTCCAGGTCATCAGGTTGGCGAGCGCGGCGGCATGTTCCTCATCCATTTGCGGGTGATAGCGAAGCCCGCCCTTGTACGGGCCCCGGGCATTGTTGTGCTGCACACGGTAGCCGAAATGGTGCAGCAGCCGCCCGTCATCGCACTCTGTGACGATTTCCACCTTCACCGTGCGCTGCGGTGCCAGCAGGATCTCCCGCACCCGTGGGGCCAGGCCGAGAACGTCTGCGGCTCGCGTGAAGTAGGAGTGGCTATCCTCGAGCATGGGGAACTCCTTAGTTATTGGTTGGAGCGGCTGCCAGCCGCGACTTGCAAGCAATCGAAGCGCGTTCAGTTAACGGGACATGGTACACGCCAGAGCCGCTCCAACGG
>CAVQKY010000001.1:0-101836 GCA_963713215.1 uncultured Pseudomonadota bacterium | reverse complement strand
AGGTAATGCCCTGTTCGCAATTCAGTGCTTTCGCAAGGATGCGCGCAATCGTGGTCTTGCCGACGCCGCGTGTCCCCGAGAACAGGTACGCGTGGTGCAGCCGGCCCGATTCGAGCGCGTTGACCAGCGCCTTGAGCACGTGCTCCTGGCCGACCGTATCCGTGAAGGTTTTCGGCCGCCACTTACGGGCAAGTACGAGGTAACTCATTAATTTCTGGTTGCAGACGGGGCCGGTTCGGGAAGTCGATCAGTGTAACGTACCGGCATGGCGCCGCAAGCGTAAAGTGGCTCGCGCCAGCGATTCCCCGGCACCCGGCGTCACCGCTACCGTTGCTCCCTTCCGGGCCTGGCGGGGTTCACGATTAACCGTCGCGGGGTTGCCGACGCGAGCCGGTCGCGATTATCGCCGTTCGGTGCGCGAGTTACAAACCACGGAGCGGATGAGCGTGCGATAGAATCAGGCCTGAGGTACGTGTTGCATGGTCGTGTATGACAGGTTCTCCCGGCCGATTGCTGATCTTTGCGCTCATCGCTGTCGCTGGCGGTGTGTTCGCGTGGTGGATCATCGACGCCGTGCTGGAACGGCGCCAGGTTCCCGAGGGGCAACTCGTCGGACTCGAACAACGGACCGTCAGCAATATGGAAGCCATGCAGGATCGGCTCACGGGAGATCTCGCGATCCGCACTGACAACGAAGTACAGCAGCGTATGGACTCGCCGCGCGGCCAGGCGCTGTTCCGCATGTGCGTTGAGTGGACCGAATTCCACGAAAAACACCCTGATGCGAACACGGCGCGGGCGCGCGATGATGCCTGCCGCAAACTGAAGAACTATGTCGACAAAGGCGACGTGCCGGAATGAGGCTGCTCAGGCCCAGCCGATGTCGTCGAGGTGATCGTCGTCGATGCCGAAGTAATGGGCGATTTCGTGAATGAGGGTCTTGGCGATCTCCTGTCGCAATGCCGGATCCGGAAGCCCGAGCGACAGGTGCGGCAGTCGAAAAACGTAGATCACATCCGGCAGTTCGCCGGCGTAGTCACTGCCCCGCTCCGTCAGCGGCAGCCCGAGATACAGGCCCAGGAGTCCTTCGCCATCGGGGTCGAGCGTGTCGTCCGGCTCGTCCATCACCAGGACCTCGATATTGTCGAGGGCGCCGTGCACCCAGTCGGGCAGGCTGGACATGACCTCGTGCACGACGGCCTCGAATTGTTCGTGGTTCATCCTTCGCCCGCCGTGCCCGCGCCTGGCCGGCAGTGTAACGCAAGCGGCGCTTGCCGCACGTCACCAGTGACCCGGCGGCCGATCTTTAGGTACCGCTCAGATTTGCGCGATATGTCAAAACGTCGCCAACCGGCGACAGTTCGGTAGGAGGATAGATTCCGGTCGCCCCGTGGCAGCGAATCCAAACGACACGAGGACCGCACACAAGCCAAGCGATCGTCTGTCGCATCACAACAATAACGGCGTCTGCCCTGTTCAGCGGCCGGCCGCCAAAGGAGAACACCCATGTTTCGCAAAGAGCCGGAAAACCACGACCTGCGCATGCAACCTGCGCCAGAACCGGAACCATCGATTCATACGGATCGCGCCACCAACCCGGACTTCAACCCGCGAAGCGTCTCGTTTATCGGTCCGACCGTGTATTTCAAGGGCGAGATTTCCGCGGATGAAGGCCTGATCATCGAAGGTGAAATCGAGGGCACGATCCGGCACCACAGCAGGAACCTTACCATCGGAAAACAGGGCCGCGTGCACGCGGAAATCTTTGCGAAAGTCATAGACGTGCGGGGACACGTGGACGGTGAAGTTCACGGCGAGGAGCTCGTGCATCTGTTCTCGACTGCTGCAGTCACGGGCACGATCCATTGCACGCGCATCCTCATGGACGACGGCGCCGAGTTCAATGGCAACGTCAACATGACGGGCGAGATCGCCAAGCCGGCCCGGGTGCCACTGACGATTGCCGAGAGCCCCGATAAAGTCGCGAAAGTCGCGAGCTGACGGCATTTCCAGCGACTGTGCGTTTTGTCCCTCCGCGGGCGCCGGTCTTTGCTCGTCACAGCGCGCGTAATTTCGCCATCAGGCCTTCGGTGACGGGCAGCACGGACTCGAGTTCGGCGGCGTTTTTCTTCCACTTGTCGGGCTGCGGTGGCGTCAGGGTGTACTTGGACGGCTTCAGGGGCCCGGACGCCACCTCCCGCATGCGAGGCCCGAAGGCCACGTCAGCGAAACCGCAAAGCCGTTCGAGCTCCGCGGGCGTGTTCACCAGCAAGGCGTCGTAGTCGATTGCGCACCAGCGATCGCGCGGGAGCTCCGAGAGATCGTTCACAATAGCCTGGTTCGTCACAACCCACTGGTACGCGACGGTCTCCACCAGCGGCCGCGCGACGAATTGCTGCCATCCCGGCACCAGGAGATGTGACCACGGATAATGCGGCGGCCAGCCTGGCAGCCGCGGGTAGGTCACGTAGCGGCGCGATCGCCAGGAATCCAGCAGGCTGCTGATGTTCTGTCGCGCCTCCCGAAACAGGAAAATGAAGCGCGCGTCGGGGAACACTTTTTGCAGGAACGGAATCCTGAGGGCGTTTTTCGGCGTCTTCTCCAGGAAGCGCAGTGATGCCGGCCTGGAGTCCAGCGACAATCCTGCAGCAAGCTGACCCTCATAATTGACGAGATCGGCGCTCAGGTTCTTCAGCAATGCATCGATGACCTCCGGCGTTGCGAAGTCCGCGGTCAGCCGGTTGCTCTGGTTGTCTTTTGTCGGGCGAAGGGAGGGGATGCTTTCGAACTGCTTGTGAGCTTCATCGCCGACAGTCCACAGTTCCCGATTGGCGGCCAGGGTCTCGAACAGCAGCGTGCTGCCGGAGCGCGGTGCCGCGACGATGAACACCGGGCGGTCGAACCGGGGCCGATAGGCGGATCGCAATTCAGACCCGTCGCTCTGCAGTTCGTCGAATCGTTCCGGCGCCAGCACGGCATCCAGCGTATTGCGGACAGCATGGGCAAACGACCCGCGATTGCTCGTCAAGACAAGCGGTCGCTCTAGCTCATCGATCAACTGACGGTAGTCGTCGATCAGTTTTTTGTAGGCCGGATAGGCCGCCGGCGTCGGCCCGCGCTCGATCCACAACGATCGCCATTCGCGAACGAGGTCGGTGCTGCGCCCTCGCAGTTCATGCTTGAGCGCGGCGTCAGCATCGCTATCCTCCGCAATGTCGAGAACCAGTTGCTCCAGGTCGTTCTGCAGCTCGGCAGTCGGCATGATCGGGAAACCGCGAAATCCTTCGAACCTTGGCTGCGGGTCGGCTGCCGGGTCGTACTCGATATACCGCGGTTCACCGGCCGTGGATTCGAGCATTTTCCACAAGGCCGCCGAGCCTACCGTGTCGATAACCAGGTGGATGCGCGCGCTGGCCGAGGGATTGTGCACCCGGTGCTGTTGCCAGTTGTCAAACGTCCATGCTTCGCCGGCCGCCATGTGCACCTGTTCTGCGCCGCAATGGAACGTGACGTCCGGCGTGGTCAGGATAGGGATATGGATACGGAGGTGGTCGCGCCAGAAGTAGTGTGTATCGGCGTGCTGATCGACGGATGCACCGGGGGCGAGCCGCATCAGCCGCGACCGGCCGACCACGGTATCGAAGCTCGCCATGACCTGGCGGATGTAGGGCGTTTTCGCCAGGCGCGGCGAAGGCTTCATGGGCCCGGTAAAGCCGTCGTTTTCCTCACCATGGGTCGATACGAGCACCAGCGAGGAGTTGCCGCTGAAGCGCTGCGGATGGACGCGCCATTCGGCTTCGTCGAACCCGGCAATCTCGTCGGCGAGCCGCGCGACGTCAAAGCTCAGCGGGAGCCTGATGAACGGGGCGGACAGGCGCACTCAGCGCGCGTCGCCGTGCAGGGAAGAACCAGGATCCGACGACGCCATTTCCTACCTCATTCGCTGAACCGGTCTTTCTATATACCCGTCACTCCCGACGAAGTTCCCCGGCAGCGCCGCGGGAAATCAGACGACGAGGAATCGCCACAGGACAATTGCCAACGAGCACGTAATGACAATGACGACCGCCGGCGTGATGTACTTTTCGAAACTCCGCTCCTCACGCATGTTCCGACCTCCCCTCTCCCCGGATAAGAGACCAAAAACAACCGCTTGCCGCTCGTGAAGATAGGGCCATTGCCGGCCGGATTCAAGGCCTTCGCGGCCGGCTCTCGGCAACCCCGCCGGGCAGGCCGGCGAGCATCGCCTGTGGCGCCTAGAAGACAAATTTCCAGAGGATGAGAGCGAATCCGACGAGCACCGCCCAGAACACGAGAGGGGCGAGAAATCCCCCGCTCCGCTTGTATTTGCCTACCTGACTCATCGTGTCGCCGATCCTGTGCCGGTTCGCGGAATGATCCGGCATTATCGCCGGAATCGCCCGGTAGTCCAATGCGCGATGAGCAAGGGCCGTGTTAGCGGTACCAGCCGGTCGCGGGCTGGCTGATCGAGCGCTGGAATGCGGCGGGTGATTGCTGAATAATCCAGCCCACCCCGGCCCGGGACACGCCTGAATTGACGACCTTCCCTGACTCTCTCGATCCGCACGCGATCGCCGTAATGCTGTTGGTCGGCATCGCGCTGTTGCTCTTCAGCAGTTCACGCATTTCCATGGAATCCTCGGGCATTGCGATTCTCGCCGCACTGGTGCTCGGGTTCGAATTGTTTCCCTACCAGAGCGAGCACGGCGCACTCGGGCCCGGTGATTTCCTGGCCGGATTTTCCAATCCCGCATTGATTACCATTGTCGCGCTCCTCATTTGTTCGAAGGCGCTCGAAGTCACGGGGGCCCTGCACACGACGACGCGCCTGCTGGCCAGCCTCTGGCGGCGGCATCCCCGCGGCGCATTGCTGGCGACGATGTTCGCCGTCGCCATCGCCAGTATGTTCATGAACAACACGCCACTGGTCGCGTTGACGCTGCCGGTACTCGTGGCGGTGTGCATACGCACGCAGATACCCGTGACGGGGGTGCTGATGCCGGTCGGCTTCGCGACGATCATCGGTGGCATGGCCACCACCATCGGCACGTCGACGAACCTGCTGGTCGTGGATCTCGCGGCGCGGCTCGGGATGCCGCGCTTCGAAATGTTCGACTTCGCCTTGCCGGTGATACTGGCAGGATCCGCCAGTATCGTGTTCGTGTGGCTGATCGCTCCGTGGATCCTGCCCGACCGTTCGACGCCCATGATGGACGCGGCGCCGCGGGTTTTCCGCAGCGTCCTGCACGTCACGGCAGGCAGTCCGAGCGAAGGACTCACCGTGTCCGAGGTGCTGGCAAAGACCAGCGGCAACATGCAGCTCGAACGTATCGAGCGCGGCGCGGACCTGTTCATCGCGCGTCTTCCGACTACCGTTCTGCGCGCCGGCGATCGCCTGTACGTCAGGGGCCAGTCGAAGCAGCTCAAGGAATTCGAAGCGCTGCTCGGCGCGCCATTGTGGCAACCGGACGGCGTAACGAGCGACTCGGCGAAACGCTGGGTGGAGGAAAAGACACAACAGCGCCTGGCCGAAATCGTGATTACCTCCGCGTCCTCCTTGTACGGGCAGTCGCTCAAGCAGTCGACCCTTCTCGAGCAGTTCGGGCTGACCCCTATCGCCGTGCACGCGCCGAAAACCCGCGCGCAGGACAGCGCGGACGAACTGCGCAAGTTCCAGGACCTGCGGCTCCGGGTCGGCGACGTCGTCCTCATACAGGGCGACCCGAACGGCATCAGCCACCTGAAGCGCACCGGCCAGGTGCTGGTGCTGGACAGCACGATCGAGTTGCCGCACACGTCGAAAGCCGGCACGGCGGCCGCCATCATGACCGGCGTCATCCTCGCCGCTGCGCTCGGGCTGGTGCCGATCCTCGTGAGTTCGCTGGTGGGCGTCGTACTCTGCGTCGCGACCCGCTGTATCCGGTGGCGCCAGCTGCGCACCGCGGTCGATGCAAACCTCGTCATTTTAATCGTCGCGGCCCTGGCGATGGGCGAGGGTCTGATGCGCACCGGCGCCACCGCCTGGCTCGCCGGTCAGTTCGTCGGTATCGCCGGGGGCCTGCCGCCGCCCGTCATCATTTCACTGCTGATGCTTACCGCGGCGCTACTGACTGAGATTGTCACCAACAATGCGGTGGCGGTCCTGATTACCCCGATTGCATTTTCGATCGCCTCGGGACTCGGCATGGATCCCACGCCGTTTGTCCTCGCGGTCATGTTCGGGGCCAATATGAGCTACATGACGCCGTTCGGTTACCAGACCAACCTGATGGTCATGAACGCCGGCGGCTATCAGTTCACCGACTTCGTGCGTCTGGGCGCACCGCTGCAGGTCGTCATCTGGCTGCTGTTGTCCTGGCTGCTTGCGATTGGGGTTGGGCCGCATGCCTAGCTCGGTCGTATTCGATGCCAGACATCTATCAAGTGGCGGAGAGGGGGGGATTCGAACCCCCGGTACGGTATCACCGTACACTCGCTTTCCAGGCGAGCACCTTAAACCACTCAGCCACCTCTCCGTATTTTCGATAAACCTGCGTCCATGCTCCCTGGCTGGGGATGCATTCGGATCTACTTAGGCGATCCTGACCCTTCGGGGCGCGTCCTACTCTGCTTCGTTCGCTGCTTCTGCTTCTTCCGCTCCGCCCTGTTCTTCCGGTCCGAGCACCGACGGGGGCAGGTCGAGACACGGCGCCTCAGCCGGGCGTTCGGGTTGCGGCGAGGGTTCCGGCAGCACCATCTCCCTGTCGGGATCGAGCGGCGACAGTCCGTCGGGCGCCTCCACGCGCCGGTGTTCGCGGGCTTCCTTGTACACCGTATGCTCGTCGCACGCGCGCGCAACCGGCTTGTCGCCGCCACAGGCCGACACGCCAAGAAGCATTACGCCGAACACCATCAATTCCCCGGTCCTTTTCACACGCACCCTTTCAGTTCAACGCCAGCCGTCTGCATCGCCGCCAGCATGGCGTCGTGATACGCCGCGCTGTAGTCCGTCAACGGCAGTCGTATATGTCCCGCCATCAGCCCCATTCTTGCCAGCGCCCATTTCACCGGGATCGGGTTCGACTCGATGAAAAGCGCCTTGTTCAACGGCTGCAGCGTCGCGTCCAGCGCCGCGGCCTCGTCATACGCACCTTCACGCGCCAGCCGGCAAAGTCTTGCCATCGCGGCCGGCACGACATTGCCGCTTACGGTGACGACGCCGTGGCCGCCTTCGCGGAGGAACGCCAGGACGGTGAAATCGTCGCCGCTGTAGAGGCGGAACGACGGATCGACGAGGTCCCGGATCGCTTTCAGGCGCCCGATGTCTCCGGTCGCTTCCTTGATGCCGAAAATATTGCCGTGTGCGGCCAGCCGCGCCACCGTGGCGGGCAGCATGTCGGCCACCGTTCTGCCTGGCACGTTGTAGAGCATCACCGGCTTGTCCACCGCGTCCGCGATCGCCGAAAAGTGGCGAACCATGCCTTCCTGCATCGGCTTGTTGTAGTAAGGCACTACCAGGAGGTACGCATCGATACCGCTTCCCGCGACCTCTCTCGAAAGCTCGATCGTCTGGGCTGTCGAGTTCGAGCCGGTACCGGCAATCACCGGCAAGCGCCCGTCGACGAGCTCGACCGCACGACGAATCAAGGCCGCGTGCTCTGTCTTGCCGAGGGTCGCGGACTCGCCCGTCGTGCCGGCGATCACCAGTCCGTCGCTGCCTTCGGCGACATGAAAATCGATCAGCCTCCCGAGTGCCGCGTCATCGACCCGATTGTTCGCATCAAAAGGCGTCACGAGAGCGACCAGGCTGCCCTTGAACACTGCATCCCCTCGCCACAAATAAGGCGGCGATGTTACTGTTCGCTGTCCGTGCTGGCAAGGCGCGGCGGGGACTTCCCGTAATAATCAAAAAAAGTTCGAGATAAATGACACAACTTATTGTTTTATCAGCGATCGGGACGGATCGAACCGGCGTCGTGCAGGATATCTCCAAGGTGATCCTGGGATGCGGGGGCAATATCGAGGAAAGCCGGATGACCACGCTCGGCTCCGAGTTTGCGGTCCTGATGCTGGTATCGGGCAACTGGCATACGCTGACGCGGCTGGAGAAAGGCCTGGAAAAGCTGACCGAGGACGGGGATCTCACGTTCTCGATTCGCAAGACCGGCGCCCGCAAGGTCAGCGACGACAGGATGCCCTACGCCGTCGATGTCATCTGTCTCGACCAACAGGGCATCGTGTACAGTCTCGCGAACTTCTTTGCCGCCCGCGACATCGAGATCGCCGATGTGTCGACCCGACGCTACGCCGCGGCCCACACCGGCGCGCCGATGTTCGCCGTGCAAATGGCGGTCAATGTGCCGTCGACGGTCAATCTCGCCCTGTTACGGGACGATTTCGCCGATATGTGTGACCGGATGAATCTCGACGCCATCCTCGATCCGGTCAAGGCCTGAGGCCGCAAGGAATTTCTCGTGAGCGGGCCCAAACTCCATCGCGTCGTTGCCGACTTCACCTGCGCGTCCACCGGCGGACCGGTGCATTTGAAGGACTTGCGCGGAGAGAGCGTCGTTCTCTATTTTTATCCGAAAGACAGCACCCCCGGCTGCACGCAGGAAGGCCAGGATTTCCGCGACCTGCATGGCAAATTCCGCCGCCAGAACGTGCGCATTTTCGGCGTATCGAGGGACAGCCTCGAATCCCATCGCAAATTCCGTGAAAAACAGCAGTTTCCCTTCGACCTGCTGTCGGACCCGGACGAAAGCCTGTGCCGGCAGTTCGACGTAATCCGGGAAAAGTCGCTCTACGGCCGCAAGTTCATGGGCGTGGAGCGAAGCACGTTTCTCATCGATGCGGCCGGCAAGCTGCGCGGTGAATGGCGCAATGTGAAGGTAAAAGGGCACGCCGGGCACGTGCTCGAGACGGTAAAGGCCCTCGGCAAGGCGCCCTGATCCCGGCAGCAGCCGCGCGTCGCTCTTATGGCAAAAGCGCCGAACCGGCCGGCACCCGGAGTATCATTCCGGGAACGGATGGCCGCGTGGCCAGTCTGAATCGCTATGCTGACGAACATATTCCGACACCTGCTCATCGCAACGGCCTGCCTCAACCTGGCGGTCGGCAGCGCGCGCGCGGACGACATCAAGCTGCCCGACATGGGCAGCCCGGCGGATGCCGTACTTTCTAAAAACGAGGAAAACCGGTTCGGGCGGGCCATCATGGCCGAGATTCGCCAGAGCGGGCAGGTCGTCGAGGATCCGTTGATGACGGAGTACGTCAACGAGATCGGCCGCCGGATCGCGGCGCAAACGAACGATGGCGACCACAGCTTCGAGTTTTTCATCGTCGACGACCCGCGCATCAATGCCTTCGCGCTGCCCGGCGGGTACATCGGCGTACATACCGGGCTGCTCGAAGCCACCCGCAACGAGGACGAACTCGCAGGCGTCCTGGCCCACGAAGTTGCGCACGTGACCCAGCGTCACATCGCGCGTTCGATCCACGCCAGCCAGCGGCAAAGCCTGCTCTCGACCGCCCTGATGCTCGGTGCACTGGTGGCCGGCGTCGCGGGCGGCAGCGCGGACGTTGTGCAAGCCGGCATGGCCGTCGCGCAAGGCACCGCAGCCCAGGGGCAGATCAACTTCACCCGTAACAACGAGTACGAAGCGGACCGCATCGGCATCAACGCCCTGCACGATGCGGGCTACGACCCGCACGGGATGGCGACTTTCTTCGAGGTCATGTCGCGGCTGCAGCCAGCCTCGCCGGAACTGCGGGCGCCGGAATTCCTGCGGACACACCCTGTGACCACACAGCGTATCGCGGAGGCAAGAAACCGGGCGCAGGAGTATCCCCGGCAGTCACGCGAGAATTCCGTCGGCTACGGCATCGCGCGCGCGCGCGGCATCGTCGAGCGATTCGACACGGCAGCCGGCGCCGTGGAGTATTTCGAGCAGACGCCGTATGAGCAACAGTCGGATATCGATCGCTATGGCCGGGCCGTCGCCTACCAGCGCGATGGCCGTCACGGCGACGCACATCGCATCTTCTCCGCGCTCATCGAGAAAGACCCGCAGGTCATCGCCTATCACATCGGTCTCGGCGAAGCACAGTTCGGGCGGGAGGAATACGCGGCCGGGGCCGCGACTTTCGACCGGGCGGTACGGCTCTTTCCCCGCAACGTGCCGCTCGTCATCAGTTACGGTGAACAGTTGCTGCAGACGGGCGAGGCAGAGAAAGCGCATGCGCTGCTCCTCGACATGATGAACAATGTGCCACCGACTCCGGCCCAGGTACGGCTCATCGCGCGCGCCGCCAGTGAGGCCGGCGATGCGGCCGAATCGTATTACTACATGTCCGAATACGAACTGATGACCGGCGATCTCGTTGGCGGTATTCGTTATCTGCAGCGCGCGCTTGAATTGCCGGAGCTGCAGGAAATCCAGCGCATCCGTTTCGAAGCTCGTATCGACTTCATCCGCGAATACATGTCCGAAGAACAATTGCAGCAAATGCAGCGCAGCCGCGGCCAGTCCCTGGTGTCTGATGACGGATAGCCGGGCGGGCGCCCTGGCGGCATGTGCGCTCCTGCTCGGTGCCTGTGCAACGACACCGGAAGGCAGCCGTGTCGACTACGATCCCTGGGAACCGCTGAACCGGAACCTGTACGCAATCAACGATTTCGGAGACCGTTACCTGCTGAAGCCGGTGGCCAGGGGCTACGATGCTCTGCTGCCGGCATTTGCCCAAACGGGCGTCACGAATTTCTCACGCAATCTGCTGTCGCCCGGTTCGGCGCTCAACAATTTCCTGCAGGGCAAGCCGCGTGACGGCCTCAGCGAGATAACGCGCTTCCTGTTCAACAGCACCATCGGCATCGGGGGACTGATCGACGTGGCCGCGATGGGCGGACTCGAACGCAAACCCGAGGACTTCGGCCAGACCTTTGCGGTCTGGGGCGTGCCGGATGGCCCCTACGTCGTCGTGCCCTTCATCGGACCGCGAACGCTCCGCGATGCCACTACGGTACCCCTGAATTTCTGGGCGGACCCGCTCTGGCACTACGAAGTGACCAGCGTCCGCAACAAACTCGAGATTCTTCGCCTCATCAACCTGCGCGCGAACCTCCTTGATCTCGACAGGTTCTTGGAAGACTCGAAGGACCCGTACGTCACGCTGCGCGAATCGTACTTGCAGAACCGGGCGTTCGATGTACACGATGGCGACCCGCCGGTCGACGATGACTTCTATGACGACTTCGAAGAGGACTTCGAGGAAGGTCTGGACGAGGATGCCGACACCGGGGCCGGGCGCCGGTAATCAGCCGGCGCTGGCAGGCGCCTCGATGAAGCCGGCCCAGCGTTCGCCACGGGCGAGCAGGTTTTCCACCTCGGTCACCCGTGCGATGGCGAGCACGCGCTCCGGCATATCCACGAACCGGATCTCGCGCACCGTCTGGATCGCCCATGTTGTCCATTCGAGCAACAAGGCAAGCCCGGCGGAATCGGCTTTCTCGACGCCCGACAAATCCACCTCGATGCGCGTGTAAGCCTCGAATAGATCCTCGCTTTTGCGCAGGATCGACTCCGCGGTGCCGAATGACATGTCGCCGACGAGTCGGAAGCGGCCCTCGCCCATGTCCTCGAGGTCGAAGCTACCCGCCGGCACTGTCGCTCGCTTCGCGCTCATAGCGCGCGATGACCTCTTCGAGACTGCTCGAGCTGATTTCCGAATCGAGCTCTGCACGGAAGTTGCGGATGTAGGACACGCCTTCGATGGTCACATCGAAAATCATCCACCCCGACTCGCGCTTGACGAGTCCATAGTTGACCGGGGTTTCCGTACCGTCGTTGAGCGTGACCAGCGAGCGCACCGTGGTGCGTTTCTGGGTATCGTCGCCCCGGTATGGCAGCACTTCGACGCGGTTGGGATCGAAGTCGGCGACGCCGTCGGAGTACTTGCGAAGCATCGCCTCGTAGAACGCCTCGATGAACCGCTCCCGCTGGGTTGCATCGGCGGCACGCCAGTGCTTGCCGAGCACGAGTTGTGCGGCGTACTTGCGGTCGAACCGCGGCAACAGGATGGGGTCGATGACCTCCCGGAGTGCCTTGGGATCCTTGGCTAGTTCCTCCTGGCGGCCGTCCAGCGCCACGGCAAGCTCGTCGATCGCGGAGGTGATGATGTCATTCGGCGAGTCGTCGGCGAGGGCAGGAAACGCCAGCACCATTGTTGCGAGTACGGCCCATAACAGGGCCCGAGTGCGGCCATTCGGTGTCATCATTCGTCGTTATCCTTGTTCGAGGCGCCGACCAGGAACTTGCCGATCAGGTTTTCCAGCACGACCGCGGATTGGGTGAAAGGCACTTCACTGCCATTCTCGAGGAAGGTATCCGAGCCGCCGGCCTGCAAGCCGATATACTGGCTACCGAGCAAGCCGGCAGTCAGTACGCTGGCGTCGGAGTCGTCCGGAAGCTGGTTGTAGCGGGCGTCGATGACCATCGTCACGACGGCATTCATCAGTTCCGGATCGAATTCGATCTTCTGCACGCGCCCGATCGTGACCCCCGACATCGCTACCGGGGCACGCGGCTTGAGACTGCCGACATTGTCAAAACGCGCGGTGATCTGGTAGACCTCCTTCGCCGCGAAATCATCCCCGCCCGTGGCCTGCGTCGTCAGGAAGAACAATGCACCGATTCCCAGCAGGGCAAACAGCCCTGCACCGATCTCCACTGTACGCGTCTTTTTCATTCGTTTACTCCAGGAACCAGGCGGTTATCATGAAGTCCGAGATGAGCACGGCGATCGCGGTCAGGACGACCGTGCGCGTCGTCGCGCGGCTGACACCCTCTGCCGTCGGGATGGCATTATAACCTTCCCAGACCGCGAGCAGGCTGGCTATGACCCCGAACACGATGCTCTTCAATATACCCTCGACGACGTCGCGCATGCCCAGCGTCGACTGCATCTGCTGCCAGAACGCGCCGACATCGATATTCAGAAGCATGACGCCCACCAAGTGGGCACCCAGCAACCCGATCATGCTGAATACCGCCACCAGCAAGGGCATGGCGATCACGCCACCAAGAAAACGCGGAACCACGACGCGCCGCACGGGATCCACGGCCATCATTTCCATCGCTGACAGCTGGTCGGTCGCCTTCATCAGCCCGATTTCCGAGGCCAGAGACGTGCCGGCCCGTCCTGCAAACAGTAGAGCGGTGATGACCGGCCCGAGTTCCTTGATCAGCGCAAATCCCGCGAAAATTCCGACGGCATCCTCGGCATTGAACCGCGTCAGGTTGGAATACCCCTGCAATGCAAGCACGCCGCCGACGAAGGCGCCGCATATCATGATGATCACGAGCGACAACGAGCCGGCGTTGTAGACCTGCGCGATGACCAGCGGAAAGCGGCGGAACAGCACGTGCGGCACCTGCACGAGAAGCTCGACGAGAAACAGGCTCAGCGCACCGAACGTGCGCACGAAATGCAGCAGGTTTATGTAGATTTCCCGGATCATTGAGAATTACTCGGCGTCCCGGCCGAGCAATTGCTCTGCATAGTCCGGCGCATGGTAATGGAATGCGACGGGCCCATCCGCCATGCCATGCATGAATTGCCGCACCAGTTCGGAACTGGCCCGGTTGAGTTCGGCAGGACTGCCGGACGCGGCGACCTTGCCGTCGGATAAGAGGAAGCTTCGATCCGATACGGTCGAAACCTCATCGACATCATGGCTTACGACGATGCTCGTTATGCCGAGCGCATCGTTCATTCGCCGTACGAGGCGCACGATGACGCCCATCGAGATCGGGTCGAGGCCGACGAACGGTTCATCGTAGATCAGGATATCGGGATCCGTCGCCATAGCCCGTGCAAGTGCGATGCGGCGCGCCATACCGCCGGACAACTCGCCGGGCATCATGTCCGCTGCGCCTCGCAGTCCGACGGCATGTAACTTCGTCAGGACGACGTGCCGGATGAGCCGATTCGACAGGCCCGTGTGCTCACGCAAGGGAAAAGCGACGTTTTCGAATACTGTCAGGTCGGTCAATAAGGCGCCGTTCTGGAACAACATCCCGAAGCGCTTGCGCAACCTGTACAGTTCCGTCTTGTTGAGCGACGCAATATCCACGCCGTCCACCAGGATACGCCCCGCATCCGGGCGCAGCTGCCGCGTAATCAGCCTGAGCAACGTCGTCTTGCCGGTGCCGCTCGGCCCCATGATCGCCGTCACCTGCCCGCGCTTGATGTCGACGTTCAGGCCGTCAAAGATCTTGCGCAAACCGCGGGCGAAGTGCAGGT
This sequence comes from uncultured Pseudomonadota bacterium, assembly GCA_963713215.1. Taxonomy (GTDB): domain Bacteria; phylum Pseudomonadota; class Gammaproteobacteria; order Steroidobacterales; family Woeseiaceae; genus UBA1847. The sequence goes on along the minus strand of CAVQKY010000001.1, from coordinate 87,532 downwards.
CACGGACTTCGATGATGTTTTCGGATTGGGTTGTCATTTTTCGCGGTAGCATAGCAGACCGCCTCCTGAAAGCCGCACACCGTCTGGCCATCCCGGCTAAATAGGACTAAAATAGTCCCACATTGGCGCCAGGGAGCCGGACCGTGCTCAGAATCAGCAAGCTGACCGACTACGGCACCGTGGTGCTCGCACACCTCGCCATCGACGATGGCGTGGTCCAGAGCGCCGCGGATATCGCAAGTGCGACCGGACTCGGGCTGCCGACCGTGAGCAAGCTCCTGAAGACGCTTGCACGGGCCGGGCTCGTGACGTCGACACGAGGTGCAAACGGCGGTTACAGGCTTGCCCGCGCACCGCGCGCCATCAGCGCGGCCGACGTGATCGACGCACTCGAAGGGCCGGTCTCGATCACCGAGTGCAGCTCAGAGGACAGCCAGTGCGAGCATGAAGGCGTCTGTCACGTCGGCGGCACATGGCAGCGCATCAATGTGGCCATCCGCCGGGCACTGGACGAGGTAAGTCTCGTAGACCTGTTGCACGCGAACAGCCCCCTGCCGTCGTTCACGTTCGCAGGCGTCGCGGTCAACGTCGAAACGCAACGCGGAAAGAAATGCTGAGTCGAGAATCGTGGTAACCGAAACAGAAAACCTGGAACAACTGGTCAACCGCCGCTACAAGCACGGCTTCGTAACGGATATCGCTTCCGAGGGTCTTCCGCCCGGACTCGATGAAGGTGTCGTGCGCGCCATCTCCGCACTGAAAGACGAGCCTCGGTTCATGCTCGAGTGGCGACTGCGCGCGTACCATCAATGGTGCGAGATGATCGAGCCGAAATGGGCCCACGTGCACTACCCGAAGATCGACTACACCGGCATTTCCTATTACTCGGCGCCGAAGGCCGACAAGGACAGGCCGAAAAGTCTCGAGGACGTCGATCCCAAGCTGCTCGAAACCTATGACAAGCTGGGAATTCCACTGCATGAACGCGCGCGGCTCGCAGGCGTTGCCGTGGACGCCGTTTTTGACAGTGTCTCCGTCGCAACGACTTTCAAGAAAAAGCTTGCAGAAGCCGGTGTCATCTTCTGCTCGTTCTCGGAGGCTGTAAGAAACCACTCCGAGCTGGTGCGGAAATACCTCGGCACCGTCGTGCCGCGAAATGACAATTACTTCGCCGCACTGAACTCGGCAGTCTTCAGCGACGGTTCGTTCGTGTACGTGCCGAAGGGCGTGCGCTGCCCGATGGAACTCTCGACCTATTTTCGCATCAACGCGGCGAACACCGGCCAGTTCGAGCGCACGCTGATCGTGGCGGATGAAGGCAGCCACGTTTCTTACCTCGAGGGTTGCACGGCGCCGATGCGCGACGAGAACCAGCTGCACGCCGCAGTCGTTGAACTGGTGGCGCTGAAAGACGCGGAGATCAAGTACTCGACAGTGCAGAACTGGTACCCGGGCGATGAGCGCGGTATCGGCGGGATCTACAATTTCGTCACCAAGCGCGGCGATTGCCGGGGCGCCAACTCCAAGATTTCCTGGACACAGGTTGAAACCGGCTCCGCAATCACCTGGAAATACCCGAGCTGCATCCTTCGTGGCGAGAACGCCGTCGGTGAGTTCTACTCGGTTGCCGTCACCAACAATTACCAGCAGGCCGATACCGGCACAAAGATGATTCACATCGGGCGGAACACACGCAGCACGATCGTCTCGAAAGGCATCTCCGCGGGCAAGGCGCAAAACGCCTATCGTGGCCTGGTGCGGGTGATGCCGCAGGCCGACGGCGCCCGCAACCACACGCAGTGCGATTCGCTCCTGATCGGCAAGGAGTGCGGCGCACATACGTTCCCGTACATGGAAATCCGCAATCCGACGGCGAAGGTGGAACACGAGGCCACCACGTCGAAGATTTCCGCCGATCAGCTCTTTTACTGCCGCCAACGGGGCATCGCCGAGGAGGATGCGGTGAACATGATCGTCAATGGTTTCTGCAAGGAAGTTTTCAACGAACTCCCGATGGAATTTGCGGTCGAGGCACAGGCACTTTTGAACGTCAGCCTCGAAGGTGCAGTGGGTTGAGGATGTCGTCATGAGCCTGCTCGAGATCGACAATCTGCACGTCCGCATCGGCGGCGCGGAAATTCTCCGCGGTCTTTCGCTTCGCGTGGGTGCCGGCGAAGTTCATGCCATCATGGGGCCCAACGGCTCCGGCAAGAGCACGCTGGCCCAGGTCATCGCGGGCCACGAGGATCTCGAAGTCACCTCGGGCTCGGTAAGTTACCAAGGTCAGGACCTGCTGCGGCTGGCACCCGAGGAGCGGGCGCGGGAGGGCATATTCCTGGGCTTCCAGTACCCCGTCGAAATCCCCGGTGTCAACAACGCGTATCTCCTGAAAGCCGCCGTCAATGCCCGTCGCGCGCACCGGGGCGAACCGGAGGTCGACGCATTCGAATTCCTGAAGCTCGCCCGCGAGAAAATGGCCGTACTCGGCATGGATCCGAAATTCCTGAATCGCGCCGTCAACGAGGGATTCTCCGGCGGCGAGAAAAAGCGCAACGAGATCCTCCAGCTCGCCATGCTCGAACCGAAGCTCGCGATCCTCGATGAGACCGACTCCGGACTCGATATCGATGCGCTCAAGGCCGTAGCCGAGGGCGTAAACGCAATGCGCTCCCCGGAGCGCGCCATTGTGCTCGTGACGCATTACCAGCGCCTCCTCGACTACATCGAGCCGGATCGTGTGCACGTCCTGTCGGCCGGCCGGATCGTCCGCTCCGGCGACAAATCCCTTGCCCTCGAACTCGAGGAGAAGGGTTACGAGTGGGCGCGTGAGGCGGCCAACGCATGAACGCCGAGCTGCACCTCGATTCGCTCCGGCACGTAATACTCGATTTGCCGGGCGGCCTGTCCGACGCCCGCCGGGCGGCGCTCGACTCGTTCGCCGCGCGGGGCTTTCCTACCACTCGCCATGAGGACTGGAAGTATACGGATCTCGCCAGCGCCGTCGACACGAGCCGCGGCTGGCTTTCGGCCGGCGGACCGCTGGATACGCCGGACCTCGAGCGGATCCGTGCCGCACAGTCGGGTATCGATGCGCACTGGCTCGTCCTGGTGAATGGCGTATTGCAGGAGCACATGTCCGCCGCCGCTATCCCGGGCGTGGATTTGGAAACGGCCTACATCACGGATGTCGATTTCGGGGTGCCGCTCGCAGACCTGAATGCGGCACTCAGCCACTGTGCCCTCAGGATCACAGTGGGCAAAGCCTGCGTCAGCCCGAAACCGATCGCGATTCTCGTCGCGGACTCGGCAACGCGTTCACCGATGGCGTCTCACGGTCGAGTCGACATCCGCTTTGCGCCATCCGCCAACGCCAGCATCCTGGAGTACCACGTGTCCTCAGGCGGCGAGGCGCATTATTCGAACATGCACCTCGGGCTCGATCTCGGCGCCAATGCGTCCTGCCGCTACGTGCGCATCCAGGAGCGCTCGCTGCAACACAGCCAGACGGCTCGCCTCGACGCACGCCTCGGGCGGGACTCGCGGCTCGAGCATTTCGGCATAGACCTCGGCGGCGCACTGACGCGCAACGATCTGAAGGTCGTCCTCGACGGCCCGAACGCGTCAGTTACGCTGAACGGTCTGTACCTGGCCGGTCCGGCGCAGCATGTCGACAATCACACGCGCATCGAGCATCGGGTAGGTCCCGCAAGGTCCCGGCAGGAATATCGGGGGGTGTTGTCCGGGCGCTGCCGCGCCGTATGGAACGGCAAGGCGATCGTGTATCCGGGTGCCGATGGCACGGACGCAGAACAGGCGAATCACAATCTCCTCTTGTCCGAGCACGCCGAGATCGATGCGAAACCGGAACTCGAAATATACGCCGACGACGTCAAGGCCGCGCATGGTACGACCGTGGGCCAGCTCGACGAGCGTGCCCTCTTCTACCTGCGCACGCGTGGCATCGGCCGGGACCGTGCCCGGCGAATCCTGACGCGCGCCTTCGCGGCCACCGTGCTGGATACGGTACCTGTTCCGATGTTGCGTGACATGCTGGGCGAAAGAGTCGAATCGCGCTTGCGGGCGATGGCCGGCGGAGACGAGCGGTGAAACCCCTCAAGGCGGAAAGCGGGCGCGATTTTCTCGATGTACGGGACGACTTCCCGGTGCTCGACCAGCTCGTCCACGGCCAGCCGCTCGTCTACCTGGACAGCGCGGCGAGCGGCCAGCAGCCAATGCCGGTCATCGAAGCCATGGCCCGTTACCAGCAAAGCAGTCACGCGAATGTGCATCGCGGCGTGCACACGCTGAGTCATCGTGCAACGGAAGCATACGAAGGCGCACGTGACAAGCTCCGCGCATTCCTGAATGCCCGGAGCCGCCACGAGATCGTGCTGACGAGCGGAACGACGGCGTCGATCAACCTGGTCGCCCAGAGTTTTTGCCGGCCGCGGCTCGGCCCGGGAGACAGGGTCCTCATTACGCACATCGAGCACCACTCGAACATCGTTCCCTGGCAACTTCTCACGCAACAGACCGGAGCCGATCTTCTGGTCGCACCGATGCTCGATGACGGCCAGCTGGATCTCGCCCGTCTCCGCGAGATGCTGTCGTCGAACGTACGCATGCTCGCGCTCGCCCATGTGTCGAACGCGCTCGGCACGATCAACCCGGTGCGCGAGATCGTTCAATGGGCCCACGAACAGGACGTGCCCGTGCTGCTGGACGGTGCGCAGGCGGTGCCGCACATGACTGTCGACGTGCAGGAACTTGACTGCGATTTCTACGCCTTCTCCGGCCACAAGATGTTCGGTCCGACCGGCACCGGCGTGCTCTACGGCCGCGAATCGCTGCTCGACGCGATGCCGCCCTGGCAAGGAGGCGGCGACATGATCCTCGAAGTCCGTTTCGACGGCACGATCTACAACGAGCTGCCTTATAAGTTCGAAGCCGGTACGCCGAATATCGCCGGCGTCGTGGGACTCGGGGCGGCCGTGGACTACTTACAGGGCATCGGCATGGCACGTATCAGCGCGCACGAGGCTGCCCTTCTTGCCTACATGTCGGAACGCCTGGCCGGCATGGACGGCGTGCGCCTGATCGGCACCGCACCGGACAAGGCGGCCGTGCAATCATTCCTGGTGGGCGATATCCACCCGCACGACCTGGGTACGATTCTCGATCACCAGGGCGTGGCAATCCGTACCGGCCACCATTGCGCGATGCCGGTCATGCAGTTCTTCGATGTCCCGGGTACCGCGCGCGCTTCGCTCGCTCTCTACAACGACCCGGCTGACGTCGACCGGCTGGTTTCCGCTATCCAGAAGGCTCAGGAGATTTTCGGATGAGCACGGTGACCGACCTCTCCGGCGACGAATTGCGTGACCTGTATCGTGAACTGATCCTCGATCATGCACGGCGCCCGCGGCATTTCGGCCGGCTCGCGTCCCCGACGCACGAGGCTGAAGGCATCAACCCGCTGTGCGGCGACAAATTGCACCTGTATCTTGCCGTCGACGACGGGAATATCGTCCGCGACGTGAGCTTCGAGGGCTCTGGCTGTGCCATTTCGCTTGCATCGGCGTCGCTGCTGACGGAAGCGGTGATCGGGCTCGACCGTACCGAGGTCCTTGCCAGGCGCTCGGCAGTGACAGCGGCGCTGTGCGGTAAAACCCGCCCCGGCAATCTCGGCAAGTTGCAGGCCTTGCTTGGTGTCCGGGAATTTCCATCACGCGTCAAGTGCGCCACGCTTGCGTGGCATGCCCTGGGCGGTGCGCTGGAACGGCGCACCCTCCCCGTCAGTACGGAAGGCTGATCCATGTTCGGCCATACCAACGAACCCGTGACGCTCAGGCGCGACGTGAAAGCGATCATCGTCCCTGCCGGCGAGGAACTTCTGCTTCGCGAGGGGACGAGCGGCTTTATCACGCAGGCGCTCGGCGGCAGTTTCACCGTCTATGTCGAAGGCAACCTGTTTCGTATCGCAGGGGCCGATGCGGATGCACTGGGCAAGGAACGGACGCCGACACCCGAGGTGCCGGAGAACCCGACGGACAAGGATATCGAGGATGTCATCTGGCGGCAGCTCAAAACCTGCTACGACCCCGAGATACCGGTCAACATTGTCGACCTGGGACTGGTCTACCGTTGCGAAGTGAAGCCGCGTGGTGACGGGGAGCGCTCGATCGAAGTCGACATGACGCTGACGGCCCCAGGCTGCGGCATGGGCGACGTGCTGGTCGCGGACGCGCAGGAGAAGATTGCCGTGATCCCGACGGTCGGTGACGTCAAGGTCGAACTCGTGTTTGACCCGCCGTGGAACCAGACTATGATGTCCGACGAGGCACGGCTGCAAACAGGCCTCATGTAGCTCCAGCCAAGCGCGCAAAACAAGAATGAAAACGCTAACGATCGTTCGTCATGCCAAGTCGAGCTGGGACGACCGGTCGCTCTCTGATCGCGAACGACCCCTCAATGCCCGCGGCAGGAAGGATGCCCCGCTGATGGGCCGGCGGATCGCCGCTGCAGGTATTCGCCCGTCGCTCATCGTCAGCAGTCCCGCCGTGCGTGCCTGGAAGACCGCGCGAGCCGTTGCGCGGGAACTCAATTACCCGATGGAGTTCCTGCAGAGAGAAAGCAATCTTTATCTCGCGTCGGTCGAGGAAATCCTGGATGTTGTGAGTGTGCAGGACAACCAGTTCAACAATCTCATGATCGTCGGCCACAATCCGGGACTGACGGAGTTCGCGAACTTTCTCTCGCCCGGGTTGACAAATAACCTGCCGACCGCAGGCATCGTCTGCGTGGCCATCGAACGAGACGACTGGACCTTGCATGCACGGCCATCCACCGAACTCCTGCTCTACGACTACCCGCGGAACGCGAAAGAGGACGACTGAACGCATCCTGGCCGCGCTGTGCCTGCTGATGCTGTGCGCAACAGCGGGTGCCGAACTGGTCTGGCACTGGGACGACAAGTTCGACGATGCAGAGCAGGCCAAACTCCGCGAATGGGTAAGCACCGTCGCGGAGAGCGTGGAAGAGACTATCGCGCCCTATCCTTTCGACGTGCACATGCACTTCTACCGGACTGCCGGCGCGGCACCCGTACCGTGGGCCAACACCATCCGTTCCCGACGCCAGGGCGTGAACGTTCACGTAAATCCAGATTGCTCCCGCGCCGACCTGCTGTCGGACTGGACGCTGTATCACGAGCTGGCGCACCTGTTCCTGCCGTTTCTAGGCCGGCAGCAGTCCTGGTTCGCCGAGGGCTTTGCAAGCTACATGCAGTATCAGCTCATGCACTCTGCCGGTGTGCTCTCGGCGGACGACATGTGGGCGCGCTACCGGGAGAAGATCGAGCGCGCTCAAAGCCGCTACGACATGCCGGACCGGACCTTCACCGAGGCCGCGCAGGCGCTGCGGGCGCGGCGCGATTTCCCGACGGAATACTGGGGCGGCGCCGTCTATTTTCTGCGCGTGGATGCGGAGCTTCGCCGCCGTGGCTCGAGCGTCCCGGAGCTGGTACGTGCGTTCGTTGCCTGTTGCCGCCTCGAGGCGCGAAATTTCGATGCACTGATCGGGACGCTGGATCGGCTCGCCGGCGTGCCCGTGTTCAGCCGGGAGCTGGCGGACTTCCGGCATGCCAGGGGCTTTCCCGCGTATTCGGAGCTGTTACGTTAGGCTTGCTCATTTTCCGAGGTCACGCAACGCGGACCCAACGGTGATTGGTTAAATGCGTATTATGAACCGACTGCAATACAGCTCCCGACAGCGGTCGCTCGAACGACCGAAGAGCAGTAGATTCCACGGGCGGGAGTTGACCCAGAGCAGCCTATCGAGATTGTCGGTTGACACACAAAAATTTAAAACAGCAAGGGGATACGTAATGCCAATCCAATCGTTTAATAGTGTTAGCGATGGTCTCGAGCAAGGCGCAAGAAGCCGCGGTCATTTTGTAGCAAATATCGATATCGATAATGACAAGTTGTGGGTCCCGTATGCTGACGGAGTGTGGTTTCAGCCATGTTGCTTCAATGTTACGTCAGGAGGGTTTAGCGTCTTGCTAAAGGGATTGCCGGGAGCACAACTTGGTGTTCATTATCACGTTGGTACTGTGCGCGGATATACCCTGCAGGGCCACTGGCGTTACCTGGAGCATGACTGGATAGCGAAGCCTGGAACGTTTATCTACGAACCAGCGGGCGAAGCGCATACGTTGGTCGTAACAGATGATTCACCTGAGCCGGCACTTATCCTGTTCATGGTCGAGGGCGGATTGATTTATCTGGACAATCCTGTCGATGGAGGTTTCGCTGCGTATGAAGATGGCTTTTCGGCACTTGAACTATGTCGCAACTATTATCGCGAAGCGGGTCTCAATGTGAAACAACTCGACGAACTAATACGATAAATCGGGCTATCGCTCGTCTTGATTCGATGCGCATTGAACGGCCGCTTTTGGCCGTTCTGAGCCCGTCGCGCCGTAGTACCATGGCGGGCAGGTGTTGGACCCTTGGTCGATTCAGGTCCAACGTCACTCAGCATTCCGGGACGTTGACCGCCAGCCCGCCCTGCGAGGTTTCCTTGTATATGGTCTTCATGTCGAGGCCGGTCTGGCGCATGGTTTCTATGACCTGGTCGAGCGACACCTTGTGCGTCCCGTCGCCGTGCGATGCGAGCATCGCCGCGTTGATCGCCTTCACCGCACCCATCGCGTTGCGCTCGATGCACGGGATCTGAACCAGCCCGCCGACGGGATCGCAGGTGAGGCCGAGATTGTGCTCCATGCCGATCTCGGCGGCTTCCTCGACGTGGTCGTTGTCGCCGCCGAGTGCGGCCGCAAGTCCTGCGGCTGCCATCGAGCACGCAACACCGACCTCGCCCTGGCAGCCCATCTCCGCCCCGGAAATCGACGCCTTCAATTTGTACAGGATGCCGATGGCCCCCGCAGTCAGCAAAAAGGTACGAACGCCCTCGTCGGTCGGCCGTTTCGTAAAACGCAGGTAGTACAAGAGCACGGCGGGAATGATGCCGGCAGCCCCGTTGGTCGGCGAGGTGACGACGCGGCCGCCGGCCGCATTTTCCTCATTGACGGCAATGGCGAAGGCATTGACCCACTCCATGGCGTCGGTCGGGCCGGGTTCCGCACGTTGCTCGAGACGCTTGCGCAGCTTTGCGGCACGCCTGAGCACCGCCATGCGGCCGGGAAGGACGCCTTCGGCATGCAGCCCGCGGTCGATGCAGTCCTTCATCACCGCCCAGATGCGATCGAGCTGCGCCAGTACCTCGTCCCGCGAGCGCCAGGTGAGTTCATTTTCGAATACGAGGTCAGGGATGCGCATACGGTTCGCGGCTGCGAGCTGCAACAGCGTGGCTGCGCTGTCGTAGGGATAGGGAGGCAGCGCTTTGTCCGCCGGACTCGCATCCTCGTCGCCGCGCGCAATGAATCCGCCGCCCAGCGAGTAGTAGTGGTCTGCGGCGAGTTCCACGCCGGCGTCCGTTCGCGCGATGAAACGCATGCCGTTCGTATGCCGCGGCAATTCCGTCCTGTAATCGAACACGATATCGGTCTCGGGATCGAAATCGATGGTGCCGTTCCCAGCCAGGTGCAACCTCTTCGACTCACGCACCTGGCGCAGCATGCCGGCTACCGCATCCGGATCCACGGTATCGGGCTCGGCGCCCGCGAGGCCGAGCACAATCGCAGAATCGGTGCCGTGCCCCTTGCCCGTGTACGCGAGTGAGCCGTGGAGGCTTACCTGAACGGTGTTCACCTCGCCATCGACCGTGGCGAGCGACAGCGCGAACTCGCGGGCGGCTTTCATCGGGCCGACGGTATGCGAGCTCGACGGGCCGATGCCGATCTTGAAAATATCGAAAACGCTCAGGACGGACACGGCAGAGCCCCTCAGTCAGTCGCGAGCGACAGCAGGCTGGCGTTGCCGCCGACGGCCGCGACGTTGTTGCTCACGCTGAATTCGTGGGCAAAGCGCGGCAGGTAGTTCGGCCCGCCCGCCTTGGGCCCGGTGCCGGACAGCCCGGCACCGCCGAACGGCTGGACGCCGACGACCGCACCGATCATGTTGCGGTTGATGTACAGGTTGCCTGCGCCGGAGAGTGCCGCCACCTTGCGCGCCCGGGAATCGATGCGGCTGTGAAGCCCCATGGTCAGGCCGTAGCCGGTCGCGTTCACGGCGTGGATCATCTTCTCGAAATCGCGGCCGCGAAAACGCAACACGTGCAGCACTGGTCCGAATACCTCGCGCTCCAGCCGATCGACGCTATCAACCTCGATGAGTACAGGCGCAAAAAAAGTGCCCTCTTCCAGCTCGTCCGGCAGGCGGCACCGGTGCAGCACCTCCGCTTCCCTGTTCATGCGCTCGACGTGCGCCTGCAAGACGTCGCGTGCCTCCCCGTCGATCGCCGGACCGACATCAGTCGCGAGGTCAGCCGGGTCGCCGATGCGAAGCTCGTCCATGTGGCCCTTGAGCAGGTCGATGACCCGCGGCGCAATATCGCGCTGCACACAAAGGAGCCGCAGTGCGGAGCACCGTTGCCCGGCGCTGTTGAACGCCGAGTACGCCGAGTCGAGCGCGACCTGCTCCGGCAGTGCGGAACTGTCGACGAACATGGCGTTCTGGCCGCCGGTTTCGGCGATCAGCGCGGCGATAGGACCGTTCCGTGTTGCCAGCGCCCTGTTGATGATCCGGGCGGTATCCGTGGAACCGGTAAAGGCCACACCCGCGACCCGGGGGTCCTGGACCGCGCGGCCGCCTATCGTGGCCCCGTCGCCGGGCAGGAAGTGCAGGACCTCGGGCGGCACACCGGCCTCGAGCAACAACTGGCTCGCGCGGAACGCAATGAGCGGTGTCTGCTCGGCCGGTTTGGCGAGCACGGTGTTGCCGGCCGCGAGCGCGGCAGCGACCTGCCCGGTGTAGATCGCGAGCGGGAAATTCCACGGACTGATGCACACGAAGATGCCGCGCCCGTGCAGGCCGAGCGTATTGCGCTCCCCGGTCGGTCCGGGCAAGACCTGCGCTGCGCCGAACCGCTGGCGCGCATCCATCGCGTAGTAGCGGAGAAAATCCACGGCCTCGCGCAGTTCCGCGACGGCATCCGGAATCGACTTGCCGGCCTCGCGAACGCACAGCGCCATCAGTTCCGGTGCGTGCGCCTCGAACCGGTCCGCCGCGGCCTCCAGGATCGTCGCGCGCTCGCTCGCCGGCGTCCGGTTCCATGCCGGCTGTGCCGCGTGCGCCGCATCGAGCGCGGTGTCCACGTCACCGGGCGTGGCCGGCAGGTAATGGCCGACCGGCTCGCCCGTTCGCGCCGGATTCACCGAGGGTACGGCAGCGCCCTTGCCATCCTTCTTCCTGCGGCCGCTCGAGAGCGGGGTGGCCGTCAACCCCACGGACGCCAACGAGCGCATGTTCGCGAGCAGCGGCACGGTCACCGTGCGATCCGCAAGATTGTAGCCGCGCGAATTGCGCCGCTCCGGCGCGTAGAGCTCGGGCGGCTGCGGAATTCGCGGGTGCGGCCGGTAGTCGTGACCGGCCCCGGCGGCCAGCGGGTCGGCCACGATGTCCTCGACCTCGATGTCGTCGTCGGAAATGCGATTGACGAAGGACGTGTTCGCGCCGTTTTCGAGCAGGCGACGAACGAGGTACGGCAGCAGGTCCTCGTGGCTGCCGACCGGAGCGTACACGCGGCACGGACGATCGAGCGTCCCTTGGCCGATCACTTCGGCGTACAGTTCCTCACCCATGCCATGCAGCCGCTGGAACTCGAAATCGCGCCGGGGCCCCGCATAGTGCAGTACGCTGGCCAGCGTGTGCGCGTTGTGCGTTGCAAACTGCGGGTAGAAGGCGTCTCCGGCTGCCAGCACCTGGCGCGCGCACGCGAGGTAGGAAATGTCGGTATGGGCCTTGCGCGTGAATACCGGATAGCTCGGCAGCCCCGCCTCCTGCGCACGTTTGATCTCCGTGTCCCAGTAGGCGCCTTTCACCAGCCGCACCGGAATGCGATGGCGCGTCTCGGCGGCCAGCGTTTCAAGATAACGAAAAACGGCCGTGGCGCGCCGCTGGTAGGTCTGGACGGCAAGCCCGAAGCCGTCGTAATCGCCGAGCTTCGCGCCCTCGAGCACCGCCGTGACGATCTCGAGCGACATTTCCAGCCGATCGGCTTCCTCCGCATCGACCGTCAGCGCTATACCCGCGGTCTTCGCATGCTCCGCCAGTTCGATCATCGTCGGCACGAGTTCCCCGAGCACGCGGTCTCGCTGCGTGTAGTGGTAGCGGGGATGCAGCGCGGAAAGCTTCACGGATATGCCCGGCGCTGAGAAGATGTTCTCGCCACCCGCAACCCGGCCGATGGCAGTAATTGCAGCCGCATAGGCGTCGAGATACCGGCTTGCGTCGGGCGCGGTCAGCGCCGCTTCACCCAGCATGTCGAAGGAGTAGCGATACGCGCTGTTTTTCGGGCGCGCGGCACGTTCGAGCGCCTCTTCGATCGTGCGGCCCATGACGAACTGGTGGCCCATGATCCGCATGGCCTGCCGCATGGCGGCCCGGACTACGGGCTCGCCTGCCCGGCTGGCCAGCCGGCCGAGGACCTGAGCGGGATTGCGGCGCGCGGCCTCGTCCACTTTCAGTAGTCGCCCGGTAAGCATCAGGCCCCAGGTGGACGCATTGACGAACAGGCTTTCGCTGGACCCGATGTGGTCTTCCCACTGTGCGGCGGTGATCTTGTCGGCAATGAGCCGGTCCGCGGTGTCAGCGTCGGGAATACGCAGCAAGGCCTCCGCGATGCACATGAGCAGCACCCCCTCCTGGGAGGAGAGGTCATACTGTTGCAGGAACAGGTCGATGCCACCTTCGCGACCGGTTTTCCCGCGCACGGAGCGCACCAGGTCGGCGGCGACCCTGCCAATCTCGGACCGGGCGGTTTCGCCGGGATCCGCCATGGCGGCCAGTTCCCTGAGCAGGGCCTGCTCATCGGCCAGGTAGTGCTCGTTGAGCCCCGGAAACGGGCCCGGCCGGCCGGCCGTCTGTTCATCAAATTGCATGCTGTCTCGTCCCCCGGGCCATCTTCGCACACGACTCCGGCGACTGGCCACAGGCCTGCCGACGCGGTCGGCGCCGATGTTTGCGGGTAAGGGTGGCGCCGCCCCGGCGGCGGGACGGCTGATATACTTTGCGGCCTTTCGTGAACGAGGGCAATACCGTGCCAGCCAGTTTTCTCGAGTCACTCGCCGAACGGACCGACGAACTCAAGTCGCAAGGTCTCTTCAAACAGGAACGCCTGATCGCCGGACCGCAGCAGGCGGACATCAGCGTCCTGAGAAACGGCGGCACGGCGGAGGTCATCAACCTGTGCGCGAACAATTATCTCGGCCTTGCGAACCATCCCGAGATCATTGCCGCCGCCCATCACGCGCTCGAGCGCTTTGGTTATGGCATGGCGTCGGTTCGTTTCATCTGCGGCACGCAAACGATCCACAAGGAGCTCGAAGCACGAATCAGCGAGTTTCTCGGCACGGAGGACACGATTTTGTACCCGTCCTGCTTCGACGCGAACGGCGGTCTGTTCGAAACCCTGCTGGATGGCGAGGATGCGGTCATATCCGATGAGTTGAACCACGCGAGCATCATCGACGGCATTCGCCTGTGCAAGGCGGAGCGGTACCGTTACCGCAATAACGACATGGATGAACTTCGTGCACGCCTTGACGACTCCAGGGCCGCCAGGGCGCGGCTCATTGTGACCGATGGCGTGTTTTCCATGGACGGCACGATCGCGAAACTCGACAGCTTGTGCGACCTGGCCGACGAGTACGATGCCCTGACCATGATCGACGACTGTCACGCGGCTGGTTTCCTGGGCGAAAACGGCCGCGGTACCCACGAATACCGAGGCGTCATGGGTCGTGTGGACATCATTACAGGCACGCTCGGCAAGGCGCTCGGCGGCGCGTCCGGCGGATACACCTCAGGCCGCCGCGAAATCGTCGCGTGGCTGAGGCAGCGTTCGCGCCCCTACCTCTTTTCGAACTCCGTGGCACCCATGATAGTTGCCGCGTCATTGGCCGTTTTCGATCTGCTCGAGCGCGACAGTGCATTGCGGGAACAGTTGCACGAAAACGCGCGCCACTTCCGCGCGAAAATGAGCGAGCGCGGCTTCGACTTGAGGCCCGGTGAGCACCCGATCATCCCCATCATGCTGGGCGACGCCGTGCTCGCGACGCGCATGGCGGACGAGATGCTCAAACGCGGCGTCTACGTGGTGGGCTTTGCCTTCCCGGTCGTACCGCGCGGTGCGGCCCGCATTCGTACCCAGATGTCAGCAGGCATCACCCGTCAGCAACTGGACAAGGCGATCGACGCCTTCACCCACGTCGGCCGTGAACTCGGAGTCATATGAAAGCACTCGTCAAGGCGAAACCGGAAAAAGGCATCTGGATGCAGGATGTGGCCTTACCCGAAGTCGGACACAACGATGTCCTGATCCGGGTCGGGCGAAGCGCGATCTGCGGCACCGACATCCACATTTACCAATGGGACGACTGGGCGAAAAGCACGATTCGCGTACCGCTGGCCGTGGGCCACGAGTTCTCCGGGGAGATCGTCGAATGCGGCAGCGAGGTCCGTGGGCTCTCGCCCGGCGACCGGGTGTCGGCAGAAGGGCACATTACCTGCGGCGTTTGCCGCAACTGCCGGGCAGGTCGGCGGCACCTCTGCATCAACACGGTCGGCATCGGGGTCAACCGTCCCGGTGCTTTCGCCGAGTACATTTCCGTGCCCGCCTTCAACGTATTCAAACTGCCGGCTGCAATCAGTGACGAGATGGCGTCGATTCTCGACCCGCTCGGCAATGCGACCCACACTGCCCTGTCATTCGATCTGGTCGGCGAAGACGTACTGATCACCGGCGCAGGACCGATCGGCATCATGGCGGTCGCCATTGCCCGTTTTGCCGGGGCACGGCACATCGTTATCACCGACATCAACGACTATCGCCTGGCGCTCGCCCGCAAGATGGGCGCGACGGCTGCGCTCAACGTTACGCGCGAGTCTGTCGATGACACGATGAAGACCCTCGGGATGACGGAGGGCTTCGACGTCGGCATGGAGATGTCCGGCAATGCCGCGGCGTTCCGTGACATGCTGCGGACCATGCACCACGGCGGCAAGATTGCGATGCTGGGCATACCGCCCGAGCAGATGGCGATCGACTGGAACCAGGTCATCTTCAAGGGCCTGGTGCTGAAGGGCATCTATGGACGGGAAATGTTCGAGACCTGGTACAAGATGTCGAGCATGCTGCAGAGCGGTCTCGTGATAGAGCCGGTCATTACGCACCATTTCGATGCGGACGATTTCAAGCCGGCGTTCGAGTTGATGGCCTCCGGACAATCGGGCAAGGTTATCCTCGACTGGTCACGATGACCTCAGGCAGCGGATCACCGCTTACGGGTTCCAGACATCGCAGAAGCAATGCGAGTAGACCCCCCTGGGGTCGTCGAAGCGAAACAGCGGCTCGATGGCCGATTCGAGCGACGCGGCCACCTGTTCGAGCCGGCTCGGGCGCGGCGCGAGGCTGCCGAGGTCGACGCCCGCACTCCGTCCTGCCGACATCAGGTCGATAAGGAATTGTTCCGTCGGCGTGAGTTCCTGCCGAATGGTCTGCACACCGTAGCCGTCCTGCTCCAGTCCGGCGAGATCCGCCGCTGCCGCGATGGCGTCGTCGAGATCACCGAGTGCATCCACGAGTCCGTTGTCCAGGGCGTCGCGGCCGGTCCATACCCTGCCCTGACCGATCGAATCGACCGCATCCGACTCCATGCCGCGATAAGTGGCCACGCGTGCAACGAAATCCTCGTAACCGTCGTCAACGATCATCTGGAACAATTCACGGGCGTGATCCGACATCTCCCGGTCCGGGCGGAACTCACCGGCCCATTTCGTCGAACCGACGCCGTCCACGTTGAGACCGAGCGCATCGATGGAACGCTGGAACGTCTGGAACATGCCGAAGATTCCTATGGAACCGGTAATGGTCGACGGGCTTGCATAGATCGCGTCGGCGCTCGCGGCTATCCAGTAACCGCCTGAGGCGGCGACGCTGCCCATGGAGGCCACCACCGGCTTGCCTGCCGCCTGCAACGCGAGAACGGCGTCGCTGATGACATCGGAGGCGAAGGTGCTGCCGCCCGGGCTGTCGATCCGGAGTACGACCGCGGCGACGGATTCGTCGTTCAGCGCCTGCCGCAAGAGTTCGCTGGTCGAATCGGCACCGATGGTGCCGGGCGATGTCGAGCCGAAGGTGATGTCCCCGGACGCGATGACGACAGCCACGTTCTGATCCTGCAAATCCAGCGGATGCAGGATCCGCATCTGCGCGAGGTAATCGTACATACCCGTGACGACATGCTGGTCAGGCAACTCGTCGTCCTCGCCCACGACCTCGATAAACAGATCGCGGATCTGCTGGCGCGTCCGGACGCCGTCCAGGAGGCCCATTTCTACAGCCGCCATTGCCAACTCGCCGTCGGCGGCCGCTACGTGATCGATGAAGTTCGTGGTGAAGTCCTCGATGCTGCCGCTATCGAGCCCGCGAGCGGCGACGATGTCCGCCTGGTACATCTCCCAGAGCTGGCCGCTCAGACGGGACAGGTCATCGCGGGCCTCGTTGGACATATCCATGCGCGTGTACGGCTCGACAAACGCCTTGTGCGTCCCGACACGGAAAACGTTCCAGTCAATCCTGAGCTTGTCTATCGCATCCTTGTAGAACGTCCGGTAGCTGCCATATCCCTGCAACAGCACCAGGCCTTCGGGATGGAGGTACGCCTCGTCGGCATGCGCGGCAAGATAGTATCCGCCCTGCGACATGAAGTCGGCAGTCGCCACGATCCGTTTGCCCGATGTCCGAAAGTCGGCCATCGCCGATGCGATCCGTTGCAATTTTGACAGTCCGCCTCCGGCGAGGGCGGATAACTCCAGATGGACGATGCGGATACGCTCGTCGTCGCGCGCATGCTCGAGCGCATCGACGACATCCTGCACTACGGTTTGCGGTGACGTTTCGCCGCCAGCAAGTTCCACCCTCGCCTGTTCGAACGGATCGCCTTCGAACTCCTCGACGAGATAGCCGTTCGGCTGGATCTCGAGTGCCGCCACCGGCGGCAGGATGGGCGATGCGCCCTTCACGGCGAGCATGATCCCGGCGAATACGACCAGCAGCACGATGAGGTGCAGCACCTTGCGGAAGATATCGACACCGTGCCATAGACTGCGAAAGAACCGTACCAGCAAACTTTGCCGGGGTGGGGAATAGGTGACGTTTTCGGTCATAAGGTGCTTGGACCTCCGGGCGCGCGGGCCGGTTCCTGCAGAAGGTCGCGGGTGGCCCGTTGCCGTATAGAGTAGCAGTTATCCATCCTGTGCCGCCGCAACTAGCCCGGCAATAGCCACAGCGACAGTTGCGGCCAGAACGTGATCAGCAATACCGACAGGAAAAGGATCACAAGGAAGGGAAAGGTTGCCGAGTACACCTGCATGATCGGCTTGTCGAAGCGGTAACTCGCAATGAACAGGTTCAGCCCGACCGGCGGCGTCAGGTAACCGAGCTGCATGGCGGCGAGGAAAACGATCCCGAGATGTACCGGGTGCACGTCGTATCCTGCGGCAATCGGCAGAATGAGCGGGACGACGAGTACGATCGCCGAAAAAATATCGAGAATTGCGCCCAGCGCGAGAAGGAACAGCAGCAACAGCAGTAGGAATGTAATCTGGCTCGACACGAAGCCGGCCACGAGATCCAGCAAGAGCTGCGGAATACCGGCACCGATCATATAGTTGGTCGAGGCGAGCGAGACGCCGAGAATCAGCAGAATACCGCCGACCAGCACCATCGAGGCGCGTACGATGCCCGGCAAAGCGGCCAGGCGGATCTCCCGCAGTACGACCACTTCGACCAGAAGCACATACAGCGCCGTGACGGCTGCGGCTTCCGAAACGGCGAGGAATCCGGAATAGATGCCGCCGAGCACGACCGCCGGCAGGGGCAGTTCCCAAGCGGCTTCGCGGATGGCGCCGCGGAGTTCGGCCCATGAGAAACGGCCGGTCGGGCGGCGTTTGCGGCGGTTTACCCACAGGCTCCAGCCGGAGAGCATGACCAGCATGACGATACCCGGCAGGATGCCGGCGAGGAACAGGTCGTCGATCGGTACTTCGGCAACGACCCCGTACAGGATGAGGGGCAGCGAGGGGGCAAACAAGAGGCCGAGGCTCCCGGCCGACGTCACCAGGCCGAGATTGAAGCGCTCGTCGTACCCGTCATGCAGGAGTGCCGGGTACAGGATGGCGCCGAGCGCGATGATCGTCACCCCGGAGGCGCCGGTAAACGCCGTGAAAAATGCGCAGGCGGCGAGACAGACAATTGCGAGGCCGCCCGGCATCCAGCCGAGCACGGCATTGGTGAGCCGCACGAGCCGCTTGGGTGCGTTGCTTTCGCTCAGTACGTAACCGGCAAAGGTGAACAGCGGGATCGCGGCGAGAAACGGCAGCTCCCCGATGCTGAGAATCTCCAGCGCCATGTTCATGAGGTCCGTGCCGTCGCGGCTGAAACCCGCCATCGCGCTCGTGGCGATGACTGCAAACAGCGGCGCGCCGAAAACGGCGAGCAACAGCAACAGGATGCCGGCGATGATCATCACGCCGCATCGTCCGCGAGTTCCCGGAAAGACAGGCTGTGAATCCCGACGAGAACGAGGAACCGGTAGGCAAGCAATGCAAAGGCAAGGGGCACGACCAGGTGCGCCAGCCACGCGGGCGTGGCCACGAGGACGGTAACGTCGTATTCCTGTTCCAGGCCGAGGTAGCGGAACGAGTGCCACGCAATGACGGCGGAGACAGCCGCGGCGAACAGGTCGACGACGATCCGGACGGCGACGACCACGCGGGCCGGCAGCAGGTGCGACAGGGCGTCGATACGAATATGGCGGTTGTCGCGGCAAGCCGCCACAGAACCGACCATCGCGAGCCACAGCACGAGGAGCCGCACGAGTTCGTCGGCCCACGGGAAGCCCGTCGAGAACACTTCGCGCAGCAGGATCTGGGCGACCGCCAGGATCATCATGGCGCCGAGCAGAATGACCAGCGCGGCATTCTCCGCGAGACGGCCGGCGGCGTCGAGCCGGGAGAGCAGGTGCCGCAAGAGGCCGGGGCTCAGTCGGCGGAGCCGCCGGCACTCGCTGCGTGCGTGTCGCGATACTCGGCGGCGAGATCGAGCATTTCGTCGTACAGGCTCAGTGTGAAGGCGCCGTCCTCGCCAAGTTTCCGGTTCGACACATGCATAAGGGCGCGCAGGCGCGCAAGTTCATCGGGATCGAATTCGACCAGCTGGATTTTTTGTTTCAGCAGCGCCGCGCGGGCCTCGCGGTTATCTTCAAGATTCTGTTTATCGAAGTTTTCGTAGATGCGCGTCATGACTTCGCGCACTACAACCTGGTCGCCGTCGCTCAGCTTCGTGAACGCCTTCTTGTCGATCGCCATGAAGCCCAGCGTGTAGCTCAGGGGCAGCTCGGTCATGTAGCGGACCTTCGTGTGCCATTGCAGGACCAGCGCCCCGATCGGCGGCGAACCGACGATGTCGATGAGACCCGTTTGCAGGCCCGTCAACACGTCGGTCAGTGGCAGGGTGACGGGCGAGAGAGAGACCGCCTCCATCGAGGCATAGCTGATCCGGTCACCCTCGGGCACCCAGACGCGCTGCCCGCGCAGGTCGTCCAGCGAGCGAACGGGCGTGTTGGACAGGATCGAGGCGAAGCCGCCGGATGCGAAGCCGAAGCTGACGAAACCTGCTTTCTCCATGCCGTCCTTCAGCTTGTCGTCCATGCGTTCGCGCACATAGGCCGCCTGTTCCTCGGTGTCGAAAACCATCGGCATGCCGTAGAGATTGATATCGGGGTACAGCGACGCGATCGCGGACGGTGTGAAGGCACCGCCTTGCAACGCACCAATGCGAATCTTGCCCAATACCTTCGCATCATTTCCCTGAACGCCGCCGCCATAGAACTTGATCTGCACCCGGCCGTCCGTCCGCCCGGCAATCTCGGCAGCGCCAGCGCGCATCTCGCGCATCCAGTCCGAACCTTCCGGGGTCACCGTGGCGATTTTCAGCGTCGCCGCCTGCGCCAGGCCGGCGCAGGCCATCAACAAGGCTGTGATCAGAAATCGTTTCATCGTAGCCATCCTCGGTCCCGGCACACGTGCTGGCGCCGGCTAGAAATAGTCATCGGCCTCCGCGAGCATCTCCCGCGCGTCTTCCTGCGCAAGGATGTTCGACAGCGTCAGGCCATCAACGTAGGGATCCGCATCGAGCACCTCCCCCAGAAGGCGGTCGTGCAAGTCCCGTTCATACAATAATTTCGCATAGCCGCGCGCGTATTCGACCTTGGCGCCCAGGTCCCGCCCATCGCTCATCGCGATCGCCTGCTCGAAATGGCTCCGCGCCGCTTCCGGGTTGCCGCCGAGCGCCGGCGGTCGCAGCGTCAGCAGGATCCCCATGTACGTGTGGGTCGCCGGGCTCGCATTGTCGCCGGCTATGGTCAGGTAGTGATCAAACAAAGCTTCAACCTGCGGCAATTCGGCAAGCGTATCCCAATCGTCACTGTGCGCGCGCAGGTAAGCAAGCGTAGCCACGCCGTAGGTATACAGGAACTCGGCATCGCGCTCACCGACCCCGTCGAGGCTTTCTACGAATTCCTCGTAGTTGTCGCTGCGCCAGTCACAAGCGTCCGCGTAGCGCAGGCACATCGCCTCGAGGCCGTAACGCCGCGCCCGGCTCGTCAGGCGTGCCGCCCGCACCGGTTCCTCCGTGAAGACGGCGCCGTAGGAGGCGTACAGGCTGCTGGCGGCGGCGAGCAGCTTCGGGTCGTCGGGATTGCCCTCGAGGAGGCTGTCGACCAGCACCAGGTACGCAGGAATCGCAGCACGCGCGGTCGCCGGATCGTCCTGGTTCAGCACGGCCGCGGACAGGTCGTCCGCGAAGTTACCGGCCGCGCCGGACACGAGCGACGCACAGCCGCTGGTAAAACCCGCCGCGAGCAACAGGTATAACGTGATCGCGCGTAGGCCTGGCTGTCCGGAAGTCATGCGTCGAGAGACTCCGATACGAGGTAAAGGTTTCAGAATACGCGTCCGCTGCTGCCGGATTATGTCGGCTGGCGCACGCTTTCAAACGCAGAGGACAGGACGGCCCGCCGCCGCCCGCGGCGAATTCTTGTGCGAGCGGTCTGGATTCTAGATCTTTTCCTTGATGCGCGCGCCCTTGCCGGTGCGTCCGCGCAGGTAGTAAAGCTTCGCGCGCCGCACGTTGCCGCGCCGCTTCAGTTCGATCGAGTCCACGACCGGGCTGTAGGTCTGGAATATGCGCTCCACACCCTCGCCGTGCGAGATCTTGCGCACGGTAAAGGATGAATTGAGGCCCCGGTTGCGCTTGGCAATCACGATGCCTTCGAAGGCCTGGAGACGTTCACGGTCGCCTTCCTTAACCTTCACCTGGACGACGACGGTATCCCCCGGCGCGAATTCCGGGATGTCCTTGCCCATTTGTTCCTGTTCGATCGCTTCGATGTGTTTGCTCATGTCTTAAGGTCCGGATTCCTGCAAAAATTCGTCGAGCAACGCCTGCTGCTCGCTGTCCAGGTTCATTCGCCTCACCAGGTCCGGTCGCCGCAGGAAACTGCGGCCCAGCGCCTGTTTGTAACGCCAGCGTGCAATCGCGGCATGGTCACCCGACAGCAGCACCGCCGGCACTTCCCGGCCAGCCACACGCTCCGGCCGGGTATAATGCGGATGGTCGAGCAGGCCCCGCGTGAACGAGTCCTGCACCGCCGATTCCGCGTCGCCGAGCGCGCCGGGCAAGAGGCGCGTCACCGCATCAATCACCGCCATCGCGGCAATTTCGCCGCCCGACAGCACAAAGTCGCCGAGCGACAATTCCTCATCGACCCGGTCGACGATCAGGCGCTCGTCGAATCCCTCGTAGCGTCCCGACAGCAAAACCAGCCCCGGCAGGCCCGCGTAACGCCGGGCTCTTGCCTGGTCGAACACCTGTCCCTGCGGCGACAGGCACACCACCGGAACCTCTGGCGGCATTGCCGCGCGTGCCGCGTCGATCGCCTTCGCGACCGGCTCGTATTTCATGACCATGCCCGGGCCGCCGCCGTAGGGCCGGTCATCCACCGTGCGGTGTGCGTCGTCCGCGAAATCCCGCGGATTCTCGCAGTCGACCCGGATCAGGCCCGTGCCGGCCGCCCGACCGACAATACCGTGTTGCAGCACCCCTGCAACGAACTCCGGAAACAGCGTCACCACCGCAAAGCGCACGGCTTCAGTCCCATTCCCAGTCGACATGAATGATCGCATTGGCGAAATCCACGTCCAGAATCACCTCGCCCGGCACGAACGGCACCAGTCGCTCCCGATCACCCTCGATGACGAGGACGTCGTGCGCGCCCGTTTCCATCACGTACGCCACCCGCCCGAGGAGAGTTCCGTCCCGGTGAACGACGGCGAGTCCCTCGAGATCGCGCCAGTAGTACCGGCCGTCCTCCGGTGCCGGGAGTGCCTCGGCGGCGACCGCGATATCACTGCCGAGCAGCAACATTGCCTGGTCCCGGTCCGTGCAGCCCTCGAGCCGCGCAATCACGTTCTTCCCGTGACGCCGGCCTTCCGCCAGCGGCACCCGGCGCCACGCACCCTCCTGGCGTATCCACCACGGCCCGTACCCGAGTACGGCTTCGCGCGGATCGGTGAACGAGAAAACCTTGACCCAGCCGCGAACGCCGAACAGACCGTCGATCCGGCCGAGCAGCACCGGCTCGAATAGAGCCTTCTCCGCCGTTTCCGTCACCACAACGGCTGCCCTTGAGGCAGCCCGCCCGTTCAGTTTGCCGCTGCCGCCTTGCGGTGCGTCTTCAGAAGCGCCGCAACGCGCTCGGACGGCTTGGCGCCCTGGCTGAGCCAGTAGTCGACTCGCTCGAAGTCCACGCGCAGGTTCTCTTCGTGGTCCTTGCCGACCGGGTTGAAAAAGCCCACGCGCTCGAGATACCGGCCGTCCCGACGATTGCGACTGTCGGTGACCACCAGGTGATAAAAGGGACGTTTCTTCGCGCCAGCGCGCGAAAGACGAATGCTAACCATCTGAATTCCGTATAAAAAACTGTTGTCAGGCGGACTGCCTGTGCCCGGGCATGGCCCGGCAGACCGCGCATTGTACCCGTACCGCGGCAAATGTGAAGGAAAAGAAAGGGGTCAGAGTACATTTTTCCTTACCAAACAGGTCTCAGGACTCGCTGCCCTTGGCGAAAAATGTACTCTGACCCCTAAGGACCTAACGAAATCCGGGCGGCATCCCGCCCCCGGGCATGCCGCGCAGCATTTTTTTCATCCCGCCTTTCGACAGCTTCTTCATCATGCGCTCCATCTGCGCATGTTGTTTCAGCAGGCGATTCACATCCTGGATGGCAAGTCCGCTGCCGGTGGCTATCCGCTTCTTGCGCGATCCGTTGATGAGCTTCGGGAAGCGACGCTCCTTCGGGGTCATCGAATTGATCACGGCGATCTGCCGACGCATCTGCTGCTCGTTCACGCCCTCCTTCAATGCGGCCGCATTGACGTTCGCCCCCATCGGTAGCTTCTCCAGCATCGCGCCGAGACCGCCCATGTTCATCATTTGTTGCAACTGATCACGCAGGTCGGCGAGATCGAAGCCGCGCCCTCCTTGAAGCTTTTTCGCCAGCTTTTCGGCCTTGTCTTTCTCGACCTTGGTCTCGATCTCTTCGACCAGGGAAAGCACGTCGCCCATACCCAGGATACGCGACGCCATGCGCTCGGGATAAAATGCCTCGAGCGCCCCGGTTTTTTCGCCCGCGCCGACGAAGCGAATCGGTTTGCCGGTGACCTCGACGACGGACAGGGCAACGCCGCCCTTCGCGTCACCGTCTACTTTCGTCAGAATGATTCCGGTCAGGGGAAGCCTGTCGCCGAACACCGTCGCGGCGTTCACCGCGTCCTGGCCCGCCATGCTGTCGACGACGAACAATGTCTCGACAGGCGCGGCGCGCTCATGCACTTCGGCAAGTTCCTGCATCATTTCGTCGTCCACGTGCAGGCGCCCGGCGCTGTCGACGATCAATACATCGACATGGGCACGGCGCGCCGCGTCGCGGGCGCGTTCGACGATCGCCGTCGGCGCTTCGTCGGGGCTGCTGTCGACAAACTGCGCACCCACTTCAGCGGCGAGAGACTTGAGCTGCAAAATTGCCGCGGGCCGGTACACGTCGACACTCACCAGCATGACCTTTTTCTTGTCCGCAGTGACCAGCCGGCTAGCGAGCTTCGCGGCGGTCGTCGTCTTGCCGGCACCCTGCAGACCGGCGAGGAGGATCACGGCGGGCGCTTGCGCCTTGAGATTCAGCGGCACGTTCGCGCGGCCGAGCACGGCGACCAGTTCGGCATGAATGATCTTTACGAGCGCCTGTCCCGGGGTCAGGCTGCGGCTGACTTCCTCGCCGATCGCGCGGGTGCGTACCCGTTCGATGAATAACTTTACAACCGGCAACGCGACGTCGGCTTCGAGGAGCGCGAGGCGCACCTGACGCATCGTGTCCTTGATATTTGTGTCGCTTATCCTGCCCTTGCCGGTCAGGTTGCGGGTGACGTCCTGCAGACGTCCGCTCAGGTTGTCGAACATGGTCTTGCCAGCGAGCCGGTGGAGGCAGCGAGTGTATCAGACGTTGAGAACCGTACCACGCGAAAGCATGCGGATACGGCGGTCCGGCACCTGGGCGAGCACCTGTTCGTAAATGCGTCGTTCCTCGCCGGGCTTCATGCCGGTGAGCCAGATATCCGGTTGCTGGACGAGGCGTTGCAGATCGCGGCACAGCGTGCGCGGACAATAGTGACCCGCATCGTTCGCGAGCTGTTCGAGTTCATCCGGGAACGACACTTCGATGACCAGCAGTTTCAGATCGGCGCAAACATTGAGAACAGGCCACAGCGTCTCGTTGGTGCGGGTATCACCGCTGACGGCAAATGCGCCGCCGGAATTCCTGACGGTATAGCCGAGTGAGGGCACGCTGTGCATCACGTCGACCGCGTAGAAGTCCCTGCGCTCGATCGAAACCGTGTCACCAGGGCTGCAGACATGATAGCGAAGCACAGGGTTTTTTGCGCTCGGCAGGCGCGCGAAATCCGGCCAGATCACGTCATTGAAGAGATGATCCTGAATGGCGCGCAGGGTTTCCGCCCGGGCGTATACGGTCAGTGGGCGTGTGAAGTGTTCCTCGAAAACGGCATCCACGAGCATCGGCAGGCCCGCAACGTGATCGAGATGCGCGTGGGTGAGGAATACGTGACGGATGCGCCGGAGATCCTCGATTGCGACGTCGCCGATGCCGGTGCCGGCATCGATCAGTACGTCGTCGTCGACGAGCATCGCGGACGTCCTCGATCCGCCACCGATGCCGCCGCTGCAACCCAGAATTTGTATGCGCATGTGCTCCGACCCGGCGGCGCCCTTTCGCCCCTGCACGATAAGGGTACTATTGGTATTCGCCATGTGGGATGATTCCGTGACGAAACGGTAGGCGATCGACCCACGGGTTTCTGTGTTTCAAATCACAATTTTTTTTCTGTATTCGCTTGCCGCAATTTCCTTTGCGCTCAGCCGTTTGCCCGCCTGGTCAGATCGCTCGCGCTGGCTCGTACCGGTTGCGTTCATTGTGTCGGTCACGGCCGTTTGCGTTGACACCTGGCTCTTGTATTCGGCGCTCGATGCAGGCCGGAACGTCACCTTGCCGAATGTCGTGGCGATGATCGGCTGGCAACTGGGCGTGATTGGCATACTCGGCGCCCTCAATCCCAGGCTGCGGGGCGTTGCTGCCGGACTGCTTGCGCTGAGCGCGCTGCTTGCACTTGCAACGACGAAATCCGCAGTCGACGGCGCTCTATCGGAACTCGGCTGGCAGATTCGGACGCACGTCCTGACATCCCTGTTCGCGTACGGCCTGCTTACGGTCGGGGCCATTCTCGCCGTGTTCGCGCTGGTGCAGGAGCGCCGCCTGAAGTCAGGCAGGTTGTCCGGTGCGAACAGCCTGTTCGCACCATTGGAACTCACCGAGGCGCTGCTTTTTTGGGTGACGACCGCGGGCTTCACGGTACTGGCGCTGTCGGTCATCAGTGGCGTCACGTTTATAGAGGACCTGTTTGCGCAGCACCTGGTGCACAAGACGGTGCTCTCGCTGCTCGCGCTGGCACTGTTCGGCATACTGATTCTCGGCAGGCGTTTCGGCGGCTGGCGCGGACGGCGCGCGATTTATCTCTATCTCGCGGGATTTACCCTGCTGTGTCTCGCATACTTCGGCAGTCGCTACATACTCGAGGAGATCCTGGGACGCAGTTGGAGTTGAAGGGAGCCGTTTCTTGACAGGATCCGGGCGCCCTGCTGAACTGCCAGGCATCTCAATATCCAAGGAGGAACCCATTCGTTGGGCAACGACGTTCCACTAGGGGCCTTGCTGGGACTCCTCCTGGTACTGCTATTGCTGTCGGCATTCTTCTCCGGGTCGGAAACGGCGTTGATGAGCCTCAACCGCTACCGGCTCCGGCACCGGGCCCGACAGGGCCATCGCGGCGCGCGGATGGCGGAAACCCTGTTGCGGCGGCCCGACCGGCTGATCGGGTTGATTCTGCTCGGGAACAACCTGGTGAACTTCTCCGCCGCATCGCTCGTCGCAATCATTGCACTTGAACTCGGTGGTGAACCGGCCGTCGCCGCGGGTACGCTGATTCTGACGCTCGTCGTGCTCATATTTTCGGAAGCAGCGCCGAAAACCCTGGCTGCCATGAACCCGGAGCGACTGGCATACCCCGCCGCGATGATCTATTACCCTTTGTTGAAGGTCATGTACCCGGTCGTCTGGCTGACCAATGCCGGCTCGAACGCCGTCTTGTTCCTGCTCGGGGCTCGCAGCGACCAGGAGGGTCTGCAGGCGCTGACCCGCGACGAACTGCGGACACTCGTGCACGAGGCCGGCAGCCGCATCTCCAGCCGTTACCAGAAAATGCTGATCAGCATTCTGGACCTCGAGCAGGTAACGGTGGACGACGTGATGGTGCCGCACAACGAGATCGTCGGCATCGACCTCGACGACGATGCTCACGAAATCGAGCGAATCGTGCGCGACAGCGAACATACGCGTTTGCCGGTGTATCGCGACAACATCGACAATGTCGTCGGCATACTGCATCTGCGCAAACTTGCAAACCTGGCCATGCAGAGTTTCGACGAGGCGTCGCTGCTTGCGCTGCTCGACGAACCGTACTTCGTACCCGAGGGCACGCCGCTCAGCACGCAGCTCGTCCAGTTCCAGCGCCGCCGGCTGCGCATCGCCCTGGTCGTGGACGAATACGGCGATATCCAGGGCATCGTGACGCTCGAAGATATTCTCGAGGAAATCGTCGGCGAATTTACGACGGATCCGGCCGACGAGGTTGCGGATGTCGTGCAGGAAAGCGCAAATGCGTGGCTGGTCGACGGCGCCGCCAATATCCGCGAGCTGAATCGCGCCCAGGGCTGGTTCTTGCCGACCGAAGGCCCGAAAACGATCAATGGCCTGATCGTCGAGCTCCTGGAAACGATCCCCGCCCCTTCGACCTGCGTCAACATCAGGGGCTATCCCATCGAAATCGTGGCAAGCGACGAGAACCGTGTACGGACGGTGCGCATCGGTCCGCGCAGCCTTGCGGCCGACGACCAGGCCTAGGATCAGTCGAACGCTCTGTCGATCGCTTCGGCGAGGCGCCGGACGGCCAGTACACGAATCCCCTCCGGTGCGCGCTTCGGTGCATTCGCTGCAGGCACGATCGCCGTCCGGAATCCCTGCTTCGCCGCGGCCGCAATGCGTTCCTCGCCGAAACGGACCGGCCGTACTTCACCGGCAAGTCCCGTTTCGCCGAAGCTCACCAGGCCTTCGAGCAGCGCCCGGCTCCGGAAGCTCGACACGATGGCAAGCAGCGAGGGCAGGTCCACGGCCGTCTCCGCGATCCGCAGGCCACCGACGACGTTGACGAAGACATCTTCGCTGCCCAGTTCGACATTGCCGTGGCGTTGCAGGACGGCGAGCAACAGTGCGAGGCGGTTCTGGTCCACGCCTTGCGCAAGCCGGCGCGGGTAACTGCCTGCACCGTCCGCCACCAGCGCCTGGATTTCGACGAGGAGCGGCCGGCTCCCTTCCCACGCGACCGAAACCGTGCTGCCGGGTTCGTTGACGGAGTCGCGCGATAAAAAAATTGCCGACGGATTTCCCACTTCCCGGAACCCGCCGCCGGTCATTGCGAAGACACCCATCTCGCTACTCGCGCCGAAACGATTCTTCACCGATCGGATCATCGTATAGCGGCTGCCCGGATCGGACTCGAAGTAGAGCACCGTATCGACCATGTGTTCCACCACGCGCGGTCCTGCGATCGCGCCTTCCTTGGTGACATGGCCGATGAGGAAAACGGCAACGTCGTTCTGTTTCGCAAATTGCACCACCCGGCCAACGCATTCGCGCAGTTGCACGACGGATCCCGGCGCCGACGGCAACGCGTCGCTCGACAAGGTCTGGATCGAGTCGACGATCAGCACCCGGGCGGCGGTCTGGGCGGCTTGCAGCAATACGTTCTCGAGCGACGTCTCAGCGAGGATATGCAAAGAATCGGCGGTCAGCCCGAGACGTTGTGCGCGTTGCCCGATCTGGCGCAGAGATTCTTCGCCGCTCGCGTAGCATACCGGCATCGAGCCAGCGAGCGACGCGGCGACCTGTTGCAGCAGCGTGGATTTGCCGACACCGGGATCACCGCCGAGCAATACGACCGCACCCGGCACGAGGCCGCCGCCGAGTACGCGGTCGAACTCGCCGAATCCGCTGCCGTGTCGCCCCGCGCCGTCGCTCATGAGTTCGCCGATCGGCGTGGCGGCGCGGCCGGCGGACACGGGCGCGGCCTGCACCGTCGTCTGGGTCAGGGTGTTCCATTGCTCACAATCCGGGCACTGGCCGGCCCATTTGACGCTGTGTGCGCCGCATGCGCTGCACACGTAGGCGAGCCTGTTGCGAGCCATAGGACACTATCCATAAGTACTTGAAAAGCCTGAGCCGGGTTTCCGCAGAGCCGACTTCCGGCCCCGCCGCCGCCCGGCCTCAGGGCCGCGCGCGCTCATGGTAGCAGCCCGGAGCCTTGGTTTATGACATAAAAGTGCCGACCCATTCTCATAACCAAATGCGGCCTTTTCCTATAATTTCCGCCGTAAAACAGGGACCTGAACGCTTGGACCACGCGCGGAAACAAACCCGGAACCGGCTTGTTGCGCTCGCATTTGCGAGCGTTCTGCTGCTGGTCATTTACGGTCCGCTGGCTCAGCTGTTTTCCGGCATCGATCGCTTCATCTACGACCAGTTTGCCGCGCGCCTGCCGGGCAATGCGCTCGAGGACGCGGTGATCATCAGTATCGACCCGCGACGGGCGCATGACGAGGCGGTCATCGACCTCTACGGGGAAATCATCGCGAAGTTGCGCGCCGCGGAGGTCCGCCGCATCGTGTTACCGCATCCGCCGCCGATCGGGGAGACGGATCCGCTGCCGGACTGGGCGAGCCTTCTCGAAGGAGACATTCCCGTCTACCTGCCAGGCGCCCACCGCCTCGCGGCCGGCGCCCGCCGCAGCGGTTTCGTCGACTACGAGCCCGACGGCGACGGCGTTTTGCGCCGCGCAGCCCTGTGGCAGCTCGTGGATGGCCAGATGCTTCCGGCCCTGGCGGTCGCCATTGCCTTCGACAATCCTTCCATGAGCGACCGGCAGATTCGCCTCGGCGCAGAAGACCGCATTTTTCTTTCCCGATACGCCGAGCTCAGGCGCGTGGACGTCGACGACCTCATCTTCGGGTATATCAACAGCCGTTCGTTGACGGGCATGACGGTGTTCCTCGATGCTGAGCCGGAACTGCAGGCGGCGACGGCCCTGTTACCCTCCGGACAGTTCGTTACACGCTCGGAAATCACCGCAAGCCTGGTCGCGGACATCGAACAGGACCGGATCATTGCCTCGCCCTCCTGGATCCAGGCGCTGGAGTGGCTTGCGCCGTTGCTGCTTGCCGGCGCTGCCGTGCTCCTGACGCCGGAGCGCAGCCGGCGCGATATCCTGGCGATGACGCTCGCCTTCATCGTCGCATTGCTCCTCATCGAGGCGCTGACGCTCCTGACGCTGCACTTTCGCATCGATCTCGGGCGGGCGATCCTCGTTTTCGGCGGCGTCTCGCTCCTGAGCCTGTGGCTGGTCGGCGACAACCGCCGGGAGTTGCGGCTCGCGTTCAAACGCGGCGCGGATTTCCTCGCCGCGGGGCGCCTGGAACCTGCGTTCGCGGAACTGCGCCGCTGCCCGCCGTCGGAGACGCTGGCCTCGGTGATGTACAAGCTGTCGTTGGCCTTCGAGCAGCAGGCGAAGCCCGAACGCGCCGAAGCCGTGCTGGAATGGATGAAGCGGACGCACACGGCGACGCCCTACGTGCCGGCGGCGCCGGCCCACGCGAGCAATGGGGTCGCCGCAGCGTCTCGGCCGCTATGTGATCGAGAAACGTATCGGCAAGGGCGCCATGGGCGCCGTCTACCTCGCCAGGGATCCGCGCATCAACCGCCCGGTTGCCCTGAAGGCAATTCCGATCGAGAAGGAGTTCGAAGACGAGGAACTCAAGGAAGCACGCCTTCGTTTTTACCGGGAGGCGGAGTCCGCCGGCCGCCTGACACACCCCAATATCATCACTGTGTATGACGCCGGCGAGGACAAGGGTCTCGCGTACATCGCGATGGAGTACGTACCGGGAATCGCGCTCCGCGACTTTACCGACCCGAAGCGCTTGCTGGCGCCCAAGCGCGCGCTGGAACTCGCTGCGCA
This sequence comes from uncultured Pseudomonadota bacterium, assembly GCA_963713215.1. GTDB lineage: Bacteria > Pseudomonadota > Gammaproteobacteria > Steroidobacterales > Woeseiaceae > UBA1847. The sequence goes on along the minus strand of CAVQKY010000001.1, from coordinate 56,534 downwards.
GACTGCCGATGCGCTCGATTACGCGCATAACCAGGGCGTCATACACCGGGATATCAAGCCGGCGAACCTGCTCTACAACCCTCGGGAGGGAACGCTGAAGATCTCCGATTTCGGCGTGGCACGAATCACCGACAACAATCGCACGAAGACCGGTATCGTGCTCGGTACGCCGATGTACATGTCTCCGGAACAGCTTGGCGCCGAACCTCTGACGGGGCTATCGGACTTGTTTTCGCTTGGTGTTACCCTATACGAACTTTTGTGTGGCGATGTCCCCTTCAAGGCCACGAACATTGCGGTGTTGATGACCAAGATTACCTCCGAGGATCCGCCGCCGATCGCAGGCCGGCGGGCGGGTATCCCGGTGAACGTCGACGCCGTTCTGGCCAAGGCCTTGGCAAAGCATCCCGGGAACCGCTTCTCCTGCGGGGCCGAATTGGCTATTGCATTACGTTTGTGCGCCCGATCCTGACAGGCACGAACCCCAGAGCGATAACACGACGACCATGACCCTGCGTGGAAAAATCCAGTTCGCCGAGCGCTCCGACACGGGCCGGGTCCGCGACCACAATGAAGACGCCATCGGCACGAACGCGGATATCGGCCTGATGGTGCTGGCGGATGGCATGGGCGGTTACAATGCCGGCGAAGTGGCGAGCGGCATCGCAGTGCAGATCGTGACCGAACTTGCCACCGAAGCTGCGACCCGCGAGGATCGGTCGGATATCGATCCGCACAGCGGTCTGATGCGGCAGTCGATCATCCTGCGCGATGCCGTCTATCGCGCCAACAAGATCATTTACCAGACCGCCCAGAGCCAGACGCACTGCGAGGGCATGGGTACGACGATCGTGGCCTGTATGTTCTTCGACAACAAGGTGTCGGTCGCGCACGTCGGCGATTCACGTGCCTACCGGCTGCGGGGCGGCAGCTTCGAGCAGATTACGCTCGATCATTCCCTGTTGCAGGAACTGGTGGACCGCGGTTTCTATTCGGCAGAAGAGGCGCAACGGTCAACGAACCGGAATTACGTAACACGGGCACTGGGTGTCGAACCCACCGTGGAGGTCGAGGTGCACGAGCACCAGGTGCTCCCGGACGACGTTTACCTGTTGTGTTCGGACGGCCTGCCCGACATGGTCGAAGACGAAGATATTCACTTAACTATCAAGACTTTTAATGCTAGCCTTGACGTCGTTAGTCAGCAGCTGGTGGAGCTGGCCAACAATCAAGGCGGACGCGACAACGTGTCGGTAATGCTGGCCCAGGTACTCGAGCCGTTTGCCGCACGTAAGAATCTGCTGGTCAAGATTGCCGGCTGGTTCCGCTGATGCCGGCGACGTTGAGAGCGGGTGCGGGGTTGGGGAGACTGCCTTTCCCAGAGAGCGACACAGCCATTGATACGGCTGGGGTTTCGCGGTGCCTCGCGAACAGTTTAAATCGGCAAGTACTGAATCGCGGCGAGACATCATGGCACGACTAATACTGAGTTTGGACAACCAGGTCCTGGCCGAGTACAACATGAGCAAGGAGCGCTACACGGTCGGGCGCTTGCCGGACAACGATGTGCGTATCGACAATCCGGCGGTCAGCGGCCATCACTCGCTGATCATCAATATACTCAACGATTCGTTCCTCGAGGACCTGAACAGCACCAATGGCACCTACGTCAACGGCAAACTGATCAAGAAGCACGCCCTGCAACATGGCGACGTAATCACCATTGGGCACCACCAGTTGCGCTTTGCCGACGAGCAGACCGGGGACACCGGGCAGGACGAATTCGAAAAGACGATGGTCATTCCGTCGGGCCAGCAAAGCGCCGAGCAGCTTCGCCGTGCCGAGAAGGCCGCCGAGGCCGCAGCCCGCGCGCACGAACGGATCGAACGCGATGCCGGCGTACGGCTCGATGAGGAGGACGCGCTCGCATTGAAGCCGAAGCCGAAGCCGCAGCCAAAGCCGGAACCTCAGCAGCAAGCGCGCACGGCCGCCGGAATGGACCCGGCGTCTGTTCCGAAGTCGCTGCCGCTCGCCAAGCTGCAGGTTCTAAGCGGCGCTTTTGCCGGCCGCGAACTGGAGCTGACGAAGGCGTTGACGACGTTGGGCCGTCCCGGCGTCCAGGTCGCGGCGATTACCCGGCGGGCGGAAGGCTACTATATCGTGCATGTGGAGTCCGGCAAGGAAGGCGACTACCCCCTGGTCAATGGCCAGCCGATCGGCGCCCAGGCACGCAAGCTGACGGACAATGACGTCGTGCAGCTCGCCGGCGTCAAAATGGGCTTTTTCGAATCCTAGCGTTCTTGGGCGCTCCCGCGGAGCGCACGCTACCCAACACCGACGGCATCGACGAAGCGGTCGATTTCGTCTTCCGTGTTGTAGTAGTGCAGCGATGCCCTGACAGAAGCGTCGATCTGCCGCGCAGTGAAATCGAGCTGCGCCGAGCGTCGGTCACTCACGGATACGTTGATGCGCGCCAGTGCCAGCCGGGATTGCGTAGCGGCCGGGTTTTCATCCCGCAGGCGGAAACTGACGATTCCCGATCGCCGCTCGCCGAGATCGAGTAACTCCACCCCCGGCACGCCGGCCAACGCCCGGCGCAGTTTCTCGGCCAGGCACCCGACGCGTTCTTCGATGGCCGGCAAGCCGATGCCGCGTGCGTACCGGATGGCCTGCATGAGGCCGAGGCGCCCGGCGACGTTGCTTTCCCAGGTTTCAAAACGGCGCGCACCCGCGGCGAGCTCGTACCGGTCCGGCGCCACCCAGCTTGCCGCCCGCATGTCTACGAAGGGCGGCTCGAGACGCGCCGCCGTGTGCCCGGCCACGTACAGAAAGCCCGTGCCGCGCGGTCCGCGAAGGAATTTGCGCCCGGTCGCCGACAGCATGTCGCAACCGAGCCGCGCCACGTCGAGGTCGATCTGTCCCGCGGACTGGCAGGCATCGAGCAGATACAGGATGCCGTGCCGGCGCGCGACGTTGCCGACGGCCTCGGCCGGGTTCACGAGTCCACCCTGCGTCGGCACGTGCGTCAGCACAATGAGCCGGGTGCCCGGCCGGATCATCGCCTCGAGAGCCGTCACGTCGACCTGCCCGCTCGCATCGGAGGGCACCAGGTCGATGACGAAACCACGACGTCGCGACTGCTGCAGCAGTGCAAGGTAGTTTGACGCGTATTCCGAATCGTGGGTAAGGACCCGGTCTCCGGCCGACAGCGGCACTGCGTAGAAGGCCATGTCCCAGGCCCGCGTCGCGTTCTCGACGTACGCCACCTCGTCGGGCGCACAGTTCAAGAGCGCCGCGCATTCCGTGTACAGCGCATCGAGGCCGGGCAGAGCGCTGGCCTCGGCCTCGTAGCCGCCGATCCGGTATTCGAGATCGAGGTGCTCGCACACGGCACGGTAAACCGGTTCCGGCATCAACGCAGCACCGGCATTGTTGAAGTGGATCCGCCGCTCGCAGCCTGGCGTATCCGCGCGGGCGGCCGCAACATCGATCATGGGCGGGACCTATCGGTACGGTTCGGGAAACGCCTGCTCCCCGTAAGAGTCGGGCACGAAGTTTTCGAACTTGGTGTAGCGCCCGACGAAGGTCAGCAGAAAATCACCGATCGGACCGTTACGCTGCTTCGCGATTGCGATATCGGCAAGTCCTTTCTTCGGCGTATCCGGGTTGTAAACCTCTTCCCGATAGATGAATACGATCAGGTCCGCATCCTGCTCGATCGCACCTGACTCGCGCAGGTCCGACATGACCGGGCGCTTGTCCGTGCGCTGCTCGACGCTGCGATTCAGCTGCGAGAGAACGATGATAGGCAATTCCAGCTCTCTCGCCAGGGCTTTCAGCGAGCGCGAGATTTCGGAGATCTCGGTTGCACGGTTTTCCTTGTTGCCAGGTACGGTCATGAGCTGCAAGTAGTCGACGACGATCAGGCCGAGACCGTGCTCGCGCTGCAAGCGTCTCGCGCGAGCGCGGATTTCCGTCGGTGACAGTCCCGCTGTATCGTCGATGAAGATCGGCGCATCCGACATGAGCTGCACGGCGGTGTTGATACGCGACCAGTCCTCGTCCGGAAACCGGCCCGTGCGCAGGTGCTTCATATCGACGCGGCCGAGCGAGGAAATCATGCGAAATGCAAGTTGCTGCGCCGGCATTTCCATGGAGTAAATTGCGGTCGGCACTTTGCCGCCGATTGCCGCATTCTCGGCGATGTTCACTGCCAGCGTCGTTTTGCCCATCGACGGGCGCCCGGCCACGATGACGAGATCCCCGGCCTGCAGGCCCGCCGTCAATTTGTCGAACTCGGTGAAGCCCGTGGAGATGCCGGTGATATCGCCGTCCGACTGGTGCAGGAGATCGATCCGGTCCACGGTCTCCGGGAGAATCTGTTTCAGCGAACGAAAGCCCGAGCGCCCGCGAGCGCCCTTTTCGGCGATTTCGAATACCCGGCGTTCCGCCTCGTCGACGAGTTCGGTGGCCGCACGCCCGTCGGTCGAGAACGCGCTGCCGGCAATTTCATTGCCGGCATTGATGAGTGACCGGAGCATGCTTCGTTCACGGACGATGTTCGCGTAGGCGCGGGCGTTCGCAGCGCCGGGCGTTTCGTTTGCCAGAGACGCCAGGTACTCGAGTCCGCCCGCCTTGCCAAGCTCGCCACGCTTGTCGAGGTGTTCGGATGCAGTAACGACATCGCAGGGATGGCCATCGTTTACGAGCGCTGCGATGGCGGTGAAAATGAGGCGATGATCGTTGCGGTAAAAGTCTTCGGCCGTGACGACATCTGCGACCTTGTCCCATGCCGTCTTGTTCAGCATCAGGCCGCCGAGCAGGGACTGCTCGGCTTCGACGGAATGCGGCGGAACCTTCAGGCGCTGTTCGGCGCCCTCGATCATTCCGCCTTCCCCGAGTGCTCGCACCATGTGTCTACCCCGTTCCCGTCACGAACGAGCCTCAACGGCGGACACGGCGCACGGCACGCCTGCCCGCATTATTCTTCCGGTACGACGCGAACGGTGACTTCGGCGTCGATCGTCGGATGCAGGTGTATTCCGACCGGGAACTCGCCGAGCGTGTGGATCGGGCCATCCGGCATGCGGATTTCGCTGCGCTGCACCTCGACCTGCACGTTTTCGAAGGCCCGTTCGATGTCGACGGGACCGACGGAGCCGAACAACCTGTCCTCGCTGCCGGCATTCGCGGTAATGACGAGTTCCATGCCATTGATGACTGCGTATCGCTTCCTGGCGGCAGCGAGCTCCTGGGCGGCCGCCTTTTCGAGTTCGACCCGGCGCGCTTCCATGGCTTTGATGTTGTCCGGTGTCGCGAGTGCAGCCTTGCCCTGCGGCAGCAGGAAGTTACGGCCATAGCCCGGCTTGACCTTGACGAGATCGCCAATGCTGCCGAGATTCTCGACGTTATCCAATAAAATGACGTTCATGATTCAATCCTGCCTTAATTCCAAGTCCAAAGCATGTTCACTTTGCCGTTCGTAAACGACGAAATCCGAACCAGGCGTCGATGTAACCCGTCACCGCGAGACCCATCAGCAGGACCACGCTCAAAAACGGCACGAGCAAGTACAGGGCCACCAGGCCGAAGGTGGGCAAAAAGCCCTGGCCGTGCGACCAGTGCGCGATCGCAAGGCCCTGAAACCAGAACATCGCGAACATCACGAACGCGAGGTTTTGCAACGGCGTCCAGCCTGCCAGCCACGCGGCCGCCGAAGCCAGCGCCGTTGCCAGCGCAATCACACGACCGAAATTCAGGTCGCGAAAGCGCCCGTAATGGGCGCCGGTTCCCGGCAATTGCCGCTGCAGCTTGTAGCCGAGCACCAGCCAGGTGACCGTCAGGCTCCAGAACAACAGCGCCGAAAATATGGTCATCTGGCTCGCGACGACGTCGCTGATCTCCACTTCGAGTCCGGCGGCCTGATCCTTGAGGCCCTGCTCCCTCAGCATGGTCATCGCAGAATCGAACATCTGCTGCCAGAATCCCACCGGGTCGCTGACTACGGCGGAGAATACCAGCATCCCCGCGAGCGCGAACAGCCACGCCAGCTGCAGGCAGAGCGTCAGCGACCGCGTCCGGCGCAAAAGCAGGGCCATGAACGCGGCAGGCACCCAGACCGACAGCGCGCTCGCGAGCATGACGTCGAGGCGCGCCTGCAACAGCAGCGTGAAAACCGCAAGCAGCGCCAGTGCCCCGGCGGCTTCCACCAGAGCGCGCCGTACGCCCTTGTGCAGCACGAGGAGCACCATCACGACACCACTCAGGAAACTCAGCCACGCGAGCGACATCGTCGCGGCGAGCGCCAGCACCGAGTTCAGCGGCTGCGCAAGCAGCCATCGGGCCAGGGCTTGCAACAGAGCCCCCGGGGGATCTCAGTGACGGTCCGTATACGGCAGCAATGCCAGGTAACGCGCCCGCTTGACGGCACTCGACAGCTGCCGCTGGTAGTGCGACTTCGTGCCGGTAATCCGGCTGGGTACGATCTTGCCGGTTTCCGTCACATAGGCTTTCAGCAGATTGAGATCCTTATAGTCGATCTCTTCGATGCCTTCGGCCGTGAACCGGCAATATTTTCGCCTGCGTGAATAACGACTCATCTCATTGTTCCTCATGCGCTTCTCGCAGCTCGTTCGGAGTCGTCCGTTGCTAGGGCGTCGTCACGGGCCGCCGCGTCGGCAGCGGCCGTGCCCCTGTCGATGGACTCTGCGTCCGAGTCGTCCTCGTCGGCGTCGTCTTCATCGCGCATGCGTGCTTCGGCAGCCGCCTTCGCATCCCGGCGTTGCTGTGCCTCGCGCTCTTTTGCCTTTTCCTCGGCGACCGCGACCGCCATCGGCGATGCCTCGGTAACAGCCTTCTCGCGGGCAATGACGAGATGCCTGAGAACGGCATCGTTGAAACGGAAGGCGGTCCTGATCTCGTCGATGACATCGAATCCGCATTCGACGTTCAGGAGCACGTAATGTGCCTTGTGGATCTTGTTGATCGGGTGCGCCAGCTGGCGGCGGCCCCAGTCCTCGTTGCGATGCACGGTACCCCCGGCGCTTTCCACCATGCCCTGGTATTTCTCTACCATGGCGGGGACCTGTTCGCTCTGGTCCGGATGGACCAGGAACACGATCTCGTAATGTCTCATTGTTGACCCTTCTGGTTGCGCCCCGCGCGAGCGAACTGCCGGCTCGACAGTGAGCTTGCGGGTTGCAGCTGCCCGAACTTGCGGTGCAGCAAGAGGCTAAAAGCCGAATCGGTACGGCTTTCCCCGGCCGATATGGCAAGGGACGCGCATCCTACCCGGAGCCGTGCGGATCCGCAAGGTTCAACGCCGCTGGCGCAGGGCCTCGTACAGGCAGACGCCGGTGGCGACCGAAACGTTCAGGCTCGCGACACGGCCGGCCATCGGCAGCCGCGCCAGGCGGTCGCAGCGGCGCGTCATGCTCTCGGCAAGGCCTGTGTCCTCGCGGCCCATCACCAGTACGAGCGGCCCGCTCAAATCCAGCGCCCAAAGATCGTCCGGCCCCTGGTCGCTCGTACCCACCCGGAGCACGCCGTAGTCGCCCAGCCAGTCGAGTACCCGTCCCGCGTTTGCGACGCGGGCGAATGGCAGGTGTTCGGCGGCGCCGGCCGCCACCTTGCTGACGGTAGGGCCAAGGCTGGCTGCACCGTGCCGTGGCACGATGACGGCGTCGACGCCGGCGGCGTCGGCGGTGCGCAGGCAGGCGCCGAGGTTATGCGGGTCCTGGATGCCATCGAGCAGGAGCAGCAAGGGGCGCGCTCCCGCGGCGAGGCGCGACTCGACGAGGCCGCGCAGCGCCCCCTCGTCGAGCAGTGTGCTCTGCACGACTTCGGCGACGACCCCCTGGTGCCGGGCATCGCCGCAGAGCTGCGCGAGCCTCGCGCGATTGGCCGATTGAACGTCGATCCCGGCGCCGCGGGCCCGGGCGACCACGGCCTCGACCCTCGGGTTCGGCGTCCGGTACTCCGCGAAAATGCGGCGGATGCCGGAGAGATCGCCCGCGAGCAGTTCCTCGACAGCCCGAAGGCCGGTCACGTAGCGCGACATGGGAGCGTCACTTGCCGCGCCGCCGGCCGCTATGCCGCTCCTCGTGCGGCAGGTCGGCCGGGCGGAAATCGATGCGCCGCGTGTCCATGTCGACGCGCTGCACCAGGACCCGCATCGCCTCGCCGAGGCGGAAACTCTGCCCGGTGCGCTCGCCCACCATGGAGAGGCTCTGCGCATTGAAGTGGTAATAGTCGTTCGGCAGGTTGGTCACGTGCACGAGGCCGTCCACCATCAACTCCGGAATCTGCACGAACAGCCCGAAATTCGTCACGCCGCTGATGACGCCGTCGTAGGCATCGCCGACGCGTTCGAGCATGTACTGGCATTTGAGCCAGGCTTCGACGTCGCGGGTGGCCTCTTCCGCGCGGCGCTCGTGTGCGGAGGTGATCGCGCCGAGACGCACCATGCCCTGGCGGTCGTAGGAATAACGCGCCGGCTTGCCGCCTTGCAGAATATGGCGGATGGCGCGATGCACGAGCAAATCGGGGTAACGCCGGATCGGCGACGTGAAGTGCGCGTACGCCTCGAGTGCGAGGCCGAAATGCCCGATGTTGTCCGGCGTGTATTCGGCGTGAGTAAGGCTTCTCAGCATCTGCATCGAGATGGCCGTGCTGTCCGGACGTCCCTCGATCTGTTGGAGAAGCCGGCTGAACTGGCGCGGCGTGACGTGGTCCACGTGCGGCACCTTGAGGCCGAGCGAAACCAGGTAATGCCGCAATTCATCGAAGCGATCGGCATCGGGCTTCGCATGCACACGGTACAGGCCAGGAATCCGGTGCCGTGCAAGAAAGCGGGCCGCCTCCACGTTTGCGGCGATCATGCATTCCTCGATCAGCTTGTGCGAGTCCCTCCGCTCGACGGTCAGGATTTGCCGGATCGTCCCTTCATCGTCCAGTTCGAATTTCACCTGGGGCAGGTCGAGTTCGAGCGCGCCGCGTTTGCGCCGCAGGTCCGCAAACGCCCTGTACAGGGCCTGCAGGTTGAGAAGCACCCGGTGCGCAACGGCCGGCACCGCGGGCCCGTCCCCATCGAGAAAGTCGTTGACCGCGTCATAGGTCAGTCGCGCCTTCGAGCGCATCACGCCTTCGTGAAAGGAGGACCGGGTCACTTTGCCCTCGGCGCTGACGCGCATGTCGCACACCATGCACAGGCGGTCCACCTTCGGGTTCAGCGAACACAGGCCGTTCGACAGGACCTCCGGCAACATCGGCACCACGCGGTCGGGGAAATAGACCGACGTCCCGCGCGCGGTGGCTTCCCGATCGAGAGCGGAGCCGACGTCGACGTAGTGAGCGACGTCGGCAATCGCCACGATCAGCCGCCAGCCGTCACCCGATGCCTCGGCATAGACGGCGTCGTCGAAATCGCGCGCGTCTGCCCCGTCGATCGTTACCAGGTCGAGGGCACGAAGATCGAGACGGTCCTTTTTCGCTGCGCTCGTCACGCTCGTACCGAACTGCCGGCTCTCTTCGCTGACGGTCTTCGGCCAGCTCGAGGGAATGCCGTGCGACTGGATCGCGATCTCCGTCGCGATACCGCTTTGCTCCGGGCTGCCGATGATCCGCACGATGCGTCCGGTTGCCTGCTCGACATCGGTCGGGAAATCGAGAATCTCGGCGACGACGATTTGTCCGGCTTGCGCGCCGCCGGCATCGCCCTGTCCGATCAGGATCCGGTGTGCGATCTTCGGATTGTCGGGAACGACCAGGCCGATTCCCCGCTCACGAATGAATTGCCCCGCGATTTGCCGTGTCCCGCGCTCGAGGATCTCGACGAGTCGGCCCTCGGGCTTGCCGCGGCGGTCGGTCCCCGCGATCTTGACAGCCACGCGATCGCCATCGATCAGAGCACGCATCTCGCGCGCGGACAGGTAGATATCATCGCTGCCATCGTCGGGGATCACGAACCCGAAGCCGTCGCGATGGGCACTCACCCGGCCCGCGATCAGTTCGAGCTTTTCAGTAAGGCAGTACTCGTTGCGGCGATTCTCGATGATCTGTCCGGCCCGCACCATCGAGCCGAGCCGCTCGTCGAGCAGGGATCGCATGCGCTGCCCTTTGAGGCCGAACGCGGCCAGCATCGCGTCCACCGGCTGCGGCCGCCCGGCTTCGTTCAGGTAGTCAATGATTGCGCTGCGGTTCGGGATCGGGTGCCGGTAGGACCGTGCCTCCTTGCGCTGATTCGTCGCCTTTTTCCCGTCTTTCCTCTGCCTGGGCAAACCCCTCGCTCCGCTCGTCATGGTCGTCCGCCGGGGACATTGACAGGTCGCGGCCCCTTTGAGTACAGTGCGCGACCTCGTAATTCCCGCGATTGTACGCGGTTACGTCATGCCGAGGTGGCGGAATTGGTAGACGCGCTAGCTTCAGGTGCTAGTGGGGGTAACCCCGTGGAGGTTCAAGTCCTCTTCTCGGCACCACCGTTATACCCGGCGGCGGAGTTCAACCTTGCATAGGCGAAGACTCCGTCGCCGTTTTCTTTGATCCCCACCTCGCCGATTATTTCTCGCAGCAGTCTCGCGAGCACTTTCAACTTCATCCGGCTCCGCAACCTGGTATAGGTTCTCCAGGTTCTGCACGAGCGCTTCTTCCAGCCGCTTCCGGGAGACGCGACACCGCGTTGGTGCCCCACCACCGGTACTGTAGCCCGAGACACAAGATGACCGCGAACCAGGATCACAGATTTAAGAGGGCTTTTGAAAGTCCTATAATCCACGGTGGGTCACTTTCGCACCCGGTCAGCGCAGCGTTGCGGCCCACAACTCGTACGGACCCTCGCGACAGATTGCGAACACTATTTCGTCGCGTGTCGACACGTCCATCGACATCTGAAAATCGTGCTCGAAGGGACCAATCAAGCCGTGTACCTTCACCGCGCCTCCGTCGAGACCGACCGAGGTCAATTCGCCCCACACCCGGGCACTGGTGTGGCGCAAGAAGAAAAGCCGCGTACCGTCCCCTGACCACGCAAGGGCGGTAAGAGCACCCTCGTTCTTCAAGGTCACCGGTCGGCACCGGCTGCTCGCGCTATCACACACGAGGACTTCGTGACTACGGGATTCTCCAGCGATCAGCCGCCCGTCGCGCGAGAATCGCTGCTCGTACAGGGCAAATGGAAACGCACGTTCGGCGCCGGTCTGAAGGTCGCGTACTCGCGATTGACGTAAGTCGCCGTTCTCGACGGATGAATAGACGACGGTGCGCTCAAGAGGCTCGACGGCCGCTTGATACTGCCGTCCGAAGGACCATGGCGCAATTTCACGCGACGCACCACCCGATATAGAGAGGCTTCGAAATGTCCGAGTGGGGTGGACCTGATAGAAGTAGAGCGTCTCGCCGTCGCCACTCCACTGCGGCATGATGTTGATTTCGCGCCCGCCATCGGTGACCGCGGTCAAGTTCGAGTCATCGGCGTCCATAACGAACAGCTGCATTTCACCGCGCGAATTTCTGCCCATCAGCGCAATGCGACCTCCATCCGGTGAGTAGCGGGGAAACGCGAGAGGTGTTCGTCTCTCAAGCAATGTCCTTCGCGTGCCGCTTTGCAGGTCCTGAACGACCAGGATCCATGTGCGCTTCACGTTCGCGAAGAGAAGCGTCCGCCCGTCAGGCGAGACGACCGGATCGAGATCCTCTCCAGTTCCGGTTGTCAGAGCTTCAGGCGGACCGCCCGCGACCGGTACCCGCCATAGATTCACACTCCCTGATCGTGCCGAGGCAACGACGAGCGCCTTCCCGTCGGGAGTCCAGGCTGGTGCACCGCCCTCCTGAAGGTCTGACGTGACTCGGCGAGGCTGATTTCCGTCCGAAGGGATGATCCAGTAATCGCCGTACCGGCCCTGTTCGCCGAGGAAGACCGCTATGGACTTGCCGTCCGGTGAAAAGGTCGGCCAGCTGTCGCCGTAATGCTCGATCAGCCGCAAGGGAAGTCGGGGTACCTGGCTTGCGCCGACACCATCAGTGCCAGCAATGAGAATCTGTCCGGCTCTCTCGAACACGAGCTGTCGGCCATCGGGCGACACGTCGGCATTCCAGCCGTCCTTCACGATCTGGCGAGGTTCCCCTCCCGATGGCGACACGGACCAGATACCTTCGCCGCGGCGCGAGTAAATGATGCTGTCTCCCTGGCCAGACCACCGCGGTCGGACCGCCGGAATGTCACCAAATGTGATCTGAATGGGATCTCCAGTCGCGAGGTTCTTGATCCAGACCTGCGGAGTGCCGCCCGCATCGCTGACGAACGCGACCATTTGGCCATCCGGTGAGAGGGCCGGCCACCGATGCGATCCTGCGAACGTGGAGAGCAGTTCAAGGCCGGCCACGTGCGCGTCCTGCCCTGATCTCGCCGGGCGAAAACGCAGTTCCGCCAGGTAGGCAATTACCGCAATGAGCACGACTGTGGCCACCAGAATGGCGGCGACATTGATGCGGGAGAGTTTCGGTAAGGCTCGCTCGTCCGTCGCCTGCCGCGGACCCGCGTGAACACTGCGGGCGTTGCACCAGGCGTCGAGTTCGCTCTTGTAGGCAAATACTGAACCGAGGTCTCTGTGCAACTGGCGGTGAACGGGCAGACCCTCTTGCTTTTCCCACCGATGCGCGGTTCGGACGCTACGTTTCAGGTAAGCCGCAATCGCCTTCCATGAATCAAGCCGTGCCCCGGTCGGCGACGCGTCCGTTGGCAATCGAGCATGGGACGGAGCCGTATCCATCGAAGCCCAGAGGTTTGGATCCCAATTCTAGCTTCTGCGGAGCCGTCGATCAACGAAGGCGGTTGTAGACCGCGGTGCGACAAAGTGTGCCATCGTTCGCCGCGGCAGCCTTTGTCCCTTGCGCGTGGGGGAACGCACTCCTAGGCTTCAACGATCGGCTTTGGCTCTGAAGGAGATGCCTCATGCGTAAGTTCTATGTGGCTCTTGCGCTCACGCTGATCACCGTCTTGACGATCCCGGAACTCATCCGCCCGGGCATGGCGCTCACATCGGGAGCTGTCGATCAGACGAACGCCTATCCGAACGTAGGGTCGATCATGGTCTTCCGCGACGCGAACAATCCGCTCGGCCTGCCAGGGGGACTTGCCGGCCAGGTGACCGGCGTCCTGATCCACCCGCAAACGATACTCACCGCGGGACACTTCGCCGCGCGAGCCGAACCAGGGCTTCCGCCATGGGTTCGGCTCGTCGTCAGCTTCGCGCCGAATGCACTCGACGAGTCCACCTGGATAGACCTCAATCGCGCCCTCGGCACGTGCATCGCTCATCCTTCCTTTCCGAGGCCCTGCACACCACAGAGTTGCCCGTTCGACGACACCGATGGACAGTACGAGCCGGGGGTCAGCGACGTCGGCCTGTGCTTCCTCGACGAGCCCGTTCTCGGCATCCGACACGCCAAGCTGGCCAACCGCACTCTCGACCATGAGGGTGTACCGAGCACGAGAATGACCATCGTCGGCTATGGGACGACGTCGCCGGCTCCGGGTGGTCCGGCTGACACGTCGCTCTACGACGGCATCCGCCGCTGGGGAACGTCCACGGTCGACCGGGTCATTGATCAAAACTGGGTAACGTTCAACCGCGACCCGGTTGGCGTCTGCTACGGCGACTCGGGCGCACCGACTTTCTTCAATGGCCGAGTGGTCGCGGTCGCATCCGATGGCGCCCTCGATTGTGTGTCTGCCGACAATCGCGCCCGGGTTGACAGCAAAGAAGTGCGCAAGTGGGTTAAGTCGCAGATAGATCAGCACTTTCCGTTTTAGTTGCGGGGTCAGGCGTCTAATCGAGATGGCACGACGCACGTGATCTTCGAGCCGCTGGATTTCATCGCCCGGCTTGCGGCGTTGGTGCCAAAGTCCTGGGCTCACCTGACGCGCTACCACGGAATCGGAGCAAAAATGCAAACGACAGCGGCTGTCATCTTTCACCTACGATGCGGGTGGTGGCCATCGTGACGGCATAAACGCCCTCTCCTGTCAGGCAACCCTGCACGAACTCGCTTGGCCGCAGATCCACCCAATCGAAGCCAGAGTCGCTATACCTCGCCACTTCGATCCAGTTCAGTCGGCGGCAGCAAAGATGGCGTACGCGGTTTGCCCGCGGCCGTCGTCTCCGTCGGGATGCCGCAGCAGCGTGTAGGGGAAGGCGTCCTCATCGGACTCGTGTAGTTCGGTAGACTTCTCGGTGGCCATGGTAACCTCCTAGGTAGGTTGGCGTGGTTAGCGCTGGCGGGTGTTGATGCACCCTGTTCGCCTGTTATTTAATCTGAATAGGGTTGAGGTAAAAAGCCGGTAACGCGTTCTCGGCACCAGACACGTAAAGGCCCTCGCTTGCGAGGGCCTTGTCGTTTTTAGAGGTCGACGATGGCGACCATCACAAGGATGGCACGTGCTATGACGTGGAAGACACTTGCTACGAAGCTGGTCTACGAAAACGCCTGGATAGAAGTGCGCGAGGACCACGTCGTCAATCCCGGCGGCGGCGAAAACCACTACGGCCATGTGCACTTCAAGAACCGTGCAGTCGGCATATTGCCGGTCGACGACGACGGCCACACCTGGCTGGTCGGCCAGTCGCGCTTTACGCTCGGTGCCTACAGCTGGGAACTGCCGGAAGGCGGCGCACCCGATGGCGAAGATCCGCTCGACGCGGCCAAGCGGGAACTGAAGGAGGAAACCGGGCTGGAAGCGCGGGAGTGGCGGGAACTGTTGCGGCTGCACACGAGTAATTCGGTCACGGACGAGGAAGCGATCGTCTATGTCGCAACCGGGCTCACGGAGGGCGAACCCTGCTTCGGGGAAACGGAAGACTTGAGCATCCGGCGCCTGCGGATCGATGAAGCGGTGCAGATGGCATGCAATGGCGAGATCACCGATGCCATCAGCGTCGCCGCCCTACTGCACTACGAGTTATCCCGCCTGCGGTCGCGCTGAGCCGCGATACTTTGCTGCACGGTCAGGAACAGCTCGTCACGCAGACCCAGCAGTTTGAACAGCTCGACGACCGTGAAGAACGGCGCCGCGAGGTTCGCCTGCACGGGGTGGCGGACGAGCACCGGCATCGAACGCTCGACCGCGTGCCCCGCGAACTGCGCCAGGTACCCGCCGATGAAGCAGGCGGCGGCGATGGAGCCAGCGGTCTCCATGGGCTGCGTTGCAATACGTGTCGCGAGCAGGGTCAAGAGCCAGCCGCCCGCCAGGAACACGAGGGCAAAGACCGCATCCAGGCTCAAATAAAAAAGAAAGAAGGCCAGCAGCAGGACGTGTGCCGCGGAAACGCTCAAGGGGCCGGCATCGAAAGACAGCCAGGTCAGGGGAATCAGGACGCCGAGCATGATCGTCGGGATGCCGACGAGGTGTACGAATATGTTGAACGGGTGCTGGTGCGCGGCAGCATAGCCTGTCAGCATGTCCAGTAACTTGTTGTCTGGCGCGGACATATTTTGCAGTATACGCAAGTCCGGCCTTCCACGGGAGCGAGCCTTGGGCCTTTTGTTAACCGGGGTATTGATGTGGAGTCTCCTCCACTGGTTCCCGGCGGCGCTGCCCGCCGCCCGTACCCGAATCGCCGGGGGACTCGGGGCCCGCGCCTATCGCGGGCTCTTTTCACTCGCGATTCTCGTGTCGCTGGTGCTGATGGTCATCGGCTGGCGCAACAGCACGGTGGAGTCCTGGTACATGCCGCCGCTCCTCGGCAATGCGGTCGTGCCGGTGATGCTGCTGCTCGCTTTTTTCCTGTTCGCCGCGGCCAATGCGCCCGGCAACACGAAACGTTTTCTCCGCCATCCGATGCTAACCGGAACGATCGTGTGGTCCGCTGCACACTTGCTTGCCAACGGCGACAACCGCTCGATCGTGCTGTTCGGCAGTCTCGGAATCTGGGCGCTCGTTTCGATACTGCTCATCAATCGCCGCGACGGGGCCTATGTGCCCCCGCCCCCTGCACCGTTGACCCGCGACCTCATGACGCTTGCGGGTGCAGCGGTCGTGTTTGCAGTCGTTGCGCTTTTGCACCGGTGGTTGTTCGGTGTGTCTCCCTTTCCCGGACTCTGAGGTCAGCCGATGAAGCACAGTAACTGGCGTGAACTTGCAGAGGCGGTCGGATTCGTGACCGTCGTCGCCGTGCTGCTCATGATCGCGCTGGAGCAGCGCGGCGCGAATCGAATCGCCGAACAGATTGCCGAAGCGGAGGCGCACCGCTCACTCGTCGCCATGTATACATCGATGAACATGGCGCGCGCGGCCAACCCGGAAGTCTCGAGGATCTTCGCAAAAATGGCTGCGCCGCAGGGTCAGCTGATCACCGTGACCGACATTGCGCAGATGCGGGCGATCGCACAGCAGTATCTCAATATCGCGAATGCCGCCCAGTTCGCTTTCGACCGGGAGCTGTTGCCGCGCGCTCAGCTGGAGGCTTTGCGCCGCGACCTCGAGACGACCATCAGCCGCTATCCGGGCCTCCACGAGTCGCTCGTCAGCGCGTACGAGGAGAATGGCGCCGATTCGTCTTACGTCCTCGAGCCGCTCGCAGAGCTTTCGGCAGGACAAAGCCAGGCGGAACCGTGATGCGCGCAGTGATCATCCTACTGGCGCTCGTGCTGATCGGCTGGCTGTGGCTGCGCCGCCGCGCCGCAAGGCGCGCGGAAGCGCCGCCGGCCCTACAGGAACGCCGGCAGCTCGCCTCGTCCTCCGATTATCACGCGGTCGCCATCAAGTCGGCGGTGTACGCCTGTGATGCGGCGAAGGCACTGGAGGGAAAACGCTTCCTCGCCACCGAGGCGCCGCGCCTGCCGCTTCCCGAGTGCCCGCGCGATGCCTGCGAATGCCGGTTCCAGCACTACGACGACCGGCGCTCGGGCCGCGATCGGCGCAGCCCGTTCGTTTCCGGCGGCATGGCATCGACAACCGGCACTTACGAGCAGGAACGGCGCCACGGCGACGGCCGCCGCACGGAGGACTGAGCGGATCGGATCCGCCGGGCCCGCTTCGAGCGAGCCCTAGTAGTCGTACGCAGCGAGTGTATTCTCGTAATCGGCCAGTGCGCTTTCGTGGTGCGCGCGTTCATCGATCAGGACGGCGATTTCCGTTTCGACCTGGCCGGTGCGTTCAGCCAGGTCTTTGAGGTCGCCGATCAGGAGCACGCGCTCCTGCGGCGTCGGTTCGACGCTGATCAGCAGCGCTTCCTTCTCGCGCATGGCAAGCTTGATCTGGTCCAGCTCCCTTTCCCGCTCGGCAATCCGGGAACTCGCGTTGTAAACATTCGCGCGCAGGGAAAACAGCTGGTGGCCCGTTCTGTAAGCGTCCAGGAATTCCTCTTCCAGGGCCACGTCGCAGACGCCGTGGTATCGCCCGCCGCTGACCCCGAGGTTGTAGCCGCGGCTCGGCTGGCAGAATTCGGCCAGCCCGTCGTCGCGCCCTTCCTGGTAGGCGCTGAAGTCGGCGGTGACGCCGTGCTTCGCACAGGCTTTGCGATGGTTCGCGAAATACTCCGACGGCATGCCGCGGGACCCATCCTCGTAGCCAATCGCGTGCCAGTCGGTGGCGGCACATTCTTCAGGTCCCATCGAGGAACAGGCGCTCATCAACAGCGCGAGACCTGCTGCTATCCAGGGTGCGATCCGTATGTTCATGACAATCTTCTCCGGTATGACCAGTAGCGGACGTGCCGGCCTCGTATGACCTGAGCCGAAGCTACCAGCCCGGACACCGATGCCGCGTGACGACACTCACAATTACGCTGGTGCGCCTGAATGTTCGCTGAAAAAGTGCCGCATACGCGGGCGTCCGGGGGCCCCGTTGTGAACTGCGTCACAGTGAACGCCGGCGCCGATCGATACGCTGGCCCGGACCAGGACGGCTATTGCGAGCCAAGCCATGGACATTCAGGCAATCGGCGCATCGGCGACTGTCGCGTTTTTCTGCGCGGTCGTTTTCATACTGGCCGTCAAATCATGGCACCAGCTTCAGCGCGTGCTCGCCGGACAATCGAGTTTCGCGGACAGCATCATGAGCGAATCGGCGCAACGCTTCCGTGAGGAACTGCAAGCCCTGTCGCACCGGCAGTCCACGTACTTCGGCGCGCTCGTGGTTTTCGCCCTCATGTTCGTCGCTGCACGTTTCCTCGGCGGTGCGGCCCTGTTTGCGGGCTATCCCGAGTGGCAGTTGTACGTCGTTTTCCTGGCCTTGCTCGCCGCCGCGATATTTGTCGCATGCCGGCTCGGCCGGACGATTCTCCGCTGGCGCAATACCCGGTTCCTGCACGACGCGAACCTGGCGATCGGCCACCAGCTCCAGCGCATTGCGGCCGAACATGGCTGTGCGTATCACGATGTACCGACGCACGGCGGGATCATCGACCACGTCCTGGTCGGACAGAACGGCGTTTATGCGCTCACCGTCATCGCGCGCCGGCACTGGCGTACGGGAGAGGTGCGCCTCGACGACAACGAGCTCCGCTTCTCCTCGTCGCAGCAACCGATGTCCCTGGTCGACGCGACGGCGGGCGCCCGCGGGCTGGCCAGGGAGTGTCGCCACCTTGCGGGGCGGCCGGTTCGCGTTCGCTCCGTCATTGCCGTCCCGGGCTGGCACATCGCCGAGCAGACGGGTCAGGCTCATTTGCTGGTCAATGAGCACAGCCTGGCGATGATGCGCGGCTGGCGCGACCAGGGCGACTACCTGATGGACGAGGAAGCAGCGGCCATCCGGCAGGAACTGACGCGCCGTTGCTCCAGGCAGCGCAAGCCGCGAAAGGCCGTCAAAGCGGCTTGAGGCACGCGGCAAGCCGCTGCCGGTCGAGCACGTCCTCGAATTCGTCCGCCAGTTCACGGCACATGTCGACCACGCGGCGCCATGTTCGCACCCGGTCCGTGGTCGAGTAGGCGACGAAATCCCGGCGGTCGGGAATCTTCGCGTTGGGCAGCCGCGCGACGAAACTCGCCGACGGGCTCACGAGTATCATGCGATCCACATTCAGCGGCTGCGGCCGGCGCCAGGACAGGCGTTTGTCAAACCATCCCGGCCTGAGGAAATCGTAAAAGTGAGGAAAAAGGGACAGTCGCTCGTTATCGCTTTGCGGCAGATCGATGTGATAGTCGATCACGCCGCCGTCACGGTACATGCCGGGCGGTGCTCCGACGATATCCCGCACGCCGTTCATGATCCAGGGGATAGCGCCGGTGGCGACGATCACATCGCGGAGATTCGCATCCACAAGCGCTACCTTGTGGAGGGGGAATCCGGTCGCGGCGTAGAACGGCGGCCGGTCCTCCTGGGCGCAGCGCGCGTCGAAGAACAGGACCCGGTCGAAAAAGAGTCCGAGGGTACGGCGATGCAAGAGGTTGAGGCCGGCCGCGGCGAACAGGCCCGCCGCCAGCGTGCCGCGCCGCTCCGATGCCGTGATGTGCCGGCTGCGTACGGTCATCACATGTGTTCGCAGGACCGGGTGCGACAGGATTTCGGCTGCGCCCGTCGGACCGAGCAGGGCATCGAGGATCGCCGAGGTCACGCTCGAGATTTCGGGGCGGTCCGGACGCTCACTGAAGCGTTGTTCGAGGTAGGCGGTCTCGAAGCGATCGATGGCGGCAAGCGGGTCCCGCTGAGCATGACAGGCGAGCCGCCAGGCCCCGATTGAGGTACCGATCGTATGCACCGGGCCGCGCAGGGCGGGGAGTATGCGTGCAGCGACGACCCGATCGATTTGGCTCAATACGAGCCACTTGGCGCCACCGGAAGCGCCGGCCAGCGTGCCGATACGCTCGGGGCGAAACCCGTCCGACTGGATTTCCCGATACGCCGAGGGGCCGGCACTGAAGGTCAGCGCCCCGCCACGTCCATTCGCCTTCTGCATTCGTCGAAGTTTACCTGCCCTCGCCCGCCTCGCGTAATGTTGCAGCCGGGGTCGCCGCCTCAGCACGCGGATATCGATCCTCGATGGCACGGGCAGCAACGCCGCACCGAACGCCATGGCCGGAGCAAATAGAAGTGTCGCTGCGGGATCAACCGTGACCCTCGACGGCGGCGCATCCAGCGACCCGGACGGCGATTCCCTGGCCTATGCATGGCAACAGTCGCTCGGTCCGCTCGTGACCCTCACCGGGGCCGATACGGCGGCGGCTCGGTTTGCGGCGCCTGTGGTGAGCTCCGACACACTGCTCAGTTTCGAACTGACGGTGACGGATCCGCGCGGACTGAGCGACACCGCGACGACGAATGTCACGGTCAGCAGTGGCGGGACGTCCGGCGGGAGCGGCGGCGGCACGGGTCCCGCATGGCTCGCGGTGCTGGCCCTGATACTCGTACGGCGCTGGCGTATCGCTAGCCGAAGGGATGTTGCTTGACGATCGTCTGTTCCCGGTCCGGGCCGGTCGAGATGATATCCACGGGAACACCCGCAAGTTCCTCGATACGCGCGAGGTAGGACTGCGCATCGGCCGGCAGTTCATCCAGACGTGTCGCACCTACCGTCGAACTTCGCCAGCCCGGCCATTCCTCGTAAACGGGCTTGCAGTCGGCGAACCGATCGACGATTACCGGCAAGCCGTTGATCGGCTCGCCGTCTATCGTATAGCCGATACAAATCTGTATGGTCTCCAGCTCGTCCAGCACGTCGAGCTTCGTTACGCAAAGGCCCGAGACGCTGCTGTTCACGATCGAGCGCCGGAGCGCCACCGCATCAAACCATCCCACCCGCCGCGGGCGGCCGGTCGTTGCACCGAACTCCGCACCCACTTTCGCGAGATGTTCGCCGGTATTGTCGAACAATTCGGTGGGGAACGGGCCGGCGCCGACCCGTGTCGTGTACGCCTTGACGATACCGAGGACGTAATCGAGGTCCCGCGGGCCAAGGCCGGTGCCGGTACTCGCGGCCGCCGCGACCGTGTTCGAGGACGTGACGAAGGGATAGGTGCCGTGATCGATATCGAGAAATGTGCCCTGTGCGCCTTCGAAGAGGATGCTTTCGCCGGAGGCGGCGAGGTCGCTCAGGATCTGCGTCACATCCGCCGTAATCGGCGCGACAAACTCGGCGGCCTCCATCGCATCATCGAGAGTACGTACGAAGTCCACGGCCTCCGCGCCGTAATATTTGCGCAGGAGAAAATTGTGGTAGTCCAGTACCTCGCCGAGCTTCGCGGCAAAATTCTCACGCAAGAACAGGTCGGCAACTCGCAAGGCACGACGTGAGACCTTGTCCTCGTAAGCGGGCCCGATGCCGCGGCCGGTGGTCCCGATTGCCGCGGCGCCACGCGCTCGCTCCCGCGCCAGATCGAGAGCGGCATGCGACGGAAGGATCAGCGGGCAATTCGGGCTGACCTTGAGCCGCTCGAACACCGGGACTCCATTCGCGACCAGGGCGTTCGCTTCCTTGACGAGAGCCTCCAGCGAAACGACCACACCGTTCCCGATCAGGCAGCTCACGCCGTCGCGCAGGATCCCCGAAGGAATCAGGTGCAGAACCGTCTTCCTGCCGCCGATGACGAGGGTGTGGCCGGCGTTGTGCCCGCCCTGGAAGCGCACGACCGCGGCACAGCGATCGGTCAGCAGATCGACGATCTTGCCCTTGCCTTCATCACCCCACTGGGTGCCGACCACGACGACATTCTTGCCCATAGACCCGGTCCGGCGATCCCTAGGGAGACTCTGCACAAGTCCCCCTAGCTACTGACGAACGACAAACAGCAAAACGAGCCCGATGACGATCAGCACCAGCCCGACCGTGCGGATGTGATTGTCACTTAAGCGAACGATCTCCGCCACCATCTGCCGATAGCGGGACGGCGCGGCAAACGGCAGGAGCCCTTCGATCACGAGAACGAGGGCAATCGCGGTCAGGATTTCGACCCACATGTCGTTTCAACCGCCCGCGCTAGTCGCGGCGGCCGTTGGACTGGTTCAGGTAGCGGAAAAACTCGTTGTCCGGGTTGATGACGAGGATGTCACCGGACTGCCCGATCGATTGCCGATATGCATCGATGCTGCGATAGAACGCATAGAATTCCGGGTCCTTGTTGTATGCCGTGGCGTAGATCTGGGCGGCTCGCGCGTCGCCTTCGCCGCGCAGCTTCTGGCTGTCGCGATAGGCTTCGGCAAGAATTATGGTCCGCTGGCGATCAGCGGCGGCACGAATCTCTGCTTCGTTCTCGCGCCCCTCCGCGCGCCGCTCGGCGGCGATACGCTGACGTTCCGCCTCCATCTGGGCATAAACCGAGTTGCGGACGTCCTCCATGAACTCAACCTGCTTGACGCGGAAGTCCACGAGATCGATACCGACGTCCTCCGCCGTTTCCTCGGCGCGGTCGAGCAGGTCACGCATGAGTTCGGCACGGCCGACGGAAATGGCGTCATCCACCTTGCGTTTGCCGAATTCCGTGACGACCGCGTTCTTGACGATTTCGCCGAGTCGCAGTTCCGCAATGTCCCGGTTACCGCCGGTGGACGTGTAATAACGCAGTGGATCGGATATCCGGTATTTGACGAAAAAATCCACGTCGAGCGACTCGTTTTCCGCGGTGAATACGCGTTCAGGTCTATCACTGATCGTCAGGATCTGCGTCGAAAACTGGCGCACGTTCTCGATGAACGGAATTTTCCAGTGCAGGCCCGGTTCGTGAATGACCGAGACGACCTCGCCCAAGCGCAACTTGATCGCCTGTTCGCGCTCATTGACGGTGAAAAATGACAGCCCTGCCACGATGAGCAGCAGTCCGCCGAGGACAAACCAGCCGAAGCGTCCGGAATTCATCAGCGTGTTCTCCGCTCGCGCGCGTTGTCGCGCGACTCATCAGGCTTTGCCGGTTCGGACTCGCCGGGCGGCGACGTACCTGCGGCCGCCGTGTCGCTGTTGTTCCGGCTTTCCTGTAGCAGCCGGTCTATCGGCAGGTACAGCAGGTTGCCGCTGCCCTCGGAATCCAGGATGACCTTGTTCGAGTTGCGGTAAACCTCTTCCACCGCGTCAATGTAGAGGCGTTCGCGCGTGACTTCGGGCGCTTGCCTGTATTCTTCGAGCAGCGCCTCGAAGCGCGCGGCCTCGCCGTCGGCATTCGCAATGACCTGGTCGCGGTAAGCCTCCGCACCTTCGAGGACCTTTGCGGACTCGCCGCGTGCGCGGGGAATGATGTCGCGCGCATAGGCATCCGCTTCCAGTGCGTAGCGGTCGGCGTCGTTACGGGCCTTCTGCGCATCGTCGACCGCGTCCTGCACATTCTGCGGGTATTTGACGTCTTTCAGCGACACGGAGGTGACGGTAATGCCCGCCCCGTAGTCGTTGAGGGTATTCTGCAGCGTTTCGAGGGTGCGCGAGGCAATCTCGTCCCGGCGCCCGGAGGCCACGAGCGAATCGAGATTCGAAGTACCGACGACCTCCCGCAGCGCACTCTCCGTCACGTCTTTCAGCGTTATCTCCGGGTCTTCGACCTCGAAGCTGAACTTTACGGGATCGGAGCGGCGGTACTGTACAACCATGTCGATAAAAACGTATTGCATGTCCGCGGTGAGCATTTCGGTGCGATAAGCGTAGTCGGTGATCCGAATCGTATTGACCAGGTTTACGGTCTCGATCGGCACCGGCAGATGCCAGTGCAGACCGGGCGTGGTCGTCTTCGTATACTTGCCAAAACGCTGCACGACGCCGCGCTCGGCTTCGTCGACCCGATAGAAACCCGTGAGCCCCCACGCCACGAGCGCGAACAGGAGGATGAACCAGCCGCCGCCGCCACCCGTTGCGCGCCGCCCGCCGCGTGCCTTGCCGCCGCCAAACAGGCCGCCGAGCCGCTTTTGCCAGTTCTGCACGATCTTGTCGAGGTCGTTCGGCTCTTCGTCGCCCCGCTTCCAGGGATCCTTGCCGTTTCCAGGGTCGTTCCACGCCATAATATGTCTGCTTGAGTCTTAAGTGGAGGCCGCTGCCGCACCACGGTCCGTCCGGGCCTCTGCAACCGGCTGCAGAGCGTCGGGCGCGAGGTTCGCATGCTTGAGAAAGCGCCGCAAATCTTTCTCGGCCATTTCGAGCTCTATGTCCCAGCTGCCGTCGTCCTGCTGCACTTCATTGAGGACCGCACCCAGCTCGAACAGTTTCGCCCGCTGCCGGCCCTGCGAATGCTCCAGGTGAAGCACCCCGTGCAAGGTGTCGCGCTGCAAGCGCTCGCCGATGACGTCCAGCAACAACGGCAAGCCGTCGCCGGTGGCCGCGGAGAGCCAGACAGCCCGCCCGACGCCGTGGCGACTGTGCACGACGCGCGGCGGCCGATCGACCTTGTCGATCTTATTGTAGACCCGAATCTGCGGCACCTTGTCCGCATCCAATTGCTTCAACACGGTATTCACCTGCCGCACACGCTGCCAGCGCTGTTCGTCGCTCGCATCAATGAGGTGCAGGATCAGGTCCGCTTCGCGCGCTTCCTTCAGGGTTGACCGAAATGCGGCGATGAGTTCGTGCGGCAGGTCGCGAATGAACCCGACCGTATCGATGAGCACGATCGTTCGGCCATCCGGCAAGACCAGCCGCCGCACGGTGGGATCCAGGGTGGCGAAGAGCTGGTCCTTCACGTAGACGCCGGCCTTCGTCAGGGCATTGAACAACGTCGACTTCCCGGCGTTGGTATAGCCGACCAGCGCCACGGTCTGGATCTCGGCCCGTTCCCGATTGCGGCGATTCATTGCGCGGCGACTGTCCACTTCATCGAGCCGCGCGTTGAGGACGCGGATGCGATGGTTGATCAGGCGCCGGTCGGTTTCCAGCTGCGTTTCACCCGGCCCGCGCAGGCCGATGCCGCCCTTCTGGCGCTCGAGGTGGGTCCAGCCCCGGACGAGCCGGGTCGACAGGTGTTCGAGCTGGGCGAGTTCGACTTGCAACTGGCCTTCGAAACTCCGCGCGCGCTGCGCGAATA
This sequence comes from uncultured Pseudomonadota bacterium, assembly GCA_963713215.1. GTDB lineage: Bacteria > Pseudomonadota > Gammaproteobacteria > Steroidobacterales > Woeseiaceae > UBA1847. The sequence continues at coordinate 31,613 of CAVQKY010000001.1, read as the reverse complement.
TGTCGAGGATCAAGCCGGCGCGATCGAGTACCCGGCATTTCAGCTGGCGTTCGAGGTTGCGTTCCTGGCTTGGCGAGAGTTCCGCTGACGAGATGACGAGTTCGGCATGATGTCGCTCGATACTCGTGCGCACTTCCTCGAGCTTGCCACCGCCGATGAAATGTTTCGGGTCGGGGCGCTTGCGCGCGCTGATGATCTGATCGACCACGACCGCGCCTGCAGAGACTGCGAGCTCCGCAAATTCTTCACGCTCGGATTCGTCTGGTGCACCGCTCGGGCTCGCGTGTACGAGGATCGCTCGTTCACCGCTTTGCGGACGTTCAAACAAATAGTGCCTCCACGGGTCGTGAAGGGGGGAATTGACTAATCGTCACTGTCTCCATCGTCGTCGGGCAGCGGCAAACGCACATTGCGCGCCGGGACCACCGTCGAGATTGCATGCTTGTAGACCATTTGGTTCACACTGTTCTTCAACAGCACGACGAACTGGTCGAATGAGTCGACCTGCCCCTGCAGCTTGATCCCGTTGACGAGGTAGATCGACACCGGAACCTTTTCCTTCCGCAGTATGTTTAGAAACGGATCTTGCAGCGTTTGCCCTTTAGCCATGTCGGGTCTCCTTGTTCTTGTTGTTGTTGAACACCACGTCCGGTGGCGCCGGTATGCCCAATCGGTGTTCAGCCTAAGCGTCGAAAAATGGTATCAGAAACGCCGATATTGCGTCGATTACATTGCGTTCAAGGGGATCGAAGCGCTGCGTATCGGTTTCCGAGCGGAGCCAGGTCAATTGCCGCTTCGCAAGCTGGCGCGTTGCGACCAGAGCGCGATATCGCGCTTCCTCGAAGCTGCACTCGCCGGCCTGCTGCGTCCAGAACTGCCGATAACCCACGGCGCGCATCGACGGCGCATCCCGCCGCAAGCCCGGACGCGCCATCAGTTGCGCGACTTCTTCCGGAAACCCGTTCGCAATCATATGCTTCAGCCGAATTTCGATGCGGGTGTGCAGTACCGCCCTCGGCTCCGGCACGAGAGCTATGCGCACGAACTGCGTACTGCCTGGTGGTTTGCCGCGCGGGCTCGATTGCTGCCACTCCGAGAGCGGCCGGCCGCTCAGGCGAAAAACCTCCATCGCGCGCTGGATCCGCTGGCGGTCGCCCGGACCGATGCGCGCGGCAGCCGCCGGATCGACAGCCTGCAATTCGGCGTAGAGCGCCGCCCAGCCGCGCTCGTCAGCTTGCCTGTCAATCGCGCGGCGAACGGCGGGGTCTGCCGCCGGCAGCTCCGCAAGCCCGTGCAGGAGCGCGCGAAAGTAGAGCATCGTGCCACCGACCAGAAGCGGAATGCGCCCCGCAGCCTGAATGTCGGCAATGGCGTTGGACGCATCCCGGACGAATTCGCCGGCGGAGTACGACTCTTCGGGCTCGCGAATATCCACCAGCCGGTGAGGCACCCGCCGGCGCGTTTCGATGTCCGGTTTTGCGGTGCCGATATCCATGCCCCGATAGACAAGCGCGGAATCGACGCTAATGACTTCGCAGGGAAAGCGCCTGACCAGCTCGAGCGCCAGATCGGTCTTTCCGGCGGCCGTCGGCCCCATCATGCACACGGCGAGGCGCGTTTCCTTCATGCGCCGGCTTCAGCGGCCGCGCAGGAACAATCGGTCGAGATCGTGCATGGATAGCGTGGTCCATGTCGGGCGGCCGTGGTTGCACTGGTCGGCGCGCTCCGTCGTTTCCATTTCACGAAGCAGCGCATTCATCTCGTCCAATGTCAGTTGCCGGTTCGCCCGAATCGAGTTGTGGCAAGCCATCGTGGCAAGGGTTTCGTCGATGACGTCGTCGATGCGCTGACTGGACCCGGAATCCTGCAGGTCACTGATGACGTCCCGCAACAGGGCCTCGGCATCCGCGGCACGCAACAAGCTCGGGACTTCGCGTACACAAAGCGTCGTCGGCCCGCTGCGATGCACGGTAAGCCCCAGCGCTTCAAAAATGTCCTGCGACTCCTCGACGAGGTTCGCCTCGCCTTCTGCAACCGACACGCTGACCGGCACCAACAGGGGCTGGCGCACGATGGATCGGTCCGCGTGGCTTCGCTTCAGCTTTTCATAGACGACCCGTTCGTGTGCGGCATGCATGTCGACCAATACCAGGCCATCTGCATTCTCCGCCAGGATGTAGACGCCGCCGAGTTGGGCGACGGCGTACCCGAGCGGCGGCACGTCCCCCGCCGGCACGCTATTCGTTCCGGCGCCCGGGTGCTCGAAGTGCATGTAATGCGCGTGCGCATCACGCGCGACGTGGGAATGCCGTCTCGCGCTGCCGGCAGGTACGGACAGGCTGAGCCCCGGCTGCGCGAAGTACCGTGCTGCAGGCACCGGGCCGGCGCGATCGCTCGCGGGCCGGGTGGCGCCAAGCGCGAGTTCGAGTGATTGCGCCACGACGCCGTGTACCCGCCGCGCATCGCGAAACCGCACCTCGTGCTTGGCGGGATGTGCGTTGGCGTCGACGGATGCGGGATCGATGCCAAGGTACAGAACGTAGGCCGCAAAGCGCCCATGAAAGAGGACGTCGCGGTACGCATGCCTGGCGGCATGGGCAAGCGTTCGGTCCACGATGCTGCGCCCGTTGACGAACCAGAACTGCTGGTCGGGCTGGCTGCGGTTGTAAACGGGAAGGCCGAGCCAGCCGGCCAGCGCGATGCCTTCCTCTTCACGCTCGATGGCGACGGCCTGATCGGCGAAGGGCTCGCCCAGAATCCGCGCGAGGCGCGCCAAGCGGGTTGCGGCGTCCGTCGCTGCCGCCAGGGCAAGCGTCGGGCGGCGATTGTGCGTCGCCGTCATCGCGACATCCGGCCGCGACAAGGCAAGCCGGTGCAGCCATTTCTCGATGTGACCGTACTCGGTCCGCTCCGAACGCAGGAACTTGCGTCGTGCCGGCGTGTTGAAAAAGAGGTCGTGAACCTCGACGGTCGTTCCGGGCGCATGCGCGGCTGGTTGCACCTCCGACAACACGCTATTTTCCGCATCGACGCGCCATGCACCGTTTGCCCCCGCGGCGTGTGACGTCAGCGAGACTTTCGCGACCGAGCCGATGCTCGGCAAGGCCTCGCCGCGAAAGCCCAGCGAGGCGACCGCCTCGAGGTCTTCGAGCGACAGGATCTTGCTGGTAGCGTGCCGGAACATCGCAAGACGAAGTTCACCTGCCGGAATGCCCGCGCCGTTGTCGCGCACGCGTATGAGGCGGGCGCCACCGGCCAGAACGTCGACCTGTATGTCCGTCGCGCCCGCATCGAGGCTGTTCTCGACCAGTTCCTTTACGACCGAAGCGGGGCGCTCGACGACTTCCCCTGCCGCGATCTGGTTGATCAGGTGACTGGGCAGCTGTTGAATCGGCATCGCGGCGCGTGGTGAACCAGTGACGGGAAGCCCGCCATTGTTTCAAAGCGCCGGGGAAATGTCTCTCCCCGCCGGCGGCTCAGCCGCCCGCGTACACCGGTATCGCAAGTGTCTGCCCTACCCGGATCCGATCATTCGCCAGCTTGTTCATGCGTCGAATGTCGGCAGGACTGACGTTGTAGCGCGCTGCGATTTGCGAGAGTGTGTCGCCGCGGATGATGAGATGCCGGACCTCGCGCATCGGGTGCTTCCGTACGTCCATCGCAATACGCGTATCCGAGGCCGCATTCTCGTAAAAATAGTCGCGGATGCCCCGGAGCATCGCGTCCGCGAGACGCCCCTGGTGCGCCTGGTCGCGCAGCCGCTGCTCTTCCGTCGGGTTCGAGATGAAGCCCGTCTCCACCAGGATCGACGGGATGTCCGGCGACTTCAATACGATGAGCCCCGCCTGCTGGACCGTCCGGCGGTGCGTCTTGCCGATGAGCGATAGCTCGCGAATGACGTCGTCGCCAACGTCGAGGCTCGCGCTCAGCGAGGCATTCTGTGACAGGTCGAGCAGTACCGAAGCCAGGACGTCATCCTTGTCCTGCAGCGAGACGCCGCCGACACTGGCATTTTCACGCGCGGCCAGCTGACGTGCGGCTTCGTCGCTCGCGCCTTTCAGCGACAGCGCATAAACGGTCGTGCCCTGTGGCCCGCGGTCGGCGACGGCGTCCGCGTGGATCGAGACGAACAGGTCCGCCTTCTGGTCGCGCGCCACCTTCATGCGCTCGCGATGTTCGACATAATAGTCGGCGTCTCGAATCAGCACTGCGCGCATGCCCGGTTCCGCATTCACCCGATCCGCGAGGGCACGGGATATAGCGAGCGCCACATCCTTTTCGCGCGTGCGGTTCTTGCCGACCGCGCCGGGATCCTTGCCGCCATGACCGGGGTCGATCGCAACAACGATGTCGCGGCCGGTGCTGTAAACCTCGGGCGCGCGCTTGACGGCGGTCGGTGTGCCGCTGCGATGCAGGTCGATGACCAGCCGGTTACCGTAGTTTTGATTTGGTGCGACAGTGAAGCTACGTGAGCGGACGGACTCGTTGAGATCCATCACGACACGCAGGTCGCCGTCAGCCTGGACCGCGCTGCGTATTGCGCGCACCGAACCCGAGCCTGAAGGCATCGCGCGGAGCGCAGACGCAAGGCGGCCGTCCTTGACGTCGACCACCAGCCGGTCCGGTCCTCGCAGCGTGAATATATTGTGCGGTGCCGGCGAACTGAGATCGAGAACGATACGGGTCTTCTCACCTTCCGCCCAGATGCGGATGTTTTCGACCGTCGTCCCGGCTTCGGCCGCGCCACCGAACGCCAGAAGCGCTGACAAAACCGCGTAGCGGCGAAATCCCGACATCGCTCTCGCTGATCCCCACGAACCGGTGACTGGTGCTTGCGAGTATACGAGAAAATTCGGCGATTCCAAGTTTTTTTCTCACGAAATTATGAAGATATGGTGCTAAGTTAATGCAAAGAATTGGCGTCGGAGTCGTTCATGCCGTGCGAGCGAGCCGGCCCGCAAGCAAGCGTCCCCGCCCGCTCAGGGCAAAGACGGTGACGAGACGCCCGGAGCCTTCATAGTCGAGGTGAATCCTGAGGTCGGCGCTCGCTTCGATCCCGGGTGCGCGATCCGGCCATTCGACCAGCCGGAGTCCGTCGTCGAGTTCCGTCCAGCCAAGGAAGCGCAGCTCGTCCGCGCTCGCGACCCGGTACAGATCCACGTGATACACCGTGCCGACGGCGAGCCGGTAAGGCTCGACAAGTGTATACGTCGGGCTCGGCACGGGTCCCGTGTGCCCCAGGGCGCGCAGGAGTCCGCGCGCGAACGTCGATTTTCCGGCCCCCAGCTTGCCCTCGAGCAGCAGCGTCCAGCCGGCAGGGTCCGAGGGCAGCAGGCGCGCGACACGCGACGCAAAAGCGGTCGTGCCGGCCTCGTCCGGCAGGTACCAGCTCATGCGCCGGCGCCGGGGTTCATGATGCCACGCAGTTCCAGGAGGAGATCGCTCGGCATCAGGCCGCGCATGCCGCGCGCGGCGCCGCGATCCCCGGCGGCCGCATGCGCTTCCACGCCGGCCACGGCCGCCGCTTCGGCCGACAGCCCCTGGGCGCGTAAGGCCGCGATGATCCCGGTGAGGACATCGCCCATGCCCGCGGCGGCCATTCCGGGATTGCCGCGCAGACAGATGTGCGGCGGTTCCTCTCGTCCGGCAACCAGCGTGCCTGCGCCTTTCAGAACAGCAACCCCGCCGTACAGCCGCCGAAGCTCGTGCACTGCGGCCAGCCGGTCGCGCTGCACGTCCGCGGCCGAACGTCCCAGCAAGCGACCTGCTTCGCCCGGATGCGGCGTGATGATGCGCTCCGCCGGCGCGGCGCTCGTCCTCTCTGTCGCGTCATCCGCGAGCAGGTTCAACGCATCCGCATCCCAGACGGCCGGCAACGGGCTGCGAGCGGCCGCCCGGAACATCTCGCGCGACCAGTCGCTCCGGCCGAGTCCCGGACCCAGGGCCAGCACATCGGCCGTCTCGAGGAGCGCCCGGAGCGCCCCGGCGTCTGCCACCCCGTGCGTGATCAGCTCCGGACGCGCGGCACCGATCGCCGCTGCGTGTCCGGGATGGGTGGCCAGGCTGACTTTACCGGCGCCGCTGCGAAGCGCCGCCTCGCCACACAGCCGCGCGGCGCCCGGCATGCCCGCCGCGCCACCGATGACAAGTACGTGCCCGAAATCACCCTTGTGCGCATTCCGGCGCCGCGCGGGCAGCGCGTCGTCGAGCGCCTCGTGGCCGATGCGTCGCAGCACCGGCTCTTCTCCGCCGCGGCAGCCCTCCGGGATATCGAGACCGGAATAGTGAAGCGCGCCGGCCGCCTCGATGCCGTCCGCCAGGAACAGCCCGCTTTTCAGCGCCACGAAGGTGACCGTCATTGCCGCATGGACCGCGATGCCGAGGCACTGGCCGCTGTCACCGTGTATGCCGCTTGGGATATCCAGCGCCACGACCGGCGCGGGATGCCGGTTGATTGCGGCCACCGCGGCAGCGCTGTCACCCTCGAGCGGGCGGCTGAGTCCGCTGCCGAACAGCGCATCGATCGTCAGGTCGGCGTCGTCGACCAGCCTCCCCTCCCAGGGCAGGATCGCACCGCCGGCTTCGAGCCAGGCGTTCTGCGCCTCTCTGGCCGCGGCGGAACATCCCGCCGGCTCGGCCAGCGCGAACAGGTGGACGCGCATACCGGCGTTCCGTGCGGCATGCGCGACGACGAAGCCGTCGCCGCCGTTATTGCCGGGACCGCAAAGCACCTGCCAGCACCGTGCCCGCGGGTAGTGTCGCAGGCACGCCTCTGCGGCAAACTCGCCGGCACGCTGCATCAGTGTATAGGCGGATATCCCGGCTTCGGCGACCGCGCGCCGGTCTATCGCGCGTACCGACGCCACCGAGTAGATCTCGACAGGCAAGCTGTGCATCGTGGCAATTATACTGGGGAAGCCCGACCCGGATCCGCATTCGCAAGCCATGAACGATGAGGACGGCATGCCGCCCGACGCCAGTCGCCCACGTGGCGAACTCGACCTGCCACTCCTGAAGTCCGACATCCTGCGCTGGGGCAGAGAACTCGGCTTTCAGCAGCTCGGCGTCAGCGACATCGATCTCTCTGTCGCCGAAGCGCGGCTCGCCGCGTGGCTGCAGGCGCAGTTCCACGGCACCATGCAGTACATGCAGGCGCACGGCACGCGCCGCAGCCGTCCCGAAGACCTGGTGCCGGGTACCGTGCGGGTACTCTCCGCCCGCATGGATTACCTGGCATGCTCACAGCAGCGTGCGCGGGAACTGCTCGACCACGAGTCTGCGGCGTACGTGTCGCGTTACGCCATAGGCCGCGATTATCACAAGGTGCTGCGGAAGCGGCTGCAGGCGCTCGCCACGCGTATTGCCGACCAGGTCGGGAGTTTCGGCTACCGGGTATTCGTCGACAGTGCGCCGGTACTCGAAAAACCGCTCGCCGAAAAGGCCGGCCTCGGCTGGATCGGCAAGCACAGTAATCTGTTGAACACAGACGCGGGCTCGTGGTTCTTCCTGGGCGAGCTGTACACCGACCTGCCCTTGCCTCTCGACCCGCCGGCAAGCGCGCACTGCGGCAGTTGCAGGGCCTGCATCGACGTCTGTCCAACCGGCGCGATCGTCGCGCCGTACACGGTCGATGCGCGACGCTGCATTTCTTATCTCACGATCGAACTCCGGGACGCGATCCCCGTCGAGTTCCGTGCCGCAATCGGCAACCGCGTTTACGGCTGCGACGATTGTCAGTTATTTTGTCCCTGGAACAAGTTCGCCCGCCCGACCGCGGAACAGGATTTCGCACCGCGCCACGGCCTCGACGAGATCGGGCTGACGGAGCTGTTCGAGTGGAGCGAAGTGACCTGGCTCGAGCGGACGGCCGGCAGCGCCATCCGCCGCATCGGCTACGAGCGGTGGCTGCGGAACATCGCGGTTGCACTCGGCAATGCGCGCACGACGAGTGAGGTGGTCGCCGTCCTCGAACGCCGTCGGGAATCCGCCTCGCCACTCGTCCGGGAACACATCGACTGGGCACTGTCCCGTCACCGCAGCACCTGATCACGAACCCCGGAGGTTTTGCATGTTCGAAGCACCGCAATCACCGTACCTCGTCCCGTTTGACGGCAGCTTCAAAGTCGCCGAAGCCGCCACCTCGCCACTGACGGATGCCGAAGTTTTCGGGGGAGAGTTCCGTGGCACATGTCGGGACCGGCTGAAGAAACTGCAGCGCGTCTTATCCGCGGGTGACCGGCGCGCCGTACTGCTCGTCTTCCAGGCCATGGATGCGGCGGGCAAAGACGGGACGATTCGCGCCGTCATGTCCGGCGTCGATCCGTCCGGCTGCCAGGTCTTCAGTTTCAAACGGCCTTCGGAACTCGAACTCGACCACGATTTCCTGTGGCGCACGAGCTGTCACCTGCCGGAACGCGGCCGCATCGGGATTTTCAACCGGAGCCAGTATGAAGAAGTCCTCGTCGTCCGCGTTCACCCGAAGCTTTTAGCCTCGCAGAAACTGCCCGGCGAACTGAATCTCGATACGATCTGGGACGACCGGCTGCGCTCCATTCGCGAGCAGGAAGCGCATCTCGCACGCAACGGCACCGTGATACTGAAGTTCTGGCTCAACGTATCGCAGGAGGAGCAGAAGCGCCGACTGCTCGAACGTCTCGACGACGAGCAGCGGTTGTGGAAATTCAACCCGGAAGACGTGCGGGAGCGGCGCTTCTGGAAACAGTACATGCATGCCTACGAAGAGGCGCTGAATGCGACCTCCCGCCCGTGGGCGCCGTGGTATGCCATCCCCGCGGACGATAAACCGTATATGCGGGCCCGGGTCGCCGAGATTATTGTCCAGGCGCTTAAGAGCATCGGCTTGAGCTATCCGGAACCGACGGCGCTCGATCGCGTGGCCTTTGCCGATGCACGGTCGGAGCTCGAAGGGCAGACTGTGCCGTAGTCGTTATTCCTGGGCGCCCGCAGACCTGAGAATAGCGGGATGTCTGGAATTCTCGCCGCCGATCATGACGACCCGTACTGCCTGTTGCAGCGGCTCGCGTTGTTTCGCGGCGTCGAAGCAGCCGCGATCCGGGTACTCCTCGACAAATGCGCGCGCCGCGACCTGGCCGTCGGCGAGGTGCTGCTGTCTCCCGGTGCGCGCAACGAGAACGTGTATCTCGTACTTTCTGGCAGTCTCGACATTCATGTCCATTCGCCGGTCACCCCGGCGCTCGCCAATGTCGACGTTGGCGCCTGTGTCGGTGAGATGTCGATCATCGAGGATCGCGACCCCTCGGCCTGGGTCATCGCTGCGGAAGTGAGCCACCTGCTCGTCATCCACCAGGGCACGCTTTGGAAAATGGTCGACACCTCGCATGCCTTTGCCAAGAACCTCCTGGTGGTCCTGTCGGAACGTGTGCGCAGCCACAATCATCTCATCGCGGACAGCTATGGCGAACTGCGCAAGTACGAGCGTCATGCGACGACGGACGCACTGACCGGTCTCGGCAACCGGCATTCGATGCAGGACACGTTTCCGCGCGAAATACTGCGCTGTTCGGATGACGCTGAGCCCGTGTCGCTGATCATGATCGATGTCGACAATTTCAAGGACTTCAACGACAGGTTCGGGCATATCGCCGGCGACCGGGCCCTGTCGGCCGTCGCGCAGCTTCTGAAACAGTATTTCCGGCCGAACGACATCCTGGTTCGTTACGGCGGCGACGAGTTTGCGGTCCTCCTGCCGGGCGTAGACGACGAGCAGGCGCTCGCCATCGCGGACCGGGTCCGTCAGCGCGTCAGTGGCGATACCGGCGATGCGGAGGATTCACTGATCCAGATTCCGATCCGCATCTCGATGGGCATCGCGGCCCTCGGCGACGGCAAGAGCCTCGATACCCTGATCCGCCGGGCCGATGCGGCGCTTTATCGCGCCAAGCGCGCTGGCCGGGACGCCGTGTCCATCTGATCCCGGCGCTCGCCTCAGACCGTCACGACGACATTGTCGATCAGCCGCGCCCGCCCGAGAAAGGCTGCCGCCAGCACGACCAGTTCATCGCAATCCCGGTCGGGCTCGGCGAGATTCTCGGCGCGCCGGACAGCAAGGTAATCGACGCGAAAGCCTGCCGCCGTCAACTCCTCCTTACCACGCGCCTCCAGCGCCGCAAAATCGCGCTTCCCCGCCTCCAGTTCGCTACCGATTGACGAGAGCACCTCGTACAGACGTGGCGCGGCGATCCTTTCCTCGTCGCTGAGATAGGCGTTGCGCGAACTCATCGCCAGGCCGTCCGGCTCGCGCACCGTCGGCGCGGTAATGATCCGGATCGGCAGCCCCAGGTCTTTCGTCATGTAGCGTATGACGAGTTGCTGCTGGTAATCCTTCTGGCCGAAAACGGCGACGTCCGGCTGCACGAGCGCGAACAGCCTCGCCACCACCGTGGTGACCCCGTCGAAATGGCCCGGGCGGGTGGCGCCGCAGAAATTCTCCGTGAGCCCCGGGACGGAGATGATGGTTGCGCAGTCGTGTCCGAACGGATAGATGACGTCGTCATCGGGGACGAGCAGCGTGTCGGCGCGCACCTTGCGCAGCCGGCGCGTATCGCGCTCGAGCGTGCGCGGATACTCCTCGAAATCCTCGCCCTCGCCGAATTGCGTCGGATTGACGTACACGGTTACGATCACACGCTCGGCGTGCTGGCGTGCCACGTCGACCAGGCTGGCATGTCCCTGGTGCAGGTTGCCCATGGTCGGCACGAGCGCGACATGCTCCTCGTGATGTCTCCAACCGAGCAGCGTTTCCTTCAGTTCTTCCCGGGTACGGATGATTTGCACAGACGTTCCTGTTCTGGGTCTCGTTAGGGGACGTATTAGTGTCCTGAAATAGCGCGAATTAGCCGTACAGGGCACTAGGAGAAGCAGTGCTCGGGTGCCGGGTAGCTCCGGTCCTTCACGGCTCGCACGTAAGCCTCCGACGCCGCGAGCGGCGTCGGGTACTCGGCCTGGAAATTGCGCACGAAGCGAGGCGTCCGGCCCTGGGTGATGCCGAGGACGTCGTACAACACGAGTATCTGACCGTCGACGCCGGGGCCCGCGCCGATGCCGATGACCGGCACCTGGAGCGCAGCGGTGATATCGGCACCGACCTCGTTCGGCACGCATTCGAGGAGCACGATGTCCGAGCCCGCTTCCTCGAGTCTCTTGGCCGTCTTCAGCATGGACTTGGCCTGCTCGCGCTCCCGGCCCTGCACGCGAAAACCACCGATCTTGTGCACGGACTGCGGCTTGAGTCCCAGGTGCGCGCACACGGGAATGTCGTGGCGCGCCAGATGTTCAACGATCTCGACCTGCCCTTCCCCGCCTTCGAGCTTGATCATCATCGCACCGCCTTCCTGCATGAGACGCACCGCATTATCGAGCGCCTGCGCGGTATTCGCATAGCTCATGAACGGCATATCGGCAACGAGGAACGCGCGGCGCAACCCGCGAGCCACCGCACGCGTGTGATAGACCACGTCGGCCACGGTGACCGGTACCGTCGTGTCATGCCCCTGGATGACCATGCCAAGGGAGTCGCCCACCAGGACGAGATCGACGCCCGCGAGATCGACGAGCTGCGCGTAGCTCGCGTCATAGGCCGTAAGGCAGGCAATCGGCTCACCCTTCGCCTTCATGTCGTGCAATGTGGACACGTTGACCGGGGGTTGCGGCATGCCGCGTTGTTCGAGTTGCGTGTACATTGGCGCGTCCGGGCGGCTCAGGCGAAGGCCGCGGCGGGATTGAAAAAGTGCCGTCCGCCGCTGATCTTTTCGATCTGCCGGAACAGCTCCTGGTAGTCGCTCTCATTGTGCACAGGGTCGATCTGCGACGCGTTGACGATCAGCAACGGGCCGTCGTCATAATGGTGGAAGTACCGGGCGTAGGCATCGGCCAGGCGTTCCAGGTAGCCGCGCTCGATCAGGTGCTCGGATGGCCGGCCGCGCTTCGCGATGCGGTTCAGCAAGGCATCCACTGAGGCCTGCAGGTAGACGACGAGATCCGGCACAGGCGCCGCCACGCCGAGTTTCTCGACCACCTGGTCGTAGAGCGCAAGTTCGTCCGGATCGAGATTGAGCTCGGCAAACAGGCGGTCTTTCGCAAACAGATAGTCCGCGACGCGCACGTCCGTGAACAGGTCGGATTGCCGCAGTTCCTCGAGTTGCCGCGCCCGCGCGAACAGGAAGAACATTTGCGCCGGCAGCGCCGCCTGGCGGCCGTGGCTGTAGAAGCGTTGCAGAAACGGGTTGCCGTCGACGTCTTCGAGCACCGGTTTGCCGGACAGGCTGTCGGCCAGGCGCTTCGCAAGTTCCGTTTTGCCGACGCCGATCGGTCCCTCGACGACGATGAAGCGGGACGCGTTGCCACGCGGTGTAAGTGAAGTCACAGACAAACAACGCCCTCTAGTCCATTCGGGTGATGCGCGGCTCATCCCGGTTGACTGTCAAAGACTGCACGCGTCCGAGGCCCGGGATCACCAGGTCCGGGGCCAGTTCCGAGAGCGGCAACAATACAAAATTTCGCGCCGCAATGCCCGGGTGCGGCACCTCAAGACCGGGCTCGCTGAGAGCCTCGGAGGAATACACGAGCAAATCGAGATCGAGTTCGCGCGGCCCCCAGCGCACGCCGCCCCGTTCCCGGCCGGCGAGCGACTCGAGGGCCTGCAGGCGGGCCAGCAACGCCCGCGGCGCGAGGCGCGTCAGCAATGCAGCGACGAGGTTGATGAAATCGGGCTGTGTGACGCCGCCGTAGGGGGCCGAGCGATATAGCCCGGAACGCGCGATGAGCCGCGTGTCGGGCAGACCGTTCAATGCATCGGCGGCCACGAGAACCTGGCGCACCGGGTCGCCCAGGTTGCTGCCGATGCCGATGTAGGCCGGGCGCCAGGTGCCCGCCGGCAGGTTCATCATTCGCTGTCAACCGGCTTGCGGCTCCTGCGCCGGCGGCGCTTGCGCGCCTTTGCCGGCACCTGGAAGCGCTCCATGCGCTTTTCCGACGACAATCCCTGCACCTCGCTCCAGAAGTCCGCAATCGACGGGTCGACGCGTCCGATGTCGGCCAGCAGCCTCATGAAGTCGTACGCAGCGCGGAAGCGTCTGTGCTCCAGCAGGTTCATCGCGCGGCGACCGCTGGTCTGAAAGAAGCGCGGCTGCAGCGCCATCATCTCCCGCATGGGCACCGTGAAGCGTTTCGGCATCGACAGACGCCGTTGCTGCTCGCCGGCCACCTCAAAGGCCGCGATGTTCAGAGACTGTGCATCCGACAACTGTTCTTCGGCGCGATGCAGTGCCGCAACCCGGCAAACCGGCGCCCACAGGAACACGCCGAGGAGGAACATGGGCGTCACCGACTTGCCTTCGTTGACACGCAGGTCCGTGTTTCGAAGCGCGGCGCGCACGAACTCGCGGAAGTCCGCGTCGATGTCGAGTTCCTCCGCCGTCGCCGGAAACATGCGCGCAAAAAGGCCGTATTCGCACAGGAGATCGAAGGTCCGCTCGGCACTGCCGGCGCCGAACAGCTTCAGGAACTCGTCGAACAGGCGCGCCGCGGGTACGTTGGTCAGCAGGCTTACGTTGGCCCGGATGGCGGCAGCCACCGAATCGTCGATCGTGAATCCCAGTTTCGCGGCAAATCGGACGGCGCGCAGCATCCGCACCGGGTCTTCCCGCAAACGCGTGCCCGGGTCGCCGATGAGAACAATCCGTCGCTGGTCGATGTCCCGCACGCCGTCGACGTAGTCCCAGATGCTGAAATCCGCGATGTTGTAGTAGAGCGCGTTACAGGTGAAGTCGCGGCGCCACACATCTTCCTCTATCGTGCCATACACGTTGTCACGGAGGATCCGGCCTTCGACGTCATGAGAGACGTCGTCGTGTTCGTGGATCGCCGCGGCGCGAAATGTCGCGACCTCGATGATCTCGGCACCGAAACGCACATGGGCGAGGCGGAACCGCCGCCCGATGAGGCGGCAATTGCTGAACAGTGCCCGCACCTCGTCCGGCGTGGCGTCGGTTGCCACGTCGAAATCCTTCGGGTGCAGGCCAATCAGCGCATCACGCACGCAGCCGCCGACCAGAAACGCATGGTAGCCAGCCTTGTTGAGTCGGTACAGAACCTTCAGCGCCCCGTCCGAGATCTCCTGCCGGGAGACGGAATGAGCGGCCCTGGGGATGATTTTCGGCGTGTCTGCGGTCGGTTTCCCGCTGTTTTTCAAGAGATTGTCCGTCTGGAGCGTTGTTGTTTGCCGGTATGATACCAGCCCCTGAGCGCCGGGCGTTCAGGATCCGGATGGCGCCGGCCAGCGCACGGAGCGAGGCTGGCACCCGCTTGAGTCCCGCGGAATGGCCCGTATAATACGCGGCCCGGCCCGGCCGGCCCCGACGTCACGCTCCCTTCGTCTAGTGGTTCAGGACGCCGCCCTCTCACGGCGGTAACACGGGTTCGAATCCCGTAGGGAGTGCCAGAAAGCCAAGGAAACCCGCCACGTACAAGGTCGCGGGTTTTTTTCACCGTATTGCGGTGACCGATTCGGACATCCGCAATGCGTTCAACGGTTCGATGAACGGGACGCCAACCCGTATTCCTCGATCCCCGTGATCGGATCACTCGAGGTCGCCGACTCACGCTTTGAACCAGTTGTTAAACGTTGGCGCAGGTCGCGAGCCGCCATTCGCGCAAGTTTTCGCGACCGCAATCCGCCGGGAAAAATCTCCCTGCGGACCCCGCGGGGCCATGCCGTGAAAATTCGCCGTGGCAAGGATGGCCCGTTTACGCCAACGCATTGCGCCAGATGAGTTCTTGCCCCAGGTGTCGCAACTTCGCGACTTCGCCTATCGAGTCGCCGCGAGCGCCTGCGCGGCCGGCAATAGGTGTCCTGTTGCGAGTGAAACTGCTCTGATCGACAATAAAGCACTCTGGCGCTCGATTAGGGCTTGCAACAAGCGTTCGCGCTGCGGGTCGAATCGGATCGGGCAGGCGACGACGGATCGGCGCACAAGCCCCGTCGTGCTTAATTCCCTGACCACGCCGTGTACGCGCTGAAGTACCCGGTCGGCGCCGCCCGGCGGCATTTCGGAGCGATTCTATGTTTGCGTTGTTTGCGTTTACCGGTTTTATGGCGTCCTGCCCAACGAACAATAATGCGCGATCCCGCGGAACGGCGGCTTTTCTGCTGGCCTGTACGGGCATCGTGTATTCGTCGCATTCGACCGCACAGGTCGTGTTCGATAATGTAACGAGCGGCTCCGGGGTCGAGTACGACGGCGAATCCTATGGCGCCGCGTGGGGCGACATGAATGGCGACGGGCGTCCCGACCTGATGGTCAACCACCACCGCAACCCGTCCGGCCTGTACATCAACCAGGGCAATGGAAAGTTCGTCAACCGCCAGGGCGACATCGATGCGTGGCAGGCCACGCCGCGTTCGGACGTCCACGGGGGAACGTGGGCCGATTACAACAATGACGGGCGCCGGGATCTCGTGATCACCGCGGGCTCGAAGAACTACACCCAGTTTCTGGTCAACGACGGGACGACGCTCGTCGACCGCATCCACGAATTCGGCTTCGACAAGATGAGCTGGGGCGGACGGCTGCCCTTCTGGTTCGACTACGACAACGACGGTCTGCTGGACCTCGGCATTGTCGTCCAGGCCGACAAAGTACAGCTTCACCGGCAGTCCGGCAGCACCTTCACGCGGCAGAATTTCGCTTCGGGCCACCAGTGCACGGATGGCGACTTCTCGCTGCTCATGGATATGACCCAGGACGGCCGGCTCGACTGGATATGCGTCAATGCGAATGCACTGCCCCAGCGCATCTACGACCTGTCTGCGGGCATGCCCTTCGTCGATCGCACGGGCCTCGCAACACCGGTGCCGAACATTACCGACGTCGCCATCGCGGATTTCGACGGCGACCAGGTGATGGAGCTGTTCGCAATGCGCGGCCGGGTGCGCCTGAACGGCGCTTCGATCGTGGCGCCGGCGTCGATCGAGGCGCAGTTCGCGAACAGCAAATCCCAGGCGTCGTGGCTGACTTATAAAAGTACCGGCGATCTCTCCGTCGAGCTGCACTGGAGCGGCCCGAACGTCAACCTCGTTTATATCGGCGCGAGCGGCAAACATCCGCCGGCTGCGCCCACCGGTGAGCCGATTCGCATGCAGCTCTCCGCCTCCGATCCGGACGTGGTGGGCCTGAAGAGCTATAACCCGGCTACGGACCGTGGCATTTTCGTCGGCTACGATCCCGCAACCGCCACCTGGACGTATGTGCACTCGGCAGGCGGCATCTCAAACGCCAGCGAAACCTACAGTTTTCTCGACAGTTCGGCGCCAGTCAGCAACCTGAAGCTTTTTGGCATACCCGCCAACCAGAAACCGATCAAGCCCGCGCTGTTGAAATACGACGGGAGCAAATACACGAACCAGGTCACCGGTACCGGGCTCGATCGCCTGGAATCCTGCGTCAGTGTCGCGGCGGCGGACTTCGACAACGACATGGACGTCGATCTCTACTATGTGTGCCGTGACGCGGTACTGAACCTCGCGAACAAGTTGTACCTGAACGACGGCACCGGCCGGTTCACGGCTGCAGCCGCCCCTTTCGGCGCAGAAGGCCCCACGGGCGCCGGGGTCGGGGTCGGCGAAAATGTGGTCGCGAGCGATTTCGACGTGGACGGCTCCGTCGACCTGTTCGTGACGAACGGCCTGTTGCTGTTCCCGGAAGAACCGTATGGCTACGGTGGCGCCGACAAATTGTTCCGCAACCGCGGCAATGCGAAGCACTGGCTTGAATTCGATCTCGCGGGCACCATTTCCAATCGCGACGGCATCGGCGCTATCGTAACCGTGATCGCCGGTGGCAAAACGCAGCGGCGCGACCAGAACGGTGGCTACCATCGCTGGGCACAGCACGATACACGGCTGCATTTCGGCCTGGGGCCCAACACGACCGCGAAGGTGACGATACAGTGGCCCAGCGGCCAGGTGAGCACGTTCACCGGCGTTGCCAGCGACAAACTGTACGAGGCCGTGGAAGGCGCTACCGCACTGGTCGTAAAAACGCCGGGCACCAGCCCGCCGCCGGCCCCGGTCTGCTCCAAGATCTCGGGTGTTCCAAGCTACAACCGGGCTACCGAGCAGGCATTGTTCATCTGGCGCGACGGTTGCAGTTCGAACAAGTGGAACGTACGGGTGACCGGCGGCGCCGGGCCTTCGTACCGTTTCGAGGGGCGTATCAAGTCCGGAGCAGCCATGAGCAATCTAGGCGGCTTCAGTATCGAGGCGAACGACCTGTTGGCACTTTCCAGCAGCGACACGGCGCTGGACTTCGGCCTGTCCGTGGCGGCGGGTGCACATGACGGTTTCTCCGTCACCGTCGACCCGTCAGTCGGCACCTGCTTCGGCCGTAACGCGAACGTGAGCGTGGTCTACGGCGGTACGGCGCGGACGCCGCTGACCCTGCCGTTCGACCTGCAGACGCTCAAACCCTGTTGAGGCTGAAAGTCCCTGTTCTGGGACCAGGGCATTTTCCCGGGGCGTGCAAAAAGGTGGCCCGTAGCGGCCGAGTACAACCCGGGATTGATGCCATGGACGTGACGAAGCGCCCTGCGGATACAGGCGGGCGCGTTCCTCGCACACCGCCGGTGTATACGTAGGAACCCCTATGGTCCCGTTTACGGGGAACGCAGAGAATCGGGCATGCGGTTTTCGGCGGGCGACCCGGACATCCGCAGATGGTGCTCTGTTCGCCGCCGGCGGAGAACGCGACCGCCGAATCTCGAGGGGTATGGGGAATGCAACACCGGGCAACCTTCTACGAGACCATGCGGCGGCACGGCATTACACGCCGCAGTTTTCTCAAGTTCTGCAGTTTGACCGCCGCCGGCCTGGGCCTCGGCCCGGAATTCGCGGGCAAGATCGCGCACGCGCTGGAGACGAAACCTCGCACGCCGGTCATCTGGCTGCACGGCCTCGAGTGCACCTGCTGCACGGAGTCCTTTATCCGCTCCGGGAATCCGCTGGCCGGCGACGTCATCCTGTCGATGATCTCGCTCGATTACGACGACACGCTCATGGCCGCGGCCGGCCACCAGGCCGAGGAACTTCTCGAGCAGACGATCGAGAAATACGACGGGCAGTACATCCTCGCCTGCGAGGGCAACCCGCCGCTCAACGAGGACGGCATGTACTGTATCCAGGCCGGCAGACCCTACGTCGAAAAACTGCGCCACCTTGCCGACCACTGCAAGGCCATCATCGCCTGGGGTTCCTGCGCTTCCTGGGGCTGCGTCCAGGCGGCGCGGCCGAATCCCACGCGTGCCGTGCCGATTCACAAAGTCATTACTGACAAGCCCATCGTCAAGGTTCCCGGCTGCCCGCCCATCGCGGAGGTCATGACGGGCGTCATCACCTACATGATCGCGTTCGACCGGCTGCCGGAGCTCGATCGGCAGGGCCGGCCGAAAATGTTCTACAGCCAGCGCCTGCACGACAAGTGCTACCGGCGGCCGCACTTCGATGCGGGCCAGTTCGTCGAGAAATTCGACGACGAAGGCGCACGCAAAGGCTATTGCCTGTACAAGGTCGGGTGCAAGGGACCTACAACCTACAACGCCTGCTCGACGATCGAGTGGAACGACGGCTTGTCCTGGCCGGTCAAGTCGGGCCACGGCTGCCTCGGTTGCGCCGAGGATAACTTCTGGGACAAGGGCTCTTTCTACAGCGCCGTGACCAACTTCGGCGTCCTCGGCGGCGCCGAGGCGAACGCAGACAAGATCGGCGGCATCCTGGCCGGCGCCGCCGCAATCGGTGTCGCGGCACACGCCGCCGCCTCCGCCGTCAGCAGGATACGTCGCGAAAATACGCGGGAGACGCCCAATGGTTAACACGGTTACGCCGAACGGCTTTGCGCTGGACGACAGTGGCCAGCGCATCGTCGTCGACCCGATCTGCCGTATCGAAGGGCATTTGCGCATCGAAGTCAACGTCGACGAGAACAACACGATCCGCAACGCGGTCTCTACCGGCAACATGTGGCGGGGCCTCGAAGTGATCCTCAAAGGACGCGACCCGCGGGATGCCTGGGCCTTCGTCGAGCGCATCTGCGGGGTGTGCACCGGGGTGCATGCACTCGTCAGTTGCCGCGCGGTCGAGGATGCACTTGGCATCGCCATCCCGCGCAACGCGAACTCGATCCGCAACCTGATGATGCTTGCGCAGTACACCCAGGACCATCTCGTGCATTTCTATCACCTGCACGCCCTCGACTGGGTGGACGTCGTCAGTGCGCTGAAGGCCGATCCGGCGGCAACCTCGGAACTGCAGCGCGGAATCTCGGACTGGCCGAAGTCGTCACCCGGTTACTTCCGCGACGTACAGAGCCGCATCCGCCGTTTCGTCGAGTCCGGGCAACTCGGGCCATTCGCCAATGCGTACTGGGGCAGCCCCGCCTACAAGCTGCCGCCGGAAGCGAACCTCATGGCGGTGACGCATTATCTCGAGGCGCTCGACTTCCAGAAGGAAATCGTGAAGATCCATACGATCTTCGGCGGCCGCAATCCGCACCCGAACTGGCTCGTGGGCGGCATGCCCTGTTCGATCAACGTCAACGAGGCAGGCGCCGTCGGCGCGGTCAACATGGTCTGGCTCAACATGGTCGACTCGATCATCAATCGCTCGATCACCTTCGTCGACCAGGTGTACGTGCCCGACCTCACCGCGATCGCTTCGTTCTATAAGGACTGGACCTACGGCGGGGGACTGTCGTCGAAGAACGTCATGAGCTACGGCGAGTTCCCGGCCATCGCGAACGTGCACGACAATTCGAGCTTCATGATGCCGAACGGGGCGATTCTGGACGGGGATCTCTCGACGGTGCACGACGTCGATCCACGGGATCCCGAGCAGGTGCAGGAATTCGTCACGCACTCGTGGTACCAGTACGGTGGCGATCCGAACCGGGGGCTGCATCCCTGGGACGGCGTGACGGAACCGAAATTCGAGCTCGGGCCGGCCGCCCGCGGCACGAAAACGAACATCGAAGCGCTCGACGAAGGCGGCAAGTACTCCTGGCTGAAGGCACCGCGCTGGAAAGGACATGCGATGGAGGTCGGCCCGCTTGCGCGCTACCTCGTCGGCTACGCGCGCGGCAACGAGGAAATCCGCGCCCAGGTCGACGGATTGCTGTCGGCACTCGACCTGCCGATTACCGCGCTGTTCTCGACGCTCGGCCGCACCGCGGCACGCGGCCTCGAAGCGTCCTGGGCGGCCCACAAGATGCGCGTTGTCTTCGACGACATGATGGCGAATATCAAGGCCGGCGACGTCGCGACCGCGAACATGACGCTCTGGGAACCTCACACCTGGCCAAGCGATGCGAAGGGCGTGGGCTACGGCGAGGCGCCGCGCGGCTCACTGGGCCACTGGTTACGCATAAAAGACACGAAGATCGACAACTACCAGGCCGTCGTCCCGACTACGTGGAACGCGTCGCCGCGCGATCCCGCCGGCAATATCGGCGCTTACGAAGCCGCGCTGCTCGGCACCCCGATGGCCGACCCGGCGCAGCCGCTCGAGATCCTGCGCACGGTTCACAGTTTCGACCCCTGTCTCGCCTGTGCCTCGCACGTGATGTCGCCCGACGGCCGCGAGCTGGCGCGGGTGAAGATTCGCTGACGGAGTGCCGGAGGACATGAGCGTCGAGATGAACGCCAAGACGGAAGTCGTCGTCGAGCAACCCGCCGCCCTCCGCAGGGCGGCGGTGTATGTCTTCGAATTGCCGGTACGCATCTGGCACTGGACGCACGCACTCAGCATCGGGGTTCTCGCCGTCACCGGGTATCTCATCGCGAACCCGTTGCCGAGCATCGGCGGCGAGGCGAGCGAGCATTTCCTGATGGGGAATCTTCGTTTCGTTCATTTCGTCGCCGGCTACGTCTTCGCCATCGGCTTCATCGTCCGGCTGTACTGGGCGCTCGTCGGCAACCAGTACTCGCGCGAACTGGTCTACCTCCCGGTGTGGCGCCGCGACTGGTGGCGTGGGCTGTGGAGTGAGACCCGCTACTATTCCTTCCTCTCGCGGGACGAATCAGGGTTCCTCGGCCACAACCCCCTGGCACAGACGGCCATGTGGTTTTTCAACTTCGTCCTGACGTTGTTCATGATCTTCACGGGCTTTGCGCTCTACAGCGAAGGTTTGGGTCTGGACAGCTGGGCCGACACGCTGTTCGGCTGGGTGATGCCGCTGATGGGCGGTTCCCAGAGCGTGCGCATGTGGCACATCTTCGGCATGTGGCTGATCCTCGTGTTCGTGATCCTCCACGTCTACATGGCGATACGCGCGGACCTCATGGGTAAACACACCAGTGTCAGCACGATCTTCAGCGGCTGGCGGCATTTCCGCGATTGAATCCGATGCAGCCTGTCGAACCGGTTTCGAACGCTCACTCCGAAAAGCAGCCGTGGGACACGCTGGTCCTCGGCATCGGCAACCTGCTCTGGGCCGATGAGGGCTTCGGCGTGCGCTGCATAGAACGCCTGCATGCTCGTTACGCGCTGCCGGACTCGGTACGCGTGATGGACGGCGGCACGCAGGGCATCTTTCTCCTGCCATGGGTCCGCGCCGCAGAACGACTGCTGATTTTCGACGCCATCGACTTCGGCCTCGCGCCGGCGAGCCTGCGCTGCATAGAGGGTGACAACGTGCCGCGCTACATGGGCGCGAAAAAAGTGAGCATGCACCAGGCCGGTTTCCAGGAAGTTCTTGCGGCGGCGAACCTCGCCGGCGAGTTGGCGGGAGAGCTCGCGCTCATCGGCGTACAGCCTGAGCTGCTCGACGATTACGGCGGCAGCCTGACCCCGTCAGTCCGCGCGCAGCTCGACCCGGCTGTCGAGCTCGGCATTGACGTGCTCCGGCGCTGGAACATCGAAATTACCGAACGAGGCTGCGACAACGTGGCCAAACTCCCGGTAGGTACTGCGGAACTCGAGATCAAACGTTACGAACGCCGCCCCGGGGTAGCGTCCGGAGGCATGTCATGAACGTCCATCCGCTGCTCGCGCGCCTGCTCGATGACTGCCGCTACCCGGAAGTCAACCTGGCCAATCACGATGAGTTCGTAGGCAGAGCGGGCATGAATGTACTGTTCTTTCCGGGCGATCCGGAAACCGTGCGGGACTCGACCGACGTCGCCGTCGTACTGCCCGAACTGGTCCTTAAGTTCGCGGGCCGCTTCAGGGCCGGTGTCGTCCTCGACACGTTCGGCGACGGGAAAGCGCTTAGACAACGCTACGGGTTCCGTGAGTTTCCGGCTCTCGTGTTCGTGCGCGGCGGCGAGTATGTCGGCGCAATTACGCGAATCCAGGACTGGGCGGAATACGTTGCGCAGGTGAGCGCGCTTCTGACGGCGCCGCCGCGGCGCGCGCCAGGCTTCAGCGTACCCGTCGTCAGCGCCTGACAGGGCAAAGCGAGACCACGATGCAGATTGCGGACATACCGGTACGGGTCATTGGCCCTGGCAGCCAGCCCGCCGAGAACGACGGCCAGACCCTGTCCTACATCGACATGCCGAACGACATGTCGAAATACGAGCCGCCACCCTCGCCCGAATCCGGCGATTTCGCGTCGTTCAGGGAAGCGCGTGAGGCCATGCGCTGGCTCCTCGACGCGCTCGCCAGATATAACTGCGGCGATCCACCACTACTCGCCGACCTCGGGACGCTCGACGCCGCCAACCGCGACATCGTCAATCAGATCCTCGTCGAGGGCGAAGTCAGCGTAACCCGCTCCGCGCCGGTTGCGGCGCGTTCCCAGGAGGCGGTTCTCGCTGGCGTCTGGCGCACGCTGTACCTCGATCAGTCCGGCGAGGCCGTCCGGGATATCCTGGAAGTCGGCGACGTACCCCATATCGTCCGCCACGTCGGCGACGCGCAGCTGCGGGATGCCGGGGGCCTGTCACAGGCCGCCGCACTGGCGCCGCCCGGTGTTGTCAACGCGCAGCCGATCCTGGTGGAAATCGAGGAGCACTGCCGCGGCTTCCGGATGAGCGGTCGGACGCACAGTATCAATCTGACGCTGTTGCCGATGACCGTGGAGGACCAGGTATTCCTCGACGAACGGCTCGGTCTGCCCACGCTGGACACGCTGTCCCGCTCCTATGGCAAGTGCGCGGTGCGCAACTCCGGCGTGCGTGATGTCTGGTGGGTGCGCTATTACAACTCGATGAGCACGCTCATCCTCAACTCGCTCGAAATTGCGGACGTGCCGGAGGTGTTGCGTGCCGCACCGGAAGATCTCCGCGACTCCCACGAGCGGCTGCAAGACATCCTTGCTCAGTACTGGACGGAGCTGTGAGCGCGGACCCGGCCGGCAGCGGGCGCGGGACTGCTGTGACGCGCCACGAATGCCGCATCTGCTGGTACGTCTACGACCCGCGCGAAGGCGACGCGCAGGAACAGATAGCACCCGGCACCGGGTTTGCCGACCTGCCGGAACACTGGCGATGCCCGCAGTGCGATGCCGAGCGGCATGCATTCCTCGTCATGGAAGACTGATCGATGCAACGCGTCGAAGCACTCGAGCGGCATTACCAGCGCATCTGGCGCGAAAAGATGCGCGGCTTGCCCTTCGTCAACGAGAAACTTGCCGTCGAAAGCGTCGCTTTCCGCCCGCTCGGGCCCGACCTCGCGGGCATTCTCATCTCGCCCTGGTTCATCAATCTCGTCATTCTGCCCGGTGACGATGCCCTGGGCGCACTCCAGCAGGGCGACGCGGTGGAACGCACGATCGGCACCGAGCACATCGGCTTCACGGTCGATTTGGCGCCGACCCTTGGCCACTTTCTTTCCGCGGTGCTGTTCCGCTCCGTCGAAGATTTCCCCGACCGGGCCACGGCCCGGGCGGTGGCGGAAGAAGTCCTCGAGCTCCTGTTCGCGCCGCCGCCGGCGGCGCCTGGCGGCAGGATCTCCCGGCGCGGCCTGTTCACCGCGACCTGAAGCGGCCATGCACGAGCTTTCCGTCTGTCTCTCAATACTCGAGCAGCTCGAACGCATCGCCGCGGAGCAGCGCTCACCGGGCGTGATACGGGTCGTCGTGGGCATCGGTCCGCTGTCCGGTGTGGAGCCGGCGCTGCTCAGGAATGCCTTCCCGCTGGCGGTCGCCGGCACGCTGGCCGAGGGCGCCGAACTCGCCATCGATAACGTGGCGGTGCGCATCCGTTGCACCGCCTGCGACACGGAAGCCGATGCCGCTCCCAATCGCCTGCTGTGCCCCGCATGCGGTGATTTCCGCACGCGTCTCGTCAGTGGTGACGACCTCGTTCTCAAGCGCGTCGAACTTGCGCCGGCTCAGGCGGCCGGCGCCACAGGCTGACGCCCAGGTTCGTGTTCCTTCCTAGCAGATCCTCGGCAGGGGGTCGTCCTCGAGTTCCTCGAGGAAGCGCTCGCCGCCGAGTTCTGTCCGCAGAGTGATGCGCGCCCCGTCGCGGGTAACGGTGCCGGCGATGACCGCGCCGGCGCCGCCGGCACACTCGTGCAGCCGGGCGACCGCCGCGTCCGCTTCGGCGGCATCGATCACCGCAAACACACGACCTTCGCTGGCGAGGTAGCAGGGGTCATATCCGAGCATGTCGCACACGGCCTGCACGGGCTCACTGATCGGCAGGTTTGCACCGAAGGCAATACCGAATCCCGTCGCACGGCGGATTTCGTGTGCAACCGAAGCAATGCCGCCGCGCGTCGGGTCGCGCATGAAGCGCAGGCCGGGGAAGCGCAAAAGCGCCTCGCACAGATCGATGACCGGCGCCGAATCCGAATAAAGCTCCCCGCGGAGATCGAACTCTTCCCGCGCCAGCATCACGGCCGTGCCATGATCGCCGATCGTACCGCTCAGGATCACCGCGTCACCCTCACGCACGTTCGCAAGCGCCGGACGCACCGGCGCGGCGATGCGGCTACCGACGCCAGTAGTCGCGAGATACAGGCCGCCACCCTCTCCCCGGCGCAGCACCTTCGTGTCGCCGGCGACGACGCTGACGCCGCAGGCCGCGGCGGCCCGGGCGAGGCTCGCGACGATGCGATCGAGCAGCAGGATCTCCAGCCCCTCCTCGATGAACGCGTTCAAGGTCAGTATGCGCGGACGGGCGCCGGCGACGGCGAGATCGTTGACCGTGCCGTGCACGGCCAGGGAGCCGATATCGCCGCCCGGGAATTCGAGCGGCTGGACGGTGAAACCGTCCGTCGTGATCATGGCTTCGCCGTCGAGCGTCACCGGCACCGCGTCGGCCTGGGCATCCAGTCCACCGAGGTGCCGGACGAAGATGTCCTCGATCAGTTCGCGCATGAAGCGGCCGCCGTTGCCGTGCGCGAGCGCGATGTGGGTGTCGGTCAGCACGGATCCAGGCCGGCGTCCAGTGCCGCGCATTCCGCCGCCTGGCCGAAACTGAGTCCCCCGTCGTTGCAGGGCAGGCGCTGCGGCAGGAAGGTCTCAAAGCCCGCCTGCTCGAGCAGGTCGACCGCCTGTTCCGCGAGCACGCGGTTCTGAAATACGCCGCCCGTCAGTCCCACGCGGCGCAGCCCCACCTCGCGCCGCAGCCATTGCGCCTGGTCGCGAACGACGCCGGCCATCGCCGCATGGAAGCTCTCTGCGCGACTCGCCTGCGACACGCGCAGGTCGGCGAGCGGGCCGAGCAGCGGCCGCCAGTCGCTGCGCAGTACCCCGTCGAGGTCCCGCACGAGCGGAAGGGAAAGCGGCCAGGCGCGGGTACGGCACAGCGCCTCGAGACGCATCGGCCCGGCGGCCTCGTAGCTGACATTGCGCACGCCGGTGATCAACGCGGCCGCCGCATCGAATAGCCTGCCCGCCGCGCTGGTCAACGGACTGTTGAGTCCCTTGTCGTGCGCGGCTTTTGCCATGTCCATCTGGGCGGACCCGTCGTGCCAGGGCAGTTCCGATCCCCAGAACAGGCCGGCGGCAGAACGCCAGGGCTCGCGCGCGGCACGTTCGCCCCCGGGCAAGCGGAACGGGCGCAGGCTCGCGACGCGGCGCCAGGATCCCGGCGTGCCAAGCAACGCTTCGCCGCCCCACAACGTGCCGTCATCACCGGCACCCGTCCCGTCCCAGGTGAAGATCAGCCACGGCCCTGGAAGGCCGTATTCCGCAACCAGGGCGGACGCGTGCGCACGATGGTGCTGGACGCGAACGACCGGCAGCGACGCCCGATTCGCCCAGCGGTGGGTCGTGTAGCCACGATGCGCGTCGCAAACGATGCGTTCGGCACGGACGCCGTACAAGCGCTGCAGGTCGGACACCAGCGTCTCGAATACGTCGAGGCTCCGCGGCGAGTCCATGTCGCCGATGTGCGGCGAGACCACGACGCGGCTGTCCCAGGCGAGCGACACGGTGGTTTTCATCTGGCCGCCGACCGCGATCGTCGGCAGCGACATGCGCCACGACGATCCGGCCTCGAGGGGTGCATTGCCCCGCCCGAGCCTGAGGGGACGAACCCGGCCGGCGCTCTGGCGCACGACTGCGTCATCCGCCGGCCGCAGGATGGGCCGGTCGTGATGCAGGAAAGCATCCGCGACCGACCCGAGGCGCGCTTCGGCGGTACCGGCATCCGTCACGACGGGCTCGCCGCTGACGTTTGCCGACGTGGCCACGAGCGGGCCACCGAAGCGGGACGACAGCAACTGGTGCAGCGGGCTGTACGGCAGCAGGAGGCCGAGCTCCGCAAGTCCCGGCGCAATGCCCACGGGCAGCCGCAGCGGGCGCCGCGCGCGCACGAGGACGATGGGCCGGACCGGGGAACCCAGTGCCCCGGCCTCGACCGCGGTGATCTCGGCCAGTCGCCGGGCCGCATCGAGCCCGTCGGGCCCCTCGAGCGGCACCATCACGGCGAAGGGCTTGTGCGGCCGGTGCTTGCGCCGGCGCAGGCGCCGGATGGTAACGGCATTCTTCGCGTCGCAGACGAGGTGGTAGCCCCCGACGCCCTTCACCGCGACGATCCGTCCGGCAGACAACAGTTCGACGGCGCCGTCGAGCGCGGCCTCGCCACGCTCTGAGTTGCGGCCGCCGACGCAGAGCCGGAGCTCCGGACCGCAGGCCGGGCAGGCCGTGGGCTCCGCATGAAAACGCCTGTCCAGAGGATCCGCGTACTCCGCCCGGCAGTCCGCGCACAACGCGAAGGACTCCATGCTCGTGTTCGCGCGGTCGTAGGGCATGGCCTCGATCAAGGTGTAGCGCGGACCGCACTGCGTGCAATTGAGGAACGCGTAGCCGTGCCGACGGTCGGCCGGATCCCCGAGTTCGCGCCGGCAGTCGTCACAGAGAAATGAGTCCGGCGGTACGAACACCCGGGCGGCGTTGCCAGCTTCGCTCGCGCGTATCTCGAAGCCCGCGGCCGGCTCCGGCGCGGCGGCCACACACTCGAGCAGGCGCGGCTCCGCAAGCGGCGGTGCGCGGGCGACGAGGTCACGGCAGAAGCCCGCGAGCGATGCCGGATCCCCGCAAGCGAGGATCTCCACTTCGCCCGTGCGGTTCTGCACGTAGCCGGTGAGCGCATAGCCGTCGGCCAGCCGGCTCACGAACGGCCGGAAGCCGACCCCTTGCACGCGCCCTTCGAGCCGGATGCGCATGGCTGTTTTTGCACGCCTCGGGAAACGACGGGATCGGGGGTAGGGCTTTCCCAGCCGGACACTCTACGGCCGTCTCAGCCAACGGAAGGCCTTCGTGCGGGCCGCGACTCGTTCTCCCGGTAGCCCGCCGACCACCAGATGCGGCAGGCGCCCTCGTCGGAAACCATGCAGGGGCCGATCGGCTTCCGCGGTGTGCACGCCACACCGTAGAGGCGGCATTGCGTCGGCCGGATGCGCCCGAGCACGACTTGCGCGCAGTCGCAGCCGGGTGGCATTTCGCCAACGCGCTTGCGCGACGCGTCGGAGTAGGAAGGAAATCGCAACCGGGCGTCGCGTTCAGCATACTCCGCCTTGAGCGTAAACCCCGAACCGGGAATCGTGCCGATACCTCGCCAGGTTGCGTCGGCCACGTCCATGACCTCGGCGAGCTGCCGGCGCGCCACGGCGTTGCCGCCCGGGCGCACGACTTCGCGGGTAACAGTTTTCGAGCGCAGCACGACCGCCGGCCCGCTGCCGCAATACGGAGGCGAGCGCCGCGAGCAACGTGTCCGGCCGAAAGCCTGCGATGGCCACGGGGATGCCGTGCTCGGCCGCAATAAACTCCCATTCCTCCGGCCCCATCACGGTCGACACGTGCCCGGGCGCAATGATGCGCTTCGAAGCCGGGCGTGCCGCTCCCGAGCAACATCGCTACAGCCGGCCAGGTCAGGCGGCCCGAGAGCAGCACGTAGAGATTGTCGGGCACGCCCTGCTTCAGCATGGCGGCGACGGGCGCCGTCGTCGTCTCGAAGCCGGCCGCGAAGAACACGACCGGTTTCGCGGGGTTTGCCCGCGCGAGCGCAACGGCAGCTCCAGGCGATGCAACGGGCCGGATGTCGGCGCCGGCCGCGCGCGCCGCCTCCAGTGACCGGGGCTCGCGCCGCGGCACGTTCACCGGCACGCGCAGCATGTCGCCGAATGCCACCAGGATCACGTCCTCGCGCAAGGCTATCTGCATCGCTTCGTAGACATCCTCCTCCGGGCAAATGCACACCGGGCAGCCGGGCCCGGGAATCAGTTCGATCGATTCGGGCAGGGCGGCGCGCAGGCCCGCCATCGAGATGGCCCGCTCGTGTCCGCCGCAGACGTTCATGACCCGCAAGCCCTCGGGCGGTGCCAGTGCGCGCACGACGTCGAGCCACTCGCGCGCCGAGCGCGTCACGGCCGCCTCCCGACCCAGTCGAGCCAGTCGTGCATGCCGGTGCCACTGCGGACAGAGATCGGGATGACCGGCGCCGGACTTGCGAGCGCACGCACGCAGTCCGTTGCCCGTGCCACGTCGAAGTCGCCGAGCACTTCCAGCAGGTCGGCTTTGCTGATCAGGACGAGGTCCGCGGCGCGGAACATCACCGGGTACTTGGCCGGTTTGTCGTCACCTTCCGGAGTCGAGAGCAGCGCCACGTTGCGGTTCTGGCCGAGATCGAAGCTCGCCGGGCACACGAGATTGCCGACGTTCTCGATGAACAGCAGATCGAGCGCGTCGAGGTCGAGCCGGTGCAGCGCCTCGTGCACCATGTGGGCATCCAGGTGGCAGGCGCTGCCGGTTGTGATCTGGATGGCGGTGACGCCCTTTCGGCGGATGCGCTCCGCATCGTTTTCGGTTTCGAGATCGCCTTCGATGACGGCCACGCGCCCGGGGTCGCCGAGCGCCTCGATCGTCGCTTCGAGCAATGCGGTCTTGCCCGCACCGGGCGAGGACATGAGGTTCACCGCGTACACGCCGTGCTGCGCGAGATGTTTGCGGTTGTGGGCCGCGGCACGATCGTTGGCGCTGAGGAGCCCCGACAACACTTCTACGGATTCCGTGCCGTGTCGCGTTCGCGCCAGCACACCGCCGGCCCCGACGAGATGACGGTTGGCGTGCGTGACGTTGCAGCCGCAGGTGTTACACATCGCCGGCGACTCGCCGGGGAGGCCCGGTCGCGGCGGCTTCGGCGGCCAGCATTTCGTCGAACAAGGTCCAGGATGCGCGTGCGTCGTCCTCGCTGACTTTCTGGATCGCGTAACCGACATGCACGAGGACGTGATCGCCGGGTCGCAGGCTATCGTCCTGGAGCATGAACAGGCTCACCTCGCGCTGGATGCCGCGTGCCTCGCAGGTGCACAGCAATACGTAATGGAAATCTTCCTGCACTTCGTTCGGTTGGTAGCTGCTGCAATGCTTCAAGCGATTCTGTCGTCGCATTTGTATTGCCACTTCAATACCACTCACGTTCGGCATTAAAATGTCTAACAGCAGCACGTCGGGCCGAAATGCAGCGGCCAAGGCCAAACCCGTAACGCCATCATAGGCATGACGAACTTCGTGTCCCCATTTGGCGACCAGCGAGGACAACGTATCGGCCTTGGCCCGATGGTCATCGACAATCGAGCACGCGAAGTTTGATCATCGACATTGTCAGCGTGGCCCAAAGTCAATCGGTTCACCCGTAGCGGCGGCCTCAATCGCCCTATGAAACCGCTCGTACGCGTCCTGCATGACTTCACCTAGCAGGACGTTCCTTCGTCACGAAATGACTCATTCAAAACCTCCGATGTTATGGCGGTGTCCCAGTCCTTTCTGCACCAACGTGTCGGCTGGCATCCGGCCATTAAGCAGAAACACCTGCACGTCGTTCCGGTCGTGAATGCATGGACGACGCTTCCTGTGGCCGGATCGACTTCGGCGGCCGCCTCGCGCACCTTTCGGCCGGTGATTCTCTCGATTTCTTTCCGCAGCGAGTCAGCCGAGTTGCGAAACAACTGCTGTGGAACTCCCGCACCTTGGCGGCCCCGCCGGGCTGCTGGCCAACGCCTCTCGGCAGGCGTCAACGCCTCGTGCAGCGTGACCACCAGCGTGTCCTCGCTCATAACGACGGCCACGCGCGTGGTGCGCGGCCCGTCCGCTGCGTTGGAATGTTTCGCCACCTCGGCAAGCTGCTGAGCCATCGTTGATTCGGTCTTGTCCATTGAGTTCGTCCTGAGGTGGTCATTCGCGATAGCGTGACCGAAAAACAAAAAAAGCCGACGTGGCGGAACACCCGAAGGTATTCCACCACGTCGGCTTACTCGTTAACGAGCCCCCCGGCCCAGCCGGGTTGCTCTTTATATAGTCATCCGAAAACTTCGCTTCAGAACCTGCGTTGCCGCCCGCGGAAGTTTCACGAGGGCTGCAATCCGTGTTTTCTTCTACTACAACTATAGGGCATTATCGGCCGAACACAATCCCTTTCGACGCTAATGCACCCTTTGGTAGGATGTAGCTGAAGTGCGCGAAGCACCGTTTCTCCATGTTTTGTCGCGTGGCGTGGCAAACTGCCAGCGGTGAAATAAAATTGGAATTCGGGCATGCGCGAGGTGCGTATGAAGACACAAGGAGAAATCGAAGCCGCCGTATGCGAAGGAATCGCGCGCTTTGAACAGGATTACATGGGTCGGGGACCCAAGGATATCCACGCATATCTGATCGGCGATCTTCTCGTCGTCCGACTCAAAGGCGTCTTGACCGTGGCAGAACAGCAATTGGTCGCATCGCTCCCGGCCGAGAAAGGAAGAGACCTGCTCAAACAAGTGCGAATCCACCTCGTCGAAACAGCGCGGCCGGTCATGGAATCCATGATCCAAGATGTGACCGGCGTCAAGTCGTGAGCCTGCATCACGACATCAGCACGGTCACGGGCGAAGAGGTCGTGCTATTCACGCTGGCCGAGTCGCCGCTCTTTCGCGAAACAAGGAAATAGGACTTGCGAAGCTGATCACTCCTGTGCCTATATATGCCTCGGCCGCCTCATCGAACCAACCTTTTCCGACGAATGCTCCCATTGAATATTTATGCGGGGAATCACTATCTTGCCGGCCAAAAAACCCTTCCGCGATACGTTGAGTGGGCCGGCCAGTAGGTTTGGCCATTGTGTTTCGCGAAGGGGCGGCGTAGGATCACGCGACT